>NZ_SJXD01000025.1 GCF_004336745.1 Roseococcus sp. SYP-B2431
GGCCGCGCCGCCGGCCCCGCAGCCGCCGCGCCCCACGGCCGCGGCGCCGCCGCCCGAGCCCGCGCCCTCGCCCGTTCCCGTACCGCCGCGCCCGCAGCAGCAGGCCCAGGCGCCGACGCCGCCCACCCCGGCCGCGCCCACGCCGGCGCCCCAGCGCCCGACGCCGCCTTTGCCGCTGCCGCCGCCCCCGGTGCCGCCGCCGCCCGAGCCCTCGCAGGCGCCCGGCACCGGCCGGACCCCGCCGGTCGCCCGGCCGCAGGAGCGCAGCCAGTCGGTCCTGAACACGCTCGAGCGCCTGCGCCAGGCGCAGCAGCAGCAACAGCCGCCGACGGCGCGGGCCAATCCACGCGCGGCCAGCGCGCCCGACCGGACCGGCGGCACGCCCACCGGCGTCGCGAACCTGACCGCCGCCGAACGCACCGGCCTCGCCGACAAGATCGGCGAGTGCTGGGCCGTGGACGCCGGCGCGCCCAATATCGCGAGCATCGTGGTCGAGCTGCGGGTCCAGGTGGATGCCGGCGGCGTGGTGCGGCAGGTGACGCCGAATGGCGGCTCGCCGCCCAGCGAGCCGCGGGCCCGCATGGTCTACGAGGCGGCCCGCCGCGCGCTGCTCGACCCCCGATGCAACCCGCTGCCGCTGTCGCGCGATAGGCTGGAGGCACTGCGCAACACTGTCTTCCGCTTCAACCCGCGCGAGCTGGGGCTGCGGTGAGGCTTCCACCCTTGACCCGGCCCTCGCAAAGGCCAAGGTGCGCCCCGGAGGGGCCCAGGTAACCGGAGAATCCGATCGTGACGCTCAACGTGAATCGCCGCTCGCTGCTGGCCGGCGGCGCCGCCGCCATGGTGGCGCCCGGCATCTGGACCACCCCGCTTCCGGCCGCGGCCCAGGGGACGGGGGGCGGCAATCCGCCGACCATCGTGGACATCACACGTGCGCGGACAGAGCCCATCCCCATCGCCATCCCCGACATGGCGGGCACGGGCGGCGAGGGCGCGCGGCTCGGCCAGCAGATCTCGCGCGTCATCACCAACAACCTGCGCAATTCCGGCCTGTTCCGTCCCGTGGACCGGCAGGCCTTCATCCAGACGGCCGAATCCGCGGCCGCGACGCCGCGCTTCCAGGACTGGCGCGTCATCGGCGCCGTGGCGCTCGTGACCGGGCGGGTGGACGGCAGCGGCGACCGGCTGCGCGTGGAATTCCGCCTCTGGGACATCCTGCCGGAGCAGCAGGCGCTCGGCACGGCCTACAACGCCACCAGCAGCAACTGGCGGCAGATCGCCCACATCATCTCCGACGACATCTACAAGCGCATGCTGGGCGAGACCGGCTACTTCAACACGCGGATCGCCTATATCGCAGAGACCGGCCCGCGCGACCGGCGCGTCCGCCGCCTCGCCATCATGGACCAGGACAGCGAGAACAACCGCTTCCTGACCGACGGCCAGTTCGCCGCGCTGACGCCGCGCTTCCATCCGGACGCGACCCGCATCGCCTTCATGTCCTACCAGCGCAACGAGCCGCGCGTGTACCTGTTCAACCTGGACAGCGGGCGGCAGGAGGTGCTGGGCAATTTCGGCGGCATGACGCTCTCGCCGCGCTTCTCGCCGGACGGGCGCTCGGTGGTGCTCTCGGCCGTTCGCGGCGGCGACGCCAACATCTACTCCGTGGACCTGGGCTCGCGGCGCGAGCGGCAGCTCACCAGCGGCGCCGGCCTCGACGTCTCGCCCTGCTACTCGCCGGACGGCACGCAGATCGTCTTCAATTCCGACCGGGGCGGCGACCAGCAGCTCTATGTCATGGATGCGGGCGGCGGCGGCGCGCGGCGCATCAGCTTCGGCAACGGGCGCTACGCCACGCCGGTCTGGTCGCCGCGCGGCGACCTGATCGCCTTCACCCGCATCGGACGCGGCCAGTTCGCCATCGGGGTGATGCGGCCGGACGGCTCGGGCGAGCGCATCCTCTCCGAGGGCTGGGGCATGGAGGGGCCGACCTTTGCGCCCAATGGCCGCGTGCTCATGTTCTATCGGGAGTCCCCGGCGCGGGACAATCGGGGCGGCGGCTATTCGGCCCGCATCTCGTCCATCGACATCGCCGGCTTCAACGAGCGGCCGATTGTGACGGCGACGGATGCAACCGACCCGAGTTGGTCGCCGTTGATCAGCTGACGCGGCGGCGGGTCGTTTCGGCAGGCTATCGACTTGTGCCCGAATTCGGCCTTTCGCCGGTAGAGTATAGAATAGTCGCTCTGCAAATGGCGCGTGGCGCTACGCCTTGATTGCGCCATGTGGGAGAGTTAGTCGTGAGCCGTGATGCTGCGCCGCGAAGACGCGGGGCAGCCGCAAAGATGAACAGATCCCAAGGCAGTAGGAGAACACCATGGCCGCCACGAAGACCTTCCTAGCTGCCGTCGCGGCCGCAGGGCTGCTCGCCGCCTGCTCGTCCGATCCGGAAACCACGGCCAGCACGGGCGGCGCCGGCGCCGGCAGCGGGTCCGTCCGCCCCGGCAGCCAGGAAGACCTGGTCGCCAATGTCGGCGACCGCGTGTTCTTCGATACCGCCCTCAACGGCATCCGCCCCGACCAGCGGCCGGTGCTGGTGCGCCAGGCCCAGTGGCTGGGCCAGTACCCGCAGAACCAGGTCATGGTCGAGGGGCATGCCGACGAGCGCGGCACGCGCGAGTACAACCTCGCCCTCGGCCAGCGCCGCGCCAATTCCGCGCGCGACGTGCTGGTGGCCAGCGGCGTGGCCGGCTCGCGCATCCAGACCATCAGCTACGGCAAGGACCGTCCGGACGCGCTGGGCTCCAACGAGGACGCCTGGGCGCGCAACCGCCGCGCCGTGACCGTCGTCCGCTAAGCGGCCCGCACCGTGCGGCGCATCGCGCTCCTGCTCGGCCTGACGCTGCTGGCGGCACAGCCCGCCGGCGCCCAGATGGACAGCCGCGAGGGCATCGCGCTGCAGAACCAGATCCTGCAGCTGCGGCAGGAGATGGAGCAGCTGCGCCGCGGCGGAGGCGGAAGCCTGCCACCGCCCGCTCCCTCGCGCGGCGGTTCCGGCGGCGGCAGCGAGCTCATGGGCTCCCTGCTCGACCGCGTGAACACGCTCCAGGACGAGGTCAGCCGCCTGCGCGGCCGGGTGGACGTGCTGGAGAACCAGAACCGCCGCCTCCGGGAGGAGTTCGAGAAGTACCAGGGCGACATGGAATTCCGGCTCGGCCAGGGTGGAGGCGGGGGCGCTCCGGCATCCGCTCCGGCCCGCGCCCCTGCGCCCGTCGCGCCGCCGCTCGCGCCGCCCGCGACCAGCACCGGCGCGGCGCCGCCCCGCACGCCCGACCGGGCCCTGGCGGAGGGCAATGCCGCGCTCGGGCGGCGAGACTATGCCACCGCGGAGACCGCGGCCCGTGAGGTGCTCGCCAGCCGTTCCGGTGCGAATGCGGTGGCCGGCCAGATGCTGCTGGCCGATGCCCTGGCCGGCAGGCGCGACTTCGGCAATGCGGCGATCGCCTATAACGATGCCTTCAGCCGCGCCCGCACCGGGCCGCGCGCGCCCGAGGCGCTGATCGGCCTCGCCAACTCCTTCCAGGGCCTCGGCAACAAGCGCGAGGCCTGCGACACGCTGAACGACCTGCGCAGCCAGTTCCCCAACCTGCGCCCGCCGCTGGCGGCCCAGGCCGCGGCGGCGCGGCAGCGCTCGCAGTGCAGGTAGCTTGACCGGCGCCCTGCCGGTCGCCGGAGCGGAATTCGCCGCGCTCATGGCCCCACTGGGGCCTTTCACCGATCTGATCGCGGTGGGCTGCTCCGGCGGCCCGGATTCGCTGGCGCTGACGCGGCTCGCCGACGGCTGGGCGCGCGGGCGCGGCGGCTCGGTGCTGGCGCTGATCGTCGAGCACGGGCTGCGCGCGGAAAGTGCGGCGGAGGCCGCGGCGCTGGCGGCGGGGCTGGCCGCCCTGGGCATCACGGCGCGCATCCTGCCGCTCGGGCTGCCCTCCGGCCCCGGCCTGCAGGAGCGGGCGCGGCGGGCCCGCCGGGCGGCGCTCCTCGCGGCGTGCCGGGAGGCGGGCGCCCCGCACCTGCTGCTCGGCCATCATGCGGAGGACCAGGCGGAGACGGTGCTGTTCCGGGCGCTGCGCGGCAGCGGCGATGCGGGCCTGGCGGGAATGGCGCCGCTGGCCGTCGCGCCCGAGGCGCTGATCCTCCGGCCCCTGCTGGCCATCCCCAGGGCGCGGCTGGCCGCCAGCCTCGAGGGCTGGCCCCTCCGGCCCGTCCAGGACCCTTCCAACGCCGACCCGCGCTTCGCCCGGGCGCGGCTGCGCGCGGCCGGCGGCACGGTCGCGGCCGGGGGCTTCTCCCGCCGCCGCGCCCGGATGGCCGCGCGCGTGGCCGCGCGGCTGGCGGCTTCCGTCCGCCTCCTGCCCGAGGGCTGCGCGGAGATCGCGCCGGAGCGGCTGGGGCGCGACGCAGTGGCGCGCCAGCTCATGGCCGCGCTCATCCGCGCCGTGGGCGGCGGCGAGCACGCGCCGGCCGCATCGGCCGTGGCCGCCCTGCTGGCGCGCGGCTCCGGCTCGCTGGGCGGCGCCACCTGGCTGCGCGGGGGCCGCTGGCTGGTCCCGGAGGCCGGCGCCGGGCTGCGCCGCTTCCGCTTCGCCGTGCCGGAGGGCTTCGCCGCCGGCCCCCTCGGTCCGGACCTGGCGGCCCTCCGGTCCCGGGCGCGGCACCTCCCCGCCGCGGCCCTGGCGGCGCTTCCGACCCTTCGTCGGTCCGCGGACGGCATGCTGGTCCCGCCGCCGCACTTGGCCTATCTTCTTCCTGAAATGGCGGTAAGTTTCCCGCCGGCCTTCGCTCCGATCTTCGTTCCCTTGGGCGGTCCCGTCACCGAATGTCACTTCGCGGGATGAATTCTCTTCGGCTCCCGGGATTTTTTGGGGCGATGGACACCCTATGTTCACCAAGCGCCGGCTCAATGGCAGGCGAAGGGGATATCGCGACGTGAGCAATTTCGGCCGGAACCTGGCCCTGTGGGTGATCGTGGCGCTGCTGCTGGTGGCGCTGTTCAACCTGTTCCAGCCCTCGGGCACGGGCAGCCGGGCCCAGACGCAGGTCGCCTACAGCGATTTCGTCAACGAGGTGAACGCCGGGCACGTCCGCGACGTGGTGATCCAGGGCCGCACGGTCTCCGGCCAGCTCACGGACGGCCGGTCCTTCAGCACCTATACCCCCGAGGATCCGCAGCTCGTCTCGCGCCTGACCGAGAAGGGCGTGCGCGTGGTGGCGCGTCCGGAGGAGAGCGAGGTGAATCCGCTCTTCCAGATCCTCATCTCCTGGTTCCCGATGCTGCTGCTGATCGGCGTCTGGATCTTCTTCATGCGCCAGATGCAGGGCGGCGGCGGGCGCGCCATGGGCTTCGGCAAGTCCAAGGCCAAGCTGCTGACGGAAAAGCATGGCCGCGTGACCTTCGAGGACGTGGCCGGCATCGACGAGGCCAAGGCCGAGCTCGAGGAGATCGTGGACTTCCTGCGCGATCCCGCGAAGTTCCAGAAGCTGGGCGGCAAGATTCCCAAGGGCGTGCTGCTGGTCGGTCCTCCCGGCACCGGCAAGACGCTGCTGGCGCGCTCCATCGCGGGCGAGGCGAACGTGCCCTTCTTCACCATCTCGGGTTCCGACTTCGTCGAGATGTTCGTGGGCGTCGGCGCCAGCCGCGTGCGCGACATGTTCGAGCAGGGCAAGAAGAACGCGCCCTGCCTGATCTTCATCGACGAGATCGACGCCGTCGGCCGCCATCGTGGCGCGGGCCTGGGCGGCGGCAATGACGAGCGCGAGCAGACGCTGAACCAGATGCTGGTCGAGATGGACGGCTTCGAGTCCAACGAGGGCGTCATCATCATCGCGGCCACCAACCGGCCCGACGTGCTCGACCCCGCGCTGCTGCGTCCCGGCCGCTTCGACCGCCAGGTCGTGGTGCCGAACCCCGACGTGAACGGCCGCGAGAAGATCCTGCGCGTGCACATGCGCAAGGTGCCGCTGGCCTCCGACGTCGATCCGAAGACGATCGCGCGCGGCACGCCGGGCTTCTCCGGCGCCGACCTCGCCAACCTCGTGAACGAGGCCGCGCTGCTGGCCGCGCGCACGGGCCGCCGCACCGTCGGCATGGCCGAGTTCGAGGCCGCCAAGGACAAGGTGATGATGGGCGCCGAGCGCCGCAGCCTCGTCATGTCCGACGACGAGAAGCGGATGACCGCCTATCACGAGGCGGGCCATGCCCTCGTCGCCATGCACGAGGAGGAGTGCGATCCCGTGCACAAGGCGACTATCATTCCGCGCGGCCGCGCGCTGGGCCTGGTGATGAGCCTGCCGGCCGGCGACCGCTACTCCAAGCACAAGTCCAAGATGCAGGCCGAGCTCGCCATGGCGATGGGCGGCCGCGTCGCGGAGGAGATCGTCTTCGGGCGCGACAAGGTGAGCAACGGCGCCTCGGGCGACATCAAGATGGCCACGAACATGGCCCGCATGATGGTCACCGAATGGGGCATGAGCGACAAGATCGGCATGGTCGCCTACGGCGAGAACAGCCAGGAGGTCTTCCTGGGCCACTCCGTCACGCAGTCGAAGAACCTCTCCGAGGAGACGGCGCGGATCATCGACAGCGAGGTGCGCAGCATCATCGATGTCGCCTATGCCCGCGCCACCCAGCTTCTCACCGACAACCGCGACGAGCTGGAGCGGCTCGCCAAGGGGCTGCTGGAATACGAGACGCTGTCCGGCGACGAGATCCGCACCGTGCTGCGCGGCGAGCCGGTGGTGCGCAGCCGCCCCGACGAGCCGGCTTCCGCGGGCCGCGGCAGCGTGCCCACCTCGGGCCGCACGCCCCGGCCGGACACCGGCGGCGGCCTGAACCCGCAGCCCGCGGGCTGATGGCCACTGCGTCGCTCCATGGATGAGGAATCCGGCCGCGAGGCGGCCGGCGCCGCCGCCCCGGGCCTGAGGGCCCAATGACTCCTGAATGGCTGGAGCCGCTGGGCCTGCTGAATGGCCCGGCGGCTTTCGCCGCCATCCGTGACGGGCTCGCCCTGCCGCTGCAGGGCGGGCCCATCGCGTTCTCGCTAGTGCGGGGGCCGGAAGGCTCGATCCTGCCGCCGCCGGAGGATCACCCGGCGCTGGAACGGCTGACGCGGACCCTGCCGGACTTCGCCGGCATCGCGCGGCATCGCGCGCGGCCGCTGGTCATGGGGATCGTGAACTGCACGCCGGACAGCTTCTCCGGCGACGGGCTGGGCGAGGGCCATGCGGCGGCGATCGCGCGGGGGCACGCCATGCTGGAGGCCGGCGCCGACATCCTGGACATCGGCGGCGAGAGCACGCGTCCCCATGCCGCGCCCGTGACGGTGGAGGAGGAGATGGCGCGCGTGCTGCCGGTGATCCGCGCGCTCGCCACCTCCGCGCCGGTCAGCATCGACACGCGCAACGCCCGCACCATGGCCGCGGCCCTGGAGGCGGGCGCCGAGATCGTCAACGACGTGAGCGGGCTGCGGCACGATGCCGCGGCGCTGCGGGTCGTCACGCAGGCGCGCTGCCCCGTGGTCCTCATGCACGCGCTCACCACCGATCCGCGCACCATGCAGCGCGACATCCGCTACGAGGATGCCGCCATGGAGGTGGCCCGCTTCCTGGAGGCGCGGGTGGAGACGCTGGAACGGCTGGGAATCCCGCGCAGCCGCATCGCGGTGGATCCCGGGATCGGCTTCGGCAAGCGGGCGCGGGACAATCTGGAGCTGGTGGCGAGGCTGCCGCTGCTGGCGAATATCGGCTGCACCATCCTGCTCGGCGCCTCGCGCAAGGCCTTCATCGGGCGCGTCACTGGCGTGGAGGAGCCTGGTCAGCGCGTGGCGGGAAGCCTCGCCGTCGCGCTCGCGGGGGCGGCGAACGGCGCGCATATCCTGCGCGTGCACGACGTGGCCGAGACCGTGCGGGCGCTGCGGATGGCCGAGGCGCTGGCCGCCGGCTTCGAGGAGGACTGAGCCTCGCGAGGCTACCAGGCGGTCATGGCGGTGGCCGTCGGGAATTCGACATGGTTGATCGTCACCTGCTCGAATCCCGCGCGCAGGACATAGGTCCAGACATCGGCGCCGAACTCCGTCTCGACCCGGAAGTCGTGCAGGTCGTCGCCGGGCGCGCCGTGATAGCTGGGCGGCAATCCCTCGCGGCTTCGGGACAGGCGCTGGACGACCGTGGGCACGGTGAAGCAGAGGCGCCCGCCCGCTGCCAGCACGCGCCGGCACTGCTCCAGGGCGACGATGGGCCGGGGGATGTGCTCCAGCGTGTCGGAATGGATCACGAGATCGAAGCTGCCGCCCGGATAGGGCAGGGCCTGGGCATCGACCTCAGGGTAGTCGGCGCGCCGGTAGAAGGGCAGGGCCTGCATGGCCTGCGAGATTCCCTCCACCCCGTTCAGGTCCAGCACGCGGAGGGTCTGCGTGGCCGGATCCGCGACCATCTCGCGCAGCGTGCCCTTGTGGCCGCAGGCGGCGAGAACGGCGCGGCCGAGCGCGACGATCCGGAGGTTGGCGCCGCAGGCCGTGCAGATCCTGCCCTGCTGGCGGTCGATATAGGCGGCCTCCTCCTTACTGAGCCCCCATTCCGCGATCAGGGCCGGCCAGATGACCGGGACATCCTTGAAGGCGTCTCCGCCGCAGACCGAGCAGGTCAATTGGGTCATGTGCCGCGAATCCTCAGCATGGCGGGACTCGCCGGCCCGCCTCACGGCCGACCCATATAGCGGGGCCCGGCGGCAGGCGAGAGGCCCGCCGGCGCTAAGGCAGGATCGTAGCTGTGGCACTCGTAGAGGATGCAGCCGCCCTCGCTGCGGAAGGGGCCATGCCAGGCGCCGGGCGGGCGCGAGGCATAGGTCATCGGCCCGAATTTCTCGCCGCCCCTGCCCTGCGCGTCGTTGCCGACCCAAAGGTCGCCGCTGACCAGGAAGACCTCCTCCCAATAGTCGTGCACGAAGGGCGCGGTGGTGAAGGCGCCCGGCTGGAAGCGCAGCAGCCGCGTGCGGCAGCCGCGCCCGTTCGCCTCGTCCAGCTCGCCGGCCAGGATCTTCTGCTGGATGCCGGCGGGGTAGCCGGCCGGGGTCTCCCAGCCCGTGTCGAGGTCCAGCGCGTGGAATTCGAGATGGGCCTTGTTGATCGCCACGTGCTGCTCCTCCTCGGCTGCCTGTACCCCCGGCCGCGGAAGGCCGCCGCGGCCGCCGGACGGCAGGCGCGAGCCGGAAACATCGGCCTGGGACAGCCGGGTAGTTAAACCGGCCCGCCGGGAAGGCAAGGCGGAATCGCCGGTCCCGGGGGCGCGAGCCGGCGCCGGCTGCCCCGCCCGGGCCACGCATGAAGTGAAAACCGGGCTTGCGGCGCCAGGCGCCGCAAGCCATCCTATGTCCGGTTGAGGAGACAAAATCTCGCATGGATCGGCCGGCCCCCTTGGTGCCGGCCCTAGTGTCGTTCCAGGAGAATCCCGATGTCGATTGCCCGCCGTCACCTCGCCGCCGCGCTCGCGGCTCCCGGCTTCCTCAGCGCCGCCACGCGCGAGGCCATGGCCCAGGATCGCCGCAAGGTGATCCGCTCCGTCCCGATCGGGGACCTTCGCTCGCTCGATCCGATCTGGACCACCGCCTATCTCGTGCGCAACCACGGCTACCTGGTCTTCGACACGCTCTTCGCGCTCGACGCCGCGAACAAGCCGCAGCCCCAGATGGTGGGCGCCTACGAGGAAAGCGGCGACGGCCGGAACTGGACCTTCCAGCTGCGCGAGGGTCTGCGCTGGCATGACGGTGCGCCGGTCACGGCGGCGGATTGCGTGGCCTCGATCCGGCGCTGGGGCGCCCGCGACACCATGGGCCGCGCGCTGATGTCCGTCACCGAGGCGCTGGAGGCGCGCGACGCCCGGACCTTCGTGCTGACGCTCCGCCGGCCGGTGGGCTTCGTGCTGGAGGCGCTCGGCAAGATCGACAGCAACGTGCCCTTCATGATGCCGGAGCGCCTCGCCCGCACCGATCCCAACACCGCGGTGACCGAGATGGTCGGCTCGGGTCCCTTCCGCTTCCTGCGCGATCAATGGGTGCCGGGGGCGCGCACCGTCTATGAGCGTTTCGCCGACTACGTTCCGCGCAGCGAGCCGGCCAGCCAGGCGGCCGGCGGCAAGGTCGTGAAGTTCGACCGGCTGGAATCCGTCTACACGCCGGATTCGGCGACCGCCGCCGCTGGCCTCACCACGGGCGAGTTCGACCTGCTGGAAAGCCCCGCGCCCGACCTGATCCATCGTCTCTCGCGCACACGCGACGTCGTCGTCACGCCGAACGATCCGCTGGGCTACACGCTGTTCTGCGTGCTGAACCACCTGCACCCGCCCTTCGACAAGGTCGAGGCTCGGCGCGCGCTGATGACGATCATCAAGCAGTCGGACATGATGAACGCGACCGTCGGTGACCGCACGCCGTGGCGGGAATGCGGCGCGCCCTTCGGCTGTTCGGGCAACGAGGAGCCGCAGTTCCAGCAACTCGGCTGGCCGCGGCAGGACGACGCGGCCGCGCGCGAGCTCTTCCGCGCCTCGGGCTATGACGGGCGCCCCGTCGTGGTGATGGATCCGGCCGACAATGCGACCCTGCATCCGCCTGCGCTGGTGCTGGCGGACGCGCTGCGACGGCTGGGCGCCAACGTCGATCTCGTCTCGATGGACTGGGCCACGCTCGTGCAGCGACGTGCCTCCCGGAATCCACCAGGGCAGGGCGGCTGGAACTGCTTCATCACCAACGCCACCATCACAGGTACGCAGAACCCCCTGCTCAACAGCTTCGTGACGCATTGCGAAGGTGCCTATTTCGGCTGGCCCTGCGACCGCCGCGTGCCGGAGATGACCACGGCCTGGGCCGCGGAGACGGACGCGGCGAAGCGGGGCGAGATCCTGAAGCAGCTCGAGCGCGTGCATGTGGAAAGCGTGACCAATATCCCGCTCGGCCAGTACCGCAGCGTGATCGCGCATCGGCGCAACCTGCGCGGGCTGATCCCGGCCCCGGCGCTGTTCTACTGGAACATCGAGCGGGTTTAGAGCACGATCCGCTGAGGCGGAATCGCCGAAGCGGTGAATCGTCCTCTCAGGCGCGATGACGAGGCGCGCAGATATGAATCGCGCGCCTCAACGCCCCGGCGGGAGGGCGCCGAACACGGTCTCCGCCTCGATCTGCAGCACGTCGGCGGGGCGGGGGAAGGGGGCGGGCTGCGCGTCGTCCTCCTGACGCGCGCGGCCGATGCGCTCGAAGAAGATGTCGAGCCCGCCCGGCATCATCAGCCACAGGAAGACCAGGGGGGCCTCCGGCGCCGCCTCGAAGCGGTGCAGACGCCCCTTGCCCAGGAAGAAGCAGGCGCCCCTCTCCATCGGGTGCCGCGTCGCGCCGTCGAGCAGCGCCTCGCCGCGCCCCTCGAGGACGAAGATGACCTCCTCGTTGTCGGGATGCCGATGCTCACGCACGAAGCAGCCGGGATCGACCGTCTGCGTGCCCATGGCGAAGGGGGTTTCGGCGCCGATCTCCTGCGCGGCGAGCAGGCAGCGCACGAAGCCGTTGGCCGGCACGGGCTGCCAGAAGGAACGGCCGCCCTCGGGCGGCACGACGACGAGCGGGGCTTGCGGCATGGCGTCGATCCTCCGCGACGGGAGGCCGGCGATGCAAGCGTCAAAGGGGCGGCCCGGGGGGAATTCCGGCTTGCGCCGCGCGCGCAGGCGACAGGCCCGGCTCCGCCCTCAGGCGGCGGCTGCGCCGTGCAGGATCACGCCCTCGGCGCGCAGCCGGGCCAGCTCCTTGCCGCCGAGCAGCGGCAGCAGCAGCGCGTCGTTGTCCTCGCCAAGGGCGGGGGCGGGGTTGCGCAGGATGCCGGGCGTCCTGGACAGGCGCGGGATCTCCCCATGCATGGGGAGCCAGCCGCCGGGCATCTCCTCGTCCGGCACCTCGATCAGCGCCTCGCGCTCGGCGACGTAGCGGTCCTCGTCCAGCCCGGCGACATCCATGATCGGGCCGATGGTCACGCCGTCGCGATCGAACTGCTCCAGGGCTTCGGCGAGGGTGATGCCGGCGATGTAGTCGCGCACCACGCCGTCGATCTCGTCGAGGTGGCGGATGCGGTCCGAATTGGTGCGGAAGCGCGGATCCTCGAGGAGCTCCGGCCGGCCGAGGCTCTTCATCAGCTTCGCGAACATCGCCTGGGTGGAGCTGGAGAGGCCCACCCAGCCGCCGTCCTTCGTCCGGTAGGCGTTGCGCGGCGCGGTATTGGTGCTGCGGCTGCCCGTCCGCGGCTTCTTCTTTCCGGAGATGCGGTAGTTGGCCATCTGCGGCTCGAGCATCGCGAAGATGGGCTCGAAGAGCGAGACGTCGATCACCTGGCCCTCGCCGGTGGCCCTGGCGTGGTGCAGCGCGATCATCGCGGCCGAGGCGCCGTAGAGCCCGGCATAGGCGTCGGCCATGAACATGGGCGGCAACACCGGCTCGCGGTCGGCGAAGCCGTTGATGGCGGCGAAGCCCGAATAGCCCTCGACCAGCGTGCCGAAGCCCGGCTTGTGCGAGAAGGGCCCGGTCTGCCCCCAGCCGGAGATGCGGACCACCACCAGCGCGGGATTCAGCGCCAGGAGCACGTCGGGCGCCAGGCCCATCTCCTCCAGCACGCCGGGCCGGAAGCTCTCGACGAAGATGTCGGCGGTCGCGGCCAGCTTCCGCACCACCTCGATGGCAGCGGGATTACGCAGCTCCAGGCAGAGGCTGCGCTTGTTGCGGCAGAGCGTCTTCCAGGAGGTCTCGACGCCGCCGGTCTTCCAGGCGCGGAGGGAATCCCCGGCCGGGGGCTCCACCTTGATCACCTCGGCGCCGTGGTCGCCCAGCACCTTGGTCAGGACATTACCGGCCACCAGGCGCGAGAGGTCCACCACGCGGAGGGCGTCCAGGGCCCCCTTCGCCTGCGCGTCGAAGGGGCGCCGGCGCAGCTTCGCAGTCATCGTCACAAACCCTTCCCAGGGCGCAGACGCTATGGGCCGGGGCGGGGCGGGTCAATGCGGGCGCGGAACGCGCCGGGGGGCTGCGGGCTTTGGCCTCGTCCATGGCATCGGTCAGCAAGACCGACGCCACCGGCCGCGCGACAGACGCGACAGAAGCCCCGGCCCGTCCTATGGCACGCTTCCTCCAGACATGTCCCCTCGTGAGACTCCGTGAACGAAGACGCCAATCTCCTGGCTTGCCTCCTGGACCAGATGCCCTCCGGCCTGCTGCATGCCGGTCCCGATGGGAGGGTGCGGCGGGCGAACGCCAGGCTCGGCGAGATCTTCGGCACCGCGCCGCCGCGCGAGGGCAGCGCGGTGTCCGACTGGCTCGATCGCGTGGCGGCCGCGGGGCGCCTGTACCCTCCGTCCGACCGTGCCGCGATGGAGGCGCCCTTCGCCGGCCCCGCCGGCAAGGCGCGCTGGCCGCTCGCGGGCGGCGGCATGCTGGAGCTCTCGGTGCAGGCGCTGCCCGACGGCGGTCGCCTCTGCCTCTGGACCGATGCTCCCACCGACGAGGCGCTGACCGAAGAGCGCGCGCGGATGGCGCATATGCTGGAGAACATCACCGACAGCGTGGTGCTGATGGATGCCGACGGCCGGATCCTGCAGAACTCCAGGAACAGCGGCGAGCTGCTGGACATGCCGGACCACCTGGCCCAGGCCGGCAGCACGCATCAGGAGATTCTCCGCTTCCTCTACCGCCGCGGCGATTTCGGCTTCGCGCAGGACGAGGAGAGCTTCATCGCCGAGCGCCGCGCTCGCATCCAGGCCGCCGGCCGCCTCACCTATTCCGAGCGCATCCCCAACGGCCGCTGGGCCGAGTACAACTTCCGGCCGCTGCCCAATGGCGAGCTGCTGGTCATGGTCCGCGACGTCACCGAGCTACGGGAGGCGCTCTCCCGGCTGGAGGCCGAGCGCGCCGACCGCGAGGAGGACCGCCGCCGCGCCAACCTCCTGCTGGAGAACACGCGCGACATCGTGATCCTGACCGGCGGCGACGGGCGGATCCTCGAGAGCTCCAGCCGCAGCAACGCCATGTTCGGCCTGCCGCCCGAGCTCTTCGCCCCCGGCGCCCATCGCCGCGACATCCTGCGCGCGCTCTACCGCCGCGGCGATTTCGGCTTCGAGATGGGCGAGGAGGAGTTCATCCAGGACGTGCGCGAACAGCTCGCCGCGCCCACCCCGCTGCAACGCACGCGCCAGATGCCGGACGGGCGCTGGGCCGAGTTCAACCTCATCACGCGCGAGGACGGCATGTTCGTCATCAGCGTGCGCGACGTGACGGAGCTGAAGGAGGCGCAGCTCGCGCTGGAGCGCGAGCAGGAAAAGCTGCGCCTGGTCGTGGACAACATGTCCGACGGCGTGATGCTCTTCGATTCCGACATGTGCTGGCGCATGCTCAGCCGGCCGCTGATGAAGTTCCTCGACCTGCCGGAGAAGTTCTACCGGCTGGGCACGAGCGCGCGCGAGGTCATCGGCTGGCAGATGCGGCGCGGCGATTTCGGCCCGCCGCCGGAGGACCCGGAGGAGTTCGACGAGGCGCTGGATTCGCGCATCGCGAACCTCCGGCGGCTCGACGGCGTGCAGTACATCCGCAAGACCCATGCGGGCTACTGGCTCGACGTTCGGATGCAGCAGCTGCCCAATGGCGGCATGCTGGCCTTCTACCGCGACGTCACCGGCCTCAAGCGGCAGGAGGAGCAGACCGAGGCCGAGCGCTCCCTGCTGCGCGAGGTGCTGAACAGCATGGAGGAGATGGTCGTCCTGCTCGACCCCGAGGCGCGGATCCTCCTCTCCAACGGCTGGGGCCGGAACCTGCTCGACCTGCCGGAATCGCTGGTGCAGCCCGGCGCCATGATGGCCGACGCGATGGCGCATATGTACCGCCGCGGCGATTTCGGCTTCGAGCTGACCGAGGAGCAGGTCGTGCAGGGCCGGGTGGGGGACGTGCTGACCGGCCCGCTCCATCTCACGCGCCGCACCACCTCGGGCAAATGGCTGGAGTTCAACTACACGCCGATCTCCGGCGGCCGCGTCGTGACCGTGGGCCGCGACGTGACCTCGCTCAAGGAGAGCGAGCAGGCGGCCCTGGCCGCGCGCGACGCGGCCGAGGCCGGCGCGCGGGCCAAGGCGAACTTCCTCGCGGCCATGAGCCACGAGATCCGCACGCCGATGAACGGCGTGCTGGGCATGCTGGAGATCCTCTCGCGCAGCGAGCTCAGGCCCGATCAGGCGCGCAGCGTGCAGGTGATGCGCGAGAGCGCCGAGGGGCTGCTGCGCATCGTCGACGACGTGCTGGACTTCTCCAAGATCGAGGCCGGGCGGCTGGAGATCGAGGAGCTGCCCTTCTCGCTGCGCGGCCTGATCGAGGGGACGGTGGAGACGCTGGCGCCGGCGGCGGCCACGCGGGGCCTGAAGCTCTTCGCGGACCCGCCAGCGCCGGGGCCGGACTGGCTCTCGGGCGACCCCACACGCGTGCGGCAGATCCTGTTCAACCTGATCGGCAATGCGCTGAAGTTCACCGAGCGCGGCTATGTGCGCATCTCGGCCGAGACGCGGGTCGAGGGGGGCGCCGCCCTCATGACCCTCCAGGTCGAGGACAGCGGGATCGGCATGGATCCCG
This sequence comes from Roseococcus sp. SYP-B2431, assembly GCF_004336745.1. Taxonomy (GTDB): domain Bacteria; phylum Pseudomonadota; class Alphaproteobacteria; order Acetobacterales; family Acetobacteraceae; genus Roseococcus. Next base: position 15,689 of record NZ_SJXD01000025.1, read on the forward strand.
GCACGCTGGCGCGGCTGTTCCAGCCCTTCACCCAGGCCGACAGCTCGACCACGCGCCGCTTCGGCGGCACCGGCCTCGGCCTTTCCATCGTGCGGCGGCTCGCGGAGCTGATGGAGGGCGAGGTGAGCGCCGAGAGCGAGCTCGGTCGCGGCAGCCGCTTCACCGTGACGCTGCGGCTCGGCCTCGCCTCGCAGAGCGCGAAGGCGGAGCGGCCCCGGGGCGGGGACACGGACGAGGCGCCCGGCGCGGCGCCGCGCGCCGGGGCGCCGGGCGGCCAGGACGGCGTGCTGGTGGTGGACGACCATCCGGTGAACCGCGAGGTCATCGGCCGGCAGCTGGAGCTCATCGGGCTGCAATCCGACATGGCGCAGGGCGGCGCCCAGGCGCTCGAGCTCTGGCGCGCGCGGGGGCACGGCATCGTGCTGCTCGACATCCACATGCCGGGCATGGACGGCTTCGATCTGGCGCGGGCGATCCGCCAGGAGGAGCAGGCCCGCGACCTGCCCCGCACCACGCTGGTCGCGGTCACGGCGAATGCGCTGAAGGGGGAGGCGGAGCGCTGCTACGCCGCCGGGATGGACGGCTTTCTCGCCAAGCCGGTGACGCTGGACGGGCTGTCGCGCATGCTGGCGCGCTGGCTCCCCGGCCTGCCCGGGGCGCATCAGGGCGGCACGCTCTTCGACCCGGAGGCGCTGCGCAGCCTCTTCGGCCAGGATCGCGAGCGGCTGTCCACCATCCTCGAGAACTTCTCCCAGACCGCGGCGCGGGATCTGGCGTCGCTGCAGGCGGCCCAGGGGCTGGAGATCGTCGTGGAGATCGCGCACCGGCTGAAGGGCGCGGCGCGCATGGTGGGCGCGCGGCTGCTGGCCGAACAGGCGCAGGGCGTGGAGCATGCGGCGCGGGCCGGCGGGCTGGGCGCGGCGCAGGCGGCGGCGTCGCAACTGCCGGCGCTGCTGGAGGAGACGATGCGGGTGGCGAAGCCGGCGCTGGCGCCGGCCGAAGAGGCGCCGCCCTAGAGACTTCGCCGTTCGCGAGGGCTCACTGCAAAGTCTCTAGCCGTTTGCTTTTCGAGCATCTTTATCCGACCAGACGATTCCGTCTGGTCGGATGATGCTCTCGATCAGGACCTTGCCGGGCCTTCGATCGGCTCGCTTCAATCCGCGGGGGGCACGAAGATATAGCCCACGCCGCGCACCGAGCGGATCGCTTCCGGCTTGGACGGATCCGCCTCCACCTTGCGCCGCAGGCGCATGATGCGGTTGTCGATCGCGCGGTCGAAGACCTCGGCCTCGCGATGGGCCGCCGTCTCCAGGAGCCATTCGCGGGTGAGCGGGCGGTTGGGGTGCTTCACCAGCAGTTGCAGCAGGTCGAACTCGCTGGCCGAGAGCTGGTCCTCGCTGCCGTCGGCCATGATGAGGACGCGCCGCTCCAGGTTGAGCCGGGCGGTCCCGACCCGGATCTCGGTCAGCAGCGGCGGGGGCGGGCGCGACTCGGAGGCGCGGCGGAGCAGGGCCTTGATGCGGGCCAGCAGCTCGCGCGGCTCGAAGGGCTTGGTGACGTAGTCGTCGGCGCCGGATTCCAGCCCCACCACGCGGTCCACCGTGTCGCCGGCGGCGGTGAGCATGATGATGCCGATCCGGCTGGAGCGCGAGCGTGCCCAGCGGGCCAGCGCGAAGCCGTCCTCCACCTCGTTCAGGTGAACGTCGAAGAGCGCGAGATCGGGCAGGGACTGCGCATGGGCGCGCTTGAAGTCGGCGCCGGAGGCATAGGGCTGCGGCCGCAATCCATGCTGTGCGAGGTATTCCGAGACGATGCGCCGCTGGATCGGATCATCCTCAACGAGCGCAAGGCGAAGCGGGCCGCTCATCTGCGACTTCCCTGCAACGGCTCTCCTGCGACTCGCCCTCTCGACATGGCGCGCAGGATGACAAGCGCGAGCGGGATTGCAAGTATTGAGGTGAAATTCCGGCGGGGTGTTGTTCCGCCGCTGCGCGTCCGGCCCGGGAGCGCGACGATCCGGCCCGCTTCCTCAGTGCTGCCCCATCAGCGCCAGGCCCTCGGCCACCGAGACGAACTCGCCGCCGGCCACCACGCGCTCCGCCCCGAAGCGGTCCTCGAAAAGCCGGCGGACGGCGGGGACCAGCGAGGATCCGCCGGTGAGGAAGACGCGGTCCACCTCCCGCGGTGCCAGGGCGGCATCGCGCAGGGCCGCGTCCACGGCGCCGGCGATGGCGGCGAGCTCGGGCGCGATCCAGGCCTCGAAATCTGCGCGGGCGATGTCGGTCTCCACGCTGAAGCCGGCGTGGCGGAAGCTGAGGCGGGCCTGGTCGGCGCCGGAGAGCGCGGCCTTCACGCCCGAGACGGCGCGGTAGAGGGCATAGCCGGCCTCGTCCTCGATGAGCGTGACGAGATGCGCGAGGCGTTCCGGCTCGGCCGCGGTCCGGGCGACATCGGCGATGTCGCGCAGGGTCTTCGGCGCGCGCATGAGCGAGAGCAGGTGCCAGCGCGCGAAGGCGATGTACCAGCCGGGCGGGATGGGCAGGTCGTTGCCCCAGGGCCGGTAGGTGCCGCCCTTGCCCAGCAGCGGCGAGACCACGTGGTCCATGATGCGGAAGTCGAAGGCGTCGCCGGCGATTCCCACGCCGGAATGGCCGAGCGGCGTGACGCGGCGCGGCGGCCCCGGATCGAAGCGCAGGACGGAGAAGTCGCTGGTGCCGCCGCCGAAATCGGCGACGAGGACGGTGGCCGGCGCGTCGAGGGACTGCGCGAAGCGGTGGCCGGCGGCCGCGGGCTCGAAGGCGAGCTGGACCTCCGGCAGGCCGGCGGCGGCGAAGGCGTCGGTGAGGCGCCGGTGGCCGAAGGCGTCGTCGGCCGTCTCGCCGACGAAGCGCACGGGACGGCCGACGACGACCTGCGCGCCGGCGAGCTCGTCCTGGAAGGGGGCCAGCAGATGGCCCAGGAAGGCCGCGATCAGCCTCTCCAGGTTCCAGGATCGGCCGAGGATGCGCGTCTCGGAGAAGCTGCGCTGCGCGAGGTAGCTCTTCATGGACATGATGAGGCGCGCGTCGAAGGGATCGTCGAGATAGGCTTCGATGGCGCGCGGGCCCGCGGCATTCCGCGGGCGGCCCTCGGCATCCTGCCAGAAGCAGAGGACGGACCGGAACACCTCGGCGGTGTCATGCTGGAGCACGGCGACGCTGCCGTCGGCGCGCCGGGCGGCGACCACGCTGTTCGTGGTGCCGAAATCGATGCCGATGACGGAGGACATGGGTTCAACCGGAAGGAGAGGGGCGCGCCTTGAAGCCTGGGCGCGCCCGCTTGGCAACCCTACCGGCCCACGAGGCCCCGATCGCGTCATCCGGAGCGCCGGAGCGGGGCCGTCACGGAAGCGAATGGCCGGGCTCCCATCGCGCGGAATCGATCATCGCGAGAGGCTCTATCGCCATCCGGCTTCCTCTGCTCATATCCCGCCGGGAGAACAAAACGCTGGCCTTATACTCATTGGAGGAAAGATGCCTGTTTTGTTCCGTCGATCCCTGGCCAGGCTCGCCTGCTGCCTCTCCGCCTCGGGTCTCGCCACCTCGGGCCTCGCCGCGCCAGCGCTCGCCCAGTCGCCGCTGCCTTCCGGCACGGTACGCCTGGTCGTGCCCTACAATCCGGGCGGGATCACCGACATCCTCGCGCGCGGACTCATGCAGCCGATGACGGCGACGCTCGGCAACTCCGTCGTCGTCGAGAACCGTCCGGGCGCCAATGGCAGCATCGGCGCGACGCTGGTCGCGCGCTCGCCGGCGGATGGGCTGACCATGCTGGTCGGCGTCACCGATACCCACGCCGTCAATCCGGCGGCGATGCGCAACCTGCCCTATGTGCCGGAGCGCGACTTCGTCCCAGTCAACCTCATCACCCGCGTGCCGCTGGCGCTGGCCGTGGGGCCGGCGCAGCGGGGCATCCAGGACCTGCGCGCCTTCGTCGCGGCGGCCAAGGCGCGGCCGGGCGGGCTGACGCATTCCAGCTGGGGCGTGGGCAGCACCTCGCAGATCGCCATGCTGCGGATCGGCGAGACGGCGGGGATCGAACTGCTGCACGTGCCCTTCACCGGCGCCGCGCCGGCGGCCCAGGCGCTGGCCGCGGGCCAGGTGGATTCGATGATCCTGCCCGCCGGCGCGGCCGAGGCGCTGGCGCGCGACGGCAATGTCCGCGTGCTCGCGGTGCTCTCGCCCGAGCGGCTGCCGCTGCTGTCCGGCGCGCCGACGATGAAGGAGCAGGGCGTGGACCTCTCGGTCAGCATCTTCCAGGCGATCTTCGCGCCCGCCCGCACGCCGGCGCCGGTCGTGGCGCTGCTCAACCAGGCCGTGGCGCGCGGACTGCAGGACCCGCAGATGCTGGAGATCCTGCGCGGCCAGGCCTCGGTGGGCGAGCCGATGACGACCCCGCAGCTCGCCGAGCTCGTGAAGCAGGAGCAGGAGGCCTGGGGCCGCGTGGTGCGTGGCGCGAATATCCGTCTCGACTAGGCACGCGCAGGGGCAGGGCTATGAACATGACGACGAAAAGCGCCGCCGATGCGCGGCATCTGGAAGCCGACGTGCTCGTCATCGGCGCGGGCGGCGCGGGCATGTATGCCGCCATCGAGGCGGCGCGGCGCGGCGCCGGCCGCGTGCTACTGCTGGACCGCAGCCTGATCGGCCGCGGCGGCGCAACGGTGATGGCGCAGATGACCGTTGCCGCCGCGGTTGGACCGGACGACCATTGGGAGCACCACCTCGCCGACACGCTCGCGGCGGGGCGCGGGCTTTCCGATCCGAAGCTCGCGGCGCTGCTCTGCGAGGTGGGCGCCGATTGCATCCTGGAGATGGATGCCTGGAAGGTCGGCTGGGCGCGCAGCGGTGACGGCTTCGCCGCGGTGCAGGCGCCGGGGCACGACCGGCCACGCTGCGTCTATGTGGACTTCCTCTCGACCGGACCGGCGGTCTCCCGCGCCCTGCGCGCGCAGGTGCAGCGCGTGGGCCCGGCGATCCGCCGCATCGGGGAGGTCGCGGTGACCGACCTCGTGGTGCAGGACGGCGCGGTGACCGGCGCGGCCGCGCTGCATGTGGCCACGGGCGAGGCGCTGACCATCGGCGCCGCCGCCACCATCGTCGCGACGGGCGGCCTCACGCGGCTCTACGCGCGCAACAGCGCCAGCCTCAACATGTCCGGCGATGGCTATGCCCTGGCGCTGCGCGCGGGGGCGGTTCTGCAGGACATGGAGTTCGTGCAGTTCTTCCCGATCGGGCATCTGGCACCGCGGCTGATCGGCATGGACCCGATCATGTGGGATCCCTTCCGCTACAAGCTCGGAGGGCGGCTGCTGAACGGCGCGATGGAAGACTTCCTCGGCCGCTGGGGCGGCGATGCGGAGAACGGCAGGTACAGCACCACGCGCGATCTCGCGACTTACGCCATCACCAAGGAGGCCGAGGCGGGACGCGGCTCGCCCTCCGGCGGCGCCTGGCTCAGCTTCACCCACGTGCCGGAAGCCGAGCTGCGCGGCGCCTTCGGTCCGGTGATCGACCGGCTGGCGGCCAATGGCATCGACCTGACGCGCGATGCCGTCGAGGTCTCCCCCATCGCGCATTACCACATGGGCGGCGTGCGCGTGGACACGGCGATGCGCACCAACGTTCCGGGCCTGCTCGCGGCGGGCGAGGCGGTGGGCGGCGCGAACGGCGCGAACCGGCTTTCCGGCAATGCGATCACCGAGGCGCTGGCCTATGGGCGCATCGCCGGGGCGGAGGCGGCGCGCATCGCCGCCTCGGGCGAGACGCCGGCCTTCTCGCCGGCGGCCGCGTCGGAGGCCGTCGCTCGGCTTGTGGCGAGCTCCAGGCCCATGAACACGGCCGGGATGGTCGCGCGGCTGCAACGGCTGATGTCCCGGGATGTCGGCCCCTTCCGCACCGCGGCCGGGCTGGCGCGGGCCTCGCAGGCGCTGGGAGCGCTGCGCGCCGAGGTCGGCGAGGCGCCGCCGGGCGCTCCCGGCGTGGCGCACGACCTCGCCCGGCTCGACTGGTTCGACCTGCGCCAGATGATCCCGGTGGCCGAGGCGGTGGTGCAGGCGGCGACGGCGCGCACCGAGAGCCGCGGCGCGCATCAGCGCGAGGATTTTCCGGAGACGGACGAGGCCTGGCGCCTCAACCAGCTCCTGGAGCTGCGCGGCGAGACGACCACCCTGTCGCGCCTGCCGGTGGCCGCCTGATGCCGATAGCGACGCTCTCCATCCACCGCGGCGGCCTCGGCGAGGCCCCGCGGCGCGACGCCTTCGAGATCGGCTTCGAGCCGGGCGAATCCATCCTCGACGCCCTCCGGCGCCTGCGCGTCGACCGCGACCCGACGCTGGCCTTCCGCTATGCCTGCCTCAACGCGAATGCGTGCAAGGAGTGCATGATGCTGCTGGACGGCAAGGTCGTCTACGCCTGCACCGCCCGCCTCGAGCCGCGCGAGATGCGGCTGGACCCGCTGCCCAACAAGGCCCTGCTGCGCGACCTCGCCACCGTCATCGCGCCGCCCGACGAGAGGCTGGCCGAGGGAGGATCGGCCAGGGAGGGATTGGCCAGGGAGGGATTGGCCAGGGAGGGATTGAAATGAGCACGCTTCCCGGATCGGGACGTGGCGCTGGAGCGCGGACCGTTTCCGGCCCGCGCCGTGCAATCACTTCGCCTGGTAGGGGTGCGTCGCCACCCAGTGCTTCGCGATGTCCACCCGCCGCGTGATCCAAACATCGGGCTTGCTGGCCATGTGGTCCAGCAGCCGCTGCAGTCCCATCGCGCGCGCCGGGTGGCCGATCAGCCGCATGTGCAGGCCCACCGACATCATCTTCGGCTGGCCCTTCGCCCCCTCGTCATAAAGCATGTCGAAGGCGTCGCGGATGTAGGAGAACCACTGGTCGGAAGTCCCCATCCAGCCCGCATACTTGCCGTCGTTGTTGGTCAGCGAATAGGGCACGACGAGATGCGGCCTGCCATCCACGGTCAGCCAGAGCGGCAGCTCCTCGCCGTAATAGTCGCTGTCGTAGAGGAAACCGCCCTCCTCGACGACGAGGCGGCGCGTGTTCACCGAGGGCCCGTAGCGGCAGTACCACCCGTCCGGGCGGTGGCCGACGGTCTTCCGCAGGCTCTCGACGGCGAGGCGGATATGCTCGCGCTCCTCCTCCTCGCCGAGCTCGAAATGCTTCACCCAGCGCCAGCCATGCGAGCAGACGTCGAAGCCGGCGGCGCGGATCGCGGCTGCGGCCAGCGGGTTGCGCTCCAGCGCCATCGCGCAGCCGAAGACCGTGAGCGGCAGGTTGCGTTCCTGGAAGAGGCGCAGCAGCCGCCAGAAGCCCACGCGGCTGCCGTATTCGAACATGCCCTCGCCGGCGAGGTCGCGCCCGGACTTCACCTGGCTGCCGCCGAGCGCTTCCGTCAGGCCCACCTCCGTGACGCCGTCGCCATGCTCGAAGGAAAGCTCCGAGCCCTCCTCGTAATTGATCACGAAATTGACGGCGAGCTTCGCGCCGGCTGGCCATTGCGGATCGGGCGGGTTCCCGCCGTAGCCGATGAAATCGCGCTGAACCTCGTAGGGCATGGAACCTCGTCCGGATGAAGCGGGGATTAATCCCGGCAATCCCGGATGGGTTCAAGCCTCCTCCAGCAGCCGGTAGCCCACCCCCGGCTCGGTGCGCAGCAGCCGCGCCGCCTCGCCGAGCTTCTGCCGCAGCTGGCCGACATAGACGCGCAGGTATTGCGTGTCCTCGGCATGGGCGGGGCCCCAGACCTCGGTGAGCAGACGCCGCTGCGTCACCACCTTGCCGAGGTCGCGCGCCAGCGCGGCCAGCAGCTCCCATTCGCGCGGCGTGACGGCGATCTCCTGGCCCTCCACCCGCACCATGCGATGCTCCAGATCCACCCGCAGCGGGCCGGTGGCGACGGTCGGCGCAGGCGTCTCGGTCAGCAGGGCCCTGCGCGTGGCGGCGCGCAGCCGGGCGAGCAGCTCCGCCAGTCCGAAGGGCTTCTCGACATAGTCGTCCGCGCCGGCGTCGAGCGCCGCCACCTTCTCCGCCTCGCGGTCGCGCGCGCTGACGACGATGACCGGGATCTGGCTGAAGGCGCGCAGCCGCTCCAGCACCTCCTTGCCGTCCAGGTCCGGCAGGCCGAGGTCGAGCAGGATGCAGGCCGGCCCGCGCGCGGCGGCCAGGCGGAGCCCCTCGCGCGCATTGTCCGCGCGCAGCGGCGCATAGCCGGCGGCCTCCAGCGCGGGGCCGAGGAAGCGGTGGATCTGCGGCTCGTCGTCGATGACGAGGATGGCGGGCGGGGCAGGGCTCATATCGGGAATCGCAAGGTGATGCGGGTGCCGCGGCCCGCGGCGCCGGGACTTGCGACAATCGGGCTTTCCGCGGCGATGCGGCCGCCCATGGCGCCGACCAGCCCCTTGCAGATGGAGAGGCCGAGGCCGGAGCCGGCGGCGACGCTGTCGCTGCGGTTGGCGCGGAAGAAGGCGTCGAAGATGCGCGGCAGGTCGGCCGGCGGAATGCCGGGGCCCTCATCCTCCACGGCGAGCACGACCTGCGCGCCGTCCTGCCGCGCGCCGAGGCGGATCGCGCCGCTGGAATACTTCAGAGCATTGTCCACGAGATTCTCCAGCACGCGGTCGAGCAGCGAGGCATCGAGGCCCGGCCACGGCAGACGCTCGGGGATATCGAGCGTGATGCGGCGGCCGGGATGGAGCTTTTCCGCGCGTGCCGCCGCGTTTTCCAGCGCCACGCCCAGGTCCACCGGCTCGCGCCGGGGCGTGAGCTGGCCGGTCTCTAGCCGCACGATGTCGAGGATGGCCGACATCCAGCGTGCGAGACGCGTCGCCTCCTCCTCGATGCTGGCCAGGAGATCGGCGCGCGTGGCCTCCGGCAAGGTCGAGATGCGTAGCGTCTCCGCCGCGCCGCGGATGACGGTGAGCGGCGTGCGCAGGTCGTGCCCCAGGCTCGTCAGCAGCGCGGTGCGCAGCGCCTCCGTCTCGCCGCGGGCCCGGTCGCGGGCGGCGGCGTCGGCGAGGCGCGCGCGCTCCAGCGCGACGGCGACCTGATCCACCAGCGCCTCCAGCGCGCGATGGGCCTCGGGATCGGGACGGTCCTGCTCGGGCCGGATGCCGAGCAGGCCCAGCATCACCGCCTCGCCGTCGCGCAGGGCGGTGAGGGGGAGGAAGCGCCAGGCGCTGTTGGGCAGCGTCGCCGTGCCGCGCCCGGCTTCGCGCCGGTTGGCCATGGCCCAGCGGGCCGAGGCCATGGCGCTGTCGTCCAGCGTGGCGTGGCCGGGCGTGATGGCGCGCAGCACGGGCTCGTCGGTGGCCGCGTCGCGCGCGAACTGGCCGGGAAGCGCGGCGGCCAGCGCGTCGTCCAGGGGCAGCAGCAGGCAGGCCGGGCCGCCGGCGATGCGCGAGGCCTCCTCGACCACGGCGGTCTGCAATTCCGGCAGGGTGGCCTGGGCGTTCAGCCGCCGCGAGAGCGCCGCCAGACGGCGCAGGGCGGCCAGGCGCGAGGCCGCCATCCGCACGTTGCGGCCGAGGCGGCCCGTGGTCCCGGTCAGCAGCGCGGCGACAGCGCCGAAGATGACGGCGCCCAGCACGTCCTGCGCGGAATCGATGGTCAGCGTGTAGCGCGGCGGCAGGAACAGGTAGTTCCAGGCGAGGAAGGAGAGCGCGGCGCCGAGGCTGGCCTGGGTCGGCCCGGTGATCGCGGCGATCGCCACGATGGCCGCGAGGTAGACCATGCCCAGCCCCGCATCGGGCACGCGGCCGTCCAGCGCGTCGCAGATCAGCGTGGCGGCGCCGACCAGCAGCGGGATGGCGAACCAGCTCGTCCAGGCCGGCCAGGGCCGCTCGGGCGCGGCAGGCCGCGGGGCCGCGTTCGGCACGACATGCAGCGTGAACTCGGTCGCGCGGCGGGCCAGCGCCAGGATCAGCGTGCGGCCGAGCCAGCGCCGCCAGAGCGGCGGGTGCCCACGGCCGACGATGATGTGCGTGGCGTTGCGCATCCGCGCATGGGCGAGGATCGCGGCGGGCAGGTCGCTGGCCGTCGTCACCTCGGTCTCGGCGCCGAGCTGCTGCGCCAGCGCGAGCCCTGGGCCGGGGTCGCCGGACTGTCCCGGCTGCTCCACATGCAGCGCCAGTAGCGGCGCGCGCAGCGCCACGGCGATGCGCTTGGCCTGGTGCAGCACCGCATCCGCCGGCCCCTGGCCGGGCACCAGGGCCAGCACGCGGTCGCCCACCGGCCAGGGACCGGTGACCGCGTTGCGGCGCATCCAGCCGGTGACGTCGGCATCCACGCGATCGGCGGTGCGGCGCAGCGCCAGCTCGCGCAGCGCGGTGAGCGCGCCCTCCTTGAAGAAGCCGCGCATGGCGCGCTCGGCCTGCTCGGGCCGGTAGATTTTTCCCGCACGCATGCGTTCGAGAAGTTCCGCCGGCGGGATGTCCACCAGCTCCACGGCGTCCGCGCCGGCGAGCACGCTGTCCGGCACCGTCTCGACCACGCGGATGCCGGTGACGCGCGCCACGGCCTCGGCGCTGCTCTCCAGGTGCTGGACATTCATGGTCGTCCAGATCTCGATGCCCGCGTCGCGCAGCTCCTCGACATCCTGCCAGCGCTTGGGGTGGCGGCTGCCGGGCGCGTTGCTGTGCGCGAGCTCGTCGAGGAGCAGGATGGCCGGGTGGCGTGCCAGGGCCGCGTCGAGGTCGAACTCCTGGAGCACCTGGCCGCGATAGGCGATGGCGCGCAGCGGCAATAGCGGAAGCGGCGCGACCGCCGCCTCGGTCTCGGCGCGGCCATGCGTCTCGACGAGGCCCACCAGAACGTCGCGCCCGGCGGCCAGGAGGCGCTTGCCCTCGGCCAGCATCTCGACGGTCTTGCCCACGCCGGGGGCGGCGCCGAGGAAGACCTTGAGGCGGCCACGCCCCTCGCGCGCCGCGAGCTCGGCCAATGCGTCGGGGTCGGCTCGGGCGGATTCGGTCTCGGGCATCCGCCCGACTATAGCGCCAACACGGCTAGCGGAGCTGCCGCAGCGCCAGGTTGAGGCGCAGCACGTTCACGCGGGGCTCGCCGAGCAGGCCGAGCTCGCGCCCCTCGACGGAGCGCTCGACGAGCGCCGCCACCTGAGTCGCCGGCAGATTCCTCGCGGTGGCGACGCGCTGGACCTGGGCTCGCGCGTTCTCCGGGCTGATATGAGGATCCAGGCCCGAGCCGCTGGCGGTCACGGCATCGGCCGGCACGTTCCTGCTGTCGCCGAGCCGCTCCCTGATCGCGTTCAGCAAGGTTTCGCTGGTCGGACCCTGTTGCGACGCGGCCGAGGAGGAGGCGTCGTAGGGCGCCGTCGAGGTCGCCGAGGGGCGCGGGTGGAACCACTCGTCGCCCTCGAAGTTCTGACCGATCAGGGCCGAGCCGAGGACGCGGTCGCCCTGGCGGATGAGGCTCCCGCCGGCCTGCTCGGGCATCACGCGGCCGGCGACGGCGGTGACCGCCAGCGGCGCCGCGACGCCCAGCAGCAGCGTGGAGCCGAGCAGCAGCGAGAGAAGGGGGCGCAACATGTTCAGGCAACTCCCAGGAGGGTAAGGATCACGTCGATGATCTTGATGCCCACGAAGGGCGCGACGATCCCGCCGACGCCATAGATCAGCAGGTTCCGCCGCAGCAGCGACGCCGCGCCGACGGGCGCGTAGGACACGCCGCGCAGCGCGAGCGGCACCAGGCTCACGATGATCAACGCATTGAAGATGACGGCGGAGAGGATGGCGCTCTGCGGGCTCGTGAGGTGCATCACGTTCAGCGCCATCAGCCCCGGATACTGCGCGACGAAGATGGCCGGCAGGATCGCGAAGTACTTCGCGACGTCGTTGGCGATGGAGAAGGTCGTCAGCGCGCCGCGCGTGATGAGCAGCTGCTTGCCGATCTCCACCACCTCGATGAGCTTGGTGGGGTCGCTGTCGAGGTCGACCATGTTGCCGGCCTCGCGCGCGGCCTGGGTGCCGGTCTGCATGGCCAGGCCGACATCGGCCTGGGCGAGGGCGGGCGCGTCGTTGGTGCCGTCGCCGGCCATGGCGACGAGGCGGCCTTCGGACTGCTGGGCGCGGATGTAGTCCAGCTTGTCCTGCGGCTTGGCCTCGGCCAGGAAGTCGTCGACCCCCGCTTCCGCCGCGATGGCAGCCGCCGTGAGCCGGTTGTCACCCGTGACCATGACGGTCCGGATGCCCATCCGGCGCAATTCGAGAAATCGCTCGCGGATGCCGGGCTTCACGATGTCCTTCAGCTCGATCGCGCCCAGGATCCGGCCGTCCTTCGCGACGGCCAGCGGCGTGGCGCCGGCGCGGGCGATGCGGTCGATGCCGGCGGCGAGCGCCGGCGTCACAGCCTGCTTCAGCGCCGCCGCCAGGCTGTCCACGGCGCCCTTGCGGTAGGAGCCCTGCGGCAGGTCCATGCCCGAGAGCCGGGTCTGCGCGGTGAAGGGCACGAGGCGCGCCTCGGCCGGCATCGGCGGGGCCACGACGCCGTGCTTGTCCCGCGCGAAGGCGACGATGCTGCGGCCTTCCGGCGTCTCGTCGGCGAGGCTGGCTAGCACGGCGGCCTCGGCCACCTCCTGGATGTTCACGCCGGGCGCCACGATGAAGGAGGCCGCGGCGCGGTTGCCGAAGGTGATGGTGCCGGTCTTGTCCAGCAGCAGCACGTCCACGTCGCCCGCGGCCTCGACGGCGCGGCCGGAGGTGGCCAGCACGTTGAAGCGCACCAGCCGGTCCATGCCGGCGATGCCGATGGCCGAGAGCAGACCGCCGATCGTCGTCGGGATCAGCGTCACCAGCAGGGCCGAGAGCACGACCACGGAGGCCGCGGCGCCGCTATAGGCCGAGAAGCCGACCAGCGTGGCCACGGCGATCAGGAAGACGATCGCCATGCCCGCCAGCAGGATGTCCAGCGCGATCTCGTTCGGCGTCTTCTGGCGCGAGGCGCCCTCCACCATCGCGATCATGCGGTCGAGGAAGGTGCTGCCGGGCTCGGCGGTGATGCGGACGAGGATGCGGTCGCTCACCACCAGGGTGCCGCCGGTGACGGCGCTGCGGTCGCCGCCGGCCTCGCGGATGACGGGCGCGCTCTCGCCGGTGACGGCGCTCTCGTTCACGCTGGCGATGCCCTGCACCACCTCGCCGTCCGAGGGGATGATCTCGCCCGCCGCGACCAGCACGTGGTCGCCGCGGCGCAGCTCCGAGGCCGTGCGCGGCGCCGTGATGGCGAGGTCGGCCGGGTTCGGGACCCAGCGCGCCACCGTCTCGCCGCGCGAGGCGCGGAGCGAGGCGGCGCGGGCCTTGCCGCGGCCCTCGGCGACCGCCTCCGCGAAAGTCGCGAAGAGCACGGTCAGCCAGAGCCAGAGCGCGACGCCGGCCTGGAAGCCCCAGGCCTGGCCGAGCGCGGCGTCGCGGATGGCGAGCAGCGTGACGAGGATGGAGACCACCTCCGTCACGAAGATCACCGGGTTTCGGATGAGGTGCGGCGGGTTGAGCTTTTTGAATGCGTCCCAAACGGCGGCCCGGATGATGGGCCCGTCCAGAAGAGCGGGTGCGGTTGTCATCGTCATGGCTTTCAGAAGGTCGTGCCGGCGATCATCGCGAAGTGTTCCGCGATGGGGCCGAGGGCGAGGGCGGGCAGGTACTGGAGCCCGCCGAGGATCAGGATCACGCCGGCCAGCAGCCCGGCGAAGAGCGGCCCATGGGTGGGCAGCGTGCCCGGGCCTTCCGGCGCGCGCGGCTTGGCCGCCAGGCTGCCGGCGATGGCGAGCACCGGGATCGCATAGGCGAAGCGGCCGAGCATCATCGCGATGCCGAGCGTCGTATTCAGCCAGGGCGTGTCCGCCGTCAGCCCGCCGAAGGCCGAGCCGTTGTTGCCTGCCGCGGAGGTGTAGGCGTAGAGCATCTCGGTCAGGCCGTGCGGGCCGGCATTCGCCAGCGAGGAGGAGCCGATCGCGATGTTCAGCGCGGCGGCGGAAAAGCCCAGGATCACCGCCGGCAGCACCAGCACCGCCAACATGGCGAGCTTGATCTCACGCGCCTGGACCTTCTTGCCGAGATATTCCGGCGTGCGGCCGACCATCAGCCCGGCCACGAAGACGCTCAGCAGCGAGAAGATCACCATGCCGTAGAGGCCCGAGCCCACGCCGCCCGGCACGATCTCGCCGAGCTGGATGAGGAAGAGCGGAATCGCGCCGCCCAGCGGCGTGAAGCTGTCCAGCATCGCGTTCACCGCGCCGCAGGAGGCGCCGGTGGTGGTCGCGGTGAAGAGCGCGGCCAGGGCCTGGCCGAAGCGGACGTCCTTGCCCTCCATGTTGCCGAGCTCGGGCGCGACGCCGGCCGCGAGGTGCAGCGGGTTGCCGCCCGCCTCGGCCGCGTAGATGCCGAGCGTCGCGACCAGCACGAAGCCCACCATCACGGCGAGCAGCGCGCGGCCCTGCCTGACGTCGCCGACGATGCGGCCGAAGGCGACGCAGAGCCCGAAGGGGATCACCACCTGGAGAATGATCTGGAACGCGGTGGCGAGCGCCGAGGGGCCCTCGAAGGGATGCAGCGAGTTCACGCCGAAGAAGCCGCCGCCATTGGTGCCCAGATGCTTGATGGCGAGCTGGAAGCCGACGGGGCCGAGCGGGATGGTCTGCCCGGCGCCGCCCAGTGTCGTCGCCGTGACGCCGGCGTCCAGCGTCTGCGGCACGCCCATCGCGACGAAGGCGAGGCCGGCGACCAGGGCGACCGGCAGCAGCACGTAGAGCGTGACGCGCGTCATGTCCGCCCAGAAATTGCCGAGCTGCTGAAGTCCGCCCCGCACGAAGGCCCGCGCCACTGCGAAGGCGAGCGCAATGCCGGTCGCGGCCGACAGGAAGTTCTGCACCGCGAGGCCGGCCATCTGGCTGAAATGCGACATCGCCGCCTCGCCGGAATAGGCCTGCCAGTTGGTGTTGGTGACGAAGGAGATCGCCGTGTTGAAGGCCAGGAAGGGCGGCACGCCGGCGAAGCCCTGCGGGTTCAGCGGCAGCACGTCCTGCAGCCGCAGGATGGCGTAGAGCAGCGCGAAGCCAGCCGCGTTGAAGGCGAGCATGGCGAGCAGGTAGCGCTGCCAGCTCTGGCCCGCGGGATCCACGCCCGCCGCCCGCAGCAGCGCGCGGTCGAAGGTGGCGAGGAAGCCCAGGCGCCCCTCGGCGATGGCGGCGAGCCATCGCCCGATGGGCACCGCCGCGATCACGGCGATGCCCAGCACGAGCGCGATCTGCGCCCAACCGATGAGGGTCATGTCAGAGACTTTCAGGCCGCAGCAGGGCCCAGAGGAGATAGACGAGCAGGCCGAATGCGACGGCGCCGCCGAGCCACAATTCGAGCGTCATGGTCACACGCGCTCGCAGGCATGAACGTAGAGGGCGAGCACGGCGAAGAGGCCGAGCCCGCCCGAAAGAAGCAGGATGTCCAGCATGGCTGTCCCTATGGGTTCAGGGCGCAGAACATGCCGCCGCGGCGCGTAGCACCGCGATATGGAAGGCGGGGCCGCCGTGTAAGGGCGGCGTAAAGCCAGCGTCCGATCGCTTCAGGCGTCTTCCGCCTGGAGCGTGAATCGGCCGCCAGCGATCACTCGATCTTGATGTCGAGCGCCCGCACCGGCTCTTCCCAGCGCGCGCGGTCTTCGGCGATGAAGCGACCGAAGGCTTCGGGCGCATTGGTGCTGAGCACCGCTGCCTGGGCCCGGAACACCTCCATCACGGCCGGCACGCGCGTGGCCTCCGCGATGGATTGGGCGAGCTTGTTGGCCGCCTCCATCGGCGTCCGCGCCGGGGCGAGCAGGCCGAACCAGTTGCCGCCCTCGACGGCGACTCCGGCCTCGCGCAGCGTCGGCACCTCGGGCAGCAGCGGCACGCGCTCCGCCGAGGAGACCGCCAGGAGCTTCACGCGCCCGTCGCGCGCGGCGGCCTCGGCGCCGCCGGCGGTGAGGAACATGCTGTCCACCTGGCCCGCGATGACGGCCGTGATGCCCGGCGCCTGCCCAGTAAAGGGCGCGTGCAGCGCCTCCAGGCGGGCGGAGCGGAGCAGCAGCTCCATCGTGAGGTGCGAGGTGCTGCCCACGCCCCAGGAGGCGAAGGAGACGCGGCCGGGCTGCGCGCGCAGCTTCGCGAGGAAGCCCGCGAGGTCGGTCACGCCCAGCCCCTGGTTCACCGCCAGCGCGAAGGGCGCGCGGGCGAAGAGGCTGACGGGCTGGAAGTCCGCCGGATTGTAGGCCAGCCGGCGATAGACGAGCGGGTTGATCGCATGGGTCTCGGCATTGCCGAGGATGAGCGTGTGCCCGTCCGGCGCCGAGCGCGCGACGAATTCCGTGCCCAGCGCGCCGGTCGCCCCCGGCCGGTTCTCCACCACGACGGGCTGGCCGAGCGAGCCCGGCATGTGCTGGGCCAGGGCGCGCATGACGACATCGGCCAGGGCGCCCGGCGGCCAGGGCACGATGATGCGCACGGGCCGGTCCGGGAAGGCGGCCAGCGCGGGCGCGGCGAGCGCGGTCGTGCCGGCCATCGTCAGCAGCGCGCGGCGGTTGATGTTCGTGCTCATGGCTTCCTGATCTCCACCCCTGCCCAGTTTTCCAGGATCTTCGCGACGGACGTGAAGTCGCTCTCCTTGCCGTAGGTGGCCGCGGTGACGCCCAGCATCTGGAGCACCGCGCTGCCCACCAGCATCGGGACGCCCATCCCCTCGGCCTCGCTCACGCAGAGGCCGACATCCTTCATCGAGAGGCCCGTGGTGAAGCCGAAATCGAAGCTGCGGGGGATGACGGCGCGCGGGAACTTGTCCTGCGTCGCGGAGTTGCGGCCGCTGCTGGCGTTGATGACCTCGCACATCAGCGCGGGGTCGAGCCCGGCCTTCACGCCCATGGCGATGGCCTCCGACGAGGCGACCAGCGCCGTGGCGGCGAGCATGTTGTTGCAGAGCTTCATCACCTGCGCCGAGCCCGGCTTCTCGCCGCAGAAGAAGGGCTTGCCGAAGACCTTCAGCACCGGCTCCAGCGCGTCGTATTCGCCGCGTGGCCCCGAGACCATCAGCGCCAGCGTGCCGGCGGCCGCGCCGGATTTTCCGCCGCTCACCGGGCAGTCGAAGGTGGTGCGGCCCGCCTCGGCGAAGCCGGCGGCGACCTCGCCGGCGACGCGCGGGCCGGTGGTGGAGAGGTCCACGAAGCAGCGGGCCCGCTGGCCGGCGATCACGCCGTCCGGGCCCAGGGCCACGTCGCGCAGGATGGCCGGGGTGGGGAGGCTGGCAAAGACGAGGTCCGCGCGGTCGCCCACCTCGCGCGGGCTGGCCGCTTCGGTGGCGCCCTTTGCCACCAGCTCGGCGACGATGCCGGGCACCCGGTCGCAGACGACGACCTTGTGGCCGGCCTCGAGCAGCCGGGCCGCCATGCGGCTGCCCATCTGGCCGAGGCCGATGAAACCCAGAACTTCGTCCGTCACGCGCGGCTCTCCCTTTTAGCGATCCTTGGACGGCAGGGCTCTTCAAGCGGACCCGTGCGTCTGTTCACCTTGAAATGATACCGATACCATAAACGCGGCGCGGGTCCTGTCCAGCCTGTCAGGTGCTGCCGCGATGGATGATCTCGAAGCGCAGATCCACCGATATGGCCGCGGAGGAGCGGCCCTGGATGCGGTCCAGCAGCACCTCGGCGCTACGCCGGCCGATCTCGAGCCGCGGCAGCTTGAGCGTGGTGACGGGCGGCACGAGATGGCCGAGCAGGTCGAAATTGTCGAAGGCCGCGATGGCGACCTTGCCGGGCACCGGCCAGCCGCGCCGCGCGCATTCCAGCGAGGCGCCCATGGCCAGCACGTCGCCGGCGAAGAAGATCGCGTCCGGATGGCCGCCGCCCTCCATCAGCCGCAGCAGCGCTTCTGCCCCGGAGGCGAGGCCGGGCGGCATCTCCAGCATCAGCCGCGGGTCGAAGCCGTGGCCCAGCTCCTCCAGGGCCGCCTTGTAGCCGCGCTGGCGGTCGCGGCTGCGCTGGTTTGCGGAAGCGGGCAGGCTGACGAAGGCGATGCGCTGATAACCGAGCCGCGCCAGGTGCTGCGTCATGGCCCGGGACGCGTCGTGGTTCGAGTAGCTCACCACCATGTCGAGCGGCTCCGGCGTCAGCGTGCCGTTCTCCACCACCGGCACGCCGGAGCGCCGGATCATGCTCACCGCGTCGGGCGTGTGCGTGGTGTCGTGCAGGATGAGGCCCGCCACGCGCTGCTCCAGGAAGGCGCGGATCGCGGCTTCCTCGGCCTCGGCGCTGTAGCCGGAATCGGCGATCATGAGCTGGTGGTCATGCCGCCGCAGCACGTCGGAGATGCCCTGGATCGTGCTGGCGAAGAGGGAGTTCTCGATGCTCGGCACCACCAGCCCGATCACCTTGGACCGGCTGGAAGAAAGGCTGCCCGCGACCTTATTGGGCACGTAGCCCACGGCGGCCACCGCCTCGGCGACGCGGGCGCGAACCTCCGGCGAGACCTTGCCCGGATCCATCAGCGCGCGCGAGACGGTCATGGTCGAGACCTGCGCCACGCGCGCCACGTCGCGCATGCGGGCCGCGCCCCTGCGGGTATCGTCGAGGGCCATCGGCAAGGCGCCGTCAGACGGCGCGGACCCAGCCGCCGTCCACGTCCAGGATCGCGCCCTGGACGTAGCTGGCGCCAGGCCCGGCCAGGAAGGCGACGATCTCCGCGATTTCCTCCGGCTCGCCGAAGCGCGCGACGCCGGTGTCGGCGGCCAGTGCCGCGGCGGCCTGCCCGGCGTCGAGGCCACGCTCCTTCATCACCGTCTCGATGCGGCCCGTCAGGCGATCGGTGCGGATGCTGCCCGGGTTCACGCAATTCACGCGCACGCCGTCCCGCACGCCGCGATCGGCCATGGCCTTGGTGAAGTTCATCAGCGCGGCATTGACCGATCCGCCGATGGTGAAGTCCGCGCTGGTGACGCGGCCGCCGACGCCCGCGATCAGCACGGCATTGCCCTGCGCCTTCACCAGATGCGGCCAGGCCGCGCGCAGCAGCCGCACCGCGCCGAAGAGCTTCAGCGCGTAGCCATCCTCCCAGGCGTCGTCGCCCAGCTTGAGGAAATCCCCCCGCTGCGTGGCCCCGGCGCTATGCGCGAAGATGTCGAGTTGGCCGAGCCGCGCGACGGTCTCTTCCACCGCCTTCGCGCAGGATTCCGCGTCGCGCAGGTCGGCCGCGATGGCGATGGCGCCGCGCAGCTTCGCCGCCTCCGCCTGCAGCGCCTCGGCCGAGCGCGCGACCAGCGCCACCTGCGCGCCGCCCGCCGCCAGCCGCCGCGCGATCGCAAGCCCGATGCCGCGGCTCGCGCCGCTGACCAGCGCCACCTTTCCCGAAAGCGCCATCTATTCCATCCGGATATCGGCGGCCCGCACGACGCGGCCGATTTTGTCCACCTCCTCGCGCATGAAGCGCGCGAAGTCGTCGGCGCTGCCCGCGACCACCTCGGCGCCCATGTCGAGCAGCCGCGCGCGCTCGGCGGGCTGGGTGACGATGCTGTTCAGCCCCGCATTCAGCCGCTCCACGATGGGCCGAGGGATCCCGGCGGGGCCGACGAAGGCGTACCACTCGTCGATCACCACGCCCGGCAGCCCGGATTCGGCGACGGTCGGCACGTTCGGCAGATAGGGCGCGCGCTGAGCCGAGGTCACCGCGATGGCCCGGAGCTGGCCGTCCCGCACGAAGGGCAGGGTGGAGCTGGCATTGCCGAACATGAGGTTGAGGTGCCCGCTCACCAGGTCGGTCAGCGCGGGTCCGCCGCCGCGATAGGGCACATGCGTCATCTCCACCCCGGCGGCCAGGGCGAACATGGCGCCCGCGATGTGCACGGAGGTGCCGATGCCCGGCGAGCCGTAGGTGAGGCCGGGATTGCGCTTCGCATGCTCGACCAGGTCGCTCACCGTGCGGATCGGCGAGGACATGGGCACCACCAGGATATCCGCCACCCGGGCCAGCAGCTGGATGGGCGTGAGGTCGCGCAGGGCGTCATAGGGCTGGCGGGAGATCAGCGTGGAGGAGATGACCGTGCTGATCACCATGCCGAAGGTGTGCCCGTCCGGTGCCGAGCGCGCGATCTCGACGGTGCCGATGGCGCCCGAGGCGCCGCTGCGGTTCTCGACCACCACGGGCTGGCCGAAGAGCTCGGACATCTTGGGCTGCAACTGGCGGGCCAGGATGTCGGTGGTGCCGCCCGGCGGGAAGGTCACGACGAGCCGTATGGGCCGCGAAGGAAATCCCTGCGCCGAGGCGAGGGGCGGCGCCGCCAGCGCCAGCCCGCTGCCCAGGAGGCCGCGTCTTCTCATCATTCTGTGCTTCCCTTTCGTTGACGGCCTCCCGCCTCCGGCGGGTTCGGCCGTCATTCCACCCGGATCCGCGCCTCGCGTACCACGCGGCCGATCTTCTCGACATCCTGGGCCATGAAGCTGGCGCAGTCCTCGGCCGTGCCGCCCACCACCTCGACGCCGAGGTCGAGCAGCCGCGCGCGCTCGGCGGGCTGGCCGACGATGCCCATCAGGGCCGAGTTCAGCTTCTCGACCGCCGGCGCCGGCATGCCCGCGGGGCCGAGGCAGGCGTACCACTCGTCGATGGCGAAGCCGGGCAGGCCGGATTCCGCGACGGTCGGCACGTCCGGCAGATAGGGCGCGCGTTGCGCCGAGGTGACGGCGATGGCCCGGAGTGAGCCGTTGCGCACAAAGGGCAGGGTGGAGCCGGCATTGCCGAACATGGTGTGGACATGGCCGGCGACCAGATCCGCCGTGGCCGGCCCGCCGCCGCGATAGGGCACGTGCACCATGTCCACATGGGCCATCAGCTTGAACATCTCGCCGGAGATATGCACGGCCGAGCCGAGGCCCGGCGATGCGAAGGTCAGCGCGCCGGGGCGCCGCTTCGCCGTGTCGATCAGGTCTTGCACCGATCGAATCGGCGAGGAGACGGGCACGGCGAGGATGTTCGCCACGCGCGCGATCAGCAGCAGCGGCGTGAAGTCGCGCAGCGGATCATAGGGCTGCCGAGTGAGCAGCGCGGCGGAGATCACCGTGCTCGTCACCATGCCGAAGACGTGGCCGTCATTGGGCGCGCGGGCGATCTCCGTCGCGCCGATGGCGCCCGAGGCGCCGCCGCGGTTCTCGACGACGACCGGCTGGCCCAGCGCGGCGGAGAGCGGCGGCTGGAGCTGGCGCGCGAGGATGTCCGTCGTGCCGCCCGGCGGCCAGGTCACGATCAGCCGCACGGGCCGGGAGGGAAAGCCTTGCGCCGAGGCCACCGCCGGCATCGCCAGCGCCAGTCCGGCGCCCAGGACGTCACGTCTTTTCATTGTTGCTGTCCTCCCGTGTTGCGTTCTTCTAGCTGGCCGACCAGCCGCCATCCATCGGGATCACGGAGCCGGTGATGTCGCGTCCCGCCTCGCCGCAGAGGAGCGCAGCCATGGCGCCTATCGCCTCGGCCGTGACGAAGCGGCCGCTGGGCTGCTTGCCGGCGAGGAAGCGGGCGCTGGCCGCCTCATGGTCGATGCCGGCGGAGTCCATCGTCGCGCGGATGCGGCTCTCGATATTGGGCGTAAGGGTGGAGCCGGCGCAGATGGCGTTGCAGGTGACGCCGCTCTGCGCCGTCTCCAGCGCGACGGCGCGCGTCAGGCCGATCAGCGCGGTCTTGGTGACGACGTAGCCGACGCGGCCGGTCGCGCCGATCAGCCCGTAGATCGAGGACATGTTGACGATGCGCCCCCAGCCGCGCGCCTTCATGCCGGGCAGGGCGAGGCGGCAGAGGTGGAAGGGCGCGGAGAGGTTGACCGCGAGGTCCTTCTCCCAATCCGCCCGCGGCGTCTCCTCGACGAGGCCGAAATGCCGGATGGCGGCGTTGTTCACGAGGATGTCGACGGGGCCGAGGCGCGCCATCATGGCCTCGATGCCGGCGGGATCGGCGAGATCGGTGGCGTCGAAGCGCGCCTGGACGCCCTGGCGCTCGATGCCGGCCAGGGACGGCGCGGCCTCCCCGGCGGAGGCGAGACCATGCAGGATCACGTCGCAGCCCTGGCTGGCGAGCGCCGTGGCGACCGCGAGGCCGATGCCGCCGACCGAGCCCGTGACGAGGGCGACGCGGCCGCGCAGGCCACTTCCGACCCGCGAGGACGCCATTTCTGTGACCGATACCATCCATGGAAGCTAATCTGCGCAAAGGCTTTGCCGCAAGGCCGGTGCGGACGGGTTTACTGGGCAGAGGGTCTGCGTTACCGATACCAGGAATGGCGCGGCCCCGAGCCCGCGCGCTTCGGGAAGGGATCTCCATGCTCGCCTCACGCCGATCGCTGGCCCTGGGCGCCGCGGTGCTCGCCGCTCCGGCCCTGGCCCAATCCTGGCCGCAACGCCCCGCGCGCCTCATCGTGCCCTATGCGCCCGGTGGCGGCACCGACGTCTTCGCGCGCGCCCTGGCCGAGGGGCTTCGGCCGCTGCTCGGCCAGCCGGTGCTGGTCGAGAACCGCGCTGGCGCGAGCGGCATCGTGGGCTCCGAGGTGGTGGCCCGCGCCGAGCCGGACGGCCAGGTCTTCCTCGTCGACACCGGCAGCCACGCGCTCAACCCCCATGTGATGCCGAGCCTGCCCTACAACACGCAGCGCGACTTCACGCCCGTCGCGCTGCTCTCGCGCTTTCCCATGCTGCTCGCGGCCGGCGCGACCCAGCCCTTCCGGACGGCGATGGAGCTCGTCGCGGCGGCGAAGGCGGCGCCCGGCACCATCGGCTTCGGCACCTCGGACGCGGCGATCTCCTATGCGGGGAACCTCTTCGCGCGGCTCGCGGGCATCCAGATGGTGGAGGTCTCCTACCGCGGCGCCGGACCCATGCTGAACGACCTGATCGCGGGCCATCTGCCGACGAGCTGGAACAGCACCGTCGCGGCCCTGCCGCATATCCAGTCCGGCCGGATCCGCGCGCTCGGCGTCTCGACCAGGGAGCGGACGGCGCTGCTGCCCGAGGTGCCCACCCTCGCGGAGGCGGGAATCGCCGGCTACGAGTTCGCCGGCTGGTACGGGATGCTGGGCCCCGCGAACCTGCCCACTTCTATCGCCGCACGGATGGGCGCCGCCATCGAGGAGGCGCTGCGCGACCCCGCCATCCGCCAGCGCCTGCTGGGCATCGGCGCCGACCTCAAGCCGCTGGGGCCCGACGAGTTCCGCACCTTCCTCGGCGAGGAGGAGGCCCGCTGGTCAAGGGCCGCGCGCGAGGGTCTGATCGTCCGCGCGCAATAGGAGGGAATCGACATGAGCACGGGTTTCGCCAGCGAGGTGCTGGGCCGCTTCGTCGCGGAGTCGCGGTGGGACGACATCGCGCCCGTGCTGCGGCAGGAGGCGAAGCGCTCCATCCTGAACAATCTGGGCTGCGGGCTCGGCGTGGCGAAGGATCCGGCGGTGACGACGGCGCTCGCCGTGATGCGCAACTTTTCCGGCGCGCCGGTCGCCACCGTGATCGGGCAGGGCGTGAAGCTCGACCCGATGGCGGCGTCCTTCGTGAACGCCATCGCCTGCAACCTGCTGGATTACGACGACACGCATCTCCAGACGGTCATCCACCCGACCGCGCCCGTGGCGCCGGCGCTTCTCGCGCTGGCCGAGCAGCGCGGCTTCCCGGGCGCGGCCGTGCTGCACGCCTTCCTGCTGGGCGGCGAGGTGGAGTGCCGCATCGGCAACGCCGTCTCGCCGGGGCATTACGCGCGCGGCTGGCATATCACCTCCACCTGCGGGACCTTCGGGGCGGCGGCGGGCTGCGCGAAGCTGCTCGGGCTTTCGGCCGAGCAGACGGCGCATGCCATCGGCATCGCGGCCTCGCAGGCGGCGGGCCTCGTCGAGAACCTGCCGACGGCGGCGAAGAATGTCGGCGTCGGCAATGCGCCGCGCAACGGCATCCTGGCCGCGCTGCTGGCCGAGCAGGGCTACAAGGCCGCGCCGGCCTCCATCGAGGGGCCGCTCGGCTTCGCGCGCGCCACGGGCGACGCGCCGGACCTTGCGCAGATCACGGAGGGGCTCGGCGCCCGCTGGGAGATCGCGCGGAACACCTACAAGCCCTATCCGGCCGGCATCGTCTTCCATGCCGTCATCGATGCCGCCCTCGCACTCCGCGAGGAGCTGAGCGCCGCGCCGGATTCCATCGCCTCCGTCACCGTCGCCGGCGATGCGCTGCTGCTGGCCCGGGGCGACCGCGTGGTGAACAACGAGCGTGACGCGCGTGTGAGCATCCACCACGGCGCCGCGCTCGGGCTGGTGCGCGGTCGCGCCGGTGTGGCGGATTTCGAGATGCCGGCGGTGACCGATCCCGCCCTGGCCGCCTTCCGCGCCAAGGTGGCGGCGAAGCTGGACGAATCCCTGCCGCGCGGCGCCGCGAGGGTCACGCTGCGCCTCGCGGACGGCCGCGAGTTCCAGCGCACGGTCCTCCATCCGCGCGGCAGCTTCGAGCGGCCGATGAGCGATGCGGAGCTGGAGGGGAAGTTCCGCGACAATGCGGCGATCGGCGGCTTCCACGCCCGCGCGGATGCGGGCATCGCGGCGCTCTCGGGTCTGGACGGCGCGCCCGACGTGACCCGGCTCATGGCCAGCCTGGCTTAGGCGGGCAGGGCGGCTAAGCGCCGCCTCTCGCGTGGTCGAAGGTCACGGATTTGACCATCGCCCAGAGGCCGAGCCCCGGCGTGAGTCCGAGGCGCTCCATCGCGTCCCGCGTGACGCGCGCCAGAAGTGCAGTCTCGCCGATCGCGAGGTGAAGAAAGACCTCGTGCGGCGACCCCGTGGGCGTGATGGAGCGCAGCACCGCCGGCAGCACGTTCTGCATCGAGATGCCCTCCGGCGGCGTGAGCGCCACCGAGACGTCGCGCGCGCGCAGCCGCAGCCGCAGCCGCGTGCCCACCGGCTCGGGATTCAGCGGCGCGAGCAGGCTGCCCCCGGCGAAGTCGAAGCGCGTCAGGCCACGTGCCGCGTCCTGCGCCGCGATGGTGCAGGGGATCACCACGCCCGCGTCGCGCCGCGCGGCGAGCGGCAGGTCGGTGCGGGCGGTCAGCTCCTCGACGCTGCCGGCCGCGAGGACGCGGCCCGCCTCCATCAGCACGAGGCGGTCGGCCAGCGCATCCACCTCGTCCAGCGCATGGGTGACGTAGAGGATCGGCAGCCGCGCCGCCTCGCGCAGCCGGGCGAGGAAGGGGAGGATCTCGGCGCGGCGCGCGGCGTCCAGCGCAGCCAGCGGCTCGTCCATCAGCAGCAGCCGGGGCCGCATGAGCAGCGCGCGGCCCAACGCCACGCGCTGGCGCTCGCCGCCGGAGAGCCGGGCCGGGCGGCGGTCCAGCAGGGGCGCGATGCCGAGCAGGTCCAGCACCTCCTCGAAGCCGGGGCCGGCGGCTCCGGCCGGCGCGCGGCGCAGGCCGTAGCGCAGGTTGCCCGCCACGCTCATATGCGGAAACAGCCGCGCGTCCTGGAAGACCAGCCCGCAGCGGCGGCGCTCGGGCGGCAGCATGAGGCCGCGCGCCGTGTCGAGCAGCTTCTCGCCGTCGAGGAGGATGCGTCCCTCCTGCGGCCGCAGCAACCCGGCGACGGCGTTGAGCACGGTGCTCTTGCCGCAGCCCGAGGGGCCGAACAGCGCGGTCACGCCTTCCGGCGCGGCCGTGAAGGCCATGTCGAGCGCGAAGCCGCGGAAGCCATGCCGCAGCGCGACCTCCAGCATCAGAAGCGTCCCAGCAGACGGTGCATGCGCCGGGCGATGAGCTCGGCCAGCATCAGGCCGGCGAGCGCCAGCGCGAAGGAGATCAGCGCGAGCCGCGCCGCCACGGGCTCCCCGCCGGGAGTCTGCGTGGCCGCATAGATGGCGAGCGGCAGGGTCTGCGTCTCGCCGGGGATGTTCGAGGCGAAGGTGATGACGGCGCCGAACTCGCCGAGCCCGGCCGCGAAGGCCGTCACCGCGCCGGCCAGGATGCCGGGCGACATCAGCGGCAGGGTGACGGTGAGGAAGCGGTCGACGGGTCGCGCGCCGAGCGTGCTCGCCGCCGCCTCCAGGCCGGGATCGACCTGCTCCAGCCCGAGCCGCACCGCGCGCACGATCAGCGGGAAGGACATGACGGCCGTGGCGAGCGCGGCGCCGCCGGTCGTGAAGACGAGGCGGATGCCGAACCACTCCATCAGCGGCGCGCCGATCGGTCCCCGGACGCCGAAGAGCAGCAGCAGCGCCCAGCCCACCACCACCGGCGGCACGACAAGCGGCAGGTGGACGAGGGCGTCGAGCAGGAAGCGGCCCGGAAAGCGCCCGCGCGTCAGCAGCCAGGCGATGCCGATCGCGGGCAGCAGCGAGACCAGCACGGAGCGGGAGGCGACGTCGAGGCTGAGGCGAACGGCCTGCCATTCCTCGGCGCTGAGCTGGATCATGTAACCGTTATAGTCGGCCAAAAATATCGGGGGCAAGCGCCCGCCGCCCGGGCGCTAAACCAACAAGGCGAAGCTGCCGCTCGCGAGCAGCACGGCCATGGCGAAGGGCTTGTAGAGGCGGATCGGGACCACGTGGAACAGCCCCGCGCCGATGCGGACGCAGAGCATCTGGATGGGCAGGATCCAGACGACCTTCGCCAGCACCGCCCAGGTGAAGAGCCCGCCCAGGGCAGGGCCCAGCACCGAGACGATGGCGATCAGCCCGAAGAAGAGGATCAGGTTCGCGCGGTGCTGCCGGGCCTCCTCGGGGCCGGAAAGGAGATAGAGGATCACCGGCGGCCCGCTCATGCCCGTGGCGCCCTTCAGCAGGCCCGCCGAGGTGCCGACGGCGACGTTCAGCGGCAGCGGGCGGGTCCCGTGGTAGCGCCAGCCGGACATCAGCAAAGCCCCGAAGACCAGCACGAAGCCGCCGATGAAGCGGCGCAGCAGGTCGGGATCGGCGGCGAGCAGGACGAAGGTGCCGATGGGCGTCGCCAGGCAGGCGGCGCCGCCGATCGGCAGGATCACCCGGCGGTCCGCATCCTTGAAGGCGCGCGGGAGGAGCTGGATCGAGACCACCAGCTCCAGCAGCAGCAGCACGGGCACGCCGGCGCGCGGCTCCCAGAGCGCGGAATAGACGGGGGCGAGGATGATCGCAGTGCCGAAGCCGGCATAGCCGCGCATCAGCCCGGCAATGGCGGTGGCGAAGAGGGCCGCCCAGAGCTGCCAGCTGCCGGGCAGGGCCAGGACGGCGGCCAGGAAGTCGCTCAATCCCCGACAGGCTCCAGCGTGACCACCGCGAGGTTCAGCAGAAGCTTTCCGGCGTGCTCGAAATTCACGGTGACGCGGTTGCCGATCACGGACTGCACCTGGCCGAGGCCCCAATCCGGCCGGTCGGGCTGGCGCACGCGCATCCCCGGCTCGATCTCGCTCACCTGGCGTCCTCCGCTTCTCCCTCCCTTGAACTGCAATCGGGGCGCCGTGGGAAGATGCCCGCCCGAAAGGGCGGTGACGGGCCATCCTGGAGCCTAAAGAATCCGGCAACCCTCGCGGTGCTAGGGGAGGTGAGGCACGGTCACGGGTGCCGGCCGGTTCTGGCCTGGATCTTGCGCGGGAATGCTTTGCTTGGGCCACCCCCGGGGCCCGTTCAGATGGAAGAGAACCTTTTCATGTCGACCGACCCGCGCCTCGCCGAGCTGCTCGCCTCGCGGATCTGCCACGACCTCGGATCGCCGGTTGCCAGCATCACGGCCCTGCTGCCCCAGGCGGCCGATCCCGCCGCGCACGAGATCCTGGCCGAGACGACGGTGGAGCTCGGGGCGCGGCTGAAGCTCTTCTCCGCGGCCTTCGGCGCCAGCGACGAGCTGGCCTGGGGCGATCTGGCGCCGCTGCTGCTGGGTGCGCCGATGGCCCACCGCGTGCGGTTCGAGGTGGCGGAAGCCGTGGGACAGCTGCAGCCCGGGCGCGTCCGGCTGCTGCTGGCGGCCGCGCTCCTGGCCGCCGAGGCGCTGCCGCGGGGCGGCGCCGTGCGGATCTCCCGCGATCCGGACGGCTCCGTGGCGCTCCTGCCCGAGGGACGGGACGCTCAATGGTCGCCCACGCTGGTCCGGCTGCTCTCCGGCGGCAGCATGGAGATGGCAATCGCCGAAGGGCCGCGTCGCGTCCTGGCGCCCTGGGTTGTGGCCCAGGCCGCCGCCGAGGGGGCCGAGCTGGGCTTGGCCCTGTCGGCCGCCATCGCGATGCCGCCGCTGCTGATCGGCGGCTGATTCTCGGCCTGCCTCGCAAATTGCAGCGCGAATTCCGGCGCCGCCTTTACCCTTTCTTCGGAACCCGCGGCCCATCCTTCGAGCCGACGCCCCCGGTCGGGCGCCGCATCGAAGGGACCGCCGATGGACGACCTGCTCGCCGATTTCCTGACCGAGACGAACGAGGGACTCGCCAGCCTGGACGCGGCGCTGCTGCAGCTGGAGCGGAACCCGGCGAACAGCGCCGTCCTTTCGGAGGTCTTCCGGACGGTCCACACCATCAAGGGCACCTGCGGCTTCCTCGGCCTGCCGCGCCTCGAGGGCGTCGCGCATGCCGCCGAGAACGTGCTTGGCCTGTGGCGCGACGGGACCCTGCCGGTCACCCGGGGCGGAGTCACGCTGATCCTCTCCGCGGCGGACCGCATCAAGCAGATCGTGGCCGGGCTCGAGGCCATGGGCAGCGAGCCCGCCGGCGACGACGCGCCGCTGAAGGCCGCACTGGACGCGGCTGCCGCGGGTGAGGCGCCCCCCAAGGCGGCCGTCCAGGCGGAGGCGCGGGCGCCCGTGGCGATGGAGGCGCTGATCGCTGCCGAGGCGCCAGCCGCTGCGCCGCCCGACGCGGCACCCGAGATTTCCGCGGGTGGCGTCAATGCGCCGCAGACCATCCGCGTCGCCGTGGACGTGCTGGAGGATCTGATGGTCCTGGTCAGCGAGCTGGTGCTGACGCGCAACCAGCTCCTGCAGCTCGCCCGCTCCGAGGAGAACGCGGCCTTCGCCGTGCCGCTGCAGCGCCTGTCGCAGATCACCTCGGATCTGCAGGACGGCGTGATGAAGACGCGCATGCAGCCCATCGGCAATGCCTGGGCGAAGCTGCCGCGCCTCGTGCGCGACCTTTCCAACGACCTGGGCAAGCGCATCGAGCTCGACATGCGCGGCGCCGACACCGAGCTGGATCGCCAGGTGATGGAACTCATCAAGGACCCGCTGACGCATATGGTCCGCAACAGCGCCGATCACGGGCTGGAGACGCCCGAGCAGCGCCGCGCCGGGGGCAAGAGCGAGACCGGCCGCATCCTGCTCAACGCCTTCCACGAGGGGGGCCATATCGTGCTGGAGATCGGCGACGATGGGCGCGGGCTGAACACCGAGCGGATCAAGGCGAAGGTGGTGGCGCAGGGCCTCGCGACCGAGGCCGAGCTCGCCACCATGAGCGACCGCGAGATCCATCGCTTCATCTTCCGCGCCGGCTTCTCGACGGCGGCCGAGGTCACCTCGGTCTCGGGCCGCGGCGTCGGCATGGATGTGGTGAAGACCAATATCGAGCGCATCGGCGGCATCGTGGATCTCCGCTCGCGCGAGCACCGCGGCACCACCTTCACCATCAAGATCCCGCTCACCCTGGCCATCGCGGCGGCGCTGATCGTCGAGGCGGGCGGCGAGCGCTTCGCCATCCCGCAGGCGGGCGTGCTGGAGCTGGTGCGCGTGGGCTCCGGCGACGGGCCGAAGGTGGAGCTGATCAAGGAGGCGCCGGTGCTGCGCCTGCGCGACCAGCTCCTGCCGCTCATCCCGTTGAAGCGCCTGCTGCGCCTCGAGACGGAGGCGGAAAAGCCCGATGCCGAGAGCTTCGTGGTCGTGACGCAGCTGGGCTCGCAGCTCTTCGGCATCGTCGTGGACCGGGTCTTCGACACGGAGGAGATCGTGGTGAAGCCGGTGGCGCCGATCCTGCGGCACATCACCATCTTCTCGGGGAACACGATCCTGGGCGACGGCAGCGTGATCATGATCCTCGATCCCAGCGGAATCGCGCGCGCCACCGGCCTCGGCGTCGAGACCGCCGCGGACAATGGCGCGATGCAGGCCCAGAGCAGCCGCCATCTGGGCCGCCACACTTCGCTGCTGCTTTTCCGGGCCGGGGAGGGGGCGCCCAAGGCGGTGCCGCTCTCGCTGGTGGCGCGGCTGGAGAACCTGGAGGCTGCGCGCATCGAGCGCGCGGGCGACAGCCTGGTGGTGCAGTATCGCGGCAGCCTGATGCCGCTGGTGCCGCTGCACGGCCTCATGGCGCTGCCGGAAGCCGGCAGCCAGGCCGTCCTGGTCTTCGGCGACGGCGTGCGCGCCATGGGCCTGATGGTGGATGAGATCCTCGACGTGGTGGACGCGTCGCTGGACATGGACACGGCCGGCGTCCGGCCGGGCTTCCTCGGCAGCTGCGTGGTGGCCGGCAAGGTCACGGAGATTCTCGACACCGCCTTCTGGCTCAAGCGGGGCCAGGCGGACTGGTTCGAGCCGGCCACGGCCGGCGGCGGCCGGCCGAGCGTGCTGATCGTCGAGGACAGCGGCTTCTTCCGCAACCTGATCGTGCCCTCGGTGATCGCGGCTGGCTTCGACGTCACGACGGTCGTGAACGGCCGCGAGGCGCTGCGCCTGCGCGATGCGGGCGAGCGCTTCGACGTCATCGTCTCCGACATCAACATGCCGGAGCTCGACGGCTTCGGCCTGGCCCGCGCGGTGCGCGAGGGCGGGATCTGGGCCGACCTGCCGATGATCGCGCTCTCCGGCCGGTCCGAGCCGCGCGATGTGGAGCGCGGCCGCGCCGCCGGCTTCAGCGACTACATCGCCAAGTTCGACCGCGAAGCGCTGCTCACCAGCCTGCAGCAATGCCTGCAGCCGGCGCTCGTGCGCTGACCGGAGGAACATCCATGCCAGCCAGTCCGTCGCCCTCCCTCGAAACCCGTCCGGCGGGGGCCTTCAGCGCCGACGCCGCCGGCATGATGCTGACGCTGACCGTCGCGGGGCAGCTCTGCGGCGTCCAAGTTCTCTCGGTGCGCGACGTGCTGGGCGTGCAGGTGATCACGCGCATCCCACTGGCGCCGCGCGAGGTGGCGGGCAGCCTGAACCTGCGCGGCCGGATCGTGACGGCCGTCGACCTGCGCAGCCGCCTCGGCCTGTCGCCGCGCGAGGCCGGCAAGGGCGCGATGTCCGTCGTGGTCGAGGTCGGCGGCGAGCTCTACAGCCTGCTGGCCGATCAGGTGGGCGAGGTGCTTTCGCTCGATGCCGGGGAGCGGTCCCCCAATCCGCCGACGCTCGATGTCTCCTGGCGGGAATTCTCGCTCGGCGTGCACCGGCAGGGCGACAGGCTCCTCGTCCTGTTGGATGTCGAGCGGCTGCTCGAACTCGGCGCGTGAGGGCGGACCCGATGGCCAACGGCACCTGCCTGGTGGTGGATGACAGCGGTGTGGTGCGCAAGGTCGCGCGCCGCATCCTGGAGCGGCACGGCTTCACCGTGCGCGAGGCGGAGGACGGCCGGCAGGCGCTGGAGGCCTGTCGCCGCGAGATGCCGCGCGCGGTCCTGCTCGACCGCAACATGCCGGTGCTGGACGGCATCGGCTTCCTGCGCGCTCTGCGGGCGGAGTTCGGACCGGACGAGCCGGTGGTCGTGATGTGCACCACCGAATCCGGGGCGGAGCGGATCCTCGAGGGGCTGGAGGCCGGCGCGCAGGAATATGTGATGAAGCCCTTCGACGAGGAGATTCTCTGCGGCAAGCTCGCCCAGGTCGGGCTGCTCGCGGCATGAGCCTCATGTCGTCCTCCAAGCTGCGGGTGATGCTCTGCGACGACAGCTCCACCGTGCGCTCGGCGCTCGGGCGGCTGCTGGAGAGCGACCCCGGCATCCACGTCGTCGCGCGCGTCGGCGACGGCGCGCAGGCGCTCGCGGCGCTGGACCATGCATCCCCGTCGGAGCGCGCCGAAGTCGTGCTGCTGGACCTCGAGATGCCGGTCATGGATGGGATGACGGCGCTGCCGCTGATCCTGAAGCGCGAGCCGCGGCCTGTCGTCATCGTCGCGAGCGCCCTGACCCAGCGCGGGGCGGGGGCCACCATGGCCGCGCTGCGCGCCGGCGCCTCGGACTACATCCCGAAGCCAGGGGCGGCGGGCGGCGGCCTGGCGGACCCGCATTTCCGCGGCGAGCTGCTGGCCAAGGTGAAGGGCTGGGCGCGGCTCCGGCAGCAGCCGGCCCCGGCGCGGCCGCCTGCCGCCGTGGCGCGGCCCGCGCAGCGCGGCGCCGTGCCGAAGGCGGTCTGCATCGGCAGCTCCACCGGCGGGCCGCAGGCATTGGCCGCGCTGGTGCGGCGGCTGCCGCGGCAGATCGCGGTGCCCATGGTCATCGTGCAGCACATGCCGGCGGGCTTCACCGCGATGCTCGCGCAGCATCTCGACACGCTCGGCGGGCCGCGCGTGGCCGAGGCCCGGGATGGTGACGTGCTGGAGGCCGGACGCATCTTTCTCGCGCCCGGGGACCGGCATCTCCTGGCGAAGCCGGAGGGCGACCGGGTCGCCCTGCATCTCTCCGACGCACCGCCGGAGAATTTCTGCCGGCCCGCGGTGGATCCCACGCTGCGCAGCCTCGTCGGCGCCTATGGGCGCGCCGTCCTGGCCGTGATCCTCACCGGCATGGGGCATGACGGGCTGGCCGGCTGCCGCGCCGTGGCGGAGGCGGGCGGCCTGGCCTGGGCGCAGGACGAGGCCTCCTCCGTGGTCTGGGGCATGCCCGGCGCCATCGCGCGCGCGGGCCTCGCCTCTGAGCAGGGCACGCCCGAAGCCCTGGGCGACGCCCTGGCCGGCCTCTGCGGGAGGCGTCCTTGATCGCTTCGACCTTCGAGTTCCTCGCCGGCATCGTGAAGGCGCGCTCCGGCGGCATCATCGGCCCGGATCAGCACTACATGCTGGAGACGCGGCTCGCGCCGCTGCTGAAGCGGGAGGCCATGCGCGACCTCGACGCCCTGGCGGCGCGGCTGAAGGCGCCGCGCGGCGAGGCCCTGGCGCAGGAGGTGACCGAGCTCCTCACGACCAACGAGAGCAGCTTCTTCCGCGACGGAAAGCCCTTCGAGCATCTGCGGACGCTGCTGCCGGCGCTGCACGCGGCGCGCCCACCGGGCCAGCCGCTGCGCATCTGGTCGGCGGCCTGCTCGACGGGGCAGGAGGCCTATTCCATCGCGATCATCGTCGCCGAGCTCGGCGAGGCCGATCCGGGGTTCCGGGCGCGGCGCGTGGAGATTATCGGGACCGACATCACCACCGCCGTGCTGGAGCGGGCGCGCGCCGGGATCTTCACTCAGTTCGAGGTGCAGCGCGGCCTGCCGATCCGCACGCTGATGAAGCGCTTCACGCAGGAGGAGGCGCGGTGGCGCATCAGGCCGGAGGTGGCGGCGCCCTGCCGCTTCGAGAAGGCCAATCTGATGGGCGACCTGCGCGGTCTCGGCCGCTTCGACGTGATCTTCTGCCGCAACGTGCTCATCTATTTCGACGTGCCGACCAAGGCGCGCGTGCTGCGCGCCCTCGCGCAGCAGCTGACGGCGGATGGCTCGCTGTTTCTCGGCGCGGCGGAGACGGCCATCGGCATCACCGACGTCCTCGCGCCGCGAGGCGCGGAGCGCGGCGTCTATGGGCTGGCCGAGCCTCAGCGCCTCTCGGCCTGAGGGGACGCGGGCGCCAGCGGAGGCCGGCCGTGCCGCCCGCGGCGTCAGCTCACGGCCCGCAGGTCGCTCAGCAGCGGCTCCACCAGCGGCGACTGGCCGGCCGCGTCGCCGAACAGGCACATCTCCGCCGTGCCGAGCGGCGGCAACCCTTCCAGCTCCACCAGCCCGTCCGGCAGGCCGGTGCGGCCGATGACCGTCACCGCGAAGCCCGCCTGCGCCGCCGCCGCGATGCCCATCAGGCTCGGCGAGGTATAGACCACCTCGTAGCCGATCCCGGCCCGGGCCAGCGCCGCCAGGGCGCGGTCGCGGAACATGCAGCCCTGCGGCAGCATGGCCAGCGGCAGCGGCCGGTCGCGCGGGACGAGAAAGTCCGGCCCAGCCGCCCAGACCACCGCCTCGGTGAAGATGACCCGGCCTTCCGTCTCGCCGTCGCGGCGCTTGCCGAGCACCAGGTCCAGCTCCTCCCGGGCGAGCGAGGCCCGCAGCTCGTGGCTGCGGCCCACCTCCACCTCGATGCGGACTTCGGGCCAGGTGCGGGCGAAGCGCGCCAGCGTCGGCGCCAGGTGCCGCGGCACGAAATGGTCGGCGACGCCGAGGCGCAGCCGGCCCGAGACCGGCGGCGCCACGAACTGCCGCACCGCCTCCTCGTTCAGGGCCAGCATGCGGCGGGCATAGGCCAGCAGGGATTCGCCCTCGCGCGTCAGGGCCACCTGCTTGGCGCCGCGCGTGAAGACCGGCTTGCCGAGCAGCTCCTCCAGCCGCTTCACCTTCAGGCTGATCGCCGATTGCGTGAGGCCCAGCGCCTGGCCGGCCAGGGTGAAGCCGCCGCGCTCGGCCACGGTGACGAAGCCGCGCAGCAGGTCGAGATCGAGATCGGGAACGCGCATCGGGCTGTTATCGGCCTCCCGCCGCGCAAAAAAAAGGGCGGCCGGAGCCGCCCTTTCCTTCAGGCCTCAGGCCTGGTCGTCGTAGCCGCCGCCATCGTCGTAGCCGCCGGAGGCGTCGTTGTCGTAGCCCGCGTCCATCGCCCCGTTATCCGTGTTCGCGCCGTCGTAGCCGGCGCCCGTGGCGTCCTGCGTGCCCCAGCCGGAGGAGGCGGCCGCCGCGCCCGGATCGGTCCAGGCGGAGGAGGCCGGCACCGCCTCGTTGCCGAAGCTGCCGGCGGCGCCGGTGGCGGCCGAGGCGGCGCCATGGCTGCCGCTGAAGGCGTTCATCAGCATGTTGCCCACCACGAGGCCGCCCGCGACGCCGGCCGCCGTGGTCAGCGCGGTGCCGAGGAAGCCCGAGCCCTGCCGGCCCTGGATGGCCTGCGGATTGTAGTTCGGCGGATACTGCGGCTGCGGCGGCGGCGGCATCGGCGCCGGGCGCGAGCCGCCCATGCCGAAGAAGCCGCGATTCTGCGCGGCCTGGGCCTGGCGCGTCTGGTTCTCCAGCTCCCATTCGAGTTGCTGGATCCGGTTCTGCGCTTCGACCAGCGCGTGCTCCTGCACGAAGGCGGTCTGCGTGATGCGGAACCGCGCCTCGGGGTAGCGGTTGAACAGCTCGGTGATCAGCGCATCGGCCTCAGCCTCGACGGGCGGCAGGGGGGCCTGCTGCGGGCCGGTCTGCGGGACGCGGCCTCCCCAGGGGCCGCTGGACGCCGGCGCCGCCCGGGATGCACCGGCAACGCGGGTGACGTATTCCGTGATGATCCGGCGTTCTTCTTCCGTCATGGGATCCTTGCCTCCGAAGGGGCGATGCAGGCGGCCCCTCTCCGGGATGAGACGTGGCCCGATTCGACGCCGAATTCAAGAAGTGTGCTATCCGTAATCCATTCTCCACCTAGCCGACCCGCGCCGGCAGGCCGAGCCGGCCCCATTCTATGGCCGGGCAGCGGTCCATCACCACCTCGACGCCCTTGGCGCGGGCGCGTCCGGCGGCCGGCTCGTTCACCACGCCGAGCTGCAGCCAGACGGCGCGCGCCCCCAGCGTGACGGCCTCGTCCATGACCTTGCCGGCCTCCTCGCTGCGGCGGAAGACGTCCACCAGGTCGAGCGGGCCGGCCTCGGCGAGCTTGCCCACCACCTTGCGGCCATGGATCTCCTGGCCCTCGAGGGTCGGGTTCACGGGGGTCACGTCATAGCCGCGGTTCAACAGGAACTTCATGACGCCATAGGAAGGGCGGTCCGGCCGGTCGGAGGCGCCGACCAGCGCGATGCGCCTCGTGGTCAGGAGCAGGTCCTTGATGTCCATCGTCATTCCTCCTGGGTCTTGTGCCGTCGCGGCGGGTCCGCATGTCTTGCCACCATGTGGTATCCCTTCCGCCCCCGCCCACCCCTCGTCGCGCTCGTCCGGCTGGAGGGGGTGATCGCGGCCCGCGCCGGCCCCTTCGCGGGTCTGAACGCCGCTGGCGTGAACCCCATCCTGGAGCGTGCCTTCGGGCTGAAGCGCCTGAAGGCCGTGTTCCTCGCCATCAACTCGCCGGGCGGCTCGCCGGTGCAGTCTTCGCTGATCGCGCGCCGCATCCGGCAACTCGCCGAGGAGAAGAAGGTGCCGGTGATCGCCGTGGCCGAGGACGCGGCGGCCTCGGGCGGCTACTGGATCGCCTGCGCGGCGGACGAGATCATCGCCGATCCGGCCTCCATCCTGGGCTCGGTCGGCGTGATCTCGGCCGGCTTCGGCTTCCAGGAGGCGATCGGGCGCCTCGGCATCGAGCGGCGGGTTCGGACGGCGGGGACGCAGAAATCCCTCAATGATCCCTTCCGGCCGCAGGCGCCGGAGGACACCGCACGCCTGGAGGAGCTGCTCGTCCAGCTTCATGTCGAGTTCAAGGACTGGGTGCGGAGCCGGCGCGGCGCGCAGCTGAAGGCGCCGGAGGACGAGCTCTTCACCGGCCGCTTCTGGATCGGCCGCCGCGCCCTGGAGCTGGGCCTTTGCGATGGGCTCGGCGATGCGCAGGGCGAGGCCAGGCGCCGCTTCGGCGACAAGGTCCGGGTGGTGACGGTCGGTGCCCGCCGCCGGCGCTTCCCGATGAGCCTGCTGCCGGGCGCCGGCGCCATGGTGGATGCGGGGAGGCTGGCCGCGGGGGCGCTGGAGGCGGCGGAGGAGCGGGCGGCCTGGGGCCGGCTCGGGCTGTAGCTACTCCCGCAGGGGAATCCGCACCTGGGCCAGCCAGTTCTCCAGGTTGTAGTAATTGGTCACCCGCGAGATCTTGCCGTCCCGGATGGCGAAGAAGGCGCCGACCGGCAGCACGTAGCTCTGGCCTTCCGCCCGCGGCAGCCCGTCATCGGCGGCGAGATAGGTGCCGCGGATGGTGAACTCG
This sequence comes from Roseococcus sp. SYP-B2431, assembly GCF_004336745.1. Classification (GTDB taxonomy): domain Bacteria; phylum Pseudomonadota; class Alphaproteobacteria; order Acetobacterales; family Acetobacteraceae; genus Roseococcus. The sequence goes on from NZ_SJXD01000025.1 coordinate 52,723, forward strand.
GCGGCGGCGCGGTGGCCGTCGGGCGTCGCCATTACGACGAGATCCTCGACGCGCTCGCGGTAGCTGCGCTCCATCCGGACGAGGAAGGCGCGGAAGGCCTCCACGCCATGCTCGCGCCTGCCCTGGTTGATGTCGTGCACCACGTCCTCGGTCAGGCATTCCAGCATGCCCGCCCAGTCGCCCGCGTCGAAGGCGGTGTAGTAGCGGCGGACCAGGGCCTCGCTCATACGGAGACGGTCGCCGGCACGCGGGCGCCCATCACGGCCAGGATCGCGGCCACCGCAGCGGCCTGGCAGGGTTCGATGACCGGCAGGCCGCTCGCCTCGGCCGCCACGCCCACATGCCCTGCCATGCCGGCGCAGCCCAGGACGATGACCTCCGCCCCCTGCGCCTTCAGCTCGCGCGCCGCCGCGGCGATGCGGGCCTGCGGCGCCACCGGGTCGGTCAGGACCTCCATCGGCAGGTCCAGCGGGATCCAGGCGGCCATCTGCCCCTCGACGCCGAGGCTTTGCAGCGCCCGGCGCTGGCGCGGCAGGGACTTCTGCGTGAAGCCGATGACGCCGAAGCGCTCGGCCCGCGTCAGCGCCGCGGTCACGGCGCAGCGGAACATGCCGAGCACCGGCTTGTCGGTCACGGTGCGGACGGCCTCCAGCCCGGGGTCGCTGACGCAGCCGATGACATAGGCATCCGCCGCCTCGCGCTCGACCTCGCGGCAGAGCGGCTCGGCCACGCCGAACCAGTCGCGCCAGGTGACGATGGCCGGCGGCCCCTCGGCCAGCCGGGTCACGTCGATTCGCGGCAGCCCGGGGCCGGCGAAGGGGGCGACGGCCTCCACGATCCCGTCGGTGCAGGAGCGGGAGGAATTGGGATTGATGATCAGGATGCGGCTATGCATTTCGGGAGCATGGCAGAAAGCGGTTTTTGTTGCCATCTTGGAGCTCGCAACAGCATTAGTGCGGTGCACCATGCCCGATATCGCCCCCTCCGCCTGGGAACCGGATCGCCGTGCTCCCGAGGCGCTTTACGCCGCTCCTCCGCTGAAGACGGCGCTGTGGCGCGGCATGCGCAACCGCTGCCCGATCTGCGGCGAGGGCAAGGTGTTCAAGGGCTTCCTTCGCGTGGTGGACCAGTGCGAGAACTGCGCCGCCCCCCTCGGCAGCCTCCGCGCCGACGACGCGCCGCCCTATTTCACGATCTTCATCGCGGGCCATCTCTTCATCCCCCCGGTGCTCATGATCGAGCGGCACTTCTCGCCGCCGATGTGGATCCAGATGGTGGTCTGGGTGCCGCTCTTCGCGATCGCGACCACCCTGCTGCTGCGTCCGGTCAAGGGCGCGACGGTCGGGCTGATGAGCCGCTTTGGTTTCAACCAGCCGCGAAGCTGACGCCGTGGGCGAGCGCCGGCTGATCCGGATCGAGCTGCCTGACGCCCCGCCTCCGCCCTCCACCTATGCCGAGGCCGACCGGCGCCAGGCCATCGACGACCTGCTGCGCGGCAACAGCTTCGCGCCCGCCGGGCTGGGCCCCGGCCCCTTCTCGCTGCATCTGATGGTGCGCGAAGGGCGGCTGGTCTTCGACATCCGCGATGCCGACGACCGGCCCTTGCGGGCCATCATCCTGGTGCTCGGGCCCTTCCGGCGTCTGATCAAGGACTATCTGATGCTGGTCGCGAATCATGAGGAGGCGGTGACCACGGGCGCCATGGACGCCCGGGTCCAGGCCATCGACATGGGCCGGCGCGGCCTCCACAACGAGGCGGCAGAGCTGCTGACGCTCCGCCTCGAGGGCAGGATCGACGTGGATTTCGAGACGGCGCGGCGGCTCTTCACGCTGGTCGCCGCCCTGCATCAGAGGGTTTGAGCGGGTGGCCGACCTTTCCCCGAGGGGCGGCCTCACGCAGGATCCGGCCGGGACTGCGGCCGGCGCTGCCCAACCGAGTTTCCACCCGGCGCGCTCGTCGCGCAGCGAAGCCGGACGCGCGGCGCGCGCGCCCGGCGTTTGAGGGCAAATGCATGAAGATCAACGGCGTCTCCTATCGTAGCGTCTGGCTGGATTCCGACGGCTGGTCCGTGAACATCTTCGACCAGACGAAGCTCCCCTGGCAGGTGGAGGTGATCCGCCTCACCGGTTGGGAGCAGGCCGCCCACGCGATCCGCTCCATGCAGGTGCGGGGCGCGCCGCTGATCGGCGCCGTCGCGGCCTATGGCGTGGCCCTGGCCATGCGCGAGGACCCCGCGAAGCTCGACGAGATCCTGGAGGCGCTGAACGAGACGCGCCCCACCGCGATCAACCTGCGCTGGGCGCTCGACCGCCAGCGCGCCCGGCTGCACAACCTGCCGCTGGAGGCCCGCGCCGCCGAGGCCTATGCCGAGGCGGCCGCCATCGCCGACGACGATGCCGAGACCTGCCGCCGCATCGGCGAGAACGGCCTGCCGCTGCTCGCCGCCATCGCGGAGAAGAAGGGGCGGGTGAACGTGCTCACCCATTGCAACGCCGGCTGGCTCGCGACGGTGGACTGGGGCACCGCCCTCTCGCCCATCTACCAGGCGCATGATGCCGGCATCGACGTGAGGGTCTGGGTGGACGAGACCCGCCCGCGCAACCAGGGCGCGGCGCTCACCGCCTTCGAGCTCGGCGCGCATGGCGTGAAGCATACGGTGATCGCCGACAACGCCGGCGGCCACTACATGCAGCATGGCGAGGTGGACATCGTCATCGTCGGCACCGACCGCGTGACCCGCACCGGCGACGTGGCCAACAAGATCGGCACCTATCTCAAGGCCCTGGCCGCCAAGGACAATGGCGTGCCCTTCTGGGTCGCGCTGCCCCATTCCACCCTCGACATGCGGGTGCGCGACGGCGTCGCGGAAATCCCCATCGAGGAGCGCAGCGACGCCGAGGTGACGGACATGACCGGCCGCACCGCGGATGGGCGCATCGAGACGGTGCGGGTGGTCTCGGCCGGCAGCCCGGCCGCGAACCCGGCCTTCGACGTGACGCCGGCGCGGCTGGTCACCGGCCTCATCACCGAGCGCGGCCGCTGCGCCGCGACCGAGCAGGCGCTGCTGGAGCTCTACCCCGAGAAGGGCTGAGACCCGCCGAGGCGGTGGATGTCCGTCCGGCCGCGCTCGAGGAACTGCAGGCCCAGGACGATGAGCACGCCGCCCGCCGCCGCGGCGACCGCGGCCGAGCCCGGCGCGACCCGGCCCGGCGCCATGCCGTCGGTCAGCAATATGCCGACGACGCCCAAAATCAGGGCGAGGCCGAAGAGGACGAGGCTGAAACCGAAGCGCTGCATGGTGGTGATCTCCTGAGCTTCCTTCTCGCTCCGGTCCGGGGCGGCAAGACGGAGGAAGCAGGGCATTTTCGGGGCAGCGCTGCTTACCCCGAAGGCAAGTTGCGTCGCGGCGCGAAGCCATGGAAGCTGGCGCCGCAAGTTTCAGAAGGTCACCCCCTCATGCGACGTTTCCTCCTCGCCGCAGCCCTGGCGGCCACGGTCTCGGCTCCCGCTCTGGCGCAGTCCCAGCCGCCCCTGCGATGCGGCGTGGACGGCACCTTCGCGCCCCACGCCTTCCCCTCGCTGCAGGGCGGCGTGCAGGGCTTCCAGATCGACCTCTTCCGCGAGGTCGCGCGCCGGATGGGCCGGGAGATCGTGATCGACAGCGCGAGCTTCTCGGGCCTCATCCCCGCGCTCAACGCCGGCCGCTACGACTTCCTCTGCGCGCCGACGACCGTGACGCCCGAGCGCGCGGCGGCGCTGCTCTTCACCGAGGGCTATATCTGGACCGAGCTGCAGTTCGGCATCCGTCGCGGCACGTCTCCCATCCGCTCCGAGGAGGATCTGCGCGGCAAGACCATCAGCGTGAACAAGGGCACGCCCTACGAGGCCTGGGTGCGCAACAACGCCGAGCGGCTGAACCTGACGCTGCTTGCCTTCGACACCCAGCCCGACGCGGTGCAGGCCGTCATCCAGGGCCGGGCCTATGCCAACCTCTCCGGCAACACCGTCATCCGCTACAGCGCGAGCCGCACGCCGCAGTTCATCGCCGACTTCGCGCTGCCGGGCACGCGCTTCCACTGGGGCACGCCCTTCCGGCAGGATTCCGGCGCGCTGCGCAACCAGGTCGAGGACGTGATCGTCTGCATGAAGCGCGACGGCACCATCGCCCGGATGAGCGAGAAGTGGTTCGGCAGCCGGCCGGGGCCCGACCAGGCGGAGGTGATCACCTTCCCCGGCTACGGGCCGCCCGATCTGCCGGGCTACGACCCGACGCCCCAGAACCCCACTTGCGGTTGAGGGCAGGCGAGGGGCGCCGCCCCTCGACTCCGTTTCCATGAGCAACTGGGACAAGTTCACCGACAGCTTCTTCAACGCGCGCGTGGCCTGGGAATACGCGCCGAAGATCCTGGACGGGCTCTGGCTGACCATCCTGCTGGCGGCCTGCATCATCATCGCCGGCGTTCTCGCCGGGCTGGTGCTGGCCGTGATTCGCGCCATGGGCGTCCGGCCGCTGAACTGGCTCATCATCTTCACGGTGGACCTGTTCCGGGCCCTGCCGCCGCTGGTCATCATCGTGCTGATCTTCTTCGGGCTGCCCGCGGCCGGCATCTCCATGTCCGGCTTCGTCGCGGCCTGGCTGGCGCTATCGCTCGTGCTGATGGCCTTCTCCGAGGAGATCTTCTGGGCCGGCATCACCGCCGTGCCGACGGGCCAGTGGGAGGCCTCGCGCAGCCTGGGCCTGCCCTTTCTCGTGACCTTCGTGCTGGTCATCCTGCCGCAGGCGGTCCGCATGGTGATCCCGCCGCTGGTGAACCGCACCATCTCCATCACCAAGGGCACGGCGCTGGCCTCGGTGGTGGCGGTGCCGGACATCCTGGGCGCGGCGCAGGCCGGCGTCTCCTTCTCCTTCAATCCGACGCCGCTCACGCTGGGCGCCGTGGCCTATCTGATCCTCTTCCTCCCTGTCGTGATCGTCGGCCGGTGGGTCGAGGCGCGCTTCGCGTGGAAGCGCTAGCGCCATGCGATCTTGGAGCGCCGGAGCGCGTGAGCCCGAGGAGCGGAGCGTGAACCGCCTGGTCCAAAGCTGATGCAGGACTTCATCGAGGCCTTCTTCAACTTCGGGATCCTGGCCGAGGCCTGGCCGATCCTGCTCGACGGGCTGTTGCAGACCCTGCTGATCTCCGCCCTCGTCGTGCCGCTCGGCATCCTCGGCGGGCTGATCCTGGCCCTGCTCTCCACCGCGAAGACGCGCTGGATCCGCTGGCCGCTGATGGCCTGGGTGGACGTGTTCCGCTCCCTGCCGCCGCTGGTGCTGCTGGTCTTCATCTATGCCGGCCTGCCCTTCGCCGGCTTCGAGGTCTCGGCCTTCACCGCGGTCGCGATCGGCTTCTTCCTCAACACCGGCGCCTATTACGGCGAGATCATGCGTGCCGGCATCCAGAGCGTGCCGGCCGGACAGATGGAGGCGGCGCGCTCGCTGGGGCTTTCCCGCGCGCAGGGGATGCGGCTGGTGGTTCTGCCGCAGGCCTTCCGCAACGTGCTGCCCGACCTCATCTCCAACACGCTGGAGGTGGTGAAGCTCACCTCCATCGCGGCGGTGGTGGCGCTGCCGGAACTGCTCTTCCAGGCGCGCCAGGCGCAGAGCGTGACCTTCAACGCGACGCCGATCATGGCGGCCGCGGTCGCCTATTTCATCCTGCTCTGGCCGGTCGTCCGGCTGCTGTCGAAGCTGGAGAACCGGCAGCTCGCTAGGCGAACTTGAAGAGGCCGTTGCTCACCACGACCACGGCGCGCTCGACCACGCGCGCCCGGAAGGACGCGCCGCCGGCCTCGCGCCAGATCTCCGTGCGGATGGTCTCGCCCGGATAGACCGGCGAGGAGAAGCGCAGGTCCATCCGGCCGAATTTTTCCGGACTGTAGTCGCAGAGTTCGCGCATCAGGGCGTGGCACACCACGCCGAAGGTGCAGAGCCCGTGCAGGATGGGCGCCTTGAAGCCGGCCGCGCTGGCCACGCCGGGATCGATGTGCAGCGGGTTGTGGTCGCCGTTCAGGCGGTAATAGGCGGCCTGCTCGGGCCGGGTCGCGAGGTCGAGCGTGATGTCCGGCGTGCCCTCCGGCTCCGGATGCGGCTTCTTCACCGGGCCGGGCTGGCCGCCGAAGCCGCCGTCGCCGCGGGCGAAGGTGGTCTGCTCCAGCGTCGCGAGCTTCTCGCCGGTCGCGGCGTCCACCACCACGCGCTCGGAGTAGATCATGGCGCCCTTGCCGGGGCCCCGATCCACGATGCCGGTGACCTTCGTCGTGCCCAGGATCTCGCCGGAGGCGGGCAGGGGCTTGTGCAGGATCAGCGACTGCTCGCCATGCACGACCTTCACCCAGTCCACGCCGGTCGCCGGGTCCTTCACCCAGAAGCCGGGATAGCCGAGCACCACGGCCATGGAGGGCATGGCGCGCAGCTCCGGCTCATAGGTGAAGGGCAGCTGGCGCAGGTCCAGCGGGTCCTGGCCGAGGCCGATGGAGAGGTTGTAGAGCGCCGTGTCCTGCCAGCGGATCGTGCTGCGGATCTCCGGGATGGGGTGGGCGAGGAGCTTCTTCTCGTCGATCACTTGGAGGAGATCTCCAGCACGGCATCGGCGGCGAAGGCGCCCTCGCCCTCCGGCAGCACCAGCAGGGGGTTGATGTCGATGGAGGCGAGCTGCGGCCCCGCCGCCGCGGCGAAGGTGGAGAGATTGGCCAGCGCCTGCGCCAGCGCCTTCACGTCCGCCTTCTTGCGGCCCCGCACGCCGTCGAGGAGGGGAAAGCCCTTGAGGCCGCGGATCATGACCTCGGCCTCGGCGGCATCGAAGGGGCAGCGGCGGAAGGTCACGTCCTTCAGCACCTCGATGAAGATGCCGCCCAGCCCGACCATGGCCACCGGGCCAAAGACGGGGTCGCGCACCATGCCGAGCGCCATCTCGACCGCACCCTTGATCTGCTTCGCGACCAGCACGCCTTCCAGACGCGCGCTGGGGGCCCGCTTCGCGGCGCGGTCCAGCAGCGTGGCGAAACCCTCGCGCACGGCGGCCTCACTGTCGATGTCGAGCAGCACGCCGCCGATCTCGCTCTTGTGGAGGATGTCGGGGCTCAGGATCTTCAGCACGACGGGGAAGCCGAACTTCTTGGCCGCCGCCAGCGCGGATTGGACATCGGCGCAGGCGCGCTCCGGCACGGCGGGGACGCCGGCGGCGGACAGGATGCGCTTGCTTTCCGCCTCCGAGGGCGTGTCGCTCGGCAGCGTCACCTGGGGCAGCAGCCCGGCCACGGTCTGGGCCTTGGCGAAGGCGTCGCCGAAGCGGCCCATGGCATGCAGCGCGTTCACCGCACGGGTGGGATCCTCGAAGACCAGGAAGCCGTCCGCCTCCCATTCGCGGACCATGTCGGGCGGCGCGATGATGGAGAGTGCCCAGAGCCGGTCCGGATGCTCGGCCATCACCGCCTTGAGCTGCGCGCGGATCTTCGGCGCCACGGTGCGCGAGCCGCCCACCTGCGAGAAGAAGATCAGGCAGGACTTGTACTGGCCGTCGATCACCATGCTGCGGGTGAACTCGCCCACCATCTCGATCTGGTTGATGGCCTGGGCGGTGCAGTCCACCGGGTTCCGCGGCGCGCAGAAGGAGATGAGGCTGCGCAGCTTGTCCTGCGCGTCCTGCGGCATGGGCGGCATGGGCAGGCCCACCGCATCCGCCGCGTCGGAGATGAGCACGCCGGCGCCGCCCGAGACGGTCATCACGCCCAGCGTGTTGCTCGCGGGATAGATGCGCTTGGTCGCCGCATAGGCGATGTCCAGCAGCTCCTCCGTGTTGCGCGCGCGGATGACGCCGAATTCCTGCAGCACGGCGTCGGTGATGGCGTCGTCGCCGGCGATGGAGGCGGTGTGCGACTGGGCGGCGGCGCCGCCGAGCTCGCTGCGGCCCACCTTCATCATCACGATGGGCTTGCCCTTCTCCCGCGCCAGCTTCAGCGCGGCGAGGAACTTCTCGCTCTCGCGGATGCCCTCGGCATAGGCGCAGATCACGTCGATATCGGGCGACTGCGCCATCCATCCCAGCACGTCGCCCAGCGCGACCTCGGCCTCGTTGCCGGTGGTGACGACGATGTTCGCGCCGATGTTGCGGTCGCGCGCCAGCGAGAAGAGGTGCGTGCCATAGGCGCCGGATTGGCTGGCGATGCCGATGCGCCCGCCGGGGACGGGCCAGCCGCTGTCGAAGGAGGCGGTGAAGGTGGCGTAGAAGCCGATGGCGTCGTTGAACAGGCCGAGGCAGTTGGGGCCGAGCAGGCGCATGCCGTGCTTCTTCGCGGCGGCGACCAGACGGTCCTGCTCGGCGGCGCCGGCATCGTCCACCTCGGCATAGCCGGCGGTGAAGACGACCACGGCCTTGCAGCCCTTTGCGCCCAGCGCCTCGATGGCGTCCAGCGCGGCCGCGCCGGGCACGGCGACGATGCCGACATCGGGCACGGCGGGCAGGCTCGCCACGTCGGGATAGGCGGTCAGGCCCTGAACGGTCGGGCGCTTCGGGTTCACCGGATAGATGGCGCCCTTGAAGCCGCGCTCCTTCATATAGGCGATGGGCCGGCCGCCGATGCGGGTGGGCTCGTCGGAAGCGCCGATGATCGCGATCGAGCGGGGGCTGATGACCGGATCGAGCGAAGAGAAGTCCATGATGATGCCGTTTCCTCCGAGGCGCCAACCGATCGGTCGGGCTCGTGAGCATGATGGCCGAAGGCGTTGCCGCCGTCGACCTCAGGCCCCTGGATTCAGGCGTCCAGCATGCGCCGGAACACGCCGACCGCCTGCGCGAGCTGGTCGAGCGGAACCTGCTCGCGCGGCGTATGCGCATACTCGATGCTGCCGGGGCCGAGGATGACGCAGGGCGCCACGGCCTGGAGCTCCGAGGCGTCGGTGCCGTAGGGCGCGGTGCGCGGCGCCTGGCCGGTGATCTCGGCGGCCAGCCGGATCAGCGGATGATCCGCCGGCAGCTCGGGCGGGCGTCCCTCGCGCATCTCCTCCAGGGTGAGGCCATTGGCCTTCGCGGATTCCCGCATGGCGGCGACCACGGGCGCCGGATCGATGCGATGGCTGTAGCGGAACTTGATGCGCGCGGTGGCCTTGGCCGCCGTCACGTTCACGGCCGTGCCGTGATTGTCGATGACGAGGTTGAAGTCGCTGAAGGGCGGGTCGTAGGCCGGGTCCTGCAGCGAGGTGTCGTGGCGCAGCCGCTCGAACATGGCCTTCACCTCGACCAGGAAGGGGATGAGCGCCCAGTTGGCGTTCAGCCCCTTGCCGGTGGAGGAATGCGCCTGCACGCCCTCGGCCGTCGCGGTGAAGGCGATATGGGCGCGATGGCCGCGCACCGGGATCAGGCTGGTCGGCTCGGCGACGATGGTGCCGCGCAGCCCGGCGCGCTGCGCGAGCTTCGAATGCTCGGCGATGGTGCGGGCGCCCTGCTTGGTCGTCTCCTCGTCGGTGGTGATGAGCAGCGTGGCGCGCTTCGCGGCCCTGGCCGCCATGATGCAGGCGGCGACATTGGCCTTCATGTCCACAGAGCCGAGCCCGTGCAGGATGCCGCCGGCGACGCGGCCGCTCCAGGGGTCGTCCGTCCAGCCGGTGTCGGGCACCGTGTCCATGTGGCCGGAGAGGGCGAGGCCCCCAGGGCCGCCGCGATGCGCCACCAGGCAGCGCTTCGCGACCCCGGCGGCGTCCGTGTAGTCGAGCCGCTCGATCTCGAAGCCGTCCAGCTCGGCCTCGATCCGGTCGGCGACGGGAATGTTCGAAAGGGGGCTGCGGCTGTCGATCCGCACCAGATCGACGGCGAGACGAACGAGGTCATTTTCCATGGCGGCCCAGGCTTGCCCGAAGCGGGCGCGCGCGCAACCCTGGCCGGCATGGCTTCCTATATCGACCCGCGCTCCGGCCGCCTCTATCCTATTGAAATCCCACGCTGGTGCGGCGAGGACGGCGCACCGCTGCTGGTGAGCGACCTGCCCGGCATCGGGCGGGACGACATCGAGCGGGGCCTCCGCAGCATCTGGCGCTACGCCGCCGCGCTGCCCTTCCTGCCCGTACGGCCCATCACCATGGGGGAGGGCTGCACGCCCCTGGTGGAGCATGAGGTCGGGGGCACGACGACCCTGCTGAAATGCGAATGGTTCATGCCGACCGGCAGCTTCAAGGACCGCGGCGCCTCGGTGATGCTGTCCCTCCTGCGGGAGCAGGGCGTCACGGCCGTGCTGGAGGACAGTTCCGGCAATGGCGGCGCGGCGGTTTCGGCCTATGCGGCGGCGGGCGGCATGGCCGCGACGATCTTCGTCCCCGCCAGCACCAGCCCGGCAAAGACGGTGCAAAGCCGGGCGGCGGGGGCCGCGATCACCCTGGTCCCTGGCTCGCGGCAGGATTGCGCGGATGCGGCGGAGCGCGAGGCGGAGAAGATCTTCTATGCCAGCCACAACTGGCAGCCCTTCTTCCTCCAGGGCACCAAGACGCTGGCCTATGAGCTTTGGGAAGACCTGAACTTCACCGCGCCCGACAATGTGGTCGTGCCCTGCGGCGCGGGCTCCAACGTGCTGGGCGCCTATATCGGCTTTTCGGAGCTGCTGCGGGCGGGGCAGATCGCGAAGCTGCCGCGCATCTTCGCCGCCCAGCCGGCCCATTGCGCGCCGATCGCCCGCGCCGCCCTGGGCCTCGATCCCGTGGAGGCGAAGCCCACCATTGCCGAGGGCACCGCGATCTCCAAGCCGCTGCGCACGGCCGAATGCCTGCGCGCCATGCGCGAGAGCGGCGGCGGCGCGGTGATGCTGAGCGAGGAGGAGATCGCCGCGGCCGCGCTGAACCTGGCGAAGCGCGGCGTCTATGTGGAGCCGACCTCGGCCCAGGCGGCGGCCGCCGTGCCGAAGCTCATCGCCTCGGGCAAGATCGCTGCGCGCGAGACGACGGTGGCGGTGCTGACCGGCACCGGCCTCAAATCCACGCCGCGCTATGCCGAGATGCTGGGGGTCGCGATATGAAGAACCCGCGCATCGCGCTGCTGGGCTTTTCCATCGAGTGCAACCGCTTCGCGCCGGTCGCGACGGAGGCCGACTTCGCCTATCGCTGCCTGCTGCGCGGCGAGGCCATCGTCACGGACTCCCGCAGCGCCTCGCCCCAGGCGTTGGGCGAGATGCCCGGCTTCGTCACCGACATGGACGCGGCGGGGCGCTGGCAGCCGCGCCCCGTCCTGCTCGCCATGGCCGAGCCGAACGGCCCGGTGGACCACGCCTTCTTCGAGACGCTGATGGCCGAATGGCAGGCCGGGCTGCGCGCGCTGCGCGGACAGGTGGACGGCGTCTTCTGCGTCATGCACGGCGCGGGTCTGACGACGGTGCTCGACGATCCGGAGGGCGCCGTTCAGGCACTGGTCCGCGCCGAGCTGGGCGAGCTGCCCTTCATCTGCAGCTACGACCTGCATGCCAATGTCTCCGACGCCAATGTCGCGCTGAACGACGCCTATGTCGGCTACCTCACGAACCCGCATATGGACATGCGCGAGCGCGGTGCCGAGAGCGCCCAGCTCATGCGCCGCCTCCTGGCCGGCGAGCGCTTTTGCCGCGCGCATCGGCGCCTGCCCATCGTCGCGCCCACGGTGTCTCTTCTCACCGCTCAGGGGCCCTATGCCGAGGTGATCAACCTCGGCCAGGAGCGCCGCGCCGCCGATCCGCGCATCGCCAATGTCTCCGTCATGGCCGGCTTCGCCTATGGCGACACACCCTTCAACGGGATGACGGCCGTCGTCACCGGCACGCATCAGGGCGCGGTGGATCGCCTGGCCGATGAGCTGGCGGCGGCCGCCTGGGCGCGGCGCGATCGCTTCGTCGCCAAGCTCACCAGTCTGGAAGAAGCGACGCAGCGCGCACTGACCAGCGAGACCCCGCTCGCCTTCGCCGATGTCGCCGACAATCCCGGCGGCGGCGGGAGCGGCAACACCATGTGGCTGCTGGAATCCTTCCATCGCGCGGGCGTGCAGGGCGCCGTCTTCGGCGTGATCCACGATCCGGCGCTGGCGGCCGAGGCGCATGGCCTGGGCGTCGGGCAGAGTTTCGAGGCCCGCTTCAACCGCGCCGCCGAGCAGGACCCCTTCCGCCGCCCCTTCGCGGCGCAGGCCAAGGTGATGGCCCTCTCGGACGGCAAGGTCGCCGGCCGTCGCGGCATCTTCGCCGGGACCGCGATGCAGCTGGGCGAGACCGCCTGGATCCAGATCGACGGCATCGCCGTCGTCGTCATCAGCCAGCGCACCCAATGCGCCGACCCCGCCTTCCTCGAGCATCTCGGCATCGACGTGCGCAAGGCCCGCGCCGTGGTGGTGAAGTCGCGCGGGCATTTCCGCGGCGGCTTCGACGAGTTCTTCCAGCACGAGCAGATCGTCGAGGTGGACGCCCCCGGCCTGACCTCGCCCATTCTCACCCGTTTCGACTGGCAGAAGCTGCCGCGGCCCGTATTGCCGATCGACCAGGACACCGACCGATGAACCTCGACGACATTCAGACGCCCGCCCTCGTGCTCGACCTTGGCGTGCTGAGGCGCAACCTGAAGCTGATGACGGACGCGCTGGCGCGCCACCCCGGCGTGGTGCTGCGCCCGCATATGAAGACGTCGAAGTCCGCCGAGGTGGCGAAGCTGGCCGCGCCCGATTTCGGGCCCATCACCGTCTCAACCCTGGCGGAGGCCGAGTATTTCGCGAAGGCCGGCTGGATCGACCAGATCTACGCGGTCGGCATCACGCCGCAGAAGCTGGAGCGGGTCGCTGCCCTGAACGCGGCGGGCGCCCGCATCAAGATCATCACCGACGACGTGGAGATGGCGGGGAAGATCGCGGAGCATCCCGGCCTGCTGGCTGCGCTGGTCGAGGTCGATAGCGGCGAGCATCGCGGCGGCATCGTCCCTGAGAGCGCCATGGAGGTGGCGAAGGCGCTCGGCGGAAAAATGCTCGGCACCTTCACCCATGGCGGCCATTCCTATGCGGGCCGCTCCCAGGCCGAGATGGAAGAGGTCGCGGAGGCCGAGCGCAAGGCCGTGGCCGACACCGCCCAGGCGATGCGAGGCGCCGGGCTGAAGGTGAAGATCGTGTCCATGGGCTCTTCGCCCACGGCGCTCTACGCGAAGAGCCTGGAGGGCGTCACCGAGGTGCGCGCCGGCGTCTATATGTTCGGCGACCTCTTCCAGGGCCAGATCGGCACGCATCCGCTGCGGGACATCGCCGTGACCGTGCTGGCCAGCGTCATCGGCAAGCGCCCCGATCGCGGCACGGTGCTGCTGGATGCCGGCGCAATGGCCATGAGCAAGGACCGCAGCACCGAGGCGGCGCCGAAGGATTACGGCTTCGGCCTGATGCTCGATATCGATGGCCAACCGACCTTCGGCGATGCCATCATGCGGCGGGCCTATCAGGAGCATGGCGAGGTGCTGGTGCCCGGCGGCAAGACCTTCCGGATCGGCGACAAGGTGCGCGTCGCGCCGAACCACACCTGCATGACCGTTGCGGCCCACACGCAGTACCACGTGGTGGATGGCGGCCGGAAGGTGATCGGCGTTTGGGACAGGGTGAACCACTGGTGACACCACGGCACGCCGACCTGCTGGCCCTGCGGGAAAGCGAGACGGCGCGCATGCTCGCCGCCTGCTCGCATTGCGGCGCCTGCTTCGAGGCGTGCCCGATGGTCCCCTACGCCCCGGACGCGAAGGGCGCGGAAAAATCCGAGACGGTGCGCGGCGTGCTCGACGTGCTGACGGGCGGGCAGGGGGATGCCGCGGCCCGCGCCTGGATCGCCGTCTGCACCCGCAGCGCGAGCTGCAACGAGGCCTGCCCGGAGGCGGTGAATCCCATGCTGATGCTGCGCCTCGCCAAATGGCGCGCCAATGAGACGGGCGTGCTGCCCAAGCGCGACGCGGCGGAAACCATGTCGCGCGTGAAGGTCTTCGCGCGGCTTTCCTTCTCCGAGGACGAGCAGAGGGACTGGCTATGACCGAAGTTCGGAAGAGCGTCTTCTGGTACGGCTGCAACATGACGCGGCACGGCGAGATCATCCGCCTGAGCGAGCGCATCCTCCAGGCCGTCGGCGTCGAGGCCGCGCCGGTGGGCGGGCCCAGCGCCTGCTGCGGCAGCCCCAAGGAGAGCACCCCCAGGATCGCCGAGGGCATGGGCGACCGCACCATGAAGACCTTCAACGCGAGCGGCACGCCCCGGGTCATCACCTGGTGCCCCTCCTGCCACATGAACCTCGACGACTTCATGGGGCAGACGAACGACCGGAACTTCGACAGCCGGCACCTTTGCGAGGCGCTGCACGAGCAGCGCGACCGGCTGGCACCGCTGCTGACGCAGACGGTGGAGGCGCGCTTCTTCGTGGACCGCCATGTGGGCTTCCACGGCCGGGTGCCGGTGAACGACATCATCCCGCAACTGCTGTCGATGATCCCTGGCGCGACCTTCGCGGACCACTCGTTCCGCGCGCCGAGCTACATGTGCTTCGGTCTCGCCCCGATCCCCGGCGCCCTGGCCGACGCCCAGCGCGCCACCCTGGCGGCGATGCGCGAGACGGGGGCGGACACGCTCGTCACCATCTTCCACTCCTGCCACCGCGAGATGATCGGGCTGGAGCGGGACCATGGCATCCGGGTGGTGAACTGGGTCCACCTGCTCGCGGAGGCGATGGGGATCCCCTACGAGGACGAGTACAAGGCCTGGCGCAACGCCGGGGACCCGCTGGCCGCCATCGGCCCCGAGCGCGTCGCGGCCGCCGGCGAGGTCGCCGTGCAGAAGCTGGTGCTGCCGGAGCTGACGCGGCCGCGGCTGGTCTGAAAGACACGCACATGCTTAGATTGTGGATGCCTGCCTGCCCGGACAAAAAGAAGCCCCGCGAGGCTTTCGCCAGGCGGGGCAGTCATACAGGGAGACTTCACGTCTGAAAGACGCAGGATCGGGAGACCCTATCGACGCCAAAGCGCCGATGCCCCTGAATTTAGGGGTTTTGCTGCCATGCGAAAGATAGCTTTGCTAGCATCAGCATTGCAGGAAACGCATGCGCCGGCCTAATGCGAATTGGAGGCCAGTTCCGTGACGAGGAAATCGCGGAAGACGGAAACCCGCTTCGAGGACCGCATCTCCTCCGGATAGACGAAATAGGCGTTGATCTTCGGCGCCTTCAGCTCCGGAAGCACCGTCACCAGCCCCTCCAGCTCATGCCCCATGTAGTCCGGCATCGCGGCCAGGCCGAGGCCCGACTGCACCGCGCGCAGCATGCCGGTGAGGCTGTTCACCTCCACCGTGCCGCGCCGCGCCTGGCCGGGCCGGCGGCCCACCTCGGCGAGCCAGTTGATTTCCTCCACCGGCGGCCGGTAGTCGCCCCAGATGATCAGGCGGTGCGCGTCGAGATCCTCCGGCCGCTGCGGGATGCCGTGCTTCTTGAGGTAGTCGGCGCTGCCCACGATCCGCCAGCCGAAGGTCGCGATGTGGCGCTGGATCAGGTCCGGCTGGCGAGGCGGGTGCATGCGGATGGCGACGTCGGCCTCGCGCATGGCGAGGTCGAGATCGGCGTCGTCCAGCACCACGGAGACGTTGATCTCCGGATAGGTTTCCAGGAAGCGGTGCAATCGGGGCGAGAGCCAGGAGGCGCCGAAGCCCGTCGTGGTCGTGACCTTGAGCCGGCCGGCCGGGCGTTCGCGCCCCTCGGTCAGCAGCGCCTCGGTCATGGCGAGCTTGGCGAAGACCTCGCGGACGGTGCGGTTCAGCGTCTCGCCGGCCTCGGTGAGGATCAGGCCGCGCGCGTGGCGGTGGAAGAGCGGCACCGAAAGGGCCTCCTCCAGCGCCTGTATCTGCCGCGAGACGGCCGATTGCGAGAGCGCCAGCGTCTCGCCCGCATGGGTGAAGCTTCCAGCCTCGGCAACGGCGTGGAAAACCCGGAGCTTGTCCCAGTCCAATGGCATCAGGCTGCGGCCTTCTCTTGGGCATGTTCCTGTTCGGCCAGGAATTCTTCGGCGTCGAGGGCTGCCATGCAGCCGGTGCCCGCGGCCGTGACGGCCTGGCGGTAGATCTTGTCCGCAACGTCTCCGGCGGCGAAGACGCCTGTGACATTGGTGCGCGTGCCGCCCGGCTCGACGACCAGATAGCCGCTCTGGTCCATGTCGAGCTGGCCGCGGAACAGGCTGGTCGCGGGGTCATGGCCGATCGCCACGAAGATGCCGTCCACCGGCAGCTCCCGGCGCTCGCCGGTCTTCATGTGGCGCAGGGCCAGGGCGCGGGCGACGGGGCGGGCGGCCTCCGTGCCGATCATCGCCTCGGTCGCCATGTCCCAGAGCACGGTGATGTTCTCCCTGGCGAAGAGGCGCTGCTGCAGGATGCGCTCGGCCCGCAGCGTGTCGCGGCGATGCACCAGAGTGACGTGCTTCGCGAGATTCGCGAGGTAAAGCGCTTCCTCCACGGCGGAGTTGCCGCCGCCGATGACCGCGACCTCCTTGCCGCGGAAGAAGAAGCCGTCGCAGGTCGCGCAGGCGGAGACGCCGAAGCCCGAGAGCTCCTGCTCGCCCGGGATGCCGAGCCAGCGCGCCTGGGCGCCGGTCGCGACGATCAGCGCCTCGGCGAGGTAGACGTCGCCGCTGTCGCACTCGGCGCGGAACGGGCGGCGGGACAGGTCGACCCTGGTGACGATGTCGTATTTCAGCTCGGTGCCCACATGCTCGGCCTGGGCGCGCATCTGCTCCATGAGCTCCGGGCCCATGATGCCCTTGGCGAAGCCCGGGTAGTTTTCGACATCGGTCGTGATGGTGAGCTGCCCTCCCGGCTGCATCCCTGCGACCAGAACGGGCCTGAGCCCGGCCCGGGCAGCATAGATGGCGGCCGTGTAACCGGCGGGACCAGCGCCGATGATCAGAAGGCGGGTCGGAAGGGTAGTGGGCACGGGCAAAATCCAAGCGACGGCGTGTGTTGGACGCATATCTGCCCATCTTGCCCTGCGGGACAAGACTGCCGCTTGCATATCCTTGCTTCCGCAATGATATTGCGCCGCAGCTTAAAATCGGGCAACGAATCAACGCGCCGCAAACCAACTTGGGGACACATGGCAGAGCTGGACGCGATCGATCTGCGGATTCTCGCGGAACTACAGGCAGATGGGCGAATCACCAATGTGGAGCTCGCGAGTCGCGTCGGCCTCTCGGCGCCGCCCTGCCTGCGCAGGGTCCGGCGGCTCGAGGAGGCCGGCGTGCTGCGGGGCTACCACGCCGATGTGGAGCCGGGGGCTCTCGGCTTCGAGGTCACCTTCTTCGCCATCGTCGGGCTGGAGAGCCAGAAGCAATCCATCCTCGACGCCTTCGAGGCGGAGGTCATCGCCTGGCCGGAGGTGCGCGAATGCCACATGATCCGCGGCGGCGGCGATTTTCTTCTCCGCCTGGTCGCGCGGAGCACGCCGCATGAGAACGAGCTGACCAGCCGGCTCACCGGCGCCGCCAATGTGCTGAAGGTGCAGACCCTGCAGACGATCCGAACGGCCAAGAACGCGGCCGGCGTGCCGTTCTGAGGCGGCGGAGAACAGAATTCTTCCCTTTCGTGACGCGAGCGTCATAGGCTCGGCCCCCTAGGGCGCGAGACAGCGCCCGGGGACGACCGGGAGGACAACATGGAACGCCGAGTATTCGCGGCCGGCGCCGCTGCCGGCCTTTTGGCCGCGCCCACGGTTCTGCGTGCCCAACAGCCCATCACCCTGAACGGCGCGGTTCAGTTCAACGACGATCATGTCTTCAACCGCGCCCTGCTCCGCTTCGAGGAGCTGGTGAAGCAATACGCCAACAGGCCGATCAACTTCATCCTGCATCGCAACTCCAGCCTCGGGCTGGAGAAGCAGTACTTCGAATACATGTCGGCCGGGCGCGCGGTGGATTACGGGATCGTATCGCCCGCGCATATGTCCACCTTCAGCCGCGCCGCGCCCTTCATCGACGCGCCCTTCCTGTTCCGCGACCTGAACCACTGGAACCAGGTGATCGACCAGGACCTGCTCTCGCCGGTCGCGACGGAGATCGAGCGCCGGGCGCGCGTCATGCTCATCGGCTATGCGGGCGGCGGCGTGAGGAACATCTTCGCCAACAAGCCGGTGTCCAGCGTCGCCGAATTGCGCGGCCTGCGCGTGCGCGTTCAGGGCGCGGCGATCTGGAACCGGACCTTCCAGGCGGCCGGGATGGCGCCGCAGGTCATCGCCTATAACGAGATCTACAACGCCATCCAGAACAACGTGCTGGAAGCCGGCGAGAACGAGGCGGCCGGCGTGCTGCACATGCGCTTCTTCGAGGTGGCGCCGCATCTTGCCCTCACCCAGCATGCCATCACCATCCGGCCGATCTGCTTTTCCGCGCAGACCTTCGCCCGGCTGCCGCGCGAGGTGCAGGAGGCGGTGCGCCGCGCGGGCCGCGAGGCCGGCGCCTTCGGCCGCCAGGCCGAGAGCACCGAGGACGAGGCGACGCTCGTTCGCCTGGAAGGCGAGGGGCGCCTGCGCCGCATTCCCTTCTCCGGACGCGACCAGATGCAGGCGGCGGTGGCGCCCGTCATGGCCGCCTATGCCCGCGAGATCGAGGCCGAGAACATCCTCAGCCGCATCAACGCGGTGACCGGCTAGCCACACGCCTCGTGATCCGCGCGGCCGCCTCCGGCCGCGCGGGCCATCCCGCGCGATCCCCATTCTTCCCCGAACGGAACGACATGCCCCCTTCCACGGCCCGCGGCGCGTTCCGCCGCATGACCACCGCCTATAGCCGCGCGCTCGAGTTGCTGCTGGTCGCGACGGTGGCGATCCTCATCGTCCCGGTCACGCTGCAGATCTTCTCCCGCTTCACCGACTTGCTCCCGCGCTATCTCTGGACGGAGGAGGCCGCGCGCTTCCTGCTGGTCTGGATGATCATGATCGGCGCCATGATCGGCGTGCGGGAGGGCACGCATTTCGTGGTGGACCTCTTCCCCTCCGCCGAGGGGCGGAAGAAGGCGGCGCTGGACATCCTCTCCGGGGTCTTCGTGCTGATCTTCGCCGGCGTCTTCCTCTGGTGGGGCATCGAGTTCACCGAATTCGCCTGGTACCGCATCAGCGAGCTCGCCGAATGGCCGCTCTGGGTGATCCACATCGCCTGGCCGATCGCCGGCTTCACCTGGCTGGTCTTCGCCGGCGAGCGCATGTGGGACGATGTCCGGATCCTCCTCGGCCGGGGAGAGACGTGATGGGCAGCGCCGTCCTCTCGGCGGGCCAGGCGGCCTGGATCCTCTTCGGAATCTTCTTCGGGCTGCTGGCGCTGCGCGTGCCGGTCGCCGTCGCGCTGGGGCTGGCCTGCCTGCCCATCCTGCTGATCGAGCCGCATCTCTGGCCGATGGTCCTGCTGCAGGAGACCTTCAACGCCTATAACAGCTTCATCCTGCTCGCCGTGCCGTTCTTCCTGCTGACGGCCAACCTGATGAACATCGGCGGCATCACCGACCGGCTGCTGCGCTTCTCCCGCGCGCTGGTCGGGCACTTCCCGGGTGGGCTCGCCCAGGTGAACGTGGTGCTGTCGATCTTCTTCGCGGGCATCTCGGGCAGCTCCACGGCGGATGCGGCGAGCCAGGCGAAGCTCTTCATCGAGGCCCAGCGGAAGGAGGGCTATGACGACAGCTTCTCCGTCGCCATCACGGCCGTCTCCGCGGTGCTGGCCGTGATCATCCCGCCCTCCATCCTGATGATCGTCTGGGGCGGCGTGCTGACGGTCTCGATCGGCGCGCTGTTCCTGGCGGGCATCCTGCCGGGGCTGCTGATCGGCCTGGCGCAGATGGGCACGGTGCACGCCTACGCGAAACGGCGCGGCTATCCGACCTATCCGCGCGCCACGCTGCGCGAGGTGGGCGCGTCCTTCCTGGTCTCGATCCCGGCGCTGATGACGCCCTTCATCATCATCGGCGGCAAGGTCTTCGGCTGGTTCACCGCCACGGAGAGCGCCTGCATCGCCGTGCTCTATGCGGGCTTCCTCTCGCTCGTCTTCTATCGCGAGATGGGCGGGCGGCAGCTTTACGAGGCCTTCAGCGAGACGGGGAAGCTCTCCGCCATCACGCTCTTCTGCGTGGGCACGGCGAGCGCCTTCGGCTGGATGCTGGCCTTCTACAACATCCCCCAGGCGCTGATGCAGGGCGTGATGGCCTGGGGGATGGGCCCGATCGCGACGGGCTTCTTCATCGCGGCCGTCTTCCTGGTGGTGGGCTGCTTCCTGGACGCGATCCCGGCGATCATCATCGTGGGCGCGATCCTGCAGCCGATCGCGATGCAGGCGGGGCTGCACCCCGTGCATTTCGCGATGATCGGCATCGTGAGCCTGGCCTTCGGGCTGGTGACGCCGCCCTACGGGCTGTGCCTGCTCATCGCTTGCGCGGTGGCGAAGATGCGCGTGATCGACGCGCTGAAGGACACCGGCATCATGCTGATCCCGATGCTGGCGGTGCTGGCGCTGCTGATCGTCTGGCCCGACATGGCGCTGCTGCTGCCGCGGCTGATCGAGCCGGATTTCATGCGTTGAACCGCGGCGAGGTCACCCGCGCCGGACGACGTATTCCCCGGCTTCCAGCTCGGCCACGATCGCATCCGCCTGCGCCCGGTCGCGCACCTCGATCATGAGTTCGAGCTCGGCCGTCTGCACGGAGGGCGCGGCGAAGAGCCGCTGGTGGCTGACCTCGATGACGTTGCCGCCGGCCGCCGCCACGCGCGTGGCGATATCGGCCAGCACCCCCGGCCGGTCCGGAATG
Source organism: Roseococcus sp. SYP-B2431 (assembly GCF_004336745.1). Taxonomy (GTDB): domain Bacteria; phylum Pseudomonadota; class Alphaproteobacteria; order Acetobacterales; family Acetobacteraceae; genus Roseococcus. Next base: position 73,531 of record NZ_SJXD01000025.1, read on the forward strand.
TCCAGGTGGAGCCGGAGCAGGCGGCCGTCGCGCAGCAGGTTGCGCAGCAGCACGTTGGAGAGGATGCGCGGGTCAATGTTGCCGCCGCAGACGGGCGTGGCGATGCGCCTGCCGGCGAAAAGCTCCGGATAGCTGAGGATCGCCGCCACGCCGGCGGCGCCGGCCCCTTCGGCGACGGTCTTGGCGCCCTCGGCCAGCAGGGCGATTCCCTGTTCCACGGCGCGCTCCGTCACCGTCAGCACCTCGATGCCATGGCGTTGCAGGATCTCGACGGGCCGCTCGCCCACGTCGCGCACGGCGATGCCTTCCGCGATGGTCGGGCCGCCCACGCTGACCGGCTGGCCGGCCAGGCGCTGGCGCATGGCCTGGTAACCCTCGACCTCGACGCCGAAGACCTTCACCTCCGGCCGCAGCGCGGCGGCCACCACGGCGCAGCCCGCGACCATGCCGCCGCCGCCGACCGGCAGGATCATGGCGTCGAGCTCCGGCGCGTCCTCGAGCATCTCGAGCGCCATGGTGCCCTGCCCGGCGATCACCGCGGCATCGTCATAGGGATGGATGAAGGTGAGGCCCCGCTCGCGCGCGAGCTGGTGGGCATGCGCCGCCGCTTCGGCCAAGGTCTCGCCGTCCAGGACGACATGCGCGCCGAAGCCCTCGGTGCGCATGATCTTCGTCGCGGGTGTGAACTTCGGCATCACGATGGTGGAGGCGATGCCGAGCAGCGTCGAATGCCGCGCCACCGCCTGGGCATGGTTGCCGGCCGACATGGCGATGACGCCGGCGATGCGCTCGCGCTCCGTCAGCAGGGCCAGCCGGTTGGCCGCGCCGCGCTCCTTGAAGGCGCCGACGGCCTGGAGGTTGTCGAGCTTGAGGAAGACCGAGGCGCCGCATGCGCTGTCCACCGCGGGACTCTGGATGCTCGGCGTGCGCAGCACGCGCCCATGGATGCGCGCCGCCGCAGCGCGCACATCGGCCAGCGAAACGGGCATCGTCCTAGAAATCGACTGCGGTGATCTCGATCGCGCGCGCGCCGCCGGGTGCGGGCACCTCCACGCTGTCGCCGACCTTCTTGCCCATCAGCGCCTTGGCGAGCGGGGAGGAGAGCGAGATCGAGCCCGTCTTCATGTCCGCCTCGTACTGGCCGACGATGCGATAGGTCGTCTCCTTCTCCGTCTCCTCGTCGACGATCGTCACCCGCGCGCCGAAGCGCACCTGGCTGCCGCTCAGCTTGGAGACGTCGATGACCTCGACGGAGGGGATGATGGATTCGAGCTCCGCAAGGCGGCCCTCGATGAAGGACTGACGCTCGCGCGCGGCATGGTACTCGGCATTTTCCGAGAGATCGCCATGGGCGCGCGCTTCCGCGATCGCCACGATGATCGCGGGGCGCTCGACGGACTTCAGTTGCTTCAGTTCCTCTTCCAGCTTCGCCAGCCCCTCGGCGGTCATGGGGAACTTCTGCACGGCAGGGTCTTCCTTCGCAGCAATGCCTCTCCCGCCGGCAACCCCGTTGCGTAAAACGCCGGCGAGCGAGGAGATGGGGGGAGGCCTGATCGCCTCCCCCCGGTGTCAGAACGACGCAGTAGAGTAGGATTGGAGTGGCGCTACATCAAGTGTTCCCGCACGCAGGGCCGCTATGGCCCCCGCCGCCGCCCGGGCGCCGGCGATGGTGGTGTAGTGCGGCACCCCCTGGGTCAGGGCCGAGCGGCGGATGTCGAAGCTGTCGGTCACGCTGCGCCCGCCGCCCGAGGTGTTGATCACGATCTGGATCTCGCCGGACTTGATGGCGTCCACGCAATGCGGGCGGCCCTCCAGCACCTTGTTCACCACGGCGACGTCCAGACCGGCCTCGCGCAGGCGCGCCGCCGTCCCGCGGGTTGCGATGATCCGGAAGCCCAGCCCGGCCAGCCGCCTTGCAATGGTGACGGCGGCCGCCTTGTCGCCCTCGCGCACGGAGACGAAGGCCGTGCCGCCCTCGGGCAGCTTCACGCCGGCGCCGAGCTGCGACTTCAGGAAGGCGCGCTCGAAGCTGGTGTCGAGGCCCATGACCTCGCCGGTCGATTTCATCTCCGGCCCGAGCAGCACGTCCACGCCGGGGAAGCGGTTGAACGGGAAGACCGCCTCCTTCACCGCGACATGCGTGGCGACCGCGTCGTCGTCCAGGTTGAACTCGGCCAGCTTCGCGCCGGCCATGACGCGGGCGCCGATCTTGGCGACCGGCACGCCCGTCGCCTTGGCGACGAAGGGCACGGTGCGGCTGGCGCGCGGATTGACCTCGAGGACGAAGATGTCGCCATCCTTGACGGCGTACTGGGTGTTCATCAGGCCGCGCACCTTGAGCGCGCGCGCCATCGCCTCGGTCTGCGCCTTGAGCTCGGTGACGATGGCCGGCGGCAGCGAATAGGGCGGGAGCGAGCACGCGCTGTCGCCGGAATGGATGCCGGCCTCTTCGATATGCTCCATAACGCCGGCCACATAGACCGCGCCGTCGGCATCGGCGACGCAGTCCACGTCCACCTCGATGGCGTCCTGGAGATACTGGTCGATGAGGATGGGGTTCTCGCCCGAGACGCGCACGGCCTCGGCGCCGAAGCGGCGCAGCTGCTCGGCATTGTAGGCGATCTCCATGGCGCGGCCGCCGAGCACGTAGCTGGGACGCACGACCACCGGATAGCCGATGCGCGCGGCCTCGGCCTCCGCCTCGTCCAGCGTGCGGGCGATGCCGTTGCGCGGCTGCTGCAGGCCGAGGCCCTTCAGCAGAAGCTGGAAGCGCTCGCGGTCTTCGGCGATGTCGATGGCCTCGGCGGAGGTGCCGAGGATGGGGATGCCCGCCTTGTCCAGCGCCTGGGACAGCTTCAGCGGCGTCTGCCCGCCATATTGCACGATGCAGCCGAGCAGCGTGCCGTTCTGCTGCTCCTTGCGGATCAGCGCGATCACGTCCTCATTGGTCAGCGGCTCGAAATAGAGGCGGTCGGCCGTCTCCGGATCGGTCGAGACCGTTTCCGGATTGCAGTTGACCATGATGGTCTCGAAGCCCGCTTCCTTCAGCGCGTAGCAGGCGTGGACGCAGCAATAGTCGAACTCGATGCCCTGGCCGATGCGGTTCGGCCCGCCGCCGAGGATGACGACCTTCTGGCGGTCCGTCGGGCGGGATTCGCAGATGGGTCCGCCCCCGGCGGCGAAAAAGCCGCCCTCATAGGTCGAGTACATATAGGGCGTGTCGGAGGCGAACTCGGCCGCGCAGGTGTCGATGCGCTTGAAGACCGGGCGCACGCCCAGCTTCTCCCGCGCGGCGAAGACGGCGGTCTCGGCCTGGCCGGTGAGCTTGCCGAGCTGCTTGTCGGAGAAGCCCAGCGCCTTGGCCGCGCGCATCGTCTGCGCGGTGGCGGGCAGGCCCTGGGCCTTGATGACCTTCTCGGCCTTCACGATCCGCTCGATCTCGCGGATGAACCAGGGGTCGAACTTGCAGGCCGCGTGGATGTCCTCGACCGAGATGCCGGCGCGCAGCGCCTGGGCGACGGTGAGGATCCGGTCCGGCCGGGGGATGGCGAGCGAGGCGTGGAAGGCCTCCTTGCTGCCGTCGCCGGGGGCGGCTTCCTCGTCGAGACCGGAGAGGCCCGTCTCCAGGCTGCGTAGCCCCTTCTGCAGCGCCTCGGCGAAGGAGCGGCCGATGGCCATGGCCTCGCCGACCGACTTCATGGCGGTGGTCAGCGTGGCCGGGGTGCCGGGGAACTTCTCGAAGGTGAAGCGGGGGATCTTCACGACCACATAGTCGATCGTCGGCTCGAAGCTGGCCGGCGTGACCATGGTGATGTCGTTCTTGAGCTCGTCCAGCGTGTAGCCGACGGCGAGCTTCGCCGCGATCTTGGCGATGGGGAAACCCGTGGCCTTGGAGGCCAGAGCGGAGCTGCGCGAGACGCGCGGGTTCATCTCGATGACGACCATGCGGCCATCCACCGGGTTGATGCCGAACTGCACGTTGGAGCCGCCGGTGTCGACGCCGATCTCGCGCAGGCAGGCGATGCTGGCGTCGCGCATGCGCTGGTATTCCTTGTCGGTCAGCGTCAGGGCCGGCGCGATGGTCACGCTGTCGCCGGTGTGCACGCCCATCGCGTCCAGGTTCTCGATGGAGCAGACGATGATGCAGTTGTCCGCCGTGTCGCGGACGACCTCCATCTCGTATTCCTTCCAGCCCAGCACGCTTTCCTCGACCAGCACCTCGCTCGTCATCGAGGCGGCGAGGCCGGCGCCGACGATCTGCTCGAACTCCTCGCGGTTGTAGGCGATGCCGCCGCCCGTGCCGCCGAGGGTGAAGGAGGGCCGGATGACGCAGGGCAGGCCGACGATGGCGAGGCCGGCCCAGGCCTCCTCCATCGTGTGCGCGATCTCGCTCTTCGGGCTCTCGATGCCGATCTTCGTCATCGCATTGCGGAACTTCTGCCGGTCCTCCGCCTTGTCGATGACCTCGGCCTTGGCGCCGATCAGCTCGCAGCCGTACTTCTCCAGCACGCCGGCCTCGGCCAGCTTCAGCGCGGTGTTGAGCGCGGTCTGGCCGCCCATGGTGGGCAGCAGCGCGTCGGGGCGCTCCTTGGCGATGATCTTCTCGACGATCTCGACCGTGATCGGCTCGATGTAGGTGGCGTCGGCCAGGCCCGGATCGGTCATGATCGTGGCGGGATTCGAGTTCACCAGGATGACGCGATAGCCCTCGGCGCGCAGCGCCTTGCAGGCCTGGGCGCCCGAATAGTCGAACTCGCAGGCCTGGCCGATCACGATGGGACCGGCGCCGATGATGAGGATGGACTGGATGTCGGTGCGCTTGGGCATGGGGATCAGGGCCTTTTGGGCGAGAAGAACAGGAGGGGGATGAGCACGGTCACGAGCTGAAAGGCCGCGGAGAACATGACGGCGAAGAGCACCGTCTCCTCCAGCCGGTGCCCGGCGAAGGCGAAGGGAATGGCGAGCAGGCCGGAGAGGCCGATGCAGCAGAGATAGGTCGCAAGGGCGCGTCCGGCATGCGGCAGCGTGCCGAGCAGCCGCCAGGCCGCGGGCGTGCCGAGCAGCGCCACGAAAACCGCGATGGCCAGGCCGTAGAAAAGGCCGTCCATGTTGAGGCTGATGCTGCTCATGCGCCGCGGATCCTCCCGCGCTGCCAGATGGCCCAGCCGGCGACGGCGTGGCTCACGGCGACGATGAGGAAGACCGGCCAGGGGCCGGAGCCGGTGAAGAAGCCCGACATGTGCAGCGCGAAGCCCATCGCGAACATGGAGAGGCCGAGCGCGGCCTCCAGCATGGGCAGCACGCGGCGGATCGCCGTAGTCAGCACAATGGCCGCGAAGATCGCGACGAGGATCCCGCCGATCCAGGCGAAACCGGCGGCCATCAGCCGCGCTCGCCCTGGAAGCCGTCGCCGAAGGCCAGCTTGGCGGCGATGAGCGCGAGCGCGACGCCGAGAACGTAGCGCTGCGCGGCGAGCCAGACCGGGCGCGTCGCGAGGAAGCGCGCGGCCCCGGCGGCGCCATAGACCAGCAGCGCGTCGAAGACCGCGCCGATGCCGACCTGCAGCGCGCCCAGCACCGCGCCCTGCAGCAGCACGTGGCCGGCGGAGGCGTCGATGAAGGGCGGCAGCACCGCCATGTAGAAGAGCGCGACCTTGGGATTGAGCGCCGCCGTGGCGAAGCCCACCGCGAAGAGCCTGCCGTCCGGCTCGCGCGGCAGGGCGCGAGGAGAGAATAGCGGCTCGGCGCCGGGCTTCAGGCATTGCCAGGCCATCCAGGCCAGATAGGCCGCGCTGCCGATCCGCAGCGCGTCCCAGGCATAGGGGATGGCCAGCAGCGCCGCCGTGATCCCCGCCGCCGCGCAGAGCATGATCGTGGCCGAGCCGAGCGCGCAGCCGGCCATCGAGATCATTCCCGCCCGCGTCCCCTGCGCCAGGGCGCGGCTGACGAGATAGAGCATGTTCGGCCCCGGCGTGACCGCGAGGCCGATCGACAGGGCGGCAAAGACCAGCAGGGATTCGATCGAGGGCATCAGGGCCGGGCCTCGCCGGCCATGCGCGCCGCCAGCCCGGCCAGCACCGTGCCCATGACCCAGCGCTGGGCGCGCGCGAAGAGCGGGCGCCCAGCCAGGAAGGAGGCCACATGCGCCGCCGCCATCACGATCACGGCGTTGACGGCGACGCTCACGCAGATCTGCGTGAAGCCCAGCGCCACCGCCTGCCCGAAGACCCCGCCGCGCGCGGGGTCGATGAACTGCGGCAGCAGCGAGAGGTACATCACCGCGATCTTGGGATTGAGCAGATTGGTGAGGAAGCCCATCGCCACCAGCCGCCGCGCGTCGTGGCGCGGCAGGTCGCGCGGGGCGAAGGGCGAGGAGCGGCCGGTGAAGGCCTGCCACGCCAGGTAGAGCAGAAAGGCCGCGCCCGCGAAGCGCACCGCGTCATAGGCGAGCGGCACCGTGGCCAGGAAGGCCGTGATCCCGAGCGCCGCCGAGAGCATGTAGAAGACGAAGCCCAGCGCCACGCCGATCAGCGACAGCAGCCCCGCGAGCCGCCCCTGCGAGATGGAGCGGCTGACGAGGTAGACCATGTTCGGCCCTGGCGTGAGCACCATGCCGAGCGAGATGGCCGCAAAGACCAGCAGGGTTTCGGGCGAGGGCATGTCAGCCCTGCGTCGAGAAGCCGCCATCGATCGGGATGGCGGTCCCGGTGATGAAGGCGGCCTCGTCGCTGGCCAGGAAGGCCGCGATGCCGATGAAGTCGGAAGGATCGCCCCAGCGGCCCCTCGGCGTGCGGTTCAGCACGCTGTCGTGCAGGGTGCTGGAATATTGCCGCGCGCGGCGCGTGAGATCGGTGTCGATCCAGCCGGGCAGGATGGAATTGGCCGTGATGCCGTCCTTGGCCCAGGCCACCGCCAGCGACTTGGTGTACTGCACCACCGCGCCCTTGCTCGCGCCATAGGCCGGCGAGAAGACCACGCCGAAGATGGAGAGCATCGAGCCCGTGTTGATCACGCGGCCATGCCCGCTCGCCTTCAGCGCCGGATAGGCCGCGCGCGTCAGGCGCATCATGGCGTTGAGGTTGATCTCGAGCACCGTGTTCCACTGCTCGTCCGTCACCTCGTCGGGCGGGGCGCGGAGGTTGGTGCCGGCGTTGTTCACCAGGATGGCGAGGCCGTCGCCCAGCGCCAGCGTCTCCGCCAGCACGCGATCGGTCTCGCCGGGCGCGGAGAGGTCGGCCGCGATGGCGTGCGCCTTGCTGCCCAGCACCTTCAGCGCGGCGTCGTTCTTGTCCTTGTCGCGGCCGGTGACGACGACGCGCGCGCCGCAGGCCGCCAGCCCCTTCGCAAGCCCAAGCCCGATGCCGCCATTGCCGCCGGTGACGAGCGCGACGCGCCCGCTGAGATCGAACATCCCGTTTCCTTCCCTGCTAGGCCGCTTTGGCCTTGTCCATCATCCCCACGAAACGGTGGAACAGGTAGTGGGAATCGCTCGGGCCGGGGCTGGCCTCGGGGTGGTACTGCACGGAGAAGGCCTGCTTCGCGGGCGCCGCGATGCCCTCGTTGGAGCCGTCGAAGAGGCTGACATGGGTGACCGTCACGCCCTCCGGCAGCGTCTTGTCGTCGACCGCGAAGCCGTGGTTCTGGCTGGTGATCTCGACCTTGCCGGTGGCGAGGTCCTGCACCGGCTGGTTCGCCCCGCGATGGCCGCGGTCGAGCTTGTAGGTCTTGGCGCCCAGGGCCAGGGCCAGCAGCTGGTGGCCGAGGCAGATGCCGAAGACGGGGATCTTCGCGTCCAGCACGCCCTGGATCGCGGGCACGGCATAGACGCCCGTCGCCGCCGGATCGCCGGGGCCGTTGGAGAGGAAGACGCCGTCCGGCTTCTCGCGCAGGATGTCCTCGGCGGTCGCCGTCGCGGGCAGCACCGTCACGGCGCAGCCGGCATCGGCGAGGCAGCGCAGGATGTTGCGCTTGGCGCCGTAGTCCACCGCCACCACGCGATGCGTCGGCGCGACCTGCTTGCCGAAGCCCTTGCCCCAGGACCAGACCGTCTCGTCCCATTGATAGGACTGGCGCGCGGTCACTTCCTTGGCGAGGTCCATGCCCTTCAGCCCCGGCCAGGCCTTGGCCTGGGCGACCAGCGCCTCGATGTCGAAGCGGCCGTCGGCGGGGAAGCTCAGCACGCCGTTGGGGGCGCCGCCGTCGCGGATGCGGGCGGTCAGCGCACGCGTGTCGATGCCCGCGATGCCCGGGATGTTGTGGCGCTTCAGCCAGTCCTGCAAGGACAGGGTGTTGCGGTAGCTGGCGGGGTCGGTGACGTCCTGCTTGACGACCAGGCCGCGGGCGACGGGGGTCGTCGCCTCCATGTCCTCGACATTGGTGCCGACATTGCCGATATGCGGAAAGGTGAAGTTGATGATCTGCCCGGCATAAGACGGATCGGTCAGCGTCTCCTGGTAGCCGGTCAGCCCCGTGTTGAAGCAGATCTCGGCGACCTGCGTGCCATGGGCGCCGAAGCCGAGCCCCCAGAAGACGGCGCCGTCGTCGAGCACGAGGCAGGCGGTGGCGCCATCGGGCGGAAGATTCGGCATGGGGGTATCCTGAGAGGGGGCGGGCGATCCGGCCAGGTCGGAGAGGGAGAGGCCGGTGGCGGCCAGGATGGCGGGCCAGTGCTTGGCCGGGATGGCCCGGGACTGGCGCCATTTGCGGATGGCCTCGGTGCCGACCTTGAGCTGGCCGGCCGCGGCCTCGGCCCCGCCCAGGAGGGCAAGGATGTCTTCCACGCTGCGCATGGGCTAGACTATGTGGGAATTCTTTTCCCAGTTCAAGCGAAAGTCGATCAGGCTGGGAACTTCGCTACAGAACCATGATTTGAAAAGGATTTAAGATGGACTTGCGGAGCCGTTTCACCGCCGAGCTCAAGACCGCCATGCTGGCGCGCGACGCCGCGACCACCGGGACGCTGCGCATGATCACGGCCAAGCTGAAGGACACGGACATCGCCGCCCGCCCCGGCCCGCCGATCGAGGAGCCGGCGATCGTCGCCATGCTCCGCGGCATGGCGAAGTCGCGTCGGGAGTCGGTGGAGCTCTATCGCCAGGGCGGCCGCGAGGAGCTGGCCGCCAAGGAGGAGGCCGAGATCGCCGTGATCGAGAGTTTCCTGCCGGCCCAGATGGACGAGGCCGGGCTGCAGGCCGCGGTCGCCGCCGCCGTTGCGGAGACGGGCGCCGCCACGATCAAGGACATGGGCAAGGTGATGGCCGCGCTGAAGGCGAAGCATTCGGCCAGCCTGGACATGGCCAAGGCCGGCCCGGCCGTGAAGGCCGCGCTCGGCGGCTGACTTACTGGTTCGGAAGATCCTCGGCGAGCACGGTGATGGTGACGTGGTAGGCCACCTCGCCATCCTCGGAGTCGCGGTCCACCGTCCCGATCGTCTCGGCGCCCGCCAGCACCTCGACCGGACCGTTGCGGGTCTGGGCCGCGCGGATCATGAGGTTCGGGCTGCCGAGCAGCTTGCGGAGATGGGCCTGGACGGCCTGGATTTCGGCGGGCTTCATGCGGGCCGCTTAGCCCTCCGGCCGCGGCTTGGCAATCGAAAGGCGCGGCGCTCGTTCCGATCCGGTGCAACCTTCGCGTCGGGTGGGAATTCCCCCGTCAATCGCTCATGGGAGAATGCAGATGATCCGTATCCGTGCCGTGGCGCTGCTTGCCGGCCTGCTCCTCGTCTCCGCCTGCAGCCCGAGCCTCAGCTTCGGCTCGGCCCCCTCGCCCGCGCATGTGGTGATGGCCTCGGGCCCCGCGCCGACCCGCTGATCAGCTCCGGGCGAGGGTGGGGCGGCAGGCGGCGGGCAGCGCCGCGACCTGCCGCATGACCTCGCCGGCCAGGACCGCGCCCTCGGACCGGACGGGAAACCCCGCGGTGGCCAGCTTCCGCGCGGTCCAGGTGTTGCAGGTGTGGTCCAGGCTGTAGCCCTCCGCGGCTTCGTAGAAATCGCTGCCGCGCAGATGGCTTACGAAGGCGGGATGGCCCTCGCCGGTCAGCCGGAAGCTGTCCCAGAGCGAATCCGCCAGCCGCATCAGCCCCGCATCGTCGAGCGGGAGGGTGAGGACGGTCGCGGCCATCGCCTCCTCGGGCGGGACGGAGAGCGCTGTGACCTGCATGATCCCCGGCCCGGCAAAGGGGCCTGCCAGCCATTCCGACAGCCCGCGCGCCGGCGCGGTCATGAAGTTCCGCTTGCCGAAGCCGAGCATCAGCCAGGCCGCGCCGCGATAGGTGGCCGCGAAGCTGCCCATGGATGCGGCCGGCACCGCGATCTCCGTGTGCCAGGAGCGCGACACCACCCGGATGCGGCCGCCGGCGGCCGGGCAGGATCGCGGCTCCGGCAGGGCGGCGCAGCCGGCGAGGCCTGCCGCGCCGACCAGGAACGCCCGGCGCGGCAGGCTCAATAGTATTTCAGCTCCTGCGCCTTGCCGCCGAAGATGCGCCAGATGAGGAAGGTGTAGACGCCGATCAGGGGCAGCACCGCGACCGCGCCCACCAGGATGACGATCAGCGATTCCGGGGCGCTCGCGGCCTCGAAGATGGTGAGCCGGTCGGGCACCACATAGGGCCAGAAGCTATAGGCCAGCCCCTGCACGCAAAGCGCGAAGATGGCCGCCGTCGCCACGAAGGGCACCCAGTCGAGCGAATGGTCCGGACGGGGATAGCGCCGCAGGAAGATGTGCAGCAGCAGGAAGAGCGCGCCGCTGGCCAGCGGGATCGTGCCCAGCCCGAAGATCTCCGGGAAGCTGAACCAGCGATCGAAGATGCGGGGGCTGACCAGCGGCGTGACGGCGCTGACCACGACGACGCCGATCCAGGTGGCGTAGAGGGCGCGCCGGGCCCAGCGCGTGGCCATCTGCTGCAGGTCGTGCTCGCAGCGCCAGACCAGCCAGGCGCCGCCGATCAGCGCATAGCCTGCGACGACGAAGACGCCCGTCAGCATGCCGAAGGCGAAGGTCTGCCAGCCGGGTTCGAAGCCCAGGATATATTCGCCGAGCATCCAGCCCTGGCAGAAGGCGGCTAGGATGGAGCCGCCCTGGAAGGCCATGTCCCAGCGCAGCTTCTGGGCCGGCGGCGCCTTGGCGCGGAACTCGAAGGCCACGCCGCGCAGGATCAGGCTGAACAGCATCAGGAAGACGGGGATATAGAGCGCCGTCAGCACCACCCCATGGGCCTTGGGGAAGGCGGTGAGCAGGATGCCGACGCCCAGCACCAGCCAGGTCTCGTTGGCGTCCCAGAAGGGGCCGATGCTGGCGATCATGCGGTCGCGCGTGGCCTCGTCGGGCGTGGAGCGCAGCCAGATGCCGACGCCGAGATCCGCGCCGTCCAGGATGGCATAGGCCAGCATCGAAATGGCCATCAGCGCGGCGAAGGTGATCGGCAGCCAGGCGCCGTCGGGAAGGGTCTCCATGGCCGTCACTCCGCCGGGGCCGGGTTGAGGGGATCCTGCCCGCCGACCTGTTCGGGCTCCGGCGCGTCGGGGCGGCGGGCGAGGTACATGAGCGTGAGGATGTAGGCCAGCAGCAGCCCCGCATAGAGCAGGATATAGCCGGTCAGCGAGGCGAAGATCGTCGTTGCCGGCACCGGGCCCGCCGCGTCGGCGGTGCGCAGGATGCCGGAAACCAGCCAGGGCTGCCGGCCGATCTCGGTGACGTACCAGCCCGCCAGCGTCGCCACCCAGCCGGAGAAGGTCATGGGGATCAGCAGCCGCGCGAGCCAGGGCGTGACGCCGCGCCGCCGCAGCGTCCAGACGCCGAACCAGGAGACGAGGAGCATCAGCATGCCCAGGCCCACCATGATGCGGAAGGCGAAGAAGACGGGCGCGACGGGCGGGTGGTTGCCCTCGAACTCGTTGAGGCCGCGGATGGTCCCGTCGGCCGAATGGGTCAGGATCCAGCTCGCCAGCGTCGGGATCTCGATCACGTAGCGGTTGGTGCGGGCGGCCTCGTCGGGCCAGGCGAAGAGGCGCAGGGCGGCGCGGCTCTCCGTCTCCCAGATCGCCTCCATGGCGGCGACCTTCTGCGGCTGGTGCTCCAGCGTGTTCAGCCCATGCGCGTCACCCGCGAAGATCTGGATGGGAATGAGGATGGCGCCCAGGATCACGCCCGTCTTCAGCGCGCGCTCCACGCCGGGCGCGCGGTCGCCGCGCAGCCATCGCCAGGCGGAGAGGCCGGCCACCAGGAAGGCGACGGTCAGCCCGGAGGCCAGCAGCTTATGGGCGAGCCGGTAGGGGAAGGAGGGGTTGAAGATGACCGCGGCCCAGTCCGTCACGAAGGCGACGCCGTCGCGCATCTCGAAGCCCGCGGGCGTCTGCATCCAGGAGTTCAGCGCGAGGATCCAAAAGGCGGAGAAGGTGGTGCCGCCGGCCACCAGCACGGTGGCGGCCGTATGGGCCCAGTTCGGCACGCGGCCGTAGCCGAAGAGCATGACGGCGAGGAAGGAGGCCTCGAGGAAGAAGGCGGTGATGACCTCATAGGCCAGCAGCGGGCCCGCGATATTGCCCACGCGCTCCATGTAGCCCGGCCAGTTGGTGCCGAACTGGAAGCTCATGGTGACACCCGAGACCACGCCCAGCGCGAAGGAGAGGGCGAAGACCTTCACCCAGAACCTGTAGGCCTCCATCCAGGACGCCTCCTTCGTGGCGTCGAAGCGCAGCTTGAAGAAAAGCAGCACCCAGCCCAGGGCGATGGTGATGGTGGGGAAGAGGATATGGAAGGAGATATTGGCCGCGAACTGCATCCGGGCCAGCATGATCGCGTCCATCGGTCGGGGCGTCCTTCTTTTCGGCCGGCTGCTTCCGGCGGGTTCTGCCGGCGACGGGGACCGAACTATGAGAAAGCATGTTCAGGAATTCCTGAAAGTTCAAGATGACGGAAAGGCCCTGCCGGCGGCCGGCGCGGCCCGCACCCGAGTCGGATTCGCGGCGCAAGCGATGTAGATTGGGCGGGCGACCATGGCGCTTCCCCCCACCTTCCTCGACGAGCTTCGCGCCCGGACCCCCATGCCCGGGCTGGTCGGCCGGCGCGTGCGCCTGTCCAAGTCCGGCCGCAACTGGAAGGGGCTCTGTCCCTTCCACAGCGAGAAATCGCCCTCCTTCTACGTCTATGACGACAGCTTCCACTGCTTCGGCTGCGGCGCGCATGGCGACGCCTTCGCCTATGTCATGCGCGCCGAGGGCGGCGGCTTCATGGAGGCCGTCGAGCGGCTGGCCGGCGAGGCCGGGCTCGACGTCCCCAAGCCCACGCCCGAGGCCGCCGCCCGCGATCGCCGCGCGCGCGACCTCCATGGCGTGCTCCAGGCGGCCGAGGCCGCCTATGCGCGCCGCCTCCGCATGCCGGAGGGCGCCGAGGCGCTCGCCTACCTCCGCAACCGCGGCCTGACGGACGAGACGATCCGGAAGTTCGGCCTCGGCTGGTCCGGCGCCGGCCGCGGCGCGCTCGCCGCCGAGCTGCGGGAGGAGGGGATCCAGCAGGCGCAGCTTCTCGAAGCCGGACTGATGCAGGAGCGGGAGGAGGGCCGCGCGGTCGATCTCTTCTTCAACCGCGTCATGTTTCCGATCCGCGACCGGCGCGGGCGCGGCGTCAGCTTCGGCGGCCGCATCCTCGGCGACGGCCAGCCCAAATACGTGAACGGGCCGGAGACGGCGCTCTTCTCCAAGCGCCGCAACCTCTATGCGCTGGACCTCGCGCGGGAGGGCGTGTTCCGGGGCGCCAGCCTGATCGTCGCCGAGGGCTACATGGACGTGATCGCGCTTCATCAGGCCGGCTTCGCCGGCGCGGTCGCCCCCCTCGGCACAGCGCTCACCGAGGAACAGATGAAGTCCCTCTGGCAGGTCAGCCCCGAGCCGGTGCTCTGCTTCGACGGCGACGCCGCCGGCATCCGCGCCGCGGCCCGCGCGGCCGAGCTGGCCCTGCCCCTGCTTGCCCCCGAGCGCACCCTCCGCTTCATGACCCTGCCCGCCGGCGAGGATCCGGACACGCTGATCCGCAAGGGCGGCCCGCGCGCCTTCCAGGCCGCGCTCGACGCGGCGCAGCCGCTCTCCCAGGCACTGTTCGGACTGATCGTCGGCGGCAAGGTCCCCGAAAGCCCCGAAGGCCGGGCCGCCCTGCGCAACCGCCTCGCAGCCGCTGCCCAGACCATCCCGGACAGGGCGCTGGCCGCGGAATTCCGCCGTTCCTTGCTCGACCGCTTCTTCTCGCTGACCAAGCGGCCGGGCCTGCGCGCCGCGCCGCGCCACCCCCGCCCGGAGCCCGATCGCGAGGCGGCCCAGGCCAAGCGCGCCCGCATCCTCCTGGCGATCTGCATCCATCATCCGGAGCTCCTGCACGACATAGAGGAGCCGCTGTCGCTCCTGGACCTTCCCGCGGGCGCGCCACAGCAGGTGAGGAATGCGCTGCTGGCCTGGGTTCCAGAGGCCTCACGCCTTGACTCCGGAGAGTTGATCGCCCACCTCGCGAGCGGTGGGGCCGCATCAGCCAGCCAATGGGTCTTGAAGGTTCCGGACCTGCCGCGCGAGGCAGGGCCGGGGGGGCAGCCCAAGGAGGCGCTGGATGCGTTCTGGCAGTTCTTTGGTTTCTTGCGAGGCGAGGCGGAGCTGGCCGAGGATGCTCGGGCAGCTCGCGAAGCGTTCGAGGCCCAGGGCGACCTGGCCACCCAGACCCGGCTGATCCGGCTGACCGAGGCGCTCGATGCGCTGCGGCGTGGCGAGGCCGAGGCCGAGCCGAATGAGATGAGTTAGTATGGGGAGGGGGGTTCCCTCTTCCCGGTGCGATGATGACCGGTACGGCTTACTGGCGATGGAGCAGCGGATGGCGAGCAAGACGGCGAATGGCAGCGAGACGGCCGAGGCCCGCGAGGAAGCGGTCGAGGGCGTGCTGCTCGATATCACCTCCGCCGCCGTCAAGAAGCTCATCGCCCGCGGCAAGGAGCGCGGCTACGTCACCTATGACGAGGTGAACGCGGCCATGCCGCAGGAGACCGTGAGCTCCGAGTTCATCGAGGACACCCTCTCCTCCCTCTCCGAAGCCGGCATCAACGTCGTCGAGGCCGAGGAGTCCGAGGAGGGCGAGACCAAGGCCGCCAAGCCCGAGGGCGAGGGCGAGGAGAAGGAAGAGGAGGAGTCCGGCGGCAACGTCGACGAGGAAAGCCTCGGCCGCACCGACGACCCCGTCCGGATGTACCTGCGCGAGATGGGCAGCGTGGAGCTGCTCTCCCGCGAGGGCGAGATCGCCATCGCCAAGCGCATCGAGGCCGGCCGCGACATGATGATCGGCGGGCTCTGCGAAAGCCCGCTCACCTTCAAGGCCATCGTCGCCTGGCACGACGCGGTCAAGGAAGGCCGCATGCTGCTGCGGGACGTGATCGACCTCGAGGCCACCAACAACGCCGACAACCCCGAGGGCACGCCCCCGGAGCCGGAGGAGTTCGAAGAAGGCGAGGAGGGTGAGGGCGTCGGCCTGTCGCTCTCCGCGCTCGAGGAGAAGCTGAAGCCGGAGGTCCTCGCCAATTTCGAGGCGATCCAGACCATCTTCACCAAGCTCAACAAGCTCTCCTCGAAGCGGATGGACGCCTATACCTCGGGCGAGGAGCTGGTGGGCCGCTCGGAGAAGACCTACGAGAAGTCGCGCCTGGAGCTGGTGCAGCTCGTGGAGAAGGTCCACCTCCACAATAACCGCATCGAGGAGCTGGTCGAGCAGCTCAAGGCCCTGAACCGCAAGCTGAACACGCTGGACGGCCAGGTGCTGCGCATGGCGCTGGCCCAGAAGGTCCGCCGCGAGGAGTTCCTGGAGAACTGGATCGGCAGCGAGCTCGATCCGGGCTTCATCGACCGCGTGGCGAAGCTGAAGGGCAAGGCCTGGCCCGCCTTCGCGCTCAAGGCCCGTGACGACCTGGAGCATGTGCGCGTCGAGATCGGCGCCATCGCGGGGGCGACCGGCCTGCCGGTCGGCGAGTTCCGCCGCGTCTACAAGACGGTCTCCGCCGGCGAGCGGGACATGAACCAGGCGAAGAAGGAGATGATCGAGGCCAACCTGCGCCTCGTGATCTCCATCGCCAAGAAGTACACCAATCGCGGCCTGCAGTTTCTGGACCTGATCCAGGAGGGCAATATCGGCCTGATGAAGGCGGTGGATAAGTTCGAGTACCGCCGCGGCTACAAGTTCTCGACCTATGCCACCTGGTGGATCCGGCAGGCCATCACGCGCTCGATCGCCGATCAGGCGCGGACCATCCGTATTCCCGTGCATATGATCGAGACCATCAACAAGCTGGTCCGCACCTCGCGCCAGATGCTGCACGAGATCGGCCGCGAGCCCCAGCCGGAGGAGCTCGCCGAGAAGCTCGGCATGCCGCTGGAGAAGGTCCGCAAGGTCCTGAAGATCGCCAAGGAGCCGATCTCCCTCGAGACGCCGATTGGCGACGAGGAGGACAGCCATCTGGGCGACTTCATCGAGGACAAGAACGCGATCATCCCGCTCGATGCCGCGATCCAGTCCAACCTGCGCGAGGCCACGACCCGCGTGCTCGGCAGCCTCACGCCCCGCGAGGAACGCGTGCTGCGCATGCGCTTCGGCATCGGCATGAACACCGACCACACGCTGGAAGAGGTCGGCCAGCAGTTCAACGTGACGCGCGAGCGCATCCGGCAGATCGAGGCCAAGGCGCTGCGCAAGCTCAAGCACCCCAGCCGCTCCCGCAAGCTCCGCAGCTTCCTGGAAACATGATCCGTCTGGTCGAGCCGACCACCCGGATCGCGGTGGATGTGACGTTCCTGCGCATGGAGCGGCCCCCCGCCAGGCGCGGCCCGGCCCTGCCGGCCGGCCTGGAGGTCGAGCGGCTCTTCCCGCGCTGCAGCGTGCCGCATTACCGGCAGCTTTATGCGGCGGTCGGCCATGATTATGTCTGGTGGCTCCGCCGCACGCTGAGCGACGGTGAGCTGGAATCGATCCTCGATGACCGGGCGATCAGCATCAGCGTGCTGCGCAACGCCGAGGGCGAGCTGGGCTTCTACGAGCTCGACCGGCGCGCCTGGCCTGTGATCAACCTCGCCTATTTCGGGCTGATGGGCCGGGGGATCGGCCTGGGCGTCGGCATGCCCTTCCTGCATCACGCCATAGCGGCGGCTTGGTCCGAGGGCTGCACGGCGATGACGGTGAACACCTGCACGGCCGATCATCCGCGCGCCCTGCCCAATTACATCAAGGCGGGTTTCCGGAAACTTCGCACCGTGCGCGAGGAATGGCCCGTGCCCGACCGGCTGGGCCTGCCGATCCCGGACCGCCTGCGGATCTAGCCGGCGGTTCTCAATTCAGCAGCCAGCCGAGCGCGACGATTCCGCCGATCAGCAGAGCGACCGCCCGGGCGACCACCCAGAACTCCCCCTCGATGAAGCCTTCCTCGGCTGCGCTCGAGCGCGTGACGGGAGAGCGGCGGGAGCCGGGGGCCATGAGCGGGGCGGAACGCAGCCGGGGCATCGCAATCGGACCTCTCCAGGGGGAGCGGAAAGCGAGAAGGGCTGTGCTCCCGTGGCGGGCGGGGGCCCTGCCGTCGATCTGATCCCAGTTAAGATACCGCAGGTTGTATGTCTACGAAAATTTCCCGAGCTGCGTGCAGGTGCCGCCGTCAGCTGTCGATGGTCATCATCACGTAGCTGACGATGGCGATCCCGCCCAGGATGAGCAGCAGGGCCCGGATCACCATCCAGCCCTCGCCCCTGGCCGGCCCTTCCTCGGGCCTGGCGGTGGAGAGCACCTGGGGCGGCTGCGGCTCCGTTCCAGGAGCCATGCTGTCGATATGCCTGTCGCTCATGCGGCCCTCCGATGGTTCGGGCGCATCCGGCGCGCGCCACCGGGGTCAACCCGGCAAGGCGGCGAAAGTTGTCGCGAGGGCTCGCGGGAAGCCGCCTTGAATCCCCCTGCGCCCGGCAGGACTTGAACCCGCAACCAAGCCGTTATGAGCGGCCCGCTCTAACCAGTTGAGCTACGGGCGCGAAGGGAGCTTGTTTGTGGAGCGATTCAGGGCAGGCCGGCAAGACGCCGCGTCAGCCGGCCTTCCTGGCCCGCTCGATCGCCTCGCGGACGAGCGCCTTGGCCTCGTCCGCGCCGCCCCAGCCCAGGACCTTGACCCACTTGCCGGGCTCCAGGTCTTTGTAGTGCTCGAAGAAATGGCGGATCTGGTCGAGCGTGATCTGCGGCAGGTCGGTGATCGTGTGGACGTTCACGTAGCGCTTGGTGAGCTTGGGCGAGGGCACCGCGATGATCTTCTCGTCGCCGCCGCCGTCGTCCTCCATCTTGAGCACGCCGATCGGGCGGACGTTGATGACCGCGCCCGGAACGATGGGGCGCGTATTGGCCACCAGCACGTCGATCGGGTCGCCGTCGTCGCTCAGGGTGTGCGGGACGAAGCCGTAATTCCCCGGGTAGCGCATCGGCGTGTAGAGGAAGCGGTCGACGAAAAGCGTCCCGGCCTCCTTGTTCATCTCGTATTTGATGGGCTCGCCGCCAATGGCCACCTCGATGATCACATTCAGGTCGTCCGGCGGATTCTTGCCGAGGGGAATCGCATTCAGGTTCATCTGGAGGCTCCAGGCAGGCGGATGACGTCGGTGGCAGCGTCAAACCACAAAAACCGCCGGGGCGCGAGGGCAGGGCGCGCTTGTTGCGCCGCGGCCGGAGCGCGGCCTAACCTCAGGCGAATCGCCGCCAGAAGGCGGCGAAACCAACGGGAAGAGGGGAGTCTAAGTGATCACAGTGACGTTGTTGCTGGTGATCCTGCTGGGGGCGACGTCGCTCGCCTATGGCTGGATCACCACCAAGGAAATCATGGCCAAGCCGGCCGGCAATGCCCGCATGCAGGAGATCGCGCAGGCTATCCAGGAGGGCGCCTCCGCCTATCTGAAGCGGCAGTACATGACCATCGGCGCGGTCGGCCTCGTGCTGTTCATCCTCGTTTTCGCCCTGCTGGGCGGGACGGTGGCCATCGGCTTTCTGATCGGCGCGGTTCTGTCGGGGCTTGCCGGCTTCATCGGCATGAACGTCTCGGTCCGCGCCAATGTCCGCACCGCCGAGGCCAGCACGCACGGCCTGGCCGCCGGGCTCGACCTCGCCTTCAAGTCCGGCGCCATCACCGGCATGCTGGTGGCCGGCCTCGCGCTGCTGGGCGTGGCCATCTACTTCTTCGTGCTGGTGGTGATCGGCGGATATGCGGTCAATGACCGCGTCGTGATCGACAGCCTCGTGGCGCTCGGCTTCGGCGCCTCCCTCATCTCCATCTTCGCCCGCCTCGGCGGCGGCATCTTCACGAAGGGCGCCGACGTGGGCGGCGACATGGTCGGCAAGGTCGAGGCCGGCATCCCCGAGGACGACCCCCGCAACCCCGCCACCATCGCCGACAACGTGGGCGACAACGTGGGCGACTGCGCCGGCATGGCGGCCGACCTCTTCGAGACCTATGCGGTGACGGCCGTCGCCACCATGGTCCTGGCCGCGATCAGCTTCACCGAGGCGGGGCGCGTCAATGCGATGCTCTTCCCGCTGGCCATCGGCGCGGTCTGCGTGCTGACCTCCATCGTCGGCACCTATTTCGTGAAGCTGCCGGCGAACCAGTCGATCATGGGCGCGATGTATCGCGGGCTGATCGTGACGGGCGTGCTGAGCCTGGCGGCGCTGCTGCCGCTCTCCTTCATCTTCTTCGGCACCGGAACTTCGGTCGTCGGCGGGCACAGCTTCGGCGCCTTCAGCCTGTTCCTCTGCGGCGCGGTCGGCCTCGCGGTGACGGCCTGCATCGTCATCATCACCGAATACTACACCGGCACGCAGTTCCGGCCGGTGCAGAGCATCGCCGAGGCCTCGCAGACCGGCCACGGCACCAACGTGATCCGCGGCCTCGCCGTCAGCATGGAGAGCACCGCGATCCCGGCGCTCATCATCATCGCCGGCGTGATCTGCTCCTACAGCCTCGCGGGCCTCTACGGCATCGCCATCGCCACGACGACCATGCTGGCGCTGGCCGGCATGATCGTCGCGCTCGACGCCTTCGGCCCGGTGACGGACAATGCCGGCGGCATCGCTGAGATGGCCGGGCTGCCTCCCGAAACCCGCGTCACCACCGACGCGCTGGACGCGGTGGGCAACACGACCAAGGCGGTCACCAAGGGCTATGCGATCGGCTCGGCGGGCCTCGGCGCGCTGGTGCTCTTCGCGGCCTATACGCAGGACCTGGCCTACTTCATCGCCAACCCGGCGCTCTATCCCTACTTCGCCGGGATCGGGGCGATCGACTTCTCGCTGGCCAATCCCTACGTCGTGGTCGGGCTGCTCTTCGGCGGGCTGCTGCCCTATCTCTTCGGCGGCATGAGCATGACGGCGGTGGGCCGCGCGGCGCAGGCCGTGGTCGAGGAGGTCCGGCGCCAGTTCCGCGAGAAGCCGGGCATCATGGCGGGCACCGACAAGCCGGATTACGGGCGCGCGGTGGACATGCTCACCAAGGCGGCGATCAAGGAGATGATCGTCCCCTCGCTGCTGCCGGTGCTCAGCCCGATCGTCTGGTACTTCCTGATCTATGCCATCGCGGGCAAGGCCTCGGCCTTCTCGGCGCTGGGAGCGATGCTGCTGGGCGTGATCGTGACGGGCTTCTTCGTCGCCGTCTCGATGACCACGGGCGGCGGCGCCTGGGACAACGCCAAGAAGTACATCGAGGAGGGTCATTACGGCGGCAAGGGCAGCGACGCCCACAAGGCCGCGGTGACGGGCGACACGGTGGGCGACCCCTACAAGGACACTTCGGGCCCGGCCGTGAACCCGATGATCAAGATCACCAACATCGTGGCGCTGCTGCTGCTGGCCATCCTGGCGCATTGAGCCAGGCGGGACGAGGGCTGGCCGGGGAAACCTGGCCAGCCTTTTTCATGAGCCTCTTCTCCATTCACGGGGCCCGGAACGAGAAAAGGGCCGCCGGTTTCCCGGCGGCCCTCTTCGTTTCGGCCTCGCTGGTTAGCGCAGGACGATTTCCACGCGGCGGTTCTGCGGCTCGCGCACGCCCATCGCCGTCGGGACCAGCGGGCGATCGAAGCCGAAGCCCTGGACCGAGATCTGGTCGCGGGCGACGCCCTGACGCACCAGCTCGCCGGCCACGGCTTCGCCGCGACGCACCGACAGGCGCTGGTTGTAGACGGCCGTACCGGTGCGGTCGGCGTGGCCGGACACCTCGATGCGCGTCGCGCCGACGGTGCGCGAGTTCTGCGCCGCGTCGCCGATGATCTGGCGCGCACGGTCGGTCAGATCCGCCCGATCCCAGTCGAAGAAGACCAGGTAGGTGCGGGCCGGGGCCGGAGCGGCGGCGACGGGCGCGGCCACCACGGGAGCCGGGCGGGGCTGGTTAAAGGCATAGCGCAGGCCGACCAGCACCGAATGGTTCTCATTGCTGGCCCGCAGCTGGCCGCCCGCCACACCCGCACCGGTGCCGGGACCCGACGTCCGGATGACGCGCGTGTTCATGTCATTGAAGTCGGTGGCGAAGTAGCGGTACTCGGCCGTGACGGCGAGGCCCGGCACCTGGGCGATCGGGAAGGCGAAGCCGCCGATCGCCTGATAGGCGAAGGAGCCCTCGGACGCGCGCGAGATCGCCGCGGCGCCGGTGCCCTGGAAGCGCAGCGTATCCCAGTCGCGCCAGGCATAGCCCGCGCCACCACCGATATAGGGCACGACCCAGGGCATGCCGGGGATGCGGAAGTCGTAGAGGACATTGGCCATGGCGCCATAGGTGCGCTGGACGCCGCCCGCGGGGCTGCGCGCGCCGAAGCCCGGGAAGCCGCCGACCTTGTCGACGTCGTTCTGGCGGTAATTGCCCTCGACCTCGACGCGGAGGCCGTTGCCGAATCCCCAGCCCATGGAGAGCGCGCCCGTGAAGCCCGGCTCGTAGATGATCCGGCCGCGGCCGCCGGCCCCGCCGGCGCGCAGCCCGGAGGCCAGGCTCGGATTGCTGCGGAGCGTGCCGTTCTCGAGGAAGTTCGCGCCCGCTCCGGCACCGATATAGAGGCCGGTGACGGTCTGCTGCGGGGCCAGGCGGAAGTTGTCGAAAAAGCCCATCGAGCCTTGAGCGCTCGCCAGGGACGGGGCGGCCAGCAGCGCGGCGCCTGCCAGCAGACTGGTCTTGAAGGTGGTCATCGTGGTTCTCCGGAAACGATATGGTCCGTGCGTCTCAACCGGGTTGCATGTGGGCAGTTTCGGACGCCCGGAAAGTCGTATGCCACGTGATCTTTCAGCAACACTATTCATTTGCTAATGAACGGAAAATTTGACACTTGCCGGCTTGGTCCGAGGGGAGTAGCAGTCCCCGATGCGCATGCTTCTCGCCGTTCTCGGCGTGCTGGCCCTCGTCTGTCCGGGGCAGGCGATGGAGTCCGCGCCGGTCGTCTCCCCACGCGCCACCGTGACGCTGCTATCGGACGCGGCGGCCATCGCGCCGGGCCAGCCCTTCCGGGTGGCGCTCCGCCAGAAGATGGCCCCCGGCTGGCACACCTATTGGCGCAATCCGGGCGATGCCGGCCAGCCGCCGGAGATGCGGCTGGATCTTCCCGAGGGCTGGAACGCCGGCGAGCTGCAATTCCCCGCGCCGCACCGCATCCCCTTCGGCCCGCTGGTGAATTTCGGCTACGAGGAGGAGGCCATCTTCCTCATGGAGGTCCGCCCGCCCGCGAACCTCGTCCCCGGCCAGACCCAGCGCATCGGGGCCGATGCCGACTGGCTGATCTGCGAGCGGGTCTGCATCCCGGAGGAGGGGCGCTTCACCCTCGACATCCCGGTCGAGGCGACGGCCCGGCCGGCCGCTCCGGTGCTCTTCGCCGCGGCCGAGGCCGCCCTGCCCCGCGCCTCCGCCTTCGCCGCCCGCATCGGCTTCGAAGGCGGCCGCGGCGCGATCAGCCTGGAGGGGCCGGGCCTCTCGGCCGCCTCCCTGCGAGAGGCCTTCTTCTTCCCGCTGGAGCAGATGGTCGTCGAGAACGCGGCCCCCCAGGCCATGACGGCACGCGAGGGCGGCTTCACCCTCGGCCTGACCCGCGCGGCCGGACCGGTGCCCGCCACCGTCGAGGGCGTCGTGGCGATCACCGACGCCGCCGGGGTGCGCGGCGCCTATTGGGTGAGCGCCGTCCCCGGCCCGATGCCCAGCGCCGAGGCCGCGCTGCCGCTCTGGCAGGCGCTGGCCTTCGCCGCGCTGGGCGGGCTGATCCTCAACCTCATGCCCTGCGTCTTCCCGATCCTGGCCATGAAGGCCATCGCCGTGGCGCGGCTGGCGGGGGCGGCGCAGAGCGTCGTGCGCGCCCATGCGGCGAGCTACACGGCCGGCGTGGTGCTCTCCTTCCTGGCGATCGGCGGGGCGCTGATCGGCGTCCGGGCGGCCGGCGCGGTGGCGGGCTGGGGCTTCCAGTTCACCTCGCCCTTCTTCGTGGCCGCCATGGCCTGGCTGATGCTGGCGGTGGGGCTGAACCTCTCGGGCGTCTATGCGATCGGCGGGCCGGTCAATGCCGGCTCGGGGCTGGCGGCCAAGGGCGGCAAGGCGGGCAGCTTCTTCGCCGGCGTGCTGGCGGTGCTGGTGGCGACGCCCTGCACGGCCCCCTTCATGGCGGCGGCGCTCGGCGCGGCGCTCGCCATGCCGCCGGCGGCGACGCTGGCGATCTTCGCGGCCATGGGGCTCGGCCTCGCCTTGCCCTATGCGCTGCTGGGCGTCTTCCCCGGCTTCGCGCGGGTCCTGCCACGGCCCGGCGCTTGGATGGACCGGCTGAAGCAGTTCCTGGCATTCCCGATGTATCTCGCCGCGGCCTGGCTGGTCTGGGTCGTCGCCCAGCAGGCGGGGCCCGACGGCACGCTGATGGTGTTGGTCGGCGGCGTGCTGGTGGGCATGGCGGCCTGGGCGCTCGGCCTCGCGCAGCAGGGCGCTACGCGGCGCTGGTTCCTGGGCGGGGCGGCGCTCTCGCTCGTCGCGGCCCTGGCCATCCTGCCGATGCTGCGGTCCGGAGCGGCTGGCGGCGTCACGGCCTCGGCCCAGATCGGCGAGCCCTGGACCGCCGCCCGGCTCGAGGCGCTGCGCGGGGAGGGCAAGCCCGTCTTCGTGAATCTCACCGCCGCCTGGTGCATCTCCTGCAAGGTGAACGAGCGCGTGGCGCTGGACACCACCGCCGTCCGCGCCGCCTTCGACGCCGCCAACGTGACCGTGCTCACCGGCGACTGGACCAATGGCGAGCCGGCCATCACCGCAATGCTCCGCGCCCATGGGCGCGATGGCGTGCCGCTCTACCTCATGTATCCGGCGGGGGGCGGCACTCCGTTGATGCTGCCGCAGATCCTGACCGAGGGCATGGTTCTGCAGGCCATCGCGGCGGCGACTTCGCGCGTCTAAGCACCTCGCATGTCATGAATTTCATAATTCGCTTGCAGGGGTTTGCAGCGGGGCGGTAACGGTCGGGCCCAACCCCCTATGACGAGGAGCACGAGAAGATGGTCCTGCTGACCCGCCGTGGCGCCGTGCTGGGCGCCGCCTCACTTCCGCTGGTTCCCGCATTCCTTTCCCGGCCGGCCTCGGCTGCGCCCGCGATCGGTGCCGCTGCGCCCGACTTCGCCCTGCCCGACCAGGACGGCACCACCCGCCGCCTCTCCGAGTTCCGCGGTCGCGTCGTGGTCCTGGAATGGACCAACCACGACTGCCCCTATGTGCGGAAGCACTACAACAGCACCAATATGCAGAACCTCCAGCGGGATGCGGCCGCCCGCAACATCGTGTGGCTCTCCATCGCCTCCTCGCCCCGGGGCGAGCAGGGCCATGTGACGGGTCCGGAGGCGAAGGCCCTCACCGCGAGCCGCAACGCCGCGCCGGCGGCCGTTCTCCTCGACCACCGCAGCCAGGCCGCGCGCGCCTATGCCGCGACGACCACGCCCGGCATGTATGTCATCGATGCCCAGGGCCGGCTGCGCTACATGGGCGCGATCGACAGCATCCGCTCCACCCGCGTCGAGGACGTGGCCCGCGCGGAGCCCTTCCTGCGCGACGCCATGGTCGCGGTGCAGGAAGGAAGGCAGATCGAGCGCGCCGTGACGCCGCCCTATGGCTGCGTCATCAAATACGTCGACGCCTGAGGCGGATCGGGGCGGCCGGCCAGCCCGGCTTCCGCATCTCGACCCGTTCTTCGTGGCGCTGTGCCACCGGGGCAGCGCCAGGTCTCCGGTACGCGGCCAGCGCGCGACCTTCGCCTCGTCGCCGGCCCAGCCATCATGTTGCGCCGCGGCAGGCGCCGCCCACATGACACGCGGCCGATGCTTTCCCGCTTGGCCCTCAGGCGGTAGAAGCGCCGCAACCTTTCAGCTCCGAGGCTCCGCGCGCCATGCCCGCATACCAATACGTCTACGTCATGAAGGACCTCACCAAGTCCTATCCGGGCGGCCGCGAGGTCTTCAAGGGCATCACCCTCTCCTTCCTGCCGGACGTGAAGATCGGCGTGCTGGGCCCGAACGGCGCCGGCAAGTCCACGCTGATGAAGATCATGGCCGGCATGGACAAGGATTTCGGCGGCGAGGCCTGGGCGGCCGAGGGGGCGCGCGTGGGCTATCTCGCGCAGGAGCCGCAGCTCGACCCCACGAAGAACGTCGGCGAGAACGTGCGGGCCGCCTTCGCGACGCTGGAGGCGCAGCTGAAGCGCTTCAACGAGATCAGCGAACGCTTCATGGAGGAGATGACCGAGGAGGAGATGAACGATCTCCTCGCCGAGCAGGGCACGCTGCAGGAGGCGATCGACGCCGCCGACGGCTGGGAGCTCGACCGCCGCGTGGACATCGCGCTCGATGCGCTGCGCTGCCCGCCGGCGGAATCCTCGGTGGAGCATCTCTCGGGCGGCGAGCGGCGGCGCGTGGCGCTGTGCCGCCTGCTGCTGGAGAAGCCCGAGCTGCTGCTGCTCGACGAGCCTACCAACCACCTGGACGCGGAGAGCGTCTCCTGGCTCGAGCACACGCTGCGCGACTATCCGGGCGCCGTGCTGATCGTGACCCACGACCGCTACTTCCTCGACAACGTGACCAACTGGATCCTCGAGGTCGATCGCGGCCGCGGCTTCCCCTATCAGGGCAACTACTCCGCCTATCTGGAGCAGAAGCGCAAGCGCCTGGAGCAGGAGAATCGCGAGGACACGGCCCGCATCCGCACCCTGGCCGCGGAGCAGGAATGGATCGGGCGCAGCCCCTCCGCCCGCCAGGCCAAGAGCAAGGCGCGCATCTCGCGCTACGAGGAACTGCTGGAGCAGAGCCAGGACCGGGGCCTGGGCGAGGTCGAAATCCTCATCTCCCCGCCGCCGCGCCTGGGCAATATCGTCATCGAGGCCGAGGGCCTGCGGAAGGCCTATGGCAATCGCCTCCTGATCGACGACCTGACCTTCAAGCTGCCGCCGGGCGGCATCGTCGGCGTCATCGGGCCGAACGGCGCGGGCAAGACCACGCTGTTCCGGATGATCACGGGCAACGAGACGCCGGATGCCGGCACGCTCAAGGTCGGTGATTCCGTGCGCCTGGGCTATGTCGACCAGTCGCGCGACAGCCTCGACGACAGCAAGACCGTCTGGCAGGAGATCTCGGGCGGCGACGACCAGATCAACATCGGCAAGCGCAGCATCGCCTCGCGCGCCTATACGGCCGCCTTCAACTTCAAGGGCAGCGACCAGCAGAAGCGGGTGGGCGTGCTCTCGGGCGGCGAGCGCAACCGCGTTCACCTCGCGAAGATGCTGTCCGTGCCGCACAACGTCCTGCTGCTCGACGAGCCGACCAACGACCTCGACGTCGATACGCTGCGCGCGCTCGAAGAGGCGCTGATGGAATTCGCCGGCTGCGTGGTGGTCATCAGCCACGACCGCTGGTTCCTCGACCGCCTGGCCACGCATATCCTGGCCTTCGAGGGCGACAGCCACGTCGAGTGGTTCGAGGGCAACTTCCAGGCCTATGAGGCCGACAAGAAGCGACGACTCGGCGCCAACGCGGATCAGCCCCATCGGATCAAGTACCGGCCGCTCGTCCGGTAGCGCGGAGATGCGCCCATGCACCCCAGCCTGCTGAGCTCTCCGCGGATCATCACGACCGAGCGGCTGTCCCTGCTGCCGCCTGGCCTGGAGCAGCTGCCGGACCTGGTGCGCCTGAAGACCGACGAGTCGGTCTTCGGCTACATGCTGCACGGCGCCCGCTCGCCCGAGCGGGTGCGTGAGGAGCTGGAGGACGACATCGCCTTCTGGCAGGTGCGCGGCTATGGCACCTGGAGCGTCTTCCTCCGCGAATCGGGTGAGTTTCTCGGCATCGCCGGGCTTATGGAGCGGCCGGATGGGCGTGGCGTCGCGGTGCGCTTCGCGCTCTGGCCGGCCTGCCGGGGCCAGGGCTATGCCCGCGAGGCGGCGCGGGCGGGGCTGGATTTCGGCCATGCCGGCGGTTTGCCGCGCATCATCGGCGTGGCGCGCGAGACCAACCATGCCTCGCGCGCCGTGCTGACCGATATCGGCATGCGCGAATGCGACGAGTTCGAGAACCGTGGCCATCGCATGCTCGTCTTCGAGAGCCTGGCTGCCTGATTCAGCCCGCGACCGCGAGGGGCGCGGGCGCTCCCAGGGACGGGGGCGCGGGCTGCGGCCCCATGCCGCCGCGGTGACGGTCGAATTCGGCGAGCAGGAGCATCGTGTTGCTCCGGAGGCGCCGGATGATGAAGCCCCAATGCGGCGCGTCCTCCGTCCGGAAGGCCGCCAGCGCGTCGAGATCCGCGTGCAGCATGCGGATCGCGGCGGCCGCCGGACTTGCGGAGGCGTAGCCCTGCGGCCGCAGGCGAAGCCGGAGCGCCTGCGCGCGGAACAGCAGAGGCGGCCCTTCGCGCCGCAGCAGCGCGATGACGCGCGACACGGTCGCGCGCGTGCCGGACAGAAGCTCCGTCGGCCCATCGGGCGAAGGGTCCATCCGCTGGAGACGGAGAAGCACGCTATCCAGCGCGCCCAGGCTCGCGACCATGGCCTGGAGCGCCTGGCAGGTCCGTTGCACCAGCTCTGGAAGGCCTGCCGTAGGGGTGTCTTCCAGGGAGCGCGCGGCGGCCCGCGGCCGGGGGTGATGGGACATGGGCTCTTCCCGCTTCGCCCGGAGGCCGGATTGCCTCCATAGGTGCCGCCCTTTTGCGGCCCGGCCTGAATGCGCCACCAGCGGTTAACGAAGGGTTACCGCGGCGGATGTCCTATGCATGGTCGGGAAGGGGCTCGGCGGGCGCTGCCGCCGCTCCGTGCGGAAGCTCGCCGGCGCCGCAGCGCTGCAGATAATCGGCGACGGCGTCGAAGGCCGCGCGCGGCCGGGTGGCGTCGTGGAAGGGCTCGGCCGGGTCGCTGCCGCGGGGCACCCAGATCACCGTCTCGTAGCGCGCGCGGGTCAGCAGCACGCGATACTTGTTGAGGAAGAAGCCGCGCGTCTCCGGCCTGTGGACCGTCCTCCACCGCGTGCCGCCGAAGCGCTGGACCAGCCAGCCGCGCGGCCCGCGCAGCAGGTCGCCGCCCCAGCAGAGGCCCACGACATCCAGTTCCAGGCCCTGGCAGTCATATTCGGTCGCGGTCGTCTCCAGCGCGTCGGAGGCGCGGATGTCGGGCCAGCGATCGAGGAACCAGTTTTCGACCTCCGGCAGCTGGGTGCCGAGGCCTTCCGCGCGCAGCCGCTTCGCGCCGGAGGAGGCGACCAGCCCGGCTCGTCGCTGGCCGCGCGCATAGCCGCGAAGGGCGGTCCGCATCGCTTCCAGGTCGCGTGTGACCTGGAAGGGAAGGCCGTCCCGCGCGATCTCCGCCGCTTCCGCCGCCTCGCCGCGCAGCATGGCATCCACCCAACGCGCGCCGTGGCCGTGCCGCACTGAGCGCATCGGCACCGTCAGGTCCAGCGCGTCATCCAGCGCCAGCCGATCGCCGGAAATGTGCCCGGGCGCTGCCAGCGCCCGCCATTCCGGCCGTTCGGCGATGACGCGCGCCCATTCGGCCAGCCCGGCCTCGCCCGTGTTGATCTCCTGGCCCTGGCCGATCAGCGCCACCAGCGCGCACCAGCCCTCGTGCCGCGCCAGGATGTCCAGCATATGCGCGGGCTCGCTGCGGGTGAGGCGGCTCACGCGCCGCTGGGTGTCGCGCGTGGCCTGGGTCTGGTCCCAGGCGCGCTGGGCCTCGTCGAAGACGATGATGCGCGCCTCGGGGACCTCCTCGGGCCGAAGCACATGATGCTCGAGGAAGCGGTGCACGTTCTGCAGCGCGGTGCGGGCCTGGTCGGTCCTTCCGCCGCTGCGCCGGCGCAGATCCTCGCGCAGGACGGCGACGAGCGGCGCGTTGCCCGTCAGGAAGGCCGCGCCGGATTCGCGCAGCGCGCCGAAGACGATGTTGAGGCCGCACAGCGTCTTGCCGGCTCCGGGAATGCCGGTGACGAAGATCACCACGCGCTCGTCCTTCGCACGCGCCTCGCCGATGGCGCGCAGCACCGCATCGGTGGTGCGCGTGAGGTTGGCGGCGTCGGCGCGCGCCTCGACCATCGCGGCGCTGCGATGCCGGTCGAAGAGCATGGCCGCGGCTTCGAGCACGCCCGGCACCGGGCGATAGGGCGCGGCGAGCCACGCCTCGGCCCGCATCGGCTGCGGCGGGGCGCCGATGGACCGCAGGATCTCCAGCAGCCGCCCGCCGAGCTGCCGGGCATTCACGGCCAGAGGTGGCGGCACGCCCTGCCAGATCAGCGGCGGCGCGAAGCGGGTGTCCGGCGCCACCGCTGCCACCAGGACCGGCACCACCGGATGCGCGCGGCAGCCGGCGTGGAAATCGTGCAGATCAAGCGCGTAGTCCTCGACCTGCCGCCGGTCGGCCGAGGCGAAGCGCGCCGCGCGGTCCTTCCATTCCAGCACGATAACCGCGCGATCGGTCAGCAGGACCGCGTCGATGCGCTTTTCCAGCCGCAGCAGGTCGTATTCCAGCAGCAGCGTCCAGTCCGCCGCCTCCGGCATGGCGAGCGCCCCGCGCAGCCCCACCGCCATCGCGACCCAGGCGTTGCGCTGCGCCAGCTCCAGCGTGGCGTGGCGGCCGGCCTGGGCATAGGCGAGCCGCGCTGCCACATCCTCCGCGGAGAGGGCAAGGAACTCCGGGACCGTGAGCTGGAGCCAGGCTCTCACCGGCGAGGCCAGGTCGCGAGGATCACGCTCGTCATCATCAGCGCGAAGCCGGCGACGTGGATGGCGCCGAAGCTTTCGCCGAGGAACAGGACCGCCGTGACCGCGGCGCTCGCCGGCAGGAAGGCGGTGAACACCCCCGCGGTGCCGGCCGGCACGCGCCTCAGCCCATAGTACCAGAGCATCAGGGCGATCACGCTTGCCGACAGCGCGTGGAAGAGCAGCAGCGACAGCAGCGCGGGATCGGCCAATGCCGCAGCCGCACCGAAATCCGGCGTCGCAAAGGGCAGCAGGACCAGCGCGGAAAAGATCTGCATCCAGAGCGAGGCAGTCATCACCGGCATTGTCGCCGCGATGCGCTTGGCCAGCAGCACATAGACCGCCTCGCCGCAGACCCCGAGGAGGATGAGCAGGTTGCCCAGCGCCGAGCCATGCCCGCCGCCCTCCACCCGCGCCAGCGTGATCGCCGCCATCCCGAACCCCGCCAGGGCGGCCGCGATCCATTGCCGGCCGGAGAGCCGCTCCCGCAGCCAGCAGAAGCTGCCGATCGCCACCACCGCCGGCAGGGTCGCCAGCACCATCCCGCCCTCCAGCGCCGAGGTCAGCCGCAGCCCAGCCAGCAGCGCGGCATTGTAGAGCGCGGTTCCGAACAAAGCCTGAAGGGCCAGGTTACCCAGCACCTGACGCGGGAGCCGCGCGGGCCCCTCCAGCCAAAGGGCAAGCGGCCAGAGCACGATGATCGCCATCACACAGCGCAGGAAGAGGATGAGCGCGATCGGCAGCGTCGCGGCCAGCAGCTTGCCGACCCCGACATTCGCGCCCACGAGGATCATCGAGAGCGCCAGCTGCGCATAGGCGAGGCGCATGGGATGCCGTCAGGCCTCGCCGTCGCGCCGGTAGGGCGAAAGGGTCGCGAGTTCCTCCATGCGCTCGCGGATCGCGGGCCGCTCGGCCTCCAGGAAATCCGCGACGGCGCGCGAGAGGCCGCGATGCGCGATGAGATGCGCCGAATAGGTGGGCGAGGGGAGGTAGCCGCGCTGGATCTTGTGCTCGCCCTGCGCGCCGGCCTCCACGCGGGGGACGCCATGCTCGATCGCGAAGTCGATGGCGCGCAGGTAGCAGAGCTCGAAATGCAGGAAGGGCACCTCCTCGTCGCAGCCCCAGTTGCGGCCGTAGAGCGCGTCCTCGCCCAGCAGGTTCAGCGCGCCGGCGACGGGTTGCCCGTCGCGCTCCGCCCACATCAGCACCACCCGGTCGCCGAGCTTCTCGCCCATCAGCGGGAAGAAGCCCTTCGTGAGATAGGCGCCGCCCCAGCGACCATCCACTGTATTGCGGTAGAAGCGATAAAAGGCCTTCCAATGCGCCGGCGTGATCTCGGCGCCGCGCAGCGTCCGGAGCGTCAGGCCGGACTCCTCGACCGATCTCCGCTCCTTGCGCAGGGCCTTGCGCTTGCGGCTGCTGAGGGCGCCGAGGAAGGCGTCGAAATCCTTGTAGCCCTGATTGTGCCAGTGGAACTGCAGGCCGAGGCGCTGCAGCCATCCGGCCTCACCCAGCGCTTGCCATTCCTCCTCGGTACAGAAGGCGACGTGGACCGAGGAGCAGTCGATGGCCCGCATCGCCTGGGCCAGCCCCTGCGCCAGCGCGGCGACCGGGATGCCCGGCCGCCGCAGCAGCCGCGGCCCCGGCACCGGGCTGAAGGGCACCGCCACCTGGAGCTTGGGATAGTAGTTCCCGCCCGCGCGCTCGAAGGCGTTCGCCCAGCCATGGTCGAAGACGTATTCGCCCTGGGAATGCGACTTCGCATAGCAGGGCGCGCAGGCCACGAGCTGCCCGCCGGCATCCCGCAGCGCCGCGTGCTGCGGCAGCCAGCCGGTCTCGGCCGAGACGCTGCCGCTCTCTTCCAGCGCGGAGAGAAAGGCGTGGGAGACGAAGGGGTTGTCCCCCGCGCAGGCGTCCCAATCCGCCGCGGGGATCGCGGCGATGGACCTGTGCAGCGAGAGGGTGAGCTCGGGGAGGGAGTCCATCGCCCGGATTATGGGCCCGATCGGCGGAAAAAGCAGTCGGGCGGACGGCATTCGGCCGGGCCTGCCACCCGACGCCTCCTTCGGCGCCTGGGCGGCGGGTCAGGCCAGCTCGAGGATCGCCTCGACCTCGACCGCAGCGCCGGCCGGCAGCGAGGCCACGCCCACGGCGCTGCGCGCATGCCGCCCGGCCTCGCCGAACAGCTCGACCGCGAGATCGGAGGCGCCGTTGATCACGCTCGGCTGGTCGCCGAAGCTCGACGCGGAATGCACGTAGCCGGTGACGCGCAGCACGCGCGCGACCTTGTCCAGGTCGCCGCCCGCGGCCGTCCTGGCATGGGCGATGATGGACAGCATGCAGTCCCGCGCGGCCGTCTTCGCCTCCTCGACCGAGACCTGCTCGCCGACCCGGCCGGTCGGGAAGATCTTGCCGTCCTTCCGGGGCACCTGGCCGGAGACGTAGACGATCTTTCCCGAAACGGTGAAGGGCACGTAGTTCGCGATGGGCGCGGTGGCCTCGGGCAGCGTCAGGCCCAGCTCGGCGAGGCGGGCTTCGATCTTGGACATCTGGAATTCCTTCAGGCGACGATGCGCAGGTTGCGGGCCCGCGGCGGGCCGGCCGGCAGGTCGAGCGGCAGCAGGGGCGACTGCTCGGCGGCGCGGGCCACGCTGTCCGGCGCCACGTCCTCGGCCTCGGGCTGCGGCAGCGCGCCGCCCAGATGGTCGATGGCCAGCCGCCGGAAGGCCCAGTCCAGCACCGAGGTGGCGCGGGGGATGTCGGGGTCGCCCTCGACCAGCCCGGCCGGGCCGAAGCGCGTATAGGCGAAGGCATCTACATAGTCGGCGAGCGGCACGCCGCGCGCGAGCCCCGCCGAGACCGACTGCGCGAAGGCGTCCATGAGGCTGCGATAGGCCGCGCCCTCCTTCGAGAGGCTGAAGGCGATCTCCCGGAGGGCGCCGTTCTCCTCGGAGGTCCGCAGCGCGACCTTGTGGCCGCCGACCGTGACATGCAGCGTCTGGCCGGAATGGCGGCGGAGGGCCGGCCGGGGCGCGGGGGCGGGGCGGGGCGGGGCCGGCAGCGCGACCGGGGCGGGGGGCGCCGCATGGAGGAAGGGCGTGACGGCGGCCAGCATGGCGCCGCGGGCGCGCTCGCCGACCGGGCCCAGCAGCGCGGCCACGCGGGCCTGCGGCGCGCGCATGGCGGCGCGCGTCGGCACGTCCACGATGCCGCCCTCCGTCTCGACGGCGCGCGTGGCGCCGGGGGCGGGGGCGAGGCCGGCCGTCTCGGCGCCCAGCAGGGCCTCGGCCGCATCGGCGGGCGCGAGGGCGACCAGCGCCGCATGGCGCAGCCCGGGCGAGGCCGCGGCCGCGTCCAGCGCGGCGCGAGCCGCGGCGGCCAGGCCGGGCAGGGGCGTCGAGGCGGGCGGGGCCGGCCAGATCAGCGCGATGGGCTCGCGCGCGCCCAGGCGGGCGGCAAGGCGGCCGCTCTGCGACTCGGCGGCGCCGCGGGTCAGCGCGGCGATGCCGGCGGCGACCTGGCGGCCTTCCGTGCTGTCATAGGCGAGGTTCAGCGTGGCCAGCAGCCCCGCGAGATCGGCGAAGCCCAGCCGCAGCCGCGTGGCCTTGCCGCCCGTGATCGCGTCCAGGAACATGACGCCGAGCGCGCAGGCCTCCGCATAGCCGTCCAGGTCGAAGCCGCCCTCGGGCTCGAGGAAGGCGGGCAGGTTCAGCACGAAGCGCGGCTCGGCCTTGCTGTCGCCGCGCCAGACCTCGGCGCCCGGAAGGCCGCGGCGGGTGAGCAGGAGGGCGCGCCAGCCTTCGGCCAGCTGCGGCGCCTCGCCGGGCGCGATCACCCCGGCCTTCTCGCCGCGGGTCAGCGCGCGCGCGATCCAGGCCTCGGCCGCGCGCGGCAGCGTGGTCGGCCCGGCGCCCGGAACGAGCGCGGCCAGCGCCGCGGCCGCCTCGTCCTCCCAGCTTGCGGGCAGCGCCAGGGCGCGAGGCGGCGCGTCGGGGTCCGCGCCGATGCGGGTGCGCCGGAGCGCCACCCCTTCCCACAAGGTTCCGTCGAGACGTGCCATGCCCGTGAGCCTAACGAGGCGGCTCCTCCAGGTGAAGCCGCATGATGTGGCCATAGGTCGAATCTGCCACAACATCTTGTGGAAAACTCGCGGAGGCTCCGGCTTTGCCGCGAGGCTGTTTCGTGCGATGCTGGGGCATGTCCTACCTGCAGCTCCTCGCCACGAAGCTCACCGCCCGCAAGGTCGGCCGCGACGCCGTCGGCAACACCTATTACGAGAGCCGCCGGCCGGATCCGGTCTATGGCCGCACGCGCCGCACGGTGTCGCTGGCCCAGGGGTCGGACAGCTCCATCGTGCCGCCCGAGTGGCACGCCTGGCTGCATCACACCACCGACGCGCCGCTGGATGGCCCGAAATATCCCTGGCAGAAGCCGCACCAGCCCAACCTCTCCGGCACGCCGATGGCGTGGCGCCCGAAGGGCCACGATTACGCCGGCGGCCAGCGCCGCGTGACCGGGGGCGACTACGAGGCCTGGACGCCCGGCGGCTGAAGCGCCATCTCTCCCGCGCCGACAGGGATGGGCTCATGAGGATCTTTTACGCATGAAGGGCCGCAGCATCGCGGAAATCGCCACGGGCGCCGTCGTCCTGGCCGCGGCCGCGATCTTCCTGGTCTATGCGGTCATGCATGGCGGCCGCACGCCGCAGATCAGCGGCATCGCGCTGACCGCGCAGTTCGACCGCATCGACGGGCTGAACGAGGGTGCTGACGTGCGCATCGGCGGCGTGAAGGTGGGCTCCGTCACCGACCTGCGCATCGATCCGCGGACCTTCCAGGCCGTGGTGGCGCTGCGCGTCCGCGCCGACATCGAACTGCCGAGCGACAGCTCCGCCGAGGTGACCTCCGAGGGGCTGTTGGGCGGCAAGTATATCTCCATCGTGCCCGGCGGCGGCGACCGCATGCTGCGCGACGGCGGCCGGATCACCGAGACCCAGGGCTCGGTGAGCCTGGAGAGCCTGCTTGGCCGCTTCATCTTCTCGGTGACGCAGATGAACTCGGCGAATGGCGGCGCCAATGGCGAGCGCCCGGCCCCCGCTCCCGCCACGGCCCCGGCCACGCGATGAGCGCCGCGCCCACGGTCTGGCCCGGCGCCGACGGCGCGCCGGTCTCGTGCCGGGAAAAGGTCAAGGTGCTGGCGGAGAACCACGCCGAGGCCGAGCAGGTGCTGCGCGACGCCTTCGAGGATGCGATCCTGATGGGCGTGGACGAGGCCGCGATGCGGCGCATCCTGGCGGAAATGGTCGCCGGCCTGCCGAGCCCGAAGCGCCGATGATCCGCGCGGCTCTGCTGGCCATGCTGCTGGCCTTCCCCAGCCTTGCGAGCGCCCAGGAATGGGTCCCGCGCCGCTTCGCCGAGATTCAGGCGCTCGACAAGGTGAATGCGCGCGTCCTGACCTTGCGCGCCACCGTGGGCGAGCCCGCGCGCTTCGGCACGCTGACGATCCTGGTCCGGGCCTGCCACGCCCGCCCGGCCGACGAGGTGCCCGATGCCGCGGCCTTCATGGAGATCAGCGACGAGCGCAGCGCGCCGGGCTCCGGCCCGGCCTTCCGCGGCTGGATGTTCGCCGATGCGCCGGCGGTGAACATGTTCGAGCACCCCGTCTACGACCTGCGGATCCTCGCCTGCAGGTAGGCGGCAGGCGGCGGCAGCGGGGGTCGGGCCGGCCTGTCCTATTGCAGCGCCATCCCCGAGCTGCGCACCACCTGAACCCAGCGATCCACATCCGCGGCGATCTGCCGCTGCATCGCCTCGGGCCCGCGCTGCGCCGGCGGGGGCATCGTGGCCGCCAGATCGGCGAAGCGCGAGGCGACGGCAGGGCTCGTCAGCGCCGCCTCGATCGCGAGCTGGAGGCGCTGCACCACCGTGGGCGGCATCCCCTTCGGCCCGGCGATGGCGTTCCAGATCACCATGTCGAAGCCGGGCACGCCGGCCTCCGCGAAGGTCGGCACGTCGGGCAGCTGCGCCGCGCGGGCGCTGCCGGTGACGGCGAGCGCCACGGCGGTGCGGCCCAGATGCGCCGGGATCATGGTGACGGTCTGGTCGATCACGACATCCACCGTGCCGGCCGCGAGGTCGCTCATCGCCGGGCCGGCGCCGCGATAGGGCACCAGCATGGCCTTGGCGCCGACGAGCGTGAACAGATAGGCCGGGGCGAGATGGCCGGTTGTGCCGGCGCCCGGCGTGCCGAAGGTGACGCCCTCGCCGCGCTCGCGGATTCGCGAGAGCAGGGTGGCGAGGTCGCGGATGCCGGAGCGGGGGCTGGCCGCGAGCACCATGGGGACGTTGGCGACGATGCTGATCGGCGTCAGATCCGTCCGGGGATCGAAGCCGAGGTCCCGGGTGGTCGCGACATTGGCGGCCATGGATCCGACATTGCCGAAGCCGATGACGTGGCCTTCCGGATCGGAGCGGACGAGGCGCTGCATGCCGACCAGGCTGCCCGCGCCGGTGACGTTCTCGATCACCACGCTGCGGCCCAGCTCCGGGCCCATCGCCTGGGCCATCAGCCGCCCCAGCGCGTCGAGCGTCCCGCCCGGCGCCGAGGGCACGATCATGGTGACGGTTCGCGTCGGATAGTCCTGCGCCAGGGCGGCACTGCCGCAGAACGCCAGGAGACAGCCCAGCCAGAGCCTTGCCCGCATCAGATGATTCCCCCTCGATCCGGGGCCGTGTCAGCCGGCCCTTTGGGGAACCCTAACACGGGCGGAGGGAATATGTCCGGACGGATCGCGGGCGGGGAAGACTCAGAAGCCCCCGGGGGGAATCCGCATCTTCGGCGCCGGCCCGCGCTGGGCCGCCTGCAGCATGGTGTCCAGCGTCGAGAGGAAGCGCGAGCGGTCGGCCTGGGTCATCGCGGCCGGCCCGCCCGTGCGGTCGCCGGTCGAGCGCAGGTGCTCCGCCACGGCCCGGCCGGCCAGCGCACCGCCGATATTGTCGGTGGTCCAGGGGCGGCCCTTGGAGTTGAGCGCCGCCGCGCCCTTCTCCAGGCAGCGCGCGGCCAGCGGGATGTCCTGGGTCACGCAGACGTCGCGGGCGGTGACGCGCTCGACGATCCAGTCATCGGCGACGTCGGCGCCCTCGGTCACGATCACGCGGTGCAGCAGCGGGTGCTCCGGGATCCGCAGGCCGCGCGCGCCGTTGGAGACGATATGCACCGCCACGCCCAGCCGCAGCGCGACCGTGTAGGCCTCGTCGCGGACCGGGCAGGCATCGGCGTCGATATAGAGCTCGGTCAGGGCGGGATCCTTCAATCGGCGTTGAGCGATCTGCGTAGCCAAAACGGGTGCGCCCACCTAGACTCGGACATGTGACGATGCACGCGCACGCTTTGGAACAAGGCTCTTTGTTGGGCTTGGGCTTCTACACGGTGCCCGATGCTGCGCGCCTCCTGAAGATTCCGGCGAAGAACATCAATCGGTGGCTGGGGGGATATCGCTTTCGTCACGGCGAGACGCAGACCGAGATGCCGCCGCTGTGGCGCCCTCAGTTGCCTCCTGCCGATGACCATATAGAAATTGGGTTTCGCGACCTGATCGAACTGCGCTTCGTGGATGCTTTTTTGACGGGCGGTCTGGCGCTCCAGACCATCCGGCGATGCATCGCCTATGCGCGCGAATGCCTGCAAGAGGAGCGCCCCTTCTCGACGAACCGCTTCCGTACCGATGGTCGGACCATCTTCCTCGAATCCGCGACCGGCACGGAGCATGAAAAGGTTCTGGACCTCCGGCGGAGGCAATACGTCATCAAGAAGGTCATCGAGCAGACGTTCAAGGACCTCGACATCGAGGACGACACGGTGAAACGCTGGCGGCCCTATAAGGGCCGCTTGAGTATTGTCATCGATCCGGAGCGGGCCTTCGGGCAGCCTATAGCCGCAGGTCATGGCGTGCCCACCGTCGCGCTGGCAGATGCCGTCGCAGCGGAAGGGTCGGTGGAGCGCGTCGGCCGCCTGTTCGAGGTGCCGGCGGACGTCGTGCGCGATGCGGTCGCCTACGAGAAGCTTCTCAGGGCGGCGTGAGGGTCTTCTTCGACCATAATCTTCCTCCCGCGCTGGCACGCGCCATGAACGAACTGTTTCAGCCCGAGCACGAAGCCCGCGCTCTCCGGGAAAAATTCCCTGCGAATGTCTCCGACGTCGAATGGATCACCGAACTCAGCCGGGATGGCCGCTGGGTCGTCATCTCGGGTGACCGGCGCATCACGCGGAACAGAGCGGAGCAGGCAGCGTTCCGGAATTCCCGCCTTATTGGCATGTTTCTGGCGCCCGCTCTTTGCAGGGCTCCCGTCGCAAAGCAGGCCGAGCGGATCCTCGCTCTGTGGCCGAGCATTGAAATCCTGGCGAATACCGTTGCGGGCGGGGCCATGTTCGAGATGCCAATGACCAGCACGAGGCCCCGCCAGATCAGGTGAGCGGCGCTCAGCCCGCGCCGAAGACCCGCGCGAAGATCGTCTCGACGTGCCGGAAGTCGCGCTGCGGGTCCATCGCCGCATCCAGCGAGGCGCCGTCCATCACCGCGGCGACGTCGGGCTGGGACAGCAGGTTCTCGCGGAAGCGCTGCGCGTCGGGCTTGCCGAGCTTCAGCCAGGTGGCCATGGCCGCCTGCTGGACCGCCGCATAGGCGCCCTCGCGCGACATGCCGGCCTGGGTCAGCGCGAGCAGCACCTTCTGGGAATGGACGACGCCGCCCAGGCCTTCCAGGTTCTCGTCCATGCGCTCGGGATAGACGGTCAGCTTCTCCATCATCCCGGCGAGGCGCATGAGCGCGAAGTCCAGCGCGATGGTGGCGTCCGGGCCGATGACGCGCTCGACGCTGGAATGGCTGATGTCGCGCTCGTGCCAGAGGGTGATGTTCTCCAGCGCCGGCAGGGCATAGCCGCGCACCAGGCGGGCGAGGCCGGTCAGGTTCTCGCTCAGTACCGGATTGCGCTTGTGGGGCATCGCGGAGCTGCCCTTCTGGCCCTTGTGGAAGAACTCCTCCGCCTCGCGGACCTCGCTGCGCTGCAGGTGGCGGACCTCGGTGGAGAGCCGCTCCACAGCCCCGGCGACCACGGCCAGCGTGGCGAAGAAGGCGGCGTGGCGGTCGCGCGGGATGACCTGGGTGGAGACCGGCTCCACCGCGAGGCCGAGCTTCCCGGCCACATGCTCCTCCACCCGCGGGTCCACCGAGGCGAAGGTGCCGATGGGGCCGGAGAGGGCGCAGGTGGCGACTTCGGCCCGGGCCGCGATCAAACGCTGCTTGTTGCGCGCGAATTCGGCATAATGGTTGGCGAGCTTCAGGCCGAAGGTGGTGGGTTCCGCATGAATGCCGTGGCTGCGACCGATCGTGGGCGTGAACTTGTGCTCGATGGCGCGCGTCTTCAGCGCGGCCATCACGGCCTCGACATCCGCGATGAGCAGATCCGCCGCGCGACTCATCTGGACGGCGAGGCAGGTGTCCAGCACGTCGCTGCTCGTGAGGCCCTGGTGCATGTAGCGCGCATCCTCGCCGATGCCCTCGCCGAGCCAGGTGAGGAAGGCGATGACGTCATGCCGGGTGACGCTTTCGATCTCGTCGATCCGGGCGACGTCGGCGGCGCCCATGGCGGCCACCTTCGGGCCGCCTCCGGCGCGGATCGCGGCGGCCGCGGCGGCCGGGATCGTGCCGAGCTCCGCCATTTTCTCGGCGGCCAGGGCCTCGATCTCGAACCAGATACGGTAGCGCGATTCGGGGGACCAGATCTCGGCCATGGCGGGGCGGGTGTAGCGGGGGACCATCGCAGCCTCTTTCGGAACTCGGCGCGTCATGTCGCGCGTCGCGCGTCGCCGGGCAAGCGGGCTTGGCCGCGCGCCCTGTTTCTGTCAGACGTGCAATGTTGGGGGGTCACCCCGTTCATGACATATGAGTGCGAAGGAAAACACTGATGCCGGAATGGGTCGTCCCCCTCCTCCAGGTTTTGATGATCGACATTGTCCTGGCGGGCGACAATGCGATCGTGGTCGGTATGGCCGCCGCCGGCCTCCCGGCCGAACAGCGGCGCAAGGCCATCTTCTGGGGCATCGTCGCCGCGACAATCATGCGCATCGGCTTTGCCAGCATCACGGTGCAGCTGCTGTCCATCGTGGGCATCACCCTGGCCGGTGGCGTTCTGCTGCTCTGGGTCTGCTGGAAGATGTACCGCGAGCTGCGTGACGGCGGCGATCACGCTCAGGTCGACGACGAGGCCGGCGCCCTGAACGCCGATGGCACCCCGCGCAAGACGATGCGCCAGGCCATCACGCAGATCCTGGTGGCGGACATCTCCATGAGCCTCGACAACGTGCTGGCGGTTGCCGGCGCGGCGAAGGACCATCCCTATGTGCTGATCGTCGGCCTCGCCATCTCGGTGGTGCTGATGGGCGTGGCGGCGACGCTGATCGCCAACCTGCTGAACAAGCACCGCTGGATCGCCTGGGTCGGCCTCATCATCATCCTCTACGTCGCCGGCGACATGATCTATTCCGGGACTAACGAGGTCACGGCGGTGGTGCCGGAGGCCTATGG
The DNA here is from genome assembly GCF_004336745.1 of Roseococcus sp. SYP-B2431. Lineage (GTDB taxonomy): Bacteria > Pseudomonadota > Alphaproteobacteria > Acetobacterales > Acetobacteraceae > Roseococcus. The sequence continues at coordinate 114,359 of NZ_SJXD01000025.1, forward strand.
CTTCCTGTTGCTGCCGCTGGGCTTCCTCGCCTTGCCGGGCGTCTTCCCGGCTTGGCTCTGGGCCGGCGCGACCCTGGTTCAGATCCTTGTCCTGACGATCCTCGTGACGCTCATGGCCGACGCGACCCTGCGCGCGGTCCGGCGCAACGACGTCCCCCGCAGGACCAACGGAGAGCATTAACTCTCCGGAACATTACTTCCCCGCAAAGACAGGGCGGGGCGGTGGAGCTTAGCTTCCGCCGCTCCATTCTGGGGGAAGCTTAGCAATATGGAACTCGCCTCTTTTGCCGCGAGCTGGAACTGGGTGACGCTGTCGGAAATCCTCGGCGTCAACCTCATTTTGTCCGGCGACAACGCCGTGCTGATCGCCCTGGCCGCGGCCGGGCTGCCCGCCGCGCAGCGCGGCAAGGCCATCCTCTTCGGGATGGTGCTCGCGGTCGTCCTGCGCATCATCCTAAGCCTCGGCGCCGTCTGGCTGCTGGCCATTCCGGGGATCATGCTCGTCGGCGGCCTGGTGCTGCTCTGGATCGCCTACACCTTCTTCAAGGAGCTGCGTGAGAAGGACAAGGACGAGGCGGACGGCCATGTCGACAATGCGCCCAAGACCATGATGGTGGCCCTGCGGCAGATCGTGATCGCGGACCTCTCCATGAGCCTGGACAACGTGCTGGCGGTGGCCGGCGCGGCCAAGGGCAACATGGAGATGCTCATCATCGGCCTGGTGATCTCCATCCTGCTGATGGGCATCGCCGCCTCGCTGATCGCCAAGCTGCTCGAGAAGTTTCCGGTCATCGCCTATATCGGCGTCGCGCTGATCGTCTATATCGGCGTGGAGATGATCTACCACGACGTGCAGCACTGGATGAGCGCGCACGCCGCCACGATGGAGGTGGAGCCGATGATGTCGTCCGCAACAGCGATCCGGATGAATTGATGCGGAGAGCCAGCGTTCCGCTCGCCGCCCTCGCCTTTGGGGTTCTTGCCCTCGGCGCCTGCGCGATGGACGGCTCCCCGCCGGCGGTGTCGCTGCCGCCGGCGCCGATTCCGACCGCCTCCGCGCCCGAGCTTCTGGCGCAGCGGCTGCCTGCCCAGGCGGCCAGCTTCCAGAAGGGCGCGACCGTGCCGCTGCGGCAGCCGCATCCCGGCGTCGAGGTGGCCTATGCCACGTCGGGCCGCACCGCCGCCGGCTTCGTGCAGGTGCTGCGGCCGCCCGGCGACGCCGCCGCGCTGCCGGACGGGATCCAATCCGCCGCCGTGCAGGGCGAGTACCAGCGCTCCATCGGCGAGGCGGCGCGGGGCGCCGGCCCGCACCGGCGGCTGACCGTCATCCGCGAGGTGAACCACCCGGAGGACAATCCCCTGTTCCGTTGCGCGGAGCTGGAGGGTACCTACGGCCGGCAGCCGGTGCAGAGCATGATCTGCGTGGGCGCGGCCGGGGGGCAGCTGCTGCGGGTGCGGGCTTCCATGCCGCGGCGCGACCCGCCGCTCGCCGATCCGCGCGCCTTCCTGCGCGACATCGTGGCGGCGCTGAGGGTGGTTAGTCCCTGATCCGCTCCGTGGGGGGCCTGATCCGCCCATAGACCGGCTTCAGCAGGAAGGGGCTGAGGAAAAGCGGGAACTGGAAGAGCACGAAGGTCAGGATGATGTGCGGGTCGGCCGTGGCGGGGATCACGGCCAGGTAGAGCGCCATGTTGCGGTTGCCCGCCATCAGCCCGGCCGAGAGCGCCACCCGCCGGCCGAAGCCCGCGAAGGCCAGGGCCGTCATGGCGTTCATCGCCAGGGCACCCGCGAAGGCGACGAGAATGCCGGTCAGCACCAGGGCGGGCGCGGCGAGGAGCTGCGCGAGCACGCCGTCCATCACCCCGAAGCCGTAGAGCACCACCAGCAGCACCACGGCGCCGTCCACCGCGCGGCCCCATCGGTTGAGCATCGCGGGGCCCATCCAGCGGCGCAGGACCATCGAGATGAGCAGCGGAAGGCCGACCAGCAGCGCCAGCCGCAGCATCAGCCCCGGGATCGAGATGGCGAGGTCGATGCCCAGCAGACCGAGCGCCAGGGGCGGCGCGGTGAAGGGCAGGAGCAGCGTCGAGAGCATGGCGACGACGAAGGCGATCTCGCCGTCCAGCCCGACCAGCCGCGCGAAGGCGGGCGAGGAGGTGGCCGCGCAGCCCGTCGCCACGATCACGAGGCCGGCCGCGAAGGGATGCGTGACGCCCAGCGCCCCGAGGAAGGCCCATAGGATCAGCGGGCTGAGGACCAGGAGCCAGGCCAGCAGCGCCGCCACCAGCACGGGCCGGCGCAGATAGGCGAGGACCTGCGCGGGATCGACCCGCAGCAGCACCAGCACCATCAGCAGGAAGACGACGGGCGTGATGGCCCCGCGCGCCGCGGCGGCCAGCGGGGGGACGAAAAGCCCCAGGAAGATCGCGCCCGCCAGCAGCGCGGCGCCGCGAAAGGCCGACCATTCCAGAAAGCGACGCATCAGCTCCAAGCCATGCCACCCGGCTGCGGTGGGACAGGGCTACAGGGCAAACGCGGTCGCGGCCAGACGGCGTGGACCCGATCGTCCCGAATCAAGGGTTTGCGCGACCTATCCCCGGTTATCGCGAATGGCCCACAGGCGCCGCGGTTGGTTGCGGTCCTGCGATGTTCTATAGACTGGCGGGTGTCCGCCCCATCCGCCCCCCCTTCGTCTCCCAGCGACTATCTCGCGCGCCTGAACCCTGAGCAGCGCGCGGCCGTGGAGACGCTGGACGGCCCGCTGCTGGTCCTCGCCGGCGCCGGCACGGGCAAGACCCGCGTGCTGACCACGCGCTTCGCGCATCTGCTGGTGACGGGCCGCGCGGCGCCGCACCAGGTGCTCTCCGTCACCTTCACCAACAAGGCCGCGCGCGAGATGCGCGAGCGGGTGGGCGCCATCCTGGACCGGCCCGTCGAGGGGCTGTGGCTCGGCACCTTCCATGCGCTCGCGGCGCGCATGCTGCGCCGCCATGCGGAGCTGGTGGGGCTGACCTCCTCCTTCACCATCCTCGACACGGACGACCAGACCCGGCTGCTGAAGCAGGTGATGGACGCCGAGGGCATCGACCTCAAGCGCTGGCCGCCCAATGGGCTCATGGGGATCATCCAGCGCTGGAAGGATCGCGGGCTCACGCCGGACCGCATCCCCGTCGCGGAGACTTCGGACTATGCGAACAATCGCGCGGAGAAGCTCTACGCCGCCTATCAGGCGCGGCTGATCGCGCTGAACGCCTGCGACTTCGGCGACCTGCTGCTGCACGTCACCGAGATCCTGCGGACCAACGCCGATGTGCTGGAGCGCTACCACCGGCTGTTCCGCTACATCCTGGTGGACGAGTACCAGGACACGAATCTCGTGCAGTACCTCTGGCTGCGGCTGCTGGCGCAGGGGCACAAGAACATCTGCTGCGTGGGCGACGACGACCAGTCGATCTATTCCTGGCGCGGCGCCGAGATCGAGAACATCCTGCGCTTCGAGCGCGATTTTCCGGGCGCCGTCATCGTGCGGCTGGAGAGCAACTACCGCTCCACCCAGCCCATCCTGTCCGCCGCCTCCGGCCTCATCGCGCGCAACGAGGGGCGGCTGGGCAAGACCCTGCGCTCCGGCCGCAAGGATGCCTCGGGCGAGAAGGTGCGCGTGGTCTCGCTCTGGGACAGCGAGGAGGAGGCCCGCATGGTGGGCGGGCGCATCGAGGAGGCGCGGCGCGAGGGGCAGCACCCCGGCGAGATCGCCATCCTGGTCCGCGCCGGCTTCCAGACCCGCGCCTTCGAGGAGCGGCTGATCACGCTCGCCATTCCCTATCGCGTCTATGGCGGCGCCAAGTTCTACGAGCGGCTTGAGATCCGCGACGCCATCGCCTATTTCCGCGCCCTCTCTCAGCCGGCGGACGACCTGGCCTTCGAGCGCATCGTGAACACGCCCAAGCGCGGGCTGGGCGACACGGCGATGGCGGCGCTGCACCGCCTCGCGCGCGAGCAGCAGGTTCCGCTCCGCTTCGCCGCCGAGCGGCTGATCGAGGGCGACGCCCTCCGCCCCCGCCCGCGCGCCGCGCTGCGCGAGCTGCTGGAAGGCCTCGCCCGCTGGAACGCCGGGCTGGAGAAGGAGGGCCATGTCGTCGTCGCCGCGCAGGTGCTGGAGGAGAGCGGCTATGTCGAGATGTGGAAGGCCGACCGCAGCATCGAGGCGCCGGGCCGGCTCGACAACCTCAAGGAGCTGCTGCGCGCCATGGCCGAGTTCGCCACGCTCGGCGCCTTCCTGGAGCATATCGCGCTGGTGATGGACGCGGACGACGCGGCCGAGGGCGAGAAGGTGAGCCTCATGACGCTGCACGCGGCCAAGGGGCTGGAATTCGACATGGTCTTCCTGCCTGGCTGGGAGGAGGGGCTCTTCCCCAGCCAGCGCAGCCTCGACGAGGGCGGGCAGAAGAGCCTGGAGGAGGAGCGGCGGCTCGCCTATGTCGGCATCACGCGGGCGCGGAAGATGTGCATCATCAGCCACGCGGCGAACCGGCGCATCTACGGCAACTGGACGAGCTCCATCCCGTCGCGCTTCCTGGACGAACTGCCGGAGTCCGAGATCCAGCGCGAAGGCGCGGAGCGGCAGCGGCCGGTCCTGCATTCCTCGGTCTTCTCCGCCGGCGCGCTGTCGAGCGCGCGGCGCCCGCGCGTGATCGAGGCCGGCGCCTGGGAGGTGGACCAGCGGCCGGAGCGCGAGAAGGCCTTCGCGGTGGGCGCGCGGGTCTTCCACCAGAAGTTCGGCTATGGCCGCGTCACCGGCGTGGATGACGACCGGCTGGACGTGGAATTCGAACGGGCCGGCGCCAAGCGCGTGCTCGACCGCTTTGTGGAGCCCGCATGAAGAGACACCCCGCCGCGCTGGAGACCCTGGTGCTCGACCAGCTGCCGGAGGCGGCGGTCCCCTCCTACGAGGCCGCGCTGCTGGCGGTGAGCGCGACCGTCGCGCTGTTCCGCGACGAGGCGACGGACACCTGGCGCATCGAGGCGGTGCGCGAGGCGCTGGCCGACCAGGACTGCCTCCGCGCCGCGCTCGCGCTGGCCGCCGGACTCTCGGGCCACGAGGCCGTGCTGGAGCGCGCGCCGACGGAGGCCGAGGGCTGGCTCGCACGGACTATCGAGGCCTTCCCGGAACAGGCGATCGGCCAGCGCTTCCTGATCCGGCCGACGCATGTGCCGCAGGGCGTCGTCTACGGGCGCATACCGCTGGTGCTGGATGCGGGGCTGGCCTTCGGCTCGGGCGAGCATGCCTCGACCCAGGGGTGCCTGATGGCGCTGGAGGGGCTCGCGCGCGCGCCGCGCAATGTGCTGGACGTGGGCTCGGGCAGCGGCATCCTGGCGATGGGGGCGAGCAAGATGTTTCCCAGCGCGAGGGCGCTGGCGACGGATATCGAGCCGTGGTCGGTGCGGGTCGCGGAAGAGAATGTCGTGATGAACCGGCTGCGGCGGCGGATGCGGGTGATCCTGGCGGATGGGTACCGGCATGCGGCGATCACGAAGGGCGCGCCGTTTGACCTGATCTTCGCGAATATCCTGGCGCGGCCGTTGTGTGCGATGGCGGGGGATCTGGGGGCGCATCTGGCGCCGGGCGGGCGGGCGATCCTGGCGGGGTTGCTGGGGACGCAGGCTAGGATGGTGCTGGCGGCGCATCGGCGCGCGGGGTTGGTGCTGGAGCGGCGGATTGATTTGAAGCCGTGGTGCACGCTGGTTTTGAGAAAGGCGAGTGGGATCCTTTGCCAGGGCGCGGCCCCTCTAACGAGAGGGGTATATCCATTTTAGTCGGGACAGAATCGCTCGTTGGTTGGTCCATTTTCATGCGGCATTTAGCAATTTCCATAGTCTGGCTCAAACTCTCGCTCTCGCACTTCTACTTCGACGTGGTCCGGATCGAGGCCGACAGCTTCGATCTCTTCACGGCTGTTGAGATGTAAATCGCAAGTGGGGCAGCGGAATTCTTCCGCGCCATAGTTTTTTTCAACGTGTTCCTCCCATCTTTCTTCTCCAGGAGGAGGGTCAAGCACCTCTTCTCCGAAAATGATTCCAGCAAAAAAGGCCCGGCCAGTGCATGCCGGACAGATTGCAGCCCATTCGTGATCGGACATCAGGACAAATAGTCCTGGAAAGTGGTAAGAGTGCTTTGTATTGGACTGCGCGAGGGCGCTATCCCTATCTTTTTTCGGCCGAACTAAGAAATGCTCCCTGGCTTGCTCCACCCTAAGTTTGGCGGCCTCTTTCAGTGCTACCTTAGCTTCCGCTAGCAATTGCTTCGGTGCTTTCGCCCTGTCGGCACCAAGCCATTCTTCGAGACTAGAATCTAGTGTGGAAAGTATGATTTGTGCCGCATGCCAAAATCGTCCTTCCCAGGCATCAAGTTTCATTTGGTGGAACGGGAGTTCACCCGAATGTAGCTCGGCATTGCGACGGAGAGAAATTGCGTCGCAGAAATCTTTGACGCTCTTGTCGAAATATTTCGAGAGATGGCTGAGTCGCTTGTAGAGCGTTCCAGCTCCTATGGTCTTTATGTCTGAACTGATAATTCTACCCGACGCTGCAAAAAGAGATTCGTAATGATTGGGATCCACCACGAGGCTTGAATGAATGTTTGCGAGCGCCGCTTTTCCAAGCAATTCTAGCGCCAATGATAACCAGAGTTGATACTCGTCGAGGTCACCAGCCTGTTTGGCGCGGAATGCACGTTGGACATAAACCCTCGATTTCCCGAGCAGACCTTCCTTGCTGATTGACGTCGGCGCTGCCTCGCCAGTCATCGGACCATGGCCCTCAGCAGCTTTCGACCGCGCTCGGTTGGACTATCGACGCCCCGGCCGTGCAGCACTCGCCAGTTATCAATCACCAAGATGTCTCCCCGCGTCCATTCGTGCCGATAAATCACCCTTTCGTTTCGACGAAGGCTAAACAAATCTACCTCCGTCACACGATCATCCGTGACAGCCTTCATACAACCCGGGTCAAATCGAATGAATGGCCTATTGCGTTCCATGATGGACCCATAAAATGAGCGCTGTCCGTTCCGGATTAGAAAAACGGCAGACATACAAAACTTGGCTTCACTCGCTGTGATTTGCACCGCTCGGCTGTCCAGTAAGATTGTCGGCGTCGGATTTGGGCCGGGTTCGGCACAAGCCATAACGAGGTAACGACAAGGAATAGGCCAGTGGGCCGTATCGGTGTGAAGAGGGAGAGTCTCAAGACCGAATCGGCTGCTGAGTGATCCAGGATATGCTGAAGCCACTTCTTGCGGAACGATTTGCTCCACGGGGTGACCGTCACGCCCCGGGACGATCTCACCCAGGGTCAGTGCAATCGACGCAACTTCAGTCGCCAAGGTCTCCGTCTCTGAGAGACCGGAGTGGTAAGCATGCCAGCCAGAAGCGACTAATTTCGCTTTATGCTTTTCGGTCAGCAGATTCAGTCTCCATCCCATATGAGACAAATCTAGTCATCTGCCGTCTTTCATTCAAAGACAAAGCGGCTCGGCTGGACGTCCGATTGAATTCGTGCGGCCATCTCCGCTGAGCACTCTCGATTGCCATTTTCCTAACAGTCAGCGGATCACCGATGGCCCAACACCCACCCGTCGATCACGCTTCCGCCACAGCCGGACTCCGCGCCCGCGATCTCAAAATCGCCCCCGGCATCCTCCCGCCCGGCCCCCTCAACGCCATCACCGACGTCCCCGGCGTCACGGTCGGCCATGTCACCCTCATCGAGGGCGAGTCCATCCGCACCGGCGTCACCGCCATTCGCCCGCACCCCGGAAACGCCTTCCAGGACAAGACCCCCGCCGGCTTCTCCTCCGGCAATGGCTACGGCAAATTCGCCGGCTCCACCCAGATCCTCGAACTCGGCGAGATCGAGACCCCGATCGTCCTGACCAACACCCTCTCCGTCGCCGAGGGCATCGCCGGCCTCGTGGAATGGACCCTGGCCCAGCCGGGCAATGAGCGCGTCCTCTCCGTCAATGCCGTGGTCGGCGAGACCAATGACGGCGTCGTCAACGACATCCGCGGCCGCCACGTCACCAAGCAGCATGTGCTCGACGCCCTTGCCGCCTGCGCCGGCGGCCGCGTCGCCGAGGGCTGCGTCGGCGCCGGCACGGGCACCCAGGCCTTCGGCTGGAAAGGCGGCATCGGCACCAGCTCGCGCGTGCTGCCCGCCGGGCTCGGCGGCTACACGCTCGGCGCGCTGGTGCAGACGAATTACGGCGGCGTGCTGACCGTCGCCGGCGCGCCGGTCGGCCAGGCGCTGGGGCAATACTACCTGCGCGACCAGCTGGACGACCGCGGCGGCGACGGCTCCATGATGATCGTGCTGGCGACCGACGCGCCGCTCTCCGACCGCAGCCTTGAAAGGCTGGCGCGCCGCGCCTTCCTGGGCATCGGGCGCACCGGATCGTCCATGTCGAACGGCTCGGGCGACTACGCCATCGCCTTCTCGACGGCCGAGGCGGTGCGCCGCACCCCGGCGCGGCGCGCGGGCGTCGCCACGGTCCAGGCGCTGCCCAACGGCCTGATGTCGCCGCTGTTCCACGCCGTCGTGGAGGCGGTGGAGGAGGCGGTCTACAACGCCATGCTCCAGGCCGTGACCATCACCGGGCATGAGGGCCGCCGCCTGGAAGCCATCCCGGCCTCCGAGGTGGAGCGCATCGTCCGGCACCACAGGCTGAATCGAGACTGACGCCCATGGATGAGGTCGAGCTCGTCTCCCACGACCCCGCCTGGGCCGCCCTCTACGAGGCCGAGGCGGACCGGCTGCGGGCGGCGCTGCCTGAGGGGCTCGTGCTGCGGATGGAGCATTTCGGCAGCACGGCGGTGCCCGGCCTTCTCGCCAAGCCGGTGATCGACATCCTGGTCGCGGTGTCCTCCGTCGAGGAGGCCAGGGAAACGGCCGTGGGCCCGCTGGAGGCGCTGGGCTACGCCTTCTGGGCCGAGAACCCCCGCCGCCACCGGCTCTTCTTCGTGAAGGGCCTGCCGCCGCGCGCGCCGCGCCGCACGCATCACGTCCATATGATCGAGCCCTCAGCCGAGATGTGGGACCTGCTCCTCTTCCGCGACATCCTTCGCGCGGATCCGGAAGAGGTCGCGCGCTACGCGGCCCTCAAGCGCGAGCTGGCCGTGCGGCACCGCGAGGACCGCGAGGCCTATACCGAGGCGAAGGCCGCCCATGTCGCGGCGGTGCTGGCCCAGGCGCGGGGAAGCGCGGCGGGCGTTGGCGATCCTCCGGCCGCGCCCTAAGCATCGGTCGGATCAACAAGGACCGATGCCGATGCCGCCACGCAGCCACACCGTCACCTGGGAAGAGGGGCCCTCGCCGCATGCGGGCCTGCCGGCGGTTGAGGGGATGCACGCGCAGATCGCCGATGGTGCGAAGCGCACGCCGATGTTCGCGCTGATGGGCATCCGCCTGGCGCGGGCCGAGCCGGGCCTCGCGGTGATGGAAGGCGAGGTCGGCGAGCAGCACTATAACAGCATCGGGATGGCCCATGGCGGCTACGCGGCGACGATCCTGGACGCGGCGCTGTGGAACTCGGTGCGGACCACGATGGAGCCGGGCTATGGCCATACGACGCTGGAGCTCAAGGTGAACTACGCCCGCGCCCTGACGGTGAAGAGCGGCCTGGTGACCTGCGAGGGCAAGGTGGTGCATCGCGGCGGCCGCATCGCGATCTCCGAGGCGCGGCTGACGGGCGATGGCGGGAAGACGCTCTATGCCTATGCGTCTTCCACGCTGATGATCGTGAAGCTGTAGCGCGAGCCCGCGAATCAGGCCCGAAGTCCCTTGCATCGGCGCAACGGCGCGGGCATGTAGGCCCTGCCTGTGCATCCCGCGCGGGAGAGAACCCGGTCCTCGGATCGGGTCGCCGAAGGCGCAACCGGCCCCCGGAAACGCTCAGGCAAAAGGGCCGCGTGGGATTGGGCGCTCTGGAAAGATCGGACCCCGCAAGGGGCCCGGCGCCGACGGAGTAAGGAGGCCGCGCTTGCGTCCCGTCCCGAACGGGCCGCGCAGCAAATCCTCTGAATCTCTCAGGTTCCATGGACAGAGGGGGGTCACAAACTCAACCGCCGCGCGATGCGGCAGGGGGATGCGTGACCGACTCCGAAGTTCTGCTCGAAACACCTCTGGCATCCCTGCACAAGGAGCTGGGCGGCCGCATGGTCCCCTTCGCGGGCTATTCCATGCCCGTGCAGTACCCCGCCGGCATCATGGCCGAGCACCTGCATTGCCGCGCCCAGGCCGGCCTCTTCGACGTGAGCCACATGGGCCAGGCCGAGCTGATCGGTGAAGGCGCTGCGGCGGCCCTCGAAAAGCTCACCCCCGCCGATGTCCAGGCGCTCAAGCCCGGCCGCCAGCGCTACGGCCTGCTGCTGAACGAGGCCGGCGGCATCGTGGACGACTTCATGGTCGCCAATCTCGGCGACCGGCTGTTCCTGGTGGTCAATGCCAGCCGCAAGCATATCGATCTTCCATTGATCGAGAGCGTGCTGCCCTCCGGCGTCACGCTGAAGCCGCTGCCCGACCGCGCGCTGATCGCCATCCAGGGCCCCGCCGTCGCCGCCCTGATCCCGACCAACCTGACCTTCATGGGGATCGGCGAGATCGAGATCGCCGGCATCAAGGTCCTCGCCAGCCGCAGCGGCTATACGGGCGAGGACGGCCTCGAAATCTCCGTGCCGGCTGACAAGGCCGAGGCGCTGGCGCGCGCGCTGCTCGCCATGCCGGGCGTCATGCCCACCGGCCTCGGTGCGCGCGACAGCCTGCGCCTCGAAGCCGGCCTCTGCCTCTATGGCAATGACCTGGACGAGACGACGAGCCCGGTCGAGGCCGCGCTCACCTGGTCCATGGGCAAGCGCCGCCGCACGGAGTGGAATTTCGTCGGCGCCGATGTGGTGCGCGACCATCTCGACAATGGCGTGAAGCGCCTGCGCGTCGGCATCCGGCCCGAGGGGCGCCAGCCCGCCCGCGGCCATACCGTCATCCAGAAGGACGGCGCCGCGATCGGCGAGATCACCTCGGGCGGCTTCGGCCCCTCGGTCGGCGCGCCCGTGGCCATGGGCTACGTGGCGCGCGACGCCGCCGCCGATGATGCCGCGATCGACCTCATGGTCCGGGGCAAGGCTCTGCCGGCCAAGGTCTCGCCCATGCCTTTCCACCCCCATCGTTACGCCCGCTGAGGAAACCGCCATGTCCGAGATGAAATTCTCCAAGGACCACGAATGGATCCGGATGGAGGGCGGCGTCGCCACCATCGGCATCACCGACCATGCGCAGAACGCGCTGGGCGACGTGGTCTTCGTCGACCTGCCCGAGACCGGCCGCGTCGTGACCTCGGGTGAGGCCGTGGCCGTGGTGGAGAGCGTGAAGGCCGCCTCCGACGTCTATGCGCCGATCAACGGCAAGATCGTCGAGGTGAATGCCGCCCTGGTGGACGACCCCGCGAAGATCAATGTCGAGCCGACCGGTGAGGGCTGGTTCTTCAAGATCGAGCTCGACGGCGAGCTGCCGGACGACCTGATGGACGCCGATGGTTACGCCGCCTACGTGGACACCCTCGGGTGAGCCCGTCTGATCGCACGAGCGCCAGCGAGGGCGTGAATCAGCCGGCCAAGGGTGCTCTCCAGGAACTCGCCGTCCTCGAGGATCAGGGCGAGTTCATCCGCCGCCATATCGGCCCGACCGAGGCCGAGGTGGCCTCCATGCTCAAGACCATCGGCTGCGCCGACCTGGAGCAGATGACGGCGCGGACGATACCCGCCGACATCCGCGGCATGACGCTGGAGGGCCTGCCGAGCCCCGTCAACGAGGCCGGCGCGCTGGCCGAGCTGCGCGCCTTGGCGGAGCGCAACATCCGCAAGCGCAGCCTGCTGGGCATGGGTTACAACGGCACGCACACGCCGCCCGTGATCCTGCGCAACATCCTGGAGAATCCGGGCTGGTACACGGCCTATACGCCCTACCAGGCCGAGATCGCGCAGGGCCGCCTCGAAGCCCTCGTGAACTTCCAGACCATGGTGGGCGAGCTCACCGGCCTGCCCATGGCCGGCGCCTCGCTGCTCGACGAGGGCACGGCGGCCGCCGAGGCCGTGACGCTCGCGCATTCCTCCCAGCGCAACAAGGGCGACACCCTCGTCGTCGCGACGGATTGCCACCCGCAGACCATCGCCGTGGTGCAGGTGCGCGCCGAGCCCGTGGGCATTAAGGTCGTCCTGGCCGCGCCGGCTGATCTTGCCGCGACCATTGCCGCCGAGAAGCCTTTCGCGGTGCTGACGCAGTATCCCGGCACGACGGGCGAGGTGCGCGACATCGCGCCCGAGATCGCCGCGGCCCAGGCGGCCGGCGCGATCGCGATCGTCGCCGCCGACCTGCTGGCCCTGACCCTGCTCAAGCCGCCCGGCGAGATGGGGGCGGACATCGTCGTCGGTTCCTCGCAGCGCTTCGGCGTGCCGCTGGGCTATGGCGGCCCGCATGCCGGCTACATGGCGGTGAAGGACGCCCTCAAGCGCCTGATGCCGGGCCGCCTGGTCGGCGTCTCCGTCGACACGGCCGGCACCCCGGCGATGCGCCTCGCGTTGCAGACGCGCGAGCAGCATATCCGCCGCGAGAAGGCGACCTCGAACATCTGCACCGCCCAGGTGCTGCTGGCCGTGATGGCGAGCATGTACGCCGTCTGGCACGGGCCGGAGGGGCTGAGGAAGATCGCGCGCCGCGTGGCTCTCCAGGCGCGCCTCGTTGCCGGGGCGGCCGCGAAGGGTGGCTTCAAGCTGCGTCATGCGGCTTTCTTCGACACCGTCTGCATCGAGACGGGCGGCAAGACCGACGCGATCATGAAGGCGGCGCTGGACGCCGGCTTCAACCTGCGCCGCGTGGACGGCAGTGCCGTCGCGATCGCGCTGGACGAGACCGTCAACCGCGCCGATCTCGCCGCGCTGGTCGCGCTCTTCCATGGCGGCGATCTCGCCACGCTGGCCCCGGCTGGCGGCGAGCCCGCCGCGCTGGTCCGCACCACGCCTTTTCTTGAGGCGGAGGTGTTCCAGTCGCATCACGCCGAGCACGCCATGCTGCGCTACATGAAGCGGCTGGAGGACAAGGACGTCGCGCTCAACCGCTCGATGATCCCGCTCGGCTCCTGCACGATGAAGCTGAACGCGACGGCGGAGATGATCCCGGTCACCTTCCCCGGCTTCGCGGACATCCACCCCTTCGCGCCGACCGACCAGGCGCAGGGCTATATCGCGATGATCCGCCAGTTGGAGGCCTGGCTCTGTGGCGTCACCGGCTTCGCGGCCGTCTCGCTGCAGCCCAATGCCGGCAGCCAGGGCGAGTATGCCGGGCTGCTGGCCATTCGCGCCTATCACCACGCGCGCGGCGACCATCACCGCAACATCTGCCTCATTCCCTCCAGCGCGCACGGAACGAATCCCGCGAGCGCGGCGATGGTGGGCATGAAGGTCGTCGTCGTCGCCAGCGACCGCGACGGCAGCGTGGACCTCGCCGACCTGCGGGCGAAGGCGGAGCAGCACGGCAAGAACCTCGCCGCGCTGATGATCACCTATCCCTCCACCCACGGCGTCTTCGAGGAGAAGATCCGCGAGATCTGCGCGCTCATCCACGCGCAGGGCGGGCAGGTCTATATGGACGGCGCGAATATGAACGCGCAGGTGGGGCTGACCTCGCCGGCCTCGATCGGCGCGGACGTCTGCCACCTCAACCTGCACAAGACCTTCTGCATCCCGCATGGCGGCGGCGGCCCCGGCGTGGGGCCGATCGGCGTGGCGGCGCATCTCGCGCCGCATCTGCCGAACCATCCGCTGGTGGCCGAGGCCGGGCCGGCGACGGGCTTCGGCCCGGTCTCGTCCGCGCCCTTCGGCTCGGCGGCGATCCTGCCCATCAGCTATGCCTATATCCGCATGATGGGCGGCGAGGGCCTCACCCGCGCCACGCAGATCGCCATTCTCAACGCCAACTACATGGCGGTGCGGCTGCGCGACCACTTCCCGATCCTCTACCGGGGCGGGCAGGGCATGGTGGCGCATGAGTGCATCCTGGACTGCCGTGGCTTCCAGCAGGGCGGCGGCGTGATGGTCGAGGACATCGCCAAGCGCCTGCAGGATTACGGCTTCCACGCGCCCACGATGAGCTGGCCGGTGACCGGCACGCTGATGGTGGAGCCGACGGAGAGCGAGACCAAGGCCGAGCTCGACCGCTTCTGCGACGCCATGATCGCCATCCGCGGCGAGATCCGCGCGGTGGAGCAGGGCCGGATGGACCGGGCGGACAATCCGCTGAAGAACGCGCCGCACACCGCCGCCGAGGTGATGGCGACGGAGTGGACGCATCCCTACACCCGCGAGGAGGCGGCCTTCCCGCTGCCTTACGTGAAGGCCCACAAGTACTGGCCGCCGGTGAAGCGCGTCGACAATGTCTATGGCGACCGCAACCTGATCTGCACCTGTGCGCCGCTCGAGGCCTATGCGGAGGAAATGCAGCTTCAGGCTGCCGAGTAGACACCATCGGAATGGGAGGGTCGGACCCTCCCATTCCACGAGATTTGACGGCCGTCGCGCCTTCGCCTTGTTCATCCGGGCTTTCGCGCGATAGGCTTCCCGCGCCGAGGACGGACCGCTGCCATCAGAGCATGGGTCCAAGGCGAAGGGGAAACGAAGCATGGCGATCAGCCGCCGGAACTGGCTTGGGGCCACAGCGGCCCTCGCACCCTTGTTAGGCGCGCCGTTCGGCCGCGCGAGAGCCCAGGGCAGTGCCATCCGCCTCGGCGTGATGAGCGACATGGCGGGGCCCTTCCAGGACCTCAGCGGCCCCGGCTCCATCGCGGCCGTGCGCATGGCGGTGCAGGAAATCGCGGGTGGCGACCTGCGCGTCGAGGTCGTCACCGCGGACCATCAGAACCGCCCCGACATCGCGACCAACATCGCGCGGCAATGGTTCGACCGTGACGGCGTGGATGTCATCATCGACGTGCCGGGGAGCGCGGCCGGCCTCGCGGTGTCGTCCATCGCGCAGGAGAAGAACAAGGTCTTCCTCGCCTCCAGCGCCGGCACGGCCGAGCTGACGGGCGCGCGCTGCTCGCCCAACACCGTGCAATGGACCTACGACACCTACATGCTGGCCAATGCCACCGGGGCGGCCACCGTGCGCACGGGCGGCGACAGCTGGTTCTTCCTCGTGGCCGACTACGCCTTCGGCCATTCGCTGGAGGCCGAGACCTCGCGCTTCGTGCAATCGGCCGGCGGGCGCGTACTGGGTTCGGCCCGCTTTCCCTTCCCCGGCACGACGGACTTCTCGTCCTTCCTGCTGCGCGCCCAGGCCAGCCGGGCAAAGGTGGTGGGGCTGGCCGCCGGCGGCAGCGACCTCATCAACATGGTGAAGCAGGCGGCCGAATTCGGCCTCGCGCGGCGCGGCACGCGCATGTGCTCGCTGATGATGTTCATCACCGAGGTGCATGCGCTGGGGCTGCCTTCCGCCCAGGGGCTGATCTGCGCCGAGACCTTCTACTGGGACCTCAACGACCGCACGCGCGCCTTTACCGAGCGCTTCCGCGCGGCCTCGCGCCTCGGCGCGCCCACGATGATCCATGCGGGCTGCTATTCGGGCGTGGTGCACTACCTCAAGGCGGCGCGCGACATGGGGGTGGCGGCCATCCGCGCCTCGGGGGCCGAGGCTGTCGCGCGGATGAAGGCCATGCCGACGGATGACGACTGCTTCGGCGCCGGCACCCTGCGCGCGGATGGCCGCAAGCTGCACCCGGCCTATCTCTTCGAGGTCAAGGCGCCCGGCGAATCCCGTGGCGCCTGGGACTACTACAAGGTGCTTCAGACATTATCGGGCGAGCAGGCCTTTCGCCCGCTGGCCGAGGGCGGATGCCGCCTGATCCGAAGCTGATGCCGCTGCGTGCGGCCCCATAAATCCACCCAGGAGGTCACGATGAGCAGTCAAACCATGGAAGCGCCGACCGAGGCCCAGGCGGAAGCCGTCAGCTTCGTCGCGGCGACGGCCGAGAACAGCCGGTTCGTTCCCGGCCGCCGGCCCTTCTTCAAATATCGCGACCTCGGCGTCGCGGCGGCGACGGGCGGGCGGTTGCGTGCGCAGGTGATGTCGGCGATTTCGGGCATGACGGAGCCCACGGGCTGGCATGTCCATGTCTGCGATGCCCAGTTCATCTACGTGCTGCGCGGCTGGGTCGAGCTCGGCTTCGAGAACGGCGTGCGCGAGCGCTATGTGACAGGCGACGCGGTGCTCATCCCGGGCGGAATGAAGCACAACGAATACGCCACCTCCGACGATGTCGAGATCCTCGAATTGTCGATACCTGGCCCCATGGACACGCGGCCTTGCGATGCCCCACCGGGGGCGGCCGCCTGAGGCGAAGTGGACCGCGGGACAGTGCCGCGGTCCACAGCCTGATCAGGCCGCCGGCCGCACGAAGGCCTGCCGCGCGAAGAGCCGCCAGTTCGTCCCCTGCTTCTTCCACACCTGCAGGATGCCGATCCGCACCGGCGTCACGCGGCCGCCGCCGGTCGTGTTGCCGGTGAAGTTGTGGCGCACGATCGCGTCGTCGCCCACCACGGCGATGGTCTGCTCGCTGATGTTGATCTCGCCGAAGGGGTTGCCGCGCCCGACCAGGTTGCCGACGAACTCCGCCTTGTTCTCGATGCGCCCGGCGGAGTGGCCGTAGCTCAGCGCGTCATGGGCCAGCGCCTCCAGCGCGGCACGGTCCGGGTTGAGCATGGCGCGGGTCAGCGCCTCGACGGCCTGGGCGACGGCGCGGTCGTCAGCTGTCTGTGCGGCGGCGGGGAAAGCGGCGGTCACGGCCGCGGCCGCGCCGAGCGCGGCCATATGGCGACGGTTCATCTTCATTTCGTCCTCCCTGGCCGGAGGTTCCCGGCCGCCGCGAGGCTACGCGCCCGATCATTCCGCGTCCATCATTCCGCCGGGATCTGCCGCTCCTCCACGACCACGGTCTCCACGCTCGCGCTCGGCTCGTAGAGCATGCGGCCCACCACCCCGGCGAGCACCGCCCCGGCAACCGGCGCCAGCCAGAACAGCCAGAGCTGCCCGAGATATTCGCCGCCGGCGAAGAGCGCTGGCGCGGTGCTGCGGGCCGGATTCACCGAGGTGTTGGTGATGGGGATGGAGATCAGGTGGATCAGCGTCAGCGCCAGGCCGATCGGGATGCCGGCGAAGCCGATGGCCGCGCCCTTCGAGGTCGTGCCGATGATGATGACCAGGAAGACGAAGGTGAGGATGAGCTCCGCCAGGAAGCAGGCCTCCATGCTGTATCGCCCGGGGCTCAGCGGGCCATAGCCGTTCGACGCGAAGCCGCCCGGCACCCAGTCGGGCTGGCCCGAGGCGATCACCCAAAGGATGGCCGCGGCGACGATGGCGCCGGCGAGCTGCACGAGGACGTAGGGAAGCACATGGCCGTTGGCGCAGCGACCGGCGGCCCAGAGCCCGAGCGTCACGGCCGGGTTGAAGTGCCCGCCAGAGATATGGCCGACGGCATAAGCCATGGTCAGGACGGTCAGGCCGAAGGCGAAGGCCACGCCCGTGAAGCCGATCCCGAGGCCGGGGAAGCTGGCGGCGAAGACGGCGGCGCCACAGCCGCCGAAGACGAGCCAGAATGTTCCGATGAATTCCGCCGTCAGGCGACAGGGAAGATCGCTTCGCATGTTTGTTCTCTCCCGTTTGCGGTGAGGTCAAATCCGCGTAAATCCGCTGTTACTTCGCGATTTCTTAAACCGTACATCGCCGCAAGCCTGATTGGAAGGAAGATGAAGCCGGGTTGCCAAAGGCCGGGCTGCCAAGCGGCTCGAGCCCTACCGCCGGGCGGCGCCAGGGCCTAAACATCCGGCATGCGCTATGTCTCCACCCGCGGAGAGGCCGCCCCGCGCGGCTTCGAGGATGTCCTACTCGCCGGCCTCGCCGAGGATGGCGGTCTTTTCCTTCCGGAATCCTGGCCCACACTGACGCCCGACGAGTGGCGGTCGCTGCGCGGCCTGCCCTATGCGGAGCTCTCGGCCCGGCTGATCCACCGCTTCGCCGGCGAGGCGCTGACGCTGGAGGAACTGCGCGGGCTGACCGCCGAAGCCTATGCCGGCTTCCGCCATCCGGCCGTGGTGCCGCTGGTGCAGCTGGGGCCGAACGAATTCGCGCTGGAGCTGTTCCACGGCCCGACCCTGGCCTTCAAGGACGTGGCGCTGCAGCTGCTCGGCCGGCTCTTCGACCATGTGCTGAAGAAGCGCGGCGAGCGCATCACCATCGTCGGCGCCACCAGCGGCGACACGGGCAGCGCCGCCATCGAGGCGTGCCGCGACCGTGAGGCCGTGGACATCGTGATCCTCCATCCCGAGGGCCGCACCAGCGACGTGCAGCGCCGGCAGATGACGACGGTGCCCTCGCCGAATGTGATGAACCTGGCCATCCAGGGCAGCTTCGACGACTGCCAGGACCTGGTGAAATCCATGTTCGTCGACGCGCCCTTCCGCCGCGAGATGCGGCTGGCGGCGGTGAACTCGATCAACTGGGCGCGCATCGCGGCGCAGATTCCCTACTACGCCTATGCCGCGCTGAGCCTGGGCGCGCCGGACCGCGAGGTGGCGGTCTCCGTTCCCACCGGCAATTTCGGCAACGTGCTGGCGGGCTGGGCGGCGAAGCGCATGGGACTGCCGATCGGGAAGTTCCTGATCGGCTCCAACCGCAACGACATCCTGGCGCGCTTCCTCGCCTCCAACGACATGAGCGCCAAGCCGGTGGAGCCCTCGCTCTCGCCGTCGATGGACATCCAGGTCAGCAGCAATTTCGAGCGGCTGCTCTTCGAGCTGCTGGGCCGCGATGCCGGGGCCACCGCGCGGCAGATGAAGGACTTCCGGGCCTCCGGCCGCATGCCGGTGCCCGACGCCGCCTGGCGGGAGGCGGCGAAGCACTTCACCGGCTTCACGCTCGACGACGCCGGCACGCTCGCCGAGATCCAGCGGCTGCACCGCGAGACGGGTTATCTGGCCGATCCGCACACCGCCGTCGCCACCGCCGCCGCGCGCGCGCTGATGCCGGAGAGCCGCATTCCCGTGATCATCGCGGCGACGGCGCATCCGGCGAAGTTCCCGGACGCCGTGCAGCGGGCGACGGGCATCCGGCCGCCCTTGCCGCCGGCGCTGGCCGATCTCCACGAACGGCCGGAGCGCTTCACGGTGCTGCCGAACGATCTCGGCGAGGTCGAGGCCCAGGTGCGGGCCCATGCGCGGCGGAACACGGCCGACGCCTGAGGCGCTCTGCCGACAGGGTACAGGTTGAAAGCGCCGGGAGGGACACCCGATATCAGGGGGGCAGAATTCTCCCCTCCCAGGCGCAAATGTTTCGTCCTGGCCCGAAGCGGGTTAGGAAGAACCTCAGCCTGACCAGCCCTGAAAGTCCCCCCGTCGAAATGACCGATACCGTCCGCGTCACGCGCCTGCCCAGCGGCCTCCTCGTCGCCAGCGAGACCATGCCGCGGGTGGAGACCGTCTCCATCGGCGCCTATGTCCATGCCGGCACGCGCAACGAGACGGCGTCCGAGAACGGCGCCTCCCACTTCCTCGAGCACATGGCCTTCAAGGGCACGGCACGGCGCGACGCCGCCTCCATCGCGCGCGAGATCGAGAATGTCGGCGGCCATATCAACGCCTACACGGCGCGCGAGCAGACGGCCTATTACTGCAAGGTTCTCAAGGAGGACACGGCGCTGGCGGCCGACATCATCGGCGACATCCTCTGCCATTCCACGCTGATCCCGGAGGAGCTGGAGCGCGAGCGCGGCGTCATCCTGCAGGAGATCGGCCAGGCGAACGACACGCCGGACGACATCGTCTTCGATCACTTCCAGCTCGCCTGCTACCCGGACCAGGCGATGGGCCGCCCGACGCTGGGCACGGAGGAGATCATCGAGAAGATGCCGCGGGACGTGCTGTCCAGCTACATGGCGCGGCACTACGGACCTTCGCGCATGGTGGTGGCCGCCGCCGGCGCGGTGGAG
The DNA here is from genome assembly GCF_004336745.1 of Roseococcus sp. SYP-B2431. Lineage (GTDB taxonomy): Bacteria > Pseudomonadota > Alphaproteobacteria > Acetobacterales > Acetobacteraceae > Roseococcus. The sequence goes on from NZ_SJXD01000025.1 coordinate 134,436, forward strand.
CACGAGCAGCTGCTGTCCCTGGTGAACCAGCACTTCGCCGACCTGCCGGCGGTGACCCCGCACGAGCCGGAGGCGGCGCGCTATTCCGGCAGCGAGTTCCGCGAGGAGCGCGACCTCGACCAGGTGCATATCGTGCTGGGCTTCCCGTCCGCGACCTATTCCGATCCGGACCACTACCCTGTGCAGCTGCTTTCCACGCTGCTGGGCGGCGGCATGTCCTCGCGGCTCTTCCAGGAGATCCGCGAGAAGCGCGGGCTGGTCTATTCGATCTACTCCTTCGCGAGCCCCTATCACGACACGGGCGTCTTCGCGCTCTATGCCGGCACGGGCGAGGAGCAGGTGGCCGAGCTCGTTCCCGTCGCCGTCGAGGAGCTGCGCCGCGTGCAGCTGGACGTGACGATGGAGGAGCTGAATCGCGCCAAGGCGCAGCTGCGCGCCTCGCTGCTGATGTCGCTGGAAAGCACCGGCAGCCGCTGCGAGCAGATCGCGCGGCAGCTCCAGGTGCATGGCCGCGTAATCCCGACCGAGGAGACCAAGGCGCGCATCGCGGCGGTGACGGTGGAGGACATCCAGCGCGCGGCGGCGCGGCTCTTCCGCGGGCGGCCGACGCTGGCGGCGCTGGGGCCGATCGCGAAGGTGCCGGCACTCGGCGACATCGCGGACAAGCTCGCGGCATGAGCGATGCGGATCTCCTGGGCGCGCTGCTCGACGCGGCGCGCAACGCCGGGGCGGAGCAGGCCGATGCGCTGCTGGTCCATTCGGCCTCGCTGGCCGTGCAGCGCCGCCTCGGCGCCATCGAGCAGCTGGAGCGCTCGGAGAGCGCCGACATCGGCCTGCGCGTCTTCCTCGGCAACCGGATGGCGATCGTGAGCGGCACGGATGCCTCGCCTTCCCGCTTCGCGGCTCTCGCCGAGCGCGCCGTCGCCATGGCGCAGGTCGTGCCGGAGGACGGCTATGCCACGCTGCTCGACGCGCCGGCGCCGATCGAGGCCGGGCCGCTCGACCTCTGCGACGATGCGGAGCCCGATGCCGAAGCCCTGCTCGCCCGCGCGGCCCTCGCCGAGGAGGCCGCGCTCTCCGTGAAGGGCGTGACCAACAGCGAGGGCGGTTCGGCCGGCTGGTCGCGCGGCTCGCGCGCGCTGGCGACCTCGCGCGGCTTCTTCGGGACCTACACGCGCTCCTCCCATTCCGTCTCCGCCACGGCTTTGGCCGGCGAGGGCACGGGCATGCAGCGCGACTACGACTATACCAGCGCGACCTTCCTCTCCGACCTCGAGGACGCGGCCTCCATCGGCCGTCGCGCGGGCGAGCAGGCCGTAGCCCGCCTCAACCCCACGCGGCCGAAGAGCACGATGCTCAGCGTGGTCTATCATCCGCGCGTCGCGAACTCGCTACTGGGCCATCTGGTGAGCGCGATCAACGGCGCCTCCATCGCGCGCGGCACTTCCTTCCTCAAGGAGGCGCTGGGCACGGCGATCCTGCCGGCGACGATGTCGGTGATGGACGACCCGCTGCGCCCGCGCGGCATGCGCTCGCGGCCCTTCGACGGCGAGGGCCAGCGCGGCCAGCGCCGGGCGCTGGTCGAGAACGGGGTGCTCACCACCTGGCTGCTCGACGGCCGCAGCGCGAAGCAGCTCGGGCTGGCCACGACGGGCCACGCCGCGCGCGGCACCGGCGGCCCGCCGGGCCCCGCGCCGACCAACCTCTGGCTGCAACCGGGGCCGCTCTCGCCCGCGGCGCTGATGGCCGATATCCGCGAGGGACTCTACGTCACCGAGCTCATCGGCATGGGCGTCAACGGCATCACCGGCGACTATTCCCGCGGCGCGGCCGGCTTCATGATCCGCGACGGCCAGCTGGCCGAGCCGGTCAGCGAGATCACCATCGCCGGCAAGCTGCCCGAGATGTTCCTGGCCATGACCGCGGCGGACGACCTCGTCTACAAGCGCGGCACCGACGTGCCGACGCTGCGCATCGACGGGATGACGCTCGCCGGGGCATGATCCCCGCATGGAGAACACGCGCGTTACGCTGATCGTCGGCGCCACGGGCGCGGCTGCGAGCCGCGTCCTGGAGCGGGGCAGGGCCCAGCCGGGCGAGACGGTCATCGGCCTCTCACGGAACCGGCCGCCCGGGGACGACCTCTGGCTTGCCGCCGACCTCGGCGACCGGGTGGGCCTGACGGCGGCGCTGGCCACGCGGCCGGACATCTCCCGCATCGTCTACGCCTCGCGCGCGCCGCATGGCGAGACGGGCGTCGAGGACGTGCCGGCCAATCTCCGCATGCTGCGCAATCTCGTGGATGCCGCCGAGGCCGGCCTGCCGCGCCTCGCGCATATCCATCTCATCCAGGGCGCCAAGTGGTACGGGATGCATCTCGGCCCCTACCGCACGCCCGCGCGCGAGGACGATCCGCGCCATCCGCCGCCGAACTTCTACTACGACCAGCAGGATTTCATCGCCGGGCGCCAGCGCGGCAAGGATTGGGTCTGGTCCACCAGCCGCCCGAACTTCGTGCTCGACGTGGCGCCTGGGCGCGCCCGCAACATGGTCTCGACGCTGGGCGCCTATGCCGCGATCTGCCGCGAGCTGGACGAGCCCTTCGATTTCCCGGGCTGGCCCAGCACCTGGAACGCCCTGCACGAGGTGACGGACGCGAAGTTTCTGGCCGAAGGCGTGCTCTGGATGCTCGGCGAGCCGCGCTGCGCCAACCGGGCCTTCAACATGACCAATGGCGACGCCTTTCGCTGGTCGGATCTCTGGCCCTTCCTGGCGGAGCAGTTCGGCTGCCGGCCGGGCGGCGTGGCCAGCCGCTACATGACCTTCTGGAGCGAAGGCAAGGAGGAGGTCTGGGAGCGGATACGCGCCCGCCATGGCCTCGCCCTGCCGCTGGACCAGGTGGCGAACTGGGCCTTCTTCGATTTCTTCATGGGCATGGATTACGACGTGCTCTGCTCCATGACGGCCGCGCGCGAGGCCGGCTTCACCGGCTTCGTGGATAGCTGGCGGATGTTCTCCGACCAGATCGCCGCCTATCGGGAGCTGCGCATCCTGCCGCCCGCCTGACCCCGGGGCGCCGGAAGCCACCCCGGCTTCTGCGCGATGGCTGGAACTCGCTGCCGGAGATGGACGCGTCCGCCCCGCCCATCTAGGCACGGGCGCGCGACGCCTTCCGCTCACTTCACATCGGATCGACCATGACTCCCGACCAGCCGCTCCCCATCCTCGCGACCCATGGCGGCAAGTTCCATTGCGACGAGGTCTTCGCCTATGCGGTGCTCCGCCTGGCCCTCGGCCTGCGCGAGGCGGGCCAGGACCATGTCCTGCGGCGCACGCGCAAGCCGGAGCTGCTGGAGACGGCCGATATCGTCTGGGATGTGGGCTTCGTCTTCGACGAGGCGGCGAACCGCTTCGACCACCATCAGCGCGGCGCGCCGCTGCGCCCCGATGGCACGCCCTATTCCTCGGCCGGGCTGGTCTGGCGCGGGCATGGCGAGCGCGCGGTGGCGTCGCTGCTGAAGATGAGCGGCTCGGAGCGCTTCGCGCCCGCCATCGCCGCCGAGCTCGATGAGAGCCTGGTGCGGTGGATCGACGAGAACGACAACGGCGTGGCCGCCGCCGGGCCGGTTCGGCGCGACCATCTGGACCTTGCCTCCCTGGTCGGCGATTTCAATCCGAGCTGGGACGACCCGGCCGGGCAGGGTTCCCCCGGCAGCGATGTCGCCTTCCTCGAGGCGGCCGAGCTGGTGGCCGGCGTGCTCTGCCGCCGTGTCGATGGCCTGCGGGCGCGGCTGGCGGCCGAGGCCGACGTGCTCGCCGCCTATCGGGCCGCCGAGGATCCGCGCATCCTGGTGCTGGAGCGCGGCATGCCCTGGAAGAACGTCGTCTTCTCCCATGACCTGCCGGTGCTCTTCACCGTCTCGCCCGCCTCGAACGGCCAATGGATGCTCGACGCCGTGCCGCCGGAGCCGGGCTCCTTCGCGCAGAGGCTGCCGCTGCCGGAGGCCTGGGCGGGGCTGGAGTCCGCCGCGCTCGCGGAGACGACGGGCGTCGCCGACGCCGTCTTCGTGCATCTGCGCCGCTTCGTCGCCGCGGCGAAATCGCGCGACGGCGCGGTGGAGATGGCGCGAAGGGCCATGGCCGCCTGAAATCCCTTGCGGCCCTCCGCACGATGTTCATGATCCTTCCCGCAAAGGACGGGCCCCCTCGACGAGGGCCCGCCGGGAGAGGAACGACCACATGGACCGCGACACCGCGCCGAAGACATATTCCCTGACGCCACGCCGCTCGCTCATGCTGGGCGGCACCGGACTGGCCACGGCGGCCATCTGGCCGGCCGGGCGCGCCTTGGCCCAGGCCTCCGACAATGTCGTGAAGATCGGCGTCCTCGACGACATGTCCGGCGTCTTCGCCGACCAGCAGGGCATGGGCGATGTCGTCGCGGCCCGCATGGCCGTCGAGGATTTCGGCGGCCGCGTGCTGAATGCGCCCATCGAGCTGGTCCACGGGGACCTGCAGAACCGGCCGGATATCGGCATGGGCATCGCCCGGCGCTGGTACGACCAGGAGCGGGTGGACGCCATCTTCGGCCTGGGCAATTCGGCGGTCGCGCTGGCCGTGCAGCAGCTCACGCGCGAGAAGAACAAGATCAACGTGACCGTCGCGGCCGGCACGACCGACCTTACCGGCACCGGCTGCACGCCGAACGGCCTGCACTGGACCTATGACAACTACGCGCTCGCGCGCGGCACCGTCACGGCCATGATGGCCGAGGGCAAGCGGAAGTGGTTCTTCCTCACCTCGGACTACGCCTTCGGCCATTCGCTTGAAGCCAATGGCGCGGCGGTGGTGCGCGCGCTGGGCGGCGAGGTGGTGGGCTCCACCCGCGCGCCGCTGAACGAGAGCGATTTCTCCGCGCATCTGCTGCGGGCGGCTCAGTCGGGCGCGCAGGTGCTGGGCCTGGCGGTCGCGGGCACCGACCTCATCAACGCGGTGAAGCAGATGGGCGAGTTCGGGCTGATGCGGCGCGGGATGCAGCCGGCCGCGCTGCTCTGCGTGCTGACCAATGTGCGCGCGATCGGCCTGGAGACGGCGCAGGGCCTCGTCTTCACCGAGGCCTATTACTGGGACCAGAACGACGGGACGCGCGCCTTCTCCACCCGCTTCGCCCGCATCCACGGCCGGCCGCCGACGATGTTCCAGGCCAGCATGTGGGGCGCCGTCACGCATTACCTCAACGCGGTGAAGGCCGCCGGCACCGACGCGGCGCAGCCGGTGATGGAGAAGATGCGCGCCACGCCGATCAACGACTTCATGACGAGGAACGGCCGCATCCGCGAGGATGGCCGCATCATCCGCGACATGTACCTGATGAGGGCGAAGCGGCCGAACCAGTCGCGCGGCGAGTGGGACCTGCTGGATGTGGTGCAGACCATCCCGGGCGACCAGGCCTATCGCCCGGCGGCCGAGAGCGAGTGCCCGCTCTTGCGGCGGGGGTAGCCTTCCTCATTTGGTGCTTGAAGGTTCCTCATTTGGATCCTATGTAGCGGGTGGAGGTTGCCCTATGCCCGCTTCCGTCACCCCTTTGCTGCAGGCCGCGCCGCCGCCCTTGCCGCCGCAGACCTTCGCGCTGGACGAGGACAGGGCCCGGCTCACCCCAGCGGCCATCACGGCCCTTCGCGGCCTGGCGCGCGCCTGGAAGCTGACCGGCGCCGAGGCCGCGGCACTGGTCGGCGTCTCGGAAACCACCTGGGACCGGATCAAGGCCGGCGCCTGGCGGCAGTCCTTCTCGCAGGACCAGATGATGCGCGCCTCGGCCATGATCGGCGTCTTCAAGGGCCTGCACCTGCTCTTCGCCGACGGGATGGCGGATCGCTGGGTGCGGCTGCGCAATGCCGGGCCGCTCTTCGGAAACCTCAGCCCCGTCGAGGCGATGATCGCGCGCGGCATCCCGGGCATGATCGAGATCCGCCAGCACGTGGACGCGCTGCGCGGCGGGCTCTGAGGCTTGGAGTTTCCCGTCACGCTCCTCGCCGAGCCGCGCGCCGTGCGGCTCGTCGCTTCCGCGCGCCTGCGCGATCCCGTGCTGCACCTGCTGCTGGACGATCCTTCGCTGGCCGGCCGGCCCCGTGCCGAGCTGGAGCAGCTGGCCCGCGACCTCGCCGAGATCGAGGGCGGCACCAGCGCCCGGCTGACCTCCGAGGCCATGCTGGCCGCGAGCTTTCCGGACGGCCGGCCGCACGCCAACTTCGTCAACGCGGCCTTCGCCTATTGGCGGCCACGCGAATCCAACCGCTTCAACGATGCGGGATTCGGCGCCTGGTACGCCGCGCTGGAGGAGGAGACCTCGCTGGCCGAGGTCGTCTTCCACATCACGCGCGAGCTCGACCGCGTCCGGGACTGGAACGCCGTCATCGACTGGGCGGAGATGTGGGCCAGCTTCGCCGGCGCCTTCGTCGACCTGCGGGAGCTGACGCCGCGGCCCGTCTGCCTGGATCCCGACCCGGGCACCGGCTATCCGGCCGGCAATCGCCTCGGCCATGAGGCGCGGAGCGAGGGTCTCAACGGCATCGTCTATCCCTCCCTGCGGCGGGCCGGCGGCACCTGCCTGGTCGCGCTCTGGCCGCATGCGGTGCAGTCGGTGGCGCAGGGGGCGATCCTGCGGACGGTCTGGGCGGGCGCGCGCGAGCCGCGGGTGGAGCGGCCATCGCCGGCCCGGTTGGCAAGCGACGGTTGATGTCCACATGCGTGGCAGGCGCAACGAATGGGAGCCTCCAGGACGATGAGCAGCAGCACCGAATACACCCCGCCCAAGGTCTGGACCTGGAACAAGGCCAGCGGCGGCCGCTTCGCCAATATCAACCGGCCGATCGCGGGCCCCACGCACGAGAAGGAGCTGCCCATCGGCGAGCACCCGCTGCAGCTCTACTCGCAGGGCACGCCGAACGGGGTGAAGGTCACGGTGCTGCTCGAGGAGCTGCTGGCCCTGGGCCACAAGGGCGCGGAATACGACGCCTGGCTGATCCGCATCGGCGAGGGCGACCAGTTCGGCAGCGGCTTCGTCGCGGCCAATCCCAATTCGAAGATCCCCGCGCTGGTGGACCGCAGCGGGCCCGAGCCGATCCGCGTCTTCGAATCCGGCGCGATCCTGGTCCATCTCGCGGAGAAGTTCGGTGCCTTCCTGCCCACCGCGCCGGCCGCGCGCGCGGAGACGCTCTCCTGGCTGTTCTGGCAAATGGGCAGCACGCCCTATATCGGCGGCGGCTTCGGCCACTTCTACGCCTATGCGCCGACCAGGCAGGGATATCCGATCGACCGCTTCACGATGGAGACGAAGCGGCTGCTCGACGTGCTCGACCGCCGGCTGGCCGAGAGCGAGTACGTGGCCGGGCCCGACTACACCATCGCCGACATGGCCATCTGGCCCTGGTATGGCGGGCTGGTGAAGTTCGACAGCTATGGCGGATCGGAGTTCCTCGCCGCCCACGAGTACAGGAACGTGCTGCGCTGGACGGAGCAGCTCTGGGCGCGCCCGGCGGTGAAGCGCGGGCGGATGGTGAACCGCCTCGCCGGCGAGCCCGCGACGCAGCTTCATGAGCGCCACGACGCCAGCGACTTCGAGACCAAGACGCAGGACAGGCTGGCGCCGGCCGGCTGACCGCCCTACTGGGCGAGGAAGAATTGCCTCGCCCGGAAAGTATCCACCTGCTGGGAGAGTTGCAGCTTCTTCCGCTTGGCCGCCGGCTTTCCCGCCATGGCCAAGGCGAGATCGGCGCGCGCCCTGATGTCGTTGCGGTACCACTGATGGCCGATGACGTCCCATTCGGTGCCGCCGCCCTCGACGGTCGGCAGCACCCGCTCCTTCGTGCCGTAGTCCAGGCCCGGGTAGAAATCGACCACCTCCACGTTCTTCGGGAGGACCGACAGATCGTCCGGTCCGGAATGGCCGAGGCGACGGACGCCGTTCGCTTTCTCGCTGGCGACCGAGAGCATGTTGTCGTAGCTCGTGCCGACGGTGACCTGCCTGGCCAGCTCGGCGATCCTGCGCATCGACCGCCCCGCCGAAAAGACGTCGGTGGAGACATCCGCCGCGACCAGCGCGGCGTGGTCGAACAGGTTCAGCATGGCCGTCGTCATCAGGCCGTTGTCGAGCTCGCGAAGGCCGGTGGCGAGGGCGAGATTTCCCATGGAATGAGCCAGCAGGCAGAGGCGCGTCGCGCGGGCGCCGCCGCTCTGCCGCGCGCGGGCGTGCTGGATGGCCACGAGGAGGCGCGCGATCGCGGGGCCGGAGGCTCTCGCATCCGCCTGGTCGGCCTTGTATTGCGCGATGGCGCCCCCGGTGAAGTTGAGGCCTGATTTCTCCACGATCACGCGGCCGTCCGAAGGCCAGGAAAACACCAGCGGAACGAGCTTCAGATCGGCGCCGCCATAGAACTCCGTCAGCTGCGCCCCGCGGCGGATGGCGGTGCCGAAGGTGTTGGAAAAGCCGTGCAGGAAGACCACGGCGACCCCGGCCAGGTCGGCCGCCGCCGCCAGCCAGTCGTCGAGGAGCCGCGCGCAGCCGCCGGTGGCGAGGTCGGCGAAATCGTCGTTGCCGCTGTTGTCGGGCGGCGCGAGGAGGTGGCGGCCCTCCTCGGTCTTCAGCGCGTTGCCGAGCCGCTGGACCGTAGTGCGCCCGAGCGTCAGCCTCCGGGGATCCGCCGGCGAGGCGGTCGCGAAAGCGTCGTCGAGCGCGCTCCGATTGGTCGCATAGTAGACGACCGTGGATCTGTCCGGCATGGCCCTCTCCCGTTTGGTATTTTCCGGGATGATGGAGCAAACAGTCCTTCTGTCGAGGAATATTTAATAGATTCCCCGATGCGCTGAATATATTTGAATGTAGGGATTAAATTTAAGGTAAGGGCCAGCCTGGATATTGTCCCGCGCCAAACCGGCGTATCGACGAGCGTCCCTCGGCAAGGGCCTTGTCCAGCAGGATGGTCGAGAGCCGCCGCGGCGCCTCGGGCCGCATGCCCTGATCCGCGGCCGAGCGGTGCGAAACTGCTGGAACTGGGTGGCGGCGCTGCGGAAGATCGCCGCGATCCCCGGCTACTCCGCCGGCGCCAGCGCGATCCGCCTGCCGCGCCGCGCCTCCTGCACGAGCGACATCAGCACGGCGCCGGCCAGCAGGCCCGCGGCGATCAGGAAGATGGCATGCGGCTGGCCATGGTCGAGCAACCAGCCGAAGCCCACCGGCCCGACGATGCCGCCGATGCTAAAGCCCGTGCTCACCAGCCCGAAGGCCGCGCCCGCCTGGCCCGGCGGCGCCGCGGCGCGCACCATCATGTCGCGCGAGGGCATGATGAGGCCGGAGAGCAGGCCGGAGACGGTCATCACCGCCGTCAGCGGCCCGGCCGCCAGGTCGCCCAGCCCCGCGATCAGGATCAGCACGGCCGCGGCGCCGAGCCCCAGCGCGGCGACGAGGCCGTGGCGCCTGGTCCGGTCCGCCACATAGCCGCCCACGAGCACGCCGACGGCGCTCGCGGCCAGCCAGGCGGTGAGCGCGACATTCGCCGCGGTCAGCGAGACGCCGCTCGCGGCCTCCCAGGCGGAGACGGCGAAGCCCTGGATTGCGGTGTTGCTGAAGGCGATCAGCGTGAAGAAGACCAGCAGCGAGAGCACCGCGGAATTGAGCAGCCGCGGCCCGCTCGTCTCTCCCTTGGCCGCGCCTCGGGCGCGGCGGAGCGCCGGCCGCTCGTCCATCGCGCCCCGCAGCAGCGGGATCGCGGCCAGCGGCCCGAGCAGCGCGGCCAGCAGCAGCGCCCCCGTGACGCCGCCGAAGCTCGCCACGCCCAGCATCAGGAAGGGAGCGACCGCGCCGCCGGCATAGCCGGCGAAAGTGTGCAGCGAAAAGGCGCGGCCGACATGCGCGTCGTCGATCGCGCTGCCCAGGATGGCGTAGTCGGCCGGGTGATAGACGCTGTTCGCCAGCCCGGCGAGGACGGCGCCGGCCAGCAGCCAGGCGTAGCTGCCGCCCAGCCCCGCCACGAGGAAGCCGACGCCGCCGAGCAGCAGCCCCGCGACCAGCATGCGCCGCGCCCCCACCCGGTCCACCAGCAGGCCCATGGGCGCCTGGGTGAAGAAGGTGACGATGTTCAGGAGGGTGAGCGCGAAGCCCAGCTCGAGGAAGCCGACGCCCATATTGTCGCGCAGCAGCGGGAAGAGGGGCGGCAGGACCAGCAGGTGCAGGTGGCTGACGAAATGCGCGCCGGAGACGGAGAGGAGGGTTCTCCGCTCCTCCGGCGAGAAGCTGGACGACATGGCCTCAATGCGCCTCCGCCCAGGAGGCGCCGTGACCCACTTCGACCAGCAGCGGAACCCGCAGCTCGGCGACGCCTTCCATGACTTTTCTTATCGTTGCTCCGGCGGCCTCGGTCTCGGCCTCCGGCACCTCGAAGACCAGCTCGTCATGCACCTGGAGGAGCATGCGGGTCCTGAGCCCGGCCTCGCGCAGGGCGCGGGGCGTGCGCACCATGGCGCGCTTGATGATCTCGGCGGCGCCGCCCTGGAAGGGGGCGTTGATCGCCTGTCGCTCGGCCCCCGCGCGGCGCACGGGATCCTTGGCGCCGATGTCCTGGATCCAGAGGCGGCGGCCGAAGGGGGACAGCACATACCCCTTCATCCGCGCCTCGTCCTTCAGGCGCTCCATCTCGTTCCGGATGCCGGGATACTGGGCGAAATAGGCATCGATGATGCCGCGTGCCTCGCCGGCGGGGATGCCCAGCCGGGCGCCGAGGCCGAAGGCGCTCATGCCGTAGATGATGCCGAAATTGATCGTCTTGGCGCGGCGGCGCGCCTCCTTGTCGACCTTCCCCGGGTCGAGGTGGAAGATCTCGGCCGCCGTGCGGGAGTGGATGTCCTCGCCCTGCTCGAAGGCCTCGCGCAGCGTCGGCACCTCGGCCAGATGCGCGAGGAGCCTGAGCTCGATCTGCGAATAGTCGGCGCTCATGAGCACATGGCCGGGCTCCGCCACGAAGGCGCGGCGGATCTTCATCCCCTCCTCGTTGCGGATGGGGATGTTCTGCAGGTTCGGCTCGGTGGAAGCTAGGCGGCCCGTGCTCGTCGAAGCCAGCGAGTAGTCCGTGTGGACGCGCCCGTCGGCGGCGATCTGCGCGGTCAGCCCCTCGACATAGGTCGACTTCAGCTTGGCGAGCTGGCGGTGCTGCAGCACCACGCGCGGCAGCTCGTTGCCCTGGGCCGCCAGATCCTCCAGCACGGAGGCATCGGTGGAATAGGCGCCGGTCTTGCCCTTCTTGCCGCCCTTCAGCCCCATCTCGTCGAACAGGACCTCGCCGAGCTGCTTGGGGCTGCCGACGTTGAAGGCGCGGCCGGCCAGGCGATGGCACTCGGCCTCCAGCACCACGAGCCGCTCGCCGAAATCCGCGCCGATGCGGGCCAGCTCGGCGCCGTCCACCTTCACGCCGGCCTGCTCCATGGCGGCGAGGACGGGAATCATCCGCCGCTCCACCTGCTCGTAGAGCGAGAGCGCCTTCACCTCGCGCAGGCGCGGCTTCAGCGTGTGCCAGAGGCGCAGCGTGACGTCGGCATCCTCGGCGGCGTAGCAGGTCGCGCGGTCGAGCGCGACGTGATGGAAGGAGATGCGGGCCCGGCCGGTGCCGGTCACCTCGTCGTAGCCCATCGGCTTGTGGCGCAGATGGAGCTGCGAGAGCTCGTCCATGCCGTGCCCATGCGCGCCGGCCTCCAGCGCATAGGAGATCATCATCGTATCGTCGAAGGGCGAGACCTGGATGCCGCCGTTCTTGGGGTTGGCGAGAACCTCCAGGTCGTATTTGGCGTTGTGCAGGACCTTCAGGACGGAGGGATCTTCCAGCAGCGGCCGCAGCGCCTCGATCACCTGGTCGTGCGGAAGCTGGACCGGCGTCTCGGCGAGCAGGTCCTGGCTGGCATGGCGCAGCGGCACGTAGCAGGCGCGGCCCGGGGCGACGGCAAGGCAGATGCCGACGAGCTCGGCCGCGAGCGCGTCCAGGCTGTCGGTCTCCGTGTCGAGGCCGACGACGCCGGCGGCCCTGCCCTCGGCGACCCAGGCCGCGAGGTCGGCCATGTCGGTGATGCAGTGATAGACGCCGAAGGGAATCTCGAGCGGATCGCCCGGCTCGTCGGTATGCGGCTGCACCACGGGGCGGGGCCGGTTCGGCGGGCCGCCGTCGCCCAGGCCGAGCCGCGCGAGAAGTGAGCGAAAATTGTTCTCGGCCAGAAAGCTGCCGAGGCGCACCGGCTCGGGCGAGCGGGCGACCAGCGTCTCGAAGGGCAATGGCAGGGGGCAGTCGCAATCCAGCGTGACCAGCTTGAGCGAGATGCGCGCCTGCTCGGCATGGGTCTGCAGCAGCTCGCGCCGCTTGGGCTGCTTGATCTCGCCCGCGCGGGCCAGCAGCGTCTCCAGGTCGCCGTATTCGGTGAGGAGCTGGGCGGCGGTCTTGATGCCGATGCCGGGCACGCCGGGCACGTTGTCCGTCGCGTCGCCGGCCAGCGCCTGGACCTGCGCGACCATGCCGGGCGCCACGCCGAACTTCTCGAAGACCTCGGGCTCGCGGATGGGCTTCTGCTTGATCGGGTCCAGCATGCAGACGCGCTCCCGCACGAGCTGCATGAGGTCCTTGTCGGAGGAGACGATGGTGACGCGGCCGCCCTCGGCCTCGAAGGCCTTCGCGTAGCAGGCGATCAGGTCGTCCGCCTCATAGCCGGGCAGCTCCAGCTGGGCGACGCCGAAGGCCTCCGTCGCCTCGCGGATGAGCGCGAATTGCGGGATCAGGTCTTCCGGCGGCTCGGGGCGATGGGCCTTGTAGGCGGGGTAGATGTCGTTGCGGAAGGTCTGCCGCGCGCTGTCGTGGACGACCGCGATGTGGCTGGAGCTGTTCTGGTTGAGGAACTTCTCCAGCATCTGCGCGAAGCCAAAGACGGCGTTCACCGGGGTGCCGTCCGGCCGGGTCATGGGCGGCAGCGCGTGATAGGCGCGGAAGATGTAGCCGCTGCCGTCGATCAGGATCAGATGCGGGTCGCCAGGCGGCGGGGTCCTCGGCTCGGCCGAGGGGATCACCGAACCGTCGATTGTGTCCGCCTCAATGGTGGCCGTCATCGCCGAAGCCTTCCTTCAGCCGGTAGGTCCTGGAGCAATAGGGACAGGTGACCTGATGCTCCTCCATGCGGAGCCAGACCCGCGGATGGCCCAGCGCGCCGGCGCCGCCGTCGCAGGGAATCTTGCGGGATTCGACCGGGATCACATCCTCCGGCGTGACGCCGGGGGTGAGGTTCGGGGTATAGCCGGTCATCTGCGGATCGCGCATGCGAAGCCTTCATCCTTGCCGCGTGTTTGCCGCAACATAGGCCCTCCCCCCTGGATGGACCAGCCGCATGCGCGCCCATATGCCCTTGGCATGAAGCTGCTCACCGCCCTCTTCCTGGCCCTGCTGTCCCTGAGCGCCTGCGCCCCCGTGGTGATCCCGGCCGGCCCGCCGACCCGCCAGGCGGGAATCGAGCCCTTTGTGGCTCCGCCGATGCCCTGGTACCCCTGGCCTTCCTACGCCCTCGCGCCCTCGCCCCCGCGGCCCCAACCCTCGGGACCGATGCCGGAGGCGACCCTGGTGATGACGGACGGGACGCATCTCCCGCTGCGGGTCTGGCGGCCGGAGGGGCCGCCGCGCTTCGTCGTTCTGGCCCTGCACGGGCTTACCGACCATGGCGGTAATTTCCTGCTGGAGGGCGGGCCGCTGCTCACGGCCGGCGGCGCCACCGTCTATGCCTACGACCAGCGCGGCTTCGGCTGGAACCGGGCGCGCGGCTACTGGCCGGGCGCCGACACGCTGATCGCCGATGCGCGCGACGCGCTGCGGCTGATCCGCGCCCGGCATCCGGGCGTACCCATCTTCCTGCTGGGCGAGAGCATGGGCGGCGCGGTCGCCCTGGCGGCACGGCCGACCGATGTGGACGGCGTGATCCTTTCCTCTCCGGGAGTCTGGGGCGGGCCTTACCTGTCTGGCTTCCTGCGGACCCTGCTCTGGGGGGCCTCGCATGCGATCGGGCCGCTGGCTGTGCCGGCCAGCGCGGCGGGCATCACGGCCAGCGACAACATGGAGGCGCTGCGCCGCTTCTCGAGCGATCCGCTGATCCTGCGCAACGTCCGCATGGACATGGTGGCCGGCGTCGTCGAGCTGATGGACCGCGCCGTGGCCGCGCTGCCGCATTGCTGCGCCGAGGTGCCGGTGCTGCTGATGGTGGGCGGCAAGGACCAGGTGGTGCCCGTCAGCATCGCGCGCCGGGCGCTGCGGGACGCGCATGTCCCGCGCGTGGCCTACTATCCGGATGGCTGGCACCTGCTGCTGCGGGACTCGATCCGCGCCGATATCGCCCGCGACATCCTGGCCTTCATGGAGCGGCCGCGGCAGCCGCTGCCGGCCGAGGAGCGCGGGCGGGCATGGCTCGCCGCGACGCCGCCGGACCCCTGAGGCGCTTGTTCTGGACGGCGCCGCCGCGCGCGTGAGACGATGAAGGGAACGACGCGTACGAAACAACGCGTAGGGGGAAACGAATGCTAAGACGCCATGCGCTCGGCCTGGGCGCGTCCACGATCCTGGCCACTCCCGGCCTTGCGCGCGCCCAGGGCGCCGCCGGATATCCCGATCGCCCCATCCGCTTCATCGTGCCCTTCCCGGCGGGGGGCGGCACAGACACCTGGGCCCGCATTGCGGCAGAGCCGATGCAGGCCGAGCTGGGCCAGCCCATCATCATCGACAACAGAGGCGGTGCCGGCGGCATGGTCGGCACGGAATACGCGTCCAAGGTTCCGCCGGACGGCTACCAGCTGCTCTTCACCATCACCACGCATATCCAGAGCCCCGTCGTGATGAACCGCTTCCCCTATGATCCGGTGGCGGATTTCGCGCCGATCGGGCGGCTCGGCACCACGGCGGTCAATTTCGTGGTAGGGCCGAAGGTACCGGCCTCGGTGACGACGCTGGCCGAGTTCGTCGCCTGGTCGCAAGGGCGGGAGGTCTCCATCGCCAATTACGCGCCCGGCTCCACCGGCCATGCCTTCGGCCTCATCCTGGCGCGGGAGTTGCGGCTGAACGCCACCCAGGTCGCCTATCGCGGCGAGGCGCCGATGCTGCAGGACATCCTGGCCGGTACCGTCGATGGCGGTTTCCACAGCATGGCGGCGGCCGGCGAGATGGTGCGCGCGCGCCGCGTCCGACCGCTGGCATGCAGCGGGGCGCAGCGCTCGCCCTCCTTGCCGGAGGTTCCGACGCTGGTGGAGCTCGGCTATTCGCGGCGCTTCATCTTCGACGGCTTCTCCGGCCTGATGGCCCCGGCGCGCACGCCGAGGCCCATCGTCGAGCGGCTGGCCGCCGCCTTCCGCAAGGCGGCGGAAGCGCCGGTGACGCATGAGCGCCTGCTGCGCATCGACACCGTGCCCTCCTATCTGGGGCCGGACGAATTCGGCAGCTTCGTCACGGCCAAGCTGCGCGAGTGGACGGAGATCGCCCAGGAACTCAACCTCCGCGTCGAGAGCTGAGCAGCCTTACCGGGCCGGGCCCTCATCCGGCCTCTCCGGCCAGTCATGCTTGGGGTAGCGGCCGCGCATGTCCTTGCGGACATCGGCCCAGCCCGCCTTCCAGAACCCGGCGAGATCGGCCGTGATGGCGACCGGCCGGCCGGCAGGCGAGAGTAGCGCCACCTGCAGCCGGATGCGCCCGTCCGCGAGCGGCGGCATGGCGCGCATGCCGTAGAGGTGCTGCGCGCGTGCCTCCAGAGTGGGGATCTCGCCGGTATAGTCGACCGCGGCGCTGCGGCCCTGGGGCAGGTCGATGCGGGCGGGCAGGGCCGCGTCGAGCTTCCGGCGCAGGTCGTGCGGCAGCAGCATCTGGCCGGCATTCAGGGATTTCAATTCCGAAAGCTTCGTCATCCCGGAGCAATAGGGCGCCAGCCAGTCCCTGGCCGTCGCGGCCAGCGCCGCGTCGGACACATCCGGCCAGGGCGCGCCCTCCAGCGCGTGCATGCGGGCGATGCGGGCGCGGAGCTGCTTCGCGGCTTCGCTCCAGTCGAGGTCGCGGAAGGCGCGTCCGGCGGCGGCCTCGGCCAGCGCCTCGGCCATCAGCGAGGGATCGACGCCGGCCAACGGCGATTCCTCCAGGACCAGGGGGCCGAACATCACGCGGCGGCGCGCCAGCACGGCCCCGGCGCGGGCGTCGAAACTCGCGCCCTCGACCGTGTGGAAGCGCTCGGGGAAGCGCGCCTCCAGCACGGCGCGCGAGAGGGGCGCGGCCATGCGGATACGCGCCTCGGTGCCCTTCAGCTCCAGGTCGGCCACGGCGAGCAGAATCTGCTTGGCCAGCGGATCGGCCACCGAGATGCGCGCGCCCTGGCCCGAGGCCATGCGGAAGGCGCCGTCCATCGTGCCGCGCTTGAGCGCGATGCGGTCCGGGAAGCCCGCGGCCAGCAGCGCGCCGGCATCGCCCTCCGGCCGCTCGTTGCCATGCACGCCGAGGCGGCGGCGATGCAGCGCGGCGGCCCGGCGGATGGCGCGGATGGCGACGGCGTCGCTCTCCGAATGCGCATGGCCGTGCAGCACGTCGAGGCGGAGCGTGATGTCGGCCGGCGGTTCCCGGCCGCGCAAGGGGTCGCGCTCCTCCAGCAGGGCGGCGAGGTCGGCGGCGAGCGCGGCTTCGCCCTCGTTCTCCACGGCGCACATCATGCGGGCGAGGCGCGGATGCGTGCCCATGCGCGCCATGCACTTGCCCATGGTGGTGATGCGGCCCTGCTCGTCCAGCGCGTCGAGGTTCTTCAGCAGGGCGCGGGCGGCGGCGAGCTGCCCCTCGGGCGGCGGATCGAGGAAGGCGAGGGCGCCCGGATCGGCGCCCCAGGAAGCGCAGTCGAGCACCAGGCCGGAAAGCTCGGCCTCCAGCATCTCGGGGCGGTCCTGCAAGGGCATGCCGCGATGGACGGCCTCGCTCCAGAGGCGCACGGCGACGCCGGGTTCGGTGCGGCCCGCGCGGCCGGCGCGCTGCTCGGCGGCAGCGCGGCTGATGCGGACGGTGACGAGGCGCGTGAGGCCGGTGGCGCCGTCGAGGCGCGGCGTGCGACGGAAGCCGCCATCCACCACGATCCGCACGCCGGGGACGGTCAGCGAGGTCTCGGCAATGCTGGTCGCCAGCACCACGCGGCGGCGCGCCCCGATGCTGAGCGCCTTGTCCTGCTCGGTGGGCGAGAGCTCGCCATGCAGGGGCAGCACGTCGGCATCGAGGCCGGAGAGGCGCTCGGCGGTCCGGCGGATCTCGCCCCAGCCGGGGAGGAAGGCCAGCACGTCGCCCTCCTCGCGCGCCATGACGCCGCGGATGGCGGTGGCCATGGCCTCGGGCAGGTCGCGCAGCTCGGTCACGTCGCGCTTCGTGTGCTCGATGCGGACGGGATGGGCACGGCCCAGGCTCTCGATCAGCGTCGCGTCGAGCAGCTTGGTGAAGAGGCCGCCATCCAGCGTGGCGGACATGGCGAGCAGCCGCAGCTCGGGCCGCAGCCCGCGCTGGAGGTCGAGGCAGAGAGCGAGGCCGAGATCCGTGTCGAGATGCCGCTCATGCGCCTCGTCGAAGAGCACGGCGGCCACGCCCTCCAGCCCCGGATCGGACTGGAGGCGCCGCACCAGCAGCCCCTCCGTGATGACCTCCACGCGCGTGTCCTTCGACACCGCGCGATCGAGCCGCGTGGACAGGCCGATGGTGCCGCCCGGCTGCTCGCCCAGCAGCGAGGCCATCCGCCGCGCGGCCGCGCGGGCCGCGACGCGCCGTGGTTCCAGCACCAGCAGCTTCCCGCCCGCGGCCCAGGGCTCGTCGCGCAGCGTCAGGGGAACGAGCGTCGTCTTGCCGGCGCCGGGCGGCGCGACGAGCACGGCATTGCTGCCGGCCCGCAACGCCTCGCGCAGGGCGGGCAGGGCCTCCCGGACGGGAAGGTCGATCAGGGCTCGTTCGAGGGCGTCGGTCACGCCCCCCGATACCGCCTCCGACAGCGATACCCTAGTCCCAGCCTTCCGCGACGGCCTTGCCGATCATCGCCCCGCTCTCGACCAGCGCATGGCCTTCCAGCAGGTTCGCCGCAACGATCCGGCCGAGATGCCTCTTCATCGCATGACGGATGGTGCCGGCATCCACCAGGTCCGCCAGCTCGTTCAGCAGATGGTGCTGCGCGATCAGGTCGGGCGTTCCGTAGATGGCGCGGGCGAACATGGCCTCCCAATGGAAGCTCGCCGCCTTCGACTTCAGCCGGCCGATATCGATGCTCATGAAGTCGTCGATCGCGCAGACCGCGCCCTGCGGCGCCACCATCTCGCAGATCGCGCGCCAGTGCTTCACCGTCTGCGTGGCCGAGAAGATCCAGGGAAAGCCGAGGCCGAGCGACTTGGCCTGCGCGGCCAGATCCCCCGAATGGTCGAGCACGTGATGCGCGCCGAGCTCCTCGCACCAGGCGCGGGTCTCGGGCCGCGAGGCGGTGGTCACCACGGTCAGCTTCGTCAGCCGCCGCGCGAGCTGGATCGCCATGGACCCCACGCCGCCCGCCCCGCCGATGACGAGCAGGGCCCCGCCGGCTGCCCCGCGCGCGATGCGCAGCCGGTCGAACAGCGCCTCCCAGGCGGTGATGGCGGTGAGGGGCATGGAGGCGGCCTCGGCGAAGCCCAGCGTCCTCGGCTTGCGGCCGACGATGCGCTCGTCCACCAGCTGGAACTGCGCGTTGCTGCCCGGCCGGTTGATGGCGCCTGCGTAGAAGACCTCCTCGCCATTGCCGAAGATATGCGCGTCGGGGCCCCGGGCGACGATCACACCCGCAGCGTCGAAGCCCAGGATGCGCGGCTCGCCGGCCGGGTCGGCGCCGGCGCGCTGCTTGGCGTCCACCGGGTTCACCGAGACGGCGCGGACCTCGACGAGCAGGTCGTGCCCCCGGGGCTCCGACGGGTCGCGGACGACGATGTCCTCCAGCGCGTCCTCATGGGTCACGGGATGGCAGTGGGTATAGGCGACGGCCTTCATGTTGGGCTCCCCGGGTTGGACGGTCTGCACCAATGGATATGGCTGACAGCGCCCGGCGCAATCCCTAGTGTGAACCTGCCGCAACGGGAGGTTCACCATGTCCGGGAATACGCCGTCCTTCGCCCGCCGTGCCACCTTGCTGGCCGCCTCGACCTTAGCCGCTGTGCCCGCATCTGTCCCCCTCCCTGCCCAGGCCGACGCGCCGCGGGCCGTGCCGCCGCAGCGAGGCGGCAACCCGCCGCGCTTCCACCGCATCAAGGTCGGCGACGTCGAGGTCACCACGCTGCTCGACGGCGGCATGGGCGGCACCAACGAGGGCATCCGCGGATTCTTCCCGGATGCGAGGCCGGAGGAGATCGCCCCGTTGCGGGAGAAGGCCTTCGCGATCCCGCAGGGGCTGCACCAGCCGGTCGGCGCCTATGTGCTGAACACGGGGCGCAACCTGGCCATGATCGATTGCGGCGGGCATTCCAGCTTCATCCCCACCACCGGCGGCGCGCTGGATGCGCTGCGAGCCAGCGGCTATTCGCCCGAGCAGGTGGACACGGTCCTCCTGACCCACATCCACCCGGAGCACGCGCTGGGCCTCAGCTACGACGGCACCACGCGCAATTTCCCGAATGCCGAGATCGTGCTGACGCAGATTGACCACCAGTTCTGGACCGACCCGGGCATGGAGAGCCGCGTGCCGCAGGGCCAGCGCTTCATCGAGGCCGCCCGCCGCGCCATTCGCCCCTATGGCGACCGCATCCGCACCACCGAAATGCGCGAGGGGCTGGAGGTCATCCCCGGCGTCTTCATGGATCCGGCGCCCGGCCATACCCCCGGCCATGTCAGCTATCGCGTGACCAGCCAGAACGAGAGCATCCTGATCTGGGGCGACATCGCGCACCAGATGCTGATCCAGCTCGCGCGGCCGCGCTGGCGCGTCGGCGTGGACGTGGACGGCGCGATGGGCGTGCAGAGCCGGCTGCGCACGCTGGACATGGTCTCGACCGAGCGGCTGCTGATCGGCGGGGTGCATGTCCCCTGGCCGGGGTTCGGGCGCGTCGTGAAGGACGGCGAAGGCTATCTCTACGCGCCGCGGCCGGCGCAGTTCTCGTAGGGGCGGTCAACCGGAAGCGGTCCGGCCGCGTTCCACCGCTCATCATGAGGGGAAATCCGCTGCACCATGTCTGAACAGGCCGCCGCGCCGCCCGTCGCCGGTCACGGCGCCGCCACGCTCACCAGCGTCACCGTCGATGCCTACAATGCCGAGCTGCGCGACAAGGACGGCTTCCTGGGCGACCGCGCCAGCAAGCGCGCCTTCTGGGCCATCCTCGACGAGTGGCGAGACCGCCTGCGCGACCTCGGCGACGACGATCCGCTGGGCGAGGGGGCCACCGAGGATATCTCGAAGCGCAAGCTGGAGAAGCTGCTGCAGGACGAGCGTCCGGAGGCCGCCGCGCTGGTCCATGGCGTGATCGAGGAGTTCGCGCAGGAGCTGGCCGGCGTCACACGGCGCTTCCTCAAGCTCAAGGGCTGGAAGGACACCCAGCGCATCACCGTCGGCGGCGGGATGAGCGGCAGCCGGGTGGGGCAGCTCGCCATCGCCCGCGCCTCACTGCTGCTCAAGGCGGAAGCCCTGGGCGTGGAGCTGCTGCCGATCACCCACGCGCCCGATGAGGCGGCGCTGATCGGCGCGGCGCATCTGGCGCCGAGCTGGATCTTCGCCGGGCACGACAGCCTGCTGGCGGTGGATATCGGCGGCACGAACATCCGCGTGGGGCTGGTCGAGCTGAACATGAAGAAGAAGGACCTTTCCGCGGCCAGGGTCGCCGGGCTCGAGGTCTGGACCCATGCCGACGAGGAGCCGAGCCGGGAGGCGGCGGTCAAGCGGATGGCCGGGATGCTGACGAAGATGGTCGCGCTGGCGAAGTCGGAGAAGCGCGCGCTGGCGCCCTTCATCGGCATCGCCTGCCCGGGGATCATCGAGGAGGACGGCTCCATCGACCGCGGCGGGCAGAACCTGCCGGGCAACTGGGAAAGCAGCCGCTTCAACCTGCCGCGGGCGCTGGCGGAGCACCTGCCCGAGATCGACGGCCACGCGACGGCGGTGCTGATGCATAACGACGCGGTGGTGCAGGGGCTGAGCGAGATACCGAACATGCAGGACGTCGAGCGCTGGGGCGTGCTGACGATCGGGACGGGGCTGGGGAATGCGCGGTTCACGAACCGGGGGTGAGGGCCGCGTGAGGCATTCCGGCGCGCGGCGGCGGAGGCTCAAGGCGTTGCCTCCGTCCTGGCCATCGAAGACCTGGCGGCGCCTTCGGGCGCGGCGTCACCTGGAGCCGGCTGGCCCTCCGCCAGGCCGGGTCAGCCCCTCAGTTCGGCCGGTTCGGCCGCACCATGTCGCCGCTGCGGATGGCGTCGGACGGGCCGTTGATCACCCATTCGCTCCGCTCCAGGCCCGAGCTGATGTCGAGCTCCGAGCCGAGGTCGCGCGCGATGCTGATGGGCTTCACCTCGACCTTCCCCTGGTCGTCCACCACGGCGACGGAGGTGCCGGTGGCGCGGAAGATCAGCGCGCTGGCCGGGATGCGGACCTGAGCCGTCCCGGCGACCGCCGGCAGCTCGAGACGCACCTGCGCATAGGCGCCGGGCGTCAGCAGGTCCTCGGCGTTGTCCACGGTGAGCTGCACCAGCATCGAGCCTGATGGCACGTCCACCGAATCCGCGCTGCGCGTCAGCTCGGCCGTGAAGCTCCGGTCGCCATGCTCGGGCACGGTGAAGCGCGCCGTGACGCCGGGCCCGATGGCGGCGGCATAGGCCTGCGGCACGCGGACATAGAGGCGCAGCCGCCGGCTATCGGTGACGGTGAACAGCGCCACCGAGCTCGTGGCGCCGGCGTTGATCAGCGCGCCGACATCCGTGCCGCGGCTGGTGATCGTGCCGTCGAAGGGCGCCACCACCTGGGTGAAGCCCGTGAGCGCGCGCAGCCGGTTCACCTCGGCCTCCGCCTGGTTCAGCTGGGCCGAGCGCGCGGCGAGGTCGCCGCGGCGCTCGTCGGTCGCCTGCTGCGAGACGACGCTGCGCGCCCCCAGCTCGGTCCAGCGCTGCGCCGTGCGGGCGGAGAGGTCACGCTGGGCGCGCACGGTGGCCAGCGCGGCCGTCGCGGCGACCAGCTGCTGCTCGACCTCCGGCGCATCGATCACGGCCAGGAGCTGCCCCGCCGTGACCACGTCGCCGATATCGACGAGCCGGCGCTGGAGAAAGCCGCTGGTGCGCGCATGGACGGGCGCCTCGGCCCAGGCGACCAGCCGGCCGGGCAGGGTGAGCGGGCGGGTGCCGACCTCGGTCGGCCGCACCACGCTCACGCTCGGGACCGTGGCGGCCGCCGTGACCTCGCGCAGCTTCTCCTGCGCCTCCAGCCGGGAGGAGAGGGTGGCCCAGAGAACCCCACCCAGCCCGGCCGCGCCGAGCAGGAGATAGAGCCCGACCCGGCGTGGGCTCGCCATGCCTGAAGAGGCCGCGGCACCCTGGGTGGTCGCTTCGGGAACGGGGGCTTCAGGCATGGGCGACACCTTCCGGGCGGGCGACACGGGGCACCGTGCGGCGGCCGTGGATCATGGCGAAGACGGTGGGAACGAAGACGAGCGAGGCGCAGGTGGCGACGATGAGGCCGCCGATCACGGCGCGGCCGAGCGGCGCGTTCTGCTCGCCGCCCTCGCCGAGGGCGAAGGCCATGGGCGCCATGCCGATGATCATCGCCAGCGCGGTCATCAGCACCGGGCGGAAGCGCGTGATCCCGGCCTCGAAGGCGGCCTCCCGCGCATCGCCCAGTTCGGCGAGCTTCTCGCGGGCGAAGCTGATCACCAGGATGGAATTCGCGGTGGCGACGCCCATGCACATGATCGCGCCCGTCAGCGCCGGCACGGAAAGGGGCGTGCCCGTCACGAAGAGCATCCAGGCGATGCCCGCCAGGGCCGAGGGCAGGGCGGACACGACCACGAAGGGATCCGACCAGGACTGGAAGTTGATGACGACGATCAGATAGATGAGCACGACCGCGCCCAGCAGGCCGAAGCCCATGCCCCTGAAGGCCACGTTCATGGTCTGGTACTGGCCGCGCAGCGTGACCTGCACGGTGGGAGGTTTCTCGGCATCGAGGGCCTGGATCACGCGCTCCACGTCGCGCGCCACGGCGCCGAGGTCGCGCCCCTGCGTCGCGGCGTAGACGTTCACCATCGGGCGGATGTTGTATTGCGAGACGACGGCTTGGGCGTTCACGCGCACCAGCTCGCCCAGGGCGCCAAGGCTTTGCGGCTCGGGCGAGCGGGGGCCGGTGACGGGGAGGGCTTCCAGCTCCTCCATCGTGTCCACCAGATATTCCGGGGTCTGGGCGACGACCGGATAGGTGACGCCGTTATTGGGGTTCAGCCAATAGACGGGCGCCGTTTGCAGCGAGCCCGCGACCGAGCCCGCGAGCGAGGTGGTCACGTCGCGCGTGTCGAGCCCCATGGCGTTGATGCGCGTGCGGTCGGCCATGAAGCGCATGGAGGGGCTGCTGGCGGGCTGCTGGATGCGCGCATCCACCAGCCCGTCGATGCCGCGGATGGCGCGCAGGATGCGCTGCGCATGGGCCTGGTTCTCGGCGATGCTCGAGCCGGTCACCTGCACGTCGATCGGCGAGGGCGCGCCGAAGTTCAGGATCTGGCTGGTGATGTCCGCCGGCAGGACCGAGAAGGTCATGGTCGGGAAGAGCCGCGGCAGTTCGAGGCGCAGGCGGCGCACATGCTCCGCCGTCGGCGTGCCGCCCTTGCGGAGGCTGATGATGATGTCGCCGTCCATCGGGCCGATGGTGCCCGTGGCGTTGTAGATCATGTTGATGCCGCTGGCCGAGGCGCCGATGTTGTCGACGATGGTGCGGATCTCCTCGGGCGGGATCAGCTGGCGGATCTCCGCCTGGACGCGGTCGAAGAGAGCCGAGGTCTCCTCGATGCGGGTGCCGGAGGGCGCGCGGGCGTGCAGCGCGATAACGCCGCTGTCCACCTCGGGGAAGAAGTTCCGGCCTAGGACCGGCACCAGCGCCATGCTGCCCAGCGAGAAGATGAGAAAGACCGCGACGGTCGCGCGCCGCGCCGTGAGAGCGAGGCGCAGCAGGCGTCCATAGGCCATCCGCACCCCCTCGAACCAACGCTCGAAGGCGCGCTGGAGACGCCCGGGCAGATGCGTGGGCGCCGGCGCGTGGCCATGCCCGCCGGCATGCGGCCGCAGCAGATACATCGCCATGGTCGGCACCAGGGTGCGCGACAGGATGAAGGAGGCGAACATCGCGAAGATGACCGAGAGCGCCATCGGCACGAAGAGGAAGCCCGAGACGCCCGGCAGGAAGAACATCGGCACGAAGACGATGCAGATGCACAGCAGGGAGACGAAGGCCGGCACCACGATCTGCCGCGCGCCGTCCATGATGGCGGTGCGGACGTCCTTGCCCTGCTCCAGGTGCCAGTTGATGTTCTCGATGGTGACGGTCGCGTCGTCCACCAGGATGCCGATGGCGAGCGCGAGCCCGCCCAGCGTCATGACGTTGAGCGTCTGTCCGAAGGCGGCCAGCAGGAAGACCGCGGCCAGCACGGCCAGCGGGATCGAGGTCGCGATGATGACCGTCGAGCGCCAGGAGCCGAGGAAGAGCAGGATCATCAGCGAGGTCAGCCCGGCCGCCAGAGCGCCCTCGACCACCACGGCCGAGACGGCGGCCTTCACGAAGAGCGACTGGTCGTTGAGCGGCGTGACGCTGAGTTGGGCCGGCAGGCTCGGCCGCAGCGTCGGCAGGATCGCCAGGATGCCGTCGACGATGTCGATGGTGGAGGCCACGCCGTTCTTCAGCACGGTCAGCAGCACGGAGCGCTGCCCGTCCACATGCACCACGTTCTGCTGCGGGGCCGCGCCGTCGCGCACATTGGCCACGTCGCCCACGGTGATGGTCGCGCCGTTGACCGTGCGGATCGGTAGGGCCGAGAGCTCGCTCACCGTGCCGGGCGCGTTGTTGAGGGTGAGGCTGAACTGGTATTCGCCGATCTTGACGAAGCCGCCCGGCGTCAGCTGGGTTTGCGCCGCGATGGCATTGGCGAGGTCCTGGGCCGAGAGCCCCTTCGAGCGCAGCGCCGTGGGGTCGATGTCGATCTGGATCTGCCGCGTCCGCCCGCCGAAGGGGAAGGGCATCGCGGCCCCCGGCACCGTCACCAGCTGCGGACGGATGAAATTGACGCCGAGGTCGAAGAGCTGCTGCTCGCTCAGCCCCTGGCCGGCAAGCGCGATCTGCAGGATCGGCACGGTGGAAGCATTGTAGTTGATGATGAGCGGCGGCGTGCTGCCCGGCGGCAGCTGCCGCAGCAGCGTCTGCGAGATGGCGGTGATCTGGGCATTGGCCAGCCGGACGTCGGCGCCCGGCTGGAAGAAGACCTTCACGATGCCCATGCCCGGCAGCGCATGCGCCTCGATATGCTCGATGTCGTTGACCGTCGTCGTCAGCGAGCGCTGGTAGGGGGTGAGGATGCGCCCCGACATGTCCTCGGCGGAGAGGCCGTTGAAGGTCCAGGAGACGGCGACAACGGGGACCGGGATGTTCGGGAAGATGTCGGCCGGGGTGCGGATGGCGGCGAGAACGCCGCCGATCACGATCATCACCGCCATCACGACGAAGGTATAGGGCCGCGAGAGCGCGATGCGGACGAGGGCGATCATGCGGGCGCGGGCACGCGCCGCTGCGGCCCGATGCCGGCCGCTCCCGAGAGATCGGTGGCAGTGAGCGACCGGTCAGTCATTGGGGGCAAGCAGATCCGAGCCCGGCGTTTCACCCTCCATTGACCTCCGACAGTCGTCGCTGCAGCTGCCTCGGGCAGCCGGCGAAACCCTATCAAGATCGCCAGCGTCCGTAAAATGGCGATGCGGCCCGGCGGCTTCCGTCCGTCCCTTCGGTGCGGAAGGAAGCGGCGGGATTCTTCCGCTGTGCCTGAAGGATGTTCAGCCCGGCGTGCGATGGCCTGGATTGTTGTTCAGGCAGCCGGCCCCGCCTGTCCTAAATGACGGGCGCGACGCCGTCCTTGCTGACCGTCACCCGGTTCGCCGAGAGACGGCCATCCTCGCCGCGCGTGGCGTTGATGAAGACGGTGGCGTTGGGCACGAGGTCCGTCCGCGCGGCCGGGATGGGCATGAGCAACGGCGTCTCCGCCGGCACGCGGACCAGCACGCGGCGGCCCAGGATGCTCAGCGTCAGGTCGCGGCCCGAGCCGCTGTCGACGGCGGCCTCGACCGGGCCGTTGTTCATGGAGGCGTTGGCCCCGGTGTCCCAGGCGTTCTGCAGCTCGGTGATGCGCATGCCGGGCGGGAGGACGGTGATGGCGGTGGCGCGGAGCTCGCCGTCCGGGCCGGGCTCGGCGACGATGCCGACCGCGGTGCCGGGCGTGATCTCGGCCAGGGCCACGCGGCGCAGGGCCGCGACGGTGGCGTCGGCGGCGAGGTTGACGATGACGCGCTCCCCGCCGCGCGTCGTGACGCCCAGCGCATTCCCCTCCAGCTCGAGGATGGTGCCGCGGATGCGGACCGGGCGGGACTGCGCGAAGGCGGGCGCGGCGGCCATGGCGGCCAGGCCAAGGCCCAGCGTGACGCGGCGGGATGGGTTCGACAAGGCGAGCCTCCTATGCGCGGATGGGTTTCCGCGTCGTTCACTTGGGACGGCCGAAGGCTATCGTCAGGGAGGGGGGCTCGCCAGTTGGAAAATCGTCATCCGGCGGGAAGTTCAGTCCGCCGGCATGGGCACCGGCGTCTTCACGGGCTCGCCGGCGAAATGGGCGGTCAGGTTGGCGGCCACGAGGCTGGCGGTGGCCATCATCGCCTCGGGCGAGCGTCCGCCGATATGCGGCGTGATGATGATGTTGCGCAGGGCCGCCAGCGCCGGAGGCACCTCGGGTTCGCCGTCCACAACGTCGATCGCGGCGCCGGCGATGCGGTCCTCCGCAAGCGCCGCGATCAGCGCCTCCGTGTCCACGACGCTGCCCCGGCCGATGTTGATGAGGAAGCCCTTCGGCCCGAGCGCATCGAGGATTGCGGCATTCACCAGATGGCGCGTCCCGGCTCCGCCGGGGGCCGCGATCACCAGGAAGTCCGACCATTCGGCCAGCGCCTTCAGGCTCGGCATATAGGCATAGGGACTCTCCGGCTTCGGCGCGCGGTTGTGGTAGGCGACCTGCATGCCGAAGCCGCGCTCGCCGCGCTCGGCGATCTGCCGGCCGATATTGCCCAGGCCGAGGATGCCCAGCCGCTTGCCGGAAACCAGCGGCCGCGGCCCGCGCGACTGCATCCATTCGCCCCGGCGCGCGGCGGCGTCCGCCGCAGGGATGTTGCGGGCGACGGAGAGGATGAGCGCCCAGGTGTGGTCGGCGACCGTCACGTCGTTGGTGGCGGGCCCGTTCGTGACCTTGATGCCGCGGGCCTTGGCGGCACGCAGGTCCACGTTCTCGTGGCCGACGCCGACGCAGCAGATGATCTCGAGCTTGGGCAGGGCGGCGATGGCCTCGGCGGTCAGGCCGGTGGCGCCATTGGTCAGCACGGCCCGCAGGACCGGGGCGAGCTTCGGGATCATCTCGGCCCGTTCCTCCGGGGTGGGGGCGAGGTGGATCTCGAAGCCGGCCTCGGTGATGCGGGCAAGCCGGATGGGGTCCAGGGGGATCTGGACGAGGAGGGGAATGGACATGAATCGGGTTCCAGCGCGGGCGGAACAATTTTGCGGCACCGCGGGAAGGGTGTCGAGGCGGGCCAGGCGTCCGCGGGGGTGCACGGCAGGGCGGCTTGGCGCATCATCGCCCGGCTACGCGGCAAGCAGGTGAGCAACGACCCATGCGGATCGCCCTTCTGGCGGATATCCATGCCAATCTCGAAGCCCTGGACGCTTGCCTGGCCCATGCGGCCGCGCAGGGGGCCGGGCGCCTGGTCTTCCTGGGCGACCTGGTGGGCTATGGCGCCAATCCCGTCGAGGTGACGGCGCGCGTGCGGGAGCTGGCGGCCGGCGGCGCCATCGTGCTGCGGGGCAATCATGACGAGGCCGCGCTGACGGGGCCGCACAACTTCTCCAAGCTGGCGGCGGCGGCCATCCGCTGGACCTCGACGCAGCTGACGCCCGATGCGCGCGACTTCCTGGCAGGCCTGCCCATCAGCCATGAGGAGGAGGATCGGCTCTACGTCCATTCCGAGGGCTCCGACCCGGAACGCTGGATCTACGTGACCGATGCCACGGCCGCGCGCGTCAGCCTGGAGGCGACGGAGGCGCGCCTCACCTTCTGCGGCCACACGCACAGCCCGGCGCTGTTCGGGCTGACCGCGACGGAGAAGCTGGTCGCGCACCGGCCGGCCCCGGACCTCATGCTGCCGCTGCTGCAGCCGCGGCGCTGGCTCGCGGTGATGGGCGCCGTGGGTCAGCCGCGCGATGGCAATCCCGCCGCCTGCTACGGCTTGCTCGACACCGGCGCCAGCGAATGCGCCTGGATGCGCGTTCCCTACGACATCGCCACGGCCGCCCAGAAGATTCGCGCGGCCGGGCTGCCGGAATTCCTAGCCGAGAGGCTCTTCACCGGGACATGAACGCGCCGGTGCTCATTGCCGGGTTCACGCTGGGGCCCGTGGTGCATCGCGGCGGCATGGCGGTGCTGCGCGAGGTCACGCATCCGGACCATCCCGGCCCGCTGCTGATGAAGATGCCCAAGCTCGCCGAGGGCGAGGACCCGGCGGCCATCGTCAGCTTCGAGATGGAGCAGATGATCCTGCCCCGCCTCACCGGCCCGCATGTCCCGAAGTGCTACGGCACCGGGCATGAGCCGACGCCCTGGATCGTCATGGAGCGCATCGGCGGCGGTTCGCTGCTGCCCATGCTGAAACGCCTGCCCCGGGGGGCGGACGAGGTCGCGGCGCTGGCCGCCGCGACGGCCGATGCGCTGGACGGGCTGCACCGCCAGGGCGTGGTCCATTTGGACGTGAAGCCCTCGAACATCCTTCGCCGCGGGACCGAGGACGGGCCGATGGTGCTGGTGGATTTCGGCCTCTCCCGCGCCGCAATGCTGCCGGACCTGATGGAGGAGGAGTTCCGGCTGCCCTACGGGACCGCGCCCTATATGGCGCCCGAGCAGATCATGGGCATCCGCGGCGACCCGGCCTCGGATCTCTTCGCGCTGGGCGTGCTGATGTACTTCTTCGTCACCGGGCGGCGGCCCTTCGGCGACCCGCAGCGCATGGCGGAGCTGAAGGAGCGCATCTGGTCGGACCCGGTGCCGCCCCGCGCGCTCGCGCCGGAATGCCCGCCCTGGCTGCAGGAGGTGATCCTGCGCTGCCTGGAGCCCGCGCCGGAGCGCCGCCCCGCCAGCGCCGCCCAGCTCGCCTTCGACCTGCGGAACCCGGAGGCGGTGGCGCTCGGGCCCCGGGCGGAGAAGCTGCGACGCGATCCCTGGTCGAAGCGCATCCAGCGACGCTTCCACCCGGATTTCCAGCCGCAGCTCCGCCGCAAGGCGGCCGCCCTGCCGCAGCGCGACGCCCCCATCGTCGCCGTGGCGCTGGACCTCGACGACATGTCGAAGGAGATGTCCGCGGCGCTGCTGGACATGGTGGCGCGCCTGCTGGCCATCCGGCCGAATGCGCGGGTGGCCTGCCTCAACGTGCTGCGCACCAACCTGCTGCGGCCCGACAACACCCTCGACCGCGAGGGCCGCAACAAGCACGTGCAGCGGCTGCTGGAGCTGCGTCACTGGTCCGCGCCGCTGGCCCTGCCGGAATACCGCCTGACGCATCACGTGCTGGAGGCGGTGAGCGCGGGCGGCGCCATCCTGGAATACGCCTCGCAGAACCGGGTAGACCATCTGATCCTGGGCGCCAAGGCGGGCGGGATCACGCAGCGCGTGCTGGGCAGCATCCCGGCCGAGGTGGCGCGGGATGCGCCCTGCTCGGTGACGATCGTGCGGGTTCGCGAGTTCTGAGGCGCCGGCGCGCGCCCTCCACGTCTCAGGCCCTGGAGGGGGGGCGCAGCACCTTGTCACGGTAGTTGCAATACGGCTCGGCCTGGCAGCGCCAGCATTCAGGCAGGCGCGCCTTGCAGATGTAGCGCCCGTGCAGGATCAGCCAGTGGTGGGAGTCGCGCAGCAGCTCGGGCGGGATGCGCCTGACGAGGCCGTCCTCCACCTCGCGCACGTTCTTGCCCGGCGCCAGGCCGGTGCGGTTGCCGAGGCGGAAGATATGCGTGTCCACCGCCATGGTGGGCTCGCCGAACATCACGTTCAGCACGACATTGGCCGTCTTGCGGCCGACGCCCGGCAGGGCCTCCAGGGAGGCGCGGTCGCGCGGGACCTCGCCGCCATGCCGCTCCACCAGCATCTGCGAGAGCGCCGCGACATTCCTCGCCTTCCCCTGCCAGAGCCCGATCCGCCGGATGAGCTGGCCGATCCCCTCGGCGCCGAGCGCGGCCATGGCGGCCGGGGTGGGGGCCGCGGCGAAAAGGCCGGGCGTCACCTTGTTCACCATGGCGTCGGTCGCCTGGGCCGACATCACCACGGCGACCAGTAGCGAGAAGGCGTCGGTGTAGAGAAGCTCGGTCTCCGGCTCCGGATTCGCCTGCGCGATAGCGCGGATGAAGAGGGCGACCTGCTCGCGCGACATCAGCCGGGCGCGGCGCGGCTCGGTGGCCGAACCATGAAGAGGTCTTGGGGTTTTCACGTCGGGAATCATCCTATCTGATGCATCGATGCCCGAAAGCCCCACCCTCTTCGAGGCCCGCTCGGCGCCGCTCGCCAGCCTGGACGCGCGCGGCTTCCGCATGCTGGCGGGGTTGCTGCTGCTGGGCTTCACCTTCAGCGGAACGGTCGTGATGCTCATGGGCGCCTGGCCCGTGACGGCCTTCGCCGGGGCGGAGACGGCGCTCGTCATCGGCCTGCTGGCCCTCTACCGCGCCTGGGCGCGCGGCAGCGGCGAGACGGTGACCCTGACGGAAGGGCGACTGACCGTCCGCCGGTGCGAGGGGCGCCGGCGGGAGGAGGCGAGCTTCGATCCCTTCTGGGCGCGGCTGCGCTGGCAGGGGGCACGGCTCTTCATCCGGCAGCGGCGCGACGTCATCGAGATCGGCCGCTTCCTGGCGCCGGAGGAGCGGGAGGATCTTGCCCGCGTGCTGGAGGCGGTGCTTCGGCGCTACCGGGAGCCGGTCTTCGACAATCCGCAGCTCCGGGGCTAAACCGGCGCCTTCCTTCGTTGCGTCCAGGATCGCCATGCCCGTTCCCAAACCCGTCATGCTTGTCATTCTGGATGGCTGGGGTTGGCGGGAGGAGGTGACGGACAACGCCGTCCTTCAGGCGAGGACGCCGAATTTCGACCGGCTCTGGGCGGAATGCCCGCATGCCTTCCTGAAGCCCTCGGGCCATGACGTGGGCCTGCCGGACGGGCAGATGGGCAATAGCGAGGTCGGGCACCTGAACATCGGCGCGGGGCGCGTGGTGATGCAGGACCTGCCGCGCATCGACACGTCGATCCAGGACGGTTCGATGGCGCGGATGGCGCCGCTGACCGACTTCATCGCGAAGATGAAGGCGAGCGGCGGCACGGTGCATCTGGCCGGCCTCGTCTCGGGCGGCGGCGTGCACAGCCACCAGCGGCACGCGGTGGCCCTGGCGAGGATCCTGGCCGGGGCCGGCATCAAGGTCGCCATCCATGCGCTCACCGACGGGCGCGACACGGCGCCGCGCTCAGCGCCGGACTTCGTCGCCGAGCTCGAGGCCGGCCTGCCCGAAGGCGCGCGGATCGCCACCGTGATCGGCCGCTACTTCGCCATGGACCGCGACAACCGCTGGGAGCGCGTCTCCAAGGCCTGGTCGGCGATCGCGCTGGGGCAGGGCGAGGCGGCGGCGCCCGATGCCCGGGCCGCCATCAAGGCCGCCCACGACAAGGATGTGACCGACGAGTTCATCCCGGCCACCGTCATCGGCGACTACGCCGGCATGAAGGACGGCGACGGCCTCCTGTCCTTCAACTTCCGCGCCGACCGCGTGCGCGAGATCCTGGCCGCCCTCCTCGACCCGGCGTTCCAGGGCTTCGAGCGGCCGAAGCGGGTGAAGCTCGCCGCCGCGCTGGGCATGACCCAGTATTCGACCGAGCTGAACCATCTGCTGGGCACGCTCTTCCCGCCGCAATCCATGGAGGACATCCTGGGCGCGGCGGTCAGCAAGGCGGGCCGCAGGCAACTCCGCATGGCCGAGACCGAGAAATATCCGCACGTCACCTATTTCCTGAACGGCGGCGAGGAGACGCCCTATCCGGGCGAGTCGCGCATCATGGTCGCCTCGCCCAAGGTCGCGACCTACGACCTGCAGCCTGAGATGAGCGCGCCGGAGCTGACGGAGAAGGCGGTCGCCGCCATCCGCGCGGGCGAGCAGGATCTAATCGTCCTGAACTTCGCCAATGCCGACATGGTGGGCCATTCCGGTGTCCTGACCGCGGCCATCCGGGCCTGCGAAGCGGTGGATACCGGGCTTGGCGCCATCGCCGACGCGGTCCGCGAGGCCGGCGGCGCGCTGCT
This sequence comes from Roseococcus sp. SYP-B2431, assembly GCF_004336745.1. Lineage (GTDB taxonomy): Bacteria > Pseudomonadota > Alphaproteobacteria > Acetobacterales > Acetobacteraceae > Roseococcus. Next base: position 167,082 of record NZ_SJXD01000025.1, read on the forward strand.
CTTCACGGCCGACCACGGCAATGCCGAGCTCATGAAGGATCCTGCGACCGGCGGCCCGCACACGGCGCACACCACCAATCCCGTGCCGGTCGTGCTCATGGGCGGGCCGGCCGGCGCGAAGCTCCATGACGGCCGGCTCGCCGACCTCGCGCCGACGCTGCTTCAGCTCATGGGCCTGCCGCAGCCCGCCGCCATGACCGGGGCCAGCCTGTTGGCCCGATGCGCGGCCCATGCCACATCTTCCGCCAGGATTTCGAGGGGTGAGGGCATGGCGTTGCGCGTGGCGGTCCAGATGGACCCGATGGAGAGCATCGGCATCGATGGCGACAGCACCTTCGCCCTGATGCTGGAGGCCCAGGCGCGCGGCCATGCGCTCTGGCACTACCATGTGAAGCATCTCTCGATGGAGGCCGGGCGTGTCGTCGCCCATGGCCATCCGGTCGAGGTGCGGCGCGAGCGCGGCAACCACTTCACCTTCGGTGCGCCGGTAGAGCTCGATCTCGCGAGGGACGTGGACGTGGTGCTGATGCGGCAGGACCCGCCCTTCGACATGGCCTATATCACGGCCACGCACCTGCTGGAGCACATCCACCCGAAGACGCTGGTGGTGAACGACCCCGCCAGCGTGCGCAACGCGCCGGAAAAGCTCTTCGTCCTGAAGTTCCCCGAACTGATGCCGGAAACGCTGGTGTCCTCGGACGTGCGGGAGATCCGCAAATTCCGGGAAAAGCATGGCGACATCATCCTCAAGCCGCTCTTCGGCAATGGCGGCGCGGGCGTCTTCCACCTGCGGCCCGACGATTCCAACCTGAACTCGCTGCTGGAGATGTTCACCGAGCGCTCGCGCGAGCCGCTGATGGTGCAGAAATATTTGCCCTCCGTGCGGCAGGGCGACAAGCGCGTGATCCTGGTGGACGGCGTAGCCATGGGCGGCATCAACCGCGTGCCGGCCGAGGGCGAGGCGCGCAGCAACATGCATGTCGGCGGGCGGCCGGAGAAGACGGTGCTGACCGACCGCGAGAGGGAAATCTGCGAGCGCATCGGGCCGGAGCTGAAGGCGCGCGGGCTGATCTTCGTGGGCATCGACGTGATCGGCGGGCACCTGACCGAGATCAACGTGACCTCGCCGACGGGGCTGCAGGAGCTGGCGCGCTTCGACGGGGTGCATCTGGAAAAGGCGATCTGGGACGCGATCGAGGAGAAGAAGCGGGGGTGAGGCGAGGGCACGGGCGGCCGCTCCGCGCCCGGCCGTTCCTCTGGTCCGCCGCCTGGGAAGCCCCGCCCGTTCAGTCAGATGTTGGGCGAACGCACACCGGAGGGCAGATCGGTGCTGGACGAGACGCTGCCCATTCCCCCTCGATCGCAGGACTTCCGCCTGCCCTAACGCGGCGACGCCCGGCGCGGGCCGAGGCAGCCAGGCGAAGCCTGATCAGAGGGTAACGCTACCCTCGAACATCCAGACGCAGCCGCCGCCGACGGTGGCGCGGATCCCCTTGGGCGTGCGGCGTGCGGCCGCGCGGAGCAGGCTCGGCCGCCCCATTTCGACGCCCTGCGCGATATCCCAGGCGCCGCTCTCGGCGCCGCTGAGATGCAGCAGGAAGCCGGCCAGCGGCGTGGCCGCGCTGCCGGTGGCGGGATCTTCCCAGGTGCCGGCGAGCGGCGAGAACATGCGCGTGCGCAGCCCGGTGCCCTCCGGCCGGTAGAGATAGACGGACAGCTTGCCGCCGAGCTCCGGATGCGCGGCCACGGCGCGGCGGAAGGCGCCGAGGTCGGGCGAGGCGGCCGCCATCGCCTCCGGCGTCACCTCGAAGAGCAGGCGGGCATTGCCCCCGTCGCTGGCCAGCGTCGGCTGATGGCGCGCGGTGACGATGCCTTGGGGCGCGATGCCGGCGCAGGCGGCGGCCAGCGCGACCGGCAGCTCCCCGCCCAGCTTCAGCGCCTGCGGCGCGGCCACGATGGCGCTGGTCAAGGCGCCGGCGGCGTCGCGCTCCAACCGGATCGTGACCAGCCCGCCCAGCTCCTCGAAGCGCAGCATGTTGTCCTTCGCGCGATCCGCCAGCACATAGGCGGTGCCGACGTTGGGATGGCCTGCGAAGGGCATCTCCGCCGTGCGGTGGAAAATGCGCACGCGCGCGGTGTTCACCGGGTCGGCCGGCGGCAGGACGAAGGTCGTCTCGCTGTAGTTCATCTCGGCCGCGAGCGACTGCATCTCACCATCCGTCATCCCGCGCGCGTCCGGAAAGACGGCGAGCTGGTTGCCGCCGAAGCGGCGGTCGGTGAAGACGTCGAGGGTGACGTAGCGGAAGTGGCGGCTCATGGCGGCGAGGCTAGGGCGTTTCAGGCCCCGTGTCTGCCTGCCACCGCGGCGTCTCAGAGCGCAAGTTCGACCAGCACCGGCACGTGGTCGCTGGCGCGCTCCCAGCCACGGGCGGATTTGAGGATCTGATGACGCGCCAGGCTCCCCTCAAGGTCGGGGCTGACCCAGACGTGGTCCAGGCGCCGGCCGCGATCGGCCGCCTCCCAGTCCTTCGCGCGGTAGGACCACCACGTGTAGAGCTTCTGGTCCGCGGGCACGAAGTGGCGCAGCGCGTCGACCCAGTTGGCGGCCTGCTGCCACCTGGTCAGCGCCTCGACCTCGACGGGCGTGTGCGAGACGATCTTCAGCAACTGCTTGTGCGACCACACGTCGTGCTCAAGCGGCGCGATGTTGAGGTCGCCCACGAGGATGGAGCGCTTCGCCTCGCCATGGCTCCGGAACCAGGCGGTGGCCTCGGCGACGAAGTCGAGCTTGTGGCCGAACTTCACGTTGAGCTCGCGGTCGGGGATGTCCCCGCCGGCGGGGACATAGAAGTCGTGCAGGTCGATGGGGCCGCCCGGCGCGTCGAGCGTGACGCCGACATGGCGGCAGTCGCCCTTCATGCACCAGTCGGGATCGCTGCCGCGATGGGTGAACGGGATGCGCGAGAGGATCGCGACGCCGTTGTAGCCCTTCATCCCCTTGGCGGCGACGTGCTCGAAGCCGAGCGCCTTGATGTCCTCATGCGGGAAGTGCTCGTCCGGGCACTTGGTCTCCTGCAGGCAGAGGACATCGGGCCGCAGCTGCGCGTCCAGCTCCCTGAGAAGGGGGAGCCGGAGGCGGACGGAGTTGATGTTCCAGGTCGCGACCCGGAGGGAACGGCTCAAGACTCAGACGATCCTGGTCTTCACCTCGCCGACGCCCTCGACGAAGCCTTCCAGCACGTCGCCCTTCACCACGGCGGCCACACCCTCGGGCGTGCCGGTCATGATGAGGTCGCCGGGCTGCAGCTCCACCAGCTCGGAGAGGTTGGCGATCACCTCGGGCACCGACCAGATCAGCTTGGAGAGGTCGGAGGTCTGCGTGACCTTGCCGTTCACCTTGAGCTCGATCTTGCCCTTGGAGGGGTCGACGCCGGCCGCGGGGATCAGGTCGCCCATGGGCGCGGAAAGGTCGAAGCCCTTGCCCATGTCCCAGGGGCGGCCGGTCTTCTTGGCCTCGTTCTGGATGTCGCGGCGGGTCATGTCGAGGCCGGCGCAATAGCCCCAGACATGGCTCAGCGCATCGGCGATGGCGATGTTCTTGCCGCCCTTCCCGATGGCGACGACCAGTTCCATCTCGTGATGCAGTGACTTCGTGACGCTCGGATAGGGCATGTCGGCCCCGCCGGTCACGATCGCGTCGAAGGGCTTGGTGAAGTAGAAGGGCGGCTCGCGGGTCGGATCGCTGCCCATCTCGATCGCGTGCTCGGCGTAGTTGCGGCCGACGCAGAAGATCCGGCGCACGGGAAAGAGATCGTTGCCGCCCTTCACGGGCACAGCGGAGGTAGCGGGCGGGGTGATCACGTAGTTGGGCACGAGACGCTCCTGGACAGGTCCGGCGTCGCGTCTAAAGCAGAATGGCCCGGAGGGAAATCGGGGCTGGATTTGGCTATTGACCCGGCTTCGGACGGGATGACAGTTTCGCGGTCGCCGATGGGAACCGGCCGGGCTCCGGAAACGGAGTCTGGAACGCAAAGCGCCCGACCAGGGGGGTGGCCGGGCGCCCAACAGTTCACTTGCGATCGCAATGGTCGGGCGAGCCGATTAGGGGGAACCGGCGCGTCCTGCCGGTGGTTGAACCGCCACCGGCTTGGGAAGCATAGCCCAGCCTTAATCTCGACGCAAAGTCTATTCGCGCGCCTATTCGGCGGCCTGCCGCGCATACCTCGTCTGCGACCAGGCCATGCAGGCCTCGCCGAACCGCTCGAAGATGCGGCGGCTGAATGCGTCGCTCTCCCAATCGTATTCGGGATGCCACTGCACGCCCCAGGCATAGCCCCGGGCGTCGCGGACCTTCACGGCCTCCACGGTGCCGTCGGGCGCCCAGCCCATGGCCTCAAGCCTCGGCGCCAGCCGCTGCACGCCCTGATTGTGCAGGGAATTGACGGGCACGATGGCCGCGCCGGCCAGCTCGTGCAGCATACCCTCGGGCGCGAGCCGGACGCCGTGGGCCTTGCCGGTGCGGACCGCCGGGATCGGCTGGTCGGAAGGGGTGGAATGGTCCATCCGGCTCGGCAGGTCCTGGATGCGCTGATCGAGGCTGCCGCCGAGCGCGACGTTCAGCTCCTGCATGCCCCGGCAGATCGCCAGCAACGGCACGCCCAGCTGAATCGCGGCGCGGATGAGCGGCAATGTCGTCGAATCGCGCCGCGGATCCTCGGGCGTGCCCTCGGCATGATCCGGGCCGTCGTAATGGCCGGGCCAGACGTTGCTGCGACTGCCGGTCAGGATCAGCCCGTCGAGCCGCGGCAGGATCTCGGGAGCCAGGGCCTCGCCGGCGGCGGGCAGGAGCACCGGAATCCCGCCGACCGGGCCCAGGACGACACGGACATAGCTGTCCGAGGCGGCATGGTTGGGCGTGTTGAAGACCCCGAAGGCCTTCACGCAGCAGGAGATGCCGATCAACGGTCTCATAGGTGCAACAAACCAAGCGGCTGCGGCGGATTCAAGGCGGAATCAACGGCATGTGGAGGTTTTTTCATCACCTCTGGTCAAGCTGCTCGCGAAAGCGTGGGTCGTTGAAGGCAAAGAGGAAGGGATCGAAGCGCTGTCCGGTCTCGATCTGGGTCAGGGTGACGCGCGTGCTGCGGCCCTGCGCGTCCAGCACCACCCATTGCCGCAGAACCATCGGGTTCTCCTCTAGGATGAGGGTGATCCGGCCTTCGGCGGGCGCCGCCGTCCGGTAGACGGTGACGGCCAGCAGCCCGCGCGCCTGCTCCACGCCGGCCACCGTGACATCGCCGCTCAGGCGCAGGGGCGACCGCAGCAGCACGCTCAGCGGTGTGGAGGAGAGCGGCACCACGGTCGGCTGCCGCAGCTCGCGGTCGTAATGGAAGAACTGGTTGTCGGCCGCGATGAGCAGGGTGGGCTCCGGCGGGTCGTATTCGAAGCGCATGCGCGACGGGCGCCAGATCCAGGCCGTCCCCTCGGCCGAGCCGCCCCCCTGGGCCACTTGGAGGAAGCGGGCGCGGAAGGTGGTCAGCGTATTGAAATAGGCCTCGACGCGGCGGATCGCCTCGGCCTGGCCCTGCGGCGGCTGGCTTTGGGCCGAGGCCGAAATGGGAGCGAGGAGGGCGGGGGCGGCGAGAAGCTTGCGGCGGTTCATCCCCTGTTTGTGGGGCCGCGCCAGGGCCAAAGAAAGGCCCGGACGTCGATTCGCGCTGCGATTCAGCGCCCGGGGGGCGTCATTCCCGGCGGCGGCAGGGCTGTCCCGCGCGGCATGCCGCCGCCGGTTGCGCCCGGGATGCCGGCGGGCAGCTGAAAGGTCTGGTAGCCGCTGGGGCGCTGGAAGCGGGCGGGATCCTGCGGACCGTAGGTGACGGAGGTGGCCTCGACCTGGCCCTGGCGGTTGTCGCCCTCGGCGCGGAGCATCACGCCGTCGGCGGTGAGGCAGGCGCGGCCGGACTGGCCCTGATCCTCCATGCGCCAGATGGTGCAGCTCGTATTGGCGACGCGCGCCGTGCCCTCGCGGGTGAAGCGGGCATTGGGGCCGGGCTGCATGCTGGCGACGGGGGGGAGCTGGTTGCGCGGAACGTCCATGATCATGCGCTGGGCCTCCATGACCATGAAGCCCGGCCCGCCGCCGCGCAGATCGGCCACCATGAAGCCCTGGCCGCCCGGCATGTCCACACGCATCAGCCCGCTGGCGGCGAGCCACGAGATGCGCATCTCGGTCCCGTTGCCCGGGCCCTGGGTGGTGACGCGATAGGCCACCGAGACGTCGCGGGTGGGGGTGACGGCAGGGCGGTCCTGGGCGAAGGCCGGAGCCGCGACCAGGGCACAGGCGAGCGCGAGGGGGAAGCAACGCATGATTCGGCATCCTCTATGCTGGCGCCAAACCTCGGCCCGAACAGGCGACGCGGTCAATGGCCGACACGAAAACGGCGCCCGGGCGGGGAGCCCGGGCGCCGTTCATGAGGGCCGGCCCGCGTCGCCGCGGGCCGGGGATGCCGATCAGAACTTGCCCATCAGAACTTGCCCATCAGAACTTGAAGGTCAGGTAACCCATGGCGCGGGCGCCGCAGATGTCCTGCCGGGTGCCGAAGATGCAGTCGCCGCGGCTGATATTGGTGTCGTAGTAGCCGACGCTCGCCGTCACCGTGTTGCCGAGGACGGGCAGGACGAAGTCGCGGCTCAGCATGATGCCCCACCAGGCATAGTCCGGCGTGCCCCAGCGCGCGTTGCGCTCGATCCACTGGTAGCCGACGCGGCCGCCGAGTGTGACGTCCCAGACGCCCGTCTTCCAGTCGGCGCCGCCCTCAAGATACACGCCCGTGCCCGAGCGGCCGTAGTAGTTCGGGGAGACGTTGATCGAGGCAAGCAGGTTCACGGGGCCGAGCTCATAGGTCCCCTTCAGGTAACCCTCGAAGAAATCCATCTCCTGCATGCCGGGGGCGCGGGTGAAGCCCGGGTAGAAATAGCCCTGCGCGCCGATGTCCAGGTTCACCGGCCCGAGCGCGAAGCGGTAGCCGCCAAAGGCATCGACCTCCTGCCGGGCGTCCGTTCCGGCGAAGCGCACATTGGAGATGAAGCCGCCGATATAGACGCCGCTGGTGTGCGTCAGCTCGAAGGCGCCCTGCCAGGCCAGCCGCGAACGGGTCTGGCTGATGCCGCGGAACAGGTAGTCGCTGGCGATCGTGGCGGTCGGCGCAAGGGTGAGGCCGGTCTCGCCAAGCGTGATCTGGGCGGAAGCGGGCGCGGCGGCCGCCAAGCCTGCGGCGGCGGTCAGGGCGAGCAGGAGCTTGCGCATGTATTCGGAACCTTTCTCGGTCGGTCTTGTCGTGACCATAAAGGCTGCAAAATCCTATCAACGGCAAGCGAGTCGTCTATAAAGAAGGCATAATGTTGCATAATGGCAACACATCCCGATGTTATGCCTATTTTCAGGGCGATTGCTGCTCCTTCGCTCAGGCGCGGAACCTGTCCCGGAGCTCTACACTCGCAGGTCCAGCAAGGAGCCGCGAGGGAGCGGCCGCGTCGGGGCCGGCGGCACCGCTTCGAGCTTGCGCTGCGCCACCTGCTCGGCCCCGGCCTCCACCCGCGCCGGATCGGCGCGGGCGCTACGCTGAACCGGCGAAGGCTCGGCGCCGGGGCGGGTGCGCGTGACCTCCTGCGCGAAGGCGGCAAGGGAATTGGTGCTGATCATGCGCACCACCTTCCACCTCAGGGATGAAGGCTTCGTAAAGGCGCCCCGCTTTTGGGCCGGGTTTCCTGCCCAGGCGGCGAGAAGGTGGTTCATCTGCATGCCCACAACCATGCCGGGCCAGCCCGTTAAGATTCCAGCAACCTATGGATGTATCGTCCAAATCGCGCCGACGAATCGCTCGCGCATGTCCGGGGTCGCGGCTAAAGCAGGCGCCATGCCGGATTTCAGCCTGGAGGCCTCGCTGGGTGGTCTTGTCGCGGGGGTGGACGAGGCCGGGCGGGGCCCCCTGGCGGGGCCGGTGATGGCGGCGGCCGTCCTGTTCCTCCGGCCCTGTCCGCGCCGGCTCGCGAAGCTCCTCGACGATTCGAAGCGGCTGACCGAGCCGCAGCGCCTGGAGGCGGCGCTCGCGCTGCGCGAGGCGGCCGGGAAAGGCTGGCTCGTCATGGCCCTCGGCGCCGCCTCCACGGCGGAGATCGGCCGGATCAATATCCTGCAGGCCTCCCTCCTCGCCATGCGCCGGGCCGTGACACGGCTGGCCGTCGCGCCCGAGATCGTGCTGGTGGACGGCAACCGCCCGCCCGCCATGCCCTGCCGGGTGCAATGCGTGATCGGCGGCGACGGGCTGAGCCTCTCGATCGCGGCGGCCTCGATCCTCGCCAAGACGGTGCGCGACGCCGGGATGAGGAAGCTCTGCCAGCGCTGGCCGGCCTACGGCTTCGGCCAGCATTTCGGCTATGCGACCGCGCGTCACCGGGCCGCGCTCCAGGAGCACGGCGCCTGCCCGCATCACCGCCGTGGCTTTGCGCCGGTCGAGGAGGCCATGCAGGGCGTTCTCCTCACGGCCTGAAGGGTGGCGCATCGGCCATGGCTCGCGCAAACCGGTCCTGGCTGCCGGCATCCCTGTTGACGACGCGACTCGGCCCCTCGCATTGTCGGCTCCCGATTCGCGAAGGAAAACCGTCCCTTGGGCGCTGGGCTGGACGTGCCGCTCGACAAGATTCTGGTGGGTGACTGCATCGAGGAGCTACGCGCGCTGCCGCCGGCCTCCGTGCATGCGATCTTCGCCGATCCGCCGTACAATCTGCAGCTCCGTGGCACGCTGCACCGGCCGGACCACAGCCTCGTCGACGCGGTGGACGACGAATGGGACCGCTTCGCGGACTACGCGACCTACGACTCCTTCACGAGGGAATGGCTCACGGAGTGCCGCCGGGTGCTGCGCAAGGACGGGACGCTCTGGCTCATCGGCAGCTATCACAACGTCTTCCGCCTTGGCACGGCGCTCCAGGATCTCGGCTTCTGGATCCTGAACGACGTCATCTGGCGCAAGGCCAACCCGATGCCGAACTTCCGGGGACGGCGCTTCACCAATGCGCATGAGACCCTGATCTGGGCGGCGCGCGGGCAGGAGGCGAAGTACCGCTTCAACTATGCCGCCATGAAGGCGCTCAACGACGACCTGCAGATGCGCAGCGACTGGTTCATTCCGCTCTGCACGGGCCATGAGCGCCTGCGTGACAAGGCCGGCGGCAAGGTGCATCCGACCCAGAAGCCGGAAGCGCTGCTGCATCGGGTCATCCTGTCCTGCACGCAGCGCGGCGACGTGATCCTGGATCCCTTCCTCGGCTCGGGGACGACGGCAGCGGTCGCGAAGCGGCTGGGGCGCCATTTCGTCGGCATCGAGCGGGATCCGACCTATGCCGCCGCCGCCCGGGAGCGCGTCGATGCCATCCAGCCCCTCGCCGAGGAGGCGATGATGGCGACGCCCACGCGTCGCGAGCAGCCACGGATTCCCTTCGGCAACCTCGTGGAGCGCGGCCTGGTCGCGGCCGGGGAGGCACTGACCGACCGGCACCGGCGCTGGACGGCGACGGTGCTCGCCGACGGCACGGTGAGCTGCGGCACGGCGCGCGGCTCGATCCATGCAGTGGGGGCGGCGGTGCAGGAGGCGCCATCCTGCAACGGGTGGACCTTCTGGCACCTCGTCCAGCGCGACGGGACGCTGAAGCTGCTGGACGTGTTCCGGAGCGAATTGGCGGCCTGATCCGAAACGCGGAATGTCGTAATTTGGAGACAAAATCCAAAAAATAAACAAAATGCGAATTCGCTGCAATTCCTGGTTTCAGTTCGCGCGCCGACTTGATAAAGCGGGAAGGATAAACCCGTTGATGCAAGGAATTTGAGAATGTCTCAACATGCTGAGATTCACCGCGGTCAGATCCAGCGCGGCGAGATCGTCCTCGCGGCCCTTCGCTTCATTTTGCTGGCTGCCACCGCGGCCCTGGTCGGTGTCCTGGGTCATGTCGCCTGGAAGATCATCGCCGCCTGATCCCAGGGGAGGGCGCCGTGCTTCCGGCGCGAATCCCCGGTATCCAGGGCCGATGCCAGCCCGACGCATCGCCCTTCTTCTCCTCGGCGCCCTGTTCTGCGGCACCATGGGCCTGGCGGCCTTCCGCCTCCTGGCCTCGGACGGTCTCCGGCCGCTTGACGCCGCCTTCCTGGCGGCGCTCCTCCTCTTGAGTCCCTGGATCGCGCTGGCCTCCGCCAATGCGCTGATCGGGCTCTCGATTCTCCTCTTCACGGACGACCCGCCGGCCCATGTGGTGCCGGCGTTGCGCAGGCTCGAGCCCGCTTCGCCGCGCGGGCGAACCGCCATCGCCCTTTGCCTCCGCAACGAAGAGATGGCGCCGTTGCTCCAGCCGCTCGGCCCGCTGCTCGACGGACTGCCGGCCGACCGGTTCCACCTTTGGTTTCTCTCCGACACGCAGGGCGCCGCCTTCCAGGAGGCGGAGGACGCGGCGGTCGCCGGTTTCCGCGCGTCGCGGCCCGGCGATGCCGGGCGCATCCATCTCCGCCGCCGCGACGAGAACACCGGCTTCAAGGCCGGAAACGTCATGGAGTTCCTTGACGCCGAAGGCGCCGGCTACGACTACCTCCTCTGTCTCGACGCGGATTCCGTGATGACGCCTGCGGCGGTGCTGCGGCTGGCCGCGGCGCTCGACGCCGATCCGAGGATGGCCATCCTCCAGCAGCTCATCGTCGGCCGCCCGGTGGCGGCGCCCTTTCCCCGCCTGTTCCAGTTCGGCATGCGGGCCGGCATGCGCGCCTGGGCCACGGGGCAGGGCTGGTGGCAAGGACCGAAGGGCCCTTACTGGGGGCACAACGCCCTGATCCGCATCGCGCCCTTCCGCGAGCACGGCCGGCTGGAGCGGCTGCCCGACGGCTCGACGATCCTGAGCCACGACCAGGTGGAGGCCGTGCGCCTCCATGGCGCCGGCTGGGGCGTCTGGTGCCTGCCGGACGAGGAAGGGAGCCTCGAGGGCAATCCTCCGGCCCTGCCCGAATTCCTGGCCCGCGACCTGCGCTGGGCGGCGGGCAACATGCAGTATCTGGCGCTCCTGCGGCGGCCGGGCCTGGACGCGATGGCGCGCTTCCAGCTGCTCCAGGCGATCCTGCTCTTTCTCTGCGCGCCGCTGTGGGTGCTGGCCTTCGCCCTGGCCGTGGCGATCGCGGCGACTGGCGGCTTCAGCGCGGTGCCGGCGTCATCGCTGGTCTTGGCGATGCTGCTCCTCTGGCTCGCCCAGCATGCACCGAAGCTGGCGGGCTACCTGCAACTCCTCGCCCAGCCGGCGCAGGCGGGGCGCTATGGAGGGCACGGGGCCGTGCTGGCGGGGGCGGGAGCGGAAATCCTGTTCACGACCCTTCTCTCGCCGATCAGCAACCTCAACAAAGCGCGCTTCCTCCTGGCGCTGCCCTTCGGCGCGCGGATGGGCTGGAGCCCGCAGAACCGGGCCGATCGCGGCGTTTCCTGGGGGGACGCGGCGCGGTTGCTTTGGCCGCACACCCTGGCCGGGGGCGCGGCCTTCGGCGTGCTGGCGGCGTGGGCCCCCTGGGCCATCTGGTTCGCGCTGCCCTGGGCGGGCGGTCTGCTGGTGGCGATCCCCTTCTGCGTCTGGACCTCGTCCCCGCGGCTTGCGCGCTGGCTGGTGCAACGGGGCGTGGCGGCGACGCCGGAGGAGGTTCAGGCGGCGAGCCGGCCCGGCTCCAGCGTCGCATAGATGTCCCCGCTGTTCGCTTCCGCCGGAAGCGCGACGAGCCATTCGGCCATGGCGCCGGCGGCGACGGGCGCGGCGAATTCCCAGCGCATGCTCTCGCCGAGGCAGGCGTTGAAGGCGCGGTAGCCGAGCGCGGTCAGCCGCTCCAGGCCGGCCAGGGCCACCTCGCGCTGGATGGTGGTGAATTCCAGGGATAGCGCGCGCGGCGCCTCGGAGAGGCCGGCCAGAACCTCCGCCTCCCAGCCTTCCACGTCGATCTTCACGAAGTCGGGCCCGCCGTATCGCGCGACGAGCGCATCCAGCGTGGTGCGGGGCAGGGCGATCTCGGCATCCCAGACTTGGCCCTCCCAGCCCGGCGCGCCGGCGGCCGCCGCGACGAAGGCGTCGCTGGCGGTGGCGACGGTCGGGTTGGCGCTGTTGAGGCGAAGCACGGACTCGCCCTCGCTCGCGCCCAGGAGGGACGGGACCAGGGTGAAATCCGGATCGCCGCGGAAGATCAGCCGCAGTGCCCGCGCCAGCCGCGGCTGGGGCTCCACCGCCACGACGCGCGCGCCGAGCCGCCGGAAGCTCGCCGCGCGGTCCCCGACATGGCAGCCGATGTCGAAGGCCAGTTCGCCCGGCGCGAGGAAGCGCCGATGAAAGGCGTCCAGCGCCGGCCGCCGCTCCTTCGCATGGTAGATGCGCAGGCTGCGGCCGATGGCGCTCAAGGATGGAAGACCAGGGCGGCTCCGGCCGCGAGCGCCGGCGGCACCAGCAGCGCGCCGCCCGGCAGATCCGTCGCGCGCTTGCCGGCGAGCAGCTTCCGCACCGCCGCGTTCCCGTCCGAGGTCTTCACGAAAATTCCCGCCATGAAGGGCAGGGCGGGGATGACCACGCCGGGCAGCGTCGCTTCCAGATCCTCGGGCGCGAGGATGGAGACGCGCGTCTCGATCACGGGCGCCTCCGGTCCGGCCACGCGCGCGCCGCCCGGCAGACGCAGCAGAAAGCCGCCCGCCAGCCGCGGCTCGATCACGATGCCCGTGAGCTTCGACAGCCGCGCCGCCGTCACCGCCGGCTCGGCGCTGACCAGGACCAGCTCGGTCAGCGCCTCGGCCTTGTTGGCATGATCCATCCAGCGCTTCTGCCAGACGAGCTCGGGCGTGAGGTGCCGGATAAGCTGGATCCGCCCCTCGGGCGCGTCCGGATAGGGCAGGCGGGAGAATTTCGCGATCGGGCCGCCCGCCTCCACCGGCCGCTGCAGATGCGCGACCCCGGCGATCGGAATCCCCGCGCGCCGCATGCGGGCGAGGTTCGCCTCCGCATCGTCCATGCCCAGCGCCAGGATGTGCACGCCGCCGTAGCGCCCGGTGAAGCGGGCGAGGTCGTTGTCGAAACGTGTCGGATCCAGCACCGCCAGCAGTTCGATATAGCCGTGCGTCAGGAAGGCGCAGCGGTTACCCGAGCCGTAGAGCTCCACCTCGGACTCCGGCGTGCGGCGGCCGGATTGCTGCGCGACGGGCGAGAGCGAGAAGCCCAGCGCCTCATAGGCCGCCGTCATCGGCCCCAGCTCCATGTTGCAGACGCCGACATGGTCGAGCGCGAGCGCGGTCTCCGCCATCAGGCGATCTCCTCATATTTCGGCAGTTGCCATTCGGCCGGCTCGGCCGCGGCGTCGCGGTACCATCGGTCCACCAGCGGGTGCGCGCGCACGGCCTCCACATAGGCGCGGCTCCTTGCCGAGAGCTCCGGCCGCCAGGTGAGGAAGCGCGCGCAGATGGGCGCGAACATGACATCGGCGATGGTGAAGGCGGCACCGAAGAGGAAGGGGCCGCGATGGGCGTCCAGGCATTCGGACCAGAGCGCCTCGATCCGCGCGATATCGGCCAGCGCGCCCTCGGTCCGGCGCAGGCCGGGGAAGGTGCGGCCGATGTTGAAGGGCATGGCGATGCGCAGCTCGCGAAAGCCGGCATGCATCTCGGAGGCCACGCTGCGGGCCTGCGCGCGCGCGACGCGGTCGGAGGGCCAAAGACCCGGCATGGTCTCGGCGCAGTATTCGCCGATGGCGAGGCTCTCCCAGATGTGCGCCCCGCCATGCTCCAGATAGGGCACGAGGCCGGCCGGCGTGGCGGCTCTGATCGCGGGCGTGGAACCGCCGGCGAGCGGGATGACCTGCACCTCCACCTCGAGCCCGGCGAGCATCACCGGCAGCCAGCCGCGCAGCGACCAGGAGGAGTAGCGGCGGTTGCCGATCACGAGGCGGCCCCCCCTGAGATGATTCTCGGCCATGACGTCCGTTCCCTGAAGCGGTGGGTGCGATTCTCGCACGGCAAATCGGCTCTGGCGACACGCCCCCCGCTGCGCTTACCTCGTCCCGTGTTGAGAGCCCTTGCCCTGCTGCTGGTCCTGACCGGGCCCGTCGCGGCCCCTCCGGCTGCAGCCCAGGATGCGGCATCGGCCCGCCGCGCAGCGGAAGCGGAGCGGGCGGCCGCCGCCCAGGCCGCCCACAGCGCGCGGGAGGCCGCGGCGCAGGAGGCGCGGCTGGCGGCCGAGCGCATCGCCGGGGCGTCGCGCGTGCAGGCGGCGGAGCGCGAAGCGCAGGCGGCGGCGGGCCGCGCCGAGACCGCGCGGCGGGCCGGCGCTGCGGCGCTGGCCGAGCAGGCGCGCCTGGCGGCCGAGATCGCGCCCATGGTGCCGCTGCTCATGCGTCTGGCGACGCAGCCCGGGCCGCTGCTGCTCGCGGCCCCGATGCCGCCCGCGGATGTCGCGATCGGGCTCGCGGGCCTGCGGGTCATGCTGCGGGATGCCGAGGTCAAGGCGCGGCTGCTGCGCGAGATGGGCGAGCGCGCGGCGATGGAGGCGGCCAGCCTGGCGCGCGAGCAGGGGCGGCTCGCCGCCGCGGAGGAGGCGGCGCGGCAGGCCTCGGCGGCGCTGGACCGGCAGCTCGATCACGCGCGGCGGTTGTTCGCGGAGCGCAGCGCCGCCGAACGCGGCGCGACCGCGCGCGCTGAACAGGCGGTGCAGCGTGCGCGCTCCCTCGAGGAGGCGCTCGCGCGGCTGGAGCGCCAGCGGGCGGAACAGGCGCGGCGCGAGGCCGAGCGCGAGCGCCGCGAGGAGGAGCGGGATCGCCGCGAGGCGGCGCGTCCGCGATCCAGCGGGCGTGTGCCCGTGCCCGCCCCGCTGCGCACGGCGCCCGATGCCGCGGGTGCCCTGCCGGTGGCCGGCGCGCTGGTCCGCGACTTCAACGCGCCGGGCGAGGGCGGCCCCTCGCGCGGCCTCACCTTCGCGGCCCAGCCGGGCGCGCGCGTGACGGCGCCCTGCAGCGGCAGCGTCGCCTTCGCCGCGCCCTTCCGCAGCTACGGGCGCATGGTGATCCTGGATTGCGGCGGCGGGCAGCACCTGGTGCTGGCGGGGATGGAGCGACTCGATGTCGCGGGCGGCCAGCGCGTGCGCTCGGGCGAGCCGGTGGGCGTGCTCCCGGCCGCGCCGCGCCCCACTCTTTATATGGAGCTGCGGCGACGCGGCGAGGCGGTCGATCCGCGCCCCTGGCTGCGGGCGGGGGCCTGAGGGCTCGCTTGACGGAACGCGCCGGGCGGGCCTTCTTCGATGGAGATCTTCCGGAGAGAACACCATGCCGCAGCCCGCCTATCCCGCCGCCGTGAACGGCCTGACCCTCAAGCAGGCGGAGGTCATCGCCGATGCGGCGCTGGCCAAGGGGCGGGAGCTTGGGCTGCTGCCGCTCTGCGTGCAGGTGCTCGACGCCGGCGGCCATGTGAAGGTGACCAAGCGCGAGGACGGCGCGAGCCTGGGCCGGCCCGAGGTCGCGATGGGCAAGGCCTATGGCGCGCTGGCGATGGGCTTTGGCACGCGCGAGCTGGCGCGGCGCGCGCAGGCCATGCCGGGCTTCACCAACGCGCTGTCCGACCTCATGGGCGGCAAGGCCGTGCCGGTGCAGGGCGGCGTGTTGGTGCGCGATAAGAACAACGTGCTGCTGGGCTCGGTCGGGATCTCGGGCGATGCCTCCGCGAAGGACGAGGAGTGCTGCATCGCGGGGATCGAGGCGGCAGGGCTGGCGCCGGACACGGGTGATCCGGCGTGATTTTTCGGCCTCAGGCGCCGGGCGCGCGCTCCGCGCGCTTGGCTACGCCGGGCAACTGGAGCGCCGGCCGGTAAGTCAGCTGGGCGGCGCCGGCCGCTGTGCGGCCGGAAGCTGGCCTGGTGCCGATGAACTTATGCGGGAGGATTGGCGCCCGCAATCGACGATCCGGCCACGGCGGCCGGTGCCGCCCGACCGCCCTCACCTTGAGCGCGACAAGCGCACGGGCGCGCGCCCGGCGTTTGAGGGCCACAAGCTTATTGGCTGGCCCACAGAATCCGGTGCATCCACGCCACATCCGGCAGCTCGAAGCTGTAGTCGGGATGTGCGGGATTGAGGCTCGCCAGCTCGATCCGCTTCGCGCTCTGGCGCTTCAGCTCCTTCGCCATCACCTCGCCGAGCCGTGTGCGCACCACCACGCGATCGCCCCGCCGGATGGGGGCTGCGGGCGAGACGATCACCGCGTCGCCGTCGCGGAAGACCGGCTCCATGGAATCGCCGGAAATCTCCAGCGCATAGGCATTGGGGTCGCTGATTTCGGGCAGGCTGATCTCGTCCCAGCTCCCGCCGACGGGAAAGCCGCCATCGTCGAAGAAGCCCTCGCTGCCGGCCTGGGCGAGTCCGATCAGGGGGATGCGGCGCGAGGGGCGGGGCCCGCGCGAGAGGCTCGGCAGGGCCGCCTGGCCCGAGACCAGCGCGGCAAAGGCCTCGATTCCCGCGCCGGTGGCCGCGAGCACCTTCGCGACGCTCTCCGTGGAGGGCCAGCGCGCGCGCCCGTCCGGCCCGATCCGTTTCGAGGGATTGAAGGCCGTCGGATCCAGCCCGGCTCGCTTGGCGAGGCCGGAGGCGGAGAGCCCGTTCTCTGCGGCCAGCGAATCGATCGCGCGCCAGATGTCATCGTGTCGCATGGGATAGGACCATCATAGGTGTTGGTTCACGGTGCAATAGGAAAATGTTGCTTGTAGCGCTTGCAAGTCTCTCAACCGGGGGTTTATGTTCGCTAAATGTTCTCATTCGTTCTCGCCTGAAAGGAACCGAGCGTCCATGTCCTCCTCCCCCCGTCCCAACCACCCCCGCATCCTCTCCAGCCTGGCAAAGACCGAGCCCTTCACCTCCGCTGAGGAGGCCTGGTTCTGGACCATGTCGGCCCTCGTCGCCCGGCGCGAGGGCGCGCGCATCGCCGCGGGCAAGGGTCTCGCCCAGCGCCCCTGCGAGCCCGACGACGTGATCAAGTGCCTCGACCGGCTGTACCGCCAGCGCCGTATCGAGCTGGCCCATGCGCGCATCCTGCGGATCTGGGGCGAGCGTGGCACTGCGCCCAGCGCGCACCACGCCCAGGAGCGCGGCGACTTCCGCCTCTGGCGCGAGGCGATGAACCGGCTGGAATGGCCGCTGCGGGTGAAGGGCATCGTCGCCGGCGCGCCGCGCATGGAGCAGGAGACGGCGGAGATCCTGCCTTTTCGGGGCAGCCGCGCGTGACGGCGGTCGCGCCGGCCGCGCGGCCGGCCCATCGCCGGCACCTCGGTGGGCAGCGCGCCTGGATCGTCTTCGGCGGGCGCGCGGATCACCTCTGGCAGCGCCTGCTCCGGCGCGGGTTCCGGCACTGCTTTGCCGCGCTGGAGGATCCGCACGGCTGGACCGTTCTGGACCCGCTCACCGGCCGCCTGCTGGTCGCGCGGCTCGAGGTTCCGGCGGGCTTCGACCTGCCGGGCTTCTACCGCCGCGCCGGGTTGCTGCCGGTTGGCCCCTTTCCCCTGGAGGAACCGGTGCTGGGCCGCGGGCTGCGGGGCGCGCCGTTCAGCTGCGTGGCCGTCTGCCGGGCCGTGCTCGGTCCGCACGCGCCCTTTGCCATGACGCCGCATGGGCTTTTCCACGCCCTCGTCCAGTCTCATGAATCTAGGAAAAAATACTTGACTTCTTTCTCCGTTCCAACCTAGAACACTCAGGCCAAGGGGCGAATTGCGTCCCGAGGCTCTCCTCTCCCGACCGACTGGCTTCCAGAAGGCCCGGCTCCCCTAGGAGCCGGGCCTTTTGCGTCTGTGCCGCCGCGCTCCCGCCGGATTGATTTCCGGCGGCCGCGCTTTTGTTCGGCATGCCGGAAGGGACGGGAGGCCAATCCCAGGATTCCCGAAGGAGTTGCCGCGCATGGCAGGCCTGTTCCGCGTCCCGAAGCCGGTAGTCGTCCCACCGCCCGCACCGCCGCCGACGCCGACGGAGACCGCCACCGCCGCCAGCCGTGATGCCGAAGCCGAGGCGGCCCGGACCGAAAGCCGTGCCCGCGCAGGGGGCGGCATCGCGGGAACGGTCGCGACCTCGGCCCGCGGCGTGCTGACGGCGGCGCCCTTCCCCGCCGCGCGCAAGTCGCTGCTCGGGGAGTGACGCACATGACCCCGCAGCAGATCCTCACGCGCCATGACCGCGCCGTCGCGCGCCGCCGCCCGCATGAAATCAGCTGGGCCGACGCCTATTCCCATGTCCTGCCCTCGCCGGGCGAAGCGCCGGCCCTCTACGACGCCACCGCCGCCGATGCCGCCGAGCAGCTGGCCGCCTCGCTGCTCGCCGAGCTGACGCCGCCCTGGTCGCGCTGGTTCGGCCTGGCACCCGCCTGCGCCATCGCCGATACCGAGGAGGGTCAGGCCGCCGCCTTCGCGCTGGAGGGCGCGGCCGACATCCTGCAGTCGCAGCTCGACCGGTCCAACTTCGCGGTCGAGATGCACCAGGCCTTCCTCGACCTCGTCATCACCGGCACGGGCATCATGCTCGTCGAGGAGGCGCCGCCCGGCGAGGCCTCCGCGCTGCGCTTCTCCGCGGTGCCGGTCCGCACCGCCATCCTGGAGGAGGGGACGACGGGCCGGCTCGACACCGTCTTCCGCGAGGCGCGCATGACCACCGCCGAGGTGCTGCGCCGCTTCCCCTTCGCCGAACTGCCCCAGGCCATGATCCGCGAGGGGGAAGCCGAAGAAGCCGATCCGCCGAAGCACCGCCTGATCGAGGCCATCTGGCCCGACGGCACCGGTCATCGCTACGCCGCCGTGCTCGACGCCGCCGCGCTGAAGGCGCCGCTCCTCGTCGCACAGGGCCGCTTCGCCGATGGTCCCTTCATCGCCTTCCGCTGGCTGAAGGCTCCCGGCGAGGTCTATGGCCGCGGCCCGGTCGTCAAGGCACTCCCGGACATTCGCACGGCCAACCGCGTCGTCGAGCTGGTGCTGAAGAACGCCTCCATCGCGGCGACCGGCATCTGGCAGGCGGAGGACGACGGCGTGCTGAACCCCGCCACCGTGCAGCTCGTGCCGGGCGCGATCATTCCGAAGGCCCCGGGCAGCGCGGGCCTGACCCCGCTCGCCGCGCCCGGCAATTTCGACGTCTCGCAGCTCGTGCTGAACGACCTGCGCGCGCGCATCCGCTCGGCCCTGCTGGTCGACCGGCTCGGCACGCCGAAGGATGCGCGGATGACCGCGACCGAGGTGCTGGAGCGCAGCGCGGAGACGGCGCGGCTGCTCGGCGCCACCTATGGACGATTGCAGTCGGAGCTGCTGACCCCGCTGGTCGCGCGCAGCCTTGCGATCCTCGCGCGGCGCGGCGAGATCCCGCCGGTGCTGCTTGACCAGGGGCGCGTGGCGCTGCGCTACGAGAGCCCGCTGGCCCGCGTGCAGGGCCGCGCCGACGCGGCCAATACGCTGCTCTTCCTCGAGGCCGTCGCGAAGATGGGCGAGGCTGCCGCGTCCCAGGTCGACGCGCCGGCGGCCGCGCGCTGGCTCGCCCGCACGCTCGGCGCGCCCGCCGAAATCCTCGTCCCCGTTCCCAGCCCGGAGTGATGCCCCACATGTCCGACAACCTGCTGCAGGCCGCGCCCGAACCCACCCGCCCGTCCGACATCCCGGAAAAATTCTGGGACAGCGAGAACGGCGCGATGCGCGTGGACGCGCTGCTGAAAAGCTACCGAGAGCTGGAGCGGCGCATGTCGCATCGCCTGGCGCCGCCGACCGACGCCTCGGACGACGAGGAGCGCCGCCGCTGGCGCGAGATGATGAACATCCCCGACAGCCCCGAAGGCTATCACGTCGAGGCAAAGCACGAGCTCTGCGGCCCAGATCCGGCGATCAATGCGCGGCTGCACGCGGCCGGCTTCTCCTGCGATCAGGTGCAGCTCGTCTATGATCTCGCCTCCGAGCGGCTGCTGCCGCTGATCGCCGAGGCGGCGCAGCAGTTCGAGGCCGACCGCCAGGCGGAGAAGCTGCGCGAGCATTTCGGCGGCGACGAGCGCTTCCGCCGCGTGGCCGCACAGCTCTCCGCCTGGGGCCGCGCCAATCTGCCGCCCGCCGTCTTCGAGGCGCTGGCCACGACTTCGGAGGGCGTGCTGGCGCTGGAACGCATGATGCAGGGCAACGAGCCCGGACTGGCGCGCGACGCTGCGCCGCCGGCCACGATGGACGAGGGCGAGCTGCGCCGGATGATGCGCGACCCGCGCTACTGGCGTCAGCGCGAGCCGGAATTCGTGAAGCGCGTGACCGAGGGCTTCCGCAAGCTCGTGAACGGCTGATGCCGGATTGATCCGGGGCGAGTGACGCGCTGCCGATCGCGCGCCCGCCCCGTGAGGCCGCCGGTTCTCCTCCTCCCCGGAACCGGCGGCCCGCGCCCGCCGCCGCAGCCTCGGCCATGCCCCCTCGGACAGGCCCTGGCGCGCGGCGGGCGCGCACCCTTTCGTCCGCGCAGAACCCGGCTTCCGGGCGCGTGGCGCCGGCACGATGCCGCGGCCCGTCCCGGTCAACCGCGCGCCGTGTCTTCCCGACAATCCATCTGGAGAACGACAGATGTCCGGTTCCATCGACCAGGCTTTCGTCAAGCAGTACCAGGCCGAGGTTCACCTCGCCTATCAGCGGCAGGGCTCCAAGCTGCGCCCCACCGTGCGCAGCAAGTCCGACATCAAGGGCGCCAGCACCGTCTTCCAGCGCGTCGGTCGCGGCACCGCGACCTCCAAGTCGCGCAACGGCGTGGTGCCGGTGATGAACCTCGAATACTCCGCGGTGGAATGCTTCCTCGCCGACCATTACGCCGGCGACTGGATCGACAAGCTCGACGAGCTGAAGACCAATGCCGACGAGCTCGCCGTGCTGGCGGCCTCCGGCGCCTACGCCCTCGGCCGCAAGACCGACGAGATGATCATCGCGGCGCTCGACCTCGGCACGCGCGAGGCGGTGGGCACGCAGTCCGGCCAGACCGACAATGACGGCCTGACGCGCGCCAAGGTCCTGCTCGCCTTCGAGATGCTGGGCGCGATGGAGGTGCCGGATGACGGGCATCGCTACGCCGTCGTCGGCTGGAAGCAGTGGTCCGAGCTGCTGACCCTGCAGGAGTTCTCGAACGCCGAATACATCGGCTCCGACGAGCTGCCCTGGAAGGGCACGCAGGCCAAGCGCTGGCTGGGCGCGACCTGGATTCCGCATACCGGCCTGACCCTCACCGGCACGATCCGCAGCTGCTACTTCTACCACAGGACCGCGATCGGCCACGGCGTCGGCGCCGAGATCACGACCGACGTGACCTGGCATGGCGACCGCGCCGCGCATTTCGTCAACAGCATGATGAGCCAGGGAAGTTGCCTGGTCGACGACGCGGGCGTGGTGCGGATGCGCTGCAAGGAATGAGTCTTTCGCCGCCCTCAGGCGCCGCGCCCACTGGTGCGCCAGTCGGAAGGTTGAGTGGGCGGCGCCGGCCGCTTTGCGGCCGGATTCTTGTGACGAGCGCCACTTCCTGATGAAGCGCGCTGTCGGGCGGCGCGGGTTCCTCCGTGCCGCCCTTTCCCGTTCCCCCTCGGAGGTCTTCCCCATGGCGCTCACCGCGCTCGAGCTCTGCACGCGGGCCTTGCTGCGCATCGGCGCGCAGGCCATCGCCTCGCTGGACGAAGGCACGGCCGAGGCCGAGATCGCCTCCGGTCTCTACGCCGGCACGCGCGATGCGCTGCTCTCCCTGCACCCCTGGAGCTTCGCGACCGGCCAGGCCACGCTGCCGCGCCTCGCGGCCCAGCCCACGGCCGATTTCCAGCACGCCTTCCAGCTTCCGGCGGGCTTCCTCCGCGCGCTCTCCGCGGGCGCGCCGGGCGCGGGGCGCGGGCTGCCCTATCGCCTGCTGGAGGACCGCCTGCACGCCCATGCCGCGCAGGTGACGCTCACCTACATCTTCCGGCCCGACGAGAGCACCTTTCCGGCCTTCTTCGCCGCCGCGCTGGTCGCGCGCCTCTCCGCCGAGTTCTGCATCCCGCTCACGGAGAGCAGCACGCGCGCCAGCATGCTCTTCGACCAGGCCGAGGGCGAGCTGCGCGCCGCGCGCCGTGCGGACAGCCAGCAGGCCACCACGCGCGCGATCGACGGCTTCCCGCTCATCCAGGCGCGGGGCTGAAGCCATGGCCGCCTCCCGCCAGATCAAGGCGAACTTCACCGCGGGCGAGCTGGCGCCCGAGCTGCTCGGCCGCGGCGACCTGCGCGCCTATGCCAACGGCGCCCGCCGCCTGCGCAACGTCTTCATCCAGCCTACCGGCGGCGTGACGCGCCGGCCGGGGCTGCGCCATGTCGCGAGCCTGCCGGGCCCCGCGCGGCTGCTCGCCTTCGAGTTCAACACCGAGCAGACCTACCTGCTCGTCTTCACCGCCGGCGCCTTCCGCGTCTTCCTGGACGACGCGCAGGTCGCGCAGGGCGTCGGCCCCTGGGCGGGCTGGCAGCTCCCGGGCCTGTCCTTCACGCAGAGCGCGGACACGCTGCTCGTCTGCCACCCGGATCTGCCGCCGCAGCGGCTGACGCGGACGAGCCACACCGCCTGGACGCTGGCTGGCTGGAACTGGGTGAGGGCGCCGACCTACCGCTTCGCGCCGGCCGACGTCACGCTCACGCCGGGGGGAAGCTCGGGCAGCGTGACGGTCACGGCCTCGGGCCCGGTCTTCGCGGCGGCGCAGCTCCACTCGGCCTTCCGGCTGCGGGGCAGGCCGGCGACGGTCACGGGCGTCGCCTCCGCGACGCAGGCGACGCTCACCCTCGCGGAGGACCTGCCGGACACGGCGGCCAGCACCGATTGGGAGGAGGGGGTCTTCAGCGGGGTCAGGGGGTTTCCCGTGACCGCCTGCTTCCATCAGGACCGGCTCGTGATCGGCGGCTCGCGCGACCTGCCGAACCGGCTCTGGCTCTCGCGCTCCGGCTCGCTCTTCGACTTCGACAAGGGCACGGGCCTCGACGACCAGGCGATCGAGTTCGGCCTCTTCTCGGACCAGGTGAACGCGATCCGCGCCGTCTTCTCCGGCCGGCATCTCCAGGTCTTCACCACGGGCGGCGAATGGATGGTCACGGGCGATCCGCTCACGCCGTCGTCGATCCAGCTCCACCGGCAGACGCGCATCGGCAGCAGCCCCACGCGGATGATCCAGCCGGTGGATGTCGACGGCAGCACCATCTTCGCCGCCCGGAGCGGCAGGGCGATCCACGAATTCGCCTATACCGACGTGCAGCAGGCCTATCAGTCGAACGACCTCGGCATGGTGGCGCAGCACCTCCTCCGCAATCCGGTGTCCATGGCCTACGACCAGGCGCAGCGGCTGCTGCACGTGGTCATGGAGGATGGCGGCATGGCCACGCTCACCCTCTTCCGCCAGGAGGAGGTGACGGCCTGGACCCTGCAGCAGACGAACGGCGCCTTCCGCGCCGTGGCCGAGCTGGACGGGCGCGTCTTCGTGACGGTGGAGCGCGGCGGCAGCACCCGGCTGGAGCGCTTCGAGCCCGGCTTCGGCCTCGACGCCGCGCTGGAGGGGACGAGCGGCGCGCCGCAGGACCGCTGGAGCGGCCTCTCGCATCTGGAAGGCTCGACCGTCGGGATCCTCGCCGACGGCGCGCCGCGCGACGACGCGCTGGTCTCCCAGGGCGCGGTGGGCATCGACCCGCCGGCGCATGCCGTGCAGGTCGGCCTGCGCTTCACCCATGAGATCGAGCCGCTGCCGCCCGAGATGTTCACCGCGGCCGGCGCGCGCTCGGCGCCGCTGCGGCTGGTCTCTGTGGGCTTCCGGCTGCTGGAGACCTCGGCGCTCGACGTCGATCTCGGCCGCGGGCCTTCGCCCGTCTCCTTCCGTCGGCTGGACACGCCGCTGCTCGACGCACCGCCGCCGCGCTTCAGCGGTGACGTGCGGCTCTCGGCGCTGGGTTGGCGGCGCGATGCGATGCGGCCGCTCTGGCGCATCGCCGGCGACGCGCCGCTGCCGCTCATCCTGCTCTCCGTCACCACCGACATGAGGACGACCGACTGATGGCCTCCCTGGGTTCCCTCGCGACGCTCGCCTCGGCCGGCATCGGGCTCTACACGCAGAACCGCGCCGCGCAGCAGAGCGCAACCACGCAGCGCGCGCAGGTCGAGCTCTCGCAGCAGCAGGAGACCGCGCGCCAGCAGCAGCTCACGCTGCAGCAGCAGGCCGAGCAGCGCGCGCGCGGCGAGCAGGTGGCGCGCACGGTCGCCTCCGCGCGGGCGCGCATCGCCGCCGGAGGGCTCTCCACCAATGGCGGCTCGGCCGCGACGGTGACGGAGGGGCTGCGGGCCGACGCGGCCGCCGGCCAGGCCGACAGCGACGCGATCTTCCGCGCGCGTCTCGCCTCGGGCCGCTCCTCCCTGCTGAACCCCGACGGCACGCTCACCACGGCGCTGCGCGCGGTGCCGAGCTTCGGCAGCGCCCTGCGCAATCTCTTGGATTGATGCCCCCTGACAGCGCGCGCACCGCCCGACCGAGTCGCGTGTCCCATCCCCTCGATCTCCCGGAGTAAACGATGTCCGAGCACATCCGCATCGGCGATATCGCGCCGCGCGTGCACTACGTCGCCGACGGCCTGCAGGCGGAATTCACCTATCCCTTTCCGATCTTCGATGCCGGCGACATTGCCCTGCTGCGCGACGGCGTGCCGTCGGATTTCGGCTTCACCGTCCAGGGCGCCGGCAACTCCTCCGGCGGAACGATCCGCTTCGCCGAGGCGCCGGCGGCGGGCACGGACCTCACCCTCCTCCGCCGGCTGCCCGTCGCGCGCGTCACCGACTTCCAGTCCAACGGCGTGCTGCGCGCGGCCACGCTGAACGACGAGCTGGACCAGCAGGTCGCCTCGCTGCAGGAGGTGCGCGACGGCGCCGCGGGCGCGATCCGCCTCGACCTGTCGGAGCCGCCGTCCGGCATGGTGCTGCCGCTGCGCGAGGCGCGGGCGGACAAGCTGCTCGGCTTCGACTCCACGGGCGAGGTCACCGTCTATGGCCGCACCGGCACGGTGGCCGCCGTCTATCCGGGCGCGATCCCGCGCAGCGTGGAGGACAAGCTGGCCGAGACACTGACGGCGCGCGACTTCGGCGCGGTGGGCGACGGCATCGCCGATGACGGCCCCGCGCTCCAGGCGGCGATGAATGCCGCCGGCTCGACGGGCCGCCACCTGCTGATCGGCGAGGGCACCTTCCGCACCACCATGCCGCTGATGCTGCCCGGCGGCGCCGTCGGCCTCACCATGCAGGGCAGCCTGCTCTATGCGGGCGCGGGCGGGCAGGCGGCGCTGACCATCGGCGATGGCGGCGCGGTGCGCAACGCCACCAAGATCTACCAGGGCCTCCGCGTGGTGCGCGCGGCGGTCAGCGACTGGACCGACTTCGGCGACATCGGCGTCGTCCTGCGGAACATGGATTCCAGCACGATCGAGATCCGCCATGTCGAGGGCTTCACGATCGGCATCCGCACGCTGGGCGTGGAGCGCGGCTTCGAGGACAGCAACCTCTCTCTCGGCCGCATCGTCAACAACTGCATCGGCCTCGACATCCATTGCCAGACCGCCGCCGCCTGGAACACCTCGGTGCGCTACCATGGCGGCCATTTCGCGGTGGCGAGCGCGCTTCACCCGACGCTGAGCCGTTACGGCATCCGCTTCTCCGCCGCGCCCGGGGCTTATGTCGCGCATAACCGCCACGTCTTCTTCGGCCCGGCCTTCGAGCTCCAGGCGCGCGACCGGCCGGCGATCCTGGGCGTGCCCTTCCTCTCGGAGGTGAGCAGCCGCGCGGTCCTGGCCTATGGCATGCGGATGGAGGGCTGCTCGCCCCATGCCGCCTTCCATACCGGCAATGCGCAGGACCATGTCTACGAGATCGCCTGGGCGAGCCAGGGCTATCTGGTGGACGTGCTCTACGGCGCGGCCTCGACGCGGGTCGGGGCGGTGGTGCGCGGGCTGCACCAGGCCGCGGCGCATCGCGAATTCACCCGCGAGATCGCCAGCGTGCCCAGCCTGCGGGCGGCCGCCTTCCGCTGGAACGCCTCGCAGACCGGCTTCGACAAGCTGGCCTGCCTCTCGAGCAACGTGACCGGCGCGGCCACGCTGGCGGACTTCGCCTTTCCCGGCCTCGAGGACTATGTGCTGACCAGCCGCGGCGTGGTCCTGCCCGGCGGCCGGGGCCTGGGCTTCGTCGTCGACACGCGCCGCGCGCGGGAATTCGCGCTCTCGGTGGATGCCGACAATCCGCGCCTCGTCGTGCAGTGCTTCGACGGCGCGATGAACCTGCTGACCGACGCCGCGGGCCAGCTCGTTCGCGCCTCCGGCATGTCGATGGCGTGGAACGCAGCCGCGCATTGGTGGCAGGGCTCGGCCGACATGACGGACGCCGACCTCACCCGCCTGCAGGTCCTGCGGCTGGAGCCCGCCGTGGCCTATGCCATCATCGGCGTGGCGCGCATCGGCACGGATTACGAGGTGCGCGCGATGCGTCTTTCGACGGATCCTTCCGTCTCGCCGCCGCTCCTCTACGGCCTGCCGGACCTGCGGCACGGCACGCGTGAGCTGAAGGCCGAGGCCGATTGGGATCCGCCGGCCATCGCCGCCGGCGCGACGGCGCAGCTCAGCGTCGCGCTGAACGGCGCGCGGCCGGGCGACTTCGCGCAGGCGGCCTTCAGCCTCTCCACCTCGGGCGTCATCTTCCTCGCCCAGATCGGCGCGCAGGACATGGTGACCGTCACCGCCTGGAACCGCACGGGCGCGGAGGTGAACCTGAATGGAGGCACGGTGCGCGTGCGGGTGGTGAAGTCTTGAGGCGGTCCTGGAAGGGCGGGGCGGCGGCCGGCAAGGAGGCGGAATTCGACCGCGCCTTCGACGCGGTGCTGGCCGACTACATGGAGTTCCTGCGCCGCTCGCGCGAGGCCGACGAGACCAACGACGACCCTAAAACCTTCACCGCCCGGCACGCGGCGGGCAAGACCGCACTCTCGCATATCGAGCACATCATGAAGCTTTCCGGCGACGACGGGGAGAAAGCGAAGCGGCTCGACGAGGTCCAGGCGCTCCTTGGGGAGATGCGGCGCGACATGAGCGCGGAAAGGGAGGAGACGCCCGCCGATGACGACCGAGACAGCGGCTGACCTCCTGGAATTCGTCTGGATCTGGAACCGACTCCAGGGCCAGTCCACGCCCGCCGTCCATCGCCGGATCCTGCGCTGGATCGAGGGCGAGGCGCCGTCCCGGCGCCTGCTGCTCATGGCTTTCCGCGGCTGCGGCAAATCCACGCTGATCGGGCTCTTCTGCGCCTGGTCCCTGTACCGGCGGCCGGAGCTGCGCATCCTGGTCCTGGCGGCGGAGCAGTCGCTGGCGGGCAAGATGGTCGGGCATGTGCGCCGGATCATCGAGCGGCATCCGCTCTGCGCGTCCCTGCTTCCGGAGGGCGACGAGGCCTGGGCCGCCGACCGCTTCACCGTCGCGCGGCCGGGCGCGCTGCGCGATCCCTCGATGCTCGCCCAGGGGCTCCAGGGCAACATCACCGGCGCGCGGGCGGAGCTGGTGATCTGCGACGACGTCGAGGTCGCGGGCAATTGCGACACGCCGGGCAAGCGGCTCGACCTGCGCGAGCGGCTGGCCGAGACGGAATTCGTGCTGACGCCGGGCGGGACCATCCTCTATGTCGGCACGCCGCACACGGAGGAGAGCCTGTATCGCGGCGGCGACGCCTTCCTGGCCGGCTACCGGCGGCTCGAGGTGCCGATCGAGGATGCGCGGGGCGCGAGCGCCTGGCCCGAACGCTTTTCCGGGGAGGCCATCGCGGCGCTGCGCCATCGCGTCGGCCCGCTGCATTTCGCGCGGCAAATGCTGCTCCAGCCCATCGCGGCGGATGCGGCACGGCTCGATCCCGCGCTGCTGCTGCGCTATCCCGAGGAGACGGAGTATCGCGAGGCCAACGGCCACGCGCAGCTCTGGCTGCTGGGCCGGCGCATGGTCTCGGGCGGCGGCTTCTGGGATCCCTCCTTCGGGCGTCCGGAGGCCGGCGACGGCTCGGTGCTGGCCGCGACCTATACGGACGGGGAGGGTGGGCACTACCTGCACCGCCTCGCCTGGATCACCCAGCGCGCCGACGCCCCGGAGGATCCGGCGACGCAGCAGTGCCGCCAGGTGGCCGAGCTCGCGCGCGAGCTGCACCTGCCGGCGCTGCGCGTGGAGACCAACGGGCTCGGGCGCTTCCTGCCCGCGCTGCTGAAGCGGGAGATGGCGCGGGCGGGCGCGGCCTGCGCCGTGGTGGAGCACACCAGCCACCGCGCCAAGGCGGAGCGCATCCTCGCCGCCTTCGACCCGCTGCTGGCGGCGCGCCGGCTCCATGCCCATGAGAGCGTGTTCCGGACCAGCTTCGCGCGCGAGATGGCCGAGTGGCGGCCCGAGGCGCGCGGCGCCCGCGACGATGCGCTCGACGCGGTCTCCGGCTGCATCCTGGCCGAGGCGGTGCGGATGCCGGCCCTGCCACGGGCGGTCGCACCGTCCTGGCGGGGGGCCAGGTGATTCGTCCGGAAAATGCCGCCCCGCGGGAATTCTCAAACAGCCCCATAGCCCGTAATCACTTTGGCGAGGTTGTGATGACCCGTCATTCCAGGGACGAAAGCGTGCTTCCCAATCCCTTCGACGACCGGCCGTCCGGCGTCCGGCTCAAGGCCGGCCTGACCTTCGCGGTCCTGATCGCCTTCAACCTCGCGGCCTGGGCCTGGGCCTGGATCGCCTTCGCCGACCGGCCGACGCTCTTCGGCACGGCCGTGCTCGCCTATATGCTCGGCCTGCGCCATGCCTTCGACGCCGACCACATCGCGGCGATCGACAATGTGGTCCGCAAGCTGATGCAGGAGGGCAAGGCACCCATCTCGGCGGGGTTCTTCTTCTCGCTGGGCCATTCCAGCATCGTGATCCTGGCGACGCTCGCGATCGCCGCGACGGCGGCGGCGCTGCAGGACGAGATGGAGCAGTTCCACACCATCGGTGGCGTCATCGGCACGGCCGTCTCGGCGACCTTCCTGCTGGCGATCAGCCTCGCCAACCTCATCGTCCTGCGCGGCGTCTGGGCCGCCTTCCGCCGGGCGCGGCGGGGCGAGAGGATCGTGGACGAGGACCTCGACATGCTGCTCGCCGGGCGCGGGCTGATCGCGCGGATCTTCCGGCCGCTGTTCCGGGTCGTCTCGCGCTCCTGGCACATGTACCCGGTCGGCTTCCTCTTCGGCCTGGGCTTCGACACGGCCACCGAGATCGCGGTGCTCAGCATCTCGGCCACGCAGGCGGCGCAGGGGATGTCGATCTGGACGATCCTGGTCTTCCCGGCGCTCTTCACCGCCGGCATGTCGCTGATGGACACGGCCGACAGCGTGCTGATGACGCGCGCCTATGGCTGGGCCTTCGTCCATCCGATGCGCAAGCTCTGGTACAACCTGACCATCACGGCGGCCTCGGTGGTCGTCGCGC
The DNA here is from genome assembly GCF_004336745.1 of Roseococcus sp. SYP-B2431. Taxonomy (GTDB): domain Bacteria; phylum Pseudomonadota; class Alphaproteobacteria; order Acetobacterales; family Acetobacteraceae; genus Roseococcus. The sequence goes on from NZ_SJXD01000025.1 coordinate 196,656, forward strand.
TCTTCATCGGCGGCGTGGGCGCGCTGGGGCTGATCAGCGAGAAGCTCGGCCTCGAAGGCGGCTTCTGGGACTTCATCGCGAGCCTCAGCGAGGATCTGGCGAATTTCGGCTTCATCGTCGTGGGCATCTTCGTGGTGAGCTGGATCGTCTCGGTCGTCGTGTATCGCGCGAAGGGCTACGACCGGCTTCAGGTCGAGACGTCGCAGCCGGGCGCTCCGCCCCGGACTGACAGGGGCCAGGGCGTGTCTTCCCTTGTGGGGTAGTTTCCGGGGCTGAAGCCTCTCAGGTCACGCCGCGGGCCGCTTCAGGATCTCGCTCGCGTGCCGGCCGCGTCCGGCCGCCGTGATCTCGAACCGCCCATCCGCGCGCTGACGCGCGAATCCCATCTCCCCCAGCCGCCGCAGGCAGGGCTCGTCCGCGAGCCCGGCCGGGCGGCCGTGCCCCCGCACCAGCGTCAGCCGGTGCAGCGCGGAGCGGCAGCAGGTCTCGAGATAGGGCTCGTTCCACATTCCCGCCCTTTACCACGCGCCGCGGCGCAGCCCCAAGGAGGCTCCATGGATCCGACCGACCCCACCCCCCTGTGGTGGCTCAACGCCGCCCAGGCGCCGATCGTCGGCGCCCTCTACTGGCTGGTGCACGGCATCAAGCGCGACCTCGATCGCATCGACCGCGGCGACCTGCGCCAGGTCGACGGGCTCAGCCGCACGCGCGACGAGCTGGCCGCCTTCAAGCTGGAGGTGGCGCGCACCTACGTGCCGCTCTCGCTCATCCGCGACGTGGACCGGCGGCTGACGGAGCAGCTGATCCGCATCGAGAACAAGCTGGGCGAGGTCCGGCGCCGGCAGGAGAAGGATTGATGAGGATGCAGCCCGACCCCACCCGCATCACCGCCGGCGCCGCCGCCGAGGAGCTTCTGGCCCGGATCCTCTACGCCGAGGCCGGCCATCGTCCGGTCCGCGCCGTCGAGGCGCTGGCCTCGCTGGCCATGAACCGCGCGCGCGCCGCGCTGGCTTCGGAGGAGGCGCGGCTGCGCTTCGCCGGCGGCGCGGCGCCCGCGACCCTGCCGCGCGCGCTGATTGCCGTGCTGCGCGCGCCCTTCCAGTTCCAGGTGCGGCATTCGCGCCATCCGGACCATGTCCGCTTCGCGCAGCCGCCCGAGGGCGATCCGGCGCTGGCGGTCTGCCGCCGCGTGGCGGCGCGGGCGCTGTCCGGCGCGCTGCGCGACGTGACGGGCCAGGCGCTGCACTGGCATGACGCGGCGCGCCAGCCGGGCTGGGCGCTGGGCCGCGTGCCCACGGCCGAGTGCGGCGGCCTCGCCTTCTACCGGCTGGAGGGGTGACGGCGCGGCCCGGATCGGGGATGGTTCCGGCCCCGGACAATGGCGGCCCCACATGCTCACGCTCTACTACTCGCCCAATGCCTGCTCCCTCGCCTCGCATGTCGCGCTGGAGGAGATCGGCGCGCCCTACGAGGCCAAGCGCGTGAACTTCGGCGCGGAGCAGCAGAAGTCGCCGGACTACCTCGCGCTCAACCCCAAGGCGCGGGTGCCGGCCCTGGTGACGCCCCGCGGCATTCTCACCGAGACGCCGGCCATCCTCGCCTTCCTCGCCCAGAGCTTCCCGGAGAAAAGGCTGGCGCCGCTGGACGACCCCTTCGCCTTCGCCGAGCTGCAGGCCTTCAACAGCTATCTCTGCTCCACCGTGCATGTCGCGCATGCGCATAAGGGGCGCGGCCCGCGCTGGGCCGACGAGGTCTCCTCCATCGCCGACATGAAGCGAAAGGTGCCGCAGACCATGACCGCCTGCTTCGAGCTGATCGAGGAGCGGATGCTGAAGGGCCCCTGGGCGATGGGCGAGGCCTTCACGGTCGCCGACCCCTATCTCTTCGTCGTCACCCGCTGGGCGGCGGGCGACGGCGTGGACCTCTCCCGCCTCCCGCGCGTGTCCGACCACTATGCCCGCATGCAGGCGCGGCCCGCCGTGAAGACGGTGCTGGCCCGCGAGGCCGCCGCCTGACCCGGTGATGGAACCGCTGATCTACACCCTCGTCCGCGGCGAGGACTGGCGCGCGGCCGAATCCGCCGGTGCCTATCACGGCAGCGCCGACGACCGGCGCGACGGCTTCCTGCATTTCTCCGGCGCCGCCCAGCTCCGGGCCAGCGCGGCGAAGCACCGCGCCGGCGAGGCCGACCTCTGGATGATCGAGGCCGAGGCCGCCGCGCTCGGTGAGGCGCTGCGCTGGGAGCCCGCCGCCGGCGGCAGCCGGCCCGGCCTCTTCCCGCATCTCTATGCGCCGCTGCCCCTTGCCGCCGTCCGCCGTGCCGTCCACGTGCCGCTCGGCGCGGATGGGCGTCACGCGTTCCCGGCCGGGATTCCCTGAACCCGCCGGGCTGCGCGCCCCACCGCGCGCTCGCTCATCACGCAGGCCATCACCACGACCGCGCCACCGGCGATGACGGGCAGGCTCGGCGCGTTGCCGAAGATCAGATAATCCAACGAGACAGCCCAGGGCAGGGCGATGAACTCGAAGGGCGCGAGCCGCGCCGGCGTGGCCACGCGGAAGGCCAGCGCCAGGCACACCGTCGCGGCGCCTGCCAGCACCCCGTTCACCAGGAGCTGGGTCCATTGCAGCGCCGTCGGCGCCGCCCAGTGCCAGGCGGCGAAGGGCGCCGTCGCGGCCCCGCCCACGATCCCGGGCCAGAGCACCAGCCGCGCCACCCCTCTCTCGCCTCGCAGGCTGCGGTTGATGGTGATGTTCGTGGTGTAGCAGAGCGTGCCCAGCGTCGCGCAGGCGAAGCCGAAGAGGCTGCCCTCGCGGCCCTCGCCGAGCTGCGGCGCCAGCGCCGTCAGCACGCCCAGGAAGCCCACGACGGACCAGATCCAGGCCGCGCCGGGGATGCGCTCCTTCAGGAACACCGCCGCGGCGATCAACGTCAGGAAAGGCGCGGTGAAGAAGATCAGGTAGCCGTCGGCCAGCGGCAGGTGGCGAAAGGCCAGGAAGAACAGGGTGCCCGCCCCCAGCATCGACACGGCCCGGGTGAGATGCAGCCAGGGGTGACGGGTCCCGAGCTTCCCGCCCGCTCCGCGCACCAGCATCCGGGCCGCAAGGAGCAGCCCCAGCAGCACGGCGTAGCGGAGAAAGATCGTCTGCGAGGCCGAGAAGCTGCCCGCGAGCAGCTTGCTGTTGGCGTCCAGCAGGCCGAACAGGCCGATGCCTGCCATGAGCAGCAGCGGGCCGCGCACCATCATGTTCCTTGCCGTGTGGAACCGGTGTCGCCGCGGAGGCCCCGCCTGTCAACGCGGCGCGATCTGCCCTATCCAGGGCCTGCCATGACCCCCCTCCTCGCTTCCGCCCTCATGCCGCTGATGCGCGGCCTCGACGCCGAACTGGCGCACCGGCTGGCCCTCAAGGGCCTCGCGATGGGGCTGGCCGGCCGCGACTCCAGGCCCGACGCGCCGAATCTCGCCACCCGCGCCCTGGGCCTGGACTTCTCCAACCCGATCGGCCTCGCCGCAGGCTTCGACAAGGACGCGACCGCGATCCTGCCGCTCATGCGGCTGGGCTTCGGCTTCGTGGAGGCCGGCACCGTCACGCCCCGGCCGCAGGAGGGCAATCCGCGCCCGCGCCTCTTCCGGCTGACGGAGGACAAGGCGGTCATCAACCGCATGGGCTTCAACAATGCCGGGCTGCACGAATACCTGCTGCGCCTGAAGCATCTGGAGCGGCCGCTGCCCGCCGTGCTCGGCGCCAATGTCGGCGTGAACAAGGAGGGCGCGGATCCGGAGCGCGACTATCCGGGCCTCTGCGCCTCGGTCGCGCCCTATTCGGATTACGTGACCATCAACGTCTCCTCGCCCAACACGCCGGGCCTGCGCGACCTGCAGGGCGAGGAGCGGCTGGCCGCCATCCTCGCCGCCGTCGCCCCGCCGACAGTCGGCAAGCCCGTGCTGGTGAAGCTGGCGCCCGACCTCGCGGAGGAAGCCCTGGAGCCCATCATCGAGGTCTGCGTGGCCGCCGGCGTGGCGGGGCTCATCATCAGCAACACCACCGTGGCGCGGCCCGGGAGCCTGCGCTCGCCCCTGAAGGACCAGATTGGCGGTCTGTCCGGCGCGCCGCTCTTCGAGCCCTCGACGGAGATGCTGTCGCGCGCGTGGCGGATCACCGCCGGGCGCCTCGTGCTGATCGGCGCTGGCGGCGTCTCCTCGGGCGCCCAGGCCTATCGCAAGATCAGGGCCGGCGCCTCGCTGGTGCAGCTCTACACCGGCTTCGCCTATGGCGGCCCGGCGCTGGTCGGCAAGATCAAGCGTGAACTTTCCAGATTGCTGAAGCGGGACGGTTTCGCCTACGTCGCGGACGCGGTAGGGACCGATGCATGAGCCTGCCCATCCTCGAGAGCCTCGCCCCGATCGCTGATCGCTATGACGGCTATGTCTTCGATCTCTGGGGCGTCGTGCATGACGGGCGCCAGCCCTATCCCGGCGTGGTGGATTGCCTGGGCGAGTTGAAGGCGCGCGGCAAGAAGGTCGTCTTCCTCACCAATGCGCCGCGCCGCTCCTGGTTCATCCAGGGCATGCTGGACCGCATGGAGATCGACCGCGGCCTCTATGACGGCATCATCTCCTCGGGCGAGGTGGCCTGGCGCTGGCTGCACAAGCGCGACCAGCCCTGGTTCGAGAAGCTGGGCCGCAAGGCCTTCCACATCGGCCCGGAGCGCGACCTCTCCGTGGTCGAGGACGGCGCGGCCGAGCTCGTGGCCACGCCGGAGGAGGCCGACTTCCTCCTCAACACCGGCCCCGATCCCGACCGCAAGTCGAAGTCGGTCGAGCCCTACCGCGACCTGCTGGAGGCCTGCTTCAGGGCCGGCCTGCCGATGGTCTGCGTGAACCCCGACCGCGCGGTGATGGTGGGGGGCGAGCGGCTGATCTGCGCCGGCGCCTTCGCCGATGTCTATGCCGAATGGGGCGGCGACATCTTCGAGGTCGGCAAGCCTGACCCGGCCGTCTACGGGCCGGTGATGGAGATGCTGGAGCTGGCCGACCGCAGCCGGGTGATCGCGGTGGGCGATACCCCGCATACCGACCTGGCCGGCGCGCAGGCGGCGGGCATCGACAGCCTGTGGGCGCTCACGGGCCTCGCGGCGGACGCCCATGGGGCGGACCCCTCGCCGGCTTACCTCTTCGAGGTGGCGGCGGAGGAGAAAGTGGCGCCGATCGCCGCGCTGCGCAGCCTGCGCTGGTAGGCCTCAGTCCTCCGGCCTGAAGCCGGATTCCTGCACGACCGGTCCCCATTTGGTGGTCTCGCGCTGGATGCGCGCCGCGAACTCCGCGCTGGAGCTCGTGATCGCCGCGAACTCGCGCGCTTCCAGGTTCTGCCGCAGCTCGGCATTGCCGGCCGCCGCCACCAGCGCGGCGTTCAGCGCCTGCACCAGCGAGGCCGGCGCGCGGGCCGGCAGGAAGGCGCCGAACCACTCGTCGGCCGTCAGGTCGGGATAGCCCTGCTCCGCGAAGGTCGCGACCTCCGGGAAGCGCGGCACGCGCTGCGCGCTGGACACCGCGATCATCTTCAGCCGGCCGCCGCGATGGTGCTCCACCTGGTCGCCGATGACGTTGATCGTCGCCGGGATCTGGCCGGCGATGGCATCGGTGATGGCCGGCGCGGCGCCGCGATAGGGCAGGTGGGTCAGCTCAATTCCCGCCGCGCGGGCCAGCATCACGCCGGTGAAATGCGGCACCGAGCCGGCGGCCGGTGAGGCATAGGAGATGCCGTTGCGCGACTTCGCGAGCTCGATGAATTGGGCGAGGTTCGCGACGTTCGGCGCCGCAGGGCCGACCGCCATGGCGAAGGGATAGATCACCACCGGCGTCACCGCCTGCATGTCCGTCATCGGGCTGTAGCGGAGGCGGTTGCCGTAGAGGTGCGGGTAGATCGTCACCATGCTGGCCGGCGTGACGAGGAGGCTGGTGCCGTCCGGCTCGGAGCGGATCAGCTCCTCGATGGCCAGCCGTCCGGTGGCGCCGACCCGGTTCTCCACCACCACCTGCGGCGCCCAGACGCCGCGCAGCCGCTCGGCGAAGAGGCGGCAGGCCACGTCCACCGTGCCGCCCGCGGGAAAGCCCGCCAGGATCCGCGCCGTGCGGTTCACGACGGGCGCCTGGGCGCGCAGGAGGGCCGGCGCGGCGAGCAGCGGGACGGCCGCGAGGATCGCGCGGCGATGCAGGACGGTCATGGGCGTCACTTTCTCCCTGTGATGATTCTTGGCCGCATCTATGCATGGCGCCCGGCGCGGAGGCCACCCGCATGTCTGGACGAACCCCTGCACCGGGGCGATCCTGCGGCATGATCTTCCGCTCCGCCGTCTGCGAGGCCCTGGGCGCGCCGGCGCTCGCCATGGCGACCACCTTCCTGGCCTTCGGAGCGGCGGTGCAGGCGGCGGGGATCGGGCTCGGCTGGGCCTTGGCCGCGGCCCAGCTGGTCTATGGCATGCCGGGGCAGATGGTGCTGCTGGCGGCGCTCGGCGCGCCGGGCGGACCTTTGCCGGCGGTGCTCGGCGCCGTGGCGGCCAATGCGCGTTTCCTGCCCATGGCGGTGGCGCTGGCCCCCTGGCTGGGTGGGCGCGGGGCGGCGCGCTTCCTCGCGCTGCCCTTCATCGCGGTGACGCCCTGGGCCATGGCGATGCGCCGCCTGCCGCAGATGCCGGTGCCGGAGCGGCTCACCTGGTTCCTCGGCTTCGCGCTGACCTCCTGGACGGTGGCCGGCCTCTCCACCTGGCTCGGCTTCGTGATCGCGCCGATGCTGCAGGGCTGGGTGCTCGCCGCGCTGCTCTTCGTGAACCCGCTCTATTTCGGCGTGATCCTGGCGGGCGAGACGCGCTTCGCGCCGGCCCGGCGCGCCGTGCTCTGCGGCATGGCGGCGACGCCGCTGGTGCTGCTGCTGCCGGCCTCCTGGGCGCTGCTCGGCGCGGGGCTGGTCGGCGGGACCGCGGCCTTCCTCTGGAGCCTTCGCGTTGAGCAACGCTGAGCTCGCGCTCCTCCTGCTGATCCTGGGCTGCGCGGCGATGCGGGGCGCGGGGCTGCTGGTCGCCGGTCGCCTCCGGACCGACCATCCCTTCGTGCGCTGGGCGGCCGCGGTCTCGCTGGCCACGCTGACCGCCTTCGTCCTGGCCGCCGTGGTGGCGCCGGGCGGGATCCTCGCCGAAATTCCGCTGGCGGCACGCGGGGCGGGGCTGACGGCCTCGGTCTCGATCCTGTTCTGGCGCGGCGGGCTGGCGCTGCCGGTGCTGGGCGGCCTGGCCGTGACGCTGGCGCTGGCGGCGCTTTTTAACGCGTAATGATTGAAGGCGCGGAGGCGCCGGAGATGCGAATCACGATCTAGCCTCGTGGCGGCGGGGAGGCCGAGACGTGCAGATCCGCGAAGCGCCAGCCCTGGGCGTCGCGCATCACCGTGCCATTCGCCCGCAGCACCGCGGTCCGCTCCGGCCGAACGAGGCGGCAGATGGCCGAGAACAGCACCACGTCCGGCGCCGGCTGCTGGAAGACGGGATCGCAGGTCATGCGGCCCGGCGCCGCATCGGCCCAGGCGGCGCGGAAATAGCCGAGCGCGCCTTCCGGGCCGCGGAGCAGGCCCGGGACCGAGGAGCCGAGGAAGGTCGCATCCGGCCGGAACAGCGCGGCCTGCGCGGCCGCGTCCCGGGTCTGGAAATTCGCCGCGAAGCGTTCGAGCACCGCCTGTGGGCTCGCCTCGCCGGCCGGCGCCGCGCCGCTCATGCGTCCATCCGTCAATCGACCTTGATGTTCCGCTCGCGGATCAGCCGGCCCCAACGCTCGTAGTCGCGCGCGATGACCACCTCCATCTCGGCCGGCGTGCTGCCCACCGCGTCGAGGCCGGCCGACGCCATGCGCTGGACCACCGGCGGATGCGATACCGCCTCGCGCACCGCGGCGCCGATGCGCTCGATCGCGGCCGGCGGCGTGCCGGCGGGCACCGCGATGGCGCCCCAGCTTTGCGAGGTCGCCTCGGCGAGGCCCGCCTCCGTGAAGGTCGGCAGGTCCGGCAGGAGGGCGAGGCGGCGCTCGCCGCTGGTCGCCAGCGCGCGGATCGCGCCCTGCCGCACCTGCGCGATGGAGCTGGCCGGCTGGTCCAGCATCACCTGCACCGTGCCGTTCACCAGATCCGCCATCGCCTGGCCCGAGCCCCGATAGGGCACGTGCACCATCTGGATGCCCGCCACGGCCATGAAGAGCTCAGTGAAGATATGGGTGCCGGAGCCCACGCCCGAGGTCGCGAAGGAGAGCGCCCCGGGGCGCGCGCGGGCATAGGCCAGGAACTCGCCGATGGTCTGGGCGGGGAGGCGGGGGTTCACCACCACGATCACGTCCGAGGTGAAGATCTTCGAGGCCATCGCCAGCTCGCGCCGCACGTCCACCTGGCGCATCAGGCCCAGATGCGGCGCCAGGGTGAAGGCGCCGTTGGTGGCGACCAGCATGGTATAGCCGTCCGGGGCGCTGCGGGCCGCGGCCTCCACGCCGACCGCGCCGCCGGCGCCGGTCCGGTTCTCGACCACCACGGACTGGCCCAGCGTCTCGCCCATGCGCTCGGCGATTAGGCGGCCGCCGACATCGGTGCTGCCGCCGGGCGCGAAGGGGACGATGAGGCGCAGCGGCCGGGTGGGCTGCCAGGCGGGCTGCGCCCGGACGGCGCAGGGGGCCAGGGCAGCGGCGGCCAGCAGGCCGCGTCGGGCGATGTTCATGGTTCTGGGACGTTCCGTTCTTGGAAGTGGCTATGCGGAGAGGAAGCCGGCGGCCCTCACAGGGCCTCGCGGCCGACGGGGGGCGGGGGCGCGCCGGTGCCCTCGACGAGATAGGGGCGCAGCGCGCGGCGGATCTGGAACTCGAACTCCGTGTTCAGGTCGAACATCGTCTGGCGAAGCAGGGACTCCGCCGCGATCCGGCGCTCGTTCGGCGTGCTCCCGGCGGTCTGCGAGCGCTGGGCCTGCGCCTCCGCGAAGCCCAGCCGGCGGTCGTTCTCGCCCAGGATCTCGAGCCGCGCGGTGAGCTGGCAGGTGAGCTGCTCGCCGGGATCGGCCGCGAAGACGCCGACGCGGCCTGAATCGCGCGCCCGCAGGATCTGCGCGCGGGTGACGGCGAATCGCGCGCGGTTCTCCGTGCCGAAGGCGGCCAGGCGATCGCGCCCCATGATCAGCACGGCCTCCGCCGCCGTGGGCTGGAGCGTGCGGCCCAGATCGTTGGGGCCAGGGCTGGGGTTGCGGTCCTCGGTCTCGATGGCCGAGACATCCAGGCGGATCTGCGTCAGATAGGCATAGGAGATCGGCGGGCCTTCCACGCGCGGCGGCGGGGAGCCGCCGCAGCCGCCGAGCGCGGCGGGCAGGATCAGCAGGGCGCGGCGTGGCAGCATGTCTTCTCCCTTGGGCGTGTCCGGCGCTTCGCTTCTACGCGTGGCCGGCGGCGCGGTCGATGCTCTCCCGGCTGAAGCGGAAGTCGAAATTGCAGAACTCGCAGGTCATGGTGATGGTGCCCTCCTCGGCCATGTGGTCGAGGTCTTCGGTGGGGAAGCCCTCCAGCACGCCCAGCAGGCGCGAGCGGGAGCAGCGGCAGCCATAGGCCAGGGCCCGGGACTGGCCGACGGCCAGCCCCTCCTGGTGGAATAGGCGGTACAGCAGCCGCTCGGGCGCCAGATCGTCGTCCAGCAGCTCCTCGGCCTTCAAGGTGCCGGCCAGGGCGAGGGCGGTGTTCCACGCCTCCTCCTGCTCCAGCGGGTCGGCCGAGGCGCCGATGCCGCCCTCGCCCGCCACGCGCTCCATGATGAAGGCGGTGGCGCGCCAGCCGGCCGCCGTCTTCGCGCAGGCCAGCCGGACATGCGAGCGCAGCTGCTCGGAGGTGGCGAAATAGGTCCCGGTCATCTCGGTCAGGTCCTGCCCCTCGATGGGCACGATGCCCTGGTAGCGCTCCGTCTCCGGGCCCTGGTCGCAGGTGAAGGCCAGGTAGCCGCGGCCAAGCAGCGCCCGGGCGGAGGGGTTCTTGCCGTACATGGCGAGCTTGTCGGGCGCGACGCGGGCATAGCCGCGCAGCTCCCCCGAATCGGTGCAGTCGGCGAGCAGCATGGAGATCGGCCCGTCGCCCTTGGCCTGGAGGGAGAAGCTGCCGCGGAACTTGAGCGCGGAGGCGAGGCCGGCGGTCAGCGCCAGCGCCTCGCCCAGCAGGCGCGTCACCGCGTCGGGGGCGGTGTGGCGGGTCAGCAGGGCATCGGCCAGCGCGCCGAGGCGGACGAGCCGCCCGCGCACCGGCTTGCCCTCGAGGTGGAAGGGGGTGACGCCGCGGGGCACGACGAGGTCGGGCACCGGCGGCCGGTCATGGTCGAGAAAGGCGGGATTCGGCTGGGTCACGCCCAAGGAGATAATGCAGGCGGCCGCCGGTTGCGAGGGACGGTCACTCCGGCCGCCCCAGATGGCGACGTCCGGCGGGCCTCGAAGCGCCCGCTCAGGGCAGCACCAGGACCAGGATCTGCACCACCGCCCCCAGCGCGACCAGGATCAGGGCGATCCGGCCGAGCTGGTCGGGCTGCGGCAGCTTCAAGCGGCGATGGCAACCGCGCTGCGGCGGGCTCGCGGCGGCTTGGCCAGCATGGCACGCAGGAGCTGCTTGAGCTGCATGCGGTCGACGGCCGGGAAGCGGGCCATCACCTCGCTCTCATGCGCCTTGGCCGAGATCAGCAGGTCGCGGACCATCTGCTCGCCGCGGGGCAGCATCTGGATGCGGACCACGCGGCGGTCGCGCTGGTCCGGCAGGCGCTTCACGATCCCGTCGCGGACCATGCGGTCGAGCAGCTTGGTCATGGTGGGCTGCTGGAGCAGGCAGGCCTCGGCCAGGCCGGTCACGGTCTCGCCCGGGCTGCCGGAGAGGGTCGCCAGCACGCGCCAGACGGGGACGGAGATGCCGGCCTTGCGCAGCGTCGAATGGAACTCGGACGAGACCGCGTGCGAGGCGCGCGCCATCAGATAAAGGAGATAGTCGTCCACGAATCGCTCGTTGGAGGTGGAGCGAACCAGAATCCCGTCCATGAATGTTCCCCTGACCCGGTTGATTTCGTGGGGGAGATTGGTCGTCACGTTCATCGGCATGCAATTAAGGGGAATTACGGATCGCTGACATATGAGTTTTCATGCGATAGGCTGGCGGGAGCCAAGGAGCTTCCGTTGCCCGTTACCGCCCTGGAACCCTCCTGGATCGAGGCCTTCGAGGCGGTGTTCCGCCGGTGCCGGGTGGCGGAAGGGGAGGCCGTATGCCTCCTCGCGGAAAGCCGCTCCCGCGCGCTGAACGTCGCGCTCGCCGAGGCGGCGCTGGCGCGGCTCGGGGCACGCCCCCTCCGCTGCACGCTGCCGACGCCGCGTCAGACGGCGCCCGTGCCGGTGCGCTCGACCGGGGCCTCGCGCGCCGTCGCCGGGCACCCGGCCGCGCTGGCGGCGATGGCCGCCTCGCCCTTCGTCGTGGACCTGACCGTGGAGGGGCTGCTGCATGCGCCGGAGCTCCGGCAGATCCTCGGCGCCGGCAGCCGCGTGCTGATGGTCAGCAACGAGCATCCCGATGCGCTGGAACGTCTCGTCCCGACGGACGAGGACGAGCGGGTGGCCAAGGCCGCCGTGAAGCGCGCGCGGGCGGCCAAGCGCATGCACGTCTCCTCCGCCGCGGGCACCGACCTGCATGTCGCGATGGAGGGCGCGCCGAGCGTCGGCGTCTGGGGCTGGACCGACCGGCCCGGCACCATCGCGCACTGGCCCGGCGGGATCCTGGTGAGCTTCCCGCGCGAGGGCGGCGTCCGGGGCCGGCTGGTGCTGGATGCCGGCGACGTGAACCTCACCTTCAAACGATATATTGAATCGCCGATCGCCCTGACGATCGAGGACGACCACATCACGCGCATCGAGGGCCGGGGCGCCGATGCCGAGATGATGCGGCGCTACCTCGAATCCTGGGGCGACCGCGCGGCCTATGCCGTCTCCCATGTGGGATGGGGGCTGAACCGCCGCGCGCGGTACGAGGCGCTGGCCTTCTACGACCGCGAGGACACCAACGGCACGGAGCTGCGCGCGGTGGCCGGTAACTTCCTGTTCTCGACCGGCGCGAACGAGTTCGCGAACCGCTTCACCGAGGGGCATTTCGACATCCCGGTCTTCAACACCACGATCGCCCTCGACGGCGAGGCCGTCGTGCGCCAGGGCGTCCTGCTGTGACCATCGTGGCGGGAAGCGGCCCCGCCGTGCTGCTGCTGCACGGCATCGGCGGACGGGCGAGCCTGTGGCGGCCGACGATCGACGCGCTCTCGGCGGACCACCAGGTCATCGCCATGGACATGCCCGGCTATGACGGCGTGGAGCCCGCGCTGGAGAGCTTCCCGGCCGTCGCCGATGCGGCCATGGCGCTGCTCGCCGCGCACGGGATTCCCCGCGCCGATGTGGTGGGGCATTCCCTCGGAGGGATGGTCGCGCTGGAGATGGCGCTGCGGCATCCGGACCATGTGCGCCGGCTGGCGATCGTGGCGAGCTCGCCGGCCTTCGGCAGCCGCGACCTCGCCTTCCGCGAGGCTTTTCTCGCCGCGCGCCAGAAGCCGCTGGACGAAGGGCTCGGCATGGCCGGCGTCGCCGCCGCGCTGGTGCCGACCATGCCCGGGCCGGCCGCCGATCCTGGCGCGATCCCGGCGGCGATCGCGGCAATGGCGAGCGTGGACGAGCGCGCCTATCGCGCCACGCTGGGCATGCTCACCGGCTTCGACCGGCGCGGGGATCTGGGCCGGGTGTCGCAGAAGACCCTGCTCATCGCGGGCGAGACCGATGCGACGGCGCCACCGCGCGGGATGCAGCGCATGGCGGATACGATGCCGGAGGCCCGGCTCGTGGTGATCCCTGGCGTCGGCCATCTGCTACCGCTGGAGGCGCCGGACGCGTTCCACGCGGCGCTGCGCGGCTTCCTGGCGGAGGGTTGAGCATGGACGTTTCCCCGACGATGGCGGATGCGCCCATCTTCGACCCGCGCGGCTTCCGGCTCTCGCCCTTCGAGGCGGAGCTGACGGCCCGCGCGCGCGAGTTCGCCGCGCGCGTGCTGGCGCCGCGCGCGGCGACATGGGACCGCGAGGCGAGCTTCCCCACCGACAACTATGACGACATGCGCCGCGAGGGCTGGCTCGGCATCTGCGTGCCGATCGGGGACGGCGGCATGGGCGCGGACTTCCGAGCCTATTGCCTGGCCGCGGCAGAGTTCGGGCGGTATTGCGGCGCGACCGCGCTCACCTGGAACATGCATGTGTGCAGCACGCTCTGGACCGGGCTGCTGACCGACGACCTGGACATGGACCCGGCCACCCGCGCCCTGCACCGCGAGCGCCGGGCGCTGCACTACGCCAACATCCTGGAGCGTGGCGCGGTCTTCTCGCAGCCCTTCTCCGAGGGCGGCGCGGCGGCGGCCGGGACGGTGGCCTTCGGCACGACGGCAACGCCGGTCGAGGGCGGCTTCCGCATCAACGGGCGAAAGATCTTCGCGTCGCTGGCGGGGCATGCGGACTGCTACGGCATCCTCTGCACGGAGGTGCATGGGGAGGAGAAGCTGTCCCGCCGCGACACGCTGTATCTCGCCGTCCCGAAGGACGCGCCGGGCGTCAGCGTCGAGGGCGAGTGGGATCCGCTGGGCATGCGCGGCACGGTCAGCCGCAACCTGGTCTTCCGCGACGTCTTCGTCCCCGCGAGCGCGGCGCTCATGCCGCCCGGCCTCTACTTCCAGGCCGCGAGCCGCTGGCCGCACATGTTCATGACGCTGACGCCGACCTATATGGGCCTGGCCCAGGCGGCCTACGATTTCTGCCTGCGCTACCTGCGCGGCGAGCAGCCCGGTACGCCTCCCGTGAAGCGGCGCATGTATCCCACCAAGCAGATCGCGTTCGCCGAGATGCGCGTGACGCTGGAGCAGACCAAGGCGCTCTGGTTCCAGGCCATCTCGGAGGCTGGCCCGGATCCCTCGAAGGAACAGCTCCTGCGCGCGCTCGCGGCGCAGAACACGGTGATGGAGAACGCCAATGCCATCGCCGCCAAGGCGGTGCGCACCTGCGGCGGCCAGGCCATGCTGAAGTCGCTGCCGCTGGAGCGAATCTATCGCGACAGCCGCTGCGGCTCGCTGATGCTGCCCTGGACGGCCGAGCTCTGCATCGACCGCATCGGCCGCGACGCCCTCTACGAAAGGGGCGAGGCGGATTGAGAAGCCTTTCCGATCGAAGGTGCAGGAAACTGAGTTTCCTGCTGGGGCTGGCCGCAAAGCGGAGACAGCCGAGGGGCAAAGCCCCTCGATGACCTTCGATCTGAATGCGCTCGCCCCCGTGATCGCCGCCGAGGAGGTCGCGCTGCGGCGTGCCGGCGCGGAGAGGGGCGACCGCATCGGCTGGATCGGGCTGAACGATCCCTCGATGATCGCGTTGCTCTTCGCCTGCGAGCGGCTGGGTCTCACGCTGGTGCCGCTGAACTGGCGGCTGGCCGCCGACGAGCTGCAATGGATCGCCGAGGATGCCGGGCTGCGGCTGGTGCGCTTCGGCCCGGACAGCGGCGCCGTCCCGCCGCGCCCCGCTCCGGACGAGGCGCGCTGCGACGCGCTGCTCATCGGCTATACCTCGGGCACCACGGGCCGGCCCAAGGGCGCGATGCTCTCGGCCGAGGCGTTGCGCGCCAATGCGGAGAACGCGGCGCAGGTCTTCGGGTTCACGCCCGAGGATCACGTGCTCACCGTGCTCCCGCTCTTCCATGTCGGCGGGCTGAACATCCAGACGGTGCCGGCGCTGCTGGCCGGCGCGCGCGTGACGCTGCTGCCGAAGTTCGATCCGGACGGCTTCTTCGACGCGATGGCCTCGCTGCGGCCGACGCTGACCTTGCTCGTGCCGGCCGTGATGGCGGCGCTGGTGAACCACCCGCGCTGGCCGGCGGAGGACCTGTCGTCGCTGCGGGCGATCGGCGCCGGTTCGTCCGAGGTGCCGCTGGCGCTCATCCAGGCCTTCCACGACCGCGGCATCCCCGTGCAGCAGGTCTATGGCATGACCGAGACCAGCCCCATCGCCATCGCGCAGACGCGCAGTGAGGCGCTGGCGGCGCCCGGCTCCATCGGCCGCGCGGCGCCGCTCTGCGAGGCGCGGATCGGCGCGGCGGGCGAGATCGAGATCCGCGGGCCCAACGTCATGTCCGGCTACTGGCGGCGCCCCGAAGAGACGGCCGAGGCGCTGCGCGACGGCTGGTTCCGCACCGGCGATGTCGGGCACCAGGACGCCGAGGGCCGCTTCTGGTTCACCGACCGGCTGAAGCGCGTGATCATCTCCGGCGGCGAGAACATCTACCCGGCCGAGCTCGAGCGCGTGCTGCACGAGCTGCCCGGCCTGCGCGAATGCGCCGTGATCGGCCGTGCCGACCCCAGATGGGGCGAGGTGCCGGTCGCGGTCGTCGTGGCCACGCCGGAGTTCGACGAGGCCCGCATGGCCGCGCATTTCGAGCGCCGGCTGGCCCGCTTCAAGCATCCGCGCGGCGTGATCCGCGTCGACGCCCTGCCCAGGACGGCGCTGGGCAAGGTGCAGGTGGAGAAGCTGCGCGGCCTCATGGAAGGCGGTTAGCGGCCCGCCTCTGCTCGTAGCTGCGCGCCTGCAGCGCCGCCATATCGTGGATGGCGGTGTCGATGCCGGCGCGATGCGCGGCCTCGGCGAGGAATCCCAGGATGTGCTCGCCCTCGATGCGGTTCCCGGCCTCGACGTCGCGCAGCATCGAGGTGGCGTAGGCGCTGGCCGCATCGCCGAACAGGGCCCGGTACTCGGCCATGAAGGCGTCGGGCATGGGGTGGCCGTGATGGGCGGCGATGGCGGCGTTGCGCTCCAGGAGCGTGAGCAGCATCGGCGATCCGCCGGCGCGCACGATCTCGCCGACATTGGCCCGCATCAGCACGGTGCCGACGGCGCTGGTGCCGAGATGAACGAGCTTCTCCCACATCCGCTGGTCGATGTTCGGCACGGCCTTCGCCTCGACGCCGACGGCCTTGGAGAAGGCCGCCTCCAGCGCCTGCACGCGCGGGCTCATCGTGCCGTCGCGCTCGCCGAAGGTCAGCCAGCGCCAGTCGTTGAGCTGCTTCACCACGCCGGCCGGCGTCAGCGTCGCCTGGATCTTGCAGAGCCCGCCCAGCACGCGCTCCGCGCCGAATTCCCGCGCCAGGATGTCGATATGCGATAGGCCGTTCAGCACGGGCAGGATGACCGTGCGATCGTCCACCCCGGGGCGGATGGCGGCGATGGCGTCGTCCAGGTCGTAGGCCTTGTTGCTGAGCAGGATGATGTCCCAGCCGCGCCGCAACTCCGCGGCCTGGATCGTCTTCACGGCGAGCTTCGCATCGCCGAACGGGCTCTCGATGACGAGGCCGTCCCTCGCCAGCGCCGCGGCACGTCCCGGGCGCACGAGGAAGGTCACGTCGCCGCCGGCCTCGGCCAGGCGACCGCCGAAATAGCCACCCAGCGCGCCCGCGCCCAGCACCAGAACCCGCATCACGTTCCCCGTTCGAATGGGCTCCGAGCATCGCGCGTCCGGGGGCGAAAGCCTAGATGGCGACGCTTTCCCCCGCGCGGACGCCGCCCCGAGGGGCAGGATGTGAGCGTCACGCGCGGAGGCGCGCCGGCTTCACCGCATCGCGGCGATGTCGATCACCGAGGTGCCGCGCGGCAAGGCCACATCGCCGCGCGAGGTCAGCGCGCCGCTGGCAAGGTCGAGCGCGTGCAGCGTGCCGCCCGCCATAACGAAGCCCCAGTTGCTGGTGCCGTCGCTCAGGATATCGAGCGCGACATTCGCCGGAACCTGCATCGACAGGCGCGCGCGCGGGGCCTGCACGCCGTCATTCGGCGGATTCTGCACATTGAGGCTGTTCGACGCGGTGTCGATCGTCAGCAGCATGGTCGCGGTCGCGCCCGTCATGCTGTTGGTATAGGCGCCGGCGGTGACCCGCGGCGTGCCTGTGGTGCCGGGCGCGTTCTTGATGGCGCCGTCGGTCGTGGCCTCGCCGGTCTCGACGTTCACGCGCAGGTTCTGCCCGTCCATGCCCATCAGGCGAAGGCGGTTGGCGACGGGGTTGAAGTCGAAGATCGCATGGCCCGCCGGCTGGAAGGGCACGTTGAGCTGGCTGACGCGCGTGGCGCGGCCGTTCGCGGGATCGATCGTGATGATCTGCCCTGAGTTCGTGATGCCGTAAAGGCGGCCGTCTTGCGGGCGCTGGTCGATGCCGACGACCGTGCCGCTGGCGCCGGTGATGGCCACGGCGGGGCTCGCGCGGCGCGTCTCGCTGTCGATGCTGATGATTTTGTTGTCGCCGGTCAGGGCAACGATCGTGGCCGCCTCGGCGCGCGCGGCGGCGAGCAGGGCGACCGTGCCCAGAAGGGCGAGGCGAAGGGGGTGCGTCATGGCGTTTCGTCTCCGTTGTCGCGCGGCTGCATCGCCTCGCTGGACACGTTACGGAGCGCGCCGCGTCGTGGATGCAGCACGGTGCGGATTCATGCCGTGAAAAACGCGTTCGAAGAGTCCGGCCGCACAGCGGCCTGGCGCTGCCCACTCCCCTTTCCGACCAGCGTGACAGTGGCGCGGCGAAGCCAAGCCGCCCGGCGTCTGAGGCAAGAATCAAGCCCCGCCGGCCGCGCTCAACCGGCCGATGAACAGGATGGGGCCGGTGGGCCGCCCGGTCGGCGATCCGCCCGGCGGCTCCAGCGTGATCTCGATCAGCATGCCCGGCGTGGGTCGCAGCGTCGTCGGCGTCACGCTGAACCGCCCGCCTTCCGGCACGAGGCCGAGGGAGGTCGGCGCCGTGGCGCCCTGCGGCAGCGCCCAGAGCTGCGCGACGCGCCCGGGCTCGACCGGCCGCTGGTTCAGCGCGGCAAGGCGGATGGTGTCGCCCTGCGCCTCGACGAGCCAGGCCGGCTGGTCGCGGCTGGTGAGCAGCACGGTCATCAGCGGCGCCTGCGGCGGCGGACGCAGCACCAGGAAGGCCGCGAGGCCGGCGGCGACGGCGCTGGCGCCGATGCCGAGCGCCGGCCAGGGGAAGCGCCATCCTGTGCGTGCCGGAGCCGCGATCCCGCCCAGGCTGCGCTCGATGCGTGCCCAGAGGTCCGGCGGCGGCGCCTCGGGCGGCGCGAGCGCGAGCAGCGGCGCGAGCCGGCGCTCCCAGCCCGCGACGGCGGCCGCCAGCTCCGCGTCGGTCTCCATTCTCCTGCGAAGCTCGGCGGCCTCGCGGGCCTCCAGCGTGCCCAGCACATATTCGGCGGCCAGCCCGTCGCGTTCCTCCGGGGTCATGCCAGGCACTCCCGAAGGGTGAGCAGCCCGCGCCGGATCCAGGCCTTCACCGTGCCGAGCGGCAGCTCCAGCCGTGCCGCGATCTGCGGATGCGAGAGCCCGTCCACGAAGGCGAGCAGGATGCCCTTGCGGTTCTTCTCCGGCAGCTGCTCCAGGCAGGAGCGCAGCCGCACGCCCTCCTCGCCGGCGGCGATGGCGTCGAGCTGCGTCGCCTCGACCGGCGTATCGCCGAGCGTCGCGTCGTCGGTCGGCATCTCGCGGCCGCGGCGGCGGGCGATATCGAGGGCGGCATGGCGGATGACGGCGCCGGTCCAGGCCTCGGCGGCACCGAGCGCGGGGTCGAACTGGCCAGCGCGCCGGGCGATGTTGACGAAGCCGTCATGCAGCGCGTCCGCCGCGGCGTCGCGGTCGCGCAGGATGGCCATGGCGACGCCGAAGAGCCGCACCGACTGCGCCTTGTAGAGCGATTGCAGCGCCGCGCGGTCGCCCCCGGCGATGCGGGACAGCAGGGTGGCGGCGTCGCTCAACGCACGAGGTTCTGCAGGCGGCCGAGGATGTCGCGCAGGTCGAGGCCCGGCTCGGCGGGGGGCGTGGCGCCGGCCGAGCCGGCGGGCTGGGCCGCGCGGAGGCGCGCCAGCGCGCTGGCCGTGCCCGAAAGGCGCAGCTCCGCGGGCTCGGTCGTCGCCGTCGTGTTGCTGCCGAGGCCCGCCATGCGGACCAGCGCGCGCTCGGCCATGGGCAGCTCCTGCGCGGCGCGGTCGGCATCGGCGCGGCGGGGCGCGCAGACGAGGTTGCGGCCCTCCAGCCCGCAGGGCAGCTCCATCATGGCGTTGCGGTCGAGGCGGAGCTGCGCCGTGCCCGTCACCGCGAGCACCGCGCGGGAGGCGCTGTCCAGCGAGAGGTCGCGCGCGGTCACCACCGGCACCAGCTTGCCGCCGCGGTCCTGGATCTCGAGGCTGAGCCCGGCGCCGACGGTGGGGCGCTCGACCCAGTCGCGGTGCCGCAGGACGCAGGCGCTGCGGTCGGTCATGCGGTCGGTGGCGCAGGTCAGCCGCCAGCTGCCGATCTCCTCGGTCGCGGGCTGGGCCAGCGCCGCGGCGGGCAGGAGAAGGCAGAGGGCGGTGGCAAGCTTCGGCATGGCGGCTATCCTACCAGCCCGCAGGAGGAACGACGATGGCGCGTGTGAGACTTCCCGACGGCACCGAGATCCCGGCCCTCGGCCAGGGGACCTGGCACATGGGCGAGCGGGGCAGCGACCGGAAGGCCGAGGCCGCCGCCCTGCGGCTGGGCATCGAGCTCGGGCTGACCCTCATCGACACCGCCGAGATGTACGGTGAGGGTGGCGCCGAGGAGGTGACGGCCGAGGCCATCGCCGGCCAGCGCGACCAGGTTTTCCTCGTCTCCAAGGTCTATCCGCACAATGCCTCGCGCCGCGGCCTGCCGCAGGCCTGCGAGCGCAGCCTCCAGCGCCTGCGGACTGAGACGATAGACCTTTACCTGCTTCACTGGCGGGGCTCCGTTGCTCTCGCGGATACGGTCGAGGCCATGGAACGGATGCAGGCCGCCGGAAAAATCCGCCACTGGGGCGTCTCCAACCTGGATGTGGACGATCTGGAGGAGCTGGGCCCGGCGCTGGCCGGCTGCGCGACGGACCAGGTGCTGCTGAACCTGGAGCATCGCGGGCCGGAATATGACCTGCTGCCCTTCTGCGCGGCGCGCGGCATGCCGGTGATGGCCTATTCGCCGGTCGGGCAGGGGGGCGCGCTGCTGCGCCATCCGGAGCTCGTGAAGGTGGCGAAGGCCCGGGCGGCGACACCGGCGCAGGTGGCGCTGGCCTGGACGCTGTCGAAGCCGGGGGTGATCAGCATCCCCAAGGCGGTACGGCCGGAGCATGTTCGGCTCAACGCGGCGGCGGGCGAGATGGTGCTGACAGCGGAAGAGCATGCGGCGCTGGACGCGGCCTTCCCGCCGCCGAGGCGGAAACGCCCGCTGGCGATGCTGTAGAGCATGATCGCTGCAGGTGGAATCACCGGGAGCCTGAACCAGGCTCTCAAACAAAAGGCTCCAGGGACGGGCCGTCGGCGTTACCGGAAGACCGGCACCGCGTCGTCGTCCGTCGGCGGCGGCGGCGGCACCTCGATCGTGACGCTCGCCGGGTCCACCCCCGTGCCACGGCTCACGAAGTAGGTCACGCTCTGCGGCCAGAAGATCACGATGGCCACCAGCAGCAGCTGCAGCCCGAGCCAGGGGATCGCGCCCCAGTAGATGTCCCGCGTCGGCAGGGATTTGGGCGCGATGCTGCGCAGATAGAAGAGCGCGAAGCCGAAGGGCGGGTGCATGAAGCTGGTCTGCAGGTTGATGCAGAGCAGCACCCCGAACCAGACGAGGTCGATGTCCAGCTTGGCCGCCACCGGCGCCAGCAGCGGAACGATGATGAAGGCGATCTCGAAGAAGTCGAGGAAGAAGGCCAGCAGGAAGACGAAGACGTTGACGAAGATCAGGAAGCCGACCTGGCCGCCAGGCAGGTGGCTCAGCAGGTATTCCACCCAATGCGAGCCGTCGACGCCCTGGAAGACCAGGCTGAACACCGTGGCGCCGATCAGGATGAAGATCACCATCGCGGTCAGGCGCATCGTGTTGCCCATGGCCTCGCGCATCAGCGCCCAGGAGAAGCGGCGGTTGACGACGGCCAGGACGACCGCGCCCACCGCGCCCATGGCGCCGGCCTCGGTCGGCGTGGCGAGGCCCATGAAGATGGTGCCCAGCACGATCAGGATCAGTGCGATGCAGGGCACCATGCCCTTGATCACCCGCCAGTAGAGCGGCCAGCCGCGCGCCACCAGCGCCTCGGGCGGCAGGGGCGGCACCTTGTGCGGGGCGAAGATCGCGACGCCCGCGATGAAGGCCATGAAGAGCAGGATCTGCAGCACCGAGACGCCGATGGCGCCGGCATACATGTCGCCCACCGAGCGGCCGAGCTGGTCGCCCAGCACAATCAGCACCAGCGAGGGCGGGATCACCTGGGTGATGGTGCCCGAGGCGGCGATGACGCCGGTCGCGATCCGGGTGTCGTAGCCGTATTTGAGCATGATCGGGAGCGAGATCATGCCCATGGCGATGACCGAGGCCGCGACCGTGCCCGTGATGGCGCCCAGCACGGCGCCCACCAGGATCACCGCATAGGCCAGCCCGCCCGGCACCTTACCGAAGAGCTGACCGGTGCCCTCCAGCAGGTCCTCGGCCAGGCCGCAGCGCTCCAGGATCGCGCCCATCAGGGTGAAGAAGGGAATGGAGAGCAGCAGGTCGTTGGACAGGATGCCGAAGACCCGCAGCGGCAGGTTCCCCAGATAATTCGCGTTGAAGAAGCCGAGCTCGATCGACAGGAAGCCGAAGAAGAGGCCCACCGCCGTCAGGCTGAAGGCGACCGGGAAGCCGATCAGCAGGAAGACCACGAGCCCGCCGAACATCAGCGGCGGCATGATATCGAGGCTCATGGGTCTATTGCTCGGGCCGGTGGTATTCGGTGACGACGTCGACCTCGCGGCGGAGGCCCTGGAGCAGCGCGACGCGCTTCACCAGCTCGGAGAGGCCCTGCAGCACCAGCAGGAAGAAGCCCAGCGGCATCAGCAGCTTGGCCGGCCAGCGGATCAGCCCGCCCGGCGCCGGCGAGAATTCCTCTCGCAGGAGGGAGTCCAGGAAATAGGGCCAGGTCATCCAGGCCAGCAGGATCATGCCCGGCAGCAGGAAGACGACGATGCCGAAGATGTCGACATAGAGCCGCCCGCGCTCTCCGAGGGCGCCGAAGACCAGGTCCACCCGCACATGCTCGTTCCGGTAGAGCGTGTAGCTGGCGCCGAGCATGACCACGGCCGCGAAGAAGTACCACTGCACTTCGAGCCAGCCGTTGGAGGAGATGTTGAAGCCGTAGCGGCTGAGCGCGTTGCCGGCGCTGACGGCGCAGGCCAGCAGGACGCACCAGTCGGCGACCCGGCCGAACTTGTCGTTCATCCAGTCCACGCCCCGGCTGAAGGCCAGAAGCAGCGCCATCCCTGATGATCCCCCAGAACGCCGTTAGGGACGGGGAACTGCGGCCCCGTCCCAAAAAGCTGCATCGCGCGCGATCCCTAAAGATCATTCGGCGAAAGTCCAGAGCGTTGCGCTCGCCCCGGCGGCCGGCGGCGCCTAAACTCCGCGCCATGCGGATGCGAATCGGAGCCGTTGGAGAGGGGGCGGCGGCGTGCTGACGCTGCTGGGCCTCTGCTTCCTAGCGCTGCTGGGCCTCGCGGTGTGGGGTGGCTCCGGGCGGGCGCCGCGGGCCATGTTCCTGGGCTGCGCGGCCTGCATGGCGGGACTTGGCCTCGTCGGCGGCGCGGCGCTGACCGGCCTCGGCCTTCCGGCGACGCCCCTGCCGATCGGGCCGCCATGGGCGCCCTCGCTGATCGCCGTGGACGCGCTGTCGGGCTGGTTCCTGCTGATCCTGGCGCTCGTCGGCCTGCCGGCCGCGCTCTTCGCCGCTGCCTCGCCGGCCCCGCCGCGCGCCGAGGGCGCGGCGTTTCCGCTCTTCCTGGCGGGAATGGCGGGGGTGCTCGTCGCGGCCGACGGGTTCTCGATGCTGCTGGGCTTCGAGGCCATGTCGCTCGCCTCCTGGGGGTTGATCGCGGCGCGGCATCCGCGCGGCCCCGGCCGGCGGACGGCGCGGCTCTACCTGGGCTTCGCGATCTTCTCCGGCCTCTGCCTGATCGCCGGCTTCGCGCTGCTGGCCCCGGCCGGGCTGAGCTTCGCCGCGATCCGGGCCGCGCCGCCGGAGGGCTGGCGGGCCGGGGTCGTGCTGATGCTCGTGCTGCTCGGCGCTGGCTCCAAGATGGGCCTGGCGCCGTTCCACGTCTGGCTGCCCCTGGCCCATCCGGCGGCGGCGACGCCGGCCTCGGCGCTGATGTCGGGCGCGATGGTGAAGGTCGCGCTCTACGTGATGTTGCGCATGCTGCTGGATCTTTCCGGCCCCGCGCAACCTCTCTGGTGGGGGCTGCCGCTGGTGGCGGCCGGCGCCGCGACGGCGCTGATCGGCGGCCTGCGCGCCAATCTGGAGCAGGACATCAAGGCGGCGCTGGCCTGCTCCACGCTGGAGAACATGGGCCTGATGGTGATCGGGATCGGCCTCGCGCTCGTCTTTCGCGGCGCCGACCTGCGGCCGCTGGCGGCGCTGGCCCTGGCGGCGGTGCTGCTGCATGCGCTGAACCACGCCGGCTTCAAGGCGCTGCTCTTCCTCTGCGCGGGCGCGGTCGCCAGCCTCGCCGGCAGCCGCGACCCGGACCGGCTGGGCGGGCTGATCCACCGCATGCCCTGGGTGGCGGGCTGCGCCCTGCTGGGCGCCGCCTCGGCCGCCGCGCTGCCGCCCTTCTCCGGCTTCGCGAGCGAGTGGCTGCTGCTGCAGTCGCTGATCCAGGGCTGGCGGGTGGCGGAGATGTCCGTCCAGCTCCTCGCGGCGGCCACGCTGGCGGTGGCCGGCATGGCGATCGGGCTGGCGGCGGCGGCGATGGTGCGGTTCGCGGGCCTCGTCTTCCTCGGCCGGCCGCGCACGCCCATGGCCGCAGGCGCGCGGGACGCGACGGGGCTGATGCGGGCGGCGCTGCTGGTCCCGGCCGTCGCGAGCGCGGCGCTGGCGATCCTGGCCGCGCCCGTTCTCGCGCTCGGGGGCGGCGCGATCGCCGTCCTGCTGGGCCCCAATGCCCGTGCCCCCGTCGCGGGCTTCGATCTCGCTCTGGGCGAGGTGGGCGCCCGCTACGCGCCCTGGGCCGTGGCGGGGCTGCTGGCGCTCGCGACCGTGCTGATTCTCCTGGCCGTGAAGAATCGCTCGAAGCATGAGCCCGTCCGCGGCCCGGCCTGGGATTGCGGTTTCCTGCCGCCGCCCGCGCATCTGCCCTTCGGCGATCCGCTCAGCCAGGTGAGCGCCGCGGGCCTCGGGCAGCCCATACGCCGGAGCCTCGGCGCCGTCGCGCTGACCTTGTCCGAGCGGCATGGGGCGGCGCCGCCCGGCTCGCCGCAGCCCGCGACGCTGCGCGTGGAGGCGGAGGATCGGGGCTTCAGCCATGTCCTCCAGCCGCTCAGGCGTCTGCGTCAGGCCCTGTCCCGCGAGGCGGAGGCGCTGCGGAACCTCACCCTGCGCGCCTATCTCTCGATTTCGTTCGGCACGCTGGTCCTGCTGCTGGCGCTGGTCGCCTGGCTGGAGCGCGAATGATGCTCGTGGCCTTCGGCAGCCTCATCACGCAGCTCCTGCATGTCGCGCTGATGCTGGCGGCGGCGCCGGTGATCGTGGGTGCGGTTCGGTGGCTGAAGGCGCGGCTGATGGGGCGGCGCGGGCCGCATCCCCTCCAGCCCTGGCGCGACCTCCTCAAGCTTCTCCGCAAGCGCCCCGTCCTGGCCGAGACCGCGAGCGTCGTCTCCCGCGTCGCACCCTACCTCGCGCTCGGCGCCACGACCCTGGCCGCCGCGCTGGTCCCGAGCTTCGCCCAGGGCATGTGGCTGGCGCCGCTCGCCGACCTCGTGCTCATCGGCGGATTGCTGGCGCTGGCCCGCGTCGCGCTGGCACTGAACGGGCACGACGCCGGCACGCCCTTCGGCGGCATGGGCGCCGCGCGCGAGATGACCTTCGCCGTCTTCGCCGAGCCCGCGCTGCTGGTCTGCGTGATGGTCTTCGCCGTCCTGGCCGGCGGCTCCAACCTCGACGCGATCGGCGCCGCCCTGCGCGATGGGGCCCTGGGCCTGCGCGTCTCGCTGCTCTTCGCCGGCCTGGCGCTCGTCGCGGTGATGCTGGCCGAGAACGCCCGCATCCCGGTGGACAATCCGGCGACGCATCTGGAGCTCACCATGGTGCATGAGGCGATGCTGCTGGAGGCCTCGGGCCGGCATCTCGCCGTCTGGGAGATGCAGGCGGCGCTGAAGCTGACGCTGTGGTTCGCGCTGCTCGCCGCGATCTTCCTGCCCTTCGGCACGGCACCGGCCGGAAGCGGACCGCTGGCCTGGGCGGCCGGACTGGGCCTCTGGGGGCTGAAGATGGGCCTGCTGGCCCTCGGGCTGGCCTTCTTCGAGAGCGCCATCGCGAAGATGCGCGTCTTCCGCGTGCCGGATTTCCTGGGCGGCGCCCTGCTGCTGGCGCTGCTCGCCGCCGCGCTCATCTTCGTCTCGACAGGATTGGCCTGATGGGTTTCGGCCAGCTCCCCTACGACGTGGCGCATGTGCTGGGCGGCGCCATGCTGCTCGTCTCCTTCGTGCTGCTCTATCAGCGGCGGATCGCGGCGCTGGTGAACGCGCTGGCCCTGCAAGGCTGCCTCCTCGCCGCCGCCGCCGTCTGGCAGGGTTACGTGCAGGGCGCGCCGCAGCTCTACGTCACCGGGCTGATCGCGCTCGCGGCCAAGGGCATCGCCATCCCGGTCTTCCTGCACCGGATGATGCGGAGCCGCATGCCGGACCGCGCGGTCGAGCCCGTCGGCAGCATCGGCCTCTGCATGCTGGGCGGCGTGCTGCTGGTGGCGCTGGCCATCCTGGTCGTGCTGCCGGCCACCACCGGCGCGCGTGCCCTGGCGCGCGAGGACCTCGCCATCGCGCTCTCCATCGTGCTGCTCGGGCTGCTGACCATGATCACGCGGCGCAGCGCGCTCGGCCAGGTCGCGGGGCTGATGACGCTGGAAAACGGGCTGGTGCTCGGCGCCGTCGGCGTGGCCGGGATGCCGCTGGTGATCGAGCTCTCGACCG
The DNA here is from genome assembly GCF_004336745.1 of Roseococcus sp. SYP-B2431. Taxonomy (GTDB): domain Bacteria; phylum Pseudomonadota; class Alphaproteobacteria; order Acetobacterales; family Acetobacteraceae; genus Roseococcus. The sequence goes on from NZ_SJXD01000025.1 coordinate 222,754, forward strand.
CGGGCCTGGTCCTGGTCATCATCGTCATCGCCGGCTTCTTCGCGCGGCTGCTGCGCGAGCGCTTCGACAGCCTCGACACCGACATGCTGCACCCGCACCGGGGCGAGGGCCAATGAGCCTCGCCGCCCTCATCGTCCTGCTGCCGCTGCTGGCGGCGCTTCTGCTGGCCGCGCTGCCGGGCCAGGCCGTCCGGCTAAACATCGCGGCCTCGGCCGGCTCGCTCGCCCTGGCGCTGCTGCTGCTGGCCGAAGGGCCGGGCGGGGCGGGCCTGCTGCGGCCCGACGCGCTTAACCAGCCGCTGGTGCTGATCGCGTCCCTCGTCGGCCTCGGCACCGCGATCTTCTCCGCGCAGGACGTGGCGCACGAGAATTTCGACCGCCGGCGCATGCGCTGGTTCCACGCGGCCTTCCAGGGCTTCATGGCGACGCATTTCCTCGCCCTGCTCTCCGACAATCTGGGCATCATGTGGGTGGCCATCGAGGCCGGCACGCTGGCCTGCGTGCTGATGGTGGCGCTGCACCGCACGTCGGCGGCGCTCGAGGCCGCGTGGAAGTTCTTCATCCTGTGCAGCGTGGGCATCGCGCTGGCGCTCTTCGGCATCATCGTGCTGGCGCTGGCCGCGCAGCCGCTGCTGGGCCATGGCGAGCAGCTCTCCTTCGCCGCGCTGCGGCTGGCCGCCCAGGGCGCCGACCCGGCGCTGCTCAACCTGGCCTTCGTCTTCCTGCTGGTGGGCTTCGGCACCAAGGCCGGGCTGGTGCCGCTGCATTCCTGGCTGCCCGACGCGCATGCCGAGGGCCCGACGCCCATCGCCGCCGTGCTCTCGGGGCTGCTGCTCAACGCGGCCATGCTCGGCATCCTCCGCAGCAAGGCGGTCGTGGGCGCGAATGCCGAGGTCATCCCGCCGGGCGGCTTCCTGATCGCGCTGGGCCTGGCCTCGCTGCTGCTGGCGGGCTTCTCGCTGTGGCGGCGGCGCGACGCGAAGCGCCTCTTCGGCTGGAGCAGCATCGAGCATATGGGCATCGCGACCATCGCCTTCGGGATCGGCGGCGTGCCCGGACACATGGCGGGGCTGCTGCATCTCTGGGGCCATTCGCTGGTGAAGTCGGCCGCCTTCTTCGCGATCGGCCGGGCCGCACGGATCAAGGGCGGCCAGACGATGGACGCGATCGGCGGCCTCGTCGGGACGCATCCCATGCTGGGCTGGGGCCTTGCCATGGCCATGGCGGCGCTGGCTGGCCTGCCGCCCTTCAGCCTCTTCGCCTCCGAGCTCCTGCTGGCGACCGAGGCGGGGCGCGAGCGGCCGTGGTTGCTGCCGCTGCTGATCCTGGGGCTGCTCGTGGCCGGCACGGCGCTGCTGCACAACATGCAGCGCCTCTGCTTCGGCGCGCCCACGCCCGAGCCGGCGCCGATGCGCGCTGGGATCGCCACCCTGCTGCCGCTCTGGACCAACCTCGTGCTCGCCGCGCTGCTGGCGCTGGCCCTGCCGGCGCCGCTCGCCGCCATGCTGCTGGACGCCGCGAGGGCGCTGTCATGAGCGCGCGCGCCATCATCGAAAGCGGGCGCGCAGCCGGATGCCGGCCCTGGCCGCGCTACGTGCTGGACGCGGCCGGCTGGATGCGGCTGCGCGACGCGCTGGCGGCGGAGCCCGGCTTCGCCCTGCTCGGGCTATGGGGCGAGCCGGGCATGGCGCATGCCGCCTTCCTCGACGAAGCGCGGATGGAAGTGCTCCTGGCCTCCGTCGCCGCCGCGGAGGGCTGGATCCCGGCGCTCTCGCCCGTCCGTCCCTCCGCCTCCTGGTTCGAGCGGGGGCTGCGCGATCTCTGGGGCATCGGCGCGGAGGACGGCACCGACGGCCGCCCCTGGCTCGACCATGGGCGCTGGCCGCTGCTGGGCCCGCTCTCCGGACGGCCCGCGCGGCACGAGCCCGACGCCTATCCAATGGAATTCCTGCCGGTGGAGGGCGAGGGCATCCACATGGTCCCCGTCGGGCCCATCCATGCCGGCATCATCGAGCCCGGCCATTTCCGCTTCCACATCCAGGGCGAGATCATCGTCCGGCTGGAGGCGCGGCTGGGCTATCTGCACAAGGGCCTGCTCACCCTGATCCAGGGCAAGTCGCCGCGGGCGGCCGCGCGATTCGCGGGGCGGCTCTCGGGCGACAGCACGGTCGCGCACGGCATCGCCTTCGCCCGTGCGGCCGAGGCGGCGCTGGGCGTCGAGATCCCGTTGCGCGCGGTGGCGATCCGCGCCGCGATGCTGGAGCTCGAGCGGCTGCACAACCACCTCAACGACCTGGGCTTCATCGCCAACGACGCGGCCTTCGCGGTGATCCATGCGCGCATGGGCCTGCTGCGCGAGGGGCTGCTGCGCGCGAATGCCTTCGCCTTCGGCCACCGGCTGATGATGGACTGCGTGATGCCGGGCGGCATCGCGCAGGACCTGACGCAGGACGGCATCGCGACGCTGCTCGGCGCGCTCGCCACCGTCGCGGCGGAACTGCCCGTGCTGCTCCGCCACTACGAGGAGCATGCGAGCCTGCAGGACCGCGTGCTGGGCACCGGGGTCATGAGCGCCGAGATCGTCGCGGCCTTCGCGCCGGGCGGCGTGGTCGGCCGCGCGGCGGGGCGCGCCTTCGATGCGCGGCTGCTCTCGGGCGAGCTGCCGCCGGGCGGGGTGATCGCCCAGGCCGGCGCCGATGTCGATGCCCGCTGGCGCCAGCGCCACGCCGAGGCGCTGCAATCCATCGCCCTGCTGCAATCCTGGCTGCCCGCGCTGCCGGAGGGCGAGGCCCTTACCACCCCCATGCCCCATGCGGGCGGCGAGGGCGTGGCGCTGGTCGAGGGATTCCGCGGCGAGTGCCTGGCCTGGATGCGGCTGGACGACGGTGGGCTCATCGAGGCCTGCTACCTGCGCGACCCGTCCTGGCTGCACTGGCCGCTGCTGGAAGCCGCGGTGATCGGCAATATCCTCGCCGACTTCCCGCTCATCAACAAAAGCATCAATGGCAGCTACAGCGGAGTGGACCTGTGATGCAGAGCGTGACGCCCATCCTGCGCATCTTCGACCTCGCGAAGACGCGCGAATTCTATATCGACTATCTCGGCTTCGCCTGGGACTGGGAGCATCGCTTCGACGACAATGCGCCGGTCTACGCGCAGGTCTCGCGCGACGGCGTGGTGCTGCACCTGTCCGAGCATCACGGCGACTGCTGCCCGGGCACGGCTTTCCGCATCCTCTGGCCGGACATCGCCGCTTTTCACGCCGAGATTTCCGCGAAGAACTATCGCTATGCGCGGCCGGGGCTGGAGACGGTGCCCTGGGGCGAGCGGCAGGTCCGCATCCAGGATCCGTTCCACAACCGGCTGGTCTTCTGGACGCCGGACGCGGCGGCGGCGGGCTGATGCTCTGGCCCAAGCTCGCCCGCTGCCTGGTCTCGCGCCCGCTCACCGATCCGCCGCCGCCGGTCGCGCCCGAGATCGTGGCCGAGCTGCGCGCGCGGCTGGACGAGGCGGCGCAGGCGCGGCTCGGCCGCTCGCTCGCCATCCGCCAGGTGGATGCCGGAAGCTGCAACGCCTGCGAGCTCGAGATCAACGCGCTGCAAAACGTGGTGCATGACCTGGAGCGCTTCGGCCTGCGCTTCGTGGCGAGCCCGCGCCATGCCGATATCCTGCTCGTCACCGGCCCGCTGACGCGCAACATGGCCGAGGCGCTGTTGCGCGCCCGGGCCGCGACGCCGGACCCGATGTGGGTGGTGGCGCTCGGCGACTGCGCGGTGGATGGTGGCGTCTTCAAGGGCAGCTACGCCGTGCTCGGGGGCGTCGAGGCCGCGCTGCCGGTGGACCTCGTGATCCCCGGCTGCCCGCCTTCGCCGACGCAGATTCTCGAAGGGCTGGTGGCGCTGGTGGAGGCGCATGGGTGACAGGAGATGCGCGGGCAGGTGGCCCGCGTAATCGCGTCGGCCAGCGCCGTCTCCCCTTCGCGGCCGTAGCAGGCCTCGTAGCCCTCCCAGAGCGGAAGCCGGTTGGCGAAATCCTCGCGGGCAACGGGCGTATGGCGATGGGCATGGAAGCTGTTCCGCCGCCATCCTCCGGGGCCGCGCGCGCCCCATCAAGGGCTGCCGGCGAGCTCCAGCGTCACCTTGCGGCGGATCGCGACGGCGAAGCTCGGCCAGTCGGGCGCCTCCATCGCGAATCCGCCGGAGGTCACGGCATGCTCGCGCAGCCACGCGCCGGCGCGGGGCGAGCCTACGCCGATGGCATTGATCCGCACGCCGCGCTCCTCGGCGCGCGCCCGCGCCTCCCGCGCGCGCTGCGCATTGGCCTCGCCGTCGGTGGCGAGGTCGATCACCTGCTGCTCGGCCGCGCAGGGTGCGGCGTCCAGCCGGTCCATCGCGACCAGGAGCGCGCCGCCGAGATTCGTGCCGGCCGGAAAGCCGCGCGGCGCCTCCCGCAGCGCGGCGGCGAAGATCGCGGCATCGGCCTGGTCGCGCAGGATGCGCCAGGCCACCATCTCGCGCGTATTGTCGCTGAAGGAGAGCGCCGTGACGGCGACGCCCTCGCCGCGCGCGATGGCGCGGTGAACGGCGATATCCTCGAAGGCGGCGGCATGGCCCTGCGTCTGCAGCTGCCACTCGGGCGGAAGGATGGAAGCGCTGGCGTCCAACAGCAGCACCAGCGCGACGGTGCACGCGCTCATGGCAGCAGTTCCCAGAAGGTCGGCACGGGGTCGCCCGGTCGCTCGCCGCTCGCGAAGAGCGCGTAGGTATCGCCCAGATGGGCGATGAACGTGTCAGCGTGCCAGGCGTTGCCGCGCCTGGTCTGGATCAGGCCCCAGGGATTCCGCGAGTCGCGGTCCGCGCGCAGGCTGCCGGCATTGTAGGCGGCCGCCACCAGCGGCGGATCCAGGCGCGTCGTGGCCTGGGACTGTCGCTTGACATAGGCCGCGCCCGCCGCCGCCGAGACGGCGGGATCGAGCAGCCTCGCGCGGTCGAGCGTCGGATCGGCGAGCGCCTCGCGCGCGGTGGAGATCAGCGTCTGCATGAGCCCGGGCGAGACGCGATGCGGCGTCGCGGCGTCGGAGGTGAAGCCGGGCTCCTCGCGGACGGCCTCGGCGCGGCCGGCGCTCTCGGTGCAGGCGGTGGCGATCAGCAGCTCGACGGGCACGGCGAAGCGGAGGGCCGCCGCTTCAAGCGCGCCGCGATGGACGGACCAGCAGCGGGCGGCGACATCCGGCTTCGGGTTGCGGCGTGGCCCGGCCTCGCCCTCGACCTCGATGCCGGCCCGCGTCAGGCGCCAGCGGTTGCGGCCGGGGCCCACGGGCGCGCCGCGCCAGTCGAGCAGCGCGGGGAGGAAGGGACGCAGCCCCTCCTGCCAGGGGCGCTCGCGCTTCAGTGCCGGCTGGCCGGTGAGGCGCGTCCAGGTGAGGGGGCCGACGATGCCGTCGGCCGCCAGCCGCTCGCGCCGCTGATAGGCGGCCACGGCATCGCGCGTAGCGGGGCCGAAGGCGCCGTCGGCCTCGCCGCGCAGGGCGCCCGCGCGGATCAGTGCAAGCTGGGCGGTGCGGACATCCTCGCCGCGGATCAGCGGGAGGCGGAAGGCGAGGTTGCGCTCGAGCATCATGGCGTGGCTCCGCAATGGGGGATGGTGGCGATGCGGCGGGCGAGGTCGGCGGCCTCGCGCGATCCGGCGGGGGCGAGGGGCAGGCCGCCCTGGGCGGCGGCGCAGCGCCTCGCGTCGGCGCCGGCACCGGGGCGCGCGGCGAGCAGCGCGACGCGGGCGCCGAGCAGGGGCGAGTTCGCGGCAGAGGCGGCGCTCGCGGCCTCGGCCAGATCCTCGCCGGGCGGCGACAGCTCGGCCAGGCAGAGGCGGGCCTGGGCCTCGCCGGCCGCCAGCTTCGGGTCGGGCGTCAGCGCGCGGGCGGCGGCATAGGATTGGGCCGCGCAGGGCAGGTGGCCACGCAGCGCGGGGCATGCCGCGCCGGGCGCCCGCGCGGCCATGGCGAGGCGCATGCAGGCCTCGGCACGAAGCAGGTGCAGGCGCGGGCAGGCCGCGTGTCCGGCGGGGCAGGCGACCGGCTCGACGGCGATCTCGGCCGGAGCGGCGTGCCGCCAGCGATCGAGCTGCGCGATCGTCGGATCGACGACGGCGGCGAGAGGCGCGCAGCCGGCGAGGAGGAGCAGGACGGCGGGGCCCCTCATGGCGTCAGCTCCGCGAGCAGGGGGACGGGATCGGTGTGGCTCTCGCGCAGCTCGCCGAGCAGCAGAGCGAGCGCCTGGAGCGCGGCCTGCGCGGGCTCGCCGCCGGGCTGCGGCAGCACGGCGCGGGCGGCGGCAGCGGGACGGAGGCCGGGCGCGGCGCCGTTCAGCGACTGCGCGATGCGGGCCACGAGGTCGGGCGAGAGGTCGGCCTCCACGCGGTCCTCCAGCAGGGCGCGGCGGAATTCGGCGAGGCCCTGGGCGGCCTCGGCCGGACTCGCGAAGCCGGGGTAGCGGGCCCAGAGCCGCTCGGCCGCGTCCTCGCGCAGGCAGGTGTCGAGCAGGCCGGCGAGAAAGCCGGGCTCGGCGAGCCGGGGCGCGAAGAGGCGCGCGAAGACGGGCGCATCGGCGAGGCGGAGCTCGGCCGAAGCGGGGGTGATCGCGCCGGGCTCGAAGAGCGCCGGATCGTGCGGCGCTTCGAGGAGATGCGCCCGGAAGCGGCGCCAGGCGGCCGAGCCCAGATTCCAGCCCAGGCCGAGCAGCATCGCGACGCCGGCCAGCGGCCCGCCCGCGGCGGCCGGCAGCAGCGGCGCCGCGGCGCGGAGCAGCGAGGCGAGGGGGCTGCCGCTGCCCGTCAGCGCGGCCGAGGCGGATTGGAGCGCGCCGAGCTCCGCCATGCCTGCCCCGCGGCCGCCGGCAGCGCGCGCGGCGCCGAGCGCCCGTTCCGCATCCTCCAGCCAGCCCTCCGCCTGGGGCGGGATGACGCCGGCCGGCAGGGCCGGGCCGAGGCGCTGGACCAGGATCCGGGCCACGGAGAGCTGGCGCTCCAGCGTGGCCATCGCCTCCGCGATGCGCGAGGGCTGGCCGGCCCGGGCGGCGGCGTCGCGCGCAGCCGCCTCGCTGGTGCGGAGCGTCTCGTTCGCGCGCTGCTGGCCCTCCAGCGCATCGCCCAGGCGGCGGGCGGCCTGGGCCTCGGGCGTGGAGGAGCGGGCCCCGAAATAATAGCCGAAGACGCCTGCGATGATGCCGTTCACGTAGCCGGCGATGGCGTCGTTCAGCGCCAGGGCCTGGCTGAAGAGCAGCAGCGGCAGGCCGATCACGCCCACGATCAGCGCCAGCAGCGCGCGCACGGTGCCCTCGGGCAAAGCGAGCGGGAGGTCGCGCAGCGCGGCGATCTGCTCGGGGGTCGTGGCCGGGTCGCGCAGCAGGGTGAAGCAGCGCGAGGCCAGCCACCACAGGAAGGCCGCGAAGCCGAGGCCGACCAGGAAAACCAGCAGCGCGGCCAGCGTTCCCGGCGTGCTGAGGAGGGCGGCCGGTCCGATCCCGGCCAGCCGGGCGCAGAACAGGATGGAGACGGCGGACAGGCCGATCAGCAGGATCTTCAGGGGGGCGGCGAGGAAGCTGGGCAAAGGGAGACCTCCAGGCATGGGAAGGCCATATGTTCTTCTTTTGTTCTCATTTGCAAGCAAAATCAGGAAGGATGTCCTACGAGCGAACCGTCGCGGACTTATCGGCCGGTCCAGCGAGCGCCGGCAGGTGAAGACGTGCGGGCTGACTTCCCGCGGCCACATTGGAGCGTCGCCGGAATGGACCGGCGCCGCCTGACCGCCTTCGCCGAGCCGTCCGCTTCCGCCCCGCCGACCGGTGCGCACTTGACGCTCGCGGCGCGGGACAGGATTTTCCCCCCATGACGAACACCGCGTCGCCCGACATCCTGGTCATCGGCGGCGGCCCCGCCGGTTCCACCGCGGCCGCCCTCCTGGCCATGCGCGGGCGCGACACCCTGCTGGTCGAGAAGGAGGCGCATCCGCGCTTCCACATCGGCGAGAGCCTGCTGCCCGCCAATCTCGACATTCTCGAACGCCTCGGCGTGCTGGAGGAGGTCCGCGACATCGGCGTCCACAAGCCCGGCGCGGAATTCGTCTCGGACCGCACCGGGCGCAGCTGCGCCTTTCCCTTCGCGCATGCGCTCAACAGGAACCGCACCCATGCGTGGCAGGTGAAGCGCGCCGAACTCGACGCGCTGCTCTTCGCCAATGCCCGCCGCAAGGGCGCGACGACGCTGGAGAACACCCGCGTCACCGACGTGCAGTTCGGCGCTCCCGGCGAGCGCGCGACGGTACGCGCGAGGACCGGGGGTGGCGAGGAGCTCACCTTCCGCCCGCGTTACGTGCTGGACGCCTCGGGGCGGGACACCTTCCTCGCCGGCCGCATGCGGGTGAAGGCGATGAACAAGTACAACAACACCGCCGCCATCTACGCGCATTTCCAGGGCGTCGAGCGACGGTCCGGCGAGCTGGACGGCTATATCAGCATCCACCTCGCCGAGGACGGATGGTTCTGGCTCATCCCGCTCCCCGGCGACGTCATGAGCATCGGTTTTGTCGGCAACCAATCGGCCTGGAAGGGCCGCAAGGGCACCCCGCAGGAGCTGTTCGAGGCGCGCATCGCCAGCAGCCCCACCGTCGCGGCCCGCACGCGCGGCGCCGAAATGGTCTCGGAGATCTACTCGACCGGCAACTACAGCTACCGCGCGCAGCAGGGCTGCGGCGAAGGGTTCCTGATGATCGGCGACGCCTATGGCTTCGTCGACCCGATGTTCTCCACCGGCGTGTTGATGGCCATGACGGCGGGCGAGCTGGGGGCGAAGGCCGCGCACGCCTGGCTGGACGACCCGGTCCAGGGCCATCGCCTGGCGCAGCGCACCAACCGCGAGCTGGCGCAGGCGATGGACCGCATCAGCTGGCTCATCTACCGCATCAACGATCCGGTGATGCGCTCGCTCTTCATGGCGCCGCGCAACACGCTCTGGATGCGCGACGGCATCATCAACATGCTGGCCGGCAACCTGCGCGGCGATCCGCGCGCGGTGGTGCCGATCCTGAGCTTCAAGGCCGTGTTCCACACCCTCTCGGCACTGCACCGGATCGGGCTCGGCCCGGCCATGCCCGAGGCCCTGCCGGAACGCCTGCCGGCCGCGGCGGAGTGAAGGGAATCCTGGCACCATGCCAGGATCGCAGGCGTGAGGACTGGAGACCGAGAATGAGCTTTCCGAAGCTGAGCGTGATCGCGATCGGCGGCCTGCTGGCCCTGGCCGGCTGTCACCGGAACGGCCAGGGCGAAGGCCCCATGCAGCGCACCGGCCAGGCGCTCGACCGCGCGGGCAGCGACACGGGCCAGGCGCTCGGGCGCGCGGCGGATTCGACCGGCAACGCGCTCAATCGCGCGGGCGAGGACACCGGTGCAGCGCTGAACCGCACGGGCAACTGGATCCGCAACCGGACGCAGTGATCCCGCGCCCGGCGGCCCCTCCCGAGGCGATCAGCCCAGCCCGCCGCTGACGGCAACGGTCTGGCCGGAGATATAGGCGGCGCGCTCGGAAGCCAGGAAGGCGACGAGCTCCGCCACCTCCTCGGGCCGCCCGGCGCGGCGCGCCGGCACCAGTTCGGCGATGCGCTCGCGCGGCATCGCGGCGGCCACGGCCGGGCTTTCGATGATGCCCGGCGCCACGACATTCGCCGTCACGCCGCGCGAGGCGTATTCCAGCGAGACGGACTTCACCGCGCCGATCAGCCCGGCCTTCGCCGCCGCGTAATTCGCCTGGCCGCGATTGCCGAGCAGGCCCGAGATCGAGGAGATGGCGACGATCCGCCCCCAGCGCGTGCCGATCATCGGCAGGATCAGCGGCCGCAGCGCGGCGTAGAAGCCGGTCAGGGTCACGTCGACCACGCCCCGCCATTGCGCCTCGGACATGCCGGCGAGCGGCACGTCGTCATGCGTGCCGGCATTGTGCACGAGAATCTGTATGGGCCCGGCCGCGAGCAGGCCTTCCAGCGCCGCCGCCGTGGCGGGAACGTCGGTGAGGTCGCAGGCGAAGGCGGCTCCATCGATCTCCGCGGCCAGGGCCTCGGCCCGGCCAAGGTTGCCATGGGCATGGACCAGCACCTCGTGCCCCTCGGTCGCGAGGCGCCGGCAGATGGCCGAGCCGATCGGGCTGGAGCCGCCGGTCACCAGGGCGCGGCGCATCATTCGGCCCTTCGCAGGATGATGGCGGCCTGGCCACCGATCAGCGCCCGGTCGCCGGCGGAGATCTCGAATCGGTAGATGAAGCCCGCGGCCTCCGCGACCAGGGCCGTGGCTTCGATCCGCAGCGGGCCGGGCACATCGTCCAGCCGGTCCGCATCCAGCGCGAGATCTCGCAGGCTGCTGACGAAGCCTACGGGCTGCGGCGCGCCGGAGGTCAGCGCGCCGTGCAGCGCCATGGCCTGCAGCGCGAACTCGACGCCGCAGACCGCCGGCAGCAGGCCGTCGCGGCACAGTGGATGGGCCGGGTCGCGATGGCGCTCCGTCTCGCAGACGATCCGGGAGCCGTCCCACAGCACGGCCCGGTCCAGCAGGCACATGGCGCCCTGATGCGGCACGAGCCGGGCGATGTCCGCCCGCAGGATCGGCGCCGTCAGCATGGCGCGACCCGAAGCTCCAGATGCGCGTCATCGAGATAGGGCAGGCGCAGCACCGCCGCGCGGCGGCCGGCCAGGGCGCGCAGGAGCGGGAGGGCGCGCGCGGCGGCGTTCCCCTCGGCCAGCGCGTCCAGCCCCTCGGAGGGGGCGAACGGCGCGGCGCCCTCGCGATAGGCCAGCTCCAGCTCCGCCCGGGCTCCCTCCGGCCTCACGCGCAGGACCATCGCCGCGGCGAAGGCGAAGTCCGTCCGCCGCACCGCGTCGAAGGGCGGCGGCATGGGCGCGTCATAGGCGCAGAGCAGGATGGGCTTTGCGCCGGCCGCTACCGAGCTCATGGCGGCCAGCAGCCCGGCCGCGAAGGCACCGTCATGCCCGCCGAGGCTCAGCGAGGGCGCGGTCGAGCCGGCCGCGATGTGCCAGTAGCCGGCGGCGGCGTTGTGCACGGAGTTGTGGAACTGGGTGGGCGAGATCGCGCCTCCGGGCTCGTGCATCGCCGCCATCATGGCCCCGATCACCGCCCCGTCGCCATTGGCGCTGGCGAAGACGGTCTCGATCGCCGCGCGGTCCTCGCCCTCCGTCGCCTCCAGGGCGGCGGCCAGCGCGAAGCGGACGGTCGCGCCCGCACGGCGGCGTTCCGCGGGCCCGAGGAGGGCCGGCGGCGGCGCGGCCGCCTCCGCGAAGGACCAGGGCGCCAGGCCCGCCAGCACGGGCTCCGAGGCGGACCAGCCCGGCAGGCCGGGCCCGAGCACGGAGAGGCCCCCGACGAAACACCGCAAGGGCCTCAAGCCCCGAGGATCAGGCTGCAATTGCTGCCGCCGAAGCCGAAGGAATTGCTCATCACCCGCTTCAACGCCGCAGGGGTGTTGGCGGTCGCCACCCGGGCCTGAAAAGCGGGGTCCGGGGCCTCGATGCCGAGGCAGCCCGGGATCAGCCCGTCCTCGATGGCGAGGGTCGCCAGGATCGCCTCGACGGCGCCCGAGGCGCCCAGCGTGTGCCCTATCCAGCCCTTGGTGGAGCTGCAGGGCACCGCATCGCCGAAGACATGATGGACGGCGCGGTCCTCCATGGCGTCATTGGCGCGGGTGCCGGTGCCGTGGAGGTTCACGTAGCCGATCTCCGCCGGGGTGAATCCGGCCGCGGCCAGCGCGGCGCGCATGGCGCCGACCGCGCCCAGCCCGTCCGGATGCGGCGAGGACATGTGATGGCCGTCGCTGCTGGCACCGGCGCCCAGCAGCAGCGGCGCGCCGGGGCGCGCGTCCGAGGGCCGCTCCAGCAGAAGCAGCCCGGCCGCCTCGCCGATGGAGATGCCGTCGCGGTCACCGGCGCAGGGGCGGGTGGGGCCGGGGCTCAGCAGCTCCAGCGCGTTGAAGCCGTTCAGCGTCAGCCGGCAGAGGCTGTCCACCCCGCCCGTGACGGCGGCGTCGGCCAGGCCGCCGGCGATCAGCGTGGCGGCCTGCATGATCGCCCGTGCGCCGGAGGTGCAGGCGGTGGAGACCACCAGCGCCGGGCCGGCGAGGCCGAGGCGCGCGCGGAGGTAGTTGGCCAGCGCCTGGAGGTCATGGGTGCGCGCATAGTCGAAATCGGCCGGCAGCGCGGTCTCGCCGGGCGCGCGGCGGGCATGGGCCCGCTCGGTCTCCTCGATGCCGGCCGTGCTGGTGCCGACGATCACGGCAACCCGGTCCGCGCCATGGCGCGCGCGCGCCTCGGCCACGGCGGCCTCGAAGCCGTCGGCGCGCAGGGCGAGCTCGGCGAGGCGGTTGTTGCGGCAGTCGAAGCCCGCCAGCGCCGGGGGCGGCGCCGCGCCCTCGAGTCCCTGGACCGCGCCGACCCAGATTCCGTCCGGCGCGCCGGGGAATCCGCAGGGGGCCAGCCCGCCGCGGCGGGCCCGCAGCGCCTCCCGCAGGCTGTTCGTGCCCGTGCCCAGCGCGGTCACGAGGCTGCGGCCCGTGATGGCGAGCGGCCACATCGCTCAGCGCTCCCGGGCGGGCGCCGAGAGGGCGCAGGCCAGCAGGAAGGCGGCCGCCACGCCGACCGCCACGGTCAGGCCGATGCCGTGCAGCACGGGCGTGTCACAGAGCGCGAGGAGGCCGAAGGTGAGCAGCGTTGAGATCGCGCAGGTCAAAACGGCTCCTGGTCTGTGGTCATCGCAATGCGGGCCGCCGCCGTTGGCCGGCGCATTCTGTGGGGGGGCTTGATCGCTGTCCCTTATCGCGAGGAACAGCGAATAATCAATGGCGAGGCCGGCGAGCAGCAGAAGCGCCGCCAGGTGGAAGAGGCCGATCGCCTCGCCGGAGAGCGCCAGCACCGCCAGGGCCACCACGACCGCCCCGCCGATGGGCAACGCCACGACCATTCCGGCGCGAAGGCCACGGAGCCCGGCCATCAGCAGCGCCACGACCAGCGCCGCGCCGGCCATCGCCCAGCGCAGCGTCGTCGCGCCGTAATCCGCCAGCAGGCGCTCCATCTCGAGCTTCACGTCGAGGAACAACACGCCGGGCAGGTTCAGGGCGCGGGCGGCCGCTTCCAGGGCCGCGGGATCGGTGACGCCGCTCGCCGGGGCGATGCCCCAGACCTGCCCCCCGTGCCGGCTGATCAGCGGGGAGAGCCGGGCGGAGATCGTGGGGGCGCCCTCCGCGAAGCCCGCCGCGTCGAGGGTCGGCCAGGTGCGGCTCTCCTCCACCGCTGCCAGGAAGGGCGCGAAGGCCGTGGGGCGGAAGGGCAGGCCTTCGGCGGCGGAGCGGATCGCCCCGGCGAGGGCGCCGGAATCCGGCAGGGCGGCCTGCCGCTGCCGCTGGAGGCCAGGGCTCGGCAGGTAGCGGCTCGGGAGGTCCAGGCCCGCGAGCAGCCCGCGCCCGACGAGAGGGCGGATGGCGGCGGACAGCGCTTCGGAGCGGGCCAGCACCTCGGCTTCCGTGCCGGGGCCGATGACGAAGAGGCTGCGCACGTCCGGCGCGCCGAGCTGGCCGCGCAGCTCCCCATCCAGCGCCTGCTGCGCCGCCGGGATGGGGCTGAGGGCCGCGAGGTCGCGCTGCCAGGGGGGGCCGCCTGTCGCCGCCAGGACCGCGAGGGCGGCGAGGATCGCGCCGAAGGCCCAGCGCCGCCGCCCCCGCAAGGCGGCCAGCGCCCGGGACATCCACCCCGGCAGCGGGCGCGCGGCGATGCGGGCCCCTGCCGGAATCAGGCGCGGCAGCCCCCAGCACGTCGTGGCGGCCGCCGCCAGCAGCCCGGCCCCGGCGAAGACGCCGATCTGCACGAGGCCCGGCAGCCCCGATCCGAGCATGGCCAGCAGCCCGGCCGCCGCCGAGACCGCGGCGAGGCGCAGCGTCGGCCAGATGCGCGCCGCCGCCTCCGCCAAGGTCTCGTCCGGCCGGCGCAGGGTCAGGAGCAGGATGGGATAGTCCACCGTCACGCCCAGCATGGTCATGCCGAAGCCCAGCGAGATGGCGTGGACGGAGCCGAAGAGTGCGGCCGCCGCCGCATAGCCGGCCACCGTCGCCGCCAGCAGCGGCACCGCGACCGCGCCGAGCAGCATCGGCGAGCGGAAGCGCCAGAAGAGGAAGGCCCCGAGCAGCGCCGCCGAGGCCAGGGTGATCATCTCCACGTCGCCGCGGATCTGCGCCGCGGCAGCGGCGGCGAAGACGCCGGGCCCGCTCAGCAGCAGCCGTGCCTCTCCGGGCCGGGCAGCCTCGAAGGCGGCGCGGAAGGCGTCCATGGCCGCCTGCTGCGCCTCCGCATCGAGGCCGGCGCCCTGGCCCCGCGCCACCAGCAGCGCGCGCGCCCCGCGCCCTTCCTCCCGCGGCGCGAACCAGGCGCCGTCGGCGCTCTCGATCCGGCTGTCGTCCAGCCAGCCGGCGGCCAGGCCCAGGAAGGCGCCGGTCGGGTCGGCGAAGCCGAAGCGCGCCAGCAGGGGCGCGGCGGCGGAGCGCAGCCCGTCCAGCAGCGCCTCCAGCTTCGGGCGGAGCGCCGCCGCGGTGAAGCTCTCCGGCACCGTGTCCGGCGAGAGGAGGTAGCGATGGCGGAACAGGAAGGCCTCCTCCGCCTCGGCGATGCGCAGGCTGCCGTCGCCCACGAAGGCGAAGCGGCCGGAAGCGCGCAGGCCCGCCGCCGTCTCGCGGGAGAGCCGGGCCAGCTCCTCCCGCGGCGCGCCCTCGATGGCGGCCAGCAGCAGGGTCGTCGCCGCGCCGCTCCGCAACTCGCGGAACAGGAAGGCGCTGGCGGGCGTGCGGCCGGCAGGGAGGAACTCGACGAGGTCGGCGCGCGGCGGGACGCGCCAGGCCAGGAGCCCGCCCGCCACCGCCAGGACCAGGAGTGCGGCCAGCAGGCGCCTCATGGGCCGGGGCGGATCCTCATGCGGGTCACGCCGCCATGGCCCTCGGTGTCCACCCCGGTTGGCTGGGCACCCTGGCCCGTGACGAGGATGCGCTGCACCGAGGCGCGGATCCGCATCGAGGTCGGGCGCAGGACGAGGCGCCAGGCGTCGTCGTGCCGGCCTTCGAGGGCGACCTCGTAGTGGCGGCGCAGGGCCGGGAGGTCGCCGGCCAGCGTGCCGCGGATGGCCTCCACCAGCGCCTGCATCTCGGGCTGGTCGGCCAGCGAGAACTCCCGGCGGACGTCGCGGTCGCGCCGCTCGTAGAGGAGGCGGCCGCCCGAGACGGTGAGGCGTTCGTCGATGGGCGAGAGCGTGTGCTTCTCCAGCCTGTCCGGCGCCGACCAGGAGAGCGTGCCCTCATTGGGCAAGGGCAGGTCCAGCTCGGGGATGGCCCGCTCCTCGGTGAAACGGTCGCGCCGCTCGCGCACGGCGGCGAGCGAGCGCATGAGTTGGGAGAGTTCGTCTTCCTGGGCGAGCGCCGGGCCGGAGATCAGCAGCGCGAGGGTCAGCCGCCGCCTCACGGCTCTTCCGCCCAGAAGTTGTGGAAGTTGAACCAGTTGTAGGGGTGCTCCCGGCACATCGCCTCCAGCCGCGCCGCGTAGCGCGCGACGGAGGCCGAGACGGCCTGCTCCCGGCCCGCCCGGGGGCTCGCCCCGCCGGGGGAGAACGCCTCGAACCGCACCTCGTAGCGGCGCGGGCCGCGCCAGACCCCGAAGGCCAGCATGACGGGCGCGCCCAGCACCTCGGCCAGCAGATGCGGGCCGGTCGGCAGCGGCGCCGGGTGGCCCAGGAAATCCACGCGCCGGACGCGATCGCCGCGGGGAATCCGGTCGGCCAGCAGGCCCACCAGCCCGCCCGCCTCCAGGGCCTCGCGCACGCGGAGCATGGAATCCGGCTCGCCCAGCGGGATCACGGCGCTGGCGCGGTTCGGCCCGCCCAGGGCGTCGATGATGGCCTTCAGCCGCGCATTGGCCTCGTGCATCAGCACCGAGACCTCGACGGGCGAGCCCGCATCGGCCACCGCGCGCAACGCCTCGAAGCTGCCGAAATGCGCGCCGAAGAGGAGGCAGCCGCGGCCCTCGGCGATGATCGCGCGCAAGGCTTCCAGCCCGCAGATCTCCAGGGTGAAGCCGCGCGTCTCGCCGGGCACCAGCCAGACCCGGTCCAGGATGGTCGAGGCGAAGGCGAAGTAGAGGCGCCAGAGGTCCCGCAGCCCGGCCGGCCGCCCCAGGGCGCGGCCGAGATAGGTGCGCGACACGGCCTGCTGCCGGGGCGAGGAGGCCAGGAAATAGGCTGTGACCGGATGGAGCAGGACCTGCGCCGTCCTCCAGCCGAGACGGCGGGCGATCCAGATCATGGCCCGGATGACCCCGTCGCTGCCGCGCTCCGGCGTCGCCGTCCAGGCCGCGGCGGGGATCGCGCCGGCCGCGGGCGTGCCTCGCATCAGAGCTCGCCCAGCAGGACGGTGGTCCCGCCGCAGCGGCAGGTGAAGCCGGTGCGGCCGCCGGCCCGGCTCTCGAAGCGGATCTCGACCTCGGCGCCGGGCGCGACCGGGGCGGCGAACTTGGCGCGGCGGATGCGAACCGGGGCGTCGCCCAGGCCGGCCGCCGCCCGCAGGACCGCATCCAGCAGCAGCACGCCCGGCACGACCGGCCGGCCTGGAAAATGGCCGGGCAGGCAGGGATGGTCCGCCGGCACGGTGAAGCGCGCCGTCACGGGTCGAGCGCCGCCAGCGCCCGCTTCGGCAGCTTGCCTACCGCATCGCGGGGGAGGGCGTCCACCAGGATCATCCGCCGCGGCAGGAAGGCCGGGTCCACCCGCCCGCGCAGCGCGCCGAGGATGTCGTCGGCCGAGCGGCCGGGGGCCACGACATAGGCCGTCAGCCGGGAGGTCGGATTGCTGTCGAGGTCCTCCGGCGCGACGAAGACCCCGTCGATCACGCCCTGCACGCCGGCCAGGGTCCGGTTGAGCTCGGCCAGGGAGGCGCGCTTGCCGCCGAGCTTCACCAGGTCGGAGAGGCGGCCCATCAGCCGGAAGCGCCCGTCGGGATCGAATTCCAGGGCATCGGACAGCGCGACCTCGCCGATCCCCGGCACGGTCGCGACGCCGGGGCGCAGCTTCAGCCCGGGATAGGGCAGCCAGCGATCGCCCTCGACGGTGCGGCGGCTGGCCATGGAGCCGGCCTCGCTGGCGCCGTAGATCTCGAGCATGGGCGTGCCCCAGTCGCGCTCCACCGCCTCGGCCGTCTCGCGCGGCAGGGGCGCGGTGGCGGAGATGACCGCCGCGAGCGGCGCCAGTGGCCGGCCTTCCGCCACCAGCGCGCGCAGGTGCAGCGGCGTGGTGATAAGGAGGCGGCGCCCGGGCACCGAGGCCAGGGCGTCCCGCACGTCGGAGGGGAAGAAGGTCGCGCCCGAATGGATGGCGACTGCGGCCCGGAGCGGCAGCATCATGGTCGTCTCGAAGCCGTACATGTGCTGCGGCGGGACGGTCGCGACCACGCTCGTCACCGCTCCCTCGCGCAGCCCGAAGCGCTGAGCCGCGGCCTCGGCCGCCTGGACCAGCGCGCCCCAGGGCTTGATATGGGCGGTGGGCTGCCCGGTGGAGCCGGAGGTGAAGGCGATGGCCGCCACGCGGTCGGGCGGGATGGCGGGCCACCCCGCGGCGGGGGCCGCGGAGGGCGCGTCCACGCGGCAGAGGGGCATGGACGTGCCCGGCCGCTCCTGGTCCACCATCGCATAGGCGCCGGGATAGTTCCGGGCCGCCATGTCGAGGAAGGCCGGCGCCGCGCCCGGCCCGCCGCCGAGCAGCGTCGGGTGGCCGCGCAGCACCGCCGCCGCGAAGCCCAGCAGGGCGTGGTAGCGGTCGCCGCAGAGGTTCACCGCGTGGCCCGCCTCGGGCAGCCGCGCCGCCAGTGCCGCCGCCGCGTCGAGAAAGGCGCCGACGGTGACCGGCCCGGCCGCGCCGCGGTAAAAGATGATCTCGCCGCGCCCGCGCGGGGTCAGCGTCCCGTCAGACCGCATGGGGGCGGTCCGGGCGCTGCGTGCTGGCCTGCCAGATCGCGGAAAAGGTGCGCCAGGGCGTGGCGAGGCCGAGCTGCGGCATCACCAGGCTGCGCAGCACATGCTCGCCCAGGAAGAACAGCACGAAGGCGATGCCCTGGGCCCGCGCGACCGCCGCCATCGGCCAGGCATCCAGCAGGGTGAGGCCGTGCAGCAGCGCGAAGCCGGCGACCAGCAGCGCCCAGGCGGCCGTCAGCCGGCGCGTGTAGCCCTCGCATTCGGCGGGCAGGCCCATGCGGTCGCAGCGCGCATATCGGGTGATGAGGGGCACGTCCCCGGGCCGCAGCGTCAAGGCGAAGCGCAGCCCGACCACGAGATTGACCAGGATCGCCGCCAGGGCCGGACCGTGCCGGCCGGCCAGCCAGACGGCCGCCGCGCCCAGCGCCAGCTCGGGCAGGATCGCCAGGGCCCAGAGGGCCGGCCCGGCCCAGGACCTCCCCTCGCCGGCGCGATCTCGCCGCCGGGACACGCCCTAGAGCCTTTTCCGTTCGCAAGGGCTCACGACGAGCCTCTAGCCCGTCGTCTTGCGGGCGTGATCCGCGCTTCCGGCCGCGATCATGCCCTAGCCCGCCCGCTGCCGGGCGATGTGCCCGGCCAGGCTGCGCAGGGAGGCGAAAATGCGGTGGTTCCGCTCGTCGTCCGAGCGCAGCTGGACGCCGTAGGTCTTGGAGATGACCAGCGACATCTCCAGCGCATCGATGGAATCCAGGCCGAGCCCCTCCCCGAAGAGCGGGGCCTCCGGGTCGATCTCCTCGGGCGGGATCTCCAGGGAGAGGGCGCCGACGATCAGCCGCGCGACTTCGGACTCGAAAAGATCGGCGGACTGCGCCTGCAGTGCCGTGGCGTCCTGGGTGGTCATGGGCTCCCCGCAAGGGTGATGGCAGTTCAGCGCTGCACCAACACCGATGGTTGAGTGCCAACCCCAACTTTCATAGCAGAGCCCGCGCGGCTCCCGCAACGCCGGGCACATCCGCTGGACATCCGCTCATCGCCGTTCCGCGACCAGCATGACGTTGGGCAGGGGGGTCCAGCCCCAGCAGGGCCGGACCCGGGTGACGAATCCCTGCCGGCGCAGCGGCTCGGCGATCTGCTCGACCGGCAGGGGCCGGAAGTCCGAGCCGTCTCCGCGCAGCCGGCGGCCGGCCTCCTCCATCGCGCTGCCCAGCCGGGCGCGCCAGCCGCAATCGGGATCGAAGGCACGGATCACCACCCGTTGGCGCGCCGCCGCGGCCATCCGGCCGACGAGATCCAGCTGGGCGGCGGCCGGCATCTGCAGCAGCACGTCGAAGATCAGCACGGTGTCGCAGGCCGGAACCGGCGCCAGGCCGAGGTCGGCCGCCTCGAACCGGGCCGGGAGGCCCTGCGCCGCCCGATTCGCGTCGCGGATCTTGCCGGCATCGAGGTCCAGGCCCGCGACGCTCTCGGCCAGGCCCGCCAGCAGCAGGGCGAGCCCCACCTGGCCGCGGCCGCAGCCGAGATCCGCCACCCGGCCGAAGCCGCCCGCCTCCGCCGCCAGCCGCAGGACCGCGGTGGTGGCGGGGTCGGTCAGGAGCTTGCCCCGGACGAAGCCGCGGGCGTAGCGCGATGTGCCGGCGTAGCGGCCCACCACGCGCGCGGCGAGCGGCCGCAGCTCCGGCACGGCCACGGCCGTCATGGGCGGCGGGCCATGTAGGCGCGGAAGGCGCCGAGCTGGGTGTCGCAGGCCAGGTCCTGGAGGCCGGCCTCGCCCAGCTGCCGCAGGATCTCGGCGGGCGGGACGCAGGCGTCGATCGTGTCCCAGTAGTAGCGCATGAGGGTGCGCGAATCGGCGCCCAGCAGGCGGCTGAGCGCGGGGACGACCCGCCCCACATAGGCCTTCACCAGGGCATAGCCGATCCGGCTCTCCGGCCGGGCGATCTCCATCACCAGCACGCGTCCGCCGGGGCGCAGCACCCGCCGGAACTCGGCGAAGAGGAGCCGGAGGTCCGTCACATGCCGCAGGGCGTAGCCCATGCTGACGAAGTCCAGGCTGGCGTCGGCCAGGGGCAGCTCCTCCGCGCGGGACTGGATGAGGGGGATCGCCAGCGCCCGCCGCGCCTCGCCCAGCATGCCGAGGCTGAGGTCCAGGCCGATCACGTCTGCCGGACGGTCCAGGATGGCCAGCCCCTCGCGGGCCACGAGGCCGGTGCCGACCGCGACGTCGAGCATCCGGTCCCCCGGCTTCAGCCCCGCGCGCAGCAGCGCCCGCCGGCGGTACCAGCCGCCCGAGCCGAAGGAGAGGACGCCGTTGATCCGGTCGTAGGAATGCGCGGTGCGGTCGAAGAGGTCGCGGACGAAGCCGGCACGGGCCTGCGGCGCGCGGTAATAGCCGAGCAGCGGGGCATGCGGCGCGCCGGTTCCGGCCTCCAGATCCTTGGTCAAGCCCGTCACGCGTCCTCACCTTCATCCCGTCGTCTCTTTCCGAGCCGACCCGGCGGAAGATAACATGGGGCGCTGCCGCCACCACCCGCCCGATGACGAAGCCTGGGCAACGACCCGACAACACGGCCACGAATCGAAGAACGATGGAAGAGACGACGCCGCCAGGAGGAGGGGGCCATAGGCAGGGTCCAGGGCAGGGGCGGCAGCGGCAGGGATTCCTGACCGCGCTCTATTTCCGCCTGGCCTTCTACTTCTGCCTCGCCGTCTTCGGCATCAGCTGCCTCGCCTGGAGCCTCCCGGCCTCCCTGGTCTATCTGCTGCTGCCCCCGGGGCCCGCCCGACGGCATGGCCAGCGCGTCGGGCAGTTCGGCATCGCCTATGGCTTCCGCTGGTCGCTCTGGGTCATGCGGATGACGGGCGTGCTGCGCGCCGATCTCCGCGCCCTGGACGCCCTGCGGCACGAGCCCGGCCTCGTCATCGCCGCCAACCACCCCACCATGCTGGACGCGGTGCTGCTGATCTCGCGGCTGCCGAAGGTGGTGTGCATCACCAAGGCGGCCCTGTGGGACAGCCTCTTCCTCGGCGGCGGCATCCGGCTGGCGGGCTATGTGCGCAACGACGCGCCGCTGGCCATGATCCGCGATGCGGCGGAGGCCGTCCGAAGGGGGAGGCAGCTCATGATCTTTCCCGAGGGATCCCGCACCGCGGTCCCGCCGGTGGACCCGATGCACCGCAGCTTCGCCGTCATGGCCAGCGCCGCCCGGGCGCCGGTGCAGACGGTGCTGATCGAGGCCGACAACCCCTACCTCTCCAAATCCTGGCCGCTGCTGCGGCCGCCGGTCCTGCCGCTGGTCTTCCGCGTCCGGCTCGGGCGGCGCTACGAGGTCGGCGCCGATTCGCAGGCCTTCCTGGAGCGGCTGGAGGATTACTTCCGCGCCGAGCTGGCGCCCGCCTGAGCCGCCCTGCGCCTTCGCGAACGAATGATCGAGAGCATGATTCACCCGTCTGACCCTCCTGAGCCGAAGGCCCTGGTGCTCATCCCCAGCTACGACAGCGGGATGAAGCTGATGGAGACGGTGCGCGCGGCCCGCGCCGAATGGCCGGACGTCTGGGTCGTGGTGGACGGCAGCACCGACGGCAGCGACGCCCCGGTGCGCGAGGCCGCCGCCGGCGACCCTGGCCTGCGCGTGCTCCTCCTGCCGCGCAATTCCGGCAAGGGCGCGGCCGTGCTGCACGGGATGCGGGCGGCGATGGCGGAAGGCTTCACCCATGCGCTCACCATGGATGCCGACGGCCAGCACCCGGCCGCGCTGATCCCGGCCTTCCTGGACGCGGCCCTGGCTGCGCCGGACGCCATGATCCTGGGCCTCCCCGTCTTCGGCGAGGACGCGCCGCAGCTGCGGGTGCGCGGACGCAGGATCTCCAACTGGTGGGCCAATGTGGAGACGGCCGGCCTCGGCATCGGCGATTCGCTCTTCGGCTTCCGCGTCTATCCGATCGCGCCCCTGGTCCGGATCATGGAGCGCAACCCCTGGATGCGCCGTTTCGACTTCGATCCGGAGGCGGCGGTGCGGCTGTGCTGGGCCGGCGTCCGGCCGGTCAACATGAGCGCGCCGGTGCGCTACCTGCGGCCCGAGGAGGGCGGCGTCTCGCATTTCCGCTACGGGCGGGACAACCTTTTGCTCACCTTCATGCACCTCCGGCTGGTCCTGGGGATGCTCTGGCGGCTGCCCTGGCTGCTCAGGCGCCGGGGGGCGGCAGCGCGATCGCGGTAAGGCCCTGCTCCGCGATCCGGCGTAGCAGGCCGGGGAGCACGTCGAGCACGGGCAGATGCCCCCCGACGGCCTCTCCAGGACGGCGGGACAGGGAGCCGTCATGCAGCAACAGGATGTCGCCCGCCGCCAGCCCGTCCGCGAGGCGCGCGAGCACCCGTTCCGGCGGTCTGCGCCGCGTGTCCAGGCCCCGCCGCGTCCAGGAGACAAGGCGGAGCCCCTCGGCCGCCAGCGCGGGATCGAGCAGCGGGTTGCGCAGGCCCATGGGCGCGCGGAAGTAGCGCGGCGCCTGGCCGCAGGCGTCGAGGATGGCGTCCTGCGCCCGGCGGATCTCGCGCCACTGGGCCACCGGCCCCATGCAGGCGAAGCCATAGGGATGGCCGTGCGTGTGGTTCTCGACGCCATGGCCACGGCGCAGTGTCTCGCGCAGCAGCGCGGGATGCCGCTCGGCGCGGCGACCGAGGACGAAGAAGCTGGCCTTCGCGCCCTGGGCGTCGAGCAGGTCCAGCACCCGGGGCGTGACCTCCGGGTCCGGTCCGTCGTCGAAGGTCAGGGCCACGCGCGCCCCATGTCCCTCGGGCAGGCGCGTCAGGTTGGGGCCGAGCATGGCGCTGCGCGGGTGCATGCCGCAGGTCAGGGCCGCATGGTTCAGCGCCAGGAGGCCGAGCAGCGGCGGCCAGAGCTGCGGCATCGCCGCCAGGACGGCGGCGCCGGCGCCGTGCGCCACCAGCGAGGCGGTGATGGCCGGGGAGGGGGACCACCGCGCCAGGCCGCGCCGGAACTCCCCGAGGCTGGCGGGAGGCGGCGCGGGGAGGCTTTGGACGATGTCGATCCCCTTGCCCTCAGGCCGGCTGCTTCGCCAGGAGGCCCTGGCGGTGCAGCTCCTCGGCGATCTGCACGGCGTTCAGCGCGGCGCCCTTGCGCAGGTTGTCGCTGACGCACCAGAAGGCCAGGCCGTGCGGCACGGTCGGATCCTTGCGCAGGCGGGAGATGAAGACCTCGTCGTCGCCGGCCGCGTCGAGCGGCGTGATGTAGCCGGCGTCCTCGCGCTTGTCGAAGACCGAGACGCCCGGTGCCTTCTTCAGGGCCGCGGTCGCCTGGGCCACGCTGATCGGGTTCTCGAATTCGACATGGATTGCCTCGGCATGGCCGATGAACACCGGCACCCGCACGCAGGTGGCGATGACCTGGATGTCGGGGTCGAGGATCTTCCGGGTCTCCACCGACATCTTCCATTCCTCCTTGGTCGCGCCGTCCTCCATGAACTTGTCGATGTGGGGGATGACGTTGAAGGCGATCGGCTTGGTGAACTGCTCGGCCGTCGGAAAATCGTTCACGAAGCTGCCCTTGGTCTGCATGAAGAGCTCGTCCATGCCCTCCTTCCCGGCGCCCGAGACGGACTGGTAGGTCGAGACCACGACGCGCTTCACCTTCGCGAGGTCGTGCAGCGGCTTGAGCGCCACCACCATCTGGATGGTGCTGCAATTCGGGTTGGCGATGATGTTGCGCTTGCGGAAGCGGGCCAGCGCCTGCGGATTCACCTCGGGCACGACCAGCGGCACGCCCGGCTCCATGCGGAACTGGCTGGTGTTGTCGATGACGACGCAGCCCTGCTCGGCGGCGCGCGGCGCGTGAATGGCGGAGACGGCGGCGCCCGGGCTGAAAAGCGCGATGTCGGTGCCGGTGAAGTCGTAGGTCTCCAGGTTGCGGATCTTCAGCACCTGATCGTCGCCGAAGCTGACCTGCTGGCCGGTCGAGCGCGGCGAGGCGAGGGCGACCACCTCCGAGACCGGAAATTTCCGCTCGGCCAGGATCTTCAGCAGCTCGCGCCCCACCGCCCCGGTGGCACCCACGATCGCGACCCGATAGGCCATGGCATCATCTCCAGAAGGTCAGGGGCGGGCTTTACGCCTTCGGGGCCAACCGCGTCCAGCAATCGGGGTTCTTGAAGGACCCGGGCAATCTTGCCATCTTCGGGGGGCCGGCGAAGTGCCGGCCCAAGTTAGGGAGTCACATCATGGCCTGGAAAAAGCCCCGCATCGTCGAAGTGTCGCTGGCACTCGAGATCAACAGCTACGCCTGCGCCGAGATCGGTTGAGAGTCTTGCCCAGGCGATGAGCCTGGGCCTTTCACATGCTGCGCGCGATCGTGCTGGGCGCGGGGGCCGGAGGCGGCTTCCCGCAGTGGAACTCGGCTGGTCCGGGCTGCCGGCGCGCGCGTTCGGGCGATGCCCTGGCCAAGCCCCGGACCCAGGCCTCGCTGGCCGTCAGCGCCGATGGCGCGCATTGGGTGGTGGTGAACGCCTCGCCCGACCTGCGCCAGCAGATCGCCGCCACGCCGGCGCTGCATCCCCGCGATGAACCCCTGCGCAACTCGCCCATCGCCGCCGTGGTGCTGACGGGGGCGGAGGTGGACACGCTGGCCGGCCTTCTCACGCTGCGCGAGCGCCAGCCCTTCCGGCTTTTCGCCGCCGCGCCCGGCCTCGCGGTGCTGGATGAGAATCCCATTTTCCGCGCCCTCAACCCCGGTTTCGTGACGCGGGAGAAAATGGCGCTGGAAACCCGCTTCGATCCGGTCGCGGGCCTGACCTTCGAGGCCTATCCGGTTCCCGGGAAGGTCCCGCTCTTCGCCGAGGCCGGCGAGGATCCGGGCGTGGCGGAGGACGGCGAGGCGGTCGGCCTCGCGATCTCGGCCGGCGGCGCCACGCTGCACTATATCCCCGGCTGCGCGATGATGACGGAGGCGCTGTCCCGCCGGCTGCGCGGCGCGGCCTGCGTGCTGTTCGACGGCACGCTCTTCGCCGACGACGAGATGATCGTCGCCGGCGCGGGCCCGAAGACCGGCCGCCGCATGGGCCACATGCCCATGACGGGCGAGGGCGGCTCGCTGGAGGCCTTCGAGGGGCTGGGCGTCTCCCGCCGCGTCTATGTCCATCTTAACAACACGAACCCGGCCCTGCTGGACGACAGCCCGGAGCGCGCGCATCTCGCCGCGAAGGGCTGGGAGGTCGCCGAGGACGGGATGGAGATCACGCTGTGACGCTGCTCAGCCCTGAGGAACTGGAAGCCGAGCTCCGCGCGATCGGTGCCGAGCGCTACCACATTCTGCACCCCTTCCACCGGCTGCTGCACACGGGGAAGCTGACGAAGCCGCAGGTCCAGGCCTGGGCGCTCAACCGCTACTACTACCAGGCCAGCATCCCGGCGAAGGACGCCTCGCTCCTCGCGCGCCTGCCCACGACCGACCTGCGCCGCGAATGGCGCCGCCGCATCGAGGACCATGACGGCGACGGCTCCAAGCCCGGCGGCGTGGAGCGCTGGCTGGTGTTGACCGACGGCCTCGGCCTCGATCGCGACTATGTCGTCTCGCTGCAGGGCTTGCTGCCCGGCACGCGCTATGCCGTCGACGCCTATGTCCATTTCGTGCGGGAGAAGAGCGTCCTGGAGGCCATCGCCTCCTCGCTGACGGAAATGTTCTCCCCGAATATCATCCAGGAGCGCGTCGCCGGCATGCTGCGCGGCTACGACTTCGTGAGCGAAGCGACGCTGGCCTATTTCACGCCCCGCCTGACCCAGGCGCCGCAGGACGTGGATTTCGCGCTGGGCTACGTGAAGCGGCACGCCGACACGCGCGAGAAGCAGGAGCTCTGCCTCGCCGCGCTGCGCTTCAAATGCGACTTGCTCTGGGCGCAGCTCGACGCGCTGCACTTCGCCTATGTCGCGCCCGCTCTGCCGCCGCCGGGCGCCTGGCGGCCATGAGGCTCTTGGCCGCCGATTCACGCCTCCGGGCTTGCGCCCTCCGGCGATCGGAGGCCGGATGCGCCGCCGATCCACGCCTTCGGGCTCGCGCCCGGCGATCGGAGGCGATGTGATCCCGAAATTCGGCCCCGGCGTCCGCCTGCAGGAGGACAAGGCCCGGGCGCGCTGGATCGTGATGGCGCCGGAGCGTATGTTCCTCCCCGACGAGACCGCGCTGGAGGTGCTGCGCCTCGTGGACGGCACGCGCGACGAGGGCGCCATCGTTGCCTTGCTCGCGGAAAAATTCGCGGCGCCCGCCGAGGAGATCCGAGCCGATGTCGCCGAGATGCTGCGTGACCTGATCGCCAAGGGCGCGCTCCGGGAATGAGCGCGATCGAGCCTCCGCTGGCGCTGCTCGCGGAGCTCACGCATCGCTGCCCGCTGCGCTGCCCCTATTGCTCCAACCCGACCGAGCTGGCGCGCGCGAAGGACGAGCTGACCACCGCCGAATGGGCGCGCGTCTTCCGTGAGGCGGCCGCGCTCGGCTGCCTCCAGCTCCATCTCTCCGGCGGCGAGCCGACGGCGCGGCGCGACATCGTCGAGATCACCGCGGCCGCGCGCGAGGCCGGGCTCTACAGCAACCTCATCACCGCCGGCGTGCTGCTCAACGCGGCGCTGATGGCGCGCCTCGTCGAGGCCGGGCTCGACCATGTGCAGCTCTCCGTCCAGGACGCCGACGAGGCGGGGGCCGAGCGCATCGGCGGGATGCGCGGCGCCCAGGAGAAGAAGCGCCAGGCGGCCGCGCTCGTGCGCGCATCGGGCCTGCCGCTCACGCTCAACGCCGTCGTCCACCGGCAGAACCTGCACAACCTGCCGCAGCTGATCGATATCGCGCTGGACTGGGGCGCGCAGCGGCTCGAGGTCGCGCATGTGCAGTATTACGGCTGGGCGCTGGCCAATCGCGACGCGCTGCTGCCCACGCGCGCGCAGCTCGATGTCGCGACCCGGCTCGTGGAGGAGGCGCGGTCGGCGCATCGCGGCCGTCTCGTCATCGACTACGTGGTGCCGGACTACCACGCCGCGCGTCCGAAGGCCTGCATGGGCGGCTGGGGGCGGCGCTTCCTGGCGGTCTCGCCGATGGGCGAGGTGCTGCCCTGCCATGCGGCGAAATCCATCGCGGGGATGCGCTTTCCGAACATCCGCGACAGCTCGCTGGAAGACGCCTGGACCGGCAGCGACGCCTTCAACGCCTTCCGCGGAACGGCCTGGATGCCGCCGCCCTGCCGGGGCTGCGCGCATGCCGAGCGCGACTGGGGCGGCTGCCGCTGCCAGGCCTTCGCGCTGACGGGCGATGCCGCCGCCACCGATCCGGCCTGTGCGCTCTCGCCGAGCCACGGGCTGCTGGCGGCCGCCGTCGCCGAGGCTGGCGAGGCCCGATTCCGGTACCGCGAATTCTCCTGACCGGCGCGCGGCGCCGAAGGACGGACTTGCAACCCTGGCGGTTTCGGCCTTCCATTCCGGGGCATGCCCGCGGGGCAGCAGGGAGAGAAATCATGAACACAAAACGCCTTCTGCTCGGCATGGCCGCGGCGCTGATCGTCGGGCCGGCCCTCGCGCAGCAGCCCGCGCCCGCCGTCCCGGGATGGGCCGTGGGCCGCCCAGAGGGCTCCACCCTCGCCCCGCACGGGCCGACGCTGACGGTGACGCCGGTCGACCGCCTGCCGGTCGCCGCGCTGCGGCTGCCGGAGGGCTTCTCCGCCGCCGTCTTCGCGCATGGCATCCCCGGCGCGCGCGCCATGGCGGAAGGCCCGAACGGCACGATCTTCGCCGGAAGCCGCGTGATCGGCCGCGTCTACGCCATCACCCGCAATGCCGACGGCAGCACGCGCACCCGCGTCATCGCGCAGGGGCTGAACAACCCGAACGGCATCGTGATGGCGGGGAACAACCTCTACGTCCTCGCGCTCAACCGCGTGCTGCGCTTCGACAATATCGAGGCCAATCTCGACAATGTCCCCGCGCCGGTCGAACTGACGCAGGCCTTCGGCCTGCCGGGCGAGGCGGACCATGGCGGCAACCATTTCTGGAAGGTCGCGTCGCTCGGGCCGGACAATCGGATCTATACGAATGTCGGCGCGCCCTGCAACATCTGCAGCGTCGACCGCGACCGCTTCGCGCTACTGGTCTCCTTCAACCTGGACGGCAGCGACCGCCGGATCGAGGCGCGCGGCGTGCGCAACAGCGTGGGCCTCGCGCATCACCCGGTGACGCGTGAGCTCTGGGCCACCAATCACGGCCGCGACTGGGCGGGGAACGATACCCCGCAGGACACGCTGATCCGGGTGCGTCGCAGCGGCGAGGATCATGGCTATCCCTTCTGCGTCGGCAGCTGGGCCGACCCGCAGGAGAATGCCGGGCGCAACTGCGGCGAATTCGCCCAGCCCGCGGCCCTTCTCGGCGGCCACACGGCGCCGATCGGCATGCGCTTCTACACCGGCACGATGTTCCCCGAGCAGTATCGCAACCAGGCCTTCATCGCCCTTCGCGGCTCCTGGAACCGGGAGCAGCTGAGCGGCTACGACGTGGTGGTGGCGAAACTCGACGCGCAGGGCAATGTGACCGGCGTCGAGCCCTTCATGACCGGCCTGCGTGACGACGCCAACCAGCGCTTCCTCGGCCGTCCGGTGGATGTCCAGGTGCTGCGTGACGGGTCCATGCTGGTCGCGGACGAGCAGATGGGTGCGATCTACCGCATCACCTATCGCCAGTGATGCTTCGAATGCTGGCGGCGGCCGTCCTGGCCGCCGCCATTCCTGGGGCGGCGCCGGCGCAGGATGCGCATCGGGGTGCCGAGCTGGCCCGCCAGACCTGTCTCATGTGCCATGGCGAGAACGGCCGCAGCCAGACGGAGGACATCCCCTCGCTGGCCGGGCAGCCGGCGGATTTCATCACGCTGCAGATGATCCTGTTCCGCGAGGGCACCCGCCAGGTGCCCGTGATGAACGAGTTTGCCGCCCATATGCCGGACAAGGACATCGAGGATCTCGCCGCCTTCTTCGCCAGCCTGCCGCCTGGCCCGCCGGACGATCGCCGGGCGCGCGATGCCGCGCTCTACGCCGCCGGCCAGGCGCTGGTCGGGCCGCGCAATTGCGGCGTGTGCCACGTGTCCGACTTCGGTGGCCGGGCGCAGATCCCGCGCATCGCGGCGCAGCGCGAGGAGTTCCTGGCCCGCTCGATGATGGAGTACCGCGACGGCCGGCGCGCCGGCGCCGACACGCAGATGAACGGCGCCGTCGTCGGGCTGTCCGACGCGGATATCGCTGCGCTCGCGCATTTCCTGGCGCAGCAGGACTGATCGCGGCATCGCGGAGGGCGAGTTGAGCCGCCGCTTCGCCCGGTCTATCCCTGGCCGCCATGGACTCGCTCCCCCAGCAGAATGAGGGCCCGCTCGCGGCCTATCGCGCCCGCGTCGCCGAAGGCGCGCTGCGCGCCGACCCGGCCCAGGCCCATGCGGCCGAGATCCTGCAGGCGCTGTGGCGCAACCTGCGCGGCTACGCCCCGACGCCCGCGGCCCCGGAGCCGCGCGGCTTCCTGGGAAAGCTCTTCGGTGGCAAGCGCGGCTCGGGCGACCTCGCGGCGCCCGAGGGCACTCCGGAGGGGCTCTATCTCGTGGGCGCCGTCGGGCGCGGAAAATCCATGCTGATGGACCTCTTCTTCGAGACGGCCGAGGTCCCGCGCAAGCGCCGCATCCATTTCCACGCCTTCATGCAGGAGGCGCACGGCCGCATCCACGCCTGGCGCCGCGCCCATCCCGGCAGCGACGACCCCATCCCGCCGCTGGCCGACCAGATCGCCGGCGAGGCATCGCTGCTCTGCTTCGACGAGTTCCAGGTCCACGACATCACGGACGCCATGATCCTGGGCCGGCTCTTCGAGGCGCTCTTCGCCCGCGGCGTGGTGATGGTGGCCACCAGCAACACGGCCCCGCAGGATCTCTTCAAGGGCAAGCCGGGCCGGGACGCCTTCCTGCCCTTCATCGCCCTGATCCAGTCGCGGGTGGAGGTCTTCTACCTCGAATCCGCCCAGGACTACCGGCGCGAGCGCATCCGCGGCCTGCCGACCTGGCACCACCCGGTCAACGGCCGGTCCGAGCGCGCGCTGGACGCCGCCTTCGAGGAGCTGACCGGCTCGCCGCATGGCGAGCCCGCCAGCCTCCAGGTGCTGGGCCGCACCGTTCCGGTGGGCGAGGCGGCGCGGGGGGTGGCGCGCACCTCCTTCGACGAGCTCTGCGGCCGCCCGCTCGGCGCCGCCGATTACCTCGCGGTGGCGACGCATTTCCACACGCTGGTGCTGGACGGCATCCCGCGACTCGGGCCGGAGAATTTCGACCGGGCGCGGCGATTCATCACCCTGGTCGACGCGCTCTACGAGCATCGCTGCAAGCTCGTCGCCTCGGCGGAAGCGGGGCCGGACCAGCTTTACGAGCAGGGCGAGAACGCCGCCATGTTCGAGCGGACCGCCTCGCGGCTGATGGAAATGCAAAGCCAGGAATATTTAGGGTTGCCTCACTTGCCCTGACGTAATACGCCGTAACACGAAAGTGTCGCGTCTGTTGCGCGGCGATGTCGTGTAGGTCGCGCGCCATCGGTGCATGACAGGTTGGGAATCGGGGGATTCATGCGGAAACTGATCGGGGGCCTGCTGGGCCTGTGCCTTATGGCTGCACTCGTGCCGGTGGAGGCTTCGGCCCGAACCGACGCCAGGGCCAGCGCGCAACCAGCCAACTCCTCCCGGTCGGTCTCCAGCCGGCAGGCCGCCAGCCGGCCTTCCGCTCCGCAGGCCTCCCGCTCCACCGTGCGCAGTGCTCCGCGAGCCTCCCGCTCCGCGGCGCGCAGCCCCGATCGTGCCACGACCGCTCGGGCGGCGGCGCCGTCCCGCCAGGCCACGGCCGGGCGCTCCGGCCGCAGCGGCCGTGACACCGCCTCTGTGTCGCGCAGCCGGGGCCGCGACTCCTTCGTATCCGCCCGGGGCAATCGCGGCATGAACAGCCGCTTGGCCGCCGCCGTGCCCTACGGGCGCTCCGCCGTGGTGCCGCAGGGTCGCGGCCTGCGCCGCACCGCCATGGCCTCCTGCTCCTCGCGCAACGGCCGCCGCACTTGCACCACGACGACGGCCTCGCGCGGCGAGGTGATGCGCTGGACCGGCGGCCTGGCGCCGGCCGCGATGAGCCAGTCGGCCTGCCCGGACGGCACCATCGCCACCATGGCCATCGGCCACAACGACATCACGCGCTGCGTTCCGCTCTGAGGATCGGCGCAGCCTCAAGGCCGGAGGACCGGCCGGCCGGCCTGGACTTCTGTCCGGACAAGATCGTGCTACGCTCCTACTGAACCCGGCCGGTCGGGCCGGGCGCTGGAGGAGACGATCCGATGCGCCGCCGAAGCGCGTTCGTGGCCATGGCTGCGGCCCTCGCACCCGCGGCCGCTCCCCGGCCGGCCCTCGACCAAACCTGGCCCACGCGGCCGATCCGGCTGATCCTGCCCTATCCGCCGGGCGGCGGCACCGACACGCTGGCCCGGCCCTGGGCCGAGCGGATGCGCCTGAAGCTGGGCCAGCCGCTGGTCATCGAGAACCGCGGCGGCGGGGCCACCAATATCGGCATGGAGATCGCCGCGCGCACGGCGCCGGACGGCCACTCGCTCATCATCAACACGGACAATGTCGCGCTCTTCCCGCATCTCTACCAGCGGCTCGGCTACGACCTGTTCCGCGACTTCGCCGCGGTCAGCTACCTGGCGGCCTCGCCGCTCGTTCTGGCCGCCAATCCGGCCGTGCCGGCGGCGACGCTGCAGGACGTCGTGGCGCTGCTACGGCGCGAGCCTGACCAGTGGGTCTTCGCCAATCCGAGCATCGGCTCGCCCCACCACCTGGGCTTCGAGCTCCTCGCGCGCGAGGCGGGACTCCGGATGGTCCAGGCCGAGTACCGCGGCGGCGGCCCGGCCCTGGCCGAAGTTCTGGCTGGGCATGTGCATCTGGGCTGCTTCACCCTGGGCGCGGTGAATCCGCATATCCAGGCCGGGCGGCTGCGGGCCTATGCGGTGCTCCAGCCGGCGCGCTCCGCGGCCGCGCCCCGGATCCCGACCACGGCAGAAGCCGGCTATCCCGCGGTGGTGAACTCCCTGCGCTTCGTGCTCCTGGCCCCGGCCGGGACGCCCGCGCAGATCGTCCGCCGGCTGCACGCCGCCACCTCGGAGGCGATGGCCGAGCCCGCGCTGCGCGGCCAGCTGGCCCGCGCCGGCTTCGACGTGATGACCGGCACGCCCGAGGAGGCCACCGCCCTCCTGCGCGAGGAGAAGGCGCGCTGGGCGCCGATCCTCCCCGGGCTCAACCTGCGGCTGGATTGACCGGGATGCGTCCCGGCACCGAGGGCGACGCCCGCCGGGTGCTGGATGTGGTGAAGTCGGGGCCAGGCCCGGTTCCGCCCTGGGCCGGAGGCGGCTTCGGCGCCGAATCCCGCCGCCTTGCCGGGGTCGCGACACGGGAGTAACTCTCCGGCCTTCGAAAGGCATTCAGGGAAACCCCATGGCCCGCAGCAAGATCGCCCTCATCGGCGCCGGCAATATCGGCGGCACGCTCGCCCATCTGATCGGCCTGAAGGAGCTGGGCGACATCGTGATGTTCGACGTCTTCGGCGGCGTCGCGGCCGGCAAGGCGCTGGACATCGCCCAGTCGAGCCCGGTGGACGGCTTCGACGCCGAGCTCTCCGGCGGCGCCGACTACAGCGCCATTAAGGGCGCGGACGTGATCATCGTCACCGCCGGCTTCCCCCGCATGCCGGGCATGAGCCGCGACGACCTGCTGACCAAGAACGCCGGCGTGATGGGCCAGGTGGCCGAGGGCATCAAGACCTATGCCCCCGACGCCTTCGTGATCTGCATCACCAACCCGCTCGACGTCATGGTCTGGGCGCTGCAGCAGAAGTCGGGCCTGCCGGCGAACAAGGTCGTGGGCATGGCCGGCGTGCTGGACAGCAGCCGCTTCCGCCTCTTCCTGGCGCAGGAATTCGGCGTCTCCGTCGAGGACGTGACGGCCTTCGTGCTGGGCGGCCATGGCGACACCATGGTGCCGCTGACGCGCTACTCCACCGTCGCCGGCATCCCCGTGCCCGACCTCATCAAGATGGGCTGGACGACGCAGGAGAAGATCGACGCGATCGTGACGCGCACCGCCAATGGCGGCGGCGAGATCGTGAAGCTGCTCGAGCGCGGCTCGGCCTTCTACGCCCCGGCCGCCTCGGCGATCGCCATGGCCGAGTCCTACCTGAAGGACAAGAAGCGCGTCCTGCCCTGCGCCGTGATGCTGAACGGCGAATACGGCATGAAGGACTTCTATGTCGGCGTGCCGGTCGTGATCGGCGCCGGCGGCGTGGAGAAGATCGTCGAGGTCGAGTTCCTTCCCGAGGAGAAGGCCGCCTTCGAGAAGTCCTGCGATGCGGTGAAGAAGCTCGTCGAGGACTTCAAGGCGCTCGGCGTTTAAGGGCCGCCGATGCGGGTTGCCGTGATCGCCGATGTTCACGGCAACCGCCTGGCCCTGGCGGCGGTCCTCGCCGCCGTGACGCGCGCCGCGCCCGACCTGCTGGTCGAGCTCGGCGATGCGGTGTCCGGCCCGCTCTGGCCGGCCGAGTGCTTCGAGATGCTGGCGGGCTGCGGCTCGGCCGCCGCGCTGCGCGGCAACCACGACCGCTGGGTCGCCTTCGACCCCGACGAGAAGCTGGGCGCTGTCGACGCCTTCGCCCGGGCACGTCTGACCGGGGCGCAGCGCGAGGCCCTCGGCGCCCGTCCCATGGCCTGGCGCGGCGAGGGCATCCTGGCCATGCATTCCCGGCCCGAGGACGATCTCACCTACCTCATGCAGGAGTCGACGGAGCACGGCATCCGCGAGCGGCGCCCCTCCAAGGTGGCGGCCCTGATGCCCGCGCCGTCCGGCGAGACCCTGGTGCTGACGGCCCATACCCATCGCGCCGGCTGCGTCCGGCTGCCCGACGGGCGGCTGGTGGTGAATCCCGGCTCGGTCGGGCAGCCCGCCTACAAGGACACCACACCCTTCTTCCATCGGATGGAGGCGGGCACGCCGCATGCCCGATGGGCGCTGCTGGAGCGCGAGGGCAAGGGGTGGCGCGTGGAACACCACGCCGAGGAATACGACTGGGACACCGCCGCCGCCGAGGCGCTCCGGAATGGCCGCGCCGACTGGTCGCAGTCGCTGGCCACTGGCACAATGGACTGACGTTGAGGATCCCCCACCCATGAACATCCATGAATACCAGGCGAAGGAATTGCTGCGCCGCTACGGCGTGGCCGTCCTGGAGGGCCATGTGGCCTGGACGGCCGACGAGGCCGTGCTCGCCGCCGGCAAGCTCGGCGGGCCCGTCTATGTGGTGAAGTCGCAGATCCATGCCGGCGGCCGCGGCGCGGGCCGCTTCGCCGAGGATCCGAACGGCAAGGGCGGCGTGCGCGTCGTGAAGTCGCTCGCGGAGGTCAAGGCGGCGGCCGAGGCGATGATCGGCAAGACGCTGGTCACGAAGCAGACGGGCGAGGCCGGCAAGGTCGTCAGCCGCGTCTATGTGGAGGATGGCTGCGACATCAAGCGCGAGCTGTATCTCGGCCTGCTGATCGACCGCGCGACCTCCCGCCTCACGGTCATGGCCTCCACCGAGGGCGGCATGGAGATCGAGGAGGTGGCCGAGAACCACCCCGAGAAGATCCTGAAGGTGGCGATCGACCCCGCGTCGGGCCTCTTCCCCTTCCATGCCCGCAAGCTCGCCTTCGGCCTCGGCCTCGAGGGCAAGCAGGTCGCCAGCTTCGTGAAGTTCGTGACCTCGCTCTACGGCGCCTTCCTGGAGCTCGACTGCGCCATCGTCGAGATCAACCCGCTGGTCGTGACCGGCGCGGGCGAGATCGTGGCACTGGATGCCAAGGTTTCCTTCGACGACAGCGCGCTGTTCCGCCACAAGGACCTCGAGGCCCTGCGCGACGACAGCGAGATGGACCCGAAGGAGCTGGACGCGGTCAAGCACGAGCTGAACTACGTCGCGCTCGACGGCGAGATCGGCTGCATGGTGAACGGCGCGGGCCTGGCCATGGCGACGATGGACATCATCAAGCTCTACGGCTCCTCGCCGGCGAACTTCCTGGACGTGGGCGGCACGGCCGATGCGGCGCGCGTCACCGAGGCGTTCCGGATCATCACCTCGGACGCCAATGTGAAGGCGATCCTGGTCAATATCTTCGGCGGCATCGCCAAGTGCGACATGATCGCCGAGGGCATCGTCGCCGCCAGCAAGAACCTCTCGCTGAAGGTGCCGCTGGTGGTTCGCCTCGAAGGCACCAATGTCGAGCTCGGCAAGAAGATCCTGGCCGAGAGCGGGCTGGCGATCATCCCCGCGGACAACCTGGCCGACGCCGCCCAGAAGGTCGTCGCTGCCGTGAAGAAGGCTGGCTGACCATGGCGATCCTCATCGACAAGAACACCAAGGTCATGACCCAGGGCTTCACCGGAGCCCAGGGCACCTTCCATGCGAGCCAGGGCATCGCCTATGGCTCGAACTACGTGGGCGGCGTGACGCCGGGCAAGGGCGGCACCATGCACCCCTCGCTCAACCTGCCGGTCTTCAACACGGTCATCGAGTGCCGGGAAGCGACGGGGGCCGACGCCTCGGTCATCTACGTGCCCGCGGCCTTCGCGGCCGACTCCATCCTGGAGGCGATCGACGCCGAGATCCCGCTGATCATCTGCATCACCGAGGGCATCCCCGTCCTCGACATGGTGAAGGTGAAGCGGGCGCTGGACGGGTCGGAGTCCATCCTGGTCGGGCCGAACTGCCCGGGGGTCATCACCCCGGATGCCTGCAAGATCGGTATTATGCCCGGGCATATTCACCGTCGCGGCTCGGTCGGCATCGTGTCCCGCTCGGGCACGCTGACCTATGAGGCGGTGGCGCAGACCACGGCCGCCGGCCTCGGCCAGTCGAGCTGCGTCGGCATCGGCGGCGATCCGGTGAAGGGCATGGACTTCATCGACGTGCTCGAGCTCTTCATGGCGGACGACGAGACCAAGTCGCTCATCATGATCGGCGAGATCGGCGGCCAGTCCGAGATCCTGGCGGCCGAGTACCTGAAGAGCGAGAATTTCGGGCCCGGCAAGCCGAACAAGCCGGTCGTGGGCTTCATCGCCGGTGCCACGGCGCCTCCGGGCCGCCGCATGGGCCATGCCGGCGCGGTGATCTCGGGCGGGGCGGACACGGCGGAAGCCAAGATGGAGGCCATGAAGGCCGCCGGCATCCATGTCGCCGACAGCCCGGCCTCGCTGGGCTCGACCATGGTGCGCGCCCTCAAGGGCTGACATTCGAGGGGGCTGACATTCCAGGGGACTGACACCCCAGGGCATGATGGCTGGTCTGCGTCGGGCGGGGCCCCAAAATCCTGCCCGAATGCTCATATTGTTTTAGGAATCGGGCCGGCATGGTCCGAAGAGTGCATTCTCATCCGCAGAACTGCGGAACGGAGCGAAGAAAAATGGCCGGAGTGGACATCCTCGCAAGCGCGATGAATGGGGCGAACGCCGCCTATCTCGCCGACACCTATGCGAGGTGGGTGGAAGACCCCGCCAAGGTCGATTCCTCCTTCGCCGAGCTCTTCGCCGCCCTGAACGACGATGCGCGCGCCGTCCTGACCGACGCGATGGGCGCCTCCTGGGCGCCGCGGCCGCGCGGCGGCTTCGCGCCGGCGGAAGAGGCCAGGCCCGCGCCGAAGGGCGCCGCCCCGGCCAAGGGCGGCGCGCCTGCTGCCGACCCCGAGGCCATGCGCCGCGCCGCGCTCGACAGCATCCGCGCGCTGATGCTCATCCGCTCCTACCGGGTGCGCGGCCACCTGGAGGCGCAGCTCGATCCGCTGGGCCTGCAGGTCCTTGCCGCCCATCCGGAGCTCTCGCCCAAGTTCTGGGGCTTCGAGGAAGCCGATCTCGACCGGCCCATCTTCATCGACAAGGTGCTGGGGCTGGAGACGGCCTCCATTCGCCAGATCATGGAGCGGGTGCGCGCCACCTATTGCGGCCATATCGGCGTCGAGTTCATGCACATCCAGGATCCGGACCAGAAGTCCTGGATCCAGCAGCGCGTCGAGGGCGCTCCCTGGGCCGGCAGCTTCGGCGCGGAGGAGAAGCGCAAGCTGCTCGGCCAGCTCACCGAGGCCGAGGGATTCGAGGCCTTCTGCGCGCGCAAGTATGTCGGCACGAAGCGCTTCGGCCTGGAGGGCGGCGAGAGCACCATCCCGGCCGTGCTCGCCAGCATCGAGACGGCCGCCGGGCAGGGCGTGAACGAGGTCGTCATCGGCATGGCCCATCGCGGCCGTCTGAACGTGCTGGTCAACGTGGTGAAGAAGCCCTTTGTCCAGGTCTTCTCCGAGTTCAAGGGCTCCAGCTTCAAGCCCGACGACGTCCAGGGCTCGGGCGACGTGAAGTACCATCTGGGCACCTCGACCGACGTCGAGATCGGCGGGCGGACCGTCCATCTCTCGCTGCAGCCCAATCCCTCGCATCTCGAGGCCGTGAACCCCGTCGTCGCCGGCAAGGTCCGCGCCCGGCAGGACGATGCGGGCGACACGAAGGCGCGCAGCAGCGTCATGGGCATCCTGCTGCATGGCGACGCCGCCTTCGCCGGCCAGGGCCTGGTCTACGAGACGCTGGCGATGAGCCAGCTCGTCGGCTACCGCACCGGGGGCACGATTCACATCGTGACCAACAACCAGATCGGCTTCACGACCGTGCCGGCCCATGCCTATTCGGGCCTGTACTGCACGGACGTGGCCAAGTCGGTCCAGGCGCCGATTATCCACGTAAACGGCGACGACCCCGAGGCCGTGGTCTGGTGCGCCCGGCTCTGCGCCGAGTTCCGCATGCGCTTCAAGGCGGATG
Source organism: Roseococcus sp. SYP-B2431 (assembly GCF_004336745.1). GTDB lineage: Bacteria > Pseudomonadota > Alphaproteobacteria > Acetobacterales > Acetobacteraceae > Roseococcus. The sequence continues at coordinate 260,714 of NZ_SJXD01000025.1, forward strand.
TCGTGCTCGACATCGTCTGCTACCGCCGCCACGGCCACAACGAGGGCGACGAGCCGGCCTTCACCCAGCCGCTGATGTACAGCCGCATCCGCGAGATGAAGACGACGCGCACCCTCTACGCCGAGAAGCTGGCGGCCGAGGGCAGCGTCCCGGCCGAGGAGGCCAGGTCCATCCTCGACGGCTTCAACGCCAAGCTGGAGGACGCCTTCCAGGCCGCGGCCAGCTTCAAGCCGAACAAGGCGGACTGGCTCGAGGGCCACTGGTCCGGCCTCAAGGCCGTCGGCCAGGACGAAGGCGCCGAGCAGCTGCACGAGACGGCCGTGCCGCTCGACACGCTGCGCGAGGTGGGGGGCGCGCTCTGCCGCGTCCCGGCCGGCTTCAACCCGAACCCCAAGATCACGCGCCAGCTTGAGGCCAAGAAGTCGGCCATCCAGGCCGGCGAGGGCGTCGACTGGGCGACCGGCGAGGCGCTGGCCTTCGGCACCCTGCTGCTGGAGGGCCATCGCGTCCGCCTCTCGGGCGAGGACGTGCAGCGCGGCACCTTCAGCCAGCGCCATGCGGTGCTGGTGGACCAGGGCAATCAGGCGGAATACGCGCCGCTCAACAACATCAGGGAAGGCCAGGCCAAGTTCGAGGCCTTCAATTCGCTGCTGGCCGAATTCGGCGTGCTGGGCTTCGACTACGGCTATTCGCTGGCCGATCCCAAGACCCTGGTGCTTTGGGAAGCGCAGTTCGGCGACTTCGCCAATGGCGCGCAGGTCATCATCGACCAGTTCATCGCCTCGGCCGAGACCAAGTGGCTGCGCATGTCGGGCCTCGTCATGCTGCTGCCGCATGGGCAGGAGGGGCAGGGGCCGGAGCATTCCTCCGCGCGCCTGGAGCGCTATCTGCAGCTCTGCGCCGAGCGGAACATCCGGGTCTGCAACTTCACGACGCCGGCCAACTACTTCCATGCCCTGCGCCGCCAGCTGAAGGCCAATTACCGCAAGCCGCTCATCGTCATGACGCCCAAGAGCCTGCTGCGCCACAAGCTGGCGGTGAGCAGCCTTGCGGAGTTCGGCCCCGGCAGCGCCTTCCGCTACGTGATCCCCGAGATGGAGGCGATCGCGCCGGAGGAGAAGGTGAAGCGCGTCGTGCTCTGCAGCGGCAAGGTTTATTACGACCTCCTGCAGGAGCGGCAGGCACGCGGCATCGACGACGTGGCGCTGATCCGGGTGGAGCAGCTCTACCCATTCCCCGAGGTCAGCCTCGCGACGGCGCTGGCGCCCTACAAGAACGCCGAGGTGGTATGGTGCCAGGAGGAGCCGGAGAACAACGGCGCTTGGACCTTCATCGACCGGCGGATCGAGAAGGTACTGAAGGGCCTCGACATCAAGGCGAAGCGTCCGGACTATGTGGGCCGCGCCGCCGCCGCGAGCCCCGCGACCGGCCTCGCCAAGGTGCACCAGGCCCAGCAGGACGCGCTGGTCCGCGCCGCCCTGGCGGTCTGAGGTTTTTTCGGGACGCCGGCGCCGGTTCGGGCTGACGTCCCCCTTCCAACTGCTTTATGAAGCCGGCCAGGAATAGAGCGAAAACCATGGCAACCGACATTCTCGTGCCCACCCTGGGCGAAAGCGTCAGCACCGCGACCGTGGCGCGCTGGCTCAAGCAGGCCGGCGAGGCCGTGGCGGCGGACGAGCCCCTGGTCGAACTCGAGACGGACAAGGTCACCGTCGAGGTGAACGCCCCGGCCGCCGGCGTGCTGGAAGCCATCGCGGCCCAGCAGGGCGCGGAGGTCGAGCCCGGCGCCCTGCTCGGCAGCATCGCGGCCGGCTCCGCGGCGGCCCCGGCCAAGGCCGCCGCCGCACCGGCTCCCGCAGCCGCCCCCGTGACGCCGGGCGCGGGCACCGCCTCGGCGAAGCCGCCCGGCACCGGCGGCGGCTCGGTCGCCGCCTCCGAGGACAAGGGGCAGACCCAGGCGCCGCCGCCGCTGCCCGCCGCCGCCAAGCTGATGGCCGAGAACAACGTCACCGCCGCGCAGGTCGGCACCGGCACGGCCAAGGACGGCCGGATCGCCAAGGGCGACGTGATCGACTTCCTGAGCCGCCCCGCGGCCGCCGCGGCCCCTGCCGCCGCGCCCAAGGCCGAGCGCGCGCTCGATGCCGGCGAGGAGCGCGTGAAGATGACGCGCCTGCGCGCCACCATCGCGCGTCGCCTGAAAGAGGCGCAGAACACCGCCGCCATGCTCACCACCTTCAACGAGGTGGATATGGGCGCGGTGATGGCCATGCGCGCCGAGTACAAGGACGGCTTCGAGAAGAAGCACGGCACGAAGCTCGGCTTCATGTCCTTCTTCGTGACGGCCTGCGTGGCCGCGCTGAAGGAATTCCCGGCCGTCAACGCCGAGATCGAGGGCGGCGACACGGTCATCTACCGCAACTTCGTCCATATGGGCATCGCGGTCGGCGGCCCCTCGGGCCTCGTCGTGCCGGTGCTGCGCAACGCGGACCAGATGGGCTTCGCGGAGATCGAGAAGCGCATCGCCGATTTCGGCAAGCGCGTCCGCGACGGCCAGCTGAAGCTGGAGGAGATGGCGGGCGGCAGCTTCACCATCACCAATGGCGGCATCTACGGCTCGCTGATGTCCACGCCGATCCTGAACCCGCCGCAGTCGGGCATCCTGGGCATGCACAAGATCCAGGAGCGGCCGATGGCTATCGGCGGCAAGGTCGAGATTCGGCCGATGATGTACCTGGCGCTCTCCTACGACCACCGGATCGTGGATGGAAAGGAGGCCGTCTCCTTCCTCGTCCGCGTGAAGGAAGGTCTCGAGGATCCCCGCCGCCTGATGCTGGGCCTCTGAGGATGCGCTCCAGGGAAGGCCAGCTCAGCGACAACCGCCCCATCTCCCGCACCCGCGTGGAGAAGGAGAAGCAGCTCCGCGACCTGAAGGAAGTGCTCGCGGGGATGAAGGCGCATGCCACCCCCGCCCTGCGGGATTCCGTGAAGGCGAAGATCAAGGAACTGGAGGCGGAGCTGGCGAGCCCGCCGCCGCCGCCGCGCGACCGGCGCCCGCCGCGCCGCGAGTTCTGACCAGCGACCGTTGAGGGACCGGCGCGGGACATCCCGCCCCGGTTCGATTCGACCCAGTTCCAAGGCGTCTCGCACGTCACCCGTCCAGCCGGATGCCTTCGGCGGCGATGAGCCGGCCCATGACCTCGCGCTCGGCGGCCAGGAAGCGGGCCAGTGCTTCCGGCCCTCCGGCGGCGGGCAGCAAGCCGAGCTCGTCCAGGCGCGGACGCAGGCTGGGCTGGTTCATGGCATCGGCCGCCGCCGCCGCGACCCGCGCGATTGCGGCGTCCGGGGTGCCCGCCGGGGCGAAGAGCGCCAGCCAGTCGCCGATGGAGAAGCCGGGAAATCCCTGGCCGGCGATGCTGTCCGCCGCGCCGGGCAAGGACGTGCCGAGGGAGCGGAGCTTCCCCTCGCGCAGCAGCGGCGCGGCCAGCGCGACCGAGGTGAAGCCCATGGCCACGTCCCCGCGCAGCAGGCCGGTCACCTGGTCCGCGCCGCCGCGATAGGGGATGTGCTCGGCCGCGATCCCGGCGCTCCGCATCAGCGCGGCCATCGCCAGATGCGTGCGCGAGCCGATGCCCACGCTGCCATAGGCGGCCCGCCGCGGCTCGGCCCGCAGCCTGTCCAGCAGCGCGGCCAGCCTGGTCACGCCGAGCTCGGTCCGGACCACCAGCACCAGGGGCAGGGTGGCCAGCAGGGTCACGGGGGCGAAGGCGGTGCGATAGTCGAAGCCGAGGCCGCGCATGAGGACCGGGTTCACCGCCTGTCCCCCGGAATCGAGCAGCAGGGTGGCGCCGTCCGGCGCGGCCTGGGCCACCACGCCCGCGCCCACCGCCCCCGAGGCGCCGCTGCGATTCTCGGGGGTCACCGCCGTGCCGAGCCGCTCGCCGATCCGGGGCGCGATCAGCCGACCGAGGAGATCGGTGCTGCCGCCGGGCGGATAGGCGATGACCAGCCGGACCGGCCGCTCCTGCGCCAGCGCGCCGAGAGGACGGGCGGCGATCGGGAGGGAGGCGGCGAGGAGGAGCTTGCGGCGCAGCATCGCCGAGGCGTCGCGCCGGGGGCGCCGCGCGTCAAGCGTCGCTTCGGTGAAACCCGGCGTCACCCCCGTGCCCTTCCGGGTGCGAAGGGATAGGATGCCGCCATGGCCACCCGCCGTCCCCGACCCGAGCCGGCCTCCGGCAGCCTCTTCGAAGCCGAGGCGCCGCGCCCGCTGGCGGACCGCCTGCGCCCGACCTCGCTGCAGGACGTCATCGGCCAGGACCACCTCCTCGGCCCCGACGGCCCGATCACGCGGATGGTCGAGAGCCGGACGCTCTCCTCGCTGATCCTCTGGGGCCCGCCCGGCACCGGCAAGACGACCATCGCCCGGCTGCTCGCCCATGCGACCGACCTGCATTTCGAAGCGCTTTCGGCGATCCAAGGCGGCGTGGCCGATCTGCGGCGGGTCTTCGAGGCGGCGCGCGACCGCCGGGCCATGGGGGAGGGCACGCTGCTCTTCGTGGACGAGATCCACCGCTTCAACCGCGCCCAGCAGGACGCCTTCCTGCCGGTGATGGAGGACGGCACCATCGTGCTGATCGGCGCGACGACGGAGAACCCTTCCTTCGAGCTGAACGGCGCCATCCTCTCCCGGTCGCAGGTCTTCGTGCTGAAGGCGCTGGACGATGCGGCCCTGTCCGTCCTGCTGGAGCGCGCGGAGGCGCATCTCGGCCGCCCGCTGCCGCTGACCGACGCGGCGCGCGGGGCGCTGCTGGGCCTCGCCGGCGGCGACGGCCGCTATCTGCTGAACCTCGTCGAGCAGATCACCACCGTGCGATCCGCGCGCCCCCTCGACGTGGATGCGATGGGCCAGGTCCTGACCCGGCGGCTGCCCTCGCACGACAAGGCGGGCGACGGGCATTACGACCTGCTCTCCGCCTTCCACAAATCCCTGCGCGGCAGCGACCCGCACGCCGCGCACTACTATGCGGCGCGCATGGTGGTGGCCGGCGAGGCCCCCGAGGCCATCTTCCGGCGGCTGGCCTGCGCCGCCTCGGAGGATGTGGGCATGGCCGATCCGCAGGCCATGGTGCAGGTCCTCACGGCCTGGCAGGCCTTCGAGCGGATCGGCTGGCCCGAGGGCCGGCTCTTTCTCGCCCAGGCCATCAGCTACGTGGCGACCGCGCCGAAGAGCAACGCCTCCTACATGGCCTTCGAGGCGGCGACGGGCCTGGCGCGCGAGACGAGCCACGTGCCCCCGCCGATGAACATCCTGAACGCGCCGACGAGGCTCATGAAGGAACTCGGCTACCATGCGGGCTACCGCTACGACCACGACTACCCGGACGCCTATGCCGGGCAGGACTTCCTCCCCGAGGACATCCGGAAGCGCGGCACGCCGGAGCTCTACCGGCCGAACGAGCGCGGCTTCGAGCGCGACATCCGCAAGCGGCTCGACTACTGGGCGGCCCAGAAGGCCTCGCGGAAGCCCTGAGGCGCGGGACGGCAAGCTGCTCCCCACCGCTTCGCGCGCCGTCCGGAAGCCAGGCGGATGAGCTTCCTCCTCGTCGCGACCGGCGGCGCCGCCGGCTCGGTGCTGCGTTACCTGGTGTCCCTTGTCTTCATGGGGATGGGCTGGCCCTGGGGGACGCTCGTCGTGAACATCCTGGGCAGCTTCGCCATGGGGGTCCTCGCCGGGATCGAGCTGTCGCCGCAACAGCGGCTTTTCTGGATGACGGGCCTGCTGGGCGGCTTCACGACCTTCTCGGCCTTCAGCCTCGAGACGGCCACGCTCTGGGAGCGCGCGCATTGGGAGGGCGTGGCCTATGTCGCGCTGAGCCTCGCCCTGGGCCTCGCCGCCTTCGCCACGGGCATGTGGCTGGCCAGGGGCTGAGCCTCAGATGGCTTGACGCCGCCCGGTGGCGGGCGTCTTCCTGGCGCAGAAGGAAGGAGCGGCCGCGATGGAAGCAGCAGGGACAGGCCGGCAGATGCGGCTGGGCATCTTCGTGCAGGCGGCGGGGCATCACGTCGCCGGATGGCGGCATCCGGACGCCATGCCGGGCGGGCCGAACCTGGCGCTGATGCAGCACATCGCCGCGACGGCCGAGCGCGGGAAGTTCGACATGTTCTTCCTCGCCGACAATTTCTCGACCGGCTATGGCGAGCACCCCTCCTCGATCGGCAAGTTCGAGCCGCTGACGCTGCTGTCGGTGCTCGCGGCGGGGACGAGGCATCTCGGCCTCGCGGCCACGGCCTCCACCACCTATGCCGAGCCCTACCACACCGCCCGGGCCTTCTCCTCGCTGGACCATCTCTCCGGCGGGCGCGCGGCCTGGAACGTGGTGACGACCTCCTATCCCAAGAACGGCGCCGTCTTCGGCCGCCAGCACCCCCCGCACGGCGAGCGCTACGCCATGGCCGAGGAGTTCGTCGAGGCCTGCAAGCTGCTCTGGGATTCCTGGGACGACGACGCCTTCGTCATGGACAAGGAGCGCGGCACCTTCGTCCGGCCGGGCACGCTGCACATCCCCGATTTCGAGGGGAAGTACTTCACCGTGAAGGGCGGGCTGAACCTGCCGCGCTGCCCGCAGGGCCAGCCGGTGATCATCCAGGCCGGCAGCTCCGCGCCGGGCCAGGCGCTGGCGGCCCGCACGGCCGAGGTGGTCTTCACCGCGCAGAACAATCTGAACGACGCGCAGGACTTCTACCGGGGACTGAAGGCGCAGCTCGCCCAGCACGGGCGGGCGGAGGAGGCGCTGAAGATCATGCCCGGCTTCATGCCGGTGATCGGCCGGACGGAAGCGGAGGCCAGCGCGCTCTTCGCCGAACTCAGCCGCAACCTCGACATGGGACAGGCCAATACCGTGCTGTCGGACCGGCTGGGCGCCGACATGTCCCGCTTCGACCTCGATGCGCCGGTGCCCGACCTTCCCGCGAGCGAGCATCTGAAGAGCCGCGCGCTGCTGCTGCTGGAGATGGCGCGGCGCGAAGGGCTGACGCTGCGCGAGTTGTGCCACCGCGTCGCCGCCTCGCGCGGCCACCTGATGGTCGTGGGCACGGCGGAGCAGGTGGCTGATATGATGGAGCGGTGGTTCCGCGAGGGCGGCGCCGACGGCTTCAACCTGATGCCGCCCTTCTTTCCGGGGCAGTTCGACGCCTTCGTGGACCAGGTGGTCCCGATCCTGCAGGCGCGGAGGCTGTTCCGCCGTGAGTATGAAGGCACCACGCTGCGCGAGAATCTCGGCCTCGCGCGGCCGCCGAGCCGCTATGCCGGGGCCAGGCTGGAAAGCGCGGCGGAGTAGCGCTACCGCCGGCCGAGCCCGATCTCCGCGGCCTTGCGGCCCCTCATCCAGGCGCGCATTCCGGCCGCCCGGCCGGACCATTTCTCGCGCCGGGCGTCGCCCCGCCGGAGCGCCGCCTTCAGCGCCAATCCCGGCCATTCCGCGAGCGCCAGCCGCCAGGCCGCGCCGCGTCCGTGGTGCTTGGCTTCGAGATGCAGCCGCGACCAGCCCTGGTGGAAGGCCTTCCACCAATTGAGCGTCTCGGAGGGCGCGGTGCTGGCGCCGCCCTCGTGCCGCACGCGCACGCCCGCCACATGCACCAGCGCATGCGCGGCCGTGCGCATCCGCAGGCAGAGATCGTCATCCTCGAAATAGAGGAAGATGTCCGGATCGAAGCCGCCCAGCCGACGGAAGACGGCCATGCGCAGGAACATCGCCGAGCCGCCGACATACCAGCAGCAGGCATCGCCCGCGGGCTCCACGACGGGGCCGCGCAGGCGGCGGAAGGGCAGGTCGTGGCCGAACTGCATGCGGCCGTCGGGCGCGATGATCTCGGGGGCGAACATCGCGGCTTCCGGATAGCGCCGCGCCGCCCCGACGAGGCCGGCGATCGTGTCCGGCTCCAGGGTGGCGTCGGCGTTCAGGAGGAGGCCGAATTCGGTCGTCACCTCGGCGAAGCCGGCATTGGCGCCAGGCCCGAAGCCGAGGTTCCTCCCCGCCCGGATGACCTTCGCGGCGGGGCGCGCCGCCTGCGCGACGGCCGCGCTGTCATCCGGGCTGGCATTGTCCACGACGATCACGGGGCAGCCGGCCGGGATCGCCGCGAGGCAGGTGGGAAGCAGCGCCGCCGAGTTGTAGGCGACGATGACGACGCTGACTTCGGTCTCGCTCACCGGCGGGCGGGCGCGGTCTCGGCCAGGGCCTGGAGGAAGGCGGCCACCGCGGCCTCCTCCTCCATCGGCGTGTCCAGCTCGGGCGCGCCTACGGCCACGAGGCCGCCCGTCCAGAAGCCGTCGGCGCCATCCGCCGGGATCGCGTATTGCAGCATCGCGATGCCGGCCGGGCCCCGGTGGGAGATATAGGGGCAGCGGCGATACTTCTTCGTCCGCACGCCGCCGCCCGTCTTGGGGGCGCCGTCCTTCGAGAGCAGCGCATGGGGCTGCTTCACGCCCGCCGCCTTGGCCGTCTCCGCTGTCAGGTCGAAGCGCGTCTGCGCCTCGGCCGCCACGGCGAGGATGCGCTTCAACGCGGCCTCCAGCACCGGATCGACCGGGGCCTTCTGGCCGACCGGCGAGACGCGGCGGGTCTCCAGCGCGGCCTTGGCCGCCTCGCGGAACTCCGCCGCCTTGGCGTGGAGCTTCGTGTTCGGCCCGGCCAGGATGTTCTCGGCATTCGCGACCATCGCCTTGAGTTCGGCGGCGGTCTTGCCTTCCAGGGACGCGCTCACGCCATGTTGACCATGATGGTCTTCTTATGGGTGAAGTGCTCGAGCATGGCCTCCAGCGAGGCCTCCTTGCCGAGGCCGGAGCTCTTCACGCCGCCATAGGACAGGTTGGCCTGCACCACCAGGTTCTGGTTGATCTGCACCAGCCCCGCCTCCAGCCGGTGGGCCAGGTCGAGGCCCACCTTGAGGTTGTTGGTCCAGAGGCTGGCCGCCAGCCCGTATTCGCTGTCATTCGCCTCGGCCAGCACGGCCTCCGCGTCGTCGAAGGGCTGGATGACGGTGACGGGCCCGAAGATCTCCTCGCGCACGAGGCGCGAGCTGCCGTCGAGGCCGGTGAAGATGACGGGCCGGATGAACAGCCCCTTCTTCAGTGCGGAGTCCTTCGGCATGGCCGAGCACTCATGCGCCGTGGCGCCGGCGGTCTTCTTGCCCTCGTCGATGAAGCCCTGGACCTTCTCGAACTGGCCCTCGCTGATGATCGTGCCGATGTCGGTCTTCTCGTCGAGCGGGTCGCCCATGACCATGAGGTCCACGGCCTTCTTCATCTCGGCCACGAAGGCGTCGAAGATGGGCCGCTCGACATAGATGCGGCTGGCGGCCGTGCAGCTCTGGCCCTGGCGGGTGAAGCGCATGGAGGTCAGCGCGCCGGCGACCGTCTTGGCGAAGTCGCAGTCCTGGAAGACGATCATGGGCGACTTGCCGCCCAGTTCCAGCGTCACCGGGATCAGCTTCTGGGACGCGGCCTTGGCGACGATCTTGCCGGTCTCGACCGAGCCCGTGAACGTGACCTTGCGAACCAGCGGATGCTCGACCAGCGGGGCGCCGCATTCGGGGCCCATGCCGCTGACCATGTTGAAGGCGCCGGCCGGCAGCACGCGGTTCATCAGCTCGCAGATGCGCAGCACGGCGAGCGGCGCCTCCTCGGCCGACTTCACGACGACGGTGTTGCCCGCCACCAGCGCCGGCGCGACCTTCAGCGCCATCAGCAGCATGGGCACGTTCCAGGGGATGATCGCCCCCACCACGCCCAGCGGCTCGCGCACGGTCACGGACAGCACGTTCGGCGCGAAGGGGACGCTCTCGCCCTTCAGCTCGGAGCCGAGGCCGCCGAAGAATTCCAGGATGTCGGCGACGGTGCCGGCCTCGACGCGGCTTTCGGTGCGCAGCGCCTTGCCGGTCTCGAGCGCGATCAGGCGGGCCAGCTCCTCCTGGTGCTCACGGATGACCGCGGCGCATTGATGCACGAGGGCGCCGCGCTTGCGGGCCGGCATCTTCGCCCATTCCTTCTGGGCGCGCGCGGCATCGCGGACGGCGGCGTCCACGTCGGCGGCGTCACCTTCCGCGGCGCTGGCGACCTGCTCACCCGTGGCAGGGTTCACCACGGCGAAGTTCTTGCCGCCGATCGCGGGCATGTAGCGGCCGCCGATGAAATGCAGGCCCGACATCTGCCTGGCGAGGGCGAAGCAGTCGAGTTCCGGTGCGGAAGGGGTGGGGTGCGGCGTCTCGAGCAAGGTGGCGCTCCTCTTGTCCTGGGCCAGCTTCTTTGAATCGGGCGGACCATGCGCCGGTTGGGGCCTCCCGGGCAACCCTCGGGGGGGCCGTCCGTTGATACGGCAACCCGAAAGGAACCCCCATGGCACATGCGATTTCCGACGACGAAGCCCGGATCAAGGTCCGCGAACTGGTGAAGAAAATCGGCCTCGTGATGCTGGTCACGTCCGACGACGACGGCGCTCTGCACTCGCGGCCCATGGCCGTGATGGGCCTGGAGCAGGACAAGGTCTGGTTCTTTACCGACGTGGAAAGCCCGAAGACGCTCGAGATCGGCCGCGACCACGACGTGCTGCTCGCCTGCGCCAACCCGGCGGGCCAGGAATTCGTCTCCGTGACGGGCCGCGCGAAGGTGATGCAGGACGAGGCCAAGCAGAAGGAGCTGTGGAGCGAGGCCGCCCGGCTCTGGTTCCCCAAGGGGCACAAGAGCGAGAATCTCGCGATCATTGAGGTCGAGATGCTCGGCGCCGAGTATTGGGACAGCCCCGGCTCCAAGGTCCTCTTCGCCTATGGCTACGTGAAGGCGCTGGTGGCCGGGAAGACGCCGGACACGGGCGAGCACTCGAAGGTCAAGTTCGAGCGCATCTGAGCGGATTGCGCGCCCAGCGAGGCAAGTCTAATCCCTGAGAGTCTTTTGGCCTTCAGGGAATGTCCTCAATGTCCGCCCAGACTTCCGGTCCGCTCAGCGGCCTGCGCGTCCTCGACCTGACCCGCGTGCTCGCGGGTCCGACCTGCACGCAGATGCTGGGCGACCTCGGCGCCGAGGTCATCAAGATCGAGAAGCCGGAATCGGGCGACGACACGCGCGGCTTCGCCCCGCCGGTCTGGCCGAAGAGCGGCGAGAGCGCCTATTTCGTCGGCGTGAACCGCAACAAGAAGTCGGTCACGCTCGATATCGCCAAGCCGGAAGGCCAGGCCATCATCCACCGGCTGCTCGAGAGCTGCGACATGCTCGTCGAGAACTTCAAGGTCGGCGCGCTGGCGAAGTACGGGCTCGGCTACGAGCAGCTGAAGGCCAGGTACCCCAGGCTGATCTATTGCTCCATCACCGGCTTCGGCCAGACCGGCCCCTACGCCCCGCGCCCGGGCTACGACGCGCTGATCCAGGCGATGGGCGGCATCATGTCCCTGACCGGCGAGCCCGGTGGCTCGCCCCAGAAGTCCGGCGTGCCGGTGGCCGATCTCTTCGCCGGCCTCTACGGCTGCATCGGCATCCTGGCCGCGCTGAACCATCGGCACGCGACCGGCCAGGGCCAGCAGATCGACATCGGCATGCTGGACACCCATGTGGCCTGGCTGGCCAACCAGGGCTCCAACTACCTCTCGACCGGCGAGAACCCGGTGCGGCTGGGCAACCAGCACCCCAACATCGCGCCCTACCAGGAATTCCCGAGCAAGGACGGCTACCTCATTCTGGCCGTCGGCAACGACCCGACCTTCGAGCGCTTCTGCAGGAACTTCGGCCAGGAGCACCTGCTGGCCGACGAGCGCTTCGCCACCAATCCCAAGCGGGTGGAGAACCGCCAGCTCGTCACCGACACGCTGACGCCCCTCATGAAGAGCAAGACCACGGCCGAATGGGTCGAGGCGCTGGAGGCGCTGAAGATCGCCTGCGGGCCGATCAACACGCTGAAGGACGTCTTCGCCGACCCGCATGTCCAGGCCCGCGGCTGCGTCATCGAGATGGAGCACGCCTCCGGCGAGACGGTGAAGGTCACGGCCAATCCGGTCCGGCTCTCCGCCACCCCGCCGACCTATCGCAGCGCGCCGCCGGTGCTGGGCCAGCACAATGACGAGGTGCTGGGCGGGCTGCTCGGCATGAGCCCGTCGGAGGTCACGGAGCTCAAGGGCAAGGGCATCCTCTGAGATGGAGCGGCCCCGCATCGGCGCGCCCCGCATGGGTTCCATGCGCGGCACGTTCGACTTCGGGCCGTTGACGCTGCGCTGGACGGAATGGGGGCCGCTCACCGGCCGGCCCGTGGTCTGCGTGCATGGCCTGACCCGCAACGGCCGCGACTTCGACGCGCTGGCCATGGCGCTGGCGGAGCAAGGCCGCCGCGTGATCTGCCCGGACGTGCCGGGGCGCGGGATTTCCGACTGGCTGCCCTCGGGCGCGCTCTACGCGGTCCCGACCTATGTGGCGGCGCTGACGCCGCTGCTGGTGGAACTGGGCGAGTACGACTGGGTCGGCACCTCGATGGGCGGGCTGATCGGCATGGGGCTTTGCGCCGTGCCGGGCGTGGCTATGCGGCGCATGGTGCTGAACGACATCGGCCCCTTCGTTCCCGTCGCCGCGCTGGAGCGCATTCGCGATTACCTCCGGATCTTCCCGGAATTCGACAGCCTGGCCGCCGTCGAGGCGCAACTTCGCAAGGTCCACGCACCCTTCGGCCCGCTGAGCGACGCGGAATGGGCGCATCTCGCACGGCACAGCGCCCGCGTCATGGCCGGGGGAAAATTCGTGCTGCATTACGATCCCGCGATCGTGGAGCCGATGGCCGGGCCGCTCGCGGATGTGGAGCTCTGGCCGCTCTGGGAGCTCTGCGCGAAGCGCCCCGTCCTCGTGCTGCGCGGCGAAAGCTCCGATCTGCTGCTGCCGGAGACGGCATCCCGCATGGGCCAGGCGGCTCAGGTGACGGTCGAGACCATCCCCGGCTGCGGCCATGCGCCGGCGCTGATGGATCGCTCGCAGGTCGGCCTCGTCCTTCGCTTCCTGGAAGGCTGAACGGCAACTCGCGTTGAGACGAGCCTAATTTCCGCTGCATGTATTCCCTGCCACCTCACGATTTGCCAGGATTGGCAGACCAAGAATGGAGGGCGACAGATGCGCATGAATCCGAAACTGGCCGGCATGGTCCTCCTGGCCGCGGGCACGCTGGCCGCCACCACTTTGGCCGCCAGGCCGGCCCTGGCGGTTGGAGCCGTGGTCAATCACGTAGCGCTTCCGCCCGGCACGTCGATCGAGGCATGTCTGCAACGCGGGGCGCTCGCCATCGCCTCGGTCGGGCTGCGGCCGCTCAACACCACCCGGTCCGCCGCCTGGGGCGAGCGCGAGGGCGGGCGGATCTACACGATCTATTGCCTGCCGCAGAACAGCGTCGCGATCTTCGTGGGCGCCGGCAACGCCTCGGCCGATGTCAGCCCGGACGTGACGGCGCTCATGACCGCCTTCCGCAGCGGTTCCGGCGGCGGCGCGCCGCGGAAGTAGGGCTCAGCCCGCCTTCAGCAGCCGCGCGGCCTTCACCGCGAAATAGCTGAGCACGCCGTTCGCGCCCGCGCGCTTGAAGGAGATCAGCGCCTCCATCATCGCGCGGTCGTGGTCGAGCCAGCCGCGCTCGACCGCCGCCATGAGCATCGCGTACTCGCCGCTCACCTGGTAGACGAAGGTCGGCAGGCCGAACTCCGTCTTCACGCGATGGACGATGTCCAGATAGGGCAGGCCAGGCTTCACCATCACCATGTCGGCGCCCTCGGCGATGTCGAGCGCGACCTCGCGCAGGGCCTCGTCGCTGTTGGCGGGATCCATCTGATAGGTCTTCTTGTCGCCGAGCAGCGCGCCCGTGCTGCCGACCGCGTCGCGGAAGGGCGCGTAGTAGCCGGAGGCGTATTTCGCCGCGTAGCTCATGATGCGCGTGTGGATGAGGCCCTGCTCGTCCAGCGCCTTGCGGATGCTGCCGACGCGGCCGTCCATCATGTCCGAGGGCGCGATCACGTCCACGCCGGCCTGAGCCATCAGCACGGCCTGGCGGCAGAGGATCTCGACCGTGTCCTCGTTGTGGACATAGCCGCCGCGCAGCACGCCGTCATGGCCATGGCTGGTGTAGGTGTCGAGCGCCACGTCGCCGATCAGGCCCAGATCGGGATGCGCCGCCTTCAGCGCGCGGGCGCCACGGCACATGAGGTTGTCGGCGTCGAGCGCGCCGGTGCCCTCGTCGTCCCGTTCCTCGACGGGCGTATAGGGGAAGAGGGCGACGGCGGGGATGCCGAGCTCCACCGCCTCCGCCACATGCTCGGCCGCGCGGTCCACCGAGACCCGCACGATCCCGGGCATGCTCTCGACGGGCACGACCTTGTCCACGCCATCCGTGAGGAAGATCGGCCAGATGAGGTCGGCCGGCGTCAGCCTGTTCTCGGCGGTGAGCTTGCGCGTCCAGGCATCGCGCCGGTTGCGCCGCATGCGGGTGTTGGGAAAGGAACCTGCGAAGTTCATGGGGCCTCCGATGGCCGGAACGTCATTCGGAGGCCCTTATAGAACCCCGCAGGCGCGGGTTACGAGAGCGCCTGCTTCAGATCGGCCAGGATGTCGTCGATATGCTCGATGCCGATCGAGAGGCGGATATAGCCCGGCGTCACGCCGCTCGCCGCCTGCTCCTCCTCGTTCAGCTGGCTGTGCGTGGTGGTCGCCGGATGGATCGCGAGGCTGCGCGCGTCGCCGATATTGGCGACATGGTAGAACATCTTCAGCTTCTCGATGAAGGCCTGCCCGGCTTCCTTTCCGCCCTTCAGCTCGAAGCCCAGCAGGCTGCCGTGGCCGCCCTTGAGATAGGCGTCGGCCCGGCGCTTGGACTCGCCCGTCATGACCGAGGGATGGATGACCTTCACCACATCCGGATGGCCGGAGAGGAAGGCCGCGACCTTCGTCGCATTGGAGCAATGCCGCTCCATGCGCAGCGGCAGCGTCTCCAGCCCCTGGAGGAACATGAAAGCGTTGAAGGGCGACATGGGCGCGCCCAGGTCGCGCTGCAGGCAGGTCCGCATGCGCAGGATATAGGCGATGGGTCCGAGCGGCTTGGCCGCCTGGCTCCAGACGGCGCCGTGATAGCTCGGGTCGGGCGTGTTCAGCGTGGGGAAGCGCTCGCCGCCCTTGCCCTCGCCGAGAGGGGCTTCCCAGTCGAAGTTGCCGCCGTCCACGACGATGCCGCCGATGCTCGTGCCGTGGCCGCCGATCCACTTGGTCGTGGAGTGCATCACCACGGCCGCGCCGTGCTCGAAGGGCCGGCACAGGATGGGCGCCGCCGTGTTGTCCATGATGAGCGGCACGCCGAGCTTGCGGCCGATCGCCGCGATCTCGCCGATCGGGAAGACCTGCAGCTTCGGGTTGGGCAGCGTCTCGGCGTAGTAGCAGCGCGTCTTCGCGTCGGTGGCGCGGGCGAAGGCCTCGGGATCGGCCGGATCGACGAAGCGCACCTCGACGCCGAACTGCTTCAGCGTATTGGCGAAGAGGTTCCAGGTGCCGCCATAGAGGTCGGTGCTGCTGACGATGTTGTCGCCCGCCTGGCAGAGGTTCATCACCGTGAAGGTCGTGGCCGCCTGGCCCGAGCCGACCGAGAGTGCGGCCGCGCCGCCCTCGAGCTGCGCGACGCGCGTCTCCAGCGCGTCGTTCGTCGGGTTCATGATGCGCGAGTAGATGTTTCCGAGCTCGGCGAGGCCGAAGAGCCGGGCGGCGTGGCCGGTGTCCTGGAACTGGAAGCTGGTCGTCTGATGGATCGGCACGGCGACCGAGCCCGTGCTCGGGTCGGCGCGATGGCTGCCGCCGTGGAGGGCGATGGTCTCCGGGTGGGTGTACTGGCTCATCCTGTCTCGGCCTTCCTCGATTTGGACGGACACTGCCATCATCGGATGGAGGCGGAAAGCCTCAAGAATCGGCGGTGCCCCGCATTCTGCGACGACCTCCCGTGAATGGGATAAAACACGCTAAAGCGCGCGCCAGCCGATGTCCCCGCGGCAGAACCCTCCCGGCCATTCGACCTTCGCAACGGCGGCATAGGCGGCCTCCCGCGCCTCGGCGAGGGTCGCGCCCGTCGCGCCGACGCCCAGCACGCGCCCCCCATTGGCGACGAGCCGTCCTTCCTGGTCGCGCGCGGTCCCGGCGTGGAAGATCTGCGCGCCGGGGACCTGCGCCGCCGCCTCCAGCCCGCGGATCTCGGTACCCCGGCGGGGCGTGGTGGGATAGCCCTCGGCCGCCATGACCACGACGATGCTGGCGGACTTCTCCCAGCGCAGGTCGAAATCCTTCAACTCGCCCTGGGTGGCGGCCAGCAGCGCCGGCAGCAGGTCGCTGCGCAGGCGGAGCATGAGCGCCTGGCATTCCGGATCACCGAAGCGGACGTTGAATTCCAGCAGCTTCGGGCCGTCCGCGGTCAGCATGAGCCCCGCGAAAAGCACCCCCTGGAAGGGCGTGCCGCGTCTCGCCAGCTCCGCAAGCACGGGTGTGATGCAGGTTCGCATCACCTCGGCCTGCAAGGGCTCGGTGAAGGCGGGGGGAGGGGAATAGGCGCCCATGCCGCCCGTGTTCGGCCCGGTGTCGCCGTCGCCCACGCGCTTGTGGTCCTGGGCGGCGCCCAGCGGAACCGCGTGCTGGCCATCGCACAATGCAAAGAAGCTGATCTCCTCGCCCAGCAGGCACTCCTCGATGACGAGGGTTGAGCCCGCGGCGCCGTGGAGGCCCTCTTCCATCATTTCGGTGACGGCCTGCTCCGCCTCCTCGACGGTGGCGGCGACAACCACGCCCTTGCCGGCCGCAAGCCCGTCCGCCTTCACCACGATGGGCGCGCCCTGCGCGCGGATATAGGCCCGGGCGGAGGCCGCGTCGGTGAAGCGGCCATGCGCGGCCGTGGGCGCCCCGGCGGCATTGGCGATCTCCTTGAAGAAGCTCTTGCTGCCCTCCAGCAGGGCCGCCGCCTTGCGCGGGCCGAAGCAGGGGATGCCGGCCTCGGCGCAGGCATCGGCCATGCCGAGCGTCAGCGGGGCCTCGGGGCCGACGACGACCAGCTCGATCGCCTCGCTCTTGGCGAGCGCCACGATGCCGGCGACATCCTCCGCGCCGACCGGGAAGCATTCCGCGATCTCGGCGATCCCAGGATTGCCCGGCGCGCAGATCAGCCGCGTCAGCAGCGGCGAGGCGGCGATCGCCCAGCACAGCGCATGTTCGCGGCCGCCGCCGCCCACCACCAGAACCTTCATGCCAGCCTCTCCAGAATCCGGCGGAGCGTCCTATACTCGGGCGATGGACGGACCCGGCGGAAATATTCCCGAATACGGTGTGGGCGAGTTGGCCGGCGCCATCAAGCGCACCCTCGAGGGCGCCTTCCAGCGTGTCCGCGTCCGCGGCGAGCTGACGGAGGTGAAGCCTTATCCCTCGGGCCACATCTACATGTCGCTCAAGGACGAGAACGCCAAGATCGAGAGCGTCGTCTGGAAGAGCGCCGTCTCGCGACTCGGGCTGAAGCCGGAGAACGGGCTGGAGGTGATCGCCACCGGCCGGGTCTCCACCTATGGCGACCGCTCCAAGTACCAGCTCATCATCGAGAAGCTGGAATATGCCGGCGAGGGCGCGCTGCTGGCGCGGATCGAGCGGTTGCGGCTGATGCTGCTGAAGGAGGGCCTTTTCGACGCCGAGCGGAAGCGGCCCTTCCCGCTGCTGCCGAATGTCATCGGCGTAGTGACCAGCGAGCGCGGCGCGGTGATCCAGGACATCCGCACGACTCTGGCGCGCCGTTTCCCGCGCCACCTGATCCTCTGGTCGGTCCCGGTGCAGGGGGAGGGGTCGGCCGAGAAAATAGCCGCCGCCATCCACGGCTTCTCGGCGCTGCGGCCCGGCGGGCCCATCCCCCGGCCGGACGTGCTGATCGTCGCGCGCGGCGGCGGCTCGCTGGAGGACCTGATGGCCTTCAACGAGGAGATCGTGATCCGGGCGGCGGCCGAATGCACCATCCCGCTGATCTCCGCCGTCGGCCACGAGACCGATACCACCCTCATCGACTTCGCGAGCGACCGCCGCGCGCCCACCCCCACCGCCGCCGCCGAGATGGCGGTGCCTTCCCGGGTGGACCTCGCGGCCGATATCGCCCAGCGCGGCTTCCGCATCGCCCAGTGCATCGCGGCCAGGCTGCGCGAGAGCCGCCTGCACCTGCATCGCGCCGAGCGCGGCCTGCCCGACCTGCCTTCCATGGTGAACCAGCTCCGCCAGCGCCTCGACGACCGCGGCGAGCGGCTGCGCACCGCGCTGCCCGGCTTCGTGCTCGCCAAGCGGCAGGAGGTGGCCCGGCTCGGCGCCCATCTCCGCCATCCGCGCGAGGCCATCGCGTCCGGCCGCAATGCCGTGCAGGCGATTGACCAGAGGATGAATGCCGCCTGGGCGCGGAACCTGGCGCGGCGCGAGGCGGCCCCGGCACTGGCCCGGCTCTCCCCCGCGCCCGTGCTCGGCCTGATCCGCGAGCGTGCCGCCCGCGTCGAGGGGCTCGCGGCCCGGCTGGAGGCGGTCAGCTACAATGCCGTGCTGGCGCGAGGCTTCGCACTCGTCCAGAGCACCGGCGGAAAGACCATCACCGCCGCCGCCGAGGTCTCGCCTGGCGCGAAGCTGACCCTGACCTTCCAGGATGGGGCCGTCGACGTGTCAGCGGCGCCGGCAAGGCCGGTGCAGGGGCTGCTGTTTTGAAGCGTCGCGCGGCCCTGGCCTTGCCGGCGCTGCTGCTGGCCCGGCCGGCCGCTGCCCTGGAATGGCGCGGCCATCCGACCCAGGGCGCCATGCTCCTCGGCCGGGGCGCCGCCGGGGCGCGTCTGGCGCTGGAGAGGCAGGCGGTCCGCGTCTCGCCCGAGGGGCTTTTCGTCCTGGGCTTCGGCCGGGACCATGGCCCCCGCGCCACGCTGACGGAGAATGGCACGCCCCGCACCATCGAGGTCACGCCCCGCCAGTGGGACGTCCAGCACATCAACGGCCTGCCGCCGGCGCAGGTGACGCCGGACGCGGCGACCCTGCAGCGTATCGTCGCCGAGCGGGAACGGCTCGCCGTCGTCCGTGGTCTCGATACCCCGCGCACCGACTTTGCGGCCGGCCTCGCCTGGCCCGCGCGCGGCCGGATCAGCGGGATCTATGGCAGCCAGCGGATCCTGAACGGCCAGCCCCGCCAGCCGCATGCCGCGCTCGACATCGCCGGGCCGGTCGGCACGCCCATCCAGGCGGCCTGCTCCGGCCGCGTCACCCTCGCCGCCGAGTTCCATTTCTTCGGCAAGCTGCTGGTGCTCGACCACGGGCATGGGGTGAACACGCTCTACGCCCATCTCTCGACCATCGACGTCGCCGAGGGGCAGGAGGTCCGCGCCGGCCAGCGGATCGCCGCCATGGGCGCGACCGGACGCGTCACCGGCCCCCACCTGCATTTCGGACTGAGCTGGTATCGGCTCTGGCTCGACCCGCAGCCCTTGCTGCCGGCCTGACGAGCCCGGAGCACGAGGCCTTTCCAGCCCGTCCCTGGATGTGGCCAGAATTTCATCCGGGACGGCTACCGATCTCGTTCAGCTTCTGTTAATGTAGTGCTTCCATCGCGGGATCCTGTCGCGGCGTCCAATTCGACAGGCTTCTCCCCCTCGCATGGATGGTTCGGGACATTCATGAACGTGATTCACCAGGAACCGGCGAAGCTCGACCACCGCGCCGGCCCCCAAGGCCCCGCGGCGTCCTCCTCCGAGCTGACGGCCGCGCTGCGCCCCCGGCGCAGGCTGCTGCCCTGGCTGGGCCTCGTCCTGGTGCTGGGCGGCGGCGCCTATTACTACCTGAACCACGTCGAGAGGCCGGCGCCCGCCGCGGCCTCGACCCAGGCGGCGCTGTCCGAGGGCGAGTTCAGGCTGAGCGAGAAGGAGATGCGCGCCCTGCGCATCGAGCCCGTGGCCAGCCGCGACTTCCGCCCCGAGCGCATGGCCGATGGCCGCATCGCCTACAATGACGACCGTTCGACCCCGATGCTCTCGCCCTATACCGGCCGGGTGATGCGCGCCTTCGCCCGCGTCGGCGACCGCGTGGAGGCCGGCGCGCCGCTCTACGAGATCGAGACGCCCGACGTTACCGGCGCCGCCAACGACCTGCTCGGCGCGCTGGACAATGTGCAGAAGGCCACCGTGGCCCTCGCCCAGGCGCGGCGCGAGGATGCCCGCCAGGCCTCGCTCTTCTCCGCCCGCGCCGCCTCGCAGCGCGACGTGGAGCAGGCGCGCGCCGCCTCGGCCGCCGCCGAATCCGATCTCCGCAGCGCACATGCCCAGGCCGAGGCCAATCGCGACCGCCTGCGCGTCCTCGGCCGCACGCCGGACCAGATCGCGGAGATCGAGCGGACCCGCCAGGTGAGCGGCCTCATCACCGTGACCGCGCCGATGGCCGGCACGATCACCCAGCGCCGCGCCGGGCCGGGCCAATGGCTGACCGCCGGCCAGGGCGAGCCGGTCTTCACCCTGGCGGACCTCTCGACCATGTGGCTCATCGCCAATGTCCGCGAGATGGATGTGCCCATGATCCGGGTGGGCCAGCCGGTGGATGTCCGGGTCAACGCGCTGCCCGACCGGCATTTCGACGCCCGGATCGTCCGCACGGCCGCCGGGCTCGACCCCGCCACGCGGCGCCTGATGGTCATGGCCGAGATCCAGGATCCCGGCGGCGAGCTGCGGCCCGAGATGTTCGCGACGTTCCGCATCGAGGTGGGCGAGACCTCCCGCGCCCCCGCCGTGCCGGCCAGTGCTGTGATCTTCCGCGGCGACGAGGCGAATGTCTGGGTCTCGCTGCCCGAGGGGCGCTTCGCCATGCGGCGCATCACGCCCGGCCTCCGCTCGGAGAGCATGATCGAGGCCCGCGCGGGCCTGGCCGACGGCGACCGCGTGGTCACCGGCGGCGCCCTCTTCATCGACCGCGCCTCGCGCATCGACTGAGCAGCCCCATGCGTCAGCTTGTCGCCATCTCGCTCCAGCAGCGGGCGCTGGTCATTCTCCTGTTCATCGTCTTCGTGGCGGTCGGCGCCTACGGCTTCCTCACGCTGAACATCGAGGCGTATCCGGACCCGGTGCCGCCGCAGGTCGTGATCATCACGCAGAATCCCGGCGCCTCGGCCGAGGAGATCGAGCGCTACGTCTCCATCCCGGTCGAGCTCGCCATGGCGGGGCTGCCGAACATGAATTCGGTGCGGTCGACGAGCCTCTTCGGCCTCTCCGACGTGCGCGTGCAGTTCACCTTCGCCTTCACCTACGAGCAGGCGCTGCAGCAGGTGCTGAACCGGCTGGCCACACTGCGCGACCTGCCGGAGGGGGCGAATCCCACCATCAGCCCGCTCTCGCCCATCGGCGAGATCATGCGCTACCGCGTCGTCGGCCCGCCCGGCTTCTCGCCGGACGACCTCAAGACCCTGCAGGAATGGGTGCTGGAGCGCCGCTTCAAGCGCGTGCCCGGCGTGGTCGACGTGACCAGCTTCGGCGGCCGCAGCAAGTCCTACAACGTGACGATCGACCTCGGCCGGCTCAACGCCTACGCGCTGCAGCTGCCCGCGGTGATCGAGGCGGTGCGGGCGGGCAATGCCACCGTGGGCGCGGGAACCATCAACATCGGCCCGCAGGCGGCGGTGGTGCAGGGCATCGGCCTGATCCGCAGCACGGAGGACATCCGCAACATCGTCCTTTCCGCCTCGGCGGACGGGACGCCGGTCCTGCTCTCGGATGTCGCGGCCGTCGAGATCGGCAGCCTGCCGCGGCTCGGCATCGCGGGGCACGAGCGCGACGGCGACGTGGTGCTGGCCACCGTGCTCATGCGCCGCGGCGAGCAGACCCTGCCCACCATCCGGGGCGTGCAGCGGGAGGTGGAGCGCATCAATGCCGGCGGCATCCTCCCGCCCGGCGTGCGCGTCGTGCCGCTCTATGACCGCGAGGACCTGGTGAAGGTCGCCACACAGATGGTGGTGCACAACATCATCGTCGGCGTGGTGCTGATCCTGGTGATCCAGTGGCTGTTCCTCGGCGACCTGCGCGGCGCCGTGGTCGTCGCAGCGACCATTCCCTTCGCCTTCTTCTTCGCCGTGCTGGTGATCCTGGCGCGGGGCGAGAGCGCCAACCTGCTCTCCATCGGCGCGCTCGACTTCGGCCTGCTGGTGGACGCGACCATCATCATGGTCGAGAACATCTACCGCCATCTGGCCCTCGCGCGGCGCAACCCGCATCTCTATGCGAGCCCCCAGGCCGGCGGGCTGTCCGGCATCTCGCTCACCGTCCTGCGCGCGGGCGGCGAGGTGGGCAAGCCCATCCTCTTCGCCCTGCTGATCGTCATCGTCGCCTTCATCCCGCTCTTCACCATGGGCGGCATCGAGGGCCGCATCTTCGGCCCGATGGCGAAGACCTACGCCTATGCGATCTTCGGCTCGCTGATCGCCGCCTTCACCGTGGTGCCCGCGCTCTCCGCCGTGCTGCTCCGCGAGGACAGCCAGGAGCGTGACACCCCGCTGGTGCGGGGCCTGCGCTGGGCGCACGGCCGGATGTACCGCTTCTCCATGGCGGCGCGGGAATTCGCGCTGGTGGTGGCGGCGGTGCTGGTGGCTATCTCCATCTTCGTCCTCTCCCATCTGGGCGCCGAGTTCCTGCCGACGCTGGAGGAGGGCAACCTCTGGGTCCGCGCGACCATGCCCGGCACCATCTCGCTGGAGGAGGGCCACCCCACCGTCCAGGGCATCCGCGCCACGCTGATGGAGTTCCCCGAGGCGATCACCGTCACCTCGCAGCAGGGCCGGCCCGACGACGGCACGGATTCCGCCGGCTTCTTCAACGCCGAGTTCTTCGTGCCGCTCCGCCCGCCGGACCAGTGGACCACCGCGCCCAACCGCGACGGTCTGGTCGCCGCCATCAACGCCCGGCTGTCCGAGCGCTTCCTCGGTGTGCAGTTCAGCTTCGCCCAGGCGATCAGCGACAACGTCCAGGAGGCCGCCTCCGGCGTGAAGGGCGCCAACGCCATCAAGATCTATGGGCCCGACCTCGACCTGCTGACCCGGCATGCGGAGCAGATCCGCGGGCTGCTCAACCAGGTGCGGGGGCTGACCGACATCGCCATCTTCCCCACGCTCGGGCAGCCGACCATCTCGGTCACCATCGACCGGGCGCGGGCCGCGCGCTTCGGCCTGCAGGTGGACGACATCAACCAGGTGGTCCAGGCCGCCATCGGCGGGCGCGAGGCCGGGCGGCTCTACGAGCCCGGCGGCGACCGCAACTTCCCGATCACCGTCCGCATGGCGCCGCAGTTCCGTGACAATATCGACGCGATCCGGCGGATTCCGGTCGGCGGCCCCCGAGGCGCGGTCCTGGCCGACGTCGCGGAGATCCGGCTTTCCTCGGGCACGGCCTATGTCTATCGGGAGGAGAGCACGCGCTACGTGCCGATCCGCTTCTCCGTCCGCGGCCGGGACCCGGCCAGTGCGGTGCAGGAGGCGCAGGCGCTGATCGCCCGGGAACTGCGCCTCGAATCCGGCTACCGGCTCGACTGGCTGGGCGAGTTCCGGAACCTCCAGGAGGCGGTGGCGCGGCTGCTGAACATCGTGCCCGTCGCGCTGCTCATCATCATGGTCCTGCTCTATGTCCAGTTCGGCAACCTTCGGGAGATGCTGCTGGTGATGGCGATGGTGCCGCTGTCGCTCGTCGGCGGAATCATGGCGCTGGGCGCGGCGGGGCTGAACTTCTCCGTCCCGGCGGCCATCGGCTTCCTGGCGCTCTTCGGCATCACGGTGATGGAGGGGATCATCATGCTCTCGCATTTCAATCACCTCCGGCACGAGGGCATGGCCTGGAAGCCGGCGCTGGACCAGTCTGGGCAGGACCGGCTGCGCCCCGTGTTTATGACCTGCTTCGCCAGCTTCTTCGGCCTGCTGCCAATGGCCCTCGCGACGGGCATCGGCGCGGATGTCACCAAGCCGCTGGCGATCGTGGTGGTGGGCGGCATCGGCCTGGTGCCGATCTTCATCCTGGTGATCTTCCCGGCACTGATCGACCGGCTGGGCCGCCCGCGCGACCTGGCGCGGCAGGAGGCGGCGCTGGCCGCGCGCCGCGAGCGGGCAGGGCTGCCGGCATGAGGCGTCTGGCGGTCCTAGCGGCGCTCTGCGTGGCGAGCCCGGCGCTGGCCCAGGCGCCGCCCCCCACGGCCCGGCAGCCGCGCGAGGCCGGCGCCGGCATGCAGGCGCTGCCGCTGCCGGGCCAGCCCCGCGTGCTCACCCTCGCCGAGGCCGAGAGCCGGCTGATCGAGCGCAACCTGACTGTCGTCGCGGCCCAGCGCGGCATCGATGCGGCCCGGGCCCAGCGCCTCGTCGCCTCCTCCCTGCCGCCCATGCAGGCCAGCATCGGCAACACGATCGGCGAGTTCAACGAGACGCGCCGCAACGGGCTGCAGGGCGCGCGCCTCCACGGGCCGGGCAACAACATCAATATCGGCCTCACGGTCCTGGTCGAGCTCGGCGGCAAGCGCGAGCTGCGGACCCGCTTCGCCGACGCGAACATCGCCGTCGCCGAGGCGCAGGTGCTCGATGCGCTGCGCATCCAGATCTTCGCGCTTCGCCAGAACTTCATCGCGGCCCTGGCCGCCCGCGCCAATCTGGAGGTGGCGCTGGGCAATCGCGGCAGCCTCGACCGCACCGAGGCGCTGCTACGCCGCCAGGTCCAGGACGGCGCGCTGCCCGAGGGCGACCTGCTCCGCTTCCAGGCCAGCCGGGTTCCCTTCGAGGCCGATGTCACCACCGCCGCGCAGGCCTATGCCGCGGGCGTGGCCCAGGTCGCCGTGGCGCTGGCGCTCGACGCCGCGGCCCCGCCGCCGCCCGCGCCGCCCGGCCGCGACCCCTTGCGCGTGGCGCTGCCCGCCCTGGCCATCGACCTGCGCGGCCGTTTCGACATCGCGCCCGAGATCGGCGTCGCGCGCGGCACGCTGGGCGATGCCGTGCAGAGCCGCCCCGACGTGGTCGTGGCCGCGCGCCAGGCCTCGGCGGCCGGCGCCAACACCAGCCTCGCCGAGGCGCAGCGCTGGCGCGACGTGACGGTCAATGGCGGCTGGGGACGGTCCGAGCTCTCGCAGGACCTGCCGAATTCCTCGCAGCCGCTGATCGCCAGCAATCAGTTCACGCTGAACCTCTCGGTGCCGCTCTTCACCCGGCAGATCACGCGCGGCAACATTGGCGCCGCCCAGGGGCAGCAGGCCCAGAGCGAGGCCCTGGCGCGGAACGCGCTCCTCCAGGCGCGGGCCGACTTCGCCACCGCCTGGTCCGCCTGCGAGCAGGCCCGTGCCCTGCTGCGCCTCTACACCGGCGGCGCGCTGAACCGGGCCGAGCAGGCCTATCGGAGCTCGGAGCAGGCCTATCTGGCGGGCGGGCGCAGCCTGCTCGACGTGCTGGACGCGCTGCGGACACTGAACGCGACCCGGGTGGCGGCGAACAATGCCCGGGCGAACTACCTCACGGCGCTGGCGCAGCTGGAATTCGCGACGGGCGTGGGTGGACTCGCGCCGCGGTTGTGACGGGCTCGGCTGGAGGCTCGATCCACGCCGTTGCCGCTGGATACGGTGAGCCGCCGGAATGGCGGAGGTGACCACTCGCGCCGGTTGTAGAAGCCTGACATTCTGGGACGGACGCAGGAACCGGCCGCGAGGCCGGCCCAGCGCTTTCGCACCAGGGACGCGCTTCTCGCATGCACACGATGCTCCTCATCGGCGGCGGGCTCGTCCTGCTGGCCGGCATGGCGGTCGCGGGGCGTGCCATCGGCCAGCCGGCCACCACGCTCAGGCTCTTCCTCCTGATCTGGCTGATCGCCACGGCCGCCAATATGTGGATCGGCGTCAGCCGCGCCGGCTACACGGTGGCGCAGGAACTGCCGCTCGCGGCGGTGGCCTTCGGCGTGCCCGCGCTCGCGGCGCTGGCCCTGCTGCGGATCCTCAGGCCCTGAACTCGTCGGGCCTGCGCCAGAAGAGCATCGCCGCCAGCGGCAGGAGCCAGACCACGCGGGCCTGATACCGGTGATGCGGCATGGAGAGGGTGCCCGTCGCCAGCGCATTGCCCGTCAGCCCGACCAGCAGGCACAGCAGCAGCCCCAGTCGGCGGGCGTCCCGCGCGCGGTGCGCCCGCGCCCAGGCGAGCAGCGCGAGGGGCGCGGACAGGATCAGCACGGCCGAGAAGACGGGATTGAGCCGCCGTCCGCGCGCCTTCAGCCCGTCCCGCATCTGGAGGGACCCGTCGAAGCGCGCCAGCTCGGCCGCGGGAAATCCCCTCGAGATCTCCGGCCGCACCCCCATCCCCACGTCGTGGCGCGAGAGCGTGTCGCCCACCTGGTTCCGACGGAGCTGCGCGACGAAATTGGCGAGCCCGTCACGGATCACGGCCAGCGGCTCGCGCCGCAGGGTCTCGGCGATGATCGCGCTCGCCTCGGGTGCCAGGACCATGCCGCCGAGGAAGACCGGCGTGCCGTCGGGGCGGCGGTTCACCGGGCTGTCCGGCACCCAGAGGAAGACGTCGGAATTGGTCGGCAGCCGCCCGGCGAAGGCGCAGAGATACCAGCCGGAATCGGGGCAGCGGGCCGCGATGGTCCGCGCGGCCGGCCCGTCGGCGATCAGCCGGGCGAGGAGGAAGGTGCTGCCATAGGGCGACAGCGCGAGGCGCCCGTGCCCCACGAGGTTGGTGCCGAGCAGCAGCAGCACCGCGCCGAGGAGCGGCATGGCCGCGCGGAGCAGCGTGCCCCAGCCCGCGCGCAGGATCGCGGCCAGCACGACGATCGCGAACATCACCGGCAGGTTCGACAGATGCGCGGCGGTGGCGACGCTGCCCAGCAGGATCAGCCAGCCGCGCTCGGCGCGGCTCAGCCCGTCCCAGGCCCAGCCGAGCAGCGCCGCGCAGAGCACGGCCGCCGGCGTCAGGATATCGGGCATGACCAGCGCCGCCGACCACGGCGCGGCCGTGAGGGCGGCCAGCGCCGCGCAGATCCCCACATGCCGCCACGGCGCCGCGCCGCCGAGCACGCGCGCCAGCAGCCAGATCAGATGCGAGACGATCAGCCCCTGCGCGGCCACCGTCCCCCAGAGGGTGAGATGCTGGTGGAAGATCCAGGCGAAGGGCCCGTAGATCCAGGGCTTGTCCCAGATCATCAGCGGCCGGACCGTCTGCGCGAGAAAGGCGCCGCTGTCGCTGAACAGGATCGGATAGCCGTTGAGAAAGGCCGGCCAGATCAGCAGCAGCCCGCCCGCGAGGATCGCGAGGGCGGGCCGAAGGGGGGCGCGACGGCGCCGGAGGTCCGCTTCCCGCGGCAATTAGGCTCCGGCCCTCACCAGCGGTCGGCCGCGGCGTCGTCCCCGGCCCTGGCCTCGACCCAACGCGCGCCGCCGGCGGCGAATTCCTCGCGCTTCCAGAAGGGCGCCCGCGTCTTCAGCCAGTCGATCAGGAAGGCGCAGGATTCCAGCGCCGCCGCGCGATGCGAGCTGGCCGTGAGCACCAGCACGATGGGCGCGCCTGGCTCCAGCCGGCCGACGCGGTGGATCACGGTGCAGCCCGTCAGCGGCCAGCGCGCCTCCGCCTCGGCGACGATCTTCTCGAGCGCCCGCCCGGTCATCGCGGGGTAGTGCTCCAGCACCATGGCGGAAAGCCCGTCATCGGCGCGGCAGAGGCCCACGAAACTCGCGACGGCACCCACATCCGTGCGGCCGTCGCTCAGCGCGGCATGCTCCGCCGCGAGGTCGAAGGGCGCCTCCTGCACGGCGATGCGGGCCATGTCAGCCCCCCGTGACGGGCGGGAAGAAGGCGACCTCGTCGCGATCCGCGACCGCATCCTCGGCGGTGGCGAATTCCTGGTTCACCGCGGCGCGGATCGCGGTGGGATTGGCGAAGGCCTCGGCATGGCGCGGGCTCAGCGAGGCCAGGTGCCGCATCAGCGCGCCCACGTCTCGGACGCCATCGGGGAGGGCGAGCTCCTCTCCGGCGGTGCCGACCTTCTCTCGAACCCAGGCAAAATACAGGATCTGCATGCGACTAAGGAATCCCGCGCCCGAAGGAGAGGCTGGACGACGACGCGGTGAGCGGATGCGAATTCATCATGGTCCAGAGCCTTTTCCGGTCGCAGGGCTCACTACGAAGCCTCGTGCTCGTCCTTGTGGGAACATGGATTCCGCTTCCGGTGCTTCCACCTGCGGCGATCATGCTCTAGCGCGGCGTCGGCACCTGCCGGACCTCGCCGCCCGGGCCGATGATGGTGGTCATGTTGCCGTCGCGGATTGCGACGCCGGGGCCCTGCGGCGAGATCGTCGTCTGCACCCGGCTGTTGCCGCCGGTGGTGTTGACGGGGCCCTGGGGCGTGAAGATCACCTGGCCGTCGGCGCGCGGCGAGTCGGTGCGGTTGGCGCTGGGCGGCGGCGGGGGCGGCGGATCGAAGGCGCGCAGGGGCGGGACGCCGGGCACGACCGGATCGGGCGGCAGGCCCGCCGAGCCACGGCGCCTGGCCGGGGGCGGAACCTCCTCTCCGGGACGGAAGCCGCGCAGCGCCTCGTCCGGGTTGGCGAGCGTGGCGCGGGGGCCTTCCTGGCGCGGCCAGACGTCGCCGGCTTCGGTGGTCAGCGGCGCGAGGGCCTCGGACGTGCCGCGGTTGCGGATGCGCTGGACGGTCAGGCTGTCGGTCGGCACGGCGGGACGCATGCCGGCCCAACTCGGCCCATAGCGATCGTGAACGCCCGACGCCCAGCCGGTCATGGAGGCGAAGCCCGAATCGAAGCTCGCGCAGCCCGACAGTGCCGTTCCGAGGCCCAGCATCAGAAGCACCTTCGGCCCCGATGTCTTCCACCGCATACCCAAACTCCCGAAACCCTGTCGCGGCGCAACATGCGCCGAGGCACGAACCTTCTCAAGGCCGCTTGGTCGACTCCAGCGGAGGCGTGTCGCGGCTCACGTGATGTAGGCCGGCCACCCAATAATCCCAGCCTGTGACCAGCGTGAGAGCCGCTGCAGTCCAGAGCATGATTTCGCCGATCAGCGAGACCGGCAGGAAGCCGAGGCCCACCATCCGCGCGCCGCTGTCGCCGGCCAGGAGAGTGCCGAGCGCGCCCATCTGGAAGCCGGTCTTCCACTTCGCCAGCGCCGTCACGGGCAGTCCGACATTCAGCCCCGCCAGGTATTCGCGCAGGCCCGAGACCAGGATCTCGCGCAGCATGATGACGATCGCGGGGAGCAGGGCCCAGTTGGGCAGCCGCTCGAAGCCGGCGAGCAGCATGAGCGCAGCGCCCACCAGCAGCTTGTCGGCGATCGGGTCCAGCATGCGGCCGAAGTCGGAGACGATCTTGCGGTCGCGCGCGATCTTGCCGTCGAAATAATCGGTGATGGCCGCGGCCGAGAACAGCACGCAGGCCGCGAAGTCGAACCAGGGCTGCCGCACGGCGACAAGGAGGACCAGCAGCGGGATCGCGACGATCCGCGAGATGGTCAGCAGGTTGGGCAGGTCCGTTGGCACGGCCCCTATGTAGCTTGCCCTGAGCCCGGGTGGAAATGCTGGTGAATCCGGCGGGCCAGCGCGGGGCCGATCCCGGGGCATTGGGCGAGGTCCTGCTCGCCCGCATTGCGCACGCCCCGGGCGGATCCGAAGTGGTTCAGCAGCTCGCGCTTCACCTTGGGGCCGACGCCCGGCACGTCGTCCAGCTCCGACTTGGTGAGCGCCTTGGCCCGGCCCGCGCGGTGGGTGTTGATGGCGAAGCGGTGCGCCTCGTCGCGCAGGCGTTGCAGATAGTACAGAACCGGGTCGCGTGGCGGCAGCTGGAATGCTTCGCGGCCGGCCATGTGGAACCATTCCCGGCCGGCGTCGCGGTCCACGCCCTTGGCGATGGCGACCAGGGGGATGTCGTCCACGCCCAGGCTCGCCATGATCTCGCGCGCGGCGGTGAGCTGGCCCTGGCCGCCGTCGATCACCACGAGGTCGGGCCAGCCGGGCTCGGCGCGGGCGGGGTCTTCCTTCAACGCGCGGCCGAATCGGCGCTCGAGCACCTCGCGCATCATCGCGAAGTCGTCGCCCGGCGTGAGGGCGGACTTGATGCTGAACTTCCGGTAGGCGCCCTTGTTGAAGCCCTGTGGCCCGCCGACGATCATCGCGCCATAGGCGTTGGTGCCCATGATGTGGCTGTTATCGTAGACCTCGATGCGCTCGGGGCGCTCGGGCAGGTCGAAGAGCTTCTGCACGCCGTCCAGCAGCTGGCCCTGGGCGGTGGATTCGGCCAGCCGCCGTTCCAGCGCCTCGCGCGCATTGGTCTCGGCATGGATCACGACATCCCGCTTGTCGCCGCGCTGCGGGCGATGGAGCTCCACCTTGCGGCCCGCCTTGACCGCCAGCGCCTCGGCGATCAGCGGCGCCTCCTCGACCTCGTGGCTGAGCAGGACCAGGGGCGGGGGCGGCAGGTCGTCGTAGAGCTGGGCGAGGAAGCTGCCCATCACCTCCTCCGGCGTGATGTCGGTGCGGGCATGGGTCAGGAAGTACGGCCGGTTGCCGTTGTTGCGGCCGCCACGGAAGAAGAAGACCTGCACGCAGGACTGCCCGGCCGCCATGTGCAGTGCCACGACATCGGCATCGCCCACGCCGTCCATGTTGATGCGACTGTTCCCCTGGATCTGGGTGAGGCCGCGGATGCGGTCGCGCAGCGAGGCCGCGCGCTCGAATTCCAGCCGCTCGGCCGCCTGCTCCATCTCGGCGGCCAGGCGCTTCTGGATGGTCGGCACCTCGCCGGCGAGGAACTGCTTCGCCTCGGCGACCAGCGCGCCGTATTCCTCCTTGCTGACCCGCTCCACGCAGGGGGCCGAGCAGCGCTTGATCTGGAAGAGCAGGCAGGGCCGGTCGCGCGTGTCGAAGACGGTGTCGCGGCAGGTCCGCAGCAGGAAGACGCGCTGCAGCGCCGTGATGGTCTGGTTCACCGCCCAGACGCTGGCGAAGGGGCCGTAATAGGCGGCGCCCTTGCGGCGCTCGCCGCGGTGCTTGGCGATCTGCGGGAAGGAGTGGTCGTCGCTGACCAGCAGCCAGGGATACGACTTGTCGTCCCGCAGGACGATGTTGTAGCGCGGCCGGAGCTTCTTGATGAGGTTCGCTTCGAGCAGCAGCGCCTCGACCTCGGACGAGGTCGTGATGATCTCCAGCCGGCGGGTCTCGAAGACCATGCGCCGCAGCCGCTCGGGCAGGCGCGCGGTCTGGGTGTAGCTATAGACGCGCTTCCGCAGGGCGCGTGCCTTGCCCACGTAGAGGGCGTCGCCCTTGCCGTCGAGCATGCGGTAGACCCCGGGCGACAGCGGCAGCGACGGCAGCGCCGCCTCCAGCACGCCGAGGCCGCCGCCGGTCGATTCCGTCCGCGGATGGACCTGCTCCTCGATGGGTTCCATGGGGTCCGGCATATCGGGCGGAATGTTTTCGCTCAAGCTGACCAACTATCCCCGGAGCCTGTGGATAAGCCTGTGGGTGAGATAGCGCGGAAGGTGGTTCAGGCGGCCTTTCACCTGGATTTGAATCGAAGTGACCAAATTGGAGGCAAACAGCTAATGCATTGAATCTACAAAATTATTTTTTACGCCGCTTTGGAACCGTGACACCAACATGAAGAAAATGTTGATGAATCAAGGCGTCTGGGGTCCCCGAGGGGTGCGGTGGATGACTTCATCACCCGAGAAGATCACGCTTGACTTTCGCCCTGACCCCCGCCGCGCCGGGATCGAATCCCTTGGGGTCGAGCAGGATGGATGCGAGCCAGTCTACTCCCGGCTTCGCTCGATCGTCACCCCCACCGTTTCGGTGTCCGCGAAGGCGTCCGGCTTCTCGATCGAGACGCGGGCGGTCCGCACCCGGGGATCCTCCAGCGCGGCCGCGGCGATGGTCTCGGCCAGGGTCTCCACCAGCAGCACGTGGCCGCGGGCCACCGCCGCCCGCGCGGCGTGCACGACGCGCTCGTAGTTCACGACGCGGGCCAGGTCGTCCGGCCCGATGCCGACGGCGGCGCTCTCGTCCACCACGGCGAGGTCGATATGCACGCGGATCCGCTGCGGCCCGACCTTCTCATGGGCATAGACGCCCAGCCGCGCCTGCAGCTCGAGGCCGCGCACGAAGACCTGGCGCAGCTTGAGGGCGCCGTTCTGGGGCAAGGGGGCAGGCGGTGTGGCGCCAGGCATGATTCAGCTTTCCAAGCGCGGAGGCGCGTGTTGCGGCGCAGCATAAATCCCGGCCGTCATTCCACCAGCCCCCCGGCGCCGCCGCCCAACCCGCCCGTGGGCGCCCATTGCAGGTGCTGCCCGCCGTCGAGCGTCAGGATCTGCCCGGTGACCGAGGGCAGCGCCACCAGCGCCAGCACGGCCGCGCCGACCTCCAGCGGGGTGGTCCCGCGTTGGAGCGGCACCGAGGCGCATTGGCGCTCGAACTGGGCCATGCTCTGGCGCGGGCTCGGCAGCGCCGGGCCGGGGCCGATGCCGTTCACGCGGATGCGCGGCGCGAGGGCGAGGGCCATCTGCTGCGTCAGCGCCCAGAGCCCGGCCTTGGACACGGTGTAGGTGACGAAATGCGGCGTCAGCGAGAGCACCCGCTGATCCAGCATGTTCACCACCACGCCCTCGGCGCCCTCGGGCAGCGAGCGCGCGAAGTCCTGCATTAGGACGAAGGGCGCGCGCAGATTCGGCTCCAGATGCGCGTCCCAGCCCTCGCGGGTCGCGTCGTTCCATTCGTCCCGCTCGAAGGCGCTGGCGTTGTTCACCAGCACGCCGACCGGGCCGAGCGATTCGCGCACACGGGGCAGCAGGGCGGCGACCTCGGCCTCCCGCGTCAGGTCGGCCTGGAAGGTGGCGCAGCGGCGGCCGAGCCGCCCGATCTCCCCGGCCAGGCCGGCGGCCTCCGCCTCCGAGCTGTTGTAGTGGATGGCGAGGTCGAAGCCGGCCTCGGCCAGGGTCAGGGCGATGGCGCCGCCGAGCCGCTTCGCGCCCCCGGTGACGAGGGCGGTGCGGGGAATCTCCTCGCGGATGGGAAGCAGGCTCACCCGGCCTTCCTGCGGCGTCAGGCGCCGTTCGGCAAGAGCATGGCCGCATAGCCGCCCCGCGCCGTGCCGGCCAGCGCCTCGGCCAGGCGCGGGTCGGTCAGGGCGGCGAGCTCGCCGGCGTAGTCGTAGCCCGGCGCGCCGCCCGCAAAGCCGCCGGCGGCGGCGGGATGGAAGTACAGCTCCGTGACGCCCTCGGGCAGAAGCGGCAGCACGCCGAGCAGCCGGTCGGCGGTGAAATGGCCGGACCAAGCCAGACCGACCACGCGGTCCGGTGCCACCAGGCCCTTTCGCGCGGCACGGCGACGCAGGATGCGGCACCAGGGCCGGATGGCCCATTCGCCGGTGCCCGGCGCGCCGGCCTCGACCGCGCGGACGAGCCAGCCCGGCTCCCAGGGCAGCCTCAGGCAACGGACCCCGGCCCCCGCCGCGGCCTGCATCAGCGCCGCGGCGATGCTCGGATGGAGGTGATAGTGCTTGTGCGCGTTCACATGGTCGCAGGCGAGGCCGGTGGCCGTGAAGCGCGCCATCTGCGCGGCGACCTCCGCCGCCAGCTCGGCCCGGGCCTCGCGCGAGACGGCCAGCGTCAGCCCCATCCCCGCCATGTCGTCGCGGAAACGGCCGTTCCCCTGGGTCAGCGATGGGATGCGGGCTGCCGGCAGGGTGGGCACGCCGTCGGTCAGCGTCAGGTGCAGCCCCACGGCCAGGCCAGGATTCGCGCGGGCCACGCGCACGCCCTCCTCGAAGCCGGATTCGCCGGTCATGAGGCTGGCCGCGGTCAGCATGCCCTCGCGATGGGCGCGCTCGATGCCCTCATTGGTCTCGGCGGCGAGGCCGAGATCGTCGGCGTTGAGGATGAGGCGCCTCATCGCGCCTCCTCGACCATCTCGCCATCGCGCCCGATGCGGTAGCGGCGGCCCCGCCAGACCACCCCGCCGCGCGCCAGGGCGGTCAGCCAGACGGCGAAGGAAAGCAGGTCGCGCGCCGGCAGCCAGGCCCGGCGCCGCCAGCCGCCGGCCACGCCCAGCGCCGAGTCCACGCCCGAGGCCAAAGCGAGCCGCGCGCCCAGCGCGATCGCCAGCACGCCCAGCGTCCAGGCACCCGGCGCGACGGCGAGCGCCAGCAACGCCCAGGGCAGCGGATGCGTCAGCCCGAGACCCAGGAATCCCGGAAAATTCAGCAGCCGCAGCGTCCGCGCCCAGCGCAGCTCATGCGCCCAGAGCGCGCGAAGGTCCGGCTCGTGCATCACGTGGACGGGGATGACCGGCGAGACCTCGACGCGCAGCCCCAGCCTGCGCACCGCCGCGCCCAGCGCGTGGTCGTCGGCCAGCAGCGGCAGGAGCGGCTCGAAGCCGCCGATGCGCTCCAGCGTGTCCCGCCGCAGCGCCATGGTCGCGCCGTAGCAGCCCTGCGCCTGGCCCAGGCTCTCGCCCAGCGCGGCGTTCGGCAGGAAATGCCAGTCGATCCCGAGCGCCGCCAGCCGCGACCAGGTCCCGCCATCCGCCGCCTCGCCGCGATAGAGGCAGGTCACGAGGCCGGTGCCGGGGTCGGCCAGGGGCGCCGTCACCGCCGTCAGCCAGTCCCGCGGGCAGCGCATGTCGGCATCGGCGACGACCAGGGCCGGATGCCGCGCCTCGGCGGCGAGGTGGACCAGCTGGGAGACCTTGCGGTTGGCGCCCAGCACCGCGCCGCCGGCGAGGAAGCGCGCGGGGGTTGCGCTCGCGGCCATCGCGGCTCCGGCGATGGGCCGGGCCGCGTCGGCCGGATCGGCGGCGCCGAAGAGCACCTCCCAGGGCGGGGCATGCGCCTGGTCCAGCGTGGCGGCGAGGTTGTCCGCAAGCCCCATCTCGTTCCCGTGCAGGGGCTTCAGCACGCTGGCGGCGAGCGGCGGCCCCGCCGGCGCCCTCGTCGCGGCCAGCCGGCGGAGCGCGCGCCGCGCGGCGATCGCCTGGCCGGCGCCGGCCAGCGCCAGGAGCATGAGGGGGATCGCGAGCCAGGACACGCGACCCATATCGCGCAGCCGCGGGCGCTGCGGTAGTGTCCCGGGCGTGAAACGAACCGCCTCCGCCCCGCTGCTGGCCCTCGCCCTTGCCGTCTCGGCCTGCGCGGGTCCGCCGGCCACCGATCCCCGCGACCCGTGGGAGGCGACCAACCGCCAGATCCACGATTTCAACCTCAGGGCGGACGACGCCGCGATACGACCCGCGGCCGCGGCCTATCGCGACACCCTCCCGGAGGGGGCTCGCACGGCCATTCGGAACTTCCTGAGCAACCTCAACGAGCCGGTGGTCTTCGCCAACAACGTCCTGCAGTTCCGCTTCCTGGATGCGGGGCATACGCTGATGCGCTTCTACATCAACACGGTGGGCGGCGGCCTCGGCTTCTTCGACATCGCGACGCCCAACGGGCTGACGCGCCGCTCCGGCGATTTCGGCCAGACCCTCCACAGCTGGGGCGTGCCGGACGGGCCCTTCGTGGTCCTGCCCATCATGGGGCCGACCGTGATCCGGGACGCGATTGGGGAAGGCATCGACGCCGCGGCCAACCCCATCGGGCTGCTGACAGGCTCCATCTTCGCGACGGGCACGGCGCATATCATCGGTGCGGGGCGCGGCGCGCTGAGCGGCGTCGACCTGCGCGCCGAGAACATCGACACGCTGGACGCCCTGCGGAGCGACAGCCTCGACTTCTACGCGCGCCTGCGCAGCATCACCCGCCAGCGCCGCGACGCGGAGCTCGGTCGCAGCGGCGGCGAGGGCGAGACGATCGTGCCGCTGGACGATCCGGGCGCGGATTCCGCGGCCGGTGCGGCGGTGCCGACCCCCATGCCGGGCACGCCGGCCGCCGGGCCGGCGCAACTGCCGGGCATCACCGTCCGGCCGCCATCGGCCGGGCAGCCCGATGCCGCCTGGGCGCGCAACATGCCGCCGGGCACGCGCTTCTAGGGACTTTCCCCGCCTCAGCGCAGCTGGAACCGGATCGGCACCTCGATCCAGGATTCGAGTCGCTGGCCCTCGCGGGCCGAGGGCTCGAAGGACCATCGACGGACGGCGGCGAGGGCGGCGCCGTCCAGGATGTCGTGGCCGCTCGACCGGTGCAGGCGCACCTCCCGGGTCTCGCCATCCACGCCGACGAGCGCCCGGACGAGGGCGGTGCCCGTGATCCCGCGCTCGCGCGCGACGAGCGGGTATTCGGGCGGCGTGGGCGTGCGGCGGAAACGGGCATTGGTGAAGACCGGCGGGCCGGATGGCGCGGCGGGCGCCGGCGTGGGCGGCGCGGTGGATGGTGCTGTTCCGGGCGGCGCGGGCGATGCGCGCCGCTCGCGCGGGGGCGGCGGCGGGCGCGGACGCGGGGCGGGGGGTGGAGGCGGCGCGGCGGCTTCGGCGCGGACGGGAGGCGTCGGCGGCGATTCGACCGGCGGCGGTTCGGGCGGCGCCGGCGGCTCGGGTTCCGGCGGCGGGGCTTCCGGCTCCGGCTCGGGTGGCGCGGCTTCGGGCGCCGGCGCCGCCGCGGCCACCGTCTCCAGCGTCAGCTCGATCGCCGGGGGCTCCTCCGCCAGCCGGGGCTCGCGCGAGGCCGCGGCCCAGGCCAGCAGGGCA
Organism: Roseococcus sp. SYP-B2431; assembly: GCF_004336745.1. Lineage (GTDB taxonomy): Bacteria > Pseudomonadota > Alphaproteobacteria > Acetobacterales > Acetobacteraceae > Roseococcus. The sequence continues at coordinate 297,404 of NZ_SJXD01000025.1, forward strand.
AATCCCGCCAGATGCAGCAGCAGCGCGCCCGCCAACGCGGCCGGATGGATCGCCGGTCGCCGCTTCGACGGCTCCGCGACCGGCCGGCCGCGTGGGGTGGCGAGGGCCGCGTCGAACATCAGCGTGGCGGCTGTTCGGCGAGCAGCGCCACGCGCGAGAAGCCGGCGGCCGAGACCGCGCCCATCGCCGCCAGCACCTCGCCATAGGCGAGGCCGCGATCGGCACGCACCTGCACGGTGCGGTCGGTGCCGGAAGCGGCCAGCACGCGCATCCGCGCGGTGAGCGCGCCGGCCTCGATGGGTTCGTCCCGCAGGAAGGCGCGGCCCTCGCGGTCGAGGGTGAGCACGATCGGCTCGGTCGGCGGCGTGGCCGGCGCGGCGGCGGCGCTGGGCAGCTGCACCGGTACCGCGGAGAGCATGAGCGGTGCTGCCACCATGAAAACGATCAGCAGCACGAGCATCACGTCCACGAAGGGCGTCACGTTGATCTCGGAGAGGGGCAGGGCGCCGGCCTCGTCGTCGCCCCTTGGGTCGCCTTGCGGCAATCCCGCCATGGCCATGGCTCAATCCCCCGCCGGGACGGGCGCTCGGCGCGCCTCGCTCAGCGCATCGGCCAGGCGGGCGATGGCGGCCTGGCCGTCGCCGCGCAGCCGGGCGCCGGCCACGATGAAGCGGTTATAGGCCATCACGGCCGGGATCGCGGCGGCGAGGCCGATGGCGGTGGCGAGCAGCGCCTCCGCGATGCCCGGCGCCACCACCGCGAGGCTGGTGTTGTTCGAGCGCGCGATGGCCGTGAAGCTGTTCATGATGCCCCAGACCGTGCCGAAGAGGCCGATGAAGGGGCCGGCGGAACCGACCGTCGCCAGGAAGGGCAAGCCCGTCTCCAGCGGCCGCATGGCGTCGGCCAGCGCGAGGCGCATGGTCTCGCGCAGGCGCTCCTTCCGGGTGAGGCGGTCTTCGTCGGGATCGAAGCGCAGCGTGGCGCCGGCCTGGAGCACCTGCCGGCCGAGCCCGCTCTCCAGCGCCTGCCCATGCCCCGCCCGCCCGGCGGCGTCGAAGGCGGCCATATCGCGCCGCAGCCGCCGGAGCCGGAAGGATTTGTCGAGCAGAATGGTCCAGACGGCGAGGCTGGCCGCGGCCAGCGCCAGCATCACCGCCTTCACCACGAGGTCGGCCTGCAGGAAGAGCGCGACCAGCGAGAAGTCATGGGCTTCGGTCATGGGGTCGATCCCTCAGAGGGCGCGCGAGAGGCCGGCGAAGACGCCCCGGCGCATGCCGTATTGCGGGGCGCCGACGCCGATGCCGGTGCCGTCGCGGAGCTGGTAGCTGCGGTCGAAGAGGTTCAGCACGTCGAGCCGCGCGGTCCATTTGCCGCCGCCGGCGATCTCGAACTCCTGGCTCAGCCCCAGGTTCACGGTGACGTAGGGCGTCACCACCTGGCTGTTGGCGAAGCCGCGCCGCATGCCGCTGCCATAGACCAGGGTCGAGGAGACGTTCCCGCCGTCCCAGGGCCGGTAGGCGATGCCGGCCGAGCCGGTGATCAGCTGGTCGTGATCCGTGCGGACGAACTTGCTCTGCACCTGCGCCAGCTCCGCCGCGCTCCAGAAATACTGGTTGGAGACGAGCCCACGCCCCTCGGAGCGCGACAGGGTCAGGTTGCCATAGGCCAGGAAGCCGCCCCGCCGCCATTGCGCCGAGAGCTCCGTCCCGAAGACCCGCCCCTCGCGGTAGTTGTAGGGCGAGAAGATATAGGCGCTGCCGAACTGCCCGAGGTCCTGCATGTCGCGGACGGAGCGGTAGAAGGCCTCGCCGCCGAGGGTCAGGTGCTCGCCGATGCGGTGGCGGATGCCGAGGTTAAAGTAGTGCGCGCGCTCGGGCCGGGCGGGGCTGGCCTGGAGCACTTCCGGCGCCAGCGTGGTGCCGACGTAGCGGGACAGGGCGGGGTTGGTCAGCAGCTCCGAGGGCGGCGGCGTGAAGTAGCGCGCATAGCCGGCCGAGATGGTCGTCGCCTCGCTGGGCCGCCAGACCAGGTTCGCGCGCGGGCTGAGCTGCGAGGCGTTCACCTGCTGGTTCATCACGTCGAAGCGCGCGCCGAAGTTCAGCGTGAGCTGGTCGGTCAGCCGCCATTCGTCCTGCGCGTAGATTCCGTAGAGCTGGCCCTCGATCCGCCCGCGCTCCTGGATGGTGAAGGGCGCGTCGAAGGCCTGGCCCGCCGCGTTCACCGGCAGCACCGTGCTGTTGGCGATGTTGCGCGTGATGTCGGCCGAGGCGAAGAAACCGGCCCGCAGCGTATGCGCCTCGGCGATGCGCCAGGACGCGTCGCCCTGCAGGCCGGCCGAATAGTTTCGCTTGCGCGTCTCGGCCGCCACGCCGGAGAGCACCACCTCGCCCACCGTATCGGGCACGTAGCTGATGGAGGTCTTCCGGACGAAGGCCGAGAGCTGCATGTCCAGCGCGTCGCGCGAGTGCTGCACGGCCAGCACGCCGAAGCTGGAACGCTGCCACTGCCGGGCGCGCAGGCTCGCGCTGTCGTAGCTGCTCTGGCCGAAGGCGGTGAACTGCGCGGGCTGGCCGGGGATATTGGGGATCTCGAAGCGCGACTGGTTGGAGCCGCCGATGAAGGCGACGCGCGTCCGGTCGTCCAGCAGATAGGCCATGTTCACTAGGCCCCGCACCTGTTCCGTGCTGTTGTGGATGGCGTTGGGTGAGCTGGTCGGGTTCTCGAAACCGCGGTCGCTGCGCAGATAGCTGCCGGTGACGTAGTACTCTAAGGGCCCCACCGCCGCGCCATAGGCGAGGCTCGGCTGGAACTGGCCGAAGCTGCCGCCGTAGAGGCTCGCCGTGCCGCCCGGGTCCTGCGCGCCGGAGCGCAGCGTGATGTCCACGATGCCCGCCGTCCGGTAGCCGAACTGGGCGGGCAGCGCCCCCGTGATGAGCTCTACGGAGCGCATGCCGCGCGCGTCGAAGAGCTGGCCGAAGCCGCTGATCGCCTCGGGGATGATCACGCCGTTGATGCGGTATTGCAGGTTCCGGTGGTCGCCGCGGACATGCAGGTCGCCCTGCGCCTCCTGCACCACGCCCGGCGCCTGGAGCAGCACCTGGTTGAGCGAGGCGCCGCCGCCCTGGGGCAGCCGCTCGATGGTCTCGCGGTCGATCCGGGTGACGCTGGCGCCGAGAGCGGGGGCGATGCCGGTGCGCGCCTGCTCCAGCCGCGAGGATTGCACGACGATGGGATCGAGCTCGATCGCGGGGGCAGGCTCCGGCGTCTGCGCCGCCCCCTGGGCCGCCGCGAGCCAGGGCAGGAGGGCAAGGGGCGCCGATCGCACCAACATATGAACCATTCTTCACCTCTTCATCGGTAGAGCTGTATACCTCTTCAATAAATTGAAGAAATACAAAGATTTATCGACAAAGAAGCCCATCCGGCGGGCGCGCGCAACAGGAATGGCCGGCTTCGGGCCGGCGGGTGGAAAGTTGGGAGGCGGGGGGTGCGCGGAACGGGCCGGAAGACCGTCGGCCTACGGCTTGCGGGCGAGCTCGGCCCGGATGCGGTCGACCTCCCGGTCCATCCGGCCGGTGAGGATCAGGGCGAACATCTTCCAGTCGCCCATGAGGCTATAGAGGGGGTGGCGGAAGGTCGCGGGCCGGTTCCGCTCGATGATGAAATGGCCGATCCAGGCCAGCGCGTAGCCGCCCACCACCGCGCCGGCCAGCCACCAGGCCTGCCCGCTCACGAGGGCGGCCAGGATGCAGGCGAGGGCCGCCGCCGTGCCGATGAAATGGAGCCAGCGGTTCCGGGCATCGAGATGCTCGCCCACATAGAAGGGCCAGAACTCCCGGAAAGTCTTGGGCGCGGAAGGGTCCATGCAGCCAGCCTAGCACGCCCGGGGGCCGCGCGTGGCACCTGAAGGGCGCCCGCGGTGAAGGTCCCGCTCAGGCCGCCAGCAGGCGGGCCGTGCGGGTCTCGAGCTCCTGCATCACGCGGGGCACGCCGCCGTCGCGGATGAGGGCGGAGAACTCCGATCGGCGCGAGGCGAGCTCGCTGATCGTGCCGGTGAGATACACGTCCACGATCCGCGGCGGGTTGCCGCGCAGGAGGTAGGAGAGAACCACCGGGTCGCCGTCGGTCCGGTTCAGGCGCGTGCGCACCAGATGGTCACCATTGGGAAGCGCCTGGGTGCCCAGCGTCGTGAAGGTCTCGCCCGAATAGCCGTCGAAGCGCGCCGCATAGGTCGCGATCGACCAGCGCGTGAAGGCCTGGGAGAGCGCGGCCTGCTGGTCCGGCGGGAGGCTGGCCCAGTTGGAGCCGGTGGCGATGCGGGTCATGGCCGTCAGGTCGAAGGCCTGGCTCATGACGGGCGTCAGCCGGTCGTAGCGGCCGCGTGGGCCGAGGTTCCGCGCGTTGCGCATCACCTCGAGCAGGGCCGCGTGGAAGCGCTCGACCACATCGGCCGGGGCCGTCTGCGCGAAGGCGGGGGTCGCGAGGGCCAGCAGCCCGGGGGCGACGAGGAGGAGGCGTCGGGGAAGCATGCCCGTCATATAAGGCCTTTCGGCGTCTGGACCATGGCTTTGCGGTCGGCCACAAGACTGCCATGCGTCCGACGACGATCTTGATCACAGGGGCCACGGGTTTCCTGGGGGCCTCTCTGGCGCGGGCCGTCCTCGCGCGGGGCCATGCGGTGCGCGCGCTGATCCGGCCCAAGGCGGCGCGCGAGACCCTGGCGGGGCTGGATATTTCCTACGCGCTGGGCACGGTCACTGACGGGCCGAGCCTCGCCTATGCCATGGCCGGGGTGGGCGGCGTGATCCATGCGGCGGCCGATTACAGGATCTTCGTGCCGGATCCGGTCCGGATGCGGGCGACCAATGTCGGCGGCACGGAAGCCGTCATGATGGCGGCGCTGAAGGCCGGCGTGCCGCGGATCGTGCATGTCTCCTCGGTCGCGACGCTGAAGCCGCGGGCCGATGGCAGCCCCGCGACGGAGGAGGATCCGGCGACGCCGGAGGAGGCGATCGGCCCCTATAAGTCCAGCAAGACCGAGGCCGAGCGGCTGGTGGAATCCCTGGTGCGGAAGGAAGGGCTGCCGGCGGTCATCGTGAATCCCTCCACGCCGATCGGCCCCTATGACCGCCGGCCGACGCCGACCGGGCGGATCATCCTGGAGGCCGCGCGGGGCAAGATGCCGGCCTATGTGGAGACCGGGCTGAACCTCGTGCATGTCGCGGATTGCGCGGCGGGCTGCGTGGCGGCGCTGGACCAGGGCGCGGCCGGCGAACGCCACATCCTCGGCGGACAGGACGTGACGCTGGCGCAGATGCTGGAGTTCATCGCGCTCGAATGCCGGCACCGCAGGCCGTTCCGCCTGCCGCGCGCGCCGCTCTATCCGCTGGCCGTGCTCTCGGAGATGGCCGCCCGGGTGACGGGCAGGGAGCCCATGCTGACGCGCGACGGGCTGAAGATGGCCGGCCACCACATGTTCTTCTCGGCCGCCAAGGCCCGCCGCGTCCTGGGCTTCCAGTCCCGCCCCTGGCAGGAGGGCGTGATGGACGCCCTCCACTGGTTCGAGGCCGCGGGGATACTGCGGCGGTGATCTGGGTCGCCGAGGGGATCGGACTTGCGGCCTGCCTGGCCTGGGCCGTGCTGTTGTTCGGTCGCGGCTTCTTCTGGCTGGCCCGGGACGACGATTCCGATGCGGAGCGGCTGGCGGAGCCGGCGCGCTGGCCGGCCGTCTGCGCCATCGTCCCCGCCCGCAACGAGGCGGAGACCATCGCGGCCACCGTGCAGGGGCTGACGGCGCAGGATTATCCGGGGCCGCTGCGCATCGTCGTGGTGGACGACCGCAGCTCGGACGGCACCGGCGAGCTCGCTCGGGGCGTCGGCGACGGGCGCCTGCGGGTCGTCACCGGCACGGGCAAGGCGCCGGGCTGGTCGGGCAAGCTCTACGCGCTGCAGCAGGGGCTGGAGGCGGTGAAGGCCGAGGGGCACGAGTTCCTGCTCTTCACCGATGCCGACATCGCCCATTCCCCCGACAGCCTGCGGCGCCTCGTCAGCCGGGCGATCGCCGAGGACCGGGACCTCGTCTCCCTCATGGCGCGGCTGCGCTGCGAGAGCGCGGCCGAGCGCTGGCTGATCCCGGCCTTCGTCTTCTTCTTCCAGATGCTCTATCCCTTCCGCTGGTCCAACGACCCCAGGGCGCGCACCGCCGCGGCGGCCGGCGGCTGCGTGCTTCTCCGCCGCTCCGCCTTCGAGGCGCGGGGCGGGCTGCCGCCGATCAGGGGGCGCATCATCGACGATTGCGCCCTAGCGGGGCTGATGAAGGGCGGCGGCTCCCGGATCTGGCTCGGGCTGACGGATCGTGTCCGCTCGCTGCGGGCCTATGACGATCTCGGCACCATCCGCGCGATGGTGGTCCGCACCGCCTATGCCCAGCTTCTGTACAACCCGCTGATCCTGCTCGGCATGGTGGCGGCGCTGGGCCTCGTCTACCTCGCGCCGCCGCTGCTGGCGGTCCTCGGCGAGGGCTGGGTCCGGACGCTGGGCCTGCTCGCCTGGGCCGCCATGGCGCTGGCCTATGCGCCCATGCTGAGGCGCTTCGGCCTCTCGCCCCTGCGCGGGCTGGCGCTTCCGCTGATCGCGGCCATCTACCTCGCCTTCACCCTCGATTCCGCCCGGGCCGAATGGACCGGCCGGGGAGGGCTCTGGAAGGGGGAGCCGCTGTCGCGCGAATGACACAGCCCAGCTACAACTTCCGGTGCCCTATCGGCCTGGGGCGCAAATGGCCTATTCCTTCCGGCTGAGGTTCCGATTCTCTTGATTTATCGCGGGATTCAGACCTTCGGCGCCGTTGCGCCACCGGTTGTCCCGCCTGTGCGGAAACAAGGGGTATGCCGCGTTGAACATCATGCCGAACCTGCCCGGGAGCGCCGCCCTGGCCTCCCAGGGAGGCTCGCCCAGCCTGGATTCGCAGGGGCCGGACAACCAGACGCTCGAGCAGGCCGTCGCTTCTGCGGCGCAGCATCTGCTTGCGCATCAACGCGCCGATGGGCATTGGGTTTTCGAGCTTGAGGCGGATTGCACCATTCCCGCCGAATACGTGATGCTCCACCACTTCTTTGGCCGAATCCAGCCGGAGAAGGAGGCGCGCATCGCCCGCTACCTGCGGCGCGTGCAGTCGGACCAGCTCGGCAACTGCAACGGCGGCTGGCCGCTCTTCCATGGCGGGCCGCTCGACATCTCCTGCTCGGTGAAGGCCTATCTCGCGCTGAAGCTGATCGGCGACCCTGCCGACGCGCCGCACATGGTCGCCGCCCGCCGCGCGATCCTGGCCGCCGGCGGGGCCGAGCGCAGCAACGTTTTCACCCGCTCGACGCTCGCGCTGTTCGGCGCGGTGCCCTGGCGGGCGGTGCCGATGATGCCGCCCGAGATCATGCTGCTGCCGCGCTGGTTCCCCTTCCATGTCAGCAAGATCAGCTACTGGGCGCGCACCGTGCTGATCCCGCTGACCGTGGTGATCGCCCGCCAGCCCAAGGCCCGGAACCCGACCGGCGCGACCATCGACGAACTCTTCACCACGCCCCCCGAGCAGGTGAAGGAATGGCCCGGCGGCGCCCATCAGGCGGAGCCCTGGGCCTCGCTCTTCAAGGGGCTCGACGGCGCGCTTCACCGCGCCCGCACGCTCTTCCCCCGCACCCACCGCATGCGCGCCGAGGCCGCCTGCGAGCGATTCGTCACCGAGCGGCTGAACGGCGAGGACGGGCTGGGCGCCATCTACCCCGCCATGGCCAATGCCGTGATGATGTACCATTGCATGGGCGTGGCCGAGGACGACCCGCGCCTCGTCACCGCCTGGTCCTCCATCGAGAAGCTGGTGCAGGAGAGGGGCCCCGCCAGCGGAGCTGGCCAAGAAGATGCTGGTGAGACCTATGTCCAGCCCTGCCTCTCGCCCGTCTGGGACACGGCCCTGGCCAGCCACGCGCTGCTCGAGGCCGGCGGCGGCGAGGAGCGCTCGGCCGTCGCGCGCGGGCTCGACTGGCTGCTCACCAAGGAGATCACCGAGGTCCGGGGCGACTGGTCCTGGCAGCGCCCTAGCCTCGAACCCGGGGGCTGGGCCTTCCAGTACGAGAACGCCCATTACCCCGACGTGGACGACACCGCCGTGGTGGTGCTCGCCATGGACCGCTTCCGGAAGGAATCCGGCGACGGCAAGGAGTATGATCCGGCGGTGAAGCGCGCCACCGACTGGACGGTGGGCATGCAGTCCAAGGGCGGCGGATGGGGCGCCTTCGACGCCGACAACACCTTCCACTACCTGAACCACATTCCCTTCGCCGATCACGGCGCGCTGCTCGACCCGCCGACGGCCGATGTCTCGGGCCGCTGCCTCGCGATGCTGGCGCAGCTCGGGCGCGGCGAGGAGGCGGCGTCCAAGCAGGCCATCGAATACCTGCTGCGCGAGCAGGAGGCCGACGGCTCCTGGTACGGCCGCTGGGGCGTGAACTACGTCTATGGCACCTGGTCGGCGCTGACGGCGCTCAACGCGGCCGGGCTGCCGCACGGCCACCAGGCCATGCGCCGCGCCGTCGCCTGGCTCGTCGAGCGGCAGAACGAGGATGGCGGCTGGGGCGAGGACGGGATGAGCTATCCGACCCGCGGCGGCACCCGCCCCGATTCCCAGCAGCACGCGCCCTCCTCCGCCAGCCAGACGGCTTGGGCGATCCTGGCGCTGATGGCGGCCGGCGAGGCGGATCATCCGGCCGTGCAGCGTGGCGCCGAATGGCTCACCCGCCATCAGAAGCCCGACGGCGACTGGCCGGAGGAGGACTACACGGGGACCGGTTTCCCGCGCGTCTTCTACCTGCGCTACCACGGCTACCGGCGCATCTTCCCGCTCTGGGCGCTGGCGCGGCTGCGCAACCTGCGCGCCTCGAACACGCGGCGGGTGTCGCACGGGCTGTGATCGTCTCCGGGCCGATTCACGCGGCGGACGGACGTCCTGCACGATCGGGCCGGTAGTGACCCGCTGCGATGTCCTGATCATCGGTGCCGGCGCGGCCGGCCTGATGTGCGCCATCCGCGCGGGGCAGCGGGGCCGGCGGGTTCTGCTGATCGACCATGCGGAGGAGCCGGGGAAGAAGATCCTCATCTCCGGCGGCGGGCGCTGCAACTTCACCAACCGCGAGATCCGGCCGGAGCGCTTCCTCTCGGCCAATCCGCATTTCGCGCGCTCCGCGCTGTCCCGCTACACCGCGCGCGACTTCCTGGCGCTCATCGAGAAGCATCGCATCGCCTGGCACGAGAAGACGCTCGGCCAGCTTTTCTGCGACGGCTCGGCGCGGCAGGTGGTGGCCATGCTGCTGGCCGAAGCGGATGCGGCCGGCGTGGAGCTGGCCGTCGGCACGCGGGTGACCGACATCGCCCGCGGCACGGGCTTCACCGTCTCCACCGACCGGGGCGTGATCGAGGCGGAATCGCTGGTGCTGGCGACGGGCGGGCCCTCCATCCCGAAGATGGGCGCGACCGGCTTCGCTTACGACGTCGCGCAGCGCTTCGGCCTGAAGCTCGCCGAACGCCGGCCGGCCCTGGTGCCGCTGGCCTTCGGCGGCGAGCAGCTGGCGCTGATGCAGCCGCTCGCCGGCGTCTCGCTGCCGGTGATCGCCAAGGCGGGGAGGGCGAAGTTTCCGGAGGCGATGCTCTTCACCCATCGCGGCCTCTCGGGCCCGGCGATCCTCCAGGTCAGCTCCTATTGGCGCGAAGGCGAGGCGGTGACGCTGGACCTGCTGCCCGGCCAGGACGCGGTCGCGCTCCTGCTGGCCGCCAAGCGCGCGCGTCCCAAGGCGGAGCCGAAGACGGTGCTCGGCGAATTCCTCCCAGCGCGGCTGGCCCAGGCCCTGGCGGAGCGGCACCTGCCCGGACTCCGGATAGCCGATCTGCAGGACCGCGCGCTGATCGCGCTGGCGAACCTGCTCAAGGCCTGGACGCTGACGCCCTCCACGACCGAGGGCTACGCCAAGGCCGAGGTGACGCTGGGCGGCGTGGACACGGACGGGCTCTCGCAGCAGAACCTGATGGCGAAGGCGGTGCCCGGCCTCTTCGTGATCGGCGAGGCGGTGGACGTCACGGGCTGGCTCGGCGGCTACAACTTCCAATGGGCCTGGGCGAGCGGATGGGCGGCCGGCGAGGCGGCCTGATCAGAGGTGCTGGACGGTGAGCGCGCCATTCCACTCCTGATTGAGATACTCCACCACCAGCCGCCGGTGGCAGCGATGCGCCGTCGCCTCCGAGCAGAGCAGGCAGGCGCCCTCGAAGAAGGAGGGCTTGAGCTCCTTCTCGATCTTCCGCGCCTTCATGAGCGCCGAGAAATCGCGGGAGAAGACCTCCCAGTCGCCCTTGTCCGTCTTGAAGAACTTCATCAGCTCCTCGGTGGGCGCGAGGCTGGGCTCGGGCAGGTAGTCGATGCCGTTGATCGTTTTCAGGAACCAGGCAAGGTCGTCCGCCTTGGCGAAGCCCGCGAGCTGCGAGGTGTTGTGCAGCCGCACGTCGATCACCCGCTTCACCTTCGCCTTCTTCAGCCGCGCGAAAAAGTTTGCCGCGCTGCTCCTGGTGAAGCCGATGGTGGCGACGGCGACCGTCACCCCGCGAGCTCGCGCGAGCGGGCGGTCGCGGCCTTAATGGCCTCCTCCATGAGGGCCGGCCAGGCCTCCGGCCGCATCAGCACGGCCAAAGCGCGCTCCGTGGTGCCCTTGGGGCTGGTGACATTGATGCGCAGCGTGGAGGCATCCTCCGTGCTCGCCGCCAGCAGAGCGCCGGAGCCGGCGACCGTCGCGCGGGCCATGCGGCGCGCGAGGTCCGGCGGCAGGCCCTGCGAGATCGCGGCCTTCTCCATCACCTCGGCCAGCAGGAAGACATAGGCGGGGCCGCCGCCGGAGACGGCCGTCACGGGGTCGATGAGGGATTCCCGCTCCACCCAGGCGGCCTCGCCGACGGCGGAGAGCAGCGTGTCGCAGAGCTCGCGCTGGGCGGCCGTCACGCCCGGGCCGGGACAGGCCACGGTGAAGCCGAGCCGCACGGCGGCCGGCGTGTTGGGCATGGCGCGCACGATATGCGGCGCGCCGCCGAGCAGCGCCTGCAGGCCCGCGACCGTCTTGCCTGCCATGATCGAGAGGAAGACGGTCTCCGGCCGCACCAGATGCGCCAGCGCCGGCAGGGCGTTCGGCGCCTCCTGCGGCTTGGTGGCGAGGATCACGGCGGCGGGCACGAAATCCGCGGGAATCTCGGCGATGCTGGCGACATGGCGGACGCGGCCGGCGAAGGCCGCGACGGCGCCGGCATGCGGCTCCACCACCACGGTCTCGGGGGGAAGACCCTTCTCCAGCCATCCGGCGAGCATGGCGCCGCCCATCTTGCCGCAGCCGATGAGGAGGAGAGGAGGGAGGGACATGGAAGCGTTTCCTGACGTACTGGCGAGAGGGCTTTGCCCCCTCGCGCTCCCCCACCAGGGCCTTGTGCCCTGGACCCATTTACGAAGGAGGGTGCAGGGAACGAGCTCCCTGCCGGGGAGATTGAGGGGCAGAGCCCCTCAATCTTTCAGGCCTCGCCCACGCAGTCCAGCATCGCCGCTTCCAACGCCTCGGCCGGCGCCTTGCCGCCCCAAAGGACGAACTGGAAGGCCGGGAAGAAGCGCTCGCATTCAGTGATGGCGATGTCGACCATGTCCTCCAGCGACTCCGCCGAGGCGCCGGGCGCACCCCGCAGCAGCACCGCATGGCGGAAAACCGGCACGCCCTCGTCGGATTCCAGCCCGAAATGGCCGATCCAGAGGCGCTCATTGGCCAGCGCCAGCAGCTCGAAGAGCGGGCCGCGGCGCTGGTCCGGCACCTTCACGTCGAAGGCGCAGGAGAAGTGCATGGCGCTGATCTCTGGCGCCCAGGAGAAGAAGAGGGTGTAGTTGCACCATTTGCCCGGCGCTTCCGCCGCCATCTCGCCGTCCGAGCGGCGCTCGAACATCCACTCATTGGCGTTGACGATCTGTTCCAGCACGTCGAGCGGGTTGGTTGCGCGTTCGTCGTCGGCAACCTCGGCCAGCATTCCGGACATGTGGCACTCCCCTAAGGGCCCGGATGGGGTGCATGGGCCCTGCCCCGGGCGGGCCGGACTCACGGGTGGCTTGGGCGTGACCGCCCGATGCCGCGCGTCGCCCCCGGGGCCTCCCCCAAGGCCCAGGGATTGGGGTGCGCCATGCGATTCACCACCACCTGTAGGCTAGGCGAGCAAAATCCCGTGTCGCAAGTCCCGCGAAGGCGAAGAAGCTGTGAATAACTGGGCGGGGCTGCGCGTCCGTCCCGGGGGGATCAGTCGACCGGCAGGAAAATGAAGATCACGGCCATGACCAGGCAGCCCATGGCGGCAAAATAGGTCCAGCGCAGCGGCTCGCCCAGGAAGGTGACGCTGAAGACGGCGAAGACGCCGAGGGTGATCACCTCCTGCATGATCTTGAGCTGCTGGCCGGTGAAGGTGCCATAGCCGATGCGGTTGGCGGGAACGGCGAGGCAGTATTCGAAGAAAGCGATGCCCCAGCTCACCAGCACCGCCACGTACATGGGCCAGGCCGGCGCCTTGAGATGCCCGTACCAGGCGAAGGTCATGAGGATGTTGCTGCCGACGAGCAGCAGCGGCGTGAGCCAGAGGGCATTGTTCATGCGGCGAGGGCCATGGATTCGGCGGGAGGGAGCTTGCGCGGCGGGGGCGGCAGCCGTTTCAGGAGCCAGAGCATGAGGCAAAGCGCCGGCAGGGCGGCGGCCGTCGTCAGCAGGAAGAAGTTGCGCCAGCCCATCGCCTCGGCGAGCTGCCCGGACCACCCGCCGAGGAAGCGCAGCGGCACCGCCGCCAGCGAGGAGAGCAGCGCGTATTGCGTGGCGCTGAAGGCGCGGTTGGTCAGCGCCGTGAGGTAGGTGACGAAGGCGGCGTCGGCCAGGCCATCGGTGAAGTTCTCCACCCCGACCTGGGCATAGAGCATCCCCATGTCGCGCCCCGTGGAATAGAGCGCCACGTACATCAGGTTGGACAGCATCTGCAGAAGCCCGGTGATGACCAGCGCCCGCCCGGTGCCGATCCGCGCGACGAACCAGCCGCCCGCCAGCACGCCGAACAGCGTCATGACCAGCCCGAAGACGCTGCCCACCGCCGCGACCTCGCCCCGGGTGAAGCCCAGCTCGCGGTAGAAGGGGGCGGTCATGATGCCGGCCAGCGCCTCGCCCAGCTTGAACAGGCCGACGAAGAGCAGGATGGCCAGCCAGTGGCGGCGCTTCATGAAGTCGGCAAAGGGGTCGATGACCGCCGTCCTGATGCGGCGGCTCCAGCCCATCGGCTCGGGCGGCGGCGCGGCCGGCTCGGGCGCGAAGAGCACCGCCACGAAGCCGATGCCCACCAGCGCCGCGCAATAGGCGAAGGTGCCGGACCAGCCGATGACCGCCACCAGCGCCAGCCCCCCGCCGCTCGCCGCCAGCAGGGCGAAGCGATAGCCCCAGACGTAGCAGGCGAAGCCGTAGCCCTGGTCCTCCTCCTCGAGAATCTCGATGCGGTAGGCGTCGACCACGATGTCCTGGCTGGCCGAGAGGAAGGCCACCACGACCGCCACCGCCGCCGTCAGCATGGCGGATCGCGTGGGGTCGGTGAGGCCGAGGGCCAGGATCGCGAGAATCAGCGGCGGCTGGATGGTCGCCAGCCAGCCGCGCCGTCGCCCGAGCCGGGCCAGGACCGGCGGCCGCGCATGGTCGATCACCGGCGCCCAGAGGAATTTCAGCGAGTAGGAGAGCCCGATCAGCGCCGTGAAGCCGATCGCGGCCAGGGAGATCCCGGCCTCGGAGAACCACTGCCGCAGCACGAAGCCGGTCAACGGCAGCGGCACGCCGGCGGAAAAGCCCAGGGCGAGCATGACGAGGAAACGGCGATCGCGGAACAGCTTCGTGACCTGCATGGACGGCATGGCTATCAGCCCGTGCGCCGCGCCGCTACACGCATCCGCCATGGAACCCGCCCGCTTCTTCCTGATCCGTCACGCGCTCGTCGAGGCCACGGCGCGCGCCACGCTCTACGGCAATATGGACGTGCCGCTCTGCGACCTGTCGCTGAAGGGCGAGGCCGCGCTCTACCGCTGGCTGGCGGCCCGGCTGCCACGGCCTGCGCATTGGGTGGCGAGCTCGCTGGTCCGGACCCAGGCCACGGCCGCGGCCATCTTCGCGGCCGGCTATCCGGAGCGGGAGCTGGCGATCGAGCCCGATCTCGCCGAGCAGTCCCTGGGCGAGTGGCAGGGGATGAGCCACGAGGCGGTGGTGGAGCGGCTGCGCCATCCCGCGCACCCCTTCTGGCCGCATGCCGCCGTCGAGAAGCCGCCCGGCGGGGAGAGCTTCGACGAGCTGCGCGCGCGCGTCGCACCCGTCATGGAGAGCCTGGCCGAGGCGCATCCGGGCGAGGACGTCGTGATCGTCGCCCATGGGGGCTCCATCCGCGCGGCCCTGGCCCATGCCCTGGGCCTTGATGCGCACCAGGCGCTGACCTTCTCCATCAAGAATCTCTCGCTCACCCGGCTGGAGAAGCACGGGGCCGACTGGCGCGTGGTCTCGGTGAACGAGGAGCCCTGGATCCTCCCCGATGTCGATTGATTCGTTTTATCTTCCGGCGCGGGGAAGCCTGGGCTAGAATCGGGCGATTGCCTGGGGTTATCGGGGGAAGCTCATGCGCCTTGTCATCCTGGCCGCCCTGGCGGCGCTTTCGGCCTGCGCGGGCGCGCCCACGGGCAGCGCCCCGCAGGCGCTGGTCGACCGCTCCGCGCTCACCGTGCAGGAGATCCTGACGGAGGAGAACGACCGTCTCGACGCCGCCAGCATCCTGCGCCGGGCGCGGGGCGCGCTGGTCTGTCCGCGCACCTTCAGCGCGGCCTTCTTCGCCGGCGGCGAGGGCGGCGACTGCGTGCTGGTCGGCCGCGACGCGGCAGGCTCCTGGTCCTCGCCGGCCTTCTTCGCGGTGGGCTCGGGCAGCTTCGGCCTTCAGGCCGGCATCCGCGACAGCCAGACCCTCCTGCTCCTGATGAGCGAGCGGGCGATCAGCGCGGTGATCAACAACAGCTTCCGCTTCGGCGCCGATGCCTCGCTGGCCGTCGCGCATGTCGGCGGCTCGGTCGAGGCGGCGACGACGACCAATCTCGGCGCCGACATCCTGGCCTTCTCGCGCTCGCGCGGGCTCTTCGCCGGGCTCTCGCTGGAGGGGACGGTGATGGATGCGCGCCCCGACTGGAACGCCGCCTATTACGGCCGGGAGGTGACGCCGCGCGACATCGTGGTCAACATGGCCGTGCACAATCCAGGGGCCGATCCGCTTCGGGCGGCGCTGATGCGCTTCGGCGGAGCGCCGGCCGCGCCGCCCATGGCCGCCGCCGAGCCTCCGCCGCCGGTCTCCGCGCCGTATCGCGCGCCGGGCGGCAGCGTCGGCCGGGCGGCGCTGCCGCCGCCGCCTCCGCCGCCGCGGCGCTGATTTCATACGGGGCGGAGTTGCGCTAAACCCTCCGTGTGACGGTTCCGCTGCCCTTCTGGAAGACCAAGACCCTCGAGGCGATGACGACCGCCGAATGGGAAAGCCTGTGCGACGGCTGCGGCCGCTGCTGCCTGCACAAGCTGCGCGAGGACACCGATCGCCTCCACCACACCGAGGTCGCATGCCGGCTGCTCGACACGGCGACGGCCCGCTGCACCGACTACCCGAACCGCCGCAGCCGCGTGCCGGACTGCATCCGCCTCACGCCCGCGCGGCTGCGCGGCATCGACTGGCTGCCGCCCACCTGCGCCTATCGCCTGCTCGGCGAGGGGCGCGATCTCCCCGCCTGGCATCCGCTCGTCTCCGGCGACCCGGAGAGCGTCGTCCGCGCCGGCATCTCCGTGCGCGGCCGCGTGATCAACGAGCGGCAGGCGGGCGCTACCGAGGACCACATCGCCACCTGGCCAGGCAACTGGCCCCGCCGGGCGGGCACGCGCCCCGCCATCGGCTCACTGCCCCTTCGCACTTCCCAAGGAAAACAGCCATGAAGAATGCCCTTTTCGGCGGCGTGAACGCCGCTGTCCTCACCGCCATGACGCCGGACTTCGCGCCGGACCTCGACCGCATGGCGAAGCACGCGAAGTGGCTGCTGGCGAATGGCTGCAACGGCCTCGGCATCCTCGGCACGACGGGCGAGGCCAACAGCTTCGGCCTGCACGAGCGCAAGCAGATCCTGGAGGGGCTGATCGCCCGCGGCGTGCCGGCCTCGGTGATGATGCCGGGCACGGGCTGCGCCAGCCTGACGGACACGGTCGAGCTCACGCTCCATGCGAAGGAGAAGGGCTGCCGCGGCGTGCTCCTGCTGCCGCCCTTCTACTACAAGAGCCCGTCCGACGACGGCCTCTTCGCCTATTTCTCCGAGGTCGCGAAGCGCGTCGGTTCCGGCATCGCGCTCTACCTCTACAACTTCCCGCAGCAGTCGGCGGTGCCCTTCAGCCTCGACCTCATCGGCCGCCTGCTGAAGGCCTTCCCCGGCGTGTTCAAGGGCGTGAAGGACAGCTCCGGCGACTACGCGAACATGAAGGCGATGATCGACGCCTTCGCCTCGCAGGGCTTTGAAGTTTACACCGGCAGCGACGAGTTCCTCCAAAAAATCCTCGCCGAGGGCGGCGCGGGCTGCATCACCGCGGCGAGCAACGCCAACTCGCATTGGGGCGGCATCGTCTATGCGAAGCGCACGGGCGCCGAGGCCGATGCGGCCCAGGCCATGCTGGCCGCGACCCGCAAGGCCGCGACCTCCTTCCCGCTGATCCCCAACCTGCGCGAGGTGATCGCGCGCAGCACGGGGGACGACGGCTATCGCGTGATCCGTCCGCCGCACCTGCCGCTCTCGAAGGAGCAGGCGGACAAGTGCTGGGCGGCCTGGGAAGCGACCGGCGCGATCCCGCTGCCCGGCATGGCCGCCACCGCGCAGGCCGCGGAGTAGCGGCATGTCGGAGCCCCTGCGCTGCCGCGCGCCCGCCGTTCCGGTCCAACTGATCGATGACGACAAGGTGCGCGTCATCCGCTGGGAGTTCGAGCCGGGCGCCGAAACCGGCTTTCACCGGCACGGCTGGCTCTATGTCGTCGTGCCGATGATGGATGGCACGCTGCTGATCGAATATCCCGACGGGACGACCAGCACCTCGGTGCTGAAGGCCGGCGTGGCCTATCACCGCGTCGCGGGCGCGGAGCACAATGTCGTCAATTCCGGGACGGCCCCGCTTCACTTCGTCGAGACGGAAGTGAAGGCCTTCCCGGGGTAGGCCGATGGCCGCCGGCGGGGTCACCGCCGGCGGCAAACCGGCACCGCGCGGTCAGCCCAGCCGGAGCCCGCGGCGGCGGATGAAGTTGCCCCAGGTCTCGCTGTCCTGCTCGAACATCCGCCGGATATCGGCCGGCGAGCCCTCCATCGGCGAGAGGTGCATCTGCGCCAGCCGCTGCCGCACATTGGCGTCCTTCAGCGACGCCTGCAGCGCGGCGTTCAGCCGGACGGTCGGCCCCTCCGGCAGCCCCTCCGGCCCGACCAGCGCGTACCAGCCGGCCATGGTCGGCGTGCGCACGCCGGCCTCGGCCAGCGTCGGCACGTTCGGCAGCTCGGGCAGGCGCGCGTCGAGCAGCACGGCCAGCGGCACGATGGTGCCATTCAGCACCTGCGGCAGCGCGGTGCCCACCACGGTCAGCATGGTGTCCGTCTCGCCGCTCATCAGGCTCGCGAGCGGCGAGACCGAGCTGTAGGGCACGTGGGTGAGGCGGAGATCCGCCGCCTCGGCCACCATCTCCATCGCCAGATGCGTGGAATTGCCGTTGCCGGCGCTGGCGAAGGTGATCTCGCCCGGCCGCGCCCGCGTCCGCTCCAGGAACTGGGCGACCGTGGTGATCCCGCTCTTCTTGCTGGCGACCAGGATGAAGGGCGTGTTCACGACCGGGCCGATGTAGCTGAAGTCGCGCGCGGGGTCGTAGGGCAGGTTGGCGTAGAGGTACGGGTTGAAGGCGAGCATCGACACGCCCGCCAGCAGGATCGCGTAGCCGTCCGGGCGCTGCTGCTTCAGATAGGCGGCGGCGAGATTGCCGTTCGCCCCGCCGCGGTTCTCGATGACGATGGGCTGGCCGAGATCGCGCGCCATCGGCTCGGCGATCAGCCGCGCGACCACGTCGGTCAGCGTGCCGGCGGCGAGCGGCACGACCATCCGGACGGGCTGATTCGGGAAGTCGGAGCGCTGGGCTCCTGCGTTGCGGGAGGCGGCGAGTGCCGTCGTCATGGCCGTGCCGGCGATGAGCCGGCCGAGATTGCGCCTGTTCATGGTGTCTCGCCTTCCCAGGGGGATGTCGTTAGAATCAAACAGACTGGACTGTTCGTAACTGGGCGTCAACGCGAAGCCGCGTCGGCGATGGAAGGCAGCGCTTCATGGACAGCATCGCGGAGGCCGTGCCGGTGGTCGGCAAGCAGGCGCTCCGCTCCGCGCAGATGCGGCGGCGCCTGTGCGAGGCGGCCATCGATGTGCTCTGCGAGGTCGGCTACGAGGCCCTCAGCACGCCGATGATCGCCGCGCGGGCCGGCGTGTCGCGCGGCGCGCAGACGCATCACTTCGCCACCAAGGCCGACATGATCGTGGGCGCCTTCGAGCATCTCCTGCAGGGCTGGGAGGCGGCGCGCTCCGCGGCCTTCGGCCAGGACCTACGGAACGTCCCCTTCGAGACCTATCTCCGCTTCGTCTGGCGCGAGATCTTCAGCCGTCCCAGCTACGTCGCCGCGGTGGAGCTGATGCTCGCCGCAAGGACCGACGGCGAGCTGGGCGAGAGGCTGCGCCAGCTCCTGGCCTCGCCCAGCGGCGAGCGGGACCAGCGCTGGCGGCAGCTGCTGCGCTTCCCCGACACGGAGAAGGAGGAGCAGTTCCAGTACATGACGCTCTGCCTGCTGCGCGGCATGGCCGTGCATTCCAGCTTCAACCGCAGCGATACGAGGAACGAGGCCGTGCTGGAGGCCTGGATCGAACTGGCGAAGACGCTGATCGCCAAGGAGGGGTCGGCCGGGGCCCCGGCGCGCCGTAAGCCGCCGGGCCCGGCCGAGCGGCCCTGACGCCACGTCGGAGGAAGGGGGCCAGCCCTGCTACCTGCCGAACCACTCATACCCCCGCCGCAGCGCATCGCCGCGCCCATCGCGCGACACGTCCCACAGCGCATTGTCCACCGCGAGCCGTTGCCCGCCGTCGCGCTGCACCGGCCGCAGGTTCACCGCCGCCCGGTTGCTCGTCCCGACCCCGAAGAAGTCGAAGGGCACGCGGATATAGATGCCCTTGTCGAAGCTCCCCTCGCCGAAGTCGCGTGAGCTGACGTTCGTAAGCGTCGCGAAGCCGCCCACCTCGATGCCGCTGTCGAAGCGCCGCCCCACCTCGATCGTCCCGCCCCAGTCGCCGGCCAGGTAACGTCCGCCGCGCACCACCGTGTAGAGGTTCCACAGCGGCAGGTCGGCATAGAGCGAGACATGCCCGGTGGCGACCGAATAGCCGAGCGAGCCAAAGCGCTGCCGGTAGTCGCGCTGCGCGACGTAGTTCACGTCGAGGCCGATCGCCCAGGGCTGGTCGTGCGGGCGCCACAGGATCTCGGCGGAGAGGCCGCCGAACATGGGCTCCAGCATGCCGCCCGTCACTCGCGCATAGAGGTCGGGCGCGGGGTTCCACAGCCGCTCCAGGTAGAGCGCGGGGAGGGTCGGCGTGTCCGTCGCTGCGTAGCGCGCGAAGTCGCTGCGGACATGTGGCAGCCGGCTGTCGCTGGGCAGCCCGCCGTCGAGATTGCCCGCGATCGCCTGGGCCACGCTGCCCGCGATCGACGTGTTCCAGCCGAGCTCCAGCCGTCCGCCCGCCGCCACACCGCCCTGCCAGCGCAGCGAGGTCCGCGCATCGCCGACCTGCAGGTTGAGCGTGGGCGCGATCCCCCAGGAGAAGCGCGGCGGCACCGTGCGGATCGCGCTGTCGCCGGGCGGTTCGGCGAAGGCAGGCAGCAGCGTGGTCGCGTGCAGGATCTCCTCCGCGCTGCCGCGGCCGCGGGCCAGGCTCTCGAAGGCCTCGCGCAGGGTGACGAGCCGCGCGACCACGGCGCCGTCGCGCTCCCAGGTGAGGTGGATGCGCTCCACCTCCGGCGGCAGGAAGGGCTGGGCCGCCCGCACCACGCGGCCCGTCACCTGGGCGAGCGTGCGGTAGCGCCCGCCCGAGACCGTGATGCGCGCATCCTCCCCGCGCAGGTCGAAGGCGATGGGCAGGAAGCCGGCCTCGCGCAAAGCGGGGAAGAGGCGGCGGGCGAGGGCGGCGTTGCGCGTGGCCTCGCCTTCCGCATCGTCGGCGCCGAGCCGCAGCGTGCCGTCGAAGCCGGCGGCGGCCTGCATCACGCGGTCGCGCCAGCCCGGGCGCGGCTCCGACGGATCGATGGATTCCGCGACGGGATTGGGCCGCGGATGCATGGGCGGCGACGGCCGGCGGGGCAGCTCCGGCGGGTCGTCGGGGTGGAGCCGAAGCGAGGCGCGCAGCAGCAGGTCCGTCCCGTGGTTGAAGGAGAGCCCGACATCCACATGCCGGTTGGGTTGCCAGTTCACGCCGAAGTTCACGCGGCTCGCCGCCTCGCCGCGCAGATTCGCGGTGCGGGCGGGATAGCCGCCGCGCTCGTCCCGCAGCGCGTCGGCGGAATACTCGACCTTGGCGCGCAGCCCCTCGATCGTGCCCAGCGGCGTCGGGATGGCGGGCACAGACCATTCGAGCCCCGCGAAGATGCCCGCATTCCGGCCGCGAAATAGGCTGTTCAGAGCGACCGTCCCGCCCTGGCCCACGCGGCGCGGCCGGGCGTCGAAGTAGGAATAGCCGTAGCCCAGCGGGTTGCGGAGGTCATTGCCGGTGGCGAGCCGCCCCCAGCCCATCCCGAGCGTCGCGTCGACGGACCAGAAGCGCTTCGAGGCCGCGATATACTCGCTTTGGTAGAGGCCGGTGCCGATCACGTCCTGCAGTCCGATGGCCAGCGCCGGGCGCCAGGCATTCTCCTCCCAGACGCGCAGCTTCAGGTCGAAGGCGCGGTCGGTGCTGGTGCCCTGGCCGGTGGTGCCGTTCAGGCGGTCGGTGATGCGGAAGGTGGTCTCCAGGAAGGGCAGGGCCTGAAAGTTCACGAACCAGAAGTTGCGCTGCCGCCGCCAGGCAATGCCGGCCTCGATGGTGCCGTCCGGCCGGAAGCGCGCATTGGGCATCTCGAGCAGGCCGACGCGGCCGAAGTTCGAGCCGGAGCCGGGGACATCGTCGAGGGCCCGGGCGGGAAAGCCTGCCAGTGCGGCGAAGCCCACCAGAATCATGACCGACCACCGAGAATCCGGCCGCAAGGCGGCCGGCGCGCCCAGACTGACCGCATCGCCCGCGCTTCCGCCGCGGCGCGAAGCCAAGCCGCCGGAGGCGGCGCCCGGCGCCTGAGGGCGCAAAATCAGTTCCCGCTGCCCCGCGTGATGACGGCCAGCGCCGCCGCCGAGATCGCGAGCTGCCCCGCGACCTGCGTCATGTCGCGCAGAAAGCCCCAGCTCTCGAAGGGCGAGGGGTCGTTCGGCACGATCACGAGGCTGCCCGGCGGCACCGGCGGCCCGCCCTGCTGCCAGGAGCCGAGGCCAGCCGGCGCCGAAGTGCCGTTGGGCAGCACCAGGAAGGCG
Organism: Roseococcus sp. SYP-B2431; assembly: GCF_004336745.1. Classification (GTDB taxonomy): domain Bacteria; phylum Pseudomonadota; class Alphaproteobacteria; order Acetobacterales; family Acetobacteraceae; genus Roseococcus. Next base: position 319,143 of record NZ_SJXD01000025.1, read on the forward strand.
CGCGACTGGTCGGCGAAGCGCTGCGTCCCGCCCGCGGCGGTGACGTAGCGTGAGGCGCGCCAGCCGGTCACGAATTGCAGGCTGCCCGGGTTCTGCACCGAGCCGACCACCGTGACCTCGTTGGGCCGCTTGGGCATGACGACGAGATCGCCCGGCTCCATCAGCACGTCGAGATCGGGGCGGCCGGCCAGCACGACGGGATTGGCCTCGACCACCATGCGTCCGGCGGCGCGCGCCTCGCGCAGGGCGGCGGCCATCTCGCGCCCGGCGGCAACGGCGCCGGCGATGTCGGCGCCCTGCCGCGTGCCGACGACGGCCTGCCCGGCGGCGACCTGCATCAGCCCCGTCTCGAGCTCGCGCGCGGTGCGCTGAAAGCCCTCCTGCTGGCGGTTGCGCACGCTCTCGCGCGTGAAGACGGCGCCATAGGGATAGGCCTGCGGCGTCAGCCCGCCGGCACGGGCGATGAGCTCGGAAAGGCGCTCGCCGCGGCGGATGTCGTAGATGCCCGGCCGCTGGAACTCGCCCACCAGCGAGACCGGCCCCGTGTCGCGGTCGCCGAAGCCGCGGGGGATGCGGATGCCGTCGCGCGGCGAGAGCCGCACGGCCTGGAAGTTGCGGCTGCGCAGGTCGAGCAGGGTGCGGCTGAGGGGGATGGCGCTGGTCTGCTCGGTCGGCTCGCGCGCGAGCTCGATGGAGGAGAGGTCGGCCGTGTCGGTGACGCCGCCGGCCACCGCCAGCAGCGCGTCCAGGCCGGTGTTGTCGATGATCGGGTAGAGGCCGGGCAGCCGGGCCTCGCCGGTCAGCAGCACGGAATTGTCCAGCAGGAAGGTGAGCAGGGCCGGGTAGTCCAGGAAGACCTGCGGGCAGGGGAGGGCGCCGATCTCGGGGAAGCCGGCGACGCGCGCATGGCCGAAGCGCTGCGGCGAGGAGCGGGCGGCGATGGCGAGCTGGGTGAGGGCCGGGCAGTCGAGGCCGGCGGGGAGGCCGCTCCCGGTCTGCGGCCCACCCGGCGGCGGCGCGGCCGTGAAGCCCTGGGGGGGCGGGATCGGCGTGGCCCCGCGCGGCTGCGGCAGCGCGACGGGGAGCGTCGGCGGCACGGTGGAGGTCTCGGTCTCGCCGCGCAGGGCGCGCTGCACGGTGGGGCTGGAGAGCCAGAGCACGTCGCTCAGCGCGAGAATGACCACGTCGTCCCCCTCGGCGAGCGGCAGGTCGGTGCGGCCCTGGAGCAGGGCGGCGAGGTCGAAGGGCTGGAAGCGCCGGCCGCGGCTGCGGGCGTCCACGCGCAGCACCACGGCCATGCGCGCATAGGGATCCGGCCGGACGAGGCGGGAATCGGCCAGCAGCCCGCGCAGGGAGGCGCCGCGCCCGCCCATGGCGCGGGTGGTCGGCTGGACCACATGGCCCGACAGGCGCAGCTGCTGCGACTGCACGTCCGAGCCGGGCTGGACCAGCAGCGCGTCGCCCCGGCGCATCGGCGTCGAGAGTGAGATCTCCCGGAAGGCACGGCGGCCCTCGCCGTCCGTGGTCTCCAGCAAGTAGCGGTTGCCGGTGGGCCGCAGCGCGTCGCCGGCCAGGCGCAGCATGGTGCCGAGGGGCGCCTGGGCACCGCCCGCCGGCAGCTCGTAGATGGCCGGCCGCGAAACCTCGCCGCCGAGCGCCACCACGCCGCCGATCGGCGGCACCAGGATGCGGTCGCCCTCGCGCAGCGTGAGGTCGGGGGCGGCGCCCTCGCCGGCGATGACGGGGTAGAGGTCCACGATGCGCCGTCCGCCCGGCCCCTCGACGCGGACGGCCCGCAGCGAGCCCGACTTGCGGACGCCGCTCGCCGCCACCAGCGCGTCCAGGACATTGGCGAGCGGCGCGAGCGGCACGACGCCCGGCCGCGCCACCTCGCCGCCGACGAAGACCGTCACCTGGCGGAGCTGGCCGAGGGACAGGAAGACCTCGGAACCCTGAAGCTCGCGCTGGGCGCGGGATTCCAGCTCGCCGCGCAGGTCGCGCAGCGTGCGGCCGGCGGCGGCGATGGGCGGCAGGTCGGGCAGGATCAGCATGCCCTCGCGGGTGACGCGCGTGGTGATGTTCTGGCGCGAGCGGCCGCGTAGCGCGATCACCAGCTCGTCGTCGCGGCCGATCATGTAGTCGTCCGGCACGTTGCCGAATGCATTGCCGACCGGCGCCCCGCCGGGGCCGGACCGGAAGGTGTCGTAGCCGAATTGCCGCAGCGGCTGGGTCAGGCGGTTGGCGAAGAATTGCTCGACGGGCGAGAGCGGTTCCTCCGGCACGGCCGCCGGCGGCGGCGGGGGCGCCATCCCGGGCGGCGGCGGGTTCGCGCCGCGCGGCGGCGCAGGCGGCAGCGCCGGGCTCGGGCCGCCCAGCGGACGGCCGGCGCCGGCGTCGAGCAGGCGTTGCAGGATCTCCTGCTGGGCGCTGGGCGGCAGGCTTTGCAGCGGCGCGCCGCCGGGCAGGGTGGAAGGCAGCGACGGCGGTGCGAGAAGGGTAGAAGGATGATTCTGTGCCCGCGCGACCGGCATAGAAACCATCTGGACCAGCATCAGGCACAGGATTGGAATAAATCGCGAGGGAAACTTATGCGATGGCAACAGTCATTTACCTCACACTGGACATTGTGGATTTGGCCTGATTGCCTGCATGCTTGCAACCATGAGGGGTGGTCCGCTCTCGATTTCCTTTGACTGGCGGTTGCGGCTGGATGCGATGCTGCGCCTCGGGCCGCGGCCCGTGGTGCTGGCGCTGCTCGGACGCGGCGCCCTGACGCGCGCGATGGTGGCGGTGCGCCTCCGGGACCGGCTGTCCCCGGTTGCCCTTCGGGCGCCCTTCCCCGCAATTCCAGCCGCTGGCGGCTTCGACGCCGCGCTTCGGGCGGCGCGGCTCCGGCCCATGGCCGGGCCAGACATCCGCCCCCTTTGGGAGGCGAACCGCTGGGCCGAACTGCCGCGCCTCGCCTTGGCGGGCGAAGCAGCGCGGATGCCGGAACATCTCGCCGCCTGGTTCGCGGCCAATCCGCCCTATCGCGGCCCGAACTGGGGCTGCGGGCAGGAGGCCGCGCTGCGCGCGCTGCACCTCGCGCTCGCGGCGGCCCTGGCCGGGATGGAGCCCGATGCCGGGGCGATGCGCCTCCTGGCCCGGCGCATCGGCGCCAACCCCGCCTATGCCATGGCGCAGGACAACAACCATCCGATCTCCGAGGCGGCCGGGCTCCTCGTCTGCGGCCTCGCGACGGGTGAGGCCCGGATGGCGCGGCGCGGCGCGCGCCGGCTGGACGCGGCGGTCGCGCGGCTCGTCGCGCCGGACGGCAGCTTCGCCCAGCCGAGCCCGGCCTATCACCGCCTGCTGCTCGACGTGGTTTCGGTGGCCGAGTGGCTGCGGCGGCGCGGCTCCGGCCCGCCGGCCGCGCCGGCCACCCGGGAGCGGATGGCGGCCGCGACGCGCTGGCTCCACTTCCTTGCCTGCCCACAGACGGGGGCGCTGCCGCGCATCGGCCATCAGGACGGCTCGCATTTCGCCGACCTGTCCGGCGCTGGGCCGGAGGATGCGCGCGCCAGCCTGGAGCGCGCGGCGCGGCTCTTCTGCGGGGCCTCGGCCGGGTGGCGCCAGGATCCCGGCTGCGCGGCGATGGGCCTGCCGGCGCCGGAGGACACCCTCCCGGAACCGGGCGACTGGGCGAGCCTCGGCTTCCTGGCGCGGCGCAGCGGAGGGGCGCGCGCCATCATCCGCACCGGCCCGCTGCGCTTCCGCCCGGGCCACGCGGATCTGCTGCACCTCGACCTCTGGGTCGGGGCGAAGAACCTGCTCCGCGACGGCGGAACGGGCGCCTACAACCCGCAGGATCCCGGCTGGATCCCCTATTTCCAGGGCGCCCGGGCGCATAACACCATCGGCTTCGACGGTGAGGACCAGATGCCCCGCCTCGGGCCCTTCCTCTTCGCGCATTGGCCGGAAACGGGCGCGCTGCCCGAGGGAGGCTGGCTGCGGGACTGGCGCGGCCGCTTCCACGCGCGGGAGGTCTTCGCCACGGCCGAGGGGTACCGGATCGAGGACCGCGTCGGCGGCCCCTTCCGCGAGGCCGTGCTGCGCTGGCGGCTGGCGCCGGGCGGCGGCTGGCGGCCGACGCGCGACGGCGTGGAAGGGCCGCTGCGCCTGTCCATATCGGGCGACGCGGCCATCGCCTTCAGCCTCGTCGAGGGGCAGGAAAGCCTCGCCTATGGCAAAGCCAGCCCGCTGCCGGTGCTGGAAGCGCGCATCGGCCCCGGCGCGACGCGCGTCACGACCCTCATCCGCCTGTCATGACGCTGGACGAGCTCCTGCGCGGGCTGTGGCGACAGGCCGGCCGGATCGCGCTGGCCGTGCTGCTGCTCTATGCCGGCGCGGCGACGGTCGTCTGGAACTGGCCGCGCAGCTACGTCGCCTCGGCCATCGTGGCGCCGGCCGAGACCACCGGCATCGCCACCTCGGCGCTGCTGACGCCCGCGCCCTTCCTGCAGCCCTCGCTGCTCGACCAGCGGCCCGGCGGGAACTTCGCCGTCTATCTCGCGGCGCTGCGCGCGCCCGAGGCCGCGGCGGCCATGGCCCGGGAGACCAGCCTGCCCGCCGAGCTGGAGGCGCGCCGCGCGGCGCTCCCCCTCGGCCCCGTCCGCCGCGCCCTGGGCCTGCGGATGACGGCCGATGCCGACGACGTGCTGACCTTCCTGGAGCGCAACTTCGCCGCCACGCCCTCGCTGACCTCCGTCACCTGGACGCTGGAACTGGTGCATCGCGACCGCGCCACCGCGCTCGACGTGCTGCAGCGCCTGCATGCCGTGGCCGAAGGCCGCGTGCGGCAGACGCTGGCCGAGCTCGCCCAGCGCCGCATCGTCGCCCTGGAGGCGCGGCTGCGCATCGAGCCCGATCTCTTCCTGCGCAACACGCTCTATGAGTTGCTGGCGCAGCAGCAACGCGCGGCGCTGGTGGTCTCGGCGGACGAGGCGGCCGCGGCGCGCCTCGTCTCCGTCCCGGTGGTGGAGCTGCGGCCTTCGGTGCCCAACCGGCCGCTGCTGCTGGTCCTGCTGGCGCTGGCGATCCCGGGGGCGGTGACCCTCTTCGCCGCCTGCCGGCTCCTGCTGCGCGGCCGCGAGGAGTGGCGACCGCCGGTCTGGCCGCGACCGCCGGCGCGGGAGCGGATCGAGCCGGTGCTCGCGCGCAGGCCGGCCTCCACGACGCCCGGCGACGGCGGGTGAGGGCGCTGCCGGTCCTCGGCGGGATGGCCGGGCTCGCCGCGGCGGCGATGCACTTCGCCGGCGCGCTGAAATCCACCCCGGCCGTGGCGGCACTGCCCCTCGACGTCACGGCGCTGGCGGCCGTCGGGTTGCTGGCGCTGCTGCCCTTGCTCCTGGCCGGCCACCGATGGGTGCTGGCGCCGGGTCTGGGCCTGCCGCTCGCCGCCTGCGGCGCCCTCTGGGCCTGGTGGGGGATCGCCGCGACCTGGAGCCCCTGGAGTGAGGGCGTCGCCGACCGCCTGCCGGAGATCATGGTGATCGGGCCCGCGATGGTGGCCGCGGGGCTGGCGATCGGCGCGGAGCCGGCGGCGCGGCGGGTCTTCCTGGATGCGGCGATCGGGCTCGGGATCTTCGTCGGCGCCTCGGTGGCCTGGGGCATCGCGAGCGATGCGGTGGTGCTGGGCGGTCGGATCGGGGCGGATCCGACGCGCGTGCGCGTGCAGTACCAGGTGGCGGGCCTCGCCATCGCCTGCGCGGCCGGGCTCGTGGCGCTGCGCGCGACGGGAGCGGGCGGGTGGCGGCGGATCGCCTGGTTCGGCGGGCTCGCGGCGCTGGCGGCAGCGGTGCTGCTGCCGGGCGGGCGCGCGGCGTTCCTGTCGCTCGGCCTTACCGTCGCGCTGGCGCCGGCCCTGCGATGGGGGCTGCAAGGGCGGGTCGCGCCGGCGCTGCTCTGGCTGGCTGCGGCGCCGCTCTGTGCCGCGGCCGCGCTGGGCGTGCTGCTGCTCGATCCCGGGCGGGCCGCCGATCTCGCGACGCTGGAGCGGCTGACGCGCGAGACGGGCGGCGTGGATTCCGCGCGCGCCATCCTCTGGAGCGAGGCTTGGCGCTGGGGCGGCGTCTGGGGGCTGGGGCCGGGCGGCTTCCCGGTGTCGGCGGGCCTCGGGCAGGATCGCGGCCTGCATCCGCACAACCATGCGATCGAGGCGATGGTCGAGGGCGGCGCGGTGGGGCTGCTGCTCTGGCTGGCGGCCTTCGGCGGCGCCGCGCTCTTCATGCTGTCGCGGCTTCCGCGCGTGGAGCCGGACCGCGCGGCGGCGATCCTGGCGCTGACCCTGCCGCTCGCGCTGACCGCGATGGTCTCGACGGATCTGGGCAACCGGATGACGTGGTTCGCGCTGGGGCTCGGGCTTTCGCTCGGCGTGGAGGCGCGGCGTGTATAGGCGCTGGGGCAAGCGGGGCTTCGATCTGGCCGCGGCGTCGCTGCTGCTGATCCTGGCGGCGCCCGCGATGGCCGTGGTCGCGCTGCTGGTGCGCGCGCGCCTCGGCGCGCCGGTGCTGTTCCGGCAGCGTCGCGCGGGCTGCGAGGGCGTGCCCTTCGAGGTGCTGAAATTCCGCACCATGCGCGACGGGCCGGGCGACGACGCCGATCGCCTCACGCCGCTCGGGCGCCTCCTGCGCGCCACCGCGCTCGACGAGCTGCCGCAGCTGCACAAGGTGCTGCGCGGCGAGATGAGCCTGGTCGGCCCCCGCCCGCTGCTGCCGGAGTATGCGCCGCATTACACGCCACGCCAGGCGACGCGGCTGTCCGTGCGGCCGGGCCTCTGCGGCCTCGCGCAGTCGAAGGGCCGCAACGGCGTGCCCTGGGAGGAGCGGCTGGAATGGGATGCGCTCTACGTCGAGCGCATCACCCTCGCGGGCGACCTGCGCATCCTGTGGGATTGCGCGTGCGTGCTGGTGCGCGGCGAGGGCGTGAGCATGCCGGGCCATGCCACCATGGCCCGCTTCGACCGCAGCTGATGGTCAGTCGACGACGGCGATGGCCTCGATCTCCACGAGCCATTCCGGCGCCGCCAGCGCCGCGACGCCGACCAGCGTGCTGGCGGGCGGCGCCGCCCGGCCGGCAAAGAACTCGCCGCGCACCTTGCCGATGACGGCGCGCATCTCGGGCTTGTAGTCCACGACGTAGGTGGTGATCTTCACGACATCGGCGAAGCTCGCGCCTCCGGCGGTCAGCGCCTTGCCGAGATTCGCCATCACCTGCTTCGTCTGCGCCTCGAGATCGCCGCTGCCGACGAGCGCCCCGTTCTCGTCGACGGCGACCTGCCCGGCCGTGTAGATCGTCCGCGCGCCCGAGGCGACGGCGGCATGCGAATAGGACGGCGTCCTCATCAGCCCGGGGGCGGGCGGGTATTCCGTGGCGCTCATGGATCGTTCTCGCTGAAGGGGAGCCGATCCTGGACTACAGCTCCAGCTTCTTCCAGAGCGGATCCTTGATCTTGGCCAGGAAGGCGTCGAAGCGCGCCAGCTGCTCCTCCGAGACGAGGATCGGCCGGGGCGTGCGCGGCGCGCTCTCCTCGCGCAGCATGGCCTGCACCACCGGCGCCGAGCCCAGCACCAGCCCCGGCTGACGCCCGCCCCGCAGCTCCAGATAGACCTCCGCCAGCAGCTTCACGTCGAGCAGGGCGTTGTGCGTCGTGCGCTGCGAGAGGTCGATGGCGAAGCGCCGGCACAGCGCGTCCAGGCTGTTCTGCGCGCCGGGGAAGGTGGTGCGCGCCAGCACCAGGGAATCCACCATCCGCGCGGGGTTCAGCGCGGGCCTGCCGCAGCGGATCAGCTCGGCGTCGAGGTGCTTGAAGTCGAAGGGCGCGTTGTGGGCGACGATGGGGGAATCGCCCAGGAACTCCAGCATCGCCTCGGCCGCGTCGGCGAAGAGCGGCTTGCCCTCGAGGTCCAGGCGCGTGAAGCCGTGCACGCGCGTGGCCTCCGGCGGCACGTCCCGCTGCGGGTCGATGAGCGTGTGGAAGACCCGGCCCGTGGGCATGAGGTTCACGATCTCGATCGCCGCGATTTCGAGGATGCGGTGGCCCTCGCTCGGCTCGAAGCCCGTGGTCTCGGTGTCAAGGACGATCTCACGCATGGCGCGGCTTTCCCCCCGTTTCCGTCTTTACCAGGCGGCGGACGGCGGCTTCGGCATGGCGGCGCGAGAGGCCGGTGCGGATGACGACATCGGCGCGGCGGCGCTTCTCCGCATCGGGCATCTGCCGGGCGCGGATGGCGGCCAGCCGCTCCTCCGTCATGCCGCGGCGCGCCAGCACGCGCGCGCGCTGCACGGCGGCCGGCGCGGAGACGACGAGGATGCGGTCGAACTCCGAGAGGTCGTGCCGCGTCTCGAAGAGCAGCGGGATGTCGAGCACGACCAGGCGCGTGCCGCGCCCGCGCTCGCGGCCCAGGAAGCGGCGCTGCTCGTCGCGCACCAGCGGATGCATGATGGCCTCCAGCCGGCGCAGCGCGGCCGGATCGCCCAGCACCGCCGCGCGCAGCCGCTCGCGCAGCACCGCGCCGTCCCGCACCGTGCCCGGGAAGGCGCGCTCGATCGCGCGCACGGCGCGGCCGCCTTTGGCCTGCAGCGCATGCACGGCGGCATCGGCGTCGAAGACCGGCACGCCGAGCCGCCGGAAGGCGCCCGCCGCGGTGGACTTCCCCATGCCGATGCTGCCGGTGAGCCCCCAGATTCTCATCTGGGCGGGATATCAGCCGCCACGATTCGCCGCAGCCCTTCATCCACCTCCGGCATCACGCCGAACCAGGCCTCGAAGCCGGGCCGCGCCTGGTGCAGCAGCATGCCGAGTCCGTCCGAGCCGCGCAGGCCCCGCGCGCGGGCGGCGGCCAGGAGCGGCGTCTCCAGCGGCACGTAGACGGCATCGGACACGACGGCGTGGGGCGGCAGGGGGGCCAGGTCGATCTCGAGCGGTGGCTGGCCGGCCATGCCGAGGCTGGTCGTGTTCACCAGCAGCGCGGCGCCCGCGAGCGGGGCCGTGTCCCGCACCTCGATGGGCCCGCCGAGCGCCATCGCCAGCGCCTCCGCCCGCGCCGGCGTGCGGTTGACCAAGGTGAGGCGCGGGCAGCCGGCGTCGAGCAGCGCGGCCACGATCGCGCGGGCCGCGCCGCCGGCGCCCAGCACCACGGCCGGGCCGCTCGCGGGGTCGAAATCGCCGAGCGAGGCGAGGAAGCCGAAGCCGTCCGTGCAGTCGCCCTCCACGCGGCCGTCGCGGAAGACCAGCGTGTTCACCGCGCCTGCCCGCAACGCCCGCGGCGTGACGGTCTCACAGACCGCGAAGGCCGCCTCCTTGTGCGGGATGGTGACGTTCAGCCCGCGGAAGCCGGCGTCGCGCAGCCCGCGGATGGCGGTCGCGAAATGGTCGGGATGAATGGGAAGCGGCACATAGGCGGCGTCCAGCCCGTGCCGGGCGATCCAGGTGCCGTGCAGCAGCGGCGAGCGGGAATGGCCGACCGGCCAGCCCGCGATCCCGGCCAGCATGGCCTTGCCGGTGAGGGTCATTGCGTCAGCGAGGGGACCAGCGTGGCCTGCATGGCGGCGCAGAGCGTCTCCGCGCCGTCCTCCATGCGCATCCAGACCTCGGCGCGGGCCACGGTCAGCGTGCGGCCCGGCTTCAGCACCTCGGCCCGTGCGATGGCGAGCACGCCGCGCGCGGGTCGGAGGAAATTCACCTTGAGCTCGGCGGTCAGCACCTCCTGCTCGGGCGGCAGCAGGGTCAGGGCGGCATAGCCGCAGGCATTGTCGGCCAGCATGGTGAGCACGCCGGCATGCAGGAAGCCGTGCTGTTGGGTCAGCGTCTTGCGGAACGGCGCCTCGATGACGCAGCGGCCCGGCGCGACCTCGGTGACCCGGGCCTCGATGACGCGCATGAGGCCCTGCCGGGCGAAGCTCGCCTCGATGCGCTGCTGCAGCCCGGCGGGCGTCATCCTAGAGCCCTTTCCGTTCGCAAGAGCTCACTGCAAAATCCCCAGCTCTTTGTTTGGGAGCATGCTTCACGCTTCCGGCGATTCCCCCTGCGGCGATCATGCTCAGAATCTCCAGCCCGTGTGGATGGCGACGATGCCGCCCGAGAGGTTGCGGTGCGACACGCGCTCCAGCCCGGCCTCGCGCATCATGCCGGCGAGAGTCGCCTGGTCGGGGAACATGCGGATGCTCTCCGCGAGGTAGCGGTAGCTCTCGGCGTCCTGGGCGATGCGGCCGCCGAGGGCGGGCAGCGCCTTGAAGGACCAGGCCTCGTAGAGGGGCGCCAGCGCCGCGATCTCCAGGCGCGAGAATTCCAGGCAGTGGAAGCGCCCGCCGGGCTTGAGCACGCGCCGCACCTCGCGCAGCACGGCGTCCTTGTTCGTGCAGTTGCGCAGGCCGAAGGCCATGCTGACCTTCTCGACGCTGGCATCGGGCAGGGGGATGTGCTCGGCGTCGGTGCAGAGGAAGGACAGGCCGCGGGCGAGGCCGCGATCCAGCGCGCGCGACTGGCCCACATGCAGCATCTCGGCGTTGATGTCCGAGCAGATGACGCGGCCGGCGCCGCGCTCCAGCGCCAGGAAGGAGATGTCCCCGGTGCCGCCGGCGAGGTCGAGCAGCGTCTCGGAGGGGCGCGGGGCGACGACGTTGAGGAAGATGCGCTTCCAGACCCGGTGCAGGCCGAGCGACATCAGGTCGTTCATCAGGTCGTAGCGGGGGGCGACGCTGTCGAAGACCTCCCGGACGAGGCCCGCCTTCTGCTCGGCGGCCACGGTGCGGAAACCGAAATCGGCGGTGCGGTCGGCGTTGTCGCTCATTGGCCGAGCTATAGCCCGTCGGCCGCGAATCTGCCATGCGGGCAGACGGGAAATCGACGGCGACAGGAGCGGACCATCCCCGAGCTTCCGGAGGTCGAGACGGTCATGCGGGGCCTGGCCAAGGTGCTGGACGGCCAGGTGATCCGCCATGCGGAGACGCGGCGCGAGGGGCTGCGCTGGCCGTTTCCGCCCGGGCTTGCGCAGACCCTGACGGGCGCGCGGGTCGACGGGTTCCGGCGCCGCGGGAAATACATGCTGATGCGGCTGGAGGCGCGGCCGAGCGTGCTGATCCACCTGGGCATGTCCGGGCGGATGGTGGCGCGGCATCGCGATGCGCCGATCGTCCCGCGCATGGGTCCGCAGGGGGCGGCCAGCGACGCGCGGGGCCACAACCAGCCGCCGGAGCTGCACGAGCACCTGGTGATGGAGACCGAGGGCGGCTGGCGCGTCGGCTTCGTGGACCCGCGCCGGTTCGGCAGCGTGGACCTTGTCCCGCGCGAGGCGGAGGACGGCCATCGGCTGCTGGCCGATCTGGGCCCCGAGCCGCTGGAGGCGGGCTTCACGGTCGAGGTGCTGGAGCGGGCGCTGGGGGGGAAGTTCACGCCGATCAAGGCGGCACTGCTGGACCAGAAGATCGTGGCGGGCCTGGGCAATATCTATGTCTGCGAGGCGCTGTTCCGTGCGGGGATCTCGCCCCGGCGTCTGGCGGTGACCATCCCCGGGGCCCGGGCCGGGCGGCTGGTCCCGGCGATCAGGGCGGTGCTGTCCGAGGCCATCGAGGCCGGCGGGTCCAGCCTGCGCGATTACGTCCGCGCGGATGGCGAGATCGGCGGCTTCCAGGAGCGCTTCGATGTCTATGACCGCGAGGGCCAGCCCTGCCGGCTCTGCGCCGGGCCGAAGGGCTGCCCCGGGATCCTGCGGCTTGTGCAGTCCGGCCGATCCACCTTCTACTGCCCGCGAACGCAGCGGTGACGACCCTCGGAGAACGACATGCCCTATGAGATGATCCTGACCGAGACGCAGGGCCGCGCCGCCATCGTCCGGTTGAACCGCCCGCAGGCGCTGAACGCCCTCTGTGACGAGCTGATGGCCGAGCTGGCGGAGGCGGTGGCCGGCTTCGACGCGGACCCGGCCGTCGCCGCCATCATCGTCACGGGCAGCGAGAAGGCCTTCGCCGCCGGCGCCGACATCAAGCAGATGCAGGCCCGCACCTATCCGGCCGTCTATGTCGAGGACTTCATCACGAAGTGGGAGGCGGTGACGCATGTGAGGAAGCCGGTCATCGCGGCGGTCGCGGGCTTCGCGCTGGGCGGCGGCTGCGAGCTGGCCATGATGTGCGACATGATCATCGCGGCCGAGAACGCGAAGTTCGGCCAGCCGGAGATCAACCTCGGCGTCATCCCGGGCGCCGGCGGCACGCAGCGGCTGACGCGCGCCATCGGCAAGGCCAAGGCCATGGACCTGATCCTGACCGCCCGCTTCATGGACGCGGCCGAGGCGGAGCGCAGCGGCCTCGTGGCACGGATCGTCCCGCTGGATCAGCTGTTGCCCGAGGCGCTGAAGGTGGCGGAGAAGATCGGCAGCCTCTCGGCCCCCTCGGTCGCCATCGCCAAGGAGGCGGTGAACGTGGCCTTCGAGACCACGCTGGCCGAGGGCGTGCGCTTCGAGCGCAAGATCTTCTACTCGCTCTTCGCCACGGAAGATCAGAAGGAGGGCATGGCCGCCTTCGCGGAAAAGCGGAAACCGAGCTTCAACAACCGATAAGCCGCGGCATGCCTCACATGCCCGATCAACCGTCTTGACGATGATGGGGCCCGCGGCTTAGACCCTTCCCCTCCCTGGCGGGACCGCCCGTCTTCCCTTTCAGAGATCGCATTCAAGACCCCATGGCCAATAACGCGTCGGCGCGTAAGCGCATTCGTCAGACCGAGAAGCGCACCGAGCGGAACCGCATGCGGCGTTCGCGCGTGCGCACCTTCCTCCGCAAGGTCGAGTTGGCCATTGCGGGCGGGGACAAGACCGTGGCCGCGGAGGCCTTCAAGGGCGCGCAGCCGGAGATGCAGCGGGCCGTCACCAAGGGCGTGCTGCATCGCAACACGGTGGCTCGCAAGCTGTCGCGCCTCTCCGCCCGTATCAAGGCCCTGGGCGCGGCCAGCGCCTAAGTAAAACCCTGTCCTGACAAGTCGGTTCGGCTCGGCCGAGAGTATCTCCATGCTCTCGCCGATGTCGTGCGTCCGGTGTCTGCTTGAGCGCGATCGCGGCTTGTTTGTCACACCGTGGTCGGAGTTTTGAGGTTGTTGTGCCGGGCCGCTTTATTTCGGCGTGTTACTCCCGCTAGACTTGCTCAGAGGCCACGCGATACGAGGGCCTCCCGGGTGACAAGTGGCTGATTTCTCTCAAGGAAGTAGATTTGGGGCGCCCCCGCCCTCCCAAGTGACACAACCGATGCGCTTTCGTGACGAAGCGTTGAGAGACTGAGGACAGGGATGGACCAGGATTCCGGCGATACTCCCCCGCCCAATGCCGGAAAGACCGCCGCCTGCTGGGCCCGTGCGCGGGCCCGCCTCCGGCAGGAGGTCGGCGACGTGGAGTACCGCAACTGGCTCCGCCAGATGACCCTGTCCGGGGTCGACGGCGAGACGGTGCTCGTCAGCCTGCCGACCCGTTTCCTCCGTGACTGGGTGCGCGACCATTACGGCGACCGGCTCCGGCTGGCCTGCCAGGTCGAGATGCCGGGCATCCGCCAGGTGGCGCTGCGTGTGCAGACCCCCGGCGCCAGGGCCGCGGTCGAGGAGGAGGTCGAGGAGCCGGCGCAGCTCGCCGAGAACGTCACCACCGCCGCCGCCGTCAGCGCGCCCTCGGCCGTCGCGACGGCCGCGCCCGCGGCCGCGGCCGACGCCCTTCTGCGCAACGACTGGCTCGTGCCGCTCGACCAGCGCTTCACCTTCGACACCTTCGTCGTCGGCAAGCCGAACGAATTCGCGCATGCCTGCGCCCGCCGCGTGGCGGAAGGCGTCGCGCAGTCCGGCTTCAACCCGCTCTTCCTCTATGGCGGTGTGGGGCTGGGCAAGACGCATCTCATGCATTCCATCGCCTGGGCCCTGCGCGAGCAGGCCTCGGGCCTGACGGTCGCCTATATGTCGGCCGAGAAGTTCATGTACCGCTTCATCGCGGCGCTGCGCTCGCACAACACGATGGAGTTCAAGACCCAGCTCCGCTCGGTCCACGTGCTGATGGTGGACGATCTGCAGTTCCTGATCGGCAAGGACAACACGCAGGAGGAGTTCTTCCACACGTTCAACGCGCTGATCGACGCCGGGAAGCAGATCATCATCTCGGCCGACAAGGCGCCGAACGACCTGTCGGGCATCGAGGACCGGCTGCGGACGCGGCTCTCCGGCGGCATCGTCGCCGACCTGCACGCGACCACCTACGAGCTGCGGCTCTCGATCCTGCAGGCGAAGGCGAACCATGCGGGCGTCGAGGTGCCGGCGCGCGTGCAGGAGCTGCTGGCCCGCAAGATCGCGTCGAACGTGCGCGACCTCGAGGGGGCGCTGAACCGCCTGGTCGCGCATGCCAAGCTCTTCGGGCGGCCGATCACCCTGGACACGGTGCCGGAGGTGCTGTCCGACATCCTGCGCGCCCACGACAAGCGCCTCTCGATCGACGACATCCAGCGCAAGGTGGCCGAGCACTACAATATCAGGCTGACGGAAATGGCCTCGGCCCGGCGCTCGCGCGCCGTGGCGCGGCCGCGGCAGGTGGCGATGTACCTGGCCAAGCAGCTCACCTCGCGCTCCCTGCCCGAGATCGGCCGCCGCTTCGGCAACCGCGACCACACGACCGTGCTGCATGCGGTGAACAAGATCACCGAGCTGATGGGCGAGGACCCCTCCTTCGCCGAGGACGTGACCCTGCTGCGGAAAATGCTGGAGACCTAGGGCAGGCCGCTGTCCGCCGGCTGGCGGCAGCTCCCTCCCCAACGGCGCCCAGGGACACAACACGGACTCGCCGGCCCCGGCGAGGGACCGCGAAACCTCCGCCTATGCTTTGCCGGGCGGCGGCCAGGATGCTAGTGGTTTGGCCGAGTTGCGCGGCGAATCGAGGCGGCGCCTTCGGATAGCAAGGGACCGGGAGATGAAGTTCAGCGTCGAGCGCGCCATTCTGCTCAAGGCTCTCGGGCACACGCAATCCGTGGTCGAGCGCCGGAACACCATCCCCATCCTCGCGAACATCCTGCTGGACGCGAAGGACGGCACGCTGCGCATCACCGCCACCGACATGGAGATCGCCATCGTCGAGGAGGTCCCGGGCGTGCAGGTCGCGCGTCCCGGCCGCACCACCGCGCCGTCGAGCACGCTCTACGAGATCGTCCGCAAGCTGCCGGAAGGCGCCATGGTCGAGCTGGATCACAAGGGCGGCGACGCCCCGCTGGCGCTGCGCGCCGGCCGCTTCAGCACCAGCCTGCCCGTGCTGCCTGTCGAGGACTTTCCCTCGATGACCGAGGGCTCGATGCCGCACCAGTTCAAGCTGGAGGCGGCCAAGCTGCGCGGCATGATCTCGCGCACGCGCTTCGCCATCAGCACGGAGGAGACGCGCTACTACCTGAACGGCATCTATCTCCACACGGCCGAGGTGGACGGGCGCAAGGTCCTGCGCGCCGCCGCGACGGACGGGCACCGCCTGGCGCGCGTCGAGGAGGATCTGCCCGAGGGCGCCGGCGGCATGCCGGGCGTCATCGTCCCGCGCAAGACGGTGAACGAGGTGAACAAGCTCGCCGAGGAGACGCGCGACGAGATCGAGTTCCGCCTCTCGGACACGAAGATCAGCTTCCGCATCGGCACGGTGACGCTGACCAGCAAGCTCATCGACGGCACCTTCCCGGACTACGAGCGCGTGATCCCGCGCGGCAACGACAAGGTCCTGAAGGTCGCGAAGAAGGAGTTCGCCGAGGCGGTGGGCCGCGTGGCCGCCATTTCCAGCGAGCGCTCGCGCCCGGTGAAGCTGTCCATCGACCGCAACCACCTGCTGCTGACGGCGTCCAGCCCGGAGCAGGGCCAGGCGCAGGAGGAGCTGGACGAGGGCTCCGTGACCTATGGGTCGTCGCCCATCGAGATCGGCTTCCAGGCGCGGTATCTGAACGACATCACGGACCAGGTCGGCGACGAGCTGGAGTTCAAGTTCTCGGACGGCAGCGCGCCGACGGTGGTGGCGGATTCGAAGGATCCGGGGGCGCTCTACGTCCTCATGCCGATGCGCGTCTGAGGCTATCGGCCCCGGAGATGCAAGAACCTGAGGTTCTTGCCGGGGTGCTCGAGGGGCAGGGCCCCTCGAATTCCGCATGCTGCGCCTGACTCGCCTGCGCCTCACGCGCTACCGTTCCTACCCCGAGGCGGAGTTGCGCTTCACCGCGCCGCTGGTCGTCCTCGCCGGTCCGAACGGCGCCGGCAAGACCAACCTGCTGGAGGCCATCAGCCTGCTCGTCCCCGGCCGCGGCCTGCGGGGCGCGCGCATCTCCGAAGTGGCGACGGGTGGCGCGCCGCCCTGGGCCGTCTCCGGCCGGTTTGACGATGGGCTGGGCGGCTTCGAGGTCGGAACCGGCACGGCGGAGGAGGGCGGGCCCGACCGCCGTGCCTTCCGCCTGGACGGCGAGAAGCTGCGGGCGCAATCCGAGCTGGCGGAGCGCGTGGCCGCCGTCTGGATCACGCCGCAGATGGACCGCCTCTTCCAGGAGAGCGCCGGCGGCCGGCGCCGTTTCCTGGACCGCCTGGCCATGGCGCTGGAGCCGCATCTGGCGCGCGAGGTCTCCGCCTATGAGACGGCCATGGCCGGCCGGAACAGGCTGCTGGCCCAGACCCGCGAGGGGCGGCGCGCGGAGCCGGCCTGGATCGCCGGGCTGGAGGATGCGATGGCACGCCACGGCATCGCCATCGCGGCCTCCCGGCGCGCGCTGGTGGGGCGGCTGAACGCCACGCTGGAGGCCGGCGCGGCCGGCGACTTTCCGCGGGCCGTGCTGGCGCTGCAGGATCCCGCGGCCGAACTCCTGGACACCATGCCCGCCCTGGCCGCCGAGGACGCCCTGCGCGCCGGCTGGGCGGGTTCCCGCGGGCGGGACGCCGCGGCCGGCGCCACGCTGGCCGGCCCGCATCGGGCCGACCTGCTCTTCACGCATGGCGGGAAGGGCATCGCCGCCGGCCTCTGCTCCACCGGCGAGCAGAAGGCGCTGCTGATCTCGACCGTGCTCGCCCATGCCGGTCTGATCGCGGCGGCGAGGGGCTTCGCGCCCCTGCTTCTGCTGGACGAAGTGGCCGCGCATCTGGATGCCGAGCGCCGTTCCGCCCTCTTCGCCGCCCTGGCCGCGCTGCCGGCCCAGAGCTTCCTCACGGGCACCGATCCGGAGGTCTTCTCGCCCCTCGCCGGCAAGGCCGAGCACTGGACGGTCTCGCCGGGTCAAGCCTGCCGAAACCCCCTGCCGTAACGGCAGGAAAAATGCCATATGTGCACGGTCTTTCCTGAGGTTTCCCATTTCCCGATGACCAGCGAATCCCCGACCGGCGGCGACCTCCCGAACCAGGTCTCCGACGCGGACTACACCGGCGCTTCCATCACCGTCCTGCGCGGCCTCGAAGCCGTGCGGAAACGGCCCGGCATGTACATCGGCGACACCGATGACGGCTCGGGCCTGCATCACATGGCCTTCGAGATCATCGACAACTCGGTGGACGAGGCGCAGGCCGGTTATGCCTCACGCGTCGATGTCGTTCTGAACGGCGACGGCAGCGTGAGCGTGACCGACGACGGCCGTGGAATCCCGGTGGACATCCACGCCGAGGAGGGCGTTTCCGCGGCCGAGGTCGTGCTGACGCGGCTGCATGCGGGCGGCAAGTTCAACCAGAATTCCTACAAGGTCTCGGGCGGCCTGCACGGCGTGGGCGCGGCCGTGGTGAACGCGCTCAGCGAGTGGATGGAAGTCCGCATCTGGCGCGGCGGCACGGAGCACTTCATCCGCTTCGAGCATGGCGACACGGTGCAGCCGCTGAAGGTCGTCGGCCAGGCGCCCGCGCATCATCAGGGCACGCAGGTGACGTTCAAGCCCTCCGCGGGCACCTTCACCCAGGTCGAGTACGACTTCGCCATCCTGGAGCGGCGCCTGCGCGAGCTGGCCTTCCTGAATTCCGGGCTTGCCATCACGCTGCGCGACGATCGCCACGTGCCCGCGCAATCGACGGAGTTCAAGTTCGACGGCGGCCTCGTCGCCTTCGTGGAGTGGCTGGACAAGGGCAAGGAGCCCATCTTCAAGCCGCCCATCAGCGTCATCGCCAAGGAAGGCGAGGGCATCCGCGTGGAGCTCGCCATGTGGTGGACCAGCTCGCCGCGCGAGGTGATGCTCTGCTTCACGAACAATATCCCGCAGCGCGACGGCGGCTCGCACCAGGCCGGCTTCCGCCAGGCGCTGACGCGCGTGGTGTCGAAATACGCCGAGGATCTCGCGAAGAAGGAGAAGATCGAGCTCGTCGGCGACGACATGCGCGAAGGGCTCACCTGCGTGCTCTCCGTGAAGGTGCCGGACCCCAAGTTCAGCTCGCAGACCAAGGACAAGCTGGTCTCGTCCGAGGTGCAGCCGGTGGTGCAGATGGCCGTGGCGGACGCGCTGTCGCACTGGTTCGAGACGCATCCGAAGGAGGCGAAGCAGGTCCTCGACCAGGTCGTGCTCAGCGCCGTGGCTCGCAAGGCCGCGCAGCTCGCGCGCGAGAAGGTGGGGCGCAAGAACGCGCTGGAATTCTCCACGCTGCCGGGCAAGCTCGCCGATTGCCAGGAGAAGGATCCCACGAAGAGCGAGCTCTTCATCGTCGAGGGCGATTCGGCCGGCGGCTCCGCGAAGCAGGGGCGCAACCGCGCGAACCAGGCGATCCTGCCGCTCAAGGGCAAGATCCTGAACGTGGAGCGCGCGCGCATCGACAAGATGCTGGCGAGTGCCGAGATCGGCACGCTCATCACCGCGCTCGGCACCGGCATCGGCCCGGGCGAGCCGGCGAAGGGCGGCTTCTCCGCCGACAAGCTGCGCTACCACAAGATCATCATCATGACGGATGCCGACGTCGACGGCTCGCACATCCGTACCCTGCTGCTGACCTTCTTCTACCGGCAGATGGCCGAGCTGATCGAGCGCGGCTACCTCTACATCGCGCAGCCGCCGCTCTACCGCGCCAAGCGCGGCAGCGACGAGCGCTACCTGAAGGACGACCGCGCGCTCGAGGACTACCTGATCGAGAAGGCGACGGCCAATGCGCGCATCACGCTGGCCACCGGCCGCGAGGCGGCGGGCGACGAGCTGATGGAGATCGTGGAATCGCTGCGGCAGACCACCTCGCGCATCCGGCGCCTGGCGGTGAACATCCCGGTCGAGATCGTCGAGCAAGCGGCGATGGCGGGCATCCTCACGCCCGACGCGCAGCGCGCGCTCGAGGCGGCGAACGAATTCGCGTCGCGCCTTGATGCGATGGCCCCGCCGGCCGAGCGCGGCTGGAAGGTCAGCGTGGACGAGAACGGCGTGCACATGCACCGCATGGTGCGCGGCGTGGCCGAGCGCTACACGCTCACCGGGGCTGCCCTGCGCAGCGCGGAGGCCCGCTGGCTCGACGAGCGGCGCGAGTTCCTCCAACGCGATTTCGCCGCCGGCGCGAAGATCGCCTTCGACGCCAGCGAGTCCGAGGTGCGCGGGCCGCTGGCCGCCTTCGACCGCATCCTGGGTCAGGGGCGGCGCGGCCTCACCATCCAGCGCTTCAAGGGGCTGGGCGAGATGAATCCCGACCAGCTCTGGAAGACCACGCTCGATCCCGCAGTCCGCACGCTGCTGCAGGTGCGCGTGGACGATGCGGAGGATGCCGAGGGCGTGTTCTCGACGCTGATGGGCGACGTGGTGGAGCCACGGCGCGAGTTCATCGTCGGCAACGCGCTGAAGGTGGCGAACCTCGACGTGTAGGACTCCGCCGGCGGCCGGCGGGATCTTTCCGCTCGCAAGGGCTCGCTACAAGGCCGCGAGCCCGTTGCCGAGAGCATGATCCATGCTCCCGGCGATTCCACCTGCAGCGATCATGCCCTAATCGAGCTGCGGCAGGCGGTAGCGATCCTGCGGATCGTCCCATCCCTTGAAGTTCGGCGCGCGCTTCTCGGCAAAGGCAGCGCGGCTCTCGATCAGGTCGCTCTTCGCCCCATGCTCGTGCAGCGCGGCGGCGAGCCTCTGCTGCGCCTCGCTCGGCGCCGGCCGCATGCGGCGCATCATGTGCACCGTGTTCACGCGCGCCGCCGGCGGCAAGGTCAGCAGGTGCCGCGCCATGCCCATCGCCTCCTCCATCACCTTCTCCGGCTCCACGACGCGGTTGATGAAGCCGATCTGATGGAAGCGCTCGGCGGTGAAGCGGAAGCCCAGCGCCATCTCCATCGCCAGCGGGAAGGCAAGGTTCGCCATGTGCCCGTGATTGTAGCCGCCGAGCAGCCAGCGCTTGGCCTCCGAGACCTCGAAGATCGCGGTGGTCGCGGCCACGCGCAGGTCCGTGCGCTCCACCATCATGAAGCCGCCGCCCATGGCGAAGCCGTTGACGGCGGCGATGATGGGCTTCTCCAGCGTGCCGGCGTTGAAGGGATCCTCCTGTTCGGCACGGCGCCCGCCGGGATTCTTCTCGGCCAGGGATTCCTTCATGTCCTCGCCGGCGCAGAAGCCGCGCCCGGCGCCGGTCAGGATGGCGACCTCCATCCCGGGGTCATGGCGGAACTCGGTCCAGATCCG
Source organism: Roseococcus sp. SYP-B2431 (assembly GCF_004336745.1). Lineage (GTDB taxonomy): Bacteria > Pseudomonadota > Alphaproteobacteria > Acetobacterales > Acetobacteraceae > Roseococcus. Next base: position 339,759 of record NZ_SJXD01000025.1, read on the forward strand.
CGCGAGCTCCACCCGCATCTCGTGATTGAGCGCATTGAGGCGCTCGGGGCGATTCATCCGAACCACCAGGACCTGGCCGTGGCGCTCCGTTTCGACGACTGGCATGCTTATTCCCCTGATTCAAAGGACGGCGAGGGCTGCGGCAAGATCGCCGGAGCCCAGGGGCGCCCTTCCGCGAGCCTCATGTCTGGCGATAGGCGATGGCGCGCAGGAAGCGTGCGCGACCTGACCGCGCATGGCGCTCGGCGACCTGCCGCGCGGTTTCCGGATCGCCCGACAGGATCGCGTCCATGACGTCGCGATGCTCCGCATTGGATTGCTGCATGTTCGACGACTCGTCGAAGGAACGCCGGCGCAGCAGCAGCAGCTTGCGGGTGTGGGCGAGATAGACCTCCTCGACCGGAGCATTGCCGGCGAAGGTGAACTGTCGCTTGTGGAAGCGCACGTTGAGGTCGAAAAAGGCGTCGTGCCGGCCGTCCTGCGCAGCCGCTTCCATCTCGGTGACGAAGGTCTGCAGCTCCAGGGCCTGCGCCGCCGTGATCGAGGTGGCGAGCCGCCCGGCCGCATAGCCGATGAGCAGCGCGGTCAGGTCGTAGATCGCCAGCGCCTCGTCGATCTCCAGCTCCCGTACGAAGGCCCCCCGGTTCAGGATGACGGTGACGAGGCCCATGCGCTCCAGCGCCCGCGCGGCCTCGCGCACCGGCCCTCGGCTGACGCCGAGGCGACGCGCCAGGGCCAATTCGTTGATGTGCTGGCCAGGGCCCAGTTCGCCGCGCGCGATCAGCGCCTCCAGCTCCGCCTCGACGGAGGTGGCAAGGCTGGCGGCGCCTGAATGAGGCCCAGCTGCCAACAATCGTCGCTGCATTGCATCCGCTCGCTCCCGGGAACACCTCTATATTCGAGAAAACTGCCTCCCGCCACCCTGGGAAGTGTTGGCAATTCCGCGAGAGCCTGCCACTGTCGCGGGAACGGAGGAAACAGATGATGGATGACCCAGGCGCTGGCAGGATCCTTGCGGGATCCGGTCGATGAGCATCCTCGCCTCGATCGAGGATCGCAGCCGCTTCGACATGCCGATTGTCGATGCGCATCATCACCTCTGGGATCTGAGCGCCGGCCGCTATCCGACCAAGCAGGAGAAGTACGACCCGAACTTCTTCCTCGGCGACTACCGCAAGATCTGCAAGGACTACCTCCCGCACGACCTGGCCGAGGACTACCGGGGCTTCGACGTCATCGGCACCGTCCATATCCAGGCGGCCCGCGCGGAATCCGAGCAGGTGCAGGAAACCGAGTGGCTGGAGAAGGTGCATGCGGAGCATGGCCTGCCCAATGCCATCGTGGGCCATGTCATCTTCATCCAGCCCGACTGCGCCGAGGTGCTGGAGGGGCATGCGAGGTTTCCGCTGATGCGCGGCATCCGCTCGCGCCCCAACACCTCGAAGGGGCCAGGCCAGTCCATCGCCGGACAGCCCGGCACGATGCAGGACGACCATTGGCGCCGCAACTTCGCGCTGCTGGAGAAGCACGGCATGTCCTGGGACATGCGGATCCCCTACTGGCACCTGGAGGAGGGCGCCGAGGTGGCGCGCAGCTTCCCCGGCATCCCGATGGTGGTGAACCACACGGGGCTGCCGCTGGACCGCTCCGAGGACGGCCTGAAGATCTGGCGCCGCGGGCTGGAGAAGCTCGCGGACTGTCCGAACACGGTGATCAAGATCTCCGAGCTCGGCCTGCCGCACGGCAAGTGGGACATCCCCAGCAACATCCGCGTGGTGAAGGAGGCCGCGGCCATCTTCGGGCCGGACCGCATCATCTTCGCGAGCAACCTGCCGGTGGCGAGCTTGAGCACGGATTTCGGCGGCATCGTCGAGGTCATGCGGACGGCGCTGGCCGACCGCTCGCGGGAAGAGCTGGAGAAGTTCTTCTTCCGCAACGCCATCCGCTTCTACCGCATCCAGCTCTGAGGATATCCGCATGACCGAAGCCCCCACGCGCAAGGGTCCGCTGGCCCGCTTCAAGGTGATCGACCTCACCCGCGTGCGCTCGGGCCCCACCTGCGTGCGCCAGCTCGCTGACTGGGGCGCGGACGTTATCGCCATCGAGGCGCCCGAGGGGGTGGAGGGCGCCGATGGCGGCTTCGGCGGCGCGCGCCATGGCCCGGACTTCCAGAACCTCCACCGCAACAAGCGCAGCCTGACGCTCGACCTGAAGTCGCCCGAGGGCATCGAGATCCTGAAGAAGCTCGTCGCCGAGGCGGATGTCGTCGTGGAGAACTTCCGCCCCGACGTGAAGAAGCGTCTGGGCATCGACTACGAGGCGCTCTCCGCCATCAATCCGCGGCTGGTCTACGGCTCCATCTCCGGCTTCGGGCAGGACGGGCCCTATGCGAAGCGCCCGGGCTTCGACCAGATCGCCCAGGGCATGGGCGGGCTCATGTCCATCACCGGCCTGCCCGGCCAGGGGCCGGTGCGCGTGGGCATCCCTGTCGCCGACCTGACCGCCGGCATCTTCTGCGCCATGGGCATCCTGATCGCGCTGCTGGAGCGCGAGGAGAGCGGCAAGGGGCAATGGGTGCAGTCCTCGCTGCTGGAGGCGCAGATCGCCATGCTGGACTTCCAGGCCGCGCGCTGGCTGGTCTCGCAGGAGGTGCCGAAGCAGGCCGGCAACGACCACCCGACCGGCATCCCCACCGGCGTCTTCGAGACGAAGGACGGGCTGATGAACCTGGCCGCCACGGGCAAGGCCATCTTCACCCGCTTCTGCCAGACGGCCGGGGCGCAGCACATCCTGGACAATCCGGACTATGCGACGGGCCCGCTGCGCTCCGCCAACCGGGTGAAGCTCAATGCCGAGATCGGGGAGGTGCTGAAGACCAGGACCACCGCCGAGTGGATCAGGCTGCTGAACGAGGCGGGCGTGCCCTCCGGCCCCATCAACGGCATCGACGAGGTCTTTGCCGACGAGCAGGTCCAGCATCTGGGCATCGCCAGGCCGGTGAAGCACCCCAAGGTGGGCGACATCCGCATCGTGGGCCAGGCGGTGCGTCTCTCCCGCACGCCGAGCGAGATCCGCACCGCCGCGCGCGACAAGGGCGAGGACAACGACGCCATCCTCCGGGAACTCGGCTACGACGAGGCGCGAATCGCCTCGCTGCGTGAAAGGCATGTGATCTGATGTCGGTGATCTCTCGCCGCGCGCTGCTGGGCGGGGCCGCGGCCGCCACGACCGCGGGCCCCGCTTTCGCCGCCTGGCCCGAACGCCCGATCCGCCTCGTTGTGCCCTTCGGGGCCGGCGGGCCGCTGGATGCCCTGGCGCGCCTGATGGCGCCGCTGATGTCGGAAGATCTCGGCCAGTCCGCCGTGGTGGACAACCGCACCGGCGCCGGCGGCGTCATCGGCAGCGCCGAGGTGGCGCGTGCCGCGCCCGACGGCCACACGGCGCTGATGTCGGGCGTGAACCTGCCCGTCATCACGCTGGTGCAGCGCGACCCACCCTACCGCATGTCGGATTTCGCGCCGCTCTCGCGGCTCGCGGTGATCCCGCATGTCGTCGTCGTGCCGGCGGCGCTGCCGGTCTCCGACATGGCGGGCTTCGTCGCCTATGCCAAGGCCAATCCGGGGCGGCTGAGCTTCGCCTCCTTCGGCGTCACGACCTCCAACCACTTCGCGGGCGAGTTGCTGAACCTGCAGGCTGGGCTGGATCTCACGCATGTGCCCTATCGCGGCGGCGCGGCGGCGATCGCGGACCTGCTCGCCGGCCGCGTGACCTGCATGTTCAGCACCCTGCCGGACGCCCTGCCTTTCCTGCGCGAGGGCCGGTTGAAGGCGCTCGGCGCGGTCTACGGCGAACGGCTGCGCTGGCTGCCCGACCTGCCGACGCTCGCCGAGCAGGGCATGCCCGGCATCGTCAGCGAATCCGCCTTCGGCCTGCTGGTTCCCGCCGCCACGCCGGCCGCCATCCAGCAGCGCCTGGGCGATTCCGCGCGCCGCACGCTGGCCGACCCGCAGCTGCGCGGCCGGCTGGAGCAGCTCGGGCTGATTCCCGTCGGCAGCACCGGCCCGGAATTCGCGGCGCTGATCGAGCGCGACATTCGGCTCTATGCCGACGTCATCCGCAGGACGGGAATCACCAGCCTGAATTAGGGCGGCTTCAGCCGGCCCAACCGTCATGGGCGATTCCGCCTCACCTGAAGAATGCTGGAGGCGGCGGGACGCCGCCGGGAGGAAGAGAATGAACATCCGTATCCCGCGCCGGCAGGCCCTGCTGGCTGCGGCGGCCCTCGCGACGCCGCGCGCCCTGCACGCCCAGCCGGCCTGGCCCACCGCACGGCCGATCCGCCTGATCGTGCCCTTCGCGGCCGGTGGTCCCATGGACGCGGTCGCGCGGCTGCTCGGGCCGGTGGTGGGCGAGCTGCTGGGCCAGCAGGTCGTGGTGGAGAACCGCACCGGGGGAACGGGGATCGTCGGCCTGACCGAAGTCGCGCGCGCTGCGCCCGACGGCTATACGCTCATGATCACCGGCGCGAGCTGGCCGGTGACCATGCTGCTCAACCGGGATCTGCCCTTCCGCATGGAGGAGTTCGCCCCGCTCTCGCGCCTGACCGTGGCGCCCTTCGTGATGGTCGTGCCGGCCTCGCTGCCGGTGCGGAACCTGGCGGAGTTCATCGCCGAGGCCAAGAAGAAGCCGGGCCAATGGTCTTATGGGACCAGCGGCATCGGCACCACGCTGCACATGGCCATGGAGATGCTGAAGCTGCGCGCGGGCATCGACCTCGTGCATGTGCCCTATCGCGGCGACGCTCCCGCGATCACGGACGTGCTGGCGGAGCGGTTGCAGGCCATGTTCCCGACCCTGTCGATGGCGAGGCCCTATATCCAGGATGGACGGCTGCGCGCCCTCGCCGTCGGCTACACCCAGCGCGTGGCAGGGCTGCCGGAGGTGCCGACCCTCACGGAGCTCGGCTATGGCGAGGTGCCGGCGAGCGCTGATTTCGGCGTGGCCTGCGCGGCCGGAGTCCCGGCGCCTATCCGAGAAAAGGTCAGCGAGGCGTTCCGCGCGGCGGTGCGCCAGCCGGAGGCCGGCCGTCGCCTGCGCGACATGGGCATATTGGTCGTAGGCAGTACGGCCGAGGAGTTCGCGAGGATGCTCGCGGAGGAGAGCGCCCGCTATGCCGAAGTGATCCGCGCCGCCAACATCACCCTGAACTGACCGAGGGAACCCCAGAAATGCCCTATGCCCAGGCCGAAGGCGCCCGCCTCCATTACGAGGAGACGGGCAAGGGCCATCCCATCGTCTTTGTCCATGAATACGGCTCCGACCACCGCGAATGGGAGCAGCAGGTGCGCTTCTTCTCCCGCGAGTACCGCTGCGTCACCTTCGACGCGCGCGGCTACACGCCCTCGGAGGTGCCGAGCGATCCGAAGCTCTACGGCCAGGACCATTCGGTGAACGACATTGCCGCGGTGATGCGCCATCTCGACATCCCGCGAGCGCATGTCGTGGGCCTCTCCATGGGCGCCTTTGCGACGCTCCTCTTCGGCATCCGCTATCCGCGGATGGCGACCGCCCTGGTGGTCGCGGGCGTGGGCACGGGCTCGAACCTCGACGAGCTCGACGCCTGGCGCGCCGCCTCGGCCGAGCGGGCCGAGAAAATCCGCACCGAGGGCTGGCACGAGATGGCGCTGGAATCGGGCCACAGCCCCACGCGCGTCCAGCTCAAGAAGAAGGACCCGCGCGGCTGGAACGACTTCGTCGAGCACCTGCGCGAACATTCGCCCGAGGGCTCGGCCCTGACCCAGCGCTACTACCAGGGCGCGCGCGACCCGGTCTACGCCTGGGAGGCCGAGCTGAGGACGATGACGGTGCCGACGCTGCTCGCCCTCGGCGACGAGGACTGGCCCTGCATCGAGCCCAACTGCTTCCTCAAGCGCACGCTCCCGAATTGCGGCCTCTGGATGCAGCCGCGCACGGGCCACGCCATCAATCTCGAGGAGCCGGCCGCCTTCAACCGCGAGGTCCAGAGCTTCTTCTCCACCGTGGAACGCGGCCGCTGGAGCCTCGACGCATGAGCACGCTGCGCCAGATGATCGAGCAGGGGCCGCCGGTCTTCGCGCCCCTCGTGCTCAATCCGATGATGGCCCGCATGGCCGAGCGTGCCGGCGCGCGCGCGATCTATCTCGGCGGCGGGGCGTCCGGCTACCAGGGCGTCTTCACGGAGGCCAACCTGTCACTGACGGAGATGGCTCATGCCGGCGTCGAGATCGGCGCGGCGTGCCGACTGCCGCTGATCCTGGACGGCGCCTGCGGCTGGGGCGACCCCATGCACCTGCACCGCACCATCGCGCTCTCGGAGGCGGCCGGGTTCCAGGCCATCGAGATCGAGGACCAGATCCTGCCCAAGCGGGCGCACCACCATATCGGCATCGAGCACATCATCCCCGCCGAGGAGATGGCGGCCAAGGTGAAGGAGGCGGTGGCCGTGCGCCGCAGCCGCGACTTCCTCGTCATCGCGCGCACCAATGCCATCCGCATGCACGACCTCGACGACGCGCTGCGGCGGGCGGAGCTCTACGCCGAGGCGGGGGCGGACGTGCTGTTCGTCCTGGCCCGCAAGCCGGAGGAGCTGCGCGCCATCGCCGAGCGCTTCCGCATGCCGCTGATGTTCATGCCGCCGGCGGGCGGCATGGCGGCCTCGGGCCTCGCCATGTCGGACATGGAGGCGCTGGGCATCCGGCTGGTGGTCGATGCCACGACGCCCATGCTCGCGATGCACCGGGCGCTGCGCGATTCCTACGCGGCGATCCTCGCCGGCGAGGCCGACCCGCTGGTCGGCGGCTCCATCCAGGCCGAGGACAAGGCGGTGAAGCAGAGCATCGGCCTCGAGACGCTGCTGGAGGTGGAGCGCCGGACGGTGGAGCGCGGCCACTGACCGCGCTCCATCACGGTCAGGCGATCCGGTAAAGCGCCTTGGCGTTGTCGTGGAACAAGGCGCGGATCTGCTCCGGCGGCAGATGCGCGACGGCGCGCTTGAAGCCGGAATAGATGGTGTCGAAGCTCGCGACCATGCTGTCCACCGGGAAGTTGCTGGCGAAGAGGCAGCGCTCCCAGCCCAGGATGGCAATGGCCTCGCGCGCGATCCGCCCGTTCTCGTCTCCCGGCCAGGCATAGCCGGCCAGGCCGAGGCCGGAGATCTTCAGCCGCACGTCGGGATAGGGCGCCAGCAGCGCCAGCGCCTTCCGCCAGGCCGCGAGCCCCTCCGGCGAGCGATCCGCCGGCAGGCCCGTGTGGTTCAGCACGAAGGCGATGCCCGGGTGGTCGCGCGCGGCCTCGGCCAAGGCCGGCAGGTCCCACCAGGGCACCTGCACCTCGCAGACGAAGCCCTTCCTGCCCAGCTCCGCGAAGCCGCGCCGCCAGGCGGGGTCGTCCATCGAGCCCGGGCGGCCACGTGTCTCGTCGGGCGTGCTCTCGTCCTGCGTCGGCTTGGTGCGGATGCCGCGCAGGAAGTCGAACTCCGCAAGGCGCGCGATGGTCTCCGCCACGTCCTCGCGATGCAGGATGGCCTGGCCGAGCGCCACGGTCGGCAGCCCCTCGCGCGCGCGCAGCACGGCGAGCCAGCGCGCCTCGCCGATCGGGTCGTCTGCCCATCCCGCCTGCACATGCACGGTGGCCACGACATTGTGCGCCGCCGTGTCGCGCCGGTAGTCGGCCGGCAGGTAGTCCTTGCCCAGGAGGGGCGCCGTGCTGCCGTAGCGAAAGGGCGACGCCTTGGTGGACCAGTGGGGATATTGCGGCCCGTTGGCCTTGAGATCCCAGAAATGCTGGTGCGGATCGATGATCGGCAGCTCGCGCAGGAACTGCGGGGTGACGGCCTCGCTCATTCCGTGCGGATCCCGGCGCGCTGGATGAAGCCGCCCCAGAGGGTCGTGTCGGCCTCCATCACCGCGCGATAGGCGGCGCGGCCGCGGGGCTGCACCTCGAAGCCGGCGGTGCGCAGGCGGTTGGCCACGGCCTCGTCGCGCAGCAGAGCGAGCACGTCCCGCTCGATCTTGGCCAGCACCCCTTCCGGCGTCGCGGCCGGCGCGAGCAGGCCGATCCAGGAGATGGCCTCGTAGTCGGGGAAGCCCTGCTCGGCGATGGTCGGCACGTCCGGCAGGTCGCGCCAGCGCGTCTTGCCCGTGACGCCCAGCGCCTTGAGCTGTCCCGCGCGGATTGAGTTCACCGATTGCAGCGGGTTGTTGAAGCTGATGCTCACCTGCCCGCCAAGGATCGCCGCCTGCGAGGGCGCTGCCCCGGCATAGGGCACATGCGTCATCTCCACGCCCGCCATGCTCGCGAAGAGCGCCGGGGCGAGATGGCTGGTATTGCCCACGCCGGCCGAGCTGTAGGTCACCTCGCCGGGGCTCCGCCGCGCGAGCGCCACCAGCTCCTGCATGTTGGACGCCTGCACCGAGGGGTGCGCCAGCACCACCATCGGATAGTCCACCACCTCGGCCACCGGCGCGAGGTCGCGCATCGGGTCGAAGGGCAGCGTCGGCACCAGGAAGGGCGCGGCGATGATGCTCGAGGCCGGAACCAGCAGCGTGTGCCCGTCCGGCGCCGCCTTGGCCACGGCGTCGGCGCCGATATTGCCGCCGGCGCCCGGCCGGTTCTCGATCACGACGGGCTGGCCCCAGCCGGTGTTCAGCCGGTCGGCGAGGATGCGCGCGCAGACGTCGGAAGGGCCGCCGGGGGCGAATGGCACCACGAGCCGGACCGGCCGGGTAGGCCAGGCGGGCTGCGCGGCGGCGGGGGCCGCGGCCAGCAGGGGGGCGGAGGCGAGGAGGCTGCGTCGTGTTGTCATCTCAATCGTTCCTTGCGCCGGAAATGCGGGCGACTTCCGCCCATTTGCGCGCTTCGCTCTCGACGAAGCGGCCGAGCTCCTGCGGCGTCATGGCGGCGGGCTCGACGCCGAGCGCGGCCAGGCGCGCCTTCACCGCCTCGGACCGGCCCGCGGCATTGGCCCGGCGGTTGAGTTCGTTGGCCAGTGCATCGGGCAGGCCGGCGGGTCCGAACATGGCGTACCAGGTGATCGCCTCGTAGCCGGGCAGCGTCTCGGCGAAGGTCGGCACGTCCGGGAGCGCAGGAGAGCGCTGCAGGCTGGTGACCCCGAGCGCCTTCAGCCGGCCAGCCTGGATATGCGGCACCGCGGAGATCATGTTGTTCAGCATGAGCGGCACCTGCCCGCCCACCACGTCGGTCGTGGCCGGGGCTGCGCCGGGATAGGGCACGTGCACGAGGTCGATGCCCGCGCGCGTCTTCAGCAGCTCGGTCGCGAAATGGTTGCCGGTGCCGTTGCCGGGCGAGGCGTAGTTGATGCGCCCAGGCCGCGCCTTGGCGAGCGCGATGAGCTCGGCCAGCGTGGAGACGCCGAGCGAGGGATGCGCCACCAGCACGTAGGGGCCCGTGGCGAGCAGCGCAACGGGCGTGAAGTCCGTCGCGATGTTGTAGGGCAGGTTCGGCATGACGCTCGGAATGATCGCATGCATGGACGCGTTCACGAGCAGCGTGTGGCCATCGGGGGCAGCGCGGGCGACGGCCTGCGAACCCACCGCGCCGCTGGCGCCGACACGGTTGTCGATCACCATCGGATGGCCCCAGCCCTCCGACATCGGCGCGGCGACGAGGCGGCCCACGGCGTCGGTCGGGCCGCCTGCGGGCGAGGGGACGATCATCCGCACGGGCCGGTTCGGGAAGTCCTGGCCCTGGGCGCCGGCCTCGGCAGCGGCGAACAGGCCGCTGGCCCCAGCGGCGATGGCGGCGCGCCTGTCAATATGGTGACGGGTCATCCTTGTGTTCCTCCCGCAGCGCCGCGCCTGCATGGGTCCGGCTGCCGATTTGTCATTATAATGCATCTCCGTTGAGACCCGGATTGTCAACACTCTGCCCGGCCGAGTTCGGCCGGAAGGGCGAGCGTGGATCGACCGGATCCAGGGCTGTTGGAGGGAATGGTCAGCAATCCCGCTGGCCAAAGGGCCGGATTCGCCGGGCCCGAGCGTCGCGCGTACTCCGCCCCGCCGCCGGCTAGGCGTCGACCCCGTACTCGGCCAGCTCGGGCAACATCGCCTCGATCACGAAATCGACGAAGGCATCCGGAAGGTCCAGGTGAAACTCCCGGTCGGAGGAGCTCGTCACCACGGCCTCGAGCCCCTGGGTCCTGGCCCAGGCGGCGAGAGCCTCGAGGTCGGCCTTCGGCGTGTCGCTGAGGAACGCGATCTGCGACCGCCGCTTGTCGGCGTCCCGGTGAGCCGAATCACTGCGGCTCAGCTGCAGGTCGATATTGGCCCCCGGCTGCCTGAGGAAGATGGAACGCTCGGTCCGGCGAAGCTCCAGGAAGCCGAGCTGCGTCTGCATCATTCGCACGACGGTCTCGAAATGGCGCAGATTCACCCGCTGAGCCATGTGGTTGAACTTCATCGCCCCGTGACTCCGTCATTTCTTACGCTGGCGCAGGTGGCAGACCCGCCATCGGCTGTCCAGCCGGCCGGGAGATGCCGGTCTTCGCCGGCGTCCGCTTCATGGGGAACCGCGGCGCAGCCAGAAGGCATGGGCATCCCAGAGGGCAAGCTCGCGCGTGCCGCTCCGCAGCAGCGCGAATCCGTGCCGCCCGGCCATGCCGCGCAAATCGGCCCGATCCTGCCCGATGCCGCGATAGCTGTAGTTGAGGATCACCAGGCTGCCGCCCGGCCCCAGCAGCCGCGCGGCATCCGCGACATGCCGTTCCGCCACTGCGCCGCCGGCCTGGACGAGATAGGGAAAGACATCGACGGCCAGCAACAGGTCGAAGCCGGCCGACGGCAGCTCTTCCAGCCCATGTCCGGATGTCAGCGCGAATTCGACGCCAGGGGTGCCCGCGCAACGCGCGCGCGCGACCTCGATCATTCCAACCGACACGTCGAGGCCGAGGATGCCGCCGGCATGGGGCGCGAGGGCCTGGGCCATGCGGCCGATGCCGCAGCCGAGATCCAGGATGCGCGGCCGGCCCTCCAGCAGCTCCAGGCCGTGCAGCCAGGCGGTGACTTCGGCGCTCGCGGCTTCGAGCAGTGCCGGATCGCCGAGCGAATAGGCCGCGACGCTCGCCTCCGGGCTGATCCGGACGAGGCGGTCGAACATCGCGCGGCTCGCCGCGACGGCGTCGTCCGGAGAACCTCCGGGGCCGTGCCCTGCGCCGCTTCGCACCATGGCTTCGAGGCGCCGCAGGCCGGAACCCTGCCGCCGGGCCAGCGCCAGCAGCGGCGCCAGCCGCTCATCCTCCTCCAGGGCCGCGGTGATCGCCTCCTCCGATAGGCCGGCCAAGGCGAGGCGCATCAGGGCGACAGGCGCCGAGATCGCGCCCGCGGCGAATTCCTCCGCCGCCTGCCGCGCTGCATCCGGCCATTCGGCCCTCACAGGAACGGCCGGCCGCGGGGCCAGGGAGGAAGGCCGAAGGCGACCGCGAGGGAGGCGGCGATATCCGCGAAGCCATCCCGCGTGCCCAGCGGCCCGGCGCGGCCGCCGTGCAGCACCAGCAGCGGAACCTCCTCCCGCGTGTGATCGGTGCCGCGATAGGTCGGGTCGTTGCCATGGTCGGCGGTGATGATGACCAGGTCCTCGGGGCGGCATCGCGGCAGCAGCCCGGCGAGCCAGGCGTCGAATTCCGCCAGCGCCACTGCATAGCCGGCCACGTCCCGGCGATGGCCGTAGAGCGTGTCGAAATCCACCAGGTTGGTGAAGACGAGGCCGGCCTCGTTCCGCCGCCACAGCTCCTCGGTGGCCTGCATGCCCTGGGCGTTGCTGCCGGTCGGATGGGTCTCGGTGATGCCTTGCCCGGCGAAGAGATCGGCGATCTTGCCGACGGCTCTCACCGCGATGCCGGCCTCGCTGATCGCATCCAGGACCGTGCGCGGCGGCCGCATGGAGAAGTCGTGCCGCCGCTCCGTGCGGGTGAAGCTGCCGGGCCTGCCGGTGAAAGGCCGGGCGATGACACGGCCGATGCGCCAGGCGTCCGCATGGCGGCGGGCGGCCGCGCAGACGGCATAAAGCCGCTCGACTCCGATCACCTCCTCATGCGCGGCGATCTGCAGGACGGAATCGGCCGAGGTGTAGAGGATCGGCCGCCCGGTCCGCATATGCTCCTCGCCGAGCCCCTCGATGATGGCCGTGCCGCTGGCGGGATGATTGCCGAGGAAGCGCAGGCCGGTCTCCTCCTCGATCGCCTCCATGAGCCCGGCGGGAAAATGCTCGAACACGGCAAAGGGCTCCTCCAGGACGGCACCGGCGATCTCCCAATGGCCGGTCGTGCTGTCCTTGCCGGGGGAGCGTTCCCGCATGCGTCCATAGCTGGCGAGCGGCGCCGCGCCGCCCTCCTCGCCGCCCTCCTCGCCAAGGATTCGGCCCAGTCCGAGCGAATGAAGCGCGGGCAGTCTAAGCCCGGTTCGCGCGATGATATGGCCGAGCGTGTCCGCGCCTTCATCCCCATAGTCGGCCGCATCCGGCGCCGCGCCGACGCCGAGGCTGTCGAGCACGATTAGGAGGCAGCGTGTCATGGCCGCTGTCCCGTGGGCGGATGCAGGATCCGCCGGAAACTCGGCGCATCCGCCGCGCCCCAGAAGTACTTGTAGGGCTCCTGGCCGCGCAGGAAATCGAGCGTGGCGAATCCCTCGCTCACCGCCTGCTCCAGGGCATGCCCGACCAGCAGCATGCCAGGGCTGAGGCGGTCGAGTGCCGGATCGAAGCCGCTGATATAGAGATAGACGCGGCGCGCCCGCCGCTGGGGCGGGTCCAGCAGGGCATAGAGCACCGCGACGACCTCGCCGTTCAGATGCAGCGCCTGCAGGCGCAGCAGGCCGGCGCGCAGCAGTTCCGGCAACGCCGCCCGGTGCGCCGCCTGGACGGCGGGGCTGTCCAGCACCCCGGGCTCCTGCCGGGTTTCCCAGCGGGCGGCGTGCAGACGCAGCAGCGCGTCGAAGATGGGGCCGATCGTCTCCGCATCCGCCGTCCGCCAATGCGGCTCCCCGGCTTCAGCCGCGCGCTTCCGGACGGTGCGGAGGTCGCGCAGCGTCTTGCGCGAGACCACGCTCACCAGCGCGTCCAGGCTCGAGGGCAGCGGCGTGGCCGGGCAGGGAGTGTCCGGTGCGACGCGCGAGGTCCAGCCGGCCGGCGCCGGCTCCATCAGCGGCGAGCCCGGCCGGAGCTGCGGCCATTCCGCCACATCGAAGCGATCGGCCAGGGCGGCGAGCTGCCGGAAGGCCTCCGCCATGACGTCGGCCTCGTGCCCGGGGCGGATGATCGCATCCAGGTAGTCGGTGGTGCCGATGCCGAGCGGGAAGAGGCGGCGGACGCCGTCTCCCGCCGCATGGACGTAGAGCGGCAGCAGGCCCACCAGCAGGCCCTCCTCCCGCAGCGCCAGGGTCAGCAGCTCGCCCTCGCCGATGTGCCGCCACCAGGGGATCAGCCAGGCCGGCGACTGGAAGGGCGTTGCCTTCGGTGCCTCCTGCCAGAGCGCCTCCCATTCCGGCCGCAGCGCCTCCAGCCCTGCGGTCCGCGACACCAGCGTCATGTCAGGCCGGGACAGCATGCGCGCGCCCCCCGGCCAGCTGCTGGTAGAGGGCGAGGTAGGCCGCCTCGGTGCGGGACGCCGAGAAGCGGCTGCGCGCGGCGGCGCGGCAGTCCTCCGGATCGATCCGATGCACCTTCCGGATCGCCTCCGCCATTTCGCGCGTGTCCTGGACCAGGAAGCCGGTGACGCCATGCTCGACGATCTCCGGCAGGGCGCCGGAGGGGAAAGCGACCACGGGCGTGCCGCAGGCCAGCGCCTCCATGGCGACGAGCGAGCTCGTCTCGGGCGCCAGGCTCGCCGAGATCAGGCAGCGCGCGGCGCTGAGCAGCCGGCGCTTGCGCGCGAGGCCGACGGGGCCGAGGAACCGGTGCGGCCCGGCGGCGAGCAGGGGCGCCACGGCCTCGCGCCAGTACCGCTCATGCGCGGCATAGGGGAAGACCTGCCCGCCCAGCAGCACCGGCACCCCGGCGAGGCTGCCCGCCTCCAGCGCCGCATGCTGGTTCTTCTCGGCGCAGATGCGCCCGAGGCAGAGCGCGAAGCCGCGGCGGGAGACCGGCGTGTGCAATTCCTCGACGGGGACCCCATTGGGAATGGGCGGCAGCAGGGCGGGTGAGGGCGGGCACGTCCGGTATTGGGCCTGCGACACCGGATGCAGCCAGGTGTCCGGCCGCCTCGGCTGGAGGGCGGCGGGCGGGTACCAGCCCGGCGGCAGGTGCAGCGTCACCAGCACCGGCGGCCCAGCGGGCGGCAGGTAATGGTGGAAATCGATGCCGTGCATGTGCACCAGATCCACATCGCGACCGCGGAGCAGCCGGGTGATGGCCGCGCGATAGGCCGCATGCACGGCGGCGCGCTCCGCCGCGGTGATCGCGCCCTGCAGCACCGGCATCGGCACCAGCTCGCCCGCGGCGGTGGAGCCCGCGGCCGCGAGAACGATCGAGCGGCCGCCCGCCGCCGCCAACGCGCGGTCGAGCTGCCACAGCACCTGCTCGGCGCCGCCGACCGCGTCCGGGCCGACCGGGGCGAAGGGATAGGCGACCTGCAGCACCGTGGGGCTCATCGGCCGATCCCCAGCGGCTGCGAGGCCTCCGCCACCCTCTCGCGGAACGCCTCGCCCGTCATGCCCCAGGGGTGGTTCTCGTAATGCAGCCGGCCGGGATGCGGGGGCTGGGCGAAGTCGTAGCGCGGCGCCGGCCGAAGCATTTCGCCATCGATGGGGAATTCGGCGAGCACCCGCTGCTGCGTGACAAAGCAGGCCATCATCCGCCGCTTGCAGACCAGCGCCGCCGGCGGCACGGCCAGGCGGACCGCCCCGTCCTCCCCCGCGGGCAGGAAGCAGCCAGTCCTCATTCCCTGTGGCCCCGCGTGATAGCCGGCCATCTCCAGCAGCACCGGCGTCGGGCCGTCCATCAGGCGCAGCGCCGCATGCACGGCGAAGGCGGTGGCATCGTGATCGGGGTGGCCGCCCTCATAGGCATGGGTGACGATCGCCGCCGGGCGCAGGGCGGTGATCCGCGCCGCCACCTCGCGCGTGAGATCGGCGAGCCACAGCGCCGCCTGCTGGTCCGGGATGCCGCAGTTCAGCGCGCGTTCGGCCGGGATCCCGGCCAGGGCGAGAGCCGCCTCCAGCTCCTCCCGGCGCGCGGCGGCGTAGGAGGCCGTATCGGCGAATCCGTGCATCGCGGCGTCGCCGCCGTCGCGCGGCGCGCCATCGGTCACATGCAGCAGGGTGATGTCGTGGAACCGCGGCAGTTGCGCGCCGATGCCGATCACCTCGTCGTCCGGATGCGCGGCGACGACCAGCACGGCGGGGCCGACCGGGGTCTCCCCGTCGGCGAGCAGCGCGAGCAGCGGGCCCGCCGCCGGCATGCTCAATCGGTGCCCAGGCGAGGCGCGCCGCCGGCGGCCCGCTGGGGCTGGTCCGGGCGGAGCGCCGCCGCCTGCGCCAGCGCGGTCTGCTGCAAGGCGCGGAACGGCACCAGCACCGGCGCCTCGGCGGGCTTCTCGCCCAGCAGGGCGACCGCCTCCCGCCAGCCATGCATGGTGCCGACATCCACATAGGTCTCGCCGGCGCAGACCCCGCGCGCGCGGCCGCCGCGCGCCAGCCAGGCATTGACCAGCGTGCCGACATATTCGTCGCCGCGGCCGGGCTCCTGCCACAGCGCGTGAAGCTGATGCAGGACATGGCCGGGCATGCGGAACGCGCCCCAGACCCAGTGCGACGCCGCGCCGGCCTGCTTGACCTGGATCTCCCGCACCAGGCCCTCGGCATCGGTGACCACGGCGTCGAAGAATTCCGGATGCTCGACGGGGAAGAGCAGGAAGGCGAGCTCGTCCGTCGGCAGCAAGGCCAGGCCGTTGGTGGGGAACCAGATCGTGTCCGGCAATCCGATGACGACCTGCTCGCCCGGTTCGATGCAGGGCAGGGCGCAGAAGATCGCGTCGCAGAGCCCCGCCGGCTCCGCCTGGACCACATAGGTGATGCGGGCCGGTCCGATCCGGGCGCCGTAGTAGTTCACGATGTCGCTCTTGCCGGGCGCGATGACGAAGCAGAGCTTGTCGACCCCAGCCTCGATCATGCGCTCGATCAGATGCTCGCTGACCGCGCGCGGCCGCTCGACGCCGTTCTCCAGCCGGCTGCCGACCGGCAGCAGCTCCTTGGAGAAGGCCAGCGGCTGGATGCGGCTGCCGATCCCGGCCGCCGGAATGATGCCCCACATGGTCAGGCCTCCGTAGGAAGGGGAGCTGCCGCGATCGTCTCGAGCGCCGCCTCCAGCTCCTGGGCGCGGCGGTCGCCGCTGTGTTCGTCCAGCGTGCGCTGGCGGGCACGGGCCGCGATCCGCCGCAGCTCCGCCTCCCCGCAATCGATCGCCGCCATCGCATCGGCGGTATCGCGGGCGATCAGGATCTCCTGGCCGGGCGTGTAGAAGTCCGAGAGGCCGGGCCAGCTGTCGCTCAGTAGGGCCGCGCCGCAGGCCGCCGCCTCGAAGAGGCGGCCGGAGGGGCACCAGCCGGCCTCGGCCATCGCGCGCCGGGTCACGTTCAGCGTGAGGCGCGAGGATGAGAAAAAGGCCGGGTGCAGCTGCGGCGGCATGTGCCGGACGAAGTGGATGTTCTCCGTCCAGGGGAAGTCGGCCGGGTACTGCGCCCCGCCGATCACGAAGCGGTGCTGCGGCCTTTGCCGCGCGGGATCGAGGAACAGCGCCTGCAGGGCCGGCTGGCGGTCCGCGGCATAAGTGCCGAGATAGGAGAGGTCGGCACGATACTCGCTGACGGGCGGCACCGGCCGGTGGGTCTCCGGATCGGCGCTGCCATAGAGCGGCAGGACGCGGCGGGCGCCGAGCTCCGCCCTCAGCCGGTCGAGCGCCGTGCCGCCCGTGAAGCTGAGCACGAGATCGAAGCCGCCGAGCCCCTGCAGAGGGAGGTAGGCCGGCCGCTCGCCCGCGGCCAGCGCTGCCAGCGTCACCGGCGTGTCGAGATCGTAGAAGACCCGCGCGGCCCGGCCGGCGAGCACGATCTCCGAGGCCGCGGGACCGTCCGGGCAATAGGAGGTGACCATGGCCACATCCGCCTCCGCCACCTCGCGCGCCGCGCGCGAGCGGATGCCGTCCCAATCCGGGTAAAGGACCGTGTCCAGCCCCGGCATCTCGCCCAGGTCGCGCGCATCGGCATACCAGGAGACGTCGCGTTCGAAGAAGGTGACGCGATGGCCTCGCCGCGTCAGCGCGCGGATGAGGCTGCGCCAGAGCGTCGCATGGCCATTGCCCCAGGAGGAGGTCACGGTCAGGCCGAAGATGACGAGCTTCATGGGCCGCCTCTGCAGGGCGTCGATGTCCCCGGAGCAACGGCGGCGGAGGTCAGGCCGGGATCGTGGTCGAGGAACATGGCGGGAGGAAACCGTGACGTGCTGTTCCTGAACGCTGGAGGAGCCTGTCGGTTCCTCGCGCATTGCCCGCGCGGCCTCGTGCCGGCGCCTCGCCCTGCTTCCGTCATTGCGGGAGCGGCGCTATCGCGTGGGCAGTTCCTTCAGGGGGCGGCCGGCCTCGCCCTTGCGATGGGCCTGGACCTCGGGCTCGGCCTTCGCCCGGTCGCCGTGGGACGTGATCTGGTCCGGCGTGTTGCCGTTCTCCTCGGTGCGGCGCAGGCCGGCCTTCGTAGCCTCGGTCGGGTCGGGCTTCGGTGCTGTCATGACGAGCTCCTCCAGGTTCCGGCTGTTCAACCCGGCCGCGGCCCGATGGTTCGCACGGCCCTTGGGGATATCGCGATCGGACGACTCATCGCCTGATCCGTGCTGCCCAGCCGCCCCGTCCGGCGTTGCAATGTCCTGCGCGGCGTAAGGTGGACGGTGTCGGAATTCATGGAAGAGTCCGAAGGCGGCCTGGCGGCCGCTCTCGTGGAGCAATCCGCCCAAGGCGGCGGCATCATTTTCCTGGCGCGCAGCGAGACGCGCGCCGCGCGGTTGGCGCGGGCCGCGCAGGCCCTGGCGCCGGGACTCGCCGTCCATCTCCTGCCAGGCTGGGACTGCCTGCCCTATGACACGACCTCGCCGTCGCGCCAGGCCATGGGTCAGCGCATGGCGGCGATGGGCGCCTGCGCGCGCCGGGACGGGTCCCCGGTTCTGCTCGTCGCGGGGGTCAACGCGGCGACGCAGCGCCTCCCGCCCGAATGCGCCCATCGCGAGCTCACGATGCGCTTGGGCGAAGAGATCGATCCCGAGGCGTTGGAGGAGGAGCTCCGGCGCCTCGGCTATGCGCTCGAGGACCGGGTGGACGAGCCGGGCGAGGCCGCGCTACGCGGCTCGGTGCTGGATGCCTATCCGGCCGGCGGCACCGGGCTCCCCTGCCGGATCGAGCACGCGGAAGGGCGGGTCCTGGCGATCCGCCTGTATGATCCCCTCACGCAGCGGAGCACGGAGGAGGTGCAGGCCGTGACGCTCGGCCCCGCTTCGGAGCTCGTGCTGGCGCCGGACGCCGAGGCCGCGCATGAACAGGGGATCGAGCACGCCCTGGCCGCCTTCTACCCCCGGCTCTCGACCGTGTTCGACCTCCTGCCCGAGGCCGCGATCGTCGCCGATGCCGAGGTTCAGGCCCTGGCCGACCAGCGGGCGGAGGAGGTGCGCGATGCCTTCCGGCTGCGCGCGCCCGCCCTGCCGGAGGATCAGCCGGCCTTGCTCCCCTCGGAGCCCGACGCCTTGTACCTGATCGGCAAGGCGTGGCGGGAGGCGCTGGCGAAGCGGCACCTCACGACCGTTCAGCCGTCCCAGGCCGAGGAGCCCGCGGTTCCCCGCTTCCTTTCCCTGCGCGATCCCGAGGAAGCCTTCCTCGACTTCCTCGAGGCCGAACTCTCGGCGGGGCGTTCCGTGGCCCTGTCCGGCAGCGGCCATCGGACGACACTCGCGCTCCAGCGGCTCGTCCGGCGGAGGCTCGAGCTGGAGCCGCTCGCCTTCGAATCCTGGTCGGCGCTGCGCGCCGCACCGCCCGGCTCCTTCGGCGTGCTGGACGGGCTGGTGGGAGCGAGCTTCGCGGCCGGCGGCGCCGCCGTCATCGCGCCCGGCGAGGTGCGCCAGGCGGGCGGCCGGCGCGACGCCGCCCGGCGCCGGGAGCTCCTGGCGCTGGGCGAGGGCACGCTGCAGCCGGGCGACGCCATCATCCACCTCGACCACGGCCTCGGCGCACTGCGCGGGCTGGAGACGGTGGAGGTGGGCGAGGCCCGGATGGATTGCCTCAAGCTGGAATATGCCGGCGGCAAGGCGCAGCTCGTCCCGCTCGACGAGACGGACCGGCTCTGGCGCTACGGCGCCGAGGCGGAGGGCGTGACGCTCGACCGGCTGGGCGGCGATGGCTGGGAGAAGCGCCGGACAGAGGTGGAGGCGCAGATCCGCGAGACCGCTTCGGCCCTGGCCAGGCTCGCGGAAGGGCGGGCGGAGCTCCAGGCGCCGGCGATCCGGCCACGAGGGCGGGCCTATGAGAGCTTCGCGGCCCGCTTCCCGCACAGCCTGACGGAGGATCAGTCCGAGGCCATCGAGGCCGTCCTGTCCGACCTGGCCTCGGGCCGCCCGATGGACCGCCTCGTCTGCGGCGACGTGGGCTTCGGCAAGACGGAGGTGGCGCTGCACGCCGTGGCCGCGGCGGTCTTCGCCGGCTGGCAGGTGGCGGTGCTGGCGCCCACGACGGTGCTCGTCCGGCAGCACCTCAACACCTTCCGGCGGCGCTTCGCGGGCCTGGAGACGAAGGACGGGCCGATCCGCATCGAGCAGCTCTCGCGGCTGTCCTCGGCCGCCGAGGCGAAGGCGGTGAAGGCCGGCCTGGCCGATGGCGGTGTGCGGATCGCCATCGGCACGCAGGCGCTGCTGGGCCGGGCGATCCGCTTCCGGGAGCTCGGCCTCGTCGTCATCGACGAGGAGCAGCGCTTCGGCGCGCGGCAAAAGGCGTCGCTGCGGCAGCTCGCCGCGCGCGGCCATGTTCTCTCGATGACGGCGACGCCCATCCCGCGCACGCTGCAGGCGGCGCTGCTGGGGCTCGAGGATGTCAGCGTGATCGCCACCCCGCCCGGCCGGCGCCAGCCGATCCGCACGGCGCATGTGCCGCTGGACGATGTGCTGCTGCGCCAGGCGCTGGAGCGGGAGAAGCGGCGCGGCGGGCAGAGCTTCGTGGTCTGCTCCCGCATCGAGGACCTGCCGGCGATGCGCGAGCGTATCCGCGACCTGCTGCCCCGCCTGAAGGTGATCGAGGCGCATGGCGAGCTTCCGCCGGCTGAGGTCGACGACGCGCTGGTGCGCTTCGCGGAAGGGAAGGGCGACGTGCTGCTCTCCACCAATATCGTCGAGACCGGACTGGATGTCCCGCGCGCGAACACGATGCTGGTCTGGCGCGCGGACCGCTTCGGGCTGGGGCAGCTGCACCAGCTGCGCGGGCGGGTGGGGCGCGGCCGGGTGCGCGGCAGCATCTTCCTCCTGACCGACCCCGCCCAGCCGCCCACCCCGCTCACGCTCAAGCGGCTCAAGACGCTGGAGGCTTTCGACCGGGTGGGCGCCGGCTTCGCCATCAGCGCGCGCGACATGGACCTCCGCGGCGCGGGCGACCTGCTGGGCGAGAGTCAGGCCGGACATATGAAGCTGATCGGCCTGGACCTCTACCAGCACCTGCTCGACCGCGCCTTCCGGGCCGCGCGGGGCGAAGCTGTGACGGAGGACTGGACGCCGTCCCTGGCCATCGAGGTCTCCGCTGGCATCCCGGAGGAGGTCGTGGAGGGGGACGGGCTGCGCATCGAGCTGCATGCGCGGCTGGCGGGCATGATCCGCCGCGGCGACCTGCCGGCGCTGGAGGATTTCGAGGAGGAGATGCGGGACCGCTTCGGCCCGCCCGCCGGGCCCCTGGGCAACCTGCTGACCCTGGCGCGCCTGCGGATGGAGTGCCGCCGGCTCGGCATCGTCCGGATGGATGTCGGGCCCGCCGCCGCAGCGGCGACGTTCAGGTCGGATCCGCCGACTGTGTCCCCGCCGCTGGAGCTGCGTGGCGGTCGCGTCGTTCTCCCCCGGCCGAGCGGAAGCGAGGCCGACAGGATCGCGGCCGCGGTCGAGCTCCTGCAGGGCCTCGCCGGGTCGCCGCGAAAGCTCCGCAGGCGCGCGTCCCTTCCGTCCTAGCGAAGGTCAGGGGCGGCCGGCTCCCGGGCCGGCTCGCCTCGACGACCAGACTCTCCGCGGGAGATCAGCGCCAGTTCCGGATGATCGTGTCCACGGTGGCCGTCTCCACCTGCTCGCGGTAGCGGCAGGCATAGACCTTGAGGGAGGCGTCATGCGTCTCGTCAGAAGAGCTGCACAAGGCGTCGGTCGCGATCACCACCCTGTAGCCGCGATCCACGGCCCCGAGGACGGTGCTCAACACACAGACATCGGTCTCGCCGCCGGAGACGACGAGCGTGTCGACGGCCTGGTGCCTCAGCCGCTCGTGCAGGTCGGTCTCGTGCCAGGCCGAGTAGCCGCGCTTGTCCAAGACGGTGGCGGGGGGAACGAAGGCCGCGAGCTCGGGGACGAGTTCGACCATTTCCGCGCCGAGCGCCTCGATCGTCATGGAAGACCAGCGCCGGTAGTACCGCTTCCAGGTTCCTTGCCCCTCGTCGGGATGCCGGGCCGGCACGAAGCGGGTGAAGATCGTGCGCCCAGGTTGATGCGCCACGAGCGACCGGGCGCGCGGCAGGACGCGCTCCATCCAGGGTGTCTTCCAGTCCGTTTCCTCGGCGAAGAGCCGCTGCATGTCGACGCAGAGATGCCGGCAGGAGGCGCCGAGTTCCCCATGGAGCAACGCCTCGTCCGAGGAGGCCACGTGCTACTCCCTGCCGGAGCCCGGCTCGGCCATCTTACGATGCTGCTCCGCCAGCACGGCCGAGGGCGTGATGGAGGCCAGCGCCGTCTGGAGCTTGTTCTTCCAGCCGCTGACGATATCGCCGTCGCCGCGCAGCATGGCCTGGAAACCGGTCTCGGCGACGTCCGTCGGACTGTCCTTCTCCGCCTGGCCCACCTTGGTGTCGATCAGGCCGGCGCGCTGGAAGAATTCCGTCTCGGTCGGACCCGGCATAAGGCAGGTCACGGTGACGCCGGTCTCGTTCAGCTCGTTGCGCAGCGCGAAGGAGAAGCTGTCGATGAAGGCCTTGCTGCCGTTGTAGACGGCCTGGAAGGTGCCCGGCATGTAGCCGGCGATGGAGCCCGTGATGAGGATGCGACCGCTTCGCGCCATCACCATGTCGCGCCCCACCTTCTGGATCAGGTAGAGCGTTCCGGTGATGTTGGTGTCCACCACCTTCCGCACATCGGTGAAGTCCTGGTCGAGGAAGCCGTGGCCCAGGCCGCGCCCCGCATTGGCGAGCAGCGCGCCGACCGGACGTCCCGCGATGGCGGCGTAGAGCTTGTCCACGCCTTCCAGAGTCGAGAGGTCGGCCTCCACGGCGGTCACCTGCGCGCCGAAGCTGCCGAAGCGCTCGGCGGCTTCGTGGATCATCGGCTCGTCCGCCGCGACCACGAGGTCGTAGCCGTATTTCGCGCAGCAGATCGCCAGCTCGTGGCCGATGCCGCTGGAGGCGCCGGTGACGACGGCCAGTTCGCGCGTGTCGCTCATGTCGTGCACTCCTGAAGGCTCAAGGCTTGAGAACGACCTTCACGCAGCCGTCCTTCTTGTCGCGGAAGGTCTTGTAGAGTTCCGGCCCTTCCTCGAGCGACGCGCGGTGGGTGATGACGAAGGAGGGGTCTATCTCGCCCTTCTCGATGCGCTCCAGCAGCATGGGCAGGTAGCGCTGCACCGGCGTCTGGGCCATGCGGAAGGTGAGGCCCCGATTGATCGCGGAGCCCATCGGGATCTTGTCGAGGAAGCCGCCATAGACGCCGATCAGCGAGACCGTGCCGAAGTTGCGGCAGCAATGGATGGCCTGGCGGAGGACATGCGGCCGGTCGGTGCCCATGAAGGTCGCGACCTTCACGCGGTCCCACATGGCATCCATGCCGGAGCGCGTGGCCGGCTCGGTGCCGACCGCGTCGATGCAGGCATCGGCGCCGCGGCCCTTCGTCATCTCCTGGATCTTCTCGTAGATGTCCTCGTCCAGAAAATCGAGCGTCTCGGCGCCGGCCGCGCGCGCCATGGCCAGCCTCTCCGGCACGGTGTCGATCGCGATGACGCGGCCGGCGCCCAGCAGGAAGGCGCTGCGGATCGCCATCTGGCCCACCGGCCCGCAGCCCCAGATGGCGATCGTGTCGCCGGGCTGGATGTTGCAGAACTCGGCGCCCATGTAGCCGGTCGGGAAGATGTCGGAGAGGAAGAGAACCTGTTCGTCGGTCAGGTGGCTGGGCACCTTGATCGGCCCGACATCGGCATAGGGCACGCGGAGGTATTCCGCCTGGCCGCCGGGAAAGCCGCCCAGCAGATGCGTGTAGCCGAACAGGCCGGCCGGCGAGTGGCCCCAGAGCTTCGCCGCCGTCTCGGCATTGGGGTTGGAGCGCTCGCAGCCCGAGAAGAAGCCGCGCTTGCAGAAGAAGCACTCCCCGCAGGAGATGGTGAAGGGCACGACCACGCGGTCGCCGACCTTCAGCGCCTTGTTCTCGGAACCCACCTCCACGACCTCGCCCATGGTCTCGTGGCCCATGATGTCGCCGCTCTTCATGCCCGGCATGACGCCGTCGAAGATGTGCAGGTCCGAGCCGCAGATGGCGCAGGCCGTCACCTTGATGATGGCGTCGCGCGGATGCTCGATCTTCGGATCGGGGACGGTGTCGCAGCGGATGTCGCTCTTGCCGTGCCAGGTGAGTGCTTTCATGCGCGTCCCTTGTGATGGTCGAGGGGCGGCCGATGGTCGCCTCCGTCGCGGATCAGCGGTCACGCCGCTCGCTCACGGGCGGCAGACATAGAACATGAACGGCAGGCGCCGGTTTCGATGATTTGGCCATCTTCCTATTTGATAAATGTTATAAGAAGAACGACTGTAATTGTGCCCAGTATCAGAATACCGGGGCCGGTTCTTGTCGCCCGAAACTCTGTCCCGTCGCGCGTGTTGGTGCGGAACCGGTGATCGCCCGCGCGACGGCATCGGCGACCCCCGATGAAGGACACGAGAGATGGGCCTCTTCTCCAATCCGATCCGGACCCTGGACGACCTCTTCGTCCATACCCTCCAGGACATCTATTACGTGGAAAACCAGATCGTGAAGAACCTGCCGACGATGATCGGCAAGGCCTCCGACCCGGCGCTGCGCGAGGCGCTGCGTGCGCATCTGCTGGAGACCGAGGGCCATGTCGCCCGCGTCGAGCAGGTCTTCGGGATGCACGGCCAGCCGGTGAAGGGCAAGGACTGCCCGGCCATCGACGGCATCCTCACCGAGGCCGAGGACATCATGGGCGATTGCGACGACGCCGAGGTCTGCGACGCCGCGATGCTCGCCGCGGCGCAGGCGGTGGAGCATTACGAGATCACCCGCTACGGCACGCTCGTCGCCTATGCGAAGCAGCTTGGACGCGCCGATTGCGCCGGGGTGCTGGCGCAGAATCTCGAGGAAGAGAAGGCCGCGGATGCGAAGCTGACCAGCATCGCCGAGAGCCGGGTCAATCGCATGGCCGCCTGATCACCGGGCGGCAGCGGCATGCCCGCCGCTGCCGCTCAGGCCATGAGCCAGATGTTCTCGCGGGGCAGCACCATGGCGCAGCGCAGGCCGTCGGGATCGAAGGCGATCTGCGTTTCCGCCTTGAGCTCATAGGCCATGGTGTCCTGCAGGACCTCCAGGCCGAAGCCGCGCTTTGGTGGAGGGGTCTTGATCCGCATCCCCGATTCCTTCCAGGTGATGTCGAGCGCGTCGGCCTCGCCCGTCACCTTCCAGTCGATGGCGAGATGGGCGTCGGGCCGGGAGAGGGCGCCGAACTTCACGGCGTTGGTCGCCAGCTCATGGACGGCCAGGCCCACGAGCTCCGCCGCCCGCGGCCTGATCCGGACGGCCGGCCCCCTGATGCGAAGCCGGTTCCCCTCTCGCGCCGCATGCGCGAGAAGCTCGTCGGCGATGAGTTCGGCCAGGTCGAGCCCCGATGTCGCATCCCGCATGAGCGCCGACTGGATCCGCGCCACGGCATCCAGCCGCCCCTCCAGGTGCATGCTGTAGCTCTTCAGCGTCCGGCTCGTGCGTGCCGTGCGGCGGGCGATGGAGCGGATCACGCTCAGCGTGTTGCGCATCCGATGCCTCAGCTCCAGCAGGGGGGACTCCCGCCCCGCCTCGGCCTGCAGGTTTTCCACTTCGACGGAGCTGCCCAGCCATTCGAAAATCCGGCCATCGGCGTCGCGCATGGGTGTCGCATGGGTCTGGAAGCGGCGGTAGCACATGGCCTCGGCGTCGAAGAGCCGATGGCTGGAATACAGGCCTCCCTGCGGTTCCGCGCGCCGCCATTCCTCGACCTGGCCCGCGCGATCGTCGGGATGCAGGGCGGCGAGCCAGCCGTCCCCTCGGCTCTCCTGCGGCGAGAGGCCCGTGTAGTCGCTCCATTGCGGGCTGGTCCAGATCCATGCGCCCGCGGCATCGGCGCGCCAGACGAGCTGGGGGATTCCCTCTACGGGCAGGCTCGGCTCAGGCATTGGCATCGAGGTGCCGGCCCTCTCGTTCGGCGTGAAGATAGACGGGGTCGAACATGGCCGCCTCCCGCAGGGCCGCGAGATCGGGAATCCTCAGGGAGCGGCCGCGCAGCACGATGAGGCCCGCGCTGCGAAGCTCCTGCAGGACGCGGTTCACGTGCACGGCGGAGAGGCCCATGATCTCCGCGATGTCGGCCTGCGTGAGCGGCATCTCGCAGCTGTCGCCTTCCACCAGGTCCACCAGCCGCAGCCGCCAGTGAATCTCGCAGAAGAGATGCGCCATCCGTTCGGAGGCGCCCCGCTGGCCGAGATTCACCACCCATTCGCGCTGAATGCTTTCCTGCACCTCGGACTGCCAGGCCATCGCCTGGGCGATGCGGGGATAGGCGGCCAGCAGCTCCTCGACCGCGCCGGGGCTCAGCTGGCCAAGCGTCACGGCCGACAGGCTGCCGATGGAGTGACTGAGCCGGCTCATGACCGAGACGCGGCCGAGGCAGAGATCGCCGGGCAGGCAGAGCGCGGTGATCTGCCGCCGGCCGTTCGAAAGGTCCCTGTAGTGGCAGGCCCAGCCCTGGAGCACGACGTAGCTTCGGTCCGGCGGCATCCCCTGGGACAGCAGTTCCTCGTGCGGGCCGCGCACCGATCTCCGCTCCGATACCAGGCGCTGGAGCTCCATCTCCTCCGCTTCGGAGAAGCGGACGAAGTTCTGCAGCTTGCGGATCAAGGGATTGCTGAACATGTCGCGTGCCAAAAAATGCTCACAAGCGGGAATGCAGGCTAACTCATGTTATTCGAGTTCGACAGCGCCGATCCTAGGCTGGGTCCATGATCGCGGACGCTCAGCATCGTCAACGCCCCCGGCACCTCGATGGCTGCCGGATCCTGGTGGTGGAGGACGATTTTTTCCTCGCCGATGACCTGACCTCCGCGCTCGAGGGCCTGGGCGCTGAGGTCATCGGCCCGGCCGCCACGTTCCAGGAGGGCCTGCTGATGCTGGTCGCCGGCGGCCGCATCGATGTCGCCCTGCTGGACATCAACCTGCGCGGCGAGATGGTCTACCCCCTCGCGGACATCCTCCTGGATCGAGGCACCGAGATCGTCCTGGCCACCGGCTACGACGGCTCCATGCTGCCGGAGCGCTTCTCGCGCGTCGTCCGTGTGGAGAAGCCCTTCGATGCGGCCGGCCTGGCGCGGGAGCTGCCGGCGCTCATGCGCCGGCAGCCCTGCGGCTGATTCCAGCGGGCCGCGCCGGTATCAGTGTCCGCGGCCGTTCAGCAGCCGCCGGGCGGCCTCTCCCAGCAGCCCCTGCCCGATGGGCTTCGCGAGATGGGGAGCCGCGGCGAAGCGCGTGTCGATCACCGCCGCGTCGTAGCCGGTGGTGAAAAGGAAGGGGATGCCCGCGGCCTGCAGGGCCGCCGCCACCGGGTAGACCGTTTCCTCTCCGAGGTTCACGTCCAGCAAGGCGAGGTCGGGCGGCTCCGCCTCCAGCGCCGCCAAGGCGCTGCTGAGGCGCGAGGTGGGGCCGAGCACCTGCCCCCCCAGCTGCTCCACCATCCTGCAGAGGTCGTCGGCGATCAGGTACTGGTCCTCGACGACCAGCACCTTGCGGCCGGCGAGGGGCGTCGCGTCTTCCGTGTCCCAGCTCATCTGTCAGGTTCTCCAGCCATGCTGCGCTCCTGGGCTGCGTCCTCGAGAATAACGCGGGGACCGATCGGCAGTTCCACGGTGGATCGCACGCCGTCCTGCCGGAACTCGAAGGACGTCGCGGCATCCAGGTCATAGGGCAGCCCGCGCTCGATGAGGCGGCGGCCGAAGCCGCTGCGCGCCGGCGGCCGGGTGGGCATGGCCACCCCCTGCTCGAGCCACTCGAGCGCCAGCCGCGGGCCTTGCTGCGTATTGGTGATCCACCACCGGACGGAGAGGCGGCCCCCATTGGGCGAGAGCGCGCCGTACTTGACCGCATTCGTCGTCAGCTCGTGCAGGGCCAGGGCGAAGACCTCGGCGGCCTTCTCCTTCAGGACGATCCCGGGGCCCTCGACCTCCACCGGCTTCGCCCCGTCCTGGCTGGCCGCGAGCTCGTCCCGGACGAGCTCCTCCAGGCGCACGCCCTCCACACCGCGGTTGGCCAGAACTCCCTGGGTCCGCGAGAGGGCGTCGATGCGGCCGCCGAGCTGCCGGCGCAGGTCGTCGAGGTTCTCGGCCCCGTCCAGCGACCGGCGCGTGATGGAGCGCACGACCGTCAGGATGTTCTTCACGCGATGCTGCAGCTCCGCCATCAGCAGGTATTGCTGCCCCTGCGCGCGGCGCCGGTCGTCCACATCCTGGAAGACGCCCAGCAGATGGTCGCCGCTCCTGGCGCCGCTGAACCGGACCCAGAGCTCCTTCCCGTTCACGGTCAGGCGCGCTTCCGTGTCCAGCGGCTCGTCCCGTTCCGTCGCACCGTCGAAGGCGCGGGCCAGGGCGTCCCGGTCCTCCGGATGGACGAAGCCGAGCATGGCGCCGAGCGTCCGCGGCGGCGGGAAGCCGAAGATCTGCTCGAACCCTTCGGAATGGGTGAAGCCGCGGGTCGGCACGTCGAGATGCCAGGTCACGATTCGCGCGGCCGAGGTCGCGAGCCGGGCGCGCTCCTCCGAGGCCCGCAGGGCCTCCTGCGCGCGCGTCGTGCTGGTGATATCGAGGAAGGTCAGTACGGCGCCGGCGATGAAGTTGTCCACGCTGCGATAGGGCAGCACGCGCACGAGATAGCGATTGCGGCCTTCCAAGCCGATCTCGCGCTCCACCGTCGTCAGCGTGCGCAGCACGCGGCGCAGGTCGTCGGCCATCTCCGGATAAGGCACGCGCGAGGCGATATGGGTGATCGGCCGGCCCAGATCGTTGTCGATGAGGTGGAAGAGCTCCGACATGCTGGGGGTGAAGCTCTTCACCTGCAAGTTGTTGTCGAGGAAGAGGGTGGCGATCTGGGTGGATTCCAGCAGGTTCTTGAGGTCGCTGTTCGCGCGCGACAATTCGCCGACGCGAAGGGCCAGCTCGCCGTTCACGGTCTGCAGCTCCTCGTTCACGGATTGGAGCTCCTCCTTGGAGGTCTCCAGCTCCTCGTTCGCGGATTGCATCTCCTCGTTGATGGACTGGTATTCCTCGTTGGAGGATTTCAGCTCCTCGTTCGTGCTTTCCAGCTCCTCGATGGTCGCCTGCAGCCGGTCCTTGGTGACCCGCAGCTCGCCCTCGAGCCGCGCCACGTGCTCGTCCCTGAGGATGGCGGGGTCGCGCGCGGCCTCGTCCGGGTCGCCGCTCGCCTCCGGGCCGTAGTCGTGGAAAACCACCACGAAGTTCATCGCCTCTTGGGGCGTTTCCGCCAGGGGCTCCACGGTCAACCCGACGCGCCGGGCCTCGTCTTCCCCTCCCATGCGCAGCGACACGACGCGCGCGGGCCTGCGGTCGGTGGCGACGCGCAGGAGGGTCGCGCGCAGGTCGAGCCGCAGGTCCCGGTGGACGAGGTTCAGCAGGTTGAGATTGGCGACGCCGCTGCTGGGGTCCAGGAACGGCCCGGTGCGGCCGGAGAAGTTCAGCACCTGGTAGTCGGAATCGACGACGATATAGGCGGGCGCGTAGCGCTCCACCAGCCGCTCCGCCCGCTTGCCGAGCGTGCCGTTCGGGAAGGCCCGCACCGGCGCCAGCGCCTCGCCCATGCGCCGGGGTTCGGCGCGGGCGGAAAGTGGGAATTCAGGAAGGACGCGGTTGGCCGTATGCAGCCGGCGGAAGATCCGATGCTTCCGGTCCAGCGGCTGGAACAGGTTGGCGTGCCGGGTGACATTCTCGGCAGGCCCGAGGAAAAGGTAGCCGCCCGGCCGCAGCGAGAAATGGAACAGCGGGATCACCCGGTCCTGGATATCGCTGTTGAGGTAGATCAGCAGGTTGCGGCAGGAGACCAGGTCGATGCGGGAGAAGGGGGCATCCTTGATGACGTTGTGCGAGGAGAAGATGCACATCTCCCGCAGATCCTTGTGGATGGCGTAGGTGCCGCCCTCCTTGACGAACCAGCGCGCGAGGCGCTCGGGCGAGATGTCCTTCTCGATGGTTTGGGGGTAGCGGCCGGTGCGCGCCACGGCGAGCGCCCGCGCATCGATGTCGGTCGCGAAGATCTGGACATGCGGCGGCGTGTCGAGCCGCATCATCGCCTCGCGCAGCAGCATGGCGAGGGAATAGGCCTCCTCGCCGGTGGCGCAGCCCAGGACCCAGACACGGAGCGTGTCGACCATCGTCCTGCCGGCGACCAGGTCCGGGATCACCTCGCGTTCGAGGATTCCGTATTCGGCGGGGTCGCGGAAGAATTGCGTGACGCCGATCAGCAGGTCTTGGAACAGATCCTGCGCCTCCTCCTGGTCGTTACGCAGCCGTGCGACATAGGCATCCAGGTCGTCGATGCGCAGCACGTGCATGCGCCGCTGGATCCGCCGGAGAAAGGTGTTGGACTTGTAGCCGTGGAAATCGTGCCCCGTCCGGTTCCGCAGGATGGTGGAGATGGCGGGCAGGCGGCTCTCGCCGTCCTCGATGACGCGGCTCGTCTCCCGTGCCAGGTCGAGATCGCTGAGATGGCTGATGTGTGCCGCGAGGTGGCGGGGAATGTCGGCCAGCTCCGCGTGCAGGTCGGCCATGCCGGCGGGTCCGGCCGGCTCGCCCGTCTCGATATGCTCCTGGCCGGGTTCAATCTCCGCCACGACGAAGCCGCCGCAGGCCTTCATGCGCGCCACCCCGATGCTGCCCGCCTCGGGAGAGGCCCGCAGGATGATGGCGACCGCGCCCTGGCGCTGCTGCTCGGCCAGCGAGATCAGGAAGGTGTCCACCGTCCCGCGGGAGCCCGGCTTCTCCGGCGCATCGGCCAGCCGCAGGCCTCCGTCCTCCCCGAAGGTGACCGTCGCGCCGATCGGGGCCAGGTAGATCCGGTCGGCCTCCAGCCTCTGGCAGTCCTCCGCCATCAGCGCCTCCGGTCCCGGGCCTTCGTTCAGGCTCTGGAGAAGCGCCCCGATATCCATGGCCTCCCGGGATTCGGAGACGATGACGAAGGCTGCGCCGGTGTCCCGCGGCATGATGGCGAAGAGCGAGGCCAGCGACTGGAAGGTCGCGGCGAAGGCGCCCAGACCGACCACGGCGACGGGTCTTACCTCCAGGCGGCGGGCTTCCTCATCGTCCAGTAGCACTCCTTGGCGAGCCGCCGATTATAGGCCCTTCCCCTGTGGTCGCCTAAACTTCCGCGTCGCCGGCCTGCCGCGCCGCTTGCAGGTCCAGGGTCGCCGCGCGCCGCAAGGTCGCGGCATAGCCGGCATATTCGACGGCGCGCGCCTCGTAGAGCTCGGCCACCGCCGGCCTTCCGCTTTCGCGAGCGTCGCGACTCATGCGGGAGACCAGCTCGACCCGCTCCTCCATCAGGCGCATGGCGATGCGGATGGCGTCGCCTACCCCGGCTTCGGCCGAGGCGATCATCGCCTCGGCCGTGAAAGCATGGCCGATCTGGCAGCGGAAGCGCAGCGGCTTGCCGTCCTTCATCTCCGACAGCACGCCCTGGCAGTGGGGACAGGACAGCGGCACCGGCTCGCCCAGGGTGCGGAGCTGCTCGGAGCCGGCCCGCTGTCCGGTGGCGATCGACACCTCCAGCTGGAGGTCCAGCGGAGCGGCAATGGCGGGGCCCGCCTCCTCGCGCACCACCTGCCGCAGCAGGCCGGCGAGTTGATCGGCCGGGCCGACATGGTCCACCTCGACGGTTTGCAGCGCCGCCAGCGGCATGTCGCGCGCCTGGGCGTCGAAGGGATCCTGGACGATGGCCGTCCCGCCCATGGCCTTGATGGCGTGCAGGCCGGAGGCGCCGTCGTTCAGCAGCCCGCTCAGGACGAGGCCGACCACGCGCGGACCGAAGCTGAGCGCGGCGGAACGGAAGAGCGCGTCGACGGCCGGGCGGGCCATGTTCTCCCGCGGGCCCGTGCCCAGCAGGATGGTGCCGCCGTCGACAAGCAGGTGGCGATTTGGAGCAGCGACATAGACATGGCCCTGCTCGACGGGCTGGCCGTCCATCGCCTGCCCGACCGGAAGCGCGCTGTGGCCGGCCAGCGCCTCCGCCAGATATCCCGAGCTGCTTTCGGCCATATGCGTGGCGATGAGGACCGCCGCCGGGAAATCGGCGGGAATATCCGAGAGAACGCGCTTCAGCGCCGCGCTGCTGCCCAGCGAGCCGCCGATGGTCACAATATCCTTCATCGCCATGCTCTGTCCGCCATCGGCCGGTTACGGGGAGCCAACGGGCCGCCGCGGGCAGAGTTGCCGTCCGCTCCATATTGGGCGGCGGCGGTCACCGCCTTTGCCGGCGGAACACGCTTGCCGTGAGGTCACGCGGCATAGCGTCGCGTCATGCTGGCGCAGAAGGCGGCGAACTCCTCGATCACCAGGGGCGCGCTCGTGTGGTGCGGAGCGCGCCCGCGATGCTCCGGCGTGAAGCAGAAGGTCACGGTCACCTCGAACTCCTCCAGCGCGGCCATCTGGCGATCGAACCAGGCGAGGGCGCCGGGCCGGTAGCTGTCGGCCCAGGAGATTCCGGTGCGCAGCCGCCGGACGCCGAGCCGCCTCAGCCAGGCGACCGCCTCGTCCAGCCGATGGTCCTCGAAATGGAACCACTGGCAGATGCCCAGCCCCTCGCCATGGGCGCCGAAGGCCTCGACGGCCGGCTTCGGCGAGCCGTCCTGCCGCAGCAGCCCCATGTGGAAGTGGCGGTAGTAGGAGGAGCCCTCCGCCTCGCGGTGGCGGGTCGTCGCCTCCCATTCGCGCGGCAGGTCGTAGAGGCTGTACCAATGGACGCGCGGTGAGCGGTCCTTCAGGAGGCCCGCCGTCCGGCCCACCGCCCAGGCCTGCACCTCTTCCGAGCCGAAGGAGGAGGCGCCGACCTCCGACACCCAGACCGGCAGCTCCGTGGCCGCCTCGATCTCCGCGATCTTCGCCGGCCACTCGTCGATCTGCCAGAGGTTCCAGTCCAGCGGGAAGCCGTGGACGGCGACGGCGTCCATCTGCCCCAGCACGCCGCGCTGCTCCATCTTGCGCAGGAAGAGCGGGTCGATCGGCGACATGCCGCCCAGCACCCGCGTGACCTGCGAGCTCTCCGCCCGGATGGCCTCGCCGGCGAGCCTCGCGGTCTCGGCGAAGAGAACCCAGTCGGGGTCGACCTCGGGATCCCAGTGCGACTTGTTGTTCGGCTCGTTCCACACCATCGCCGAATGCATCATGGGCGCGCGCTCCCGGCCGGATAGACGGCGCCGGCGCCCTCCGCCGGCGTGGCGCGGCGGCAGAGATAGACCTCGGAATGCGGATTCTCCAGGATCCCGAATCCCGTGTTGCGGAGCATGGCCTCGACGCAGGCGCGGTTCGGAATCCACCAGTTGGTGTTGTCGCCGGCATAGCGGTGCTCGACGAATTGCAGCCGCGGCGCGCCGGGCAGGTCGAAGGGCTCCGTCGCCTCGAACGGATAATCCCCGGCCATGGGCGCGATCTCCCGCGAGCCCCGTTGCATGGACTGGAACAGCATCAGCCTGTCCGCGACATGCTCGTGGATGAGGTCCAGCGCCAGCAGCGGATGCCGCAGGTGGTAGAGCACGCCCATGAAGATCACGAGGTCGAAGCGTTCGCCGAGCTGCGCCACGTCATAGACGGTCATGTTGCGGAACTCGATCTCCTGGCCGAGCGTCCGCGCGGCGAAGCGGGCCTGGGCCAGGTAGTCCTCGTCATGGTCGATGCCCAGCACGCGCGCCGCGCCGCGCCGCTTCACCTCCAGCGAGTAGAAGCCGCCGTTGCAGCCGATGTCGAGCACGCTCCAGCCGCTCATGTCCTGCGGCAGCACGTGATGGAAGTGGTCCCAGAACTGGCCCGGATGATTGCCGAGCGGATGGTCGGGCGCCGTCGGCACGCCCTTCAGGTCGATGTTGTGGAACCACGGGCCGAGGGCCTCGGCGCGGCTGCGGATCAACTCCTTGGGAGTCATGCGGGCTCCACCTCCTTCGTCGGCACCGGGGCCGTGATGTGCGACACGTCGTTCAGGCCGATGAGCCGGCCGCCGCCCGGCCAGAGGCACAGGGTCGTGACGGAGGCGGGGCTGATCTCCAACCGGTCGTAGGACTGCAGCGGCAGGCCGAGGACATGCAGCACCGCCGTCCGCACGATCTCGGCATGGGTCACCACCGCGGCCTCGCCCTGCGGATGCAGCGCGACCAGTTCGTCGAGCAGGGCGACGACCCGGGCGCGGACGCGCGCCATCGTCTCGCCGCCGGGGGCGCCGGCGTGGCCGCGATCGAGGTTCCAGGTGCGCCAGAGCGGGTCGCGCTCGAGATCCCCGAAGCGGCGGCCCGTCCAATCGCCGAAATCCACCTCGTCCGCCGCGGGATCGACGATCGCCGCCAGCCCGCAGGCCGCCTCCAGGCCGGCCGCCGTCTCCCGGCACCGCTGGACGGGACTTGTGCGCAGCGCGTCCAGCGACCCCAGGGCGAAGCGGCGGGCGAGGCGCGCGGCCTGCCGCTCGCCCTCGGCGGCGAGGCCGACGCCCGCCATCCGCCCGCACAGCATCTCCGCAGGATGGCCATGCACCGCATGGCGAAGCAGATGCAGCGTCAGCGCCATCGCCTCAGTCCAGCCCCTGGACGAAGCGCAAGGTCCGCTCCCGCGCCTCGCCGTCGGTGAACTGCTGCGGCGGCGACTTCATGAAGTAGCTCGACGGGCCCGTAAGCGCGCCGCCGATGCCGCGGTCCAGCGCCAGCTTCGCGCAGCGCACCGCGTCGATGACGATGCCGGCGGAGTTCGGCGAGTCCCAGACCTCCAGCTTCAGCTCCAGGTTCAGCGGCATGCCGCCGAAGCCCGTCCCCTCGATGCGGATCTGCGCCCATTTGCGGTCGGTCAGCCAGGGCACGAAGTCGCTCGGGCCCACATGTACGTCGCCCGCCGGCAAGGGCACGTCGAACTGGCTGGTCACCGACTGGGTCTTGGAGATCTTCTTCGATTCCAGCCGCTCGCGCTCCAGCATGTTCCGGAAGTCGGCATTGCCGCCGAAATTGAGCTGGTAGGTGCGGTCGATCCGCACGCCGCGCTCGCGGAAGAGGTTGGCCAGCACGCGGTGGACGATGGTGGCGCCCACCTGGCTCTTGATGTCATCGCCGATGATGGGCAGGCCGCGGGCGGCGAAGCGCTGCTGCCAGGCCGCGTTGGAGGCCAGGAAGACGGGGATGCAGTTCACGAAGGCGCAGCCCGCCTCCAGCGCCTGCTCGCAATACCATTCCGAGGCGCGCTGCGAGCCGACGGGCAGGTAGGAAACCAGCACATCCGTGCGGCTGCGCCGCAGCTCCTCGGCGACGTCCACGACCGGGGCGTCCGATTCCTCCACATCCTGCCGGAGGTAGGTTCCGAGCCCGTCCAGCGTCGGCCCCCGCTTCACCTCGACCCCGAAGGGGCCGAGCGGCGCGAAGACGTGCGTGTTGTTGGGCGGCGCGGCGAGGGCCTCGGAAAGATCGCGGCCGACCTTGGCGGCGGTGACGTCGAAGGCGGAGGCGATCTCGATGTCGCGCACATGATAGCCGCCCAGATCGGCGTGCATCAGCCCCGGCGGGGGCTCGTTGGAATGCGCGTCGCGGTAGAAGCTCAGCCCCTGCACGAAGGAGGAAGCGCAATTCCCGGCCCCGATGAGGCCGACGCGAAGCGATGCTGAGTCCGACACGACCCCTCCATTCAGGCTGGCAAGAAGATGCGGCCGGACCTCCCGGCCCGGATGCAATCTGCCCAACGACGGCGAACCTTCTAAGTTGATCCTCTAAACCAATTTCCTTCACACAGAGGGAGTCGTCGCCTAACAAATGTAAGGGATTGTCGGAGATTAACCTTTATTTGATTTATGT
The DNA here is from genome assembly GCF_004336745.1 of Roseococcus sp. SYP-B2431. Taxonomy (GTDB): domain Bacteria; phylum Pseudomonadota; class Alphaproteobacteria; order Acetobacterales; family Acetobacteraceae; genus Roseococcus. The sequence continues at coordinate 375,339 of NZ_SJXD01000025.1, forward strand.
GTCACAGAACAACTCAAAGGCGAGGTGACACTAACATTTGTAATACTTCGAATTGTATTGATTTAACCGCAACCTTCCCGGCATGCCGACGTTGGCCATCTGCTTCTTCTACTTACCTCGCGCCTTCGGCGCTCGAGAAAGGCCCCGGCATGAGCGAGACCATCCTGATCACCGGCGGCGCGGGCTTCATCGGGAGCCATGTCTCGCGTCTCCTCCTGCAGCGCGGCCACCGGGTCAGGGTTCTCGACAGTCTCATCGATCAGGTCCATGGCGGGCGCGGCCCGGCCCTGCTCGATCAGGAGGTCGAGTTCCTGCGCGGCGACGTGCGGGACGAGGCGTCGCTCCTGCCGGCTTTGAAGGGCGTCGACAGCGTCATCCACCTCGCCGCGGAGGTCGGGGTCGGACAGAGCATGTATGCCATCGACCGCTACGTTTCGGCCAATGACCTCGGCACCGCGTCCCTCTTCCAGCAGCTCATCCACCGGCCGGTGCGGCGCGTCGTCGTCGCCTCCTCGATGAGCATCTACGGCGAGGGCCTGTATCGCGACGCCGACGGAGCGCTGCACGAGGACGTGCTGCGTCCGCCGCGCCGCGACGGGGATGCCGGCTGGGATCCGATGGATCCGCGGGGCCGCCCGCTGCTCCCGGTGCCGACGCCCGAGACGAAGCGGCCGAACCTCGCCTCCGTCTATGCCATCACGAAGTACACGCAGGAGCGGCTGACGCTCACCCTGGCGCCGGCCTATGGCATGGAAGGCGTGGCGCTGCGGCTGTGGAACGCCTACGGCCCGGGCCAGGCGCTCTCCAACCCCTATACCGGCGTGCTCGCGATCTTCGCCTCGCGATTGCACAACCGGCAACGGCCCATGGTCTTCGAGGACGGTCAGCAGCGCCGCGACTTCGTGCATGTGGGGGACGTGGCGCGGGCCTTCCTCCTCGCGCTGGAGCACCCGCGCGCCGCGGGCCAGGTCTACAACGTCGCCAGCGGCGAGGATCGCAGCGTCGAGGAGGTGGCGCTGTCCCTGGCCCGTGCGATGGGTCACCCCGAGCTAAGTCCCGAGATCACCGGCAAGGCGCGCAGCGGCGATATCCGCCACAACATCGCGGACATCTCGCGCATCCGGGACGAGCTGGGCTTCTCCGTCGATCGCGACTTCGAGGAGGACCTCGCCGAACTCGCGGAATGGGTGGCCCGGCAGCAGGCCGAGGATCGCGTGGCGCAGGCGCGCCAGGAGCTCGAGGCCCGGGGGCTCGTGGCATGAACGCCTCGCCGCCCATCCGGGCCCGCAAGCCGCTCCTCGTCACCGGCGGCGCCGGCTTCATCGGCTCCAATCTCGCGGACCGGCTGGCGCAGGAAGGCCACGACGTCCTGGTCCTCGACGCGCTCGCCAGGCCTGGCGTCGAGGCCAACCTCGAATGGCTGCGGCGCCGGCATCCGGCGCGCCTCTCCACCATGATCGCCGATATCCGGGACCCGGATGCGGTGGCCGAGGCGGTGCGCGATGCCGGCGCGGTCTTCCACCTGGCGGGCCAGGTGGCGGTGACGACGAGCATGGTCGAGCCGCAGGAGGATTTCGACACGAACCTGCGCGGCACCTTCGGGCTGCTCGACGCCCTGCGCCGGCGCGGCGGAGGGGTGCCGATGGTATTCGCCAGCACCAACAAGGTCTATGGCGACCTCGCGGATGTCGCGCTGGAAAGCGTGGACGGGCGCTACGTGCCGGTCGACCCGGCCCTGCGGGAGAAGGGCATCGGCGAGACGCGCCCGCTCGACTTCCACACCCCCTACGGCTGCTCGAAGGGCGCCGCGGACCAGTATGTGCTCGACTTCGACCGGAGCTTCGGCGTGCCGGCCGTGGTGCTGCGCATGAGCTGCATCTATGGCCAGCGGCAGATGGGCACCGAGGACCAGGGCTGGGTGGCCCATTTCCTCATCCGCGCGCTGCGGGGCGAGCCCATCAGCATCTTCGGCGACGGCTGCCAGGTCCGCGACGTGCTCCACGTGCAGAACGCCGTGGAGGCGTATGTGCATGCCTGGCAGCGCATCGGCGCCGCCCGCGGCCGCGCCTACAATCTCGGCGGCGGGCCGGGCAATGCGGTGAGCCTGCGGCAGGTGATCGCCGCGATCGAGGATCTGCTCGGCCGCAGCATCGAGACGCACTACGCGGATTGGCGCGCCGGCGACCAGCGCTACTACGTCTCGGACGCCAGTGCTGCGCGCCATGCGCTCGGCCTGCACGAGGCCATGCCCTGGCGCATCGGCCTCGCCTCCCTCGCGAGCTGGCTGGAGCGGGAGCACGGCCTGCGCACGGGCGCCAAGGCGGAGGCGGTGCCGTGAAGGTCGCGCTCGTCAACCCGCCCTGGAGCTTCGAGAACAGCATCTACTTCGGCTCCCGAGAGCCGCATCTGCCGCTGGAGCTCGGCTACGCCAAGGCGCTGCTCGATGCCGCCGGACACGAGACGCTGATGCTGGACGGGCATCTCTGCGACACGCCGATGGAGGCGCTGGTCGAGCAGGTCGCCCGCTTCGCGCCCGACATGACGGTGGTGACGACGGCGCCGACCTATCTCTTCTGGCGCTGCGCCCAGCCCGAGCTGCGCATCCCGCGCGCCTTCCTGATGGCGCTGGGCGCGCGGGGCGGGCGCACGGTCGCGGTCGGCCCGCACGGCTCGGCGACACCCCGCACGGCGCTGCGCAAGCTGGGGGCGAATGTCGTCGTCCTCGGCGAATGCGAGGAGATCGTGGCCCGGCTTGCCGCGGTGGAGGAACTGCACCTCGTGCCCTCCATCGCCTGGTGGAACCGGGGAGAGATCGAGGTGAACGGCGGGCCCGCCGCCGCCGCCTTCGCCGATGCGGCGGCGCTGCGCTGGCCCGACGAATGGATCCGCCGCCACGCCCACCATCACCACCGCTTCGACGCGCCGCCGCAAGGCCCGGGCGCGGAGGTCGAAGCCTCGCGCGGCTGTCCCTATACCTGCAGCTTCTGCGCGAAGATCGATTTCCGCGACAAGTATCGCCGCCGTGCGCTCGGGCCGGTGCTGGAGGAGATCGACGGGCTGATCGCCCAGGGCGTGGAATACGTCTACTTCATCGACGAGATCTTCCTGCCGCAGCGCGCGCTGCTCGAGGCGCTGGTCGGCCGCAACGTCATCTTCGGCGTGCAGACGCGCATCGATCTCTGGAAGCCGGAGATGCTGGACCTGCTCGGCGCCGCCGGCTGCGTCTCGATCGAGGCCGGCGTGGAGAGCCTCACCGAGGAGGGCCGCGCCGCGCTGGACAAGAACTGCCGCAGCTCCACCGACGAGCTGGCAGACCGCCTCATCCACGCGCGCCGCTCGGTGCCCTTCGTGCAGGCCAATCTCATCAAGACCGCGGGCGACGATGCCGGCATGATCGCCGACTGGCGCGCGAGGCTGCAGCGCGCCGGGGTCTGGGCCAACGATCCGGTTCCGCTCTACCCCTATCCCAGCTCGCCGGACTATCGCCGGCTCTGGGGCGCGCCGGACGAGCTGGCCTGGGAGCGCGCGCATGCGCATTACCTCTCCCAGTTCGACAGCTTCAGCGACATCCAGGACGGGCGGCCGATCCCCCTGGCCGAGCTGGAGGCCGCATGCCTCCGCCCGTGAGCTCCGTCCTCCTCACCACGGACGCCGTGGGCGGGGTCTGGACCCACGCGCTCGATCTGGCGCGCGGCCTCGTCGCGCGGGAGGTGCAAGTCACGCTCGCGGTAATGGGGCCGCGCCCGAGCGCGGCCCAGGCGGAGGCGGCACGTGCGGCGGGGAGCAGGCTGCTCGTGACCGACCTGCCGCTCGACTGGGCGGGCGCGGACGAGGAGGCCTTGCGCGCCGCCGGCCGCTCGCTCGCCTCGCTCGCCGCGAATTCCGGCGCAGCGCTGGTGCATCTGAACAGCCCGGCCCTGGCCGCCGGCGGCGACTTCGCCATGCCGCTGGTGATCGGCTGCCACTCCTGCGTGGCCACCTGGTGGGACACGATGCGCGGCACGCCCCTGCCGGAGGAGTTCGCCCGCCAGCGCGCGCTCGTCGCGGCCGGCTACGCCGCCGCCGATGCGCTGGTCGCGCCGAGCCGAGCCTTCGCGCGCATGACGGCCGAGCAGTACGACCTTCGCCGCATGCCCCGCGTGGTGCACAACGCGCGCCCGTCCCGGCCCATGGTGCATGGCGCGCGCGACGGGATCCTGGCGGCCGGGCGCCTCTGGGACGAGGCGAAGAACATCGCGCTGCTGGACCGCATCGCGCCGCGGCTGGACGCGCCCATCCTCGTCGCCGGTCCGCTCGCGGCGCCTCACGGCGGCACCGCGCGCTTCCCGAAGCTCTGGCACCTGGGCGCACTGGATTCGGACGCGATGGCGAAATGCCTCGCGGCCCATGCCATCTTCGTCTCGCCGGCGCGCTACGAGCCGTTCGGCCTGGCGGTGCTGGAGGCCGCACAGGCGGGATGCGCGCTCGTTCTTTCCGACATCGCCTCCTTCCGCGAGATCTGGGGCGACGCCGCGATCTACGTCGCGCCCGACGACGAGGAGGGCTTCCTCCAGGCGCTGCGGACCCTCTCCGCCGATCCGGAGCTGCGGGCGCAGCGCGGCGCGGCGGCCCGCAAGCGGGCCGGCCTCTACACCGAGGAGGCCATGGTGGAGGGCATGCTCGGCCTCTACCGGGAGCTCCTGCCGCATCATTCCCCGCTGGAGTCCGCCGCGTGAAGCTCGTCTATTTCACCCATTCCCTGCGCTCCTGCTGGAACCATGGGAATGCGCACTTCCTGCGCGGCGTGCTGCGCGAGTTCGCTCTCCGCGGCGACGAGGTGGTCGCCATGGAGCCCCAGGAGCCCTGGAGCCTGCGGAACCTCCTGCAGGACCACGGTCCGGCCGGCGTCGCGGCGTTTCACGATGCGTATCCCGAGCTGGTCTCGCGCGCCTACGCCGACCAGGCCGCCTGCGAGGAGGCCGTCGCCGACGCCGATCTCGTCGTCGTCCATGAATGGAACGAGCCGGCCCTGGTCGCCTTCCTCGGACGGCTGCGCCGGCAGGGCGGCCGCTTCACGCTGCTCTTCCACGACACGCACCACCGCGCCGTCAGCGATCCCGAGGCCATCCGCGCCTTCGACCTCGACGGCTACGACGGTGTGCTGGCTTTCGGCGAGGCGCTGTCGGAGGTCTATCGCCGCTGGGGCTGGGGCGGCCGCGTCTGGACCTGGCACGAGGCGGCCGATATCCGGCACTTCCATCCCCCCGTGCAGGAAGGCCCCCGGAGCGGCCTCGTCTGGATCGGCAACTGGGGCGACGGGGAGCGCAGCGAGGAGATCGAAGCGCTGCTGCTGCGGCCGGCGCGCGATGCCGGGCTCGCGCTCGATCTCCACGGCGTCCGCTATCCGGACGAGGCACGGGCGAAGCTCGACGAGTACGGCGCGCATTTTCGCGGCTGGCTGCCCAATGCCGCCGCGCCCGGCGTCTTCGCGCGGCATCTGGCCACGGTCCATGTGCCGCGGCGCTTCTACGTGACGATGCTGCCCGGCATTCCCACGATCCGCGTCTTCGAGGCGCTGGCCTGCGGCATCCCGCTGGTCTCCGCGCCCTGGCAGGACAGCGAGAACCTCTTTCGGCACGGCGAGGATTTTCTCACGGCGCGGAATGGTTCGGAGATGACGGGCCAGCTGCGCGCATTGCGGCATGATCCGGAGCTGCGCAATGCCGTCGCGGCCCATGGCCTCGCCACGATCCGCGCGCGCCACGGCTGCGCCCACCGCATGCGCGAGCTGCTCGCCATCCTGGCCGAGTTGCGCCCGCAGCGATTGATGGAGAACGCCGCATGAGGATCGCCTTCTACGGCTCGAGCCTGCTGTCCTCCTACTGGAACGGAGCCGCGACCTATTACCGCGGCATGTTGCGCGCCCTCGCGGCGCACGGCCACGACATCACCTTCTACGAACCGGATGTCTACGACCGGCAGAAGCATCGCGACATCGAGCCGCCGGAATGGGCCCGCGTCGTCGTCTACGACGCCAACGATACGGCGCTTCGCGACGTCATCGCACGCGCCGCGGAGGCCGATGTCGTGGTGAAGACGAGCGGCGTCGGCATCTTTGACGACGAGCTCATCACCGGTGTCATGCGCGCCGCCCGGCCCGGGGCCATCCGGATCTACTGGGACGTGGATGCGCCCGCCACCCTGGCGGAAATCGCAGGACTGCCGGACCATCCGCTGCGCCGCACGCTCCCGGAGCTCGACTATGTCCTGACCTATGGCGGTGGGCCGCCAGTGGTCGCGGCCTTCACGGGCCTGGGCGCGCCGCGCTGCGTGCCGATCTACAATGCGCTCGATCCGGACATCCATCACCCGGTTCCCGCCGAACGCCGCTTCGCGACGGATCTCGCCCTTCTCGCCAACCGCCTGCCGGACAGGGAGAAGCGCATCGAGGACTTCTTCCTGGACGCCGCCTGGCGGCTGCCCGGCCGGCCCTTCCTGCTCGGCGGCAACGGCTGGGGCGACAAGCACCTGCCGCCCAACGTGCAGTACATCGGCCATGTCTACACACGCGACCACAATGCCTTGAACTGCTCGGCGCAGGCCGTGCTGAACGTCTCGCGCGACAGCATGGCGGCCAATGGCTGGTCGCCGGCCACGCGCGTCTTCGAGGCCTGCGGAGCGGGAGCCTGCCTCATCACCGATGCATGGACCGGCCTCGAGATGTTCCTCGAGGAGGGCGCGGAGGTGCTCGTCGCTCGCGACGGGAAGGACGTGGCGGACCTCCTCGCGGCGCTGACGCCGATGCGTGCCCGCGCGATCGGCGAGGCAGGCCGCCGGCGCATCCTCGCCGGGCATACCTATGCGATGCGCGGCGCCGAGGTGGACGCGCTGCTGCGCCGCCATGCGGCACTGGCCACCGCTGGCCGCGCCGCATGAGGGAGGTTCTCGACATCACCGTCCTCGGCCTCAGCCTCTCCTCCTCCTGGGGCAATGGCCATGCGACGACCTACCGGGCGCTGCTGCGCGCGGCGGCCGCGCTCGGGCACCGCGTCACCTTCCTGGAGCGGGACGTGCCCTGGTACGCGGCGCAGCGGGACCTGCCGGCGCCGGAGTTCTGCCGGCTGGAATTTTACCACGACCTGCCAGGGCTGCGCCGCTGGTCTCGGACCATCGCCGAGGCCGACGCCGTCATCGTCGGCTCCTATGTGCCCGAGGGCGTGGCGGTCGGCCGCCTCGTGCAGGGGACGGCGAACGGCGTCACCGCCTTCTACGACATCGACACGCCCGTCACCCTCGCGAAGCTGGCGCAGGGCGAGCACGACTACCTCTCGCCCGAGCTCATCCCCGGCTACGATCTCTACCTCTCCTTCACGGGAGGGCCGACGCTCGATCTGCTGATGCAGCAGTACGGGTCACCGGCGGCGCGCGCCCTCTACTGTTCGGTGGATGCGGAGGCCTATCGCCCGCGCGACATCGATCGGCGCTGGGATCTCAGCTATCTCGGCACCTACAGCCCGGATCGCCAGCCCATGCTGGAGCGTCTCCTGCTGGAGCCCGCCCGCCGGGCGCCGCATCTGCGCTTCGTCGTGGCGGGGCCGCAATACCCCTCGGACATCGCCTGGCCAGCCAATGTCGAGCGCCTGGAGCACGTGCCGCCGTCGGACCACCCTGCCTTCTATAGCGCCAGCCGCTACACGCTGAACGTGACGCGCGCCGACATGGTGAAGGCCGGCTTCAGCCCAAGTGTCCGGCTTTTCGAAGCGGCGGCCTGCGGCACGCCCGTGATCTCGGATAGCTGGCGCGGCATCGAGACGGTGCTGCGGCCCGGCGAGATCGTCCTGGCCCAGGATACGGAAACGGTGCTCGCCACCCTCTGCGATCCTTCGGCCGGCCGCCGCGATCGGATGGGCCGCGCCGCGCGCTCACGAATCCTCTCGGAGCACACGGCCGGCCACCGGGCGGCGCAGCTGGTCGAGTATCTGCAGGACGCACGTCTTCGAAGCACGCCCACGGCCTCCTTTCGCGCACCGGAACTCCAGAGGGAACTTCCATGAAGAATGGTCATACGAGGCGGGCCGTGGTCGCGGGCGGGGCGGGCTTCCTGGGATCGCATCTGTGCGAGGCGCTGCTCGCGGATGGCGTGCAGGTCTGGTGCGTGGACAACCTGCAGACCGGCCAGCGCCGGACGGTTCGCCGCATGGAGCAGAATCCCGACTTCACCTTCGTGGAGGCCGACGTGATCGAGACCGGCTTCCTCGCGAGGTTGCCCCGCCGGATCGACATGGTGTTCAACCTCGCCTGCGCCGCCTCGCCCGTGCAGTACCAGGCCGACCCGGAGCACACGCTGCTCACCAGCGTCGTCGGCACGCGCAACCTGCTCCGCCTGGCCGAGCAGCGCGGCGCGCGCTTCCTCCTCACCTCCACGAGCGAGGTCTACGGCGACCCCGAGGTGCATCCGCAGACGGAGAGCTATCGCGGCAACGTCAGCTGCACCGGGCCACGCGCCTGCTACGACGAAGGCAAGCGCGCGGCGGAATCGCTCGCGCTCGACTTTCACCGTGCCGATCGCGCCGAAGTCAGGATTGCTCGCATCTTCAACACCTATGGTCCGCGCATGCGCGCCGATGACGGGCGTGTCGTGTCGAACCTCATCACCCAAGCGCTCGATGGCAGCGACATCACCGTCTATGGCGATGGCAGCCAGACCCGCTCCTTCTGCTACGTCGACGACATGATCGACGGGCTCGTGCGGCTCATGCGCTACGAAGGGGCGCAGCCGGGCCCCATCAACATCGGCAATCCCGTCGAGATGACCGTGACGGAGCTGGTGGAGCAGGTGCTGGCATTGACGGGGTCTCGCTCGCCGGTCGTGCACCTGGCTCTCCCTGAGGATGATCCGCGGCGCCGGCGGCCGGATATCGGCCGGGCGAGGGAGCTTCTCGGCTGGGCGCCAAGGACGACGCTGGCGGAAGGGTTGCGGGCGACGGTGCAATGGTTCACCGAGCTGCAGGCGGAGCCCGAGCCGCGCGCCGCGGGCAAGGGGACGGATCATCTGGTCGTCTGAAACGCCGTGCGGTATCCCGCCGCTTTGCTGGGAGATTCCGCTTGGCCGAGATCGTTTCCACCGAGATCGTCTACAGCCGCTGGGCGAGGATGATCCTCGCCACCATCCGCCTGCCCGACGGGCAGTCGACGAAGCGCGACATCGAGGATCACGGCGAGGCGGCCATGGTGCTGCCCTATGACCCCCTGCGCCGGCTGGCGTTGGTGATCCGCCAGTTCCGCACGCCGCCCCGCTACGTCGGTGCCGACGGCATGATCCTCGAAGCCGCGGCCGGACGTTTGGAGGGCGAGGAGGCCGAGGCCTGCGCGCGACGCGAAGCCATGGAGGAGGTTGGCGTCAGGCTGGCGCAGCTGCAGCCGGTCGCGCGGGTCTGGAGCATGCCCGCCCTTTCCACGGAGCGCGTCTCGCTCTTCCTCGCCCCCTATGCGGAGGCGGATCGCGTCGCGCCCGGCGGCGGTCTCTCGGAGGAGCACGAGGAGATCACCGTGCTGGAGATGCCGCTCGCTGAGCTGGCTCAGCTGGCGGATGCGGGCGAGCTGACCGACCTCAAGCTTCTGTTGCTGGTCCAGACGCTGCGCCTTCGCCGGCCCGACTGCTTCGCTTAGATTCGGGGAGGCGCACCACCACGACGGCGGGGCGGCGTTATGGTTTTGCATGGTCGTCTCTGGCCCCGGCCGCGATCGGTCCTGCGGAATTCCAGATGGAGCGCCCTTGCGCAGCATCCCCTGAATGAAAGCCGCCCGATGACGCTGCCGCCCCTTTTGTATCGCCACGATCTCGAACAGGTTTCGGACGACGAGCCGCAGGTCGTCGACGACCTCAACGGCGCGTTCGACCGTATCCTCGAAACGACGCATGGGGATTACGGCCACGCCGTCCGCGCGGTGCATGCCAAGGCGCATGGCATCATGGCGGGTACCTTTTCGATCGATGCGGGCCTTCCGCCGGAACTGGCGCAGGGCCTGTTCGCGTCACCCGGCGAGCATCCCGCCTGGCTGCGCATCTCCACCAATCCCGGCGACATCCTGGACGATGCCATCGCGCTGCCGCGCGGCCTCGCCCTGAAGGTGGGCGGCGTGTCTGGCGAACGCCTCCCCGGCGCCGAAGGCACGACCCAGGATTTCGTGATGATCAACAGCCCCGCCTTCATCATGTCCACCGCCAAGACCTTCGCCGGGAATCTCAAGCTGCTCGCCAGGACGACCGACAAGGCGGAAGGTGCGAAGATCGCGCTGTCGAAGGTCCTGCAGATCGTCAATGGCGCGCTGGGGAAGGTGGGCCTCGAAAGCTCGAAGCTGGCCAGCTTGGGCGGCGCTCCGCAGGCGAACCCGCTCGGCGAGACCTACTTCAGCGCGGTCCCCTTTCGATACGGAGACTACGTCGCCAAGTTCCGCCTGCGTCCGGTCTCGCCGGGACTCACCGATCTGACCGGCCGGGACATCGACACCAAGGGCCGCCCCAACGCAATCCGCGAGACGATTCGGCAGGAGATGGCGCGGATCGAGGGCGAGTGGGCCTTCGAGGTCCAGCTGGCGTGGGATGAGGAGAAGCAGCCGGTGGAGGATGCGAGCACCCTCTGGGACGAGGCGGAGGCGCCCTTCGCCCGGGTCGCCGCCTTGCGCGTCTCCGCCCAGGATTCCTGGGATCCCAACCTCGTCGAGAAGGTGAACGAGACCATGCGCTTCTCGCCCTGGACCGGCCTTGCCGCCCATCGTCCTCTCGGCAACGTGAACCGGGCGCGGCAGGCGACCTACCGGCACGCCGCGGACTTCCGGCAGGCAGCCAACCGCTGCCCGATTCACGAGCCTTGAGGCGGGGCGGCTGGGTCCGCGAAGGCCCTTGCCCAGAGGGCGAATAAACTGCTGTCAGATACTCAAGGTCGTTGTGGGTCCAGTCGCGCGCGAACCCGTCTCAGCCTGTTTACGCCTGTTCTGATCCTGTTTTCCGAGGAAAGCAGGCGGAAGCAGGTCAATTTGTGCGTCCGCTCAGGCCGAAGTGTGCTTCGACAGGGGTCTGTCGGCGGCGCGCTGACCGGAATGGGCGCGGACGTCATCACCGCCGATGATCCATCGAGCCCGAGGAGGCTTTGCCGGACGCCGAGCGAGCGCGTGCCAATGAAGAGGGAAGCCGATTACAAATCAATCCGCCGAAAAGGTGTCGATCCACGGACATCGCACGGGTTCGCTGTCAGATATCATTGGCTAGCGTTCGGGTCTGGCATTAAATTGGGAGCAGCATGCCTCTCTACGCTCATTCCATATCCGGCTTCGATGCGGAGTTTTGGGAGTGTTTGCCCGACCACTTGGCAAGGGTGGCGCGCCGTTCCCACTGCTTTGCCTCAGTCTTCGGTTGGGGAGAGGCCGGTCGAGCCGCGGCGCTTCTGCACGACATCGGAAAGGTCTCCGATCTTTATCAAGCCTATCTATTCAAACCGCGAGATCTGGCCGGAAATGCCAAGGGCCCCGACCATTCGACAGCCGGAGCGCGTGCCGCCGTCGAGGTCTATCGTGGGCCGCTAGGCCGGATGCTCGCCTTCCTGATCGCAGGCCACCATGCGGGACTCGCCGACGGCCGCAAACTCGATGATCGCCTGGCGGAGAGCTATCGCATCGAGCCGTTTGCCGGCTGGCAGACGCAGACCGGCGAGCTCCCGGCCAGCCTAGTGCCGAACCGTCGACCACAGACCAGCCGCCATCCCGGATTCGGCCAGGCCTTCCTCACGCGCATGCTCTTCTCCTGTCTGGTGGATGCTGACTTTCTCGAAACCGAACGCTTCTACGCCGAGGCGGCACGGGAGCCCGTCGAGCGGGACGGCTTCACGCCGCTGACCGAACTGCGCGAGCGGCTGCGCCGCCACATGGCCGGCCTGCGCAGCGAAGGCACCGATGCGGTGCAGACACTCCGGGCGGAGGTCCTGCGGCATGCCATCGGAAAGGCCGCCGCAGCGCCCGGCCTCTTCACCCTGACCGTGCCCACCGGCGGCGGCAAGACGCTCGCATCGCTCTCCTTCGCGCTGGAGCACGCGCTGACCCACGGCATGCGGCGGGTGATCTACGTCATCCCCTTCACATCGATCATCGAGCAGACGGCCGATATCTTCCGAAGGGCGCTCGGCACGCGCGACGACGTGCTGGAGCATCATGCAAGCTTCGACTGGGAAACGGCGCGGCAGCTCGCGGAGGACGACGAAGGGCGCGACGGGCTCGCGAAGCTGCGCCGGGCCTCGGAGAATTGGGCGGCGCCGGTCGTCGTCACCACGGCGGTGCAGTTCTTCGAGAGCCTCTTCGCCAACCGGACCTCGCGCTGCCGCAAGCTGCACAACATCGCCGGTTCGGTGATCGTGCTCGACGAGGCGCAGACCCTGCCGCTGCACCTGCTGCGCCCCTGCATGGCCGCGCTGGAGGAGCTCGCGCATAACTACGGGGCCAGCGTGGTGCTGTGCACGGCGACGCAGCCGGCGCTGCGCGCGAAGGATGGTTTCGGGGGCGGCTTCGACATCGATGAGGACCGGGAGCTCGCGCCGGATCCGAAGGCGCTCTTCGCGGCGCTGAAGCGCGTCGAGGTGGAGAGGCGGCCCGGGCCGGTGACGGACGGGGAGATCGTCGCGCGCTTCGCGGAGCAGCCGCAGATGCTCTGCGTGGTGAATAGCCGCGCCCATGCGCGCGGGCTGTTCGAGGCGATCCGCCACCTGCCGGGCGCCACCCATCTCAGCACGCTCATGTGCCCGAAGCACCGGCGCCGGGTGCTGGAGGAGGTGCGCGCGCGGCTGAGAGCGGGCGAGCCGGTGCGGCTGGTCAGCACGTCACTCATCGAGGCGGGGGTGGATATCGACCTGCCCGAGGTCTGGCGCGCGGCGGCGGGCCTGGATTCCATCATCCAGGCGGCCGGGCGCTGCAACCGGCACGGCAAGCTGGCGATGGGGCGGGTGGTGGTCTTCGAGCCGGCGGAGGCCAAGCCGCCTCACGCGCGGGAGCAGTTCTGGCAGGCGGCACGGCCGGTGCTGGACCGGTCCGAGGATCCGCTGACGCTGGAGGCGATCCATGCCTATTTCAGCACGCTCTATTGGCAGAAGGGAACGCAGGCGCTCGATTTCGCGACAGTAGACGAACAGGCGGGCGGGATCCTGCGCGCCATCCACGAAAGGGCGGCGGATTTCGACTTCCCCTTCCGCAGCATCGCCGAGGCGTTTCGCCTCATCGAGGACGCGATGGCCTCGGTGATCGTTCCCTTTGACGAGGAAGCCGAGGCGCTGCTGCGCGAGATCGCCGCGATGGAGCGGCCGCTCGCGTCTCAGATGCGGCGGCTGCAGCAGTACGTGGTTTCGATTCCGCGGTCGGCGCGGGGGGAGTGGCTTCGGTTGGGAGCGTTGAAGAGCGTGCATCCGGCGCTGGGAGAAGAGTTGCTGGCTTTCGGGGACCGAGCCCAATACGACAAGGAGACAGGACTACGCCTCGAACAGATCCTGTTCCGCGATGCTGAGAGCAATATCTTCCCGTGAAAGCTATTGATCGAGTAAATAAGTTTCGATTTCGTATTGCATTACTTGGAATGTTACTGCCAGATATTATTCTGGTTGACCGGGATTTTCTTTGAAGGAGAATTGCTGCAAGGAATCGGGGAGTGCGCTTTGTCGTTCGGGATGAGGCTACATGTCTGGGGCGACCGCGCCTGCTTCACCCGGCCGGAAATGAAGGTCGAGCGCGTCTCCTATGACGTCATGACCCCTTCTGCCGCGCGCGGCATCCTCGAGGCCATCCACTGGAAGCCGGCGATCACCTGGGTCGTCGATCGCATCCACGTTCTCCGGCCCATCCGCTTCCAGTCCTTCCGCCGCAACGAGGTCAGCGCCAAGGCCAGCGCCGCCCTGGCCAGCCGCGCCATGGGTGCCGGCTCCACCCAGGGGCTGGGCCTCGTGGTCGAGGATATCAGGCAGCAGCGCGCGGCGACGCTGCTGGTGGACGTGGCCTATGTGATCGAGGCGCATTTCGTGATGTCGGCGCGTGCCGGCGCGGAGGACACGCCGGCCAAGCACCTTTCCATGTTCAACCGGCGCGCCGCCGCCGGGCAGTGCTTCCACCGCCCCTGCCTGGGCACGCGGGAATTCGCGGCGGATTTCGCGCTCGTCGAGCCGGACGCGCCGCTGCCGGAAAGCAAATGGCCCGCGGACGAGCCGGAGCGCGATCTCGGCTGGATGCTGCACGACATCGATTTCGCGCGCGGTGGCGCGTCGCGCTTCTTCCGGGCGCGATTGCTGGAGGGCGTGCTGGACGTGAAGGCCTGCCTCGCGGAGGGCGTGGCCTCGTGAGCATCCTCCAGGCGCTGGACGGCTATTACGGACGCATGGCGGCACGGGGCGAGGCGGAGGCGCCGGGCTATTCGCGATCCAAGATAAGCTTCGCCATCGTACTTTCGGCGGCGGGTGAGCCGGTCGATAAGATTGATCTCCGCCGGCAAGAGGGAAAGAGGTTCGTCCCTCGCCTTGAGGGCGTTCCCGCCGAGGTCATCAGGAAGTCAAACATCCTGCCGAATTTCCTTTGGGATAAGACGGCTTACTCGCTCGGTCGGACCTTGGGCGAAGGTCGGCGTACCTTGGAAGAGCATGCAGCTTTCAAGGCCATGCATCAGAAGCTGTTGGCCGAAACCAATGACGTGGGTTTGCTTGCGTTGCGCCGCTTTCTTGAAAGCTGGTCACCCGAGCGCTTCAATGCCGATCCTTTCGTGGCGGATATGCTGGATACAAACATCGTCTTCAGCCTCAAAGGCGAGAAAGCATTCATCCACGAGCGCCCCGCGGCGTTGCATCTTGTCGCAAGTGCGGCGGGCAGCGGAGCGGCGGCTGCTTTCTGTTTGGTGACCGGCCAGGAAGCGGCAATTCAACGCCTTCACCCGATCATCAAGGGCGTGGAGGGGGCGCAAACTGCGGGCGCTTCGCTGGTGTCCTTCAACCTCGATTCCTTTGAATCCTACGGCAAGAAGCAAGGCGACAACGCACCAACCTCCGAGGTCGCCGCCTTCCGCTACGGCGCGGCGCTGAACCGCATGCTGGACCGTGGCAGCGGCAATCGCGTGCCCCGCCCCATCGGCGACACCACCGTCGTCTTCTGGGCGGATGCCAGCGACGAGGTCGTGGCCAAGGCGACCGAGGATTGGTTCAACGACTTCTTTAACACCTCGGCCTCGGATGGCGCGACGGAGAATCTCCAGCGCGACGAGCAGCAGGCCGCCCGCATTCGCGACGCCCTCCGCCATGTCGCCGAGGGCCGGCCGGTGCGGGAGGTCAGCCCGCAGCTCGCCGAGGGCGTGCGCTTCCATGTACTGGGCCTTGCGCCCAATGCCGCACGCCTTTCCGTGCGCTTCTGGATGGCGGACCGCTTCGAGGTCTTCGCGAAGCGCCTGGCCGAGCATTACGACGACCTGGCGATCGAGCCGCCGCCCTGGCGCCTGCTGCCGCCGGCCGTCCAGCGCCTGCTGGTGAAGACCACGGCCGCGCTGGAGAAGTTCGAGAACATCCCGCCGCAGCTCGCCGGCGAGGTCACGCGCGCCGTCCTGACCGGCGGGAACTATCCGCGCCCGCTGCTGGCCGCGGCCCTGATGCGCATCCGCGCCGGGGATGACCCCAGCACCGGCTGGCACGCTGCCGCCATCCGCGCCGTTCTCGCGCGCGACGCCCGAAAATCTGGAAGGGAGACCCCGCCTGTGAGCCTCAACCGGGAGGAGCCGAACTCCGCCTATCAGCTCGGCCGCATGTTCACGATGGCCGAGATCGCCCAGCGCATGGCGCTCGGCAAGGTCAACGCCACCATCCGCGACCGCTATTTCGGCGCCGCCTCGGCCACGCCCGCCAGCGTCTTCCCGCTGCTGCTGCGTGGCATGCAGAACCACCTCTCGAAGCTGCGCAAGGACGGCAAGGGCATCTTCATCGAACGCGAGATGGACCAGATCGCCGAGCACCTGCCGCCGCAACTGCCGCGCTCGCTCCGGCTGGAGGAGCAGGGCCGCTTCGTCATCGGCTACTACCACCAGCGCCGGGCCAGGGTGGGCGGCAAGGCCGTGGACGATATCGCCGACGAACAGTCGCCCGAGGGGAATGACGACCATGAGTGAATCCGCCGCGCTGACGCGCCGCCACGAATTCGTGCTCTATTTCGATGTGACGAACGGCAATCCGAATGGCGATCCCGATGCCGGCAACCTGCCGCGCCTCGACCCCGAGACCAATCGCGGTCTCGTCTCGGACGTCGCGATCAAGCGCAAAATCCGCAACTACGTGGCCCTCGCGAAGGGGAACGTGCCCGGCCACGAGATCTACATGCGCGACGGCGCCACGCTCAACGTCGAGCACGGTCGGTCTTGGTCGGCGGTGATGCCCGACGCCAGCCCCAATGATAAGCGCAAAGACGGGCGCGCGAAGGACGATGAAAAGGCGCGCGAAATCACAAAGTGGATGTGCGCCAATTTCTGGGACATCCGCGCCTTCGGCGCCGTGATGACCACGGGCGTGAATGCCGGCCAGGTGCGCGGCCCCGTGCAGATCACCTTCGCCAGTTCCGTCGAGCCCGTACTGCCGCTGGAAATTTCCATCACGCGCATGGCCGCGACGACGGAGAAGGACGCCGAGGAAAAGGGCGGCCGCACGATGGGCCGCAAGCACATCATCCCCTACGGCCTCTATCGCGCGCACGGTTTCGTCAATGCCCCACTTGCCTCAGACAAGTCGAAGGGCACGGGTTTCGCGGAGGCCGACCTGGACCTGCTCTTCGAGGCGCTGGACAACATGTTCGAGCATGACCGCTCGGCCGCGCGCGGCGAGATGGCGACGCGCAAGCTCGTCGTGTTCCGTCATGCCACAGCGCTCGGCAATGCCCACGCGCACAAGCTGTTCGAGCGGGTGAAGACCTGGCGCGTGTACCAGGGCAGCCAGAACGCGATCAGCGATGAGGCGACCGGCAACTGGCCGGCCGCGCGCAGCTTTGCCGACTACGCCATCACCATCGATCGCGACGGACTTCCCGCCGGGGTCGAGGTGATCGAGCGGTAGCATGCGATGGCCGCAGCGCCGCCCGATCCGGAGGCCGAGGACGCGCTGATTCCGCTCTCGGCGCTGCAGCACCACCTCTTCTGCCCGCGGCAATGCGCGCTGATCCATGTGGAGCAGCTCTGGGCCGAGGATGCCGCCACCGCTGAGGGGCGCCTGCTGCACGAGAAGGTGGATGCCGGGCGGCCGGAGAGCCGGCCGGGGCTGCGGGTGGCGCGCGGCCTGGCGCTGCGGTCGATAGCGCTCGGCGTCTCGGGCAAGGCGGATGCGGTGGAATTCCGGGGGGGGCCGCCGCAGCCCTTCCCGGTCGAATACAAGCGCGGCAAGCCCAAGCCGCACCGAGCCGACGAGGTACAGCTCTGCGCGCAGGCGATCTGCCTGGAGGAGATGTTCGGCCAGCCCGTACCGGAGGGGGCGCTGTTCTACGGCGTCACGCGGCGGCGCATGGCCGTTGCCTTCGATGCGGAGTTGCGAGCGCTCACGGCCCGCGTCGCCGACGAGGCGCGCCAGAACATCCTGACGGGGCGGACGCCGCTGCCCGTGCCCATGGCCGCCTGCCGGCGCTGTTCGATGCTTGATCTCTGCCAGCCGGAGCGCCTGGCCGCGCCGCCCTCCGTCGCGCGATGGCTGGCACGCCAACTGGGCGAGTGAGGGGAAGACGATGCGGCGGATGCGGAACACGGTCTACGTCACCAGCGAGGACGCCTGGCTCCGCAAGGAAGGCGCCAACCTCGTGGTCGAGGTGGAGGGCGTCGAGCGCGGCCGGGCGCCTTTGCACATGCTCGATGGTGTCGTCAGCTTCGCGAGACCCGGAGGTTCGCCGGCGCTCATGGCGGCCTGCGCCGAAGCCGGCGTCGCCATCTCCTACCTGGAGCCGAACGGGCGCTTCCTGGCGCGTGTGGAAGGGCCGCGCAGCGGCAACGTGCTCCTGCGGCGGGCGCAGTATCGCTGGGCCGACGATGCCGGGCGGCAGGTGCCGATCGTGCGCGGCATCGTGGCGGCCAAGGCGGCGAACCAGCGCACGGTGCTGCTGCGCGCCCTGCGCGATCATGGCGACGCGATGGTGCCCGAGGCGCGGCTCGCCGTCTCGGCGGCAGAGGCTCGGCTTGGCCACATTGCACGCCGCACCTTGGCCATGGACACCGTCGAGACGCTGCGCGGGCTCGAAGGTGAGGCGGCCGCCACCTATTTCGCCGTTTTCGATCACTTGATCCGCATCGGCGATGGCGCTTTTCGCTTCACCGGCCGCTCGCGTCGGCCGCCGCTCGATCGCGTGAATGCGCTGCTCTCCTTCCTCTATGCGATGCTGGGGCATGACTGCCGCTCGGCACTGGAGGCGCATGGGCTGGATCCGCAGGTCGGCTTCCTGCATGCCGACCGCCCGGGCCGAGCCGGCCTGGCGCTGGATCTGATGGAAGAGCTGCGCCCTGTTCTGGCAGATCGGCTGGCCCTCAGCCTCATCAATCGCGGGCAGGTGCGGCCGGACGACTTCATCATGGAGGAGGCCGGCGGCGTGAGGCTGACGGATGCCGCGCGCAAAACCATCCTGGTTGCCTGGCAGGAGCGCAAGCGGCAGGAGCTGCGCCATCCCTTCCTCGGGGAGACGGCGCCGCTTGGTCTCATCGCACATGTCCAGGCGCAGCTTCTGTCGCGACATCTACGCGGCGAGCTGGACGGCTATCCCGGGTTTATCTGGAAGTGAGGTCGAGCTCGTGCTGATGCTGGTTGCTTACGACGTGAGCACGGAGACGGCGGCCGGGCGTCGCCGGCTGCGGCGCGTCGCCCGGGCCTGTCTGGATTTTGGCCAAAGGGTGCAAAATTCCGTGTTCGAATGCGAGGTGGAACCGGCACAGTGGACCGCGCTCCGTGCCCGGCTGATCGACGAGATCGATGCTGTGACCGATAGCCTGCGCTTCTATCGGTTGGGTGCGGAGGGGCGTCGCCGGGTGGAGCATGTCGGCGCCAAACCGACGCTCGATCTTGAAGGGCCGCTGCTGTTTTGATGAGCTCGCATGCGCGAACCCTAAGCGCTCATGATCTTGACGGTGGGTTCGCGCCGGTCTGCGTGCCGCAACAATCCGCCAGTTTCGCATTTGGGTTTGGAGATGCCCGCCGGATGTCCACGCAGACAACGGGTTGTTCGCGGATACCAGCGCGATTGCACTTCAGTCACCGCAGCCTAGCATGGTGGCGGTCGCTCCCTCACGGGGGCGTGGATCGAAACCACACCATGCTCCAGCGCCGCGGAGTGATCCCGGGTCGCTCCCTCACGGGGGCGTGGATCGAAACTTCGGCTTAGGCTCCGGAGGAGTATTGTCGGGCGGGTCGCTCCCTCACGGGGGCGTGGATCGAAACTCGTGATGTCCGAGCCCTGGTACCGCGAGCACATGCGTCGCTCCCTCACGGGGGCGTGGATCGAAACATCAACAACCTGGTTGGCTACCACATCCACCAGGACGTCGCTCCCTCACGGGGGCGTGGATCGAAACGCGGCATCAGCAAGCGCCTCGCGGCGGTTCCAGGTCGCTCCCTCACGGGGGCGTGGATCGAAACTTATGCACTACCCGGCTATTGATTTGCGAAACCGTCGCTCCCTCACGGGGGCGTGGATCGAAACTGTCACGTAGTAAAGCTCGGCTATACCGTCAATGGTCGCTCCCTCACGGGGGCGTGGATCGAAACGTGCAGCAGAAGACCGAGACCGAGCAGGTGCTGCGTCGCTCCCTCACGGGGGCGTGGATCGAAACTTCGCATGGAGCAGAAACATGAGGCTGTCACAGGTCGCTCCCTCACGGGGGCGTGGATCGAAACTGGCGTCGTCATGGTATCCCGCCCTCCGCGTGGGTCGCTCCCTCACGGGGGCGTGGATCGAAACACCGATGAACCCCGAACCCCGTTCACCCCGAACGTCGCTCCCTCACGGGGGCGTGGATCGAAACTCGATCACGGCCATAATAGGCGGCAAATCTAAAACGTCGCTCCCTCACGGGGGCGTGGATCGAAACTATTGGCAGCCGTCCACCACCCTGCGCGGCCAGGGTCGCTCCCTCACGGGGGCGTGGATCGAAACACCGTCTTACCCATCCTCCCGCCCTCCGCGCCCGCGTCGCTCCCTCACGGGGGCGTGGATCGAAACGAGGCCGAGCGCGCGCCGCGGGCGACTGGCATCTGTCGCTCCCTCACGGGGGCGTGGATCGAAACACGCCAGCGACGCCGGCCTCTTCCGCCTTGTCGTCGCTCCCTCACGGGGGCGTGGATCGAAACAGCTGGCCCTCGGCCTCCGCCTCCGGCTTCACCGGTCGCTCCCTCACGGGGGCGTGGATCGAAACACCGAGTCCTTGAGGTCTTTCTGCACCTCGCGCGTCGCTCCCTCACGGGGGCGTGGATCGAAACCGGAGGAGGAGCCCCCCGAGCCGGCCGCGGAAGCGGTCGCTCCCTCACGGGGGCGTGGATCGAAACTGCAGCCAGGAGCCCAAGGCGCCGTATCTCACCGGTCGCTCCCTCACGGGGGCGTGGATCGAAACCATGAAACCGAGTGGCGGAAGCTGCCGGACTTTGGTCGCTCCCTCACGGGGGCGTGGATCGAAACGCGAGCCAGACGGCAGCCATCGCCTTGCCGACGGGTCGCTCCCTCACGGGGGCGTGGATCGAAACCGGCGGATGGCG
This sequence comes from Roseococcus sp. SYP-B2431, assembly GCF_004336745.1. Lineage (GTDB taxonomy): Bacteria > Pseudomonadota > Alphaproteobacteria > Acetobacterales > Acetobacteraceae > Roseococcus. The sequence goes on from NZ_SJXD01000025.1 coordinate 396,083, forward strand.
CCTCCTCCGAAGCTGACGGTCAGGTCGCTCCCTCACGGGGGCGTGGATCGAAACGCAGATGATCATGATGTCACGGCAAGCGCGGGGCGTCGCTCCCTCACGGGGGCGTGGATCGAAACCCGGACCTGATCGTCCTGGACGGCGAGCCGGATCGTCGCTCCCTCACGGGGGCGTGGATCGAAACTGGAGTGTTCGCCATTTGAATCCGGAGCCACTTGTCGCTCCCTCACGGGGGCGTGGATCGAAACATGCAGCACGACCGGGACGGCATAGACGGTCGCCGTCGCTCCCTCACGGGGGCGTGGATCGAAACCGGAAACCGCGCTTGCCCCCGCCCAGATCTGCGACGTCGCTCCCTCACGGGGGCGTGGATCGAAACGCCTCTTCGAGGGGGGTGCCGGTCATGCCGCCGCCCGTCGCTCCCTCACGGGGGCGTGGATCGAAACGGGTCGTCGATCATCAGCTCGGTCATGCCCCAAATCGTCGCTCCCTCACGGGGGCGTGGATCGAAACGGGCACAAGGGCCTCCTGCTATGAAGCCGGCGGGAGTCGCTCCCTCACGGGGGCGTGGATCGAAACTGCGACGATTGCAGCGCAGAGGGCCCGGTCTCCAGGTCGCTCCCTCACGGGGGCGTGGATCGAAACAGCGCCATCGTGCAGACGGCAGCCGGGCCCGCAAGTCGCTCCCTCACGGGGGCGTGGATCGAAACCAGGATCTCTACTCGGCGAAAATCCTCGCCTGGCGTCGCTCCCTCACGGGGGCGTGGATCGAAACCGCATGGTGCGCCTGGTGCGCGGCGTGCCGCGCGGTCGCTCCCTCACGGGGGCGTGGATCGAAACCAGGCGGGCGGCGCAGACCGCGCCGTAGCTGGATGTCGCTCCCTCACGGGGGCGTGGATCGAAACCACGACCACCGCGACCGGGCCTGGGGAGCGGCAGGTCGCTCCCTCACGGGGGCGTGGATCGAAACGCCCTTGCGCGGACGCCCGCCTTTTCCGCCGTTGGTCGCTCCCTCACGGGGGCGTGGATCGAAACTGCGTCTCCCAGCCGGCCATCAAGCGCCTGGCCTGTCGCTCCCTCACGGGGGCGTGGATCGAAACGCAGCCGCATTCGCTGCATGTTCTGCAGATTGCCGGTCGCTCCCTCACGGGGGCGTGGATCGAAACGACGTAATGCGCGCGGAGGGGCAGCGCGCCACCGGTCGCTCCCTCACGGGGGCGTGGATCGAAACCGGGAACATAAATAGGCGAGCCAAGCGGCTGCGCGTCGCTCCCTCACGGGGGCGTGGATCGAAACGTCAATTCGGCCGATGCCAAGAGTAATGATGCCCGGTCGCTCCCTCACGGGGGCGTGGATCGAAACTTGGCGTCTCGGTCGACGGCGTGATCGGCGAGAAGTCGCTCCCTCACGGGGGCGTGGATCGAAACACTAGGCGCACGCCCAGCGCCCGGCTGAGCGTGGTCGCTCCCTCACGGGGGCGTGGATCGAAACGTCACCCGCAGCTGCCACTCGACGTAGTTGTGCAGTCGCTCCCTCACGGGGGCGTGGATCGAAACCACAGCAGCGTGATGGATGCGACGAGGCAGGCGGTCGCTCCCTCACGGGATCGAGGGCAAGGTCGCCGCGCAGAAGTCGCTCCCTCACGGGGGCGTGGATCGAAACATCGAGAACGTCCGCGAGATCCGCGGATGGGGCGTCGCTCCCTCACGGGGGCGTGGATCGAAACGTCCTCGAGCTCCGCAACATGCCCTATGCGCAGCGTCGCTCCCTCACGGGGGCGTGGATCGAAACGCGCGCGGGCGGAGCACCTCGCGGATGATCCTGGTCGCTCCCTCACGGGGGCGTGGATCGAAACCACCTGCTGAACGAGCCGGCCCGCCAGCTGCGCGTCGCTCCCTCACGGGGGCGTGGATCGAAACGGCGCGCTGACGAGCCTCGCCTACAACATCGGGACGTCGCTCCCTCACGGGGGCGTGGATCGAAACCTCGACGATGCGCTCTTCGCCCGCCCGGCGCTGCGTCGCTCCCTCACGGGGGCGTGGATCGAAACGAGGGCAATCACGAGCTCGATGACGCGGGCGGCCCGTCGCTCCCTCACGGGGGCGTGGATCGAAACACCTGGCGGCCGCAGCGCTGGTTCGAGGTGGATCGTCGCTCCCTCACGGGGGCGTGGATCGAAACACCAGATCATCGAGGTTCCGCTGAACCTGCTTGAGTCGCTCCCTCACGGGGGCGTGGATCGAAACAGGCCATACTCCAGGGCCGCCACCGTCGCGCGCGAGTCGCTCCCTCACGGGGGCGTGGATCGAAACGTCAGCCAGGTGGTGATGGACTTGACGACGCGGCGTCGCTCCCTCACGGGGGCGTGGATCGAAACTCGCAGAACACGAGGTCCACGGTCCGCCGGCCCGGGTCGCTCCCTCACGGGGGCGTGGATCGAAACAAGGCTGCGGCGGCGCCCCCAGCGCGCGCAGCACGTCGCTCCCTCACGGGGGCGTGGATCGAAACCTGGGTCGTGAGATTGACGCCGCCCGAAACAGACAGTCGCTCCCTCACGGGGGCGTGGATCGAAACGCCGGATCGGCGGGCGCCGCGTCGCCATCCCCGTGTCGCTCCCTCACGGGGGCGTGGATCCAAACTTCTCCGAGGCCCAGCTGGAGCAGCTGCGCGCTGGTCGCTCCCTCACGGGGGCGTGGATCGAAACCATGAATCCGGGCGACGGGCTCACGCCGGCCCGCGTCGCTCCCTCACGGGGGCGTGGATCGAAACCAGGATCTCTGGACGCGCATGCGCCCCCAGGTGGGTCGCTCCCTCACGGGGGCGTGGATCGAAACGAGCAGTAGGAGGCAGCGCGTGCAGACCCTCGGCAGTCGCTCCCTCACGGGGGCGTGGATCGAAACCCTGGCCGCCCGCCGAACAACCCGGACGGGACGCCGTCGCTCCCTCACGGGGGCGTGGATCGAAACTGCCGGATGGAGGCAGCGGTGTGCCGCGCGCCGTGTCGCTCCCTCACGGGGGCGTGGATCGAAACGTGGAAATCGCCGCCTGGAGCCGGCTCCGCGGCAGTCGCTCCCTCACGGGGGCGTGGATCGAAACTTCCAGGCCGGGGCGGTCATGGCTTCGATCTTCCGTCGCTCCCTCACGGGGGCGTGGATCGAAACGCAGACCTGCACGCGCGTATCGATGGGCCTTCTTCGTCGCTCCCTCACGGGGGCGTGGATCGAAACGCGGCGCCCGGAGGCTGGCGCCAATGTCGCGCTGGCCGTCGCTCCCTCGCGGGGGCGTGGATCGAAACCAGAAATTTAGACAACCCAGACCCTCCCATTATGTCGCTCCCTCGCGGGGGCGTGGATCGAAACTGCGCCTTCAGCAGGCGAGAGAGCGCGGCGTGGAGGTCGCTCCCTCGCGGGGGCGTGGATCGAAACTTGGGAAGGCCCGAGGGGTCTCCCAACATCACCGTCGCTCCCTCGCGGGGGCGTGGATCGAAACGCGAACTCCTTCCGAGGCATGAAGTCGGACACGAAGTCGCTCCCTCGCGGGGGCGTGGATCGAAACATGCGCTGCGTGGCCGGCCAGTGGTTCGACCGCAGTCGCTCCCTCGCGGGGGCGTGGATCGAAACCCGCCGCTGAAAAACAGCCGGTCCACCTCATCCTGTCGCTCCCTCGCGGGGGCGTGGATCGAAACCCTCGGTGACGCCGCGATTATCCGGGCCACCGACGTCGCTCCCTCGCGGGGGCGTGGATCGAAACAACGGCCGGGCCGGCGTCACCTTCGATGGGGTGGTCGCTCCCTCGCGGGGGCGTGGATCGAAACAGGAAGGGCGACGGCGGGTTCTGCGCGGGCTCACGTCGCTCCCTCGCGGGGGCGTGGATCGAAACTTGTCCATCTGCGATGCCGTGAGCCCAAGGCCATGTCGCTCCCTCGCGGGGGCGTGGATCGAAACACAGCCGAGTACATCGCGGCGCGGAATGCCGAGGGTCGCTCCCTCGCGGGGGCGTGGATCGAAACTCGGCCGCGATCAGGGGGGCGAGAACCGCCTGGGTCGCTCCCTCGCGGGGGCGTGGATCGAAACTCGGCCGCGATCAGGGGGTCGAGAACCGCCTGGGTCGCTCCCTCGCGGGGGCGTGGATCGAAACTCGTTGGTGATGAACCCCACGTCCTCGACCGGGGGTCGCTCCCTCGCGGGGGCGTGGATCGAAACTCGATCGGGACGGCCATCATCCTGGACAACTGGGTCGCTCCCTCGCGGGGGCGTGGATCGAAACGCGGCGCTGTAGCGATCGCCGCCGAGGCCCCGAGTCGCTCCCTCGCGGGGGCGTGGATCGAAACTCTACCCCGAGGCGATCACCGACGAGCGGGACATGTCGCTCCCTCGCGGGGGCGTGGATCGAAACCTCCAGCCTGGCGCGGCCGGCCCATTCGAGCCCCTGTCGCTCCCTCGCGGGGGCGTGGATCGAAACCTGCGAGAGGCGATGCTTGCCGAGCTCATCGGCAGTCGCTCCCTCGCGGGGGCGTGGATCGAAACCGTTCCATCTCCTCGGCCTTCACGGCGGCGTGGGGTCGCTCCCTCGCGGGGGCGTGGATCGAAACGGAATACTCACTCTGACGTAGCTGGTGACGCGCTGTCGCTCCCTCGCGGGGGCGTGGATCGAAACCACTTCACCTCGCCCACGGCCTTGTGCCGGCGCGGTCGCTCCCTCGCGGGGGCGTGGATCGAAACATGTCCGCGGTCGGGCGGATGGAGCGCCGCGCGATGTCGCTCCCTCGCGGGGGCGTGGATCGAAACTGGGGGTAGGCCGTGAACTTCCGGCTCGAAACTGTCGAATCTAAGACGGCAGCTCTCCGTGACTTGATCCAAGTCAGCAGCGCTGTAGGCCTATTAAATGGGGTGTTTTTTGCTTCTCGATGAGCTTGAGAAGCAGGATGGAGTGCTGAGCGCCACGGCAGTCGTCAGATATCTGTCGGCCATCCGCGCAATAATTGATGCTCTTCCAAAGCACATCTTTATGATGATCGCCGTGACGCCCGATGCCTTGCGACGGTATTCGACGGCGTCGCCGGCATTTAGAAGCCGGTTGGAAAATAGGATCGAGCTTCATCCGCTCACTGAACTGGACGAGGCTATTGGCCTAGCGAAATTCTATCTGGACGAGGCGCGTCGAAACGCATCCAGCGTATCGGGCGTGGCCGGCAACCGAGACCTCGTAACAGACAAAGAAATCTCGGAGATTTTCAACGCGGCCCTAGAGAGGGCGAGACGCAGCGGCGACGAGGGCCTCCGGCACCGGCAGTTCCTCCATTTGCTTCACACGAAAGCTGAAGAGCGAATCCAGGCCCTCAGCTAGAGCCTTCTTCGTTCGCAAGGGCTCGGTACGAGGGCTCCAGCCATTTGTTTTCCGAGCATCTTTACCCGATCAGACGATTCCGTCTGATCGGGCGATGCTCGCGTCACGCGGATCCTGACGGGGTGCCGCAATAGAGCAGTGGTCTCCCGGTACAGGATCTGAAGAAGCATACCGCGGAAGCGTCCCTCAGATGGCAAGCCCGGATAACTCGTGTCCGAAAGCTGCCATTCCGAGTTCGGCCAGCGGCAGCAGGTCGTCCGAGAGCACATTTCTCCTCCGGGCTATTTCGGCCCGGAGAATGATCAGATGGGACGTTCAGAATTTGACCCGGCAAATCGCGAGAGCGAGCCTGGAATGCCCGGCGTATCGTCGGTGCAAAACGAGCACTCAAGCCGCAGCAGGTGTGGGCCATTCGCTTTTGGCTCGATCGAGAATGTCGACTTCGGGATCGTGCGCTGTTCGACTTCGCGGTGGACAGCAAGCTGAGAGGATGCGACGTGGTGAAGGTCCGCATTGGTGACCTCGTTAGCGGCGGCCGGATCCGCACGCGGGCAACTGTGGTCCAATAGAAGACCGGCCGCCCCGTTCAATTCGAGATCCTCGAACCGGCTCGGACGACCCTCCTTGCCTGGCTGGAACGTCGGGGCGGCACGCTGGACGACTATGCGTTCCCCAGCCGCATCAACCACGCGGCGCACATGAGCACCCGGCAGTATGCCCGGCTGGTGGATGAGTGGGTCACTGGAATTGGCCTGCACCGCGAGGACTATGGAACGCATTCGCTGCGGCGAACCAAGGCGTCCATTATCTACAAGGCGACCGGCAACTTGCGTGCTGTCCAGATCCTGCTTTGTCACAGCAAGATCGAGAGCACGGTCCGATACCTTGGAGTGGATATTGAGGACGCCCTTCATCTCACGGAGTGCACAGAGCTCTGAGCGGCGGGCTGGCTGCCGACCCTTAGGATTTATGTAGTTTCGGGGCCAGCTTCAGCTGCGACGGTGCGCCCATTTCGGTCATCCCGGAAAATAAGCCGGCGCGCCGTAATCAACCAGTGGAAGCCGTCAAACCACCATCGACGACGAGTTCCGTTGCGGTCACGTATTTTGCCTCGTCAGAAGCAAGGAACAGCGCGGCATGGGCCACGTCCCATCCCTCGCCCATCTGGCCGATGGGAACGGCGGCGTTGCGCTTCGCCACGAACCCCTCCAGGTCGCCGCTCGCAAATTGCTCGGCGAGCTTGGCCACCAGCGGCGTGTACATGAGACCTGGCAGCACGCAGTTCATGCGGATGCCGCGTGGAGCATAGGTAATGGCGGTGGTCTTGCTGAAATGGATCAGCCCCGCCTTGGCCGCCGAATAGGCCGCCTGGGGCTTGCCCGTGTAGCGAATGCCCGCCGTGGAAGCGATGCTGACCACGACTCCTTTTCCCTGCTTCTGCATGATCGGCAGCACCGCGTGGCAGCAGAGGAATGCGCTTTTGAGGTTGACGGCGAGCTGGGCGTCCCACAGCGCCTCGTCCATCTCACCGGGGATGGCGGGTTCGGACTTGCCGACATTGTTCACCAGCACGTCGATGCGGCCGAAGCGTGCCATGCAGGCCTCGACCAGCCGCGCCACCTCGGCGGAATCCGTGACGTCGCCCGTCGCGATCTCGCAGGTGCCGCCCTCGTCTTGGATGATCGCCTGCGTCTCGCGCGCCGCCGCCTCGTTGATGTCCACGCCGAAGATGCGCGCCCCTTGGCGCGCAAAGAGCACCGCGATCGACTTGCCATTGCCCCAGCCGGGGCCGACCGAGCCGCAGCCGGTCAGGAAGACCACCTTGTCCGTCAGCTTGAACATGCGCTCACTCGATCCCGATGTTCGCGGCGCGGATGACGGGGCCCCAGAGCGCCGCCTCCTCCGCGATGAAGCGCGTCGCGCGTTCGGGCGTGGAATCCGTCACGGGCACAAAGGCGATCGCCTCCAGCGCGCGAGCAATCTCGGGCGTGGACATCGCAGCGCGAGCGGCAGCGGCCAGGCGCTCCAGCCGGTCCGGCGGCGTGCCGGGCGGGGCGGCCAGGTAGTTGGCGATGCGGGTCACGACGTCGAGGCCGCTCTCGCGCGCGGTCGGCACATCGGGCACCACCGCTGCGCGCTGCTCGCCGAGGACGGAGATGATCCGCAGCCTTCCCTCGCGGTGCTGCGGCAGCAGCGTCGTGAAGGCGTCCACGGCGAAGGCGATCGTGCCGGAGAGAAGATCCTGGGTCAACGGCCCCGAGCCTCGGTAGGGCACGTGCACCACATCAAGGTCGCCTACCCGCATCCGCAGCAACTCCGTCGAGAGGTGCGGGGCGCCGCCGATGCCCGAGCTGCCATAGCTGATCCGGCCCGGCTGAGCGCGGATCAGCGCAATCAACTCGGCCAAGCTGTTCACGCCAAGCCGTGGGTGGACCGCCAGGGCAAGCGGCGTGATGCCGAGGATGGCGATGTGTGAAAACCCCGTCACGGGATCGAAGGGCGGCACGCGACGTGTGAGTGGGCCGGTGATCCCGGCCGTCGGGCTTTGAAAGATCAACGTGTACCCGTCCGGTCGGGCGCGATGCACCTCGGCCGAGCCGATGAGACCGCCCGCCCCGCCGCGATTGTCGACAACAACGGCTTGGCCGAGGGCCTGCCCGAAGGGCTCGGCAAACATGCGCCCAAAAATGTCCGTGTTTCCACCTGGCGGGAAAGCCACCACCATGCGGATGCTGGAATTGGGGAAAGGCGCTTGCGCATAGGCGGGGGCGGCTAGCAGTCCAAGGCCGGCAGCAGTGCGCAGGATCTGGCGCTTTTTCATGGCTTTTTCCTCTTCACCCTCTCACTGGGGCAAAGATAGCCAACGTCGCGCGGCCGGGGCTGTCAATGTGACGGTGCGGCGGCCCAGTGGATTGCCTTCAGGTTCTATGCATGCCACAGCGCGCAGCTATTGGGAGAAGAATCGTCGCACGCTCAACGTGATCGCGCGCAAGAGCGGGTTCGTCACCGGTGCGGCCGCCATGACCGGCTACCACTCCGTCGAGCCGCATGCCGGCATCGCCGCGACATCGACTTCGGCACAGGGGCTTTTTGACACGGTCACAGGCTGGATCGTCGCCAACGGCTACTAACCGCGAAGTTGGCTCGATTCCAGATCCGGAAGGTCGCTGAGATTGGCGAACGCTCGGGGACCGAGCGAGCGCGGCGCGGATAAGCGCCTGCTTTGGAGCGGTTCTATCCTGAAAGCTGCCGGTCCGCTGTCGGCCAGCCGCAGCAGGTTGTCCGAGAGCGCATTTCTCATCCGGGCTATCTCGGCCCGGAGGATAATCAGATGGGACATTCGAAATTTGACCCGGCAAGTCGCGAGCGGCGAGCCTGGAACGCTGGGCGGATCGTCGGTGCAAAACGAGCACTCAAGCCGCAGCAGGTGTGGGCCATTCGCTTTTGGCTCAATCGAGAACGTCGACTTCGGGATCGTGCGCTGTTCGACTTCGCCATCGACAGCAAGCTGCATGGCTGTGACGTGGTGAAGGTGCGTGTCGGTAATCTCGTCAGCGGCGGTCACGTCCGATCACGAGCGACAGTCGTGCAGCAGAAGACTGGACGTCCTGTTCAGTTTGAGCTGCTCGAGCCGGCTCGGACGACCATCCTGGCGTGGTTGGAGCAGCGTGGCGGCGCGCTCGATGACTACGCCTTCCCCAGCCGGATTGACCATTCGGCTCACTTGAGCACCAGGCAATACGCTCGGCTGGTGGATGAGTGGGTCGCTGGGATTGGGCTTCGCCCGGAGGGTTACTGTACGCACTCCCTGCGACGCACGAAGGCCTCGATCATCTACAAAGCGACGGGCAACCTGCGTGCGGTTCAGATCCTACTGGGCCACATCAAAATCGAAAGCACGGTCCGTTACCTGGGTGTCGACATCGAGGACGCCCTTCATCTCGCGGAGAGCACCGAGGTGTAACGGCAACGCCGGCTTCCTTCCGCGATCTTGGAAGCCGGTTCATGAGCCAACGCTGCAAGCAACCGTCCTTACATATTCGACAGGGCAATTTACGGTGGGTCGTGATCCGTAATCTTCTCAGTCGACGAAACCTTGGCTCACTTCTACTGCCCAAGGCCGCCGAGGAGCATCGTCCGGGTAGATAAGTAGAGAAATCGCCATGTCGTGATATTCGGAGAAAAGGACCGATTCAAAGACCGGTTCCTGCACCGACCAGATCCCCTCGTGCAGCATTTTCCCTGTTGCGGCTTCGGCTGACGTATCCTGCAAAGCGGCGAGTGAGGCATCGGGGAGAGGCGTCGTTTCCTGCTTCGCGCGGAAATACACACCCGACTTTAACAGCGGTTCACTCGAGCGCGACCAGTCGATAAAGCCATAGCGGCTGATCACGATCATCGCGCGCTTCGACGTCGTGTCGAGCCACTTGAGGATGGCCGCCGTGAGCGACACCGCATAGTGGTCCTTCACCCTCTCGAAATCCGCCACGCTGGGCCGGCGTAGCCCGTCCGTCTGCTGTCGGAAGTCGTCCAGCGGCATGAGGAGGAAGGATGCGAACTCGTTAGCTTCGGCTTCCATGCGCCCGTAAGCCGAGTCCCATGTCCAGAGATCGCGTCTCGCGCAATAGATCGGATCGCCGCTGAGCTGGCGGTGGAGGAGGTAATGCCCCAGCTCGTGTGCGAGCGTGAAGTTGATGCGGCCGGGCGAGGAGATCGCCGAATTGTAGAAGATGCCCCATTCGCCCGAGCCTCCTGGCTTCGGCATCAAGGCGCCTTCAAAATTCTTGCTGAGGGGCCGGCCATCAACCGCGGTAATCGCCGCGCCAGGATAGACATTCGCGGTGAAATCCCGAGCAATCTCAGATACCTTCACCGGGAAACGTGCCAATCCATGAATATCGTTGGCAATCTTGATGATCTGTGAGAGGCGGACGGCCCAGCCCTTGGCAGTTGTCGGCAGCCTTATTTCTTTTTGCCCCATGCGTCGATCATATCCTGGATGCGCTTTTTGTCATCATCATCGAGGCGATTGAACTTTCTGAAGAACGCCTCTTTGACGTGGCTGTCATCCATGTCGGCCTTCTCGTCGAGCAGATAACCCGTCGTAACCTGCAGAACTTCCGCTATTTTGGTAAGCTTTTCAGCGGACGGCTTTCTCTCGTCGCGGTTCTCGAGCTCCCACAGGTAGCTCTTGCTGGAACCGGATAACCGGGCGAGGTCATCGAGCGAATAACCCAGTTTCTTTCGATGCTCGCGAAGCTTGTCTTTCAGGCTGGACGCCATTTTCCCCTGGAATCAATGCGTTATGCTCGTTCGACAATATCGAATGAAATCGGCCTTGACAAGCGATATCGCGTTCATGTTCGATATACCGAACGAATTTATGCGTCATATGGAGGCAGCATGAGCAAGCGGGAATTGGGAATCGACGAAAAGCCGAAGGGCATCCAGGCCATCCGCGCGCTGCCGGACAAGGCGCTGGGCGCGCTGTGGGATTCTATCATCATCGAGAAGAGCCTGAAGGATCAGCTCCTCTCCCAGGCGGTCCTGAACTTCACGCTCCGGAGCAAGGTGCCGCGGACGGTCGTCCCGCTGCATGGCGTGATCATGCTCACCGGCGTGCCCGGCACCGGCAAGACGTCCCTGGCCCGCGGGCTCGCCCACCGCGTCGCGACCGCCTTTCCGGGCGGGCGGTTCCGGCTCCTCGAAGTCGAGCCGCATTCGCTCGCCAGCGCCGCCCACGGCAAGACGCAGCGCGCGGTCACGGACCTCTTCGCCTCGGCAATCGCCGAGGCTGCGCTCGCCGATCCCGTGATCGTCCTGCTCGATGAAGTGGAGACGCTGGCGGCAGATCGGGCGAAGCTCAGCATGGACGCGAACCCCGTCGATGTGCACCGCGCCACCGACGCCGTGCTCGTGCAGCTCGATGCCCTGGCCGAGGCGCACCAGAACCTGCTCTTCGTCGCCACCAGCAACTTCCCGCAGGCGGTCGACAGCGCGTTCCTGTCGCGCTGCGATCTCATCCTGGAGGTCCCGCTCCCGGGGCGGGAAGCCTGCGCCGACATCCTGAAGGATTGCCTCACCGGGTTGGGTCGCGCCTATCCCGCCATCGGCAAGCTGGCGCTCGCCCCCGAGCTCGCGGCCGTGGCGGAGGCCTGCGTCGGCCTCGACGGCCGCGCGATCCGCAAGATGGTCGCCAACGCGCTGGCCGCGAATCCCGACATCGCGATGAACCCGGAGCGCGTGACGATGGACAACATCCTCGCCGCCGCGCGGGCCGCGCGCGCGGCTCGGGTCAAGGGGGCCGGCGCATGACCACCGTCGCCAGCCGCTCCTTCCGCAGCACGCCCTCCCGCGACGCCTTGGCGACCTGGTCCGCCATCGTCGACCTCCTGACGCGCGGCAACGCGGGCACCGCCCGCACGGAGCTGCTGGCGGTCGCGGGCATCGCCTCCAGCATCATCGCGGATCAGGCTCCGCGCGACGCCGCCATCATCGTGACCTGCGACGGCCCTCGCACCCGCATCTACTGCCTCTATGACGACGACGCGCTCGATGGCGCTGATGCGAAGGAGGACCGGCTGGGGTTCGATCCGCTCGCGGGCAGCTGGGCGGTGTCCTTGCCCTGCCTAGCGGACGACCTGTCCTGGGTGCAGGCGGCGCTCACGAAGCACAGCACCCGCATCACGGCGCGCGACGCCTCCGCTGCCACCGCGGAGGCCACGTCCAGCGCTGCAAAGGCTCAGGCCCTCATCCTAGATCCCAAGGGGTTCCTCGAATCATGACGCTAGTCGCCGTCAATCTCTTCACCCATTCCGTCACCTACCTCGCGGACAACATCCTCAAGAGCTTCAAGGACATCATCCGGCTCAGCGGCCTCGACCCGAGCAAGCTGGTCAATGACTGGGAAGTCTACATGCGCGCGCTCAAGGTCTGGCTGGAAACGCAGGATCTCGAGCGCGCGGTGCTGGAAGTGTATGACCCGCGCAACAACACGCTGATCGTCCGCTGGGATATCGACGTCATCTACAGCTGGACGGGTGACGGCAGCTTCTGGACCGACACCGAACAGCTCAAATACGCCATCCGGAAGGCCGGCGTCGCGCCCGGTCACGCGAGCTATGACATCCTCCTCAAGACGAAGCCCGGCCGGCCCGATGTGCCCGGCTGGGGAGCTGGCAGCTATCGCCCGACCGACGGATTTGTGCGGCACAGCCTCGGTTCGACCATCGATCACTATGGCCTGGGCGGCCACGCCGCGTACTGGAGGAAGAGCTGATGCTGACCATCGACGAAGCCTTCCGGAAGTTCAAAAGCCGCATCGAGCTCAACGACAGGGAGCAGAGCAACGCCTCCGCGCGGCAGAACGAGGTGCGCGAATATCTCGACACGAAGTTCAAGATCGAGACCAGCTTCCTGACCGGCTCCTACCGGCGGCACACCAAGACGAAGCCGCTCAAGGACATCGATATCTTTTTCGTGCTGAAGGACTCCGAGCGCGCCTATCGCGACAAGGCGCCTTCGGTCGTGATCGATGATTTCTACAACGCGCTGGTCGAGAAGTATGGCGCCAAGGCCGTGCGCAAGCAGAGCCGCTCGGTCAACGTGGATTTCGGCATCGTGGTCGATGCCGACGACAACACCGACTACCGGGTGTTGAGCATCGACGCCGTGCCAGCCTTCGCCGCGGGCGACGATTACGAAATTCCCGACACCGACACGGGCAAGTGGATCAAGACCAATCCGAAGATCCACGCTGACAAGGCCACCGCGGCGCATCAGGCCTATTCCAATGAGTGGAAGGGCCTCGTGCGCATGGTGAAGTACTGGAACAACAATACGCGGCACGGCGCGGACAAGCCGGTCAAGCCGTCCTTCCTCATCGAGGTGATGGCGCTGGAGTGCCTCTACGGCGGCTGGCAGGGCCGCTTCGACTACGAGATCCAGGCCCTTTTCGCGACGCTCGCCGACCGCATCTTCGACACCTGGCTCGATCCGGCAGGTCTGGGTCCGCCCATCAGCAACGGCATGGACAACGCCCGCAAGCAGCGCGCACGCGATCTTCTGACGGCAGCGAGCCGCGAGGCCTCGGAGGCGATCCATCTTGCCCGGCAGGGACGCAAGGGCGACGCGCTGCGCGCATGGCGCGCGTTATTCGGCCCGAAATTTCCTGGTCCCTGGACCTGAGGTGTCACATGTCGTCATGGTCGTTATCGCAGCTTCTGGCTTCCCTGCATCAGGACATCGAGACCAAGCTCGAGATCGTCCGGAAGTCCATTCACCATCCGGGATCGAAGGGCGACGCGAGCGAGGACGTCTGGATCGAGATGCTCAACGAGTATCTCCCCAAGCGCTATCAGACGGCCAAGGCATTCGTCGTGGACACGCGCGGCAACTTCAGCCACCAGATCGACGTCGTCGTATTTGACCGCCAGTATTCGTCCTTCATCTTCAAATTTCAGGGTCAGACAGTCATTCCAGCCGAGAGCGTCTACGCCGTCTTCGAGGCCAAGCAGACCCTGAATGCGGATCTGGTGGCCTATGCGCAGGAGAAAGTGGAAAGCGTCCGGCGCTTGCATCGCACCAGCATACCCATTCCGCACGCGGGCGGCGTGTACCCGCCCAAGCCGCCGATCCATATCCTCGGCGGCATGCTGACCTTCGGCAGCGACTGGACGCCGGCGCTCGGGCCGGCCCTTGGCCGCGCCCTTCGCGATGGCACAGAAGACCGTCAGCTCGATATCGGCTGCGTCGCATCTCACGGCCACTTCTTCCGGGAGGCGAGTTCAAGCTCCTACCACTACGGTATCGAGACCAAGCCCGCGACTGCCTTTCTGTTCAAGATGATCTCACGACTTCAGTTTAGCGGTACCGTCCCGATGATCGACGTCGACGCATATGCCGAGTGGTTAGTTGAAAGGGCGTAGACCACACTCTCTGCGAATCGGCAGATTTTTAGTTGATATTGCTGAAAACTGACGTTCCGCTTTCGGCCAACCGCCGCCATAGATCAGGCTCCTTCGCCTCCTTCGCGCGGCAGCATGGATATTCCGCTCGACTTCTCCCCGGCAGGAAGCATTTGTGCTGACGCGCCGCGGGCAAGAGGACCTGCGAGAGCAAACCCGGCAAGTCCCGGGCTTCGGGTGGTGGGAGCGCCGCATAGGGCGATGCTCCACACAAGGAACTATCCCGATGCCCACCACCAAGACCCTCACCGTCGCCCAGCTTCTGATTCTCACCACCGCCGCGCAGCGACCCGACCACATGGTCCTCCCCCTGCCGCCGACGATCCGCGCTCGCGGTGGCGCCCAGCGCAACCTGCTGGGCGCCTTGCTCAAGATGGAGCTCGCCACGGAGACGCCAGTCGATGACGCGAGCACCGCCTGGCGAACCGACGAGGCTGGCCAGCACCAGGGCCTCCGTCTCACCGTGGCCGGCCTCGCCGCTGCGGGCGCCTCCGCCGATGCGCCGGCCGATGCGACGGATCCCGGCGTCGACACCAGCAAGAGGGAGGTCGCGGCTTCGACAGGAGACGACGCTGCCGTGGTCCAAGAGCTCGCCCCTGAGCAGGGCACGCAGAACGCTCTGCCCCGCCAGCCGACCGGCAAGCTGGGGGAGGTGTTGCAGGCCATCTCAGCAGAGGCCGGTGCGACGCTTGTTGAGATCACTGCGCGGCTGGCTGCCACACACCACCCGCGCCGCTGTCACCGGCCTGCGCAAGCGAGGCTTCGACGTGACCCTCGTCCATCAGAGCGGCCGCAAGGCCTACTGCCTGACGGTGGCTGGCTGAGGAGCGGAAATGCCCCGACCGCGCAGGTCAGGCTCCGGCCTGCCCGTTGGTGAATCGCCTGCCGCCGCCCGGCGACAGGAGTGGGAGCGCCTACATGGCATGCGGGCACCCGCCGCGCTGAGTCCGGACTTCCTGCAGCGGGACATCGCCTATCGCTTGCAGGCAGACCAGCACGGCGCGCTCAGCGCCGATGCTCGCCGGCGGCTGGTCGCCCTAGCCAATGGAGGTCCAGCCAGGGCACGAGAGCCGCTGATCTCGACGCTGCGGATCAAGCCCGGTTCAACCCTCCTGCGGGAGTGGCACGGCAGGACCTACACCGTGCTGGCTCTGGAAGAGGGCTTCGAGATGGCCGGACAGCGCTTTGCCTCCCTCTCGGAGATCGCGCGCCACATCACCGGCGCCCACTGGTCTGGTCCGAGGTTCTTCGGCCTCCGGCGGGGAGGTGGAACGACGGGTTCTGCTCCTGCTCGTCAGCAGATCGAGGGGACAAGGGATGCGTAGCCGCCGGGGCTCGGCTCAGCCTGTAGCCAGGACTGGCCTGCGCTGCGCCATCTACACTCGAAAATCCTCCGAGGAGGGGCTGGAGCAAGAGTTTAACTCCCTCGACGCCCAGAGGGAGACCTGCGAGGCCTACATTCGCAGCCAGCGGCACGAAGGATGGACTGCGCTTCCCAACCGCTACGACGACGGCGGCCTCTCCGGGGCAACATGAACCGCCTGGCGTTGCAGCGCCTCCTCGCCGATGTCGCCTCGGGCCGGGTCGATCTTGTCGTCGTCTATAAGGTCGACCGCCTGACCCGTTCGCTCTCCGACTTCGCCAAGATCGTGGATGTGCTGGATGGCCATGGCGCGTCGTTCGTGTCGGTCACCCAGCAGTTCAACACGACCACCAGCATGGGCCGGCTGACGCTGAACATGCTGTTGTCCTTTGCCCAATTCGAGCGGGAGGTCACCGGCGAGCGCATTCGCGACAAGATCGCCGCCTCCAAGCGCAAGGGGATGTGGATGGGTGGATCGGTCCCCCTAGGCTACGAGGTCAAGGACCGCAAGCTGGTGGTCCACCCGGCCGAGGCGGAGCGCGTGCGGTGATCTATCGAGCGTATCTCGACCTCGGCTCGGTCCGACTGCTGCTGCAGCAACTCGCCGAGACGGGCATCGTGGGCAAGGGCGGCCGTCCGCTCGCCCGTGGCGCCCTGTCCACCTGCTGCAGAAGCGGGTCTACCGAGGCGAGGTGGCCCACCGGGGGGAATGTCTATCCCGGGGAGCACGAGGCGATCGTCGATGCGGAACTGTGGGAGGCGGTGCAGCGGGGTTGGCTGAGAGCCGGGCTGATCGCCGTCTGGGCGCCAATGCCAGCCACCCGAGCCTGCTGGCAGGAATGCTCACCGACCCCTCTGGGGAGCCGATGGTACCGACGCATGCGAACAAGGCGGCGCGTCGGTATCGCTACTATGTCTCGAGCGGGCTTATTACCGGCACGCGGGACGAGCATGCCGACGCGTTGCGGATCCCGGCCGCGGCGCTGGAGCGGGTGGTGGTCGGGCGGATCACTCGCCTTCTGTCCGATGGGCCGGAGCTGCTGCGCGCGCTGCGATCCGCTGGGGCGCCACCCACGGAGGCGGTGCAGGAGCTGACAATACTCGAAGCCGCGCAGAAGTTGGCGCGCCGCTGGCACCAGCAGGGTCATGCTGCGCAGCGAGCGATCCTGCTCGAGCTCCAGGCCAAGATGTCTGTGCAGCGGCAGGAGATCACGATCGATCTCGCGTCGCAGGGATTGCTCGCACTCCTATCGAGCAGCAGCCAGCGCGCTACCAACGACAGCGGCAGTGCCCGCGGCTATGGGAACGACGGGCATCTCTCGTGCATCACCATCACCGAGCCGGTGGCCCTGCGTCGCGCCGGTCGAGAGATGGCGCTACTCGTGGGTTCGACCGTCGCCGCGGATCGGTCGGACCCGTCGCTGGTACGACTGGTTGCGAAGGCCTGGGCGCTGCGCGAGGCGCTCGTATCGAGCATCGCGCCGAGCCTGACGGCCGTCGCCGCGGAGCAGGGCATCTCGCAATCCTATGCGACGCGGCTGGTTCGTTTTTCCTGGCGGGCGCCAGATATCCTCCAGGCCATCCTCGGGGGTTGCCAGCCAGCGAACCTGACGGCATCGCGGCTCATGCGGGACACCCGCATTCCCACCGACTGGCAGGAACAGCGCCGGGCGCTCGGGTTCGTCTGAGCGGGGACGCGGCCGGCTGCAGCAGCCTGCGCAGCCGCTCGCCCGCGTTCGATCCCTCCAAAGCACCTCGAACGAACGAGGCCCTGCGCAGAGCGCGGCCGGCCACACACCACGGTCCGGACCGAGCATCTGACCCCATCCGTACATGCCGAAACGGCCAGGAGATACAGAAACGGCATTCGGCCCGCTGAACCGGCCGATCCAGCGTCTCTCAGGTACGAGTGGTCCGAGGCCCTCGCGTGTGTGGCCCGAAAGGCGGGGCTTTCGCGGGCGAGGGGCCGAGAACCGGAAAAACGTCTGCGTCAGGCTGACTGCATGGTTGGGGTGCTAGGATTCGAACCTAGGAATGACGGTACCAAAAACCGTTGCCTTACCACTTGGCTACACCCCAGCGGTGACCGGATGTAGCGAGGCCGCCCCACCGCCGTAAAGCCCCCCGCCCGCCGTCCACCAGGCCACGGGCAGGGATCGTGCCGCGGCCTCGGCTTCCCCGGGCGTGGCGAAGAGGCCGAAGCAGGTCGCGCCCGAGCCGCTCATGCGCGCCAGAAGGCAGCGCGGCTGGGCCCGCAGGGCGGCCAGCACCTCGGCGATGGCCGGACAGAGGGAAAGGGCCGGCGCCTCCAGGTCGTTGGCGAGGCGGCCGAGATCCGCCGCCATCGCTGCCGCGTCCGGCCAGGAGGCCGGCAGCGCCGCCGGCGGCGAGAAGTCGCCCTGGCGCGCCCGGAACACCGCCGGCGTCGCCAGCGGCAGGCGCGGGTTCACCAGCAGCAGCCCGCATCTGGGCAGTTGCGGCGCGGGCCGGATCAGCTCGCCGACCCCTTGCATGACGGCGGGCCGCGAGGCCACGCAGACGGGAATATCCGCGCCCAGCGGCGCCGCGAGCGCCGCCAGCGCCGCCTCGTCGCGCCCGCTGCGCCAGAGCCGGTTCAGCAGCCGCAGCGCCGCCGCGGCATCGGCCGAGCCGCCGCCGATGCCCGAGGCCACCGGCAGGCGCTTCGTCAGCCGCAGCGCCGCGCCCTTGGCCGTCCCTTCAGGCGCCAGCGCCCTGGCCGCGCGCAGCACGAGGTTGTCGGGCTCCGCCGCGAGCGTCGCGCCGAAGGGGCCGTCCAGCGTCAGCGTCAGCGCTTCCGCCGGCTCCGCGGCAAGGGTGTCCGCCGCCGGCCCGAAGACCGCCAGGCTGTCCAGGAGGTGATATCCGTCCGCCCGCCGCCCCGTGACGTGCAGGTACAGGTTCACCTTCGCGGGCGCGTGCTCCAGCATCACGGGGCCCTCAGCGGCTGACGGGGATCGGCAGGCCGCCGCGCAGCTTGGCCTCGATCCGGCTCGCCTCGGCCGCGTCGGGATCCATGGTCAGCGCCCGCCGCCACTGGAAGCGCGCCTCGCTCTGACGGCCGGCGGCCCAGTACACGTCGCCGAGGTGGTCGTTCACGGTGGAATTGCGCGGCTCCAGCTCCACGGCCCGCTCGAGCTGCCGCACCGCGCCGGGCAGGTCGCCCATCCTGAACAGGACCCAGCCGAGGCTGTCGGCGATATTGCCGTCCTGCGGACGCTGCGCCGCCGCGCCCTCCAGCATGATTCGGGCGCGCTCCAGGTTCACGCCCTGGTCGGCCCAGGTATAGGCCAGGTAGTTGAGGACATAGGGCTGGTCGGGCGAGAGCTGCAGCGCGCGGAGGAAATCGGCCTCGGCGCCCGGCCAATTGCCCGAGCGCTCGCGCGCGATGCCACGTGCGTAGAAGAGCGGCCAGTCGTAGTCCCGTACCTGCTCGAGCCGGCCGATGGCCGCGTCATAGGCCGCCGCCGCCTCGGCGAAGCGCGAGCGCCGGCGCATGATGTCACCGAGCCGGATGAGCGGCTGCGGGAGGCTCGGCACCGCGGCGGCGGCCTGGTTGAGGAGTGTCTCGGCCTCGGGGAGGCGATCCAGCCGGTCGAGCAGGGCGGCGCGGCGGAGCTGCGCGGGGCCGAAGAGCGGGTCGTCCGGACGGATCTGGCCCAGCGTGCTCACCGCGGCCTCGAGCTGCTCGCCCTCCGTCAGGGTGTCGGCGAGAAGCAGCAGCGCCGGGCCGAAGCTCGGCCGCAGACGCAGCGCGAGACGCGCCAGCAGTCCGGCCATCTCCTCCAGCCCCTGGCCGCGCAGCGCGCTGCCGAGCGCCACATAGGCCTCGGCGATGCCGTCGGCGGGGCCGGTGATGCTCTTCTGCGTGAGGACCGAGCTCCGTGCCGGCTCCAGGACCGCCAGCGCCAACTCGTCATGCGTCTCGGCGAGCTGGTCCAGCAGGCGCGGGGCATCGGTGTTCCGGCCGGCGCGCTTCAGGATGCCCGCGGCCAGCAGGGAGAGCCGCAAAGTCGGCTCGGGCTGGCCGGCGAGGGCGAGGCGGACGTAGCGCTCCGCGTCGCGCGGGCGATTCGCGACATCGGCGATCAGCGCCGCATGCAACGCGTTCAGCGCGCGGAAACGCCCCTGCTCGGCCAGCGGCCGGAGCAGGGCGATGGCCTGGTCCGTCTGGCCCTTTCCGGCAAGGCTCCAGGCGATCAGCACCGGCTGCAGCGCCTGCATCGGCCCCTGCCGGCCAAGCGCCCGGGCGCGGCTTTCGGCCCGGTCCCAGCGCTGGCCCGCGATATCGGCGCCGAAGAGCACGAGTTGGGCAGAGGGGTTGTCCGGCAGCCGGCGGGCCAGGCGCAGCGCGTCCGGCCTTCCATCCATCACCGCGGCGGCGAAGGCCCGCTGGACCAGCTCCAGCTGATTCGGCTCGGCACGGAGGGCGGACAGCAGGTTGTCGGCCGCGACGCGGGTGTCCTGCTCGTCCGCGGCGAAGCGGCCGACCAGGAAGCTCCCGAAGACCGTGCCCGCGGCATCGGCTCCGGAGGGCGCGGCGCGCCCGCTGCCCTCCGTCGCGCCAAGGCCTCCCGCCGCACAGGCGGCGAGCAGGCTCGCAGCGAGCAGAGCAAGTCGGGGGGGAATTCGGCTCCGGGCCATGATCCTGAATGTAGCAGCAAAGCTGCGCTGCACCATGGGTCGTGACCTGTTCTCCACACCAGTCGCCACATTGTGACATTTGCGCACTGGAAGGATGGCTTGCCCATCGCCGCGGCGCCGCCGATCCTGAGGGCAAGGCGCGGGGAGGCGCCGTCCCGATGATCCATCGCCGCTCGATCCTTGCCGCCGGCGCCGCATGGCCGCTCGCGGCGCAAGCCCAGCCGGTCTGGCAGCCCAGCCGGCCGCTGCGCATGATCGTCCCCTTCGTCGCCGGCGGCAGCACCGATGTCGCGGCGCGCCTGGTCTCGGACGCGATGGGCGAGAGGCTGGGCCAGCCGGTGGTGGTCGAGAACCGCGGCGGCTCGGGCGGCAATATCGGCGGCGAGATGGTGGCGCGCGCCCCGGCCGACGGGCACACGCTGCTGATGGGGGTGACGGGGCTGCTCACCACCAACCCGCATATCTACCGGACCATGAGCTTCTCGCCCTCGCGCGACCTGGCCCCCGTGGGCATGTGCTACACGAGCGACCTCGTCATCGTCGTGCCGCTCTCGCTGCCGGCCCGGGACCTCGCGGAGTTCATCGCGCTCGCCAAGGGACGGCCGGGCGAGCTCTCCTTCGGCTCCTCGGGCCATGGCGCCTCGACGCACACGGCGGCCGAGCTGTTCCGCATCGCCGCCGGCATCGACCTCCAGCACGTGCCCTATCGCGGCTCGGGCGGGGCGATGAACGATCTCGTCGCCGGCAATATACAGATGATCATGATTCAGATCGCGGGCGCCGTCGGCGCCGTGCAGAACCGCCGGCTGCGCGCGCTGGCCGTCACCGGGCCGCGGCGCCACGCGCTGATGCCCGACGTGCCCACGCTGGCGGAACTCGGCCTGCCGCAGGCCACGGCCACGTCCTGGGGCGCGGTGATGACGACGGGCGGCACGCCCGCGCCTGCCATCGCGCGGCTGAACGAGGTGCTGCGGGAATCCCTCGCCATGCCCTCCGTCGTGCGGCGGATGGTCGCGGCCGGCGTGGATCCACAGGCCGGCACGCCGGAGGAGCTCGCTTCCTTCCTCGTCACCGAGACGGAGAAGTGGGGCCGCGTGGTGCGCGAGGCGCGCATCACCGTGGAATAGCGTCCAGGCCGGCTTCGGGCGACCTTGCCAAACCCGCCCATCGCGAAGAGGGTCCGCCGCATGGGCCGCGACATTCCGCATGGGGGCAATCTGACCGAGGCGCGCCTGCGCTTCCCCGAGGCGCGCGGACCCTGGCTCGACCTCTCCACGGGCATCAGCCCCTTTCCCTATCCGCTTCCGGACTTTCCGGCCGAGGCCTTCACGCGCCTGCCGGAACCCGCGGATCTGCTGCGGCTGCAGGCGCTGGCGGCGCGGCGCTACGGCGCGCGCGATCCGGCGCTGGTGGTGGCGGCGCCCGGCACGCAGATCCTGCTGCCGCTCATCGCGAAGCTGCTGCCGCCGGGCCGGGCGCGCGTGCTCGGTCCGACCTATGCGGAGCACGCGCGCGCGGCCGCGCTGGCGGGGCATGCGGTCGTGGAGGACGGGCCGTCCGACCTGCTGACCGTGGTGAATCCGAACAACCCGGACGGCCGTTTCCGGACGCGGCGCGAGCTGCTGGAGGCCCGCCCGCCGCAAGGCCTGCTCGTGGTGGACGAGGCTTTCATGGAGGCCGCGCCGCGGGACGAAAGCCTTGCCGGCAAGGTGGAGGAGGGCGTGATCGTGCTGCGCTCCTTCGGCAAGTTCCACGGGCTCGCGGGGCTGCGACTGGGCTTCGCCATCGCCCCGGCGCCCCTTGCGGAGAAGCTGCGGGATGCGCTCGGCCCCTGGGCGGTCTCCGGACCCGCCCTGTTGGTCGGACTGGTCGCCCTGGCGGACGAGGCCTGGGCCGCCGCGTCGCGCAGGCGCCTCGCCGGGGCCGCCGCGGCGCTGGACGCGGTGCTGGCGGTGGGCGGCTGCCGCGTGCTGGGCGGCACCTCGCTCTTCCGCCTCGCCGAGGTGCCGCCCGGCACCTATGAGCGCCTGGGCCGCGCGGGCATCCTGGTGCGGCGTTTCGACCATTGGCCCGACCGCATCCGCTTCGGCCTTCCGGACGCGGCCGCGCTCCGGCGCCTCGCCGAAGCCCTTGCATGACGGTTCTGCTGATCGCGCTGCTGGTGGAGGCGGCTTTCGGCTATCCCGACCGGATCCTGCGCATCATCGGCCATCCCGTGATCTGGATGGGCCGCCTGATTTCCGCGCTCGACGGCCGGCTGAACCGTCCGGCGCTGGAGTTCTCCCAGCGCCGGACCCTCGGGATCCTCGCGCTGGCGATCCTGTTCGTCGCGGCGGGGCTGGGTGGCGATGTGACGCAGACCGTCCTCGGCGTCGTGCTGACGGGGGTGGTGGCCAGTTCGCTTCTCGCGCAGCGCAGCCTGCACGCGCATGTCGAGCGCGTGGCGGCGGCGCTCGAGACCGGCGGGATCGAGGCCGGGCGCGAGGCGGTGTCGCATATCGTCGGGCGCGATCCGCAGAGCCTCGACGAGGCCGGCGTGGCGCGCGCCGCCATCGAGAGCCTCGCCGAGAACTTTTCGGACGGGGTGGTGGCGCCCGCCTTCTGGATCGGCATGGGCGGCCTGCCCGGCGGCGCGATCTACAAGGCGGTGAACACGGCCGACAGCATGATCGGCCATCGCTCGGAGAAGTACCTGGCTTATGGCTGGGCCTCGGCGCGGCTGGACGACCTGCTGAACCTGCCGGCCTCGCGGCTGTCGGCGGTGCTGATCACCGCCGCTGCATGCGTGCTCGGCCTGGATTGGCGGGGCGCCTGGCGAGCGGTGCGCCGCGACGCGCGGCATCACCGCTCGCCCAATGCCGGTTGGCCCGAGGCGGCCATGGCCGGCGCGCTGGGCCTGGCGCTGGCCGGGCCGCGCGCCTATGGCGGCGTGGTCGTGGAGGACGGCTTCATGGGCGACGGCCGGCGCGAGGCGGGCGCCGCCGATATCCGCGCGGCGCTGCGGCTGTTCCGCACGGCCGACACGCTGGGCGTCACGCTGGTGGCGCTGCTCTGGCTCATCGGGCGAGGCTGAGCAGCCGGTCGAGGTCGAGATGCGCGGCGACATGCGCGGCCAGCGCATCCAGCGCCGCCTCGATGCGCGTCTCGTAGCCGATCGCCGGGGCGCCGGCGGCGAAGCGCGCGAGCCAGGCGGCGCGCTGGGAATCCGCGTCGAAGAGGCCGTGCACATAGGTGCCGAGGACGCGCCCGTCGGCGGAGACGGCGCCCTCCGCGCCACCATTCGCGAGATGCGCGAAGGGGCGCGCGCGGTCCGGCCCCTCGGTGCGGCCGATATGCATCTCGTAGCCGGCGAAGCCCGCGCCGTCCGCGGTGGCGCCGCTCGCCGGCTCCAGCCGCTTGTCGCCGCTCAGCACGGTGGCGACATCGAGCAGCCCGAGGCCCGGCACGGAGCCGGGCGGGCCTTCCATGCCCTCCGGATCGGCGATCTCCCGCCCCAGCATCTGGTAGCCGCCGCAGAGCCCCAGCACCGCGCCGCCGCGGCGCAGATGGGCGGCGATGTCCACGTCGAAGCCGGCCGCGCGAAGGGCCCCGAGGTCGGCGATGGTGGCCTTGGAGCCGGGCAGGATCACGAGATCCGCGTCGCCGGGCAGGGCCGAGCCGGGCCGCACGCGGACCACCTCCACCGCGGGCTCGGCGATGAGCGGGTCGAGATCGTCGAAATTGGCGATGCGCGGCAGCACCGGCACGGCGATGCGCAGCTTCGCGCCGGGATTGCGCGGCAGCACGTGGTCCAGCGCCAGCGCGTCCTCGGCGGGAAGCTGCGCGGCCTCGGGCAGAAAAGGCAGCAGGCCGAGCGACACCCAGCCGGTGCGCTCCGCGATCAGCGCCATGCCGTCCGCGAAGAGCGCGGGATCGCCGCGGAACTTGTTCACCACGAAGCCGCGGATCATCGCGGCATCGGCCGGATCGAGCACGGAATGGGTGCCGACGAGGCTCGCGATCACGCCGCCGCGATCGATGTCGCCGATCAGGACCACCGGCACATCGGCCGCGCGGGCAAAGCCCATATTGGCGATGTCGTTGGCGCGCAGATTCACCTCCGACGCGCTGCCCGCCCCCTCGACCAGCACGAGGTCGGCCTCGCCGCGCATCCGCGCAAAGCTGTCGAGCACGGCGGGCATCAGCCCGGCCTTCAAACGCTGGTATTCCGCGGCTTTGGCGCTGCCCTGCATGCGCCCCTGCACGACGATCTGCGCGCCGATCAGGCTCTGCGGCTTCAGCAGCACCGGGTTCATGTGCACGCTGAGCGGCACGCGCGCCGCCCGCGCCTGCAGGGCCTGCGCACGGCCGATCTCGCCGCCATCCGCCGTGACCGCCGCGTTGTTCGACATGTTCTGCGGCTTGAACGGCCGCACGCGCAGGCCGCGCCGGGCGAAGGCCCGCGCCAGCCCCGCGACGACGAGCGACTTTCCCACGTCGGAGCCCGTGCCCTGGAACATCAGGCTTTTTGAAAGTATCCCGCGAGGGGCAGCCATCAGAACTCCACGCCCTTCTGCGCGCGCACGCCGGCGGAGAAATGGTGCTTGGTCGCGCCCATCTCGGTCACGCAATCCGCGGCCTCGATCAGCTCCGGCTTCGCGTTGCGGCCGGTGACGACGACATGAAGCCCCTCGCGCCGCGCGCGCAGCGTGGCGACCACCTCCGCGAGGTCCAGCATCTCGTAGCGCAGGGCGATGCTGAGCTCGTCCAGCACAACGAGGTCCAGCGACGGATCGGCCAGCATGCGCCGCGCCTGCTCCCAGGCGCGCGCGGCGGCGGCGAGGTCGCGCGCGCGGTCCTGCGTCTCCCAGGTGAAGCCCTCGCCCATGCTGTGCCACTGCACGCGGTCGCCGAAGGCGGAGAAGCCGTCCTGCTCGCCGGAATGCCAGGCGCCCTTGACGAACTGCACCACGCCCACGCGCCCGCCCGTGCCGAGCATGCGCAGCGCCAGGCCGAAGGCGGCCGTGGATTTGCCCTTGCCCGGCCCGGTGTTTACGATCAGCAGGCCCTTCGCGACGATGGGCTTCGACGCGACCTCCGCATCCTGCACGGCCTTGCGCCTACGCATCTTCTCGCGATGCCGTGCGGCCTCTTCCTCGATGGTGCTCATTTCAACCTCAGAGGAATGCCGGCCACGACCAGCTCCACCCGCCCCGCCACGGCGGCGACCTGCTGGTTCAGCCGGCCCTGCGCGTCCCGGAAGCGGCGGCCCAGCGGCGTCGCCGGGACGATGCCCGAGCCGACCTCGTTGGACACCAGCACGGTCGGCGCCGCGCGCGCCAGCAGGGCCGCCAGCAGCGATCCGGTGGCGGCGTCCAGCTCCGCTTCGGCCAGCATCAGGTTGCTCAGCCACAGCGTCAGGCAATCCACCAGCAGCGGCGCGACACCCGCCGCCGCGATCGCCTCCGGAAGCTCGCGCGGCGCATCCACGGTCACCCATCCGGCGGGCCGCCGTGCCCGGTGCTGGGCGATGCGTGCCGTCATCTCCGGATCGTAGGATTCGGCCGTGGCGATATAGGTCCAGGGCGGCGATTCGGCCTGGACCAGCGCCTCCGCGTGCCGGCTCTTGCCGGAGCGCGCGCCGCCGAGGACGAGGGTGATCGGGTTGGCCATGGGGCGCGGACCATGGCCGCAGCCGCGCGGAACGGCAATGGCGTTGACAGTCCAGGCCCGCCCGTGTCTCTCATGCCCTCGCTTGATGGTCCCCGCCGGGAGGCGGGGTGAAAAGGGAACATGGAACGGGCGCCGCAGGGTTCCCGAAGCCGTGGCTGCCCCCGCAACTGTGAGCGGAGAGCCCGTGCCACACAGCCACTGGAACGGCCCGAAAGGGCGCTCCGGGAAGGCGGCACCGGGCGTCGATCCGCGAGCCAGGAGACCTGCCATCCTGCGACAGACCACCGTGCCGGGCGGGGTGCCTCGGCGCGGCCGCCATCCCGGCGACGGCGCGCCCGCGTGCCGCGACTGCATCCCATTCCCGCGCCCTCGGCGCGGGCGGAGCGTGCGCTTGTCCCTCTCCCCACCGGTGACGGTCTTCGTCTGCACGACCTGTCGCCATCCCGACGACGCGACGGACGCCCAGCCGCGCGCCGGCGCCCGCCTCGCGGCCATGCTCGCCCAGCCGCGGGAGGGAGTGGAGGTCCGCGAGGTGGAGTGCCTGGCCAATTGCAAGCGGGGCCCTTCCGTCGCCATGGCGCGGCCGGGGGGCTGGAGCTACGTCTTCGGCGGCCTGTCTCCCGCCGATGCCGCGGCCGTGCTGGAAGGGGCGCAGCTCCTCTCCGGCTCCGCCGACGGGCTGATGCCCTGGCGCGGCCGCCCCGAGCCCTTGAAGCGCGGCCTCGTCGCCCGCATCCCACCCCTTCCCGGAGCCCCGGCATGAGCCTCGCCCGCATTCCCTGCACCATCGTCACGGGCTTCCTCGGCGCTGGTAAGACGACCCTGATCCGCCACATGCTGCAGAACCCGGGAGGGAGGCGGCTCGCGGTGATCGTGAACGAGTTCGGCGATGTCGGCATGGACGCGGAAATCCTGCGCGGCTGCGGCGCCGAGGCCTGCCACGAGGCCGGCATCATCGAGCTCGCCAATGGCTGCATCTGCTGCACCGTCGCCGACGATTTCGTGCCCGCGCTGGATGCGCTGCTCGCGCTGGACCCGAAGCCCGACCATATCCTGATCGAGACCTCGGGCCTGGCCCTGCCCAAGCCGCTGGTCCAGGCCTTCCACTGGCCGGCGATCAAGGGCCGCGTGACGGTGGATGGCGTGGTGGCCGTGGTGGACGGCGCGGCCCTGTCCGAGGGGCGCGTGGCGGCCGATCCGGCGGCGCTGGCGGCGCAGCGCGCGGCCGATCCCTCGCTGGATCACGAGGATCCGGTGGAAGAGGTCTTCGAGGACCAGATCGCCTGCGCTGATCTCGTGGTGATGACCAAGGCGGACCTGCTGGATGCGAAGGCGCTCGCCCGCGCCCATGCCGCGATCGCCGAGGCGATGCCGCGGGCGGTGAACGTGGTCAACAGCGCGCAGGGGCAGCTCGATCCGGGCGTGATGCTGGGCCTGCAAGTGGCGGCGGAGGCCGACATCGAGAACCGCCGCACGCATCACGACGGCGAGCTGGACCACGACCACGACGATTTCTACACGGTGGTGATGGAGCTCCCCGAGGCCGCCGATCCGGCCGCGCTCGCCGCACGAGTCGCGTCCGCCTGCCGCGTCACGGGCGTGCTGCGCGCCAAGGGCTTCTGCCGCGTCGCGGGCAAGTCGATGCGGCTGCTGGTCCAGGCGGTCGGCCAGCGGGTGTCGCACCACTACGACCGCGCCTGGGAGCCGGCGGAGGCGCGGCGCGGGCGGCTGGTGGTGATCGGGCTCAAAGGCTTCGACCAGGCCGCCGTCGCGAAGGCCCTGGCGGGGTAGCGTGCATATCCTGGCCACCACCGCCGCCTCGATCGACGGGCTGGCCGAGCCGGTCGACCTGCGCCAGGCGCCGGCCCCGATGGTGGTGCTCTCCTTCACTGACAGCGACCTCGCCGGGCTCGCGGCGGCCCATGCGGCGGAGCGGGATGCCGTGCCAGAGCTGCGGCTCGTGCATCTGCGCGACCTGCGGCATCCCATGTCGGTGGACCTCTGGCTGGAGCGGACCGGCGTCCATGCCCGGCTGATCGTCCTGCGGCTGCTCGGCGGGCCGGACTGGTGGCGCTATGGCGTCGAGCGGCTGGCCGAGGCGGCGCGCGCGCAGGGCATCGCGCTCGCGGTGCTGCCCGGCGAGGATGGCGACGATCCGCGGCTGGCGGAACTCGGCACGCTGCCCGCGGGGGAGCATGCGGCGCTGCTCGCCTATTTCCGCGAGGGCGGGATCGCTAATCTGCGCGCGCTGCTGCGGCGGATGGCCGGGCATGCCGGCGTCGCGCTGGAGGCCGCGCCGCCGCATCGCCTGCCGCGCGCGGGCGCCTGGAAGCCGGGCGTCGGCGAGGCGCCCGTCGCGCGCGACGGCGACCGGCCCGTCGTGCCCATCCTCTTCTACCGCTCCATGCTGCTGGCCGAGGATGCGGCGCCCGTGGCCGCTCTGGCCGAGGCGCTGGAAGGGCAGGGGATCGCCGCCGTCCCGCTCTTCGTCGCGAGCCTCAAGGAGGCGGAAAGCCTGGCTTTCGTGCGCGAGGCGATGGCCGCCCTGCGACCTTCCGTCATCGTCGCCACCACGGGCTTTGCCTCAGGCGATGCCGCGGCGCTCGGCGCGGCGGGCGTGCCGGTCCTCCAGGCGGTGATGGCGACGACCTCGCGCGCGGCCTGGGAGGGCAGCCCACGCGGGCTGGGCGGCGCGGACCTGGCCATGCATGTCGTGCTGCCGGAGCTCGATGGGCGCGTGCTGGCCGGCGCGCTGAGCTTCAAGGAGGGCGGGCCCGGCCCGGTGAACCGCGTGGAGCCCGACCGCGTCGCGCAGGTCGCGGCGCGCGTGGCGGCGCTGATCCGGCTGCAGCGGACGGCCCGGGCGGAACGGCGCGTCGCGGTGCTCATCCCGGATTATCCGGGCGCGGGTGGGCGCGCGGGCTATGCCGTCGGCCTGGATGTGCCGGAGAGCGTGCGGACGCTGCTGCTCGACCTCGCGGCGGCCGGCTACACGGTCGGACCGGTTCCGGAGACATCGCGTGAGCTGATGGAAGCGCTGGAAAGGTCGCTGGAGGCGGCGCCGATCCCCGCCTTGCCGTCCACGGTGACGGCCGCCTGGGCGGAAACGGACGCCGCCCGCTTCCGGGCGCTGCGCTTCGGCAACGTCACCGTCGCCATCGCGCCCGACCGGGGCCGGGCCGAATCCCGCCGTGCGGACTGGCATGATCCCGCGCTGCCGCCGCACCCCGCGCTGCTCGGCTTCGGCGCCTGGCTGCGGGCGAATGTCGACGCCGTGGTCCATATGGGCGCGCATGGGGCGATTGAATGGCTGCCGGGCAAGGCGGTCGCGCTCACCGCCGACTGCTTTCCCGAGCGCGTGCTCGGCGCGCTGCCCGTGGTCTACCCCTTCCTCGTCTCCAATCCGGGCGAGGCGGCGCAGGCCAAGCGGCGCATCGCGGCGGTGACGCTGGGCCATCTCCCGCCGCGCCTCGCCGGCACCGGGCTGCACGGCGCCACGCGCGACCTGGAGCGGCTGCTGGACGAATACGCCGTCGCCGACGGGCTCGACCCGCGCCGCCGCGAGCGGCTGGCGAAGCTCATCCTGGAGCAGGCCGGCACGGTGCCGGGCCTGGCGCCCGGCGCGGCGCCCCAGGAGGTGCTGAAGCAGCTCGATTCCTGGCTCTGCGACCTGAAGGAGTTGGCGATCAAGGACGGGCTGCATGTCTTAGGCCGCGCGGAGGACGAGCAGCGCCGGCCCAGCGCCGAGGCTGAGCGCAGGGCGCTGCTCGAGGCGCTCGACGGACGGGCGGTGGCGGCCGGCCCTGGCGGCGCGCCCGCGCGTGGGCGCCGCGACGTGCTGCCCACCGGCCGGAACCTCTACGCCGCCGATCCGCGCGGGCTGCCGACCGAGACGGCCATGGATCTCGGCCGCCTCGCCGCCGAGGAGGTGGTCCGCCTGCACCTTCAGGAGCAGGGCGAGATGCCGCGCGCGGTCGTGACCGATCTCTGGGCCAGCGCGACGCTCCGCAGCGGCGGCGAGGAGATCGCGCAGGGCCTCGCCCTCATGGGCTGCCGCCCCGTCTGGGACGCGGCGACGGGCCGCGTCACCGGCATCGAGGTGCTGCCGCCCGCCGTCATGGGGCGCCCGCGCGTGGACGTGACCTTCCGGCTCTCCGGCCTGTTCCGCGACCTCTTCCCGGCGCAGATCGCGCTGCTCGACGCGGCGACGCGCGCGGTGGCGGCGCGCGAGGAGGAGGCCGGCGAGAATCCGCTCGCCGCCGCGCCCGGCCCGCGCATCTTCGGCGCCGCGCCCGGGGCCTATGGCGCGGGGATTGAGGACGCGCTCGCCTCCGGCGGATGGACCACGCGCGACGCGCTGGGCCGCGCCTATCTCGACGCGGCCTCACACGCCTATGGCGGCGTGGGGGGGGACGGCCTGGCCGCACCCGGCGCCTTCGAGAAGCGCGTGGCGGCGGCCGACGCGCTGCTGCACGGCAGCGACGACCCCGCCCGCGACCTGCTGGAGGGCAGCGCCGATTCCGCGCATCTCGGCGGTTTCGCCAGCGCGGCGCGGCTGCTCGGCACGGCGCCGCTGCTGATCTCGCTCGACACCACCGATCCGTCGCGGCCGCGGGCGCGCCCCCTCGCGGCCCAGCTCGCGCGGCTGGTCCATGGCCGCATCGCGCCGCGCTTCGTCGAAGGCCAGATGCGCCACGGCCCCCGCGGCGCCTCGGAGCTGGCCGAGACTGTCGACCGCCTCGTCGCCTTCGCCGAGACCACCGATTCCGTGCCGGATTCCGCTCTCGATGCGGTGCACGACGCCTATCTCGGCGACGATGCCGTGCGCGATTTCCTTGCGCGCGAGAATCCGGCGGCCCTTCGCGCCATCGCGCGGCGCTTCGCCGATGCGCGCCGCCGTGGCCTCTGGCATCCGCGCGCCAACGACGTGGATGCAGGCCTCGCCGCGCTGCTGGCGGAGGCCGCATGACCCCGCGCGGCGCCTGCCCGAGCCTTGCCGTGCCCATGCAGACGGGCGACGGGCTGCTGCTGCGCGCCCCGGCCTGCGACTGGACGCCGGCGATGGCGCTGGCCATCGCGCGGTCGGCCGCGGCCTTCGGCAACGGCGTCGTGGAGATCACCGCGCGCGGCAACCTGCAGCTTCGCGGCTTGCGCCCGGAGACCGCCGGGCCGTGCGGCGAGTCGCTGGTCGCGCTCGGCATCGCCGATGCGCCGGCCGTGATGGCTGGGCCGCTCGCGGGCCGCGATCCGCTGGAGCTGGCTGATCCCCGCGGAATCGCGGCAGCGGTCGCGGCCAGCTGGCCCGAGGGGCTGGCCCCCAAGACCTCGGTCGTCGTCGACGGGGGCGGCGCGCTGCACCTGGACGCGGTCGCTGCCGACCTGCGGCTCGTTGCGATGGAGGAGGGCGGCTGGTTGCTCGGCCTCGACGGCGTGACCACCCGTTGGCTGGCCCGCGTCGATTCCACAGGGGCGGCCGAGGCCGTGCTTCGCCAGCTTCGCCGTCTGGGCACCCGGCGGGCACGGGATATGCCGGTCGAATCGGGCACCACGCCACCCCCCGCCCGCGCGCCGGCGGAGCCGATCGGCCGGCATGCGGCGGGCGCGATTGGTGTGGCGGGCGCCTTCGGCACGCTCGACGCGCCGGTCCTGGCCGCCTTCGCCGAAGCCCTGCCGCCGCAGGCGCTGCTTCGCCCGGCGCCCGGCCGCGCCCTGCTCGTGCTCGGCATCGGCGTGGAGGAGGGCGGCACGCTCCTGGCCACCGCCGGCCGCCTCGGCCTCGTGACCGATCCGTCCGATCCCCGTCGCCGGATCGCGGCCTGCCCGGGCGCGCCGGCCTGCGCGAGCGCGGAGGCGGCGACACGGCCGCTGGCCGCCGCCCTGGCGGCGCTGCCTGACCTGCCGGGCATGCTCCATGTCTCCGGCTGCGCCAAGGGCTGCGCCCATCCGGGCCCGGCGGCGATCACCCTGGTGGGGCGCGACGGCGGCTTCGGCCTGGTCCGGGCTGGCGGGCCGCGCGATCTTCCGGCATGCCATCTGGCGCCCGGCGAGGTGGCCGCGGCGCTCAGGGACTGGCGATGACCGACTATATCCGCGACGGCGCGGCGATCTACGAAAGATCCTTCGCGATCATCCGCGCCGAGGCCGACCTCTCGCGCTTCGCGCTGGAGGAGGAGGACGTCGCCGTCCGCATGATCCACGCCTGCGGCATGGTCGAGGCGGCGGCGCATTTCGCCTTCGCGCCCGGCTTCGTCGCGGCGGCCCGCGCCGCGCTGGCCTCAGGCGCGCCGATCCTCTGCGACGCCGAGATGGTGGCGCGCGGCGTCACGCAGGCGCGGCTGCCGGCGCGGAACGAGGTGCTCTGCGCCCTGCGTGAGCCCGGCGTGCCCGCGCTGGCCGAACGCCTCGGCACCACACGCTCGGCCGCTGCCTTCGAACTGCTGCGCGACCGCATGGCGGGCGCGCTGATCGCCATCGGCAATGCGCCGACCGCGCTGTTCCATCTGCTGGAGATGCTGGCCGCCGGCGCGCCGCGGCCGGCCGCGATCATCGGCATGCCGGTGGGCTTCGTGGGCGCGGCGGAATCCAAGGAGGCGCTGAGCGGCAGCGGACTCGGCATCCCCTGGGCCGTGGTCCGCGGGCGGCTCGGCGGCAGCGCCATGACGGCGGCGGCGGTGAACGCGCTCGCCAGGGCCGGACTGTGAGCACCGGGCGGCTCTACGGCGTCGGCACCGGCCCCGGCGATCCCGAGCTGCTCACGCTCAAGGCGGCGCGCGTGCTGCGCTCCGTCCAGGTCGTCGCGCATTTCGCCAAGCGCGGGAATGCCAGCAACGCGCGCGCCGCGCTGGGCGCGACGCCGCTGCGGGCGGATGCGATCGAGCTGCCGCTGCTCTACCCCGTGACGACCGAGATCGACCGCCACGACCCCTGCTACAAGGACAGGATCGCCGCCTTCTACGAGGCAGCCGCGGCCGCCGTCGCCGCGCATCTCGATGCGGGCCGCGACGTGGCCGTGCTCAGCGAGGGCGACCCGCTCTTCTATGGCTCCTATATGCATCTGCATCTGCGCCTCGCGCCGCGCTACGCGGCCGAGGTGATCCCGGGCATCACCAGCATGTCGGGCGCCTGGTCCATGGCGGGCGCGCCGATCGCGCAGGGCGACGACGTGCTCGCGGTCCTGCCCGGCACCTTGCCGGAGCAGGAGCTGGCGCGCCGCCTCGCCGGCGTGGAGGCGGCGGTGATCCTGAAGGTCGGCCGGCACCTCCCGCGCATTCGCCGCGCGATCGAGGCGGCCGGCCGTCTGGACGGCGCCATCTATGTCGAGCGCGCGACCTGCGCCAATGGCGGCGCGGAACCCCTCGCCACGCGCGACGACCGGCCGGCCCCCTATTTCTCGCTCGTTCTCGTGCCGGGCTGGCGGTGAGCGGACGGCTGGACATCGTGGGGCTCGGACCCGGCCGCGAGGGGCTGGTGACGCCCGAGGCGAGCGCCGCGCTGGAAGCGGCCGGCGCGGTCTACGGCTATGGCCCCTACCTGGACCGCGTGCCGTTGCGGAGCGGGCAGGCACGCCACGCCTCCGACAACCGCGTCGAGCTGGACCGCGCGCGCGCGGCGCTGGAGGCGGCGGAGACGGGGCGCGTGGCCATGGTGTCCGGCGGCGATCCCGGCGTCTTCGCCATGGCGGCGGCGGTCTGCGAGGCGGTGGAGCAGGGGCCGGCCGCCTGGCGCGGCATCGAGATCGTGGTCCATCCCGGCATCACCGCGATGCTGGCCCTGGCCGCGCGCGTCGGCGCGCCGCTGGGCCATGACTTCTGTGCCATCTCGCTCTCGGACAATCTCAAGCCCTGGCCGCTGGTCGAGCGGCGCCTCGCCGCCGCCGCGCAGGCCGGCTTCGCCATGGCGCTGTACAATCCGATCAGCCGCGCGCGGCCCTGGCAGCTCGGCGCCGGCCTCGACATCCTGCGCGCGCATCTGCCGGGGGAGACGCCCGTCGTCTTCGGCCGCGCGGTGATGCGCGAGGAGGAAGAGATCCGGATCACGACCCTCGCCGCGGCCGATCCGGCCAGCGCCGACATGTCGACCTGCATCCTCGTGGGTACGGCCGAGACGCGCGTGATCGCGCGGCCCGCCTTGCCGCCGCTGGTCTATACGCCCCGGAGGGCGCCGGCGTGATCCAGCCAGGCCAGCGCACCCTCCGCCGTCGCGACGTGGGGCGCCTCGGGCAGCTCCGGACGGCGCAGCATCACCACGCGAAGGCCGAGCGCGCGGGCGGCCGCGATCTTGCCGTAGGTCGCGCCGCCGCCGCTGTTCTTGCAGACGATCGCCTCGATGCGATGCTCCTCCAGCATGGCCCGCTCCGCCGTCTCGCCGAAGGGGCCGCGCGCGAGGATGTAGCGCGCGCGCGGCACCGCGAGCGGCGGCTCGACGGGATCGACGCTGCGGATCAGGTAATCGTGCTGCGGCGCTGCGACGAAGGGCGCGAGCTCCTGCCGGCCCAGCGCCAGGAAGACCCGTCGCGGCGAGGGGCCGAGCGCCGTGACGGCCCTTCGTGCATCCGTCACCTCCGTCCAGTCGTCGCCCGGCAAGCGGATCCAGGCCCCGCGCCGCAGCGCGAGGAAGGGCAGGCCCAGCATCGCGGCCGCCTCGGCCGCGTGGCGCGACATGGTGGCGGCATAAGGATGCGTGGCGTCGACGAGCGCGCGGATTCCGGCCTCGCGCAGATGGGCGACGAGCCCTTCGGCGCCGCCGAAGCCGCCGAGCCGCACCGGCACGGGCATGGCCACGGGATTCGCCGTCCGTCCGGCCAGCGAGAGCACGGCCTCGATGCCACGCGCGGCGAGCAGCGCGGCGAGCTCCCGCGCTTCCGTCGTGCCGCCGAGAATCAGGATGGGTGAGGACATGCCCGCCGAAACTGCGGCCGGGACGCGCTGGCTGTCCATCCTCGGCCTCGGCGAGGAGGGGGTGGTGGGCCTGCCGCCGCTCTCGCGCGGGCTGGTCGCAGGCGCGGAGATCGTCTTCGGCGGCCGGCGCCACCTGGAGCTGGCCGCTCCGCTGATCCGCGGCGAGGCGCGGCCCTGGCCCTCGCCCTTCGATGTCTCGGGCGTGCTGGCGGAGCGCGGGCGACGCGTCGTCGTGCTCGCCTCGGGCGACCCGATGTGGCACGGCGTCGGCGCCACGCTGCTGCGCCGCATGCCGCCGGCGGAAGCGTTGGTCGTGCCCGCGCCTTCCGCCTTCAGCCTCGCGGCGGCCCGGCTGGGCTGGCCGATGGAGGGCGTGGTGACGCTCTCGCTGCATGGGCGGCCGATCGAGCTGCTGCGCCCGCATCTGCACCCCGGCGCGCGCATCCTCGCGCTCACCAGCGATGCGCTGGGCCCCGCCGCCATCGCCGAGCTGCTGCGCGATGGGTTCGCCGACACACGCCTTACCGTGCTGGAGGCGCTGGGCGGCAAGCACGAGCGTATCCGCGAAGGGATCGGACCCAACATCGCGCCGCTGAACCTCGTGGCGCTGGAGGTCGTGGCTTCGCCGGGCGCGCGCATCCTCCCGCGCGCGCCGGGACTGCCCGACCATTTCTTCGAGCATGACGGCCAGCTCACCAAGCGCGAGATCCGGGCCGTCACGCTTTCGGCGCTGGCACCGAGGCGCGGCGCGCTGCTCTGGGACATCGGCGCCGGCGCGGGCTCGATCGGCATCGAGTGGATGCTGGCCGACCCGTCGCTGCGCGCCATCGCCATCGAGGCGCGCGCGGATCGCGCCGCGCGCCTCCGTCGCAACGCGCTGGCGCTCGGCGTGCCGGGGCTGTCGGTCGTGGAGGACGAGGCGCCGGCGGCGCTGGCGGGCCTGGAGCCACCGGACGCGGTCTTCCTCGGCGGCGGCGCGGGCGATGCGCTCGATGCCGCGCTGGCGGCCCTGAAGCCCGGCGGGCGCTGCGTCGCGAATGCCGTGACGCTGGAGACGGAGGCGCTGCTGCTCGCGCGCCGCGCGACGCTGGGCGGCGAGATGCTCCGCCTGGCCGTCTCGCGCGCTGAGCCGGTCGGCGGCCTCACGGGATGGCGCGCGGCGATGCCGGTGACGCAATGGATATGGGACAAGCCGGCATGAGCCTCGTCGCGGGAATCGGCTGCCGTCGGGGCGCCACGGCGGAGGACGTGCTGGCGGCGATCGACGCCGCGATGGCGGCGACCGGCCGCGCGCGCCAGGCGCTCGCCTGTCTCGCCACCATTCCGCAGAAGGCGGAGGAAGCGGGCATCGCGGCGGCGGCGCGCCAGCTCGGGATCGGGCTGACGATCGTGGACAACGCCGCCGATTTTGCAGGACCCACCGAAAGCCGCTGCTCGCGCGCCACCACGGGCCTCGGCTCCGTCGCGGAATCCGCCGCGCTGGCGGCCGCCGGCTCCGGCGCGCATCTGCTGGCGCCGCGCAGCAGCACCAGCCGCGCCACCTGCGCGCTGGCGGAGATTGCGGCATGACCGTGCATTTCATCGGCGCCGGCCCTGGCGCGGCGGATCTCATCACGCTGCGCGGCCGCGACCTCATCGCGCGCTGTCCGGTCTGCCTGTACGCCGGCTCGCTGGTTCCGAAGGCGCTGCTGGAGCATTGCCCGCCCGGCGCGCGCATCCTGGACACCGCGCCGCTCGACCTCGACGCCATCGAGGCCGAGTTCGTCGCGGCGCATGCGGCGGGGCAGGAGGTCGCGCGGCTGCATTCCGGCGATCTCTCCGTCTGGTCCGCCCTGGCCGAGCAGGTCCGCCGGCTGAAGGCGCGCGCCATCCCCTATACGCTCACGCCGGGCGTGCCCTCCTTCGCCGCGGCCGCCGCGGCGCTCGGGCAGGAGCTGACCATCCCGGAGGTCGCACAGTCCCTGGTGCTGACGCGCATGGGCGGCCGCGCCTCGTCGATGCCCGAGGGCGAGACGCTGAAGACCTTCGCGGCCAGCGGCACGACGCTTGCCATCCATCTCGCCATTCACGCCATCGCGCGCGTGGTCGAGGAGCTCACGCCCTTCTACGGCGCCGACTGCCCCGCCGCGGTCGTGGCGCGGGCGAGCTGGCCCGAGGAGCGCATCCTGCGCGGCACGCTGGCCGATATCGCGCAGCAGGCCGAGGGCATCGAGCGCACCGCGATCATCCTGGTCGGCCCCGCGCTGGCCGCGAGCGATTTCCGCGAGAGCGCGCTCTACTCCGCCGACTACCGGCGTAGGTTCCGCGGCGCATGACCGACCAGTCGCCCCGCGCGGTCGAAGATCGCGATGTCCAGCGCGATCTCCGCGCCGCGCAGGACATCCGCCGCCGTGGCGAGGGCAAGCTCGGCGATCCGGTCGCCGAGCCCGTCGCCGGCGCGCGAAAAAGCTTCGGCGACGGTGTTGCAGGAAGCGAGCTCCGGCATCCCCGCAAGCTCCGCCAGGGCCGCCATGTCGGCGGCGCCGCGCTTCGAATGCAGGTCGAGCATCCCTTGCGCCAGCTTGGTCATCTTCGCGACGCCGCCGGCGATGGTGACGCGCGGGACGGGATGGGCGCGCAGGTATTTCAGCATGCCGCCCACGAAGTCGCCCATCTCGATGAGGGCGACCTCCTCCAGCCCGTGCAGGCGCTGCACCGCGGCCTCGCTGGTGGAGCCCGTGCTGCCGGCGACATGCGGGACCCCCATGGCGCGGGCCACGTCGATGCCGCGATGGATGCTGTCGATCCAGGCCGCGCAGGAATAGGGCACGACGATGCCCGTGGTGCCCAGCACCGACAGCCCGCCGAGGATGCCGAGCCTTCCGTTCAGCGTGCGCTCGGCCAGCTTCTCGCCGTCCGGGATGGAGACCGTCACCTCGATGTCGGGCGAGGGCTCCACCTCGGCCAGCGCGGCCGCGATCATCCGGCGCGGCACGGGGTTGATGGCGGGCTCGCCCGGCGGGATGGGCAGGCCGGGGCGGGTCACGGTGCCCACACCCTCGCCGGCCCGGAAGATCACGCCGCTGCCCGGCGCGAGGCGCCGCAGCGTGACGCGGACCAGGGCGCCATGCGTCACGTCGGGATCGTCGCCGGCATCCTTCACGATCGCGGCCATGGCGCCGTCGCCGAGCGCCTGCTGGGCGAGCGCGAAGGCCGGGCTTTCGCCGCCGGGAAGCGTGATGGTCACCGGATCGGGGAAGCGGCCGGTCGCGAGCGCCGTCATCGCCGCCTTCGCGGCCGCCGTGGCGCAGGCGCCCGTGGTCCAGCCACGGCGCAGGTGTCGTCCCGGGCGATCCTCGGTCTCCATCCGGCATGGCCTATCGCGGATGCGCCGCCGCGTCACGCGAGCCGATCGTGACGCGCGGGCTGATCATCTCCGCGCCCCGCTCGGGCTCGGGCAAGACGACGGTGACGCTGGGGCTGCTGGCGGCGCTGCGCGGGCGTGGCGTGGCGGTGACGGCGGCCAAGGCCGGGCCGGACTATATCGACACGGCCTTCCATGCGGCGGCCTCCGGCAAGCCGGGACTGAACCTCGATTCCTGGGCCATGCCGCCCGCGCTGATCGACGCGCTCATCGCCGACGCCACGCGCGATGCGGAGCTGCTGTTGGTCGAGGGCGCCATGGGCCTCTTCGACGGCATCGACGCCCCGCCCGGGCGCAGCGGCGCGGCGGCCGACCTCGCGGCGCGGCTCGGCCTGCCGGTGCTGCTGGTGATCGACGTCTCGGGCGCGAGCCAGAGCCATGCGGCGCTGCTGCGCGGCTTCTCCACCCATGATCCGGCCGTGCGGATCGCGGGCGTGGTGCTGAATCGTGTCGGCAGCGAGCGGCATCTGCGCATGGTGCGCGATGCCACCGCGGCGCTGGGTCTTCCCATCCTAGGCGCCATCCCGCGCGACGCGCCGCCGGCCCTGCCGGAGCGCCATCTCGGTCTCGTGCAGGCGGAGGAGCATCCGGCGCTGGAGGCGGCGCTGTCCGCGCTGGGCGCGCATATCGCCGATCACCTCGACCTGGACGCCGTGCGCGCGCTGGCCGCGCCGATGGGCGCCGCCGCCGGCGGGCTGGACGGGCTGGCCCTGCCGCCGCCCGGGCAGCGCATCGCGCTGGCGCGCGATGCGGCTTTCAGCTTCGTCTATCCGCATGTGATGGCGGCCTGGCGCCGCGCCGGCGCCGAGCTGCTGCCCTTCTCCCCCCTGGCCGACGAGGCTCCGCCCGGGGCCGCCGATTCCTGCTGGCTCCCCGGCGGCTATCCCGAGCTGCATGCCGGCCGCCTCGCGGCCTCGGCGACGTTCCTGGACGGACTCCGCCGTTTCGCGGCGACCCGGCCCGTGCATGGCGAGTGCGGCGGCCACATGGTGCTGGGCGAGGTCCTGGAGGATGCCGGAGGCGAGCGCCACGCCATGGCCGGGCTGCTCGGCCATTCGACCAGCTTCGCGCGCCGCAGGATGAACCTCGGCTACCGCCAGGCACGGCTGCTGTCCGACGGCGTGCTTGGATCCGCGGGCACGATGCTGCGCGGCCACGAGTTCCACTACGCCACCGTCACGCAGCCGGGCGGCAACGATCCGCTGGCGATGCTGAGCGACGGCGAGGGGCGCCGGATCGGCCCGGCCGGCGGCCGGCGCGGACGGGTCAGCGGCAGCTTCTTCCACGCCATCGCGCTGGCGGAAACCACGGCATGAGCATCGCCGAAAACGCCCGCGCCCGGCTGGATTCGTTGGCCAAGCCGCCCGGCAGCCTCGGCCGGCTGGAGCGCCTGGCGATCCGCCTCGCCGAGACCCAGGGCCGCGTCGCCCCATCCGCCGCGCCGCGCCGGCTGGTGGTCTTCGCCGGCGACCACGGCGTCGTGGCCGAGGGTGTCGGGCTTTGGCCGGACGCGGTCACCACGGCGATGATGCGGCTGATGCTGGAGGGCCGTGCGGGCTCGGCGGCGCTGGCGCGCGGTGCCGGGGCGGAGATGGTCCTGGTCGATGCCGGCTCGAAATCGGCGGGCCTGTCCGGCGCGGCCTATCGCGACTGGCGCGTGCTGCGCGGCACGGCCAACCTCGCGCATGGGCCGGCGATGACCTTGCCGGAGTTCGACGCGGCGCTGGCCGTCGGCGCCCGCGCCGCCGCCGAGGCCGCCGACGCCGGTGTCCGCGTGCTGGCGCTGGGCGAGATGGGCATCGGCAATACGACTTCGGCCGCCTGCCTGGCCGCGCTGCTCGCGCAGGCGCCGCCGGAGCGCGTCGTGGGCATGGGGGCCGGCGCCACCTCGGAGACGCTGGCCCGCAAGCATGCGGTCGTGGCCGAGGCTGTCGCGCGGGCGCGCGCCATTGCCGATCCGCGCGCCGCCATCGCGGAGGTCGCGGGCTTCGAGATCTCTGCCATCGCCGGCTGCATCGCGGAGGCCGCGCGGCACGGGATCACGACCGTGCTGGACGGCTTCATCACCGGCGCCGGCGCACTGATCGCCCAGGCGCTCGATCCCGGCGCGCTGCGCTCCTGCATCGCCGCGCATCGCAGCGCCGAGCCGGGGCATGCGCTGGTGCTGGAGCGCCTGGGCCTGGAGCCCTTCCTGGAATGGGAGCTGCGGCTGGGCGAGGGCACGGGCGCCCTACTGCTGCTGCCCATGCTCGACGCCGCCGCGGCGCTGCTGCGGGACGTCGCGACGCTGGCCGAGGTCACAGGCGGATGATGCGGGCCGCCGCCACGGCGATCCGGTTCCTCACGCGGCTGCCGGTGCCGGGCGGAGCCGAGACCTCCGAGACTTTCGCGCAGGAGATCCGCCGCGCGCTGTGGCTTTTTCCGCTGGTCGGCGCGGGCATCGGCGCGGCGACGGCGCTGGCGCTCTGGCTGGCCGATCTGGCGCTGCCCTTCGCCCTCGCCGTGCTGGTCGCACTCGCGATCGAGGCGCGGCTGACCGGCGCGCTGCATGAGGACGCCCTGGCCGATCTCTGCGACGGGCTCGGCGGCGGCCGCACGCCCGAGGATGTGCTGCGCATCCTGAAGGACAGCCGCATCGGCGCCTTCGGCGCGCTGGGCCTCGGCTCCGGCGTGGCGCTGCGGGCGGGCGGACTGATGGCGATGCCCGATCCCGCGCAGGCCATGATCGTCCTCGTGGTCTCCGGCGCGCTCGGGCGGCTGCTGATGCTGGCCGTGATGGCCGCGGTGCCGCCCGTCCCGGGGCGGGAGGGCCTGGGCGCGAGCGTCGCGTCCTCGGCGGACTGGAAGGGCCTCGGCATCGCCGCGCTGCTGGCGGCGCCCGTCCTGCTGCTGGGGGCCTTCGCGGATGCGCGCGCGATGGTCGTCGCTTGCATCCTCGGCGTCGTCTTCCTGTTCTGGTACCGCGGCCTGCTGCGCCGGCGGATCGGCGGCAGCACGGGCGATGCCATCGGCGCGGCGGCCTATGTCGGCATCGTGCTCGCGACCCTGGCCTTCGCGATGGAGCGATGAGGCGCGCGCTGCTGCTGCGGCATCCGCAGGTCGCGCCGCATTGGGCCGGCCGCTGCTACGGGCGCAGCGATGTGGGGCTCAGCACGGCCGGGCGGGCGCAGGCCCGGCGATGGGCCGCGCGGATCCGCGCGCAGGATTTCGACCGGGTCATCGCATCGCCGGCGCGGCGCTCCCGCTGGCCGGCCGGCCTGCTGTCGCGCGACGTGGAGATCGACCCGCGCCTGGCCGAGCGCGACTTCTCCGCATGGGAAGGCCTGAGCTGGGATGCCATCTGGCGCGCCGAGGGCGATGCCATGGACGGCATGATCGACGCGCCCGAGCGTTTCCGGCCGGGCGGCGGGGAGACGACCAGCGAGCTCGCGGCCCGGGCGCTGAGCTGGTGGCAGGGGCTTGCGGGCGACGCGACCGTTCTGGCCGTCACCCATGGCGGCCCGATCGGCGTGCTGGCCGGCTCGCTGCTGGGCCTCGCGCCGCGCGGCTGGCTCGCCCATGTGCCAAAGCCCGGCGAGGGGCTCTGGATCGCGGGCGACGCGATCAGCCCGTGGACGGCTCCCTGAATTCCGCCAGCTCCGGCGGCGGCACGCGGCCCAGGAGCAGCGGGCGGATCGGCTTCGGCCGGTCGTCCTTGCCGACGAAGCCGTCCGGTGCCTCCAGCCAGCGCCGCGCGAAATCCAGCAGGCCGTCCGTCGGCGCACCCGGGTCCAGCCCGCCGATCAGCCAGCTCCAGCGCCCCGGCCCCGCGAAGGACACCCGGCAGCGCGCCGCGCAATTGCCGATGCAGGGCGCCGCCACCACGCGCAGGGCCGCGAGCTCGGGCCTGGCCGCGACCTCGGTTGCGAGGCGGCTCGCGAAGAGCTCGCCCGCTCGCACCGGGCCGCGCTTCTCGCGGTCGGGATGGGTGCAGGGGGCGCAGACCTGCAGCTGACCGATCGGGGGCTTAGGCAAGCGTCGTCTCCAGGGGTTCCAACAGATAAGTTATAGTATAACATAGCTACATGATCGATGCGAAATTCGCCGATGCGACCGCTTGCCGGCCGCGGCAGCCCTTGCCTAGCATGGGAACCGCAATGGTCCCGCGCGAGCGGGTGAAAAGGGAATGCCGTGAGTCCGCCGGGGGAATCCTCCTCCGCCCCGGGCAAGTCGGCAGCTGCCCCCGCAACTGTCAGCGGCGAGACGCTGGCCCCTCCGCCGGAAGGCGGGCCACTGCGGCGCGAGCCGCGGGAAGGCAGGGCCGGATTCCATGACCCGCGAGCCAGGAGACCTGCCCTTGCCGACGGGCCCGGAGGCCCGTCGCAACCCACGAGGATCCGGGCGGGGTGCACCGGGGACAGGTGACGCAATGAGTCTTTCCCCGGCGCCGCAGGCCGCCTCTCCACAACCCATCTGGGGTGACCCCGCGGCGCGCTTCTACGCGCGCGGCATGGACCGCTCGGATTACGGCACGCAGGCTTCGGCCGCGCTGCTCGCCGCGCTGGGCCGGCCCGCGAGCCTGCTCGACCTCGGCGCCGGCGCCGGGCATCCCGTGCTCGGCTGGGTCGCGCCCGCGGCGCCCTGGCTTGCCGTCGAGCCCAGCCGCTACCTGCGCGCGCGGCTCGGCCGCCTGTCGCGCACGAGCCATCCGGGCCTGCGCCCGATCGACGCGCCATGGCAGGAACTGCCGCCGATCCCGCCCGTGGATGTGGCGCTGGCCGCCAATACCTCCGGTCCGCTGGAGGCTGCGGAACAGCTGCTCGGCCTGATGCGCTTCTACGCCACCCGGGCGGTCGCCTGGATCGTGCCGGCGCAGCGCGGCCCGAAGCGCTGGTGCCTCTCCGGCGCGCTGCCCGCGCATCTGCACCGCGAGGAGGAGAGGCCGGCGGTGACGGCGGTGCTTGCCGCCCTCGGCCCGCGGCACCAGCCCAGCCGCAGCGCGCTCTTCCCCTGGAGCTTTTCCGCCCGCTTCGGCACGCGCGGGGAGGCCTTCGCGCATTGCGCCATGCAGCTTCGGCTCGCGGCCGATGACGAGCGCCGCGCCGCCCTGGAGGAGCATCTGCGGATCGCCCTGAAACCCCTGCCCGATGGAGGCCTCGAACTCTCGGCCCCCAAGCTCTCCGCCCTGCTGATCTGGGATCTCGCCTGATGCGCCGCGTTCTTCTCGCCACCGCGGCGATCCTTCCCACCGCGGCCCAGGCGCAGGAGGTCCGCATCCCCGTCACGCTCGACGAGATGGTCGTCACGGCCACGGGCAGGCCGGAGCCGCGCTCCAGCCTGGCCGGCACCGTCCAGGTCATCGACCAGGAGACCATCCGCCGCAGCACCGCCCAGAACATGACGGACCTGCTGGCCGAGAACGCCGTCGGCTTCTTCTCCGAATGGACGCCGGGCCAGACCAGCATCAACATCCGCGGCGGCGCGACGGACGGGCAGGGGCGCGACTTCCGCAGCCAGGTGCTGGTCCTGGTGAACGGCCGCCGCGCCGGCACCGCCAACCTCTCCAAGCTCAGCCCCGCCGAGGTGGAGCGCATCGAGATCATCCGCGGCCCGGCCAGCGTGGTCTATGGCAGCCAGGCGATCGGCGGCGTGATCAACCTCATCATGCGCGACGGCCGCACCTC
Source organism: Roseococcus sp. SYP-B2431 (assembly GCF_004336745.1). Taxonomy (GTDB): domain Bacteria; phylum Pseudomonadota; class Alphaproteobacteria; order Acetobacterales; family Acetobacteraceae; genus Roseococcus. The sequence goes on from NZ_SJXD01000025.1 coordinate 440,035, forward strand.
GCCCGGCGGCTTCGCCGAGGTGGCCGGGGGCTCCTGGGGCCTCGCCGAGGGGCGCCTGCGCTACGGCATGAATGTCCGGGACGTGAACGTCGCGCCGCAGGGGTCGGGCGCCTACGACATCCGCGCCGGCGACATCTATGTCGGCCTCTCGGGCGGGCGGCGCGACAGCTACGGCGCCGGCAATGGCGGGCCTATCCTGAAGGGCACGCAGTGGAACCGGGCGGGCGGCGCCGCGGCGCTCGGCGTGGAGACGAATATCGGACGCATCGGCCTCAGCGCGCGCACGGACGGCACCTACAACACCGGCTTCCTCGGCTCGGCCTGGAACACCTCCAACCACGAGGACCGGACCAACCACTCGGCGGACCTCACCCTCGAAGGCGCCACGGCGGATGCGCGCTTCCGCTGGAACCTGCAGGCCTATGCGGTGCGCGACATCGACAACCTGCGCTGGCGCGCGCCCATCCAGCGCAGCGCCGCCGGCCTGCCCATGCCGGGCACGGATCACGACGACAACCGCCGCGTGCTGGACATCTTCGGCACGCGCCTGCAGCCCTCGATGCGGCTCTGGCAGGGGGCGGAGATCCTGGTGGGGCTGGACCTCGAGCGCTCCGTGCTGCGCTCCACCCGGAGCCGCATCCCCATGCCGGGCGGCCCGGCGGGCCAGGTCTCGCCGCTCGACAACAACCAGACGGACATGAATGCCGGCCTCTACACGGAACTCTCGCAGCAGCTCTTCGACGACCGCGTGACGCTGCGCGCCGGTGTCCGCCAGACCTGGGGCAACACGGCCTTCGATCCCACGCCGAACCTGCCCCTCCAGCGCGCGGGCAGCCAGGACTACGACGCGACCACCTGGTCGGCCGGCGCCTCCTGGCGGCCGGTGCCTTCCGTCGCGCTGCGCGCCAATGCCTCCACGGGCTTCCGCGCGCCGACCGCGACGGAGCTGGCCGCCGATTTCACCGCGCTCGGCGGCGGGCGCACCTTTGGCAATGCGAATCTGAAGCCGGAGACGAACCTGCAATACGAGGTCGGCGCTGCCTGGTTCCGTTCTGGCTTCCGCGCCGATCTCGCGCTGTTCCAGAACACCATCTCGGACCGCATCATCACCCGCGTCCGCCCGCGCGACAGCACCACCAGCGACTATGCCAACAACCCCGGCGACGTGGTGGTGCGCGGGCTGGAGGTGCAGCTGGAGGCCGATCTCGCGCGGCATCTGGGCATCGAGACATTCCGCTGGCGGGCCAATGTGAACGCCTCGTGGAACTTCGACATGCGCGACGACGGCGCCTCGCGCGCCGCCAATACGCGCAATGTCGAGCGCATGTACCGCTACCAGGCGGGGATCAGCACGACGGTGAGCCAGCCGCGCTGGGATGTGACGCTGCAAGGCATCCTGCGCGGCCCGGTCCATTACAACACGGAGGAGAACCTGCTGATCCCGCAGGCCGAGCCCTTCCGCGACTACGTGCACCGCAAGGACGCCTTCTGGGTGTTCAACTTGCGCGCGAGCGTGCAGCCCTTCGAGGACCGCCCGAACCTCCGCGTCTTCGGTGCGATCAACAACATCCTGGACGAGAACTACCACGCGCTCTTCATCGCGACGGCCTCGAACCCCTTCCTGGGGGATGCGCGCCTGGCGAATGGCGGGCGCGGCAATTCGGCGCCGGGCCGTGAGTTCATCGGCGGCCTGCGGTTCACCTTCTGAAGATGCGCCGCCGGTCCCTCCTCGCCACGCCTTTGCTGCTCCATGCAGGAGAGGCGCGCGCGGAGGGCTGGCCGCGCGCGATGGAGGACGGGCTGGGACGGCGCGTGGAGATCCCGGCGTCGCCTCAGCGGATCATCGGCATCTTCGCCTCCAATGTGGAGATGCTGGCTTCTCTCGGCCTCGTGCCGCGCCTGGTGGGGATCGAGGCCTTCACGCGCTTCCCGCCCGAGGTCGTGAACCTGCCCAAGGTGGGCGGGCGGCTGGGCTTCTCGGCCGAGGCCATCGCGCGGCTGGCGCCGGACCTCGTGGTGATGACGCCGGCCCGGCAGGCCGCGCATCTGCTGATCGCGCCGCTGTCGCGGCTGGGAATCCCGTGCCTCGTCGTGATCCATGGGAACCTGCCGCGCATCTTCTCCAATATCGAGCTGCTGGCGCGCGCGACCGGCTCCGAGGAGCGCGCGGCGGAACTGCTGCGCGGCCTGCCGGTCCGGCTCGAGGCGGTCGCCGCCAGGATCGCGGGCCGGCCGCCGGTGCGGGTCTTCCTGGAAGTGTCCTCCACCGGCCGCGGCGCCTACGGCACCCCCCGGCCGGACACCTACACCATGGACATCCTGATCCGCGCCGGCGGCGTCCCCGCCTTGCCGCCGCTGCCCGCCGCCGGCCCGCCGCAGGTCTCGGGCGAGGCCATCCTCCGTGCCGATCCGGAGATCTATCTCGTCGCCGGGCGGCCGGACCAGGCCGCCGAGGTGGCGCTGCGCCCGGGCTTCGCCGGGATCGCGGCGGTGCGCCAGGGCCGGGTGCATGTGGTATCGCGCTCGGAGCTGCTGATCCCGGGACCGCGCGCCGTGAACGGCGTGGAGAGCGTCGCGCGGATCCTGCATCCGGAGGCCTTTGCCGCGTGATCTTCCTATTGCCGGTCATCGGGCTCGCGGCGGGTCTGCTGCTGGGCGCGGAGACGCTGAGCCCGGCCGAGATGCTGGCGCTGATCACCGATCCGGCGACGCCCATGTCGCATCTCATCCTGCAATGGCGCGTGCCGCGCGTGCTGGCGGCGGGCTGCGTGGGCGCGCTGCTGGCGCTGGGCGGCGCCATTTTCCAGGGCGTGTTCCGCAATCCCCTGGCCGAGCCCTATCTGCTCGGCAGCGCGGGCGGGGCGGCGGTGGGCGCGACCGTCGCGCTGCTGGTCGTGCTGCCCGTCCCGGCCGCGCTGGCCCTGCCGCTGCTCGCCTTCCTGGGCGCCTGGGGCGCGACCTGGCTGGTGCTGGCCATGGCGCGGCTGACGGGGCGCGCCTCCATCGCGGCGCTGCTGCTGGCCGGCGTCGCGGTCGCGGCCGTGCTGGCGGCGCTGCGCTCGTTCCTCATGCTTGCGCTGTCCGACGAGACGGTGAGCCTGCAGGCGGTGCTCTCCTGGGCATTGGGCGGGGTGCAGACCCCCTCCTGGCCGGAGCTCGCGCTGCTGGCGGCGCTGACGGTCGCGGCGGTGGCGCTGGGCCAGTCGCTGTCGCGCGGGCTGGACCTGCTCGGCCTCGGCGAAGGCGTGGCGGAGAGCTTCGGCCTGCCGGTGCGGCGCTTCGTGGCGCTGGCCGTGCTGGCGGCCGCCTTCATCGTCGCGGTCTCGACGGTCTGGGGCGGGCTGGTCGGCTTCGTGGGGCTGATGGCGCCGCATATCGCGCGCTGGCGGCACGGGCCGCTGCATCGCGGGCTGATGCCGCGCGCGGCGGCGATCGGGGCGGGGCTCGTGATGCTCTGCGACGGGCTGGCGCGGGCCGTGCTGCCGCCGGCGGAGATCCCGCTCGGGCTGGTGACGGCGCTGATCGGCGGGCCCTTCTTCCTCCTCGTCCTGGCGCGCGAGGTGCGGCGTGGCTGAGGTGGTGCTGGAGGGCAGGGGGCTCCACTTCACGGCCGGCGGCTCGCCCCTGGTGCATGGCGTCTCGACGGCGCTGGCGCGCGGTGCGGTGCTCGGCATCATCGGCCCCAACGGCGCCGGGAAGTCCACGCTGGTGAAGCTGCTCATCGGCCAGCTCTCGCCCGCTTCCGGTGGCGTCACGTTGATGGGCCGCCCGCTGCCGGACTGGCCGCGCCGCGAGCGCGCCGCCCTGATCGGCCATCTGCCGCAGCATTTCGAGCCGCATTGGGATTACCGGGTCGACGAATTGCTGCGCCTCGGCCTGGACCGCGCCGGCCGGAACGCGCCGGGGCTGGAGGCGCTCGCCGGGCATTTCGGCCTGGGCGCCATCCTGAAGCGCCACTGGTCCACCCTCTCCGGCGGCGAGCGCGCGCGGGCGCTGGCCGCCGCCGTGCTGGCGCCCGACCCGCCCGTGGTCCTGGCCGACGAGCCGGCCGCGGCCCTCGATGTGGGGCAGGCGGCGTCCCTGATGGCCCGGCTGCGCCGGCTCGCGGATGGCGGCGCGGCGGTGGCCGTCGTGGTGCACGACCTCAACCTCGCGGCCCGCTGGTGCGACCGGCTGCTGCTCATGGAATCCGGCCGGGCGGTGATCGAGGCGGACCCGGCCGAGGTGCTGCAAAGCCCCGAGCTGGACCGCGTCTTCGCCACCCGCTTCCAGCGCATCCCGCTGCCCGACGGCGGCATGGTCCTCGCCCCTGGCGAGTCCACCGGATAGCCCTGGCCAGCGGGCATCGCTATATGAATCGGCTGATCCAAGACAACGCCAGGACTTTGCCCCGCATGCCCCAGTATCGTTCGCGCACCACCACCCATGGCCGCAACATGGCCGGCGCCCGCGGCCTCTGGCGCGCCACCGGCATGAAGGACGGCGATTTCGGCAAGCCCATCATCGCCATCGCCAACAGCTTCACGCAGTTCGTCCCGGGCCATGTCCATCTGAAGGACCTGGGCCAGCTGGTCGCGCGCGAGATCGAGGCGGCCGGCGGCGTCGCCAAGGAATTCAACACCATCGCGGTCGATGACGGCATCGCCATGGGCCATGACGGCATGCTCTACAGCCTGCCCTCGCGCGAGCTCATCGCCGATGCCGTCGAGTACATGGTCAACGCCCATTGCGCCGACGCGTTGGTCTGCATCTCCAATTGCGACAAGATCACGCCCGGCATGCTGATGGCCGCGATGCGCCTCAACATCCCCACCATCTTCGTCTCCGGTGGCCCGATGGAGGCCGGCAAGCTCGTGCATCGCGGCAAGAAGCGGAAGGTGGACCTGATCGACGCCATGATCGTCGCCGCCGACAGCAGCGTCACCGACGAGGAGGTGGAGGCCATGGAGCGCTCCGCCTGCCCGACCTGCGGCTCCTGCTCGGGCATGTTCACCGCCAATTCCATGAACTGCCTGACCGAGGCGCTGGGCCTGGCGCTGCCTGGCAACGGCACGGTGCTGGCCACGCATGCCGACCGCAAGCGCCTCTTCCTCGAGGCCGGCCGCCGCATCGTCGAGATCACGCGGCGCCACTACGAGACCGATGACTTCTCCGTGCTCCCGCGCGAGATCGCGACCGTCGCGGCCTTCGAGAACGCGATGACGCTCGACATCGCCATGGGCGGCTCCACCAACACGGTGCTGCACCTGCTGGCCGCCGCGCATGAGGGCGAGGTGCCCTTCTCCATGGCCGATATCGACCGGCTCTCGCGCCGCGTGCCGGTGCTGTGCAAGGTCGCGCCCTCGGTCGCCGACGTGCATGTCGAGGACGTGCACCATGCGGGCGGCATCATGGCCATCCTGGGCGAGCTGGAGCGCGGCGGGCTGATCGACACCACCGTCAGCCGCGTGGACGCGCCGACGCTCGGCGAGGCTCTGGAGAGCTGGGACGTCCGCCGCACGGTGGACAACACGGTGCCGGAGTTCTTCTGCGCGGCGCCCGGCGGCGTGCCGACCCAGGTCGCCTTCTCGCAGTCCGAGCGCTGGGAAGAGGTGGACATGGACCGCGAGACCGGCGTCATCCGCGACATGGAGCACGCCTTCTCGAAGGATGGCGGCCTCGCCGTGCTCTACGGCAACATCGCGGCCGAGGGCTGCATCGTGAAGACGGCCGGCGTGGACGCCGCGATCCTGAAGTTCACCGGCCCCGCGAGGGTCTTCGAGAGCCAGGATGCGGCGGTCGAAGGCATTCTGGGCGGCGCGGTGAAGGCCGGCGAGGTCGTGGTGGTGATCTACGAAGGGCCGCGCGGAGGGCCGGGCATGCAGGAGATGCTCTATCCGACGAGCTACCTGAAGTCGAAGGGTCTCGGGAAGGTCTGCGCGCTGGTGACGGACGGGCGGTTCTCGGGCGGCTCGTCGGGCCTGTCGATCGGGCATGTTTCGCCGGAAGCCGCCGAGGGCGGGCCGATCGGGCTCGTCGAGACCGGCGACCTGATCGAGATCGACATTCCCTCGCGGACCATTCAGCTCGCGGTGTCCGACGAGGAGATGGCGCATCGCCGGGCGAAGATGGAAGCGAAGGGCGAGGCGGCCTGGCACCCGACCGAGCCGCGCAAGCGCAACGTGACGACGGCGCTCAAGGCCTATGCCGCGCTGGCGAGCAGCGCGGCGAGGGGTGCGGTGCGCGATCTGTCGGCGCTCAAGCGGCGCTGAGAGCGCGCGGCTCGGCTCCTGCGCGTGGTGCGGCGATTAGGGCTTGGTTGTTGAGGTGCGCGCTGAAACGTCCCACCGTTATCGTGGCGCCTTCAGCGCTTCCCGAGCTGTTCCATGACCTTGCGAACTGCGTGGAAGATGATTTCTTGATCAGACGAGCCGCCGGAACGAGGTGGGGTATTCGCAAGCCGCTCCACCGACACAGGAGGGAACCGACGTCGATGCAGCGGGTTCTCGCCGTTCCAATAGACGAGCCATAAGCTACTACCCACGCGGTCCAGGAAGCGGATAATCCGCTGCATCTCGATGAGATTTGTTGCTGCGAATAGCTCCGCCGCTTCTGCTCTCGCGGCGATGCTGTGGGCATAGACCTGGTTGCGGATGGGACGGTAAATCGCTTCAAATCGTCGCCGGTAGTGATCGCAGGCCCGACGGAGCGCGCGGAAATCCTTCGGCAACGGGACGTAGATGTTCTTGAGGTAATCACAGAGCCATTCATCCGCGTTGGCACTTCCTCGTCGCTTCCGGTCAGCTAAGCGGGATTCGGCGAATATTGCACCACTGTTGCTCTGCGCGCCCTTAACCAGCTTGTCGAGAGAGAAGCGAGCGTCCGTTTGGTCGAGAATGCGACCGAGCGTGATGAACAGCGTCGTCTGATTGGTTGCCTGCACGAGGTTCCAGAACTCGGGCGCATGGTTCAGCCGCTCGAGGAGCGTGGAGTCTTGCGAGGCGAAGCGATTGATCGCCGTCATTGCAAAAAAGCAACGCGTGACCACTACCACATTCGCCTGATAGGCGCTGAGCTGTGCCTCAAACTCGGCTTCATCGGGCGGGGCCAAGGAGATCACGTTAGCGGACCCGCGCCCCCGGTGGCTTCTGCCTGAGCGTCAGCCCCGGCAGCACCGCCAGCAGGCAGGCCAGCCCCACCGCGACGAAGGCGTCGCGGAAGCCCATCAGCCCCGCCTGCGCCTCCACCATCCGCATGAGGAAGTCGTGCGCGGCGTCGCGCCGCACCACCTCCGGCAGCCCGCCCTGCGTGTAGAGGTTTTCGAGCAGCCGCCGGACCTCCATCGTCGCGGTCCCGCCATCGATATAGGCGTTCAGGCCCTCGGCGTGCAGCTGCGTGCGCCGCTCCAGGTAGACGGCCAGCAGGTTCGTCCCGAAGGCGCCGCCCAGCATGCGGAAGAAGTTGATGCTGCCCGCGCCCTGGCCGAGCAGCGAGGGCGGCAACGCCCGCATCGCTCCCACGTTCATGTTGGGCATGGTCAGCCCGAGCCCGACGCGCCCGATCAGGATCCAGATCGCGAGCTGCCAGAAGGAGCTGTCCGTGCCGACGCCCGAGATCAGCCAGCTCGAATAGGCGAAGAGCAGAAGGCCGAGGCACACCGGGAGCCAGGGAGGCAGGAAATCCGCCAGCCGCCCGGCGAGGAGAAAGGCGAAGGCCACGGCGAAGCCCGCCGGCATCAGGATCAGCCCGGAGCGCGTGGGCGTATAGCCCTGCACCACCTGCACCAGCAGCGGCAGCAGGTAGGTCGAGCCGAAGATCGCGCCGCCGTAGATGAAGGCGACCATCGCCGCGCCGGTGAAGCCCCAGTGGCGGAACAGCCGCAGATCCATCAGCGGCGAGCGCGCGAAGCCCTGCCAGGTGACGAAGGCCAGCGCCGAGAAGCCCGCGATCGTGAGCTCGACCGTCACGCGGTCCGAGCCCCAGCCGTGCTGCTGGCCGTTGGTGAGGCCCGAGAGCAGCGTCGTCATGGCGAGGGCCAGCAGGATCGCGCCCGGCCAGTCGAAGGCGCGCGTCCCGGCCGAGAGGCGGCCGGGCATGAAGGCCATGCCCATGACCAGCCCCAGCAGCGCCGTCGGCAGCGAGAGGAAGAACACCGCATGCCAGGAATAGTGGTCCACCAGCACGCCGCCGAGCGTCGGCCCGATGGCGGGCGCCATCACCACGCCGAAGCTGAACAGCCCCATCGCCGTGCCGCGTCGCTCGGGCGGGAAGACGAGGAAGATGATCTGCATGGAGAGCGGCTGCAGCAGCCCCGCCGAGCCGCCCTGCAGCACGCGGCAGACGACCATGACGGTCGTGTCCGTCGCGAAGCCGGCGAGCAGGGAGGTGACCACGAAGATCGCGATGGAGCCGACATAGGTGATCTTGAAGCCGAAGCGGTCCACGGCCCAGGCGTTCACCAGCATGAAGCCGGTATTGGCGGCCAGGAAGCCGGTCGCGAGGAGCTGCCCTTCCTCCTGTCCCATGCCCAGCGCGCCCATGATGTCGGGCAGCGCAACGACCACGATGGTGGAGGAGAGGATGCAGGAGATGGTGCCCGTCAGCGCCGTCAGCGTCACGTACCAGCGGTAGGCGGGGCCGAAGCGAGCGAACATGGCCTCGATGGAGGCGCCGCCGCGGGCCGGTTCACTCACGCGCGCCCCTATTCATTGGCCTCGGCCTCCACCCGGACCAGCATGCCGGGGCGCAGCACGCCTGCCGGAGGCGGCGGGTCGAGCCGCACGCGGACCGGCAGGCGCTGGGTGATGCGGGTGAAGTTGCCGCTCGGATTGGGGCTCGGCAGCAGGGCGAACTCGCTGGTCGCGGCCTCGATGACGCGGTCCACCACGCCAGGAAACTCGCGCCCGGGCCAGGCGTCCACCGTCACGCGCACCGGCGTGCCCGGACGGAAGAAGCGGACCTCCGTCTCCTTCACATTGGCCTCGATGCGGATCTGCGCGGGGTTGTGCACCAGGATGATGCGCTGCCCGGCCAGGACGTATTCGCCTGGGTCCACGAAGATGCGGTCCACCACGCCGTCGAAGGGCATGCGCATGGTGCGGTCGGCAAGGTCCAGCGCGGCGCGGTCGCGCGTCGCGGTCAGCTCGCGCTCCTGTGGGCCGAGCGCCTCGAGCTGGCGGGCGATGACCTGCATCTCCTCGCGGGCGGCCAGTGCCGCGGCCATCAGCGCATCGGCGTTGCGGATCTCGGCGGCGGCGGAGATCACCCGCTGGCGGGAGGTGTCGAGGCCGGCGCGCAGCCGCTCCACGCTTTGCCGCGTTCCGCTGCCGCTGGCGATGAGGCTCTGGGCGCGGGCCAGCTCCGCCTCGGCGAAGACGCGCTCCGCCTCGGCGGCGGGCAGGGCGGCCCGGGCGGAGTCCAGCTTGGCGATGGCGGCCTCATGCGCGCTGGCGCTGGTGCGGTCCACCATGGCGAGGCGCGCCTCCAGCTCGGCCCGGCGGGCGCCGATGCCGGCGATGCGGGCGTTCAGCTCCTCGACGGCCAGCGCGGATTCGCGGCCGTCCATCTGCACGAGGAGCGCGCCCTCGCGCAGGCTGTCGCCGGCGACGGGCGGGATCTGCGTCACCCAGCCGGGCACGCGGCTGGCGAGGGTGATCATGTCCGAGGCCACGCGGGCGTCGTCGAGCACGACATGGTGGAACTGCCAGTGCAGCCAGCGGAAGCTCAGGCCCAGGCCGGCGAGCACGACCAGAACGAAGGCCGCTGCCCGAAACAGGCGACGCCGCGGTCTGTCCCGCCTCACCTGATCGACGCCTTCCTGCGCAGCGCGCTTGGGCGGCCCGATATCCATCTTCGACGTTTCCCAGCCTCCGGCAGTCCGGCGGCAACTCGAGTTCGTGAGCATAGGATGAAATTTCGTGGGCCGCCAATCCGTTGGCGGGTTACCTCGCCGTCAGGTCACGCGCCGCGCCGGCTCAGCCTCCCGCGGGAATGAGCTCCATCCGGCAGGGGATGGCGCCGGTGTTCACCGAGCCGCTGATCGGGTCCGCGGGCCCGGTGTAGGACAGCGCGGCGTTCACGTTCACCTCCAGCACGCCGAATTCCGGCCCGGGCCGCTCCGGCAGCCACCAGCCCACGCCGGTGGTGAGCACGCCGGGCTGTGTGCGGTCCGAGACCTGCACGCGCAGCCGCACCGGCCCCTTGCCGCCCTGCGTCTCGACCTTGATTTAGTCCTCCTCGGCGAGGCCGTATTCCGCGGCCGTCACCGGGTTCACATAGACCTTGGGATCCGGCGAGACCTTCCGGGCCCAGGCCTGCTCGCGGAAGCGGGAGTGGTGATAGGTCTTCTCCCGGATCCCGGTCTGCAGCCGCAGCGGGAAGTCGGGATCTTTCTCCACCACGCGGTCGAGCGGGGGCATGTAGTCGGGCAGGGGATCGAGGCCGAAGCGCTCCAGCAGGGTGGACCAGAGCTCGATCTTGCCGGTCGGCGTCGCGAACTTCTGGTTCTCGAAATCGCCCATGCGGTAGGGGAATTCGAGGAATCCCTTCTCCTTCAGCGCGTCGAGATCGATGTTGGAATCGCCGATGAGGAAGCGGTTGAACGCCTCGGGGGTCTTCCAGGGCAGCAGCTCGGCCTCGACGGCGCCCAGCGCGCGCATGCGGTCCAGCAGGCCCGCCGCGATGGTCAGGTCGCAGCGCGCCTCGCCCTGTGGCGCGCCCACGGCGGCCGTGTAGGTGATGCATGGCCCCTTGGCGGTGAGCGTGACCTCCTCCTCCTCCAGCCCGGTGGTCTTGGGCAGGACGAGGTCGGCCATGGCGGCGGTGGGCGTCATGGTCTGGGCGGCGACGGCGAAGAAGTCGAGCGAGCGCAGCGCGTCCAGCGTGCGCCGCGTGTCGGGATACATCACCGTGATGTTCACCCCGCTCGCATAGAGCGCGCGCACCGGATAGGGCTCGCCGGTCAGCATGGCGTCGAGGACGGAGCTGTTGTGGCAGGCCGTCTGCCAGCCCAGCGGCCCGGCCCAGAGCGGGTACTTGTCGGCGCCGATGGTCTGCTTCTCGACCTCCTCGGGAAGGCGGAAGCGGCTGTCGTGGATCAGGTCCATCCAGGTCCGGAAGCCGGCCGGCCGCTTGGCGCGGCGATTGCCGCCGGGCCGGTCGAGATTGCCGCTGATGGCCACCAGCGCATGGAAGGCGCGGAAGGTCTGCACGCCGTTGCTGGCGGCGTCGATCCCATGGCCGGAGACGAAGCAGGAGGGGCCGTCGGCGTACATCTCCGCCGCGCGCTGGATGTCGGCGGCCGGGCAGCCGGTGATGTCCGCGGCCACCTCGGGCGTATAGCGCGTCGCGCGTTCGGCCAGCTTCTCGAAGCCGTGGGTGTAGCGCGCCACGAAGTCGCGGGCGTAGAGGCCGTTCAAGATGAGGTGGCGGACCATCGCCATGGCGATGGCGCCGTCCGTGCCCGGCTCCGGCCGGAGCCAGAGGTCGGCGATCTCGGCCGCCTGGGTGCGGAAGGGGTCGATCACGATGATCTTCCCGCCGCGCGCCTGCATTTTCTTCACCTCGATCCATTGCGGCGGATCGGCCATGGCCGGGTTGCGGCCGACGATGAGCAGGCAGCGGGCGGCCTCCACCTCCTCGCCCCCCTGGATGGAGAGGCCGGTGACCTTGTCGCTCACCCCGCGGCATCCGCCGCAGAGATCCTGATTGATCATCCAGTTGGGCGAGCCCAGCGAGCGCATCAGCAGCGCCATGATCGGCCCGCGACTGAAGGCGGCGCCGCTGACCGCGCCGACGAGCGACTTCGGGCCGTATTTGCCGCGGACCTCGGCCATCCGCCGCGCCATCTCGTCCAGCGCGGAGTCCCAGCTCACCTGCTCCCATTGGCCGGAGCCGCGCGGACCCACCCGGCGCAGCGGGTGGCGCAGGCGGCTGTCCTGGTAGGTCTGCTCGGGAAGCGCCCTGATGCCCTTGACGCAGAAGGCCCCGCGCGAGACGGGGCTGGCCGGGTTCGGCGCCACCTTCACCACCCGGCCGGCATCGTCGACGGTGAGGATCGAGCCGCAATAGGCGGAGCATTCCCAGCAGGTGCTGTGGACGGTCCTGGGGGAGGCGATCTGGTTCATCGGACAGCTTCCTGCGAAGGCTTCGTACATTGCGGCACGTCGCGCGGGCATGGGCAAGCAGCTTGCGATCCGGCGGGCCGGAGGCGATCCTGGCCGGAGAAGATCCCCGGGAGGCTGGCGTGCTCAGGACGGTGCGGCGACTGGCGATGACCGCCGCGCCATTGCTCTGCCTTCTCGCCGCGGAGGCCCGGGCGACGCCGGAGGTCGCGGCGGCCTATCGGGCCATGGAGCCGCTCTGGCGGCAGGTCCTCGCCGCTTCACTGCGTCGGGCTACCTGGTCCGCGCGGCGCGCGGAGTTGGAGGACGAGGCGCACTGGGCCACCCTCTCGCCGGGGGATCGCCTCGCCGTGCTCGCGACCGAGACCGAGCGGCTGCGGCGGGAGCTGGCCCATCGCCGCGCCGTCCCGTCCCGGACCGAGCGCCTCGGCGAGGGATGCGTCGGCCCCTTGCGCGGCTGCCGCGTCCTGGCCGGCGGGGTGCTGCGCGGCGAGGACGGGATGGAGCTGCGATGGCAGTTCCAGCGCGGCTTCACGCCCGAGACGGGCACCACTGGCGGCCTGCTGGTCTTCGAACGGCGCGGCCGGGAGCTGCACCCGCTCACCTGGTCCTTCGAGGGCTACGACTGGCAGGCGCCCCGGCTCGTCGAGCATGACGACGGCCTTCTCCTGGCCGCGAACGGCTTCCGGGCCGGCAGCGGGCACGGCAATGCGGACCTGCTCTATCGCCGGTCCGGCGACGCCTGGCGCGAGGTCGAGCTGGAAAGCTGGAAGCTGGCCCTGCCGCGGCACCTGCCCGCGGGACTCGGCGTCCTGAAGGGCGTCGACTACGATTTCGCCCGCATGACCGCGCGCATGTCGCTCTGGCGCGACGCCGACGGCCATTGCTGCCCGACCGGCGGCCAGGCCCTCGCCGATCTGCGCCTCGACGGCGACCGGCTCGTGCTGGTCCGTCTCCGGCGGATCGGCCTTGACGATTTTCCCGGATGAGGATGTCGGCGCGCGGCCTCCTCCTCCGTCCTTGAGCCAGGAGGCCCCGCCGCATGCTCTATGCCATTCTCTGCTACGATTCCGAGGACGTGGTCTGGGCCTGGACCAAGGAGGAGGAGGCCGCCGCCATGGCCCGCCTCGGCACGGTGCAGGAGAAGCTGGCCGCGCAGGGGCGGCTCGGCCCCGTCGCGCGGCTGCTGCCCACGACCTCGGCCATGACGCTGCGCAAGGGGCGGGAACAGCTCGTCATCGACGGTCCCTTCGCCGAGACGAAGGAGCAGCTGCTCGGCTTCTACATCGTGGATTGCACGGATCTGGAGCAGGCGCTGGAGACGGCGAGGGAGCTGGCCGCCGCCAGCGGCACGGCTGGCGCCTTCGAGATCCGGCCGCTCGCGATCTTCCGGCCCGGAGGCCAGGTGAAAGGAATGGAGGGCGGGTGACGGACCTCGCCTGGATCGAAGCCGCGCTGGTCTCGGCCCGCCCCAAGGCGGTGGGCGCGCTGCTGCGCCACTTCCGCGACCTGGACACGGCCGAGGAGGCCTTCCAGGACGCCTCGCTGCGGGCGCTGAAGCACTGGCCGGTGAACGGCCCGCCGCGCGACCCGACGGCCTGGCTCATCATGGTCGCCCGCAACGCCGCGATCGACGGCAAGCGGCGGCGGGCGCGCGAGGCGCCGCTGCCCGAGGACGAACGGCTCTCCGACCTGGAGGACGCGGAGTCCCCGCTCGCGGAACGCCTTGACGAATCCGACTACCGCGACGACGTGCTGCGCCTGCTCTTCATCTGCTGCCATCCGGCGCTGACCCTGGCGCAGCAGATCCCGCTCGCGCTCCGCATCGTCTCCGGCGTGCCGGTGCGCGAGATCGCCCGCGCCTTCCTCGTGGGCGAGGCCGCCATGGAGCAGCGCATCACCCGGGCCAAGGCCCGCATCGCCGCCGCCGCGCTGCCCTTCGAGACGCCGGGCGCGGCGGAGCGCGCCGAACGCCTCGGTGCCGTCGCGACCATGGTCTATCTCATCTTCAACGAGGGCTATTCCGCCGCCGGGCACGATCGCGCGGCAAGCGATCGGGCCGCCCTGGCCGGCGAGGCCATCCGTCTCGCGCGGCTGCTGCTGCGGCTGTTCCCGACCGAGCCCGAGATCATGGGCCTGACCGCGCTGCTCCTGCTGCAGCAGGCCCGCACGCCGGCCCGCTTCGACGCGGGGGGCGCCGTGATCCTGCTGGAGGAGCAGGATCGCGGCCTGTGGAACCGCGCCATGATCGCCGAGGGCCTCGCCCTCATCGACAAGGCGATGCGCCACCGCGCGCCCGCGCCCTACCAGGTCCAGGCCGCCATCGCCGCCCTGCACGCCCGCGCGGCGCGGCCGGAGGAGACGGACTGGCCGCAGATCGACCGGCTCTATGCCGCGCTGGAGCGCATGCAGCCCTCGCCGGTGGTGACGCTGAATCGCGCCGTTGCGGTGTCGAAGACGCGGGGCGCAGCGGCGGCGCTGGAGATGGTGGAGCCGCTGGGCGACCGGCTGTCCGGCTACTTCCCCTTCCATGGGCTCAAGGGCGCGCTGCTGCGCGAGCTCGGCCGCATCGACGAGGCGCGCAGCGCCTTCGGGCGGGCGATCGCCCTGGCCGGCACGCTGGCCGAGGCCGCGCATATCCGCACGCATCTCGACCGGCTGGCGAAAGATTCCTGACCCGGGATGTCGGATCGGGACCCCTCGCCGCGTCCTTGGGCACGGCGCCGGAAGCCCGGACACAAAGGAGAAGACCATGAATGACGGCCAAAGACTGCCCGAGGTGAAGGGCGGCATCGCCCCCTATCTGATGGTGGAGGGCGCCATGAAGGCCGCCGAATTCTACCGGACGGCCCTGGGCGCCGAGATCGCCGGCGCCATGCCGCCCGACGGGAGCGGCCGCACCATGCATGTCCACCTCTACATCAACGGCGGCTCGCTGATGATGACCGACCCCTGGCCCGAGCACGGCCATCCCGCGAAGGAGCACCACGGCACCACGCTGCACCTCCAGGTGGAGGATGTCGATTTCTGGTGGGAGCGCGCCGTCGAGGCGGGAATGACGATCACCATGCCGCTGGCCGTCCAGTTCTGGGGCGACCGCTACGGCCAGCTCAGGGACCCCTTCGGCGTGAGCTGGAGCCTGGCCTCGCGCGGCTGACTCAGCCCGGCTTCTTCCGCGCCGCCTCCAGCACCCGCGTGATCTCGGCGCCGCCATAGGGCTTGCTCAGGAGGTGGACATTGGCCTGGCCGGCCATGGCGGGCCGCTCGTTGTAGCCGGTCGCGAAGATGACCCCGATCTCCGGCCGCGCCGCGCGCACAAGGGCCGCGACCTCCGTGCCCGGCATGCCGGGCAGCCCGATATCGGTGAAGAGCACGTCGAGCGGCGCGCCCCTCTCGATGACGGCCAGCGCCTGCTTGCCGTCGCCGGCCTCCAGCACCTCGTGGCCGAGCTTGCGAAGGAGCTCGGCGGTGCTCATGCGGATGATGAGGTCGTCCTCCACCAGCAGGATCCGCAGGCCGTCGGCCCCCTTCGAGGACGCCTCGGCGGCGCGGCGGGCCGGCTCCGGCCTTCGCGGCGGCCGGCTCGACAGCACCTGCCGCACCTTCCGGGCCAGCGCGTCGAGCGTATAGGGCTTGGACAGCAGCTCCACCCCCGGATCGAGCCGGCCGCCATGGACGATGGCGTTGTCGGTGTAGCCGGAGGTGAAGATCACCGCGATGTCGGGCTGGCGCTCGGCGGCCTTGCGCGCCAGCTCGGTGCTCTTCATCGGCCCCGGCATCACCACGTCGGTGAAGAGCAGGTCCACCTTGATGCCGCTCTCGATCACCGTGAAGGCACTGGCCGCATCGCGCGCCTTCAGCACGCGGTAGCCGAGGTTGGTCAGCACGGCGACGGTGGTCTCCAGCACCTGCTCGTCGTCCTCGGCGACGAGGATGGTCTCCGTCCCGCCGGCGACCGGGCCGTGGTCGCTGCCGGGCACGATGTCCTCGCGCTGGTCGGCGCGCGGCAAATAGAGCTTCACGGTCGTGCCCTGGCCGAGCTCCGAATAGATCTTCACATGCCCGCCGGACTGCTTCACGAAGCCGTAGACCATGGAAAGGCCGAGGCCGGTGCCCTTGCCTTCGGGCTTGGTCGAGAAGAAGGGCTCGAAGGCCTGCTGCGCGACCTCGGCCGGCATGCCGGAGCCGGTGTCGGTCACCGCCAGCACCACGTATTGCCCCGGCTCCACCTCGTCGTTGTGGCGGACGTAATAGTCGTCCAGGAAGGCATTTCCGGCCTCGATGGTGAGCTTGCCCCCGCCCTCCATCGCGTCGCGCGCGTTGATGGCGAGGTTGAGCAGCGCGGTCTCGATCTGCGTCGGATCGATCATCGTGTTCCACAGCCCGCCGGAGACGACGGTTTCGACCTCCACCGTCTCGCCCAGCGCGCGGCGCAGCATGTCGTCCATGCCGGTGATCAGCCGGCCGATGTTCATCACCTTGGGCGCCAGGGGCTGCCGGCGGCCAAAGGCCAGCAGCTGGCTGGCGAGCTTGGAACCGCGCGCGACGCCGGCCAGCGCGTTGCCGACGAGGCGGCCGGCCCGCTGGTCCTCGCCGATCTCGCGCGCCAGCAGCTCGAGGTTGCCCGAGATGACCTGCAGCAGGTTGTTGAAGTCGTGCGCGACGCCGCCGGTGAGCTTGCCGATGGTCTCCATCTTCTGCGACTGCTGCAGCGCCGCCTCGGAGGCCTTCAGCGCGGCCGCGGCCTCATGCTCCGCCGTCACGTCCCGGCCGACGCCGTGGATCAGCCCGCCATCGGGGACGGCGGTCCAGGAGAGGATGCAGGTGCCGCCCGCCTTCACCCGGAAGCGGTTCTGGAAGCCGATGGTCCGCGCCCCGGCCGCGAGGCGGTCCATCTGGCCGATGGTGGGCGCCCGGTCCTCCGGATGCACGAAATCCAGCAGCGGATGGCCCAGCGCCTCCTGCTCGGTCCAGCCGAGCAGGCTCGTCCAGGCGGGGTTCACGGCCAGGATCGTGCCGTCGAAGCGCACCACGATCATGAGGTCGGTCGAGAGGCGCCACATGCGGTCGCGCTCGGCGGTGCGCTGCTCGACCTGCTGCTCCAGCGTGTCGGCGAGGTCGGACAGCGCCTCGCCCGCGGCGCGCTCGTCCTCGATGTCGGTGTTGGTGCCGATCCAGCGCCGGACCTGCCCGTCCTCGCCGCGGATCGGCAGGGCGCGCGACAGGTGCCACCGCCAGGTCCCGTCGGCGCGGCGGAGCCGGAACTGGGTCTCGTAGATCTCCTCCGAGGCGACGGCCTCGGCCCAGCGCTCCTCGGCGCCGGCCATGTCCTCCGGATGGACGATGCCGGCCCAGCCCTTGCCGTCCAGCGAGCCGGGCGCGGCGCCGCTGTATTCGTAGACCTTGACGTTGAACCAATCGAGCCGGCCGTCCGGCAGCGCGGTCCAGACGTGGTTCGGCATGGCCTGGGCGAAGGTCTCGAACTGCGCCTCGCTGGCGCGCGCCGCCCGCTCGGCGGCCACCCGGTCCGTCGCGTCGAGCCCCTGGACGAAGAGGCCGAAGATCGCCCCCGCCCCATCGCGCAGCGGCTGGTAGACGAGGTCGACATGCCGCAGCTGCGGGGCGGCGCCGGGCCTGCGCTGGAGCCGCATCGCGAGGCCGGCGCCGGAATAGGCCACGCCCGAGGCATAGACCTGATCCATCAGGCCGAAGAAGCCCTGGCCCTCCAGCTCCGGCAGCGCCTCGCGGATCGGCAGGCCCACCACCTCGCGATGGCCGACGAGCTGCTGGAAGGCAGGGTTCGCGAGCTCGAAAACATGGCGCTCGCCGGTCAGCACGGCGATGAAGCCGGGGGCCTGCTCGAACATCTGCCGCAGCCGCTCGCGCTCGCCGCTGAGCCAGCGGGCGGCGCGCACCTTCCCGCTGGTCTCGACGAGGTGGCAGATGACGCCGCCGGGCCGGCCGCTCTCGTCGATCACCGGCGAGTAGTAGAGGTTCATCCAGACCTGCTCGGCGGTGCCGTGGCGGTACAGGACGAGCTCCCGGTCCTCGTATTCCAGCGTGCCGCCGGCGAGGCCGACCTTCATGACGTTGTCGTTGAAGGCCGCGACCTCAGGCCAGCCCTCGCGCACCTTGGAGCCCAGCAGCTCCGGGTGGCGCCGCCCCGCGAAGCCGGCATAGGCGTCGTTGTAGATCATGACGCCGTCCTCGCCCCAGAGCAGGACCATGGCGATGGGCGAGCGCAGCATGAGCGAGACGGTGCTGCGCAGGCTCTGCGGCCAGCCGGCGATGGGCCCGATGGCGCTGGCGGCCCATTCGAAGCGCTCCACCAGATTCCCCATCTCGCCACCACCGGCGAGGAAGTTGTGGTCGGCGATGTCCGGACGTTCTTCCGCCATACGGGGGGTCAGAGCCTTTGCGCGAGTTTGCCGCTCTCCCCGCGGCGCGGCGACAAGCTGGATCGGCATGGGAATTCGCGCAAGCCGGAGGCGGTGTCCAGGAGGCGCGTCGAGGCGCTTCCCGGTTTCCTTTCCATGAAGCCCCGGCCCGGAGCATCTTTCCCCGGGGCCGCCGCCACGCCATCTGCGGGACTGGAGGTTCCTCATGCATCGCATCGTCATCGTCGGCGGGGGCGCGGCCGGGCTCGAGTTGGCCACGCGGCTCGGCAGGCAGTACGGCCGGGGCGACCGCGCCGGCATCACGCTGGTGGAGCGCGCGCGGACGCATCTGTGGAAGCCGCTGCTGCACGAGGTCGCCGCCGGCAGCCTGGACCGGGCGCAGAACGAGCTCGACTACCTCGCCCAGGCGCACTGGAACCACTTCACCTACCGCTTCGGCGAGATGACCGGCCTGGACCGCGAGGCCCGGGAGATCGAGCTCGGCCCCACCTTCGACGAGGAGGGGCGCGAGATCACGCCCGCGACCCGCCTGGGCTACGACACGCTCGTCATGGCCGTGGGCAGCGTCACCAATGATTTCGGCACGCCGGGCGCGGCCCGGTACGCCATCCCGCTCGACACGACGGATCAGGCGAGCCGCTTCCACCGCCGCCTCATCAACGCCTGCCTGCGCGCCAATGCCCAGGAGGAGCCCGTGCGGCCGGGGCAGCTCCATGTCGCCGTCATCGGCGCCGGGGCCACCGGCACGGAGCTGGCGGCCGAGCTCCACCGGACCGTGCGCGCGGTGGTGGCCTATGGGCTCGACCACATCGTGCCGGAGCGCGACATCCGGATCGTCCTGGTGGAGGCGGCGCCGCGCATCCTGCCCGCCCTGCCCGAGCGCATCGCCGGCGAGACCATGCGCCTGCTGCGCGAGCTGGGCGTGGAAGTCCGCACCGGCACCCGCGTCGCCGAGGTGCGCGCGGAAGGGATCGTGCTGGCCGATGGCGGCTTCCTCCCCGCGGAGCTCATCGTCTGGGCGGCGGGGGTGAAGGGGCCCGACTTCCTGCAGGGGATCGGCGGGCTCGAGACCAACCGCATCAACCAGCTCGTGGTGGAGCAGACGCTGCGGACGACGCGCGACCCCGCCATCTTCGCGATCGGCGACTGCGCCGCCTGCCCGCAGCCGGGCCGCGACCAGCCCGTGCCGCCGCGGGCCCAGGCGGCGCACCAGATGGCGTCGCACATGATCGGGCTGGTGGAGCGAATCCTGGAGGGGAAGCCGCTGGAGCCCTTCGTCTATCGCGACTTCGGCTCGCTCGTGTCGCTGGGGAGGTACAGCACCGTGGGAAGCCTCATGGGCGGGCTGCTGGGGCGCAGCTTCTTCGTCGAGGGGCTTTTCGCCCGGCTGATGTACCGGTCGCTGTACCAGATGCATCTGGCGGCCCTGCTCGGCAAGGCGCCGACCCTGTGGCGCTACTGGCTGTCGCTCTTCTCGCAGCGCCCGGCGCCGACGGTGAAGCTGCACTGATTTGTGCCCTCAGGCGCCGGGCGCGGGCCCGCCGCCTCGGCTTCGCCGCGCCACTGGAACACCAGGCCTGGCTGTGGTGTGGGCGGCGCCGGCCGTTTTGCGGCCGGATCAGGAAGGAAGGGCCTGCTACTCCGCCGGCAAGGGCGGCGCGGCGATCCGCTCGCGCTTCCCGCCCGCCAGGCTCTCCAGCGCCAGGTACACCACGGGCGTCGTGTAGAGCGTCAGCAGCTGCGACAGCGCCAGGCCGCCGATGATCGCGATGCCGAGCGGCTGGCGCAGCTCGCTGCCCGGCCCGGTGCCGATCGCCAGCGGAATGGCGCCCAGCAGGGCGGCGAGCGTCGTCATCAGGATGGGGCGGAAGCGCTCGCGGCAGGCCTCCAGGATGGCCTGCTCGCCCGGCTCGCCGCCCTCGCGCTCGTGCTGGAGCGCGAAGTCCACCATCATGATTGCGTTCTTCTTCACGATGCCCATCAGAAGGATCACGCCGATCAGCGCGATCACCGTGAAGGGCGTGTTCGTCAGGATCAGGGCCAGCAGCGCGCCGATGCCGGCCGTCGGCAGGGTGGAGATGATGGTCAGCGGGTGGATCAGGCTCTCGTAGAGAATGCCGAGCACCAGGTAGATGCTGACCAGCGCCGCGAGGATGAGCAGGGTCTGGCCGGTCTGGAAGGAGCGGAAGACGCGCGCATTGCCGGCGAACTCGCCGCGCACGGTGGCCGGCATGCCGATGGCGCGCTGCGCCTGCTCGACCAGCGCCGCCGCCTCGCCCAGCGCCACGCCGGGCGCGAGGTTGAAGGTGATGGTCGAGGCCGGGAACTGCCCCTGGTGCATGATGGAGAGCGGCGCGCTCGACCGCTCCAGCCGCGTGACCGCGCTGAGCGGCACCTGGCCGCCGCTGCCGGACACGTAGATGTCGTCCAGCTGGCGGGGATCCTCGGTCAGGCGCGGGTCGATCTCCATGATGACGCGGTACTGGTTGCGCGTGCGGTAGATCACGCTCACCTGCCGCTGCGCGAAGGCATTGTTGAGCGTCTGGTTGATCGCCTGGATGCTGAGGCCGAGGCGCGCGGCGGCGTCGCGGTCCACCACCAGCCGCGAGACCAGCCCCGCGCGCTCCTGGTCCGAGGAGACGTCGGCGAGCTGCGGCACGGTCCGCAGCTGCCGCACCAGCCGTTCCGACCAGGTCTGCAACTCGTCGAGGTCGGGCGCCAGCAGCGCGTATTGGAAGGAGGCATTGCCGGCGCGGCCGCCCACGTTGATGTCCTGCACCGAGCGCATGAAGGTCTGCGCCCCGGGGATTCGGTTGAGCGGCCCGCGCAGCCGGTTGATGATGTCGTTGGCCGTGACGCCCGGCCTTTCGGATTCCGGCTTCAGCGAGATGAACATCCGGGCCGTGCTGCCGGAACCGCCGCCGCCGCCGCCCACCGAGACGCCGAGCGAGGCGACGCCCGGATCGGCCATGATGATGTCCACCGCCCTTTGCTGGAGGCCCATCATGGTCTGGAAGGAGGTGTCGGGCGCCGCCTGCACGGTGCCGGCGATCAGCCCGGTATCCTGCGCCGGGAAGAAGTCCTTGGGCACGATGATGTAGAGCCAGACCGTGAGGCCGACGAGGCTCACCGTGAAGAGCAGCATGATCGCGCGGAACCGCAGCACGACCTTCAGGCTCGCCATGTAGCCCTCGATCGTCGCGGCCATGACCCATTCGAAGGCGCGGCCGAACCAGCCCGGCCTGCGCTCCACGCCGGAAGCCATGCGCGCGGCGACCATGGGCGTGACGGTCAGCGAGATGACCGCCGAGAAGGCGACGGCGACGGCCAGCGTGACGGAGAATTCGCGGAACATCCGCCCCACGATGCCCGGCATGAAGAGCAGCGGGATGAAGACCGCGATCAGCGAGAGGGTGATGGAGACGACCGTGAAGCCGATCTGCCGCGCGCCCTCGAGGGCGGCTTCCATGGCGGGCATGCCCTTCTCGCGCAATCGGGTCATGTTCTCGATCATGACGATGGCGTCGTCCACGACGAAGCCGACCGAGATGGTCAACGCCATCAGCGAGAGGTTGTCGAGCGAGTAGCCCAGCAGCCACATCACCGCGAGGGTGCCCAGCAGCGAGAGCGGCACGGAGATGGCCGCGGCGAAGACCGCGGCCCGGCGGCGCAGGAAGGCCGCCACGACCAGGACGACCAGGACGATCGAGATGACGAGCGTGAACTGCACCTCCTCCACGCTGGCGCGGATGGTCTCGGAACGGTCGCGGATGGTGTGGACGTGCACGCCGTTCGGCAGCCAGCGCTGCAGGTCGGGCAGCAGCTTCTGGATGTTGTCCACCACCTCGATCACATTGGCGTCGGGCTGCTTGTAGATGACGGCGATGACGGCCGGCCGGCCATTGTAGCTGCCGCCCTGCCGCCGGTCGCGCACGCCGAGCTCGACATGGGCGATGTGGGAGAGGCGCATGATCGCGCCGTCCTGCGCGCGTAGGATGAGGTTGGCGTAGTCCTGCGCCTGGTCGATCCGGTCGTTGATCGAGATGGCGCCGCCCTGCTCGGTGCCGTCGATGAGGCCGGTCGGCTGGGTGATGTTGGATCTGGTGACGGTGCTGCGGATGTTCTCCAGCGAGATCCCGGCCGAGGCCGCGGCGGCGGGGTCCACCTGGATCCGGATGGCCGGCTGCTCCGCCCCGGTCACCTGCACCTGCGCCACGCCGTCGATCCGGGCGATGCGCGGCGAGACGATGCTGTCCACCGCGTCGTAGACCGCGCCCGGCGCCAGGGTGTCGGAGGTGACGGCGAGGATCAGGATGGGCGCGTCGGCGGGATTGGCCTTGCGGAAGGTGGGCGGGTTCGGCAGGCCGGCGGGCAGGTCGGTCCCGGCGGCGTTGATCGCCGCCTGCACGTCCTTCGCCGCGTCGGAGACCGAGCGGTTCAGGTCGAACTGCACGACGACCGAGGTGCTGCCGAGCGAGGAGCGCGAGGTCATCTCCGAGACCCCGGCGATGGCGCCCAGCCGCCGCTCCAGCGGCGCCGCGACGGAGGAGGCCATGACCGCGGGATCGGCGCCCGGCTGGCTCGCCGAGACCACGATGGTCGGCAGGTCCATGCGCGGCAGCGGCGCGACCGGCAGGCCGAAATAGGCGACCATCCCGGCCAGCGCCAGGCCCACCGAGAGCATCACCGTCGCGATGGGCCGCCGGATGAAGGGCTCGGAGATCGACATGCTATTCCGCCGGCGCGCCGTGCGGGGCCGGCGGCGCGGCGGCCGGCCGGCCTTGCAGGCGGGTGCGGAGCTGCTCCAGCGCCAGGTAGATCACCGGCGTGGTGTAGAGCGTGATGACCTGGCTCAGCAGCAGGCCGCCGATCACCGAGACGCCGAGCGGCAGGCGCAGCTCGCTGCCCGGCCCGCCGCCCAGCACCAGGGGCACGGCGCCGAGGAGGGCGGCCATGGTCGTCATCATGATCGGGCGGAAGCGCAGCACGCTCGCCTCGTAGATCGCGTCGCGCGGGGAGCGGCCGTGATCGCGCTGCGCCTCCAGGGCGAAGTCGATCATCATGATGGCGTTCTTCTTCACGATGCCCATCAGCAGCACGATGCCGATGAGCCCCACCACCGAGAGGTCCAGCCCCATGCCCCAGAGCGCCAGCAGCGCCCCGATGCCGGCCGAGGGCAGGGTGGAGAGGATGGTGATCGGATGGATCACGCTTTCGTAGAGGATGCCCAGCACCAGGTAGATCACGACCACCGCGGCCAGGATCAGGTAGGGCGAGCTGCGCAGCGAGGTGTTGAACTCCGCCGCGTCGCCGGAGAACTCGCCGGTGATGGTGTCGGGCAGGCCCATGGCGCGCTCGATCCGCTCGATCTCCTGCACCGCGTCGCCCAGCGAATAGCCGGGCGCCAGGTCGAAGCCGATGGTGACGGCGGGGAACTGGTCCTGGCGGGTGACGGTGAGCGGGCCGGCGCGGCGACTGATGGTGGCGATGGCGCTGAGCGGCACCTGGTAGTTGCCGGCGGCGCTGGCCGAGGTGGCGGTCACGGTGGCGCCCGAGGTCACCTGGGTGGCGCCGGTGCTGCCGCCCTGGCCGCTGGAACTGCCGGGCACGCGCAGCAGGCCGATCAGCGAGGGATCGTCGCGGATCTCGGGCGTCGTCTCCAGCACCACGCGGTACTGGTTGGACTGCGCGTAGATGGTGGAGATCTGCCGCTGGCCGAAGGCGTCGTAGAGGATGTCGTCCACCGCCTGCATGGTGACGCCGAGCTGCGCCGCGCGGTCGCGGTCGACCTCGACATGCACGCGCAGCCCGCCGTCGCGCTGGTCGCTGGTGAGGTGGCGCAGCGCCGGCGCCTGGGCCAGCCGCTCCACGAGCCGCGGCGCCCATTCGCGGAGCTGGACGGGGTCGGAATCGGTGAGCGTGTAGAGGTATTGCGTGCTGGCGATGCGGGCGCCGATCTGGATGTCCTGCACGGCCTGGATTCGCGTGTCGACGCCCGCTATGGCGGCCAGGCGCGGCGCCAGCCGGTCGGCGATCTGCTGGGCATTGGCATCGCGGTCGGCGCGCGGCTTCAGGATGGCGGTGATGCGCCCGGCATTCGCCGCCGTGTTCACCGTCCCCGCGCCCGCGACGGAGGTGACGCCCGCCACGTCCGGATCCTGCTGCACCGCCGCTGCCACCTGCTGCTGAAGGGCGACGACCCGGGCGAAGGAGGCGTCCTGCGGCGCCTCGGTGGTGATCACCAGCAGCCCGGTGTCCTGCGCGGGGAGGAAGCCCTTGGGCATGACGATGTAGAGGCCGACCGTGCCGGCGATGGTCGCCGCCGTCAGCGCCAGCATCAGCCCCTCGTGCCGCAGCACCCAGCGCAGGCTGGTGGCGTAATGCTCGCGCATCCAGTCGAAGCCGCGCTCGAACTGGCGCGAGAGCCAGCCCGGCCGGTCCTCCCCGGCCGGGCGCAGCATGCGGCCCGTCATCATCGGC
The DNA here is from genome assembly GCF_004336745.1 of Roseococcus sp. SYP-B2431. GTDB lineage: Bacteria > Pseudomonadota > Alphaproteobacteria > Acetobacterales > Acetobacteraceae > Roseococcus. Next base: position 465,014 of record NZ_SJXD01000025.1, read on the forward strand.
GTCAGCGTGAGCGAGACCACCATCGAGACGATCACGGCGATGGTCAGCGTGAGCGCGAATTCGCGGAAGAGGCGGCCGACCACGCCGGACATGAACAGCAGCGGGATGAAGACGGCGATCAGCGAGACGGTCAGCGAGACGATGGTGAAGCCGATCTGCTTCGCGCCCTTGTAGGCGGCGGCGAGGGGGGATTCGCCCTCCTCGATCAGGCGCACGATGTTCTCGATCATCACGATGGCGTCGTCGACCACGAAGCCCGTCGCGATGGTCAGCGCCATCAGCGACAGGTTGTCCATGGAGAAGCCGCAGACCGCCATGACGCCGAAGGTGCCGATGATCGACAGCGGCAGGGCCACGCCGGGGATGAGCGTCGCGCGCGCCGAGCGCAGGAAGAGGTAGATCACCGCCACCACGAGGATCACCGAGAGCACCAGGTGGAACTGCACCTCGTGCACCGAGGCGCGGATGGTCTCCGTCCGGTCGGCGACGACGGTGAGCGTGATGCCGCCCGGCAGCGCGCCCTGCAGCTGCTCGAGCTGCGCGCGCACGCGGTCCACGGTCTCCACGATATTGGCGCCGGGCTGGCGCTGCACGTCGATGAGCACGGCGCGCTGCCCGTTGAACCAGGCGGCGTTCAGCGTGTTCTCGAGACCGTCCACCACGGCGCCCACGTCGGAGAGCCGCACGGGCGCGCCGTTGCGGTAGGCGATCACGAGATGGGCGAAGGCGGCGGCCGAGCTGATCTGGTCGTTCGCCATCACGGTCGAGGCCTGGTGCGGCCCGTCCAGCGAGCCCTTGGGCCCCGCCTGGTTCGCGCCCACGACGGTGCTGCGGATATCCTCCAGCGACAGTCCGTAGGAGGCGAGCCGGCGCGGGTCGGCCTGGATGCGCACGGCCGGGCGCATATTGCCCTGCACCGTCACCCGGCCGACGCCGGTCACCTGCGAGAGCCGCTGGGCCAGCAGCGAATCCGCGGAATCCGAGACGCGGTAGATGGGGATGGAATCCGAGGTCAGCGCCAGCGTCATGATCGGCGGATCGGCCGGGTTCACCTTCGCATAGGTGGGCGGGTAGGGCAGGTTCTGCGGCAGGGTGCCGCGCGCGGCGTTGATCGCGGCCTGCACGTCCTGCGCGGCGTCGTCGATGTTGCGGTCCAGGTTGAACTGCAGGGTGATGCGGCTGGTGCCCGGGCCGCTGATCGAGGTGACGGAGGTCAGCCCCGAGATCTGGTTGAGCTGCCGCTCCAGCGAGGCCGCGATCTGCAGCGAGATGGTCTCGGGCGAGGCGCCGGGAAGCTGGGTGCTCACCTCGATCGTCGGGAAGTCCACCTCCGGCAGGGCGGAGACGGGCAGCTTCATGTAGCCGAAGAGCCCGGCCAGCAGCACCGCCACCGCGAGGAGCGAGGTGGCGACGGGCCGGGTGATGAAGGGCGCGGAGACGTTCACGGCGTCGTCGCGGCCGGGCGCTGCCCGCCCTGCGGCGGGGCCTGTCGGCCCTCGCCCGAAGTCCCGTCGCCGCGGCGGCCCTGGCGGGCCTCGCCCGAGGCGGGGTTGCCGGCGCCGGCCTGGCCTGGAGGCCCGCCGGCCGCGGGGCGCTGTCCAGCCTGGCCGCCGGGGAAGCGGCGGCCGCGCGTCGGCGCCACATAGGCCGGCACCACGGGCTCGATCACCTGCACCTGTGCCCCGGCATTCAGCCGCAGCGCGCCGGAGGTGACCACCTTCTCGTCCGGCTGCAGGCCGCGCGTCACCACGGCGTCCGTTGCGTTGATGAAGCCCGTCGTGATCGGGCGCTGCTCGACCGTGTTGTCGTCCTTCAGCACGAAGGCATAGGTGCCGTCCGGCCCACGCTGCACCGCGACGAGCGGGATCGTCAGGGCTTCGCGGATGGTGGCGGCCAGCATCCGCACGTTCACGAAGGCGCCGGGCCAGAGAAGCCGCTCGGGATTGGGGAAGGTGGCCTTCAGCTTGATGGTGCCGGTGGTCTGGTCCACCTGGTTGTCGGGCGTGAGCAGCGTGCCGGTGGCCCGCGTCGAGCCGTCGGCCGCGACGACGATCACCTCGACCGGCCCTTCGCGCATGGCGGTCAGGATGCGCGGCAGGTCCTGTTGCGGCAGGGTGAAGAGGACGCTGATCGGGTCGACCTGCGTCACGACCACGAGTCCGTTGGCGTCGCCCGAGCGCACGAGGTTGCCCTGGTCCACCTGGCGCAGGCCGACGCGCCCGTCCACCGGCGAGCGGATCGTCGTGTAGTCGAGCTGGATGCGCGCGGTGTCGACCGCCGCCTGGTCGGCCTGCACCAGCGCCTCGTTCTGGGCGACGAGGGCGCGCTGCGTGTCGAGCTGCTGGCGCGAGGCGCCGTTGTTGCGCGAGAGGTCGACATAGCGCTGCAGGTCGAGCCGAGAATTGGCCAGCACCGCCTGGTCCTGCGCCAGCTTGGCCTCGGCCTGGGCGACGGCGGCGGCATAGGTGCGCGGGTCGATGCGGGCCAGCACGTCGCCGCGGCGGACCTCCTGGCCCTCGGTGAAGGCAACCTCGACCAGGATGCCGTCCACCTGCGAGCGCACGGTGATGGTGTTGAGCGCCTGCACGGTGCCGAGCGCGTCGAGCAGGACGGGCAGGTCCTTCCGCGTGGCCGGCGCCACGGTGACCGGGACGGCGCCGCCGCCGAAGCGGCCGCGCGCGCCGCCGGGCCCCTGCTGGGCCGGCTGGCCGGAGAACTTGGCGGAGAGCTGCGGCCAGTAGTACCAGGCCGCGCCGCCGGCGCTGCCCAGGATCAGCAGCCAGACGAGCCAGCCCACCCAGCGGCGGCGCGGCCGTGCCGGCGGCCCGGCCTCCGGATGGTCGGGAGCGGGCAGGGCCGGGCGGACCGGCGGCGCGGGCAGCGCCTTCACGGGCTCGATGGGGAGGGGCGTATCGGGCATGGGTGGCTTCCCTGGGGCCTCAGGACCATCCGCCGCCGAGCGCGCGGAAGAGTCCGACCGCCGCCTGGAGCTTCAGGAGCCGAACCTGCGTGAGCTGGTTGCGGGTGTTGAAGAGGGCCTGCTGCGTGTTCAGCAGGGTCAGGAGGTCGATCGTCCCCGCGCGCAGCTGCGCCTCGGAGATGGCATAGGCGCGCTCGGCGCTGCGGGTCGCCGAGGCCTGGAGGGCTTCCTGGTCCGTCGTCTCGCGCAACGCCACGATCGCGCTCTCCACATCCACCAGCGCGGCGACGATCGCCAGCCGGTAGTTCTCCAGGATCTCCTCGGCCTGGGCCTGGGTCAGCCGGTACTGCGCCCGGAGCTGGCCGAGCTGGAAGATGGGCTGGGTGAGCCCCGTGGCCAAGGAATACAGCGCCGAGCCCGGCCGCAGCAGGTTCTCGATCGCGATGTTCTGGAAGCCGCCGCTGGCGGTCAGCGTGATGGAGGGGAACATGGCCGTGCGGGCCTGCTCCACGCTGGCCTGGACGGCGGCGAGCGTGGCCTCGGCCAGCCAGACGTCGGGCCGGCGCTGCATCACCTCGGAGGGAAGGCCGGGCCGTGGGGCCGGCACGCGGATATCGGCCAGGGCCATTCTCGGCCGCGCCACGAGCTCCGGGGTCTGCCCGGTGAGGGTACCCAGCGAGTAGGTGTTCTGGTCGATCGACTGGCGCAGCGGCGGGATCGCGGCGCGCTGCTGCTCCACCAGGGTCTGCTGCTGCGCGATGTCGAGCCCCGTGCCCGTGCCGGCGGCGAGCCGCTGCTGCAGCAGCGTCAGAATGCGCTGCGCCGCCTCCAGGTTGGCCTGCTGGATGGCGAGCTGCTCGCGCGAGGCGAGGATCTGGAAATAGGTGTTTGCGACCGAGGCCTCGGTGGTCACCGCGACGGCGGCCACGTCGAAGCGGCTGGCCCGTGCGTTCTGCTCGGCCGAGACCACCCCGGCGCGGTTCTTGCCCCAGAAGTCGATCTCGTAGCTGGCCTGCAGGCCGGTCTGGAACAGCTCGCGCTGGACGAAGCGGCGGCCGCCCGAGCCGGACAGGTTGACCGCCGTCGCGGTCTGCACGGGCGACTGGCTGCGCGTGGCGCTGCCGGTCAGGTTCCCGGAGGGCAGCAGCGCCTGGCCGGCGATGCGGACCTGGGCATCGGCCTGCCGGACGCGCGCGATGGCGGCGCGGATGTCGAAATTGGCCAGCACCGCGCGCTCCATGAGGGCGTCGAGTTCGGGCGAGCCGAAGCCGCGCCACCAGAGCGGATCGGGCCAGTTGGCCGGCTCGGCCGTCGCCGAGGCGAGCTGCGGGGGCAAAGGGATTCCGGAATCGGGACGGGGCCGGAAGGTCGAGCAGCCGGCAAGCGGCAAGACCGCAAGCGCCAGCGAGGCGCGGCGGGACAGGAATCGGGGTGGCATCACGGCGCCCTTATGCAGGCATCGCGCATGCGGCGCAGCAACTGTTACCCTTTGCAAATATTGCCAACAATGGCGTCACCTCCGCGCGCGGGACCGCCCTGGCGGGGCGCGCAGGGCTGGGCGCCGAATACCCCGGCCGGGGCCCGGCGACACCATCAACGGCCAGGAACCTGGCAAGCCTGTGGCGGTTGCCCGGCGGCTGGACGGTCTCAGGCGCGCGGCGGCTCCAGGCTGCCGACCTCGGCGCGATGTGCGTCGTCCCGCGGCAGGGCGTCGCGGATATAGTCCCTCGCCTTCCAGGCGGGCGGCGGCGGCGCATGGCCGGGCGCCGGGGGATGCGGGCTCGGCGCGACAAGCCGCATCTCGGGGATGTAGCGCGGGCAATTGGGGTAGACGTAGTCGGCCTCGAAGCGGATCACGGACTTTGCGCCGGCATGGCGCGCCAGCGCCTCCGGATCGCGCAGCAGGGTGGCGTCGCCGGTGAGCCGGGTGCGGTTGGCCGTCGCATCGAACCTGATGAAGAGCAGCCCGACCCGCGGGCTGCACAGGATGTTGCCGGCCGTGCGGTACATGGAATTGCCGTCGTATTCCGGCCATTCGAGCGCCGAGGGCCCGACCACCTTCACGAAGCCCGGCGCGCCGCCCCGGAAGCTGCAATCCACCGCCTCTCCATGGGCGGTCGCGATGAAGAAGAAGGGCACGGAGGTGAAGAGCGCGATCTCCTCCGGCCAGAAGTCGCGATGCTTGCGGCGGCTCTCCAGCGCATCCGCGACCCTTCGGCCGTCGAAGGCATCCTGCAACTGGCGCATGCCGTCGTGGTACATGGAACTCATCGGCGTCCTCCCCGGGGAGGAGCCTACATCATCGCGCGGCCCTCAGCGCAGCGAGAACCGCACCGGCACGGTCAGCGAGATCGGATTGCCCGTGACCTCCTCCGGCGGCGGGGGCAGCGGCGAGGCGCGCCGGGCCAGCTCCAGCGTCTCCTCGTCCAGCGCGTGGTGGCCGGAGGTCCGCGCGATGCGGGCGGCCAGCACCTGGCCGGCGCGGTCCATGGTGAAGTGCAGGTGGACCACGCCCTCCTCGCGCCGCGCGCGCGCGGTCTCGGGATAGCGCCGGACCGCCTGAAGCCGCGCCATGAGCCGGCCCTGCCAGCTCGAGACCCCGCCGCCGCCGGCGCGCGGTGCCGTGGCCGTTCCCGGGCTGGCGGGCGCCGCGACGGGCGCCGGCGCGGCCACCTCGGAAGGCGGCGCCTGGCTCGTCACGGCCTGCGGCTGGGGCGGGCGGGGCCGGGGCGGCCGGCGCTGCGGCGGGGGCGGCGTGGGGGGTGGAGGCGGGGTCGGCAGCGCGACCTCGGGCGTCACCTCGGGCGGCGGCGGCTCCGGCGGCGGGGGAGGGGGTTCCTCGGCCTGCGGCGGAGGCGGGGCGGCGTTCGCCTCTTCCGGCTCCGGGACGGGCTCCTCGGCGGGCGGCGCGGGGGCGAGGTCGATCAGGACGGCATCGGTCGCCGCCAGCCGCTCCAGCGGCCTGTGCTGGACCAGCATCGCCGCCACGCCGCCGGCGTGCAGCGCCAGGACGACGGCGAGGGCGGCGCTCCAGCGCGGCTTCGTCTCGCCCGCGCCGGCGCCGCTCCAGGAGAGGCTGGCGCCGCTCACGGGTTCTGGCTCGCATCCAGCCCGACGAGGGCGAGCTTGAGGTAGCCGGCCGTGCGCAGCAGGTTCATCGCCTCGGTGAGCTCGCCATAGGGCACGACCGTATCGGCGCGCAGGAAGACGCGCTGGTCGCGATCGTTGCCGGAGGCCTCGTCGAGCGCCGCGCGAAGTCCCTCGCGGGAAACCGGCGCATCGCCCAGGGCGAGGGTGAGGTCGGAGCGCAGGGTGAGGAAGATCGGCTTGTCCGGCCGCGGCTGCTGCGTCGCGGTGCTGGAGGGCAGGTCCACCGGCACGTCCACCGTGGCGAGGGGGGCCGCGACCATGAAGACGATCAGCAGCACCAGCACCACGTCGATGAAGGGCGTGACGTTGATGTCGTGGGTCTCGGCGAGCTCGTCGTCGCCGCCGCCAAGCTGGAAGGCCATCGCTGCTTACTCCGCCACCATCCGGACGTGCCGGCGGCCCGGATGGTCGAGCTCGCGCGAGAGCAGGCGCATGGTCTCGGCCACGCTGTCGGCCAGCAGCGCCTTGTGCGCCGTCACGCCGCGCGCGAAGGCATTGTAGAGGATCACGGCCGGAATGGCGGCGACGAGGCCGATGCCCGTCGCCAGCAGCGCCTCGGCGATGCCCGGCGCGACGATGGCGAGGTTCGTCGTCTGCGCGCGCGAGATGCCGATGAAGCTGTTCATGATGCCCCAGACCGTGCCGAAGAGGCCGACGAAGGGCGCGACCGAGCCGATCGAGGCCAGCAGGCCGGTTCCCCGGGAGAGGTGGCGGCCCGCATTCGCGACGATGCGCTCCAGCCGCCAGCCCACGCGCTCCTGCACGGCCTCGCGCTGGGCACCCTCGCTGGTAGCGACCTCGACGGCGGCGGTGCGGGCGAGCGCGGCGCAGGCGCCCGGCCGCTCCGCCAGCGCGCGGGCCGCGTCGTTCAGGTCCTTGGCATGGGCCAGGACGGCCAGGCCCGCCCGGGCGCGGCGATTGGCGCCCATCAGCTCGAAGGTCTTGGCGAGGGCGACGGTCCAGGTCAGCACGGAGGCCAGGGCCAGGCCGGCCATCACGAGCTGCACGACGATGTCCGCATGGGCAAACATGCCCCAGGGCGAGAGGTCGACGGGCAGCATGGCGCGCGCGGCGCTGGCCGGCGCGGCGGCCGCGCCGGGCACCGGATCCTGCGCATGGGCCTGTCCGGCAAGGATCGCCTGTGCGGCAAGGAACGACAGCCCGACGGGGGCCAGGACTCGCTTCAGCATGACAGTCACTTTCCTAGGCTGGCGTCGCCGCGCGCCGGCAGGCCGGTGAAGAGAAGCGGCAGGGCCGATCCCGCCGGGAAGACGCCTTGCGCCCAGGCATCCCGGGGTCGGAGCCGCCATGCAGTCAGCGCGAAACCGTCGCGGGAGGACATTGTGTGGTGCAATCTCGCCAGATGCTGGTGGGTGCCCCATGGCCCCTGCCGGGATCGGCACCGGTAACGCAACTGAGAGTCGTTCGCAATAGCGGGGAGATTCTCCTTTTTTTCATCCGGCGCAGGCGGGGCCGGGCGGCGAGGCGCCGCCCTGGACTTGTCCTGCGCCACAACCCCCGCCGATACTCCTTATAAGCACCATCCAGAAGGAACGTTCCATGCCCAAGACCCAGATCACCTCACCGAAGATCGGCAAGCCCAGCGGCCATTTCGCCCATGCAACCGTCGTCGAGGCGCGCGGCCGCATCGTGTTCGTCTCCGGCATGCTGGCGAAGGATTCGGAGGGGAAGATCGTGGGCGTGGGCGACATCGAGAGGCAGACGATCCAGGTCTGCGAGAACATCAAGGCGGCGATGGAGGCCGCGGGCGGCACGCTCGACGACATCTGCCGCGTCGATGTCTTCGTGCGCAACATGGAGCAGTTCGACATGATCCATAAGGTGCGTCGCCAGTACTTCACCGGCTCGCCGCCCGCCTCGACCATGGTGGAGACGCCGAAGATGACGACGCCGGACGCGCTCATCGAGATGAGCGCCATCGCCGTGCTGCAGGATTGAGCACGATGCGCCGCCTTCTCCTCGCCCTTGCCGCGGCCGCGGCGCCCATGCTGGCGCAGGCCCAGGGGGCACCTCCCGGCTTCACGCCGGGCCGTCCGCTGCAGCTCCTGGTCAGCTTTCCGCCCGGCGGCGCCACCGACCTGCTCGCGCGCGCCATCGCCCAGGCCATGGGCCACGAGCTCGGCCAGAACATCGCCGTCATCAACCGCGACGGCGGGGCCGGCTCGGTGGGCGCGGCGGCGCTCGCCCAGGCGCGCCCGGACGGCTACACGCTCGGCTTCACGACCTCGACCTCGGTGGGCCTCCAGCCGCATCTGAACCCGAGCCTGCCCTACCGGCTGAACTCCTTCACGCCGATCTGCCAGACCTTCGAGCTCGTCTTCGCCCTCGCCGTCTCGCCCGAGAGTCCCCATCGCACGGCCGCCGACCTCGCCGCCGCGGCACGGGCGCGGCCGGGCGCGCTCTCCTTCGGCGTGAACGGCACGGGCAGCGCCGCGCATCTCGCCATGGCGGAATTCCTGCGCGCCGCGAATGTGCAGATGCTGCACGTGCCCTATCGCGGCGACGCGCCCGTCGTGCCGGCGCTGCGCAGCGGCGATGTCGCGGCCGGATCGCTGGCCGCGAGCCTCGCGGATTCGCAGGGGCTGCGGATGCTCGGCATCTTCTCGAACGCGCCGAACCCGTACTTCCCGAACGTGCCGACGCTGCCCTCGCAGGGCTTCGCGGCCACGCAGTCGGTGATCGGGGGCGTGCTGGCGCCGGCCGGGCTCGAGGCTCCGGTCCGCGCCGCGCTGGAGCGCGCCTGCGAGGCGGGGCTGCGCTCGGAGGGCTACCGCACCGTGGCCGAACGGCTGCGCGAGCGCGTCGCCTATCTGGACGGCGCGGCTTTCGGCGCGGCCATCGAGGCGGACGTCGCCTCGAAGCGCGCGCTCCTGGATGCGCTGGGAATCCGCCCGTAGCGCCGATGAGGGGCCCGGCTTCCGCCGGCCCCTCAGATCGCCCCCTGCTCCTTGAGCACCTGCTCGGCGAGCCGCAGCGCGTCGATCGCGGCCGGGAAGCCGCAATAGGCGACGGCGTGGGTGAAGACCTCGCTGATCTCCTCGGCCGTGCAGCCATTGTTCAGCGCGGCCACCAGGTGGATGCGCAGCTCGTGCGGATGGTTCAGCGCGCAGATCATCGCGAGGGTGATCAGGCTGCGCTGCTTGCGGTCCAGCCCCGGGCGGGTCCAGAGCGTGGCATAGGCCATCTCCTCGGAGAGCGCGCGGACGGCGGCGTTGAACGGGTTGGTGCCCTTGTCGCGCGCCTCGGTATAGGCGCTGCCCAGGATCTCGCGCATCTCGGCGCGGCCCCTCGCGCGCAGGGCTTCATGGGCGGCGTTCTCGTTCATGGTGTTTCCCTCCGGTGATCCGGCCAAGGGTAGGGGCTTCCCCCCGGGCCGCAAGCGACGGCGGAAGGCGCCGGCCTTGTCTCTCCCATGCGCCTTGTCTCTCCCATGCGCCTGGTCTCTCCCATGCACGGGATTGGAAAACGGCGCGGCCTCCCAAGATTGCTTCCTGGCGGGGCTCTCCCTCGCCCAACCGGGAGGTCGCTATGGCCAAGGTTCTGGTCCTCTACTACTCGTCCTACGGACATATCGAGACGATGGCCGGCGCCATCGCCGAAGGAGCCCGGGCGGCGGGCGCCCAGGTCGACATCAAGCGCGTGCCGGAGACGGTATCCGCGGATATCGCCAAAGCGGCCCACTTCAAGCTCGACCAGGCCGCGCCCGTCGCGACCGTCGCCGAACTCGCCGATTACGACGCGATCGTCATCGGCACCGGCACGCGCTTCGGTCGCATCTCCGCGCAGATGGCCGCCTTCCTCGATCAGGCCGGCGGGCTCTGGGCGCGCGGCGCGCTGCACGGCAAGGTCGGGGCCGCCTTCACCTCGACGGCGACCCAGCATGGCGGGCAGGAGACGACGCTCTTCTCGATCATCACGAACCTGCTGCATTTCGGCCTGGTCATCGTAGGCCTGCCCTACAGCCATCAGGGCCAGATGACGTTGACCGAGATCGTCGGCGGCGCGCCCTACGGCGCCACGACCATCGCGGGCGGGGACGGCTCGCGCCAGCCGAGCGAGATCGAGCTGGCCGGTGCCCGCCATCAGGGCGAGCTGGTCGCGAAGACGGCGGCGAAGCTCTTCGGCTGAGCCCGCATCCGGTTCCCGGCCGGCAGGGATGAGCGAGTTGAGGGGGCGGCCCGCGCTCTTCCAGCGGAACCGGGCTGTCGCATGGCGCCAAGCGATGCCAGACTTCCTCGCATGCATGACCATCTGATCCGCCTGACGGCCACGGAAGCCGTTTCCCGCCTGCGGCGCCGCGAGGTCTCGCCGCTTGAGCTCATCGACGCCGCCGAGGCGCGCATCGCCGCCGTCGAGCCCGAGGTGAACGCGATGCCCACCCTGTGCTTCGACCGCGCGCGCGACCATGCGAAGCGGCTGATGGCGGGCGAGGGGCGCGCGCTGGAGGGCAAGGCCGGATGGCTCGCCGGCCTGCCGGTCTCGATCAAGGACCTGACCGACGTGGCCGGCGTCCGCACCACCTACGGCTCGCCCATCTTCAAGGATCACGTGCCCAGGGACTCCCACCCCGTCGTGAAGCGCATCGAGGCGCATGGCGGCATCGTCATCGGCAAGTCCAACACGCCCGAATTCGGCGCCGGCGGCTCCACCTTCAACGAGGTCTTCGGCCGCACCCGGAACCCCTGGAACACCTCGCTCACCTGCGGCGGCAGCACGGGCGGCGGCGCCGTCTCGCTCGCGACGGGCGAGACCTGGCTGGCCCAGGGCACCGACCATGGCGGCAGCCTGCGCCGCCCCGGCACCTATTGCAGCGTGGTCGGCCTGCGGCCCTCCCCGGGGCGGGTGACGCGCGGGACGGTGAACAACCTCTTCTCCACCCTGTCCGTCCAGGGGCCCATGGCGCGGAACGTGCCGGACCTGGCGCTCCTCCTCGATGCCATGGCCGGCTGGTGCCCGCTCGATCCGCTGACCTACGACGCGCCGTCCCGCTCCTACGCCGATGCCGTGGCCGCGGCGGCGGCCGAGCGCCCGAAGCGCATCGCCTTCACCGCCGATTTCAACGGCCAGCTGCCCATCGACCGCGAGACGCGCGAGATCTGCTCCAGGGCCGTGCGCGCCTTCGAGGCGGCCGGCTGCATCGTCGAGGAGTTCGCGCCCGACCTCGCGCAGCTCGGCGAAGCCTTCCTCATCCTCCGCAGCCAGGCTTTCGTCGTGGACCGCGAGGCCCAGCTCCAGACGCATCGCGCGCTCATCAAGCCCGACATCATCTGGAACACGGAGCGGGGCCTGAACGCGACGCCGAGCCAGCTCGCCTGGGCCGACCGCGAGCGCGCCGCCTTCTGCCGCCGCATGGCCGCGATGTTCTCGACCTACGACATCTTCGTCACGCCGGGCGCCGCCACGCCGGCCTTCGACGTGATGCTGCGCAACCCCGAGACCATCGCCGGCGTGAAGCTGGAGAACTACATGGCCGGCTCCATGATCAACGCGGCCATCACGCTGGCCGGCTGCCCCGCCGTCGCGGTGCCCTGCGGCTTCGACCAGTACGGGCGGCCCGTGGGCCTGCAGGTGGTCGCCCCGCCGCGGCGCGACGAGATCGCCCTGCAGGCGGCCGCCCTGTTCGAGCAGGCCAGCGGGCTGGCGAGGATGGTGCCGATCGATCCGCGCCCGGGCACCGTGCCGCCGCCGGAGGCGTAGGCCGCCAGCCGGACCTCATTGCCGGCCGGGTTGACCCTGGATAGTTTGCCCGCAACGGATGGCGGTGCGGGTCACGTGGACACTCTGAAGCAATCGGTCGAGGTCGTGGCGGAGGCCTGGAAGGGCAGCCCTTATTACGACGCGGCCGACCCCTATACCTACGTCTGGTGGGAGGACGACTTTCCCTTTCATCCCCGGTTCCGCCAGCTGGACCTGACGGCCACGCTGGAGCTGGCCTGCGGCCATGGACGCCATTCGGAGCGGGCGGCCGCCCTCGCGCCGCGCCTGGTGCTGATGGACATCCTGCAGGAGAATATCGACTTCTGCCGCACCCGCCTCGCCGGGCGGCCCGGCATCGAGTTCCACCGCAACACCGGCTACGACTTCGCCCCCATCGGCGACGGAGAGATGACGGCCGTCTTCAGCTACGACTCCATGGTCCATTTCAGCCCGGACATCGTGCGGTCCTACATCCTCGACACGGCGCGGATCCTCGCGCCCGGCGGACGCGCGCTCTACCAGCATTCGAACTACGACGCCCCGACCGACCGGCATTACGGGCAGAATCCGCATGCGCGGAACCGGATGACGGAAGCCATGCTGCGCGGCTTCGCCGCCGAGGCGGGGCTGGAGATCCTGTCCACCCGCGCGCTGCCCTGGGGCGGGGTGGAGGATCTGCGCAACGCATCGCTCCAGGCCGGCACTCCGCCCTCCTCGCCGGAGGTGGTGCCGGATCTCGATCGGCTGACGCTGCTCCAGAAGCCGGCGCGCTGAAGGCCCGATAGATCGCGCCTGCCGCCTGGACGATCGGCCGTTCGCGGCCGCCCGCCTCGCATTGACCCGCCGATGGGCCAGACATAGCCTGTGCGCCAGGGAAGATACGGCATCACGGCCAGGACGGTTTGCCGTCGGGAGTCGATGACGTGAAGAAGATGCTTGCCGGTCTGCTGTGCCTCTGCGCCCTCGTGGCTTCCGGGCCGATCCATGCGCAGGAATACCCCACCCGCCCGATCCGCTATCTGGTGCCCTGGGGCGCCGGCGGCATCACCGACACCATCTCGCGTCTTTATAACGAGCGCGTCTCGGCTATCCTGGGCCAGCCCATCGTGCACGAATACCGCCCGGGGGCCGCCGGCCGCATCGGCACGGGCGAGCTCGGCCGCGCGGCGCCGGATGGCTACACGATCGGCATGGTGAATGCCGGCCAGCTCACCATCCACCCGAACCTCTATGCGCGACTGCCCTACGACCCTGACCGCAGCTTCGTGGTCCTGGGCATGATGGGCATGTCGCCCATGGCCCTGGCCGTGCCGGTCAGCTCCCCCGTGCGCTCGGTCGCCGATTTGCGGGCGCTGTCGCAGCGGCGCTCGCTGAACTTCGGGACGGCCGGGATCGCGGGCCCGCACCACCTCGCCGTCGAGCTGCTGCGCAAGACCGGCGTCACCGGCGTGCCCGTCCATTATCGCGGCGGCGGCGGCGAGATCATGGCGGCGATGACGAACGGCGCGCTCGATGCCAATTTCGACACCGTCTACCAGCAGAACATCTTCCGGACCGACGGCCGCTACCGCATCCTCGCCGTCACCTCGCGCGAGCGCATGCCGCAGATTCCCGACGTGCCGACCTTCGCCGAGGTGGGCCATCCCGAGATCAACCTCGAGACCTTCTACGCCACCGCCGCGCCTTCCGCCGTTCCGGCGCCGATCCTGGCGAAGCTCGTCGCCGCCTATGCCCAGGCGGCGCAGGCGCCGGAGATCGTGGCCTGGCTCCGCGAGATGGCGCTGACCAACGTGCACCTCTCGCCGGCCGAGCTCGCCCAGTACATCCGCGAATGGCGCGAGCGCTGGCGGGTGGTGATCGAGGAGCAGAACATCCGCGTCCAATGAAGGGCGGGCGCCGCAACCTCCGCGATCAGATCGCCGGGGTGCTCTTCATCGCGGTGGGTGCCGCGATCGCCTGGAAGGCGCAGTCCTACCGGGTGGGACCGCCGTCCGATTCCGGCCCGGGCTTCTTCCCCTACTATCTCGGCCTGCTGCTGGCCGGGCTCGGCGTCGCGATCACCGCGGTGGCGAGCTTCACGCAGGACCCGGAGGCCGAGCGCTTCGGCTTTCGCCCGCGCACCTTCCTCGGCGTGCTGCTGCCGGTCGTCGTCTTCGGCGCGATGCTCATGCCGATGGGCCTCGTCGCCTCGGCCTTCGTGGCGGTGCTGCTGTCGAGCTTCGCGAGCCGCGAGGTGACCTGGCGCGGCGCGCTGGTGAATTCGGTGACGCTGTCGGTCATCGTGCTGCTCGGCTTCGCCCTCATCCTGAAGATCCAGATTCCGGTCTGGCCGCAATTCCTCGTGCAGCGCTGACCGCATGGACCTGCTGAGCAACCTGTCGCTGGGCTTCGCCACGGCCCTGTCCCTGCAGAACCTGCTCTATGCCTTCACGGGCTGCCTGCTCGGCACGCTGATCGGCGTGCTGCCCGGCCTCGGCCCGGTGGCGACCATGTCGATGCTGCTGCCCGCGACCTTCGCGCTGCCGCCGACCTCGGCGCTGATCATGCTGGCCGGCATCTATTACGGCGCGCAATATGGCGGCTCGACCACGGCCATTCTGGTGAAGCTGCCGGGCGAATCCTCCTCCGTCGTGACGGTGCTGGACGGGCACGAGATGGCGCGGCGGGGCCGTGCCGGCATCGCGCTCACCACGGCCGCTGTGGGCTCCTTCTTCGCGGGAACCGTGGGGACGCTGGTCATCGCCGCCTTCGCCGTGCCGCTCGCCTCCGTCGCGCTGAAGTTCGGCCCGCCCGAGTATTTTTCCCTCATGGTGGTGGGGCTGATCGGCTCCGTCGTGCTGGCCTCGGGCTCGGTGCTGAAGGCCATCGCCATGGTGGTGCTGGGCCTTGCCCTCGGCCTCGTCGGCACGGACACCCAGAGCGGCGTGGAACGCTTCACCTTCGAGGCCGACGAGCTGGTGGACGGGCTGAACTTCGTCGCCATCACCATGGGCGTCTTCGGCCTCGCCGAGATCATCGCCAACCTGGAGAAGCAGGGCCCGGTGGCCAGCGAGGTGACGCGCGTCTCCACCCTCTTCCCAACCCGCCAGGACTGGCGGCGCATGTGTCCGGCGATCCTGCGCGGGACGGGCATCGGCAGCACGCTCGGCATCTTCCCGGGCGGCGGGCCGGTGATCTCCTCGCTGACCTCCTACCTGGTCGAGCGGCGCGTCTCGAAGAATCCCGGCGAGTTCGGCAAGGGGGCGATCGAGGGCGTGGCCGGGCCGGAATCGGCGAACAACGCGGCCGCGCAGATCAGCTTCATCCCCATGCTGACGCTGGGCATCCCGTCGAACATCGTCATGGCCATGATGGCGGGCGCGATGATGATGCACAGCATCCAGCCAAGCCCGCAGGTGATGACGCGCAACCCCGATCTCTTCTGGGGGCTCATCGCCTCCATGTGGATCGGCAACGTCATGCTGCTGGTGCTGAACCTGCCGCTGGTCGGCATCTGGGTGAAGTTCCTCACCATCCCCTACCGCTTCCTCTATCCGGCGATCATCGTCTTCTGCTGCGTCGGCGTCTTCTCCGTGAACAACATGGTCTTCGACATCTACCAGGCGGCCTTCTGGGGCGTGGTGGGCTATGCGTTCCTGAAGCTGCGGCTGGAGCCCGCGCCCATGCTGCTCGGCCTCGTCCTCGGCCCCATGATGGAGGAGAATTTCCGCCGCGCCCTGGTCCTCTCGCGCGGCGACTTCCACATCTTCGTCTCGACGCCGCTGGCCTGCGTCTTCCTCGGCCTCGCGGTGCTGCTGCTGATCGTGCTGGCCTCGCCCGCGCTGCGGAAGAAGCGGGAGAAGGCCTTCCATGAGGAGGACTGACTCGTTGCGTGGCCATCACGAGCTGCGGCAGAGTGGGGCCGCGCCGTCGCCCAGGAGCGCCGAATGACCGTTGCGGACCGCCAGATCCACCTGTCCTTCTCGGTCCACCTGACCGGATCGCATCCGGCGGGCTGGCTGCACCCGACCACGGAGGACGGCTCGGACGTCAGCATCCGCTCCTACCGTCACCTCGCGAATCTGGCCGAGCACGGCCTCTTCGACCTCTTCTTCATCGCCGACACGCCGGCCCTGCGCATCGACAGCCTCGACGTCTGGTCGCGCTACCCGCTCTTCACCAACGTGCTGGAGCCGCTGACCTGCCTGGCCGCGCTGGCCGGCTCCACCGAGCGCATCGGCCTGGGCGGCACGGCGACGACCAGCTTCAACGAGCCCTACAACGTTGCCCGGCAATTCGCCTCGCTCGACCATATCAGCGACGGGCGGGCGGCCTGGAACGTGGTGACCAGCGCCAACAACTACGCAGCCCGCAACTTCGGCCATGCCGCGCTGCCGCCGCATGCCGAGCGCTATTCCCGCGCGCAGGAATTCGTGCGGCTCGTCCTCAAGCTCTGGGACACCTGGGAGGACGACGCCTTCGTCTACGACCGCCAGGAGGTGCGCTTCTACGATCCGGCGAAGCTGCATCCTATCCATCACGAGGGGAAGCACTTCAGGCTCGACGGCGGGCTCAACATCCAGCGCACGCCGCAGGGCCGGCCCGTCATCATCCAGGCCGGCGCCTCGGACGCGGGCAAGGAGCTGGCGGCCGAGACGGCGGACCTCGTCTTCGGCTCCGGGACGAACCTGGAGAAGGCCCGCGCCTACTACGCCGACCTCAAGTCGCGCATGGCCAGGTACGGCCGCTCGGCGGAGGAGCTGAAGGTGCTGGCCGGCGTCTCGGTCACCGTGGGCGAGAGCGAGCAGGAGGCGATCGACAAGGTCGAGACGCTGAAGGCCCTGCTGCACCCCGCCGTCGCCACGCAGCGGCTGGGCATGGACCTGGAGACCGACCTCTCCGACCTGCCCTATGACGCGCCCATCCCCGAGGACCGCATCCCGAAATCGGCCAACCTGCACACGGCCTATTTCGCCGAGATCGTCCGCATGATCCGCGAGGAGAAGCTGACTCTCCGCCAGGTCGCGCAGCGCTACTCGCGCGGCTCCGCCGGGATCCGCGGTACGCCGAAGCAGGTCTGCGACCAGCTGGAGGAATGGTTCCACGGCGGCGCGGCCGACGGCTTCATGTTCAGCCTGCCCATCCAGCCCGCGGGGCTGGAGGACGTGGTGCGCCTTGTCGTGCCCGAGCTGCAGCGCCGCGGACTCTTCCGCAAGGAGTACAAGGGCGCCACGCTGCGCGACCATCTGGGACTCGCGCGCCCGCCCGGGCCGGGCCGCCGCGCGCTGGCTGCCGAGTAGGAGAGGGCCATGGCCGACCGGAAAAAGATGCTGCTGGCGGTCATGGCGAGCGGCGCCGGCTCGCACATCGCCGCCTGGCGCCACCCGGAGACGGATGCCGGCGCCGGCGTCGGCATCGCCGCCCATGTGGAGATGGCGCGGCTCGCCGAGCGCGGGCTGTTCCACATGTATTTCGTCGCCGACACGCCGGCCGCGCGCACCAGCAAGCTCGACATATACAGCCGCATGCCGATCTTCATGAACCAGCTGGAGCCGCTGACGCTGCTCTCGGCTCTCGCCGTGACGACGCGGCACATCGGCCTCGGCGGGACCGTGAGCGCGAGCTTCTACGAGCCCTACAACCTCGCCCGGCAATTCGCCTCGCTGGACCAGATCAGCGGCGGCCGCTCGGCCTGGAACATCGTCACCTCGGCCAACGACTACGCAGCGCAGAATTTCGGCCTCGACCGGCTGCCGCCGCATGGCGACCGCTACAGGCGCGCCGACGAGTTCACCGACATCGTGCTCAGGCTCTGGGACAGCTGGGAGGACGACGCCTTCATCCGCGACAAGGAGTCGGGCTACTCCTTCGATCCGCGGAAGCAGCACGCCGTCCATCACGAGGGCCCATACTTCAAGATCCATGGCGCTCTGAACGTCCAGCGCTCGCCGCAGGGCCGTCCCGTGATCATCCAGGCCGGCGCCTCCGAGGCGGGCATGGATTTCGCGGCCAAGGTCGCCGAGCTGATCTTCGGCGCCAACGAGACGCCGGCGGAGTCGAAGGCCTTCTACGACCAGCTCAAGGCGCGCGTGGGGAAGTTCGGCCGCTCACCGGAGGCGCTGCGGCTGCTGGCGGGCATGCCCGTCATCCTCGGCGAGAGCGAGCAGGAGGCGGAGGACAAGTACCAGACGCTCCAGGCCCTCATCCACCCCGATGTCGGCCGCGCGCGGCTGTCGATGGACCTGGAGGCCGACCTCTCCGGCCTGCCGCTGGACGAGCCGGTGCCGGAGGAGCTGATCCCTGCCTCGGCCAACTTCCACAAGAAGTTCTACGACAACATCGTGAACATGATCCGCATCGAGAAGCTGACGCTGCGGCAGATGTACCTGCGCTACGAGCGCGGCCGCCGCACGTTGCGCGGCACGCCCGCGCAGATCGCCGACGCGCTGGAGGAATGGCACGCCGCCGGCGCCTGCGATGGTTTCATGATGATGTTCCCCATGCTCAAGGACGGGCTCGGGATCTTCGTGGACCAGGTGGTGCCGGAGCTTCAGCGTCGCGGACTGCTGCGGACCGGGCAGGACGGCGTGACGCTGCGCGACCAGCTCGGCTTCGCGCGCCCGCCGCATCCCGCGGCCCGGGCCGCGCCGGAGCGGGCCGCAGAATAGCTTCGACGGGAACAGGGCCAGCGACGAGGACGGAGCGCCTTTCGCCCACCGGACGATCCGTGTTGGCGGCCCGCCAGCCACGGTTCGACGACGGGGCGAGCGGTTCAGCGTGCTCCGGGGCGGTTCGCCCCAGCCGGGCGATGGGCGGCGTGGGCTGGCATGATGGATCGGGCGGGCGATCTGGCGACCCGCGCCGCTGTTTTCTTCACGGGAGAGGCCGCCCTCCGCCGACGGGCGACGGTTGCGGCGTCGGGTTGGCGGCGATCCTCCAGACCGTGCCGGTCAGGTCATCGGCGACGATCAGGGCGCCGCGGGGGTCCACCGTGACTCCCACCGGCCGGCCCCGCGCGTTTCCCTCGCCGTCGAGGAAGCCGGACACGAAATCGACCGGGTCGCCGGAGGGCTGGCCATCTCGGAACGGCACGAAACTGACCCTGTAGCCGGAGGCCACACGGCGGTTCCAGCTGCCATGCTCACCGATGAAAGCCCCCTCGGCGAAGTTCGCTCCCATCGCCGGTGTGGAGAAGGCCAGGCCGAGCGCCGCCACATGCGATCCAAGGCTGTAGTCCGGCCGG
Source organism: Roseococcus sp. SYP-B2431 (assembly GCF_004336745.1). Classification (GTDB taxonomy): domain Bacteria; phylum Pseudomonadota; class Alphaproteobacteria; order Acetobacterales; family Acetobacteraceae; genus Roseococcus. The sequence continues at coordinate 484,024 of NZ_SJXD01000025.1, forward strand.
ATCGCCGAGGCCACCCTCTGGGGATCCTGAGGCTGCGCACGCCGGTCGACGTTCTGGCCCCAGTAGCTGTAGGGCCAGCCGTAGAAGCCGCCCTCGCGCACCGCCGTCAGGTAGTCCGGAACGAGGTTGGGCCCGATTTCGTCCCGTTCGTTCACGACGGCATAGAGCCTGTCCGTGCCGGGCTGGAAGGCAAGGGCCGTCGGGTTGCGCAGGCCGGTGGCATAGGGGCGGTGGGCGCCGGTCTGCGCATCGATCTGCCATATCATGGCGCGATCGACCTCCGCGGCCATTCCACGCTCGGTGATGTTGCTGTTGGAGCCGATGCCGACATAGAGGAAGCGGCCGTCGGGGCTCGCCGCCAGCGCCTTTGTCCAATGGTGGTTGATCGCCGAGGGCAGCTCCGAAACATGAGTCGGCGGCCCGCGGGCTTCCGTCTGGCCATCGACATAGTCGAAGCGGACCAGCGCATCCTGGTTGGCGACGTAGAGGATGCCGTTGACCAAGGCGAGACCATAGGGCGCATTGAGGTTGGCGGCGAAGATTCCGCGCGTCTCGTAGACGCCGTCGCCGTCGGCGTCGCGCAGCAGGGTCAGCCGATCGCCGCTACTCGCGGTGCCGCGGCCGAGGCTCTTGATGAAGCCTGCGATGAAGTCCTTGGGCCGGAGCGGCGGCGCATTGCCGCCCGCGCCCTCGGCGACGAGGATATCGCCATTCGGAAGGACGAGGGTCTGGCGGGGGACCCGCAGATCCGTGGCGATCGCCTGAATGCTGTAGCCCTGCGGCACCGTCGGCCGGTCGTTGCCCCAGGCCGCGGGTCGAGGGATCGTCATGTCGGGCAGGAGGCCACGCTCCGGGGCGGGCAGGTCAGGGTTGGCGCCACGCTGCATGGGGGCGGGCTCGTTGTCGCAGGCGGCCAGGGCGAGCGTTGCCATGCCGATCAGAAGGGAGCGGTGCATCATGTCGCCTTTCCGGGGCGGGAGCGGGAGTACCCCATCCAGGCGGCGGCGACGGCCAGAACCGTCGTCACGACCGAGAGATAAAGCCCCTCCGGCATGGTTGCCCAGGCGTCCTTCGCGTGGACGAGGGCATTGATGAAGCCGAGCACCCACATGGCGAGCAGCACGGCGAAATAGAGCGCCAGTCGCCCCCGATGCGCCCTCCCGCCTCGCAGCAGATCGACCAGCGCCCAGATCACCGCGAAGGCGCCGACCAACAGGCCTCCGGCAATGAGCCAGGAGGAAAAATTCGCCCATTGCAGCTCGAAGCTCCTGCCGTAGGCCACGTCGCTGAGAAGCGCGCCGAGAAACAGCGGAAATGGAAAGGCGAGGAGTATGGCATGGAGGGGATGAAGGGGCGGCAGTGCCCCCGGGGCGGATACCGCGACCACGGCGTATCCCTTCTCGCTGAATCCGACGGCGGCGCGCCATCGGCTCAGGAAGAACGAACGGGCGGCGCGCGTGGTTTCCGCAGGAACGCGGAAACTTGGTTGCGCGGCGCCAGCGCGATGCAATCCGGATTAGAAGCCTTCAGCAGGGCGAGCGTTCCGGCCCTTCGCGACGCGAGCGACGGTCAGAACATCTTCGATCAATGCAGGACCGCCCCCTCCGGCCGCCCCATCGCCGCCACCGGGATCGCCTGCCGCGGCAGCCGGTGCCCGGCCGCCGACATCATGGCCGCGAAGCGCTGCGCGCCCCGCAGGGCCGGCGCCACGGAGCCGGGCGGCACCCAGTCGGAGATGACGTCCAGCGCGGCGAGGGTGTCCGCGTCCTGCATCGCATTCACGAGCCGCAGCATCGCCACCTCGTCGGCCCCGAGGGAGGGGCAGCGGCAGCAGCGCACCTCGATGATGCGCTGCGCCGCGCTGCCGACCACCGACATCAGCAGGTCGAACCCCACCGCGCCGGCCGAGGCCACGCCGGCCAGGCGGAACATCTCGCGCCAGTCCGGGTGCGGCGTGCCCGGGCGCATCACCGGCGCGACCCAGGCGCGGAGCGCCGCCACGACGAAGAGCTCCTCCGGCCCGAGATCGAGGATGGCCCGCTCGCCCGGAGCGGGACGATGGTCGGGGTTGCAGGGGTCCATGCGCGACACGACCTCAGTTCTTCTTGGCCGGCTCGACCGGCGCCGGCCGGGCCGGAGGCTTGTCCGAAGCCGGCTGCGCCGCCACCGCGCCCGGCAAGGCGAGCAGAAAGGGCGAAAGGGGGGCAGAGCGCATCGTCATGTCTCCTGACTGGCCCCCGAACGATATTGCGACTGAGAGTGATTCGCAAATAGAATCCGCCTGACCCAATTCACGCAACGGACGGGATGGCCCTTCCACCCCATCCTCCCATGTCGGAAGCTGCCCCCATGCCGGACAACATCGCCCCCCTTCCTGCTGTGCCCGCCGATCTGCTCGCCCGGAGCTCGGTGCCCGCGCGGCTGCTCCGGGCCCCCGCGCCGGACAGGTCGGCGCTGGACCTCGCCGTCTCGGCCGCCCTCCGCGCGCCGGACCATGGCGGGCTGCGGCCCTGGCGCTTCGTCTTCATCCAGGGCGAGGACCGCGGGGCGTTGGGCGACCTGCTCGCCGCCTCCATGCGGGCCCGCGCGCCCGACACCCCGGCGGAGCGCCTCGAGGTCGAGCGCGCCAAGCCCCTGCGCGCGCCGCTGGTGGTGGCGGCCGGCGCCGCCATCAACCACGAGCGCCCCGGAGTGCCGCCCTGGGAGCAGGAGGCCTCCGCGGCCGCCGGCATCATGAACTTCCTGAACATGCTCGATGCCCAGGGCTTCGGCGCCTGCTGGCTCTCCTCGCCGTCGCTGAAGGATCCGGCGGTGAAGGCCGCGCTGGGCTTCGCCGAAGGGGATTCCCTGCTCGGCTGGATCTATGCCGGCACGCCGGGCGAGGACCGCCCGCGGCCATCCCGTCCGGGACCGGACGCCTTCCGGCGGGACTGGGCGCCCGGCCGGTAGGGCGCGGGCGGCCAGTCCCGGCCCGCGTCACGTCTGTCGCGCGGGCGCGGATTCCGCCCCGGAACCGCTTGCTCCGGCGCGGAGCCGCCGCACAGTATCGCGCGGCGCCGACGGACGGCGCGGGGACGTATCGGGGGGACCGCGAATGGACATCGTGTCGCGCGCCAAGGGTCTGCTGACCCAGCCGCAGGTGGAATGGAACGTCGTGGCCGCGGAGCCGGCCGATGTCGGCGGGTTGTTCACGAAATACGTGGTGCCGCTCTCGGCGATCCCGGCGATCGCCGGCTTCATCGGCGCCTATCTCATCATCGGCGCCGCGGTCGGGATCGGGACGCTGCTGGTCGGCGGCATCGTCAGCTACATCCTCGGGCTGGTCGGCATCTTCGTGCTTGGCAAGATCATCGAGTTCCTGGGTCCGAAGTTCGGCGGGCCGGAGGACGGCATCGCGGCGATGAAGCTTGCGGCCTATGCGCCCACCGCCTCCTGGGTGGCGGGCATCTTTCTGCTCCTGCCGGTGATCGGCGCGGTGCTGGCGCTGATCGGCGCGCTGTACAGCATCTACCTCTTCTACCTCGGCGCCCCCATCGTCGCGCGCGTGCCGCCGGATCGGGCGATCCCCTTCACGATCGCCGTCTTCGTGGTGGCACTGCTGGTCAACCTGCTGATCGGCGCCGTCGTCACGATGCTCTACTGACTCTCGCCGCGCAGGGTGAAGCCGAAGCGCCGCCAGAGGGGCGCCGCCTCGGGGCCGGACAGGAAGGCGAGCAGCCCCCGCGCCCGGGCATTGCCCTCGGCGCGGCGCAGCAGCGCGAAGGGGTAGGTGACCGGCGCGTGGCTCTCCGCCGGAAAGGCGCCGATGACGCGCAGGCCCGTGCCCGCCGCCGCATCCGTCGCATAGACGATGCCATAGGGCGCCTCGCCGCGCTCCACCAGCAGCAGCGCGGAGCGGACATTGTCGGCGCGGGCCAGGCGCGGCGCGATCGCGTCCCACTGGCCCATCCAGGTCAGCGCGGCCTGGGCGTAGCGGCCGACGGGCACATGCGCCGGGTCGCCGGTCGCGAGGCGGCCATTCGTGCCGAGCAGGCCGAGCAGATCGGTCCCCCGGGTCAGCGTGACGGCCGGCGCGGCACCGGCGGGCGCCACCAGCACCAGCGCATTGCCGAGCGGGCTCACGCGCGTCGCGTTCACGAGGAGGCCGCGTTCCTGCAGATAGTCCATCCAGGGCTCGTCCGCGCTCAGGAAGAGGTCGGCGGGCGCGCCCTGCTCGATCTGGCGGGCCAGCGCGGAGGAGGCAGCGAAGGAGAGGCGCGGGGCGGCATGGCCGCGATTCTGCCACTTCCGCGCAATGGCGCGCAGGGCATCCGTCAGGCTGGCCGCGGCGAAGACGGTGACCGGCGCTTCCTGGGCGCCTGCGGCCAAGGGGGCGGCCAGCAGCCCGGGCATGGCCAGGGCAAGAAGGCGGCGACGCATGCAGATCCCCCTGATGTCCTCCGCTGCGTTATACTTCTCCATTGATAGCGTGCAAGGAGACTCAGGCGGGCGGTGGCCCCGCCGCGCGCTGGGCGGCCGCTTCGACCTCGCGATAGCGTGCGATCAGCGCGCGCCCGGCCTCGGTGAGGGCCGCGCCGCCGCCCTTCTGGCCGCCCGGCGCCCGCGTCACCACCGGCGCGCCGATCGCGGCATCCAGCGCCTCCACCAGCCCCCAGGCACGCGGATAGGACATGCCGAGCTTCCGCGCGGCGGCGGCGATGGAGCCCGTCTCGGCGATGGCATCCAGCAGCGCGATCTTCCCAGGGCCGACCTTGCCGCCCGAGGCCAGGTCGAGGCGGATGCTCACGCGCAGGGGAAGTGTGGAGGGATCGGACACGCCCGCATTGAAGCCCGGCCGCCCGCCGCTGTCAGCACCGCGGCCCTCCGGCCGGCGGGCGGGAGCGGCGGCCGGAAAGTCATGGCCGGGAGCGGAACGCGAAGCCGGTCTGGATCAAGGCGCCCCGAGCATGCAGTGTGGCAGCCGTATGACCAGGACACCGGCATGAGCCTCCAAGCCCAAGGACGCGGCGTCTTCCGCAACTCCGTCTGCCCGCACGACTGCCCCTCGACCTGCGCGCTGGAGGTGGAGGTCATGCCCGGCGCGCAGCGCATCGGCACCGTGCGCGGGGCGGCGGCCAACAGCTACACGGCCGGCGTGATCTGCGCGAAGGTCGCCCGCTATGCCGAGCGCCTGCATCATCCGGAGCGCCTGACGCGCGCGCTGCTGCGCACCGGCCCCAAGGGCTCCGGCCAGTTCCGCGAGATCGGCATGGAGGAGGCGCTGGACCGCGTGGCGGAGCGCTTCGCCGACGTCACGGCGAAACATGGCGCCGAGGCCGTCTGGCCCTACTACTTCGCCGGCACCATGGGCCTCGTGCAGCGCGACGGCATCAACCGGCTGCGCCATGTCATGCGCTATTCCCGCCAGCGCAGCACCATCTGCAGCACGATCTGCGAATCCGGCTGGATGGCGGGCGTGGGCAGGTTCACCGGCCCCGACCCGCGCGAGATGGCGAGGTCCGACCTCATCGTCATGTGGGGCGGCAATCCCGTCGCGACGCAGGTGAATGTGATGACGCACATCGCCCGCGCCCGAAAGGAGCGCGGCGCGCGCCTCGTCGTCGTCGATCCCTACCGCACGGGCACGGCCCAGGCCGCGGACCTGCATCTCCCTTTGCGCCCCGGCACCGACGGGGCGCTGGCCTGCGCGGTGATGCATGTCGCCTTCCGCGACGGCTTCGCCGATCGCGACTACATGGCCAGCCACTCCGACGCCGATCCGGCGCTGGAGGCGCATCTGGCCGGACGCGGCCCGGAATGGGCCTCGGCGATCACCGGCCTTTCCGTCGAGCTCATCGAGGCCTTCGCGCGCGAATACTGCGCCACCGAGCGCGCCTATATCCGCTGCGGCTACGGCTTCTCCCGCTCGCGTAACGGCGCGGCCGGCCTGCATGCGGTGACCTGCCTGCCCACGGTCACGGGCAAGTGGCGGCACGAGGGGGGCGGCGCCTTCTGGAACAATCGCGGCATCTATCACTGGGACAAGACGCTCATCGAGGGGCTGGACCGCAGGGACACCAGCATCCGCGAGATGGACATGTCCCGCATCGGCGCCGTGCTGACCGGCGACCGCCAGGAGCTCGGCGCCGGCCCGCAGGTGCACGCGCTCCTCATCCAGAACGTGAACCCCGTGACGGTCGCGCCCGACAGCAACCGCGTGCGCCGCGGGTTTCTCCGCGAGGATCTCTTCGTCTGCGTGCATGAGCAGTTCATGACCGAGACGGCCCGCATGGCCGACCTCGTTCTGCCGGCGACCATGTTCCTGGAGCACGACGACCTCTACCAGGCCGGCGGCCACAGCCATATCCAGATCGGCCGGAAGCTGATCGAGGCGCCGGGCGAGGCGCGGTCCAACCACGATGTCCTCGCCGGGCTGGCCCGGCGCCTCGGCGCCGGACATCCCGGCTTCGACATGACGGCGATGGAGGTGGCGGATGCCACGCTGCGCGCCTCCGGCTGGCCGGGCGCGACCGAGGTGATGGAGAACCGCTGGGTCGATGCCCAGCCGGATTTCGCGGCGAGCCACTTCCTCCACGGCTTCGGCCACGAGGACGGCCGCTTCCGTTTCCGCCCCGACTGGGCCGCGATCGGCCCCGATCATGCGCGGATGCCGAAGCTGCCCGACCACATGGCGGCGATCGACGAGGCGGATTCCAGGCATCCCTTCCGCATGGTGACGGCCCCGGCGCGGCAATTTCTCAACACGACCTTCACCGAGACCCCGACGGCGCGGAAGCGCGAGGGCCGTCCCACCGCGCTCATCCATCCCGAGGACGCCGGAAGACTCGGCGTCGAGGAGGGCGGCCGCGTGCGCCTGGGCAATGCCCGCGGCGAGGTGATCGTGCATGCGAAGCTCTTCGACGGGCTGCAGCCGGGCGTCATCGTGGTCGAGAGCGTCTGGCCCAACGCGGATTTCGAGGGCGGCATCGGCATCAACGCCCTGACGAGCGACGATCCGGCTCCGCCCGCCGGCGGCGCGGTGTTCCACGACACCGCCGTCTGGATGCGGGCCATCGCGGCGCGGGCCGAGGCACCGCCGCCGGCCCTCGCGGCGGAGTAGCGCCCGCCACATCCGACGCCGGCCCACTTGACCTTCCCATATGGGGAGGCCCCATCTCCGGCCGGCTGAACTTTGAGGAGCGGCGAGATGGCCGAATGCGCCTGCGGGCAAGACCATGGCGCGGCACCCCGAACCGCGATCGACCCGGTCTGCGGCATGGTGGTGGACCCCGCGAAGACCGGGCATCACGCCGAGCATGCCGGCCAGTCCTATCACTTCTGCCGTGCCGCCTGCCTGGCGAGGTTCGAGGCCGATCCCGGCCGCTATGCGAGGAAGGCAGGGACGACCGCCTTCTCCTGCGAGGCTGAGCATCACGCCCCGGCCCAGGCGGCGGCGAAGGATCCCGTCTGCGGCATGACCGTGGACCCGGCGAAGACGCCACATCACGCGCGTCATGCCGGCACCGAGTATCATTTCTGCTCCGCCGGCTGCCGCACCAGATTCGCCGGCGACCCGGAACGCTACCTCACGCCGAAGCCGCAAGCCGAGCCGGTCGTCCCCGGCGCCATCTACACCTGCCCGATGGATCCCGAGATCCGCCAGGAAGGCCCCGGAACCTGCCCCATCTGCGGGATGGCGCTGGAGCCCGAGATGCCCACGGCCGATGCCGGCCCCAATCCCGAGCTCGTCGATTTCACGCGCCGCTTCTGGATCGGTCTGCTCCTGACGCTGCCCGTCTTCGCGCTGGAGATGGGGGGGCACCTGCTGGGCGGGCATCTGGTCGCGCCCCGGACCGGCAACTGGATTCAGCTCGTGCTGGCGACGCCGGTCGTGCTCTGGGCCGGCTGGCCCTTCTTCGAGCGCGGCTGGAAGAGCCTCGTCACGCGCAACCTCAACATGTTCACGCTGATCGCGATCGGCACGGGCGTCGCCTGGGCCTACAGCGTGATCGCGACCGTGGCGCCCGGCATCTTCCCGGCCGCTTTCCGTGGGCATGACGGCGCGGTCGCGGTGTACTTCGAATCGGCCGCGGTCATCACCGTGCTGGTGCTGGTCGGCCAGCTCCTGGAGCTCCGGGCGCGGGAGCGCACCGGCGGGGCCATCCGGGCGTTGCTCGACCTTGCGCCGGCCAGGGCGCGCCGCATCGCGGCCGACGGCTCCGAGGCCGAGATCGACCTGGCCGAGGTCCAGGTCGGCGACCGCCTGCGGGTCCGGCCGGGCGACAAGGTGCCGCTGGACGGCGAGGTGCTGGAAGGCGCCTCCTATCTCGACGAAAGCCTCGTCACCGGGGAATCCGCGCCGGTCGCCAAGGCGCCGGGCGCGCGGGTCATCGGCGGCACGCTGAACGGGCAGGGCGCCTTCGTCATGCGCGCCGACCGCGTGGGGCAGGACACGGTGCTGGCGCGGATCGTGCGGATGGTGGCCTCGGCGCAGCGCTCCCGCGCGCCGATCCAGCGCCTGGCCGACCGGGTGGCGGGCTGGTTCGTGCCGGCGGTCATCGCGGTCGCCATCCTCGCCTTCGCGGCCTGGGCGGCCTGGGGGCCGGAGCCCCGCCTGGCCCACGGGCTGGTGGCGGCCGTGGCGGTGCTGATCATCGCCTGCCCCTGCGCGCTCGGCCTCGCCACGCCCATGTCCATCATGGTCGGCGTGGGCCGCGGCGCCCAGGCCGGCGTGCTCATCCGCGACGCCGAGGCGCTGGAACGGATGGAGCGCATCGACACGCTGGTCGTGGACAAGACCGGCACGCTTACCCAGGGACGCCCCGAGGTGGTGGCGCTGATCCCCTCCGGCCTGGAGGAGGCGGAGCTTCTGCGCCTCGCCGCCGGCCTGGAGCGGCCCAGCCAGCACCCGCTCGCCGAGGCGGTGGTGCGGGCCGCGCAGAAGCGTGGCCTCGCCATCCCGGCCGTCGAGGGCTTCGACGCCCCCACCGGCCGCGGCGTGCTCGGCCGCGTGGAGGGCCGCGCGCTCGCCATCGGCAATGCGCGGCTGATGGCCGAGCAGGGCGTGGACGTCTCCGGCATCGCCGCTGAGGCGGAGCGGCTGCGCGGCGAGGGCTCCACCGTCTTCTTCGTGGCGGCGGAGGGCAAGGCCGCGGGCCTGATCGCCGTTGCCGATCCGGTGAAGGACAGCGCCGCCGGCGTCCTCGCCGGCCTCGCGGCCGAGGGCGTGCGCGTCGTGATGCTGACCGGCGACAGCCGCGCCACCGCCGAGGCCGTGGCCAGGCGTTTGGGCATCGCCGAGGTCGAGGCCGAGGTCCTGCCCGAGGACAAGCAGCGCATCGTCGAGCGGCTGAAATCCGAGGGCCGGCACGTCGCCATGGCCGGCGACGGCGTGAACGATGCGCCCGCGCTGGCCGCGGCCGAGGTGGGCATCGCCATGGGAACCGGCACCGATGTCGCCATCGAGAGCGCCGGCGTCACCCTGCTGGGCGGCGATCTCGCGGGGATCCTGCGCGCGCGGCGGCTGTCGCGGGCGGTCATGCGCAACATCCGGCAGAACCTGTTCTTCGCCTTCGTCTACAATGCGGCGGGCGTGCCGATCGCGGCGGGCGTGCTCTATCCGATCTTCGGCCTGCTGCTCTCGCCGGTCATCGCGGCGGCGGCGATGGCGCTGTCCTCGGTCAGCGTGGTGGGCAATGCGCTGCGCCTGCGCGCGGCGAAGATCGACTGATCGCCGATTGCGCCGCACACTCGCGGGAAGGAGAGCGAGACCGCATGGACAAGCTGTTGATGATCGCCGCGCCGCTGGGCGAGCGCCTGCGCCGGCGCAAGGAGACGGTCGCCGTCTCGGAATCCTCCGCGGGCGGGCTGATCTCGGCCGCGCTGCTCGCGCAGGCCGGCGCCTCGGCCTATTTCCTCGGCGGCGCGGTGACCTATACCGGCCCCGCGCGCCTCGGCCTGGTCGGCATCACGCCCGAGGACATGGCGGGGATGCGCTCTTCCAGCGAGCCCTATGCCATGCTGCTCGCGCGCCGGATGCGCGAACGGCTGGGCGCGACCTGGGGCCTGGCGGAGACCGGCGCGGCCGGTCCCACGGGCAACCGCTACGGCGACGCGGCCGGCCACAGCTGCCTCGCCATCTCCGGGCCCGTCGAGATCGTGCGGACGCTGGAGACCGGCATGGCGGGCCGGTGGGAGAACATGCTGGATTTCGCGGCGGCGGCCATGGCGCTGCTGGGCGAGGGGCTGGACGCCGCCGGACAGGGCTGAATCAGGGCTTCCAGCGCAGCAGACGGAGCGCGTTGAGCGTCACCAGCACGGTGGCGCCCGTATCGGCCAGGATGGCCGGCCACAGCCCCGTGATCCCGGCCAGCGTGGTCAGGAGGAAGGCGCCCTTCAGCCCGACCGCGACGGCCATGTTCTGCTTCACATTGGCCATGGTGGCGCGCGAGAGCGCGACGAGCTCGGCCACCCCCGTTACGCGGTCCTTCAGCACGGCCGCGTCGGCCGTCTCCAGCGCGACATCGGTGCCGCCGCCCATGGCGATGCCGACCGAGGCCGCGGCGAGGGCCGGCGCGTCGTTGATGCCGTCGCCGACCATCGCGACGGGGCCGAGGGCCCTGAGCGCGGCGATCTCCCGCAGCTTGTCCTCGGGCAGCAGCTCCGCCTTCGCCTCCAGGCCCAGCCTGGCGGCGATGGCCGCCCCGGTGCGCGCATTGTCGCCCGTCAGCATGACCGGCCGCACGCCCAGCGCCGCGAGCGCCGCCATGCCGGCGGCCGCATCCGCGCGCGGTTCGTCGCGGAGCGCGATCAGGCCCAGCGGCGCGTTGCCGATGAGCGCGACGGAGACCGTCTTGCCCTCGCCCTCCAGGCGCTCCAGCGTCGCGGCGAGCGGGCCGGACACCGGCGCATGCCGCGGGCTGCCGACCATCACCACCCGCCCGGCGACCACGGCCTGCACCGCCTTGCCTGGGGTGGCCGAGAAGCCGCGCGCCGGCGGCAGGCTCAGGCCGCGCCGGCCGGCCTCGGCCAGGATCGCGCGGGCCAGCGGATGCGCGCTGCCCTGCTCCACCGCCGCGGCCAGGGCCACGAGTTCGTCCTCGGAGCGGCCCTCGGCGGGGATCAGGTCCGTCACGCGCGGCCGCCCCTCGGTCAGCGTGCCCGTCTTGTCGAAGGCGATGTGGCACGCGGCGCCGATCGCCTCCAGCGCCGCGCCGCCCTTCACCAGCAGCCCGCGCCGCGCGCCGGCCGAAAGCCCCGAGGCCATGGCCGCCGGCACCGAGATCACCAGCGCGCAGGGACAGGCGATCAGCAGCACGGCGAGGCCGCGATAAAGGCTGGTCGCCCAGTCCCAGCCCAGGAGCGGGGGCGTCGCCAGGATCACCAGCAGCGCGACGATCATCGCGCCCGGCGTCCACCAGGCGGAGAACCGCTCGATGAAGCGCTGTGTCGGCGCGCGCGAGGCCGAGGCCTCCTCCACCATGCGGATGATGCGCGCGATCGTGTTGTCGGAGGCCGCATGCGTGACGCGCAGGCGCAGGGCGCCTTCGGCATTGATGGAGCCCGCGCGCACCGTCTCGCCGGGGCCGCGCGCCACCGGCACGCTCTCGCCCGTGACGGGGCTCTCGTCCAGCGCGGAGCGGCCCTCCTCGATGGTTCCGTCGCAGGCGACGCGGTCGCCGGGACGGACCAGCACGAGATCGCCGACCGCGAGGCGCGCGGCTGGGACCTCCTCCGTGCCGCCGGCGGCGGTCACGCGCAGCGCGGTCCGCGGCATCAGCGCGGCCAGCGCGCGGATTCCGGCCCGCGCGCGCCCGGCGGCGATCGTCTCCAGCATCTCGCCCAGCGCGAAGAGCAGCACGACGACGGCCGCCTCTTCCGCCGCGCCGATGAGGACGGCGCCGATCGCGGCCGTGCACATCAGCGTCTCGATGGAGAAGGGGCTGCCCATGTGGGCCAGCGCCAGGGCCCGCCGCCCGAAGGGGATCAGCGCCACCGCCGTGGCCGTGACGAAGAGCGGGTCGGTCAGCCGCTCCGGCAGGACCAGCGAGAGCAGGGTCGCCGCGCCCACCAGCCCGCCCAGCAGCCAGGTGAGCTTCGCCTTCCCGGTCGCCCACCAGGGCTTCTCCGCCTCGGCCGGGTCGTCATGGCCGTGATGCGAATGGCCCTGGTGCTCGTCGGGGGCCGCCGCCGTGGCCAGCGGCGTCGCGGTGAAGCCGAGGGCCGCCACCTGGCGTTCCACCTCCTCCGGCCGGGCGGTGGACAGCGAGGCGGTCAGGCGCTCCGCCATCAGGTTCACCTCGATCCCCGAGATGCCCGGCATCTTCTCGAGCGCGCGGGTGAGGCTGGCCACGCAGCCCGCGCAGTCCATGCCCTCCACGCGCCAGACCAGCTTTTCCGACATCGGCGAAACTCCGGGAGAACCCAAGCCTCCCTTAATTGGTGGCGCAAGGCCATGTCCGCCAGGAGCTCCGGCGCCGCCGGGACCTCTGCGGCGAAGCCGCGAGCCGTGGGCGTTCCCTCCGGCATTCCTCTCGACTAGGCTGGGAGCGCCGCAACGTCTCCGGCCTCGTGAAGGCGCTCTCGGAACAGCCCATGATCCATCCCTCCCGTCGCGCCCTGGGTCTCGGCGCGGCCGCCCTGCCCATGACGGCCCGGGCGCAGGCGGCCTGGCCCACGCGCCCGGTGCGCCTCGTCGCGGCCTTTGCCGCCGGAGGCGGGGTGGACCTGCTCGCCCGGATCGTGGGCGCCCAGTTCGAGCGCGGCTTCGGCCAGCCCTTCCCGGTGGACAACCGCACGGGAGCGGGCGGGCAGGTCGGCACCGACGTTGTCGCGAAGGCGCCGGCGGACGGGTATACGCTGCTCGCCACCTCCTCGGCCGCGCATGGCGTGGCGCCGGGGCTCTATCCGAACCAGCCTTATGACGCGATCCGTGACTTCACGCATATCGGGCTGATTGCCAGCGGCCCCATCGCCTTCCTGGTGAATGCCCGGTCGCCCTATCGCACGCTGGCCGATTTCATCGCCGCGGCCAGGGCAAAGGGCGCGCCGATGACCTTCGGCTCGGGCGGGACGGGCAGCCTCGCCCATCTCACGGGCGAGATGGTCCATCGCCGCCTCGGCATCGAGATGACGCATGTGTCCTATCGCGGCAGCGCGCCGGCGCAGGCGGATCTGGTCGCGCGCAACATCGATGCCATCCTGGACAACCTCTCGACGCATGCGGCGCTGATCCGGGCGGGAACGCTGCGGGTGCTGGCGGTGGCCTCGCGCGAGCGCACCCCCGGCGCCCCGGACGCGCCGACCTTCGCCGAGCTCGGCTATCCGGATCTTGTCGCCGCGGCCTGGTTCGGCCTCTGCGGCCCTGCGGGGATGGCGCCGCCGCTCGTGGCGCGGCTGAACGCGGCCCTGCGGGAGGCGACGGCCAAGCCCGAGGTGCAGGCGCAGATCGAGCAGCTCGGCCTGCGCGCGGAAGGCGGCATGTCGCCCGCGGAATACGGCGCCTTCGTCGCGGGCGAGGTGGCGCGCTGGCGCGAGGTGGTGCGGATCGCCGGGGTCAGGATCGAATAGGCCGGAACGGCGCCGGGGCGCGGGGCCCCGGTGGACGGGTGCGAGGGGGGCGAAGCCCCCCTCGTCTCAGAGTTCCTCGCCGGCGCCGGTTCCGCTGACCGGCGTGGGGATGCACCATTCCTCGCCGCGCGCCGTCGAGACGTATTCCGGCCACCAGAGATCGACCGGCGGCACGAAGTCCTTCGGCAGGAGCGGGCCCACCCATTTGCCGCCGCCGACGCCGCCGCCCGTGCGCTCCTTGAACTCCGCCTGCGCGGCTGCGAGCGCCTCCGGCAGGGTCGCGAGGTCGACCAGCGTCAGCGCCATCGTCTTGCCGGCGACGAACATGCCCGGGTCGATCGCGGCGGGCAGGCCGCCCAGCGCGTTGAAGGCCCAGTTCGGATAAGCATAGCCCTTGGTCGGCGGGCGCATGCGCGGGCGCGCGGCCAGCAGGCGCACCGTCGGCGCGTGCCAGGAATATTCGACATAGTCGTCGGCGCTGAGATGCTTCTGCCAGGCGGGCAGGCCGCCGCGCAGCCGGGCTTCGTTCTCCTCGGGCGGCATCAGGCGCGTCACCGTCTCGATGAAGGGATCCTCCATGGGCTCGAGGCCCAGGTTCTTCTGGATCGCGCGGCCGAACTCCAGCGCCTCCTCCGAATAGGCCGGCGCGCCCACGGCCTGGAGGTTCTTCCAGGTGAGGTCGGTCATCGCCTGGTTGGGCAGGCCGACGCGCGTTTTGGTCACCCAGCGCACATGGGCCTTGCAGCCCGTCATCGCCGCGACATGCTTCGCGTTGTTCGCCAGCACGCGCCAGATCTGCTCCTGGATGCCGAGCGCGGAGGAGCGCCAGGAATACTGGATCTGCGAGAAGCGCGGCGGCAGGTTGTCCGAGGTCGCGCCGCCGTCGCCGAGCACGAATTCGTTCAGCGTCCAGGAGCCGGCATGCGGGAACATCGCCTCCTTGGTGTACTTGGTGGTCGTGTACATCAGGCACAGCGCGTCGAGCGCGCCGGGGCAGCGGGCCTGGGCATGCGCGCCCTCGATGGGCACCAGCGTCGGGTCGATCCAGGTCTCGGGCGAGGTCGCCTCGAAGCTGATCACCGCGCTCCAATAGGCGCCGAAATGCGTCTCGCCGGTGACGGTGTTGTAGGGCCAGGGATGCCAGACGACGGCGGCGTCCATGTCGTCGAAATAGCCCTTGGCCGCGTGGATGGGCTTGGAGCCGCAGACCTTCTCGGCCGGCTCGCCGAAGAGCTTCAGCGTGCCCGCCACGCCGTGCTGCTGCATGGCGGCCTTGGCGCCGAGGATGCCCGTCAGCGCGGCCGTGCCGAGCATCGAATGCGGGTCGGTATGGCCGGCAGCATAGGGGTGCACGCCCTCGCGCGGGGCCTGGTAGGGCACGACCTGCTGCGAATTGCCGGGCACCGCGTCGTATTCGGAGAAGCTGGCCAGCACCGGCCCGCCGCTGCCCTGCGTCCACTTGGCGGCGAAGGCGGTCGGCATGTCGCCTGAGCCTTCCTCGACCTCGAAGCCCTCGGCGCGCAGCAGCTCCACATAGTCGCGGACGGACTTGTATTCGCGCCAGGCCGGCTCGGCGTAGGACCAGATCTTCGCGTTGAAGGCGGAAAGCCGCTTCTCATTGGCGGCGATGTAGTCGAGCGCGCTTTGGCGCACCGCGTCGTTGGCCATGTCTCGTTCCTCTTGATGAATGATGCGGGGCCCGCCGGATGCGCATCCGGCGGGCCCTCACCTGCCTCAGGCCTGGCGACGGACGTTCCAGAAGGTGCAGAAGCCCGGATTCACGTCGCGGATGTCCGAACGGAAGGCGGTCGGCATCAGGTACTGGCCGGTCGGGTAATAGGGCACCTCGCGCATCGCCTCGACCTGGATGTCGCGGCAGATCGCCTGCTGGCTGGCGAGGTCGGGCGCCTCGAACCAGGCGTTCCGCAGTTCCTCGATCCTGGGCATTGTGGCCCAGCCGCCATAGCCAGCATCGCCGTTGCCGCGCAGCGCGATATGGCCCGCGGGGTTCAGCCAGTCGGTGCCCACCCAATTTGTCACGAAGGCGCTCCAGCCGCCCTCGGAGACGGGTCCGCGACGGTTGCGGCGCTGGAGCATGGCGTTGAACTCGACCGAGTAGACCTCGACGTTCATGCCCGCGCGCTGGAGGCTGTCGACCACCACGGGGCCCACGAGCGCGTTGGGCTCGGAGGTCGAGGGGATCATGAACAGCACTTTCTCGCCGTTATAGCCCGCGGCCTGGAGGTCGGCCCGGGCCTTCTCGACGTTGCGCAGGCCCATCAGGGGTTCGAGCCCGGCGGTGGAGGCCATCGGCGTGCCGTGGCCGAAGAAGCCGAGCGGCGTGTTGTAGAGGCTGGTCTCGGCCGGACCCACGAGCGCCTGCATGTAGGACACCTGGTCGATCACGCTCCAAAGCGCGCGGCGGATCGCGGGGTTGTTGAAGGGCGCCTGGGTGTGGTTCACGCGCACCATGCCCACGAAGCCGGTGGGATCGAGCACGCGGACCTGGACACGGCGGTTGCGGCGCATCAGCGGCAGCAGGGCGTGGAAGGCGTATTCCTGCCAGTCGGCCTCGCCTGCCAGCAGCGCATTGGTCGCCGTCGCGCTGTCGGGCATCACGGTCCATTCGACGCGGTCGAAGTTCACGACCTTGGGGCCGGCCGTCCACTCGCGGGGGCCGTCGCGGCGGGGCACGTAGCCTTCGAACTTCGTATAGACCACGCGGGCGCCCGGGATGCGCTCATCGGCCTTGAAGCGGAACGGACCGGAGCCGATGATCTCGGGCACCTGGCGGAAGGGGTCGGTATTGGCCAGGTGCTCCGGCATCATGGCGCAGACCGGCACCGAGGCCTTGCCGAGCGCGAGGGGCAGGAGCGGGAAGGGGCGCTTCAGGCGGAAGCGGATGGTCCGGTCGTCGGGCGCGCTGAGCTCTTCCGTCACGGCCATCAGGGCCTCGCCGAAGGGATCGCGCTTGGCCCAGCGCCTGATGCTGGCCACGCAGTCGCGCGCCGTCACCTTCTCGCCATTGTGCCACAGCAGGCCGTCGCGCAGCGTGAGGTTCCACAGCCTGCCGTCGTTCTCGACGGTGTGGCCGTCCACCATCTGCGGCACGGCCTGGAACTTGCTGTCCATGCCATAGAGCGTGTCGAAGACCATGTAGCCATGGTTGCGGCTGATATAGGCCGTGGTGGTGACCGGATCGAGCGTGACCAGGTCCTGCTGGGGCGTGAACTTCAGCGTGGTGGCGGATTGCGCGCGGGCGGCGGAAGGGGCGGCCAAGGGGGATGTGAGGGCCGCGCCGGTGGCCGCGAGCAGGCTGCGTCTTTGCATGATGGGGGACTCCTCGGCCGGGATGGCGATCCGGTCGGGAGCATGCGCCGATCCGCCCCCGGCGCAACCCGGACGAGGCGGTCCCGGGACGCGGGGAAGGGCCGGCCTGCTCAATCGGCCGGCCGGGTGAACATCTCCTGGGCAGCCGCCTAAGGCCCGCCCGGGGCGGGCCTGCATCGCCAGCGCCGGATCGCCGGAGCGCGGAAGCCGGCGCCGCTGCCGGACGGCTCAGGCGGCGTGCCGTGCCTGGACGACTTCGACGGGGCGAGGGCATGGCCGCCCGATGCCGTGGGCGGCCCATGCTTGCGTGTTCCGTCCGGAACAGGGCGGTGGCATGCTCGCCCCGTGGCCGAACCCCAGGACATCCGCCGCGCGATCGACCGGTCGCCGCTGCTCGCCGACGTGCCGGAGGGCCCCAGGGCAAGGCTGGCCGCGGCCGCGCGACGCGTGCGCTACGCCGCGGGCGCGCCGATCTTCCGCCGGGGCGATGCGGGCGAGGGGATGCTGCTTGTGCTGGACGGGCTGGTGCGCCTCCACCTTTCCACCCCCGCCGGGCGCGAGATGACGATCGGCCTGGCCGGCGCGGGCGAGCCGGTCGGCGAGATCGCGCTGATCGACGGCGAGCCGCGCAGCGCCGACGCCACCGCGCTCACCCCCGTCGCCGCGCTGCTGCTCCGCCACGCCGAGGCGAAGGCGATCCTCCGCGAGGAGCCGGAGCTGGCGTTGGCCCTGCTGCGCACCCTCGCCGCCCGGATCCGCCGCACCACCGACCAGGCGGAGGCGGTGGCGCTGCAGCCCCTGCCGCAACGGCTGGCGGGGGCCCTGCTGCGGCTGGCGGCGGTGGATCCCAGCGGGCTGGTCCGCCAGTCGCAAAGCCAGATCGCCGCGCTGGTGGCGGCCAGCCGGCCCAAGGTGAACCTGGCCCTGTCCGAGCTGCGCGACCGCGGCCTGGTGGAGCAGGCCCGCGTGGGGCTGCGGCTCGCCGATCCGGACGGGCTGCGCAAGCTCGCCGGGCAGGGATGAGGTCCGGCGCGCTGGCGGCGGCGCTG
This sequence comes from Roseococcus sp. SYP-B2431, assembly GCF_004336745.1. Taxonomy (GTDB): domain Bacteria; phylum Pseudomonadota; class Alphaproteobacteria; order Acetobacterales; family Acetobacteraceae; genus Roseococcus. The sequence goes on from NZ_SJXD01000025.1 coordinate 501,951, forward strand.
GTCGCGGGCGCCGGGCTGCTCTTCGCCGCGCCCGTCGGCGAGCTGCGCGAAACCGCCGCCGATGCGCTGATCCGCGCCTGGCCGCGGCCGGATGCCGCAGCCCCCGTCCTGGCCGTCGCGATCGGCGAGGAGGAGCTGGCCGAGCTCGGCCCCTGGCCCTGGCCGCGCGCGACCCTGGCGCGGCTGGCCGCGCGCCTCGCCGGGGATGGCGCGGCGGCGGTGGTGCTGGACGTCTCGCTGGTCGAGCCGGCCGAGGGCGACGCGGCGCTGCGGCAGGCGCTCTCCATCGTGCCGGGCGTCGTCGCGGTGCTCGAGGGCGCGCTGCCGCAGCCGCGCAGCCTCCCTGTGGCCACGCTCGGGGCGCCCGATCTCACCGGGCTTCCCCTGTTGCGCGGCGTGGAGCCGCAGCCCCTGCCGGACATCCCCGCCGGGCTCGGCGCGCTGCCCGGCCGCACGATCCGTTCCGTGCCGATGCTGGCGCGCGTCGCGGCGCCCGGCGAGCCGCTGCTGCCGGGCCTGGCGCTCGCCGCCCTCGCGGCCGCGCTGCGCATGGAGACGCTGCTGCTGCGCGAGGGATCGCCCGTGCTGATCCAACTTGGACGGGCGGGCCTGCCGCTGCCGTGGGATGGGCTGCTCCGCCTCGATCCGCCGCTTCGTCCCGTGCCGCGCCTGAGCGCCGCCGCCGTGCTGCGCGGCGAGGCGGGAGAGGCGGCACGGGGCCGCATCGTGCTGATCGGCGTGACGGCGCCTGAGGCGGCGCCGCTGCGCCCCTCGCCGCTCGGCCCTTTCACGCCCGCGCTGCACATCCAGGCCGAGGCGGTGGCGCAGCTCGCGGCCGGCTGGGTGCCGCTGCGCCTGGCGGGTGGCCCCTGGACGGAGGCGGCCACCGGCCTGCTGCTCGGCCTGCTTGCCGCCTTCGCGGTGAGCCGCGCGCCCGGGCCCGGCTTCCTGCTGGCGCTGCTGCTGGCCCTCGCCTGGCCCATGGCCGCGCTGACCGCTCTGCGGCTGGGCGCGACGCTGGTCGATCCCGTCCTGCCGGCCGCCGCCGCGCTCGCCGGCGGGCTCGCCGAGGCGGCGGCCACGGCGCGGCGCCTCGCGCGCGAGAGGGCGCGGCTGCTGGCGCGCTTCGCGCATCGCCTGCCAACGGGCGTCGCGGACCAGCTCCTCGCCATGCCCGAGGCGGAGCGGCTGCGGCCGGAGCTTCGCCGCGTCGCCGTGGTGATGACCGACCTCGCCGGCTTCTCTGCCATGGTCCGCGCGGGCCGCCCCGACGCGGTGGTCGCCACGCTCAACGCCTATCTCGCCGGCATTGAGGCGGCGGTGCTGGCGCAGGGCGGCACGCTGGAGCGGCTGATCGGGGACAGCGTGCTCGCCGTCTTCGGCGCGCCCGTGCCGCAGGCGGACAATGCGGCCCGCGCGCTCGCCGCCGCCCGGGCCATCGACGCCTTCGCCGAGGACTTCCGGCAGCGTCCGGCGGCCCGCGCGCTCGGCTGGGGCGAGACCCGCATCGGCGTGACGGCCGGCGAGGTGCTGGCGGGGGAGGTGGGCGGCTCGCGCCTCACCTGGTCGGTCTGCGGCGATGCGGCGAACCTCGCCGCGCGGCTGCAGGAGCTGGGCAAGAGCCTGGGCCGGCGCGCGCTGGTGGCCGGCATCGAGGATGCGTCCCTGCCCGGGCCGGTCGGGCGCTTCGGGCTGCGCGGCCTGGAGGGCGAGGTCGAGGTCAGGCCGCTCGGTTGACGATCGGTTCACGCCGCCGGGCGAAGCCCTCCGGCGGTCCCGTCTCAGCTGACCAGCGCCATCGCCCGCGCGATGCGCGGCGCCCCCCAGCGCACCACCGGCCCGAGGGGGCCGCCCGGCACGGCCTGGTCGACGCCCTCGCCCGCGCCGAGCTCGGCGGTGCCGCCGCCGGCCTGCACGGCGACCCGCCCGCGCTCGACGAAGACGGCGTTGCGGCCGTCCAGGAGGCCGGCGAAGAAGCGGGTGCCGCGCACGCCGATCCGGGCCCAGGGCAGCCGCACCTCGATGGGCGAGGTGCCGGCCTGCGGCGCGCGGTCGAGCAGCAGGGGCCCCTCGAAGACGCGCAGGACCGTCCCTGGGCGCGGACCGTCGAGGGTCAGCGCGTCGATGCGCAGGCTGGCCTTCTCGCCGAGCCGGATCTCCAGCCCGCCCACCAGCCGGCAGGCCAGCCGCGCGGCCAGGCCGGTGCTGAGCGTGTCGTTCAGCAGCAGCGCGTCCTGGGCCGAGAGCATTCGCGTCGGCACGCCGGTATAGTCCGCGCGCGCCTCTCCGGTGACGGCGGCCACCTGGCCGATGCGTGGGCGCTCGGCCAGGGCATCGCGTGCGGTCAGCCCGAGCAGCACGGGGGCCGCGAGGGCGCGTCGGGCGACGGACATGGAGACCTCCAGGGTGTCGGTCCATGCCCGATTACAGGCCGAGGGCCCGCGAGTGCAAATTCCGCGGCATGGCCCGGCCTCGGCGCTTTACAGACCGTTACACTTTGCCCCAGGAAAAAGGCAGCCCTGCCGCGACCTCGCCCCACCGAAAGGGTTGAAGGGGGCATATGGAAATCCTGAAGGAGGAACCATGCGTCGCCTTCTCATCGCAGCCGCGCTCGGGATCGGGGTTCTCTCGTCGGGCGCAGCGCCCCGACAGGCCACGGCCGCGCCGTTCAATCCCGGCCAGGTGGAATGGGGCGCAGGCGTGACGCCCGTGCAGTATTACGGCCGGCCCTACTACGGCCGGCCCCATTACGGCCCGCGACGCTACTACGGACCGCGGCGCTATTACGGGCCGCCGCGCCGCTATGGCTATTACGGGCCGCCGCCTCCGCCGCGCTACTACCGGCCGCCGCCCCGCCCGTATTACGGCTGGCGGTAACGGCCGATCAGGCGATCGCCGGCTCGATGGTCTCCACCATCCACCGCGCGATCGCCGTCATTGCCGCGTCCGAATGCGGCTGTCCGACAAGCTGGATGCCCATCGGCATGCCGCCGACGGCCGTCATGGGCGAGGTCACGACCGGCGCGCCGAGCGCCGAGCTCGGCGTGTTGTAGACGGCATCGCCCGTGGGCCGCGGCGCCAGCGGCTGGCCCGGGACGTCGCCCGGCCAGAGCGGCGCCGGCCCCGGCGAGGCGGGCGCGATCATCGCATCCACGAGCGGCGCGAGGGCCGCGTGGCGCTGCCGGATCTCCTCTCGCCGCAGGACAAGGGTGCGGTAGTCGGCCGGCGTCAGCTTCTCGGCCCCGGCCAGCGTGTTCCTGATGCGCTGGCTCACCCCGTCCGGATCGGCGTTCACGAGGTTGCGGTGGCCCCAGTGGTTCTCCCAGGCGGTGATGGTGTTGGTCAGCACCTGGATGCCCTGCAGCGACTCCTCGAAGGCCTCGATCATCGGATTGTCGCCGCGCCGAAGCACCGTCACGCCGGTGGCGCGGAGTCGCTCGATCAGCGTCTCGAAGGCCGATTTGCTGGCGTCGTCCAGCAGGGCCCAGCCCTCGGCCTCCATCACGGCGAGCGTCATGGGCTTGCGCGCCTCGGGCGTGGTGCTCGGGCCGAAGAGGCCGAGGCGGCCCGGATCGCCGCCGGCGCGCGTCGCGATCTCGATGGCGACCTGCCACATGTCCTCGATGCTGCCGGCATGGGGCCCATGGGTGCTCATGCTGGTCGCCTGGCGCTCGCCGCGGTTGATGCCGCCCTGCGTCGGCTTCAGGGCGAAGTTCCCGCAATAGCCGGCCGGCCGGATGATGGAGCCGCCCACCTGGGTGCCGATCGCGGCCGGCACCATCCGCGCGCCCACCGCGGCCGCCGACCCCGAGGAGGAACCGCCCGGCGTGCGCGCGGGGTCGAAGGGGTTGGTGGTCGCCGGGGGATGCGAGCCGCCGAGCTCCGCCGTGGTGGTCTTGCCCAGCACCACCGCGCCCGCCTCGCGCAGCGCCCAGACGGCCGCGTTGTCGCGCTTCGGGAAGTTCCCCTCATAGGCCTTGCAGCCCATCTGGGTCGGCATGTCCCTGGTCTCGAGCAGGTCCTTGATGCCGATGGGCATGCCGTCGATCGGCGAGAGCGGCTGGCCGGCCTTCCAGCGCGCCGTGCTGGCATCGGCCGCCTCGCGCGCGCCGGCCTCGTTCATGACGACCCAGGCCTTCACCACCGGCTCGCGCGCCGCGATCGTCTCCAGGCAGCGCTCCAGATAGGCGCGCGGCGTGTCCTTGCCGGTGGTGAAGGCCGGCGTGGCGTCGTGCCAGGTCAGCGCGCGGAAGTCCTTGGGCGAATAGTTCGGCATGCTGGGCACCCTCCATCGGCGGCGTCATCATAATGAATGCGATTGTCCCCGCGCGACCTCTTGCGTGCCGCGCGCCGGTGTCGGAGCATCCCCGCGAAACGTCGAATGGGGAAGCGGCCTTGACGGAAAATCTCGACGCGGAGCTGGACGAGCTCGACGCGGCGGCCAAGCGGCACCTCGCCCGTCACGAGCCGATCACCGATCCGAAATGGCCGGGCGGCGCGCGCATCGCGGTGAACCTCACCGCCGATTTCGACGCCATGCTGCTGCGCCGGCTGATGAACGAGCCGGCCATGCAGCTCGCCAAGGGTGAGTTCGGCGGGCGCGTCGGGATCTGGAGGATGATCGAGCTCTTCGACAGCCACGGCATCAAGGGCACGATCTTCACGCCGGGCCGCATCTGCGAGCTCTATCCGCAGGCCCTGGCCGCTGCGGCGAAGAGCGGCCACGAGATCACCGACCACATGTGGGAGCACCGCGTTCCCAAGGAGCCGGAGCTGGAGCGCGACCACCTCACGCGCTCCACCGAGGCGCTGGCGAGGATCGCGGGCTACCGCGGCGTCGGCACCCGCAGCGGCCACAGCCACAAGCTCCTGCGCGAGCTCGGCTACATCTACCGCTCCAACGGCTCGGCGAGCCACATGCCGCACTACCTGCGCGATCCCGACGGCTCGAACGTGCTGATCAACCTGCCGTTCCACTACGCCATCGACGACGCGATGTTCTACTCCTTCGCCTGGATGGGCACGCCCAACGCGGCGCAGCGCATCTCCGATCCCGAGCGCGTGATGGACATGTGGTGGGAGGCCTTCCTGCAGCAGCACGCGACGGGGCGCGGCTACCTCAACATCTGCATGCATCCCTTCGTCTCGGGCCGCGCGCTGCGCACGCTGATGATGGACAAGCTCATCACCCGGATGAAGGAGAAGGGCGGCGTGTGGTTCGACACCTGCGAGGCGACGGCGCGGCACTGCATCGCCGTACAGCCCCCCAGCGGCGGCTGGAACTGAGGAGGACGCCATGCCCTGGAAAGACAACTACACGGTTTCCGACGAGCGCGGCCTCGCCGATGCCGAGCTGCGCTGGCCCGACGGCAGAAGCTGCTGCGTCAGCATCACGGTGGACCTCAGCCTCGCCGCGACCGGCGAGGGGCTGAAGACGGCGGAGCTCTCCACGCCCGTCGCGCGCTTCGCGATGACGGAGGGGCTCGACAACCTGCTCGGCGTGCTGGGGCAGCACGGGCTGAAGGCCACCTTCGCCACGCCGGCGGCCATGGCGCGGATCCACGGGGCGAAGCTGCGCGAGATCCAGGCCGAGGGCCATGAGATCGCCGCCGAGGCGCTGCTGCACGAGGATGTCTCGGGCCTGCCGCGCGAGATCGAGAAGGCGCGGCTGGAGCGCACCACGGCCATCCTCTCCGACGCGGTCGGCAAGGCGCCGGCGGGCTGGTTCATGCTCTCGCGCCAGGGCGACCAGTTCGCCGGCGGCACCATCAGCCCGAACACGATCGACCTGCTGATCGAGGCCGGCTACCGCTACTACGGCAACGGCCTCGCCGACGACGCGCCCTATTGGACGGCGGTGGACTTCGCGAGCGGCCGCGCGCTGCCGACGATGCCCTACTACTACCACTTCGACGACCAGTATTTCTGCATGTTCCCGATCAAGGGCACCGGCCTCGAGAACGTGGACATGTTCTTCCGCAACCTGCGCTGGGAGTTCGAGGCGCAGCACAAGCGCGGCCGCCATTTCCACATGACGCTGCACCCGCAGCACATGGGCTACATGCATCGCCTGAAGATGCTGGACGACTTTCTCACCTGGATGAAGGGCCATGCCGGGTTGTGGAACCCGACGGCGGAGCAGTGCATCGCGCATTGGACGGCGACGCACCCCGCGCTCGCCCTAGAGCCCAGCATCTGGCAGGACTATCCCGGCAGCCTCAGTTAAGGGGTCCAGGGCAAAAAGCCCTGGTGGGGGTCCAGGGGGCGAAGCCCCTTGGATTCTTTATAAGAAGCCGCCGTCGACAGGCATCCCCACGCCCGTGACGTAGGACGCCGCTTCCGAGCACAGGAAGCCGATCACCGCCGCCACCTCATGCGCCTCGCCCGCCCGTCCGGTCGGGAAGTCGCGCAGCATGCCGGCCTTGTGCTCGGGCGAGAGCGCCTCGAAGCGGTCGCGGATGCGGCTGCCCTGCTCGGCCAGGATCAGCGAGGGCATGACGGCGTTCACCGTGATTCCGTGCGCCGCCTCGTCCTTCGCCAGCTGCGACGTGAAGCCCAGCAGCGCGGCCTTGGAGGTGGAATAGGCGAGGCGGGCGCCCTGCGTCGTCACCGGCCCCTTCCGCCCGCGCGCCAGGGTGGAGGAGGTGTTCACGATGCGGCCATAGCCCCGCGCCCGCATGCCCGGCACGAAGGCGCGCGAGAAGCGGAAGGCGCTGGTGAGGTTCAGCGCCATCACATGGTCCCACAACTCGTCTTCCATCTCCTCGATGGTGCGGACGGGCCGCGGGCCCGAGCCGCCCGCGAGGTTCACCAGCACATCCGTGCGGCCCAGCGCCTCGGCCTTTGCCAGCGCCGCGGCCGGTGCCCTGGGGTCGAGCACGTCCAGCGCCAGCACCTCGGCACGCCCGCCGGCCCCGCGCACGCGCTCGGCCGAGGCCGTGAGCGGCCCCTCCTGCACGTCCAGCATCAGCACGCCGAGGCCCTGCTGCGCGAGCTGCAGGCAGACCGCGGTGCCGATCCCGCCCGCCGCGCCGGTGACGGCGGCCCAGCGCGCCGCCATCAGCGCCGTGCCCGCTGGATGTTCCAGAGCACCGGGAAGCCCACGTCGAGCACGCCGCGCAGATCCGCGCGATACACCGCCGGCCCGGCGAACTGCCCGAGCAGCACGACATTCACATGCTCATGCGCGAGCGTCTGCAGCTGACCCGCGATCTCGCGGCGGCGCGCCATGTCAGGTTCCTCGGAATACTGCCGCAGCAGCGGCACCTGCCGCTGGTCGCACCACCAGCCCGGATAGACGTTGGCGCAGTTGTAGACCATTGCCGGATTGACGATCGGGTCCGGCATGTCGAAGCCGGTCCAGACCAGCGGCACGATGTTCCACCCGCCCTGGCCGACCGGGTTCCGGTTCACGCGCCGCGAGGCCACGCTGCTCCAGTCGGTCGAGACCAGGTCGATGTTGAAGCCGGCGCGGCGCAGCTGGTCCATGGCGACGAGCGAGACCGGGTCGATCAGCGCGGAATCGCGCGAATGCAGCACGGTGATCGGCTGGTTGTTGTAGCCCGCCTCGCGCAGCAGCGCGCGCGCGCGCTCCATGCTGTGGTTGCGCAGCGATTCGGTGCCGGCCTCGGTCGCGTAGGGGCCGCCGCACATGAAGAAGGTGTAGCAGTGCTGATGCACCATGTCGGGCGGCAGGCCCGTCGCCGCGACGACGTCCGACTGCTCGATGGCCTGCTGCGCCGCGCGCCTCACGAGGACGTTGTCGAAGGGCGGGATGGTGTGGTTGAGCGTCAGCGCGCCCACCACCTCGCCGCCGCGCAGCCCAGGGGTGACGACGACGCGACGGTCGCGCCGCAGGCTCTCGATGAAGTCGAGCGGCGCGCGCTCGATATAGTCGATCTCGCCCTGCTGCAGCGCGCCGACCTTGGTCGCATGGTCGGGGATGCTGACGAATTCCGTGCGCTCGAAATGCACGACCTTCCCGCCGGCGAGGCCGTCGGCCGGCTCGGAGCGCGGGCGGTAGCGCGCGTTGCGGTAGAAGACGACGCGGTCGCCGGGCCGCCATTCCTCGCGGCGGAAGACGAAGGGGCCGGAGCCGACGATCTCGGTGATCTGCTGCGTGCCGGGCGTGTTCGCGATGCGCGCGGGCATCATGTAGGGCACCAGCGTCGCCGTCTTGCCGAGCGCCTCCAGCACCAGCGCGAAGGGGCGGTTGAGGCGCATCACGAAGGTGTCGGGCGCGGTGGCGTCGAGGCTCGCGGTGGCCTCCATCAGCTGCCGGCCCAGCCCGTCGCGCGCGCCCCAGCGGCGGATCGACGCCACGCAATCCTCGGCGGTGACAGGCGTGCCGTCGGTCCATTCCTGGCCGGGCCGGAGCTTGAAGGTCCAGGTGAGGCGGTCGGCGCTGACCTCCCAGCCCTCCAGCATCTGCGGCCGCATGACGCCCTGGCTGTCAGGCGCGACGAGCGTGTCCCAGACCATGGAGCCGAAGGCGCGCGTCACCACCGAGGGCGAGACGATGGGGTCGAGCGTCTGCAGCTCGTTGTTCATCACCAGGCGCAGCGGCTGTTGCTGCTGCGCCTGCGCGCCGGCCGCGCCGAGCATCGCGAGGCCGAACAGGAGGGCTTTCGTTTTCATCCCCGTATCCTTTCTTCAGATCTGAACCCGGCCGCCATCGACCTCGATGACCGCGCCCGTGGTGAAGGAAGATTCGGCGCAGCTCAGGAAGAGGATGGCCTTGGCGACCTCCTCCGCGGTGCCGAGCCGCCGCATGCCGACGCGCGAGAGGAATTCCTGCATCTTCGCCTCGCGGTCGGGCACACGGCTGAGCGTGCGCTCGAGCATGGGCGTGTGAATGGGGCCCGGCGCCACCGCGTTCACGCGGATGTTCTCGCCCGCGAATTCCAGCGCCAGGGCGCGGCTCAGCATCACCAGCCCCGCCTTGGCGGAGCAGTAGGCGCCGAGATTGGGCAAGGGCCGCATCCCGGCGCCGGAGGCCAGGTTCACGATGGTGCCGCCGCCGGCGGCGCGCAGCAGCGGCAGCGCCTCCCGCGTGACGAGGAAGGGGCCGTCCAGGTCGATGGCGTGAACGCGACGCCAGTCTTCGAAGGAGGTCTCGGCGAGCGGTCGCCACAGGCTCACGCCGGCGGAATTCACCAGCCCGTCCACGCCGCCGAGCGCCGCGCCCGCGGCCTCGACGGCCTTGGCCACCGAGGCTTCGCTCGTTACGTCGCAGGCGAAGCCGGCCGCGCCCTGGCTCGCCGCGCCCTGGCCGAGGGAGGCCGCCGCCGCTGCCCCGCCGTCCAGGTCCAGCAGCGCCACGCGCGCGCCCTCGGCCAGGAAGAGGCGCGCCGTCTCCAGCCCGATGCCGGAGGAGCCGCCGGTGATGATGACGCGCCGGCCTTGCATCCGCATGCGGGATCGTTCCTTCCTGGCAATAGCAATGAACGAAGCCTTTCACGCCCTCGCCCGGGCGCAAAGAGGCATCGACAGGCAAGGCCGGAAAAATTAGCATGGCCTCCGGAACTCGACGTCCTCATAATGAATTGCTGCGGCGCGGAACGGCCGCGAGGGAGATCACGATGGAAGGGTTGTCCACGCCGACCGCAGGGCTCGACCTGCATCCGCTCAATCCGCATTTCGGCGTCGAGGTGCGCAACCTCGACCTGCGTGACGATCCGAGCGAGGCCACGCGCGCCGCGCTGCGCGCGGCCTTCCGGCAGCACCGCCTGCTGCTGCTGCGCGGCCAGGAGATCACGACCGAGCAGCAGACCCGCTTCGCCGAGATTTTCGGCCCCGTGCAGCTGCGCGAGCGGAACAAGGTCAAGAGCGCCGAGGCCACGGCGCAGCACGTGTCCAACGTGCGCGCGGACGGCGTCTTCGGCAAGGGCGACCTCGCCTTTCATTGCGACCAGCTCTTCCAGAAGGAGCCGCTCTCGGCGCTGATTCTCTATGCCATCGAGGTGCCGGTGAATGCCGGCGGCGACACACGCTTCGCCGACAATGTGACCGTGCTGGACCGCATGCCCGCGGCGCTGCGCGAGCGCGCGGAGACGCTGCACATTCGCCACGAATACACCTTCCGCGGCACGCTCGCGAAGGACTGGAACATGGATGCCTCGGCCGAGCTCTCCGCTGTGCATCCCATGGTCTGGCGCGCGGCGCCGGAGGATCGCGGCGCGCTCTGGGTGAACAAGCTCTCCAGCGTCGAGGTGACGGAGTTGCCCGGCGCGGAGGGCGTGGCCCTGATGACCGAGCTGCGCGAGTATCTCCACGACCCGGCGATCATCTACGACCACGCCTGGAAGCCCGGCGACCTGGTCCTCTGGGACAACCGGCGCCTCCAGCACGCGCGCACGCCCTATGACGAGACGCAGCCGCGCACGCTGCGTCGCAGCCCGATCGTCTAGCTGCCGCGCGTCCTCGCCTTCAGGAAGGCGAGGACGCGCTGCTCCTGTTCGGCGCGGTGATCGGGACCGCGCCAGTTCGTCAGCACTTCCACCTCCGGCAGTAGCTCGGCAAGCTCTGCGCTGGTCGCGGCCGGATGCGGGATGTCGGTGCCCGGCAGCAGGAAGGCCGGCACCGGGCAGTTCCGCACGAACTCCCGGTCCACGCAGAAGACGAAGTCGCGCGCCCACATGTTCCGGCCGAAGCCGGCCAGCGCCTCCTCGGTGATCTCCGGGCGCTCGGCGCGCAGCGCCGCGGCCCATTCGGCATGGCTCTCGGGAAAGTACTCCGGGTGCTCCGGGTTGAGGCCGATCGGATTTTGCAGCACCGCGGCCGTGATGCGGTCCGGCGCGGTCTCGATGGCCTTCAGGCAGAAGCTGCCGCCGATGCAGCCGCCGAGCACGTGGAATTTCCCGAAGCCGAGATGGTCCATCAGCGCCAGATGATCGGCCGCATAGCTGTGCCATCCATCATCGGCCCCGATGCCGGCGCGCGACCGGCCGGCATTGCGCTGGTCCATCGCGATGGCGGTGAAGCCGGCGGCGGGCAGGGCTTTCGTCCAGTCCACCCAGGGCCGGGGCGGACCCTCGGTGGGCGCGGACCACATCTCCATCCGCGAACGAAGCCCGCCGGGCGCGAAGAGCAGGACCGGGAAGCCGGAGCCATGGACCTCGTACCGGATCTCGCCGTCGGGACGCTTCAGTGTGGGCATGCCGCTCTCCGTTCAATCCACGCGCCAGAGCCCGGCCGTCCCGAGCACCGGGTCGGTGTCGGGGAAGGGCAGGGCGGCGATGCGCTCCAGCATGGCCGGCGTCGGCGCCTCGCGCTGGATGTCGCCCTCCTGGCCCGGCGGATAGGCGCCGACCACCAGGAAGTCCGGGCTCGACCGGATCCTGAGATGGCCGGTGCCGGCCGGCAGCAGCGCGATGTCGCCCGCCGTCACCCGCACCTCGGCGCCATCGGGCCCGCCGAGCTTCAGCAGCGCCTCGCCGGCCGCGAAGCCGAGCACCTCGTGCCCCTTCGAATGGTAGTGGTGATAGCCGTAGATGCCGTCGCGCCATTGCGGCGGCCAGCCGTTGCGCTCGAACAGCGCCTCCATCGCGGCCGCGATGTCGCCGGAGGCCGGCATGGCCGCGCGGTACAGCAGCACCGGCAGGCGCGGATTGTTCGGCACCCATTCGCTACGGGGGAAATGCAGGGATTCTGGCTTCATGGAGACCTCCGGGCAGGAGAACGCGGGCGGGCGCGCTCCGGCTACAGCGCCGCGACGATCTCCGACCATTCCGATTCCAGCGTCACCGCCGGGCGGCGGCGGCCGGCGCGGCGGTACCAATAGTCGGCGTTGGAGAGGTCGCCCTCCTTGCGGTGCAGATAGGCGTGGACCCAGGCGCCCTCGGCCGTGTCCACGGCTTGCGCGGCCTCGTGCGCGCGCGCCCATTCGCCGCGGGCGTCCCACCACAGCGCGGCCAGGGGCGGCGGCAGGTCCGTCGCCGTCTCGCGCTCCATGAGGGCATGGGGTTCCATTCGCCGGTCCTCCAGCTTGCGACACTATCGCGGATCGCCCAGCATTGCGAAGTTCCAGGAGACGCGCATGGCCCAGCCCCAGGTTCCGATCGAGGTCGATCCCGAGACCGGCATCTGGTCCACCGACGGCCTGCCGATGGTCTATCTGCCGCGCCACTTCCTGGTGAATATGCAGAAGGGCGTCGAGGACGCGATCGGGCCCGAAGCGTATCGAAAGATCCTCTACGGATCGAGCGACCTCTCGGCGCTGCAATGGTGCCGGGCCGAGGCGAGGACGCATGGCCTCTCGCCGCTCGAGACCTTCAGGCACTATCTCAGGCGCCTTTCGCAGCGGGGCTACGGCCAGCTGGAGATCACGGCACTGGACGAGGCGGCGGGCACCGGCGCGGTGACGGTGCGGAACTCGGCCTTCGCGCTGGGCTATGGCCCGGGAGCCGGACGGAAGGTCTGCTACATGTTCGAGGGCAGCTTCGCCGGCGGCATGCGCTACGTGCTGGAGATGGCCGGGCGGAAGGGCGAGCCCGCCTGCCGCGAGGTGGCCTGCGCGGCGGAAGGGCATCCCGAATGCCGCTTCGAGCTGCGCTGCGACGCAGTGCGGCGCAGCGAGGGCTGCTGAGGGCGGAAACCGCGGCTTCCGGCGCAGGTTTTAACGTCCTGGGCCCGACAAACTGGAACCGCCTGTGAGCTTCGTCTTTCGCCTCATGCTTCTGGCGGTGATGAGCGTCCTGCCGTCCGCCATGCTGGAAGTCTGGCGCAGCGAGGAGCACCGACAGGAGAATCTCGCCGAGGTCCCGGCCCGGGCCCTGGGCCTGGCCCAGATCGGCGCGGCCGAGCAGCGGCGCATCCTGGAAGGCGCGCGGCAATTGCTCACGGCCCTGGCGATGCTGCCGGTGATCCGCGACCGGGACGAGGCGCGGTGCGGCCCCGCCCTGCAGCGCGCGCGGGAGCAGTTCACGCTCTACACGGTCATCGGCGCCGCCGACCTCGATGGCCGGATCTGGTGCAGCAGCTCGACAGCGGGCATCGATGTCTCCGACCGCGCGTGGTTCCGGCGGACCTTGGAGACGGGGAGCTTCTCCGTCGGCGGCTATGTGGTCGGCCGCGTCACGGGCCGGCGCACGCTGAACCTCTCCCTGCCCGTCCATGACGACGAGCTCCGGATCGTCGGGGTGCTCAGTGCCGGGCTGGATCTCGATCTCCTGGCGGAGGACCTGGCCACGCGGGAGCCGGCGCCCGGCATCAGCCTGACCGTGGTGGACCCCTTCGGAACCGTCCTGGTCGACCTGCCGAGCCGGCAGCAGATCGGGCAGCCGCTGCCGGAGCGGCTGCGCCACATCGTCGGCGCCGGGCCCGGCGTGCTCGACACGGAGTGGCTCAACGGCCGGCGCGAGATCGTCGGCCATGTGCCCGCGATCGCCCCTGCCAGCCCGTCCTTCCTCGTGGCCGTGGGCCTCGACCACGAGCGCTTCGTGGAAGACGCCTTCCGGAAAGGCCCGCCTCGGGTGGTCTCGGCCGCCGTGATGGCGGCCGCGCTGCTGGCGGCCTGGTTCTTCGCCACCCGCTACATCCGCCGGCCCATCGCCAGGCTGATGGCGGTGACCGAGCGGTGGCGCCAGGGCGACATGACCGCGCGCGCCGGGCGGATCGACAGGAGCTCGGAAATCAGCGAGCTCGGCCTGGCCTTCGACGTCATGGCCGACGCCGTGGCCGAGCGGGAGCGGCGCATGGCCGACATGCTGGAGAGCACGACGGACAGCGTCTGGGCGATCGACCGGGACTGGCGCGTGACCTTCCAGAACCGTCGCGGCAAGGCGCGGCTGGAGGGCTTCGATCTGCTCGGGCGGAAGGTGTGGGAGGTCTTTCCGGAGTTGGAGGCCGGGCCGGTGGGCGCGGCCTACCATCGCGCGATGGAGGAACGCGTCCCGACGCAGGTCACCTTCTATTTCGAGCCGATCGCCGGGCATTTCGAGGCGCATGTCTTTCCCTCCGAGGAGGGCGGCATCACGCTCTTCGTCCGCGACGTGACGGAGGCGCTGCAGGCGCGGCAGGCCCTGCTGCACCAGGCCTATCACGACCCGCTCACGGACCTGCCCAACCGGAACAGGCTCCAGGAGATGGTCACCCAGGGCGAGGACGGGCGCATGCCCTCGGCCCTGGCGCTGCTGGATCTCGACGGCTTCAAGCATGTGAACGACACGCTGGGCCATCCCGCCGGAGACGTGGTGCTGCGGGATGCCGCCTCCCGCCTGGCCGCGCATCTGGGCGGACAGGGGCGGCTGGCGCGGCTGGGCGGCGACGAGTTCGCGGTGCTGCTCTTCGGGGCGGAAGCGGCGGCCAACGAGGCGATCGTGGAGGGTATGCTCGCCGCGCTGGAGCGCGCGCCCTTCACGGTGAGGGGGCGGCAGTTCCGGATCACGGCGAGCGCCGGGCTGGCGCGGGTGCCGCCCGGCGCGGCGCCCGATGCGGAGACCCTGCTCTCCAACGCCGACCTGGCCCTCTATCGCGCCAAGGCCGCCGGGGGCGGGGTGCATCGCGTCTTCAGCGAAGCGGACCGGGCGGCCTACGAGACCCAGCGGCTGCTGGACGAGCAGATCGGCCGGGCCGCCGAGCAAGGCGAGTTCGAGCTGCACTACCAGCCGCAGGTCCGGCTGTCCGACGGGGCGCTCGTCGGGGCGGAGGCGCTGATCCGCTGGCGCCACCCGACGCGCGGACTGCTGGGCCCCGCCGCCTTCCTGACGACGCTGGAATGCAGCCGCCACGCGCCCGGCGTGGGCGGCTGGATCATCGACGAGGCCTGCCGCCAGACCGCCGCCTGGCGCGAGGCGGGCCTGCCGCTGCGTATCGGGATGAACCTCTTCGCGGAGCAGGTCGCGTCCGGCGACCTGGAGGAGGTGATCGAGGCGGCGCTGGCGGCCCATGGATTGCCGCCCCAGATGCTGGAGCTGGAGCTGACGGAGAACATCGCGCTCAGCCAGGACGGGGCCGAGCTGCTGGCGCCGCTGCGGGCCCTGCTGGCCCGGGGCATCGGCATCGCGCTCGACGACTTCGGCACGGGCTTCGCCTCGCTGACGGCGCTGCGGGACGTTCCCGTCACCCGGCTGAAGATCGACCGCAGCTTCGTCTCGGGCCTGCCGGAGGCGACGCATGACGCGGCGATCGTCGAATCCGTGCTGGTGCTGGCGCGGCGCCTGGGGCTCGAGGTCATCGCGGAGGGCGTCGAGACCGAGGAGCAGGAAAGCTTCCTGGCCGCCCGCGGCTGTCCAGAGGGCCAGGGCTATCGCTACGGCCGCCCCATGCCGGCCGAGGAGTTCCTGGCCGCGAGCCTGGCCTGGGAGGCCAGGCGGGGGGAGGCCAGGAGGCGCATGGGGCGTTAGCCATCGGGCCGCGTCAGCCCGCCAGCGCCGCCGCGACCTGCTTCGCGAAGCCCGCCGGATCGCGCGGCACGTCGCCGTCCTGCACCCGCGCCAGGTCCAGCAGCAGCCCCGCCTTCTCGAAGAGCGCCGTGTCGCCCGCCGCGCTCTCGGCCAGCTTGCGGATCAGCGGATGGCGCGGATTCACCTCCAGCACGGGCAGCCCGCCGCCCCCGCCACGGCCCGCGCGGCGCAGCATGCGCTGCATCTGCAGGTCCGGCCCATGCTCCGGCGCGGCCAGGACCACGGCGCTGTCCACCAGCCGGTCCGTCGCGCGGACCTCGGAGACCTCCTCCTTCAGCGCGTCCTTCAGCAGCGGCAGCAGCAGCGCGACATCCGCCGCCTCGGCCTGCTCGGCGCCGCCCGCCACCTTGGACAGGTCCACCGTGCCCTGGGTGATGCTGCGGATGGGCTTCTCCTCGAAGGTGCCGAGGCGGTCCGGCCAGAAGGCGTCGATGCCGTCGGAGAGCAGCAGCACCTCCACGCCCTTGGCCTTGAAGCCCTCCAGCTGCGGCGACTTCGCCAGCGCGGCCGGGTCGTCGCCGAGCAGGACATAGATCGCCTCCTGCCCCTCCTTCATGCGCGCGACGTAGTCGGCCAGCGAGGTCCAGCCCTCCACCGCCGAGGAGCGGAAGCGCAGCAGCGCGGCCACGTCCTTGCGGTGCTCGGCATCCTCCCAGACGCCCTCCTTCAGCACCGGGCCGAAATTGTCCCAGAAGGCCTCGTACTTCGCCGCGTCCTTGGCCTGGGTCTTCAGCTCCGACAGCACGCGGTTCGTCACCGCCTTGCGGATGCGGGCCAGCACCGGCGTGGACTGCAGCATCTCGCGCGAGACGTTGAGCGGCAGGTCCTCGGTGTCCACCACGCCCTGCACGAAGCGCAGCCAGGAGGGGAGCAGATTCGCCTGGTCGGTGATGAACATGCGGCGGACATGCAGGCGCAGCCGGCTCTCGCGCTCGCCCTCCACGGCCTGGAAGGGCTTCATCCCCGGCACGAAGAGCAGGGCCGAGAACTCCATGGAGCCCTCGGCGCGCCAGTGCAGCGTGGCCCAGGGCTCGTCGAAGGCATGGGCGACGTGGCGGTAGAAGTCCTTGTACTGCTCCTCCGTCACCTCGGACTTCGGCTTGCGCCAGAGCGCCGTGCCCTCGTTCGCCGGCTCGTCCTTGCCGTCCTGCGCGACCGTGATGGGGATGGCGATGTGGTCCGCCCATTTCCGGATGATCGCCTGGAGGCGCCAGGGCTCCAGGAACTCCTCGGCATCGGACTTCATGTGCAGGACGATGTCGGTCCCCGCCTCCTCGCGCGTGGCGGGCGCCAGGGTGTAGTCGCCCTTGCCCTCGGAGGCCCAGACCCAGGCCTCCTCGGTGCCGGCGCGGCGCGAGGTGACCTCGACGCGGTCGGCCACCATGAAGGCGGAATAGAAGCCCACGCCGAACTGGCCGATGAGGCTCGGCTTGTCGCCGGCCGGCGCGTCGGCGAGGGACTTCGCGAAGGCCGCCGTGCCGGAGCGCGCGATGGTGCCGAGATGCTGGGCGAGCTCGGCCTTGGTCATGCCGCTGCCGGGGTCGCTGATGGTCAGCGTGCGGGCTTCCTTGTCCGGCAGGATGCGGAGCTTCGCCTCGGCGGGCAGGCCCAGCGCATGGTCGGTCAGGGATTCGAAGCGGCGGCGGTCCACGGCGTCGGCGGCATTGGCCACCAGCTCGCGCAGGAAGATCTCGCGCTCGGAATAGAGCGCGTGCACCACCAGATCCAGGAGGCGCCCGACCTCGGCGCCGAATTCATGCCGCTCCAGGGTCTCACCCATTCGTCTTCTCCCACAGGGGTTCGCGTTCAACGGCGGGCGATATGCGGGGAGGTGGCGATTGTTTCAACCGGGGCGTCACGGCCAGCAGGCCCGGAGGGCGCGCGGGATGTATCTGCGGCCGGCGACGACGGTGAGGCACTTCCGCATGGCGCGCAGCCAGGCGAAGGCGCGCTTTCGTTCTCCCCGGACGACGGATTCGAGCCGCGCCAATTGCAGGTCGAAGAGCTTTTCGGACAAATCCGGATCGGGGCACATCCAGGGCGGGGCCGGCAAGGCGCGCTTCAGCTCGAGCCGGCGGGCCAGGAGGATGATGCGGAAGCCGCGCAGGCGGATGGCCCGGCGCGCGGCGCGGCAGATGGGGCCGAGGAGGTTCTTCAGGACATGGCCCTGGGGAGCGGCGGCCAGGGCGAGGAGCAGGTGCTCCCACAATCCCTCATGGGTCAGGCGGCGGAAGTAGCGCGAGATGGTGTCGGGCTTGCCGTAGGGCTCGGGAAGGTCGGACCAGGGGCCATCGGTGGCGGCGACGCGGAAGATGGCGTCGAAGCGGGCGCGGTGGTCGCAGGGGCGGCCGCGGAAGCGGCGCAGGATGTGGGGGAGGAGGGCGGCCCATTCGGCATCGGAGAGGGGGGCGTGGGGGATGCGGAGGGGGGAGGGCATCCCGCAATACTAGGAAAATAATCTGAGTCATGGCAAGGAAAATCGGTCCGTCGCCGCGCGGCCGCGCGGATCAGGGCTCCGTCAGCCGCTCCAGGGTGGCGAGCAGGCGCCGCTCCTGCGTCGGCTTGCCGACATTCGGCACACCCGTCAAAATGGCGCCGCCGAACCGCTCCGGCCGTTCGAAGGCGCTCGCCACGGCGAAGGGCACGCCCCGGGCGGCGAGGGTCTCGGCGACGCGCGTGACCAGCTCGGAGCGGAGCTGAACGTCGAGCAGCGCCACGTTGGGCACGTCCTGCTCCAGCAGGCGGAGCGCCGCCTGCACCGTCGCCGCCGGGCCCAGAACCCTCCATCCGCGACGCTCCAGCATCTGCTGCAGGTCCAGCGCGATCAGGAACTCGTCTTCGACGATCAGGATGGTCTTCTGCACGGCCCGCCTTCAATCCGAGGGAGAGGCCTTTCCAAGCGGAATGACGATCTCGGTCTCTAAACCGCCGGACTCGTATCTTTGTTGCACCTCGCCCCCCAAACTATAGCTCGCGGACGAGCGGATGAGGTGGGTGCCGTAGCCCGTGGTGGCGGGCGGGGCCACCGGGGGGCCGCCGCTCTCCACCCAGCTCAGCCGGAGCTGGCCGGCCTCGTCCAGCCGCCAGCTGATCCGCACCCGGCCGCCGGGGGCCGACAGGGCGCCATGCTTGGCGGCGTTCGTCGCCAGCTCGTGCACGATCAGCCCCAGCGCCATGATCACCCGCGGCCCGAGCACGACGGCCGGGCCGGGCTCGATGAGGACGGCCTCCGGCGCGGCGGCGTAGGGGGCGAGGGCGCGTTCCAGCAATGCGGCCAGGCCGGCATCGTCCTGCTCCCGGAAGGCGAGGTCCTGCGCCTCCACCAGGGCGCCGAAACGGCCCAGGAAGGCGTCGCGATACTCCTCCGCCGAACGGCCCTCCGTGGGGGTCTGGCGGGCCATCGCCTGCGCCACGCCCAGCAGGTTCTTCATCCGGTGCCGGAGCTCGCCGAAGAGCATGTCCTTCGCGGCCTCCTGCTCGACGCGCTCGGTCGCGTCCACGATGGCCAGCAACATGGAATGCCCGCCATTGTCCGGATGGTGGAGGGTGCGGGCGGTCAGGAGCATCGTCCTCCGGCCGAGGGCCGGGAACTCATGCTCGACCTGGAAGTTGACGACGGCCGTGCTTCTGGGGATCACCTGCGACAGCAGGAGGCGCAGATCGGGGATGTTCCATTGGCCATTGCCCAGCTCGTAGACGAGCTGCCCGATGGTCTCGTAGCGGTCCACCTTGAAGGCCTGGTAGAAGGACCGGCTGGCCGCCTGCACGCGCAGGCTCTCATCGAGGACGAGCAGGGGATCGGAGATCGTGTCGACGATGCCCTGGGCCTGGACATGGCCGGCGCGCAGGAGGCGGTAAAGGTCTTCCACATTCATCGTAGGCCGGTCCTGCATGGGACGCCCAACCTACAGGAAAGGCCCTCAATCCCGCAATCCGAGGCCGGCGCGCCGGCCGGCGGCGCCCGGCGTCAGGCCGCGGCCAGGCTCCGCCGCAGCCGCGCGATCGCGCCGGGCAGGCCGCGCACCTTCAGCACGCGGCCCGTCTCGTCGTAATCCTCCGAAAGCACCCGCGCGCTCTCATAGACCTCGCCGATCAGCCCCTGCCTGGCATAGGGCAGCACCAGCGTGTCCTCCACCATCGCCTCCTCGAAGAAGGCGACGATCCGGTCGCGCAGCGCGCTCACGTCGCCGGGCGCATGGGCCGAGAGCAGGATCGCGTCCGGATGCCTGTCCCGCAGCGCGGCGCGCCCGGCCGCGTCCACCCGGTCCATCTTGTTCAGCACCAGCCGCGACGGCACCGCATCCGCGCCGATCTCGCGCAGCGCGGTCCTGCTGACCTCCAGCTGCGCCTCCCAGGTCGGGTCCGAGGCATCCACCACGAAGAGCAGCAGCGAGGCCTCCAGCGCCTCCGCCAAGGTGGAGCGGAAGGAGGCCACGAGATCGTGCGGCAGCTGCTTGATGAAGCCCACCGTGTCGGAGACGAGCACGCGCGGCCGCGTCTCGGGCTGGAGGATGCGGACGGTGGTGTCGAGCGTGGCGAAGAGCTTGTCCTCCACCAGCACCTGGCTGCCGGTCAGCGCCCGCATCAGCGAGGATTTGCCGGCATTGGTGTAGCCGACCAGCGCCACGCGCAGCTGGTCGCGGCGGGCGGAGCGGCGGTTGTCGCCGTCGCGCTGCACGGCGTCGAGCTGGGTCTTCAGCTCGGAGATGCGGTCGCGGACCTTGCGGCGGTCGAGGTCCAGGGTGCTCTCGCCGGCGCCCGGGCCCTGCTGGCGCCCGCCGCCGGTCGAGGATTCGCGCATGCGGGGCGCCACGTATTTCAGCCGCGCCATCTCGACCTGGAGCTTCGCCTCGCGGGTATGGGCGTGGCGGTGGAAGATCTCGACGATGACGCCGGTGCGGTCGAGCACCTGCGCCCCGGTGGCGCGCTCCAGGTTGCGGAGCTGGCTGGGCGAGAGCTCGTGGTCGACGATGACGAATTCGGGCCTGCGGGCGGCGCCCGGCTCGGCTTCGCCCGGCTCGGCCTCGCCTGCTTCGGGCGTCCCGGCCGCGCCCTCGAAGCGCTGCCGGGCCTTGGACTTCGCGGCCGGCGCCATGGAGGTGACGACGCCGCTGCCGCCGGTCAGCGCCGCGAGCTCGGCCAGCTTGCCGCTGCCCAGCAGCGCGGCGGCGCCGGTGCCCTCGCGCTTCTGCGAGACCGCGCCGACGACCTCGTAGCCGAGCGTCCTCACCAGGCGCCCCAGCTCCTCGAGGCTGGCCTCGTGGGCGATGTCGTCCACGTCGGGGGTCTGGATGCCGACGAGGACGGCCAATGGTGTCGGGGCTCTGGTCTCCATGGCGCGTGGTAGCACGGAAGCGTCGCCCCGCGCCTATCCCAGGATACCGGCGGATCGCCTCAATGCGAGGCCCGCACCACCATCACGGGCGGCTCGCCGGGGTCCCGGTCGAACATGGTCAGGGCCGCGATCTCGCTCGGATCCAGCAGATTGCCGTCGCGGTCGAGCCGGATGGCCCGGGGATCGCCGTTGCGGGCGGCGCGGCCGTGCCAGAGGCCATGGCTGTCGGCCCAGAGATCGGTGACCTGGGTATAGCCGATGGCCTCGATGCGGCTGCGGGCCTCGCCCTCGGTGAGGCGGAGCGGCTCGGCGGCGGGGGGAGGGGCGGACAGCGTCTCGGCCCTTGCCGAGGGCGCCATGAGGAGGGCCGCGAACAGCGCCATGGCCAGGGGGGAACGGCCCATGGGATTCTCCTTCTTTCCGGCGCGTGCGGGAGTGCACGCCACGCGGCTGTAAAAGCCGCCAACACCGCGCCGGTTGTGGGGGGGCGGAAATATCCTGTCGCCGCGCGTGATCGGGGCCGGTGCCGGAGATGGCTGGCGCGGGGCTGTGGAACCCCCGCGCCGTGTTCGGGAGTTTCACGTTTCAAGACGTGCGAAGCTTGCGGCCGCCTTCGGGGCCGGCGGCCGGGGCGTGATCGCCAGGCCGGCCTGAGCCTGGGGCTGTAGGCTGGTTCTGGCGTGAATTTCCGATTCTGCGTGCCGGGGTGTTGAATTATCCGCATGCGATCGTATAATCCGAAAACTACGAACTCATGTGCAGGAACGGGCGGCCGTCCCAGCCTGGCCGCCCGAACCCGACGAGGAACTGCGATGCCCCGCTCCGCCTCCGTCTCCCTCCGCAGCCTCCCGGCCCGGGCGGCGTCGCGCCGTCGGATTTCGTGTCGCGGCTGAGCCGCACCGATCCGCCGACACGACGAAGCCTGAAATTCCGGAGATCCCATGCGCCTTTCCAACCCCATCATCGAGGATGGTGCCCTCGTCGCCGTCGCCGCCCAGGGCGATGCCGGCTGGTTCCTGATCGCCATCGACCGGCGGCTCGAGGAGCTCGACCGCGCGAATTTCCAGAGCGCCTCCGCCGCGGAGCAGGCGGCGCGCGGCTATCTGCGCCGCAACCACCCGCCGACCGGCGCCTGGCGGACCGTGGAAATGACCGGCGCCGTGCCGTCCACCGGGAAACCCGCTCACCTGTCCGCGGGGCGCGCCGCGCCGACCGCAGGAGACGCCGCATGAACCGCCGCATCCTTCTCGCCGGCCTGCTGGCCGCGCCCGCCGTCGCCCGCGCCGAGGCCGGCTTCAGCCGCCCCATCCGCTACATCTCGCCCTTTCCGCCGGGCGCGACCAACGACAATGTCTCGCGCGTCATGTCGCGCGCGCTCGGCCAGCGGCTGGGCGTGAACGTGGTCGTGGAGAACCGGGCGGGCGCGGGCGGCGCCGTGGGGGCGCGGCTCGTGGCCGAGAGCCGGCCGGACGGGCTGACCCTGCTCAACGCCTCCGCCGGCAACCTCACCATCGCGCCGCATCTCAACCCTGTCGGCTACGATCCGCTGCGGGCCTTCGCGCCCGTCGCCATGTCGGGCGAGGCCTTCAGCCTCGTCGCGGTGAACCCGAAGCTGCCCGTGCGCACCCTGCCGGAGCTGATCGCCTATGCGCGGCGGCATCCGGGCGAGCTGAACTACGGCTCGGCCGGCATCGGCTCGGCGGGGCATCTGCGCGGCGCGCTGCTGGCCGATGCCGGCGGCTTCGAGGCGGTGCACATTCCCTTCCCGGGCTCCGCGCCCGCAGCCAATGCGCTGGCGGCCGGCGACGTCCACTTCATGATCGACCCGATCGTGGCGCCGCATGTGGAGGCCGGGCGCGCCCGTGCCGTCGCCGCCATCGGCAACGGCCGCTGGGAGGCCTTCGCCGAGGTGCCGAACATCACGGAGCACGGCCTCGGCCGCGACTGGCCCTCGGGCGGCTGGTTCGGCCTCTTCGCGCCGGCCCGCACGCCGGACGAGATCGTCGCCCGCATCAACCGCGAGTTCAACGCGAGCCTCGACGAGCCCGAGGTGAGCGCGGCGCTGCGCCGCTTCGGCCTCAGCCCGGAGAAGCTGACGCCCGAGGAGCTCGGCGCGCGGCTGGCGCGCGACCACGCGGCCACCGGCCAGGCGCTGCGGCGCCTTCACATCGCCTGAGGGAACGGCCATGACGCATCCGCTCCAGTTCATCGGCATGATCTCGCACCGGGCCTCCTCGGAGATCCATCCGCCGGGCGGGCCGATCCTCGATCCGGCCTATGTGGCGCGCTTCGCCCAGGCGCATGAGGAGGCGGGCTTCGACCGCGTCCTGGTCGCCTGGCATTCCACCAGCCCGGACGCGCTGCTCGTCGCCGGCCATGCGGCGGCGAGCACGCGGCGCATCGGCTTCATGGTCGCGCACCGGCCGGGCTTCATCGCGCCCACTTTGGCCGCGCGGCAGTTCGCGACCTTCGACCATCTGAGCCAGGGGCGCGCCGCCATCCACATCATCACCGGCGGCAATCCGGCCGAGCAGAAGCAGGACGGCGACTTCCTCGACCATGCGCAGCGCTATGCCCGCTCGGACGAATATGTGGGCCTGCTGCGCCGCGTCTGGACGAGCGAAGCGCCCTTCGACCACGAGGGCACCTATTACCGCTTCGAGCGCGCCTTCTCCGAGATCAGGCCGGTGCAGAAGCCGCATATCCCGATCTTCTTCGGCGGCTCCTCCGACGTCGCGATCGAGGTCGCGGGCCGCCATGCCGACACCTATGCCTTCTGGGGCGAGACGCTGGACCAGGCGCGCGACACCATCGCCCGCGTGCGGGCCAGCGCGGCGAGGGCCGGCCGCGATCCGGCCGCGATCCGCTTCAGCCTCTCGGTGCGTCCGGTGCTGGCGGAGACGGAGGAGGCGGCCTGGGCGCGCGCCTCGCGCATCCTCGACCGCATCCGCGAACTGCGCGGCGACAGGTTCGGCAAGGGCAGCCCCAAGCCCGAGAGCATCGGCAGCGCGCGCCTGCTGGAAGCGGCCGCCGCCGGCCCCGTGCGCGACAAGCGCCTCTGGACCGAGGTGGCCGCCGCCGTGGGCGCCGGGGCGAACACCACGGCGCTCGTCGGCACGCCGGAGCAGGTGGCGGAGTCCCTCGCCGACTACGCCGCGCTCGGCGTCTCGACCTTTCTCATCCGCGGCTTCGATCCGCTGGAGGACGCGCTGGACTACGGCCGCACGCTCCTGCCCGCGACCCGCCGGGCGGTCGCGGCGCTGACCCCCGCGCGGGAGCTCGAACATGCCTGACGGCTATGTCAGCCCGCCGCTGCTGCAGACGGCGCCGCTCAACTACCTGCGCGCGGGGACCGAGCGTCCCACGCGCCATGTCGCCACGCCACCGCCCGGCCTGCCGGTCGACGCCATCGAGGTGGAGACGCATGAGGTGCTGGTGGAGAACGGCCGCTTCCGCCAGCACGAATTCACCCTCGACCGCCACGGCTTCGAGCTGATCGAGGCGCCGACCCGCGTGGCCGATCTCCACGACGCGGCGGCGGTGCGGCGCGACTACTATGCCGAGGTGGAGGGCCTCCTCCGCGCGCATCTCGGCGCCTCCCGGGTCGTGGCCTTCGACCACGAGATCCGCGACGCCGCGCGCGCCGTCGGCGAGGGCACGTCGCACGGGCCGGCCAGGCGCATGCACAGCGACCACAGCTACGCCGCCGCCCCGCGGCGCCTGCGCGACCTGCTGCCGGAAGAGGCCGACCGCCTGCTCGCCGGCCGCTTCGCCATCGTGAACCTCTGGCGGCCCATCAAGCCGGTGCAGGAGAGCCCGCTCGCGCTCGCCGAATGGCCCAGCATCGCCGAGGAAGACCTGGTGCCGACCTCGACGGTCCATGCCGACCGCGTGGGGGAGGCCTTCAGCCTGCGGCACAGCCCGCGCCACGCCTGGGTCTATTTCCCGCACCAGCTGCCGAGCGAGGCGCTGCTCATCAAGGGCTATGATTCCGCGACGGACGGCCGCGCGCGGCTCTCCTTCCACGGGGCCTTCGACGACCCCTCCTCACCGCCCGACGCCCCGCCACGCGAGAGCATCGAGGTGCGGGCCCTGGTCTTCTGGGGGTAAAGGCGAGGGCTCGGCGCTTTCCTTTCCGTTGAAAGTCGATCGCGGGTTTGCGCAGAGCGAAAGCCGCGAGAATCCGAGCATCTCTGCGCGCTGCCGCGAGGCCGGGCCCCGATCATCCGGAAGATCGAAGAACCCGGCCCTGTTCCGCGCCTACCGGATACTGGGCATGACTGCGCCTGCGATCACGGCCGCATGAAAATACGCAATTATATGAAAAACGGCCTTCCGAAATGCTTTGCGGGGCCCGATCCGATCGCCTAGCATGCGGCGTTGAGAGGCGCGCGGCGCGCCAGGGCGCTAAGGGGACCGGACGTTGAAGCTTTCCTGCATGGCCTCGGCTGGAGGGGCGGCGCCTTGAGTGCAGCCACCGATGCCAGGATCCAGCCTCTTATCGAGCGCTACTACCCGCCGGCCACGCATCCCTACCAGCGGCTGGCGGGCGAGGTCCGGCGCCATCTGCGCCCGGACGCGACGGTGCTCGAGATCGGCTGCGGACGCGGCGCACCGATGCTCTCCACCATGAAGGGGCAGGCCGGGCGCCTGATCGGCATCGATGTGGTGGAATTCACCGCCGCGGATCCCGATCTCGAACTCTGGCGGTGCGACGTGACGGCGATGACGCAGATCGCCGATGGCAGCATCGACCTCGCCTTCTCCCGCAGCGTGATGGAGCATATCGAGGATGTCGACCGCGCCTATGCGGAGATCGGCCGGGTGCTGGCGCCGGGCGGGACCTATGTCTTCCTCACGCCGAATTTCTGGGACTATGCCAGCCTGATCTCGGCGATGGTGCCCAATGCCCTGCATGGCCGCATCGTCCGCGCGACGGAGGGGCGGGAGGAAGAGGATGTCTTCCCGACGCATTACAGGTCGAACACCGCCCGCTCCATTCGCCGCCTCGCGGCCGCCGCGGGCCTCTCCGTGCAAGGCCTGCAGCATCTCGGCCAGTACCCGACCTATTTCCGTTTCAGCCCGACGCTGTTCCGCCTGGGCTGCCTCTACGGGAAGCTGCTCGAGCGGTTCCAGCCCTTGCACGGGCTCCAGGGGTGGATCTTCTGCGAGCTGCGCAAGGCGCCCTGACGCGGATCGGCCCTCAACCCGCGGGGCCGTCCGGCCGACGCGCCGGCCGGAAGCCGTAGGAGGCCGCATACCAGCCCATGCCGATCCATTCGTGGAGGGCATAGGCGCTGTCGGACAGGGCGCGGGCATTCGGAAGAAGGGCCTCCGCCGTCACCCGCTGGGAAACGGCGTGGCTGGACGGGGCGGGAATGGCCTCGAGCCCCGTGGCGCGGAAGGCCATCATGGCGCGTGGCAGGTGCCAGGCATGGGTCACCACATAGACTTTCCGGATCGGCACCTCCGCGAGCAGACGCGCGGAAAGCAGCGCATTCTCGGCGGTATTCGTGGACGCCTCCTCCCGCCAGCGCGTCTCCAGGCCGAAATCCTGCGCGAGGGCTTCGGCCATCAGCGCCGCCATGGGCAGACCGCCCGGCCTGGGTGGGGGACCGCCGCTCACCAGCAGCGGCAGGCCTGAAGCCCGCTGCAGGCGCGCGGCGAAGCGCAGCCGCTCCAGGCTGAGGGAATCGATCGTGTCGCCGCCGAACATCGGGACATGCCGGTCCCTTCCCGCCGAAAGCACGACGATCGCCTCGGCCGGCGGCCCCCCGCCCGGCACGATCGGCGGATACCATTGAAGGGACCGGATCAGCAGGCTGGCGACATAGGGCGTGCTGAGCAGATAGAGGCAGGCCGTCGCCGCCAGCAGGATGGCGCGGCCCGCCCCGGGCCGCCGGCGGAACAGGAACAGCAACGCCAGGGATGCGAGAATCAGGCTACCGGGCGGCAGTAGGAATTCCTTCAGCATGCCGTCGCGCGCCCCCGAGTGTCGGCCCCGTCCTACCGAAGCCTGCGGCGTGGCGCCACCTCGCCCCTGCCCGGCCGTCCGGGCGCGCGATGCCGGTCCATGGCATCACGCCCGCAACTCAGATGACGGTGACAAGGCTGATGACGGCCATGCCGGCGACCAGGAAGACCATGGCCCGCACGACGACCAGCCATCCGTCGAAGCCGGCATGCTCCGGCGGCTCCCGGCGCCGGACCTGGAAGTGCTCGGCATAGGCCTCGTTGGTGGCGGTCATGAGGGACTCGCGCATGATGCGGCTCCTGTTCTGGCGGGGCCGGACGCGCGCCGGCTGACGGCCTGAACATGCCGCCACCGTGTCGCGGGAGGATCGCGCGCGGGCAGAGCCAATTGTCGCGCGTGTCGCCGCGCTACAGCGGGTGACGCCGCAGATGCTCCAGCAACAGCTCCGTGACCCGGTCCGGCACCTGGTCCGGCGCGTAGTGGCCGACACCGGGAAGAACCTCGAAGCGATAGGGCGCCTCGACGAAATCCGCCGTGCCCTCGGCGGCCATGCGGCCGACCGTGTCGTCCGCATCGCCCCAGAGGAAGAGCGTGGGCACGGAGACCGCGCCGATCGGCCGGTTCACCGTGCCGCGGGCGCGGTACCAGGCGAGCGCCGCTTCCATGGCGGCGGGATGGCCGAGGACGGCCAGATGCTTCGCCGTCGCCTCCGGCGGAATGCCGTTGGCCGCATGGCGGGTCCGCAGCCAGGCGGCGTCCTCGGCCAGCAGCGAGGCGGCCGCGTCCGGATCCTGGAAGGCCTTGTGGTGGCGCGAGCGGTGGGGCTGCTCCGGATCCTCGCGCATCGCCCGGGCGAAGGCGGCGGGATGCGGACGGGACAGCATGGTCAGCGAGGCCAGCCGCCCGGGATGGTGGGCGGCGATGTCCCAGGCCAGGCTGCCGCCCCAGTCGTGCCCGACCAGATGGAAGCGCCGGGCGCCCAGGGCGTCGGCCAGCGCGAGCGCATCGGCGGTGAGCAGCCGGATGTCGTACAGCGTGCGGTCGGACGGGTTCGGGCGGGCGCCCGGGGAATAGCCGCGCTGGTTCGGTGCCGCGGCGAGGAAGCCGGCCCTGGCGAGGGCCGGCAGCTGCGCGTCGTAGAGGTGCCGCGAGACGGCGAAGCCGTGCAGCATCAGCACGAGCGGCGCATCCGCCGCGCCCGCCGCCGAGACGTCGAAGACGAGGCCCGGGAGTGCCTCGATCCGGCGGTCCTCGATCATGCCAGCCGGAAGTCCTTCAGGACCTCCGGCCGGAAGGCCAGCCCGTGGCCGGGCGTCTCCGGCGCGGTGATCATGCCGTCCGCGATCTTCGGGCGCGACACCCAGAGGTCGTCCAGGAGGCCCATCTGCTCGGCCCAGCTGGCGTTCGGGATGCTGGCCAGCAGGTGCACGTTCAGCTCGGGGAAGAGGTGCGGCGCGATGGTCATGCCCCAGGTGTCGGCCACCGTCGCGATCTTGCGGAGCTCCGTCAGCCCGCCGCGCATCGGGTCCGGCTGGAGGATGGGCAGGCGGGGATTTTCCAGGAAGGGCTTCAGGTCGGCCCGGCCGAAATGCGTCTCCCCGCCGACCACGCGCAGGTCGAGCATCCCGGCGCAGCGCAGATAGCCGGCGTAGTCGTCCGGCATCACGGGCTCCTCCAGCCAGTAGATGTCGTATTCCTCGAACTTCCGGCCCGCCTGGATCGCGATGTCGGCGCTCCAGCCCATGTTCACGTCGATCATGATGTCGATGTCGGGGCCGACCGCCTCGCGCATGCGGCGGACATTGTCGATGTCGGTCCGCAGGTCGCCGATATGGGCCACCTGCATCTTGATCGCCTTGTAGCCCTGCGCGACGTAGTGCTGCGCCTTGGCGATCATCCCGTCGCCGCGCGAGTTGCGGAAGCAGCCGCTCCCGTAGATCGGAATTTCCGACCGGCAATGGCCCCAGAGCCGGTGCAGCGGCAGGCCGGCGGCCTTGCCGACCACGTCCCAGAGCGCGATGTCGATGGCCGACTGGGCCATCATGGTCACGCCGCCGCGCCCGGCCGTCAGCGTCGAGCGCCAGAGATCCTGCCAGATCGCCTCCACCGCCGTCGCGTCCCGGCCCAGGATGCGGGGGGCCATCGCATCCTCGATGCAGGCGCCGATGCTGCGCAGCAGGGGCAGGCTCAGAAGGTGCAGATAGCCCATGCCGGTCAGGCCGGAGGCGGTGACGATCTCCACCACCACCAGGTCGCGCCTCTCGCCGAGGGGATGGCCGGCGAGCCAGGGATCCTCGGGCCAGGGCATGCTCAGCAAGGTCGTGCGGACCTCGCGGATCGTCAGGTCGGCCAATCTGTGTCCCTCCCGGAAGGCTTTCGCGGAAGCCTGCGCGCCGGCGGGAGGAGAGGCAACCCTGCGGGCGCTACCTCCAGCCCGGGGCGGGGGCCTTGCGCAGGCGCAGGCGCACCTCCTGGAAGGTCGAGATCCGGTCGTCCCAGAAATCGTCGATCAGGTCGCGGTTCGCCATGATCCAGGCCGAGACGCGGTCGAAGTCGCCCTGATGCAGACCGCCGCTGACCTGCAGGATCATGGGCTCCACGGCCAGGATGGTCAGCCGCTCGGGATCGAGCCGCGTGCCGGGCGTGACGCCGACCAGCACCTGCTCGGCGCCATGGCCGCGCCGCAGCCACAGGCATTGCGACAGGCCGGTCGCGTCGCGCGGCAGGCAGATGCTGTCCTCGGTGATCCTGTCGGCGGCAGGAGGGGCGGCCGCAGCGGGAGCGGCCGCAGGGGGGGCGGCGGCAGGTTGGGCCACGGCGGGGGGAATGGCCCTTGGCGCGGGGGGCGGCGCGGCAGCGGCGGACGGCGCGGGTGGCGCGGGCGGCTCGCTCGGCGGGGCTTCGGGCGACCCGGCCGCCGGCCGTTCCTCGGGCGCGGGTTCCGCCTCGCCGCGGGCGTGGCGGATGCTGACGCCCTCGTCGTCGACGGCGATCTCGATCGACGGGTCCGCGTCGAAGACCATCCGCAAGGCGGGCTCGAAGAGGGCCCGGAAGGAGGCGGCGTTCTGCGAGGGGCTGCCGAAACGGGCCAGGAGCTCGTCCCAGCCGGCCGTCGGCATGGAATCCGGCGCGGCGCCGCCGAGCGACTGCCGAATCCAGGCATAGGCGTCCAGCGCCATGGGCGAATCGCCGAGCGTCCTCACGATGCGGGAATCCAGCCCGACGGCGTGGCTGGCGAGGGCGGCGAGGAACTTGGCGCTCAGGCGGATCTTCGGCCGCCATTCGGGCAGGTCGCCACGGGGGCGGCTGCGCGCGTCGAAGACGGGAACGTCCGGACCGCCGCCCCAGGAGACCGTGATCTTCGACGCCATCATGCGGTGCATCTGGTCGATCAGCTCGGCCGTCTTCCCGGCGGCGCCCATGCGCTCGGCCAGGGCGGAGGCGTCGGCGCCGAGGTCGAGCGAGACGCCGTTCGCCCGCCGGGCGGCGTCGCAGATATGGATCAGGTTCAGCCGCAGCATGCGGCCGCTGGGCAGGGGCTGGTCCGGCGAGGGCGCCTCCATGCGCAGGGAGGCGCTCCCGGCGTCGCGGTGCCAATGGCCGCGCGGCGTCCGGATCGGCAGCCCCAGCTCGCAGAGCACCGGGTGGATCCACAGGACCGTGTCGTCGGGCGGTGCGGCTTCGGCATCGGGCGAGGAGACGGGAGGAGCGTGGTTCAAGCGCAGGGTACCAGTGTCAGGTTGTTGCCGGGAGGCGGCGCGTTTTCGGGGTCCGGCGAGGGTATCGGCCAGCAGCGGCCGCGACACCAGCCCGGAGACTATGGCAGGCGGGGGAGGGTCGTCCAATCGGCGCGACGAGCGGCGGGCCGGCCGACCGTGGCCGGCCCCTCCTGTCGCCTCGCGCCGCAGGCCCCGCAAGGCCCCTTCGCGCATGGCCGAGGCTACCGCGCCCGGGCGCGCGATCCTGGCCGGCCCGCCCGGCCCGCTACGAAAGGCCCCCCTAGCCCTCCGCGCGCGCCGGTCTCAGGATCAGCGTGCTCAGCGGCGGCAGCGTCAGCGACAGCGAGGCGGGCCAGCCGTCCATGCCGTCGCTGCCGGCCTCCACCAGCCCGCCATTGCCGGCGTTGCCGCCGCCGTAGATGGCCGCGTCGGAATTGAACACCTCCTGCCAGGCCCCCGGCCGCGGAGCGCCCAGGCGATAGCCGTGCCGCGTCACGGGCGTGAAGTTGCAGACCACCAGCACGGGATCCTGCTCGTCCGGCCCGTAGCGCAGCCAGGCGAAGACGCTGTTGCCGCTGTCGTCGAGCGAAACCCAGCGGAAGCCGGCGGGGTCGCAGTCCAGGGCGTGCAGCGCCGGCAGGTCCACATAGAGCCGGTTCAGGTCCCGCACCATGCGCTGAAGGCCCGCGTGGCGCGGCTCGTCCAGCAGGTGCCAGTCCAGCGAGCGGTCGTGGCTCCATTCGCGCAGCTGGCCGAATTCGCAGCCCATGAAGAGCAGCTTCTTGCCGGGATGGGTCCACATGAAGCCGAGATAGGCGCGGAGATTGGCGAAGCGCTGCCCTTCGTCGCCCGGCATCTTGCCCGGCAGCGAGCCCTTCCCGTGCACGACCTCGTCATGCGAGATCGGCAGGATGAACCTCTCCGAGAAGGCATAGACCAGGCCGAAGGTCATCAGCCCGTGATCGTAGCGGCGGTAGACCGGGTCGCGCTCGATGTAGCGGAGCGTGTCGTTCATCCAGCCCATGTTCCACTTGAAGTCGAAGCCCAGCCCGCCCTCGCCCGGCTTGCGGGTGACCCGGGGGAAGGAGGTGGATTCCTCGGCGATGAGCAGCTTGCCGGGGCAGCGCGCGGCGATGGTGTCCGAGAGCTCCTTCAGGAAGGAGATGGATTCCAGGTTCTCGCGCCCGCCATGGATATTAGGCACCCATTCGCCCTCGCGCCGGCTGTAGTCGCGGTAGAGCATCGAGGCCACCGCATCGACCCGCAGCCCGTCCACGCCGTAATGCTCCAGCCAGTGCAGGGCGCTGCCGATGAGGAAGTTCCGCACCTCCTGCCGGCCGAGGTTGTAGATCAGCGTGTTCCAGTCCTGGTGGAAGCCCTCGCGCGGATCGGCATGCTCGTAGAGCGCCGTGCCGTCGAACTGTGCGAGGCCATGGGTATCGGTCGGGAAATGCGCCGGCACCCAGTCCAGCAGCACGCCGATGCCGGCCTCGTGGCAGCGCTCCACCAGCCGGGAGAAGTGCTCGGGGGCGCCGAAGGGGGCGTGCGGGGCGAACTGCCCCAAAGGCTGGTAGCCCCAGGAGCCGCCGAAGGGATGCGCCATGATCGGCAGGAATTCGAGATGGGTGAAGCCCATGCCCTTCACATAGGGGATGAGCTGGTCGCCCAGCTGCTCCCAGTCGAGCGGCTGGTCGCCGTCGCCGCGGGCCCAGGAGCCCGGATGCACCTCGTAGATGGACATGGGCCGGCCCGCCGGATCGGCCGCCGCCGGCAAGGCCTTCGGCGGCTGGATGCGCGCCGTGTCCGCGACGACCGAGGCCGTCGAGGGCGGCGGCTCGGCCTGCCAGGCCACCGGATCGGCCTTCATCGGCAGGAGCTGGCCCCAGCCGTCGAGCAGCTCGAACTTGTAGGCCGCGCCGGGCCGCAGGCGGGGGATGAACAGCTCCCAGACGCCGGCCTCATGGCGCAGGCGCATGGGATGGCGGCGGCCGTCCCAGCTGTTGAAGTCGCCCACGATGGAGACGCGGCGGGCATTGGGCGCCCAGACGGCGAAGCGCACGCCCGGGACGCCTTCCACCACCTTGGGATGCGCGCCCAGGCAGCGGCCGATGTCCTGGTGCCGGCCCTCGCGCAGCAGGTGCACGTCCAGCTCGCCCAGCAGCGGGCCGAAGCCGTAGGGATCCTCCGTCTCCTGGACCACGCCGTTCCAGTCGATCCGCAGGGTATAGGGCCCCGGCACCATCCCGCGGGCGAAGAAGCCGGCGGGATGCAGCAGGGCCATCGGCAGCACGGAACCGCCTGAGACGAGCGAGACGCCGCTCGCGCCCGGCAGGAAGACGCGCACCACCGGGCCGGCCTCGGTCTCATGCGGACCGAGGATCGAGAAGGGATCGCCGTGGCGGCCGTCGATCAGGGCGGCCAGGGCATCGGGATGCAGGGCCGGATCAGCCATTCCGCGCCTCCTTGCCCAGGATGCGGCCGGCGAGGGTCTCCAGGCCGCGAAGGGGAATGTGGATCCAGCCCGGCCGGTTCGCCGCCTCGTAGCAGACCTCGTAGGCCGCCTTCTCCAGCAGGAAGAGATCGAGGAGCGGGGCCTCGGCCTTCGCCTCGACCCAGGGGCGCGCCGCCCGCGCATGGGCCTCGCGATAGGCGGCGAGGAAGCTCTCGGCGGCGCGGCCGCGGAACTGGTCCAGCAGCGCGGCCAGCCGGTCCGCCGCCGGGCCCTGAAGGCCCTGCCGGTTGGCCGCGGCCGCGGCCGCCGCATAGTCGAAGGAGCGCAGCAGGCCGGCCACGTCGCGCATGGGCGAGGACTTGGCCCGGCGCTGGTCGAGCGTCTTCGCCGGCTCGCCCTCGAAGTCGATGATGGAGGCGTCGCCCTGCACGACCAGCACCTGGCCCAGATGGAAGTCGCCATGCACGCGGGTCTTCAGCGCGCCCTCCGCCGCGCCGGCGAGCCGCTCCACGCCCGTCAGCAGCGCCTCGCGCTGCGAGAGCAGGCCCTTGGCCCGGGCCTCGTCGGCCGCGGAATCCCAATCCTTGACGGCGCGAAGGGCCTTCAGCGCCTGTTCGAGCTGCGCGCGGGCGGCGCGGCCCCAGGCTTCCGCGTCCCGCCGCGTGGCCGGCTCGGGGCGGAAGGCGTCGTCGTCGCTGTCCTGCGCCAGGATGGCGTGCATCTCGGCCAGCCGGCGGCCCAAGGCTGTCGCGAAGCCCATGTAGTTGTCGAAGACGCCGTCCTGCTCGTCGGCCGGCGCGTCCGCGACGGCCGTGATGTCGATGCTGCGGCGGAGGAAGTCGGTCGTCCAGGCCCAGCCGTCGCCCTGGTTGCGCACGAAGCCCTGCAGCACCACGAGGGTGCGCGGCACGCCGTCCGGGGTCACGCGCACCACTTCGCCGAGCAGCGGCGCCGTCTGGGCGAAGCCGCGCTCGGTGAGGAAGCGCGTCATCTCCGTCTCGGGGCTGATCCCCTCGGTGACCCGGCGCACGAGCTTCAGGACCGCCTGCTCCCCGATGATGAGCGAGGAGTTGGACTGCTCCGCGGACAGCCTGCGGATCTCGGCGCCCTCGGGGATGTCCACGCCTTCGAAGGCGGAGGTGGGCAGGAAGCGGATCTCGCCCTGGGCCAGCGGCAGGACGGTGCTGTCCCGCAGGCTGCGCAGCACGCCGAAGGGCAGCGCGTCGAGGGCGAAGGCGTCGGTCAGCACGCCGACGCGCCGGCCCCGGCGGATGCGCGCCAGAGCGAGCTGCTGCGGCAGGGCGGCGCTGGTCTCGTCCTCCCAGGCGATGCCGAGCGGCAGGAGGTAGCGGCCGGTGCCGGTGGCATCCGCCGCCTCCACCTCGGTCAGCAGGATCTCAACCCCGCTCTCGCCGGTGAGCGCCTCGGTGAAGGCGAGCCGCGGCTGCCCCACCTCGGTGTCCTTGCCGGCGAACCAGCGGCGCCGCGAGAGGTATTGCGGCAGCGCCTCGGTCTCCAGCG
Source organism: Roseococcus sp. SYP-B2431 (assembly GCF_004336745.1). Taxonomy (GTDB): domain Bacteria; phylum Pseudomonadota; class Alphaproteobacteria; order Acetobacterales; family Acetobacteraceae; genus Roseococcus. The sequence goes on from NZ_SJXD01000025.1 coordinate 536,356, forward strand.
TCCGGACCGTCGCGGGGGTCAGCACCTCCGCGAGGCTGTTGCGCAGCACGAGGGTCGTGAGCTCCGACATGGGCTCGGGCGTGGGCATGTGCCAGCTGGGCATGGCGGCCTCCGTGGCCAGCAGGAACCAGTAGAAGCCGTAGGGCGGCAGGGTCAGCAGATAGGTGAGCTGCCCGATCGGCGGGAAGGAGGAGCCGCCGACGAGCTCGACCGGCACGCGGCCGGCGAAGGCGGAGAGGTCGAGCTCCACCGCCTGGGCGGTGCGCGAGAGGTTGCAGACGCAGAGGATCGTCTCGCCCTCGTGCTCCCGCAGATAGGCCAGGATCTTGCGGTTGCCCGGATAGAGGTAGCCGAAGGTGCCGCGGCCGAAGGAGCGGTGCCGCTTGCGCACCGCCAGCATGCGGCGCGTCCAGTTCAGCAGCGAATGCTGGTCGGCGGACTGCGCCTCCACGTTCACGGCCTCGTAGCCATAGACCGGGTCCATGATCGCCGGCAGCACGAGGCTCGCCGGATTGGCGCGGCTGAACCCGCCATTGCGGTCCGGCGACCACTGCATCGGCGTGCGCACGCCGTCGCGGTCGCCGAGATGGATATTGTCGCCCATGCCGATCTCGTCGCCGTAATACATCACCGGCGTGCCGGGCATGGAGAGCAGCAGCGAGTTCATCAGCTCGATGCGGCGCCGGTCGTGCTCCAGCAGCGGCGCGAGGCGGCGGCGGATGCCGAGGTTGATGCGCGCCCGCTTGTCGGCGGCATAGGTGTTCCAGAGGTAGTCCCGCTCCCGGTCGGTCACCATCTCGAGCGTCAGCTCGTCATGGTTGCGCAGGAAGATCGCCCATTGGCAGTTCTCGGGAATGGCGGGCGTCTGGCGCAGGATGTCGGTGATCGGGAAGCGGTCCTCCTGCGCCATCGCCATGTACATGCGCGGCATCAGGGGGAAGTGGAAGGACATGTGGCACTCGTCGCCCTCGCCGAAATAGAGCTGCGTGTCCTCCGGCCACTGGTTGGCCTCGGCCAGCAGCATGCGGCCCGGCGCGATGCGCTCCATCTCGGCGCGGATCTTCTTCAGGACGACATGCGTCTCCGGCAGGTTCTCGTTGTTCGTGCCGTCGCGCTCGATGAGGTAGGGGATGGCGTCCAGCCGCAGCCCGTCCACCCCGGCGTCCAGCCAGAAGCGCATGACGGCGAAGACCTCCTTGAGCACCTGCGGATTGTCGAAGTTCAGGTCCGGCTGGTGGCTGTAGAAGCGGTGCCAGAAATAGGCGCCGGCGACCGGATCCCAGGTCCAGTTCGACTTCTCGGTGTCGAGGAAGATGATGCGCGTGCCGTCGTACTTCCGGTCGTCGTCCGACCAGACATAGTAGTCGCGATGCACCGAGCCCTTCTTGGCCCGGCGCGCGCGCTGGAACCAGGGATGCTGGTCCGAGGTGTGGTTGATGACCAGCTCGGTGATCACCTTGATGCCGCGGGCATGGGCTTCCTGCACGAGCCTGCGGATGTCGGCCATGCTGCCGTATTCCGGATGCACGTCCTTGTAGCTGGCGATGTCGTAGCCGTCGTCGCGCCGCGGCGAGGGGTAGAAGGGCAGCACCCAGATCGTGTCGACGCCCAGCTCGGCGATGTAGTCGAGCTTCTGCAGCAGGCCGGGAATGTCGCCCACGCCGTCATTGTTCGAATCGAAGAAGGACTTGATGTGCAGCTGGTAGATGACCGCGTCCTTGTACCATTGCGGGTCGTTCGCGGCCGGCGCTGCGATGCGGGTCGTGTTTCGCGGCATGATCAGACCTTGTCGGCGGCGCGGAGGCGCCAGATGGCGAAGGGCAGGGCGGCGGGGTCGAGCCGCAGATGGCGGTGCGTGCCCTCCCAGCGCTCCTCGCCGCCCCGGAGGAGGTCCTCGGCGAGGAAGGGAGCGCCGGCGCCGAGGCCCAGGACGCGCTGCGGCAGCTCCATATGGGTCTCCAGCGCGTCGAAGGGATTCATGGACACCGCCACCAGGACGACGTTGGAGAGATCGTCCGTCGCCTTGGCGAAGAGCATGATGCCGGGATGCCCGGCGGCCAGCACGGTCGTGCCCAGATGCGTCTGCAGCGCCGGGTTCTGGCGGCGCAGCGCGTTGAGCCGGGTGATCTCGGCCTGGATGTTGCCGGGCCGGTCGTAGTCCCAGGCGCGGATCTCGTATTTCTCGCTGTCGAGATATTCCTCCTTCCCGGGCTTCTCCGGCCGCGCCTCGCAGAGCTCGAAGCCGTTATAGACGCCCCAGAGGCCGGACAGCGTGGCCGCCAGCGCGGCGCGGATCAGGTGCCCCGGCCGGCCGGACTGCTGCAGGAAGACCGGGTTGATGTCCGGCGTGTTCACGAAGAAGTGCGGCCGGAAGAAGTCCGAGACGGGCGGCTGGTTCAGCTCGGTCATGTACTGGCCGAGCTCCCAGGCCTCGTTGCGCCAGGTGAAGTAGGTGTAGGACTGCGAGAAGCCGACCTTCGCCAGCCGGTACATCACCTTGGGCCGCGTGAAGGCCTCGGAGAGGAAGACGCAGTCGGGATCGCGCGCGCGCACCTCGCCGATCATCCATTCCCAGAAGGGCAGGGGCTTGGTGTGCGGATTGTCGACGCGGAAGAGCTTCACGCCCTGCTCCGCCCAGAAGAGCACGACGTCGCGCAGCGCCACCCACAGCTCCGGAACGGCGCCCTTGGCGTAGAAGTCGACGTTGACGATGTCCTCGTACTTCTTCGGCGGGTTCTCGGCGTAGCGGATGCTTCCGTCGGGCCGCCAGGCGAACCAGTCGGGATGCTGCTTCAGCCAGGGATGGTCGGGCGAGCATTGGATGGCGAAGTCGAGCGCCAGCTCCAGCCCGTGGTCCTTCGCAGCGGCCACCAGGCGGAGGAAATCCTCCAGCGTGCCCAGCTCGGGATGGAGCGCGTCGTGGCCGCCGGCCTCCGAGCCGATGGCGTAGGGGCTGCCGGGATCGTCCTCGCGGGCGGCGAGGCTGTTGTTGCGGCCCTTGCGGTTCTTCCGGCCGATCGGGTGGATCGGTGGGAAGTAGAGCACGTCGAAGCCCATGTCCCGCACCCGCGGCAGCGCCGCGATCACGTCGTCGAAGGTGCCGTGGCGGTGGGGATCGCCGCTCTGCGAGCGGGGGAAGATCTCGTACCAGGAGGCGAAGCCGGCCGCGCGCCGCTCGATGTCGAGCGGGAACTCCTGGATCGCCTGGAAGGGCCGCCGGTCCGCCTGGGCCATCAGCGAGACCACGCGCGGCATGCCGAAGAGCTCCACGGCCCCGGCGGCATCGGCGCGCGGCAGGGCCTTCAGCAGGGCGGCGAGCTCGGCCGCCTCGGCCCGGGGAAGGTTGCGCCTCGCCTCCTCCAGCAGCGCCATGCCCTCGCGGCGCTCCAGCGCGATGTCCACGCCGGCGGCCTGCTTCTTGGTGATCTCGTCGCGGAAGGCGGCATAGACATCCACCCAGGCGCAGACGGCATAGGCGTGGCGGCCCACGCGGTCGGGCACGAAGGTCGCGGTGTGGATGTCGTTGAGCGTGTGCCGCATCGGCACCTCGCGCCACGCCGCCTCGTCGAGGGGCCGCCACAGCAGCCGCACCGCGAGCTTGGTGGCGCCGTCGGTGAAGACATCCGCCGTGACGGTCACGGGATGGCCGACGATGCGCTTGACCGGGAAGCGGCCAGCATCCACGGCGGGCGAGACCGCCTCGATGGCGATGCGCGGCGATTGCGCGGCGCCCCGGGCGCCGGCGTCGCCGGGTCTGGGCGTCAGGCGGACCGGCTGGGTGGCCTGGACGGGAACGGCGCGGACCTCGCCGGGCTCCAGCCGGATGCGGCCCGGCCCGGTCTCCGGCAGGGCGGCGGGCTGCGGCAGCGCGCCCAGGATCTGGGCCGTCGACAGCTCGGCCGGGCGCAGGAGCGAGGGATTGGCCAGCACGAGCAGCTGCGGCGCCTCCGCCGGACCGCGGGCGGCGACCGCGAGGGGCGCGCCCGGCCCGGAGAGCAGCACGGGCGGCTCGGCGCCGAGGGCCGCGGGGAGGGACCGCCGCTCGGCATTCACCTCCCGGATGGCCGCGGTGAGGTCGATCCGGGGCGAGCGCCGCAGCTCGTCGAAGGCCTCGGCCTGCCGGCCGTCATGCCCCATGCGGTGCAGGTCGCCGAACTCGAAGCCCATGGGGAGCAGCCAGGCCGTGCCGCTGAGCGCGGCGAAGCGCAGGGCCCGCTCGCCGGCGCGGCGCGCCAGGTCCCGGTCGCTGAAGCCGGCCAGCAGCCGGCGCGCGAAGGGCGCCTCCGGCATGGCGAGGATCGGGGCGACCCTGGACAGCCGGGCGGCCTCCTCGCCCCACCAGGCCGCCTCGTAGTCCCACCAGGGCAGCGAGGAGGCCGCCAGGTCGAAGCCGCAGCCCTCCAGCTCGGCGAGCTGAGCGGGCGTGAGGCCCTGGGTCCAGGCGATGAGGACCAGCCCGGGCTGCTGTCCGCGAAGCGCGCCGATCAGCGGCCCCCAGAAGGCGCGGCCGGCCGAGGCGTCCAGGCAGCGGAAGCCGCGGATGCCGGCGCCGGCCCATTCCCGCAGCCTGGCGAGCCACCAGGCCCTCAGCGCGTCGGGCGCGGGCCGGGCCAGCGGCGCGCCATGGTCGAAGGGGCGGCGGGGATCGGGAGGGAGGCCGGCCGAGGGGTCGCCGCGCCGCCAATCGGGATGTTCGGCCAGGATCGCGGCCGCGCCGTCCAGCCGGTCGGTCGGGAGGTCCAGCAGGACCGCGAGGCCCGCCTCGCCCGCCAGGCGGCAGGTCTCCGCCAGCCCGGCAAGGGCATCGCCGCCGCCCAGGCGCGCATGCAGGGCCCGGTGATCGGCGGTCAGGAACAGGGAATTGTCGGGGCCCGTCGCGAAGGGCGGCGCCAGGACGACGGCATCGAATCCCATCCCGGCGATGCGCGCGAATTCCTCCGGCCACCGCCGCGGCTCGGGCACGAAGAGAGGATGGAAGTGGTAGAATGAGCGTAAGGTCTTGGTTTCGGCCAAGGGTTCGGCGTCCTCGCTTCGGCGCGTTCACGGGCGTGTCGAGAGCCTAACATCGGCTTGGCGGAGAGGTTGCCCCTGGGAGCTTGCCCTGGGGAGGTGCCCTTCGCGGCCCGCGCATGGCGCGCGCTCCCGGTGGGGGCGTTTCGCAGGGGAGCGATTGAAATCCGGCGGCCGGGGCCTCATCTGGGGGTTTCGTGCAACAACCGAAAGGAGGTGGTCAGATGTCTCATTGTCACATGCCGCGCATGGCGGCTCTCGTGAGCATGACCCCCGTCGTGGGGCTCCAGCTCGGCTGAGCTGTCCGTCCAGGCAGGACAATGGAAACGCCGCCCCGTCAAACGGGCGGCGTTTCGTCGTTCTGGGCCGGTAAAGCCGGGACGGATCTCCTGACCTAGATCAAGGAAGCCGGCGCATGGGCGTGGCATGTGGCCCGCCATGTTGTCCGACTGCCTGCATGGCCTGGCGGCCCTCGGTGCCGACGGTGTCCTGGCGCTGACGGGAACGATGCTGCTGGCCGGGCTTGCCGGCGGCGCCACCCATTGCGCGGGGATGTGCGGCCCCTTCGTCATCGCCCAGACGCTGCAGGCGCCCGCCGGGGGCCGCCTGGTGCGGCTCGCCGGCCTGCCTCTCCTGCCCTATCAGCTGGGCCGCGCGACCGGATATGCGGCGCTGGGCGCGGCGGCCGGCGGGGCGGTGGGGCTGGCCTCCCTGGGCGTGTCGAGATCGCTGCTCGCCCTGCCCCTGGTCCTGGCGGCGGCCCTGATGCTGGTCCAGGCGGCCTCCGGCCTGCCGCTGCCGGCGCGCCTGCGAATCCCGCTGCCGCATCTTCCGATGCCCGCGATGCCGGCGGGCCTGCTGCGGCCGGGGCCGGCCGGCCCGGGGCGGCGCTTCCTGCTCGGGCTGATGCTCTCCGCGCTGCCCTGCGGGCTGCTCTACGCCGCGCTCGCGGCGGCGGCGGCGAGCGGCAGCGCGCTGGCGGGGGCGATCGCCATGCTGGCCTTCGTGGCGGGGACCGTCCCGGCCCTCACCGGGGTCGCCGTGCTGGGCCGCTTCTTCGGCCGGCGCTTCGGGCGCGGCCTGCGTGTCCTGGGCGGGATCGCGCTCGTGGCGAATGCCGGCGTCCTTCTCGCTCTCGCGCTGCGCGTGGCTTGATCCAGATCAACGCGATCCGGGCGCGGATGGCCGATCAGGCGGCATGCCAGGAGTTGTCCATGCCTCATGACGTGATCGCCGCCGCGGCCGTGCCGCCTGTCATGCGCGGCGCCATGCGCCCGCAGCCCGTCTATGTCGAGACGCCGCTGCGCGCCTTCGCCGTCGCCACCATCTTCTGGGGCATCGCGGGCTTCCTCGTCGGCGTCTACATCGCCTTCCAGCTCGCCTTCCCCGTGCTGAACCTCGGCCTGGAATACACCACCTTCGGGCGGCTGCGGCCGTTGCACACCTCGGCGGTGATCTTCGCCTTCGGCGGCAATGCGCTGCTGCTGACGAGCCTCTACGTCGTGCAGCGCACCTGCCGCGCGCGGCTGCTGGGCGGCGACGACGCGGCCTGGTTCCTCTTCTGGGGCTACAACTTCTTCATCGTGATCGCGGCGACCGGCTATCTGCTGGGCGTCACCCAGGGCAAGGAATACGCCGAGCCGGAATGGTATGCGGATCTCTGGCTGACCTTCGTCTGGGTCGCCTACCTGGTGATCTACGGCGGCACGATCCTGCGGCGCGAGGAGCCGCATATCTACGTGGCCAACTGGTTCTTCCTCGCCTTCATCATCACCGTGGCCGTGCTGCACCTCGGCAACAACATGGCGCTGCCCGTCTCCTTCGCGGGCGCCAAGTCCTACGGCGCGGCGGCCGGCGTGCAGGATGCGATGATCCAGTGGTGGTACGGCCACAACGCGGTGGGCTTCTTCCTGACCGCCGGCTTCCTGGGGATGATGTACTACTTCGTCCCGAAGCAGGCGGAGCGGCCGATCTACTCCTACCGCCTGTCGATCGTGCACTTCTGGGCGCTGACGTTCCTCTATATCTGGGCCGGCCCGCACCACCTGCACCACACCGCGCTGCCCGACTGGGCGCAGGTGCTGGGCATGGTCTTCTCGATCATGCTGTGGATGCCCTCCTGGGGCGGCATGATCAACGGGCTCATGACGCTCTCGGGCGCCTGGGACAAGCTGCGGACCGATCCCGGCCTGCGCTTCTCCGTCGCGGCGCTGGGCTTCTACGGCATCGCCACCTTCGAGGGGCCGGTGATGTCGATCCGCGCCGTGAACTCGCTGTCGCACTACACCGACTGGACCATCGGCCACGTGCATTCCGGCGCGCTGGGCTGGAACGGCTTCATCACCTTCGGCGTGCTGTACTGGCTCGTGCCGCGCCTCTGGGGCCGCACGCAGCTTTGGTCGGCCAAGCTCGCCAACTGGCACTTCTGGATCGCGACGCTGGGGATCCTTCTCTACATCACCTCGATGTGGGTCTCGGGCATCATGCAGGGCCTGATGTGGCGCGCCTACGACCATCTCGGCTTCCTGCAGTATTCCTTCGTGGAGACGGTCGCCGCGATGCGCCCCTACTACGTGATCCGCGCGCTGGGCGGCGTGCTCTTCCTCGTGGGCGCCCTGCTCATGGCCTACAACCTGTACCGCAGCGTGCGCGCGCCCAGGGAGGCGAACGCCGCCCTCCCGGCCGCGACCGCGGCCGCCTGAGGAGGGCTGGCATGTTCGGCATCCGATTCAACCACGGCCGGATCGAGCGGAACCTCATCCTGCTCGGCGTGCTGACGCTGATCACCATCTCGATCGGCGGCCTCGTCCAGGTCATCCCGCTCTTCACCATCGAGAGCACGATCGAGCGCGTGGGCGGCATCCGCCCTTACACGCCGCTCGAGCTCGCGGGGCGCGACATCTATGTGCGCGAGGGCTGCTACACCTGCCACAGTCAGATGGTGCGCCCCTTCCGCGACGAGCGCGAGCGCTACGGCCACTACAGCCTCGCCGCCGAGAGCATGTTCGACCGTCCCTTCCAGTGGGGCAGCAAGCGCACGGGGCCCGACCTGGCCCGCGTCGGCGGCCGCTATTCGGACGAGTGGCACGTGCTGCATCTGCGCCATCCGCGCGAGCTCGTGCCCGAGACCGTCATGCCCGACTACGCCTTCCTCGACCGGCCGCTGAACTACGCCGATATCCGCGAGCGGCTGGCGGCGCAGCGCAGCCTCGGCGTGCCCTATACCGAGGAGATGGTGGCGAATGCCCGCGCCGACCTGGAGGCCCAGGCCCGCCCGGCCGAGGACGGCGCCGCCTTCGCCGCGCGCTACGCCCGCGCCCGCCAGATGGACCCCGACGGCAATCCGCGCGCGATCACCGAGATGGACGCGATCGTCGCCTATCTGCAGATGCTGGGCACCCTCGTGGACTTCTCCGAGGTCACGCCCGAGCGGCTGCGGCAGCAGTAGGGGCGGGCAATGGACATCCACCAGCTGCACGGCCTGCTGACCACCGCCTGGGTGGTCTGGTTCTTCGTGCTCTTCGCCGGAATTCTCGTCTGGGCCTTCCGCCCGGCCCGGCGGGAGCGGTTCGAGCGCGCGCGGCAGATCCCGCTGCGCGACACCGAATAGGACTTCGACACGATGGACGATCATTCGCAGCGCGCGCCCGCCGACATCGATGCGGTCACCGGCCGCACGACCACCGGCCATGAATGGGACGGCATCCGCGAGCTCAACACCCCGCTGCCCAAGTGGTGGCTCTGGACCTTCTATGCCTGCATCGCCTTCGCGGCGGTCTGGGTCGTGCTCTACCCCGCGCTGCCCATGACCGGCGCGACGGGCCTGCTCGGCCACACCGCCCGCGGCGATGCGGAGCGCGACCGGCGCGAGCAGGCGGCGGCGATCGAGCCCATGCTCGCCCGCCTGCGCGCGGCGACGCCCGCGCAGATCCTGGCCGATCCGGACCTGCGCGGCTTCGCCATGGCCGGCGGGCGCATGGCCTTCGCCAATGCCTGCGCGGGCTGCCACGGCGCGGGCGGGCAGGGGGCGCCCGGCTTCCCCAGCCTCGCCGACGACGAATGGCTCTGGGGCGGCGATCTCGCGGCCATCGAGGAGACCATCCGCCACGGCATCCGCGCGCCCGACGACGATGCGACGCGCAACTCGCTGATGCCGCGCTTCGTGGCCGACGGCATGCTGACCGTGGCGCAGGCCGCCGACGCGGCGGAGTATGTGCTGGCGCTCGGCGGGCGTTCCACCGACGGGGCCTCCGCCATCCGCGGCGCGGCCGTCTTCGCCGAGAACTGCGCGAGCTGCCATGGCGAGCGCGGGCAGGGCAGCCGCGAGATGGGCGCGCCGCGCCTCGACGACCGCGTCTGGCTCTATGGCGGCGACAAGGCGGGCATCCTGCGCACCATCTCCCTCGGGCGGAACGGCGTGATGCCGGCCTGGGAAAGCCGCCTCGATGCCGCGACCATCCGCATGCTGGTCATCTACCTGCACAGCCTGGGCGGCACCGAGCAGTAGGCGGGACGACAGGTGAGCCGGATGGACAAGCCCGAGGCCTTCGCGCCCGACGACCGGAACCAGCCGCTCTACGCGGACCGCGTGCGGGTCTATCCGCAGGCGGTGCAGGGCCGCGTGCGGCGGGCGAAATGGGCCATCCTGATCGCCTGCCTCGGGCTCTACTACCTGCTGCCCTGGCTGCGCTGGGACCGCGGGCCCGGCCAGCCGGACCAGGCCGTGCTCGTGGACATGGCGCGCGGGCGGCTGTTCTTCTTCCAGCTCGAGATCTGGCCGCAGGAGGTCTATTACCTCACGGGCCTGCTGCTGCTGGGCGCGATCGCGATCTTCGCCGCCACGGCGCTCTTCGGCCGCGTCTGGTGCGGCTTCGCCTGCCCGCAGACCGTCTGGACCGACCTCTTCATGCTGGTCGAGCGCTGGATCGAGGGCGACCGCAACGCCCGCATGCGGCGCGACCGCAAGCCGCGCTGGAGCGCGGGCGACAAGGCGCGCAAGCTGGCCAAGCACGCGGCCTGGCTCGCCATCGCGGCGGTGACCGGCGGCGCCTGGGTGAACTACTTCACCGACGCGCCGCAGCTGGCGCGCGACCTGCTGGCCTTCGAGGCCTCGACGACCATCCTGGGCTTCGCCGCCCTCTTCACCCTCACGACCTATCTGCTCGCCGGCTGGGCGCGCGAGCAGGTCTGCACCTATATGTGCCCCTGGCCGCGCTTCCAGGCGGCGATGCTCGACGCGGACAGCCTCGCCGTCTCCTATCGCGACTGGCGCGGCGAGCCGCGCGGCAAGGCGCAGGATCCCGGCGCGGGCGATTGCGTGGATTGCCGGGCCTGCGTGAACGTCTGCCCGACCGGCGTCGACATCCGCGACGGGCTGCAGATGGCCTGCATCAATTGCGGGCTCTGCATCGACGCCTGCGACGGGATCATGGCGAAGCTCGGCCGGCCGACGGGCCTCGTCGCCTTCGAGACCATCGGCAACCTCGCCGCCGCCGAGGCCGCGACCCGGGCCGTCCCGCCCGGCCCGGCGCGCTGCGGTGCGGGCATGGCGGCGCGCCGGCCGGCCCGGCTGCTGCGCGCCCGCAGCTGGGTCTATGCGGGCGCCATGGTGGTGATCGTGCTCGCCATGCTCGTCGGCCTCGCCCTCCGCCAGCCGCTCTCGCTGGAGGTCCTGCGCGACCGCGCGCCGCTCTATGTGCGCCTGGCCGATGGCGGCATCCGCAACAGCTACACCCTGAAGCTGTCCGACCGGCGGCATGACGCGGCCGTGCTCGCCGTCGCGGTCGAGGGGCTGCCGGCCGGCGCCGCCTGGCAGGTCCTGGGCGCGGCGCGGCACGACGCCGCCGGACTGCCGCTCGTCGAGACCCGCCCCGACGGCGTGGCCGAGTTCCGCCTCTTCGTCACCGCGCCGCACTATGCCCTGCCCGCCGAGGAGGGCACGCCGGTGACGATCCGCCTGCTTCCTCCCGGCGGCGGCGCCACGCAGGCCGCCGCCGCCACCTCCTTCCTGGGACCGAGACGATGACGACGACGATGCCGCGCGGCCGCTGGATCCCCTGGGTCTTCGTGGGCGGCTTCGGCGTGGTGGTGGCGGTGAACGCCGTGCTCATCACCGCGGCGGTCACCACCTTCACCGGCACCACCACGGGCGGCGCCTATGACCGCGGGCGCACCTATGGCGACGTGCTGGCCGAGGCCGAGCGGCAGCGGGCCCTGGGCTGGCAGGGGGCGGTCTCGCGGCAGGGAGGCGCGGTGGTGCTGGCGCTGCGCCAGGCCGACGGCAGCCCGCTGCCCGCCGATGCGACGGTCGCCGGCCGGCTGCAGCGTCCGCTCGAGCGCAGGGCGCTGCCGCTGCACTTCCTGCCCGCCGCGCCCGGCGGCTGGCGCGCCGCCGTGGAGATCCCGGCGCCGGGCGCCTGGGAAGCGGTGCTGACCGTCACGCGCGGGGCGGACCGCTTCGAGCTGCGCGAAAGGCTGACCTTCCCGTGAACGCCCTTCCGGCCCGCCTCGATGTCGAGGAGCCGCGCCTGTCCGCGGCCGCCTGCGCGCATTGCGGCGCGCCGGTGCCGGCCGGCGCGGGCCGCTTCTGCTGCGCGGGCTGCGAGGGCGCGGCCGCGCTGATCGCGGGTCTCGGCCTCGACGCCTTCTACCGCCGCCGCGAGGGCGTCGCGGAGCTGCGCCCCGTGCCGCTGCCGCCCGTGGACTTTTCCGCCCGCGCCGAGCCGCTCGGCAACGGCCGGGACCATCGGCTGGACCTGATGGTCGCGGGCCTCGCCTGCGGCGCCTGCGTCTGGCTGGTGGAGCAGGCGCTGGCGATGGAGCCGGATGTGCTGCGCGCGCGCGCCAGCCTCACGGCGCGGCGGCTCACGGTCGAATGGCGCGGCCCGGCCTCGCGCGCGGCGGAGCTGGCCGGCATCGTGGCGCGGCTGGGCTTCCGCGTGGCGCCCTGGTCCGCCGCCTGCCTGCGCGCGACCGAGGATGCGGAGGAGAAGGCGCTGGCCCGCGCCCTCGGCATCGCCGCCTTCGGCGCCTCCAATGTCATGATGCTCTCGGTCGCCGTCTGGGTCGGCAGCGACATGGGCGAGGCGACGCGGGCGCTGATGCACTGGCTCGCGGCACTGATCGCCCTGCCGGTCGTCCTCGTCGCGGGCATGCCCTTCTACCGTTCCGCCTATGCCGCGCTGCGCGCGGGGCGGATCAACATGGACATGGCCGTCTCGCTGGGCGTGGTGGCGACCACGGCGATGAGCCTGTCGGAGGCGCTGCGGCAGGGGCCCTTCACCTGGTTCGACGGCGCGACGGCCCTGCTCGCCCTTCTCCTCGCCGGCCGGCTGCTGGACCGCGCGGCCCGTCGCCGCGCCCGCCAGGCCTGCGCCGAGCTGCTCGCGCTGCAATCGGCCGAGGTGACGCGGCTGGCGGCCGACGGAACCGCGCGGCGCGTCGGCGCCGAGACCGTGCGCGCCGGCGAGCGCCTGCTGGTCGCGCCGGGCGAGCGGCTGTCGCTCGACGGCGTGCTGGAGGAGGGCGAGGCGCTGCTCGACACCGCGGCGACGAGCGGCGAGAGCCTGCCGCGCCGCTTCGCCGCGGGCGAGGCGCTGCCGGCCGGCGCGGTGAATCTCGGCGCCGCGCTGGTCCAACGCGTGACGGCGGCGGCGGCGGAAGGCTCGCTCGCCGCCGTGTCGCGGCTTCTGGAGCGGGCGGAGCAGGCGCGCGGGCGCTATGTCTCCATCGCCGACAAGGCGGCGCGGATCTACGTGCCGGTCGCGCATGGCGTGGCGCTGGCGACCTTCCTGGGCTGGTGGCTCGGCATGGGGCTGCCCTGGCAGGCGGCGCTGGTGCCCGCGGTCGCGGCGCTCATCGTGACCTGCCCCTGTGGCCTCGCCATCGCGGTGCCGGCCGTGCAGGTGGTGGCGGTCGGCGCGCTGTTCCGGCGCGGCGTGCTGGTGGGCTCGCCGACGGCGCTGGAGCGGCTGGCCGCCTGCGACGTGGCGGTGCTGGACAAGACCGGCACGCTCACCCTGGGCCGCCCGGAGCTGCTGGCCGATCCGGCGCGGCCGGAGGGCGCGCTGGAGGCTGCGGCGGCCCTGGCGGCGAGCAGCCGGCACCCGCTGGCCCGCGCCCTCGTCGCGGCCTGCCCGGCGCTGGTCGCCGCGGCGGCGGGCGTATCCGAGCTTCCCGGCGCCGGCCTGCGGCGCGGCGACGAACGGCTCGGCAGCGCCGCCTTCTGCGGCCTCGCGGCGGCGGAGGAAGACGGGCCCGCGCTCTGGTACCGCTCGCCCGCGGGGGCGGTCGCCTTCCGCTTCGCCGACCCGCTGCGCCCCGATGCGGCCGAGGCCGTGGCGGCGCTGCGGCGCCTCGGCCTGGAGGTGGAGCTGCTCTCCGGCGACGCGCCTCCGGCCGTGGCGCGGGCGGCCGGGGCGCTCGGCATCGGCATGTGGCGCGGCGGCGCGACGCCCGCGGACAAGGCCGCGCGCATCGGGCAATTGCGGGCGGAGGGCCGCCGGCCGCTCATGATCGGCGACGGGATCAACGATGCCGCGGCGCTGGCGCTGGCGCATGCCTCCGCCAGCCCCGCGGGCAGCACCGACCTCGCCCAGGCGGCGGCGGATCTGGTGCTCCGCGCGGAGGGCCTCTCGGCGCTGCCGGCGGCCGTCGCGACGGCCCGGCGGGCGCAGGCCGCGGCGCGGCAGAACATCGCCTTCAGCCTGGCCTACAACCTCGTGGCCGTGCCGATGGCGGTGCTCGGCTTCGTCACCCCGCTGCTCGCGGCGGTGGTGATGGCGTCCTCGTCCCTCGTGGTCATCCTCAACGCGCTGCGCGCGGGGCGGGAGGCATGAACGCCCTCGCGCTGCTCGTGCCGCTCGCCCTCGGTCTGGGGCTGGCGGCGCTGGCCTTCTTCGGCTGGACGCTGCGCAACGGCCAGTACGAGGACCCCGACGGCGCCGCCGCCCGCATCCTTTTCGACGACAACCAGGAGACCCCCAGATGCCCGCCCCCGGATTCCCGATGAGCCGCCTCGTCTACCTCGCCGGCTCCTTCGTCCTGGCCATCCTCGGCCTCTTCGCCGTCGCCCGCGCGACGGATGTGGGGATGTCGCTCTTCGGCGCGGGGCTGACGCTGGTCAGCCTGGCCTTCGGCCTCTTCCTCGTGAAGCGCGGCGCCGACTCGCTGTGGGGCCATGGATGAGGGCCGGCGACGGCCCGGCCTCAGGCCGCCTCGGCGCGGGATTGCAGCGCGGAGGGGTTGCGGATCGCGACCCGGCGGCTGGTGGGCAGGTCGATCACCCCGTCGCGCCTGAGCTTGGTCAGCTGCCGGCTCACCGTCTCGATGGTGAGGCCGAGCACGTCGGCGATCTGCGCGCGGCTGACCGGCAGGTCGAATTCGGCGATGCGCGACGACGTCCTCCGGGCGAGGTGGTGCGCCATGTCGAGCAGGAAGCTCGCCACCTTCTCCTCCGCCGTCTTGCGGCCGAGCATGAGCATCCGGGCGCGCGCCTCGTCCAGCGCGCCGAGGGTCCGGCGCAGGAGCAGCCGCTCGAGATGCGCGTGGCTCTCGAGCGCGGTCTCGAAGCCCTTGCGGGGAAAGACGCAGAGCTCGGCCTCCGTGAGGGCGGTGATGGTGTGCTCCGCCTCTTTCGCGAAGGGCCGGCCGACGAAGTCCGCCGGGTAGAGCAGGCCCACGATCTGTTCCCGCCCGTCCGCCGTCGAGGCGCTGAGCTTCAGGACACCGGAGAGGAGGTTGGCGCAGACCAGGGCGTCGTCGCCCGCCCAGACGAGCGTCTCGCCGCGCTCCAGGCGGCGAGGCCGCCCGATGCTGTTGAGCGTGGTCAGCTCTGAATCGCTGAGGCTGCTGCAGAGCGACTGGTCCCGGACCAGGCATTCCGTACAAATCGGCTTCACGGGCTACCCTTCGCCGTCGTTTGGCATGGAGGCTGGCAGCCTCTATGCGCCGCCAGGGCGGAACCCGGCAAGATCGACCGGCTCCCCCGGGCCGCGACGCGGCCGGCCTGCGACCTGCATAACCCTCGCCCGCCTGCGGCGTTAGCCCCTCCGAGGCAGCGGGGATCGAGGCATGTCACAGCGCTGGCCGGACCGACTCTGGGTGGTCCGCCATGGGGAGAGCAGCGGCAATGTCGCCCGGGACGCGGCGCATGCCGCCCGGCTGGCGCGCATCGACACCGATGGCCGCGATGTCGATGTGCCGCTCAGCCCGCTGGGCGAGGAGCAGTCCCGCGCGCTGGGGCGCTGGTTCGCGCAGATGCCGCGGGAGCAGCGGCCCGATGTGGTGCTCACCTCGCCCTATCGCCGCGCGCGGCAGACGGCGGCGCTGATCCATGGCGGCGGCGGCCTGTCGGTGGACCCGGCCGACTTCGTGCAGGACGAGCGGCTGCGGGAGAAGGAGTTCGGCATCCTGGACCGGCTGACCGGCCAGGGTATCCGCCAGGAATTCCCCGACCAGGCCGAGTTCCGCCGCGTCCTGGGCAAGTTCTATCACCGGCCGCCGGGCGGCGAGAGCTGGTGCGACGTGATCCTGCGGCTGCGCAGCGCGCTGGATACGGTGTCGCTGCACCACGGCCAGGCGCGGCTGCTGATCGTGGCGCATCAGGTCGTGGTGCTCTGCCTGCGCTACCTGCTGGAGAACATGACCGAGGAGCAGATCCTCGCCATCGACCGCGAGGGCGACGTCGCCAATTGCGGGGTCACCGAATACGCCTTCGATCCCGGCCAGGGGCGCGACGGCGCGCTGGTGCTGAGGCGCTACAACTTCGTCGCCCCGCTCCGGCAGCAGGGCGCGACGGTCACGGCCGAGCCCGACAGGCCGGTGGGCTCCCGATGAGCGGCGCGACCCCGGTCGACGAGGCGCTGCTCCACGGAATGCCTCTGCCCCGCCACCAGGACGGCGAGGACAAGAACCAGCGCGGGCGCGTGGCGGTGCTGGGCGGCAGCGCGGAGATCCCCGGCGCCGTGTTGCTCGCGGGCGTGGCCGCGCTGCGCGCCGGGGCGGGCAAGCTGCTGGTGGCGACCGCCCGCAGCGTCGCCGGGCCGCTCGCCGTCGCCCTGCCGGAAGCCCGGGTGATCGGCCTCGCCGAGACCGCGGCCGGGGGCCTCGCATCCGAGGCCGCCGGGACGCTGGCCGAGCAGTGCGGGCGCTGCCATGCGCTGGTGCTGGGGCCGGGCATGGTTGACGCCGAGGCCGTCGCCGCCCTGACCGCCGGCCTGCTGCAGCGGATGGAGGGCCTGCGCTTCGTGCTGGATGCCGCCGCGCTCTACCGCCTGGCGGAATGCCGGGCCGCGCTGCGCGGCCATGCCGGGCGCGTGGTGCTGACGCCCCATGCCGGCGAGATGGCCGGGCTGCTCGGCGTGCCGCAGGCCGCGGTGGAGGCCGATCCGCTCGGCGCGGCGCGGGAAGCCGCGTCCGAGCTGCAGGCGGTCGTGGCGATGAAGGGCGGGCGCACCTTCATCGTGACGCCGCAGGGCCAGGCCTGGTGCTGCGACCGCGGCCATGTCGGCCTGGCGACCTCGGGCTCGGGCGACACGCTGGCCGGCATCATCGGCGGGCTGCTGGCGCGCGGCGCCGTCCCGGCGGAAGCCGCCGTCTGGGGCGTCTTCCTGCATGGCGAGGCCGGCGCGCGGCTGGCGCGGCGCCTGGGCCGCGTCGGCTTCCTCGCGCGGGAACTGCCGGGCGAGATCCCGCGGATCATGGCCGGCTTCGACCCGCCGGAGGAGCCCTGATCCGCGGACCCGCCTATCCGTCGGCGCGAATATTGCCTCGCCGGATCACTTCGGCCCAGCGGGCGCGGTCCCTCGCGATGAAGGCCGCGAAGTCCTGCCGGGTGCCGCCCCGGGGCGCGACGCCCTGGGCGGCGAGCTTCTCGACGAAGCCCGGGCGGGCGAGGAGCTGGTTCACCTCGCGATTCAGCCGGTCCACGATGGGAAGCGGGGTCGCGGCCGGCGCCAGGAGGCCGTACCAGCCGAGCGCCTCATAGCCGGTCACGCCGCTCTCCGCGATGGTCGGCACGTCGGGGAGGGCCGGGTCGCGCTGGGCGGAGGTCACCGCGATCGCCCGCACGCGGCCGTCGCGGATATGGGGCAGGGCGGTCGGCGTGGTGTCGAACATCATGTCCAGGCGGCCGCCCACCGTGTCCACCATGGCGGGGCCCGTGCCGCGATAGGGGATATGGACGATGTCGACCTCGGCCTGCTGCTTCAGCAGCTCCATGAACAGGTGCTGCGCGGAGCCGATGCCGCTCGAGCCGTAGCTCATCTTCCCCGGCTCGGCCCGTGCCAGGCGGAGCACGTCGCCCAGCGTCCGGGCCTGCAGCGCGGGATGGACCACCAGCACCGACGCGACGGCGGCCACGGAGGCGACGGGAATCAGGTCCCGCTCCGGATCGTAGGGCAGGCGGATCAGCGAGGGGTTGATCGCGTTCGGCCCGGTGCTGCCCATGACGAGCGTGTACCCGTCCGCCGGGCTCCGCACCGCCGCCTCGGTGCCCACGCTGCCGCCGGCGCCGGTGCGGTTCTCCACCACCACCGACTGGCGCAGCGTGGTGGTCAGCTCCTCGGCGAGGATGCGGGCGAGAAGGTCGGCCGCTCCGCCGGGCGGAAAGGGCGAGATCAGCCTGATGCTGCGGGCCGGCCATTCCGGGCCTTGCGCATGGGCCTTGGCCATCACCAGCGTGCCGGCCAGGGCGGGAAGGATACGTCTCGTGGGCATCTGGTTGCGCCTGCTGAATTTCGCGGAACCTACAATCCCTTTCGCCACGGCCTGTCAATCGCGGAGAGGTTCCTGGCGCCGCCGGGCACGCAACCCCGCGACGCGCGGGCGGGCCGCCGCCTTGCGGGAATCGGATAGCGTCCGTGGAACCCGTTCCCCTTGACTGGGCCGACCAGGGGCAGCCGCGCGAAGGTGCCCGGCACGCCCCGGAAGAGCTCGATCCGAGCCGATGGCAGAGCGGGAGATTCGCATGCGCCTGAACCTGTTCGAGATGCTGGCCGTCATGGCCTTCGCCACGCCCGCGCTCGCGCAGGTTCCGGACGGCGCTTCGGTCGCCCGGACCACGAGCGTCCGCGCGACCGTGGAATCGGTGGACCAGAGGACGCGCCAGATCGTGCTGAGCGACGCGGAGGGCGGCATCGAGACCGTCGTGGCCCATCCCAGCATCCGGCGACTTGCCGAGATTCGGCCCGGCGACGCCGTGGTCGTCGAATACGGCGAGGCACTGGCCGTATCGCTGGCCAATCCCGCGGATGGGGCGCCAGCGATGGGCGAGGGGGTGGCCGCCGCCCGCGCGCAGCCGCGCCTGCCCCCGGGCGGCGCGGTCGCCGGCGGCATCCGGGCCCGGGTCGTGATCGGCGCCGTGGATGCCCGGACCGGCACGGTGACCTTCACCGGGCCGAAGGGCGTGCAGCGCCGCGTGCGGCCTCAACGGCCCGAGATGGTGGATTTCGCCCGCGGCCTCCGGCCGGGGCAGCAGGTGGATATCGTCTACGGCGAGGCGATCGCCATGCGCGTGGAGCCGATGCGCCGGTAGCGGGACGGGCGGAGCCGGTCGGGATCGAGGCGACCATGGCGGAAGCGGCCGGAACGAACGGGGCGGTCGCGGCCAGGCCCGCGCGGCGACGCCTGTCCGCGCGCGGCCTGGCCCTTCTGGTGCTGATGGCGCTGGTCGTCTTCTTCGCCGTGACGATCGCCATGGAGCGGCGCACGCCCTCGACGGCTCAGGCGCGGGTCCAGGCCTACGTCATCTCGATGGCGCCGGAGGTGCCGGGCCGCGTCGCCGAGGTCGCCGCCGCGGACAATTCCCTCGTCGCCGCCGGCCGGCTGTTGTTCCGCATCGACGCCCGGCCCTACGAGATCGCCGTCGAGCAGGCGGAAGCCCGGCTGGCCGGCGTTGGCCAGTCGTTGGGCGCCAGCGTCTCCTCCATCGATGCCGCCCAGGCCCGGGTGGTGGACGCGCTCGCCAATCGCGACAACATCCGTCAGCAGGCGGGCCGGGTCATGCAGCTGGTCCAGCGCGGCGTCTACCCGCAGGCGCGCTACGACGAGGCGCGCGCGGGGCTCGACCGCAGCGAGGCGGCCGTGGCCGCCGCGGAGGCCGAGCTGGAAAGGGCGCGGCGGGAGCTGGGCTCGGCCGAGGCGGACAATCCGCAGATGCGCGAGGCGCTGGCCGCCCTGGAACGCGCCCGTCTCGACCTCTCGCGCACCCGGGTCCTCGCGCCGGCCGACGGCGTGGTGACGAACCTGCAGCTCGCGCCGGGGCAATATGTCGCCGCCGGCCATGCGGCGCTGACCTTCCTGGACGCCGGAACGATATGGCTCAATGCAGAATTCAAGGAGAACAGCCTGGAGTATCTGCGCGCCGGCAACCGGGCCGAGGTGGTCTTCGACACCTTTCCGGGCCGCGTCTTCCCGATGCGGGTCGAGAGCGTCGGCTGGGGCGTCGCCTCGGGCGCCGCGCCCGCGGCCGGCCTGCCCACGGTCCGCAACGACACCGGTTGGGTGCGCGAGGCGCAGCGGTTTCCGGTGCGGCTGGTCTTCGCCGGCGAGAGGCCGCGCGGCATCCGGCACGGCTCCCAGGCGCATGTCGTCGTCTATGCCCGCGACAATCCGGTGGTGAACGCGCTGGGGAGGCTCTGGATCCGGCTCGTCGCGGTGCTGACCTATGTCAGCTAGCGCCGCCGCCGGCCTGGACCAAGGCGAGGCCGGCCGACGGCAGGCGCTGCGCATCGGCCTCGCCGTCGCCTTCGGCATGACCGCCGCCGTCCTGTCCGGATCGCCGCTGCCCTTCCTGGCGCCGGTCTTCGCCGCGCAGTTCCTGGCCACGAGCCGCGCTCCGCTGGGCCTGGGGCAGGCGGCGATCACCACGGCCTTCATCGCCGCGACGGGCCAGGCGCTGTCGCTGCTCGCCGGCCTGACGGGCGGCAATCCCGGCCTCTTCGTGCTGCTGCTCTGGCTGGTCTACCTGGGCTGCTTCACGGCGCAGGCCCGCGGCAAGGGCGGGCCGCTGCCGATGCTGCTGCTGACCATCGGCGTGATCGTGCCCCTGGCGGACATGCTGCACGGCGACCTCGACCGCTCGATGATCGCCATGCTCGCCGTCGCCGTCGCGGCCGGCGCCGCGCTCTCCTGGGCGGCCCACGCCGTCCTGCCCGATCCCGGCGGCCCGGCCCCGGCGCCGCCCGCCATCCCGGCCGATCCCGGCCTGGGGCGGCCCGCCGTGAGCGCGGCCATCCTCGCCGGCGCCGTGGTGCTCTGCCTCGTGGAGCCGCGGCTGCACTCGGCCATCGTGCTGCCGGTGACGGTGGCCACCATCCTCGCCCGGCTGGAATTCGCGCGCAGCCTGGAGACGGCGATGGGCCTCGTTCTCGTGAACATCGCCGGCGGCGTCGCGGCGTCCTGCGCCTTTGCCGTCATCGAGCTGCGGCCGGACGTGCCGGTCCTCTTCCTGACCCTGCTCGGCGCGGGGCTGCTCTTCGGCCATGGGGCGGCGCAGCCCGGGAAGGGCGCCGTGTATGCCGGCTCGCTCGCCATCTTCCTGATCCTGCTCGGGCTCGGCCTCTCGCCCCTGCCGGGCAGCACGGCGGACTCCTTCGCGA
Organism: Roseococcus sp. SYP-B2431; assembly: GCF_004336745.1. Classification (GTDB taxonomy): domain Bacteria; phylum Pseudomonadota; class Alphaproteobacteria; order Acetobacterales; family Acetobacteraceae; genus Roseococcus. The sequence goes on from NZ_SJXD01000025.1 coordinate 556,965, forward strand.
GCCGGATCGCCTATGTCACCGCCGGCGCGATCGGCACGCTCTGGGCCTGCGCGCTGCTCTGGCCCCGGCCCGCCCTGTCCTCTCACGCGAAGGAGACGCCCCATGGCCAGCCTTGAGACCGCCGCATCCGACGCCCCGGGGCCCGCCTCCGCGGGATGGCGTTTCAAGCTCGGCATCGCGCTCTTCGCGATCGCCTTCCTGATATGGCTGGCGATCCCGCTGGCCGCTGCGCTGGGCGTCTCCGCCAGCCGGATCGCCGGGCTGACGGGCACCATCTTCGTCGCCAACAAGCTGATGCTCCTCGCCGTCATCGCCATCCTCGGCAAGTCGGGCTTCCAGCAGCTGAAGGGGATGGTCTTCGGCCGCGTCGCGAAGCTGGCGCCGGATGCCGTGGTGGGGGCGACCCGCTACAGGATCGGGCTGGTGATGTTCTGCCTGCCGATCCTCACCGCCTGGCTGGAGCCCTATCTGGACACGATCTGGCCGGGGCTGCGGCCCAATCTCTGGCAGGCCCAGCTGCTGGGCGACTTCATGTTCGTCGCAAGCTTCTTCGTCCTCGGCGGCAATTTCTGGGGCAAGGTCCGCGCGCTCTTCGTGCGGACGGCGGTCGTCGTGGATCGGGCCGGGGAGGTGGGCTGAGGCGCCGGGCGCGTCTGGCGGAAATCGGATAGCCGCCGGCCCCCCGGGCCCCCGAAGATGTTCCTCGCCCGCCGGTTCGCCCAGCAACCGATGGCACCCGGGAGGATTTCGGTGGATTCCTTCGCGGCTCCACGCCTCGAGACGGCTCGCCGGCAGGGAGGGGGCGACGGGGCCATGCCGCCGGCGCGAAGCGGGCCCGCATGACGCCGAAGCCGGCGAACCGCTCCGGGGAGCCTCCTGCCGCCCGGCCTGGTCCCGTGCTGGCGCCCTGGCCCGCGATGATCGCGCTGCGGGCCCATCTGAACAGGCGCGTCGTCGCGCAGGGGCACGTCGTCCAGGCCCTCGTCATCGCCCTGCTGGCCGACGGCCACGTGCTGCTCGAAGGCCCGCCCGGACTGGCCAAGACGCGCGTCGCGACCACGCTCGCCCAGGCGATCGAGGCCGCCTTCCAGCGCATCGCCTTCAGCCCGGGCCTGCGGATCGCCGATCTCATCGGAACCTTCGAGGAGGGCGAAGCGCCGGGCGGCCCGCCCCATGTCCCCGGCCCCGTCTTCGCCAACATCCTCCTGGCCGAGGACATCGACCAGGCCTCGCCGGAGACGCGCCTGGCGCTGCTCGACGCCATGTCGGAGCGCTACGTCGCGGGGAGGGGCAGCGCGACCGACCTGCCCGTCATCTTCTTCGTCTGCGCGACCCATGCCCTTCCCGTCCATCATCGCGGAAAGCAGGCGCTCACGCCCGCGGAGCGGGATCGCTTCCTGATGCACCTGCGCATGGCCTATCCCGACGAGGCGGCCGAGCGTCGCATCCTCGACATGGCGCGGCGGGAGAGCGCCCCGGCGGATCGGCCCGGGCCCGCGCCTGCGGTGCCCATGCCGCTCGCGGTGGTGCTGGCGGCGCGGGAGATGGTGCGCGACGTCAGGCTCGGCCCCAAGATGCAGCGCCACATCACGTCGCTCGTCGCGGCGACCCGGGGCGGGCCGCCGCAGCCGAACGACGTCCGGCGCTGGCTCGCCGCCGGTGCCGGGCCGCGCGCGAGCATCGCCCTGGAGCGCTGCGCGCGCGCGCATGCCTGGCTGGCGGGGCGGCGGCAGGTCACGGACCGCGACGTGACGGCGGTGGCGCGCATCGTCCTGCGGCACCGGATCCAGCTCTCGGAAGCGGCGGAGGAAGCGGGCGTCACGGCGGATGCCGTCATCGACCAGCTTCTCGGGCGTCCCGCGGAGGCGTGAGGCTCGACCGCGGCGCGCGCGAAAGGGGAAGGCAAGCATTACAGCGCATGGAAAACAGCTTCCTTCCGTCAGTGGGACGGTATCTATTCGGCGCAACCAGGGAGGGGCGGTGCCACGGAAGCGGCATTCCACGACGGTGTCTCCGTCGTCAGGACGTTCGGCGATTTCGATGCCATGGCGGCCGCCCTTCCCGCCTGGGAGCTCGAATTCGCGCGCTTCGACGGGGGCGGCTTCTCCGCCCGCATCGAGATGGCGATGACCGCCCGGATGCAGATCGCGCGGCTGACGACGGATTCCGCGCTGCTTGCCGCCGGCAGCTCGCCGGCCGGAGCCTCGGGCGCCGCGCTGATCATGTCCGCGCCGCAGGGGGTCCGCTCGCGCGGCCGGGCGCTGGACGTGGCCACGACGGCGCCTGCGCGCCTGCAGCGAGGCGAGGTCCATTTCGTGACGGCCGGCGCCGTGGACCTGATGGTGGTTGCGGCCGACCAGACCCTCTTCGAGCGCCATCTTCACGGCCGCTTCGACCGGGATGCCCGCTCGCTCGGCGCCGACTGGCTTCTCCGCGCTCCGCCCGGGACCGCCGATTGCGCGGAGCGCGGCCATGCCATCGCCGCCCTGCTGTCGGTGCTTTCGAACCGCGCCGCCCATTCGGCCGAGGCGCGCCATCGGCTGCAGGAATGCGTGATGCAGATCCTGTTCGAAGGGCTCGAGACCGATGCCGCGTCGCTGCGCGCGGTGCCGCTGCCGGTGCGGCGGCGGGTGGCCCGCGCGGCGGAGGAGGTGCTCCGCGCGCGGATCGACGATCCGCCGTCGCTGCGGGAATTGTGCGAGCTGGTCGGCGTGCCCGAGCGCACCTTGCACCACGCCTTCCAGGAGGCGTTCGGCATGGCGCCGAAGGCCTACCTGCGGGCGCTCCGGCTCTGCGCCGCGCATCGCCGGCTGCGCGCCGGAAAGGGCCCGGTGACGGAGGTGGCCGCCGATCTCGGCCTGTTCCATTTCGGCCGCTTTTCCCTGGAGTACCGCGCGATGTTCGGGGAGCCGCCATCGGAGACGCTGCGGCGCGCGCGGGTCCCGTCGAGGCTCCCCCGGATCGTCTGCTAGATGTTTAGTCCCGCGCGATTCGGATTTCCGGCGCCTTCGCGCCCTCGGTCGTCACGCTTCAGCCGGGTGGAGGGAGGCGGCCGAGCCGCGTCAGGACGTCCCGCTCCTGCTCGAACAGGCGGGCCGCTTCCCGGGCGTAGTCCTCGCTTCCGAGATAGTTCACGGGCATGTCGAAGCGCTCGAGCACGCGCTGGACCGACGGATCGAAGAGAGCCTCCCGGAAGGCGTCGTGCAGCTTGCGGGTGATGGCCGGCTCCATGCCGCGCGGACCCGCGATGCCCGCGGCGGAATCGGCCGGCCATGTGATCCCGAACTCCCGAAGGGTCGGGACCTCGGGAAAGCGGGGCACCCTTTCGGCGGAGTAGACGACGAGCAGGCGCAGCCGGCCCGCCTCGACATGGGGCATCCAGCTGCTGGTCTCGGCGATGGCGTCGATCTGGCCTCCGAGCAGCGCCTGCAGCGATTCCGTGCCTCCGCGGAACGGCACGGCGTTCCATTCGATGCCCTCCCGTCGCGCGATGATCTCAAGCGGAAGCTCGGTCGTGTTCACCCCGGGAAAGCCGTAGGCGATCCGGCCGGGATGGCCGCGGGCATGTTCGAGGAACTCTGGAAAGCTCCGCCAGGGCGATTCCGCGCGGACGACGAGGCCCATCAGCAGGCCGGTCAGCTGGATCACCCAGGTGAAGTCGGTGCGGGGGTCGAAGCCGGCCTGCGACGGCATGAGCAGCGGCAGGCGGAAGACGGTCACCGGCATCACCGCAAGCGTCTGGCCGTCGGGGCGGGCGTCGCGCACCGCGCGCGCGGCCAGGGTCGCCCCCGCTCCCGGCCTGTGCTCCACGACGACCGGCTGACCCAGGCTGTGCGAGGCGATCGCAGCGAGCGCGCGGATCGCGGCATCGCCCGGGCCGCCCGGCGGCGCGGGCAGCAGGAGCCGGACCGGCCGGTCGGGAAAGCGGGGCTGGGCCCGGGCCGCGGAACCCGGACCGGACGCGGCCATGCCCGCGGCGGCGGCTAGGCGCGCGAGCCCGCGCCTGCTCTGGTCCGTTCCCTTCATGCGACGCTTCCTCGTGGCGCGCCACCCTAGCCTCGGCACCGGTGAGGGCGTGGCAATTTCGCGGGACATGCGGAAAAATGCGAAGGCCTGCCGATCGTTCGTCGCGAGCCGACCGCGTCTGCGGGAACCGGATAGCGCCCAGGCCTGCCGCTCTTATCGTTCCAAGCGGATCGGACGCCCCGGCTGGCGTCGGCGACCGAAGGGAGCTGCGCGATCCCGGCCCGGAGAGGGGAGGCGGCGCGCCTGCCCATCCGGCGGCGCATTCGGAGGTCTGACCGGCCTCCCCGGCCCCCATGCGCGGGCGCGTCACATGCGGGGCGCCGCGGCAGCCGGGCCCTTCGGCCGCGGAACGAGGGTAGCGTGATCACGCCCGGCGCGAGGCCCGCCACGGCACTGCCTCCACCGATGGCGGGAAACGGATAGCACCGCCCCCGCCCGCGGGCTGCATTGCAAGGGGGCAAGCGATGATGGGGACGCCCAGGGGCACCACCGCTGCGCACGCCGGATCGACAAGGGTCAAGGAGGAACAGGATGAAACGCCGAACCGTGCTTCTGGGCAGCTTTTCAGCGCTGGTTGCGTGCCGGTCTGTGGACGCGGAGCAGACGACCACGATCAACGCCGTCGTCGAGACGGTGGATCCCCGGTCGCGCGAAATCCTGCTTCGCGGCGGCGGCGGCGCTCAGTCCGGGGCGCTGCTCAGCATGGTCGCCAGCCAGAGGGTGCAACGGCTCGGCGAGATCCGGCCCGGCGATCGCGTGAGGGTGCGGTACTTCCAGGCGCTCGCGGCGCAGGCGGTCACGCCCTTGTCGCGCTCCAGCCTGCCCTTCGAAGGGGTGACGGTCGACCGTCGGGAAACGGCGGAACGCCCGGGCGGCGAGATCACGCGGGTCAGGCGCGGACGGGTCACCATCACCGCCGTCGATGCGGCGACCGGCTCGGTCAGCTTCCTCGGGCCGAACAACGTGCCGCGCACGGTCGTCGCCCGGAACGCGGAGGTCCAGGCTTTCATCCGGCGGCTGCGCGTCGGAGATCAGGTGGACCTCGTCTACGAGGAGGCGCTGGCGATTTCGGTCGAGCCGATGAGCTAGGCGGCGCCGTCCGGCCCTCATGAACCATCACGGGATGGCATGTTTCTCCTGCGGCAGGCCACCCCCTCGACGATCGCGGGTGAGGAGTTCCTGGAATGTATAAAGCCAATCGAATTCTCGCCTTGGGCGCGGTCCTCGGTCTGGCCGCCTGCGGGACGGGGGCGCCGCCTGAGCCGATGTTTCCGCTCGTCGATGCGACGGGCATGACCGTCGCCATGGTTCGTGAATCGGTGGTTCGCAACACCCCGCCGGGCACGGCGCTCCGTGCGAACATCAATGGCCAGGACCAGCTCGTGACGCTCGGACCGCGCGTCAACGCGGGCGTCACGGCCGGCCGCGCGGTCATCGTCGGCACGGATGAAGGCCGCCCCGTCGTCGAGCGCGTCGGGCCTGCCGCCGGCGACATGTCGCCGGTTGGCACGCCCGTGATCACCGGCACGGGGGCGGATGGGCGTCCGATCATCACCTACGTGCAGCCTGGGCAGCAGGCGCCGGCCGGCGTCGTCGCCGGGCGCCCGGGGACGCGCCGGATCGCGCCGGTCCAGCCCGGCACGCTGGCGCCGGGCGTGGCGCCGGTCGTTCAGCCGGCCCGCTAGTCGGATCGGGGCAGGGTGGCCACGAGGTCACCTGCCCCCTCGCGCGGCGGAAGTGCCTGTTCTGGCCTCCCGACGTCCCGGAGCGACAAGCTCCGGCCCCGGCGGTGCCTCGCTGCGAGAGGGACGACCTTTCGCGGCAACGACTCTCGAGAGGATAATCATGGTCAACACCCGTTCGCGCCGGGGCGTGCTTGCGCTGGCCGCGGCCAGCCTCGGCGCCTGCACCCTTCCGGTCCGGGAGCCGGCGGTGCCCCGCGGGCTGACCATGCGCGCCTCCGTTCTCGGCCTTCCCAACGAGCGATTTCTCATCGGCGAGGGCTACGCCGCGATCACGCGGGAATATCTCGCCGCGGGCGAGCGGCGGCGCGCCTTCCTGGGCCTCCGCCCGGGCGCCGTCCTGCCGCCCATGGACATGCTGGCCATTTCCGGCGGCGGCGAGGACGGGGCCTTCGGCGCGGGCCTGCTGAACGGCTGGAGCGTCGAGGGCTCGCGCCCCATCTTCAATCTCGTCACCGGCGTCAGCACGGGTGCGCTCACCGCGCCCTTCGCCTTCATCGGAACCTCCGCGGATGCCGCGCTGAAGCGCGTCTACACCGGGATCACCCTGGCCGACGTCGCCATCGCGCGCGGGTACATGGCCGCCCTCTTCGACGATGCGATGGCCGATACCTCGCCGCTTTTCGCCACCATCACGCGCCAGCTCGACGACGCGATGCTGGCCGCGATCGCGCAGGGCTACCGCGAGGGGCGCCTGCTGCTCATCGGCACCACCAACCTCGACACGCAGCTGCCCGTGGTCTGGAACATCGGGGCCATCGCCAATAGCGGGGACCCGCGCGCGCCGCAGCTCATCCGGCGCATCATGCTGGCCTCGGCGGCCATTCCGGGCGCCTTCCCGCCGGTCCTCTTCGACGTGGAGGCGGACGGGCGGAAGTACCAGGAGCTGCATGTGGACGGCGGCGCCGTGGCGCAGGCCTTCCTCTATCCGACGGCCGTCGCCGAGCAGCGGCGTGCGAACCTGCGGGCGCGGCGCCCGGTGCCGACCATCCGAGCCTGGCTGATCCGCAACGCCCGGATGGACGCCAACTGGGCCTCGACGAACCGCCGGACGCTGAGCATCGCCCAGCGTGCCGTCGCCACGATGACGGCCATGAGCGGCTACAACGACGCGGTGCGCGTCTGGCTGAACGCGGAGCGGGACGGGGTCGAATTCCGGATGGCCTATATCGGCTCGGACTTCGGGGTCACCTACGACAGGCCCTTCGACCAGACCTACATGACGCCGCTGTTCAACTACGGCTTCGAGAAGGCCCGCGCGGGATATCCCTGGCTGCGGCAGCCTCCTTTCACATCCGGCTGAGCCTGGCCGCCGAGCGGCCCTCGGCGCCAGGTCGCCTCGTTTCCCTGCGGGGGCGCCTCCCGCAGCGGGATCAACCCCTTGCACGATGGGACACTGCCATGCACCGGATCACTTCGATGGCCGTCGGCGCCGTCGCTCTCAGCTGCGGGATCGCCGCGGCGCAGCCGGCCTTCTACCCCGCGAGGGGGCAATCCCCGGAGAGGCAGAACCAGGATCGCGCGGCCTGCGAGTCCTGGGCCCGGCAACAGGTCGGCCCGGCGCCCGCGGCCTCCAGCCCGGCGCGGGCCGGGGGCCGGGTGCGCGGCGCGGCCGCCGGCGCCACGGCGGCGGCGATCACCGGCAACGATGCCGGGCGCGGCGCCGCGGCCGGCGCGGTGGGGGGAGCAGCCGCCCAGCGCGGGGCGAGACGCCAGGACCGGCGGCACGCCGCGGCCACGCAGCAGCAACATGGCGCGTCCTTCGGCAGGGCCGTGGCGGCCTGCATGCAGGGACGCGGATACACGGGCGGCTGATCGGCCGCCGGGGCTGAGAGGCCGGTCGCGCCTCAGGCGCCGGCGATCTCCCGGATCATCGTGATCGTCCATTGCGAGTTGCCGCGGCCATGGGCCGAGACGCCGGCGCCGCCGCGAGGCGTCACGATGCCCTGGAGGGTGGAGGGGCCGGCGTAATTCAGCTCGACGGGATTGTTCTGCGACGTGAAAAAGCGGGCCGTACTCCCGCTCAGGCGGATGTCCACCTCGGTCGCGCCCCATCGTCCGGTGGCCCTGGTTCCCGCGTCGTTGACCGAGGTGACCTGCAGGACCACCGGCGTTCCCATCGGCATCAGGGGCCCCCGCCAGGTTCCGACGAGCCAATGGGGGCCGCCTTGCGCCGGCGAAGGCGCCGCCTGCGTGACGGGCCGGACATCCTGCTGGCAAGCCGCCAGGCCCATCATCGAGGCGGCGATCAGGAGCGTGCTTCTGCGGTTCAAAGGATGCCCTCCCTGTTGATTGCATGCCAGCAAATCAATTCGGCGCGGGCCGGGCGATTGGGAGAACTACGTGTGCGGATTCCTTTACACACCGGGCGTGCTAGTCGCCCGGCGGCTCGTCGTAGAAATCGACGCGCATTCGCATGGCACCGACAGGTTCGACGAAATGCAGCCGCCCGGGCGCCAAGGGCCCCGCGACATCGGGATTCAGGAGGACCGTCGAGAGGGGCTCGAGATAGGTGAGCTTCACCTGCCCCTCGAGCACGCGGATCATTCCCCAGGTCCCCGCTTTGGTGCTGTGCCGCGTCCGGAGGGCGGCGGGTAAGGTCGTCTCGTCGAAAACCGGCGTGGAGCGATAGGGCGTCGTCATGGTCCGGCCATCCTAGATGAACGGAAGGACCGACAAGACGACCACCAGGTTCCAGAACAGCATGTTCACCAGGGTCCGTATCATCGTGCGGCTGTCGACATCGCCCACATGCAGCGCGTCGCTGGCGAGGTTGCCGGGGAGCAGGAAGAGTTCCTTCGGATTCATGGGGTGCCTCATAAGGTGCATCACGAAAGCATCTTATAAGTGCCGCGCTTGAAAAGCAATACCGCTATTGCATCTTATCCGCATGCGCCTCACCACCTTCACGGACTTTTCCCTTCGCATGCTGATCCACATCGCGCTCAAGCCGCAGGGCCGAGCGACGATCGCTGAGGTGGCGCAGGCTTATGGCATCTCCGAGAACCACCTGATGAAGGTGGCGCAGCTGCTCGGCCAGGAAGGCTACGTGATCACGATGCGCGGGCGTGGCGGCGGCTTGGTCCTGGCACGGCCGGCGGCGCATATCACGGTGGGACAGGTGGTGCGGCGCCTCGAGCCGGACTTCGACCTGGTGCCTTGTTTCGCGGGGGGATGCTGCGTCATCCTGCCCGCCTGCCGTCTCAAACAGGCACTGCACGCGGCGCGCGAGGCATTCCTTGCGGTGCTGGATGCCACGACGCTCGAGGAGATAGCCCGGCCCGAGGCGGAGCTGCGCGGGCTGCTAGGGATCGCCACCTGATTTGTCATCGCCGCCGCCGTGTGAGGAGTGCCCGGCACCGTCCACCAGAAGCACGGCGTGCAGCGGCGCGTCACCATCCACCAGAAGCACGGCGTGCAGCGGCGCGTCACCATCCACCCGGCGGGCGCCGGGTTGGTTGCGTGGCGAAAGTGGGCAGCAACGCCGACCACCGCCCGTCACTCAGCCAAAAGCCCTGCTCCATGATCCACATCTCCTCCAAGACGTGAATCACAGCGCGGCGCGTTGACGCCCGTTCTGATTGGGGCTGGAGCCTAGGGGGACTTGCCGCTCCTGATCTCCGCCTGGATCTCCTGGACGCGGAGGACTTCCGCATCGATCACCGTCTGCAGGGTCGCGAGCAGATGGACACGCCCTTGCTCCCCGGCGACGCGCAGCCCGTCGCGCGCGGCGGCCAGCCGCTCTTCGGCCTCCGCCAGTCGGCGCCGCGCCGGGGTGAATGAGCCTTCCGCCATGCGCTTCTGACGCCCGAGCGGCCGGATGGTTTCAGTTCGGCCCAGCACGGCCGCCCCCGGGCCTCGATTGTCGAGGCAGCCGCAACTGGTAGGTCGCCATGTCGGCGGGCCGGGATCTCGCCGAGCCGGGGAAGGGCGGGACGGATGGACGTGGAACTGGCCCGCGGCCCGGTCGCGGCCCCGATCGTGGCGAGCAGCCCGCTGGTCACGCCCCTGGTGATTCGGGCGCTGCCGGGGTGCCGGGCCATGTCGGCCTCTCGCCATCCTCGCGCGGCGCTGTCGGTGCTGGGATCGCGCTGCTGCTGGCGATCTGATCGCGGAGCCTCGATCCCGCGGAAGCGGCCTTCCCAGCGGCGCCTATGGTCGCCGATCATCGGCCGCTGTCGGTGACCGGGACGCCGAGGCGCCCGATCCCGGGGAGCTTCAGGGCCGGCCGGCGGATGTCGAGACCCGCCACGGCGCCGAGGATGCTGATCTCGATGCCGTCCACCCAGCCGACGGTCACGCCGGCATAGCCGCCCAGGGTCAGGCGAAGGCCCGTGCCCGAATGGGTCGGCCGGAGCCAGCGGCCGTCATGGGGATAGTCCTTGCCGATGGCCGTGGGGGGCAGGACCGCGTGGACTTCGGGGACCGCATCCAGCACGGCGGCGACGAAGGTGTTGGAGTTCGGCCCGGGCCAGGCCCGGTAGTCGCCCCGGCTGCGCCAGGCATAGCCGTCGATGGCCGCCTGCATGCGCGGGATCAGGGCTTGCGCCGCATCGCCGTCGGCGGCGTAGACCACCACGGGATCCCGCCCGAACCATCGCCCGTCCGCCTCGAACCCGTTGACGCGGACCGGATCGCCCCAGGCCGTGTAGTCGTAGCGGGTGTAGGTCCCGGCATTCTCGGCCTTGACCACGATCCAGGAGTGCACCGCGACGATACCCCGCCAGCGAACCGTGGGCGCGGCGAAGATCCGCACCACGGCCGCGGGATGCTCGGAGGGCCGCGGCAGATGGGCGATGCTGGACCGGTCGGCGTTGAACCAGTCGGCGCCTATCCCATGCCGCTGATGGAGGAGGGCGGCGACGGCGACCGGCAGGAGGTAGAGGAGGGCGAAGAGCCAGAGAGCGGACTTGGCGAGGCTCACCGGGACGGAGCCGGCTCCGGCCGAGGGCCGCGCGCCAGCAGCGGCGACAGCACCCGGGCATGCTCGCACAGATCCCGCCGCACCGCCGCACGCGCCGCCTCCGCGTCGCGCGCGCCGAGCGCCGCCAGCAGTGCGTCGTGCGGATGGCCCTGCGGCGAGAGCTCGCGCGGCCCCGCGAAGAGCAGGTTGATCGTCGGCCCCACCTGCACCCAGAGGCTCTCCACCACCCTTCGAAGGACGGGCAGCCGCGCCACGGCGATGACGCCGAAGTGAAAGCGCTCGTTCTCCTGCAGCACCACGTGCCGGTCCATCGCGCGGCGGCCGGCGAGCAGCCGCGCCTGGATCTCCGCCAGCGCGGCGATCTCGGCCGGCGTGGCCAGCATGGCCGCGCGCGCGGCCGCCCGGCCTTCCAGCTCGATGCGCAGATCCATGATCTCGTCGTAGCGCGCGACCTCGAGCCGGGGCACCCAGGCGATGCCGCGGGCGTCGAGCTCCAGCGCCCCTTCGGAGACCAGCCGCAGCAGGGCCTCGCGCACCGGGGTGGGGCTGACGCCGAGCTCGGCGGCGAGCAGGCGGTGGACGAGCTTCTGGCCCGGCACGAGCCGTCCGCCGACCAGCGCGCTGCGCAACTGCTGATAGACCTTGCCCGCGAGGCTGTCCGCGCGGTCGACGGGGTGGAGGGCGGGTTCTAGATCCATTCGCCGGGGAACCATCCGCCGATGGGGTTGACCCGTCAAGCGACATGAGATTTGCTATTGCAAACAGCAAATAGCTCCCTGAGGAACCGCTTGATGCCAGATCACGGCCCGGCCGCCGCCAATACGAATGTCGCACTGCGTCTCGCGGAAGCCTTCGCGCGCCATGGCGTGACGGTGACATTCGGCCAGAGCCTGCCCTCGGCCTTCCATCTCGCCGCGCCGCATGTCGGCATCGAGCAGAAGGTCTACCGGCAGGAGAACATGGGCGGCACCATGGCCGACGGCTATGCGCGCATCTCGCGCAAGGTCGGAGTGGTCACCGCGCAGAACGGCCCCGCCGCGACCCTGCTGGTGCCGCCGCTCGCCGAGGCGATGAAGGCCAGCGTGCCGGTCATCGCGCTGGTGCAGGAAGTGACGCGCGACGCCGCCGACAAGAACGCCTTCCAGGAGCTGGACCACGTCGCGCTCTTCGCCGCCGTCTCCAAGTTCACGCGCCGGATCGACCGGGCGGACCGGCTGGAGGACTATGTGGACATGGCCTTCGCGGCCGCGACCTCGGGCCGCCCCGGCCCGGCCGTGCTGCTGCTGCCCGCCGACCTGCTGACGGAGAAGGCGGGGCCGATGTCCCGCCGCAAGGCCAATCTCGGCACCTTCCCGCTCGACCGCACCACGGCCGACCCCACGCGCATCGCCGAGGCCGCCGCGCTGCTGGCGGCCGCCAAGGCGCCGCTGATCATCGCGGGCGGCGGCGTGCATCTCTCGGATGCGGCGCAGGAGCTCGCCGCGCTCCAGCAGGACGCGCATCTCCCCGTCGCGACCACCTTCATGGGCAAGGGCAGCGTCGACGAGAACCACCCGCTCTCGCTCGGCGTGGTCGGCAACACCATGGGCCTCGGCGCCCGCACGCGCGACCTGCGCCCGATGGTCGAGAATGCCGACGTCGTGCTGCTGGTCGGCAACCGCACCAACCAGAACGGCACCGATTCCTGGCAGCTCTACCCGCGCGCCGCGACCTTCATCCACATCGATCCCGACGGGATGGAGATCGGCCGCAACTACGAGGCGCTGCGCCTGCTGGGCGACGCCAAGCTCACGCTTGCCGCGCTGCGCGCCGAGATCGTGAAGCTCGACCTCGCCGCCCGCGCCGCTGCGCGGCCGAAGGTGGAGGCGCAGATCGCGAAGGCCGTGGCCGACTGGCGCAAGCTCGTCGCCGGCGTCACCACGCGCGACGGCGGCCCGGTCCGCCCCGAGCGGGTGGTCGCCGAGATCGACAAGCGCCTGCCCGATGACGGCATCGTCTGCGCCGACGCCTCCTACTCGTCCAACTGGATCACCGGCTACATCACGGCCAGGCGCGCCGGCCAGCGCTTCCTGACGCCGCGCGGCCTGGCCGGCCTCGGCTGGGGCGTGCCGCTGGGCATCGGCGCGCAGATCGCCGCGCCGGACAAGCGGGTCGTGGTGGTCTGCGGCGACGGCGGCTTCGGCCATAGCTGGGCCGAGCTCGAGACGCTGCGCCGGCTGCAGACGCCGGTCACGGTCGTGGTGCTGAACAACGGCATCCTGGGCTTCCAGAAGCACGCCGAGGACACGAAGTACGGCGAGCACACGATCGCCTGCGACTTCGCCGAGGTGGACCATGCCGCCATCGCCACGGCCTGCGGCGTGAAGTCGATCCGCGTCGCGAAGGGCGAGGATGTGGGCCCGGCGCTCGACACGGCCTTCGCCTCCGGCGAGCCCTATCTCATCGAGGTGCTCACCGATCCGAATGGCAAGCCGCCGCTGACCTTCTACCACGGGCAGTTCCCGGAGCCTTTCTGAGCATGTTCGCGCTCCAGAAGATGCGGCCGGGCTTCGGCCTCGAAGCCCGCGAGCTGCCCGAGCCGGGCGCCCCCGGGCCGGGCGAGGTGACCGTGCGCATCGAGGCCGTGGGCATCTGCGGCAGCGACGTGCACGCCTTTGAATGGTCGGACGGCTACGGCCATCTGGAGCCCTACCTGCCCGTGACCATGGGCCATGAATTCGCCGGCCACGTCGCCGCGGCCGGCGAGAACACCGGCATCGCGGCGGGCACGCGCGTGGCGGTGCATCCGGGCATGCCCTGCGGCGGCTGCGACGCCTGCCGGCGCGGCGACGTGCGCGCCTGCACGCGCCGCCGCTCGATGGGACTCACCTGCGAGGGCGCCTTCACGCAGCTGCTGAACGTGCCCATTGCCAATGTCGTGGCGCTGCCCGATGCGGTGGATGCCGAGCTCGGCGCGCTGGTCGAGCCGCTGGCCGTCGCCGCCGACGCGGTGCTGGTGGGCGAGGTGTCGCTGGGCGACACCGTCCTCGTCCTGGGGCCGGGCACGATCGGCCAGGGCCTGGCGCTCATGGCCCGCGCGGCCGGGGCGGGGCGCGTCATCATCGTCGGCCGCGGCGACGGCCCGCGCTTCGAGGTGCTGAACGCGCTCGGCTTCGCCGATGTCGTGGATGTCGCCGAGGGCCCGATGGCCGGGCAGGTCCTGAAGCTCACCGGCGGCACTCCGGTCGACGTGGTGCTGGAGGCCACCGGCCATCCGCCCTCCATCACCGAGGCCCTGCCGCTGCTGAAGCGCGACGGCATCCTGGTCGCGGCCGGCATCCATGACGGGCCGCTGACGCTGCCGCTCACCGTCTTCGTGCGGAACCGCCATCAGCTTCGCGCCTCGCATGGCTCGAAGCGCGGCACCTGGGACCGGGTGATCGCCCTGCTGGGCCGCGACCCGGAATCCTTCCGCCCGATGATCACCCACCGCCTGCCGCTGGAGCGCGGGCTGGAGGGCTTCGAACTCGCGCGCCAGCGCGCCGCCAGCAAGGTGATCCTCCTGCCATGAACGCCAATTCGGATCGCGTCGCCCTCGTTACCGGCGCGGCGCGGGGCCTCGGCGCCGCCATCGCCCGCCGCCTCGCCGCGGCGGGCCATCCGGTCGTGCTGGCCGATGTGCTGGAGGGCGTGGAGGCCACCGCCGCGGCCGTCGTCGCGGAAGGCCATCAGGCCCGCGCGATCCGCCTCGACGTGGCGGAGGAGGCGGCCATCGCCGCGCTTCCCGACGTGCTCGGGGACTGGTGGCCGAAGCTCGGCGTGCTGGTGAACAATGCCGGCATCTCGCCCAAGGTCGACGGCCGCAAGCGCATGGTCGAGGACATTCCGCTCGCCGAGTGGAACCGCGTGATGGCGGTGAACCTGACCGGCCCCTTCCTGCTCTCCCGCGCCGCCATCCCCGTGCTGAAGGCGCGCCGCTGGGGCCGGATCGTGATGATGACGAGCCAGGCGGCGCATGTGCCCAGCACCATCACCGGCTCCTATTACGGCGCCTCCAAGGCCGGGCTGATGGGCTTCGCCCGCAACCTCGCGGCCGAGCTCGGCGCCTTCGGCATCACCGTGAACAGCGTCGCCCCGGGCCGCATCATGAGCGACATGGTCGCGGGCGCCGCGCCCGGCATGAACGACGCCTTCCTCGCGCGCATCCCCCTGGGCCGCCTGGGCGAGCCGGAGGAGGTGGCCGAGACCGTCCATTTCCTCGCCTCGGACGCGGCGGCCTATCTCACCGGCACCACCATCGACGTGGGCGGCGGCAGCTACATGCCGTGACTCCCGGCCAGTCGTCACATACGGAGGAAAACAAAATGCAACGCCGCACACTCATCGCCCAGGGTCTCGCCACGGGCGCCGCCGCCCTCGTCGCGCCGTCCATCGCCAGGGCCGCCTGGCCCGAGCGCGAGATCACCATCATCGTCCAGTACGGCCCGGGCGGCTCGACCGACGTCTCCACCCGCGCCATCGCCGCCGAGGCGGAGAAGATCCTGGGCGTGCCCGTGCAGATCGTGAACCGGCCCGGCGGCCAGGGCACCGTCGGCGTGCAGACCGTGGCGGCCGCGCGGCCGGACGGCTACACGATCGGCACGACGGGCCTCGCCGGCCTCGCGATCGCGCCGCATATGCTCGACGTCACCTACAAGTCGGACGACTTCACCTTCCTGCCCTCCTTCGCGCGCTACCTCTACGGCATCGCCGTCCGCGCGGAATCGCCGCACCGGACCATCATGGACCTGGTGAACGCGGCCAAGGCGCGCCGCACCACCTTCGGCGCCACGGGCGCGCCGAACAACATCGGCATGTTCGACATCGCGCGCGTCACCGGCACGCGGTTCCAGTTCATCCCCTTCGGATCGGGCGCGGAGGCCGTCACGGCGACGCTCGGCGGCCATGTGGACGCGGTGATCCAGAACCCGCCGGAGATGCTGCCGGCGCTCGAATCCGGCCGCCTGCGCCTGCTCGCCTCCGCCAGCGACATCCGCTGGAAGGAATATCCGGACGTGCCGACGCTGCGCGAGCAGGGCGTCGACGTCACGGTGGATTCCATGATCGGCATCATCGGCCCCAAGGGCATTCCGCAGGACCGCGCGGAGCTGCTGTCGCGCGCCTTCCTGGAAGCCGCGCGGAAGCCGGCCCTGGCGGAGATCCTCGGCCGCTTCGGCATGGTGACCTCGATCATGCAGCCCGCGGAGTTCGAGAGCACCATCCGCGCCGCCTTCGACCGCTTCGGCCCGCAGCTGCGCGAGGCCGGACTGGCCCGGCGCCGGTGACCGCATGACGCGGACGGCGCGCTACGTCGCCCTCGGCGGCGTCCTCTTCGCCATCTTCGGATGGCGGGAGGCGTCGAAGCTCGACGCCTGGGGCTGGGACGGCCCGGGGCCCGGGCTGATGCCGCAGGTGCTCTCGGTGCTCATCGGCGTCGTGGCGCTGGCCGTGCTGGCCTGGCCGGGCGATCCCGAGGTGGAGCCCGAGGGCGGCGCGCGTCCCTTCGCGAACGGCACCTTCCTCGCCTATGGCGGGGCGATGCTCGGCGTCGCGATCGCCCTGCCTTACCTGGGCTTCGTCCTGCCCATGATCGTCGCGACCGTGGCGATGCTGCGCTTCGGCGAGCGGACCTCCTGGGGCCACGCCGCCTTCTACGGCGTGGTGCTGACGGCCGGCATCGTCCTCGTCTTCGGGACGGCGCTCGGCGTGCCCTTCCCGGGCGGCATTGCGGAGCGCGCGCTCTACTCCCTCGGCCTGCTGCGGAGCGCCTGAGCCATGTTCGACGGCCTGATGCACGGCTTCGCCGTGCTGTCCTCCTGGCAGAACCTGTCCCTCTGCCTGCTGGGCGCCTTCCTCGGCACCGTCGTCGGCGTGCTGCCCGGCCTCGGTCCGGCGACGACCATCGCGCTGCTCCTGCCGATCACGCTGAAGCTCGACCCGACGGGCGCTATCATCCTGCTGGCCGGCATCTATTACGGCGTCGCCTATGGCGGCACGCTGACCTCGGTGCTGATGCGCATCCCCGGCGAGGCCTCCTCGGTCGTCACCTGCATCGACGGCTACGAGATGGCGAGGAAGGGCCGCGCCGGCGCCGCGCTGGGCGTCGCCGCCATCGGCTCCTTCTTCGCGAGCACGGTCGGCATCCTCGGCGTCATGATCCTCTCGCCGCCGCTGGCCGAGCTGGTCATCGCCTTCGGCCCCTGGGAATACGCCACGCTCATGCTGGCGGGCCTGTCGCTCATCGCCTTCTTCGCGGCCTCCGGCCTCGCCAAGGCCGGCCTGATGGCGCTGCTCGGCCTCGCGCTGGGCGCGATCGGGCTCGACCCGATCTCGGGCACGGCGCGCTTCACCTTCGGCGTGCCGGAGCTGGTGGACGGCATCAACATCACGCCGCTCGCGCTCGGCCTCTTCGGCCTCTCGGAGCTGCTCTACCTCGCGCTGATGCCCAAGACCAAGGCCGAGGTCCTGCGTCCGCCCTCCTCGCTGCTGGGCTTCCTGCCGAACAGGGAGGAGGCGCGCCGCTCGGTGGCGCCCGTCATGCGCGGCTCGGTGCTGGGCTTCCTGGTCGGGCTGCTGCCGGGCGGCGGCGCGGTGCTTGCCTCCTTCCTCTCCTACGCGATCGAAAAGCGGCTCTCCAAGCATCCGGAGCAGTTCGGCAAGGGCGCGATCGAGGGCGTGGCGGGACCGGAAGCCGCCAACAACAGCGGCACGGCCGGCGCCTTCATCCCGCTGCTGACGCTGGGCATCCCCTCCAATGCGGTGACGGCGCTGCTGCTGGGCGCGCTGCTCATCCACGGCGTCCAGCCGGGGCCGATGATCCTGGAGCGGCAGCCCGAGATCTACTGGGGCGTCATCGCCTCCATGTATCTTGGCAACTTCATCCTGCTGGTCCTGAACCTGCCGCTGGTGGGCTTCTTCGTCCGCGCGCTGGACATTCCGCGCCGCTACATGTCGCCGGCGATCCTGGCGATCTGCGTCATCGGCGTGTTCAGCACCAATCTCGCGGACTTCGACGTGCTGCTGGCGGTGGGCTTCGGCCTGCTGGGCTTCGTGCTGCGGCGGGGTGGCTTCGACCTCGGGCCGCTGATCCTGGCCTATGTGCTGGGGCCGACCTTCGAGCGTTCGCTGCGGCAGGGGCTGCTGATCTCGGACGGCGACCTCTCGATCCTCCTGGAGCGGCCGATCGCCCTCGGCTTCCTCCTGGCGGCGGCCGCGACGCTCCTGGCGGCGGTGTTCCTGCGGAACCGGGCGCGCGTCGCCGATTGAGGCGAGCCCGGGGGCAGGGCCTGGGGCCGGCCCCCAAGGTTCACGCGCCGACGGAGGGCCTCGCCCTCAATACGCTTCGAGGAAGCGTGTGTTGCTGCGGCCCTCGTCGAACTCCGCATCGGCCACCTCGGCGGGGTCCTCGTCCTTCAGGGCGGGATAGGCGCCGCGCGCGCTTTCCTGGGCGAACCGCCGCGCCTCCGGGAGGGCCTGGCCCGGCTGGGGGGCGAGGCGGTGCAGCTCCATCATGCGGTCGACGTATCTCGTGATCCACTCGCGTTCGTCCATGGCGGGCGCTCCTCCTCCGGACTCGCACAACGCCCCATCGCGCCGCCGGTTCCTCGCGGCTGGCGCGGCGCGGGCACACGCCGGCCTCAGAAGGCGTAACGGACCCTCACCGTGCCCGCGACCTCGCGGACACGGCTGGAGAGCTCGCTGTCCACCCGCGCTCCCAGGGTCCATCGGGGCGCGATTTCCGTCTCGATGCCCGCCGCCAGGATGGCGCTGTCCGCATCGGGGCGCGCCCCCTGCACCGTGAATCCGTTCCCCGGAAAGGCCTGCAGGGCCACGGCCGAGGTCTGCTCCCGCATCAGGTAGTGACCCCAGGCCGCGCGGCCGAAGCCTCGCACCAGCCGCGTCCCCATGGGCAGGGTGAAATCGGCCTGGACCCCGAGTTCCGTCCGCACCGTGCTGTTCGTCGCGGAGCGGACCGTCACGCCCGTCGGCGTCCCTGGTGCGGAGCTGCGCTCGGAGTAGCCGTCGCTGTCCACCACCTGCGCCTGGATCGCGGCCAGGGGCTGGATCGCGATCCCCGGGCGGCGCATCCCGTCATGCCGCCCCTCCAGGCGGAACGAATACACGCGCGAGTCGGCACTGGCCCGCTGCTCCGCCGAGTTCAGGAAATACTGCGTCCGCTTGGTATCCGTCTGCAGGAAGGACACCGCTGCCGCGCCCGCCAGGGTGAAGCCGCCGGCGGCGGTGTCCAGCCGGGTCCGCCCGAAGACGCCGAGCTGCCCGGTCCAGGAATTCGCCCGGCCGAGCCCGCCGGACAGCGAGGCGCTGGTCTCGCCCGCTCCCGCCGCGATGCCCACCATGGACTGGGAGCCCAGCGCGATGTCCAGGCCCATCGCGAAGCCCGCGCCGCGCGCCGAGCGCGTCGCCGAGCCCGCGCTGCCGTCGCCCGCGACACGGGAATAGGCGCCCGTCGCCTGGCCCCACATCGCGTAGCGCGGGCGGGGCGGGCCGGACGCCATGTCGTCGCCATCGGCCGAGCCGTCGGGCGCGATGCGGCTGCCCATGAGCGTGTCGCGACCGTAGCCGAAGGGGTTCAGCATGGAGCCGAGGAACTGCTGGCCGGCTATCAGGCCCATGCCGGTCGTGGTGGTTCCCACCTCGCCCGACAGCTGGTTCACCGCCTGGCTGATCGTCGCGGAGGGCTGGTTGTAGACGTTGAAGAACGGCTGAAGGTTCCCGCCCGCCGCGCGCGCGATGTCCAGCGCCCCGGCCGTGCTGCGGATATTCGCGGGAAGGGGGCCCGGAAGGCCGGTGGCGACCCTCACGACGGGCGTCTCGCCCACGCCGGGCGGCAACGGGGAGATCTGCAGGGGGCTCGGCGGGAGGAGCAGCGGGGCGGGCGTCAGCGTCAGCTTCACATGGGTCGGGCTCACGCTGAGCACGGTCGTGACGCCGGCGCCGAAGCTGCCCTGCGTCGATAAGGTGGGCGAGCCCACCACGCTGGCGGCAGTCAGCAGCGTATAGGGCGCGTTGAAGCTGTAGTTTCCGCCGAGCGGGATCAGGCGGATCGTCCCGTCCAGCTGGGCCGTGCCGCTGACGTTGATCCGGTCGGCGGCCCCGCCCCGCACCTCCATGGCCATGGTCGCGCCGCTCGCCACCGTGAGATTCCCATTGACCGTCAGCGTGCCCACGGAGTTGCCCGGCGCGATCGTGCCGCCGCTGTCGATGACGGTGGCGGGCAGGGTGCCGATGCCGCTGACCGTCGCGCCGGAATCGACCCGAAGTCCCGAGGAGGCCGCGATGGAGCCGTTCACCGTCAGCGTGCCGCCGCCGACATAGGTCGCGTCCGCATAGGTGTTGTTGCCGCCCACGACCAGGGTCCCGGGGCCGAAATGCTCGACATAGCCGGTGCCGGAGATGGGCGCGTCGATCGTCAGGGTGCCGGAGCGCCGGACCGTCAGCGTGCCGTTGTTGAGGATGGCGCCGCTGCCCGCCGAGCCGGTGGCGCCGCCATTGCCCAGCTGCAGGATGGCCCCGGTGTGGATCGTCGTCCCGCCCGAATAGGTGTTGTTCGCGGTGAGGACCAGGATGTCGGACTGCCCGCCGGGGTCGCCTCTGACGACGACCGATCCGGCGCCGCCGATGGCATTGGCCACCACCTTCTCCTGGCTGCTTTCGAAGAGCGGGCGTATGACCGAAAAGAAGGTGAGCGTGCCGTCGTTCGTCACCGCGCCGGAGCCCAGGGAGGCCGCCGCCGCGCCCACTGTCCCGTCGCCGAGCTGCAGGCTGAATCCCGGCCCGATCGAGGTGCCGCCCGTGTAGGTGTTGTTGCCCGTGAGGATGAGATCTCCCGCGATCACGAGATTGCCGGGGCCGCTGATGACGTTCGGGAGTTCCACGGAGGACAGAATGGTGGTCGCGCCGCCGATCGAGATTCCGCCGTTGAGGCTCCAGCCGGGCAGGAGGGTGAGGGAGCTGTCGCCGGTGAGCTGGAGGGCATGGCCCTGGGTCATGCCGCTGCCGCCGCCGGAAACGGCCGCTTCGATCGTGAGGCCTACGTTGTTCCCCACGACGCCGGAGCCGTTGGCGCCAGTGCCCCCCAGGCCGATGCCGCCGGCGCCGCCGGTCACGCTGGCCCCGATGGTCAGGCTCGGCGAAGCGCCCGTGAGAACGAGGCCGTGGCCGCCCGAGCCGCCGGAAGCGCCCGCCCCGCCGCCATCGCCTCCGTTGCCGCCCGCCACCGAGACGCCCAGCGTTCCGAGGTTGCCGGATCCGATGACGACGGAGCCGTAGCCGCCCGCGCCGCCGCCGCCCGTGACTCCGGCCCCGCCATTGCCGCCGCTGACGGCGATCCCAGGCAACGCCGCTCCGACATGGCCATGGGCCCCGCCGCCCCCTCCGCCGAGGATGGCCGTGCCGCCGGCACCGCCTGCCGTCGAGGCCCCGCTCCCCGCGCTCGGGCCATCGCCATCGCCACCGGTCGCACCGGCGCCGCCCCCGCCGCCCAACGTGCCGACGCCCCCGGGCCCGGTGTCGCCATTCGCACCGCCGGCGGAGCCGGGGGACCCGGACGAGCCGCCGTTCGCGCCTGCCGGGGCAATGGCTTGTGTGGCGAGGGCGAGGCTCATGAGCGCCGTGGAGGCAAGGAGACCGGGCCGCAGGATCGGAGCATTCCGCTGGAGGGGGCCGCATCCGCGGGCAAAGCGGGGAAACGGCCGAGGCCGAAGGCTCGGAACATTGCCCAGACCGCCACGGTGCATCTCACAACCCCCTCCGATGAAATGTCAGTAAAGGCGCGGGCAAGCTCGGGCAAAAGCAACTTGCGGTTGCATTTGGAGTCTCTCGGCAGCGGTGCGCGGGGAGCGGCGCCCCTTGGCTACGAGGGGTGCGATCCCTGGTGGCGGCGAGCGGCCAGGATGATGGCGCTTACAGAGAGCAGGATACCGGACACCATGACGCCAATGGCGACCAGCCCGGCCGGTGTGCAGCGGGCGGTGGCGGACAGGCCGCCGGAACCGAAGCGCGCGTCCAGCGCGACTCGAAGCTCTTCCGGATGCCCCGGCGTGTTGCTGTCTTCTTCCCTCCGCGCGAGGGTGACGTTCTCCGTCGTGGCATCCATTTTCTCGACTCCTATGGCGATGAAGGAAGAGGCAGCTCGGGGCCGATGGGTTGCCTTGCTTCGGCCCGAGGGGAGCGCCTGCGCGAAGGCGCAGTACGGCCTCGCGTCCGCGGGAACGCATGGCCGTGCGCCCCGCGCTGGGTTAAGTACGGGGCGTGCGAACGCTCCTCGCCGGGATTTAGAGCAGATCCCGATCAAGCTGCTTCGATGGATCGGGTGGAGATGCTCGGAATAGTGAGGCTGGGCTTTTGAAGTGAGTCTATTCGAACCGAAAATACGCTAGAGTGGCCCGCGTCACGATCCGCGAGGTCGCGAAGGCGGTCGGCGTCTCCGAGGCGACGGTCTCGAATGCGCTGGCCGACAAGCCGATCGTCACGGCCGAGACCAAGGCCCGCGTGCGCCGCGCGGCCGAGGAGCTGGGCTACCACATCTCGCCCATCGCCCGCGCGCTGCGGACCGGGCATAGCGGCACGGTCGGCATCGTGGTCTCGAACCTGGCCAATCCCTTCTATGCCGACATCCTGCTCGGGATCAGCAGCGTGCTCACGCCGCGCGGCTATCAGACGATGATCTGCAACACCGAGTCCCGGCCCGAGCTGCAGGAATGGCACGTGGCGCACCTGCTGCGGCACATGGTCGACGGCATCCTGCTGCTGTCCTTCTCCTCCGAGACGGAGGACACGACGCGCGCGCTGAAGGCGGGCGTGCCGCTGGTCGCGCTGTGGCGCCGGCCGGGGGGGCGCGAGGCCACCTTCGTCGGCATGGACGACGCGAAGGCCATGCACACGGCCCTGGAGCATCTCTGGTCCCTCGGCCACCGGCGGATCGGGCTGCTGCGTGCCCATGCCGCGTCCAGCCCCAGCGACGCCCGCCAGACGGCCTTCAACGACTTCCTGACGGGGCGCGGCGCGGCCCTGGATCCGGGCCTGGTGGTCGGTGCCGAGATCTCGATCGAGGGCGGCCGCGACGCGACGCGGCGCCTCCTGGACCTGCCGGAGGCGCCGACGGCCCTCATCGCCACGTCGGACCTGATGGCGCTGGGCGCGACCATCGCGCTGGCGGATCGCGGCCTGAGCGTGCCCGCCGACATGTCCGTGGTGGGCTTCGAGGACACCTTCGTCGCGGCGCTGCCGCAGATCCGCCTGACGACGGTGTCGGTACCCCGGCGCGAGCTCGGCCTGCGCGCGGCCGAGTTGCTGCTGGAGCGGATCATCGACCCCGCGCAGCCGGTCCGGAACGTGGTGCTGCAGCCGGGCTTTCAGATCCGCGGCACCACGGCGCGGGTCGGGTAGGGCGTCAGTTCGCCGTCACGTTGCCGGCCCGGATGACCTCGCGCCAGGTGCGGCGATCGGCCTCGAGGCGGCGGGTGAAGTCGGCCGTGTTCTCGAAGTACGGGGTGAAGCCGAGATCCTCCAGCCGCTTGCGCACGGTCGCGTCCTGCATGGCGCGGCCGATCGCGCCGGCCCAGATCTGCCGCAGGGCATCGGGCATCTCCCGGTGGCCGCACATGCCGAACCAGCCGGTGACGTCGAAGCCCGGGAGGGTGTCGGCGATGCGCGGCGCATCCGGGAAGACGGGCGAGCGGGTCGGGTCGCCGATGCCCAGCAGCCGCAGGTCGCCGGACTGGGTCTGGCGCGTGGCATCGCCCAGATTGCCGATCATGAAGTCGATGCGGCCGGCGATGAGATCCAGCACCGCCGGCGCCGTGCCGCGATAGGGCACATGCGTCATGTCGACGCGGGCGAGGCTCTTCATCAGCTCGCCCGAGAGGTGCTGGGCCGAGCCGGCGCCCGGGCTCGCGAAGGTGAGCCGGCCCGGGCGCGCGCGCGCCGCGGCGAGGATGTCGGCCACGCTGCGATACTCGCTGCCGGCGCCGACGAAGAGCCCGTAGGAGGAGAGCGCGACATTGGCCACGGGCGAGGTCTCGACGCCCGGATCGAGCGGCAGCGTGGCGCCCTGCAGCTGCGGCGTGATGGCCAGGGTGCTCATGGAGCACTGGTAGATCATGGAGCCGTCCGGCGGGCTCTGCGCCACATAGGCCGCGGTGATGACGCCGTTCACGCCGGTGCGGTTCTCCACGACCACGCGCTGGCCCAAGGTGGGGCTGACGGCATCGGCGATGAGGCGGGTGAGCGTGTCGCTCGATCCGCCGGGCGCGAAGCCGCTGATGATGCGGAGCGGCCGGTCCGGCAAGGCGGTCTGGGCCGAAGCCGGGCCGGCGGCGAGCAGCAGCGGCAGCGCGAGCGCCCTGGCGGCGCGGAGGATCCTGGGACGGTTCATTCCTGGTCGTTTCCTTGTTTTGATTTCTGCCGTGGGCGGGGAGCGGCATGACCGCCGCCGAGAGGCGGTGAGGGCGGCGCGCCTGGCCGCCGACACCGCCCCTCGATCAGCCGCGGCGCAGGCCGAGCCGCTCGATCAGCTCGCGTTCCTCGCGCGCGGTCTGCTCGGCATAGGCCCGGTAGTCCTCGCTGCCGAGATAGGCCGGCACCTGGTCCAGCCGCTCGACGAGGAGCTTGTAGTCCGGGTCGTCCAGCGCGGCGCGGAAGGCATCGTGGACGATGCGCGTCACATGCGGGTCCATGCCGCGCGGCCCGGCGATGCCGTAGGGCGAGTTGGAGACGATGTCGTAGCCGAGCTCCTTCAGCGTCGGCACCTCCGGCGCCAGGCGGCTGCGCGTGGCGCCCCAGGTCGCCAGCAGGCGCACGCGGCCATCCTCGACGAGCGGCTGCCACGGGCCGGAATCCGACATGAGCTGGACCTGCCGGCCGAGCAGCGCGTTCACGCTCTCCGCCCATCCCCGGAAGGGGACGTGAAGGAGGTCCGTCCCGTCATGCGCCGCGATCCGCGCCATGATGAGATGCGGGGTGCCGCCGATGCCGTTGGAGGCGAAGGAGATGGCGCCGGGCTCCCGCTTCGCCTGCTCGGTCAGCTCGGCGAGGCTTCGCCACGGCGCGTCGGCCCGCACGCCCATGTTGAAGGTGTAGCCGCCGGTCCGGATGATCCAGGTGAAGTCCGCGACCGGATCGTAGCTCGCTCGCGCCAGGGCCGGGTAGCGGAAGACGTTGATCGGCATCTGGCAGATCGTATAGCCGTCCGGCCGGCTGCCCTGCGCCATGCTGGAGGGGCCGAGGGTGCCGGCGACGCCGGGGCGGTTCTCGATGACGATGGGCACGCCGAGCACCCGCCCGGCCGCGACGGCGAGGGACCGCGCGGTGGCGTCGCTCGGCCCGCCTGGCGTCCAGGGAACGATGAAGCGGATCGGGCGGGAGGGGAAAGCCTCCTCCTGCGCCGAACCGAGGCGGGGGGCCGCCAGCACCGGAACGGCGGCCAGGAGGGCGCGCCGCTTCACAGTATCATGCATGGGGTTCTGCCTCTCTGCGCGGGCCGGGCCGGTCAGGCCGCCTGCGCCAGGGTGGAGGCGACATCCATGATGGTGACGCGGCGCATGTCGCGCGGGTACTTCTTGTCGTCGAAGGGGCGGGCGCGGTGCATCGTGGTGCGGTTGTCCCACATCAGCAGGTCGTTCACGCGCCACTGGTGGCTGTAGACGAAGCGGCGCTCGGTCGCGTGCTCCATCAGGTCGCGGATCAGGGCCAGCGCCTCGGGCACCTGCCAGCCGACGATCCGGCCGATATGCGAGGAGAGGTAGAGGCTGCGCCGGCCGGTCGAGGGGAGGTAGCGCACGAGGCGCTGCTGCACAGGCGCGAAGGAGGCGCGCTCGGCCTCGGTGAACTCCGTGAAGCCGAGCAGCTGGCGGGAATAGAGCAGGCTGTGCTCGCAGACGAGGTCGCGGATCTTCTCCTGCATCTCGGGGTCCAGCGCGTCCCAGGCGGCGCGCATGTCGGCCACCTCGGTGGGCGCGCCCTTGGGCGGGATCACGCGCGCATGCAGCATCGAGTACTTGGCGGGGATGGCCTTGAAGCTGCTATCGCTGTGCCAGAGCTGGTTGCCCAGGTTGAACATCCGCCGGCGGGCATCGGCCGCCAGGATGGAGCCGTCCGGGGCGAGGTTGGAGATGTCGTTGAGGGTCTTGTCCTTGAGGCGGGACTTTTCCGCATCCACCGTGGCGCGCGTCGCCTCGATGGTTCCGAGCGCCTCTCCGAGGGCCCGCTGCTGCGCGTCGTCGAGCGCCTGGTCGCGGAAGACCAATGCCGCGTAGGTGTCCATCGCCGCGTCGATCTGGGCCGCCGCCTCGGGCGTCAGCGGCCGCGTCAGATCGATGCCGGTCACTTCGGCGACGAAGGTCTCGGTGGTGGGGGTAACCGTCAGCATGTTCATTTCCTCCCAGCGCGCCGGCCTTACGCAGCGCAAGAGGTAAATTTAATCGATTAAATATCCGGGCGCAACGTATTGGAGGGGAGCACAGGCTTGGCCAGATCAGCGGCTCCCGGCCGTGCGGGCCCTGTGCTGCCTCAGCAGTGCCATGTTGCGGCGATTGGCCCGGAAGAACACGTCGCCCACCGCTCCGACAAGCGGCACGGAGCTGATCGCCGCATCCAGGCCGACATTGGCGATCATGCGTGCCAGCAGGCCGCGCGACGCGCCAAGTCGATGTGCCTCCCAGATCAGGTATCCCGACAGCGCCGTCGAGATCGCTGGGCCGGCCGCGGGAATCAGGCTCAGCAGGGCGTCCGCGCCGAACCTGATTCCGGTGCCCGGAATGCGCCAGCGGCTGTCGAGCAGATCCGCGATCAGGTCGAGGCGCGCGGTTCCGGAGACGAGGCGGACCTTGGGCTGCCAGGCAGCCGCTGCTGTCGATGTCATGGCGGTCATGCCAATCAGATGGTGAGTTCAGGCCAGCGGATCAATCACCTCCGCCTTCCGCGCCCTTTCATGAATTTCTTGCAACTTCTGGCCGGCCCATGCCTTACGACCGAAGGGAAGCGCGGGAGGACACAGTGGCAGGATCGTCCGACACGGTCGGCTACAAGGGCGCGTCGGGCGGCTGGGGGTCTCTGCGCGGGATTGTCGAGACGATGGCGCGGGAGAAGTCGTCGCCCGGCTCGCTGGCTACGCTGCGGCGCCAGAACAAGGCCGGCAGCTTCATGTGCGTCAGCTGCGCCTGGGGCAAGCCGAAGCATCCCCATGCCTTCGAATTCTGCGAGAACGGCGCCAAGGCGACGCTGTGGGAATTGACGACGCGCCGATGCACGCCGGAATTCTTCGCGAGCCACAGCGTCAGCGAACTGCGCGGCTGGAGCGACCATGATCTCGAGCAGCAGGGCCGGCTGACCCATCCCCTGCGCTACGACGCCGCCAGCGACCGCTACGTCCCGTGCAGCTGGCAGGAGGCGTTTGCGGCGATCGGCGGGCAGCTGAAGGCCCTCGAACCGAAATCCACCGTCTTCTACGCCTCGGGCCGCGCCAGCCTCGAGACCTCCTACCTCTACGCGCTGTTCGCGCGGCTGCATGGCCACAACAACCTGCCCGACAGCTCGAACATGTGCCACGAGACGACCTCGGTGGCCCTGGGCGAATTGATCGGCTCGCCGGTCGGCACCTGCGTGCTCGAAGATTTCGAGCAGTGCGATGCGATGTTCTTCTTCGGCCAGAACACCGGTTCGAACAGCCCGCGCTTCCTCCATCCGCTGCAGAAGGCGGTGGAGCGTGGGTGCAAGGTGGTGACCTTCAATCCCATCCGCGAGAAGGGGCTGACGCGCTTCGTCAATCCGCAGAGGCCGGTGCAGATGCTGACCGGGCAGGCGACGGAGATCAGCTGCCAGTACCTGCAGCTCCGCCCGGGCGGCGACATCGCCGCGATCATGGGCCTGTGCAAGGTGGTCCTGGCCGAGGACGAACGCCAGGGCGGGACGGTGATCGACCATGCCTTCATCGCCCGGCACTGCGCCGGCTTCGAGGCCTTTCGCGCGAGGGCGGAGGCGACCTCCTGGGAAAGGATCGAGCGGGAATCCGGCCTCGGCCGCGCCGAGATCGAGGCGGCGGGGCAGGTCTATCTCGCCGCGGAGCGCGTCATCGGCGTCTACGGCATGGGCCTGACGCAGCACGTCCATGGCTTCGAGAATGTCGCCATGCTGGTGAACCTGCTGCTGCTGCGCGGCCATATCGGTCGGCCAGGCGCGGGCATCTGCCCGGTGCGCGGCCATTCCAACGTCCAGGGGCAGCGCACCGTCGGCATCGCGGAAAAGCCCGAGCTGGTGCCGCTGGACAAGCTCGCGGACCAGTTCGGCTTCGAGCCGCCGCGCGAGCCGGGCATGAATGCCGTCGACGTCTGCGAAGGGCTGCTCCAGGGCGAGGTGCAGGCCTTTCTCGGGCTGGGCGGCAACTTCCTGCGCGCCATCCCGGATCAGCGGCGGATCGAGCCCGCCTGGGAGCGGATGCGCCTCACCGTCCAGATCGCCACCAAGCTGAACCGGAGCCATCTGTTCAATGGCCAGACCTCCTACCTGCTGCCCTGCCTGGGCCGCAGCGAGGAGGATCTTCAGGCCAGTGGTCCGCAAACGGTGACGGTCGAGGACAGCTTCAGCCACATCCACGGATCGCTCGGCCATCGCAAGCCCGCCAGCGAGCACCTGCTGTCCGAACTGGCGATCGTCGCGGGCATCGCCAAGGAAACGCTGCCGCCAAATCCCAGGCTCCGCTGGGACGACTGGACCGCCGACTACGCGCTGGTCCGCGACCTGATCGCCGAGACCTATCCCGACCAGTTTCACGACATGAACGGCCGGATGTTCCAGCCGGGCGGCTTCTACCGCGGCAATCCGGCGCGGGAGCGGATATGGAAGACGGAAAGCGGCCGCGCGCGGTTCACGGCGCCCGACATGCTGGCCGCCACCGACGTGGAGGATGCCGAAGGCCGCTACCGGCTGATCACGATCCGCTCGAACGACCAGTTCAACACGACCATCTATGGCTACAGCGACCGACTGCGCGGCATCGAGGGCAAGCGCGACGTCCTGCTGATCAACCCCGGCGACATGCGCCGTGCCGGGCTTGTCGCAGGGCAGCGCGTGTCGCTCCTCGGGGATGCCGGGGATGGGCATGCGCGACGGATCGACGGACTGGAGGTGGTGCCGTTCGACCTGCCCGACGGCAGCGTCGCGGGCTATTATCCCGAGCTGAATCCGTTGATCGCCCTGCAGCATCACGACCGCAAATCGAAGACGCCGGCAGGCAAGGCCGTCCCCGTCCGCATCGAGGCGGCTTAGACGATAAGATGGGCGACACTCTCAACGATCCCGTCGGAAGTGCAATCGCGCGGGACGCGCCGGAGACGCTGGCCGCCAAGGCCCGGCAGCCCTTGGGGCGGATGATGGTCCTGGCCTGCCTCGCCGGCGCCTTCATCGCCTTCGGATCGGTGATATCGCTCGTCGCGCAGGCGGGCATGGGCGAGGGTTCCGGGACGGGGGCGGTCCAGCTGATGTCCGGCCTCGCCTTCTCGGTCGGCCTCGTCCTCGTGATGGTCGCGGGCGCGGAGCTCTTCACCGGAAATGCCATGATGGTACTGCCCGCCGTCACCGGCGCGCTCACGCCCGGCCCGCTGGCCCGCGCCTGGGCCGTCGTCTGGCTCGGCAATCTCGTCGGCAGCCTCGCCGTCGCGTGGCTCTTCGCCGCGAGCGGCGGGCTGGACGGCGGCGTCGGAGAGGCCGGGAGGAGCTTGGTGGCGGAGAAGCTGGCGAAAACGCCGCAGGCCATCTTCTGCTCCGCCATCCTGGCGAACATGCTCGTCTGCCTGGCCGTCTGGATGTCGATGAACGCGGCGACCATCCCAGCGAAGGTCGTCGCCATCGTCGGCCCGGTGACGGTCTTCGTCGCGGCCGGGCTGGAGCATTCCATCGCCAACATGTCCCTCCTTCCCCTGGGATGGCCGAGCGGGGCGGACGGAGGCGCTGCCTGGCTGCCGGGCGTGCAGAATCTGGCGCTGAGCACCCTCGGCAATATCGTGGGAGGCTCGCTTCTGGCGCTCGGCCTGGCCTATGGTCATGATGCGCTTCGGCAGGACGCCTGAGATGCAGACCAAGGAACCGCCCCGCACGCCGGTCATCATCGGCGTCATGCGCCGGAGGGTGTCGTGCCGGGGAAGGCCGGCGGGACCATGACGAGCTATTGCGGCGCCCCGCCCCAGCCCTACGACTGGATCCACCGCTGGAACCTGGACCCGGTCCTGCTGGTCTTGCTGGGCCTGGGCACCATGGTCGCGCTGCGGTCCCGGCGTCCGGGCCTGGCCCTGGCGGCCGTCGGCGTTCTCGCGCTGGCTTTCGTCTCGCCCCTCTGCGCGTTGAGCGTTGCGCTCTTCTCGGCGCGCGCCGTCCATCACGTGCTGATCGTCGCGGTGGCCGCGCCGCTGATCGCCCTGGCCTTTCCCGCCCGCCGGACCTTGGGCCTGGGCCTGGCCTTCCTTGTGGCGACGGCGACGCTTTGGGCCTGGCACCTGCCGTCGCTTTACGACCGCGCGCTGGCCGGCACCCTGCTTTACTGGATCATGCAGGCCAGCCTCCTGGTCACGGCAGCCTGGTTCTGGCGGGAGCTCTTCGCCGCGCCTGCGGTGCCCGCGGCCATGGCCGCGGTCTTCGGCATGGCGCAGATGGGCCTGCTGGGCGCGCTGCTGACCTTCACGCCAGGCGCGCTCTACGCCGCGCATGCCGGCACGACCCTGCCCTGGGGGCTGGATCAGGTCGCCGACCAGCAGCTCGCCGGTCTGGTGATGTGGGTGCCGGGCGCCATTCCCTATGCGGTGGCGATCGCGCTGATCGGCCGGCGCGCCTGGGCCAGGGCCGCCGTCGCGACATGATCGCCATGTTCAAGTTCTTCCATATCGCGGCGCTGTCGGTCTGGTGCGCCGGGCTGGTCGGCCTGCCGCTGCTGCTGGCCCGGCACGATTCGGCGGACACCCAGGCGGAATTCGCGAGGACGAGGCTCGTCACGCATCACGCCTATGTGCGGATCGTCACCCCCGCCGCCGTCATCGCCATCGGCGTGGGGACCGTCCTGGTCTTCCTGCGCGGCGTCTTCGTGCCCTGGATGTTCGTGAAGCTGGCCCTGGTGGGTCTGCTGGTCCTGGTCCATGCCTGGGTCGGCCATGTGACGCTGAAGGTCGGTGAGGAGCAGGGCGACTACCAACCGCCCCCGGCAGGCCTGCTGGTCGGGATGTCCCTGCTCGCGATGCTGGCGGTCCTGATCCTGGTCCTCGGCAAGCCCATCCTGGGGGAGGGGCTGGTTCCGGCCTGGCTTCTCGGGACGCAGGGTCAGCCCCTGCCGTTGCGCGAGGTGCCGATTTGGTAGTCGAAGACGAGCTTGCCGCCATGCCAGCCCGTGACGGTGGTGAATCCCGCCGCCAGGGCCGACAGCAGCACGCCCCAGGGCAGGACCGCCTCCTCGTAGCCCGTCAGGCGGTATCCCCAATTGGCACCCAGGATGGAGAGCAGCATCATGGCGAGGACGAAATGCGTCCAGCTCGCCGCGCGGGCCCGGATGCCCGGGACCAGCAGCAGCTCGACCGTGCCCGCGAGGCCCGCCGCCAGCCCCAGCAGGAAGGCCATTCCGCTCGCCCAGAGCGCGGCGCGGGCCCAGAAGCTGTCGCCCGTCCACCAGTAGAACCCGTCGGCTCCGAGGGTGCACATGGTCAGCGCGATCGGAAAGGTGACGAGCATCGCGTGGACCGGATGGCCCGCGACGGCAATGCGCGATTCCGTCCGATGGAAATGCGGCTGGGCGGAAATGGGATCGACCCGCGCCGCTCCTGCTTCGGACGATTCGGGGGCGGATGTCTCGGGAGTGAAGGCCATCGCCCGATGCTACACGCGCTCGGCACGGCGGTGCCAGCGCTGGTCGCGGGCGGATGCTCGGGGCCGCTCTCGACGCTCGACTCGGCCGGGCCCGCGGCGCGCGATGTCGCGACCCTCTGGTGGGCGATGCTGGCCGGCGCGACCCTGCTGACCCTGCTGGTGGTGGCGCTGCTCGCCCTGGCCTTCCTCCGTCGCGCCAGGCAGGGCGAGACCGGGGCGGCGCTGTGGATCGGCTGGCTGGGCCTCGCCATGCCCGGCGTGGTGCTGCTGGCCCTGCTCGGCTCGGCGCTCGTGCTGGGAGAGCGGATGATCGCGCGGTCCGAGCCCGGCCTGGTCGTGGTCGAGGCGACCGGCCATCAATGGTTCTGGGACTTCCGTCAGCCCGGCGCCGAGGGGGCCATCGCGACGCGCGACGTGCTGCATATTCCGGCCGGACGGCCGGTCCATGTGCGGATCGCGGCCGCCGACGTGATCCACGGCTTCTGGGTGCCCAGGCTTGCCGGGAAGATGGATGCCATCCCCGGCCATGTGAACGTGCTGCGGATCGAGGCCGCGCAGCCTGGCGTGTTCGAGGGGCAATGCGCCGAGTTCTGCGGGCTGGACCACACGGGGCACCGCTTCCGCGTGATCGCCCATGACGAGGCCGGCTGGGCCGCGTTCCAGCGCGGGGAGGGGCCATGAACGCGCTCCGCCGCCACCGCGCGCTCACCGCGATCTGGGGCGCGCCGCGCGGCTGGCGCGGGACGATCGTCTCGGTCAATCACTCGGATATCGGCCGGCGGTTCATCCTGGCCGCCTTCGCCTTCTTCGCCATCGGCGGGGTGCTGGCGATGATGATCCGCGCCCAGCTGGCCACGCCGGGCAGCGCCTTCGTCGGTCCCGACATCTACAACCAGCTTTTCACGATGCATGGCAGCATCATGATGTTCCTCTTCGCCATTCCCATGTTCGAGGGGCTGGCGCTGTACCTGCTTCCGAAGATGCTGGGCAGCCGGGACATGGCCTTTCCGCGCCTCTCGGCCTTCGGCTGGTGGTGCTATCTCTTCGGCGGCTCGATCCTGATCGCTGCGCTGGCCATGGGCGTCGCGCCGGACGGCGGGTGGTTCATGTACACGCCGCTCTCCTCGCGCGCCTATTCGCCGGGCATCAACGCCGATGTCTGGCTGCTCGGCATCACCTTCGTGGAGATTTCCGCGATCGCCGCCGCGGTGGAGATCACGGTCTCCATCCTGAAGCTGCGCGCGCCGGGCATGCGGCTGGACCAGATGCCGCTCTTCGCCTGGTACATGCTCATCACCGCGCTGATGATGATCGTCGCCTTCCCGCCGCTGATCCTGGGATCCATCCTGCTGGAGGTGGAGCGCGCCTTCGACTGGCCCTTCTTCGACCCCGCGCGCGGCGGGAGCCCGCTGCTGTGGCAGCACCTGTTCTGGCTGTTCGGCCATCCGGAGGTGTACATCATCTTCCTGCCCGCCGCCGGCGTGATCTCGACCGTGCTGCCGGTGATGGCCCGCACGCGCATCCTGGGCTACGGCTGGATCGTGGCCGCGCTGCTGGCGATGGCCTTCCTCAGCTTCGGGCTGTGGGTGCACCACATGTTCGCGACCGGCATTCCGCACATGGCGCTGGGGTTCTTCTCGGCCGCCTCGGCGCTGGTCGCGATCCCGACCGCGGTGCAGGTCTTCGCCTGGATCGGCACGTTGTGGAACGGCCGGCCGGAGCTGAAGCTGCCCATGCTCTACCTGCTG
Organism: Roseococcus sp. SYP-B2431; assembly: GCF_004336745.1. Lineage (GTDB taxonomy): Bacteria > Pseudomonadota > Alphaproteobacteria > Acetobacterales > Acetobacteraceae > Roseococcus. The sequence goes on from NZ_SJXD01000025.1 coordinate 590,282, forward strand.
GGGTTCTTTCTGATCTTCGTGATCGGCGGGCTCACGGGCGTGATGCTCGCCATGGTGCCCTTCGACTGGCAGGCGCACGACACCCACTTCGTCGTCGCGCATCTGCATTACGTCCTGGTCGGCGGCTTCGTCTTTCCGATGATGGCGGGCGCCTATTACTGGCTTCCCCACTTCACCGGCCGCGCGCGCGGGGGCGCGCTGGGCAGCGCGGCCTTCTGGCTGGTCTTCCTCGGCTTCAACCTCACCTTCTTCCTGATGCACCTCACCGGGCTGCTGGGCATGCGGCGGCGCGTCCACACCTATTCCGAGGAGATGGGATGGACCTGGCTGAACCTGCTCTCCTCGATGGGAAGCTTCGTGATGGCCTTCGGCTTCGCGCTCTTCGCCCTGGACGTCGCGCTGCAGATCTTCTGGTCGCGCCGGACCCGCCGGAACCCGTGGAGCGCGGGCACGCTGGAATGGGCGTCGCCCATTCCCACGCCCGCCTACAACATCGCCAGCCTTCCTCACGTCGGCGATCGCGAGCCGCTCGCGGCCCAACCCGCGCTGGCCCTGAAACTGGCGCGCGGCGAGGGCTATCTGGCAGAGCCCCGGCATGGCTGGCGCGAGGCGATGGCCGTGGAGAGCACCACCGGCGCGATCGATCACATCGTGGTGCTCCCGGGAAACACGCGCCTGCCCATCGTCACGGCCGCCATGACCGGGGGCTTCTTCCTCTCCCTGCTCTTCGGCTTCTACTGGCTCGCGCCCGTTCCGCTGGCCCTCGTCGTCGTCCTCGCCTGGCGCTGGGCCTCGGTGCTGGGCCACCGCGAGGATTTCGGCCCCCTTCCGATCGGGCATGGGCAGACGGCGCCGATTCATCGCGAGGCGGCGGGCGCGCCCGGATGGTGGGGCAGCGCCTTCCTGCTGGTGGCGGATGGAACGCTGCTGGCGTCGCTGCTCTTCGGCTACGCCTTCCTCTGGGTCGTCGCGCCCAACTGGCCGCCGCCCGCGCGGATCGATGGGGGCTTTCTCCTCGGGCTGACGGCCGCGGCGGCGTCGCTGGCCGGGGTTGGGCTGGCCCGGCGGGGCCTGGCCGCGGCGGAGGCGCGGGCACCCATCGCCGCGGGGCGCGCGGCGGCCGGTGCGGCGGCCGCGCAGGCCGTCTGCATCGTCGCGCTGTTGTCGCTCGGCGTCACGGCGCTGCCGGCGCCCGAGACGCATGCCTATGCCGCCGCCGGCTGGGCGCTCCTCGTCTATGCCGCGCTGCACGCCGCGATCGCTCTGCTCTGCACTGCCTTCGCGGGCGCGCGCATCGCCTCGGGCCATGTGTCGGGCACGCGCCTGCTGGAGCCCTCGGTGGCGCGGCTCTTCAGCGACTACTCGGGCGCGGCCACGCTGATCGTGCTGGTCTGCGTCCTGGCACCGGCGATCGCGCCGTGACGTTCCTGGCACGGGCGAGCGCCGGGTTGATGCTGTGGGCCTTCGGCTTCTCCCTGCTCTACGCGCTGCACGGCATCGGCTGCGCGGGCGGCTGGGACGAGGTTGCAATGGCGGGCGCGACGTTGTTCCGCTGGGCGCTGGTCGGCACCTGGTGCCTGCTGTGCCTGGGCGCCGTCGCCCTCATGCGACGGGCCTGGGCGGCGCCTGCCGGATTTGAGAGAGGGCTGGGCCTGGTTTCGGCGCTGGCCGGCCTGGCTGCGATCCTCGTGACGGGGGCGCCGGTGGTTCTGACGTCCGCCTGCGCCTGAGCGAGCGAACGCGAACGCAGCGCGATCTAGAGACTTCGCGTTCGCAAGGGCTCACTGCGAAGTCTCTAGCCGTTTGCTTTCGAGCATCTTTATCCGACGAGACGATTCCGTCTGCTCGGATGATGCTCTAGGCGCGGCGGATCGCGATCGCGAGGTCGCCGCCCGCGACGGTGACGGGCAGGAGGATCCCATCGGCTTCCGCTGTCACCTCCAGCCGGCCGGCCTCCTGCCCCTTCCGCGTGTCCCAGCAGGTGGCGCGATAGCGGCCTGCTGCCAGCCCAGGCACCTGCAGCGTGGCGGCGATCTCCCCGTGATCCACCACCTGACGCAGCTGCCGCACCGCCGGCGCCAGCTCCTGCCGCAATAGCCAGACGAAGGCTTGATGGGCGTCGCCGCAGCCGAAAGCGCGCAGACGCGGATCGCTGACCCTGAGCTGATCGTTCAGATTGCGGCGGCAGAAGCGCGGCCAGTCGATCAGGGGCAGGAAATCCGCCAGCGCGCGCTGGGCCCGCCGCATGCCCGCGGTCAGCACGTGGGGATGGCGGTTCGGCCAGCGCATTCCGCCGCCGGCGCCGCCGGAGGCTATATGCGCCCATTGGATGTGGCGGAAATACTCGTCGTCGAAAGCCTCGGGCAGCGTGAGGTGGCGGTCCTTGAAGCTGTGGATCGGCCCATGCTCGGAATCGAAGAAGGGGCGCTGATCGGTGATCTCGCGCAGCGCCTCCTGCGTCAGCCGCCCCACGGCGATGGCGGGCGCCACCGTGTCGCGCGGATCGTCGATGGTCCCTTCCTCGTAGAAATGGCTATTGGCGAAATCGAGGCCGGGGTGGCGGAAGATCGGATCGACCGTCCAGGGCTTCCAGATCAGCTCCGGGCCGAAGACCGAGACGCATTGCAGATGCGCCCGGCCATGCAGCCTCGTCTCGAGCTCGCGCAGGAAGGGGCCGACATCCCCGATGAACTCGGCAAAGGCGTGCGGCTCGTCGCCGGCCTGGGCGGGGTGCATCTCGTTCCAGAGATCCCAGGCGAAGATCACGCCGCTGCCGCCCCAGCGTTCGGTCGCGAAGGCCAGACGCGCCTTCACCGCCTTGCGAGTGGCCGGGCAGACCAGCAGCCGCTTGCGCGACGCGCAGGGCCCGCCATTGGCCGCGTTGTAGGGGTGGTGCCGCCACCGGATCCAGGTGAAGAAGGTGTCATAGGGCGTCAGCAGGACGCGCATCCCGACCTTGTCGCACAGGGCGAAGAGATCATCCCAGAGCTGGACCATCGCCGGCACGAAGCGACCGACCGGCCGTTCGAGATAGCGATGCCGGCCCTGCGCATATTCCAGCATCAGTCGCAGGCAGGTCACGCCGTGGTCGCGCAGGTGGCGAAGATGGCGTTCCACCGCCGGCAGGTCGCGGCGCCGGAACAGACCGGCGAATTCGGGCCAGTCGATCGCGTCGTTCTGGCCGATCGGCGTCCAGGCCTCGCCGGCGGCGGTGACGAAATAGGGCGCGCCCGGCGCACGCCCAATCCAGGGCATGCGGTCCGCCCGCTCGGCCAGAGCACGGTCCGCCGGCTCCATACCAGGGCGGTGAGCGGAGGGCGGATCCCGGGTCGCGCTCGTCATGGCGTCAGCGCCCGCTGACGGCGAGCGGGAAGGACATCATGCGCGGCTCAATCGATCAGCTTGTCGATGGTGATGGGAAGGCTCCTGATTCGCTTGCCCGTTGCATGGAAGATCGCGTTCGCGATGGCCGCCGCCGTTCCGATGATACCGATCTCGCCGACGCCCTTCACGCCCAGCGGCGTGACTTCCGGGTCGGGCTCGTCCACGAAGATGACGTCGATCTGCTCCACATCGGCATGGGCCGGCACGTGGTACTCGGCAAGGTTGTGATTCATCCACCGGCCGAGCTTTCTGTCGGCAAGGGTCTCCTCGTGCAGGGCCATGCCCATGCCCATGACGACGCCGCCGAGGATCTGGCTGCGCGCGGTTTTGGGATTGATGATGCGGCCGGCGGCCACGGCGTTCACGATCCGGGTCACCCGCACCTGGCCCAGCTCCTCGTCCACGCGCACTTCGCAGAAGATGGCGCTGTGCGTGTTCCGCGACTTCAGCATCTGCGAGACCATGCCGGAGATGCCGCCGGAGGCCGTCTCCTCCTCCTCGATCACCGGCAGCTCCGCGGCCTGCATGGCCTGCACGATCCCGACGCTCCGGGTCGGGTCGGACTTCAGCAGCATGCGTCCGCCCTCGAAGACGACATCGTCGAGCGAGTGCGCGCCATTCAGCGGCCGGCCCTCGACCTTGTCCGCGGCGCGCAGCAGCTTCTTCGCGACCGATTGGCAGGCCAGCTGCACCGCCGCGCCCGACGACGCCGCGGCCCAGGACCCGCCCTCCACGGGGGCGGTCGGCAGCGAGCTGTCGCCGAGCCGCGCCGTGATCTGCTCGGGCGGCAGGCCCAGCGTGTCGGCCGCGACCAGCGTGAGCACGGTGTAGGTGCCGGTGCCGATGTCGGAGGTCGCGCAGGCCACCTCCAGATGGCCGTTGGCGCTCAGCTTCGCGCTCGCGCTCGTCTTCGAGAACATGGCGTCCCACATGCCGGTGGCGACGCCCCAGCCGACCAGCTCCCGGCCCTCCCTCATGGAGCGCGGCTCGGGCGAGCGCCGGTCCCAGCCGAAGCGCGCGGCGCCCTCGCGGTAGGCCTCCCGCAGCGCCTTGCTGGTGAAGGGCGTGCCGTTCATGGCATCGACCTCGGAGTAGTTGAGCAGCCGGAACTCCAGCGGATCGACGCCGGCCTTGTAGGCCATCTCGTCCATGGCGATCTCGAAGAGCGTCATGCCGGTCGCGGCGCCGGGCGCCCGCATGTCGGCCGAGGTATAGGTGTCGCGCGGCGCGATGGAGTAGGAGCCCGCGGCGTTCGGGCTCGCGTAGTTCATCATGCCCCAGATGACGATATCCTCCATGTTGTCCTCGAAGCGCGAGGTGGAGGTCGTCGCGTCGCAGATCACCGAGGTCAGACGGCCTTCCACGTCGGCGCCGAGGCGCACGCTCATGCGGCATTCCGGGCGGTGTACATGGGTGAACATCTGCTGGCGCGTCATCACGACGCGCACCGAGCGCTGCATGTGCTTCGCGGCGAGGGTCGCGAGCTGCACCTGCCATTGCGGCCGGAGCCCCGAGCCGAAGGCGCCGCCCACATAGGCGTTCACCACCCGCACGTCGGACTTCGAGAAGCCGAAGGCGGAGGCGAGGTAGGCCTGCACGCCCTGCGGCCCCTGCGTCTTGTCGTAGACCGTGATCTTGCCGTCGCCGTGCCAGTGAAGGGTGGTGGCGTGCATCTCCATGGGATTGTGATGCTCGGTGGCGAGGTGGTACTCGCCCTCCAGCTTGAGGGGCGCCTCGGCGAAGGCGGCCTCGGCATCGCCGCGGTTCTTCGGCGGATGGAAGGAGCTGCGCTTCTTCGAGGGCTCGAACTTCTCCGCGAGCGAGACCTGGAAGTCGATGTTGTGGGCCTCTTCCTCGTAGCGGATGTCCAGGAGGCTCGCGGCATGGCGCGCCGCCTCGAAGCTCTCCGCCAGCACGAGCGCGACCGGCTGGCCGGCGAAGAGAACCCTGTCGTCGCCCAACGCCCGGAAGGGCTCGCCGGGGATCTTCAGCTCGTCCTTCCAGCTGCGGTCGAGCCAGGCTTCGCGGGGGCGGTTCTCGTGCGTCAGCACCTCGACCACGCCGGGCACCTGGCGCGCGGCCCGATCGTCGATGGCGGCGATGCGGCCCCGGGCGATCGCGCTCGGCACCGCCACGCCGTGCAGCATGTCCGGCACCTCGTACTCGGCCGCGTACTTCGCCCGTCCGGTCACCTTCTCCAACCCGTCGACGCGGGACAAGGGGGTGCCGATTCCGACCTTCATCACTGTGTCCATGACGGCCCTTCCTAAGCGATGCGCTTGTCGGTCTGCGACTGCGGCGTGCCGGCGGCCGCCTGGGAGAGCGCCCGGACGATGGCCCTGCGCGCCAGCGGAATCTTGAAGTCGTTGTCGCCCTGGCCCATGGCGCCCTCGAGCAGACCCTGCGCCGCGGCCTCGAACAGCTCGCGCGACGGGGCCTGGCCCCGCATCGCCGCCTCGGCCTGGGGGCGCCGCCAGGGCTTGTGCGCGACGCCGCCGAGCGCGATGCGGAGATCGGCGACGCGGCCCTCCTCGACCCGCATCCCCACGGCCACCGAGACGAGCGCGAAGGCGTAGCTGAGGCGGTCGCGCAGCTTCAGGTAGGTGTGATGGGCGGCGAAGCCCTCCGGCGGAAGATCGATGGCGGTGACGAGCTCGCCGGGGGCCAGCGTGTTGTCCTTCCAGGGCTCGTTGCCCGGCAGGCGATGGTAGTCCTCGAAGGGAATGGTGCGCTCGCCCTGCGGTCCCGTCACGCGCACCACCGCTTCGAGCGCGGCGAGGGCCACGCACATGTCGGAGGGATGCGTCGCGATGCATTGGGGGCTGGCGCCGAGGATCGCATGGATCCGGTTCGCGCCGCCGATGGCGCCGCAGCCCTGGCCCGGCTCGCGCTTGTTGCAGGGAGTCTGCACGTCGTAGAAGTAGTAGCAGCGCGTGCGCTGGTTCAGGTTGCCGCCATTCGTCGCGGCATTGCGGAGCTGCGGGCTGGCGCCGGCGAGGATGGCCGAGCAGAGCAGCGGGTACCGACGCCGCACCCGTTCGTCATAGGCCGTGTCCGCATTCGTGACGAGGGCGCCGATCCTCAGCCCTCCGCCGTCGATCTCCACGATGTCGCGCAGCGCAAGGCGGTTGATGTCCACCACCTCGGCGGGCCGCGCGACGTTCTCCTTCATCAGGTCGACGAGGTTCGTGCCGCCCGCGAGGAAGGCCGCGCGGCCGGTCGCACCGAGGCGCACGGCCTCGGGAAGCGCGTCGGGGCGCGCATAGACGAAAGGGTTCATCGGGCGTCGCCCTTTTCCAGGACCTCGAGCACGGCATCTGCGATGTTGGTATAGGCGCCGCAGCGGCAGAGATTGCCGCTCATCTGCTCGCGCACCTCTTCGCGGCTCCGCGCATGCCCCTCGGCGATCAGGCCGGCCGCCGAACAGATCTGACCCGGCGTGCAATAGCCGCACTGGAAGGCGTCGTGTTCGATGAAGGCGGCCTGGAGCGGGTGGAGCCGCCCGGCCTGGCCCAGGCCTTCGACCGTGGTGACCTCCGAGCCGTCGAGCGAGACCGCCAGCTTCAGGCAGCTGTTGATCCGCCGGCCGTCGAGGAGGACGGTGCACGCCCCGCATTGCCCATGATCGCAGCCCTTCTTCGTGCCGGTGAGCCCGAGCTGCTCCCGCAGCAGATCGAGCAGCGTCGTCCAGGGCTCGATCAGGAGCTGGTGCGGCGTGCCGTTGATCGTGAGGCTGGCGCCCATGCTCGCCATGGGCGCGGCGCTGGCGTGGGCCGTCCCGGCTTTCGGGGAGGTGTGATGCGTCATGCTGCGACTCCTCTGGTGGCTCCCTGGTCGGCTCATGGGTGCCGCCGCCGCGACGCGGCCGGACGGTGTCGCCGGCTGCCGTCCGCGGGCGGCAGGCCGATGTCCCGTGTTGCAGCAAGAACCCGCACACGGGCGAAAAGTTTGAAAAAAGCAATTCTATCAAATGATAACGGGCGCGCATGAAGTCATGCCGGCGAAGAAATTTTGGAACCTCCGCCCGATCCATGGGTTTTACCAGACATCGCGCCGAGAGAAGGACATCCCATGACGGACAGCATTCAAGACATCTACATCACGGGCCTCGTGAACGCCCGGGCCGTCGAGACGCAGGCCATTCAGCTCCTCTCCCGCCAGGTCGAGAGGCTGGAGAACTATCCGGAGATGGAGGCCGTCCTGCGGCGGCACATCACGGAAAGCGAGGCCCAGCGCGACCGGCTGGACCACCTCCTCGAGGAGCTGGGCACGTCCAATTCCACCGTGAAGGACATGGTGACCGGCCTCATGGCGAACATGGCGGCGCTGGGCCACGCGGTCGCACCGGACGAGGTGATCAAGAACTCGCTCGCGAACTACGCCTTCGAGCACTACGAGATCGCCACCTACAACTCGCTCCTGACCCTGGCGGACCTGGCGGGACACGCCTCCGCGCCCGCGGCGCTGAAGCAGTCCCTGACGGAGGAGCAGCGCATGGCGCAGTGGTGCGCCGACCATCTGGACGCCACCACGCGCCGCTACGTCCAGCTCCGCGTCAGCGGCGAGAAGGCCGGCGTCTGACCCTAAAGCGGCGCGCCACCGCGCGCCGCAACCCCCTGTCCCAGGAGCCGCCGGATCGCAGCGGACTGGCCTGGGCGCAGGAAGCGGTCGCTGCCCTTGCGGCCGATAGGGCCGCACGGGCAGTGCCGCTCGTTGTCCCATCCTGAATAGTCCATCACCGGGTAGATGCAGGCGCCCTGCAGGGCGATTCCGTCCTCCGCGGCAGCGGCGAGTTCGTTGCCCACATAGGCGAGCCAGGCGTCGCCGCGCGGCTCCTCGGCGCCCGTCTCGGTGAGCGCCATGGGCAGCCGGAACCGCGCCTCCACATCGGACAGGAGATGCCGCAGCGTCCTGTACCGCGGATCGGCCGACGAAACCTGTTCAGCGCCCTCGAACCACTGGTTGTGGGGGTAGTGGTTGAGGCCGACGATGTCGACCGCCGTCGGATCCTCCCGCAGGATCATCTCGACTGCCTCGAAGGACCCTTCCATGAGGTTGCGCGCGCGCTGCGCCGCCTCCGGCGTCCCGTCGCGCGGCAGCACCCATATGAGCGGCTCCGCCAGCATGATCGGCTCGTGAAAGCCTGCATCGCGCAAGGCGCGCGTGACGGCCAGGTGGGCGCGGACGAGCTGGCGCTTGAGCGCGCTGCCCTGGTCCTGGAGATAGGGCTCGAAATGTCCCTTCTCGCCGCCGGCCCAGGCCCAGAAGGAGATCTCGTTCACCGGAACCCAGCCGGCGACGGGCACCCCTTCGGCATGCAGCCAACGGGCTGCCGCGACGGCGAAGCGGGCCAGCCTCCCGGGCCAATCCGCAGCCATGATGTCCATGCCCTGCGGCACGCCCCAGTGGCAGATGTCCCAGATCACCTCGGCGCCGGCGGCACGGGCGCCCGCCAGCTGCCCGTGGGCCGAGCTCCAGTCGTAGCGGCCCGGCGCCTGCTCGATCAGGTGCCAGCGCAGCGCCTCCCGCACGGTGCCTATGCCGATCGAGCGCAGCAGTGCGTAGTCGGCGGTCGCACACGCATCATGCGCGCTGGTGGCGATGGAATCGATCCGGTGACCGTCGCGCCTCCGATGGGAGGCTCCTTCGAAGCCTCCCCAGACGAAGCTGCGGAAATGCACCTCGTCAGTCCGCGGCCACTGCGACGGGACGATCGATCATGCGCCGGGCCGTCGCCAAGGCCTGTCCAACGACCTGATCCATGTTGAGGTACCGGTAGGTGCCCAGACGGCCGAGGAAGGTCACGCCCCGCTCCGCATCCGCCGCCGCCTCGTAACGCTTGAAGAGCGCCTGGTTCGCCGGGTTCGGGATCGGGTAGTAGGGGTCGCCCTCCGCCGAGGAGGTCTCGCGGCAGACGCTCGTATGGCGATGCGTCTGGCCGGTGAGATGCTTGAATTCGGTGCAGCGCGTGAAGGGCGTGTCCAGACCGGGAAAGTTGATCGTGGCCACCGGCTGCTTGAATTCCACGGGCAGTGTCTCGTGCTCGAAGCGCAGCGAGCGGTAGGGAAGCGGGCCGAAGCGGTGGCCGAAATACTCGTCCACCGGTCCCGTGAAAGTCATGTGGCCGAAGCGCCCCGCCGGCACCTCCTTGTAGGAGGTGCTGGTCATCACCGTGATGTTGTCGCGGTCGAGCATGTTCTCGAACAGGCGCGTATAGCCGTTGAGCGGCATGCACTGGTGCCGGTCCTGGAAGTACCGGTCGTCGTCGCAGGTGCGGGTCGGCACCCGCGCGGTGACGGAGCGATCCAGCTCCGACGGATCCACGCCCCACTGCTTGAGCGTGTAGCCGCGGAAGAACATCTCGTAGAGCAGCGGGCCGACCGATGAGATCACGAAGTCGCCGGCCGAGCGGATGTCCTCCATCGGGCGCGCCAGCGTTTCCAGGAAGCCGCGTGCCTCCTCCTCGGTCCTCAGCGCCAGGCCGAAGACGCGATTGAGCGTGGTCCGGTTGATCGGCATCGGCACGAGGCCAGCCTCGACCTGCGCCAGGACGCGATGCTCATAGGGCCGCCATGGGGTGAATCGCGACAGATAGGCCAGGACCTCGTCGCTGTTGGTGTGGAAGATATGCGGGCCGTAGCGATGGATGAGCAGCCCGGCCGCATCGTATTCGTCATAGGCATTGCCGGCGATGTGCGGGCGCTTGTCCACCACCAGCACCTTCGAGCCGGAGGAGGCCAGCCGCTCTGCCATCACGGCGCCGGCGAAGCCCGCGCCGACGACCAGGTGGTCGGCAAGAGGGGCGGGCCGCGCATGAAGGGTTGGGAGGGCCAGCACTTGGCCGTGCTCCTCGGCCTCCAGCAGGGTGGACATCCGCGCCGCGATCGCATCCCAGGAACTGTCCGCGAGAAGGTCGTCCACGGCCGCGAAATCGGAGCTGTCGCCGCGCGCCATGGCCAGCTCGGCGGCCGCGACGAAGCCCTCGGCATCCTCGGCGATCGCGACGGCCTCGATCCCCTCGAAGCGCCGCACCACGTCGGAGACGGGCGTCGAGATCACGCGGCATCCGCCGGCCAGGTATTCCGGCGCCTTGGTCGGGCTGATGAAGCGGGTTGCTTCGTTGAGGGCGAAGGGCATCAGCGCGGCGTCCCAATGCGCGAGATAGCGCGGAAGCTCCGCATAGGGCTTGCCGCCGAGCCAGTGGATGTTCGGCGCCTGCGGCAGCTCCTCCGGCGCCAGTTTCGCGACGGGGCCGAGCATCGCAAAATGCCAGCCGGGGCGAAGCTCCGCCATGCGCGCCAGCAGCCCCATGTCCAGCCGCTCGTCGATCACGCCGAAATAGCCGAGCAGGGGACGCGGAAGATGCGCCTGGTCCTCCGGCTCGGCGAGCCCGCTCCTTGCGGCCATGAAATGGTCGAGATCCACGCCGCTCGGGAAGCAATGGATATTGGAATGCTGGCCGCGGCGCGCCTCGAAGAGACCCAGGCCGCCGGTGAAGACGACATCCGCATCGGCCATGAGCCGCTGCTCGCGCGCCTTCATGTCGCTCGCCGCGAAGCGGAAGGCCGCGAGCTCGTCCATGCAGTCATAGGCGATGGCCCGCCAGGGCACGTGGTCCGAGAAGGCGCGGGCCAGCGGCGTGTAGTACCAGGCGGATGCCGTCCCCAGGCGCGCGACCAGCCCGTCGACCATCCGGCGCAGGGCATCGAGGTCCCCGGGGTCGCGCAGCAAGGGGGTCAGCACCTGCACGCCCGTGGCGGGGCAGGTCTCCGCCTGAAGCCGCTCCTCCCCGCTCCAGATCGGCTCTTCGAAGAAGAAGACCTCGCGCCGGGCCGCCAGGCGGGACAGCAGATGCTGCGGCCGCTGGAACACGGAATTCCAGCGAAGATGGGAAAAGCACACCAGCGGCGGCCGGCGGCCCATGCCCACGCCCGCGCCATTCGTTCCGTCCATTGCCATGCGGATCTTCCGTTCCTGTAATGTCGTCGTGAGAGGCGGCAGCCGCGGCGCCGGAGCGCCGCAGCCGCAGCGGTTCAGCCCCGGCCGCCCTGCATGCCCTGCAGCATGCTGATGTGCTGCTGGATGCCGGCGACCGCGATGGTCGAGATGATCCGGTCGTCGCGCGCGCCGGAGCTGACGCTGCGCTGATGGAGCGAGAGCAGCTCGCGATGGCCCGTGAGCTGACCTTGCAGGTACATCCGGTCGAAATCGGCGCCATTGAGCGTCTCCAGCTGGCGCAGCTGCCGCGTGTGCTCGGCCTCCATCTGCACCTGGCCCACCGGCAACGCGGCGAGCTCCATCGCCTGCATGATCGAGGTCTGCTCCGCGACCTCGAAGCCGGCGAAGGTCTTGACCGTCGCGGCGGCGGCGTGGTTCGGGGCGAGCCGGCTCGTCATGAGCGAGAAGGTGCTGGCGGAGACGATCCGCCGCCGCAGCTCGAGGTCGCCGCCTTGCGCGGCGGCGGGCAGGATCAGCGGAGCCAGCATGGCGGTGCCGGCAAGGCCGGCGAAGACGTTGCGACGGATCATGGGGCTTCCTTTCGCGGGTTGAGGTGACGAGAAGGCGGTCTTCCGGGGCTTGCCGCGGTCTGCCGCTCCTCCTCGGTCGGTGCAGGAGACGCCCGCGGCGACAGCCAGGGCGCAGGGAGCAGGCGCCGGCAGCCGGAGGCGGAGTCCAGCCGGCCGGCAGGTGCTCCCGATGTCTTCGGGCAGAGGGGCGGTGGATGAAACGTGGCGGCCGGCGAGCGTCGAGGACATGATCAGAACGCGCGCCGACCGCTCGGGCTGGGTTCCTGGAGGGTCTGCACCCCGGTCGCCGCCGCGGCGGCCGTGTTGGGCAGGGGTGGCAACGCCGCCAGGATGGCCAGGGTCGCGGGACCGCCGCGCTGGAACGGAGCCCGGGACAGGGCCGCCAAGGCGACGTCGTCACGTCCTGTGTCGAGAGCGCCGGCGGCGGTGTAGAGGCCGTCGATCACGGGCTGCGCCGGCGCGGTGGGCGGGATCCCGAGGACGCTCCGCCACTCCTGACGCGCGATATCCAGCTGCGGCCCGAGAGTGGGTGGCGAGAAGCGCAGCGTCGGGCTGCCCGGCAGCTCCACGGCGAGGAATTCCATCTGAGCGATGGCGCGCGCCGCGGCGGGGGGCGGCAGGCGGCCCGGAGACCTGAAGGCGGAGGCGGTGGACAGGACCGAGGAGCGGAGCGGGTCAGCGGCGCCAACCACCGCATTCGGAGGCAGGCTCGCGGAGGCGTAGGGGAGGGAAGGGGCGCAGGCCGAACAGGTCACGACGGCCAGCGCCAGGGCTCGGCCATAGCGGCTCCATCGACGGCTTTCCTTGCGTGTCGTCACTGCCGTCTCCCATGCATCGATGCCAGGAAGAACGGCCTCACCGTCACTTCGGTTTCAATAGCGAGCTGGTCAAATCTATTCATGACAAATGTTAAGATTGTATCTGTGCAAATGTTAATGCGCCATTTTATGTATTTCTCCGAGTGTTTACAGAAGATGATCCGAATTAAATGTTTCGTCAATGAATAATCAGCGTTTGTCGAATTCAGGCGAGGGGTGCGGAAGGCTGGCGCCCGTCAGCCAAGACTGTCCTGGGAACTGAACTACCTATTGGTGTGCTCTGAGGCGGGCGGGTGGCCGACCGGCGTTCGAGGAGCTTGTGGATTGGCCGGCGGCCGTCTCGACCGGGCAACCGGCGCCGCCCAGGCGGATTGAGGAGCTATGTCCACATCCGCTTCCCGCACTGAGCTTCCGAATCCGCTCCGCGCCCTCGTGTTGTCGGGAGGTCTCGCCCTGGGAGCTTTCGAAGCGGGGGCCTGCGCGGCCTATGAAGAGGCTGGGGAGCGTGGCCCGGACTGGATCTCGGGCAGTTCCGTCGGCGCCATCAATGCGGCGATCTTCGCCGGCGCCCCGCCCGGCCGAGGCGCGGAGCGACTCCGGAGCTTCTGGCAGGGCCTGGCGACGGATCCCGCGCCCTTCGCCACCTATATGCTCGGGCCGCCGCCGGCCGTGGGCGCGTGGCGCAGGGCCTACAATCTCGCGGGCGCGATGCAATCGATGCTCATGGGCCATCCTGGCCTGTTCCGGCCGAGAGCGGCATCGCCCTTCGGGATCGGCCAGGCGCCGGCGGTCTTCGATCTGGAGCCGCTGGAACGCCGCCTTGCCGCGGCCGTGGACTTCGAGAGGCTGAATGGGGGGCCATGCCGCGTGAGCATCACGGCGACGGATGTCGTGTCGGGCGAGCGCGTCGTCTTCGACACCGCGGAAGGGGCCCGCATCACGCCGCGCCACCTGGTCGCCTCAGGCGCGCTGATGCCAGTCTTCGCGCCGGTGGAGGTGGAGGGGCGGCTGCTCGGGGACGGGGGCCTCTCGGTCAATGCGCCGCTCGACCTCGTGCTGGATGCGCCGCGCGCCGGCGCGCTGGACTGTGTGGTGGTCGAGCTCTTCGCTCCTGCGGGCAGCCGGCCGCGCTCCCTCGGCGCCTCGATGAGCCGCGCCGCCGACCTCGTCTTCGGCAACCAGACGCGGCGCCTGCTCGAAAGCCGCGGCAAGGAGCAGCGGCTCCGGCGTGCGATCGCGAGGCTTGCGGAGCGGCTGCCCGAGGCGGAGCGCGAGGACGCGGAACTGGCGGCGCTGCTCGCCCAGGCGGAGGGCGGCGGGCCCGCGACGGTGGTGTGCCTGGGTTACCGCGCCGGGCTGGACGAGGCCGGCCTGGGCGCGCCCTTCGACTTCACGCCGGCGACGATCAAGGACCGCTGGGAGGCCGGTGCCGACGGCATGCGCCTCGCGCTGGGCAAGCTGCGCAGCGACCCCGCGGGCGAGGCGCCGGACGAGGCCTTCCGCATCCACACGGTGGATGTTCAGCCCGGCGGCCGATAGGCCGTCCCGTCCTCGGCGCGCGCCGGCCGGTCCAGATAGGTTCCGGCCTCCGGCCGCGCGAGCCGGTCGAAGTCCTTGGCAAGACGGTGCAGCGCGGCCCGCATCCCGGCCCCCCGCATGGCCCTTCCATGACCCGCCACCACCAGTTCCGGCTCAAGGGCGGCGAGGCGGCGCACGGATTCGCGCGAAGCCTCCCAATCCACCGTGAAATAGGCCGGTGGGCCGTGCATCTCGGGCGATTGGGTCATTGCGGCATAGGCGGATTCCTGCCGCGTGGTGATGAAGGCGTCGCCGGAAATCATCGCGCGGTCGGCCTCGCGCCAGAACGAGACATGGCCGACGCTGTGGCCCGGCGTGAAGACCCATCGCCACGCCGGTAGCACGGGCATGCCGCCATTCGCGCCGAGCGCGCGCAGCCGCGTGCCGAGGCGGACGGGGTCGCGGGGGAAGAGCGGCGAGAGCGTGCTCATGAGCCCGCCGCCCACGCCGGGATCGGGCGGCGGATAGGCTGCGGTGCCGTCCAGGTAGGGATGCTCCAGGGCATGTGCGAAAACCGGCACGTCCCATTCCTCCGCGAGGTCCACCAGCACGCCGACGTGATCGAAATGCCCATGGGTGAGCAGGATCGCCGCGGGCCGCGCGCCGGCGCCGAAGCGCGCCTCGGCGGCACGGGTGATCATCCCCTTGGTTCCGGGCAGCCCCGCATCGACCAGCACCCAGCCGCGGTCTCCGGCGCCGGCCGGGCCGAGGAAGGCCACGTTGACGATCGCGAGCCGCAGATAGGCGATGTCCGGCGCGACCTCATGCACCCCGTCGCCGCGCTCGTGATCGGCGGCGGCATCGAAGGCGGTGGCATCCTCGGGCAACGGAACAGGCATGAGGGCTCTCCTGTCAGTGGGGGCGGCTCGGATCGTGCTCACGGCGGAAGCACGGGCCTCGCGGGAACGAGGATTCGCTAGGAGGCGGCCACGGTGAGCCGGAGCAAGGCCGCGAGATCAGGCTCGTCCACCAGGGATGCCGCGGCGGGGAGCCGGAACCATTGCCGCTGGCGCTGCATGTGCTCCGGCCAATGCGGCAGCTCCCGCTCAACGGTCATGCGGAATACGGTAACGTTGCAGCGCCGTTGCCTGCCGTCAGCCAGCATCTTCTGGTAGCCGTAGGATCCGATGGCCGAGGCGCTCATCCGGCCGATCAGGCCGGCCTCCTCGAAGGCCTCCTTGGCGGCAAGCTCGCGGCCGGTCAGGCCATCCTCGGCCCACCCCTTCGGCAGCACCCAGCGATGCGTTCGGCGGCTGGTGATCAGCAGCACTTCCATTCCTTCACCCGCATCCCGCAAGGGTATGGCAGCGAATTGCTGGGCGACATCGGCCTTGGCAGGAGAGGGCATGCGACGTGCTTAGCACGCGTCATGGGCGTCCCACGCCATCAAAGGTTGTGATCCGCCCCACCGCCGATGAGCTAGCTTCGCGTCAGCAAAAGGCGGGACCGAAGCGAAGTGGTCATTATGAGGAACTCGAGCGCCGGTCCTGCGATTGCGGCCTGCTCTTCGACCCGGCCATGCGGGGCGCCGGTGGTCATCCACTTGGAAAGGTTTTCGCCATGAACCGACTTTGCTCCACGCCAGGCCGGCGTGGCTTCGGCTCTGCTTTGCTGGCCGGGGCCGCGGCGGCCTGCGCCTGCGGCCGTCAGGCCCAGGCGCAGCCGGCGCATGGCAGCGGACCGCCGGCAGCCGGCGAACCGCCCTCGCTCCAGAGCCGGGCGCTGGCCGCCGGCGCGGCGCTGCTGCAGACCAAGGCGCCGCTGAACGCGATGGACCTCTACCTCAACGGCTTCCATTTCTACGCCGACGACATGGGCCGGCCGGTCGAATCCCACCACTACTGCACCCATCTGACCGAAGACCTGCACCAGTGCACGATCTTCGACGGCAATACGCAGCAGTCCAGGCTCATCGGGATCGAGTACATCATCTCGGAGCGGCTCTTCGTGCAGCTCCCGGAGGACGAGAAGCGGCTCTGGCACAGCCATCACTACGAGACCACCTCGGGACAGCTCGTGATGCCAGGGATTCCGGAGGCGGTGGAGACCGTCGCCATGCGGCAGCTCGCCAATACCTACGGCAAGACGTGGCACACCTGGCAGGTGGACCGCGGCGATGCGCTGCCCCTCGGCATTCCGCAACTCATGATGGGATACACGCGCGACGGCCAGCTCGATCCACAGATCGTCGCGGCGCGAGACCGCGGTCTGGGCGTCTCCATGGCGGAGAAGCGGCGGGCCCGCTCGGAGATCACCGTTCCGACGCCAGCGGCCGGCGCGAATGCCTGGGAGAGCGGTCAGACGCCCCAGCTTGCCGTGAATGCGGTGGAGGTCCGGAACAGGCGTTAGCTCGGCGCGGCGAAGCTCGCGCGAGAAATTTGTGAACCATCCGCCGGCCCATGGGTTCTTCCATCGAGATCCAAAGGAGCATGTCCATGTCATCCAAAGCGCATCCGCCCCCGGTTCCTCCCGCCAACCGCACGCCACAGGAACGTGACAAGCACGGGATGGGAGGAGCCGATCCGCGGGCCAACCAAGGCAAGGCGCGTGAGCCGACTCACGATCGCGACAGCGGGACGGACGGGGTCGCCCCCAATACCCATCATCAAGGCTATCAGCAGGATCGTTGATCATGACCCAGCGCAACAAGGATCACACGAGCAAGCATGCGGGCGGGCCCGGCAGCAGTCACCAGGGAGGGAGCCACGGGGAGACCACCCGGACGCCGCCACCCGCCAAGGCTGGCGCCCCAACGAATAGCAACAGCAGCCGGGTGTCCGGCGGCGGCGGCGAGCGGGACAAGCATCACACCCACGATCGAGCCACCAAGAGCTGACCGGGTCGCCATCAGATCGCCATCGCGCCGGCGCGCGTGAGGGCGCCGAGCGTCGGGGGGCAGCTCGGCTGAGCTGTCCGTCCAGGCAGGACAATGAAGCGCTTCCGCTTGGAGGCCGAGGGTCCGTCGTTCTGGGCCGTTGAAGATCAAACCTTGCCGCCTCGCTCCTGACTGAGCCTTTCGGCGATGTCGACCCAGCGCGGGGAGGCCGCGAGCTGGTCGAGGCTGATCGACAGGCGGCGGCGCCAGTTCGGGTGCTCCTGGTCGGTCGCAGGCACATTGACGGGGTGGGCCTCGTCCGTGAGATCGTCGATCTGCACCATGGCGAGCATGGCCGGCGTCCTGGCCAGGAAGGCATGTACGGCCCTGGCGAGGCACGACGGGTCCGGCTCGCCGTCGTCGGCCGGCAGCGTGCCGGCCTCGCGCAGGGCGAGCAGCAGTTGCGAGCGGTCTCGTTGCCGATTCACGCGCTGTGCTTCGGACGCGGCTGCGTCGTGAAACAGGCCCAGCTCCTCCCGCAGTCGGATATCGCGGCCTTCCCACCAGCCGCGCAGCGTCGGCAGGTCGTGGCTCCCGACGACGGCAAGGGCCGGGGCCGGATAGTCCTCGGGAGGCAGGAAAGCGCCGCTTTCGCCATCCTGTTCAAAGAACAGGACACGGTATGACAGGATATTTGCGGCCGCCATGCGCTCGCGGAACCCTTCCGGTACGGTTCCCAGATCCTCGCCGACCACGAGGCACCGGTGGCGGTGGCTTTCCAAAGCCAGGATGCCGATCATTTCTTCCATGGGGTACTGCAGATAGGCCCCGTCATCCGGCTTCTTGCCTTGGGGAATGAGATAAAGGTGCTGCAGGGCCATCACATGGTCGATCCGCAGCCCCCCGGCATGGCGCATGTTGGCGCGGAGGAGCTCGATGAAGCTGCGATAGGCTTCCGCGCGCAGGGCATGCGGATTGAAGGGGGGCAGGCCCCAATCCTGCCCCGCGGTGTTGAAGATGTCCGGCGGCGCGCCGACCTGCGCGCCTGAGACCACCGCGATGGAATTGCTCCAGGTCTCCGCTCCGGCTCGATCGGCGCCCACCGCGAGATCGCGATAGAGGCCGACGGACATACCCAGCTCGACCGCGGTCGTGGCGGCGGTGGCCAGTTGGGTGTCGGCGATCCATTGCATCCAGGCCAGGAAGTCGACCCGGTCGCGATGGCGCTGCGCGAAATCCCGCACCTCGGGCGAGCCAGGGTCGCGGAAGCCTTCTGGCCAGTTGTGCCAGTCGGCAAGGCTGGGATCCTGCTGGGCGAAATGCTCACGCAGCGCGAGGAAGAGACAATGGCGCTCCAGCACCTCACCCTGCTCGCGGCAGAAGGCTCGGAAATCCATCCATCTGGCCGAGGGGGCTGCGTCCCGGCAGGCGGCGAAGAGCGTCTCCAATGCGGAGAGCTTCAGCGCGGTGACCTCGCCATAGGCCACCAGGGGGCTGGAGCAACAGGCCTCGAGCCGCGCTTTGAAGTTCATGCTCGCGATGAGGGCCTGAGCTTCCGCGCAGTCCTGCAGTTCCGGGATGGCCTGGACGTCGATGTAGAGGATGTTCAGCAGCAGGCGGCTGGCCGGGGAGTAGGGGCTCGCATGCTCCGGGTCGTCGTGGAACATGGCGTGCAGCGGGTTCAGGCCGATGAGCGCCGCGCCCTGCTCGGCCGCAAGTTCGACGAGCCTGCGAAGGTCGCTGAAGTCCCCGATGCCCCAGTTGCCGGCCGAACGCAGGAGATAGAGCTGGGCCGCGACGCCCCAGAGGCGCTCGCCCCTCTCCGACGCCGCGGGCAGCCAGCACCGGCCCGGCGTGACGATCAGCAGGGTGCTCGCGCCTCCCGGCTCGAGATTCAGGCGATGATAGCCCCAGGGAAGGCCATCGGGCAGCGACAGCTTGCGCCGCTGCAGGTCAAGTCCTTCCACCCGAGCGCTCTCGAGCAGGTCGAGAGAGGCGAAATCTGTCCGCCCCTGTCGCTCCGCGCCATCTTCCAGGGTGAGGCGCCACTGAACGATCGTCGCTGTTGCGGGCAGGACCAGGGCCGCGCCGGACTCCTCGGGCCCGAGCACGACAACGGCCGGGAGGGTCTGCAGCCAAGCATCCAGGTCCAGGCGGTCCAGCTCTGCCCGGGCCGCCGCGTCGTCGGTGACGTCGAGCCCCATGGCGGTCAGCAGCCCAGTTTTGGCCTCGGCGGTCGGGCGGACCATCTCCCCATGGGCGTTACGGAATTCGGGCTCGATGCCCATGCGCAGGGCGAGCCTGTCGAGGCTCGACTCCTCTCCCGCCGTTTTGCCGGCCCCGGCCGTCTCGATAGTCCAGCGAACCGACCAAGGGCCGAGCACCTCACCGGAAGCCTGCGCCCCTTCCTCCCAGATCACCCGGCTGACGACCGCGGGGAAGCCGGCCACGGTCTGGCCGGAGAGGTTGGCGGCCAGCACCAGCGTCTCCCCGCCGGCTACCGCCCAACGCACCACCACCGCACCGTCAGCCACCGCCCTATGCGTGCCGCCGGCCCGGATGCGGGACAGGCGCGGTACGATCTCGGCACGGCGTGCCGCGATGGCGCGCCGATACCAGCCGAGCCAATCCGCATGGGCTCCGAACTCGCGATCCTCCCAAACCAGTTTCGCCGAGGTGAAGGTGGCCTCGGCCATGGGATCGGGGATGCGCTCGCGCATCTCGGGGTCCTGGAATTCAGGGAAGCGGGCGAACTCCTCACGCCGGCCGTTCCGCACCGCATCGGCGAGCTCGGGGCCGAAATCGCAGAAGAAGGGGAAGGGCTGCGCGGCAGCCCATTCCTCCCCCATGAAGATCATGGGAATCTGCGGCAGCAGCAGATAGACGGCTGCCACGGCGCGGACCGCTTCCGGCGGCGCGAAGTTCGTCAGGCGGTCGCCGAAGGCGCGATTGCCGACCTGGTCGTGGTTCTGGATGAAGGCGACGAAGGCCGTTGGCGGCAGGCCGACGCTGGGCTCGCCCCGGGCATGACCGCGATAGGGCATGACCTCGCCCTGAAAGGCGAAGCCTTCCGCCAGCGCGCGGGCGAGCTTCCCGGTGTCACCAAGGTAGTCGGCGTAATAGCCCTTGCCCTCTCCGCTCGCCGCGGCGTGCAGCACGTGATGAACATCGTCGTTCCATTGCGCCGTGTATTCCGGGGCATCGCCGGCGCCGGACCGGGTCAGCCGGCTGGCCTGGTTTTCCTCATTTTCCAAGAGCAGGTGAATCTCACGGTCCGGTGCCGCGGCGCGGACGCGCTCAGCGAGCTCCGTCAGCAGATGTTTCGGGCTGTCGTCGAGAATCGCGTGCACCGCGTCCAGCCGAAGGCCATCGAGGTGGTATTCCTGCGTCCAGTAGAGCGCGTTCTGGATGAAGTATTCGCGCACCGGGCCCGAACCTGCTCCGTCGGTGTTGATGGCGGCACCCCAGGGCGTCTTGTGACGATCGGTGAAGGTCTGCGGCGCGACGGCGTGGATATAGGCACCTTCCGGCCCGAAATGGTTATAGACCACGTCCAGCAGGACCATCAGGCCGCGCGCATGGGCGGCGTCGACCAGCGCCTTCAGATCCTCAGGGCGGCCGTAGCTGGCATCGGGTGCGTAGGGCAGGACGCCGTCGTAGCCCCAGTTTCGCCGGCCCGGGAAATCGGCGATTGGCATGATCTCGATCGCGGTGACGCCGAGCTCGACGAGATGATCCAGCTTCCCGATCGCCGCACGGAAGCTGCCCTCCGGCGTGAAGGCGCCGATGTGCAGCTCATAGATGACGGCCTCTTCCCAGGGACGGCCCTTCCAGCCGGCATCTCGCCAGGCATAGGAAGCGGGGTCGATGACCTCGCTAGGCCCGTGCACATCCTCCGGCTGGTAACGGGACGCCGGATCGGGGGCCTTCAGCCCATCCGGCAGCACGAAGCGATAGTGCGAGCCGGCGCGCGCCCGATCGGTGACGAGGGCGTGCCAACCGTCGCCGAGCGCCTCCATGGGCCGCGGAGGTGTGCCTTCGATCTCGATCTGCACGGCCGCATGCGACGGTGCCCAGAGCCGGAAGCGCACCTGGCCGTCCGGCTGCAACTCCGCGCCGAAGGGCATGGCATGCGCCCGCCGCGCCGGTCCGTTATTTTGCAGCAGCGCCAGCACGCCTCGCAGCGGAATGGCGAGCCAGTCGGGGCGGTTGGCAAGTTCATAGGCGACCTCGTAGAGCGCCTTTTCCAGCATGAAGAACCGCAGCAGCCGCTCGGCCTCGGAGCGCTCTCGCGGAAGGCTGGGGATATCGGTGGCGGCTGCCCAATAGGCCTGGGTGAAAGCTTGCGAGGCCAAGGCTTCCCAGTCCTTGATTCGGGGGGCGGCATCCGGCAGGGCGCGGGCCGCAGTGGCTGCGGCATAGGAGATCGAGCGCAGCAGGCCAGCGACGTCGCGCAGCACCGCCTGCTTGGCGCGGCGCTCCGCCAGCGGCCGCAGCGGCTCGCCCTCGAAGTCCACGATGACCGCATCGCCCGCCGTGACGAGAACCTGCCCGAGGTGATAGTCGCCGTGATGCCGCGTGCGGACGAAGCCGCGCGCCTCGCGGATGCCGTCATGCAGCGCGGCCCCGATCGCGGCCCGCTGCCCCAGCACCTCTGCCGCGAGGCTTCGCGCTTCGCCGCGCAGGCGGGGCAAGGCGCCCTCAAGGCCCGTCAGGGCGCGGCCGATCATTGCCTCCGCGGCGGTCGCCCAGGCGGCGATGTCCGCAGGCCCCACGGCTTCAGGGCCGAAGGCCTCGTCCGCGGTGGGCGTGCCGAAAGCCCGATGCATCTCCGCCGTGCGCGCACCGAGGCGATGAAGCCAGGTGGTCGCCTCCGCCTGCGCAGCGTCGTCGCCGGCCAGGCGGTCCAGGATCCAGGACCAGCCATCGCCTTCGTTGGGCACAAAGCGCTGCAGGAGGGCCAAGGTGCTGCCATCCAGCTCCAGCCAGCCGAGCATGGCCGGCGTGGCAGAAAAGCCGGCTACGTCGGTCAGGAAGCGCCCGACCTCCAGTTCCGGATGGATGCCGTCCTCCAGCTTCCGGATCACCTTGAGAATGAGGTCCTCGCCCAGCCTGATCGACGTGTTCGACTGCTCGGCACTGCCTCGACGGATGTTCCAGCGTCCTTGCATGTCAAGTGTCTGAAGTTGGGCTGTGATGCCACAGCTGAGCGGGTCCGGTGCTGCCCCGCTCAACAGCATTTCGGCGAAGCCCCGGACGAAACGGTCGTCAGCGAAAGCTTCGACCAGCTGCATGCCGCCGCCATCTCTCGCCCGGCCAAGATCCAGTATGACATCGCCGTCCGGCGCGAGACCGGTTGGGAGCAGGGCCAGCGGGACGAAGAGCCGCATCTGCGGCTGTCCCGGGGGTGTTACCCGCCAGACGGCGATTGCGGCGGCGACATCCTCTGTCGTGAGGGGATGCAGGCGATCCAGGGCGACATCCGGGGGGCCGGCATCCTTGGCGGGGTACCAGCGCTTCGACAGCAGGAATCCCGCCATGGCCGCCTGAGCCCCGTCGAGGACAGCGCGTGACCAAATTTGTTGGAGGGGATCGCCAGGTAAAAGGCCATCTCGGGCGTTATCGGACACGGCAGACTCTGCAATTCGGATGTGGAGCAGAGCAAACTGCCGTGGAAGGCGAGGGTTGCTGTAATAGAGATAGGTCATTTCGGATGTATCGCAAATGTTAGTACGAGAAATTACCTTCTGAACCAGGGAGGCATGCTCCTCCAATCTGCTTCATGCAAATATCGCTTTCGGCCACCGATATGAGCCTTGCCGGCCGGCCAGGGGCCAAGCAGACCACTTGGCTAAGTCGCTTGCCCGGGCGGGGACGATGCCGGGGTCCCGGCCGTCGCTCGCGAACGAAGGCAGGCTCCCTCCTTCAGATGTCGCAAGCGCCGCTCAATCGCCGGCCGCAAATCCAATTGGCGCATCAGATGTTGGCAAAGAATGCGGGCGACACAGCAACCGGCCCCGAGCCCCGCCGTTGGGGTGAAGACGCAATAGTGGGTGCATTTGCATCTGCCCGACGCTCTCCCGCGTTGAGCTTCTTTTTACCGGCCCCTGAGTCAGTGACTCCGGCCTGCACAGGCAAGAGGAAGCATGGGCCTCCCGCACATCAACCGAATCGCCACGGCCGTGCCCCGACACGAGGTTCACGAGGCATTCCGGGCCTTTGCGGAACGTCAGCTGCAGGAGCCGCACTCGAGAGAAGCCTTCGCCCGGTTGGCGCAGCGCGCGCAGATCGCCTCGCGCCACTCCGTCCTGGAACCCTTGCCGGATGCGACGGGCAGCGTCTGCGGCTTCTACACCGTCGCCGCCTTCCCGAGCACCGGCGCGCGGATGGCGCGCTTCGAGGCGGAGGCCCCGCATCTGGCGGAGCAGGCCTGCATGGCCTTGGGAATGGAGACGGAAGGGTCAGCCGTCACTCACCTCATCGTCGCGACCTGCACAGGCTTTGCGGCCCCCGGTCTCGACCATTGGCTGATGCGCCGCTTCAGCCTGTCGCCCAGCGTGGAGCGGAGCATTGTCGGCTTCATGGGGTGCCAGGCCGCGATCAACGCGCTCAAGCTCGCCTGGCACATCGCGCGCGGCGACCACAGGGCGCGGGTGCTCGTGGTGAATTTGGAGCTCTGCACGCTGCACCTCCAGCCGGCCCGCGAGGCGGAGCCCCTGCTTTGCTCGCTTCTCTTCGCCGACGGCTGCTCGGCGGCGCTCGTCAGCCAGGATGCCCGCGGCCTGCGGATGGACGGCTTCCACGCCACGGTGATGCCGGAGGCGGCGCATCAGATCACCTGGCGCATTGCGGACAGCGGCTTCGACATGCGCCTCTCCGGCCTCGTGCCGCTGACCCTGGCGCGCGCCCTTCCGGACCAGATCGACGCGATGCTCGGCGGCATGCCGCCGGCCGAGGTCTCGCATTGGGCCGTCCATCCTGGCGGCCGTTCCGTTCTCGACGCCGTCGCCCATGGCCTTGGCCTGCCGGCGGCCGCTCTGGACACGAGCCGGCAGGTGCTGCGCGAGTTCGGCAATATGTCCTCGGCGACCGTGATGTTCGTGCTGGAGCGCATGATGCGGGACGCTCTTCCAGGCTCGCCGGGATGCGCGCTGGCCTTCGGGCCGGGCCTCTCGGCGGAGTCCATGCGCTTCACGGCTGCGTGATGCTGCGCCAGCGCTCGCGCCAGCCGGAGTGGATGGACGATCCGGAGGCGGCGGGCTTCGACACCGCGCTGGCCGAGTTGGCCCTCATCAACCGACTCAGCCTCGCCGCGCGGCCGGTGCTCGGCTTCCTCGACCGCGTGGCGGCGCGCCAGGGCGGCCGCCCGCTTTCGATCCTCGACGTGGGTGCAGGCGGGGGCGACCTGCTGGCCCGCATCGCGGTCTGGGCGCAGCAGCGGCGGATCGCGGTGGAACTGACCGGGCTGGATGTCAGCCCATGGGCAGCCCGGCATGCCATGGCGCGCGGCGTTCCCGCGAAGTGGATCACGGCCGATGCCTTCGCGGTGGAGGGCAGCTACGACGTCGTGCTGTGCAGCCTCTTCGCGCATCATCTCGACGACGCCGCCCTCGCGCGCTTCCTGGTCTGGCTGGAGGCGAGGTCGCGCGTCGGCTGGCTGATTTCGGACCTGCACCGGCATTGGCTCCCATGGGGCTTCATCTGGGGTGCTTTCCGCCTGCTGCGCCTACATCCGATGGTGGTGCATGACAGCACGGTCTCGATCGCCCGCGGCTTCACGCGGGCCGATTGGCGGCGTCTGCTGGCGGAGGCTCAGGTTGAGGCGCAGCTGCGATGGGCCTTCCCGTTCCGCTGGCAGGTGAGCGTCGTGCGGTGACAGAGGGGGCGATGACGGAGACGGCGGTAATCGGCGCGGGTCCGGCCGGCTGTGCCGCCGCCATCACCCTCGCCCGCGCAGGCCGGCAGGTCACCCTCATCGACCGCTGCGCCTCGGCGCCGGAGAGCGTCTGCGGCGAGTTCCTGAGCGAGGATGCCGTGTCGCTGCTGCGCGGGCTGGGACTGACTCCCCTGTCGCTCGGTGCGGTGCGGCTGCATGGCCTGCGCGTGGCCGCAGGTGCCCGCGTGGCCGCCGCCTCCCTGCCATTCGCGGCCTACGGCCTGCCTCGGCAGCGGCTGGATGCGGCGCTCCGCGATCTGGCCATCTCGTGCGGCGTCAAGCTTATCGCCGGCGTGACGGTGCAGGGCGCCGATCCCGCTCCGGAAGGATGGTCGCTCCGCGGCACTCCGGTGCGCGCCCGGCATGCCGTCCTGGCGACGGGCAAGCATGCCTTCCGCGGCCAGCCAAGAGCCTCCCGATCTCGAGCGGTCGGGCTGAAGCTGCATCTGGAAGAGCTCCACCTCGCGCCCGAGATCGCGCTGCTGCGCTTCCAGGGCGGCTATGCCGGTCTGCAGCCCGGACCGGACGGGAGGGCCAACCTTTGCCTGGCGCTGACCGGACCGGTGCCATCCGGCACCGAAGGCCTGCTGGAACGGGTCCGAGGTGGATCCGCCCTGGCCGGGCGATTGCTGGCGGAGGCCCGGCCTGCCTGGACCAGGCCCCTGGCCGTCGCGGGGCTTCCCTTCGGCTTCGTTCACTGCGGTACGGGTGATCTGTACCGCGTGGGAGATCAGCTCTCCGTCATCCCGAGCCTGGCTGGCGATGGGATCGCCATGGCGCTCGCTTCCGGCATCGCGGCGGCGGAATCCATTGTCCTGGGCCGGAATGCGGCGGAGTTCCATCGGGCATGGGGGCGGCGCATCGCGCCGCAGATGCAGCTCGCCATGGCCGGCGCGTGGCTGTTCCGCTCGATGCCGGCTGTCTTCATGGCCGCCCTGGGCAGCGCTGCCTTTCGGGGATTGATGCGGGCTACCCGGCTGAGTGGCCAATCGGCGGCAAGAGCCGACGCCGTCAGCCTGTCCAGGGCCGGCCTATCCGGCGCCTTGGGCGCCTCAGGATTCTACGGCCCGATCCGTGGCACTGCGCCGGATCCGCCCCGACCGCCGGGAAGAGCGCGCCCATGATCCGGCCACGCCCGCTGCCGTCATGGAAATGCCGAGGAGCGGCGAAATGCCGAGGCGCCGCATCTGCCGCTCACCTGAACGCGGGAAGCACCCGCGCCCCGAACGTCTCGAGGAAGGCCTGCTGGTTTCGGCCGACCTGGTGGAGCTGCACCTCCTTGAAGCCGATCTCCGCCAGTTCGGCGATGCGCCCGGCATGCCAGCCCGGATCGGCCGAGATCCATACAGCGTCCCGCACGTCCTCCGGCCGGACGAAGCGCGTGGCGATGTCGAACTGCTCGGGCGTGCGGAGTTCCCAATTCACATCGCCGCCCAATACGTTGGTCCGCCATTGCTCATGTGCGCCGGCCAGCGCCTCCGCCTCAGTTGGCGCCCAGTTCAGCGTTACCTGCGCGACGAGCCGCTTGCCTGCGCCGCCGCCACGGCGGAAGGCCTCGACGACGCGGCGCATCCGCTCCGGGTCGGCCGAGACCGTCAGCAGCCCGTCCGCCCATGCGCCGACCGCCTCGGCCGTCTCTTCCGTTACGGCGGCGCCGAGCAGCAGCGGCGGCTCGGCGGGCCGGCTGTAGAGCTTCGCTTCGACGACGGTGACGAGCCCGTGATGCGTCACCGTCTCCCCGTCGAGCAGCGCGCGAATGACCTCCGCGCATTCACGCAGCCGGCGGTTGCGCATCCCCTTCTCGGGCCAGGCCAGGCCGGTGATGCCCTCGTTCAGCCGTTGCCCGCTGCCCAGCGCGAGCCAGAAGCGGCCAGGGAACATTTCCGCGAGCGTCGCGGCGCCCTGCGCGATCACCGCCGGGTGGTAGCGGTAGCCCGGGGCCGAGATGACGCCGATGGGCAGGCGGGTCCGCGCCAGGGCTGCTCCGAGCCAGGACCAAGCGAAGCCGGAATGGCCCTGGGCGGCGCCCCAGGGGCGGAAGTGATCCGAGGACATGGCGCAGTCGAAGCCCGCGGCCTCGGCCGCCTGTGCCAAGTCCAGGAGCTCCGAGGGCGGAAACTGCTCGTGCGAGGCGTGGAAGCCGATGCGGAGGGACAAGGCGGTCAATCCTTTTGTGGACTTTCATACGCCGGCCGGAGACTGATCCACTCCCGCAGTTCCAACGCGTTCCGTGTGGCCTCACCAAGCGTCGTATTGTCGAAGATGCACCAACATTGCCTCCCGGCCTTCGCATCGAGGCAGATTTGCGCGGCCAGTCCAGCAATCGCGTCGGCGGAATAGGCAGATCGATATACGTCCGGGGCGCCATGCAGGCGCCGATAGGTCATGCCGAGCCAACCACCCGGCGAGGCTGCGCTGGGAACGATCGCGGGATCGGCTGCGACCCGCGCAACCTCGTATTTCTCCAACTGCTTCTCTGCCTCATCCGTGAACCAGGTTCGATGGCGAGGCTCGCAAACCACGGAGTCGAAGCGCCTTCGGATGGCACCGAAAAAATGGTCGGCAACGCCAGCGCTGAAAGCAAGTGACGGTGGAAGCTGTACGAGCACAGGCCCCAGGGCAGGGCCCAATTCGCTGACTTCCTCGCGAAAACGATCGAGTAGCTCCTCAGCGCCGACCAGCTTAAATTCGTGAGTAATGGATTTGGGGACCTTCACAGAAAATCGAAAATCACCAGGTACCGTGGCCGCCCATCTGCGATATGTGGCGGGACGGTGCGGCCGATAGAACGATGAGTTGATCTCCACAGCCCGGAGTTGCTGTGCATAGCGCGCTAGGTGCGAGCCCTCGGCCGGAAAGCAGCTTGAATGCTGCTTCGGAATTGCCCAGCTTGCCGTTCCTACGAAGCTGCCGCCGACCATCGCGCCTTCCCGGGATCTGAGGTTGTAGCGCCAGCAGAGCAAAAGCGTTGCACGACCCGCCACATGGCCGCGACCGTATGAACGCCTGCTTGCTATCTCACCTGAGCGCCCGGGGCGCGACGGCGCGATCCCTTATCCGAAAGCGCGATGCGCGGCATATCGGAGAGGCGGCCGCGAGGGCTGGTGCCGCTCATCGGCGATGCTGGCGAGGGCAGACTGGAGCAGGGATAGGAACCAAGACGACAGTGTTCTCTGGCCCATCACTCCGCGCGAATGTTGGAAGCCTGGATAATTTGCCGCCAGTTCGTGCGATCGGCGGCAATACGCCGGGCGAAAGTTTCCGTGTCTTCAAAAAGGGGCGTGATGCCGCCGTCTGATAGCCGCTGCCGCAGTTCACCACTGGCTAGCACCTGCTGGATCGCCGTCAACCAACGCGCCATGGCCGCCGGCGGGATGTCACGCCGTGCACAAAGGCCGAACCAGCCCACGACCTGGAAGCCCGGCACGGTCTGGCTGACGCGCGGCGCGTTCGGGAAGATGGGCGAGGGCGTTTCGTCAGCGATCGCGAGCAGCCGGAGGTCGCCGCCCTGCACCTGCCGCGCGATGTCGGCGATGTTGGTGAGGCTGAAATCCACCCGTCCTGCCAGGATCTCCACCATGGCCGGCGCAGCGCCACGAAAGGCCACGTGCTCCATCTGCGTGCCCGTCATCTGCTTGAGCAGTTCGCCGCCCAGATGCTGCGCGGCTCCGACGCCAGGGCTGGCGAAGGTGATCTGGCCGGGCCGGCTGCGCGCGTCCGCAATGAGGTCGGCCAGGTTCCGATACGGGCTTTGGGCGCGGACGACGAGGCCGTAGCTTGATAAGCCCACCATCGCGATCGGGCCCAGATCCACTCCGGGATCCACCGGCATGGTCATGCCGACGAGCTGGGGGGTGATGGTGACGGTGCTCATCGGGCACACGAAAGCAGTATAGCCGTCTGCGGGGCTGTTCACGACAGCCTCTGCCCCGATCACCCCGTTCACTCCAGCGCGGTTCTCCACGACAATGCGCTGGCCGAAGATGTTGCCGATCTTCTCCGCGAAGAAGCGCGCCACGAAGTCGTTAGAGCCGCCGGCAGCAGAGCCGCTGATGATGCGGAGCGGACGGTTCGGAAAGTCCTGGGCCGCCGCCGGTCCGGCAAGGAGCAGGAGGGCGCCGAGGATGAATCGGGTCATGCGGGTTTCCTTCAGCCGGCTGTGATGCCGCGGTCGCGGATCAGGCGGCCGAGCCGCTCCACGTCGCCGCGAACGAGGTCGCCGAGCGCTTCCGGCGTGGTGACCTCGGAGATGAGGTCTGGGGTCAGCATTGCGCGGAAAGGGCCGCTGCGCATAGCGTCGGCAAGGCCTTCGTGGAGCTTCCGGATGACGGGCGCCGGGGCGCCTGCCGGCATCAGGAACGCGTGGAACCAGGTGTAGACCATGGATTCGAAGCCCTGCTCACGGAAGGTCGGCAGGTCCGGCAGGCCGGGCAGGCGCTCCGGGGTGGAGATGCCGATGATGCGCAGCTCTCCCGAGCGATGCTGCTCCAGCAGATTCATGGTCGCGCCCACGACGACGGGGATGGTGCCGGCAAGCACGTCCAGCACCGCCGTCGCCTCGGAGCGGTAGACGATGTTCTCGAAGCTTGCGCCGCTTTCTGCGGAGAGCATCTCCACCAGCAGATGGGAGGGCGTGGCGCGGCCGAGCGTGCCGTAGCTGATGGAGCCGCGCTCGCGCGAGAGCGCGACCAGCTCGCGCAGGTTCCGCACCGGCAGGCTCGGAGAGACCCCCATGGCCGTCGCGCCTCGATAGGCCACGGTGAGCGGCTGGAAGTCCGCATTGCGGAAGGGCAGGCGGGGGACCATCAGCGTGGCCAGCACCAGCGCCGAGGAGATCATATGGCCGATCGTGTGGCCATCTGGGGCGGCGCGCGCGAGCTCGCCCGCGGCGATCACGCCATTGGCGCCCGGCTTGTTGTCCACGATCACTGGCTGGCCGAGGCCTTCGCGGAGGCGATCCGCGACGAGGCGGTCGAGGATGTCGGTGAAGCTCCCGCCCTGAGCCGGGCAGACGATCCGCATCGGCCGCGAGGGGAAGGTGCCCGTGTTCTGCGCGAGGGCCGGCATGGCGAGCCCGAGCGTCGCGCCGGCGGCGACGAGGCTGCGGCGGGTGGTGGAGCGGATCATCGGTTCTCCCTTCCAGCGGCGCCGCGCAGCAGCCCCAGCGTGTTCAGCACGCCGCGTTCCTGCGAAGCGATGCGGCGCATGGCCGCATCGAAGTCCGGCCCGTCGACGAAGCCGGGCGTCAGGTCGAAACGGTCGAAGACCGCGCGCACGCCCGGGTCCTGCATCGCCTCGCGCATCGCGACCTGGAGCGGGCGGGCGGCCTCTTCCGGGATGCCGTGCGGCCCGATGATGCCGAGCGAGGCGGTGCCGTCGAATTCATAGCCGAGCTCGTTGAGTGTCGGCGTGTCGGGATAACGCGGGATGCGCCGGGCGCTGCTGCTGATCGCCAGCAGGCGCAGCGACCCGTCCCGCACCGCTCCGGCCCAGAAGGCACCGTCCGATATGACGTTGACCGAGCCTGCGAGCAGCGCGCCCAGCACGTCGCTGCTGCCGCGGTACGGCACGAAGACCGCCTCGATCCCCGCCTGGCGCGCCACGATCTCCATGGCGATGTGTCCGCCCGTGCCGATGCCCGAGGCCGCATAGATCAGCTGGCCGGGATGGGCACGGGCCCAGTCCATCAGCTCGGCCCAGCTGCGCCAGGGCGCGTCGGCCTTGACCGCGATGCCCACGGTATAGCCGCCGAGCTGCGCGACATAGCTGAAATCGGCCATCGGATCGTAGGTGACCGAGGGCGTCATATAGGCAGCGCGCAGGACGCTGACCGTGCAATTGCCGAGCGTATGGCCGTCGGCGCGCGACTGGACGACGGCCTGGGCGGCGAGCGCGCCCCCGGCGCCCGAGCGGTTGTCGACGATGACCGGCTGGCCGAGCCGGCGCGCCATGAAATCGGTCACTGCGCGCAACGGCAGGTCTGTCGAGCTGCCGGCCGGGCCGGTGCAGAAGACCCGGATGGGGCGTTGCGGAAAGCCCTGGGTGCGGCCGGGGCGTGGTGCTGCGAGCGGGGCGGCCATGGCCGCCGCAAGGGTGAGGCGTCGGGACGGCATCGCGTCAGCCCGCCGTGATGCCGCGTTGCTCGATGAGCGTGCGAAGGCGCCCCTGATCCTCGCGGATCAGCGCGCTGTAGGCCTCCGGCGAGATGAGGTCCGGCACGAGGTCGGGGCTCAGCAGCGAGAGGAACGGTTGGGTCCTCATCACCTCGCCGATGGCGCCGTGCAGCCGGTCCACGATGGGCCGCGGCGTGCCGGCGCGGACCACGAAGCCGTGGAACCAGGTGTAGACCATCGACTGGAAGCCCTGCTCCCGGAAGGTCGGGATATCGGGCAGGCCGGGCAGCCGCTCGGCGGTGGAGACGCCGATGATCCGGATGGCGCCGGCACGCTGCTGCTCCATGAAGTTCATCGGCCCGCCCACCGCCACCGGGATGGTGCCGGCCAGCACGTCGAGCACCGCGGGCGCCTCGCCGCGATAGACGACGTTCTCCAGCGTCAGGTTCGTCTCGGCGGAGAGCATCTCCATCAGGATGTGAGCGGGGCTGGCCCGGCCAATGGAGCCGTAGCTGAGCGAGCCGCGCTGCCGGACATAGGCCACGAGGTCGTTCATGTTCTCGATCCCGAGCCGCGAGCTGACGGCGATGGCCATGGCGCCGCGGTAGATGGTCGTGATGGGCTGCAGGTCGTCCAGCGTGTAGGGCAGGCGCGGCACCATCACGGGCGCCAGGGTCAGCGACGCGGAGATCAGGTGGCCGAGCGTGTGGCCGTCCGGCGCCGAGCGCGCGATCTCGGCTGCGGCGATCACGCCATTGGCGCCGGGCTTGTTGTCGACGATGACGGGCTGGCCGAGGCTCGCCAGTTGGTCGGCGAAGACGCGGTCCACCAGGTCGGTGAAGGAGCCTGGCGGAGAGGCGCAGACGATCCGGATTGGCTTGTTGGGAAAGGCCTGGGCCAGGGCCGGGCTGGCGAGCGCGCCCAAGCCGACCGCCAAGGCGCCACGGCGCCCAAGGGCATGTGCCATCCTGTTCCGTCCCTCCTGGCCCTGTCCGCGAGGTTCGACCCTTGCGGCAGAAGCCGTTCTTGCCTGTCGAGCAGGTAGGGCGAGGCTTCCATTATCTTACTTACTCGTCAACAACAATATGCCGGAGCGGCATCGTGCTTGACGGCGGGCAGGCCGTGGCGCCATGGCGGGGCGGCGAAGGCGAAGGACTCCTGCAAGATGTCGATGCGCGACGAGATCCTGCGCGTGGCCACGGAACTCTACACTCTCCGCGGCTACCGTGGTGTGAGCTTCAACGACATCGCCGAGGTGCTCGGGATCACCACCACGAGCATTCATTATCACTTCAAGAACAAGGTCGGCCTGGCCAAGCAGGCGCTGGACGAATATGCCGCGGGGGTGGAGCACGAGATCCGCGCGATCTGGACGGATCAGAACACGACGCTGGCGCGCAAGATGCAGGCCTCGCTCGACTTCAACCGGCGCTCCTATTTCCGCTTCAACAGGCAAGGGGAGGAAGGGCGAGTCTGGAGCCTGCTGAGCCGCTTCGCCAACGAGCTGGACGCCTTCCCGCCGGAGTTCCGGGCGCGCATTGGCGCCTTCCGCGCGGAGGTCCAGGCCTGCGCGCGCCACGGCCTCGAGATCGCCACCGCGCGGGGGGAATACCGGGCCGAGGTACTCCGGACGGACATGTCCCGGATGCTGGCGCAGAGCTTTCTCTATGCCGGCTACATCGCGCGGGACGGCGGCAACTTCGAGGCCGTGGAGCGCAACTATCGCCTTGTGATGGATCTGCTCAAGCGTTCCTACGGCACGGGCTAAGCGGCCGCCACGGCTCCGAATCGCCGGTCCCGCCGTCGCCCGCGAAGTCGTATTGTCGACGACAATGTTATTGACGAGTAAGTCTACGCCTGCCTAGCTTCGCGCCCAACGACGAACCAAGGAGGATGCGCGTGGGCTTCGATGGTCTGATGCCGATCGACTGCGATATCCATCCAGCGGTGCCCGGCATGCAGGCGCTGTTGCCCTATATCGACGACCACTGGCGCGAGACGATCATCTCCCGCGGCATCGACGGGCTCGATCTCAACCTCTACCCGCCAGGCGCTGAGATCAGCTGCCGGCCGGACTGGCGGCCGGAATCCGGCAAGCCCGGCACGAGCTTCGAGCAGCTTCGCACGCAGGCGCTGGACGGCTTCGGCGCGCGCATCGCCATCTGCAACTGCCTCTATGGCGGCCCTGCCATGTACAGCGAGGATCTGGGCGCGGCGATCTGCCGCGCGACCAACCTCTGGATGGCCCGAGAGTGGCTGGACCGCGACCCCAGGCTGCGTGCCTCCATCGTCGTACCGGTGCAGAGCCCCGAGCTCGCCGTCGAGGAGATCGAGCGCTGCGCACCGGACCGGCGCTTCGTGCAGGTGCTGATGTTCGCGGCGGGCGAGCAGCCGCTCGGCCGCCGGCCGCATTGGCCGATCTACGAGGCTGCCCAGCGCCACGGCCTGCCGATCGGCATTCACGCCGGCAGCTCGCACCGTCACCCTAATTCCGGTATCGGCTGGACGCAGTACCTGCTGCAGGACCACGCGGCCTTTGCGCAGACCTTTCAGGCGCAGCTGCTGAGCCTGTTGGCCGAGGGCGTCTTTAGCCGTTTTCCCACTCTGAAGTTCGTCCTCATGGAATCCGGCTTCACCTGGCTGCCGCCTTTCATGTGGCGCGCGGTCAAGATGTGGCGTGGGCTGCGGCGTGAGATCCCCTGGGTCGACCGCTCGCCAGCCGACATCATTCGCGAGCGGGTGCGCATCACCATCCAGCCCGCGGACGCGCCGCCCGACCCGGCGCAAATGCGGCGCACGCTGGAGATGATCGGCGCGGACGAGATGTTTCTCTTCTCCTCCGACTATCCTCACTGGCGCTTCGAGGGCGAGGCAGCCTTGCCTGGCGGCTTCTCGCCGGAACTTGTGAGAAAGATCCTCGTAGACAATCCGCTTGCGACCTATCCCCGCCTGAAGGAGGTACTGTCATGAACGACGGACCCGTGATGCAAGCCGAACGGCCTGCGGCGCAGAAGATCGGGATGATCGACTGCGACATCCATCCGATGATGCGGTCGCCCGCGGACGTGCTGCCCTACCTCTCGACGCGCTGGCGCGAGCATTACCAGACCATCGGGCCGCGCTATCGCCAGCCCTTCCTGGGATCGAGCGCCTATCCGAAGGCGACCCCGCAGCTCTCGCGTCGCGATTCCTGGCCGCCGGCCGGCGGCCCGCCCGGCTCCGACCTGGACTTCATGCGGGAGCAGCACCTGGATCCGCTAGGGATCGAGCTGGGCATGCTGCAGCCGCTCTTCCCGCGCGGGATGGACGAGCGGAACCTCGACTTCGCCGCGGCCATGTGCCGGGCGGTGAACGACTGGCAGGTGGAGGCCTGGACCTCGAAGGAGCCGCGCCTGAAGGCCAACATCACCGTGGCCTGCGACAACCCGATCGCCGCCGTCGAAGAGATCGAGCGCTGCGCGAAGAGCGGGCACCATGTGCAGGTCTCCTTCGCGACGCGTGCGATCGAGCCGCTGGGCAGCCGGAAATACTGGCCGATCTACGAGGCCGCGGAGCGCCACAACCTGCCGCTCGGCCTGCACAGCGTGGGCAATAACGGGAATGCGGTGCAGCCGGGCGGCGCGCCCTCTTATTATTTCGAGGAGCATCAATGCGTCTCGCTCAGCCTGCACGCGATGGTCGCGAGCATGGTGATCGAAGGCGTCTTCGAGGCGTTTCCGCAGCTCAAGCTGATCGTCATCGAGGGCGGTTTCGCCTGGGCTGCTTCACTTGGATGGCGGCTGGATGCGCATTGGCAGCGGTTCCGTGCCGAGGTGCCGCATCTCAAGCGCCCGCCGTCGGAATACCTGCGCCGCAACGTCTGGTACACGACGCAGCCCATGGATGAGGCGGAGAAACCGGCCTACCTGCGCGACATGATCGATTGGGTGGGCTGGGACCGTGTCCTCTTCGCGACGGACTACCCGCACTGGGATTCCGACGATCCTCGATTCTCGCTGAAGTTGCGGATGAGCGAGGACGAGCGCGCGCAGATCCTGGGCGGCAATGCCCGGGCGCTCTTTGGAATCGCGTAACATGGCGCGTCATGTCGTGGCCACGACGGGCGAGATCGCGCCCGGCAGCAGCAAGCTCGTCACGGTGCGCGGGCGTTCCGTCGCGCTCTTCAATCGCGACGGCGAATATTTCGCGATCAGCAACACCTGCCCGCATGCCGGCGGAAGCCTGTGCCATGGCGCGCTCGTCTCGCTGGTGCAGTCCTCGCGACCGGGCCAGTACGAGCTCTCGCGCCGCGGCGAGATGCTGCAAT
The DNA here is from genome assembly GCF_004336745.1 of Roseococcus sp. SYP-B2431. Taxonomy (GTDB): domain Bacteria; phylum Pseudomonadota; class Alphaproteobacteria; order Acetobacterales; family Acetobacteraceae; genus Roseococcus. The sequence goes on from NZ_SJXD01000025.1 coordinate 625,760, forward strand.
GTCCGTGGCATGGCTGGGAGTTCGACATCCGCACCGGCCAGTCCTGGTGCGACCCCGAGAGCTTCCGCGCCCGCGCCTATCAGGTGACCGTCGAGCCCGGCGAGACTCTGGCGAAAGGCCCCTATGTGGCCGAGACCTTTCCCGTCGCGGTTGAGGGCGAATATGTCGTCGTCGAGTTCTGAGATTGGCCGGCGGCCCTTGCTGGCCGCGCCCTTCCTGGTGCTGGCGACCTCGGCCCGCGCCGCCGACTGGCCGCAGCGGGCCATCCGGCTGATCTGCCCGTATCCGCCCGGCGGCATCACCGACATCGCCTCGCGCCTGATCGCGGCCGAGTTGCAGGCGGCGCTGGGCCAGCCGGTCGTCGTGGAGAACCGGGCCGGCGCCTCCGGCAGCATCGGCGTCACGGCGGCGGGCCAGGCTTCGCCGGACGGCTACACCATCGTGATGGGCACCAACGCCACCTTCGGCACCAATCCCAGCACCTTCGCCTCCTTGACCTATGACCCGATTCGTGGCTTCGAGCCGATCGTCGCGGTGGCGCGCGGGCCGCTCATCGTGCTCGTCGCGAACCGGCTGCCCGTCAGGTCGATGCAGGAGCTGGTGGATTACGCGAAGGCACGGCCGGGGGAGGTGACCTACGGCTCGCCGGGAATCGGTGCCCCGGTCCATCTGACGACGGCGCTGCTCGGCAGCCTCACGAGGACGGAGCTGGTGCATGTCCCCTACCGCGGCAGCGCGCCGGCGCTGAGCGACCTCGCGGCGGGCCACCTCGCCATGATGATCGACAACTTTCCCTCTGGCATCGCGCTGGCGCGCTCCGGCGGGGCACGGGCGCTGGCGATCACCAGCCGCGAGCGCAGCGTCCTCGCGCCGGAGATTCCCACGGTCGCCGAGGCGCTGGGCATTGAGTTCGAAGCCGGCTCGTGGGTGGCGCTGATGGCCCCGGCGGGCACCAGCCCCGCCATCGTCGTGCGGCTGAACGCCGAGGGCCGTAAAGCGCTGGAGAGCGAGGCGCTGCGCGAACGCTTCGCCGCCTCCTGGCTGGAGCCGATGGGCGGGTCGAGCACCGATCTCGCCGAGCTGATCCGGCGCGAGATCGCCCAATGGCGCGGGGTCGCGCAGCGCGCCGGCATCACGCCCCAGAATGCCACGAACTGAACGGGAGGAATTGACTCATGGCTGTCACCTTCAAGCCCCTCAAGGGCGACGACTTTGCTGCCGAGGCCGGCGGCGTGGACATCTCGCATCCCCTGGACGCCACGGATATCGCGGTGATCGAGAAGGGCATGGACAAGTACGCGGTCCTGGTCTTCCGCAACGCGAAGCCGCTGGAGCGCGAGGCGCATATGCGCTTCACGCAGTATTTCGGCGAGTTGGAGGAGGCTTATCAGGTGCCGCAGGCCGGCGGCGCCGGCACGCGCCGTCTGGCGGAGGGGCTGGGCGATATCTCCAACCTGACGCAGGACGGCAAGCTGATGGCGCGGGACGACCGCCGCCGGCTCTACAATCTCGGCAATCTGCTCTGGCACAGCGACAGCAGCTTCAAGGCGGTTCCGGCGAAGTATTCGATGCTCGCTGCCCATGTCGTGCCGCCGGAAGGCGCCGGCGGCGCCACGCAGATCGCGGATATGCGCGCCGCCTGGGACACGCTGGATCCGGCGACGCAGAAGCTGGTCCGCGACATGGTGACCGAGCATAGCCTGCTCCACTCGCGGGCCGTCCTGGGCTTCGGCGACTTCACGCCGGAGGAGCGCGAGCGATACCGGCCGGTGCAGCAAAGGCTGGTGCGGCGCCATCCCGGCAGCCATCGGCTCTCGCTCTTCCTTTCGGCCCATATCGGTCAGATTCTGGGCTGGCCGCAGCCCGAGGCGCTGGCGCTGATCCGCGAGCTGACCGAGCATGCGACGCAGCGCGAGCGCGTCTATGCCCATGAATGGCGCGTGGGCGACCTGCTCGTCTGGGACAACCGCACCACCATGCACCGGGCGACACGCTTCGACGACCAGACCTATCCGCGCGACATGCGCCGAACCACGCTGACCGACGTGGCCTCCACCCTGGAACAGGCTGCCTGATCGGGAAACCAAGCGCGGGTGGGTGCGACGGGACACCGGATCGGCTGCCATTCGCTACGAAAGGAACGGCCAGGTTCCCTGCTGCAGCTGATCGCCGAGAAGCGGGTTCAATCCTGGCCGGAGCGTTTCGGCGCGGCCCTGGCGCCAAGGATGCCGCAGCCGTCACAGCGCTTTTCCGGACGGACGGGCGCTGGCGCGATGTGCTGTGCTTCACTTGGTCCATCGTCACGCTGGAAGGGCGAGACGCGATCGCGGCCATGCTCGCATTCCAGCTTGGCCGTCGCAGCGCCGCGGGGCTTTGCGATAGAGGCTGGCAGCATGCGCGAGGCCGACGGTGTCGCCGGATGCTGTGTGTTCAACGCAGAGTGGGATAGTGACGGAGGTTCGTGGCGCGAAAACGCTGCATGCGTGGGCGGATCCGCCCCTACCGTTTGGCGCGCCTTGAAGGCCGACTTTGGACTCCATATGCAGCACGCATCATGTTGTGTACGGCGGCGTAGTTTCGGATCGCCCCGGCAAATCCGCCCGTGTCACGCGCGATATGCGGCGCGTAGAGGAAGGCGCTGCTCAGGATCCGCGCCATCTCCGCTCGGGGCGCGTCGTCTCGGAACTCCCCCGCGTCCATGGCGATGTCTACACCCCGACTAACGAAGGCGTGTGCATCGCTTCGGAATGCGGTGATCCGCTTGCGGATGTCGTCATCCAGCGCATCCGCATCGCTGGCGAAGCGAGACATCAGGCTCCAAGCGCGGCCAGGGGGACCATCGCCGTTAAATCGGTTGTAGCTGTCCTGAGTGAAGGAGATCGTGGCTTTGATCTTGCTCTCGAGATTACTGCCCTCGTCGCACCAGATGCACCGCATTCGCTCGGTCACCTGGTCGGCATATGCCTCGAGCGCCGCGGATGCCAGGCCGAGCTTGGTGCCGAAGTGGTAGTGGATGTTCGCCGTTGTCATGCCAAGCGAACGCGCGATGTCAGCGTAGCTCACGCCATTGAACCCGTGTCGAGTGAAGAGGTCGGTGGCGATTGCCAGGATGTCGTCTCGAGCGGCCATGATCGCCCTAATTGACATCGCGGGCGCAACTTTCCAAGGGACGGACTGCGCGGCACCCTGATTGACTAGTTAATAGATTTGATGGTTTTATCTGCGTGCGCACCGGCATCGGTGAGAACGGCATAAGCCGCGGTGGAACGAACGTCAGGAGTGGAAATGTCCATATCGCAGATTGCGCGCCGTCGAGTGCTGGCGGCGCCTGCCGCGCTGGCTTTGGCAGCCGAGTCGAGCAGCTCGGCATTCGCTCAGACCCCCGGATTTCCGTCTCGACCGATCCGCATCGTCGCGCCTGGATCCGGGGGGTCTTGGTCAGACCTCATTTGCCGAGTCGTCGGTGAGCACATGCAGGTGTCGCTGGGGAACCCGGTCATTGTTGACAACCGTCCAGGCGCCCAGGGCGTCATCGCGGCAGGTGAGGTGGCCAGAGGGGCGAAGGACGGCCATGTCATTGGCTACGCCATCACCTCAGCGCAGGTGCTCGCGCCACTGATGATCCCGCGGCTGCCCTATCGCAACGAAGATTTCCAATCGATCACCACCATCTTCCGAGGCGCGATGGCCCTGGCGGTGCCGGCTACGCTGCCCGTGCGCAACGTTGCGGAATTCGTCGCCCATGTGCGCAGCCAGGGAGGCCTGAGCTATGGCTCTAACGGTGTTGCTACCTCGTCACACCTGCTGATGGAGATGTTCCAGGCGACGGCTAACATTGCATTGCAGAACGTGGTGTATCGCGATGAATCAGCTGCGACGATGGATCTGCTGGCAGGGAATGTGCCGTCGGTGGTCACCGGCCTCACGCCGCTCCACCAGTTCCACAAGGAAGGCAAGATCCGCATCATCGGCATTTCCTCCGAAGAGCGGCTGGAGGGTGCGCCAGATATCGCGACCTTCCGCGAGCAGGGCTTCCCAGACCTCGTTTACACTTGGTTCCACGGCTTCGTGTCTCCGTCTGGTGTGCCACGTCCCGTCATCGATCGGCTTCGCGGGGTCATCCTCGAAGCCATGGAAACCCAGCGCTTCCGCGACCGCATGACGCCGGACTTGATCGTGCGCTCGAGTACCCCTGAGGAGTTCACCGCGGAGGTGCTCCGCGATCAGGAACGCCTCGGGGCAATCATTCGTGAACGCAACATCCGTCCCGCCGGTTGAACTCGGAACAACGCGGTCACAGGAGAAGATCCATGGGCGAGCAAGTGACCCTGATTCTACGTGGCGGAGCCGTAGTGGACGGAACCGGACGTCCACCCTTTGAAGCGGACGTCGCGCTGGCGGGATCGCGGATAGCTGCCATCGGTGCGGTGCCGCCGAGTGGCGCGGAAGAAATCGATGCACGGGGCCTGCTGGTGACGCCGGGTTTCGTCGATGTGCACACGCATTACGATGGGCAAGCGGTGTGGGATTCCCGCATGACGCCGTCAAGCTGGCATGGTGTCACCACGGCAGTGATGGGCAACTGCGGTGTGGGCTTCGCTCCGGTTCGCGAGCAGGACCGCCAGAGGTTGGTGGAGCTTATGGAGGGTGTCGAGGACATCCCCGCCCCCTGCCTCCACGAGGGCCTCGACTGGCAATGGGAGTCCTTCGGCAGCTATCTCGACGCGCTCGACCGCAATCCGCGCGACATCGATCTCTGCGCACAGCTTCCGCACGCCGCGCTGCGCATCTTCGTTATGGGCGAACGCGCATCCCGTCTCGAAGCGGCGACGCCCGAGGACTCGGCTGAGATGCGCCGCCTCACGGCGGAGGCCATGCGCGCGGGCGCCTTGGGCTTTTCCACCTCGCGCACGATCGGTCATCGTACCCTGAAAGGCGACCGGGCGCCCTCGCTTCGCGCCACAGAGGACGAACTCACCGCCATCGCTTGCGGCATGTCGGACGCGGGACATGGCTTCATGGAACTTGTCTCAGACTGGGACACGCCGGACGCCGCAACGGAGTTCGCGATGTTGCGCCGGGTGCTGAGCGTGTCGAGGCGCCCATTGCTCTTCTCCATGGCGGAACGGCACGACAAGCCGCAGCTTTGGCGCGAACTCCTCGCGATGACGCATGATGCGGTGGCGCAGGGGCTTTCGATCCGCCCCGTCATTCCGCCGAGGCCCATCGGCATCCTGTTCGGACTGCACGGCACGCAGAATCCATTCTCGGCCACGCCGAGCTACCGCGCGATCGCCGACCTTCCGGTGGCCGAGCGCGTGGCGGTCATGCGCGACCCGGAGGTTCGCAGGCGCATTCTCTCCGAAGACCCAGTGACCGGAAGCACCTTCCCGCTGCTCACCAGGCTCGGACACGAGCGCATGTTCCTTTTCAGCGATCCCCCGAACTATACGCCCGACCGGGAGAACTCTCTCGCGTCGATCGCCGCGCGCGAGGGGCGGAGCGCGCCAGAGGTGGCATACGACCTTCTGACCGCCGACGAAGGACGCAATTTCATCTTCGCGGCCCTAGTGAACTATGCGGGTTACACGCTCGATCCCTGCCGCGAGATGCTGGCGGATCCAGTCACGCTCGTTGGACTGGGAGATGGTGGCGCCCACGTGGGCTTTGTCTCCGATGGCAGCTTCCCGACCTTCCTCCTGAGCTACTGGGGCCGCGACCGGGGTGATGGCACTTTCCCCATCGAGGAACTCATCCGCCGTCACACTTCGGACACCGCCGCGGCCGTCGGCCTGAACGATCGTGGCGTCCTTGCGCCAGGGCTGCTGGCAGATGTGAATCTGCTAGATCTCGACCGCCTCCGCCTGGGGGCACCTTATATGGTCCATGATCTGCCCGCTGGTGGGCGCCGCCTCATGCAGCGTGCGGACGGCTACGCCGCGACTATCAAGTCGGGGTCCGTCACCTATCGCAACGGCGAACATACCGGCGCGCTTCCTGGACGGCTCGTTCGCGGACCGCAAGCGGGGTGGTCGTGAGCGCAGGCCTTTCGCACGGACGAAGGAACACGCTGTCTTTTGCGGCCGCGTGAGCATCTGCTGGGCTATGCCAGGCACCTATCGCCCGTGAGGCCGCGTCGCAGGTTTCGGTTGTTTCGGCTGTTGCCCGACGTCGGGCCGAGGGCAGCCCGCGCGGGTGGCTCGAGCTTGGGGACGTCAAGAAGCTCGAGCTTCAGGCAGGTGAGCTTGAGCGTTACGGCTCCGACGGGGCCGTGCTGAAGCTCCTGCGCGAGCCGTACGCCGGCCGCGTCTTGCCCGGGTTCGAGGAGATCGACCTCGGGTTTTGGGAATTGGAAACTCTGGTCCGGAAGGGCGCCCCAACTGGAAGGCAGCCCTGGAAAGCGAAAAGGGCGTCTACCTCATCACCGACGCTGTTACGGGCCGCCGCTATGTCGGCTCGGCTGCGGGCGAGGGCGGCATCTGGTCTCGGTGGTGCAAACTATGCGGCCACGGGACATGGCGGCAATGTGGAGCTGCGTAGCTCGCGACAGACTCGAGCCTCGCCTATATCCGCCAGGCTTTTCGCTTCGCCCTGCTGGAGCACCGGCCGGTTGGGGCGGCGGACGATGTCATCCTTCGGCGGGAGGCCTATTGGAAGCGGGTCCCTGCTGACGCGGGATGAGTTTGGTATGAACCGCAATTTAGGGAAGGCGCCGGGCGGCACGTGCGGGCGTTCATGAGCACCATCGGCATCGACTACTCCGGCGCGGAGACTCCCACGTTGAGCCTGAAGCGGGACACCCGAGGGAACCGGCCGAGCATCCGAGATTCGAGTTTCCGGTACCCTGTCCCCCGCTGCCTCGGAGCCGAAGCGGGATACTCGCTCATCGATTCTTTGGTCGGGCGGTGAAATGCTGAATCCGAGCAGGGCAGCCGTACTGGAGATAGCATAAAACAAGGCCTTAGACCTTGTTGGAAAATCGGCCACCCTCAAAGTTCGGAAACTCTCTGCTCTCCGGAGACCGAAAGCTCGCCCCGTTGCGCGTTCGCACCATCGAGGTCAGCGCGGTAAGGCCGGCCGAACCTGGGCCACAGCGCGGTGTCGTCCAACGAGAGAATGTTTGTCCGGGGAAAGACTGGAGCAGCGATAGGAACCGAGGCGACAACGTTCTCTGGGCGGCTGGCTAGGCTGGGCGGCTATAGGGTTCTGGACTACGATGCAGTTGCTCACAAAGCCAATCGGCAAAGATCGCCAGCGACGGATCCTCCGCGAGGCGTGCGTCATATTGCAGCACAAAGTTCCGGTGCGTCGGCCGTCGGGCTGGATGCGCGATGGCCAGCCGGCCGGCGGCCAGATCTGGGCCAAGAAGGCCCTCAATGGCGATGGCCAGGCCCAGATCCGCGGCCGCCGCCTCGAGTGCCAGGCTCACGCCGTCGAAGGTGCTTCCGCCGCGCACTGGGATGGCTCCCAGACCGGCGTGGTCCAGCCAGCGTCGCCAATCCTCGGGGCGCGCCCGCGTGTGGAGCAGGGTCACGCGCGCGAAGTCGATAGGGCCATCCTTCAGCCGTCGCGGCGCAGCGACGGGCACCGTCGTGATGGGCATCAGTGGGCGCATGACCAGCCCCATCTGCTTCCTTGCGCCGGCAACGACGATGGCCGCGTCGAAGCGTCCGGGAAGGAGATCAAGCGGGCTGGTGCTGGCATGGACATCGACATCGAGGTCGGGATGAACTGCCCGCAGGCGTGGCAGCAGCGGCAGCAGAACGCGCGAAAGGAAATGACTGTAGACGCCGATCGCCAAGCGGCGGTGATGTCTGAGACGCACGCCGGTGGCCGCCTCCGCCACCCGGTCGAGCGCCTCGCGCGCACCCTCCGCCATGGTGCGGCCGACCGGCGTGAGCTCCAGTCCGGTGGCACGCCGGATGAACAGTACCGCAGATAGATCAGCTTCCAGCCGTCGCACGAGGCGGCTTACCGCCCCCGGCGTGACATGGAGCTCCGATGCGGCGTGGGTCATGGACAGATGACGGGCCGCCGCTTCAAAGGCGCGGACAGCATACAGCGAGGGCAGGGAACGACCCGGCATGGCTTTGAGTCTAACTCAAAATGCTCAGCTTTGAAATCGTTTGCGGCGGGCGCCGAAGGCATGGACGCTGCCCGCCATGAATGAGATCACGATGGTGACCCGCCCGACCCCCGACCCGGCCGACCAGGCCCGTCGCGGCGCCGTGGCCCGCCGATCCCAGCACCTTGCGCCCGATTGCAGCGGCCTCAACTTCTTCGAGATCGACCGCAGCCTGTGCGACCTGCTCCCCCTCTACATGGAGGATCCCCTGCTGGCGCATCTCGCGCCGCATCTCCAAAGGCTGGGCGTGCTGGCCGGCAGCCGCCTGAACGACCTCGCCCACCTCGCCGACAGGCACCCGCCCCAGCTCCATCAACGCGACCGCTACGGGCGGGATGAGGAGTGGATCGAGGCCCATCCCGCCTATGACGAGATCCGCCGGATCGCCTTCGGCGAGTTCGGCATGCACGCGATGACGCACCGTCCGGGCGTGCTGGGCTGGGACCGGCCCATGCCACTCCTGGCCAAGCAGGCCTTCTTCTACCTCTTCGCGCAGGCGGAGTTCGGCGTGCTCTGCCCGGTGAACCTGACCGACTGCACCTCCGACCTGATCGCGCGATACGGCAGCGAGGAGCTGAAGGCGCGCTATCTCGATCGCCTATGGACGCAGGACATGGACCGCCTCCTCTACGGCGCGCAGTTCATGACTGAGAAGATCGGCGGATCGGATGCCGGGTCTGCCGAGCTGGTCGCCGTGCGGGATGGCGAGCATTGGCGGCTCTATGGCGAGAAGTGGTTTTGCTCCAATGCCGACGGCGATGTGTGCGTGCTGCTGGCGCGGCCGGAAGGCGCCGTGGCGGGCAGCCGCGGGCTCGGTCTCTTCCTGCTTCCCAGGACGCTGCCCGACGGAAGCCGCAACAGCTACCGGATCGTGCGGCTGAAGGACAAGCTCGGCAGCCGCTCGATGCCGAGCGGGGAGATCGTCTTCGACGGTGCCGTCGCCTACCAGCTTGGCGCAATCGATCGCGGCATGAAGCAGATGCTGGAGATGGTGAACCCGAGCCGGGTGTCGCATCTCACGCGCGCGGCGGGGATGATGCGCCGCTGCCTGAACGAGGCGATGCAGGTGGCGCGCCATCGCAACGCCTTCGGCAAGCGCGTGATCGAGCATCCGCTAATGCGCCGGCAGCTCGTGAAGATAATGATCAAGACGGAGCAGTCGCTCTCCGCGGTGATGCTGGCCTCGGTGCTCGACCCCTCGACGCAGCAGGCCGCGCCCAAGATCGCGCGGCTGCTGACGCCGATCTGCAAGTACCGCGCCTCGCGCGACAACATCGCCGTTGCGACCGCGGCCATGGAGGCGCGCGGCGGCAATGGCTATATTGAGGATTGGGTGAACGCCCGGCTGGTCCGCGACGCGCATCTGGGCGTGATCTGGGACGGCACCAGTAGTGTGAACGCGCTGGATGCCATCCACCGCGCCGTTCGAAAGGAGCGCGCGCACCACGCCCTGGGGGAGGAGCTCGTCCGGCGCCTGGCCGAGGCCCGGGGCCTGCCAGGGCAGTTCCGCACGCGCATGGAGGGGACGCTGGCCCAGGCGATCCGCCTCGCCGAGCAGGTCGCCGATACGCCGGAGCACGAGCGCTTCGTTCGCGTCGCCGCCAGCGCGCTCTACCATGTGACCACCGCCATCCTCATGATGAACGAGGGCTGCCGCCTCGGCGCGGCGGGCGGCGATGCCCGGCGCTTGCTGATGGGGCGCTTCGTGCTGGAGCACCGCCTGGCCGATCGGCCCAAGCTGGCCGTGGAGGATGCGCGGTGGGAGGAGGAGGCGATCTCGCTGCTGCTCGAGGATGCGCCGGTTCCGCTGGACGCCGCGGCCGCGCTGATGACCGCCTAGCCTCGGCTGCCGCACAAGGCGCGCCGGCACAAGGGAACGATAGATGACGACTAAGATCTTTCGGCGCGGCGTCCTCGCCGCCGCGGGCCTCGCGGCTCCGGACCTGGCGGGAAAGGGCTGGGCGCAGTCCAGCTATCCCAACCGGCCGATCCGGATCGTCGTGCCTTTCTCGCCCGGCGGCACGACAGACCTCCTGGCTCGGATCGCGGGGCAGCATCTGTCCGACGCCTGGGGACAGCCGGTCGTCGTCGAAAACCGTAGCGGGGCAGGGGGCAATATCGGCGCGGAGTTCGTCGCGAAGGCGCCGCCGGACGGATATACGCTGCTCTTTGCGACGGTGGGCGCATTGGTGACCAACCAGTACCTTTACCGGCAGATGCCCTATGACAGCGCTACCGCCTTTGCGCCCGTGGCCCTATTCGGCGAAGTCGCCAATGTGCTGGCTGTGCATCCAAGCCTGCCGGTCAACTCCGTCTCGGAATATGTGGAGCTTTGCAAGGCGAGGGGCGCCGGCGGCCTGAGCTTCGGCTCGCCCGCCATCGGCGGCAGCGGGCATCTGGCCATGGCCTACTTGGAATTCAGGGCCGGATTCAAGGTGGAGCATGTCGTCTATCGGGGCAGTTCCGACGTGCTGAAGGACCTCCTGGCCGGGCATATTCCGAGCACGATGGACAATCTGCCGCCCTATCTCCCGCATTTCCGCACCGGGGCGCTCCGGCCCCTCGGGGTCACTTCCTCGCGGCGTTCGCCGGCCATTCCGGAACTGCCAACGATCGCGGAGCAAGGCTATGCTGGCTTTGACGCGGCACCTTGGTGGCATGTCTCGGCGCCCGCGGGCACGCCCACGGAGATCCTTCGGAAGCTCTCCGATGAACTGGTGCGGGCCATGACGCTGCCCGATGTGATCCGGCGTGTCCGGGAGTCAGGTGCTTCGGAGCTTGGAGGATCAGGAGACGAACTTGCTCAGCGCATCGTGACCGAAACTCCAAAGTGGAGACAGATCGTCGCGGCTGCGGGCCTTGAACCGCAGTGAAATGCCGATCCGCTCCGCCCGATTCACCCCCGGCCGGCTGGGGCTGGATTGAGCCGCTGACTCCGTAAGCTCCGCCGCGCGGGCGCCGACCGCGTTCCGTCGTTAGCCCGCCTCGGCCTGATCGATTTGCCGCCAGGTGTCCTGAAGAAAGGCGGCAGACGGGAGATCGCCCAGGCCCGTAAACACACCTCGCTCGCGGAAGGTTCGCGCCACGATGTGCCAGTCGACCTCATCGTTGGCGACGAACTCGGCGAGATCATGATGGTTCGCACGCATCCACTTCGCAACGCTGGATTGCAGCCATATCGTATTAGCTGAATGTCGTTTTGCGGCTGCACTCATTTTGGGATCCTGGTGGGCTGAAGCGGCGCTTCACCTCGGGAGGCTCAAGGGAGAGTTCAATGATTTGGACGACGGCCGGTGAAATTTAGGCGGGGCACTAACGCCACCCCCAGGCGCCACTGACGAGTGAGCAGGCGATGGACGCGCAATTTTTTCTGCTGCCCGCAGGCCCACGTCCCAATATTTGATAGGTGTTGAGGCGAGCGCGGACGCTTACGCTATCGCCGCTGCGGCGGCGCTGAAGGAAGCGCTATTTTGCTGGGGGACGCCCTGGCGAATGGACCATGGCGGGTTGCCCGCGGAGCGATGAAGCCGGTTCGAATCCGGCCCGCAGTAGCGTGGCCCGGCACGGTCCACCGGCCAGGCCACGCATTGATCGGGGATCCGAAGCGGCCGTTCCCGCCACCATAGGCAGGACGAACCCGCCCCACCGGCCTCAAACGCCCCGGGAGGCTGTCCGCGTCTTTTTCATGAGGCGGTCGCCAGGATTGCCACCCAGCACCCAACCGTGGCCTGCGGGTCAGCCTGAGGTCGATCCGCAGGCAGCCGCCGCGCCAAATCGAGCAGCCTCGCGGCTATGGTGCAGAAGCTGGCGCTGGGGCGGCCTATTGCAGCCGGATGCCGCGAGTCTGAACCAGCTCGCCGAGCTTCGATGTCTCTCGACTCAGCATCCCAGCGAACTCGGCCGAGCTCAGCACGAACGGCTGCATATCTGGCGTCATCCGCGTCCGAAGCTCCGGGCTCTGTAGCCCGGCGCCGATGCTGCGGTGCAGGCGAGCGGCCACTGCCTCCGGCGTCCCCGAAGGCATCATGAGCCCATGGAAATAACTATAATCGATGGGAAATCCGGCTTCGGCGAAGGTCGGCAGGTCCGGAAGGTCGGGTAGTCGCTCGGGTGTGGATATTCCGATGATCCGGGCGTTGCCGGCGCGGTGTTGCTGAAGCACGTTCATGGTCGAGATGCAGACGGCTGGCAGGTTGCCCGCGACCATGTCGGTGACAGCGAGAGTCTCCCCGCGGTAGCCGACATTCTCTAGCTCGATGCCGGTGAGGCCCCGCAGCATCTCCATCAGAATTTGCCCAGTGCTGGCATTGCCGAGCGTGCCGTAGCTGAGCGTGCCCTGCCGCTTCACGTAGTCTACGAACTCACGGACATTGCGGACCGGTACGTCCTTGCCGACGGCGAGGACCATGGGGGCCTTGAAGGTGGGTGTAAGCGGCAGGAAGTCGCTCAACCGGTAGGACAGGTTTGGGATGAGCAGCGGGTTCAACGTCATCGCCGCATAGAGCATATAGCCGATGGTATAGCCGTCCGGGGCCGCGCGGGCGATCGCCTCGCTGGCGAGGATCCCATTGGCGCCTGGCCGGTTCTCGATGATGACCGGCTGGCCAAACTCCGCGCGCATGCCCTCAGCGAGGAAGCGCGAGATAGTGTCGGAGATGCCGCCGGCGGCGACGGGAACAATGATGCGCAGCGGCCGATCCGGAAACCGCGCTTGGGCGAGGGCTGGCGCTGCGAGGCTGGCGAGGCCGGCTGCGAGAATCGTGCGGCGCGGTAAGCTAAGGGTCACTGGGGTTCCTCCGGACGATTTTTGGCGGCCAGAGCCGCGCATTGCCCCGATGAAGCCCGCCACTTACTTGTGCGTCAAGAGCGATGTCCCGCGGTGTCGGGAGAAGGATGCGGAATGATAGAGCGTGTTGAACCGATAGGCCGAGTGCCGATGCGCGACGAGATCAAACGCGTCGCCACACGACTGCTGATGCTGCGCGGGTACCGAGGGGTGAGCTATGGCGACATCGCTCAGGAACTCGAGATCACCACGACCAATATCCATTACCATTTCGGCCCCAAGGCGCGGCTCGTGGCTACGGTGATGCATGACTACGTCGAGCAGGTTGGCGGCCGATACCACGGTATCTGGACCGCGGCGCGGACCGGCCTGACCTCGAAGGTGGAGGCTACGGTCGCCTTCAACCGCGAAGCATTTACGCGCCTCAATCCTCACGGCAGCGAGGGCAATTCCTGGAGCCTCATCACCCGGCTCTCGGCCGAGGGCGAGGCGCTGGACGATCTGATGCGCGAGCGGGTCCTGGTCTTCCGCCGCGACATCCAGGCGAGCGCCATCACCGGCATGGAGCAGGCCGTGGCCGAGGGTGAGCTGCGTCCCGAAGCGCCGTGCCACCAGCTGGGTCGGCTGATGGCCAGCTGTTTTCTCTACGCAGTCCATATCTCACGGGACAGCGGCGGATTTCGTGGACTGTCGCAGCACTACGCCGCCCAGCTCGACCTTATCGAGCGGAGTTGGGGCACGGCTGCGAGACCAGCCGTGGTTGGGTCCGGAACGTCGGGAGGACTTATTGACACGTAAGTTTTAGACCGATAGCTTCCAGGCAATTACCGCGGGCCAATTCCGCGTTGCTCAGGGAGGTTCTCGGATGGGGCATATCGCCGCCACTGGTTTGATCGACTGCGACATCCATCCCGCCGTCCCCGGCATGAAGGCGCTGCTCCCCTATTTCGACGCACATTGGCAGGAGGTGATCGACGCCCGTGGCGTCGACGGGCTCGACCTTGCTTACTACCCGCCCAGTGCGCCGATCAGCGCCCGCCCGGATTGGCGGGTCCCCGGCCGCAAGCCGGGCTCCACGCTCGCGGACATGCAATCCCAGGCGCTCGACGCCTTCGGGATCAGCCGGGGCATTCTCAACTGCCTCTACGGCGGACCGGCCATGTACAGCGCCGACCTCAGCGCCGCGATCTGTCGTGCGACCAATGCCTGGGTCGCCGCCGAATGGCTCGACAAGGACGACCGGCTACGCGCCTCCATCGTCATCCCCATCCAGAACACCGAGCTCGCGGTGGACGAGATCGAGCGCTGGGCGCCCAACCGCCGGTTCGTGCAGATCCTGCTGCTGGGTGCGCACGAATCCCTGCTCGGCCAGCGTGAGCACTGGCCCATCTACAAGGCGGCTGAGAAGCATGGACTCCCTATCGCCATCCATGCCGGCAGTGCCATGCGGCATGCGCCGACCGCCAATGGCTGGCCGTCCACGCTCTATGAGGAGCATTGCAGCTTCGCGCTGACCTTCCAGAGCCAACTCCTCAGCCTTATCGCCGAAGGCGTCTTCACCAAATTCCCAGCGCTGCGCGTGGTGCTGCTGGAATCCGGGATCTCCTGGCTGCCGAGCTTCTTCTGGAGAGGCACGAAGATGTGGCGCGGCATGCGCAAAGAGATTCCCTGGGTCGACGCCTCTCCCGCGGCCATTGTGCGCGACCGCGTTCGCTTCTCGCTGCAGACATGGGACCTGCCGCCGGATCCGACGCAGCTCGACCAGCTGCTCGAGCAGATCGGCGCAGACGACATCTTCCTCTTCTCGACCGACTACCCGCATTGGCGCTTCGATGGTGGCGATCCGACCCGGGGCCTGCCTCCAGCCTTGCTGGGCAAAGCCCTGCGCGACACGCCGCTGGCCACCTATTCCCGCCTGAAGGAGACCGCGTGATGAGCAGCTCCACCCTCCACGCTCCGACCAGAGCAAAGGACCCCACCCTTAAGCTGGTGGATTGCGACATTCACCCGACGGTCCGGTCCATGAAGGACCTGCACCCCTACATGTCCACCCGCTGGCGCGAGCATCTCGCCACCTTCGGCCAGCGCTTCCGCCAGGCTTTCGTCGCCTCCACCGCTTTTCCCAAGGCCACGCCCCAGCTTGCCCGCCGGGATGCTTGGCCCGAGGACGGCAGCCCGCCCGGCTCGGACCTCGCGATGATGCAGCGCCAGCACCTCGACGCGAACGGCATCGACCGCGGCATGCTCTTTCCGCTCTTTCCGCGCGCGCTGGACGAGCGGAACATCGATTGCGCGCATGCCGTTTGCCGCGCCATCAACGACTGGCAGGTAGCCGAGTGGATCGAGCCGGAGCCTCGCCTCAAGGGCACCATTACCGTGATGGCCG
Source organism: Roseococcus sp. SYP-B2431 (assembly GCF_004336745.1). Taxonomy (GTDB): domain Bacteria; phylum Pseudomonadota; class Alphaproteobacteria; order Acetobacterales; family Acetobacteraceae; genus Roseococcus. The sequence goes on from NZ_SJXD01000025.1 coordinate 641,057, forward strand.
AGGACGCCGACGGCGCTGTCGCGGAGATTGAACGCTGCGCCAAGCTGAAGGGCTTCGCGCAAGTCGCCCTCGTGACGCGGCCGATCGAGCCGCTCGGCCGGAAGCGCTACTGGCGCATTTACGAGGCCGCCGTGCATCACGGCTTCCCGCTAGGGCTGCACAACTCGGGCAATAACGGCCATTCGGTCACTGCCGGCGGTGCGCCCTCTTTCTATTTCGAGGAGCATCAGGCGGTCTCCATGAGCCTGCACGCAATGGCGACCAGTTTCATCATCGAGGGGGTGCCAGAGCGTCTGCCGGAACTGAAGATCGTGGTGGTCGAAGGCGGCTTCGCCTGGGCCGCACCGCTGGGCTGGCGCATGGACGGCCTCTTCGACCGCTTCCGCGGCGAAGTGCCCTATCTGAAGATGAAGCCGTCGGAGTACCTGCGCCGGAACTTCTGGTGGACCACCCAGCCCATGGAAGAGCCGGAGAAGCCCGAGGAGCTGCGCCAGATGCTCGACTGGATGGGCTGGGACAAGATCGTCTTTGCCTCCGACTATCCGCATTGGGACTCGGACGACCCTCGCCATGCTTTCAAGATCCGCATGAGCGAAGCCGAGAAGCGCGGCATCTTCGCCGGCAATGCCGAGGCGATCTACGGAGAACGGCTGGCATGAGTGCGTCCGCGACCCTGACGCGACATGTGGTCGCCAAGGTAGGGGAGATCCCGGAACGGGGGAGCAAGCTCGTGAAGGTGAAGGGCAGGCCTATCGCGCTCTTTCACGTGGACGGCGAATACTTTGCCATTAGCAACGTCTGTCCGCACGAGGGCGGCAGCCTGTGCCACGGGAAGCTAGTGGGCCTGATCCGCTCCAGCGAACCGGGAGTCTATGAGCGGACACGACCGTTCGAGATGCTGCAATGCCCTTGGCATGGCTGGGAGTTCGATATCCGCACGGGGCAATCCTATTGCGACCCCGACAGCATTAAGGCGCGGTCCTATGCCGTAACGGTGAAGGACGGGGCAGAGCTCGCTGAGGGACCTTTCGTGGCGGAGACATTCCCAGTCTCGGTGGAGGACCAGTATGTGCTCATCGAGATGAAATGATGACTTGGCACGACGTGGCGCCGGAAGGCGATTTCGAGCCGGACGTACCGAAGGTGGTGCAGGTCGGCGACGACCGCATCGCGGTCTTCCGATTGGACGACGGCTTCTACGCCATCAGCGACATTTGCACCCATGAGTATGCGCTGCTCTCCGACGGGTTCTGCGAGGAGGGCAAGATCGAATGCCCGCTGCACCAAGCCTGCTTCGACATCCGCTCCGGCAAGGCATTGGACGAGCCTGCCGAGATCGACCTCCACACCTATCCTACCCGCGTCGAGGGCGGCGTGGTGCAGTTCCAACTCTGATGCGAACGGTCATCATCGGTGCGGGCCAGGCTGGTCGCCGCACGGCGGAATTGCTGCGCGGGTTGGACGCGGAGCGCGAGATCCTACTGCTCGGCGAGGAGGCGGAGCCGCCCTATGATCGACCGCCGCTCTCCAAGGAGATCCTGCTCGGCGAGGAGCACCCGCGCGGGCTGATGCAGCGAGATATCCACGCCTATGAGACCCAGCGCATCGCGCTGCTGCTCGGTGAGCGGGTGGAGGGCATCGACGTGGGCACGGCGCGCGTGGCGAAGGCGGACGGGGAACGCATCGCATTCGATTCTCTGGTGATTGCGACCGGCGCGCGGGCACGCGGCCTTCCAATTGCCGGCGCCAACGACCCGCGCGTGCTGACCTTGCGCAGCATGGCCGACGCCCGCGCGCTGAGCGCGCGACTGCGGCCTGGCCTTCGCCTCGCGGTAGGGGGCGCGGGGCTTATCGGTCTGGAAGTTGCAGCGGCCGCGATCCAGCTCGGCTGCGCGGTGACTGTGCTGGAGATGGGCGACCGCGCCATGGCGCGCTGCGTGCCCGAGACCATCAGTTCGCGGATCGAGACCTGGCATCGCGCGGCGGGCGTCGTGTTGAAATTCGGCTGCCGACTGACTGCAATCGAGCCCCGGCGCGAGGCGCTTCGCCTCTACACCAGCGGTGGCGAGATCGAGGCCGACCTGCTGCTCGTCGCCATCGGTGCCGTACCCAATGACGAGCTGGCGCGTGAGGCGGGCATCGCCGTCGAGGACGGGATTCTCACAGATGCCTCTGGCCGCACCTCGCACCCGCAGGTCTTCGCTGCCGGCGAGGTCGCGCGCATTCGTCGCCCCAGCGGTCGCCATGTCCGCTTTGAGACCTGGCAGGTTGCGCAGCACCAGCCGGTGGCGGTCGCTCACGCGCTCTGCGGAACAGAAAGACCCTATGCCGAATTGCCTTGGCACTGGACGGACCAGTTTGGGCACAACGTCCAGATCTTGGGCGCACACAGCTCCGGCCTCGATTGGCTCCTGCGCGCAGAGGGTGAACGTCTCTCCTGTCTGGGCCTCGATGCCGATGGCCGCGTTCAGGGGGCTGTGCTCATCGACAATGGCCGCGAGGCGACGCCGCTGCGGCGGATCATCGCCGCCGGTAAGCCGCTCGGGCGCCAGAGGTTGCTGGATCCTTCGGTGCCTCTACGCCAGCTCTGCTGAGCAATCCAAGAATTCTCGGGAGGATAAAACAATGAAAACGACACGGCGCCTGATGATCGGCGGCACGCTCGCCGCCCCGCTGACTGCCCGCGCGCAACCGCGGCTGATCGACAAACCTGTCCGTTTCGTCGTTGCCTATACGGCAGGCGGCGCGGCCGACGTTACCGCCCGCACCGTGGCGCAGCGGCTTACCGAAAAGATCGGCGTGCCCGTCGTGGTGGAGAATCGGCCGGGTGGTAACACGTTGATCGCGACGCAATCCGTGCAGCGAGCGCCGGCTGACGGTACGAGCTACCTCGTGGTCTCGCTTAACTTCGCGTTGAACCGCGTGCTCATTGCTAACCTTCCCTACGATCCCTTCGGGGATTTCACGGCGGTCGGCCTAATGTCCTCCGCTCCGAACATCCTGGTCGTGCACCCCTCCTTTCCGGCGCGCAATGTGCAGGAATTCGTGGCCGAGCTCCGGAAGCGCCCTGGCGAGATCGCCGTGGCGCATACCGGCGTGGGCACGATCACCCATCTCGCCGGCGAGCTGCTCTACGATATGTCGGACACGCGGGTAAACCTCATCGCCTATGGCGGCAGCGCGCCGGCACATAGCGATCTGCTGGCAGGACGGGTTTCGGCCATGTTCGACAGCAGCAGCATCCAGCACATCGCCGACGGGCGCTTGCGCGCGCTCGGCATCACCGGCGCTCAGCGGCTCGCGATCCTTCCAGATGTGCCAACGATCGCCGAACAAGGCTTCCCGGGTTACGAGGCGAGTTCCTGGTACGGGCTCGTAGCGCGCCATGGAACCTCACCGGAGATTATCCGACAGGTCTCGGCGGAGGTCCAAGGCATCATGCGTCTGCAGGACGTTCGGGAGCTGCTTGGACAGCGCGCATACATTCCAGGCGACACCACAGCCGAGCAGTTCGACGCCTTCATGCGCCATGAGGCGCAGCGTTGGACAGATCTCGTGCGCAAGCGGAATATCCGGGCGGATGTTTGATTAGCGATCAGCCTCAGGTTAGGAACAGAGATCAGCTTCATTTCGGCATGCTTCCGCGGCACGTCTTTCTCCCGCACGCTTAGAATGAGCGCCGAGCTGAGTTCGGGATTCGTTCGGGGAAAACCGGTATGTCACGGTTGCATGGTAACGCCAGGCGACTGATCCGGACGCACCTGATCTGCTCACCCCAGCCCTTGAGCCTCTTCAAGCAGCGCGCCTCAAAAGCTGCGCGGTATCGCGATCTGTCAATGGCGGCAGGTTCGAGCGACCGCGGATCGTCCTTGGGTGATCGGGGGGACAGTGACGGGTGCGCCGGCCCAGCCTTTACGCATAGGGCATGACAGCCGTCACCCTCACTGCTCCGTAGCTAGCAAGCCACCAAGATCCGGCCTTATCTGGCGAGCTTCGATAATTCGGCGGTGAAGCTTTGGTCGGGCGGATCTCTCTCATGCTGCCAGCTCGGGCGCCGTGAAGCTCTCAGTCCTTCGGCGGTTGAGAGCTCAAAGCAAATCCACCATGCGAAGCAAGCGCTGGCCTTCCTCGGGACAGAACAAATGCTCAACGACGCGCAGCACTTAGCGCGGCCTCGCTGGTCTGGGCACGCGGGGCTCGGGCTCGTAGCACCCGGCTGATCAGCCAGGCGAGCAAGCACGAGGCAATGCTGGCTCCAGCGCCGACGAACCTGCCCGCTGCCGCGCGACAGGCGGTCTCCCGCAACATGCTCAAGAACTCGCTGCTGGAGGAGCTTTCGACGGCGACCGAGCTCCGCCACCTTACCTGGCGGGAGGACGAGAAGGTGCCTGGCTTGCTCCGCGCACCATTGCCGGTGGCCTGGATGAACGGCATCGAGCCCAGGCTGCTGCTGGCTCAGTTCGGGATTAGGTCGACTTCTACCACACTCACCGACGCCGCCGGAAAGCGCCAGGTCACGTTAGGGCCCGGCAAGACAGGCAGTTCAACTGGGGTGAATACGTCAGGCTGGTCCTGTGTGACGGCCTGCCGGGGGCTTGCCGGTGAGATCTCCAGGATCCGGCCTCCTGCGACGGACCGTCCGTCGATCGCGAGAGTCGCTTCAACTGCGCCGTTGTAACGAATGTTCGCAACGTGCAGAAACACCCGCTCGCCCGTCCGACTGGCCGCGATGTCGAGGTCCGGCGGAGCCGTCGTTACGGCGATCGCTTGCTGTCCGCTGTGCCGCCCGAAGAGCCGCATCACAGAACCGGCAGGTGTCAGGTAGCTTATACCGCGTGGCACTTGCAGCCGAAGAGCCGCGACGGTCCAGCGAGTGGCACAGAAGTCGGCGGCCGTGGCGATCCGAACGCGGTCACCGTGCCGCTGATAGATATTGAGTGCACGCGCGTGATAGGCCCCGGTGAGCCACTCCTCCAGTATGGCATTGGCGTTGTGCGGAACGAGGCTGAGGTGCCCTTCGGTCACAGCTATGCCGGTTCGCGCTCCCTGTGCGCGGATGACATCCTCGAGTTCCACAATCCTGTCCTCGATGCCCCCCGACATTTCCATCAGCTCCGCCCAGGCCTGCGCGGGATCTTGCTGGTAACGCGTGCCCCTGAGGACCGTGTCCGAAGCCCGGGGGATCTGTTGCATCATGTGAATCGCAATGTCGTCGATATATCCGCCCGCCTGCCGCAGCATATCGGCCGCCCAAAGAGAGCGGTCATCGCCAGAGCCTCGGTCGCCCCAGGCGATCAGCCGGATTGAGGGGTCGCGTGCTCGCATAGCCCTCGCGAAGGAGACGGTGTGAGCAATGGCTTCGGTTTTCGAGAAGCCGCCGTCACCGTATGAGGTTTCGTTGCCGATCTGCCAAATATTGACGTCGTGTGGCGTAACAGCACCGTCGGCTCGCCGTGCGCCGTGCGCCGTGATCGGGATCGTTGCAGTAGGATACCCAGTCGGCGGCTTCTCGCTCGTCTCCGGTGCGGTCACCTTCTCGGGTGTGCGCAAGCGATCTGTGACCGTCGCTTAGGAAGTTCACGCAGAGCATCGGCGCAGCCCACACGCGGCGGCAGAGGTTCACCAGCTCTGCAGTCCCCACACGGTTCCCAGCCTCCCCATTGGTGGTTCCGCATCGCGCGCCTGCTAGCCACCGGGCCAACGCCCTCACGCCAACGATAGTATCGGCTTACCAGACCACCCCATCGTATTGCTCCTGGCGCTAGATCTCTGGCGGCGTCCACGAAGTCAGGTCGCCAATCGTCAAGATCATAATCCCAAGCTGCGTCGACAGCGCTGTCGGTATCACCGAGTGGCTCCGTGAACTGCATGTACAGGTAGGGTGAAATTGCGAATAGCGGCGTGAGGTCGATGCGGATGAGGCCCGGTGGTTCCCGCCTAGCCGCAGCGGCCATGCTCGATTGATCCGCTGCCGCTCGGTCAATGGCCGTGACGGCACCAGAGGCAGCAAGCAACCGGCGTCGAGTGGCATCCATCGCACTCCTTCGCCCATTGCAGGGCACAGAGAAGGTGACGGGCTGCTGGCCCGGCAAAGCCAAGCTTCGAATCGGTTGATCGTCCTCGCGGCTGGCCGTCCCGGGCAGTCCGAAGCACCTCGGTGCCAGAAAGAAATCCAGCGCTCGAGAACTTAGTACCTGCGTGAACGAACCTCCGTCAGACTGGCGGCCCGTCGCTGCGAGCGTCTCTCCGGATGAGCGTCCCGAAGTTCTTCACCGGTGACGCTCCTGGGAAAGCCGGCGGCGCTCCACGTCCAACTCGCGCTGACGCTCGGCGAGGCGTTCCTGCCGCTGCATGATCTGACGTCGTTCCTCACGGGAACTCTGGCGGGGAGCACGCTCATAGCCGCGTTCCTCCCGTCGTTCGCCACGTCGACGGCCGGGACCCTCGTCCCGATAGTCCCGGCGGCCGTCGTCGAGCTGCTGCTGCTGTGGCTGGCCAAGGACCTGGGGCGCAACCTGGCGAAGAATATCGGTCAATTCTTGTGCTCGAACTGACGTGATCGAAAAGGCGAGCGCGATGGGGATCGCAGCGATGATGAATTTCATAGGTGTTCTCCGGCTGGTTTGAGGGTTGGAGAGGCGGCGACTGGTTCTGCAAAAGTGCTGGTGAAACGGGCACATCTAGGCTCATCCGTATGCAGGTGACCGCTCGGTGCCGCCCGCGTCTTCACGGTGCGCCGAAACGGGTCGCGGCCGCCCGATGTCGAGGTCTGGCCAGCGAAGCCGCTACCGTGCTCAACCCAGGCTCTCACGCATCGAGCCTCGGTTTGGAGAACGCAGGAAACGGTGGAACGTTGTGCAGGCCCGGCCGAGCACGGGTACTACCGGGCAAGTGCGCGTTCCAGCGGACTCAGCGCAACCGGACAGCACAGCGACGGATCAAAGAAGGTCGCAGCGAAGGCGACAATGGCGCCTGCAGCTGAGCTCAGGAGCAGCTAGGGAGAGCCCGCGGCAAGAGGCGGTGCTGGCCGGCGGAGGTGACGGCCAGCGCCCGCGCGCCAGCCTAGCCGATGGGGGAATGGGGGCCAACCGCCACGGTGGCTAAATGGTGGTTCCAGATTTGCCCGGTAGGCGATCGAGATTCGCAACCAGCCGGCGCATCTCGGAAGAAAAATTCGTCAATTTTAAACTTAAAGCTTGTAGACTAAATCACCCGAGTCCCGAGCTTCGGAGACTTCGCGTCGCCAGAGAGCAATTTCCAGGGTCGCTGCGTTCTCCAACCCTCAAGCCTCCCCAGCAAAACCCCAGGAAACCTGCGGTTCAGAGCGGCAATGGGGCAAGGGAAATGCGAGCTTGGGAAACCGACTGGAGCAGCGGTGGGAACCGGAATCTAACCTTCTCTGGAGACAAGAGAGCCGCTGGTTACCTTCGAGCCCCGATCGTGTCCTGCGGCACATTTGCTGAGGCTATTGGGATGTCGGCTCGCTGCTCCACGGATTGATGCCATCTCTGAGCCACTGAATGGTGGAAGCCCAGAACGTCTCTTCATGGCGAGCATGAAACAAACCAAAATGGCCAACCGCCTCGCTGCCGAGCGAGCGCGGCTGCAACACGACCATCGTGCGGGGTGAGTGGCAGTAATACGAAAGGCCGCGTCGCATGGCCGCCGGTGTCGCATATTCATCGTCCGCGGTAGCGACGGCCAGGATGGGCGCCTTCACCGCAGCGAAGCGTCTGAGAAGCGCGGCCCGCTCTCCTGCTTCGTGGCAAGTCTCGAATCGAGAACCACGAAAGCTCCATTCATTGGCGACGCCGGCCGGCAGATCCTCCAGCCAGCCCAGCCGCCGACCTGGAAATAGCCAAGCGCCGCTGTGAGCATGGGCATCGCGACATGCCATTTCAGCAGCAGCCTCAATCGGCGATGCGCGGCGTAGTCCCGCCAATAGGCGTACTGCGCCCCGACGGTCAGGATGCGCGACAGGGCAGGTGCAGCCTCGGCGTATCCCGGCAGGAAACCGCCGATGCTGTGGCCGACCACATGAAGCGGCATGCCATGCCGGGCATCACACAGGAAGCGCAACGCCGCATCGAAATCCAGCATTCCCCAATCCCGCCAGCGGTAGCCACAACCGCGAAGGCGCGGAGGCCGCGACGCCCCGATGCCCCGGTAGTCATAGGTGAGGGCGTGGAAGCCATGGCGGGAGAGGAATTGCGCATAGCGATGATAGTACCGCGCGAGGACGCCGGTCGCCGGGTTCACCACACCGCCCCGAGCGCGGCCCCTTCGGCGTGCCACAGATGCCCGCCCAGCAGCACGCCATCCCGGCATGGGATGTTGACGGTCTCACCGCCACTCATCGCCCGAGGCGTTCGACCGCGGCGCTCCGGTAGCGGAAGCGCCCATCCCGCAGCACGGCCGCAGCCGCGGCGGTCCAGGCCTCCTCCGCCACCTTCGCCAGGGCGTGCCCCAGGCTGACCCGCCGGACGCCTGCCGCCCGAAGTTCCTCCAGGCTCCAATCCGGGCTTGTGGGCCCCATCAGCACATTCACCGGGCGCTTCACGGCAGCGCAGACGGCGCGCACGGCATCCATGCGGGGCAGGTTAGGCGCGAACAGGACATCCGCCCCTACTGCCTCGAAGGCGCGCAGACGCGCGATGGTGTCGCCCAAGTCCTCGCGCCCCCAGGCATGGTTCTCCGCCCGGGCGGTCAGCACGAAGCCCGTACCGCTCGCCTTTGCGGCAGCGGCCGCCGCAGCGACACGCGCGACTGCGAGATCGAAGTCATGGATCGGGCGCATCTCGTCGCCGGTGAAGTCTTCGATCGAGCCGCCCGCCAGCCCGGCGCTGATGGCCATGCGGATCGTCTCCGCGCAATCCTCGGGGCGTGGGCCGAAGCCATCTTCCAGATCGGCCGAGACCGGCAGCGAGGTCGCCGCCGCTAGGGCGGCGGCATGGGACAGCACCCTGTCCCGTCCGGCCTGATTGTCCGGCAGGCCGTATTCGGCCGCCAGCGCTGCGCTGCTGGTGCCGATAGCTGCAAAGCCCATCGCCTGGAGGCGCATGGCCGAACCTACGCTCCAGGCATTGGCGAGGACGAAGGGGCCGGCGCCCTCGTGCAGATCCCGGAACCTGGTTCCGGGCCCGCATGCCATCACGGTTGATCCGGCCATCGTCAATACGACCTCCCGTCCTTGCGCCGGAAGCGCCAGCCGGCCCCGGTATTAACGGCGATAAGATCGTCAGCGGGGTAGGACACTTCGTCCCCCTCGGTGCGATCGCCCGACTCGAGATAGCGTGCGGCCTCGGTGCCACGGTTCTCCAGGTGGTGCGCAGGCCCGCCTGCGGGGAAGCCCGCGCAGTCCCCCGGCTGCAATAGCGTCTCCTCGCCGTCGCCGGTCACGAGCACCAGCCGGCCTTCCAACACGTAGATGAACTCGTCCTGGCGGCTGTGCGTGTGGTGCAGCGCGGAGGCCGCGCCCGGCGCCAGCTCGGTGAGGTTCACGCCGAAATTCCGCAACCCAAAGACATCGCCCAGGGCTCGCTTGACCCGACCGGCCATGCGCAGGGCGAACTCAGGTGGATAGTTCGAGGGCCGTGCCCGCGGCGCGACCTCCATGGCCGGTACTGCAACGGGACGTGTCATGGCCGTTTCTTCCTGGCTCACAAGCCGCCCGAGACGCGGAGCACGGTCCCGGTGCAGTAGGAGGCCGCGTCGGAGAGCAGCCAGCCCACCGCCGAGGCGATCTCCTGCGGTTCGCCCACCCTTCCCATCGGCACCCGCATGGCGACGCGCGCGGGGCGGCTTGGGTCCCCGGCCAGCGCATGGATGCCGGTGTTCACGGTACCGGGCGCCACGGCGTTCACTCGGATGCCGAGCGCCGCCACCTCCCGCGCCAGACCCAGCGTGAAGGCTTCGACGGCGGCCTTGCTGGCGGCGTAGTGCACGTATTCGCCGGGACTACCGGTCTGGGCTGCGATGGAGGAGATGTTCACGATAGATCGCCCCTTGGCCCCGGCCGTCCCGAAGCAGCGCAGGGCGGCCTGGGCGCAGAGCATGGTGCCTGTCAGGTTCACCTCGACGACCCTCCGCATCCAGACGGCGTCGAGCTCGGCGAAGGCACCAAGCGGCCCGGTGATGCCGGCATTGTTCACCAGCGCATGCAGGGCGCCGAAGCGGGCTTGCGCATCGGCCAGGAAGCGCTGAATCCCGTCCTCGCTTGTCACATCGAGCGGCATGGCGATCGCCTCGCTGCCTTCCTGGAGAATGGCGGAGACCACATCGGCCGCCTCCTCCGGATGCCGGCAGCCGATGGCAATCCGATATCCCCCGCGAGCGAGCTCGATCGCGATGGCGGCACCGATGCCCCGGCTGCCACCGGTGACGACGACCAATTCAGACGACATGTGGACCATCTCCCGTGCCTCAGCCTGGCGCGCCGATCCCCGGCGACAAAGTCAGAAATGCTTATTCGCCGCATCGGCAATCCTTCGGTTTCTGCGCACGTCACAATTGCCACCACCATTTGCGCTGCTCGTGCCAGACCGTGCTCCGACTTGCGCCGATGTCGCGCAGCATCCGCTCGTCCATCTCGGCCAGATGAAGGCGCTGGCGGTGACAGCGCAGGCGATGCACGAATCTCGCCCAGGCGCCGGCCAGCCGGCCGATGCGGCGGATGCCGGCGGCGACGCCGGGGCCCGAAGGGGCGGGACGGTTTTCCATGACCGCATCTTCCGCCTTGCAACCGCCCCCGACAGGCCACGGCCGGCCTGCTTGGCGTCGAACTGCATCTCCACCCGGCCAGCACGGTTTCTGCCATGGGGATGCGAACCGGAATGCTCAAAGCCAGATGGGAATGATCGAGGCGGCGAGCAGTGCGCCGAGCGTGCCATTCACGATCGCCCATTGCTGCCTGCTGTGCAGCCGGCGCCCCATCTCCTGGCCGGCCATGCACCAGAAGGACAGCGCCAGCAACGCGCAGGCCCCGAAGCTGGAGCCCAGCAGCAGCGCCAGGCCGGCAGGCCCTTCCGCGAGCCCCGAGAAGGATGCAGCCGCGCTGAGTGTGACGGCCCAGGCCTTGGGGTTCTGCAAGGTCAGCAGCAGCCCCAGCAGCACCCCGCCCGGCGCCGCAGTGCTACCACAGGGTGGCCCGGCCCGAGCGATGCGCCCAGCGAGCCAGAGCAGATAGGCCGAGCCCAGCACTCGCAGCATGTCCTGGACCGAAGGCAGCACGAGGAGCGCCGCGCCAAGACCGCTGCCGACGAGGCATCCCAGCAGGCCGAGTCCGGATCCCAGGCCCAGGACGAGCGGCAGCGACCGCAGAAAACCAAATCGAGCTCCCGAAGCGATGGCGAGGACGGTGGCAGCACCTGGCGTGAAGGCGGCCACTGCGGCAAAGGCCCATAACGGCCAGATCGCTGTCATCGGATGCTCCGAACGGGATCGCGCAGGGTCGGCCGCCCTCGGGTTGTCGGCCAGGCACGGATGCCACGAACTGTGCTGCCGGAACGCCGCCACAGTTGGCCGGGACGGGGCCCCACCATGCCTTGCCTGGCGCGCCTTGCCTGCGGATGCTCGCGTAAAGCGATGAGGTGGAGGCAAGAGCATGGCTAGGGAATCGCCATCTGTCGCAGTGGCCAAGCCGCCGCTGCGGCTGGTCCTCGGCGGGCATGCACGGCTTGCCGTGGAGGTCGACCGCAGTGCGTCGCAACCGCTGGCCGACCAGATCGCGAGCCAGCTGGCCACGCTGGTCCGGGCCGGCACCCTGCCGCACGGCGCCCGACTGCCGTCGATCCGAACCCTGGCGCGGCGCAGCGGCATCGGCGTGCACAGCGTGGTGGAAGGCTATGCGCGGCTGATCGACATGGGGCTGGCCAGTTCGCGCGCCGGCTCCGGCGTCTACGTCGTCCGTCCCTCCGAGCTGCCGCCGCCGGCGCCGCTGCCTGTCCCCGATCCGACCCTGGCCGAAGGGATCGCGATGGCGATGCTGGAAGCACGGGAGGATGTGCTCTGCCCCGGTGGCGGCGTGCTGCCCGAAAGCTGGACAGAGGCCGCCTGGCAGAGTGGTGTGCTGGCCCGCTTCCATCGCAACCTGTCCGCTCATCTGCGCCGCGCGGCGCCGCCGCAAGGCGGGCAGGAGATCCGCGAGCACATCAGCCAGCGCCTCGCCTCGCGCGGCATCGTGGCCGCCCCGGAAGCGCTGCTGATGACGGCGGGCGGTTCCCAGGCGCTCCAACTCGTCATCCAGACCTTCCTGCAGCCGAGCGATACGGTGCTGGTGGAGGATCCCGGCTACTTCATGCTGTTCCCGATGCTGGAGCAGCGTGGCCTGCGCTTGGTCCCTGTCCCGCGCCTGGCCGACGGCCCCTGCCTGGAGACGCTGGAACGCGCCTGCCGGACGGAAGCGCCGAAGGCGTTCTTCGTGCAGCCGGTGTTGCACAATCCCACGGGCGGAACCGCGACCGCGGCCAACTTGCATCGCCTGCTGCGCATCGCCGAGCGGAACGCGCTGCTGCTGGTGGAGGATGACGCCCATGGCGACCTGCACGGCGGCGAGGCGGTGCGGCTGATGCAGATGGATGGCGGCGCCACCGTCCTCCACATTGGCAGCTTCACCAAGCTGGTCGGGCAGGGCCTGCGGACCGGCTTCGTGGCGGCGTCGCGGGAGCGCGCGCAGGCGCTGCTGCGGACGAAGGTGACGACGGCCCTGACCGGATCCAGCGTCGAGGAGCGACTGCTGCTCGAACTGCTCTCCTCCGGCCAGTACAGGCGGCACCTGGAGACACTCCGGGCGCGGCTCTCGGCCGCGAGGGGGCTGGTGGCGACGCGGCTGCGCGGGCTGGGCTTCGGCATCGCCGACGGGGATGATGGCATGTTCCTGTGGGCCGAGGCGCCGCGTGATGCATCCGCCGGGCTGATTCCCGCCGCCCGCGCACGGGGGCTGGCTCTGGCCGGCGGCGCACTCTTTCGGCCCGGCCGGCAGCCCAGCCGGCACTTCCGCTTCAATGTTAGCCGCAGCACCGATCCGCGGATCATGGAGGTGCTGGCGGCGCTGCTGCCGGGAGAGGGCAAGTGAACACCACTGCCCGCATGGGCGCGACCTCGGCCATTCTCGCCGGCTGCGCCATCATGAGCATCGCCATGGGCGCCAGGCAGAGCTTCGGCCTCTATCTGGAGCCGTTGGCCCAGGGCTTTGGGCATTCGCTCGGGCTGATCGCCTTCGCCATCGCCCTGCACAATCTGGCGTGGGGGTTTGCCCAGCCATTCGCCGGCGCAGCGGCGGACCGTCTCGGGCCTGCACCCGTGGTCGCGGTCGGTGCTGTGCTCTACGCGCTGGGGCTCGCGCTCGTTGCCCTGTCCGGCACGACGACGGCGCTGCTGGTCGGCATGGGGGTGCTGGTGGGCATGGGCGTCAGCTGCACCACCTTTGGCGTGGTGATGGCATCCTTAGGCCGGGCCGTCGCGCCGGAGCAGCGAAGCATGGCCATGGGCCTGGCCAGTGCGGGCGGTTCCCTGGGCCAAGCGCTGTTCGTGCCATTGGCGCAGGGTGTGAACAATCATGCCGGCGTCACTGCCTCACTGCTGACGCTTGCCACGTGTCTGCTGCTGGCTGCTCCGCTGGGCATTCTGTTGGGCCGCGCCCCTGCCGCCACAGTGGCGGCCGAGCCCGAGATGACGTGGCGGTCAGCCGTGAGGCAGGCGATGGTGCATCGCAGCTTCCGTCTTCTCACCCTCGGCTTCTTCACCTGCGGATTCCAGCTGGCGTTCATTGGTACCCATCTGCCGGCCTATCTTACGCTGTGCGGCATGCCCTCCGGCTCTGGCGCCATGGCGCTGGCGGTGATCGGGCTGTTCAACATGCTCGGCAGTTGGGCGTGCGGCTGGCTCGGCGGACGTCTGCCGCAGCAGCAGGTGCTGGGCTGGCTGTACCTGCTGCGCGGCATCGTGATTCTGCTGTTCTTCATGGCACCGAAGACTGGGCCAGTGGTGTTCGCCTTTGCCGCCGCGATGGGGCTGATGTGGCTGGGCACGGTGCCGCTCACGAGCGCCCTGGTGGCCAGGCTGTTCGGCGTGCGGCATCTGGGCATGCTGTTCGGCCTGTGCTTCCTCAGCCACCAGTTGGGATCCTTCGCTGGATCCTGGTCAGGAGGTCTGGTGTTCGACTTGACCGGTTCCTACGGGGTGGTGTGGATTGCGACCGCATTGGCCGGCTTCGTCGCGGCCGCGCTGCATTTTCCGATCGATGCGCGCCCCAGCCAAGCGGTGTCCGTGACGGCTGCAGCCCCGGCGCCCTGACGCGTCAACGCGGCGCACGCTATTTCCGCCGCGGTGGATCGAAGGTCTGCACCACAGCCTCGAACACCTCCATTGCCTCGCAGTTTGCTGCGTGCGCCGCCAGATGCGGATGACGTCCGGGCGCATGTAAGGCCGGATGCGCTTCGGAAAGGAAGCGCAGTGCACAGCCGACTGCGATATCGGCGTGACCCAGCGCGGTGCCTGCCCAGAATGGCTGCATGCAGGCCGCTCGCTGAGCCTCCAGGGCATCCAGAACACCGGTGATCTGCGCCGCGCAACGTGACATCCAGACTTCGGACGGCCGATCGTGCAACACCTGCTCATAAACCAGGCTGACCATCTTGTCGCATAACCCGGTCGCCAGGGCGGTGATGCGCAGCTGGGCCCTGCGCGCGGCGCCGGATGCGGGCATCAGCGCGCGTTCCGGGCCCGCGATGTCGTCCAGATGGTCGAGGATGGCCACGCTGTCGATGAGGGTCTCGCCATCGTCGAGAATGAGGGTGGGCACGCGCCTGAGCGGATTATGCGCGGCCAGGCGATCCGCATCGCCGAAGGTGGACCAGGGCAGGTGCTGATAGGACAGGTCGTAGAGCCGCAAGGCGATCGCGACGCGCCGCACGAAGGGCGAATCATACTGGCCGATCAGAATCATTCTCGCTTCCACGGATTGAATGGGCCGGCATCCTCACCGCCCCAGGATCACGGGCAGCATCGAGGCGATGAGAAGGCTTGCCATCAGCACATTGAACATCCGAATACGACGCCGTGACCGCAGAATCCTCGCCGCACCCAGCCCGACCAGCGTCCATGCCAGCGTGGACACCATGCTGACGCCGAGGAAAACGAGTGCCAAGATCACGGCAGCGTCCGCGCCATAGGCGACCGCACCGCTGCCCGCGGCCAGCCAGGCCTTCGGATTGACCCATTGGAACAGCGCCGCGCCCGCGAATCCCAGCGGGCTTCCGGCAACCTCGCTGCCGCCACCAGCCATGGCGGGCTCCGCGCGGGCCAAACACCAGGCGAGCCACAGCAGATAGCCGAAGGAAAGGTAGCGCAGGACGAGCAGCGCCCCGGGATAGGCAGTCAGAAGGACTGCGGCGCCGAGCGCGGCGGCAAGCACCAGGGAGGCCATGCCGATGGCGACGCCAGCGATCTGCGGCAGGGTCGCCCGAAGCCCAAAGCTGGCGCCGGATGCGGCGGCCATGGCGTTGTTCGGCCCCGGCGTCATCGCCATCGAGACCGCGAAACCGAGGATCGGCAGCAGGCCAGGATGGGTTCCATCCTGCAGCATCACGAACGGGAAAACAGGCTAGCGTGCGCCGAGGGTAGCGGCGAGTCACGGGGCGACCCCAGAGACTTCTCCTCACGGCTGCTGAGCGCTGTTCATGGCCGCATTCGCGTCCAGTTCCTCACGCAGCCAGTTCGCCAGCATCCGGCCCTCCGGCCGCCGCAGCAGGCCCGGGCGGGTTACCAGCCAATAGGAGCTTCCGCCTTCGACCGGGTCATCCAAGGCGCGAAGCTGACCGGAGGCGATGTCGTCCGCGCAGGGCGGCAGCCGCGCCAATGCGACACCCAATCCCCGCCCCGCCGCGTCCAGCGCCATCTGAATGGTGTCGAAGCGCAGCCCACGGGAATGGTCGGGCGGCGCGACCGCCCGCAACGCGGCCCATTCGGCCCAGTCCTCCTCGGTGGAGGTGACATGGATGGCCGGAAGCCGGGCCAGTGCCTGCGCGAGCGACATGCGGCAATCTGGCGCCACGACCGGCACGAGCCGAACCTGCGCCAGGCGATGCCATTCAGCGGGGCCGGTTCTCGCCAGGGCCATACGAATGGCGAAGTCAATGCGCCCATCGCCCAGCTGGACATGCTCTCGCTCCGTCGAAATCGCCAGGTCGAGCAGGGGATGCCGCCTTCGCAATTCCGGCAGGCGCGGTAACAGCCACCTGGCGGCAAAGGTCGGGGCGATGCTGCCGACGAGCCGGTTCCGCGGCTGCTTCCCACTCAGCGCTTCGACGCAGCGCGAAAGTCCCTCGAAGGCACGGCTCGCCTCTGCGAGCAGCGTCTCTCCGGCGGGGGTAAGCGCCAGGCCGCGGGGCGATCGATGAAACAACGACAGGCCCAACGCATCCTCGAGGGCGCGGACGCCGTGGCTGACCGCACTCGGCGTCACGCCCAGTTCGGTCGCAGCGGCGGTGAAGCCACCATGGCGGCCGGCGGCCTCGAACAGGCGAAGGGCGGCAAGCGGCGGAAGCCTGTGCATGGTTGCTCCTGTTCTACGGGTCGGCTGACGCTTCCTCGCCGCCGACAACCCGGATGACTCCTGCTCACAGGCGGTGATGAATTTGCGTTCGCGGGCGCCACGGTGCCTCTGCAGGGTATCGGCATGAAACCGCTCCCGCCCGCCCTGCCCAAAGCCACCTTGCGATCGATGATCCCGGCGGAAGCCGCAGCTTGGAGTCCTGCCAAGTGGCCCCCGCTGCGCTGCGTCCTGGTGCTGATCGAGCACGGCATCGCCGCCATGTGGTTGTGGACGGAGCGTGCGCGACAACGTCGTCGCCTCGGGGAACTCTGCGACCGGCTGCTGAACGACATCGGCACAACGCGCCACGACGCGATGGTCGAGGCACGCAAGCCGCGCTGGCGCCGCTAGAAGGCGAGATGTCCATGCACAACGAGGGACGTGAGCGGCGCTTCTCACCACGGATCCGGCCCAGCCTGCGCCGGGAGGAAGGAAGCCATCTGGTCAGCATCGTCGCCCAGCGGGCCCACCGGTTGCGGGCACGGGCGATGCGGATGGCCGCTCGGCGCGCCCTGAGGCGACTGCTGTCTCGCCTGCGGCGGTGGCGACAACAGCGCCTGGAAGCACAGGAGTTGGCGGCGCTGTCGGACCGCGAGCTGCGGGACATGGGCGTCACCCGCTATGACGCCCGGCATGAGGCCCGCGAGGCCTATTGGTGGCGATAGCGGAGCATAGCGTTGGGCTTTCACGCTTGTGCCCTGCCTGCCCGGGTGATGGCGCGCAGCGGCGGGATGCAGAGCAGGCAGAGCACCGCGACAACGGCCATGCCCGTCGTGTAGCTTCCGGACCACTCCCGTCCCCAGGCGACCGCCAGCGGGCCGAAGGCGCGCGCAATGGCATGAACGGCGGAGAGCAGGCCCGAGATCGAGCCGTAGCGGCTGGCGCCGAAAAGATGGGCGGGAAGCGCGCCGCGCATGATCGTCAGCACGCCATTGGCGGCGCCGAACATTACCAGCGCAGCGCCCAGCATGAGGGGCGAATGCCCCAGCCCGAAGGCGAGGAACGCAGTGCCGAGAAGGGCGAGGGACAGCGCTGTCATGGCGCCCAGCGAGATGCGGGCGCCGAGCGCGAATTCCAGCAGGCGCCCGCCCACTTGGGCGATGCCGAGGAGGGAGGCCAGCAGCACCGCCGATCCGCCGACACCCTTCTCCACCAGCAGGGGCACCAGATGCACGGCGACGATGCCACTGGCCAGGCCCATGGTCGCGTAGCTCAGCAGCAGGGCGACATAGACAGGGCGCGGCGATACTGCCTCGGGGACCGATCGCGACGATCCATGGCTGCGCGGCGCGGCGGCGCCGGGCATCAGAAGATGCGGCAGTGCGCAGGCGAGCGTCGTCGCAGCGAGCACCGTGCAGGCCTGGCGCCAGCCGATCGCATCCACGAAGAAGGCGGTCACGGGCCAGAACACGGTGCTTGCCAGCCCGCCGGCAAATGCCACCACCGCCATGCCCCGCCGCGCCGACCCCGCGCCGAAGGATAGCGTGACGGCGGCAAAGGCCGCCTGGTAGAGCGCGGCCGGCAGGGTGGCGCCGATCAGGATCCAGGCAGCATAGAACTGCCACACCGCCTGCGCCTGGCCGGCCAGCCAGAGGCCCAGTGCGGCGACAGCCGAGCCCAGGACCATGACCCACCTGGCTCCGACACGGTCCAGTAGCACGCCCACGATCGCCGCCGTGCAGGCCTCCGCCACCAGCGCTGCCGAGAACGCGCCGACCACGACGTCGAGCGTCCAACCAGTTTCTCGCATGATCGGCGGTAGGAGGATGGAGAAGCTATAGAACAGCGTTCCCCACTGGATGGTCTGGGTGAAGCCCAAGGCGATCGGGATGTGCCAGGGCAGGCTGGCGACCCCCGATTCGCCCGCCGGCTGTGCGACCGTCATGCCCCTGGATCTCGCTTCATAAACGCCTCCGGCTTCTAATCGCATTGTGCGGAGGCAAATGCCGCGGAGAAGAAAATCTTTCCGATGCGCCGCATTCATATAATATTCCCTTGTGTCCCTCCCCGCCTTCAGCCTGCGCCAGATGCGCACCTTCCTCTCGGTCGCCGAGACCGGCAGTGTCTCGGCATCGGCCAGAGCGCTCGGCGTGACGCAGCCCGCCGCCAGCCAGCAGCTGCGGGAGATGGAGCGCCGGCTGGGCGTGCGCCTGTTGGAGCGTGCAGCGGGCCGTTCCATTCCCACCGCGGCCGGGGAGGCGCTCATTCCCGCGGCCCGGCGTGCGCTAGCGGCTGCGGCCGACGCTGAGGATGCGGTCGTCGCACACCGCGAGGGCGCCGTCGGTCGCATTCGCCTCGGAACCGGTGCCACCGCCTGCATCCATCTGCTGCCGCCGGCGCTGGCGGCGTTGCGGCGGCGGGTGCCCGGCGTCGAGGTCATCGTCGAGACCGGGAACACGCCCGAAATCGTGCAGCGCGTGGATGAGGGACTACTGGACATCGCCGTCGTCACCCTGCCGGTGTCGCGCCGCAGAAGTCTTGAGTTCACCCCGCTTGTCAGGGAGTCGTTCCTAGCGCTCGCTCCGGATGGGCTTGTAGCTGGGTCAGGGCCGATTGGGGCGGCCGCGCTCGCTCGTCTGCCACTGATTCTATATGAGGCAGGCGGCGTCATGCGCCGGCTTGTCGACGACTGGCTGGCCCGCGGAAACACTGACCCGCATGTCACCATGGAACTCGATAGCATCGAAGCGATCAAGGTCCTGGTAGCGATCGGGCTAGGTGCTTCCATTTTACCAGAATTTGCGCTCAGGCAGCCGATATCCGGCACGCTCTGTTATCCGCTGCGCCCGGCTCTGGCCCGGCAACTGGCCATCGTGCTGCGGCGGGAGAAGACCCGTGACAGGGCATTGAGGGTGTTTCTCGAAGAGGTGACGAAGCTGACGTCAAAGTCACCGGCTCAGGCGAATGCTGCGCGATAGTCGCATTCGTCGGCATCGAGATTGCTCCGGTGGCAACGCGAGAGATGCTCGCTCTATTGGCCACGCCATCAAGGGCCCGCACGAACAGCCGCCCGCTATCGAGGCGCCGCCCGCAAATCAGCAATTTAGTGATGCGGAGATGCCTGGCTTTCTCCGCGCAGCAGAGCGAATGCTCGTCTACGCGCAGCACTTCGCGGGGCCTCGCTGAGCGGGGTCCGGGCTCGTAGCACCTGCCTCATCGGGTGCGGAACCGGAGCTCGACGACGACGAGCTTTCCGAGACGGTGGCGGTCATCCTTAGCGGGCCGGTCGCCCGAGCGACGTTCTAGCGAGACGAACCGGCATCTGCAGCTTGGGTCAGAGTGAGCCAAGGTCACGGGCGGCAAGAACTCGGGGAAGCGATGAGATGGGCTTGCTCTCGCACGCGGTTTGGGCCCTAGTTACCAAACGAATAAAGCTAGTTGCAGATGTATAGGCGTAGGAAATCAGAATGAGCTTTCGTCTCTCATTGCGCGCACTGGCGCTCGCTTTTGTATCATTGGTTCCGATGAGCGCAGCACATGCGCAGCCGGAACGCCCGCTCCGGCTCGTCATGAACACCGAGCTCCAGGTCCTGGATCCGATCATGACGACCGCGTTCTCGACGCGGACCTTCTCCTATATGGTCTTCGACACGCTCGTGGCGGTCGACAGCCGGGGAGAGATGCGGCCCCAGATGCTGGATTCCTGGGAGATCAGCACTGACCGGCTGACCTATACCTTCCGGCTGCGGCCGGGCCTGGAATGGAGCGACGGCAGGCCCGTCACGGCCGAGGACTGCATTGCCTCGCTCCGGCGCTGGGGCGCCCGCGACGGCCTCGGCCGCCAGCTCATGCAGGCGACAAAGGATCTCACGGCCGTCGACGCCAGCACCTTCCGCCTGGAGCTCAAGGAGCCCTTCGGCCAGGTCATCGAAGCGCTCGGCAAGACCGCAATGCTGGTGCCCTTCATGATGCCGGCGCGGATCGCCAATACGCCGGCCACCACGCAGATCACGGAGATCGTCGGCTCCGGGCCCTATCTCTTTGTGCGGGAGGAGTGGCGCCCTGGCGACCGGGTCGTCTTCCGGCGCAACCCGCGCTACCGGCCGCGCAGTGAGCCGGCGGACGGCCTGGCCGGCGGCAAGGTCGTGCATATCGAGCGCGTCGAATTCGTCTCGATTCCGGACGCCTCCACCAAGGTGAATGCCCTGCTGGCCGGCGAGGTGGATCTCCTCGAGCGCGCCCCGCCGGACTTCCTGGCGAGGCTCCGCCGGGACCGGCGCGTGACGGTCACCGAGGCCCGCGGCGCCGGGCTCGAGCTCTATGGCGCCCTGGCGCTGAACCACCTGCAGCCGCCCTTCAACAACATCCGGATCCGGCAGGCCCTGCAGCTCGCCCTCCGCCAGCCCGAGATCGTCGCGGCCCTCGGCTTTCCGGACAACATGGTTCATCAGCAGTGCCTCACGCTGTTCCTCTGCGGCGGACCCTATGCCACGGATGCCGGTGGGGAGCGCTTCGCCCGGGAGGATCTCCCGCGCGCCCGACAGATGCTACAGGAGGCCGGCTATAACAACGAGCGCGTGGTCGTGCTGCATGCCTCCGATTCCGCGCTCATCGACCCGATCGGCCTCGTGGCGATCGAGCAGATGCGCCGCCTCGGCCTCAACCTCGACGTGCGCATCACAGACTGGGCGACGGTGTCGCAACTCCGCAACCAGCGCGGCCCGACTGGGGAGGGCGGGTGGAGTGCGCTGCCGCTTGTCTGGACGGGGTTCGACATGGCGAACCCAATGACTAACCCGGTGATCCTGTACAACTGCTCGGATGCCTTCCCGGGCTGGTGGTGCGACCAGCGCCAGGTTCCGCTCCTGCGGGAATTCGCCGCCGAGCCCGATATGGCCCGGCGGCGCGAGCTGGCCGCGCGGATCCAGGAGCTCGCGCGCGAGCATGTGAATCTCGTCACGCTCGGCCAGTTCGCCAGCCCGGCCACCTACCGGGCCGATCTCCAAGGCGTGATCGAGATGGGCGTGCCGGTGATGTGGAACATCCGCCGCGCGCAGCGCTGACCGGCATCGCCCCAAGGCACTAGGAGAAACAGAAGCATGATGCAGCTTGAGGGCAAGACCGCCCTGATCACGGGCGGCGCGAACGGGATCGGCGCGGCCATCGGCAAGCGCTACCTCGAGGCGGGCGCAAACCTCGTCGTTGCGGATCACCAGGATGTCGCGATCGACGCCTTCAACGCGGTGCAGGGCCCGGGCCGGATCCTGCCGCTGAAATGCGACGTGACAAAAGCGGGGGATTGTGAGGCGGTCTGCGCCGATGCGCTCGCCGCCTTCGGCTGCATCGATATCCTGGTCAACAATGCGGGCGGATCCGGGCCGACCCTCGCCAGGACGATCGAGGAGACCACCGACGAGATCTTCGACCACATCCTGGAGCTCAACCTCAAGCCGATCCTGCGGTTCAGCCGTGCCTTGCTGCCGGCGATGAAGAGGTCGGGCTGGGGACGCATCATCAACATGTCGTCGCGGGTGCGCTACGGCGTGGCGGGCTCCTTCCCGACCATGAAGTGTCCTCTGGGCTATGTCACGGCCAAGGGCGCCATGGTCTCGCTGACCACCCAGTTCGGGAAGGAGCTGGGTCCCTTCGGCATCACCTGCAACGCCATCGCGCCAGGCATGATCCTGCCCGGCGCGGAAGCGCGCATCACGAAGATCATCCGTGCCCAGCCGGAGAAATGGCAGCGCGAGCTGGTGAGTCGTATTCCGGTCGGGCGCACCGGAACCGGCGAGGACATCGCCGAGCTCGCCCTCTATCTCGCATCGCCCGGCTCGGGCTTCATGACGGGACAGACCCTGGACATCCATGGAGGGGTGCAGTGAGCGGAGATCGCCTGAAGGACAAGGTGGCGATCGTCACCGGTTCCGGCGACGGCCTCGGCGAGGCCATCGCGGAACGCTTCGCCGAGGAGGGTGCGAAGCTAGTCTTGGCCGATATCGATCCCGGTAAACTGGCGGGTGTCGCGGCACGGCTGCGACAGCTCGGTAGGGAGGTGGTCGAGGTCACGGGGGACATGACTGATGAGGCAGTGGCCAACAGCCTCGTCGAGACCGCCATCGCGCAATTCGGCGTGGTGGACGTCTTGGTCAACAACGTGGGCGGCAACAGGCCGGGCCTGCTTTGGGAGATGTCGGTGGAGGAGTGGGATCGCATCCTCACGCTCAACCTTCGCCCGACATTCCTCTGCACGCGCGCAGTCGCTCCGCACATGATCAAGCGGCGCTACGGGCGGATCGTTTGCACTTCGTCCGGCGCGCGTGAGGGCGCGCCCTGGTTGGCCGCAAGCGGCGCCGCCCCTTATTCGACGGCAAAGGCCGGGGTGCACGGCTTCGTCCGCGACATGGCCTTCGAATTTGGAGAGTACGGCATCTGTATCAACGCCGTTGGCGCGGGGGCCGTGAACACGAAGCGGCTGGGACCCTATTTCGAGAAGCTCGAAGCGACCAGCGATTGCAGCCCTCAGCGACTCACGCCGTTGCGCCGCGTCGCGCAACCGCGCGAGATCGCCAATGCCGTGCTGTTCCTGGCCTCCGATGAGGCCAGCTACATCACCGGCACCACGCTCAACGTGAACGGCGGCCGGTAGATTGGAGCCAGCGCATCGTTTCGATTTCCATGGGCGCAGATTATGCTTTTGGAACTCGGCTTGCCCTCCGAGCGACTGTGGAGTGAATGCTGCTGATTGAGGCACAGTTGATCGGCCTCGCTGAGCGGGGCTCGGGCTCGTAGCACCCGGCTGATCGGGTGCCGAACGGAGCCCGACCATGACGAAGCTTTCCTACAGGCAGGCCATCATTCTCAGCGAGGCCAGCCGCCACGTGGCGCTGCTGGGGAGCGCGCCCAAGCTGCCGGCCGCAGCACGTCAGACGGTCATCCGCAGCATGCTCAAGAACCTGTTGCTGGAGGAGGTGCCGGCGCCGGCCGAGCACGGCGACCGCGCTTGGCGCCAGGACGAGGGCGGCGCGCCTGTCGCCCTGCGCATCACGGCGGAGGGTCTGCGTGCCATCGGCATCGAGCCTGGGGAGCTCGGCGAGATCGCTTGCGAGCCGCGCGAGCTGACCCAGGGGGAGGAAGCCGAGGAACTGGCCTTGCAGCAGGAGGCGCTCGCGGCCGAGAACGCGGCCGAGGAGGCGCTGGAGACTGCGGAGGCTCCACGGGTCCGCCGCGGACTGCGGGAGGCGGCGTCGGCGGCGGTGGCGGCCTGGGAGGCGCAGGATAGCCTGGAGGCTGCGCTGGGGGCCCTGAAGGCTGCCCTGGGCCGCACGCATGCCCGGGCGGATGGCGGCCCGCGCAGAGCGCGCGCTGGCACGAAGCAAGAGGCGGTGCTGACGCTGCTGCGGCGGGGGGAGGGCGCGACCATCGCCCAGGTGATGGAGGCCACCGGCTGGGCGCAGCACACGGTCCGCGGCTTCTTCGCCGGGCTCAAGAAGAAGGGCCATTCGGTTGAGGTGCTGGAGCGGGTCAAGCAGGTCGGTTCGGGCAAGCAGGGTGCCAAGGGCAGCTACAGCATCTACCGCGTCGGCAGCCCGGCGGTGGCCGGCTGATGCGGGCTGGCAGCACCACGCGCTACGCGGTCGGGCTCTACCGGGTCTCGACCGCGGAGCAGGGTCAGAGCGGGCTGGGTCTGGAGGCTCAGCAGGCGAGCGTGCGGGCCTTTGTGGCGAGCCAGGGGTGGACGTTGGTGTCAGAGCATTCTGACATCGCCAGTGGCAAGGACGACCGACGGCCAGGCTTTCAGGCGGCGCTGCTGAAGTGCCGGCAGCTGGGCGCGGCCCTGGTCGCCGCCCGGCTCGATCGCATCACGCGTCGCGCGCACACGCTGTCGCAGCTGCTGGAGGACGGCGTCTCCATCCGGGCTGCGGACATGCCGGGCGCGGACGATCTGATGATGCGGATCTATGCGGCGATGGCTCAGAAGGAGCGGGAGCTGATCAGCGCGCGTACGAAGGCTGCGTTGGCCGCGGCGAAAACCCGGGGTACCGTATTGGGCGGGGATCGGGGCTACCGGCCAGAGCGAGGCCCTGAGGCCGGTGCTGCCGCTGTGGCGCGCCGACGGGCGGCGGAGCGCGCCTCGTATCGACTGGCGCTAGAGATCGAACGGGTGCGAGCTTACGGAGTGCAAAGCCATGCGGAGATGGCCCGCGTGCTGACGGCTCGAGGAGTGCCGACACCACGTGGAGGTAGAGTCTGGACCCATACAACTGTCGCGCGGGTGCTCCAGCGGATCCCAGGCTCGACGACGGCGGCCTGTCGCGGGCAGGTGCCGTAGTTCACAGCGCGATGCATCCGAATCTGCCCATCTCAGGAATCATTGCAGGAACCCAATCCAGCGACCTGCCAGGACGGCGCCTAGCCAGACGATCAGGGACACGGCCGCCGCCGCCCGAACCGATACAGCGGCTCGTTGGCCATCGCGGTCTTCCATCCACCGTGGCCTCAGGCGGAGGAATGCCACGTTCAGCAACCCTACGACAATCAAAGCGAGTTTCGCGAGGAACGCCGGGTTCGCAGCGTAGGTAGCCGGCCTCGTGCTGAACAGGAGGAGCCCTGTGATCGCGGCAACGAGAAGGCCCGCCGTCGCAACTCGCACCAGCGGTGGAGCCAGGTGGGCGATAGGGTACGAACGGAAGAGGCCCAGCAGGCGGAGGTCCAACGTAACAATGGAGCCGAGCAGCAAGCCAACGGCGGCGATGTGCATCGCATTGATCAGCACGTAGATAACGGCCGAACCGCGAAGGGCGGCCGCCAGTGGCCACGCGGCGATGGCGTCGAGCAAGACCCGAACCTGCTACGCTTAGCCGGGCCGAATGCGCTCTGGGTAGATGTCGTAAGCGCGGCCGCGCACGGTGAGTCTTACCGCCTTCATCCGCCGCTCGTTGCGCGCCCGCGAGCGGTTGCCCAGGGCGACCACGTTGTCGCCCGCGGCAGCGGACTCGGCTGTAAAGCCCGAACGTTGGGTCTGCTGAGGATTTCCAAGCTCCACTATCCACAGTCCATCTGCGGTTTCGACGCGCAGTGTAGGATGAGGCTGGCCGATGTAGACTTCGCGGATGGTACCACGTAGCTCAGTCTGGTTGTCGTCGGCCCAAGACCACCCGTGGTGAGCCGCTGCGGCTGTGGCGCCAAGCATCCCGATTGCCGAGCCGAGCGTTGCGCGCCGGCCCAAAGCGTACCCTGGCATCGTCACCTCCCGTTGAGCATCGCACCGGCAAGTTGTAGCCCAAACCGTGTGCGAAGGGCAGCTTTCGATGAGGCTCGTTGGTGGAAGGTTGAGACCCTCTGCCTGTTCACCACGGATCAACGGTCGTTGGTCGGTGTTGAACAGATGCGATTGAGGCGCCTCAAGGCGTGCGCTTGGGAGCGTGGCGCTCCGCCCACTCCTCCGCGGTCATCTCCGGCGCCACGTCGATGGCGAAGCTCGTGCCGCGCCTGGGGCTGCGCGCCCTTGGATCGTCCTCCTCGCGATCCTGATCGAGACGGATGATCCGCATCAGCTCCTCGTCAGTCATCTCCTCCGGCGTGTATCCACCGCTGATCACCGCGCCAGGCGTGAAGTCATGTTCGACCTGCTGCTTCTCCCGCCACCCGGCCCGCGCCTTCATCCAGAAGATGGCCGCGGCGACGTTCTTGCCCTCCGTCGCCATCCGGAACAGCGACTGCGCGACCTTGCTCGTCGCCTCGATCGAGCCCTTGTCGATCTCGTTGCGGAAGTGCTTGCGCAGCGTCTTGGCATCGATATCGAAGAACGTCGCGATGTCCTCCTGCGGGATGCCATAGCCCGACATGGCCCGCACGGTGCGCCGCTGCTCCTCGGTCGGGCGGTAGGCAAGACCCTGGGTCATGTCGGCTCTCCAGCGCCCGTCGCGGGCTCCTCGGCGCGCAGGGCGGCGGTGGCCGCGTAGCTCGCGCCGTCGGCCTCCAGCACCGCCAGGCACCCGGTGAAGGCCTCCCAGCGCAGCACCGCCACGTCGACATAGGCCGGCGACAGCTCCACCGCGTGGCAGGAGCGGCCCGACATCTCGGCCGCGATGATCGTGGTGCCGGAGCCGCTGAAGGGTTCATAGA
>NZ_SJXD01000023.1 GCF_004336745.1 Roseococcus sp. SYP-B2431
CGATGGCCAAGGCGAAGTTTGAGCGGAACAAGCCGCACTGCAACATTGGGACGATCGGCCATGTGGACCATGGCAAGACGTCGTTGACGGCGGCGATCACGAAGGTGCTGGCGAAGTCGGGCGGCGCGTCGTTCACGGCGTACGACCAGATCGACAAGGCTCCTGAGGAGCGGGCGCGCGGCATCACGATCTCGACGGCGCATGTGGAGTACGAGACGCCGAACCGTCACTACGCGCATGTGGATTGCCCCGGGCACGCGGACTACGTGAAGAACATGATCACGGGCGCCGCGCAGATGGACGGCGCAATCCTGGTGGTGTCGGCGGCCGATGGCCCGATGCCGCAGACGCGCGAGCACATCCTGCTGGCGCGGCAGGTGGGCGTTCCGGCGCTGGTGGTGTTCCTGAACAAGATGGACCTGGCGGATCCCGACCTGGTGGAGCTGGTGGAGATGGAGGTGCGCGAGCTGCTGTCCTCCTACCAGTTCCCGGGCGACGACATCCCCATCATCAAGGGTTCGGCGGTGGCCGCGCT
>NZ_SJXD01000024.1 GCF_004336745.1 Roseococcus sp. SYP-B2431
ACGATGCGGTCCGGCCGCATGAAGTCGCCGATCGCGGCGCCCTCGCGCAGGAATTCCGGGTTGGAGGCGACGGTGATGTCCAGGTCCGGCCGCGCCGCCAGGACGCGCTTCTTCACCTCGCGCCCCGTGCCCACCGGAACGGTCGACTTGGTCACGAGAACCAGCGGCCCCCGCGCCGCCCGCGCCACCTGCTCGGCCGCGGCGAAGACATAGGTGAGGTCCGCATGGCCGTCGCCGCGCCGCGTCGGCGTGCCGACCGCAAGAAAGACCGCCTCCGCACCCGCCACCGCCTCCTCGAGGTCCGTCGTGAAGGCGAGCCGGCCTTCCTTGGCGTTGTCCGCCACGAGGTGGTCCAGACGCGGCTCGTAGATGGGGATCCGCCCCGCCTTCAAAGCCTCGATCTTGCTGGAATCCGTGTCCACCAGCGCCACGTCGACGCCAAACTCGGCAAAGCAAGCACCAGAGACGAGGCCGACATAGCCGGCCCCGATCACCGCGATTTTCATAAGGGAACCCCCGAGGACCG
>NZ_SJXD01000026.1 GCF_004336745.1 Roseococcus sp. SYP-B2431
GCCGCGCTCGATGTCGGCGGCGCGGGCGGCGTCGCGCGCGGCGGTGGCGCGGCTGGCGGCCTCGGCGCGGCGGCCCTCGGCGGCCTCGAACGCCGTGCGGGAGGCTTCCAGCGCGGCCTCGGCGTCGCGCAGCCTGGCGTCGGCGGCCTGGAGCGCGGATTCGGGCAGCGCCTGCGCCTCGGCGGCGGCGCGCTGCATGGCGAGCTGGGCCAGCTGATCCTGCACGCGGCGATGGCGCCCCTCGGCGAAGGCCAGCTCGGCGGCGATCTGGTTGGCGCGGGCGGCCAGCGCGGCGGCCGCCTCGGTCGCGGCCTCGGTGCGGGCCTCGGCGCCGGCAAGCTCGCCATCCAGGCCGCGCGCCTCGGCCTCGGCGGTCTCGATGCGGGCGGGGATCTGCGCCTCGGCCGAGGCGAGACCGGCCGCCTCGCGCTGGGCGCGGGTTTCCGCCGCGCGGGCATCGGCCTCGACGGAGCGGGCGTCCTCCAGATCGGCGAGGAGCTGGGTCAGCGCCGCCTCGGCCTCGTCCAGCGTGGCCTGGGCGCGGCCGGCCTCGGCGGCGAGGTTCTCCGCCTCGACGCGGCGACGCTCCAGCAGGGTTCGGGCCACGCCCTCCTCGGCGCGCGGCGCCTCGATGGCGGCGAAGGCGGCCTCGGCCAGCCGGCGCGCCTCCCCGGCGGCGGCCTCGGCCAGGGCCAGCGCCTGTGTCCGGGCGGCGAGGGTCTCGCGCGCGGCCTCGATCGCCGCCTCGGCGCGGGCGACGAGGATGGCGAACCAGTCGCCCTCGGCGTCGCGCACCAGGCCGGAGATGTTGCGGTAGCGGATGGCCTGCCGGGCCTGCTTCTTCAGGCTTTCCTGCTGGACGCCGAGCTGGCCCAGCAGATCCTCGCTGCGGGAGAGGTTGGTCTCGGCCTGGCGCAGCTTCAGCTCGGCCTCGTGCCGGCGGGCACGCAGGCCGGCGATGCCGGCCGCCTCCTCCAGCACGCCGCGGCGCTCCTCGGGCTTGGCGCCGATCAGCGCCGCCACGCGGCCCTGGCTGACCATGCCCGAGGCACGCGGGCCGCTGGCGAGGTCCGCGAACATGGTCTGCACGTCCCGCGCCCGCACCTCGCGGCCGTTGATGCGGTAGGTGCTGCCGGCGCCGCGGTCGATGCGGCGGATCACCTCCAGCTCGGCGGCCTGGTCCATGGGCGCGGGGGCCACGCCCTGGGCGTCCTCCAGGCTCAGCACCACCTCGGCGAGGTTCCTGGCCGGGCGGGTCGCGGTGCCGGCGAAGATAATATCGTCCATCTCGCCGCCGCGCAGCGACTTGGCCGAGCTCTCGCCCATGGCCCAGCGCAGCGCCTCGACGACATTGGACTTGCCGCAGCCATTGGGGCCGACGATGCCGGTGAGCCCCGGCAGGACGGGAACCTGCACCGGCTCGGCGAAGGACTTGAAGCCCGCGACGCGCAGTCCCGTCAGCGTGGCCGTGAGGCGCCGCGCCTCGGCCGCCGGGCTGGTGTCGGGGGCGGCATCCGGCGCGATCCCCTCACCGGCCTCCACATCAGCGGAGGGGGCCGGCTTGGGTTCCGTCAAGATTTAGGCGCTTGCTGCACCAGCTGGACGAACTGGTCGAAGGGCAGGTTGCCCGACTGCATCCGGCCGTTGAAGACGAAGCTCGGCGTGGCCGAGATGCGGAACTGGCGCTCGGCCTCCATGCGCTGCTCCAGGATGCCGCGGCGCAAGCCTTCATCCGCGACGACGGCGTCGAAGCCCTTCCGGTCCATGCCGGCGAGCGCGGCCATGCGGGCCAGCTCCTCCATCTGGCGGCCCTGCTGGAAGGCCCAGCGGTCCTGCGTCTGAAGCAGCGTGCCGATGAAGGGACCGTAGCGGTCCTCGGGCAGCGAACGGGCGATGCAGGCCCCGGCGAGGGCGATGCCGTCGAGGGGGAAATCGCGCCAGACGAAGCGGATGCGGCCGGTGTCCACCAGCTCGGACTTCACGCGCGCCCAGGTGTTGTTGTGGAAGGCGGCGCAATGGCCGCAGGTGAGCGAGAAGAACTCCATGACCGTGACCGGGGCGTCGGCGCGGCCGATGGAGCGCGGCCCGAGGCGCGGGTCGGAGTTGGCGGTGCTCCCCTGGGCGAGCGCCAGGCTGGGTCCCAGGAGGCTGGGCCCCAGCGGGGCGGCGGCGAGGAGGCCGAGGGACCGACGGGAAAGCGGCATGAGCCTGTGCTCCGGCTGGATGGTGGCCCATCATCTGGCGTAGGGGGCCGGGGATGTCCAGTTTCCTGCGGCCGGAGTGCAGGTCCCGCCCACGGCCCCGTCGGGCCGATCAGCGGCGGCATGGGGTGAAGAAGCGTATCTCGGGGCCGCTCCGCGCCATGACGGGGATCGCCGCGCGCGCAGCCCTGGGGTGAGGCGGAATCGCTCCGGGGGATCGAGTAGACCCGCCCGGCCATGCACCGCCGGAATCAAGGTTTCCGGGCATAGACGCCCTTGGCCAGGCGCTCCAGCGCCGCGCGCAGCTCCTCGCCGGGCACGCCCTCGAGACGGCTTCGCACGGGCGCGGGGACCGGGCCGGGGACAGGTCGCGCGGACTGCGGCGGCGCCGGCCGGGGCGGGCGCTGCACGAAGGCCAGCTTGCGGACCGCGATCCGGCCGAGATGGGAATTGATCCGCTCCATGATCGCCGGCGCCGCCATGCCGAGCTCCATCGCGGCGGGGCCGGCGCAGGCCAGCAGCAGCGTGCCGGCCGAGAGCTTCACCGGCTCCGCCATGCCGGCCGTGCCGGGCCCCACGATGATCGGCCAGTCCGCCAGGATCTGCGCCGAATCCGGGCTGCGCTTGCGGAAGGCCGGGCGGGTCAGGCGGGGGATGAGGGAAGCGAGGTCGCGTGCGCCGCCGAAGGGGGCGCTGGACAGCGGCGGCAGGACCATCTCCTTCTTCGCCAATGCCTCACCCCTCCGCTGACGAACTGCTCGCCTGGTACGACCGCTCCGCCAGACGCCTCGGCTGGCGCGGCCAGGTGGACCCATACCGCATATGGGTGAGCGAGGTCATGCTCCAGCAGACGACCGTCGCGGCCGTGGCACCGCGCTATGCGCGCTTCCTGGAGCGATTCCCGGATGTGGGCGCGCTGGCGGCAGCCGATTGGGGCGAACTGGCGGAGGAATGGGCCGGGCTCGGCTACTACGCCCGGGCGCGCAACCTGCATGCCGCGGCCAAGGCCATCGCGGCGGGCGGGTTTCCCGCCGACTCGGCCGGATGGCGGGCCCTGCCGGGGATCGGGCCCTATACGGCGGCGGCGATCGGGGCGATCGCGCTGGGCGAGCCGGTGGTGCCGCTGGACGGGAATGTGGAGCGGGTGGTCTCGCGCCTCTTCGCCATCGAGGCCCCCCTGCCCTCGTCCCGGCCGGAGCTGGGCCGCCTGGCGCAGGCCTTCGCCGAGCAGGTCCCGGTGCGCGCCCGCCCGGGCGATTTTGCGCAGGCGCTCTTCGACCTGGGCGCGACGGTCTGCACGCCGCGGAACCCCGCCTGCGTGCTCTGCCCCTGGCGGGCGGATTGCCTGGGCGCGGCGAAGGGCATCCAGGCAAGCTTGCCGCGCAAGGTGCCGAAGGCGGCGCGGACCGCGCTGCACGGCGTGCATTTCGCCGTGACCGATCGGGAGGGACGGCTGCTGCTGGTCCGCCGGCCGGAGGCCGGGTTGCTCGGCGGCATGCTCGGCCTGCCCGGGACGCCGTGGCGGGCGTCGCCCTGGACCGACGGGGAGGCGCTGGGCCATGCGCCCCTGCCCGGCCTGTGCTGGACGCCGCGTCCCGGCATCGCGCTGCACGGCTTCACGCATCGCGATCTCAGCATGCGGGTGGTGGCGGCGCAGGTGCCGGACCTGCCCAATTGGGGCGAGCGGGCAACGATGGAGGAGGCGGCGAAAAGCCTGCCGACGGCGATGCGGAAGCTCCTCGCCCTGCTCTGACCCCTCGCCGCGACGACCGATCCGATCAATTCTCGGCCGCACAGCTGTACGGCCCCACTCACGCCAAGGACCTTTCATGGACACCTCTCCCCTGTTCCGCCCCTTCCGGCTCGGTCAGCTCAACTTGCCGAACCGCATCGTCATGGCGCCCATGACGCGGCGGCAGAGCCCGGGCGGCACGCCCTCCGAGGAGGTGGTGGGCTACTATCGCCGCCGGACGGAAGGGGGCGTCGGCCTCATCATCACGGAAGGCACGACGATCGACCGCAAGGCCGCCTCCAACGACGCGGCGATCCCGAACTTCCACGATCCGGCGAGCCTGGATGGATGGGCCCGGGTCGTCGCAGCGGTGCATGCCGCGGGCGGGTGCATCGCGCCGCAGCTCTGGCACCAGGGCAACGCCCGGGCGGCGGGGCTGGGCCCGCATCCGGAGGCGCCGTCCGAGGGGCCCGCGCCCTCGCACAAGGCCTCGCGGGCGATGAGCGACGCCGACATCGCCGATACGATCGAGGCCTTCGCCAAGGCCGCCGCGGCGGCGCAGCGGATCGGCTTCGACGCCGTGGAGCTGCATGGCGCGCATGGCTATCTGATCGACCAGTTCCTGTGGTCCGGCACCAACCCGCGCACCGACGCCTATGGGGGCGACGCGGTCGGGCGCACGCGATTCGCGACCGACATCCTCCGCGCCATCCGCGCGGCCGTAGGGCCGGACTTCCCGCTGATCTTCCGCTTCTCGCAGTGGAAGCTGCAGGACTACGGCGCGAAGATGGCCCCGACGCCAGCCGAGCTGGAGCGCGTGCTGAGGCCGCTGAGCGAGGCGGGCGTGGACATCTTCCATGCCTCGACGCGCCGCTTCTGGGTGCCGGAATTCGACGGCTCCGACCTCAACCTGGCGGGATGGACGAAGAAGATCACGGGCAAGCCGGCGATCTCCGTGGGTTCGGTCGGCCTCGCGGGCGGCGACTTCGTCGAGCAGCTGCGAGGCCCGTCGCTGGGCGCGCCCGTGGGATCGCTCGACGACCTCCTGCGCCGGATGGCGGCCGAGGAGTTCGACCTCATCGCCATCGGCCGCGCGCTTATCACCGATCCGGTCTGGGCGAAGAAGGTGCGCGAGGGGCGGCTGGGCGAACTGCTGCCCTTCGAGAAGGCGCAGCTCGCCACGCTGAGCTGAGGCTGGGCCGGCGCTACACGCGCCGGATGTTGTAGAACAGCGCCACGCCTTGGAGCATCCCCTCCAGGTTCGCGCGCAGCGCCGTGGGCGAGAAGAACTGGCCGAGCGGCACATAGGGCACCTGGTCGAAGGCCGCGCGCTGCATCTGCCGCCCGATCTGCGCGCGGGCGGCATCGTCGGGCGCGTCGAACCAGGTGTCGCGCAGGGTCTCCAGCTCCGGGACGCTGGGCCAGCCGAAGATCGCGCTTCGGCCGTGCCCGCGGATCAGGTTGTTCGCCGCCGGGTTCACCTGGGCGCTGCCGGCCGTGAAGCTCACCGTCGCGTTCCAGCCGCCGCGCTCGGGCGGGTCCTGGTTCAGCATGCGGCGTACGACGCTGCCCCAGTCGGTCGCGACGTAGTCGAGGTTCAGGCCCATCCGGCGCATGAGGTCGCCCGCCACCTCGCCCATCGCATTGATCACGGGGAAGTCGGTGGGGACGAGGAAGGTGACCTTCTCGCCCTTGTAGCCGGCCGCCTCGAGCTCGCGCTTCGCGGCGTCGGCGCTGATGGGGTTGCGCAGGATCTCCATGCCCTCGTCGCTCGCCATCACGCTGGGCGGCGCGAAGAAGCCGTAGGGCACACGCCAGAAGGTGCGGTCCTCGCTGGCGGCGGCGAGCATGAAGTCGGTCTGGTTGGTGGCGCGCAGCAGCACGCGGCGGATGGCCGGATTGTCGAAGGGCGGGTGGAGGGCGTTCGGCCGTAAGAAGCCGATCGAGCCGTTGGGGTCGAGGATCTCGACCTTCACGCCGCGGGCGCGCTTCAGCTGCGGGATCACGTCGATGGTCGGCAGTTCCCACCAGTCCACCTCGCCGCGCTGGACCGCCGCGCTGGCCGTGGCGCCGTCGGGGATGGTGATCCACTCGACGCGGTCGAAATGCACCTGCTTGCCGCCCGACATGTAGGAGGCTGGCTCCTGCCGCGGCCGGTAGCGGTCGAACCTCGCATAGACGTTGCGCGAGCCGGCCAGCCGCTCCTCCGCGACGTAGCGGAAGGGGCCGCTGCCGATCAGCTCCGGCACGGCCTGGGAGGAGGGCGTCGCGGCCAGGCGCTCGGGCATGATGGCGCAGAGATGCGTGCCGACCTTGGCCAGCGCGTCGGGCAGCAGCGGAAAGGGCTTCTTCAGGCGGAAGCGGAGGCTGCGGTCGTCAGGGGCGGAGAGCTCGTCCGTCACGGCCCAGAGCGCCTGGCCGAAGGCGTCCCGCGTCGCCCAGCGACGGATGGAGGCCACGCAGTCGCGCCCGCGGACGGGCTCGCCGTCGTGGAAGACCAGGCCCTCGCGCAGGCGGATGGTGAAGGTCTTCCCATCGTTCTCGATGGTGTCGCCCTCGGCCATCTGCGGCCGCGCGCGCAGGTCGGAATCCCAGCCGTAGAGCGTGTCGAAGACCATCATCGCGTGGTTGCGCGTGACGAAAGCCACCGAGTGGATCGGGTCCAGCAGCGCCAGGTCCGCCTGGGGCACGAAGCGGAGGGTCCGCCGGCCCGGCGCCCCCTGGGCGGCGGCGAGCCGGGGTGCCGCGATGGCGGCGCCGGCCGTGAGCCCGGTCCTGAGCAAGTTGCGACGGTGCATGAAGTGCCTCCGGCCAAGCTGTGCCGCGATGCTGCGGCGCAGCTTCCCGGTGCGTCAATGTTTTTGCGGCCGCGCAGCGGCCCGGGGCCGCCAGGCATGACGCGCGGGCGGCCGCCCCGCTCGGGCGGGGGCTCCCGCCGCTCCCCGCGCTCCGCCATAGTCGGCGCCGACGGCGCCCTTTCGAGGCCCGCGGAGAGGAAACGAAATGCCCGGCCGCCAGGCTCGCCCCCATCCGGCCCGCGCCCATCCGGGCGGATCATGACCGGCGCCGAAGACCGAAGACCTGCGCGCCGCTCGCCCTTCACCCAGCGCAATTTCCGGTTCCAGTGGCCGGCCGACCTCGCGACCTCGCTGGGCTTCGAGATGGAGACGCTCATCCTCGGCTGGTATGTGCTGGTCACCACGGAATCGGTGGTCTGGCTGACCGCCTTCGGCGCGCTGCAGTTCACCGGGACGCTGCTGGCGCCGCTGCTGGGCGTGGCCGGCGACAGGGTGGGGCAGCGGAACCTGCTCGCCGCGATGCGGATGGTCTACCTGGTCATCGCCGCCTGCGTCGCGGCCCTCGCGGCGACGGGGAATCTCAGCCCGGCGGCGGTGCTGGTCGCGGCCGCGCTGCTCGGGCTGGTGCGGCCGTCCGACATCGGCGTGCGCAACACGCTGGTGGCCGCGATCCTGCCGGCCGACATGCTCGCCGGCGCGCTGGGCGTCAGCCGCGCCAGCATGGACGGCGCCCGGGTGGTCGGGGCGCTGGCCGGGGCGGGGCTCGTCGCGGCCCTCGGCATTGGGGCGGCCTATGGGGTGGTGGTGGGACTCTATCTGGCGGCCGTGCTGCTGACGCTGGCCGTCCACGAGCCGCCGCGCGCCGGGCCCAAGGCCGGGCCGGCCACGGTCCTCTCGGTCTGGCGGGAGCTCGCCGAGGGCGTGGCGCACACGCGGGGCTCGCCGGTGCTGATGGCGGCGCTGTGGATGGCATGGCTCGCGAATTTCGCGGCCTATCCGCTCTCCGGCGGGCTGCTGCCGCACGTGGCGCGCGAGGTCTACGGCATGGACCGGACGGGCCTCGGCCTGCTCGTCGCCTCCTTCGCGGGCGGGGCGCTGGCGGGCTCGATGATCGTCAGCCTGCGCGGCGTGGGCGAGCGGCCGGCGCAGGTCATGCTGGCAGCGGCCGGGCTGTGGTTCGCGCTCCTGCTGGTCTTCGCGCAGATCGGCACGGCCGGGGCGGGGATGGCCATGCTGTTCCTCGCCGGCTTCGTGCAGAGCTTCTGCATGATCCCGATGTCGGTGCTGCTGCTCCGCTCGACCGAGGCGGCCTTCCGCGGACGGGTGATGGGGCTGCGGATGCTCTCCATCTACGGGCTGCCGCTGGGGCTGCTGGGGGCGGGCTTCGGCGTGGCGCGGATCGGCTTCGCCTCGACCGCGACGATCTACGCGGCCTTCGGACTTGCCGCGACGGCGCTGATCGCCTGGCACTGGCGCGGCCCGCTCTGGCGCCGGGAGGGCTGACGCGCGGCCGGCCGGGCGCCGCGATGGCCGAACCCCCGTCCGATCATCCAGAGGCATGCCCAGGCCTCATCCGAAGCCAAGGTTTGTTCCAGCTGCGACCTGGCCAATGCGCCGGTCTGCGTCAGCCTCGGGCTGAGCTGGACGGGAACGCGCCAGTCCGGTGGCTGGGGGGGCCGCCTGATCCGGAGGACGGCCCAGGGGACGCGGCAGCCGCTTCACGCTGTCGCTGCCGCTGGACCGGGGCGAGTTCCTGGCCGCGCCGGCCCGCTGCGGCGACGGTCGCGGCTACTTCTTCTTCGCCTTCTTCGCCGTCACCTTCGTATGCCGCGCCAGGATGGGCTTGAGAAAGCGGCCGGTGTGGCTCGCCGGGATCTCCACGATCTCCTCCGGCGTGCCGCTGGCCACGATGACGCCGCCGCCCTCGCCGCCCTCGGGCCCCAGGTCCAGCACCCAGTCGGCCGTCTTGATGACCTCCAGATTGTGCTCGATCACCAGCACGGTGTTGCCCGTGCTCACCAACTGGTGAAGCACCTCCAGCAGCTTCCGGACATCCTCGAAATGCAGGCCGGTGGTGGGTTCGTCGAGGATGTAGAGCGTGCGGCCGGTGGCGCGGCGCGAAAGCTCCTTGGCCAGCTTGATGCGCTGCGCCTCGCCGCCCGAGAGCGTCGTCGCCTGCTGGCCGAGATGGATG
The DNA here is from genome assembly GCF_004336745.1 of Roseococcus sp. SYP-B2431. Classification (GTDB taxonomy): domain Bacteria; phylum Pseudomonadota; class Alphaproteobacteria; order Acetobacterales; family Acetobacteraceae; genus Roseococcus. The sequence continues at coordinate 8,926 of NZ_SJXD01000026.1, forward strand.
TAGCCCAGGCCCACCTCCTCCAGCATGCGCAGCTTCTCGTGGATGGTCGGCACCGCGGAGAAGAACTCGCGCCCCTCCGTCACCGTCATGTCGAGCACGTCCGCGATGGACTTGCCGCGGAACTTCACCTCCAGGGTCTCGCGGTTGTAGCGCTTGCCCTTGCAGGTGTCGCAGGTGACGTAGACATCCGGCAGGAAGTGCATCTCGATCTTGATGAGGCCGTCGCCCTGGCAAGCCTCGCAGCGGCCGCCCTTCACGTTGAAGCTGAAGCGGCCCGGCTTGTAGCCGCGCGAACGGCTCTCCGGCAGTTCGGAGAACCAGTCGCGGATGGGCGCGAAGAGGCCCGTATAGGTCGCCGGATTGGAGCGCGGCGTGCGGCCGATGGGCGACTGGTCGATGTCGATGACCTTGTCGATCAGCTCCAGCCCCTCGATGCGCTGGTGCGGCGCGGGCACGACGGAGGCGCCCATCAGCTTGCGGCTGAGCCCGTTGAACAGGGTCTCGATGACCAGCGTCGACTTGCCGCCGCCCGAGACGCCGGCCACGGCCGTGAAGGTGCCCAGCGGGAATTCCGCCGTGACGTCCTTGAGGTTGTTTCCCGTCGCGCCGACGACGCGGAGCATGCGCTTCCTGTCGAAGGTTCGGCGCGCCTCCGGCATCGGGATCTCGCGCCGGCCCGACAGATAGGCGCCGGTCAGGCTGTCCGGATCGGCCGCGACCTCGTCGGGGGTGCCCTGCGACACGACCGTCCCGCCCGCCTTGCCCGCGCCGGGACCGATATCCACGAGCCAGTCGGCCGTGCGGATCGCATCCTCGTCATGCTCGACGACGATCACCGAATTGCCGAGGTCGCGCAGGCGCCGCAGCGTGCCCAGCAGCCGCTCGTTGTCGCGCTGGTGCAGGCCGATGGAGGGCTCGTCCAGCACATAGAGCACGCCGGTGAGGCCGCTGCCGATCTGCGAAGCGAGGCGGATGCGCTGGCTCTCGCCGCCCGAGAGCGTCGCGGAGGAGCGCGCGAGCGAGAGGTAGTCGAGCCCCACATCCACCAGGAACTGTAGCCGCTCCTCGATTTCGCGCAGGATGCGCCGCGCGATCTCCTGCCGCTGCGGCGTGAGCGTCGGCATGACGGAGCCGAACCATTCGCGCGCGCGGCGGATGGAGAGCGCCGAGGCCTCGCCGATATGCCGGCCCGCGATCTTCACGGCGAGCGACTGCGGCTTGAGGCGATGGCCCTCGCAGACATGGCAGGGTTTGTCGGCGCGGTAGCGCGCCATGTCCTCGCGGACCCAGGGATTGTCGCTCTCGCGGAAGCGGCGCTCGAGGTTGGAGATCACGCCCTCGAAGGGCTTCTGGACCTCATAGGCGCGCAGGCCGTCCTTGTACCTCAGCGTCACCGGCTCCTTGCCGGTGCCGAAGAGGATGGCGTTCCGGGCCTCCTCGGGAAGCGCCTCCCAGGGGGCCTTGAGATCGATCCTCAGATGCAGGGCGAGCGAAGCCAGCGTCTGGTCGAAATAAGGGGTGCTGGCATTGCCGGCCCAGGGGGCGATGGTACCTTCCTTGAGGTTCAGCGACGGATTGGGGACGACCAGCGCCGGATCGAAGAAGCTCTCCGTGCCGAGCCCGTCGCAGGTCGGGCAGGCGCCCTGGGGCGAGTTGAAGGAAAACAGCCGCGGCTCGATCTCCTCGATGGAGAAGCCGGAGACCGGGCAGGCGAATTTCTGCGAGAACACCGTGCGCTCGCCGCCATCGGCGTTCTCGGCATAGGCGATGCCGTCGGCCAGAGCGAGCGCGGTCTCGAAGCTGTCCGCCAGCCGCTGCGCCAGCCCCTCGCGCACCACGACGCGGTCCACCACGACCTCGATGTCGTGCTTCAGCTTCTTGTCGAGCTTGGGCGCGTCGCCGATCTGCATCAGCGTGCCGTTGATCTTCACGCGCTCGAAACCGCGGCGCTGGAACTCGGCCAGCTCCTTGCGGTACTCGCCCTTCTTGCCGCGGATGACGGGCGCCAGGATGAGCAGCCGCGTGCCCTCGGGCATGTCCATCACGCGATCGACCATCTGGCTGACCGTCTGCGCCTCGATGGGCAGGCCGGTCGCCGGCGAATAGGGCACGCCCACCCGCGCCCAAAGCAGGCGCATGTAGTCGTGAATCTCGGTGACGGTGCCGACCGTCGAGCGTGGGTTGTGCGAGGTGGTCTTCTGCTCGATCGAGATGGCCGGGGAGAGGCCCTCGATGCTGTCTACGTCCGGCTTCTGCATGAGCTGGAGGAACTGCCGCGCATAGGCGCTCAGGCTCTCGACGTAGCGGCGCTGGCCCTCGGCATAGATGGTGTCGAAGGCCAGTGAGGATTTTCCCGAGCCAGAGAGGCCCGTCAGCACCACCAGCTTCCCGCGCGGCAGGTCCAGGTCGAGCGACTTCAGGTTGTGCTGGCGCGCGCCCCGAATCCGGATCAGCTCGCCCTTGGCGACAGGGTCGGCAGCATCGCGCGGCATTTATATCGGACTCCACATGCAAGTGTTCACATTGTGTTCACGCTGCATGCACCATATATGCCGCGACGCAAAGCACGAAATCGGCCATTGCCCGGGGTTTTTCCAGGGCTGGCCGGAATGCCGCGGAAAAGGTAGGTTCCGCGGCCGATTTGAAGGAGGCGCGGCCGATGGCCGGAGTGAACAAGGTGATCATCCTGGGGCGCCTCGGCAAGGACCCGGAGGTGCGGAACTTCCAGAATGGCGGGAAGGTCGTAAACCTGCGCCTGGCGACGAGCGAGCGCTTCAAGGACCGCGAGGGCAACCAGCAGGAGCGCACCGAGTGGCACTCGGTCGCCATCTTCAACGAGAAGCTGGGCGAGATCGCCGAGCGCTACCTGAAGAAGGGCAGCGAGGTCTACATCGAAGGCCAGCTCGAGACCCGGAAGTGGCAGGACCAGTCCGGCGCGGACAAGTACACCACCGAGATCGTGCTGCGGCAGTTCCGCGGCGAGCTCGCCCTGATCGGCGGCCGGGCCTCCGGCGGCGGCGATTCGGGCGAGGAGCGTGAATACGGCGGCGGCGGGGCAAGCCGCAGCGGCGGCTATGGCGAGCGCAGTTCCGCGCCGGCCCGCGGCGGGGCGCCGAAGTCGGGCGGATGGGATTCCGGGAAGAAAGCGGATATGGACGACGATATTCCGTTCTGAATCCTGAGGGGGCGTTGCCCCCCAAACTCCCCCACCGGGGCTTTTGGCCCTGGACCCTCTCACTGATGAAGGTGCAGGAAACGAGTTTCCTGCCGGGGTCCAGGGGCAGCGCCCCTGGCCTTCAACTTCTAGGACCCACCCTTGGCCGAAGACGACACGAAACCACAGGATGTCGCGCCCGTCGGGCTCGAGGAGGAGATGCGCCGCTCCTACCTCGACTACGCAATGTCCGTCATCGTCAGCCGCGCCCTGCCCGACGTGCGTGACGGCCTCAAGCCCGTGCACCGGCGCATCCTCTTTGCCATGCACGAGGCCGGCTACACTTCGGACAAGCCGCATCGCAAGTCGGCCCGCGTCGTCGGCGACGTGATGGGCAAGTATCACCCGCATGGCGACAGCGCGATCTATGACGCCATGGTCCGCATGGCGCAGGGCTTCTCCATGCGCGTGCCCCTGGTCGACGGGCAGGGCAATTTCGGCTCCATGGACGGCGATCCGCCGGCGGCCATGCGCTACACCGAGGTCCGCCTGGCGAAATCCGCCGCGGCCCTGCTGGAAGGCATCGACGAGGACACGGTCGACTTCTCGCCCAACTACGACGAGAGCGCCAACGAGCCGCGGGTTCTGCCCGCCGCCTTCCCCAACCTGCTGGTGAACGGCGCCGGCGGCATCGCCGTCGGCATGGCGACCAATATCCCGCCGCACAACCCGACCGAGGTGATCGATGCCGCCCTCAAGCTGGTGGCCGAGCCGGACACCACGCTCGAGCAGCTGATGGAGATCATCCCCGGGCCGGATTTCCCGACCGGCGGCATCATCCTCGGCCGCGCCGGCATCCGCTCCGCCTTCGAGACGGGCCGCGGCTCCATCCCGCTGCGCGCCGACTGCCAGATCGAGGAGATGAAAGGCGGCCGGGAGGCGATCATCGTCTCCGAGATCCCCTACCAGGTGAACAAGTCGGTGCTGATGGAGCGCATCGCGGAGCTCGTGCGCTCGAAGCAGATCGAGGGCATCAGCGACATGCGCGACGAGAGCGACCGCTCGGGCCTGCGCATCGTGATGGAACTGAAGCGCGACGCGGTGGCCGAGGTGGTGCTGAACCAGCTCTATCGCATGACCTCGCTGCAGATCAGCTTCCCCGTGAACTTCCTGGCCCTGAACGGCGGCCGCCCGCAGCAGATGGGCCTGCGCGACGCGCTGCTCGCCTTCATCGCCTTCCGCGAGGAGGTGATCCTGCGGCGCTCGCGCCATCGCCTCGCCAAGGCACGCGAGCGGGCGCACAACCTGATCGGCCTGGCCATCGCGGTGGCCAATATCGACGAGGTCATCCGCCTCATCCGCGCGAGCCCCGACGCCGCCGCCGCCCGCGTGGCGCTGATGGCGCGCGACTGGCCGGCCGTGGACGTGGCGCCGCTGGTGGCCCTCGTGCAGGACGAGGGCAACGAGCTCTCGGCCGAGGGCACGATGCGCTTCACCGAGGCGCAGGCGCGCGGCATCCTGGAGCTGCGGCTGCAGCGGCTCACGGGCCTCGAGCGCGAGAAGATCGACGCCGAGCTCAAGGAGGTCGGCCTCAAGATCAGCGAGCTGCTGGAGATCCTCGGCAGCCGTCCGCGCCGCATGGAGGTGATGACCGAGGAGCTGCTGGCCGTCCGCGCCACGCTGCACTCCCCTCGCCTCACCCGCATCGCCGACTATGCCGCCGACATCGACGACGAGAGCCTGATCGCGCCGGCCTCGATGATCGTGACGCTCACGCGCGACGGCTACGTGAAGCGCACCGCGCTGGACGTCTTCCGCGCGCAGCATCGCGGCGGCCGTGGACGGAGCGCGGCCTCGACCCGCGCCGACGACGTGGTGGTGCGCAGCTTCGTGGGGCACACGCATCAATGGGTGCTGTTCTTCACCAGCCGCGGCATCGTCTTCCGCGAGAAGGTCTGGCAGCTCCCCGAGGGCGGCACCGGTGGCAAGGGGCGCTCGCTGCGCCAGGTGCTGCAGCTGGCCGAGGGCGAATCCGTCACGGCCGTGCTGCCGCTGCCGCAGGATGAGAGCCTGTGGGAGCATCTGCACCTCGTCTTTGCGACGATCCAGGGCAATGTCCGCCGCAACCGGCTGAGCGACTTCCGCAACGTGCGCTCCTCCGGTCTCATCGCCATGAAGCTGGACGAGGGCGATTCGCTGATCGGCGTCGCCACCTGCCGCGAGGGCGACGACGTGCTGCTCGCCACGCGCCGCGGGAGGGCGATCCGCTTCGTGGCGGATGCCGACACGCTGCGCGTCTTCGCCGGCCGCGATTCGACCGGCGTGCGCGGCATCAGGCTCGCGACGGGCGACAAGGTCATCGCGCTCGCCGTGCTGGGCCATGTGGAGGCCCGCATCGAGGAGCGCCAGGCCTATCTGAAGCTCGCGGCCCAGAAGCGCCGCGCCGCCGGCGAGGAGGTCGCCGAGGCGCCGGCCGCCGAGGAGACGGAGGAGGTTCTGGTCGAGGATGTCACGCTCAGCCCCGAGCGCGTCGCCGAGCTGGAGGCGGCGGAGCAGTTCCTGCTCGTCGTCACCGACCGCGGCTTCGGCAAGCGCACCAGCGCATACGAGTACCGCGTCTCCGGCCGCGGCGGCCAGGGCATCGGCAACATCACCCTGAGCCGGCGCACGGGCACGGAGGTGGTCGCCACCTTCACCGTCACCTCGGGCGACCACATCATGCTGATGACGGATGGCGGCCAGGCGATCCGCTTCGAGGCGGACCAGGTGCGCCAGACGGGGCGTACCTCGCAGGGCGTCATGCTGCAGAGGATGGATGAGGCGGAGCGGGTCATGAGCTGCTTCCCCGTCGTCGAAGATGTCGAGGAAGGGCCATCCGAAGGCCCGGTCGAAGGCCCGGAGGATGGTCCAGAAGATGGTTGAGCGTATCGCCCTTTACCCGGGCACCTTCGATCCCGTGACGAATGGGCATCTCGACGTGATCGGCCGCGCGGCGCGGCTCGTGGACCGGCTGGTCGTCGGCGTCGCGATGAACATCGGCAAGGGCCCGCTCTTTCCGCTGGAGGAGCGCGCCGAGCTGGTCCGCGCCGAGACCGACGTGATCGCCGCCCGCACGGGCTGCGCGATCGAGGTGCGGCCCTTCACCGGATTGCTGATCGGCTTCGCGCGCGAGGTCGGCGCGCAGATGATCTTCCGCGGGCTGCGCGCCGTCACCGACTTCGACTACGAGTTCCAGATGGCCGGCATGAACGCGCGTCTCGACCAGGAGGTCGAGACCGTCTTCCTCATGGCCAGCGAACGCAACCACTTCATCTCCTCGCGCTTTGTGAAGGAGATCGCGCAGCTCGGCGGCGACATCACCAGCTTCGTGCCCCCGCTCACGCTCGAACGGACGCTGGCCAAGACGCGGAAATCCGCCGCCGAATAGGGCCACCAGGCCTGCCCCTGTCACTCCACGGAGGATCACCATGAACCGCCGCCGCCTGCTGACCACGCCCTTTCTCATCGCCGGGGCCACCGCCACCGGACTCGGCCGGGCCGGCGCCCAGGGCGCGCCCGACCCGCAGAACACGCTCGTCATGACGCTGAAGGACAATGCCCGCGTCACGATCCGCCTGCGCCCCGACCTGGCGCCGCTGCATGTGGAGCGCATCAAGACGCTCACCCAGCGCGGCCTCTACGACGGCACGCCGTTCCACCGCGTGATGGAGGGCTTCATGGCCCAGGGCGGCGACCCGACCGGCACCGGCACCGGCGGCTTCCGCGACCGCGGCTTCGCGGATATCCGCGCCGAGTTCAGCCCGCCGAGTCGGGCGCGCTTCCTGCGCGGAACCTGCGGCATGGCCCGCGCGCAGGACCCGAACAGCGCGAACAGCCAGTTCTTCATCATGTTCGCGCCCAATACGAGCCTCGATGGCCAGTACACCATCTGGGGCCAGGTGACGGACGGCATGGAGGCCGTGGACAAGATCAAGCGCGGCGTGGGCGGCAGCGGGATGGTGCCGAACCCGCCGGACCGCCTGATCCGCATGCGGCTGCTCGCGGACAGCTGATGACCGGCCGCGGGCCCGCCTTGGAGCCCGCGGCATTCCCAACTATTGATCCCGCGAACCATGGCCGGCGCTCCCCAGGACGCGCCGGCCGAAGATTTCGCGACCACCCCCCATTGCTGCTGCAGGAGCGACCATGTCCGAGACCAATGAAGCCGAAGCCCAGGGCGCTCCGGACCGCGAGAACATCCTCGTCCTCGAGCTGAAGGACGGCGCCACCGTCACCATCAAGCTCCGCCCCGATCTCGCGCCGCTGCATGTCGAGCGGATCAAGGAGCTGGCCCGCAAGGGCTTCTATGACGGGACGCCCTTCCACCGCGTGATCGAGGGCTTCATGGCCCAGGGCGGCGACCCGACCGGCACCGGCACCGGCGGCTCGGACCTGCCGAACCTGAAGGCCGAGTTCAGCGCCCCGGGCAAGGCGCGCTTCCTGCGCGGCACCTGCGGCATGGCACGCACGCAGGACCCGAACACGGCGAACAGCCAGTTCTTCATCATGTTCGCGCCGGCCTCGAGCCTCGACGGCCAGTACACCATCTGGGGCGAGGTAACGGAGGGCATGGAGGCCGTGGACAAGATCGCCCGCGGCGCCGGCAGCAGCGGCATGGTCCGCACGCCGGACAAGATCGTCAGCATGCGCGTGCTCGCCGACACTTGACCTCTGGCCCCGCGCGGTGCTTCTGCGCCGCGCGGGAGTTCCCGTGAGCCCGTAGCTCAGCCGGTAGAGCACGTGACTTTTAATCATGGGGTCGTGGGTTCGAGTCCCACCGGGCTCATTCCCCCCAAACAGGCCGCCGTTCTGCCCTTCTGCGGAAGCGCTGAATCAGATTCCGCCGGTCCATGACGCGCCGGCGCGGTCGGAAGGTCATCCCGCCGGGGAGGCGGACGGCGTCCGTGAGCTGTCCAGCGGCGCCGGGGCTCCAGGCCCCGCCGACCAGCGGCGGCTTGTGCCGTCGCCATGGAAGAAGGTCCCGGAAACGGCGCGGATGCGGCACGCATCGCCACGGGCGAGCGCGACCGCGCAAATCCCCTCGATCCTATGGCCATCGACGTCCGCGAGGATTCGCGTGCCGCCCGTGCCCTCGGGCCGGACGGAGCGGACCAGCGCCCGGCCCGCCGCCGAGGGCTCGATCCGCACCTCATGCGGGCGGAGGAAGAGCACCGCTTCCCCATCCGGCAGGTCGAGCTCGACATCGTCCAGCCCGAATTCCGAAAGGCGCGCGACCCGGCCCCGGATGCACAGCGGCAACCGCGTCGCCTCGCCCATGAAGCCCGCCACGAAGGCCGTCGCCGGCGTCTGCAGGAGAGCGTCGGGCGTATCGAGTTGCACGATGCGCCCGGCTTCCATGACGGCCACGCGGTCCGCCATCTCCATGGCCTCCTCCTGGTCGTGCGTGACGAGGATGGAGGTGAGGCCCAGGCGGTCGTGCAGGCCGCGCACCCAGCGGCGCACCTCCTTGCGCACCAGCGCGTCGAGCGCGCCGAAGGGCTCGTCCAGCAGCAGGAGCTGCGGCTCGATGGCGAGCGCGCGGGCCAGCGCCACCCGCTGCCGCTGGCCTCCGGAGACCTGGTCCGGATAGCGCGCCGCGAGCTCGGGAATCTGCACCAGCTCCAGCAGCTCGCGCACGCGCCGCTGGATCTCGGCCTCGGGCGGCCGGCGGTTCCGGGGCCGCACGCGCAGGCCGAAGGCGACGTTCTCCGCCACGCTCATGTGGCGGAAGAGCGCATAATTCTGGAAGACGACGCCCACCCCGCGCTCACGGGCCGGCACGCCGGCCATGTCCCGCCCCGCGATGCGGACCCGGCCCTCGTCGGGAAAGTCGAGGCCGGCCAGGACGCGCAGCAGCGTCGTCTTCCCCGAGCCCGACGGTCCGAGCAGCGCGACGAACTCGCCCGGCTCCAGCGCCAGCGACACGCCGTCCAGCGCGGCGGTGCCGCCGAAGCGGCGGGCCAGGTTCTCCACATCGACCGTCAAGCGGCATCTCCCATCCGGCGTCCTGCCAGGATCTCGAGCAGCGCCTTGGCGAGCAGGGTGAGCAGGCCCAGCAGCGCCAGCAGCGAGGCGACCGCGAAGGCGCCCACGAACATGTACTCGTTGTAGAGGATCTCGACATGCAGCGGCATGGTGTTCGTCTGTCCGCGGATATGGCCGGAGACGACCGAGACCGCACCGAACTCGCCCATGGCGCGGGCGTTGCAGAGCAGCACGCCGCTGAGCAGCGCCCATTTCACGTTCGGCAGCGTCACCCGGCGGAAGATGTCCCAGCCCCCGGCCCCGAGCGTGGCCGCGGCCTCCTCCTCGTCGCGCCCCTGCTCCTGCATCAGCGGGATGAGCGTGCGCGCGACGAAGGGAAAGGTGACGAAGACGGTCGCGAGCACCAGGCCGGGCACGGCGAAGATGATCTCGATGTCGTGCTCCTGCAGCCAGGGGCCGAGGTAGCCCTGCGCGCCGAAGAGCAGCACGTAGACCAGGCCCGAGATGACGGGCGAGACCGAGAAGGGCAGCTCGATCAGGGTGATCAGCAGGCGCCTGCCCGGGAAATCGAACTTGGTCACCGCCCAGGCGGCCGCGACGCCGCCCATGGCGTTCACCGGCACGGAAATGGCCGCGACCAGCAGAGTCAGGCGCACGGCCGCGCGCGCATCCTCCTCCTGGATGGCGGCCAGCGCGGGCTCCCAGCCGCGGCGCAGCGCCTCGGTGAAGACGGCGGCGAGCGGCAGCAGGAAGATGACGACCGCCAGGAGCAAAGCGAGCGTCACCGCCGTCCAGCGCAGCCAGGCGGGATCGGCGGCGGCGGGGCCGGCGGCGCTCATGCCCGCCCCCGCCGCAGCCTGCGCTGCCAGAGGTTGAGCGCCAGCAGGATCGCGAAGGACAGCAGCAGCATGGCCAGCCCGATGCCGGCCGCCGCCGCATAGTTGAACTGTTCCAGCTTCACCACGATCAGCAGCGGCGCGATCTCGCTCACCATGGGCATGTTGCCGGCGATGAAGATGACGCTGCCGTACTCGCCGACAGCGCGCGCGAAGCCCAGGCCGAAGCCGGTGATCGTCGCGGGCAGCAGCGCGGGAAGGACGACGCGCCGGATGGTCTGCAGCCGCGTGGCGCCGAGCGTGGCGGCGGCCTCCTCCGCGTCGAGCGGAAGGTCGCGCAGCACCGGCTCCACGCTGCGGACGACGAAGGGCAGCGCCACGAAAACGAGCGCCACCACCACGCCCGCCGGCTTGAAGGCCACCTGCCAGCCGAATGCCGCCGCGAGCGGCGCGCCCAGCCAGCCATTGGGCGCGAAGAGCGCGGTGAGCGCGAGGCCCGCGACGGCGGTCGGCAGGGCGAAGGGCAGGTCGACCAGCGCGTCCAGCAGGCGCCGGCCGGGGAAGCGGTAGCGCGTCACCGTCCAGGCCAGCAGCAGGCCGAGCGGCACGCTGACCAGGGCGGCCAGCAGCGCGGCCCCGAAGGAGAGGCGGAGGGAGGCGAGCACGCGCGGCTCCGACAGCACCTCCAGGAGCCCCGACGGCCCGAGCTCCCAGGGCTTGATGGCCAGGGCCGCAAGCGGGATCAGCACGATCAGCCCCAGCCAGGCCAGTGTCAGCCCCAGCGAGACGCCGAGGCCCGGCAGGGCATGGCGCCGTCGCCGTAGGGCGAGCGAAGGCGCGCCGGGCGTCAGGGACGCGCCCGCGCTCATCGCCGCCCGCTCAGCGGCCGGGCCGGTAGATGCGGTCGAAGACGCCGCCATCGTTGAAATGGAGGCGCTGCGCCTCTGCCCAGCCGTTGAAGGCGCCGTCGATGGTCACGAGCTCGATGCCCGGGAAGACCGAGGCATGGGCGGCCAGGACGGAGGCCTCGCGCGGGCGGTAGAAGTTCTTCGCGGCGATGCGCTGGCCCTCCTCGCCGTAGAGGTGGTTGAGGAAGGCCTCAGCCATGGCGCGGGTGCCGCGACGGTCGACGTTGCGGTCCACCACCGCCACCGGCGGCTCGGCTAGGATGGAGAAGGGCGGATAGACGATCTCCAGCCCCGCATCGGGGAATTCCTTCAGGGCCAGATGGGCCTCGTTCTCCCAGGCGAGCAGCACGTCGCCCTGGGCGCGCTGCACGAAGGTGGTGGTGGAGCCGCGCGCGCCGGTGTCGAGCACCGGCACCTGGCGGAAGAGCTGCCCCGTCGCCTGCTCGGCCGTCGCCGCGCTGCCGCCGGGCTGTCGGAGCGCCCAGGCCCAGAAGGCCAGGTAGTTCCAGCGCGCGCCGCCCGAGGTCTTGGGGTTGGGCGTGATGATCGAGACGCCGGGCCTCACGAGATCGCCCCAGTCGCGCAGCCCCTTCGGATTGCCGCGCCGCACCAGGAAGACGATGGTGCTGGTGTAGGGCGCCGAGTTGTGCGGCAGGCGCTTCTGCCATTCGCGCGCGAGGAACCCGCGCGCGGCGATCTCGTCGATGTCGTAGGCCAGCGCCAGGGTCACGACGTCCGCCTGCAGCCCGTCGATCACGCTGCGCGCCTGCCGGCCCGAGCCGCCATGCGAGGTGTTGATCCGGGGCCGGGGATGGCCCTGCGCGGCCCAGTGGGCCGCGAAAGCGGCGCTGAACTCGCGGTAGAGCTCGCGGGTGGGGTCGTAGCTGACGTTGAGCAGGGTCTGGGCCGATTGCGCCTGGGCGCCCCCGGCAAGGGCGAGCGCGGAGCCAGCGGCGAGCAGCGATCGGCGCGGAAGAGGCGAGACGGTCATGCGTCGGGTCTCCTTGAGGCCAGAAGTTGGGAAGGCCCGGCCCGGTTGCAACCGAGCTGCCGACGACGCACGGCCCTGCCAGGTCGGAGCGCGGCACCGCTCACGGCCGGCGTCCAGCGGCTCGCCCGCTCATTCGCAGCGCCAAGTTCCGCCCGGGCGGAGCCGCGCAACCCGGGCCGGCTCAGCGCCGGCTGACATACCGCTTCCCGCCGCTGCGCATGGTGTAGTAGGCGCCGCGCGAATCCGTGCAGGGCGCGGCCGGCGTGCAGTCGCGCGCCGCGGCGGCCGGGGGTTGGGGCGCCAGCGGGCGATCCGCAGGTCGGCCGAGGCATTCCAGCCGGTCAGCGCGGTCCGGAGTGGCCGGGCAAAGGCCCGTCGTCTGCGCCCAAGCCGGAGCCGAGGCGAACAGGATCGGCAACATCAGCAGATGCATCGCGGCCCTCCGCGCGAAGCTTGGCGCGGAGGGCCGCGATGCGGCAGGCGCCGGAAAGGATCCCGGCTTAGCGGATAGTCGTGGCGCCGGTCCGCGGGGCCGGGGCCTCGACCGGCGCCAGTGGATTGAGGGAGGGCGTGGGCGCCGGCGATTCCGCTGGCGTTCCCGGTACCAGGCCCGGGCGGGTCGCGCCGGTGCCGGTCGGCGCGCCCGTGGGATCCGGCGCCGGCTCGCCCGCGGACCGGGGCATCGGCGGTAAGGCCGGACTCGTCCCGCCCGTCGAGGCGGCCGGCGGGTCGGAGGAAGGCATGGCTCCCCCCTGGCTCAGGGCCGCCAACGGCGCGGTCAGCATCACGGCGGCGACGGCCATTCCCGCCAGCGGGACGAGCCGCCGCACGGCCCCGGTCCTAGCCACCCGAGCCGCCGCCAGACCCTCCGCCCGAGCCGCCGCCCGAGCCGCCACCGGTGCCGGAGGACGAACCGCCCGTCCCGCCGCTGGCCCCGCCACCGGCCGAGCCGCCCGCGCTGCCTGAAGCCCCACCTCGCGCGGAGCCTGCGGCACCGCCCGGCGACGATCCGGGCGAGCCCAGAGTCCCCGTGCCTGCCGATCCCGGCGCGCCCGGCGTGCCGGCGCCGGGGCCGGTCGGGCCCCGCGATCCCGGACCGGCACTCGGCGGCGCGACGTTCGGCGTGGAGAAGCCGGTGGCCGAGCGCCCGCCCGGATCGGTCGAGGCCGCACCGGGCATGGAGGGCGCGGGCACGGTGGGCCCGGTCGTGGCGCTGCCGGGGGAACCGGGCTGGGCGCCTGGAGCCTGAGCCTGCCCGGCGCCGGGCGCAAGCAGGAGAGCGGCGCCGAGGCTCGCGCCGAGGAGCGTCAGGCGGGTTGCGGCATATCGGGTCATGCGGGTGTTTCCTTCGCCAGGGATCCGGGCCTTCTGTCGCCCGGGCTTGCCGGAGAAACATCCCGGCGGCGAAGGGGTTGCCCATGCTGCAGTGCGGCACGGCCGCAACTCGGCCACCTTTTGCCCGTTGCATGCTGGCTCCATGGAGGCCTCGCATGCGCCTGCCGCCCTTCTCGTCATCATTCTCCGGCGCCGCCCTCGCGGCGCTGCTGGGCGGAGCCGTCATCCTTGTCGTCTTCGGCGTGCAGATCGTGCCCCCGTCCCACACGGGCTGGATGCTGTCCGGCCAGGTCGGGCCGGACCCGGTGCAGTACTGGCTCGGCTGGACCTATTTCCGCCTGGCGCCCTGGAGCCTGCCGCCGGGGCTCAATCCGCTGTTCGGGATGGAGATCTCGTCCTCCATCTTCTATGCCGATTCCATCCCGCTTCTCGCCTTTGCCTTCAAGGCGCTGCGCAGCGTGGTCGAGGTGGACCAGTATTGGGGGATGTGGATCGTGGCCTGCGGCGCGCTGCAGGGCATGCTGGCCTGGCTGCTGATCGGGCGTGTCACGCAGGACCCCCTCGCCCGCCTCGCCGGCGCGATGCTCTTCGTGCTCCAGCCCATGCTGCTGAACCGGATGGGCGGGCATTTCGCGCTTTCCGCGCAATGGCTGGTGCTCTGGGGGCTGCTGCTCGCGCTGAGCCCGGCCGGGCGGCTCCGCTGGTTGGCCTGGGCCGCGCTGGTGCTCGCGGCCTCGCTGATCCACTCCTACATCCTGCCGATGGTGCTGGCGCTCTGGGCCGCCGACTGGTGGTCGCGGCGGCACGTCGCCGAGGCCGTGTTCGTCCCGGCCGCGGGGCTGGCGGGGCTCTGGGCCGCCGGCTTCTTCGTGCTCGGCGCGGGCCACGGCAACGCGCAATACGGCACCATGCAGCTCGATCTGCTGGCGCCCTTCGACCCGGCCTTCTGGGGCAGCCTCCTGCCCGACCTGCCCGACCCCGAGCATCCGGAATCCGGCAGCTCCTATCTCGGCCTCGGGGCGCTGCTGCTGCTCCCGTTCCTGCTCTTCGTGCCCCCCAGGCGGCGGCTCGTCCCGCTGATGGTCGTCCTGGCCGCGATGCTGCTCTTCGCCGTCAGCCACCACGTGACCATCGGCGGCACGACGGTCGCGACCCTTCCCCTGCCCGAGCGGCTGGTCACGCTGCTCGGCATGCTGCGCTGCTCGGAGCGCTATTTCTGGCCGCTGGCCTATGCGCTGATCCTCGCCGGGATGGCCGGGCTGCTGCGCGTCGCCGGGCCCCGCTGGGGCGGACTGGCGCTGCTGGCGCTGCTGCTGGTCCAGGCGGTCGACCTCCGGCCGGGCTATGCCCGCGTCGCCCACTACTTCCCGCCCACGGCCGACCAGCTGCCGCTGCGCCTCGCCGATCCCTTCTGGGGCGAGGCGGCGCAACGCTACCGCGCTATCCGGCTCGTGCCGGCCGGCAACCAGGGGCGCGGCTGGGAGGAGGTCGCCGTCTTCGCCGCGCGTCACGGCATGGCGACGGATGCCATCTACCTTGCCCGCGCCGATGCCGGCGCCATCGAGCGGCTGCGCGCCGAGATCGCCGGCCGCCTCGCCCGGGGCGACCACGAGCCCGGCGTGCTCTACGTGCTGCGCGACGCCGCGACGGCCGAGTTGGCCCGCGCCGGCATGCAGGACGGGCGCGACCGGATGCTCCGGGCCGACGGGCTCGACGTGCTGGCGCCGGACTGGGCCGTTACCTCCACGGTCGCCTTGACGAACTGGACTTCGATCGCCTCAGGTGAGGTTCCGCGACCGGACGTCCCGGTCCGGGTGCCTCCCGACCCGGAGAAACCCGATGCTCATCCGCAGCCGCCGCGGCTTTGAAATCCCCGAAAGCCAGGTGACGCCGGAGGCGCTGGTGCTGAACCGGCGCGCGCTGGTCGGCGCGGGCGCCGCGTTGCTGCCTTCGGTAGCCTTCGCGCCTGGGGCCCTCGCGCAAAGCGCCACCGCCTCGCCGCCGCTGCCCGCGGCCCAGCGCAATCCGCGCTACGTCGCCGGCCGCGACATCACGTCCGAGCGCGAGGCCACGACCTACAACAACTTCTACGAGTTCGGCTCGAGCAAGGGCATCGCGCGCGACGCGGCCCGCATGCCGCTGCGTCCCTGGACCATCAAGGTCGAGGGCATGGTGGGCAAGCCGCGCGAATTCGCCATCGACGAGCTGATCGGGCTGATGCCCCTGGAGGAGCGCGTGCTCCGGCTGCGCTGCGTCGAGGGGTGGTCCATGGTCGTGCCCTGGACGGGCTTCCCGCTCGCCGAGCTGGTGAAGCTGGTGGAGCCGGCCTCGAGCGCGCGCTTCATCGCCTTCCAGACCGCGGCGATCCCCTCCGTGATGCCCGGCCTGCGCCAGACCTGGTACCCCTGGCCGCACACCGAGGGCTGCACCGTCGCCGAGGCGATGAACGACATGTCCTTCCTGGCCGTGGGCAATTACGGCAAGCCGCTGCAGGGCTCGAACGGCGCACCGATCCGCGTGCTCTTCCCGTGGAAATACGGATTCAAGTCCGGCAAGTCGATCGTGCGGATCACCTTCACCGACCGCCAGCCGGCGACCTACTGGAACACCATCCAGCCCTCCGAATACGGCTTCTGGGCGAATGTGAACCCGCAGGTGGCGCATCCGCGCTGGAGCCAGGCGACGGAACGCGTGCTGGGCACGGGCGAGCGCGTGCCGACGCAGCTGTTCAACGGCTATGGCGAGTTCGTGGCAGACCTCTACACGAACATGCAGCGGGAGCGGCTCTGGGCGTAGCGGCTGCGCCGCGCACTTGCGGCGTGATCCGCGCGCGATCGGATTCCAACCATCGCGGCCTTTAAAGACCGCCAATGAATCATGCACAGTCGCGACCGCCGGCCGCTCATCGTAGCCGGCCGCGCTTGCGTGACCGCCTCACGCCACCAGGACAAGAGGAGAAGACATGAGCAGCGGAACCATCACCGTCACCGACGGCACGCAGATCTGGTACAAGGATTGGGGCCCCAGGGACGCGCAGCCGGTCGTCTTCCATCACGGCTGGCCACTCAGCGCGGACGACTGGGACGCGCAGATGATGTTCTTCCTCTCGAAGGATTATCGCGTCATCGCGCATGACCGCCGCGGGCACGGCCGCTCCAGCCAGACGGAGAGCGGCAACGAGATGGACACCTATGCGGCCGATGTCGCCGCGCTGGCGAAGCACCTCGATCTGAGGAACGCCATCCATGTCGGCCATTCGACTGGCGGCGGCGAGGTCGCGCGCTATGTCGCGCGGCATGGCGGCGGCCGGGTGGCCAAGGCCGTGCTGATCGGCGCGGTGCCGCCGATCATGGTGAAGAGCGAGACGAATCCCGGCGGCCTGCCGATCGAGGTGTTCGACGGCTTCCGCGCCGCCTTCCTGGCCAATCGGGCCCAGTTCTTCCGCGACGTGCCGGCGGGGCCCTTCTATGGCTACAACCGCCCCGGCGCGACGGCATCCGAGGGCGTGATCGCCAATTGGTGGCGCCAGGGCATGATGGGCGGCGCCAAGGCCCATTACGACTGCATCAAGGCCTTTTCCGAGACCGACTTCACGGAGGACCTGAAGAAGATCGAAGTACCGGTGCTGGTCATGCATGGCGACGATGACCAGATCGTACCCTATGCGGATTCGGCGCCGCTCTCGGTCAAGCTGCTGAAGCACGGCACGCTGAAGACCTATGCCGGCCTGCCGCACGGCCTGTGCACGACCCATCCGGACGTGATCAATCCGGACCTTCTGGCCTTCTTCCGGTCCTGAAGAGTCATAACCTACCGTCCGAGGACTTGCGGTCGCTGGTGGGGGCCTGAGGGCACGAAACCCCTTCACCGCCCTGCCCGCTGGATCTCCGCCCGCGCCGCCCATATGGCCGCCCTCTCCTCCTCCGTCAGGTCCAGCCAGGTCAGCTTCTCGTCCAGCGGAAAGGGCGGGCCGCCGGCCGATCCTGTCACCGCCAGGACGATGCCGCCCCGGGGGTCCACGACGAAGGGCTCGCCCTTGTTGCCCAGGTTCCAGGCGCCGGCCTGGCCGTCGTCGATCGAGGTCACGTTCCAGACCTGCTGTGCGCGGACGAGCCGCGCCGGCACCGGGTTCAGCACATGCCCCGACATGGCCGCCGCCAGGCGCTTCTGCCGCGCGACGGCAGCCGGAACGAAGAGCGCGCCCAGGCAGAGGGCCAGCATCAGCGCCATCAGCACGCCGTAGGTGACGGCGCGGTTGACGAAGCGCTCCAGGCCGAGGTCGGTGGTGGTGAGCTCGGGCCGCGCCGGATCGCCCATGGGCATGACCTGCCGGTTGCCGGAGCTGGGCTCGAAGAAGACGTAGCCCACCTCGCGCCGGAGCGCGGGGCCGCGATCCTGCGGGATGACCAGGGTCGCCTCGCAATCGTTCAGCAGGAAGAAGCGGACCTGGCATCGGCCGCTCTCGACGCGCGTCTTGGGCAGGGCGACGGCCGTGTCGCGGATCCGATAGTCGGTGGCCAGGACCGGCACGACCTCCATCGAGACGACCGCCATGCCGACGGCGAAGAGGAGAAAGCCCAGGATTCCGAAGAGCCAGGCGCGCCAGGCCGCGATGGGCGCCCTGACGCGCAGCGGCCGCGCGGGGAAGGCGCGCGCGATGGGGTCGGACAGGACGGGCCTTCCGGGCCCCTTCCACGGATCGTTCGGCATGCCTCCAGGCTGACCATGCTCGGGCATGGGAGGCAAGGCCCCCGCGTCAGGTCCATCGCGTCAGCTTCGCGTCGCCGTCAGCGGTAGTAGCCCCAGCCGCCGCGGTAATAAGGGCGATGGTAGTAACCGCCGCCGTGGTAACGCGGCGGGCCGTAATAGCCGGGCCCGTAGGCGGGATAGGCCACGCAGCCCGGCAGGGTCGAAAGCGCCAGCAGGGCCAGGCAGGCCAGGAGCTTGGTCTTGGACATGATAACCTCCCGGGCGGCGCTGTCCGGTGCCGCCTATGGGAGAAAACGCGCGGTCCATGGCGGGGTTAGGGCTACCCGGGGGCCGAAACGCGGCGCGGCCCGGCGAGTTCCAGCCGCGCCTCCATGATCTCCGTGTCCTCGAGGCTCCGGCTCAGCGTGAAGCCCAGGCCCTCGGCGAAGGCCAGCATCGGCCTGTTGTCCGCGAGGATGTGCCCCACCAGCTCGGTGAGCCCCTCGCCCCGCGCCCAGGCGATGGCGCGCTCCATCAGATGGCTCGCGAGGCCGGTCCCCTTGGCCGAGGGGCTGACCACCACCGCGAATTCGGCGCCGCCGCCGGCGCCCTCCCGGATGATGCGCGCGGTGCCGAGGATGTGTCCGTCCCGCGCGGCGACGAAGGCCATCTCGCGATCGTAGTCGATCTGCGTGAGGCGGGCGAGCATGGCCGGCGGCAGCTCGCGCATCGTGGAAAAGAAGCGGAAGCGGACATCCTCCGGCGGCAGGCTCCGGAAGTGCTCGCCCTGGGCGGCGGCATCCTCGGGACGGATGGGGCGGACCTCGTAGGTCCGGCCGTCCTCGGCCGTGAAGCTCGCGGCGAGCTCGGCGGGATAGGGCGGTATGGCGAGCAGCACGGCCTCGCCCTCCGGCCGGAGCGTGAGCGCGGCGTCGGCGGCCAGCACGCCGCGCGCATCGGCGAAGAGCGGGTTCACGAAAAGGGTCGCGATCTCCGGGAAGTCGACGAGGAGCTGGCTCACGCGCACCAGGGCATCGGCGATGGCCGGCTCGTTCACCGGCGGGCGGTCGCGGAAGCCGGGAAGGAGGCGGGAGAGGCGGGTGCGGGCGATCAGGCCATGCGCGAGGGGCAGGTTGAGCGGGGGCAGGTCGAAGGCCTCGTCCTGGGCGAGGTCCGCGGCGGTGCCGCCCTGGCCGAAGCCGATCCAGGGGCCGAACATGGCGTCGTCGCCCATGCGCAGCCGCAGCTCCATCATGCCGCGCGGCGCCTGGCGCTGGACGAGGAAGCCCTGGAGCACCGTGCCAGGCGCGCGGCGGGGGACTTCCTCCGCCATCGCTGCCGCCGCCGCGGTGACGGAAGCGCCGTCGCGCAGGTTGAGCACCACGCCGCCGGCCTCGCTCTTGTGGCGCAGCAGCGCGCGGGCCTTGAGAACGACGGGAAAGCCCATCCCGACCGCGGCGCCCGCCGCGCGGGCTGGGGTGTGCGCGAGGAAGACGGGCAGGCTCTCCAGCCCATAGGCGGCGAGGACGGACAGCGCCTCGTCCTCCAGCAGGCGCAGGCGGCCCTCGGCCCGGGCGGCGGCGAAGCGGGCGCGCACCGCGGCGCGGTCGGGCTGGAAGGTGAGCACGTCGGAGGCGGGGAGCTCGGCGGCGGTGGCGCGGTTGCGGCGCTCGGCGGCCAGGTGGGCGGCGCCCCGGGCAACGGCCTCGGGGGTGGCGAAGACCGGCAGGCCGGCCTCGGTGAGGGCCGCGCGCTCGTCATGCGCGCTCGCCTCGCCGGTCCAGCCGAGGAGGATCGGCGCGCCGCGGTTGCCCCGCGCGGCGGCGCCGAAGGCCTGGGCCGGCACCGCCTCCTGCTCGGGGGCGTGCAGCGCCATCACCACATCCACCTCGCGCGCGGCGGCCAGGACCTTCGCGGCCTCGGCCAGCGCGGCTCCGGCGGCGGCGTTGAGCGCGAGGGGATTGCGCGGCGCGCGGCCCTCCAGCAGGGGAACCAGCGCCGCCTGCGTGGCCTCGGTCAGCTCGGAGAGGCGCAGCCCCTGCCCCAGCGCCGCGTCTGCGGCCAGCCGCGCCATGCCGAGCCCGTTGGCGACGATCGCCACGCGGTCGCCCGGGCCGTTGCCGGCGCGCGGCCTGGTGCGCGCCAGGGTCTCGGCGGCGGCGAGCCAGTCCTCGAAGCCGGCGGCGCGCAGGATGCCGGCGCGGCGCAGCACCGCATCCATCACCGCGTCGCCGATGCCGGAGGGATCGTCGGAGCGGCCACCGGGCCGTAGCGCGAGCACGGGGCGGGTGCGGGCCGTGGCGCGGGCCGCGGAGACGAAGCGGCGGCGCTGCTTGATGCGGCGCAGCTCCAGCAGGACGCAGGCGGTGGCGCTGTCGCGCGCCAGCCAGTCGAGGCCAAGGGCGAAGCCCAGATCCTCGTTGGAGCCGATGCCGACGATGTGGCTGAAGCCGAGCCCTTCCGCGGCGGCCCAGTCGATCACGGCGCGCGCGATGGCCGAGGACTGCGCCATCAGCGCGAGCCGGCCCTTGGGGATATGCAGATGCGCCAGCGTGGCGTTGAGGCCCATGCCCGGCAGCGCCAGGCCGAAGCTGCGCTCGCCGAGCGCCCTCACGCCGGTGGCGGCCGCCATGGCGGCGAGGCCCGGTGCCGCCGTGGGCACCACGACGGCGCGGCAGCCCATCGTCGCGATGTCGTGAAAGGCCTGGGCCTGCGCGTCGGGCGCGACGCAAAGGACAGCCAGGTCGGGCACATCCTCGGGCGCCTCGAAGCCCTCGATGTCCTCGGCCATCAGCTTCCCGTGGAAGCGGCCGTCGAGCAGGTTGCGGGCGAGGATGCGCGCCTCGGGCAGCGCCAGATCGGCGCGCAGCAGCACGGAGCGCGGGCGGAAGAGCGCGGTGTCCCGGAAGCCGGAACCCGGACGGCCTGTCAGAATCAGCGACATGGAGGGACTATAGCGCCCGGAAACAGGTCGCGCGGAAGGCGGGCGCATCTTGCGCCATGGTCCGCGACGCGCTGCCCTGTCGGCTCACCAAGGCGAGGCTACGAGATGACCGATCGGCGGATGGATCCGGAAATGGCGGCGTTCAGCGCCATGGTGGCGGCGCGCGGCGCGGGGAACCCGCCGACCGTCTTCCCGAATCCGCCGCGCAGTGCCCCCTTCGACGAGCAGCGCCGCCTCAACGACGAGCCGCAGCTGCCCCAGGCCCAGGGCGGCGCGGTCATGGCCGAGAGCCGCGACCTGCTGCTGCCTATCCGGGGGCGACGCATGCAGCTGCGCTTCCACCGGCCCTCCGACGACCCGAACCTGCCGGTGCTGATCTACTTCCATGGCGGCGGCTGGGTCTGGGGCAGCGTCGACACGCATGACAAGCTGATGCGCGCCTATGCTGCGGCCGCCGGCTGCGCCGTTCTCGGGCCGGATTATGCGCTGAGCCCGGAGGCGGTGTTCCCGACGGCGCTGGAGGAATGCGCGGCGGTGCTGCGCCATGTCGCGACGCGCGGCGCAGAGCTGGGGCTCGATCCTTCGCGCATCGTCCTGGGCGGCGACAGCGCGGGGGCGAACCTCGCGGCCGCCGCGGCGCTGCTGAATGCCGAGCAGCCCTCGCCCGTGGGGCTCAAGGGGCTGCTGCTGAACTACGGCGTCTACGACCATGTGCTCGACACGCCGAGCTACCGCGAATTCGGCGAGGGCTATGGGCTGACGCTTGCCAAGATGCGCTTTTATTGGGACGCCTATTGCCCCGATGCGGTGGCCCGCATGTCGCCCTTCGCCTCGCCCATGCGCGGCGAGCTCTCCTCGTTGCCGCCGGCGCTCATGCATGTCGCGGAGCTGGACGTGCTGGCCTCGGAGAACCTGGCCTTCGCGGAGAAGCTGCGCAGGGCGGGCGTGAGCCTGGAGCTGCAGACCTTTCCCGGCACGGTGCATGGTTTCGCGCGGGCGCTGGGCTTCGTCGGCGCCGCGGACCGGGCGGCGGAGGCGGCGGGCGCCTGGCTGAAGGCGCGCTTCGCCGGCTGAGGGCACGACCTGATTGCATGCGGGGCGCAGGCAGCCAATGATCCGCGGCGGGAACAAACCCGCAAGGAAACGCCCCCATGGCTTTCAACAAGCGCTCGCCCCTCATCGTGGCCGGCTTCGCGGCCGCCTTCGCCGCGGGCCTTTTCGCCGACCGCCTGGTCCCGCATGCCGATGCGCAGTCCGGCCCGGCGCCGCTCACGCCGCAGATCGTCAACCTCTTCAGCATGACCGATGAGGAGATCGGCAACCTCATCCCCAACACCGACCTGCGCAGCCGCACCCTGGCCGCGACGCCGGAGGGGACCGTGGGCGTGCAGAGCGGCAATGTGATGCGGCACTACCACGCGGACGCGCATGAGATTCAGCTGATCCTGCAGGGCGAGGGCTCCTTCTGGCTCGGCGACCGCCAGGTGCAGGTGAAGCCGGGCGACCTGATCATCATTCCGCGCGGCGTGGCGCATGCGGGCTCGCGCGCCACCACCGGGCGGTTCCGCGCGCTGGCGATCAAGCTGCCGCCGCAGCGCGCGGGGGACACGGTTCCGGCGCCCGCCCCCTGAGCCGGACGGGATGAGCGGAGGCGCCGGAGGTCTGAATCCCGCGCCCCCAGGATCAGGCCCCGTCAGTCCGGCACGGCGCCGGAGGCGTGCACGATCGGCGCCCATTTCGCCGTCTCGTCCCGCAGGAACCGCGCCAGCTCCTGGGGCGTGGACGGCTGCGCCTCGACCTTCCGCTCCGCGAGCTGGGCCACCAGGGCCGGATCGGTCAGCGTGGCGCGGATGGCGTCGCCTACCGCCTTGGCGATCGGCTCCGGCAGGCCGCGCGGGCCCATGAGCGCCACCCAGTCCACCATCTCGAAGCCCGGCAGGCCGCTCTCGGCCATGGTCGGCACCTCCGGAAGCAGGCGGCTGCGCTGGGCGTCCGGCACGGCGAGGATCCGGAGCCTGCCGTTCTCGGCGTGCGGGACGGCGTTCAGCGCCGTGGTGAAGGCATAGTCCACCTTGCCCGAGACGAGGTCCGCCTGCAGCGCGCCGCCGCCGCGATAGGGCACATGCACGGTGCGAATGTCCGCCAGCATGTTCAGCTGCTGGTTGGCGAGATGCCCGGCGCCGCCGACGCCGGAAGAGGCGCAGGTCAGCGTGTCCGGGCGCGCCTTCGCGGCGGCGATCAGCTCGGCGACGCTGCGCCAGGGGCGGTCAACCCGCACCGCCAGCACGTTCAGCACCGTGCCGATGCGCGAGATGGGCGCCAGGTCCCTCTGCGGATCGAAGGACAGGTCGCGATAGAGCGTCGGATTGATGGCCAGCGCGCCGATCGTGCCGAGCAGCAGGGTGTAGCCGTCCGGCGCGGCGCGGCTCACCGCCTCGGTCGCGATGTTGCCGCCGGCGCCGGGGCGGTTCTCGATCACGATCGACTGGCCGAGCAGCGACTGCAGCCTGCCCGACATGATGCGCGCGGTGACGTCGGTCGAGCCGCCGGGCGCGAAGCCGATCAGCACGCGGATCGGGCGGCTGGGATAGGTCTGCTGGGCTCGCGCCGAGGCGGCGAGCGCGAGGGCGGGCGGCAGGGACAGCAGGCTGCGGCGGAGCATGGATAGTCCTTATTCTGACTCGCCGCAGGATGCGCCGATGGCCCGATCCCGTCACTCCGCCGCGGGCGCGAGCTGGAAGGTCTCGAAGGGCGCCAGCGCCGCCTCGATCGCGGCCTGCAGGCCGGCCCGCTGCCGCCCGATCCAGGTCCATTTCCGGATCAGCAGCTTCCGGGCTTGGCGGTCGGTCTTGATGTCGAGCGCGGCCACGATCTCGTCGCCGACCAGCACCGGCAGCGCGAAGTAGCCGAGCACCCGCTTCTCCGCCGGGACATAGGCCTCGAAGCGGTGCGCATGGCCGAAGACCATCTCCAGCCGCCTGCGCTGGATCACCAGCGGATCGAAGGGCGAGAGGATGTGGACGCGCGGCTCCACCGTCACCCCCGTTTCGAGGGTCGCCGGTTCCGCCCAATGCGCGATCTTCTCCAAGCCCTCGATCCGCACCGGCACCAGCCGCCCGCGCCGGACCTCCGCCTCGATGGCCGCCGCGACCAGCGGCTTCATGGAGAGGTTGCCGTAGCAGATGGAATCCAGGCTCACGACGCCCTGCGCGGTCAGCGCGCGGCGCAGCATGTAGCCGGCGATCTGCGCCTCGGTCGCGGGCTTCGGCAGCGCGCGCCAGCCGAAGTGGCGCTTCGTGAGCTCGTAGGTCTTCAGCATGCCCTCGCGCTTCGAGATCACGAGGTCGCCGGCGAAGAAGCCGGCGCGCAGCACGCGACGGGACGGCTTGCGGCTGGCCCAGGGATGCGTCTTCTCGACCAGCACCTCGTCGTCGATGTCGCGGATGGTGAGCGGGCCGTCGCGGCGGATGCGCTTGAGCATCGCGGCGTAGTCCTTCGGGTCCACATCGGCGAAGTTCCCGTGCGGCGCGGTGCGGTGGCGCTCCATGGCCGCCCGGAAGAACCGGAAATCCTCGGCCGCGACATAGGCGAGCGCGTGCGTCCAGTATTCGAAGACGGTTTTTCCCGCCGACTGCGCCTGTTCCAGGTCCGTGCGCGCATAGGCCGGGATGCGCGTGTGCAGGATGTGGTGGTGGCTGCGCTCGATGACGTGGATCGTGTCGATCTGCACATAGCCCAGATGCGCCACCGCGCGGCGCACGGCCTCCGGCCCCGCGCCGAAGGGAGCGTCCGCGTCGAGGCGCTGCGCGTGCAGCCAGGCGGCGCGGACCTGCGTCATCCTCAGCAGGACGGGCGGCTTCACGCGACGCCGGGGGGATGGCTTGAGGCCGTGCATGGTCCGGAGCTTCGGCGCGGCCTGCCTCGCCGTAAAGCCTAGCCCAGCGTCACGCCCGCGCGCCGCACCACCTCGCCCCAGAGCCGCGAATCCCGCGTGATCAGCGAGGCGAAGGCGTCCGGACTGCCCGGCATCGGGTCGGCGCCCTGTTCGCGCAGCTTGGCCGCGACCTCCGGCTGGGTGAGCGCCTTGCCGATGCTGGCGTTGAGCTGCGAGACGATGGCCTCCGGCGTGCCCGCCGGCGCGAGCACGCCGAACCAGGAGCTCACCTCGAAGCCGGCCAGCGTGCGGCCGATGGGCGCCACGCCCGGCAGCTGCGCGATTGGCTCCGTGCCGGCGACGCCCAGCGCCCGCAGCGCGCCGCCGGAGATCTGCGGCAGGATGGTGGGCGCATGGTCGATCATCATCAGCACGCGGCCGGCCACGAGGTCCGTCATGGCCGGCGCGCTGCCGCGATAGGGGATGTGCGTGAGCTCCACGCCGGCGCGCGCGCGGAAGAGCTCGGAGGCGAGATGCGTGATGGAGCCCTGGCCGGAGGAGGCGAAGGTGATCCGCCCCGGCTCGGCCTTCGCCCTGGCGACCAGCCCGGCCACGTCGGTCACACCCAGCGAGGGATGCACGGCCAGCACCATCGGCACGGAGGCCACGGCGCTGACGGCCGAGAAATCGCGCGCGGCATCATAGGAGAGGCGCGCATAGAGGTGCGGCGTGATGGACTGCGTGGCCGTGGTGCCGAGCAGCAGCGTGTGGCCGTCGGGCGCCGATTTCGCGACGGCCTCGGCGCCGATGGTGCCGCCCGCGCCGGTGCGGTTCTCGGCCACGAAGGACTGGCCGTACTCCGCCTGCAGCGACTGCGCGACGGCGCGGGCGAGGATGTCCGTGGCGCCGCCGGCCGCGAAGGGCACGACGAGGCGGACGGGGCGCTGGGGGTAGGCGACCTGGGCGCGCGCGATCGCGGGAAAGGCCAGGCTGGCGCCCAGGATGTGACGTCGGCGCATGGCCGTTCCTCCGTTTGTTGAACCAGCTCCAGACGCGTGCCGGCGGAACTCAGCTCGGCTCCAGCCCGATCTCGCGCGCCAGCTGCGTGAGGCTCGTGATCTGCGACTGCAGGAAATCGCGCCACTGCTCCGGCGGCATCGCGCGCGGCGCGAAGCCCAGCCGCCCCAGCTTCTCGCGCGTCTCCGGCTGCGCCAGCACCTTGCCGAGCGCCTCGTTGAAGCGGGCCACCGCCGGCGCCGGCGTGCCCAGGGGGGCCGCCAGCCCGAACCACACGATCAGCTCGTAGCCCGGCACCGCCGCGGCGATCGGCGGAATCTCCGGCGCCAGCGGGAAGACCGTCCTCGAGGTCACGCCCAGCGCCCGGACCCGCCCTTCCCGCACCTGCGCGAGACCCGCCGCGAAGTCCGTCAGCGTGCTGTCGATGCGGCCCGCGAGCACCTCCGTCAGCGCCTCCGGCCCGCCGCGCGAGGGCACGGCCAGCATGCGCGTGCCCGTCATCCGGCACAGCATCTCGCTGCCGATGAGGGCGGAGAAATTGCCGTGGCTGAAGGTCAGCTCGCCCGGCCGCTGCTTCGCCAGCTCGATGAGCTCCGCCACGCTGCGCGCCGGCGAATTGGCCGGCACCACCAGCAGGTAGGGCGCTTCGGCCAGGAAGCCGGTATGGGCGAAGTCCTTGATCGGATCGTAGGGCAGGTTGCGCACGAGATAGGTGTTCAGCGCCCCGTTGGTCACGCTGAGGATCGCCTGGTTGTAGCCGTCGGGCGCCGCGTTCTTCACCGCCATGGTGCCGACCACGCCATTGCCGCCGGGCCGGTTGTCGATGATCACCGTCTGGCCGAGCTCGCGCGAGAGCGGCTCCAGCAGATTGCGCATGAGGCTGTCCGTCACGCTGCCCGCCGGGAAACCGATGGTGATGCGGATGGTGCGCTCGGGCCAGGCGGATTGCGCCTGAGCCGCGCGCGGCGCGAGAAGCGCGGGCGCGGCCAGCATATGGCGACGGTGAAGCGGCATGGATGTTCCTCGTTTATGTGGCCGCAGCCTTGCCGATGCGGCCACGCCCTGCAAGCCGGGTCCCGCCGCGGTTCTTCCCGGCCAGGAGCCTCCCTACACCGTGACGGGGCGGCTCTTGATGAAGCGATGGATCTCGGTGTTGTCCACCTTCGGGCCGTATTCGGACAGCGCTTCCGTCCAGACCCCGCGGCAGAGCTGCAGCATATCGGCCGCCACGCCGGTCTGCTCCGAGATGCTGCCCGCCGTCTCCAGGTCCTTGCGCATGAGCCCGAGCTGGAAGCCGCCGGCATAGCGGCCGGAGGTCATCTCCTGCGCCAGCTTTGTCTCGGAGGCGATGTTGCGGCCCGAGCTGGCGTTCAGCACCGAGGCGAAGATGCCGAGGTCGAGCCCCTGAGCCTCCGCCATCTGCGCCGCCTCGCTCACGGCCAGCAGGCCGGCGGCATAGACGTAGTTGTTCAGCGCCTTCATCGCATGGGCGCTGCCGATCCCGCCCGTGCGGATCAGGTTCTCGCCCACCGCCTTCAGCACCGGCTCGGCGCGCGCGTAATCCGCATCGCCGCCGCCCACCATGATCGCCAGCGTGCCCGCGCGCGCCTTGGTCACGCCGCCCGAGACCGGCGCGTCCAACATGCCGCAGCCCTTTTGCCCCAGCGCCGCGGCCCAGCGCCGCGTCTCGCCCGGCTCGCTGCTGCCCATGTCGACGACCAGCGAGCCCGGCTGCAGCGCCGGCAGCAGCGCCGCCATCACCGAGGCCACGATCCCGCTGTCGGGCAGCATCAGGATGACCAGCCTGGCCGCCTGGGCCAGCGCCGCCGCGTCGGCAGCGGCCGCCGCGCCCGGAATGGTCACGCCCGCGGCGTCCAGGCTGGTCACGGAGACGCCCTTGGACACGAGGTTCATGGCCATGGGCTTGCCCATCATGCCGAGCCCGATAAATCCCACCTGTTCCACGTTTAAGCCTCCCCATCCGCTGCGTTGCATGTTCCGATGCTCCCCGCCCCGTGTCCAGGACACCCCCATGCGCGAATTCGACTTCTCGACCCCTGACGGCACGGTGAAGGCCGCCATCACCGAGGTCGTGATCGCCGGCTGGACGGGGCGCGACCCGCACAAGGTCCAGGAGCATATCGACGAGCTCGCCGCCCTCGGCGTCGCGCCGCCGGAGACCGTGCCCTGCTTCTACCGCGCCGGCATCGAGACGCTGACCCAATCGCCCTTCGTGGACGTGCTCGGCGCCGACAGCAGCGGCGAGGGGGAGTACTTCGTCCTGGAGACGCCGGAGGGCCGCTTCATCGGCTGCGGCTCCGACCATACCGACCGCAAGGTCGAGGCCTATTCCATCCCCGTCTCGAAGCAGATGTGCCCCAAGCCCATCGGCGGCCATCTCTGGGCCTGGGAGGAGGTGCGGGACCATTGGGACCGGCTCGAGATCCAGAGCGAGATCCTCGAGGACGGCACCTGGATCACCTATCAGCACGGCTCCGTCGCCGCGATGCGCCATCCGGACGACCTGATCGAGCGGGCGCGCGACCTGAACGTCCCCACCGGCCCGGGCGTGCTGATGTTCGGCGGCACCCTGCCCGTCCACGGCGCGATCCGCCCCGCCGCCCAGTTCCGCGTGACCCTGCACGATCCCGTGTTGGGCCGCTCGCTGGGGCACGGCTACGCGGCCCGGCCGGTCTGACGGGGCGGCCCCGCAGCATGGAGGCCCGATGACCGCGACGCTCGAATTCGGACTGGACACCTTCGGCGACGTCACCGCGGGGCCGGACGGCGCCCTCCTGCCGCATGCCCGGGTGATCCGCGACGTCATCGCCGAGGGAGTGCTGGCCGACCGGCTGGGCGTCGACTTCTTCGGCGTCGGCGAGCACCACCGCGAGGATTTCGCGGTCTCCGCTCCCGAGATCGTGCTGGCTGCGATCGCCGGCCGCACGGAACGGATCAGGCTGGGCTCGGCGGTGACGGTGCTCAGCTCCGACGATCCGATCCGCGTGTTCCAGCGCTTCGCGACGCTGGACGCGGCCTCGGACGGGCGGGCGGAGGTGATCCTGGGACGCGGCTCCTTCACGGAATCCTTCCCGCTCTTCGGCTACGCGCTGGACCAGTACGAGGTGCTGTTCGACGAGAAGCTCGATCTCTTCGCGAGGCTGCTGCCGCAGACGCCGGTCGACTGGAACGGCATGACCCGGCCGGCGCTGAAGAACCAGCGTGTCTTCCCGACTGTGGAGAGCCCGCCGCTGAAGACCTGGATCGGCGTCGGCGGCAGTCCGCAATCGGTGGTGCGCGCGGCGCGGCACGGGCTGCCGCTGATGCTGGCCATCATCGGCGGCGATCCGCGGCGCTTCGCGCCCTATGCCGAGCTGTACCGGCAAGCCTGCGAGAAGCTGGGCCAGGAGTTGCGGCCGATCGGCGTGCATTCCCCCGGCTATGTCGCCGAGACGGATGCGCAGGCCCGCGAGGAGCTCTGGCCGGACTACCGGCGCATGCGCGACCGCATCGGCGCCGAGCGCGGCTGGGGGCCGATGGACCGCGCGGAATTCGACAGCGAGGCGGCCCAGGGCTCGCTCTATGTGGGCTCGCCGGAGACCGTCGCGGGCAGGATCGCCGCGACGGTGAGGGCGCTGCGCGTCCAGCGCTTCCAGCTGAAGTACAGCGCCGGCGCGCTGCCGCACGGGAAGCTCATGCGCAGCATCGAGCTCTACGCGACGAAGGTGATCCCCCGCGTGCGGGCGTTGCTCGCCTAAGCCCCCGAGCGCACCGCCTCGGCCAGCCCACGCACCTGGTCCAGCACCTTGCGCACGCTGTCCGGCTTCGCGCGGCCCTGCTCGTCGAGCGAATGGGCCAGCGTGTCGATCAGCGCGCTCGCCACCACCGCGCCGTCGGCGATGCGCGAGGCCTCGCCCGCCTGCTCCGGCGTGCGGACGCCGAAGCCGATGGCGATGGGCAGGTCGGTGTGGCGGCGCAGGCGCGGGATGGCCTGCCGCAGCGCCTCGGGATCGGCGCTGCGGGTGCCCGTGATGCCCGTGATCGCGACGTAGTAGACGAAGCCGGAGGAGGCGTTGAGCACCACCGGCAGCCGCGCCTCGTCCGTCGTGGGCGCGACGAGGCGGATGATGTCGATCCCGGCCGCCAGCGCGGAAGGGGCCAGGACTTCGGCCTCCTCGGGCGGCATGTCCACCACGATGAGGCCGTCCACGCCGCTCGCCTGCGCGTCGGTGACGAAGCGCTCGGCGCCGTAGGACAGGATGGGGTTCAGATACCCCATCAGGATCACGGGCGTCGTCGTGTCCTCGGTGCGGAAGTCGCGCACCATGGCCAGCGTGCCGGCCATGGTCGCGCCCGCCTTCAGCCCGCGCTGGCTGGCCAGCTGGATGATGGGTCCATCGGCCATCGGATCGGTGAAGGGCACGCCGATCTCGATGAGATCCGCGCCCGCGCCCGGCATGCCGCGCAGGATGGCCATGCTGGTGGCGGGATCGGGATCATAGGCTTCGAGGAAGGGGATCAGCGCCCCCCGCCCCTGGTTCTTCAGCTCCGCAAAGCGGGCGGCGATGCGCGAGCCGCCCTGCGGCCGGGCCACGCTCTCCACGGCTCCGGGACCGGGCGCACTCATATCTTCACCCCCAGGTGGCCGGCCACCGTGAAGATGTCCTTGTCGCCGCGGCCGGACATGTTCATCACGATGATCTTGTCGGCTGGCAGCGTCGGCGCCAGCCGCAGCACATGGGCCAGCGCATGGGCGGGCTCCAGCGCGGGGATGATGCCCTCCAGCCTGGTGCAGAGCTGGAAGGCGTCCAGCGCCTCCTGGTCGGTCGCGTTCACGTATTGCACGCGACCGAGTTCGTGCAGCCAGGAATGCTCGGGCCCGACGCCGGGATAGTCGAGCCCGGCGCTGATGGAATGGCCTTCGAGGATCTGGCCGTGCTCGTCCTGCAGCAGGTAGGTGCGGTTGCCGTGCAGCACGCCCGGCCGGCCGCCGGTGAGGCTCGCCGCATGCGCCGGCGTGTCCACGCCATGGCCACCGGCCTCGACGCCGTGGATCTCCACCGAGGGATCGTCGAGAAAGGGGAAGAACAGCCCCATGGCGTTGGAGCCGCCGCCAATGGCGGCCACGAGGACATCGGGCAGCCGCCCCTCGCCCTCCTGCTCCGCGAGCTGCCAGCGCACCTCCTCGCCGATGACCGACTGGAAGTCGCGCACCATCACCGGATAGGGATGCGGGCCCGCGACGGTGCCGATGCAGTAATAGGTGTCCTCGACATTGGCGACCCAATGGCGGAGCGCCTCGTTCATCGCGTCCTTGAGCGTGGCCGCGCCGGAGGTGACCGGGACGACCTCGGCACCAAGCAGCTTCATGCGGAAGACGTTGGGCTGCTGGCGCTCGACGTCGACCGCGCCCATGAAGACGGTGCAGGGCAGGCCGAAGAGCGCGCAGGCCGTGGCGGTGGCGACGCCGTGCTGGCCCGCGCCCGTCTCGGCGATGATGCGCTTCTTCCCCATGCGGCGGGCCAGCAGGATCTGGCCGATCACGGCGTTGATCTTGTGGGCGCCCGTGTGGTTCAGGTCCTCGCGCTTGAAATAGACCTTGGCGCCGTGGCCGGGCTTGCCGGCCAGGCCGGCGCAATGCTTCGTGATGCGCTCGGCGAACCAGAGCGGGCTGGGGCGGCCCACATATTCCTTCAGCAGCCAGCGCCATTCCTTGTCGAAGCCCGGATCGTTCCTCGCTGCGGTATAGGCGGCCTCCACCTCCAGGATGAGCGGCATCAGGGTCTCAGCGACGTAGCGGCCGCCGAAGCCGCCGAAACGTCCCGCGGAATCCGGGCCGCTCTTGAAGGTGTTGGGCCGCAGGGGCGGCGTCACGGGCTTGTTCACTGGTGTCCCCAGTCTGGCGTGGAGGGGCGGTCTTGATAGCGAAGGCCGGGGCTTTCCCCAAGCCCGGCCGCTCACATTTGCCGGACGGCCCGGATGAAGTCGCGGATCAGGCCCTCGTCCTTCACGCCGCGGGCACGCTCGACGCCCGAGGAAACGTCCACGCCCGGCGCGCCGCCGACTGCGATGGCCTCGGCCACATTGGCCGGGGTGAGCCCGCCGGCGAGCAGCCAGGGGACAGGAATCTTCCTCAAGCGCGCCAGGCGCCATTCGAAGGCCTCGGCATTGCCGCCCGGGCGCGTGGCCTCCGGCGGCGGCTTGGCATCCAGCAGAAGCCGGTCGGCCACCTGCGCGAAGGCGTCGATCTGCGCCAGATCCGCCTCGGCGGCGATGCCCAGGGCCTTCATGACCGGCCGGCCGAAGGTGGCGCGAATCTCCGCGACCCGCGCGGGCGTCTCGCCGCCGTGGAGCTGGACGATGTCGAGCGGCGTGGTGGCCAGCACGGCCTCGATGAGCTCGTCCCTCGGGTCGACGAAGAGGCCCACCCGCCCCGGCCCTCCCTCGCATGAGGCCGAGAGCGCCCCGGCCTGGGCGGGCGTGAGGGCCCGCGGCGAGGGCGGGAAGAAGACGAAGCCCACGAGATCGGCGCCCGCCTCGGCGGCGACGCGCAGCGCCTCGGGCGTGGAGATTCCGCAGATCTTGACCGTGGACATCCTTTGCTCCGTCACCGGGGCAGGCTTGCGACGATGGCGCGGGCGGCGGCAGCGGGATCGGCCGCGCCCGTGACCGGCCGGCCGACGACGATCCAGTCGGCGCCGTCGCGCACCGCCTCCTCGGGCGTCGCGACCCGCGCCTGGTCGCCGAGCGCGCTGCCGGCCGGACGGATGCCGGGCACCACGAGGCGGGGGCCCTCCCCCAGCGCCGCGCGGATCGGCCCCACCTCGCGCGGCGAGCAGACCAGCCCGTCGGCGCCGGCCTCCAGCGCCATGCGGGCGAGGCGGATCACCTGGTTCACGGGGTCCGCCTCCACGCCGATGGCGCGCAGCGTCGCGGCATCGAGGCTGGTGAGCACGGTCACCGCCAGGATCATCGGGCGGGCGGCGCCGGCCGCCTCGGCGGCTTTGCGTGCGGCGGCGATCATGGCCGGGCCGCCGGCCGCATGTATCGTGATCATCGCCGGGCCCAGCGCCGCCAGCGCGCCGATCGCGCCCGCCACGGTGTTGGGGATGTCGTGCAGCTTCACGTCCAGGAAGACCGGCGCCAGGCCGCGCAGGCGCGCCAGTGCCGGAGGGCCTTCGGCGCAGAACAGCTCCAGCCCGAGCTTCAGCAGCCCGGCCTCCGGCGCGACCGGGCCCGCCAGGGCCTCGGCCTGGGCCAGAGTCGGCGTGTCGAGGGCGACGATCAGCCGGCCCTGGGGACCGTCCGGACGCGGCAGCATGGGCGAGGAACCTTCAGTTCGGCTTGGCGAGCGCCGCATCGCGCGCGGCCAGCTCGGCGTCAAGCCGCTTCGCGGTCCGGCGCAGACGCCGGTTGCTCCACTTCTGCGGCAGATGCGAGAACCAGACGAGCATCGCGCCGGCGAGGAAGGCGACCAGGCAGGGCGCGAGCACGGCCTGCCACAAGGCCAGCTCCAGCGTCCAGCCGCCCGGCCAGAGCGAGACCGAGACGGGGTGTCCGTTGGCGAGCGCGAAGACGCCCAGGGCCAGGGCGATCAGGACCGGAAGGATCAGGCTCATCAGTCGCTCTCGCCGGGGTCCTGGCCGCCATTGACGCGGGCCCGCAGCTCCTTGCCCGGGCGGAAGTGCGGCATGCCCTTGCCGGCGACGGACACCGCCTCGCCGGTCCGGGGATTGCGGCCCTGGCGCGGGTCGCGCCGGCGGGTCGTGAAGGCGCCGAAGCCGCGCAGCTCCACCCGGTCGCCCCGGGCGAGGGCGGCGCTCACCTCCTCGAAGATGGTGCCGACCACCAGCTCGATATCGGGCTGCCGCAGATGCGGGTGCTGCGCCGCCAGATGCGCGATGAGCTCGCTTTTCGTCATGCAGGTCCCCGCATCGTGGCGCGTCCATAGCAGTCGGAAGTCAAAGGATTTGCAAGCCCGGATATGGGGATCAACGGGGAAGAATCCCGCCCGGCCACCAGCCTTCGGCGCGGAAGGCGGCAATTCCGGCCCGCCAGACGCTGGCCGAGGCCAGGGACAGCGCGCGCTCGGTGGTGCTGCGGGGATCGATCTCGCGCACCGGCAGGTCGGCGGCGATGCCGCGGTTCGCCGCCAGCCAGGACCGCGCCTCCGCCTCGCCGCCGATGGCGTCCACCAGCCCGGCGGCCAGCGCCTGGCGGCCGGTCATGACCCGGCCGTCGGCGAGCGGCAGCACCCGCTCCTCCGGCATGCCGCGGCTGGCCACGACCATGGCGACGAATTGCCGATACATGTCGTCCACCACGGCGGCCAGCGCGGCGCGGCCCTCCTCGGTGAGCGGGCGGAAGGGGCTTGGCTGGTCCTTCAGCGGGCCGGAGGTCAGGGTCTCGGCGTGCAGGCCGAGGCGGGCGATGAGCTCCGAGACCTCGAAGGATTGCAGCAGCACGCCGATCGAGCCGGTCAGCGTGGATTCGCGGGAGAAGATCCGCTCGGCCGGCAGCGCCACCATGTAGCCCGCCGAGGCCGCGGTGCCGGTCAGGACGGCCACCACCGGCTTGCCCGCCTCGCGCAGCGCGCGGATGGCGCGGTACAGCCCCTCCCCGCCGGCGACGGTGCCGCCGGGGCTGTCGATCACGACCATGACAGCGCGAACCTGGGAATCGCGGCCGACGCGCGCGATCTCACGGAGGAGCTTGGGCTCGTCGGTGATGGTGCCCTCGATGGGCAGGCGGGCGACGTGCTCGCCGGCCAGGGCATCGGGCAGCTTGTCGCCCCAATAGAGGGCTGCCGCCAGCAGGAGGCCCAGGATCAGGGCGCCGCGCCAGAAGCCGAGCTGCCGCTTGAGGCGCCGGCGGTCGAGGAGGAGATCGGACTCCAGGGTCATGGTTGGGCCGGGGTTCCGTGCTGGTTCACGCAGGAGATAGGACGTGGCGCGCCTTCTGCGAAGGCCGGCGGTTGCCAGGGGACCAGGGGGGCGCTATTCACCCGCCGCGTGAGCGGGCCGACTTAGCTCAGGGGTAGAGCAACTGATTCGTAATCAGTAGGTCCGGGGTTCGATTCCCCGAGTCGGCACCAGCCTCTTCTTTTGCAAGTTCAAGGCGCTCCAACGTCCTTGAAGCTTGCGCGCGCTCGCGCGTTCCAACACCGCTCCACCAAGCCGCTCCAACTCCTCTTGGATGTTGTGCGGCAGCCCGGCCCGGGAGATCCGCGCCGGGCTTTGCGCGTCTCGCCTATCGATCCGATAGGTATCGTCGCATTGCCCGCCTGGGAACCGGCCCGTATGGCTTTGACGTCCGGGAGGATCAAAAATGCATGCAACTTCCACCACTGCCTTCATCGCCGGCTTCTTCGCAGGAGGCATAGCCCTCGGCGCTATTGTCGCGCAGGCCCGAATGAATGTGCTGAACGGAAGTGCTGGCGGGGTTACGCCGGGCACGGGGGCCAGCTTGTTCTGCGTGACTGCGAGCAATTCTGTCCGGGCTGTGACCGGGACGATGCGGCCGGTCAGCGTCGGAGCGCCGGGTGGAGGAAGCTCCGGCGGCGTCGAGCTGCGATGCCCTCAGTGACGGGGTGCTAGAGTTGCTAGCCCGGCCGGGGAGACCCGCGCCGGGCTCTTTGCGTGTCGGAGATGGTGTTGGGTCGCAATGATGGGTGCCGGAAAGGCCCACATTGAAAGCTATCGGCTCGTCGGGAGCGCTGCTCTCGCTGAAGTGCAGCGCGAATACTGGCGCAGCTGTGCCTATGGCGGAGAAACGTCATAGAGGGGCGCATCGCATCATACCGTTGCGCCACCCTTCCGCTACCGATCTGGACGGGGCGCCTACTTCTTGGACCTGAGCCTCATCTCCGCCCGCCGCCGGATCGCGGTGCATGCGGATCCGCATGCATTATGAGGGTCCACATTGGAAGGCCGGGTTCCATCGGACGCCCTTGCCGCAATCCTGCGGCCGGCGCTGTCGGAACGGTCATTGATTCGGTTGAACTCTGCGCGAACTCGTAATCAGTTAGGTTCGGACTTCGGTTCCTCGAGTCAGCCGGTTCCGTGCGCGCCGCGGGCGGGGCGGAATCCTAGCGGGTGGCGGCCGACTGGAGCGCGCCGCCCCGCGCCGTGAAGGTCACGGTCAGGTGTGGGGAGTCCATCCTCAGGCCGACGCCTTGAGGCACGGAGGATCGCACCGGACCCGAGCAATCCGGATTGGCCATCAACTCGCCCGTGACCCAGATCACCGAATTCGTCCCGCCCAGCATCCCGGCGCCGGCCACATGGCGGAAGCGGTTGAAGTTCACCAGGCAACCGGTGGCGAGGCGCTGCTGCTGGTTGGCCCCGTTCAGGGCCGAGACGGTGTAGCGCACGCTGCTGCCGGCGTTGTTGACGACGATCACGTCCGCCCTGGCGGCAGGGATCGCAGCGGCCAGCGCCAGAGCCGTCAACGCAATGATGGGGAGGTGCATCGGTTTGCCTTTCCACATGAGGGGCGAATGCCTCGAAGCGGTTTTGCCACCCCCGCCCGCGCCGGGACAGGCCGGCACGCCGATCGCCAGCATCGGTGCCGCCGATCCGCGCCCCCAGGGCAGCGGACGTCCTGCCCCGGGCGCGCCGCAACTCATGCGCCGCCGCGCCCGTGACTGGAGCGCACCGATCCAGAATATCTGCCCGATAGTGACGCCCGGCATTTGACCATCATTTGTTAGTTGAGCCTTCCGTCAGTGTCGTGAACCGCCAATTATATCGAACGCGCTGAAACTATTCTTTCAGACAGGCTGTTCTCCGTGTCGCGAGCGGCGTCGCGCGCCACCGGCTGAGGAGCAGGCAATGGAAGACGAAGTCGAGGGGCTGCTCCTGGAGCAGCTGAAGGACGCCTACAGCGCCGAAAAGCAGGCACTGCGCTGCATGCAGCAATCCGCCCGGCTGGCGACCTCGCCCCTGCTCAAAGGCGCCATCGACACGCATGTCGAGGAAACGAAGGTTCAGATCGGCCGCCTCGACGAGATCTTCCAGGCCATGAACGCAAAGCCGGGGCGCAAGCTCTGCCTTGCCATGAAGGGCCTCGTGGAGGAAGCCGCCGCCGAGGCGGGCGACCACGATAAGGGGCCGATCATGGACCTCGTGATCACCGCATCCATGCAGCGCATCGAGCACTACGAGATTTCCGCCTACGGCACGATGGTCATGACCGCGGAGGCGCTGGAACTCCAGCCGGTCGTGAAGGTGCTCGAGCAGACTCTGGCGGAGGAGCAGCGGACCGAGGCCAACCTCGCCCAGATGGCCAAGGCGGAGCTGATGACCTCGGCCCTCGAGGACGAGGTCGGCGACGAGGATGAGGCAGGGCAGCCGCCCCCCAAGCCTGCTTCCAGGTCTGCCTCCTCGAAATCCGGCTCCGCGAAGTCCGGCTCTTCCAAATCCCCGCCGGCCAAGCGGAAGGCCGACAAGCCGGCGAGCGGGAAGTCCCCGGGGGGCAAGGCCGCCCCGGCGAAACCCCCGGCAAGGTCCGGTTCCAGAACTGGCTCCTCGTCCCGGCCGGCCGCCCGCCGGTCCCGTTAGGCGCTTTCCCTTCCCCTCAGGAGAACCCCATGTTCCAGCGCATCAACAAGCTCCAGGTGGAGCTTCCGCCGCCCACCCGTCCCGACCCGAACGCGGGCGCCGCCCTGCAGGAGCTGCTCGGCGGCAAGTACGGCGAGATGTCCACGCTCGGGAACTACCTGTTCCAGAGCTTCAACTTCCGCAGCAAGACCAAGCTGAAGCCCTTCTACAGCCTCGTCGCGGCCATCACCGCCGAGGAGCTGGGCCATGTGGAGCTGGTGAGCAACGGCATCGCCATGCTCAACAATGGCCCCGACACCGATCTCGACGAGATGGACGGCGGCGACATCTCCGGCGCGCCCTTCGAGGCGATGAAGGACATCCGTTCCTTCTCCAGCTTCGCGTCGCATGGCGGGGGCGCGGTGCCGGTCAACGCCAACTCCATGTCCTGGAACGTCGACATGGTGACCACCACGGGCAACGTGATCTTCGACCTGCTGCACAACTTCCACCTCGAATGCGGCGCGCGGCTGCACAAGCTGCGGGTCTACGAGACGCTGTCGGATCCCACCGGGCGCGAGGTTTGCGGCTACCTGCTCGTCCGCGGCTCGGTGCATGCGCATGCCTATGCGCTCGCGATCAAGAATCTCACCGGCGTCGCGATCGAGCAGATGCTGCCCGTCCCCAACATCCCGCTGGGCAACATCCCCGAGTGCCAGAAGTATCTGGCGGAAGGATCTCACCGCCGCCTCTACACCTTCAGCCCGGCCGACTACACGGAGATGGCCGGCATCTGGGGCAATGGCGAGATGGCCTTGCCCACCGATCCGCCGGGCGAGCTCGAAGTGGTTCCGGGCATGCCGGAGGGCGGGAAGATCCATGAGCTGACCGGGATGCCCTCGGCCTTCTCGCCGAACTACGCGCCGGAGGAAATGCTCGAGATCGCCACCAAGCTCTACCAGGCGTCGCGCTGAGAGCGGGCAGCTCGCGAGAGCGCGGGCCGGCAGGGTGTCCGCGGCGCGCCGCGGACACCCGCTCCGGCAGGCGGCGGAATCGCCGCCGATCGTCCGGGGCCGAGGCGCAGCGGCGCCCGTCGCCGGCGACAGGCGGCCATCGCGTGTCGCCAAAAGGATATTAGTCAACCCTCATAACATGTGTGGAAGCGAGCCACGCTCCGGGAGGGTTAATTGTCCGGAATGCAGGCCGACCGACGCAAGACCCAGAGCGCATTCATTCCTCGCGGGGCGCTCGACGGGCGGCGCCACACCCTGAGCTTCGATCTTTCCGACCTGTCCGAACTGGTGGCCTATCTGCGTCCGGGCGCCAGCTTCCACCTTGCCGGCCATCTCTGCGATGCGCTGTTCCCGGGCACCGCAGACCAGCCCGTCGATCTCCTGTCGCGTTGCCGCGGGTGGGCGATGGAGAGGCATTGCCTCCCCCGCCTGCGGGACGGCGGGATCGAATTCGCCAAGCTCGATGCGGCGGCGCAGGCGGCCTCGCCCCGCGCTCCCGTCTTCTCCGGCATGTGATGACGTGCGGGGATCGCGCGGGCCTGGCCGCCCATTCCCCGGAAAGCCATTGGGTGTTTTGATGCCGCGAGCCCGGGCCATCCGTCCGGGCGCGCGCGAGGGGCCCCGATGAGCCAGTGGTTTCGCAGAAGCATCCTGACCGGCCTTGCGGGCGCCCTCCCCGCCTGCGCCAGCCACGACGAACCCCGCGCGAGCGCGGATTGGCTGCTCGGCCAATGGCAGGGCGGGATCGAGGGCCAGTTTCTGGCCGTGACCGCCGTCGAAGCGGAGAAGGAGACGGCACAGGGCGCCTGGGCCGGCGCGCCCGTGTCCATCATCCTCACCGGCAGCCGGCTTCGCTTCGTAACGGCGGACGGCTACGCCGTGCATCTGGCCCATGCCGCGAACAGCACGCTGATCGGCACCATCGACCGTGCGCCCTGGCTGGTGCAGGCCCGGGATGCGATCGGCTTCGTGGCCCTGCGGCGCGTCGCCTGACCGGGGGAATCCCGGCGCATCGGCCCTGTACGCCGCCGGCTGGGCACCTTAGCCTGCGCCAAGCCTCGACAAGCCAGGAAAGTCCATGTCCGCCGCCGTGAAGCCCGCCCCCGCCAGCATGAGCGACGCCGAGTGGACCGCGCGCTGCGACCTCGCCGCGCTCTATCGCATCGTCGAGCATCTCGGCTGGACCGACCTGCTCGAGACGCACATGACCGTGCGCGTCCCTGACGAGCCCGGCACCTTCCTCATCAACAACTACGGCGACATGTTCGACGAGATCACCGCGTCGAGCCTGGTGAAGATGAACCTGGAGGGCGAGGTGCTCGGCGGCGGCACGAAGTACAATGCGGCCGGCTTCACGATCCACAGCGGCGTCTACAAGGCCTGCCCGGACGTCGCCTGCATCATGCATACCCATACCCGCGCCGGCGCAGGCGTCTCGGTGCTGCGGAACGGCCTGCGCCCCATCAGCCAGGACGCGCTGCATGTGCTCGACGACGTGGTCTATCACGAATACGGCGTGCCGGCCTCGGCCGAGGAATGCCTCGCGCTCGGCGAGAGTGCGAAGAAGGGTGGCTGCATCGTGCTGCTGAACCACGGGCTGCTCTCGGCCGGCAGGACCATCCCGGCCGCGCTCTATCGCCTCTACATGCTGGAGCGGGCCTGCGAGGTGGAAATGATCGCGCGCAGCATGGACGAGCCGCCGGTCCTGATCGAGCCGCATATCGTGGAGCGTGCCGCGAAGCGGCAGTCCACGATGCGCCAGCAGCCGGAATACGGCGTGCGGCAATGGGAGGCACTGCTGCGGCACATCGACCGGAAGGGCGCCGACTACCGGCGCTGAGCGGTTGCAGCTTGCTCCGCCCAGGCCCGACCTGATCTTGCGCGAGAAGGCCTCATGTGACCAAATGCCTGAAGATCGGCCATAACATACTGACTTCGCACATTTTTAGACAACTTCAATTTACTCTGCCGAAACGGCCCGGCACCGCTCCGGCAGCCCTGGGGCGGGGATGCCCTGGGTGAACGGCGTCCTGCTGCTGCTGACCCAGGCGGCCCTCTACTTTTGCGTCATGACCCTGCTGCTGGGTCTGCGGCGGCGGGTCGGCATCGGCGTCTTCGTCTGCGCGCTCGGCGTCATGCACTTCCTGGAGACCTATCTCGCGGCGGTCTTCTTCATCGAGCTGCCCTTCGGTCTCATCTCCCCCGGCTCGACCGTGCTGTTCAGCGGCAAGCTCGCGATGATCCTTCTTCTCTACGTCATCGAGGACACCGAAACCGTCCGCCAGCCCATCTACGGCCTGCTGATCGGCAATATGCTGATGGTGGGCCTGGTCCTGCTGCTGCGCTTCCACGAGCCCGCCGCGGGCCTGTCCGAGCTGGTGCCGGACCTGATGCTGATCGACAACATGGGCGTGCTCATGGTCTGGGGCACGACGCTGCTCTTCATCGACAGCCTCGCCATCGTCCTGCTCTACGAGGCCCTGTCACGGCGATGGGCCGGGCGCGTCTTCCTGCCGATGCTGCTGAGCCTCGGCGCGGTGCTGACCTTCGACCAGATCGCCTTCTTCAGCGGCCTTCATCTGGTGGCCGGGACGCCCTTCCCGGCCCTTTTCGGCGGCTGGGTGGCGAAGATGGGCGCCGCGCTCACCTTCGCGCTGATGGCCGCGGCCTATCTGCAATGGGTGGAGCACCCCTCCGCCGATCATCCCGAGGCCGGGACCGCTCGCCTCCTCGGCCGGCTGACCTACCGCCACCGCTACGAGGCGCTGCTGACCGCGAGCCGGGTCGATGCCCTGACCGGCGCCTGGAACCGGCAGCAGTTCGACAGCCTGGGCCCCGCGCGGCTTGCCCGGGCGGCGGCGCTGGGTCGGCCGCTCGGCCTCGCGATCGTCGACCTCGACAACTTCAAGCAGGTGAACGACACGCTCGGCCACCAGTCGGGCGACGAGGCCCTCAAGCGCACGGTCGCCGCGATGAAGGCTTCCATCCGGCCTGGCGACGAGGTCTTCCGCTACGGCGGCGACGAATTCGTCGTCCTCGCCCAGGACCTGCGCCCCGCCGATGCGGCCGCCTATGCCGAGCGCCTGCGGCTGGCCGTGGCCGCGGAGGGCGGGGCGCTGCCGGTGACCCTCTCCGTCTCCATCGGCATTGCGGTCTTCCCCCGCGATGCCGGCGGTTTCGGCGAGCTGATGCGCC
The DNA here is from genome assembly GCF_004336745.1 of Roseococcus sp. SYP-B2431. Taxonomy (GTDB): domain Bacteria; phylum Pseudomonadota; class Alphaproteobacteria; order Acetobacterales; family Acetobacteraceae; genus Roseococcus. The sequence continues at coordinate 50,446 of NZ_SJXD01000026.1, forward strand.
GGGCCGACCAGCGCCTCTACGACGCCAAGGGGCTCGGCCGGAACCAGGCGATCAGCGGCTGAGGCCGGCGCTCACTCGCTCCACCGCGCCAGCCAGAAGCGCATGCGGCCATCGGCCGAGGCCGGCATCTCGAGCTGGCGGCGCATCGCGAGCACCATCGGCTCCCGGTAGAGCGGGACGGTCCAGAAGTTGTTGCGCTCCATCTGGAAGGCCTCGGTCATCAGGGCGGTGCGGCGGGCAGGGTCCATCTCCGTCGAGATCCCTTCGACGAGCGCGTCGAAGCGCGCGTCGGAGACGGCGCCGGCATTCCAGCTCCCCCGGCGCTGCGTCTTGGTGTGCAGCATGTTGTTCAGGATGGAAAAGCCGTCGAGCTGCGGCGTATTCGCCCAGCCGAGGAAGAAGATGTCGCTCTGCTGGTTGAGGAAGCGCGCCGTGTAGGCCGGGTAGCGCATGATGTTGAGGTTCACGCGCACGCCGATCCGCGCCCACATGGACGCCACCGCGCGGCAGACCCGCTCGCCGTTCACGAAGCGGTCGTTCGGGCAGTCCATGCCGATCTGGAAGCCGTCGGGATAGCCGGCCTCGGCGAGCAATTGCCGGGCGCGGGCGGGATCATGGGCCACGCGCGGGCCGGCGAGCGAGGCGTCGTAGCCGCCGATCTCCTGGGCGATGAGGGTGTGGATGGGACGCGTCAGGTTGCGCATCACGCTGGTGGTGATGGCCTGGATGTCCACGGCGCGCGTCAGCGCCTCGCGCACGCGGACATCGGCCAGCGGGTTGCGCGGCTGGCCCTCCACGGCGTGGCCGGGTGCCACGTTGAAGCCGAAGAACTGCACGCGCAGGTCCTGCGCCTCGATCACGCGGATGGCGGGCGTGGAACGGAAGCGGTCGAGATCCTGCAGCGGCGTCGGCGTGATGACGTCGAGCTGGCCGGCGATCAGCCCCGCCACCCGCGTCGCGTCATTGGCCACGGGGCGGAACTCGACGCGCTGGATGTTGTGCGTCGCGCGGTCCCACCATTCGGGGAACCGCTCCATCACCGTCGCGGAATCCACCGTGCGCGAGACGAGGCGGAAGGGGCCGGTGCCGTTGGTGTTCATGCTCGTATAGGCAGTGCGGCCGCGCGCGGGATCGGCCGGCAGCAGCGCGTCGTTCCGCGTCATCCACGCCTCGGAGAGGATGGAGATGCCGGCCAGGTCGTTGATGAGCACGGGGTATGCGCCGCGGAGCAGCACGTCGACGCTCCATTCGCCGCTTTGCGTCACCTCGCGGATCATGTGCGTGACCGAAGCATAGGGCGAATTGGGCACGCTGGCCCGCCGCAGCGAGGCGACGACGTCCCCCGCCGTCATGGGCGTGCCGTCATGAAAGCGCACGCCCTGGCGGATGGCGAAGCGGTAGTGGTCCGGCGCCAGCACCTCCCAGCCGGTGGCCAGGCCGGGCTCGAACTTCAGGTCGCGGTCGAGGCGGATGAGCGTCTCGTAGATATTGCCGAGCACGGCCGCATTGGCCGTGGAGAAGGCGCCGTGCGGATCCATGGTCGAGATCTCGCCGTTGTTGCCCCAGCGGACGGTCTGCGCCCCGGCGGCCACAGGGGCGATCAGCAACGCAAGGGCTGCGAGGTGGCGGATCATGCGTTGCTCCTGTCGAGGGGAAAGATCGGCCGGCGCAGGTTGCGCCATTCGAGGCTGTGCAGGTCGAGCGTCGCCACACCCGGCCCGTGGCAATCGATGTTCGCCGCGGCGAGCGGCAGGAAGCCCGGGCGGTGGTTCGTCTTGGCCTTGAGGATGATGTAGCGGAAGCGCGTCGGCTCCAGCCCGAAGATCCGGTACTGGAGCGGGTCCAGCGCCTCCACGCGGCCCTCGCTGACCAGCAGCGTCATCTTCGGCGTCTCGAGCACGGCGCAGCGGCCGAGATCGACGGGCATGCCCGTGAAGATCGGCCCCTCCACCCGGAACTTGCCCATGGAGAGCGTCTTCACGACGCCGGTGAGCCGCATGGGCCGGAGCTGCTCCTTCAGGGCCGGCGCATGCAGCTTGCCGCCGATGTCGATTGTCACCGTCGCGCCGATCCCGGCCGCGACCATCTGCGCCACCGCCGCCGGATCGCGGATCGGCCCGGCCAGGATGCCGTCGAGCCCCTGGTGCAGCGCCTCGGCGATCACCGCCATGCTGTCCATGCTGCCGCCGGAATGGCAGTTGTCCGACATGTCCGCGAGGATGACCGGCCCGTCCTGGATCTCGGAGGCACGGGCGACGGCGCTGTCCAGCGGCTCCAGCTTCTGCACGAATTCGTCGCGCAGCGACCAGGCCAGGTCGCCCACGCGCTTCGCCGCCGCCTCGGCCTGGGCGCGGTCGCGATGCGCGGTGGCGAGGACCGTGAGCGCGGTGTCCTCGGTGTCGGCCAGCGGGAAGCCGGTGAAGACGGTGCAGCAGGGCAATCCTCGCGCCTCCTCGGCCGCCGCGGCCTCGATGAGCACGGACATGGGCGGCTGGCTGGAGAGGCCGCGCACCATGTCGGGCAGCATGGGCACGCGGTGCAGGACGGTGACGGGGTCGAGCCGGCCGTCCAGCACCTCGCGCAGCATGCGCGCGGCCATGCGGCCCGTCTCGGGCATGTCGGTGTGCGGATAGGTGCGATAGCCCGGCATCACCGTGCAGTTGTCGACGAAGAGCTGGGTGATGTTGCCGTGGCTGTCGAGCGCGGCGCCGATGGGAAGGCCCGGGCGCACGCTGCGGATGCGGCGAAGCATCTCGCCCTCGCCGTCCTGGAAGCCCTCGGCGACCATGGCGCCGTGCAGGTCGAGCAGCATGGCGTCGCAGTCGCGCGCGGCGGCGCAGAGGATCTCGCTCAGCCGCTCGAAGGCCTCGCGCGCGACGGGGGCGCTGGGCAGGGCGCGGGCGGCGATGGGGATGGTGATCCGCGCATCCCATTTCTCCGCCTCCTCCAGCAGGCCGGAGAGCGAGTAGCCGGAGTGGCGGTACATCGCCCGCGCCTCCTCGCCGTGATGGATGGTGAAGTCCTCCCAGCGCGTCGGCACGGGGGAGAAGGTGTTGGTCTCGTGCTTGAACATCGCGACCGAGAGGCGCAGGGAATTTGTCGTCATGACCGTACATTGGCGCGGTGCCGCGCCCGAGGAAAGGCCCGGCCGCGGTTGACACGTGCAAGCGGCGCGACCGAACATGCGGGCCACAAGAATCCTCGGGAGAAATGGCCATGAACGGCTTCAAGGCAGGGCGTCGCGCGGTCCTGGGCGGGCTTGCCGCCGCCCCCTACATCGGCCAGGCCCGCGCCCAGGGGACGAGCCCTTCCGGCGATCCCTACATCGTCGGCACCCTCTTCCCGATGAGCGGGCCAAATGCCGAATACGGCTCGGTCTTCACCGCCGGCGCCGCGCTGGCCGTGCAGCACATCAACGCCGACAGCATGCTGCGCCGCCCGGTCCGCATCCAGGCCGAGGACACCCAGGCCCTGCCGCAGCAGGCCGTCGTGGGCATGACCAAGCTCGTGAACGTGGACCGCGCGCATTACGTGCTGTCCGCCTTCACGGCCGTTTCCAAGGCCGTCGCCCCGGTGGGCGATCGCGCGAAGACGGTCATGGTCAATGGCGGCGCGGTCGGGCCGGACCTCTCGGGCCTCTCGCCCTATTTCTGGAACGTCATCCCGCTCGCCCATCTGGAGACGCAGGCGCTGCTGCCCTTCATGATGCAGCGCAACCTCAAGCGCGTGGCGCTGGTCTATGTGGACGACCCGCTGGGCGACGCCATTCTCGGCATCCTGCGCACGGCCCTGCCCCAGGTGGGCGGCTCGCTCGTCGGCCAGTTCTCCGTGCCGCGCACGGCGCAGCAATTCGCCCCCGTCGCCGCGCGCATCCGCCAGACCCGGCCGGATGCGGTCTATATCGCCTCCTTCGGCGCCCAACAGAGCCAGATCATCAAGCAGCTGCGCGACAACGGCGTGTCCCAGCCACTCGTCTCCTATTCGGCGATGAACATCGACAGCGTGCGCACGTTGACCGAGGCGGAAGGGCTGATCTTCACCACCCAGAGCACCGATTTCGAGGGCGGCGACGCCGTCACCCGCCGCTTCGCCACCGACTTCAAGGCGCGGCACAACGCCGACCCCGGCACTTACCAGGTGAACTACTACAATGCCGTGCGGCTCTTCGGCCTGCTCGCGCAATCGCTCGAGCGCGAGAATGCCGAGGTGAATGGCGAGAATCTCCGCCGCGTGCTGCTCGCCCAGCGCGAATTCGACCTGGTGGGCGGCAAGGGCCGCTTCGACGAGCTGGGCAATATGAGCGCGGCGCTCCAGATCACCGAGATCCGCGGCGGACGGCTGGTCAAGGTCGGCTGACCCGGTGCTTCTCCTTCAGCTTCTCCTGCAGGGGCTGCAGGTCGGCGCGCTCTACGCGCTGACCGCGGCCGGCTTCGCGCTGATCTTCGGCGCGACGCGCATCTTCCATTTCGCGCATGGCTCGGCCTTCACGCTGGCGGGATACACCTTCCTCTTCGCCACGCAGGCGGGATGGCCCTGGTATCTGGGCGGGCTGGCGGGCGTGGTCGTCGCCACGCTCTTCGGCCTCGGCATCTACTGGTTCGTCTACCGGCCGATCCAGCGGCACGAGGGTTCTTTTTTCACGGTCTTCGTGGCGGCCTTCGGGGTCGGAATCGTCGTTCAGAACCTGATCGGCATGTTCGCCGGACGCGGCTTCGCGAGCGTGGACACGCCGCTGTCGCGCGCCGTCGAGGTGTTGCCCGACGTCTATCTCGCCGAGGTCTTCTGGGTCGCCATCGGCCTGTCGCTGCTGCTCTTCCTGCTGCTGACGCTGTTCCTCACGCGCCACAATGCGGGCGTCGCGCTGCGCGCGCTGCACCAGAACCCGGACCTGCTGCGCGCCTACGGCCTCTCCTCCACCAAGCTCTCGCTGCTGGCCTTCGCGGTGGGCTCGGCGCTGGCGGCACCGGCCGCGATCCTGACGGCGATGACCTCCGGCCTCAACGAGGCGATCGGCCACCAGGTCATGCTCATCTCCATGGCGGCGACCATCGTGGGGGGCGTCGGCTCGCTGCGCGGGGCGGCGCTGGCCGGGCTCATGCTGGGCGTGGCCGAGGCTGTCGCGCTCAGTTTCGTGGACACGCAATGGGCCGAGGCCGTCTCCTTCCTCGTGCTCTTCGCCTTCATCATCTTCCGCCCGAGCGGCATCTTCGGGATCACCCAGGCGCGATGAGGGGGGCACGATGATCGCCTATTTCACCAATCTCGCCTCGCTGGGCGCGATTTTCTGCATCCTGGCGGCGACGCTGAACGTGGCGGTCGGCTATGCCGGCATCTTCAGCGTGGCGCATGCGGTCTTCTTCGGCCTGGGCGCCTATGCCGGCGCGCAGGTCTCGCTGCTGCTGATCCCCGACGCGCTGGTGGCCATGGTGGTCGCGGCCCTCGTCGCGGGCGCGCTGTCGCTCTGCCTGGCGCTGCCGGCGCTGCGCGTGCGGGGCGAGTACTTCGTCGCCGCCTCGCTGGGGCTGCAGATGATGGCCGTCACGCTGTTCAGCGAGGCGAAGACCCTCACCGGCGGCATCGGCGGCCTCACCGGCATTCCGCGGCCGCATATCCTCGGCGTGGAGGTCAGCACCCTGCCGGTGGCGCTCGCCGCGCTCGCCCTGATCCTGCTGGCCACGGCGCTGCTCATGCGCGGCTCCTTCGGCCGCACGCTCCAGGCCATCCGCGACGGCGAGAGCGCGGCCGAGGCGCTGGGCAAGAACGTCGCCGCCGCCAAGGCGCTGGCCGTGGCCTTCGCCTGCGCGGGCGCGGGCGTGGCGGGCGCGCTCTTCGCCATGCACATGCAGTTCGTGAACGTCGAGAGCTTCAACCTCGACCAGTCCGTGCTGATCATGGCCATGGTCATCATCGGCGGCACGGGGACGCTCTGGGGGCCGCTGGTCGGCGCGGTCATCCTGCTCTCGCTGCCGGCCGGGCTCGCCTTCATGCCCTTCATCCCCTCCACCGAGGTCGGCGCCGTGCAGCAGATCATCTACGGCCTCGCCATGACCTTGCTGATGGTGTTCCGGCCGGCCGGCCTCGTCGGCGACCTCAGCCGCGGGAAGAGCCACGCATGAGCGAACCTTTGCTCGTCTGCGAGGGCCTCTCGCGCTCCTTCGGCGGCGTGAAGGCCGTGGCGGGCGTCTCGCTCTCCCTCACCGCGGGGATGGTCACCGCGCTGGTCGGCCCCAACGGCGCGGGCAAGACGACCTGCTTCAACCTCATCACCGGAAATCTCCGCGCCGACGCGGGCAGCGCGCTGCTGCGCGGCCAGTCGATCATGGGGCTCAAGCCGCATCGCGTGGCGCGGATGGGCGTGGCGCGCAGCTTCCAGGATCTGCGGCTCTTCACGCACATGTCGGTGCGCGACAACGTCCGCGCCGCGACGGAGACCTCCGCCTGGTTCTGGCAGCCGGGCGGTGCCGCCGCCCGCAAGGCACGCGAGGCCGCGGCCGAGGAGGCGCTCGCCCGCACCGGCCTGACCGCGCTGGCCGAGGCGCGCGCCATCGACCTCGCCTATGCGGAACGGAAATTCCTCTCGATGGCGCGCATCCTGGCCGCCCGGGCCGATATCTGGCTGCTGGACGAGCCGGCCTCGGGCCTCGACCTCTCCTCCCGCCGGCGCTTCGGCGAGTTGCTGAAGGAGGCGCGACGCCAGGGCGTGGCCATCTGCCTCATCGAGCACAATCTCGACGTCGTGACGGAGCTGGCCGATCGCATCGCCTTCCTGGACCAGGGCCAGGTGCTGGCGGAGGGCGACCCGCAGACCATCCTGCGCGATCCGAAGCTGGCCGCGATCTACTTCGGCGACCGCGAGGACGCGGCATGAGCGGGACCGATCGGCCGGGCGCCAACCCCGCGATCGAGGCGATCGGCCTCGCCGCCGGCTATGGCGGGCGCGCGGTGCTGGAGAACATCTCGCTCACCCTGGGCGCGAGCGAGATCGTCACACTCGTCGGCCATAACGGCGCGGGGAAGTCCACGCTGCTGCGCGTGCTCTTCGGCCTGCACCGGCCGGAGGCCGGTCGCATCCGCGTCTTCGGGCAGGAATTGCCGAACCACTCGCCCGCCGCGCTCGGCGCCGCGGGGCTGGCGCTGGTGCCAGAAGGCCGCGGCGTCTTCCCCGATCTCACCGTGGACGAGATCTTCGGACTCGCCCTCTGGGCCGCCGCCGTGCCCAAGCCGGAGCGCCCGGAGCGCATCGAGGAGGTGCTGACCCTCCTCCCCCGCATCCGCGATTTCCGCAACCGCCGCGCCGGCACCCTCTCCGGCGGGCAGCAGCAGATGGTCTCCATCGCCCGCGCGCTGCTCACCCGGCCCCGCGCGCTGCTGCTGGACGAACCCTCCATCGGCCTCGCGCCGAAGCTCTTCCAGGATCTGCTGGCGCCCATCGCCGCGCTGCGGGAGAGCCGGGGCATCGCCATCCTTCTCGTCGAGCAGAATGTCCGCGAGGCCTTCGCCATCTCCGACCGCGTGCTCGTGATGAAATCCGGCGCGATCATCGAGGAAGGGCCGCCCTCGGCCTTCGCCGACCATGCCCGGCTGATGGAACTCTTCTGAAGGACCGACGATGCTGACGATCTATGGCTGCTACCGCTCGCGTGCCTCACGCAACCTCTGGCTGGCCAATGAGCTCGGGATGGAGGTCAGGCATGTGCCGGTCCTCCAGGCGGATCGCGTGAAGGACAAGTCGGCGCCGGACGCGCCGATGCACACGCACTCGGAGGCCTTCCTCAAGGTGAACCCGAACGCCCGCATTCCCTCGATGGCGGATGGAGAGCTGCGTCTGCATGAGTCGCTCGCCATCAACCTCTACATGGCGAAGAAGCATGGCGGCCCTCTGGCGCCGAAGGACCTCGCCGAGGACGCCGAGATGACCATGTGGTCCATCTGGGCCATGACCGAGGTGGAGCCGCACTCCATCCAGATCCTGTACAACACCGTCGGCAAGCCGCCCGAGCAGAGGGACGCGGCGCTGTTGCAGCGATCCATCGAAGCCCTGGCCGGCCCCTTCGCCGTGCTGGACGAGGCCCTGGCCAGGACGGGCTTCATCGTCGGCGGCCGCTTCACCGTCGCCGACATCAACCTCGCCGAGGTCGTCCGCTACGCCATGCCCGCGCCGCAGCTTTTCGACGCCGCGCCGCGCGTGAAGGCCTGGCTCCAGGCGTGCCACGCGCGCCAGGGCTTCAAGGACATGGTGGCCGCCCGCGACAAAGAACCGGCGTAGGGGGGAGCCCGCATGATCTACGACTACATCATCGTCGGCGGCGGCTCCGCCGGATCATGCCTCGCGCACCGCCTCTCGGCGCGGGGGACGAACCAGGTCCTGGTCTGCGAGGCCGGCCCGGACACGCCCCCTGGCGAGGAGCCCGCCGAGATCAAGGACAGCTATCCCGGCACCGCCTATTTCGACCCGCGCTTCCACTGGACCGAGCTCAAGGTCCACACCCAGATCGTGCCGCACAACCGGCCCGAGGAGCGCCCGCCGCTGCGCAAGTACGAGCAGGCGCGCGTGCTGGGCGGAGGCTCGTCCATCAACGGCCAGCTCGCCAATCGCGGCGCGCCGACCGATTACGACGAATGGGCCGAGCGCGGGGCCGAGGGCTGGAACTGGGATTCCGTCCTGCCCTATTTCCGCAAGGTCGAGCGCGACCTGGACTTCGACGGCCCCTTCCACGGCAAGGAAGGCAAGATCCCCGTCCGCCGCCTCAAGGAATCGCAATGGAACCCGCATGCCCGCGCGGCGGGGGAGGCCTTCAAGGCCGCGGGCTTCAAGTATCTGCCCGACCAGAACGGCCTCTACGAGGACGGCTGGTTCGCCTGCACCATGTCGAACGAGAACGAGCAGCGCGCCTCGGCGGCCATGGGCTATCTCGACCGCGAGACGCGCCGGCGCGCCAACCTCACGATCTCGACCGAGACGCAGGTCACCTCGCTGATCTTCGAGGGGCTGCGCTGCGTGGGCGTGAAGGCGCTGGTGCGCGGGCAGGAGCAGGAGTTCCGCGCGAACGAGATCATCCTCTCCTCCGGCGCCATCCATTCGCCCGCGCATCTGCTGCGGGCCGGCATCGGCCCCGTCGCGCATCTGCGCGACATGGGCATCGATGTGCTGCACGCCTTGCCCGGCGTGGGCCAGGGGCTGATGGACCACCCGGCCATCTCGCTCTCCTCCCACCTGCGGCGCAGCGCGCGCATGGACAATGTGCAGACGCGCCGGCACATCCAGGTCGCGCTGCGCTATTCCTCGGGGCTCGAGGGCATCCCGGCCGGCGACATGTTCGCCGCCGCCGTCAGCAAGTCGGCCTGGCACGCGGTCGGCCAGCAGATCGCCTCCTTCCTGCTCTGGGTGAACAAGACCTATTCCGAGACGGGCCAGGTGTATCTCGCCTCCAAGGACTGGCGCGCCGAGCCGGTGGTGGAGTTCAACCTTCTCTCCGACCGCCGCGACCTCGATCGTCTGATGACGGGCTTCCGCATGATGGCGGCCATCCAGATGAGCGGCGAGTTGGGGCAGCTCACCTCCAACCATTTCCCGGCCAGCTACAGCGACCGCGTGCGCAAGCTCGGCATCGTGAACAACAAGAACCGCTTCCTGACCTCGATGATCAGCCTAGTCATGGACGGGCCGGAGTTCATCCGCCGCCGCTTCATCGAGAAATTCGTGATCGAGGGCTTCACCTTCGACCAGGTGATGACCGACGACGCCGCGCTGGAGGCCTTCATCCGCAAGGCGACGATCGGCGTCTGGCACGCCTCCTGCTCCTGCCGAATGGGCGCGGAGGGCGACCCGCGCGCCGTCGTGGACCATGAGGGCCGTGTGCGGGGTATGGAAGGTCTGCGCGTGGTCGACGCATCCATTTTCCCGGTGGTGCCCTGCGCGAACACCAATATCCCGACGCTCATGACGGCGGAGAAGATCGCGGAGACGATGCTGGCGGGGTAGCCGTTTCCGGCCTCCACCAGACCTCAGCGGCCCGCGCAGAGGGTCTGCACCACGCGGCAGTTGAGCGCACCGCGCTCGCGCGCCTGACAATCCCGCATGGCGGCCTGCTGCGCGTCGGCGGGGTTGGAGGCGGTTCCGTAATCGATGCCCCGCACCTCGTAGGTGCGGGGATCGCTGGTGATGAACAGCGCGACGCGCTTGATGCCCTCGGTCACGGCGATGCAGGCGTCGGTGAACTCGACGATCCGCGAGCAGCCGCGGGGCGAGGAGCGGCAGCTGGCCTCCGCCGCTTCCTGCGCCGCGCGCCGTTCCCGCTGGCCGACGGCCACGCCGTAGCGGAAGCTCGGCGGGCGGGCGAGGGAGAAGGCGCCGTAGCGCACGGCCGAAGGCGCAGGCGTCGCCGGCGACGGTGCGGCCAGGGGCTGGGCGAAGGCGACAGACTGAACCACGCCCGTCGCCCGCGCCTGCGGGACGGCGCGGATGCAGGAGGTGCCGCAGTTGTCCCCAGGCCCCGGGCTGCCCAGCGGAATCGTGAGCGCGACCACGAAGAAGACCCCGACCAGCACAGCGACCAGCTTCATGCAGCCCCTTACAAGACGAGGTTTTCCTCGCCTCGCCCCCAAGCGAGGGAGAAGGCTAGCAACAACAGGTTGCACTCTCAAGCCAGAATTGTCGCTTTTTCGCGACAAGTCTATTTTCAGTCCGGAAAAGCGCGCGACGTCTGAGGCCTCCCTCCGCGCCAGGGTTTCCCGCGGCGCCGGCCGGGGTGTATCCAGGCCCGCAGGATGGGCGGCGGCCGGCGGCACGGGCAACCGCGTCGTCCGGGCCGGATTTCGAATCACCGATGCGCCTCGTTCTGATCCTGCTGGCCCTGCTCGCGGCCCTTCCCTGGCCGGCGGAGGCCCAGTCGCGCGCGCGCATGCCCGGGCTTCGGGGCCCTCATGCGAGCGGCGCCGCGCTCGAGGCGGCGCGGCGCTTCCTTTGCCCGCATGGCGGCGTGCCGCAGGGCCGCGGCCGCTGCGCGCCGGCCAGCGGCGGAGGAATGCCGGGCGGCGATCCGGACGTGCGCGGTTGGGACCGCGGGATCGCCGCTCCCACCCGCGCCCAGGCCCCCTGTCCGCCCGGCACGACCGCGAGCACGGCCCGCGCGCAGCCCGGCGTCACGCGCTGCATCGCTGGCTGAGCCCGCCCGCTTCAGCTGTGGATGTTGCCGCCCTTCAGGCCCCATCGTCGTCGCAGACGAGGCGCCCAGCGCGTCCGTGATGCAGACTCAGCTGAAGCGGCCCACGCGCCAGGTCATGGCGACGATCCGCCAGCCATCCGCGCGGAGCTCCGCCCGGGCCGGTGAAGGGCGAGGCCCGGAAACCATGGCAACGCCCGAATGGGCCAGCTTCGGAACTGTCGCGCCCGTCAGGCGGCCAGCCAGCCCCGCAGCAGCGCCCCAGCCTCTTCCGGAACCTCCATCGTCGGCAGATGTCCCGTCCGCGCGAAGCCCATCCGCCGCGCGCCGGGAATGAGCGCGGCCATCTCGTCATGCAGCGCGGGCGGGGTCAGCACATCGTCCTCGCCGCAGGCGACCAGGGTGGGAACATCGATCTCCGGCAGGTCGGGCCGGGAATCCGGCCGGCCCATGATCGCGAGCTGCTGCCGGAGAAAGCCCTCATGGCCGACGCGGGCTGCCATCTCCATCACCTCCTCCGCGAGCGGCGTCCCCAGCCGCGAGGGGTGGATGAGGCTCGGCAGCAGCCGCGGCGTCACGCCCCTGAACTGCCCGGACTTGGACAGCGCCATCAGCGCGCGGCGACGGCGCTTCTGCTCTTCCGTGTCGGGCCGCGCCGAGGTGTCGAGCAGCGCCAGATGTGTGATCCGGCCGCGCGCCTGGCGCCACACTTCCAGCGCGACATAGCCGCCCATCGACAGCCCCGCCACGGCGAAGCGCTCCTCGCCTTCCACCAGGTCCAGCGCGCGCGAGGCCATCTCGGCCACGCTGTCGTCGCGCGCGAGATCGGCGATGCGCGGATCGGCGATTCCCGCCAAAGCCGGCAGGCAGTCGCGCCAGAGGCGGCCGTCGCAGAGAAGGCCGGGAAGCAGCAGAAGGGGGCGAGGCATGCCCTGTGGATAATTCGCGCCAGGGCGGCGCGCAATGCGCGGGTTTCGTGTTGCGTTCCACCGGCATCGGGCGCATATGCGGCTCGTTGCAGATGAGGGCGGCAAGTCCGCCCGACCGGCCGTGCGCGCGCCATGCGCCGGCCCTCAGGCCAGGAAGCCCAACTTTGAACGAGACCACCGCGCCCAGCGCGCATGCCGGCACCGATCCTGCCGTGACGGAAACCGAGACCAAGACCACCCCCGACACCCCCATCGCCGCCGCTGCGGAAGAGGCTGTCGCGGAAGCGGCCCCCACCGATCCCGTCGCCGAGGCCGCCCCGCCGGCCGAGCCGGGGGCCACGGAGATCGTCGCCCAGCCGGCCGCGTCCGAGGAGACGACGCCCGAAGTCGTGGCCGAGGCCGGCCCCGATGCCGAGGACGCCGCCCCGCTCGGCGAGGACGAGGTCTCCGACGCCGATTACGACGCCGCCGAGCCCGGCCCGCCGCGCGCCATGTTCTCCGATCTCGGCCTCTCCGACGAGCTGCTCCGCGCCGTCATCGAGTCCGGCTACGTCCACCCGACGCCGATCCAGGAGCAGGCCATCCCCATCGTGCTGATGGGCCGCGATGTTCTGGGCTGCGCCCAGACCGGCACGGGCAAGACGGCCAGCTTCACCCTGCCGATGATGGACATCCTCGCCGGCACGCGGGCCAAGGCGCGCATGCCGCGAAGCCTCATCCTCGAGCCCACGCGCGAGCTCGCGCTGCAGGTGGCCGAGCAGTTCGTCAAGTACGGCAAGTACCTCAACCTGAACCACGCGCTGCTCATCGGCGGCGAGAGCATGAACGACCAGCGCGACGTGCTCGAAAAGGGCGTGGACGTGCTGATCGCCACCCCCGGGCGCCTGCTCGACCTCTTCGACCGCGGCCGCATCCTGATGGCCGACTGCAAGCTCCTCGTCATCGACGAGGCCGACCGCATGCTGGACATGGGCTTCATCCCCGATGTCGAGCGCATCGTCTCGATCATTCCGCAGCTGCGGCAGACGCTGTTCTTCTCAGCCACCATGGCCCCTGAGATCCGCCGCCTGGCCGATGCCTTCCTGCAGAACCCCAAGGAGATCACGGTCAGCCGCCCGGCCTCGGTGGCGACCACCATCACCGCCGGCGTGGTCTATGTGCAGGAGCGCGAGAAGCGCGAGGCGCTGCGCCGGCTGATCCGCCGCGAGCAGGTGCAGAACGCGCTGATCTTCTGCAACCGCAAGATCGACGTGAACATCCTCTACAAGTCGCTCAAGCGGCACGGCTTCTCGGTCGGCGAGCTGCATGGCGACATGGACCAGTCGGCCCGCTTCGCCACGCTGAACGCCTTCAAGGCGAACGAGATCCGGCTGCTGGTCTGCTCCGATGTCGCGGCGCGGGGGCTCGACATCGGCGGCCTCAGCCATGTCTTCAACTTCGACATCCCCTTCCACTCCGAGGACTATGTCCACCGCATCGGCCGCACGGGCCGCGCGGGGCGCGAGGGGCATGCCTATTCGATCGCGACGGCGGATGACGGCAAGCTGGTCCAGGCCATCGAGAAGCTGACCAATGCGCCGATCCCGCGCATCGAGATCGAGGGCATCGATCCCGTCAGCGACGAGGAGATCGCCGAGGCGGCGACCCGCAAGCGCGGCCGCAACGGCCGGTCCATGGGGGCTTCCTCCGGTGGACGCGATTCCGGGCGCGAGCGTGGCGGCCGGGATCGCGGCGGCCGCAGCGCCCGCGACCGCGACGATCGCCCACGCGCCGAGGCCGCGCCGCGCGCCGCCGAGGAGGCGCCCCGCGAAGAGCGTCCCCGGCGCGACCGCGACGACCGCCCGCGCGGCCGCGGCCGCGACGAGGCTCCCCGCGAGGTGCCGCCGCCGCGTGAGGAATTCCGGGCTCGCGAGGAGCGCCCGCGGCGCGAGGAGTATCGCCGCGAGGAGTTCCGCGCGCGCGGCCGCGATCGCGACGACATGGGCCCGTCGGTCGTCGGCTTCGGCGACAGCGTGCCGGCCTTCATGCTGGTGCCGATCCGGGCCAAGCGCGAGGCGCGGGAGACCGTCGAGGCCGCCGAGAATACCGACGCCGCGGCGTAAAGGACAGCGAGGGGGCCTGGACCCTCTCCGGACCGTGATCCACTTCGGTGGATCACGGTCCAGACCTTGGCTGAGAGGACGATTCGCCGCTTCGGCGATTCCGCCTCAGCGGATCGTGCTCTAGGAAATGCGCGCCGCGACGGCGCGCAGCACCGCTTGCGCCGCGGGGACCATCGCGGCGGTGGCGGGCTGCACGGTCTCCGGGCCGCCCTGCCAGTTGTACGAGAAGCAGAAGCTCGCGGGGATGCCGCGCACCATCATCTGGCCGGCCAGCGAGAGCGCATTTTCCCCTTGCCAGACGATGCTGCCGCCCTTGCCGTAGGACGCGATCCCCGGAGGGACGGTGGCGCTCAGCGCATCCGCCATGGAGGAGATCCGCCGGAACTCCGACAGCGCCGTCGCCGAGGTGAAGAGCCGCCCGGACAGCACATAGCGATACCAGGTCACCAGCGCGGTGGCGGACGCGGACATGCTCTCGACATTGTTCATGATCGGTCGCGGCGGGCCGGGCAGCCGGTCCGCGAGCACCGCCTGCACGCCGTCCCAGCCGATATCCTGCTCCGGCGCCGCGCCTGCCAGATAGGAGAAGAGCCGCCGCGTCGAGGTCGGGACCTGCACGCCCGCGAGCGGCACGCGCGCGATCACCGCGCGCACCGCGTCCACGCCGATCTTCTTCAGCACCATGTCGGTCGCCGTGTTGTCGCTATGCGCGATCATGGCCTCCAGCGCCGATCGCGCGGGCAGCGTGCCGGTGAGCTTCTCCAGCACGGGGCTGACCAGCGAGCGGACCTCGTCGTTCAGCGGCAGCTGCTCGGCCAAGCTCAGCCCGTCGTCCTGCACCGCCAGCAGATAGGCCGCGAGGATGAAGGTCTTCACCACGCTGCCCACGAAGAGCGGCCGGTCCGGCTGATGGCCGAGCTGCCAGGCGCCGGCCGGATCGTCGACCGCGACGAAAGCACTCACCGTGCCCGGCAACGCGGCCAGGGCGGTCATGGCCTCCTCGGCGGCGTTCACCGGCACCCCCTGGGCGAGAACGCCCGCCGGCAGGAGCAGGGGCGCCGCGAGGAAGGCATGTCGCCGGCGGATCTGGATCGGCATCTTCGGGCATCCTCGATGTGTCGGGGGAGCAAACGCCGTTCCGCCCGGGTCGTCGCGCAGGGTAGCTCAAACCCTCCCATTCCCGTGCATCTTCGTTCGCCGCCGGCCAGACGTCCATGCGCGGCGCACAGGCCGCACATGCCCCGACGACGGCGGGCTTGCGCTTCCCTGGCGGGGGCGTGATAGGACGCGCATCTCCCGTCGAACCGGCGCGCCCGAAGGAAAGCGAAGATGAACGTCGTCACCAGGACAAAGACCCCGCCCTTCACGTGGGACGACGCCCTCCTGCTGGACGAGCAGCTGACCGAGGACGAGCGGATGATCCGCGACGCCGCGCGCGACTTCTGCCAGGACAAGCTGATGCCCGGCGTGCTGATGGCCAACCGGAACGAGACCTTCGACCGCTCCATCATGAACGCCTTCGGCGAGCAGGGTTTTCTCGGCGCCACCCTGGAAGGCTACGGCTGCGCCGGCGTTTCCTACGTGGCCTACGGCCTCATGGCGCGCGAGGTCGAGCGCGTGGACAGCGGCTACCGCTCCGCCTTCTCGGTCCAGTCCTCGCTGGTGATGTTCCCCATCCACGCCTATGGCTCCGAGGCGCAGAAGCAGAAGTTCCTGCCCAAGCTGCGCACCGGCGAGTGGGTCGGCTGTTTCGGCCTGACCGAGCCCGATGCCGGCTCCGATCCCAATTCCATGCGCACCCGCGCGAAGAAGGTCGATGGCGGTTGGCTGGTCTCGGGCTCCAAGACCTGGATCACCAACTCCCCCATAGCCGACGTCTGCGTGGTCTGGGCCAAGGACGACGAGGGCACGCTCGGCGGCTTCCTGCTCGAGCGGGGCATGAAGGGCCTCACCACGCCGAAGATCGAGGGCAAGTTCAGCCTGCGCGCCTCCACCACCGGCATGATCATGATGGACGAGGTCTTCGTCCCCGATGAGAACCGCCTGCCGGGCGTGCGCTCCTTCGCCGGCCCCTTCTCCTGCCTCAACCGCGCCCGCTACGGCATCGCCTGGGGCGCGCTGGGCGCGGCCGAGTTCTGCATGGCGGCCGCCCGCGACTACACGCTGAACCGCAAGATGTTCGGCCGCCCGCTGGCGCAGACGCAGCTCATCCAGAAGAAGCTCGCCGACATGGAGACCGAGATCACCCTCGGCCTGCAGGCGGTGCTGCGCGTGGGCCGGCTCTTCGACGAGGGCAAGGCGGCGCCGGAGATGATCTCGCTCGTGAAGCGCAACAACTGCGGGAAGTCGCTCGACATCGCGCGGATGAGCCGCGACATGCATGGCGGCAACGGGATCGTCGACGAGTATCACGTGATCCGGCACGTCATGAACCTCGAGACGGTGAACACCTACGAGGGGACGCATGACGTGCACGCGCTGATCCTCGGGCGGGCGATCACGGGGCTCAACGCGTTCTGATCCTCGAGAGGGGCTTTGCCCCTCTCAAACTCTCCCCAGCAAGAACCTCAGGTTCTTGCATCTCCGACCAGTATTGGGGTTCAGGGCATAAAGCCCTGGCGGGGGTCGAGGGGGCAGAGCCCCCTCGCATCCAACAAGGGACCATCATGCCGGATTACCGGATCGAGCGCATGGGCGCCGGCGGCGACGGCATCGCTCCCGGTCCCACTCACATCTCCTTCACCCTCCCCGGCGAGCGCGTCGAGGCCCGCCCCTCCGGCAAGGAGCGCGCGGCGCTCGTGGAGGTGCTGGAGGCCAGCCCCGAGCGCGTGGACTGGCCCTGCCGCCACTTCACCATCTGCGGAGGCTGCGCCCTGCAGCATTGGGACAGGCATCCCTACGCCGCCTGGAAGCGCGGTCGCCTCGCCGAGGCCCTGTCGCGCGCGGGCTATGGCGACCCCGAAGTCGGGCCCATGGTGCCGACGCCGCGCAACGTCCGCCAGCGCGCGGATTTCGGCCTGGAGCGCCTGGCCGACGGCCGCGTCGAGATCGGCTTCCATGAGCGCGGCACCACCAACCTCGTGCCGATGCGCGAATGTCATGTGGTGCTGCCGAACCTGGTCGCGCTGCTGCCTAATCTGGCCGAGGCGCTGCGCGGACTGAACGCGCTGCGCCGGCTGGGCTCGGCCGTGATCAACATGCTCGACAGCGGGCCGGACATCCTGCTGCGCACCGACATGCCGCTTTCCATGCCGGACCGGCGCCTGCTGGCCGCCTTCGCGGAGGCCGAGGGCATTCCGCGCATCGCATGGGAAACCAAGGGCGGCGCCGAGGTCGCGGCGCAGATTCGGCCGGTGCGGCACAGGCTGTCCGGGGTCACGGTCTCGCCGCCGCCCGGCGCCTTCCTCCAGGCCAGCGCTCCGGGCGAGGCGGCCATCATCGAGGCGGTCGTCGCCGGACTGCCGAGGAAGCGCTCTGCGCGCGCCCGCGTGGCCGACCTCTATGCCGGCATCGGCACGCTCTCCTTCCCGCTGCGGAACCACGTGCTGGTCGATGCCTTCGAGGGCGACCCGGCCGCCGCCGAGGCGCTGCGCGCCGGCTCCAACGCCGCCCAGGCCCATATCCGCACCGAACGTCGCGACCTCGCCCGCCAGCCGCTCCTCCCCGCCGAGCTGAAGAACTACCTCGCCGTTGTGCTGGACCCGCCCTTCGCCGGCGCGCCCGAGCAGGTGGCGCAGATCGCGCGCAGCAAGCTGGAGCGCGTGATCTACGTCTCCTGCGGCCCGGCCGCGCTGAGCCGGGACGCCGCCACCCTGCGCGCCGCGGGCTTCAAACTTCTGACGGCGACGCCGGTGGATCAATTTCTCTGGTCCCCGCACCTCGAATCTGTGGTTGTCTTCGCCCGCTGAGCCCCCAAACGGGGGCTCACGGGAGACAAGCACCATGTCCACAGACCGCCGCACGCTCTTCGCCGGCTCGGCCACGATCGCGACCGCCCTGGCGCTGCCCGCCCTCGCCCAGCAGGCGGCCGCCCCCGCCGCGCCGACCGCCACCAACGCCCAGGCGCCTGGCTTCTACCGCTTCAAGGTGGGCGGCCTGACCGTCACGACCGTCCATGACGGCTTCGCCCGCCGCCCCGTGCAGGGCTTCGTGCGCAATGCCGAGCTCTCGGAGGTCCAGGCCGTGCTGGCCAGCAACTTCATGCCGGCCGACACGCTGACCATCCCCTTCACCATGACCTTCGTGACGACGCCCGCGGGCCTCGTGGCCTTCGACGCCGGCAACGCCCCCCCGTCCGGCACCGCCACCAACGGCCAAGCCGCGGCCAACATGCGCGCGGCGGGGATCGACCCGGCCCGCGTCGTGGCGGTGATCGTGAGCCACTTCCACGGCGACCACATCTCCGGCCTGGGCTCGGCCGACGGCCAACGCCTCTTCCCCAATGCCGAGATCATCGTGCCCGCGACGGAATGGGCCTGGTGGACGGAGGAAGGCAACGTCACGCGCAGTCCCGAGGGCCAGCGCGGCACTTTCGCGAACACGAAGAACCGCTTCGCGCCCTATCAGGGCCGCATCCGCCAGATCGCCGACGGGGCCGAGGCCGTGCCCGGCATCCGCGCCGTGGCCGCCTACGGCCATACGCCGGGGCACACGATGTACCGCATCGCCGATGGCGGCGAGCAGATGATGTATGTGGCCGACATCACCAACCGTCCGGAGCTCATGGCGCCGCGCCCGGATTGGCAGATCGTCTTCGACTTCGACGGCGACACGGCCGCCGCCGTCCGCCGCCGCGTGCTCGACCAGGTGGCGACGGACCGCATGCGCGTCACGGGCTACCACTTCCCCTTCCCGGCCAACGGCTACTTCGTGAAGGACGGCAACGGCTACCGCTTCGTCCCGGGCGACTGGTCGAGCGCGATCTGACGAGAGGCACGGACATGAACCGCCGCCTCCTCCTGGCCGGGGCCGCTGCGGGCATCGCGGCCGCCCGGACTGCCCCTGCCCAGACCGCCGCGACGCCTGAAACCCAGGCGCCCGGCTTCTACCGCTTCAAGGTGGGCGACTTCACCGTCACCACCGTGCATGACGGCTTCGTGCTCCGGGCCAATCCGCTGGAGGGGCTGGTCACCAACGCGCCGGCCGCCGAGGTCCAGGCCGTGCTGGAAGGCGCGGCCCTGCCGGTCCGCGGGCTGATGAACCCCTATATCGTCACCTTCGTCGAGACCGGCCGGGGCCTCGTCGCCTTCGACGCCGGCACCGGGGCGGGGCAGATGGCGCCGGGCACGGGCCTCCTGCCGCGCAACATGGCGGCGGCCGGGCTGCGGCCAGAGGACGTCACCCTGGTCGCCATCAGCCACTTCCACGGCGACCACATCACCGGCCTCACGACGCGCGAGAACCAGCCCTTCTTCCCCAATGCCGAGGTGGCGGTGCCGGCCGCCGAATGGGCCTGGTGGAGCGACACCGCCAACGAGGCGCGCAGTCCGCAATTCCAGCGCGGGAATTTCGCGAACACCGCGCGCCGCTTCGCTCCCCTGCGCGCCCGGATGCGGATCTTCGAAGCGGAGGCCGAGGTCGCGCCGGGCATCCGCGCCATCGCGACGCCGGGCCACACGCCGGGCCATTGCGCCTTTCACATCGCGAGCGGCCGCGAGCAGTTCTTCGTCACGGCCGACGCGGCCGGCCGGCCGGAGCTTTTCCTGCGGCAGCCGGGCTGGCACTCCGTCTTCGACTTCGGTGGGGCGATGGCGGTGGAAAGCCGGCGCCGCCTCTTCGGCCGGATCGCCGCCGAGCGCGCCCGCATGGCGGCCTACCACTTCCCCTTCCCCGGGACCGGCTACATCCTGGAGGAGACGGGCGGCTTCCGCTTCGTGCCCGCCGACTGGTCCAGCGTGGTCTGAGCGGGTTCAGTAGACCGCGCGGCCGCCCGAGCAGTCGAAGATCGCGCCGGTGGAAAAGCTCACCGCGTCCGAGGCCAGGAAGGCGGCCATCTCCGCCACCTCGGAGGTGAGGCCGAAGCGGCCCAGCGGGATCTTCGACTTCATCCAGGCCACCTGCTCGGCCGTCATCTGCTGGAACAGCTCGGTCTCCACCGCGGCCGGGGTGATGCAGTTCACCCGCACCTCCGTCCCGGCCAGCTCCTTGCCGAGCGACTTCGTCAGGCCGATCACCCCCGCCTTGGCCGCGGAATAGGCCGAGGCCATGGGGTTGCCCTCCTTCCCGGCGATGCTGGCGATGTTGACGATGCGCCCGCGATTGCGCGCCCGCATGCCCGGAACGACGCAGCGGCAGGTGAGATAGACGCCGACCAGATCCACCTCGATGACCCGGCGCCAGTCGTCCACCGGATAATCCTCGAGCCGGTGGTTGGGGCCGGTGATGCCGGCATTGGCCACCATGATGTCGACCGGACCGAGCACCGCCTCGGTGCGGGCGAGAGCGGCTTGCAGGCTCGCGGCGTCGGTGACGTCGGCGGCCTCGGCATGCGCGCCGGACGCGGCGGCGGCCGACCGCGCCACGCCGACGTCGGCATCCCAGAGCGCCACGCGCGCGCCGTCCCGGGACAGGCGCTCCGCAATGGCGAGGCCAATGCCGCGGGCCCCGCCCGTCACAACGGCCACCCGGCCTTCCAGCTGTCCCATGGTATCCCCCGAGGCTTTCGGGGAGCATCGCCCAAGGGGCTCCCGGGTCAAGCCGCGCGCTGCTCGTCGAGCTGGCGCAGCGCCGCTTCCAGATGCGCGTCAAGCGCGTTGAGACCGGCGGCCATGGCCGCCGCGTCCTGCGTCTCGGCGCCCCGCTCGATCCATTCCAGGGGCGAGGCCAGCTCGGTCAGGCTGAAGTTCGAGGCGAGGCCCCGCATGGCATGCGCCTGAGCCTTGGCCGCCTCGACATCGGCGGCCACGACGGCCTCGCGCAGCAGCGGCGCCCGGCTTTCCAGCTCCGCGCGGCAAAGGCGGCGGGCCTCGTTGCCGGCCGTGTTGGGCGTTGCCTGGTCGGTCACGCCCTCGATCAGCCGGCTGCCGTCCGCCATCGGCGAGAGACGCACCTGCGGCCGCTGGCCGCGCTCGCGCCGACGGGGACCGCTGCGCGTGTCGAGGTGGCGCAGCAGCATGCCGAGCTGCAGGTCCCGCCGCAGCAGCCCCGCCGGCACCAGCGCGGCGAAGGCGGCGTTCCAGGCGCAGAGGCGTTCCGAGGCGTCGATCAGCGCGGCGGGCCCCGGCCAGGCCTCGATCAGGGCCGCGTCCCGGCGCTCGGCGGCGACGCGCTCGGCCTGGGTGAGCCGCATCCGCGCCTCGTTCACGCTCAGCTGCGCAGCATGCCGCGCGAGGCTGCCACGCAGCGCGGCGAGCTTGCGCTGCGCGCGCTCACGCGCCGCGACCTGCTGCTGGAAGATAGCCCCGATCAGGAAGAGGCCGACGACCGGGAAGAACCAGTAGAAGATCGCCACGCCGTGCGAGCGCGCGACGCCCTCGACCCGAAGGCTGCCCTCGTGCAGCCAGTGGCTCACGCGGACGGAATGGCCATAGCCGGCCGGCAGCGCCAGGGCCGCCAGCTCCACGCCCTGCGCGGTCAGCAGCCGCAGCCCTGTTCCGGGCATCGGCGTCAGCCGCGCTTCGAGCGTCGAGATGGGCAGCCGCTGCGAGGCGGTGGGGGCGCCGGGCGCGGAAGGCGCCAGGACGGCGAGCATCTCCGGCGCCAGTCCCTCTTCCAGCGGCAGGAAGACGAGGTGGCCGGGCGTGGCCCCGTCCAGCCGCCGCGCCGTGCCGGCCGGCAAGGGCCCGAGCGTCACGCCGGCGACCAGCGCGCCGTCCTGCTGCGCGCGGCGGAGCCGGCCCTCGGCCGTCAGGATCTCGCCGCGGAGGGCCAGGGCCGCCCGGGCCGCGGATTCGCCCGCCAGCGCCAGGGCCGTCTGCTCCGAGGCGCGGGAGGCCTGCTCGACAAGGAGCCAGGTGCAGGCGAGCAGCGTCGCGACCAGGACCATGAAGGCGGCGGAGGACCGGTGCGTCAAAGCGCGGATCAGCTCGCGGCCTCCCATGGCCATGGATGGATCGTTCCGGGCAATGTTCAGGCGCGCAATAAATAGACAGCGCTCATGGCGTGCAAGCAGGGATTTCCAGGCATCTCCC
The DNA here is from genome assembly GCF_004336745.1 of Roseococcus sp. SYP-B2431. Taxonomy (GTDB): domain Bacteria; phylum Pseudomonadota; class Alphaproteobacteria; order Acetobacterales; family Acetobacteraceae; genus Roseococcus. The sequence continues at coordinate 72,768 of NZ_SJXD01000026.1, forward strand.
TTGCCGCCCTTTCGGGCCGGTGCGAATGTGCGGCCCGCATCGCAACAGCAGGACGGCCCCCGCCGAAGGGGCCAGTGAGGGTATTAGGATATGGCGAAGATCAAGGTGAAGACCCCCGTCGTCGAAATGGACGGCGACGAGATGACCCGGATCATCTGGGCCTTCATCAAGGACAAGCTGATCCACCCCTACCTCGACATCGACCTGAAGTACTACGACCTCGGCATCGAGTACCGCGATCAGACGGACGACCAGGTCACGGTCGACGCAGCGAATGCCACGAAGCAGTACGGCGTCGGCGTGAAGTGCGCGACCATCACGCCGGACGAGGCCCGCGTGAAGGAGTTCGGCCTGAAGAAGATGTGGAAGTCGCCCAACGGCACGATCCGCAACATCCTCGACGGCACGATCTTCCGCGAGCCGATCATCTGCCAGAACGTTCCCCGCCTGGTGCCGCACTGGTCCAAGCCGATCGTCGTCGGCCGCCATGCCTATGGCGACATCTACCGCTCGGTCGAGATGAAGGTCCCCGGCGCCGGCAAGGTGTCCATGACCTTCACGCCCGAGGGCGGCGCGCCGCAGGAGATCGGCGAGTTCTCCATGCCCGCGACCGGCGGCGTGGCGATGATGATCCACAATCTCAACAAGTCGATCGAGGGCTTCGCCCGCGCCTCGTTCAACTACGGCCTGGCCCGCAACTACTCGGTGTACTTCAGCCACAAGAACACCATCCTCAAGGCCTATGACGGCTCCTTCAAGGACATCTTCCGCGCCATCTACGACGCCGAGTTCAAGGCCGAGTACGAGAAGCGCGGCATCACCTACGAGGACCGCCTGATCGACGACATGGTGGCCTCGGCGCTGAAGTGGGAAGGCGGCTATATCTGGGCCTGCAAGAACTACGACGGCGACGTGCAGTCGGATATCGTGGCGCAGGGCTTCGGCTCGCTCGGCCTGATGACCTCGGTGCTGCTCTCGCCCGACGGCAATACGGTCGAGTCCGAGGCGGCGCACGGCACGGTGACGCGCCACTTCCGCGAGCACCAGAAGGGCCGCGAGACCTCGACCAACCCGATCGCCTCGATCTTCGCCTGGACGCGCGGCCTGGCCTATCGCGGCAAGTTCGACAACACGCCGGACGTGGTGAACTTCGCCGAGACGCTGGAGAAGGTCTGCATCTCGACCGTCGAGGGCGGCCAGATGACCAAGGACCTCGCCATCCTGATCGGCAAGGACCAGGCCTATCTCTCCACCCAGGCCTTCCTCTCGGCGCTGGACGAGAATCTGAAGAAGGCCATGGCCTGATGCCTCGCGGCGTCTCGCCCGCCTTTTCCGGGTGACCTGACGCCGTGAACCTGCTGGTGCCGCTCGACTACCTCGCGCTGGCCATCTTCTTCCTGTGCTGGGCGGGGTATTCGGCCATCGTGGACCGGATCCCCGCCATCCGGTCCCGCTCGGTGATCGCCTCCATGGACGAGCACCGGCGGCGCTGGATGCTGGCGCTGCTCGACCGGGACAACCGGATCAGCGACGTTTCGATCGTCAACAACCTGATGACGAGCACCTCCTTCCTCGCCAACAACTCCATCTTCATCCTGGGCGGCCTCGTCGCGCTGCTGAGCGCCTCCGACCTCGGCCAGCGGGTGCTGGCCAACCTGCCCTTCTCCGATCCGCCCACCAACGAGATGGCCTGGGAGATGCGGATCTTCCTGCTGCTCTTCATCTTCATCCGCGCCTTCTTCGAGCTGACCTGGGCTCTGCGGCAGTTCAACTACACCTCGATCCTCATCGGCGGGCTCGGCCAGGGCGACGCCTATGTGGGCCAGGCCGAGGTCGCGGCGCAGGTCGCGAACCGCGCGGCGCGGCACTTCAACACGGGGCTGCGCGCCTATTACTTCGGGCTGGCGGCCCTGGGCTGGATCATCCATCCCGTCGCGCTGATCCTGGCCTCGCTGATCGTGCTGCGCGAGTTGCACCGGCGCGAGTTCCGCTCCGTCGTGCGTGAGGTCCTGTCGCGTGGCGGATAGCGCGGCGCGCCATGTGGTCGCGCTGGCGCGGCGCGGCCTGCTGCGCGGCGCGGCCGGGCTTTCGGCCCTGGCGATGCTGCAGCCCTCCCTCGCCCGGCCGCAGGCGGTGGGCGATCCCTTCACGCTGGGCGTGGCCTCGGGCGATCCCTGGCCGGACGGGGCCGTGATCTGGACGCGGCTGGCCCCCGATCCGATGGCCGCCGGCGGCGGCATGGCGCCCCTGCCGGTCGAGGTGGCCTGGGAGGTCGCGGAGGACGAGCGCATGACGCGCGTGGCGCAGCGCGGCAGCCTCACCGCGACGCCGGCGCTCGGCCATTCCGTGCATGTCGAGCTGCGCGGTCTCCAGCCGGCACGGACCTATTTCTACCGCTTCCGTGCGGCCGGCCACGAGAGCCGCATCGGCCGCACGCGTACCGCGCCGGAGCCGGACAGCGAGGCGTCCATCCGCTTCCTCAACGCCGGCTGCCAGAACTACGAGCACGGGCTCTTCACGGCCTGGCGCCACGCGGCCGCTGAAGAGGACATCGACTTTGTCTTCCACTACGGCGACTACATCTACGAATACCGCTCGCGGCCCGGCAGCCGGCCGCTCGCGCGGACGCATCACAGCGCCGACGTGCTCACCCTCGAGGACTACCGCGCCCGCTACGCGCAGTACCGGCTGGACCAGGATCTCGCGGCCGCGCATGCCGCGCATCCCTTCGTCAGCAGCTACGACGACCACGAGATCGAGAACAACTGGGCCGGCCTGATCAGCCAGCGCGACGGCCTGCGCTTCCCGGACCGCACCTCGCCCGAGATCTTCGCGCTGCGCGCCGCCGCCGCCTTCCAGGCCTGGTACGAGAACATGCCGGTCCGCGCCGCCGCCCTGCCGCGCGGCGTGGACATCACCGCCTACCGCCGCCTGCGCTTCGGCCGCGCGCTCGACCTGCACGTGCTGGACACGCGCCGCTTCCGCGACGACCAGCCCTGCGGCGACGGCCGCGTCGCGCGCTGCGAGGCCGTGGCGCGGCCCGAAGCGCAGATGCTCGGCCCGGCTCAGGAAAACTGGCTGCACGCGGGCCTCGCGGCCAGCGGGGCGCGCTGGCAGGTGGTGGCGCAGCAGGTCTTCCTCGCGGAGCGGCCCTTCGTCGACGGCACCCGCTCGATGGACAGCTGGGACGGCTATCCGGCGGCGCGGGCCCGGCTGCTCGGGATGCTCGGCGGGCGCGACGCGGTGGCCCTGACGGGCGACATCCATTCAGCCTGGGCCAATGACGTCGCGGCGCGCCCCGGCGAGCGGCCCGCGCTGGTGGAGTTCGTCGGCACCTCGATCGCGAGCAACGGGGACGGCGGCGAGGCGGTGAACTACGCGGCCGGGCTCATGGCCGCGCAGCCGCATCTCCGCTTCCACAACAACCGCCGCGGCTACACCCTGCACGTCGCCCGCGCGGATCGCGTGGAGGCGATCTACCGCGCCGTGCCCTATGTGGTCCGGCCCGACGCGCCGCGCGAGGATCGCGGGCATTTCGTCACCTTCGCCGGGCGCCCCGGGGTGGTTGCGGCCTAGCGCCTGTCCTAGCCTGCCTCCGGAAACGAGGAGGGGCGGATGGCACGCATCGGTTTCGTCGGGCTCGGCAATATGGGGCTGCCCATGGCGCGCAATCTCGCGCGGAAGGGCCACGAGGTGCGCGGCTACGACCTCAGCGCCGCCGCGATGGACGCTGCGGCGGAGGGCGGCGTTGGGCGCGCGCAATCCGCCGCCGACGCGGCACGGGGCGCCGATTTCGTCATCTCCATGCTGCCGGCCGGCGCGCATGTGAAGGACGCCTGGCTGGGCGCCGGTGGCCAAGGGGGAGGCATGGCGGCGGCCTGCGATCCGCAGGCGGTGCTGATCGACTGCTCCACCATCGACGTCGAGACGGCTCGCTCCGTCGCGGCCGGACGGCCCATGCTCGACGCGCCGGTGTCCGGCGGCACCATGGGCGCCGAGGCCGGCACGCTCACCTTCATGGTGGGCGGCGACGCGGCGGCCTTCGCGAGCGCGAAGCCGATCTTCGAGGCCATGGGCCGCACCATCGTCCATTGCGGCGAGGCCGGCGCGGGGCAAGCCGCCAAGCTCTGCAACAACATGCTGCTGGCCATCTGCATGATCGGCACGGGCGAGGCCTTCACCCTGGCGGAGAAGCTCGGCCTCAGCCACGAGGCGCTGTTCGAGGTCGCGAGCAAGTCCTCGGGCCAGAGCTGGGCGCTGACCACCTATTGCCCGGTCCCCGGCCCGGTGCCCGGCAGCCCGGCCAATCGCGACTACAGGCCCGGCTTCGCGACGGCGCTGATGCTGAAGGATCTCGGCCTGTCGCAGCAGGCGGCCGAGGCGGCCGGCGCGGCCACGCCCCTGGGTGCCGCGGCGCTGGAGCTGTACCGGCGCTTCGCCGAGGGCGGCGGTGCCGGCACGGACTTCTCGGGCATCATCAATATGCTGCGCGGGACCGCGCGGTAGCCTCCGGCGGCGCCCGGCCCCTCCGATCCCCCTGGCGTGAGGCTCGCGCGTCATCCCATAATCGGACGGCAGCCCAGGAGACCGCCGATGCGCACCCGCTACAGGATGGAACGCCGCGCCTTAGGCGGCCTCGTCCTCACCGCCGTCCCGGGCGCCCGCATCGCCGTCGCGCAGAGCCTCGACCGTGTCTCCTTCCACACCAACTGGCGCGCCCAGGCCGAGCAGGGCGGCTACTACCAGGCCGTGGCCGCGGGCATCTACCGGCGCTACGGCATCGAGTGCGAGCTGCGCCAGGGCGGCCCGCAGCTCGACCCCGTGCGGCTGATGCTCATGGGCCGCGTGGACATGATCATGTCCAACGGCTTCCAGGCCCTGACCTATGTGCGCGAGAACGTCCCGGCGCTGACCATCGCCGCGATGATGCAGAAGGATCCCCAGGTGCTGATGACCCATGCGGGCAACGGCATCGGGAGCTTCGAGGACATGCGCGGCAAGCCCATCCTGGTGGGCTCCGGCGGACGGGTGACCTATTGGCCCTTCCTCAAGTCCCGCTTCGGCTTCACCGACGCGCAGGTCCGTCCCTACACCTTCAACCTGCAGCCCTTCCTGCTCGACCGCACGGCCATCCAGCAGGGCTTCCTCTCCTCGGAACCGCTTTCCGCGATCCAGGCCGGCGCCACGCCGCGCGTCTTCCTCATCGCCGATGCCGGCTACGAGAATTACCAGACCACGATCGACCTTCAGCGCAGCTTCCTCGACAACCGGCCGGACGTCGTGCAGCGCTTCGTGAGCGCGAGCATCGAGGGCTGGACGCAGTATATGCGGGGCCAGGACATCGCGGCCGCCAATCGCCTCATCATCCGCGACAATCCGGAGATGACGGAAGAGCGCATCGCCTACGCGATCCGCGTGATGAACGAGGCCGGCATCGTGATCTCGGGCGACGCCACGACGATGGGCGTGGGCGCCATGACCGATGCGCGTTGGGAGCGCTTCTACCACACGATGCGCGATGCCGGCGTCTATCCGCCGGGGCTCGATGTCCGCCGCGCCTATGATCTGCGCTTCGTGAACCAGCGGGTCGGGCTCTGATCGCGCGCGATTCTGCGGGTGCAGAGGTGGGGCGGCCAAGCGGCGATCTCCTGGCGCTCCGCGGGGTCTCGAAGCGCTTTCCGAAGGGCGTTGCCGCCGTCGAGGATGTCAGCCTCGACGTCGCGGAGGGCGACTTCCTGGCGCTGCTCGGCCCCTCCGGCTGCGGCAAGTCCACCCTGCTCCGCATGGTCGCGGGACTGACCGGGCCCAGCGCCGGCCGCCTCGACTGGGGGCGCGACGCAAGCCGCGAGATCGGCTTCGTCTTCCAGGAGCCGACGCTGATGCCCTGGGCGACCGCGCTGCGCAACGTCGCCCTGCCGCTGGAACTGGCCGGCGTCCCGCACGCCGAAGCCGGGCGCCGCGCGCGGGAATGGCTCGCACGCGTGGAGCTTTCGGGCTTCGAGGAGGCCTATCCCCGCGCCCTCTCCGGCGGCATGCGCATGCGCGTCTCCATCGCCCGGGCGCTGGTCACGCGGCCGCGCCTGCTGCTGATGGACGAGCCCTTCGCGGCGCTGGACGAGATCACTCGCTTCCGCCTCAACGCCGACCTGCTGAAGCTCTGGCAGGAGGAGCGCTTCACCGCGATCTTCGTGACGCATTCGGTCTTCGAGAGCGTCTACCTGGCCGAGCGCATCCTGGTGATGACGCCTCGCCCGGGCCGCATCGCCGCCGAGCTGCGCGTCCCGCCGGAGGACCGCGCCACGCCGGACTTCCGCACCTCCGCGGTCTATGCCGCGCATTGCCGCGCCGTCTCGCAGGCCCTGGGCGGCGCCATGGCGGCATGAGCCTCGCGCTGCGCGTCCTCGCGCCGCTGGTCGTCGGCCTGCTGGTGCTGGGCGGGTGGGAATGGGGCGTGCGCCATTACGCGGTCCCGCCCTATATCCTGCCCGGCCCGATGCTGATCGTGCGGACGCTGGGGCAGGACTGGGGCACGCTGGCGCCCTCGCTGCTCGTCACCATGCGGATCACCTTCCTGGCGCTCCTCGTGGCGGCCACGCTGGGCCTGCTGCTCGCCATCCTCTTCGCGCAGTCGCGCGTGATCGAGATGTCGCTCTTCCCCTATGCGGTGGTGCTCCAGGTGACGCCGATCGTGGCCATCGCGCCGCTCATCATCGTCTGGGCCGACGACCTGACGCTGGCCCTGCTGATCTGCGCCTGGATCGTCGCCTTCTTCCCGATCCTGTCCAATACGGCGCAGGGGCTGAACAGCGTCGATCCCAACCTGCGCGACCTCTTCCGCCTCTACCGCGCGAGCCGCTGGCAGGTGCTGTGGCGCCTGCAGCTGCCGAGCGCCCTGCCCTATTTCCTCGCCGGGCTGCGCATTTCGGGCGGGCTGTCGCTGATCGGAGCGATCGTCGCGGAATTCGTGGCGGGCACGGGCGGGGCGTCCTCGGGCCTGGCCTCGCGCATCCTGGAAGCCGGCTACCAGCTCCAGATCCCCCGCATGTTCGCGGCGCTGGTGCTGGTCTCCGGCTTCGGCATCCTGATCTTCGGGGCGCTCACGCTGCTCTCGCACCTGCTGCTGCGGCGCTGGCATCAGCCCTGAATGGGGAGCGCGGCCTGCTCGCGGCCGGACCAGTAGGTCACGCGGACATGGGCGCGGCCCGTCGCCGCCAGCTCCCGCGCGAGGCGCACGGCCAGCGCGTGGCCCGCGGCCTCATGCGCGGCCGCCGCCGCCTCGTCCCAGAGCGCGGGGCCGCCCGGATCGTCCCAATCCATCGCGTCGTCGTATTGCGCCGCCCAAAGGCAGAGATCGCTGCCCAGGCTCCAGGAAAGCCCGAAGCCATGCGGATAGACGGGCTCCTGTATATCGCCCGAGGCGACCCAGAGCGGATCGGTCCCGGCCTCGGCCATGAGCCTGACCGCCGTCGCCTCGCGCGTCGTCCGCCGCGGCCAGGGCACGGGCTCGAACACGATCCGGCCGGGCGGCATGCGCTCCGCGAGCCGCTCGAAGATGGGCCGGCCGGCGGCCTCCAGGCGGGCCGCGCCGTCCGGCAACAGGAAACGGCGCCTCTCGGGATCGTCCGGATCGGCCAGCTCGACGAAGAGGCGCTGCCAGGCCTCGATCGCCTCATCGTCCTCCCAGGGCAGCAGGTCGCCGGGCAGCCGGCCCCAGATGGGCTGGCGCGTGCGCGCGTCGAAAAAGGCCCCCTCGTTCCAGGAGGGCGAGAGGATGAGCGGCGTGGCGCGCAGGCGCTCCTCGATCTCCTCGTCATGCTGGACGGCCAGTTCCTCGCTCGACGGCGCGGGCAGGCTCGCCACCCTCTGCATGCTCCGGACGAGACGCAGCCCATGGCCGACCAGGCCGGCCGCCAGCAGCGCCACCAGCGCCGGCACCGGCCAGGGCTCGTCGCGCAGCGGGCGCAGCACGCCGCTCCAGCCGGCCAGCGCGACCAGGGCCGTGGCGGCGAGATAGAGCCAGAAGGCGCGCCAGGTCTGCCCACGGCCCGGCTCCTCCGGCGGATCGAAGGGATCGAAGACGCGCGGGGCCAGCACGAAAAGATAGAGCGCGTAGATCCCCGCCGAGACGAGCATGAGCGGCAGCGCCAGGTCGAGCAGCGCCATCAACGCCAGGCCGGCCACGCCCACCAGCATGAGCTGCGACGCCAGGAACCAGGCGCGCCGCGTCTCGGCCTGCGTCTCGCGCGGGTCGGGCCGCGCAATGGCCGCGAGCGCCTGCGTCAGCAGCATGTCCGTGGCCTGCCGCCGCAGGCCGAACAGCGCCCCCAGGGCGTAGAAGGCGCCCAGCAGGCGGAGCGCGAGGCCCGCCGCGGCGGTCAGCTCTTCGGTGGGCATGGTCGTGTCACAGCGCCGGCGTCACCTCGAAGGGCTTCTCCGCGAGGAAGCCGGCCGCGGCCCGCAGCACCAGCGAATCGGCGAGGCGCGGGCCGGCGAGCTGGAGGCCGACGGGCAGCCCCTCGGCACCGAAGCCGCAGGGCACGGAAATCGCGGGGCCGTGCGAAAGATCGAAGGGGTAGGAGAACTCCGCCCAGACCAGCCAGTCCCATTCATGCTGCGGCCAATGCGGCGGGCGCTGCAGCCCGACCGGGAAGGCCGCCACCGAGGCGGAAGGCGTGGCCAGTAGGTCGAAGCCCGCCTCGGCGAACCAGGAATTCACCGCCGCGGCATAGGCGAAGCGGCGGCCCATGGCCGCATGCGCCTGCTCCAGCGTGTGGTCCTTGTAAGCCCGTGTGCAGGCCACCATGCCCGGATCCATCCGGGCCTCGTCCTCGGGGCTCTTCGCCAGGAAGGCCTTGTAGGCGCCGCCCCACATGTCGCGCTCCAGCGCCGTGCCGGCCGTGCCCCAGGGCGGGGTGACGTGCTCGACCCTCGCGCCGCCGCGGACCAGCGCCTCCAGGCTCGCCTCCACGGCCGCCGCCACGTCCGGATCCACGTGGGCATGGCCGAGATCGGGGCTGTAGGCGATGCGGAGGCCCTTCAGGCCGCCCTCGGGCACCTCCGGCGGGAAGGTCTCGCCCAGCGTCATGATGTCGAGCGGATCGGGCCCGGCCATGACGGAAAACATCAGCGCCGCATCCTCGATGCTGCGCGTGATCGGCCCCGCATGCGAGAGCAGGCCATTATTGGGCACCGGGACATAGGGCACGCGGCCGTCGGCTTGAAGCCCACCACCCCGCAGAAATGCGCCGGTAGCCGGATGGAGCCCGCGCCGTCCGTACCAAGATGCAGCGGCCCGCAGCCCGCCCCGCAGAGCGCGGCCGCGCCCGACGAGGAGCCACCGGCCGTGCGCCCATGCATCCAGGGATTGTGCGTGGCGCCCGTGAGCGGGCCGTGGCTCACCGCCGTCCAGCCATGCTCGGTCAGGGTGGTCTTGCCGAGGAGGATGGCGCCGGCCGCGCGTAGCCGTGCGACGAGGGGAGCGTCCGCCGATGCCGGCGCCTCGCTGGAGAGCCGCGTTCCGCGCCGCGTCGGCAGGCCCTTCACGTCCTGCACGTCCTTGATGGTGACGGGGACGCCGTGCAGGACGCCCTGAGCCTCGCCGCGCATCACCGCCGCCTCGGCCGCCCGGGCCTGGGCCATGGCGCCGTCCGCGTCGAGCGTCACGAAGGCGTTCAGCGCGGGGTTCTTCGCCGCGATCCGGTCCAGGACCGCCTGGGTGATCTCCACGGGCGAGGCGCGCCTGGCGCGCACCATCGCCGCCAACTCGACCGCCGAGGCGGTGGCCAGATCAGCTGTCGCCATATGTTGTCTTGTAGCTCTCGGACATGATCTCATCGAGCCTACGGCCCGGCGTAAAACCCGCAAGGCCTTCCGGATAGGGAACGCCCGCGGGCATGCGCGGGCAGTCCTCCGGCGCGCCGATCACCTGCGTCACCGGGAAGCGCGTGGCGTAGATCGGCAGGGCATAGTCCTCCTCCTCGTCGCCAATGCCCTTGCTGCGGATCTTGCCGGAGGCCTGATCGATGTTCATGCCGACGACCATCGTCGCCTTCAGCTCCAGCGCCGTGCTGGGGCGCAGCTCGGCGTTCCGGCCCGGGTAGAAGCGGTCGATCATGAGGTCGAGCAGCTTCGCCTTCTCGTCCAGGTCGTCGATGATATGCGCGTTGCCGAAGCACATGGCCGAGCGGTAGTCGACCGAGTGATTGAAGCCGCAGCGCGCGAGGACAAGACTGTCCAGATGCGTGACGGTGACGCAGACCGGCACGCCCGGCTTCTGCGTGCGCAGCATCCGGCTCGCCGAGGAGCCGTGCCAGTAGAGGTGATTGCCCTCGCGCCAGAAGGCGGTCGGCGTGCAATAGGGCTGGCCGTCGATGACGTAGGAGATGTGGCAGAGCATAGCCGCATCCAGGATCTCGTAGACCGACCTGAAGTCGTGCCGGCCGCGCTCGTGCAGGCGGCGAACCTTGTTGCGTTCGGTGACGGGGTAGCTGTCGACGACCTCGGACATGGCGGACATCCTGGTGAAGGGAATGGATGGCGCAGCGTGGCAGACGCATTGGTCCGTCGCGAGGACCAATTTACCCGATGTCCTCTGGTCCATTTTCCGATCGGTGCTAGGCTGCCCCATGGCCGACCTCTCCGACCTGCTGCTGCTCGCCATCGAGCGCGCGAACGGCACGCCCCTCCTGCGCCAGGTCTATCTGGAGCTGCGCCGGGCAATCCTGGGCGGCACGTTGCCGCCGGGCGCGCGGCTGCCCGCCACGCGCGCCCTGGCGCAGCGGCTCGGCATCGCGCGCAACACCGTCGTCGCGGCCTATGAGCAGCTCCTGGCCGAGGGGTTCATCGAGGGCCGTGTCGGCGCCGGCAGCTATGTCTCCCGCGACCTTCCGCAAGGCCTCGAACGGCCCGCCGCCGCGCGCGCCCGCCCGGCGACGCCCGAGCCCGTGCCGTTCAACCTCCCCAACATGGTCCAGCCGGGCGCGCAGCCCTTCAACACCGGCCGCGTCGCCTGGGACGAGGCCACAGCCCGCATCTGGCGCCAGCTCACCCTGCGGCGGCTGCAATCGCCCGATCCCGACATGCTGGGCTATGGCGACCCCCGAGGCTCGCTGGCGCTCCGCGAGGCCATCGCGAATTATCTCGGCGCCGCGCGCGCGGTGCGCTGCACGCCGGACCAGGTGATCGTCACCTCCGGCGCGCAGCAGGCCATCGACCTCGTGCGCAAGGTGGTGGTGGCGCCAGGCGACCCGGTCTGGATCGAGGACCCCTGCTACCCTGCCCTGCGCGCCGCCATGGCCGCGGCGGGCGCGAGGATCGTTCCCGTGCCGGTGGATGCCCAGGGGCTGATCGTGGGCGAAGGGATCGCCGCCTCGCCGAACGCACGGCTCGCCTATGTCACGCCCTCCTCGCAATACCCCATGGGCGTGGTGCTCTCGATGGCGCGGCGCATGGAGCTGCTGGCCTGGGCGCGGCGCGCCGGCGCCTGGATCGTCGAGGACGATTACGACAGCGAGTTCCGCTACGCCGGCCGCCCCCTGGCCGCGCTGCAGGGCGTGGATGACGGCGGGCGGGTGATCTATATCGGCACCTTCAGCAAGGTGCTCTTCCCGGGCCTGCGGCTCGGCTATGCGGTGCTGCCGCCGGAGCTGCTGGGGCCGGTGCAGTCGGCGCGGCTGCTCTCCGACTGGCACCCTCCCGTCTTCCAGGAAGGCGTGGTCACGGATTTTCTCGCGGAGGGGCATTTCGGCCAGCACCTGCGGCGCATGCGCCAGCGCTACCGGCTGGCGCGGGACGCGCTGGTCGAGGCGCTGCGGGACTCCTGCGGACGCTTCCTGGAGGTCGAGGCGCCGGATCAGGGCCTCAAGCTGCTCGCGCGGCTGAAGCCGGGATGGCTCGACACCGAGGTCTCGGCGGCGGCGGAGCGGGCGGGCGTGATCGCGCGGCCGGTCAGTCCGATGTTCCTGGCGGAGCGGCCGATCCAGGCGCTCATGCTCGGATTCTCAGGACACGAGCCGGGGGCGTTGCGGTGGGCATCCACAGTGCTGTCGAACGCGATGCAGCAGACCCCTGAATTTTTCTAGGGAATATAGAACGAGCCATCTACTCTCATTCAAATGGAATGATTGGATTGGCCATGGATGACATTTGCGTTCCGATTGTTTTCGTCGAATACATAATTTCAGTACCTTCTGCGAAAGTAGACTTACCGAAATTCGTCAACAGGCTGGGCATAGATGATTTTTCCACGCCTGACAAACTGTCAGACCTCGGGCATGCGGGCTGCCTGATCATCCAGGGCAAGACAGGCGGAACACGATACTATGAGTATGGGCGATATGATTCGGCCGCGAAGGGCGTGGCCCGCCGGAAGAGCGTTCCCGACCTCAAGCTGGATCGGTCGGGCGGACCTGTCTGGTCGACCTTGAAGAGCGTAATGCACGCCGTTTCCCAGAAGGCGGGGCATGGTGGGTCGATCAGCGCCGCGTGGATCGCGGCGCCTGGGAAATTCGGCGACATGCAGAAATACGCAGACGATCGCATCAAGCAGAACTCCGTATCGACGCGGGAGTCCTACGGATTTTTCACGAATTCCTGCCTGCATCTGATGAAGGGTACGATGGAAGCCGCCGGAATCGACACGCCCATCCTGGTCAATCCAAGTCCAGTCTCGTACATCGCGGAAATCCGCGACGATTTCCCTCAGCTCGATTACAATCCGCGGACCAAAGTCCTGAAGCTCGACAGTAAGCCGCTGTAGAATGGCTGCGCCTCAACGCCCCGTCAGAATCCGCTCGACCAGCTGCTTCACAGTCGGCACGAAGCCGTTGGAATAGAAGGGGTCCGAACCGAAGCGATAGGCATTGTGCCCGGCGAACATCAGGTTGTTCTCCAGGCTACCGTCATGCGCGATGTCCTGCAGCGTCTTCTGGATGCAGAAGCTGCGCGGATCGGCCTTCTTGCCCGTGCTGAACTCCGGCCCATGCTGCGTCCAGTTGCTGAAGCGGCACTGGCTGAGGCAGCCCATGCAGTCCACCTGGTCCTTCACGATCTCGCGCGCATTCTCGGGCGTCACGAAGACCAGCGTGGAATCCGGCGTGCGCAGCGCCTCGCTGAAGCCATGGCCGGTCCAGGCCACGGCGTGCTCGCGGTCGGCCGGCGTCAGCCACACCGGGCGCTTGCGCGGGCCCACGCCGAACTCGGCCGTGTGCTCGCCGATCGGCTCGCTGGTATAGGCCACCTGGCGCTCGCTACGCGCCTCCAGGTCCTGCAGGAACTCGTTGCGGACGGCGGAGGAATAGAAGCCCGTCGGCGAGAAGGGCTGCAGCAGCACGTCGCCGGCCTTGAGGCCGGTCAGCCGCTGCTTCCAGGCCTCGCTGACCGGGCTCTCCTTGGTCAGCAGGGGACGCGTGCCGAACTGGAAGGCGATGGGGCCGAGCTCGGGATTGTCGATCCAGTCGTCCCATTCCTCCAGCCACCAGACGCCGCCGGCCATGATGATCGGCGTGTCGTCCAGGCCGAAGGCGCGCATCTGCTCGCGCAGCTTGCGGACGCGGTCATAGGGAGCTTCCGGCCGCTTCGGGTCCTCGCCGTTGGACAGGCCGTTATGGCCGCCGGCCAGCCAGGGATCCTCGTAGACCACGCCGCCCAGCCAGTCGCTGACCTTGGAGTAGCTGCGCTTCCACAGCGCGCTGAAGGCGCGGGCGGAGCTGACAATGGGGTAGTAGTGCACGCCGAACTCGCGCGCGATTTCGGACAGGCGATAGGGCATGCCGGCGCCGCAGGTGATGCCGTTGATGAGGCCGCGGGCCCCCTCCAGCACGCCACGGATCACGCGCTCGGCGCCGCCCATCTCCCAGAGGATATTGGCGTGGATGCGGGCATTCTTGCCGCCGACCTCGCGGGCCTCGCGCGCCTGGGCGATGCCGCCGGCGATGCCGTAGGCCACGAGTTCCTCATGGCGATCGACGCGCGTCCGGCCGGTATAGATCTGCCGGACGGTCCGGCCCTCGGCGTCGTAGCTGTCGGCATTGACGGCGGAGAAGGTGCCGACGCCGCCGGCGGCGGCCCAGGCCCCGGCGGTCAGGCCGTTGCTGACGGCGACGCCCTTGCCGCCTTCCACGAGGGGAAGAACGTCCACGCCGCCCATGCGGATGGTATTGATAGCCTTCACTTCCGCGTCGTCCCCGCCGTCCATATTTCAGGATGTGACACTAGCATGAAAACACCCGGTGCCATCGGGCGCCGGGTGGATATGGGGATTTTCGGCCGGGATGCAAAGTTCCCGGCCGATTGTGCCGGATCAGTCGCGGCGGGGACGGCGCTCCCGGCCGCCACGGTCGTCGCGGTCGCGGCGGGGACGGTCCTCGCCCTCACCCTCGGCGCGGGGGCGGCGCTCGCCGACCTGCTCGGTGATGTCCGCGCCCGTGGCCTGGTCGACCACGCGCATGGACAGCTTCACCTTGCCGCGGTCGTCGAAGCCGATGACCTTGACCTTCACCGCGTCGCCGTCCTTGACGATGTCGGTGGTCTTGTTCACGCGGTCGTTGGCCAGCTCGGAGATGTGGACGAGACCGTCCTTGGCGCCGAGGAAGTTCACGAAGGCGCCGAATTCGGCGGTTTTCACCACTTTGCCGTTGTAGATGGCGCCGATCTCGGCCTCGGCCGTGATGCCCTTGATGCGGTCGATCGCGGCCTGGGTCGCCTCGGGGTTGGTCGACGCGATCTTGATCGTGCCGTCATCCTCGATGTCGATCTTCGTGCCGGTCTGCTCGACGATCTCGCGGATCACCTTGCCGCCCGTGCCGATGACTTCGCGGATCTTGTCCTTGGGCACATTGATCACGGTGATGCGCGGCGCGGTGGCCGCCATCTCGCCGCGGGCGCCGCTGATGGCCTTGGCCATCTCGCCGAGGATGTGGAAGCGGCCATCCTTGGCCTGGCCCAGCGCCGTCTTCATGATGTCGAAGGTGATGGACGTGATCTTGATGTCCATCTGCAGCGCGGTGATGCCGGCTTCCGTGCCCGCCACCTTGAAGTCCATGTCGCCGAGGTGATCCTCGTCGCCCAGGATGTCGGAGAGCACCGCGAAGCCGCGGTCCTCCTTGATCAGGCCCATGGCGATGCCGGCCACCGGACGGAGCAGCGGGCAGCCGCTGTCCATCAGCGAGAGCGAGGTGCCGCAGACCGTCGCCATCGACGACGAGCCGTTGGACTCCGTGATCTCGGACACGACGCGCATCGTGTACGGGAACTTCTCCTTCTCCGGCAGGACCGGGTGGATCGCGCGCCAGGCCAGCTTGCCGTGGCCGATCTCACGACGGCCCGGCGAGCCCATGCGGCCGGTCTCGTTCACCGAGTAGGGAGGGAAGTTGTAGTGCAGCATGAAGTTCTCGCGGTACTCGCCCGCGAGGGCGTCGATGACCTGCTCGTCCTGGCCCGTGCCCAGGGTCGCGACGCAGAGGGCCTGCGTCTCGCCACGGGTGAACAGCGCGGAGCCATGGGCGCGCGGCAGCACGCCGACCTCGGCGAGGATCGGGCGGACCGTCTTGGTGTCGCGGCCGTCGATGCGCAGGCCGGTGTCCAGGATCGCGTTGCGGACCACATCCGCCTCGAGCTCCTTCATCATGCCCTTGGCGGCGCCCACGTCGGCACCCTCGGACTCCAGGGTCGCGAGCACGGCCTTCTTGGCGGCGCCAACGGCCTTCTGGCGCGAAAGCTTCTCGGTGATCTTATACGCTTCACCGACCGAGGCCGTGCCGAGCTCGGCGATGCGGGCCTTCAGGGTCGCCAGGGCCGGATCGGCCTCGGCCACATCCCAGGGCTCCTTCGCGGCCACTTCGGCCAAGGCGATGATGCCCTGGATGACGGCCTGGAACTGCTGGTGGCCGAATTCGACGGCGCCGAGCATCACCTCCTCAGAGAGCTCCTTCGCCTCGGACTCCACCATCAGCACGCCCTCGGCGGTGCCGGCGACGACGAGGTCGAGATCGCTCAGCTTGCGCTGCGCGGCGGTCGGGTTCAGCACGTACTCGCCGCCGATGTAGCCGACGCGCGCGCCGCCCACCGGGCCGAAGAAGGGAATGCCCGAGAGCGTCAGCGCCGCCGAGCAGCCGACCAGCGCCACGATGTCGGGATCGTTCTCGAGATCATGGCTGAGAACGGTCGCGATGACCTGCACCTCGTTGCGGAAGCCCTCGGGGAAGAGCGGGCGCAGCGGGCGGTCGATGAGGCGCGAGATCAGCGTCTCGCTCTCGGAGGGACGGCCCTCCCGCTTGAAGAAGCCGCCGGGGATCTTCCCGGCCGCGAAGGCCTTTTCCTGGTAGTTGACCGTCAGCGGGAAGAAGTCCTGGCCCGGCTTCACGTTGCGGGCGCCAACCACGGTGCAGAGCACGATAGTGTCGCCCAGGCGAGCCATGACGGCGCCGTCGGCCTGACGGGCGACCTTGCCGGTCTCCAGCGTCAGGATCTGACCGCCCCAGGCGATATCCTTGCGGAAGTAGTTGTCGAACATGCGTCGTCCTTCTCGCCCCGCATCGGTGCGGGGACTTCTGGTACGCATGCGGCAGGTGTGACAGCCGTCCGCGGAAAAGGCCCTTGTGGGAGGGAGGCTTTCGGCGCTTCGGGGAACATGGGGGCCGGGGTTCCCCCGCGGCAAGCCATGTGGCCGGAAACGCCGCCAGACCCGTCTTCCATTCGGGGGGATCGGAGGCTCTGACAACCCACCGCTGCGCGCGTGGTTGAGCCGGCCCGGGCAGACCCGGGGACCGGCTGGGCGGCCTTATGGACCGGATGGCCGGGGAATGCCAGCGCGAATCACGGCCGCCGGATGGGGGCGTGCAGGCGATCCTCGGTCGTGTCGATCACGAAGGGGAACCACCGGCCGGGCCGGGGCAGCAGGGTCGCGGTCGAGACCCTGCCCCGCGCGAGATACCGGCTCTGCCGCGCGCCGCGCAGCGCCCGCCCGTCCAGCCGGTGCCGGCCGGGGCTGAACAGTCCCAGCGTCTCCACATGGAGTTCGTCGCCGAGCCGGCGCATCGAGATCACGTAGACGCGCCGATACGTATCGAGCAGCAGCGCGAACGCGCCGATTACGAGTGCCAGGCCGGCGAAGCTTTCCACGTCGTTACCCCGATCCGACCCGGTCGCGTGAATCAGAAGGGCCCCGGCCGCGAAGAAAGCGACCAGGGCCCAGAAGCCGAGACACAGACAGCGCAGGCGCCAGGAGCGGCTGTTCCGGTAGAGCGGAACGCCCCCGGCCGCCATCGCCCTTAGAGCTTTTTCCGTTCGAATAGGCTCACTCAAAAGCTCTAACTTTTTGTTTTCGAGCATCTTCACCCGATCATGCGAAGCAGCATGTTCGGGATCTGCCCTAGCGGCGCAGGCCGAGCTTGGCGATCAGCGCGTCGTAGCGCGCCTTATCCTTGCGCTTCACATAGTCGAGCAGGCCACGGCGCTGGCCGACCAGGACCAGCAGGCCACGGCGGCTATGGAAATCCTTGGCGTGGGTCTTCAGGTGCTCGGTGAGGTTCGAGATGCGCTCGGAGAGCAGGGCGACCTGCACTTCGGGGCTGCCGGTGTCGCCCGGCTTCTTGGCATGCTCGGTGATGAGCGCCTGGCGGCGCTCCGCGGTGATCGACATCGTGAGATCCTTCGGGTTGGCCGCGGGTGCGGCTGAGAGATGAACCGATCCGTTGGTCTAGGCCGGCTTTCTCAAGCCGGGGCCATCAACCGCTCGGGCCGCAGCATCCCCTCCTCGAGGCGACACAACCCGACGAACCGCTCCCCTGCCATCACGCGGACCAGGCCCCCATCGGGGCTGGCCTCGGATGGAACCCGGCCCATCAGATCCACGAGGCTCAAAGCCTGGCCGAAACTGAGGCGGGCGGCCTCCCCTTCCACGACGGCCAGTGCCGGGATGTCGGCCAGCGCGGTCGTCAGGGGCAGAAGGAGGTCCAGCGAAGGGGGAGGCGTATCGCCTGTAACGACGATCCTGTCCAGGGCCACGCCGTCCGATTCCTGGAAGGGTCCGACCCGCGTGCGGCGCAGGGCGACGATATGGCCGACGGCCCCGGTGGCGCGGGCGACGTCGCGGGCCAGCGAGCGCATGTAGACGCCCTTGCCGGACTGGACCTCGAACTCGGCCGTGTCGGCGTCGGGCCGAGCGATGAGTTCGAAGCGATCGACGCGCGCCGGGCGCGCCTCCAGCTCGACCACCTGCCCGTCGCGCGCCAGATCGTAGGCGCGCTCGCCATTCACCTTGATGGCCGAATAGATGGGCGGAACCTGCATGATGTCGCCGGTGAAGGCGGGCAGCGCGGCGCGGATGGCCTCGTCCGTTGGGCGGACATCGCTGGTCTCGATCACGGCGCCGTCGGCGTCGTCGCTGTCGCGCGCCTCGCCGAAGCGCAGCGTGAAGCGATAGACCTTGGTACCGTCCATGACATAGGGAACGGTTTTGGTGGCATGGCCGAAGGCGATGGGCAGCAGGCCCGTGGCCAGCGGGTCGAGCGTGCCGCCATGCCCCGCCTTCTGCGCGTCATAGGCGCGCTTCACCTTGTTCACGACGTCGGTGCTGCCGATGCCGCTGGGCTTGTCGATGATGAGCCAGCCGTCGATCTCGCGACCGCGGGGCTTCTTGCGGAAGTTGCGTGCCATGTCTGGTGAAGTCGGTCCGATTTGCAGCGCGGGTTCTACGCGGTTGAGCCAGGAGGGGTAGGGCTTTCGCTCAACTCTCTTCCTTCTTTTCGTCGGTCTTGAGATCCCGCACCACCTCCGGCTGCTTCATCAGCACGTCCATCTTCATGGCGTAGTCGAGCGCCTCGTCCGGCTGGAAATGCAGCGCTGGCGCGAATTTCAGCCGCACCGACTTGGCCACCTGCCCCCGCAGGAAGGCGCTGGCCCGCTTCAGCGCCGCAAACTGCTCCGGCGGCACGTCGCGGCCTAGGCCGCTGATGAAGGCCGTCATGTGCTTGAGGTCCGGGCTCGCCCGCACCTCCGTCACGGTGATCCGCGCATTGGCGAGGTCGGGGTCGCGGAAATCCCCCCGCTCGAAGACGGCCGCCAGCGCGTGGCGCACCTCTTCCGAAACGCGGAGCTGGCGCTGCGAGGGCGCGCCGGGCGGGGTGTCGTGCTGACGCTTGGCCATGGCCTTACCTCATGGCGCCCCCGAAAGAACGGGCACCCAATTCAGGGAATCCGGCGGCAAAGCCGCCGGCGCCGCCCACTCCACCTTGCGGCCCGGCGCGCCAGGGGCGCGGCGGAGCCAAGCCGCCGGAGGCGGCGCCCGGCGCCTGAGGGCAAAAAAGACTCGCCGCGGCTATGCCGCGGCGACCGTCTCCGTCTCGAAGCACTCGATCTGGTCGCCGACGCGGATGTCGTCATAGTTCTTGAAGCCCATGCCGCATTCGTAGCCATTGGTGACCTCGCGGACATCGTCCTTGAAGCGGCGCAGCGTGCCGAGCTCGCCCTCGTGGATCACGACGCCCTCGCGGATGAGGCGCACGCCGCAGCCGCGCTTCACCACGCCCTCGGTCACGCGGCAACCCGCCACATTGCCGAGGCGCTTGACCTCGAAGACCTGCAGGATGGTCGCGTAGCCGATGAAGTTCTCGCGCTGGACCGGCGCCAGGCGGGACTTGAAGATCGCCTCGATGTCGTCCGACACCTGGTAGATGATCGAATAGTAGCGGATGTCCACGCCGTCGCGCTGCGCCATCTCGCGGGCCTGCGTCGTGGCGCGGACGTTGAAGGCCACGACTACGGCGTTGGACGCCTTGGCGAGCTGGATGTCGCTCTCGGTGATCTGGCCGACCGCCGAGTGCAGCACGCGCACGCGCACCTCCTCGTTGCCGAGCTTGCCGAGGGTGACGTTGATCGCCTCCGCCGAGCCCTGCACGTCCGCCTTGACGACGACCGCCACTTCCTTCTGCTCGCCGGCCTGGATCCGGGCCAGCATCTCGTTGAGCGAGCCGCGGTTGGCGCCCAGCAGCGCCGCCGCCTTGTCGCGCGCCCGCCGCTGGCGGAACTCGCTGACCTCGCGCGCCTTGGATTCGCTCTCGACGGCGACGAAGTTCTCGCCGGCCGAGGGCACGCCCGAAAGGCCCAAGATCTCCACCGGGAAGGACGGGCCGGCCGCCTTGATCTGCGCGCCGCGATTGTCCACCAGCGCGCGCACGCGGCCCCATTCGGAGCCGGCGACCACGATGTCGCCCTGGTTTAGCGTGCCGTTCTGCACGAGCACCGTCGCCACCGGGCCGCGGCCGCGATCGAGCTTGCTCTCGATCACGGTGCCCTCGCCCGAGCGGTCCGGATTGGCGCGCAGGTCGAGGATCTCGGCCTGGAGGATGATGGCCTCCAGAAGCTTGTCGAGGTTCGTGCCCTTGGTGGCCGAGACCTGGATCTCCTGCGTGTCGCCGCCCAGACTTTCCACCACGATCTCGTGCTGCAGAAGCTCCTGCCGCACGCGATCCAGGTTGATGCCCGGCTTGTCGATCTTGTTCACCGCCACGATCAGCGGCACGTCCGCGGCGCGGGCGTGCTTGATGGCCTCGATGGTCTGCGGCATCACGCCGTCATCGGCCGCCACCACCAGCACCACCATGTCGGTGACGCCGGCGCCGCGGGCACGCATCGCCGTGAAGGCCTCATGGCCCGGCGTGTCGATGAAGGTGACCTTCCCCGACGCGGTCTCGACCTGATAGGCGCCGATATGCTGGGTGATGCCGCCCGCCTCGCGCGCCGCCACGTCCGTCTTGCGGAGGGCGTCGAGCAGGCTCGTCTTGCCGTGGTCGACATGGCCCATGATGGTGACGACGGGCGGGCGCGGCTGCAGCGCCTCGTCCTCGTCGACCATGCCCTCGAGGCCCATTTCCACGTCGTCTTCCGCCACGCGCTTCACGCGATGGCCGAATTCCTGCGCGACCAGTTCGGCCGTGTCGGCGTCGATGCTCTGGGTCAGAGTCGCCATCACGCCCATGCGGAACAGCGCCTTCACCACCTCGCCGCCGCGGGCGGCCATGCGGTTGGCCAGCTCCTGGACGGTGATGGTCTCGGGGATGACCACGTCGCGGACGACGCGCTCCTGGCCGGCACGGAGGCGGGCCAGCTCCTGCTGGCGCCGCTCGCGCTCGCGGGCACGGCGGACCGAGGCCATCGAGCGGCTGCGCTCGTCCTCGCCATCCATCGCGGCGGCCACGTCGATGCGGCCGCTGGCGTCGCGGCGGCCGCCGGCCAGCGGGGTTTTCTTCACAGGCGCCGGCATCGGGCGCTTCACGCCGCCGGGCGACGTGAAGCCACCGGGACGGCGCGCGGGGCCGCGGCGGTCGTCCTCCTCTTCGCCGCGGGCGCGCGGGTTGAGCGAGAGCCTGGCCGACGGCGCGGAAGGCGACGACGGCGGATTGGACGGCCGAACGGCGGGCCCCTGCGTCGCGCGGGCCGCAAGCGGCGTCACGCGGGGCGCGGCGGGGCGGGGCGCCTCCTGGGGAGCGGCCGGACGCGGCGCGGGCGCCGGAGCCGCGGCAGGAGCGACAGCAGCCGGAGCCGGCTGGGGAGCGGCGGCCGGAGCCGGGGCCGCGCGGGCGGCCTCGCGCTCGGCGCGCTTGGCCTCCTGCTCGGCGGCGCGGGCGTTGGCCTCGTCCTCCTCACGCTGGCGAGATTCGTCCTCGGCACGGCGGGCGGCCTCCTCGGCGGCGCTGCGCACCATGAGGGCCTGCTGCTCGCGCTGCTCGCGTTCGCGCTGGGCCTCGAGGCGGCGGTTCTCCTCGAGCACGCGCTGGCGCGTGGCGAGTTCGCTCGCGGTCAGCGGCCGGCCGGCGCTGGGCGCCGGCCCGCGCGAGGGAGCCGCGCCGGGCTTTGCCGGGCCACCGGGCGCGGCCGGGCGCTGCGGCGCACCGGGGCGCGCCGGCGGCGTGGGGGCACGCAGCGTCGCGGGCGGCGTGCCGGGCACCGTGGCGCGCTTCTTCACGACCTCGACCTGGACCACCTTCGAGCGCCCATGGCTGAAGCTCTGCCGGACGCTTCCGGCGTCGACAGTCTTCCCCAGCTCCAAGCGGCCCGCGGGGCGGAGGCTCAACCGGCTCTTCGCCGCATCCTGATCGTTCTGGTCGCTCATTCGCCGTTCCGAAACCAATCCCTAAACCCCGGCTGCCGGCTCGAAGCCGGCCAACCGGGCCGTCTCCGCCTGCAGCGAGGACACCATCCGACCCGGGGAGACCGCGACATGCACCGCGCGATCCCTTCCGAAAACCCCTCCCAACTCCGCGGCCGTGAGCGGAGTCAGCACCGGCAATTCACGGCTGCCGACCAGCCTGCTCCGCTCGGCCGGGCTGCCGTCCGAAGCCTGGACCAGCAGCGCCACCTTGCCGTGGCGGAGCCAGTCCATCACCGCCTCACGCCCCGCGACCGCCTCGCCGCTGCGCCGGGCGAAGCCCAGGAAATCGCGGATGCGCTGCCGCAGGCCGGAAACGACAAGCGCGCCAAGGTTGCCCGGAACTCCCACGGAGCCCCGCGCTGCCTTGGCAAAGGCGCCCTGCTTGAGCGCTTTCCGCAACACGTCTTCCTGCGCCAGCAACCATAGGCCCCTACCCGGCAGGCGTCCACCCGGATCGGGCACCAGCTCGCGCGCGGGACCTATGACGAAACGGACCAGCCGCTCCTTGGGGAGCACCTGCCGCGTGACGATGCAGCGCCGCAACGGACCGCGCTCGCGCGCGATCGCGTCATCCGGCATATCGGTCTCCGCGGCGGGTTGCGCAAGGTCAGCCAGTGGCCTCTTCCCCCTCGTTCCGGCCCTGCTCGCCCTCCTCGCCGAACCAATGCGCGCGCGCGGCCATGATGACGGCGTTGGCCGTCTCCTCGTCCATCGCATCGGCGCCCAGGATCTCGATGAGCTCGTCGGAGGCCAGGTCGGCCAGGTCGTCCAGCGACTTGACCCCGCCCTCGCCCAGCGCGACCAGCATGGCCGGCGTGAAGGTGCCGATCTCGGCGATCTGGTCCGACACGCCGATCTCGACGCGGCGATTCTCGAACTCGGCGTCCTTGGCCTCGAGGAAGGCCATGCCGCGGCGCTTCAGCTCGGTGGCGATGGCCTCGTCGAAGCCCTCGATGCCGGCCAGCTCCTCGTCGTCGACCTCGATGATCTCCTCGATCGTCGAATAGCCCTCGGTCACCAGCAGGCCGGCGATCACGTCGTCCACATCCAGCGCCTCGACGAAGAGGCCGCTGCGCTTGCGGAAGTCCTCCTGGCGACGCTCGGATTCGCCGGCCTCGGTCAGGATGTCAATGTCGTAGCGCGTGAGCTGCGAGGCGAGGCGCACATTCTGGCCGCGACGGCCGATGGCGAGCGAAAGCTGCTCATCCGGCACCACGACTTCGACGCGCTTGCTCTCGTCGTCGAGCACGACCTTGGAGACCTCGGCCGGCGCCATCGCGTTCACGATGAAGGTCGCGATGTCGGAGCTCCAGGGGATGATGTCGATCTTCTCGCCCTGCAGCTCGGCGACCACGGCCTGCACGCGCGAGCCGCGCATGCCGACGCAGGCGCCGACGGGATCGATGCTGCTGTCACGCGAGATGACGGCCATCTTGGCGCGCGAGCCGCTGTCGCGGGCCACGGCCTTGATCTCGATGATGCCGTCGTAGATCTCGGGCACTTCCTGGGCGAAGAGCTTCGCGAGGAACCCGGGATGCGTGCGCGACAGGAAGATCTGCGGGCCGCGCGGCTCCTCCCGGACGTCGTAGATATAGGCCCGCACGCGGTCGCCGTTCTTGAAGGCCTCGCGGGGGATGGTCTCGTCGCGGCGCAGCAGCGCCTCGGCCTTGCCTAGCTCCACCATCAGGTTGCCGTATTCGGTGCGCTTCACCGTGCCGTTGATGATCTCGCCGACGCGGTCCTTGTACTCGTCGAACTGCTTCTTCCGCTCGACCTCGCGCACGCGCTGGACGATGACCTGCTTGGCCGTCTGCGCGCCGATGCGGCCGAAATCCACCGGCGGGAGCGGATCCACGATGAACTCGCCGACCTGGATCCCCGGGCGGATCCTGGTCGCGATGCGCATCGGCATCTGCGTCTCCTCGTCCTCCAGCGCCTCGTCGTCGACCACCTGGGTCCAGCGCGAGAGCTTCACGGCGCCCGTCTTGCGGTCGATCTCGGCGCGGATGTCCTTGTTCTGGCCATAAGTCTGCTTGCCGGCCTTGCCCATGGCCAGCTCCATGGCCTCGAGCACTTCCTCGCGCTCGATCATCTTCTCGCGCGCGACGGCCTCGGCGACCTGCAGGAATTCGGGGCGGGGGATCGCAACATCCAGGGCCATGTCTCAGTTCCCTTTTTTCGCCGACGTGGCGGCGATGAGTTCTTCGGTGAGGACGAGTTTCGCGCGCCGCATCTGGTCGCGCGGGAGGGAGATCTCGGGGCCTTCGTCCAGGCGGAGCCGCGCCTGCTCCAGGTCCGCACCGAGCACGATGCCGCGGAAGCGCTTGCGGCCGTCGACGGGGATCTGCATCTCCACCGTCGCGACATGGCCGGCGTATCGCTCCCAGTCCTTGGTGCGGGTCAGCGGGCGGTCGATGCCGGGCGAGGAGACTTCGAGCATCCATTCGGCCTTGATCGGATCGGCGACGTCGAGCACGGCGCCCACGGCATGGCTGATGTTCTCGCAATCGCTGACGGTGAAGGTCGCGCCGTCCATCCGGTCCGCCATGATCTGGACCGTCGGGCGCTCCTTCCCGCTGATCTGCACGCGGACGAGCTCGTAACCCATGTGCTCGATGGTGGGAGCCACGAGATCGGCAATGCGGGCGTCGAGCCCTTCATGTCGCGGACGTTCGATCGTCAAAAACAAAAAAGGCGGCCCCGGAAGGCCACCCCCCTATGAACGGATGGTGTTGGCAAGGCCCTCATATGACGCTTTCGGGATGCCGTTGCAAGGGTGCAGCGGCCCGGGTGTCAAGCCGGCCTCCGCCCCGGGCGCTCAGGGAGGGTGACGAGGTAGGACAGCGCCCGGGCGTAATCCAGCACAAGGCCCGGCGTCCAGGCCATCGCGGCCGTGCGGGCGCGCAGATGCCCGGCGATCCAGAGCTCGGGGCTCAGCAGCAGCCGCAGCAGGAACCAGGGGGAGCGCGCCTCCGCGGCGAAGACCCCCTCCAGCCCGGCCTCGATCACGGCCGCCACGGTGCTCGAGCAGTTCCGGTTCGTCAGGTTGTAGGTCGTGTCGGCGCCGTAGGCGTCCCAGAAGCCGCGCATCGCGGGCAGGTCGAGGCCCGGGAGACGCACCTGCAGCGTGGAGGGGCACCAGCCGGCGCTCTCCTCCTGGTAGCTGGGCAGGAACCGCCCCGGCACGTCGTTGTCGCGCGTCGCCCTCAGCGTCCGGCGGAAATCGCCGGCCGAACGGTCGATCTCCGCCGCCGGATAATGGCTGACATAGAAGCCGGGCGCTTCGAGGGCGGCATGGCCGGTCGAGATGACGCCCTGCTCGTCGAGCGCCGCCACGTAGCGGCTGACCCCACGGCCGATCGGCGCGAGCGCGCCGGTGGGCGTCCAGACATGGACGATGGCGGCCACGCGCGGCTGCGTGGAAGCGGCCGCGTTCCGCGAAGAGGCGACCTCCCGGCTGCCCTCATGCGCCATGATCCTGGACATGGGCGTGCCGGGAGGCATGCGGAGGATGCGCCAGGCCAGCCCGCAGACGCCGAGGGCCGAGACCATGAGGAGCAGCCCGACATCGATGCCCACCTCGCCCTGCCATTGCGTCGGCCAGGGCACGAAGGACCAGGCGCCCAGCAGGAACTCGATCCCGGCATGGAGCAGCGAGAGGCGCCACCGCCGGAACCGGACCACATGGGCGCTCATGGCCCGCCAGACGGCGTCGACGACCAGGTAGATGCCCGCGACGAAGCCGATGATCATCGCGCTGTGCCCGGGGTCGAAGATCACCAGCAGCGCGATGGCCAGGAAGGCGGCGGCCTTGGTGAAGCGGACCTTCCGGCCCGTGCCCGCGCTGTTGAAGCCCGCGGCGAGCGAGAGGCCGCCGTCGATCAGCAGCGGGATCACGAAATACACGTCGCTGATCCGCACCTCCTCGACGAGGGCATCGGCGAAGAAGAATGCGCCGAGCGCCATCCAGAGCAGCCCGATGGCGGCGACCACCCACCAGCGGCGCCGGACGGTCTCGGCGCCGATCAGGATGGCGGCGACTTCGATCATGCTCCTGCCCTCATGGGGACGCCGGTCATGCGCTTCAGGCCTTCGGCAGCCGCACCACGAACCGCGCCCCCAGCACCTTACCCTCCGCGTCCCTGCGGTTCTCGGCGCCGATCCGCCCGCGCAGCCCCTCGATGATCTGCTTGGAGATGGAGAGGCCCAGCCCCGAATGCTGGCCGAAGCGCTCGTCGCGCGGACGCTCGGAATAGAAGCGGTCGAAGATCCCCTCGAGCCTGGCGTCGGGGATGCCGGGCCCCTCGTCCTCCACGGTGAGCTCGACCTCCGCCGCCGTCTCTCGGGCGCGGAGCCAGACATGGCCGTTCTGCGGGCTGAAGGAGACGGCATTGCCCAGCAGGTTGCGGATGACCTGCACGAGGCGGTCCTCCACCCCCATCGCCACCAGCTTCTCGGGCGCCTCCAGAAGCATCTCCGGGTCGTTCGGCTGGCGCGTCGTGTTGTGCAGCTCCACCAGCACGGCGAGGATCGGGCCGATATCCACCGGCTCCGAGATGCTGCGCGAGAGCTCGGCATCGACGCGCGAGCTGTCCGAGATGTCGCCGATCAGCCGGTCCATGCGCACGGCGTCATTCGCGATGATGGAAAGCAGCCGGCGCTGCTGCGCCGGGTCCTCCACGCGCAGCAGCGTCTCGATGGCGCTGCGCACGCTGGTGAGCGGGTTCTTCAGCTCGTGCGCGACATCGGCCGCGAAGCGCTCGTTCGCGTCGATGCGGGCCCAGAGCGCGCGGGCCGCGGCCTGCAGGTCGCGCGCGAGCACGCCGATCTCGTCGCGGCGCTCCAGCAAGCCGCTCGGCACGCTGCCCGTCCGGCCCTTGCCCTGCCGCATCTCGGCCGCCGCGCCGGCGAGCTGGAGGATCGGCGTCGCGATGGTGCGCGCGAGATAGAGGGAGACGGCGACGGTCAGGATCAGCGCCAGCACGAAGAGGCCGAGCACGCTGGCGCGGATCTCGAAGAGCCGCTCGTCCACCTCGCGGGCCTCGCGCGTCAGCAGCACGATGCCCACCGCCTGGGCGCCGCGCCGGGCGGGCTCGGCCACGGAGACCAGCAGGCGGCCGTCGG
Organism: Roseococcus sp. SYP-B2431; assembly: GCF_004336745.1. Lineage (GTDB taxonomy): Bacteria > Pseudomonadota > Alphaproteobacteria > Acetobacterales > Acetobacteraceae > Roseococcus. The sequence goes on from NZ_SJXD01000026.1 coordinate 100,039, forward strand.
GCGTGCGGCGGATATAGGGGGTGACGCCGCCCTCCAGCGCCAGCCGCAGCTCCGCCTGGCGCTCGGGGCCGAGATCGGGCTGCCAGTCGAAGCTCTGGGCGTCGGGCGTGGTGTCGAGCACGACGGGATTGCGCGACTGGGTCGGCAGCAGGCTCAGCACACGCTCGTAGAGGCCCGAGACGGTGTCCGAGAGCGCGCCGCGCGAGACCGGCGCGGGCAGCGGCTCGGTGACTACGGCGCCGCCCACCGCCTCGCGCACACGGCTGTCGGCCACGACGAGCCCGGCCGTGTCGAAGAGCCGCGCCTGGGTGTTGGGCGAGGGCTCGACCAGCCGGCGCAGCAGCGGCCGCGCCTGCTCCGGGAGGAGCACGGCGCGGTCGTCCTGGATGCGGACGGCGGCCTCGGCAATGGCGCCGGCATAGATGCGTGCCTGGTTGCGCATGGCCTCAACCTCGGCGGCCAGCAGGCCGTTCTGGTACTGGTCAAGGTAGAGCAGCGCGGCGGCCAGCAGCGCCGGCGGCAGCGCGTTCACCAGCAGGATGCGCCGCAGCAGCGGCGAGACCCAGCGGCGGCGCAGCCGCTCCTCGGCCGGGGCGGCCTCGTCGGGCTTGAGGAGAGGGGCTTCGGGCATGGTCAGAAGCCGGTCAGCAATGTGTCGAGGGCGCGGGTGATCTCTTCCTGGCGATCGGCGAGGGAGCCGACCGGCCGGCCGAGTTCGCGGCGCGGAATGGCGCCGAGAAGCTGAGTCGCCATCAGGAACGGCTCGCCTTCGATCTCGAAGCGGGGATGCAGGTCGCGCACCGGAAGGGGCAGGGCGGCCGGCGGCAGCAGCGGCGCCACGACGCGCGTCTCGAGCGCGTCGAGGAATTCGCTCTGCACCTGGAGCAGATAGCCCGGGGCGCCGCGCGCGCGGCGGAACAGGTCGAAGCGCGCCATGGCGTCAGAACATCCGGTATTCGGCGAGGGGAAGCCCGTTCTCTTCGGTCCAGCGGTTCCAGGCCTCGATCGCCTCGCGATTCTCTTCCAGCCAGCGCCGGGCCTTTTCCGCGCGGACAGCCTCGCGCAAGGCCTGGGCGGCGATGGCGGCCGCGTCCAGGCCAAGGGCCTCCGCCTCCGCGAAAGGAGCCTGGGTCTCGGCGAAGCCGGGATTCAGGTCGGGCCGGAGTTCGGCGGGGGCGAGGCCGGTGGCCCGCGCGACCTCGCCGACCCGGGCCGGCGGCACGCTGCGCCACTGCGCGACCGAGGCGCTGGCAAGGCCGAGCGCCCGCGCCAGGGCGTTGACGCCCCCGGCCCGCTCGATCGCCTTGGCAAGACCGGGATCCCGCATGGTCCGGACGCTAGCCCAGGGCCTCGCGGCCTGCAAGGTCGATCCTGACAGGCCGAACCTAGCAAACCGACGGCGGGCGCGGCGCATTTCTGGACAGCAGCAGGAGCGGTTCGCATGCGCGGCGTCGTGCATCACATAGACCTGACCGTCCGGGATCCGAAGGCGTCCTTCGCGCTCTACCATGCTGTCCTGACCGCCCTCGGCTACCGGCTCCTGCGCCAGGGCGAGGAGGCCTGTGGCTGGGAGCTCGTCTCGCCGCTCGGCGAGCATTCCATCGACATCCGGCGCGCCCGCGAGGAAAGCGCCGGCCGCCCGCACGACCGCTACGCCCCCGGGCTGCATCACCTGGCCTTCGCGGTGGAAAGCCGGGCGGCCGTGGACGAGATGCACGCCCTGCTCCTGAAGACGGGCGCCCCTATCCTCGACGCCCCGGCCGAATATCCCGAGTACAATCAGGGACGCGGCTACTATGCCGTTTTCTTCGCCGACCCGGACGGGCTGAAGCTGGAATGCGTCTTCACGCCCCCGCCGCGCGCCGCCGCATGATCCGCACGTAGAACCGCGGCCCCAGCAGCGCCAGTGCCACGAGAATCAGGATCGCGAGGCTGCCCGGCCGGGTCACGAAGGTGCTCCAGTCGCCCTCGCTGATGGTCATGGCCTGGCGCAGCGCCTGCTCGGCCATGGGCCCCAGGATCATCCCGATCACGACGGGCGCCACGGGAAAGTCGAAGCGCCGCATGAACATGCCGATGATCCCGATGCCATAGAGCAGCAGCAGGTCGGTGACGGAGTTGGAGATGCCGTAGGTGCCGATCGTCGCGAAGACGAGGATGCCGGCATAGAGCTGCGGCTGCGGAATCTTCAGGATCCGCACCCAGAGGCCGATCAGCGGCAGGTTCAGCACCACAAGCATCACATTGGCGACGAAGAGGCTCGCGATCAGCGTCCAGACCAGCTCGGCCTGCGTCTGGAACAGCAGCGGCCCGGGCTGGATGCCGTAGCTCTGGAAGGCGGAGAGCATGATGGCCGCCGTCGCGCTGGTCGGCAGGCCCAATGTCAGCATGGGCACCAGGACGCCGGCCGCCGCCGCGTTGTTGGCCGCCTCCGGCCCGGCCACGCCCTCGATCGCGCCGGTCGTGCCGAACTCCTCCGCATGCTCGGGCGCGACCAGTTTCTTTTCGGCGTAGTAGCTGAGCATCGTCGGCATCTCGGTGCCGCCGGCCGGCATCACGCCGAAGGGGAAGCCCAGCCCGGCGCCGCGGATCCAGGGCCAGAAGCTGCGCTTCAGGTCGGATCGCGAAAGCCAGAGACGGCCCACCGGCCGCACCCGCGCCCTCCCCTCCACATGGTGCCAGGCCATGTGGAGCGCCTCCGCCACCGCGAAGAGCGCGACGGCCACCAGCACCACGTTCACCCCGTCGAAGAGCTCCGGCAGGCCGAAGGTCATGCGCGGCTGGCCTGTCTGGAGGTCGATGCCGACGAGTCCCAGCGAGAGGCCGAAGAACAGGCTCGTCAGCCCCCGCAGCGCCGAGCCGCCCAGCACCGCGGAGACCGTGACGAAGCAGAGCAGCATCAGCGAGAAGTACTCGGCCGGGCCCAGCAGCAGGGCGTAGTCCACGATGATCGGGCCGAGAAAGGCGATGCCCAGCGTGCCCACGACGCCGGCCACGAAGCTGCCGACGGCCGCCGTCGCCAGCGCCGGCCCTGCCCGGCCGCTGCGCGCCATCTTGGCCCCCTCCAGCGCGGTGATGATGGAGCCGGATTCGCCCGGCGTGTTCAGCAGGATCGAGGTCGTGCTGCCGCCGTACATCGCGCCGTAGAAGACGCCGCAGAAGAGGATGAAGGCCCCCGTGGCGCTCACCTGGTAGGTGATGGGCAGCAGCAGCGCGATGGTCAGCGCCGGCCCGATGCCCGGCAGCACGCCCACCGCCGTGCCGAGGAAGCAGCCCAGCAGCGCCCAGCCGAGGTTGCCCAGGCTGAGCGCATGGGAGAAGCCGAGGGACAGCCCGCCGATCGCCTCCATCAGACCGGCTCCTGCCCGAGCAGCCGCAGAATGAAGCCTTCCAGCAGCCCGGCGCCGATGTTCACGCCGAGACCCTGCACGAAGAGGAACCAGGCCAGCAGGGTCAGCGGCAGGGCGATCAGCAGGTCGCGCGCCATGGAGCGGCTGCCGAAGGCCGCGGCCACCAGAACGAACTGCACGGAGGCCGCGATGGAGAAGCCGGCCGGGCCGATCAGGACGAGGTTCGCGAGGAGGCCGGCAAAGAGAAAGCCCAGGGCCCGCCGGTTCGGCGGCGCGGCGCCGGCCAGCTCTTCTATCCCGTGCGACCAGCCGCCGCGCAGCGCCGCGCCTACGAGCCCGGCGCCGAGCGCCGTCAGCCCGGCCGCGACGACATAGGGGATCGCCTTGGGGCCGACCTGGGCATGGAGCGGCGAGACCGGAATGGCCCAGGCCTGCCATAAGCCGATCAGGCCGAAGCCCAGCACGGCGAGCCCGGCAAACAGGTCGGGCAAGGGCATACGGGATGTCATCGGCCTCGCGACTCCTCGGTTCCTCGGTTCCTCGGCTTCTTCTGGCAGCTTGCCGCCGAGAGTCACCTGTCCGGAAGATGGCTTTCCGGCCATGCCGTGACAGGCGGCGCGGCGTGTCGCAGGCTGCGGACATGCATCCCGACGCCGCAAGCATCATCGGCCTCTACGAGCGGCATGCCGCCGCTTTCGACAGGCGACGCGGCAAGAACCTGTTCGAGCGGGCCTGGCTGGACCGCTTCGCGGCGCTGATTCCCCCCGGCGGCGAGGTGCTGGACCTGGGCTGCGGCTCGGGCGAGCCGATCGCGCGGCATCTTGAGCAATCCGGCCTGCGCGTGACGGGCGTGGATTCCTCGCCCTCGATGATCGAGCTGTGCCGGACGCGCTTCCCCGGCCGGGACTGGCATGTGGCCGATATGCGCGGCCTCGCGCTCGGCCGCCGCTTCGACGGCATCCTGGCCTGGGACAGCTTCTTCCACCTGGACCAGGAGGACCAGCGCCGCATCTTCCCCCGGTTCCGCGATCATGCGGCGGCGGGCGCGGCGCTGATGTACACGAGCGGCCCGGCGCATGGCGTGGCGCTGGGCCGATTCGAGGGCGAGACGCTCTTCCACGCCAGCCTGGACCCGGTGGAGTACCAGGCCCTGCTGGATCAGAACGGCTTCCGGGTGGTGGCCCACCGCGCCGAGGATCCCGGCTGCAATGGGCACACCGTCTGGCTAGCCCAAAGGGTCGATCAGGCCGCGGCGAGCGGCGGAGGGTCCGCGTAGCCCTTGGCCGCTCCGCGGTGGAAGGTGGCGGCGTCCGGCGCGTTCAGCGCGGCACCCGTCCGCAGCGGAGATGGTTAGGGGGACGGCACGGGACATCAGCCCTGGTGACGAGGCTCATCAGCCGGCGAGGCCGAGCTCCTTCAGCACGGTCTCCGTGGCCGCGGTGTCGGCGGCCAGGAAGCGCTCGAACTCGGCGCCCGAAAGGAAGGCGTCGTCCCAGCCACGCGTCGCCGTCAGCTCGCGCCAGGCGGGCAAGGCCACGAGGTCGGTGACGAAGCCTGTCAGCGCGGCCTTCTGGTTCGCAGTGATGCCGGGCGCGCCGAAGACGCCGCGCCAATTGGCGATCACCACGTCCACGCCGGATTCCTTCAGCGTCGGGATGCCAGGCGCGCTGCGCGTCTCGCCCGTGGTGGCCAGCGCGCGCATCCGTCCCGCCCGGATCTGCTCGGCGAATTCGGAGTAGCCCGAGATGCCGCACTTCACCTGCGCGCCCAGGATCGCCGCCTGGGCCGGGCCGCCGCCGGCGAAGGCCACGTAGCTGCCCTCGCGGGCGCTGCGGCCCAGCGCCCGCAGGATGAGGCCGAGGGTGATGTGGTCGGTGCCGCCGGCGCTGCCGCCCGCGACCGAGGTGCCGCCGGGATGGGTGCGGAAGGCGCTCAGCAATCCGGCGATGTCCTGGATGTCGGATTGCGCCGGCACCACCACCACGCCGACCTCCTGGGTCATTCGCGCGATCGGCGTGACGCTCGACAGGCCGAGCGGCGAGCGGTTGGTCAGCACCGCGCCCACCATGATGGAGCCCGAGACCATCAGCGCGTCGCCGCGGCCGCGCCGCTGCGCCACGAAGCGCGGCAGACCGACGATGCCGCCGGCGCCGCCGACGTTCTCGAACTGGAAGCTGCCGACCAGGCCCGCCGGCCGCGCGACCTGCTCGATGGCGCGGCCGAGTCCGTCCCAGCCGCCGCCGGGGCCGGCCGGGATGAACATGCTCATATGGGCGAAGCGCGGACTGCCCTGGGCGGCGGCCTCGCCGGCGGCCAGCGGGGCAAGCGCCGCGGCGGCGAGGAGGGATCGGCGGTTCATGCGATTCCTGCGGTTCATGGGGCTCGGCCCTTTCCTGCGATTCCCTGGACGTCCCGCCGGGATCGGGTTCGGCCCCAGGATGGGTCCCGGACGGCGTCCGGCGCAACCGGGGCGGAACGCGCCGAGCCTCCTGTGCACCCGCGCCTGCGATCAAAAAATCATGCTTCACCGCATCGCCGCGGGGAAAGACCTTGCGATCCGGCAATGTCTCGGGCCAAGCTGCTGTATCCAAGGGGAAACAAGGCCCAACGAATGTCCGACGCCGAGAAGAAAGACCCTCGCCTGACGCGCCGTCTCCTTATCGCCCGGGTGGCGGGCGGCGCTGGCCTGGGGGCGGCCACGGCGGCGGCGCTCTCGACCCCGGCGGAAGCCCAGCCTCGCACGGGCATCACCGACAACGATCCGAGCGACGGCGCAGGCCGCGGGCGCGGCGGCTATCGCGGCCGGACCGGCATCACCGACAACGACCCGAACGACGGCGCCGGCAATGGGCGCGGCGGCTATCGCGGCGGCAGGACCGGCATCACCGACAACGACCCCAGCGACGGCGCCGGCAACGGCCGCGGCGGCTATCGCGCTCCCAGACGCGGCACTGGCATCACCGACAACGACCCCTCCGATGGGGCGGGCAACGGCCGCGGCGGCTATCGCGGCGGCGGCTACACGGGCCGCACCGACCGCGACCCGTATGACGGGCCCGGCCGCGGCCGCTACTGACCCCCATCGGCATCGCCGGCACCTGCGCTAAGCTGCGCCCGGACAACGCGGCGGAACGCCTGATGGAAATGACGATGGATCGGGGCGCCATGGATCACGGTCGAATGGATCAGGGTCTCATGGATCAGGGGCAAGGCGGTCGGGGCCAGATGGCCCGGGGACTGGCCGAGGCCGCCTTCGCCCTCGCCTTCCCCGGGATGACCGTGGACGAGGTGCTCGCCCTCCGCGAGGGCCCGGACTGGCGCCATTTCCCGGCCGCGGAGCCGAGCCGCTTCGACCATCTCGTGAGCGTCGCCGCGATCGACGCGCATCTGCGCACCGATGGCGCGCGCAGCCCGCGCATCTCGATGGCCGACGAATCGCGCAGCGGCAGCGCCGGCGTGCCCGAGCACGAATACGCCCTGCCCGACGGCCGCGTGGACCTGCCTGCGCTGCTCGCGCGCTTCGACGCCGGCGCCTCCCTCGTCGTCTCGCAGTTCCACGAGACCCATCCGCCGCTCGCCGATTTCTGCCGGGGCCTCGAGCGCCTGTTCCTGCATGGCGTGCAGGCCAATATCTATCTCACCCCGCCGGCCGCGCAGGGCTTCCGCACCCATTACGACACGCATGACGTCTTCGTGCTGCAGGTCGAGGGCCGCAAGCGCTGGCGCGTCTGGGACGGCGAGCCCCTGCCGCGCCCCACGCGCCGCACCCCCTGGCCCGGGAACATGCAGCCGGCCGGCGAGCCGCACGAGCTGACGATGTCGCCCGGCGACCTGCTCTACATCCCGCGCGGGGTGATGCACGACGCGGCCACCCTACCCGGCGAGCGCTCGCTGCACATCACGCTCGGGCTGCTGGAGGCGAGCTGGGCCCAGGCCATCCGCAGCCTCGTCGACGAGCTGGAGCTCAGCGACCCCGTGCTGCGCGAGAGCGTCCCCACCTGGCGCATCGGCGAGGCGGATCTGTTCGCGGCCCTCGCCGCCCGGCTGAACGGCATGGCCAGGCCCGAGCATGCCGGCCGCCTCACCAACCTGCTGCTGGAGCAGCTCGCCCGGGACCGGCAGCCCCTGCCGGCCCGCGGCCTCTTCGCGCCGATGCCGGAGGGCCCGCTGCGTCTGGCCGAAGGCATGCACACCCATCTGGTCCTGGCCGATGACGGCGCGGCGACGCTGTTCTGGACCGGCGGCACGCTGGACCTCTCGGCGGCTCAGACCGAGACCCTCACGGCGCTCAGCGAGGGCGCGGCGCCGGAGGACCGGGACTTCGCGCACAAGCTCTGGCGGATGGGCCTGCTGGAGGCGGTTTAGCCTTCACTCCAACCGGTGTCGCGGCATGCGGGGCCGGGCGGCCCTGCCCTCGCGAAGCGGCGATGGGCGTGAGAAGCTGACGCGCATGACCGACCGTCTCGACGCCGCCCTCGCGAAGCTCCCCCATGCCTATGCCGGACCGGGCGGCGCCGTCGCCGTGCTGCGGGACGGCGAGGTCCTGGCCCGCCACGCCTGGGGCTGGGCCAATAGCGAGCGGCGCATCCCGTTCACGCCGCGCACGCTGTTCCGCATGTGCTCCATCACCAAGCAGTTCACCTGCGCGACGCTGCTGGACCTCTTCCGCGATCCGACGGCGCTCGACGCCGGGCTGCGCGCGCATCTGCCTCTGCTCGAAGAGCCGGCGCCCTCGGCGACGCATCTCGCGCATAACCAGTCCGGCCTGCGCGACTACTGGGCCGTCGCGATGCTGCACGGCTCGCCGGTGGAGGCGCCCTTCGGCGACACGGAGGCCGCCCGCGTCATCGCCGGCACGCGCTCGCTGCATTTCGCGCCGGGAACGCGCTACTCCTACGTGAACCAGAATTTCCGCCTGCTCTCCGACCTGCTGCAGGAGCGCACCGGAAAGCCCTTTGCCGACCTGCTGCGCGCGCATGTCTTCGACCGCGCGGGCATGGAGACGGCGATCCTCGCCGCCGACACGCGCGCCATGCCCGACGGGACCGAGGGCTACGAAGGCACCCAGGCCGGCGGCTTTCGCGCGGCGGAAAACCGCATCCTCTGGACAGGCGATGCGGGGCTTGGCGCCTCGCTCGACGACATGATCGCCTGGGAGCGCCATATCGACGCGACGCGCGGCGAGGCGGATTCGCTCTATGGGCGCATCTCGGCACCGGTGAATTTCGCGAACGGCGCAGAGGCGCCCTACGGCTTTGGCCTCGCGCGAGGCCGCGATTTCGGCCGCGCGCATACCGGCCATGGCGGCGCGCTGCGCGGCTGGCGCAGCCATCGGGTCTACGTGCCCTCCGAGCGCGTCTCGGTCGTCGTGATGTTCAACCATTTCGGTGATGCCTATGGCGCCGCGATGGACCTGCTGGCCGCCGTGCTGGGCGAGACACGCACCACCCCCGACGCCGCTCTCCCCCCGCCCTCCTGGCTCGGCGCCTATATCGAGCCGGAGACCGGGCTTTCCGCGCGCATCGAGCACGCGGCGCCTGGACAGATCCTGCTGCGCTTCGGCCATTCGCCCGAGCGGCTGGACCTCCTTGCCGGTGGCACGGCCGGCAACGGCCGCACGAAGCTCCGCATGGCCAGCGATGGCCTCTGGATGCTCCGTCCGCAGGAGAATTCCTCGACACGCCTGCAGCCCGCCCCCGGCGAGGCCGCGGCGGATGTCGGCGGGCGCTATCGCTGCGCGGAACTGGACGCCGAGCTCACCGTCGTGGAGAGCGGCGGCACGCTCTATGGCGGCTTCTCGGGCTTCCTCGGCCAGGGGCGGATGGAGCTGCTGAAGCCGATCGCGACGGACCTCTGGGCCCTGCCCTGCCCGCGCGCCCTGGACCACACGCCGCCCGGCGACTGGACGCTGGCCTTCCGGCGCGATGCGGGGGGCAGGCCGGCGGGCGTGGAGGTGGGATGCTGGCTGGCGCGGCGGCTGGTCTACGAGAGGCTCAGCGCGCCTCGCCCGGCGTGATCCCGAAGGCCGCGCGAAACGCGGCGCCGAAGGCGGGCGCGCTGGCATAGCCCACCGCCGCCGCGGCGCGCGCGGGCGTCGCGCCCTGGGCCAGCAGCGCGGCCGCCTCGGCGAGGCGCAGCGTCTGGCGCCAGCGGGCGAAGCCCATCCCGGTCTCCGCATGAAAGAGCCGCGCGAGGGTGCGCGCGCTGGCGCCGCAGCGGCCCGCCCATTCGTCGAGCGTGAGGGCGCTGGCCGGCTGTGTCGCCAGGGCCTCGGCGAGGCGCTTCAGCCGCGCGTCTCGCAGCGCCGGGACGCCGAAGGGCAAGCGCGGCGCACGCGCCACCTCTTCGGCGATCAGCGCCGCGAGATGGCCGCCGCGGCCGGCCTCGTCCCATTCCAGCGGCTCGGCGCAGGCGGCGAGGATCAGTTCGCGCAGCAGGGCCGAGACGCCGAGCACGGCCGGCACGGCCTCGCCCACCCGCGCCGCATCGGCGCGGAAGAACAGGGCGCGCATGGCAACGCGGCCCTGGCTGCGCACCTCGTGCGACATCTCCGCGGGAACCCAGAGCGCGCGGCCGGGCGGCACCACGAAAAGCGCGCCCGGCGTATCCACGCGCATCACGCCCTCGATCGCGTAGAGCAGCTGCGCGCGGCCGTGGTCGTGCCAGCCCGTCCTCTCGCCCTCGCCATAGTCGCGCGCGAAGGCGGCGAGCGGGCGGTCCACCTGCTCCTGGGCGATGGTACGGGGGTTGTGGCAGATACGCGACATCACTCGTCCGGACGTTGATCGATGGACAGGCTATTCCCTGGCGCAACGAAAGGAAATCGCCCTCATGTCACCCGCCACCCGGCAGATCTGCCTCATCAATGCCGCGCATCTCTTCACCCATTACGGGCTGCTGATCCTCGCGACCGCCGTCCTCGCCATGGTCCAGCAAGATGGCGAGGTCTTCGGGACCGCCTATGGCCCCATCCTCGCGCTCGGCACGGCCATGTTCGTCGTCTACGGGATCGGCGCGCTGCCGATGGGCTGGATCGCTTCCAAGGTCGGCCGCAAGGCGATGATGATCGCCTGCTTCCTCGGCGCCGGCGCCGGCATGGTGGCGGCGGGCTTCGCCTCGGGCCCCTTCGGCCTGGCCGCCGCCCTGGTGGTGATGGGGGGCTTCCTCGCGATCTATCACCCGATCGGCACGGCCATCATCGCCGAGGCCGGCGGCGACCGGGTGGGCCGCGCGATGGGGATCAACGGCGTCTTCGGCAATATCGGCGTGGCGCTGGCGCCGGTGGTGACCGCCTTCGTCTCCGCCCAGATGGGCTGGCGCTACGCCTTCATCCTGCCCGGGCTGGTCTGCATCTGCGTCGGCCTGATCTATCTGCGCGAGCCCGCCTTCGACGCGAAGAAGGCCGGCGTGCAGACCCGACCCTTCCCCGTGATCCCGCGGCATGTGGTGCGCCACGCGGTGATCTCGCTGCTGACCATCGGCGCCGTCTCGGGGCTGGTGTTCAACGCCTTCACGCTGCTGCTGCCCAAGCTCATGCAGGAGCGCCTGGCCGGCAATCCGGACTTGCTGCCGGTGGTCGGCCTGCTCGCCTTCCTGGCGACGATCTGCGGGGGCGTCACGCAATACACCGTCGGCCGGATGATCGACCGCAAGACGCTGAAATCGGTCTTCATGCCGCTGTCGATCGTCCTGGTTCCGGGGCTGCTCGCCTTGTCCTTCCTGGACGGCTGGGCGGTGCTGCCGGTCTCCGCCCTCGTGGCCTCGGCGATCTTCGGCCAGGTGACGGTGAACGAGACAATGACCGCGCGCTACATCGCCCCCGAGATGCGGGCGAAGATCTACTCCATCCGCTTCACGGTGGGCTTCCTGGGCGCCGCCCTCGCCTCACCGATCGTGGGCTTCCTGCACGAGGCCACGGGCAATCTGGCGGCGGCGATGGTGGTGCTGTCGGGCTTCGGGATGGTGACGCTGGTCTGCGCCTTCTGGTTCCCGAACCGGAAGGAGGAGCTGAAGCCGGAACTGTGGCGCGCCGCCACGGCGCCGGCTCCCGCGGAGTAGAGCAGGAGCGACCATCCGGCCGCACCGCGGCCGGCGCCGCCCAGCCGACCGCGCCCCCGGGTGTCCAGCGGCGCGGCGAAGCCAAGGCGGCGGATGCCGCCGCCCGGCGTCTAGGGGCTAAGCCAAATCGAAGCGGTCGAGATTCATGACCTTCGTCCAGGCGGACGCGAAGTCCTTCACGAACTTCTCCTTCGCGTCGCCCTGGGCATAGACCTCGGCCAGCGAGCGCAACACCGAGTTCGAGCCGAAGATCAGATCGGCGCGGGTCGCCGTCCACCTCGCCGCGCCGGTGGCGCGGTCGGTGCCGTCGAACAGCGTCTTCTCCTCGTTGCTCGGCTTCCACTCGGTCGCCATGTCGAGCAGGTTGACGACGACCTCGTTGGTCAGCGCGCCCGGCCGATTGGTCAGCACGCCATGCGCCGTGCCGCCGGTGTTGATGTTGATGGCGCGCAGGCCCATCACGAGCACCGTCATCTCCGGCGCGGTGAGCGTCAGCTGCTGCGCCTTGTCGACCAGCATCACCTCGGCCGGCACGGGTACGCCCGGCCGCTCGAAGTTGCGGAACCCGTCCGCCACCGGCTCCATCACGTCGAAGGCCTCGATGTCGGTCTGCGCCTGGGTCGCGTCGGTGCGGCCCGGCGAGAAGGGCAGGCTCATCTCGACCCCGCCCGCGCGCGCCGCCCGCTCCACGCCCGCATCGCCCGCGAGCACGATCAGGTCGGCGAGCGAGACCTTCTTGCCGTCCTTGGCTTCCTGCCCGAACTCGAACTGCACGCGCTCCAGCGCCTTGAGCACCTTCGCGAGCTGCTCGGGCTGGTTCGCGTCCCAGTCCTTCTGCGGCGCGAGGCGGAGGCGCGCGCCGTTGGCGCCGCCGCGCTTGTCGCCGTGGCGATAGGTGGACGCCGAGGCCCAGGCCGTGCCGACCAGCTCGGACACGCTCAGCCCAGTGTCGAGGATCTTCGCCTTCAGCGCCGCCGCGTCATCGGCGTCGATCAGGGGATGATCCGCATCCGGCACCGGGTCCTGCCAGACCAGGACCTCCTTCGGCACCTCGGGCCCGAGATAGCGCACGCGCGGCCCCATGTCGCGATGGGTCAGCTTGAACCAGGCGCGCGCGAAGGCCTCGGCGAAGGCTTGCGGATTGTGCAGGAAGCGGCGCGAGATCTTCTCGTATTCCGGGTCCATGCGCAGCGACAGGTCGGTAGTGAGCATGGTCGGCTTCTTCTTCTTCGAGGGATCGAAGGGGTCGGGGATGACGTCCGGGGCGTCCTTCGCCTCCCACTGGATCGCGCCGGCGGGGCTGCGCGTCTGCACCCATTCGAACTTGAAGAGGTTCTCGAAGAAGAAGTTGCTCCACTGCGTCGGCGTCTGCGTCCAGGTCACCTCGATGCCGGAGCTGATCGTGTCCGCGCCGTGGCCGGTGCCGTAGCCGCTGGTCCAGCCGAAGCCCTGCGCCTCGATCGGCCCGCCCTCGGGCTCCGGGCCCTTGTGCGATTCGGCGGCCGCGCCGTGCGTCTTGCCGAAGGTATGGCCGCCGCCGATGAGCGCGACGGTCTCCTCGTCGTTCATCGCCATACGCTTGAAGGTCTCGCGGATGAAATGCGCCGCCGAGACAGGATCGCCATTCGCGCCCGGCCCTTCCGGGTTCACGTAGATCAGCCCCATCTCGGTGGCGCCGAGCGGCGCGCCGAAGTCGTCCAGGGGACGATGCTGCAGCCAAGCCGTCTCCAGGCCCCAGTTCACGTCGAGGTCGGGCTCCCAGACATCCTCGCGCCCGCCGCCGTAGCCGAAGGTGCGGAAGCCCATGGTCTCCAGCGCGACGTTGCCGGCGAGGATGAAGAGGTCGGCCCAGGAGATCTGCTGGCCGTACTTCTGCTTGATCGGCCAGAGCAGGCGGCGCGACTTGTCGATGTTGACGTTGTCCGGCCAGGAGTTGAGCGGCGCGAAGCGCTGCTGCCCGCGCCCGCCGCCGCCGCGCCCGTCGGCGAGGCGATAGGTGCCGGCGGAATGCCACGCCATGCGGACCATCTGCGGGCCGTAATGGCCGAAATCGGCGGGCCACCAGATCTGCGAGTCCGTCATCAGTGCGCGCAGGTCGGCCTTCAGAGCCTCGTAGTCGAGCTTCTTGAATTCCTCACGATAGTCGAAGCCCTTGCCGAGCGGATCGGACCTGGAGGAATGCTGGTTCAGCAGGTCCACGCGCAGCGAGCTGGGCCACCAATGCGAGCTGTTGGTGCCGCCGCCGATGGTAAACTTGCTGGCACCATGGCCAAATGGGCATTTGGCGGTTCCCTGCCCCTGATCTCCGTCCATTCTTCTCTCCAACCTCTGCCGTGTTGCGGCCCTTGCGGACCAGACCACTTCGCATCCGCCCCAAAAGGCGCGGCCGGGACACGATGAATGTATCCCTGCCCAGGCGCTCCCTCCGCCCGGAATTGCCAAGCGGGGCAAGCTTGCCCTCCGGCAAATCCTACGGTCCAATGAATTATTCTATTTCAGATGATCGTTTCCTTGGATGATCCTGCCGTCCCCCCAACAACTTCGCTATCTGACCGCGCTCGCCGATCACGGGCATTTCGGCCGTGCCGCCACCGCCTGCGCGGTCACGCAATCCACCCTCTCCGCCGGCATCCTGGCGCTGGAGCGGCAGCTCGACACCGCCCTGATCGAGCGCGGCGCCACCAAGCGGCCGGTCTTCACGCCGATCGGGCTCGAGGTCGTGGCCCGGGCGCGCTCGGCGCTCGCGGCGCTGGAGGCGGTGGCCGAGACGGCGGCCTCCTCGCGCGACCCGCTCTCCGGGCCGCTGCGGCTCGGCGTGATCCCGACCGTCGGTCCTTTCCTGCTGCCGCGGCTCATGCCGGCGTTGCGCGCGGCCTTCCCGCGCCTCAAGCTCTACCTGCGCGAGGACATGACCGAGCGGCTGATGGCGCAGCTGGACGGCGGCAAGCTGGACCTGCTGCTGCTGGCCCTGCCCTGCGACTGCGCGGCCGCCGAGATCGAGCCCATCGCGCCCGATCCCTTCCTCCTCGCCATGCCGGGGAACCACCGGCTCGCCCAGCTGCCGCAGGTGCCGATGGGCGCGCTGGCCGGCGAGCGCATCCTCCTGCTCGAGGACGGGCATTGCCTGCGCGCCCAGGCCCAGGAGGCCTGCGGCCTCCCGCGCGGCCTCTCCACCGAGGGCTTCGCCGCCACCTCGCTGCACACGCTGGTGCAGATGGTGGCGGGCGGGCTCGGCCTCACCCTGCTTCCGCGCCTGGCGGTGGAAGGCGGCGTGCTGGGCGGCACCGACCTCGTGGTGCGCCCCGTGGCCCCCGATACGCCGGGCGAGTCGACGCCCTCGCGCACCCTCGCCTTGGCCTGGCGCCCGCGCAGCCCGCGCGCGACGGAGTTCCGCTCCCTGGCGCCGGCCATCGCGGAGGGGGTAGGCTGAGCCCATGGATTTCGGACGAATTCTCGGCGCCGTGCTGGGCGGCGCCACGCAGCGGCCGCGGGCGCGCGCCACGCGACGCGGGACCGGCCCTCTCGGCATGAACCAGACGCAGACCCGGCAGGCCGGCCGGGCGATCGGCACCCTCGCCACCATCGCCATCGAGGCGCTGTCCCGGCCCTCCGCGCCGGCGCCCCGCCCCTATCCCCAGGAACCTCCCCAGGATCCCGCCGGGCGCCGGCCGCCGCGCCGCATCCCCGACGTCGCGCCGCGCGAGCCGCCGGCCAGGGTGGAGCTCTCCGCCTCCGTGGAGACGGCCGAGTCGCGGCTCCTGCTGCGCGCCATGATCGCCGCCGCCCGGGCGGACGGCGCAGTGGACCGGGAGGAGCGGGCAGCCATCTCCAGGCAGCTCGACGCCGCCGGGCTCACGGCGGCCGAGCGCGACCGCGTCCTCGCCGATTTCGACCGCCCCGCGAGCATCGGGGAGCTGGCCGCCGGCGCGCGCGATCCGATGCTCGCCGCGCAGCTCTACGCCGCCGCCTTCGGCGCCGCGGGCGAGCTCAGCCCGGAGGAGCGGGCTTGGCTGGACCGGCTCGGGGTGGCACTGAAGCTGGACAAGGCCGCGATCGCGGCGATCGAACAAAGGCTGGGGAGCTAGAATGTTCACGCTGACCGACGCACAGGCGCGCCTCCGGGATTCCGCCCGCGAACTCGCGCAGGAGGCTGCCGCCCAGGCCGCCGAGACGGACCGCAGCCTGCAATATCCCTGGCCCATGGTCCGTCGCATGACGGAGGCGGGCTTCATGGGCCTGACCATCCCGCGCGAATGGGGCGGCCGGGGCGGCTCCTATCTGGACGCGGTGCTCCTGGTCGAGGAGATGGCCAAGGCCTGCGCCGTCTGCGGCCGCATCGCCGTCGAGGCCAATATGGGCGCGATCGGCGCCGTCATGGCCTATGGCACGGAGGACCAGAAGCGCATCGCCGCGGAACTCGTGCTGGCCGGCGACAAGCCCGCCATCTGCATCACCGAGCCGGAGGCGGGCTCCGCCGCCGGCGAGATGACCACCACCGCCGTCCGCAAGGGCGACAGGTGGATCATCAACGGCGTGAAGCACTGGATCACGGGCGGCGGCGTCTCGCGCCTGCACCTCATCTTCGCCCGCGCCATCGAGGACGGCGTGGACCAGGGGATCGGCGGTTTCCTCGTCGTGCGCAACGGCGAGAACGATCCGGCGCAGCTCGTCGTGAAGCGGCGCATCCCGTCCATGGGCCTTTGCGGCATGCCCGAGGCGGAGCTGCACTTTTCCGAGCTCGAAGTGCCGGACACGATGGTCCTCCGTGCCCCGGGTGGGTTCAAGCGCGGCTTCGGCAAGCTGATGGACGCCTATAACGGCCAGCGCGTCGGCGCGGCCACGGCCGCCCTGGGCATCGCGGCCGGCGCCTATGACCATGCGCTCACCTTCGTGCAGCAGCGCCGCCAGTTCGGCCGGCCGATCGCGGAGTTCCAGGGCCTCGGCTGGATGCTGGCCGACATGTCCATCAAGCTGGAGGCGAGCCGCGCGCTCATCTGGCAGGCCGCGGCCTCCGCCGGTCCGAACGGCTTCCCGGACCGGCTGATGGCCGCCCGCGCCAAGGTGCTGGCCGCCGACAGCGCGGTGGAGGTGACCAACGCGGCGCTGCAGCTCTGGGGCGCGGCGGGCTATTCGCGCGAGAACCCGATGGAGCGCGCCGTGCGCGACGCACGGATGTTCCCGATCGCGGGCGGAACCGCGCAGATCCTGCGCAACCAGGTGGCCGAGCAGCTCCTGGGCCGCAAGCTGCCGCAGACGCGGGATGGCATGTTGCGGCTGGCCATGGCCGAAGAGGCTAAGCTGGCGGCGGAGTAGGACAGGATCCGTTGGCGGCGAATCGTCCCTCAAGGAAACCGGCGCCGATCAGGCGCCAGGCACGGCCGCGCCGCCCTTCTCGTTCTGCAGCCGCAGCTCGTCACGGATCTCGCGCAGCAGCACCTCCTGCGCGGGCGGGCCGGCCTTCTTGCCCGCCTCGAGGCCGACGCGCGTCAGCACCTTGATCAGCCAGAAGACCGCGAAGCCCACGATCAGGAACTTGATGATCGCGTTGATGAAGCGGCCAATGGCCAGCACGGCCGCGCCGCCCTCGCGGGTTGCTTCCAGCGTCGGCCGGCGCTCGCCCACGATGACGACGAAGAGGTTCGAGAAGTCGATCCCGCCCAGCAGCAGGCCGAGCAGCGGGTTCAGCAGATCCTCCACCATGGAGCTGACGACGGCGGTGAAGGCCGCGCCGATCACCAGGCCCACCGCGAGGTCGATGACGTTGCCCCGCATGATGAAGGCCTTGAAGTCCTTCAGCCATTGCGGCTGGGAGATGTTGATGGGGGCTTGCATGGCGTGCTCTCCGCGAAGGTTCGAAGCATTCCAGCGGATGGGCCGTGACCGGCGCAAGCGATGGATTTGCCGCGCGGCCCGCGCGCGGGCATGAGGCGGGCATGACCCGCCCGCCGATCGACCAGCAGATCACCTTCCTCTACGCCGAGGACGCCGAGGCCTCCTGGCGCTTCTACGAGGAAGTGATGGAGCTGCCGCTCGTCCAGGACCAGGGCATGGTGCGCATCTATGCCGTCGAGGGCGGCGCCGGCGGCGGCCGGGCCTTTCTGGGCGTCTGCCGCGCGCGCGGCCCCCGCCTCTTCGACGATCCGCGCCTCGCCGGCGGCGTGATCTTGACCCTGGTAACCCAGGAGGTGGAGGACTGGCACGCCTTCCTGACGGAAAAGGGCCTCGACATGCCGCCGCCGGTCTATTCCGAGGCGCATGGCATCACGCATTTCTTCTTTTCCGATCCGGCCGGCTACACGCTGGAGGTCCAGCGGTTCGAGCGGGCCGGCTGGCCGGGCCAGCGTCCCGCGATTCCGCCTGCGGCGGTCATGCCCTAGCCTTCCGAAAGACGCCGCAGCATTTCGAGGAGGCTCGCCCTCTCCTCCGCGCTCAGCGCCGCCGTCAGCGCCTCGTTGGCGCGCTGGCCGGCTGCCTGGGCCTCGCGCAGCAGCGCCTCGCCCTCGGGGGTGATGGTGAGGACGCGCATGCGGCGGTCCATCGGATCGGCCGAGGTGCAGATCAGTCCGCGCTCGATCAGCCGGCGCACGACGCCCTGGACCGTCGCGGAATCCATGGCCGCCGCCCGGCCGAGATGATTCTGCGTGGCCCGCCCGAGTTCCGAGAGCCGCACCAGCGTCGCGAATTGCGGACCCGTCACGCCCAGGCCGGCCGAGCATTCCTGGAACAGCGACTGGTAGCGCTGGTGCGCCCGCCGGAGCAGATGCCCTGCCGAGGCGTCGAGCCTGTAGGCCGCCCTGGTCCGGGGCTGCTGCAAAGGCGAGGCTTCGTCGCAGATCTCGCTCATGAATCCCGGCTTTCCATGCACTTCGTCGCCCGGGGCGGCGCTGCAAGTCAAGCATAGATGACTGCAGTTTTGCCGGTCAGAACCATTGCACGCAAAGGCACGACTCTTTATCGGTAAGCGATCCGCCGTTCGAGCGGAGCGAAACGGGAGAAATCGATGTCCGATTCCACGATCGGCAGCCGTCGCGGGCTGCTGAAGGCGACCGCCGTTGCCGCCACGGGCGCGGCCGTGCTGGCGACGCCCGGCGTCAGCCGCGCGCAGACCGTGACGCTGCGCTTCCAGTCCACCTGGCCGCAGCGCGACATCTTCCATGAATTCGCGCAGGACTATGTGACGCGCGTGAACAGCCTGGCCGGCAACCGCCTGCGCGTGGAGCTGCTCGCCGCCGGCGCCGTGGTCGGCGCCTTCCAGCTCCTGGACGCGGTGCATACCGGCACGCTCGACGGCGGCCACGGCGTCTCGGCCTATTGGTTCGGCCGCAACAAGGCCTTCAGCCTCTTCGGCACCACGCCCCCCTGGTTCGGCGACGCCAACCAGTTGCTCGGCTGGTTCTACTACGGCGGCGGCGAGGCGCTCTACAAGGAGCTGCTGACGGACGTGCTCCGCCTCAACGTCGCGGGCTTCATGTCCGGGCCGATGCCGACGCAGCCGCTCGGCTGGTTCCGCAATCCGATCGAGCGCGCCGACCAGGTGCGCGGCCTGCGCTACAGGACCGTCGGACTCGCGACCGACCTCTTCCAGGAAATGGGCGCGGCCGTCGTGGCGCTGCCGGGCGGCGAGATCGTCCCGGCGCTGGAGCGCGGCGTCATCGACGCGGCGGAGTTCAACAACCCCTCCTCCGACCGCGTGCTCGGCTTCCCCGACGTCGCCAAGAACTTCTACATCCAGAGCTACCACCAGGCCGTCGAGTGCTTCGAGATCCTCTGGAACAAGACCAAGCTCGAGGCACTCCCGACGGAGCAGCAGGCCATCCTGCGGATCTGCGCCGAGGCCGCCTCGGCCGACATGTCCTGGAAGCTGCAGGACCGCTACTCGCGCGACCTGCTCGCCATGGCGCAGACCCAGGGCGTGAACGTGCGCCCGACGCCGCGCCCCATCCTCGACGCGCAGCTCCAGGCCTGGGACCGCGTGATCGCCAAGATGGAGGGGGACAACAGCACGCCCGCGAACGGCCCGCTCTTCAAGAAGATCTGCGACAGTCAGCGCGACTGGTGCCGTCGCGTGGGCAACTTCGAGCTGCGCTACCAGGTCAGCCCGGTCGTCTCCTACAATCACTTCTTTGCCCAGCGCTGAACCCGTTCCGGCTAGGCTTGCACGGCCCGGGGGCAACCCCGGGCCGATTTTCTGCCGAACTGGGGGAGGCGGGGCACCTTGACCGACAGCATCTTCACCGCCGGACTGGCCTGTCTCGTCGTGGCCGCGCTGATCGTGGGCATCGCCTTCTCCGGCAGCGCCCTGGTGGGCCGCGCGCTGCTCGCGGTGGACAGGCTGTCCACCCTCGTCGGGCAGACCTTCGCCTGGTGCATCCTGCTGCTGACCTTCGCCATCGCCTATGAGGTCGTCGCCCGGAAATTCTTCGCCGCGCCGACGAACTGGGGCTACGACAGCCAGTACATGCTCTACGGCGTCCTGTTCATGTTCGCCGGCGCCTATGCGCTGAGCCGCAACGGGCATGTCCGCGGCGACTTCCTCTACCGGATGATGTCCGCGCGGCGGCAGGCGATGCTCGACCTGCTGCTCTACATCCTGTTCTTCTTCCCCGCGATCTTCGCCTTCATGGTGGCCGGCTTCCATTTCTTCGAGCTGAGCCGGATGCAGAACGAGCACAGCATGTTCTCCCCTTCGGGCCCGATCATCTGGCCCTTCAAGGGCATCATCCCGGTCGTGGGCTTCCTCCTCCTGCTGCAGGGTCTCGTCGAGGTGGTGCGCTGCGTGCGCTGCATCCGCACCGGAGAATGGCCGCAGCGCCTCCACGACGTGGAGGAACTCGACCAGATCATCCTGGCGCAGGCCGCCGAGAAGTCCCCCGAGGAGCTCGCGCGCGAGCTCGCGCAGGGCGACGCCGTGCTCCACAAGGGACACTGACGCCAGATGATCTCTGATGCCGGCCTGGGCCTGACGCAGCTTCTCCTCTTCCTCTTCTTCATCCTCCTGGGCTTCCCCATCGCCTTCACGCTGATGGCGATGGGCCTCTTCTTCGGCTATCTCGGCATGGGCGACCGGGTCTTCGACCTGCTGATCCAGCGCACCTACGCGGTGATGAGCAGCGACGTGCTGATCTCCGTCCCGCTCTTCGTCTTCATGGGCTACATCATCGAGCGCGCGAACATCCTCGACCGGCTGTTCCGCTCGCTGCAGATGGCCTCGGGCAATATTCCCGGCAGCCTCGCGGTGGCGACGCTCGCCACCTGCGCGCTCTTCGCCACGGCCACCGGCATCGTGGGGGCGGTGGTGACGCTGATGGGGCTGCTCGCCTTTCCGGCCATGCTGCGCGCGGGCTACGACCCGAAGCTCGCGGCCGGCGTGGTCTGCGCGGGCGGCTGCCTGGGGATCCTGATCCCGCCCTCGATCATGCTGATCCTCTATGGCGCCACGGCCGGCGTCTCGGTCGTGCAGTTGTACGCCGCCGCCTTCCTGCCGGGCATCATGCTGGCCGGGCTCTACATCCTCTACGTGATCATCCTCGCCATCGTGAAGCCCAGCGTCGCGCCGCGCCTGCCGCCGGACGAAGTGAAGGTTCCTTTCCTCAAGCTGCTCTGGGCGCTCCTCACCAGCTTCTTCCCGCTCGCGCTGCTCATCGCCATGGTGCTGGGCGCGATCCTGATGGGGCTGGCCACGCCCTCCGAGGCGGCGGCGATGGGCAGCCTCGGCTCGATCGTCCTCGCCGTCGCCTACCGCGCCTTCTCCTTCGACAAGCTGAAGGAGAGCGTGTTCCTCACCGCGCGCACCAGCGCCATGGTCTGCTGGCTCTTCGTCGGCTCCTACATCTTCAGCTCGGTCTTCGGTTATCTGGGCGGCCAGGGCGTGGTGGAGGAATTCGTCAAGTCGCTGCCGCTCAACACCTTCACCTTCATGCTGCTCGCCCAGGCGATCGTGTTCATCCTGGGCTGGCCGCTGGAATGGACGGAGATCATCGTGATCTTCGTGCCGATCTTCCTGCCGCTGCTCGACGATTTCGGCGTGGACCCGATGTTCTTCGGCGTGATGATCGCGCTGAACCTGCAGACGAGCTTCCTCTCGCCGCCGGTGGCCATGGCCGCCTTCTACCTCAAGGGCGTGGCGCCCAAGCATGTGAAGATCGAGGACATCTTCCGGGGCTGCATGCCCTTCATCTACATCGTCGTCTTCACCATGCTGATGGTCTATATCGTCCCCGGAATCGTGACCTGGCTGCCGAACAAGCTCTACGGCGGCCAATCCGGCCCGCCCGCGATCCAGATGGATGCAGCGCCGGCGGGCGGCTTCCAGGAAGAAGAGATGCCCGAACTGCCTCCCCTGCAATGAGTGAGACCCCCGCCGCGCAAGCGGCGCAGTTCCTGGCCGAGGCCTGGACCTCCGGCGATCCCCTGGCCCCCTTCCCCGCCGGGCTGGCCCCCGTGGATGTCGCGGCCGGCGAGGCTGTCGCGGCCGAGCTGGTCGAGGCACTGGCCCTGCCCGTCTGCGGCCTGCGGCTCGCCCCCGCGCCGGACGGGCTGACGCTGCTCGCCGCGCCGATGCTCGAGCCGCGCATGCTGCGCGCGGGCACGCCCGTGGCGATGGCCGCGCTGCGGCATGCGCGCATCTCGGCCGGCCTCCTCGGCGTGCTCGCGGAGCCGCTGGAGGACGGGCCGCCCGTCTTCTCCGCCTTCCACCCGGTGATCGACATCGCGGCGAGCCGCTACGCCGCGCCCCAGGCCGATGCCGCGCATCAGGTCGCCGATCTCGGCGGGCTGGGATGGGTGATCGTGGGCAAGCGCTGGATCGGCGCGCTGCCGGAGGAAGGCGAGGCCCGCATCGGCCTGACCGGCGACCGGCCGCGGCCGCTGCGCGCGCCGCTGGCGGCGCTGATGCGGCAGGCCGGCGCGGCCGCCGCCAGATGGGGCGGGCTGCCGGCCGGCGCGGTGCTGGTGGTGACCGGGCTGGCGACGGGATCGCCGCCCCTCGCGGGCACGAAATGGGCGGCCGCGATTCCGCCCGTGGGGCGAATCTCCATCAGCCTCGGATGATGCGAGGGGCTCCGGCTCCTGAAGCCTATCGGATCGCGTAGACGTCGTAGCGCGGCCCGGTCGGCGGGCGCTGGCCGACGCCGACGGCGATCACCCGATTCAGCCAGGCGAGATCCGCCGCGCCCGTCGCGAAGCGGACCGCCACGCGGAAATAATACTCCGACGGCGGCACCGCCTCGCCGATGTTGAGCCGCTCCAGCACCTCCAGCGGGCCGGTGCGGATGCCGGTGTAATGCACATAGGCCAGGCTGCCGGATTCGGCCTCGATGGTGAGGCGCACGTCCATATGGGCCGTGCCGTCCGCCTCGACGCGCAGCCAGTCGGCGGCGGTTTCGCTCAGGACCCTGCCCCGGAGCCTGGGGCCGGTCACGGAGCCGCCCGTGACCTTGACGATGCGCAGGTCCATCCCGTCCGGACCCTTGCCGACCATCTGGGCCTTGCCCGTGGTCAGCTCCATCGTGAAGAGATGCTCGGAAACGAGCGGCAGCAGTTCAGCCATGCTTGGGTTCCTCCTGGAAGCCGAGCATGGCGCGCCGTCAGCGCTGGCGCCAGGGCAGCTCGCTCGCCTTCCAGCCTGCGGTCCGGCCGCGATGGCCCTCGCCGTCCACCGGCCCCTCGAAGCCGTCCGCCACGTTGAAGGCGTGCGGGAAACCCGCCGCCTGCGCGGCCTGCCCGGCCGCGAGGCTGCGCGCCCCCGAGCGGCAAAGGTAGTAGACCCGGCTGTCGGCGGTCACGCCGGCCTTGCGCAGATGTTCGGTGAAGTGGCCGTTGAGCTGCATGCCGGGAAACACCTGCCAGGGGATCAGCACCACCTGCTTGCCGAGGGGCGAGAGGTCGGGAACGCCGACGAAGTTCCATTCGGCATCGGTGCGGACATCGACCAGCACGGCTTGGGGATCGGATCCCAGCGCGGCCCAGGCCTCGGCGGGCGAAACATCAGGCACACCGGACATGGCTTGCTCCTCGGTCGACGACCCCGGAAGAATGGTGCCGCGGGCGCCCCGGGGCAATGCAGGCTCATGGATTCGCGATGGATTTCGGAGGATACATGCGGCTGGGCTTCTTGACCCCCTCTTCCAACACCGTGCTGGAACCGGCCGTTGCCGCGCTGTTGCGCGACCATCCGGCGATCACCGCACATTTCGCGCGCTTCCGCGTGCTGGCGATCAACCTCGGCGCGCAGGCGAACAGCCAATTCGACCCGGCGCCGGTCCTGGCAGCGGCGGAGCTGCTGGCCGATGCAAAGGTGGATTCGATCTGCTGGGCCGGCACCTCCGGCAGCTGGCTGGGCTTCGCGCAGGACGAGGCGCTCTGCGCCGCCATCACGGAGCGGACCGGCATCCCGGCGACGACGGCCACACTCGCTTTGCGCGATGCGCTGCGCCTGGCGGGCGCGCGGCGCGTGGCGCTGGTGACGCCCTATCTCGCCGAGGTGCAGGACGCGATCCTCGCCAATCTGGCGCGCGAGGGCTTCCAGGTCACGGCCGAGCGGCACCTGGAGGATCCCGGCAACTACAGCTTCGCCCTGCACTCGGCCGGGACCGTCGACCGCCTCGTGGAGGAGGCGGTGGCCCAGGCGCCGACCGATGCGGTGATCATCCACTGCACCAACTTCCGCGGGCTTCCAGGCGCGCCGGGGCTCGAGGCGCGGCTGGGTCCGCTCGTGCTGGATTCCGTGGCGGTCTCGGTCTGGGGCGCGCTGCGGACGGCTGGCGAAGGGGCGGACCTGCCGGGCGGGCGCATCTTCCGAAGAATGAGATCAGTTTCCGGCACAAATCCAAAAAATGATTGACGCTTCGTCGGGCCTTCATCTATTTCCAAGCCATGAACGCCCCGCTCCCGTCGCGCCCCGCCAAGCCGATCCTGGGCAGCGACAACGATCCGGATGGCATCTTCGTCGCCGCGCGTGACGCGATCCCGATCCTGCCGACCCCACGCCTTCCCGATGCCTTCTCCTGGCCAGCGCCGATCGGTGAAAGCCTGTCCTTCCTGCCCTTGGAGTTTCCGGCGGCCCAGGCCATGGCGGTCCCGGCTCCCGCGCCCTCCGCTCCGCCAGCGGTGATGGCCGAGCCGCCTCGCCCCGATCCGCCGCCGTCTGCCGTCCTGTCGGAGCAGCCGGCCTTCCACCAGCCACCGCCGCAAGAGCGGATCGTCATCGAGGAGCTCGGCCTCCGCGCACTTCGCGTGACCGGCACCAGCGGCGGCGACCGGCTCTTCGGCGGCCCGGGCGACGACCGGCTGGACGGTCTCGGCGGCGACGACATCCTCATGGACAGCCCCGGGCGCGACCTCCTCTACGGCGGCCCCGGCCATGACACGATCCGCTACGACCTGCTGCGCGCCGAGGTGAGCCTCGACACGCGCTTCCAGCGTATCGGCCTGGAGGACGGCGAGGATCAGTATGACGGCATCGAGGTTATCGACCTGCGCGACGGCGACTGGTTCCTGACGGCGGAGGACCCGGCCGCGCTGGTGCAGCGCCTCTGGCTGGCCGCCACGGGCCATGCACCCACGGCCGCCGAGATGATCCGCGAATCCGCCGCGCTGCAGGCCGGCGGCACGGCCGAAGCGCTGGCGGGCAGCCTCGCGACGGGTGCGGGTGAGGCGTTTCGTCTCCAGATCCAGGCCGCGCTCGACGCGCCGCGCGAAGGCGGGCTCGACCAGCCCCTCTGGGTGCCGGATGCGGACGCCCTGCTGCTCGCCCGGCTCTGCGAGCTGGGGCTGGGGGGCGCGCCGGGCCGGGATGCCTTCCTGCACTGGCTCGATGAGCTGGAGGGCGGCCGGTCCCCGACCTCCCTGGCGGCGGAGCTGCTGGCCACGCCCGAGGGGCAGGCCCAAGCCGCCTATGCCGATGGCCAGGCGCTGGCCCTGGCCGCGGCGTCGTGGATGTTATAGCATCCGTCTTGTCAGATAGAATGTTATAGTATTACATATCCCCTGAACGCCTCAGGGGTCCTGTCATGCGCCTTTCGCCGATCTGGTTTCTCGCCGGCCTCGTGCCGCCGCTCGCTTCGATCGGGACGCCGCTCGCCCAGGCCGTGGATTCCATCACCCTGCCGCAGATGTCGGTGACCGCCAGCCCCGTCGCGGGCGACCAGCCCGGCAGCTTCCTCCCCGTCACCACCCTCGACCAGGCGCGCATCGCCGCCGACCCAGCCCGCTCCCTCGGCGACCTGATGCGCGACGAGCCCGGGCTCACCTCGACCAGCTTCGCGCCCGGCGCCAGCCGTCCCGTCATCCGCGGCCTCGACAACTTCCGGGTACGCCTCCAGGAGAACGGCTTCGGCGCCGGCGACGTTTCCGCCTATGGCGAGGACCATGCCGTGCCGCTGGATCCGATGAGCGCCGAGCGGATCGAGGTGATCCGCGGCCCGGCCTCGCTGCGCTGGGGCTCGCAGGCGATCGGCGGTGTGGTGAACGTCATCAACAACCGCATCCCGACCAGCCTGCCCGACCAGGCGGTGAAGGGCCGCGTCTCCGGCGGCTGGAACAGCGGCAGCCGCGGCTGGGACGGCGTTGCCAGCGCCGATGTCCGCGCGGGCAATGTGGTGGTGCACGGCGACGTCTTCGGCCGCCACGACGGCGACTACGCCATCCCGGGCGGCCGGCGGCAGGCCAATAGCGGCGTGCGGACCGATGGCGGCTCGATGGGCCTCAGCTACTTCTTCGACCAGGGCTTCATCGGCGCCTCGGTCTCCCGCTTCACCAGCCTCTACGGCATCCCCGGCGGCGAGGAGGCGGCGCTCGGCACCCAGATCCGCATGGAGCAGACCCGCTGGGCGAGCCGCGGCGAATACAGGCCCGGCTCCGGCCCGGTCCGCAGCGTGAACTTCTGGCTGGGCTACACGACCTACCGGCACGAGGAGATCGGCGCGGAGCACGATCACGCCCACCACCATCACCACGATCACGATCACGATCACGATCATGACCACGCGGAGCCCGCCGCCCGCGGCCGGCATGTGCATGGCTCGTTCCGCAACCGGTCATGGGACGGCCGGCTGGAGCTTCAGCACATGCCGGCCGCGATCCGCCTGGGCGAATTGAACGGGACGCTGGGCTTCTCAATCGAGCGCGAGGCCCTGCGCACCACCGGCGAGTTCCTGGAATACCTTCCGCCCGCCACCACCGAGCGCTACGCCGGCTACGTCTTCGAGGAGCTGAGTCTCACGCCGGCCCTGCGATTGCAGGCGGCCGCGCGCATCGAATTCGTGCGGCTCGATGGCTCGACCGCCGGATTCCCCCAAGGCAACCTCCCGCTCTCCGGGGACCAGGAGCTGGAGAACGCCGCGCGGCGGCGCGGCTTCACCCCCGTGAGCTTCAGCCTCGGTGCCCTGCACGACCTCCCCTGGGGCTTGCAGGCAAGGGCCACGGCGCAGTACGTGCAGCGCGCGCCGAGCGCCGCCGAACTCTTCGCGCGGGGGGCGCATCATGCCTCCGGCACCTTCGACATCGGCAACCCGAACCTCCGCAAGGAAGCGGCCACGACGCTCGAGCTCGGCCTCGCGCGCCAGGCCGGCGGCTTCCGCTTCGACGCCAGCGCCTACTACTCGCGCTTCAACGGCTTCATCACCCGCGCGCTGACCGGCAACAGCTGCGGCGAGTCCTTCTCCTCCTGCGCCCCGGGCGGCGATGGCGAGTTCCGCCAGGTCGCCTATGGCCAGCGCGACGCGAGCTTCTACGGCTTCCAGGGGCGGGCCGAGCAGGACGTGCTGCAGCTCGGTGGCGGCACGGCCGGCGTCTCCGCCCGCTACGATTTCGTGCGCGCCGAATTCGCCAACGGCGCCGGCAATGTGCCGCGCATCCCGCCGCATCGGCTAGGCGCGGGCGTCTGGTGGCGCAGCCCGACCTGGAACGCGGCGCTGGACTACCTGCACGCCTTCGACCAGACGCGCACCGGCGCGAACGAAACCCGCACCGAGGGCTACGACCTGCTGAACCTGCGCGTCGGCTACACGCGGCAGCTGGGCGGCACGCGGGCGGTGAACCTCTCCGTCATCGGCAGCAACCTGCTGGATTCCGACATGCGAAACGCGGCCTCCTTCAAGAAGGACGAGGTGCTGCTGCCCGGGCGCGCCGTGCGGCTGCTGGCGACCTTCACCTTCTGATGGCCGCCATGTCTCGCGACGCGGTTCGCCGCCTTCGCGGAGGCCTCTTTCCGGCGATACGGCGGCAAGCTGCCGCATGTCGCCGCCCGGGCCCCGACCTTGGGCTGCGATTCGACAGCCCGAAGGTGACGAGGCCGCGCCCCTCGATGCGCCAGGCGGGATTCCAGGCGATCTCCCAGGCATGCTCATCAGACCACCCGCGCGGGGTAGGACGGGCTGGCTACCGAAACCGGCCCGCCTTTTTCGACGATGGAAGCCTAGGCTCCTCCGGCCGTCCCCGCAGACCGCTCACGCCAGGCCGCCCGCCGCCTCGATCACGGCCGGCCCCATGGCCGCCAGGCCCGCCGCGCACCATTCGCGCGAGATGCTCTCGGACGGATGGTGGCTGACGCCGCCATCGCACGGAATGAACATGAGCGCCGAAGGCACCACGATCCCGACATGCAGCGCATCCTGCGGGATCGGGCCCGGCATGTCGCGATGCCGCAGCTGCGCGGCGCCTGCCGCGCGCCGCAGGGAATCGAGCAGCTTCGGCGCGAAGGGGACGCGCGGATAGCCGCCCGCGCGCTCGATCTCGACGCGCACGCCCCGGCGAGCGGCGAGCTCGGCGACGTCTTCGCGGAAGGCGGCCGTCATGCGCGCATTCCCGTCCTCATCCGGATGGCGGATATTCGCCGCGACGCGCACCACGGAGGGGATGTTGCCGCGCGCGTCCGGCTCCAGCGTCAGGCGCGTGGCCGTGGCCATGCCGCCGGTCGCGATCGCGATGCGCTCCAGGGCCAGCACCAGCTCCGAGGCGGCCGCCAACGCATCCTGCCGCCCCGCCATGGGCGAGCCGACATGCCCGTCGCGGCCGGTGAACACCAGGGTCCACTGCTCGACGCCGATGCAATGGGTGACGATGCCGATGGGGATGCCCTCGCGCTCCAGGATCGGCCCCTGCTCGATATGCGCCTCGTAATAGGCGGCGAAGTTCCGGGCCATCGCCGGATCGGCGTCGCCGGCCCAGCCCGTCTGCCGCAGCGCATCGCCATAGGTGATCGAGGGGTCGAAATTGTCCGGCGCGGCCAGCACCTTCGCCTCGTCGATGAGGCCCATCGCGCCACCGCTCGCCGACATGGAGGGGCTGAAGCGCGAGCCCTCCTCGTTCGTCCAGTTCACCACGGTGATCGGCGCCCTCGTGCGCCGCCCGGCCTCATGCAAGGCGCGCAGGATCTCCAGCCCCAGCAGCACGCCGTAGGGACCGTCGTACCTGCCGCCGGTGGGCACGCTGTCGAGATGGCTGCCGACGGCGACCGGCGCGGCCCCGGGATCGGCGCCCGCATAGGTGAGGTACATGCTGCCGAGCCGGTCCACCTCCACGCTGCAGCCCGCGGCCAGGCCCCAGTCGCGCAGCAGCGCGCGAGCCTCGGTATCCTCGGCGGAGAGGGCGAGGCGCCTGACGCCGCCATCGGGCGTCGCGCCGATGCGCGCCATCTCCTCGAGGCTCCGCCAGAAGCGGTCTGGCGAGAAGGGAATGCTCATTCTGCGTTCTCCGGCCAGCCGGCGCGGTGACCTGCACCATGCCGGCGGAAGTTCTGGATGACGGGCGCGCGCTGCCGCGATCGGGATGTCCTGCCCGCCCATAGTGCGTGCATATGCGGCGGCGTGAAGGTCGGCGGGTGCGGCGGGATCGCGCTGCCGGTCACCGGCGGATGCCGGCGCGTGCAGCCTGACGCGGAAAGCGGCATCCCCCTTGCGGCATCCCCGGCCTCGGGCGAGCCTGCCGCATGACATCCTGGCAGGCCCGCGCGGGCACCACCTTCTCCACCCAGAAGCAGCCCGCCTTCGGCGCGCGCGGCATGGTCGTCACCAACCATCCCGCCGCCAGCGCCGCCGGCGCCCAGATGCTGGCCGAGGGCGGCAACGCGGTGGACGCCGCCGTCGCCGCCATCCTGGCGCTCACCGTCTGCGAGCCGATGATGGTGGGGATGTTCGGCGGCGGCCTCATGCACATCGCCTCGCCCGACGGCAGCCACGACGTGCTGGACGGCATGGCCACCTGCCCGCTCAACTCGCGGCCCGAGATGTTCGAGGGGCGCGACCCGCGCAGGCAGACGCTGGGCGCGCTATCGGTCGCGGTGCCGGGCAACCTGCTGGCCTGGGAGGCCGGGCTGAAGCGGCACGGCCGCTTCTCCATGGCCGATGTCATCGAGCCGGCCATCCGCCTCGCCTCCAAGGGCTTCGAGGCGAGCGGCTACCTGCACGAATGCATCGCCGAGACCGCTGCCGACCTCAGGCTCGACGCCACCATCGCACGCATCTTCCTGGCCGACGGCGCGCCCATCCCCGCCGGCACGCGCGTGGTCAACGAGGCGCTGGCCGACAGCCTGCGCGCCGTGGCGCGGGAGGGCGCGGCCGCCCTCCACGAGGGCGACCTCGGCACCTCCGCCTCCATCGACCTGGCGCGCAAGGGCGGCATCATCACCACCGACGACCTCGCCGCCGCCCGCATGATCCGGCGCGAGGCCGTGCGCGGCACCTACCGCGGCATCGAGGTCTACGGCCCGCCGCCGCCCTCGGCCGGCGGCGTGCACGTGCTGCAGATGCTGAACCTGCTGGAGGCCTATGACATCGCGGCCAGCGGCTTCGGCACGCCGGGGACGCTGCACCTCATCGCGGAGGCCCTGAAGATGGCCTTCGCAGATCGCGCGGTGGCGACGGCCGATCCGGCCTTCGTGGACGTTCCGGTGGCCAAGCTCATCAGCAAGGACTACGCGGCCGAGCGCCGCGCCTTCCTGGACCTGGCCCGTGCCAGGGCCTGGTCGCCGGGCCTCCAGGCCATGGAGAGCGCCAACACCACGCATATCACGGTGGCCGATCACGAAGGGCGGATCGCCTGCTGCACGCATACGATCAACAGCCTCTTCGGCGCCAAGATCATGCTGCCGGAGAGCGGGCTGATCCCGAACAACTACATGGCGCTCTTCGACCCGCGCCCGGGGCTGGCGCAGTCCATCGAGCCGGGCAAGCGCATCACCACCTCCATGTCGCCGCTGATCCTACGCAGGGACGGCAAGCCCTATGCTGCGCTGGGCCTGCCCGGCGGGCTGCGCATCTTCGCCTCGACCTTCCAGGCGGTGATGAACCTGATCGACCACGGCATGTCGCTGCAGGAGGCGGTGGAGGCCCCGCGCCTCTGGACCATGGGCGGGCCGGTGGAGATGGAGGGCGGCTTCTCCGCCGGGACGCGGGCGGCGCTGGAGGCGATGGGGCACCAGCCGGTGGCGATGCCGCATGTTGCGGGCGGGATGGGCGCCATCCGCTGGCACGCAGATGGGCTGATGGAGGGCGCCTCCTGCTGGCGGGCTGACGGCGCGCCGGTGGCGATCGGCGGCGGGCCGGCGCGGAGCGGGGTGCGGTTCTGGCCGGATGCGCCGAAGGCCTGAAGCCAACGGATGCTCCGTTGGTTTTCGGCCTCCACGGGGCTATGAAGCGCGCGATGACGAAAAAGCCCCTCTCCTTCCAGCAGATGATCCTGACCCTGCACGACTACTGGTCGTCGCAGGGCTGCCTGATCCTTCAGCCTTACGACATGGAGATGGGCGCCGGCACCTTTCATCCGGCGACCACCCTGCGCGCCCTCGGCCCGCAGCCCTGGAGCGCGGCCTATGTGCAGCCTTCGCGCCGCCCCTCCGATGGCCGCTACGGCGAGAACCCGAACCGGCTGCAGCACTACTACCAGTACCAGGTCATCATGAAGCCGAGCCCGCGCGACCCGCAGGCCATGCTGCTGGAGAGCTACCGCGCCCTCGGCCTCGATCCCGCCCTGCACGACATCCGCTTCGTGGAAGACGACTGGGAAAGCCCGACCCTGGGCGCCTGGGGCCTCGGCTGGGAGGTCTGGTGCGACGGGATGGAGGTGACGCAGTTCACCTATTTCCAGCAGGTCGGGGGCATCCCCTGCGAGGTGCCGTCCTGCGAGCTCACCTACGGGCTCGAACGGCTGGCCATGTACATCCAGGGCGTGGAGAACGTCTACGACCTCGATTTCAACGGCCGCGGCGTGACCTATGGCGAGGTCTTCCTGCGCGCCGAGAAGGAATACAGCGCCCACAACTTCGAATTCGCTAACGTGACGCTGCTCAAGCGGCAGTTCGAGGAGGCGGAGCAGGAATGCGCCGCCCTCGTCTCGCACGGCCTGGCGATGCCGGCCTATGACCAGTGCATCAAGGCGAGCCACCGCTTCAACCTGCTGGACGCGCGCGGCGCCATCAGCGTGACCGAGCGGGCCGCCTATATCGGCCGCGTGCGGACGCTGGCGAAGGCCTGCTGCGAAAGCTGGCTGGCGGGCGCGGCCTAGGGTAGAATCTTCGCGGAGGTTCTACCATGGGCCAGTTGAACATCAAGGACGACGAGCTCATCGCCAAGGCCAAGCGCCTGGCGGAGCGGCGGGGCACGACGACGACGGGCGCCCTACGCCTGGCGCTGGACGAGGCGCTGGCGCGCGACGAGGCGGAGATCGCCCGCCGCATCGCGGCGATCCGAGCCATTTCGGAGGAAGCGAGCAAGCATGTCTTGCCAGGCAGGACGAGCGATCACTCCGACCTCTACGACGAGCATGGCGCGCCCAAGTGATCGTCGACACCTCAGCGCTGATTTCCATCCTCTTCCGGGAGGCGGATGCGCCACGCTTCACGGTGGCGCTGGGCGCGGCCAGCAATCCCGTCATATCCGCCGTCACGCTGGTCGAGACGACGATCGTCTCCGAAGGGCGGAGCACCCCGCAGATGGTGGGACAGCTGGAGGCGCTTCTGCATGACGCCGGCGTGGAGATCGTGCCGGTCACGGCGGAGCAGGCCCGCATCGCCCAGGACGGCTGGCGCCGCTACGGCAAGGGCCGCCACCCCGCCGGCCTCAATTTCGGCGACTGCTTTGCCTATGCTCTCGCTAAGAGCCGCGACGAACCCCTCCTCTTCAAGGGCGATGATTTCGCCCAGACCGATGTGAAGGCCGCCATCTAGTGCCCGAATTGCTGATCGAGTTCCTCACCGAGGAAATCCCCGCGCGCATGCAGGCGCGCGCCGCCGAGGATCTGTGCCGGCTGGCCAAGGCCGCCCTCGCGCCGCTCATCCAAGGCGAGCCGCGCGGCTTCCACGGCCCCCGCCGCATCGGCCTCGTCGCCGGGATGGCGCTCTCGGCCGAGACGCCGGCCAAGGAGGAACGCGGCCCGCGCATCGGCGCGCCCGAGCAGGCGCTGGCCGGCTTCCTCAAGAAGCACAATGCCGCGCGCGAGATGCTGGCGGAGCAGAACGGCTTCCTCGTGCTCATGAAGCCCGGCGAGATCATCACGGCCGAGGCCCTGCTGGCCCGCGCCCTGCCCGAGATCGTCTGGTCCTTTCCCTGGCCCAAGAGCATGCGCTGGGCCAATTCCGCGCTGGCCTGGGTGCGTCCCCTCCAGCGCGTCCTTTGCCTGCTCGACGGCAAGGTGGTCCCCGTGGCCTTCGCTCGTGGCGAGGATGCGGCGCATGGCCTCGTGGCCGCCGACCTGACCGAAGGCCATCGCGTCCACGCGCCCGGCGCCTTCGCGGTGACGGGCTTCGCCGACTACACGGAAAAGCTCCGCGCCCATTTCGTCGTGCCGGAGGCGGAGGAGCGCATCACCCTCATCCGCGATGGGGTGGCGGCCCTGGCCGCGGCCGAGGGCATCGAGGTCGTGCCCGACGAGGGGCTGCTCGCCGAGGTCGCCGGCCTCGTCGAATGGCCCGTGCCGCTGCTGGGCCGCATCGACGACGCCTTCATGGACCTGCCTGCCGAGGTCATGCGCACCTCGATGCGCGTGAACCAGCGCTACTTCGCGCTCCGCAGGCCGGACGGCTCGGCCGCGCCGTATTTCGCGCTGGTGGCGAATATCGCGGCGACGGATGGCGGCAAGGCGCTGGTCGCGGGCAATGAGCGCGTGCTGCGCGCCCGCCTCTCCGACGCCCGCTTCTTCTGGGACCAGGACCGCAAGCAAAAGCTGGAGGAATTCCTGCCGAAGCTGGACGGCGTGGTCTTCCATGCCAAGCTCGGCACGCAGGGCCAGCGGGTGCTGCGCATCGCCAAGCTGGCGGCCTTCCTCGCGCACATGGTCGGCGCCGATGCGCCGCTGGCCGAGCGCGCGGCGCGGCTGGCCAAGGCAGACCTCGTCTCCGGCATGGTGGGCGAGTTCCCCGAACTTCAGGGCGTGATGGGCGGCTACTACGCGCGCCAGCAGGGCGAGGATCCGCGCGTGGCCGATGCCATCGCGCAGCACTACCGCCCCCTCGGCCCGACGGACGCGGTGCCCACAGAGCCGGTGGCGATCGCCCTGGCGCTGGCGGACAAGCTGGACCAGCTCGCCGGCTTCTTCGCCGCCGACGAGCGCCCCACCGGCAGCGGCGATCCCTTCGCCTTGCGCCGCGCCGCGCTCGGCGTCATCCGCATCCTGCGCGAGAACGGGCTGCGCCTGCGGCCTGCCGATATCGTCGGCGAGGCCTTCTTCGGCTTCCCGCAGGCGACCGGCAGCACCGCCTCCCCCAAATTCGGCATGGCCGTGGCGCAGGAGCGCATCAAGGCCGGCGCGCCGAAGGAGAGCCGCCATCCCCCCATGGTCGCGGCCTTCGCGGCAGGCGTGGTGGACTTCCTCACCGATCGCCTCCGCGTCCAGCTCCGCGCCGAGGGCGCGCGACACGACCTCGTCGCCGCCAGCATCGGCGAGGACGACGACATCCTCCGTATCCTGTCCCGCGCCGAGGCGTTGAAGAGCCTGGTCGAATCCGAGGACGGGAAGAATCTGCT
Organism: Roseococcus sp. SYP-B2431; assembly: GCF_004336745.1. Taxonomy (GTDB): domain Bacteria; phylum Pseudomonadota; class Alphaproteobacteria; order Acetobacterales; family Acetobacteraceae; genus Roseococcus. Next base: position 134,402 of record NZ_SJXD01000026.1, read on the forward strand.
CGCCGCCTATAAGCGCGCCCAGAACATCCTTCGCATCGAGGAGAAGAAGGACGGCCCGCATTCCGGGCCGGTGGACGAAGCCCTGCTGGCGCTGCCCGAGGAGAAGGCGCTGAACACCGCCCTCGCCTCGGCCGAGGCGCAGGTGCAACCTCTCCTGGCCTCGGAGAGTTTCGGCCCGGCCATGTCCGCCCTCGCCGCCCTGCGCCCGCCGGTCGACGCCTTCTTCGACCGGATCATGGTCAACGACCCCGAGCCTTCATTACGCCGCAACCGCCTGCGATTACTCTCCCGCCTCCGCACCGCGATGGACGCCGTCGGCGACCTGTCGAAAATCGAAGCCTGAAGGAAACCGCGCATGACACAGTGGGTGTACAGCTTCGGCGCCGGCCACAACGAGGGCAGCGCCGGGATGCGGAACCTGCTCGGCGGCAAGGGCGCGAACCTCGCGGAGATGGCGGCGATCGGCCTGCCCGTGCCGCCCGGCTTCACCATCACGACCGAGGTCTGCACCTATTTCTACGACCACGGGAAGCAGTACCCCGCCGACCTCGATGACGCCGTCGCCGCCGCGCTGACCCGCATCGAGGAGGCGGTCGGCCTCAAATTCGGCGACACGGAGAAGCCGCTGCTCGTTTCCGTCCGCTCGGGCGCGCGCGTCTCCATGCCGGGCATGATGGACACCGTGCTGAACCTCGGCCTCAACGACCAGACGGTGGAAGGCCTCGCCAAGGCCAGCGGCGACGAGCGCTTCGCCTGGGACAGCTACCGTCGCTTCATCCAGATGTACGGCTCGGTGGTGCTCGACGTGGACCATCACCGCTTCGAGGAGATCATCGAGGATGTGAAGCTGGACCGCGGCGTCGCCGAGGACACCCAGCTCACCGCCGCGGACTGGCAGGACGTGGCCATGGGCTTCAAGACCGTCGTGGCCGACGCCACTGGCGAGCCCTTCCCGCAGGATCCCCGTGCCCAGCTCTGGGGCGCGATCGGCGCCGTCTTCGGCTCCTGGATGAATGCCCGCGCCAATACCTATCGCCGCCTGAACGACATCCCCGCGAGCTGGGGCACCGCGGTCAACGTGCAGGCCATGGTCTTCGGCAATATGGGCGAAGATTGCGCCACGGGCGTCTGCTTCACCCGCGACCCCTCGACGGGCGAGAACATCTTCTACGGCGAGTATCTGGTGAACGCGCAGGGCGAGGATGTCGTGGCCGGCATCCGCACGCCGCAGCCCATGGCCGCCGAGCGCGCCAAGCCCGGCGAGAGGCCGATGGAAGAGGTGATGCCCGCCGCCTATCAGGAGCTCGTCCGCGTCCGCTCCGTGCTCGAGAAGCACTACAAGGACATGCAGGACATCGAGTTCACGGTCCAGCAGAACCGCCTCTACATGCTGCAGACGCGCAACGGGAAGCGCACCGCGGCCGCCTCGCTCAGGATCGCGGTGGATATGTGCCGCGAGGGGCTGATCGACGAGACCGAGGCGGTGACGCGCGTGGCCCCCGGTTCGCTCGACCAGCTCCTGCACCCAACGCTCGACCCCAAGGCGCCGCGCAAGCTTCTGAGCAAGGGCCTGCCCGCCTCGCCGGGCGCGGCCTGCGGCGTGGTGGTCTTCAACTCCGAGGAGGCCGAGATGCGCGCGCAGAAGGGCGAGAGCGTCATCCTGGTCCGTATCGAGACGAGCCCCGAGGACATCCACGGCATGCACGCCGCCCGCGGCATCCTCACCACGCGCGGCGGCATGACCAGCCACGCGGCGGTGGTGGCGCGCGGCATGGGCCGGCCCTGCGTGGCCGGCGCCGGCGGCGTGGCGGTGGACTATGCCTCGCAGGCGCTCTCCTCCGGCGGCAACATCGTGCGCGCGGGGGACACCATCACGCTTGACGGCGCGACGGGCGAGATCTTCCTCGGCTCCGTCGCGATGATCGAGCCCCAGCTTTCCGGCGATTTCGCCACCCTCATGGAATGGGCCGACAAGGTCCGCCGCATGAAGGTGCGCGCCAATGCCGAGACCCCTCTCGATGCCGAGACCGCGAGGAAGTTCGGCGCCGAGGGCATCGGCCTCTGCCGCACCGAGCACATGTTCTTCGACCCCGAGCGCATCGGCGCCGTCCGGCAGATGATCATGTCGGAGACCGAGGAGGGTCGCCGCGCCGCGCTCGCCAGGCTGCTGCCCTTCCAGCGCGCCGACTTCACCGAGCTCTTCCGCATCATGGCCGGCCTGCCGGTCACCATCCGCCTGCTCGACCCGCCGCTGCACGAATTCCTCCCGCACACCGAGGAGGAAATCGCCGAGGTCGCCGCCAGCCTCGGCGTCGAGGCCACGGCCATGCAGCGCCGCGCCTCGGAGCTCTCGGAGGCCAACCCGATGCTCGGCCATCGCGGCTGCCGGCTCGGCGTCACCTTCCCCGAAATCTACGAGATGCAGGCCCGCGCCATCTTCGAGGCAGCGGTCGCCGTCGCCAAGGACACCGGCCTCGCGCCCGTGCCCGAGATCATGATCCCGCTCGTGATGGTGAAGCGCGAGCTCGACATCACCCGCGCCCAGGTGGACCGCATCGCCCAGGAGGTCTTCGCGGAGACGGGCACGGCCATCGAATACCTGGTCGGCACCATGATCGAGCTGCCGCGCGCCTGCCTGACCGCCGACAGCATCGCCGAGAGCGCCGACTTCTTCAGCTTCGGCACCAACGACCTGACGCAGACCACCTTCGGCCTCTCGCGCGACGACGCCGGCAAGTTCCTGCCGGCCTATGTGGAGAAGAACATCCTGCCGAAGGATCCCTTCGTCTCCATCGACCCCGATGGCGTGGGCGCGCTGATGTCGATCGGCGCGCAGAAGGGGCGCAGCGTGAAGGCGGCGCTGAAGCTTGGCATCTGCGGCGAGCATGGCGGGGATCCGTCCTCGATCCAGTTCTGCGAGACGGTCGGCCTGGATTACGTCTCCTGCTCGCCCTACCGCGTGCCGGTCGCGCGGCTGGCGGCGGCGCAGGCCGCGCTTTCGGGCGGCGGCATCGACAGGACGGCCTGAGCGGGACTACAAATCCCTGGACCGTGGCTCCAGCCCGGCGACCGCGCGCGGCGCCGGGCGCAGGCTCGCATAGGCCACCTCGCCGAAATCCTGCAGGCGGCGCGCGACCGCCGCGAAGGCCCGCCGGTCGCGCGCGGCGACCGGCGCCTCCGGCGTGTTCGTCCGGTGCGCGATATAGCGCGCCAGCGAGCCCGCCCCGCGCCGATGCGCGGCCGCGACCATGCCGGATTCGATCAGCATGATGTCCTGTCCGTTCACCCCGCGGATCACCGTTCCCCGCTGCGCCAGCGCTCCGTTGCGGTCGATCAGCGTTTCCGTCCGGCGGAGATAGGCGGAAAAGGCTGCCTCCTGCGCCGAGGGGTTGGCCAGGAACTCCGCATCGCTGCTCGCGCCGGCCTGCCGCGCTGTGGCGGTCCAGTTCCCCTGACCGTCCTTCCAGCCGATGTCGAGCAGCGTGTTGGGCAGGAGCTGATAGCGCCCCATCGCCCCGGATCGCGGGTTGCGGATTCCGTAGCCGTGCTGCGCCTGCTCGGCGCTGCGCTCGGCCTGGGCGATGCGCTGGCGGAACTCGCCGTTGGGCCAGGTCTCCCAGGCGCGCGTCACCGTCGCGGTGCCGGAGAGGGGCACGCTCCGCGCCGGTGCCGTCCCCTCCCGGGCCCGGGCCATGGCGAGCTGGAATCCGCCGCCTGTCACAGCCGCGCGGACGCGTTGCACGGGGAGAGCCTGGGCGGCGGCGCGAATCTGTTCCACGCCGCGACACTACCGCGGGGAGGTTAACGGCCGGTGAAGCCGCTCACGCCTCCGTCGATTCCGGCAGCTTCATCCAGGCCGGAACCCGCGGCCGCAGCACCGCCTCGCCGCAGCGCAGCTCGCCGGACAGCGCCGCGAGCCGCAGCAGCGCCATCCCCCGCACCCCCTGGCCCGAGCGCATCTCGCCGACCTCCGCGCCCCCGCGCGTCACCGGCGTGCCCCGGGCCGGCAGCGGCCCCTCGACCTCGACGGGCACCAGCCGCCGCTTGACCAGCCCGCGATACTTGGTCCGCGCCGTCAGCTCCTGGCCCATGTAGCAGCCCTTGGACCAGGAGATGCCGTGCAGCTCGTCGAACCCCGCCTCGAGCAGGATGGACTGCTCGGCCTGCAGATCCCGGCTGCCGTCGGGCAAGCCCAGGGACAGGCGGTGAAGGTCGTAATTCGCCGCCGAGGCCGTCGCCGGCAGTGGCGCGTCGGTGACGAGCCGCCACCCCGCCCCGGCCAGCCGCGGGTCGGCCACCGCGCCGGCGGGCACCGGCTCTCCCCATCCCGCCTGCACGGAAAACCCCTCCAGCCGCGCCATCGCGACCTTGGAGCGCAGCCTGAACCGCAGCAGCCGGGCCATGACCATCTCGGCCTGCGCGGCCTCGGCATCCATCAGCAGCCGGTCGGCCCGGGGCAGCAGGAAGAAGTCGGCCAGCCACTTGCCTTGCGGCGTCAGCAGGGCCGCCCAGAGCGCCTCCCCCTCCGGGATCGCCGTCACGTCGTTGGAGATCAGGCCCTGGAGGAAGGCCAGCCGGTCCTCGCTGGTGACTTCCAGGACGGCACGGTCGGAGAGCGTCGCTACTGGCATGGACTGGAATGTGGCAGTTCCAACAGGGGGTTCAACCAGGACGCTTTCTGCTAGATGGGCGCGGTGCGCATCCTGTTCATCACCTCGACGCGGATCGGCGATGCCGTGCTCTCGACCGGCCTGCTCGACCACCTGCTGCGGCGGCATCCGGAGGCCCGCATCACCATTGCCTGCGGCATCGTGGCCGAGGGGATCTTCGCCCGCATGCCCGGGCTGGAGCGCATCATTCCCCTGACCAAGAAGCGCTGGTCGCTGCACTGGCCGGAGCTCTGGTGGAAGGTCGCCTTCCGCCGCTGGGACCTGGTGGTGGACCTGCGCGGCTCGGCCATGGCCTGGCTGCTGTGGACGCGGAGCCGCGCCGTGATGCGCGGCGGCCGGCGGCCGGGGCATCGCATCCAGTACCTCGCCGAGGCGCTGGGCGTCTCGCCCGCCCCGCGCCCGGTCGTTTGGTTCGATGCCGGGGACGCGGCGCGCGCCGGGGCGGCACTGCCCCATGGCCCCTGCCTCATCCTCGGCCCCACGGCCAATTGGCACGTGAAGACTTGGCCGGCGGAGCGCTTCGTCGAGCTGGTTCAGCGCCTGACCGGCCCGCGCGGCCTGCTGCCCGGGGCCCATGTCGCGATCCTGGGCGGGCCCGGCGCGCAGGAGCGGCGCATGGCCGAGCCGGTCCTGGCGGCCCTGCCCGGAGCCGTCGATCTCGTGGGCCGGCTGTCGCTGCCCGAGGTGGCGGCCGTGCTGTCGCGGGCCGCGCTCTATGTCGGCAATGATTCGGGCCTGATGCACATCGCCGCCGCGACCGGCGTGCCCACGCTCGGCCTCTTCGGCCCGACCCCGGCCAGCGAATACGGCCCCGTCGGCGCCCGCGCCGCTTCCGTGCTGGCCGATGGCCGGCCCGCCGTCACGCCGATGGACCGGTTGGAGGTGGAAGCCGTGGTCGAGGCCGCGACGCGCCTGCTTGCCCCGGTGCCCGCATGAAGCTCTCCGCCCTCGTCGTCGCCCGCAACGAGGAGGCCCGCCTGCCTGCCTGCCTCGCCGGCCTCGGCTTCGCGGACGAGGTCGTGGTCGTGCTCGACCGCAGCACGGATTCGAGCGCGGCGATCGCCCGTGGGGCGGGTGCCCGCGTGCTGCAGGGCGAATGGACCCTGGAAGGCGACCGCCGCAACGCCGGCATCGCCGCCTGCACCGGCGACTGGATCCTCGAGATCGACGCCGACGAGCGCGTCCCGCCCGAGCTCGGCGCCGCGATCCGCCAGACCATCGAGACCAGCGCCGACGCCTTCCACCGCATCCGCATCGACAACTATGTGGGCGAGCGGCTGATCCTGCACGGCTGGGGCGGCAGCTTCGGCACGACCCTGAAGCCCATCCTCTTCCGCAAGGGCGCCAAGCACTGGCGGGCCCAGCGCGTGCATCCGGGCCTGGACTGGACCGGCAGCGAGGGCGCGCGGATCACCGCCCACGGCATACGTCACGAGGTGGACCGCGACATCTCCGACATGCTGCGCCGGCTCGACCGCTACAGCAGCGCCAAGGCGGCGGACCTGCTGGAGGCCGGCGACATCGGCACGCTGGGCAACAATCTGCGCCGCTTCGTCTCGCGGACCTTCAAATGCCTGATCGGGCGGAAGGGCTACAAGGAGGGCGGCTGGGGCCTGCTGATCGCGCTTTGCGCGGGGCTCTTCCCCCTGCTCTCGCATCTCAAGGCCCGGCTGGAGCCGGAGCGGCACCGGCCTTGAGGCCCAGCCATTGAGAATCGTCCTCGCCAATGAGGGCCCGCGCATCGAGGCCGATGCCATCGGCCAACGGCCGCTCGGCGGGGTCGAGACGGCGGTGGCGCTGCTGGCGAGGGCGTTTTCCGCGCGGGGACACGAGTTGCACCTGCATTTCGAGGGCGAGGCGGCGCCCCTCCCCGATCACGCCGACCTCGTCATCGCCACGCGCGTGCCGCGCCTCTTCGCGGAGCTCCCGAAGGGCCGGCGCGTGCTCTGGCTGCACAATCCGGCGCGCTACCTTCGCAAGCCCCGCCACGCCTGGCCGCTGCTGCGCGCGCGGCCGGCTCTGGTGACGCTCGGCCCTCATCACGCCGGGACGCTGCCGGGCTGGCTGCCGGGCCGGCGCGTGCAGATCCCCCTCGCCGTGGCTCCCCCCTTTGACGAGCCCGTGGCCGAGCGGTCGCCGCCCGCCCCGGTCGCGGTCTTCACCTCGAACCCGACGCGCGGGCTGGACGAGCTGGCCGCCCTCTGGCCCCGCATCGGCGTGGGCGCGCTGCACGCCTATTCCGGCGCCGCGACCTATGGCGGCCATGCGCGCCTTGCTGAGCGGGCCGCGCCCATCCTGGGGCGCGCCGCGGCGAATGGCGCCCGCATCCTTTCCCCGGTCCCTCGCGCGGAGCTGCGCGAACGACTCCTGGAGGCCCGCTGCATGCTCTACCTCGGCGACGAAGGCGAAACCTTCTGCCTGGCGCTGGCTGAGGCCCAGGCCGCTGGCCTGCCCTGCGTGGTGATGAACCGCGGCGCCGTGGCCGAGCGCATCCAGGACGGCGTGACCGGGATCGTGGCCCGCGGGCCCGACGCCTTCATCGAGGCCGCGCGCCGCGTGCTCACCGACGACGCGGCCTGGCTCGCCATGCACCGCGCCGCCCTGGCGCGAGGCCCCGGCCCCGGCTGGGGGGACATCGCCGCCCGCTTCGAGGCTCTGGCATGATCCGCCTCGCCAATATCATGGCCGGCGCCAGGCATGGCGGCGCCGAGGCCTTCTACGAGCGCCTGACCCTCGCCCTGCACGGCGCGGGCGACGAGGTGCTGCCGATCATCCGCCGCGATCCGGAGCGCGCCGCACGGCTGGCGGCCGGCGGGCTGAGCCCGGTGGAGCTCCGCTTCGGCGGACCGATCGACATCGTCACCCGCCCGCGCCTCGGCCTGCTGTTGAAGAAGTTCCAGCCGGGCGTCGTCATGGCCTGGATGAACCGCGCCGCCAGCAAGACGCCCCCTGGCCCGGAGCCGACGCCCTGGCCCACGGTCGGCCGCCTCGGCGGCTATTACGACCTCAGATACTACCAAAGCTGCGACCACCTGGTCGGCAACACGCGCGACCTGCGCGACTGGATCGTCGCCCAGGGCTGCCCGGCGGCGAACGCCCACTACCTGCCCAACTTCGCCGCGGACTTCGCCGGCGTCGCGCCGGCCGCGCTGCCCGGCGAAGGCCCGCGCCTGCTCGCCATGGGCCGCCTCCACCGCAACAAGGGCTTCGACCTCGCGATCCGCGCCCTCACGCTCCTCCCCGGCGCGACGCTCTGCATCGGCGGCGAAGGCCCAGAGCGCGAGGCGCTGACCGCCCTCGCCCGGGACTGCGGCGTGGCGGAGCGCGTCCATCTCCTCGGCTGGCGCGAGGACGCCGGCGCGCTGCTGGCGGCCTGCGACCTCTTCGTCTGCTCCTCGCGCCACGAGCCGCTGGGCAATATCGTGCTGGAGGCCTGGTCCGCCTCCCGGCCGGTCGTCGCGGCGGCGGCCCAGGGGCCGGGCGAACTCATCGACCCCGGAGAGACCGGACTGCTGGTCCCCGCCGAATCGGCCGAGGCGCTGGCGGATGCCATCCGGGCCGCCCTGGCCGATCCGCAGGATGCCGCGCGGCTGGCCTGTAACGGCCGGAAGGAATTCGAGAAATCCTTCGCCGAGGCCCCCGTCCTCGCGCAGTGGCGCGATTTCCTGCACAAGGTGCAGCGATGAAGGTCGTCCCTGGAGCATGGTCGCTGCAGGGGCAATCACCGGAAGCCTGAGTCATGCCCTCACATCGACGAGCTAGAGGCTTTGCAGTGAGCACTTGCGAACGGAAAAGGCTCTAGACGATGTGCGGTCTCGCCGGCCTCGCCCTGCGCCCGGGCGCTTCCCTGCCCGCCGCGGCACTGGAGGCGATGACGACCGCCCTGGCCCATCGCGGGCCGGACGGCGCCGGGCATCACATGGCGGGCGGCGTGGCGCTCGCGCACACGCGCCTGTCCATCATCGACCTCGTGACGGGCGACCAGCCGCTCTTCGCCGGAGGCGCCGCCCTCGTCGCGAACGGCGAAATCTACAACTACCGGGAGCTGCGCGAGCGGAACCAGCTCGTCTGCGCCACCCAGTCCGACTGCGAGCCGCCGCTGCACCTCTATCGCCGCGACGGGCTGCGCTTCGTGGACGGGCTGCGCGGCATGTACGCCATCGCCCTGCACGACCGCGCCACCCGCCGCCTCGTGCTGGCGCGCGACCCCTTCGGCATCAAGCCGCTCTACATCGCCGAGACGGCGGCCGGCATCGCCTTCGCCTCGGAGCCGCAGGCGCTGATCGCCGCCGGCCTGGTCCAGCCACGGATCCGGCCCGAGGAGCGCGACGAGCTGCTGCAGCTGCAATTCACCACCGGCGCCGAGACCATCTTCGAGGGCATCAACCGCGTGCTGCCGGGCGAGAGCCTCTGCATCGCCGACGGCCGGATCGTCGAGCGCCACCGCCGCGCCGCCCTGCCCGAGGGCCCGCCCGAGACCATTTCCGAGGAAGCCGCCCTGGCCCGGCTCGACGCGGCGCTGGAAGAGAGCGTCCTGCTGCACCAGCGCAGCGACGTGCCCTACGGGCTCTTCCTCTCGGGCGGCACGGATTCGGCCGCGATCCTCGCCATGATGGCCCGCCTCAACGACACGCCGGTCATGGCCTTCACCGCCGGCTTCGACGTGAAGGGCGCCGCCGACGAGCGCGCGGCCGCCCGCCAGGCCGCCGCGGCCGCCGGCGCGCAGCACGTCGAGGTGCAGGTCACCGAGGAGATGGTCTGGAAGCACCTCCCCGAGATCGTCGGCGCCATGGACGACCCGGCGGCCGACTACGCCATCATCCCCACCTGGTTCCTCGCCCGCCGCGCCCGGCAGGACGTGAAGGTCGTGCTGGCCGGCGAGGGCGGCGACGAGATCTTCGGCGGCTATGGCCGTTACCGCGCGGCGATGCGGCCCTGGTGGCTCTGGGGCCGCGCCATGCGCGCCCGTGGAGCCTTCGACCGGCTGGAGGTGCTGCGCAGCCAGCCACGGTCCTGGCGCGACGGGATCGCCGCCGCCGAGACCGAGGCCGCGACCGGCGGGCGCACGCGCCTGCAGGCCGCCCAGGCCGTGGATGTCGCCGACTGGCTGCCCAACGACCTGCTGACCAAGCTCGACCGCTGCCTCATGGCGCATGGCGTCGAGGGCCGCACGCCCTTCCTGGATCCGGGCGTGGCGGCAGCGGCCTTCCGCCTGCCGGACGCGTTGAAGGTGCGGAAGAACACCGGGAAATGGCTGCTGCGCGAATGGCTGGCGCGGCATTTTCCGGCCTCCGAGCCGCATCGTCCGAAGCAGGGCTTCACGGTCCCGATCGGCGCCTGGATCGCGCGGCGCGCCGACAGGCTCGGTCCGCTGGTGGCGCGGCAGCCGGGCATCGCCGAGCTGTGCCTGCCCGGAAAGGTCGAGCAGCTCTTCCGCCATGCGGCCGAGAGGCGGCTGGGGAACGCGGCCTGGCATCTGCTGTTCTATGCGATCTGGCATCGCCGCCATGTCGAGGGGCGCCGCGCCGAAGGCGACGTCTTCGAATTCCTGGCATGACGGAATTCCTTACTGCGCCTTCTATTTCGCTTTAGGCCGCGGGCACTGAAACCTACCATTCCGGCGCTTCGATCGAAGGGCCGCGATGCCGCCGACGAGTTCGTCCTCAGCCTGGCTGTGCCTTGCCGCCCTCGCGATCGCCGTGCCGCTCCATGCGGCACCCGCCCGCGCCCAGCCGGCGGCTGCCGCGACGATGGAGCTGGTCGCGCTGCCGGAAGGCGGATCGCCGCGCGTCCTGATGCTGTCGGTGCCGCGTCGCACCGCGCCGCCCCGCGGCTTTCCGCTCGTCGTGCTGGTCGCCGATACCGGCGGCCCCGGCCCGCGGACCGACACCTATGCCCTGCGGCTGCTGGAGAACGGCTTCGCCGTCGCCGAATCCTACGCGGAGAGCGATACGCCGCGCAGGCTGCTGCCCGATGTCAGGGAAGCGCTCGCCGCGGATCGCCGGCTGGACCTGGCCCGGCTGGCAGCCGTCGCTCTGGGAGCTGGGGCCCGGGTCGTCCTGCGCGAATGGGCGGCGGGGACGCCGATCCTTGCGCTCGCCCTGCTGTACCCAGGCTGCGACCCGGCGCTGGCCGAGACGGCCCGCCGCGCCACGCCCGCCACCCAGGGAGCGGCCGTGCTGCTGCTGCATGGCGATGCCGACCCGGCCAATCCGCCCGAGTCCTGCGCCGCGTTCTTGGCAGCCCTCTCCCCCATGGCGCGGCCGAGGCAGCTCGTGCTGGCCGGGGCGACCTATGCCTGGGACGCCACGCATCTGGTGGTGCCGGGCGCCGCGCTGCGCGCCGTGCATCCGGCCGCGCCCGAAGGGCCGCGCGTGCTGGCCCGGCCGGATGCGGGAATGACGCTCGTGGCCGTGGACCGCATCCTCGCCTTCCTGGCGGCCACGGGCCGGCTGGCCGGCCCCTGACCTGCCCCTCCAGGCTACTCGCCGATGTTCAGCAATGCGCCCTTCACCCGCGCGGCCTGGAACTGGCTCATGAAGACCCAGCCCATGGCGGCGATCCAGGCGGCGTCCAGCAGATAGGCCGCGCCCAGATGGCCCCAGGCGATCTCGCCCTGGGTCAGCGCCGCGCGCATCCCCTCGAAGATGTGCGCCGCCGGCAGCGCCAGCGCGACGGGCTGCAGCCAGGCCGGCAGGATGCTTACCGGATAGAAGACCGCCGCGAAGGGCGTGATGCCGAAGAGCACCGACCAGGCCAGCGTCTCCGCCCCCGCGCCATAGCGCAGGATCAGCGCCGTCACGCCCAGGGCGACGGCCCAACCCATGATGATCAGCGCCGCGAAGAAGGCGACCAGCAGCGGGCCGAGGGCGAAGATGTTGAAGGAATAGAGGAACCAGGCGAGCAGCATGGCCGGGATCACGCCGATCATCGTGCGCAGCACGGCCATGGCCGCGAGGCCTGCCACCAGCTCGCCCGGCCGCAGCGGCGAGACGAAGATGTGGCCGAGGTTGCGCGACCAGATCTCCTCCAGGAAGGAGACGGAGAAGCCCATCTGGCTCCGCAGCGCACCCTCCCAGAGCAGCACCCCGCCCAGCAGCACGCCGGCCGCGACGGAGCCCAGATTGTCCTGCACGCCCGCCAGATAGGCGGTGATGAAGCCCCATACGACCATCTGGAGGATGGGCCAGTACATGAGCTCGATCAGCCGCGGCAGCGAGCGGCGGTAGAGCGCGAGGTGGCGGTAGACCAGGCCCCAGACCCGGCGGAGAGAGCCGTTCACTGCGCGGCCTCCGCGCGCGTGCCCCGCGCGATGTCCAGGAAGACCTCCTCCAGGTCGCCGCGGCCGAAGCGCTCGACCAGCTCCGCCGGGCTGCCCTCGTCCACCACGCGGCCCTGCTTGAGCATGAGCACGTGGTCGCAGAGCCGCTCCACCTCGGCCATGTTGTGGCTGGCGAGGAGGATGGCGCAGCCGGTTTGCGCCCGGTAGCGCTCCAGCCAGGTGCGGACCCAGTCGCCCGTGTCGGGGTCGAGGCTGGCCGTGGGCTCGTCGAGGAGCAGCAGCTCGGGCCGGTTGATGAGCGCCTTGGCCAGGGCCACGCGCGTCTTCTGCCCCGCCGAGAGCTGGCCGGCGGGGCGGTCCAGCAGGTCTTCCAGCTGGAGGTCGCGCGCCAGCTCGGCGATGCGCGCCTCGGCGTTCCGCACATTGTAAAGATGGCCGTAGACGCGCAGGTTTTCCGCGACCGAAAGCCGGTGCGGCAAGGCGATGTAGGGAGACGAGAAGTTCATCCGCGCCAGCGCGGCGAAACGGTCCTTCGCCATGTCGTGCCCTAGTGCCGCGATGCGCCCGGAACTCGGCACCAGCAGGCCCAGCAGCATGGCGATGGTGGTCGTCTTGCCGGCGCCGTTGCCGCCCAGCAGCCCATAGGTCGCGCCCATGGGCATGGCGAAGCTCAGCCCGTCCACAGCGGGGGCGCGGCCGGCCGTATAGGATTTCACGAGGTTCTCGACGATCAGCGCCTGGGACATGGCGGGGATATGCGGCCGATGGCGGGCCCCGTCACCCCCATCAAGGCCGAGCAGTTCCGTAAGGCTGCGCGACGCTGCCACCGTTCATCGACATATCCTTATGCCCGATCTCAACGGGCCGCTCTTGCGCGCCCCGCCGGACCCGTCAGATTGCGGCCGTTTCCCGACCTGCGGAGTTCTTCCCCCGATGCCCCATTTCGATCTCATCCTGCGCGGCGGCCAGGCCGTCCTGCCCTGGGGCATCGAGCCGCTTGACATCGGCGTGCGCGACGGCCGCATCGCCGCCATGGGCGCGCTGGGCAAGTCCGAGGCGACGCAGGTCATCGACTGCACGCATCTCCACGTGCTGCCCGGGCTCATCGATGCCCACGTCCACCTGCGCGAGCCGGGCGATCCCAATGTCGAGACCATTGAGACCGGCACCAGGGCCGCGATCCTCGGCGGCCTCACAACGGTCTTCGACATGCCGAACACCGCGCCCTCCATCACGGATTCGGCGCAGCTGGCCTGGAAGCGCGCCTATGTGGCCGAGCACTCCTGGTGCGACATCGGCCTCTATGTCGGCGCCTCCAAGAAGAACATCGCCGAGCTCGCCGAGCTGGAGACCGAGGACAATGTCTGCGCGGTGAAGGTCTTCGCCGGCTCCTCCACGGGCGACCTGCTGATAGAGGACGACGCGACGCTGGAGGCCGTGATGCGCTCCGGCCGCCGGCGCATCTGCTATCACTCCGAGGACGAGTACCGCCTGCAGGAGCGCAAGCCGCTCTTCACCGAGGGCATGCCGCACCGCAACCACATGGTCTGGCGCGACGTGGAATGCGCCATGCTGGGCACGAAGCGGCTGATGGCCATCGCCCGCAAGACCGGCCGCCCGGCGCATATCCTGCACGTCTCGACGGCCGAGGAGCTGGAATACCTCGGCGGCTTCAAGGACATCTGCTCGGTCGAGGTGCTGATGAACCACCTCACCCAGACGGACGAGGCCTATGACCGCCTCGGCGGCTATGCGGTCATGAACCCGCCGATCCGCGAGCAGCGCCATCTCGAGGCCGCCTGGGCCGCCGTGCGGAACGGCACGGTCGACGTGGTGGGCAGCGACCACGCGCCCCATTCCCGCGCGGCCAAGGAGCGCCCCTGGCCCAACACCGCCGCCGGCCTGACCGGCGTGCAGACCATCGTCCCCGTCATGCTGGACCATGTGAGCGCCGGCCGCCTCAGCCTCGTGCGCCTGGCGGACCTGATGTGCGCCGGGCCCGCGCGGATCTACGGCGCGGTGAACAAGGGCCGCCTCTCCGTCGGCTACGACGCCGACTTCACGCTGGTGGACATGAAGAAGGCCCGCGAGATCACCAACGACTGGATCGCCAGCCCGTGCGGCTGGACGCCTTTCGACGGCTATCGCTGCCAGGGCTGGCCGGTGGGAACCATCCTCCGCGGCCATGTGGCGATGCGCGACGACGAGGTGCTGGGCGCCCCGATCGGCAAGCCGGTCGCCTTCCGGTGAGCGAGGCGCGCGACGCCGCCGAGCGACGCGCAAGGGCCACCGCCGAGATCGTCGCGCGCACCGGCATCGATGCCGCGATGATCGAGGACCTCACGCGCCGCTTCTACGCCAAGGTGCGCGAGGACACCCTGATCGGGCCGGTCTTCAATGCGAGGATCACCGACTGGGAGCCGCATCTGCAGCGCATCTTCGCCTTCTGGTCCTCGGTCGCGCTGATGTCGGGGGCGTATCGCGGCAATCCCATGGAGCTGCATCTGCCGCTCCCCATCGACGCCGCGCATTTCGACCGCTGGCTGGCGCTCTTCGGGGAAACGGCGCGCGAGACCTGCCCGCCGGCCGCGGCCGAGCATTTCGTCGACCGCGCCCGCCGCATCGCGCAGAGCCTGGAGATGGGCATCGCCGCGGGCCAGGGCGTGCTGCTCGGCAAGGACGAGCGGTTCCGCCGGGAGCCGGAGCGGTGAGCAAGCCGCCGGAATTCCGCGACTACGCCTCGCCCGCCTGCTTCCTGCACGAGGTCGATCCAGACTATCTCGGCTATGCGCCCGAGCCCGATGCCGAGCAGCGCCGCGACGTGGCGCGCTGGCGGAAGGCCGAGCGGGAGCGGCTGATCGCGCAGCGCCTCGCGGTCGATCCCGAAACCCGCCGGCAGGAGACGGCACGCATCGCCGGCGGGCTGGATTCGGTGATCGGCGAGGTCGCCGGCCGCATCGTCAGCGCCTATTGGCCCTTCCGCGGCGAGCCGGACCTGCGCTCCTGGCTGGAGCGGGTCCACGCCCGCGGCGGCCGCTGCGCCCTGCCCGTGGTGGTGGAGAAGGCCCGTCCCCTCGTCTTCCGGGAGTGGCGGCCCGGGGCGCCCCTCGCGCGCGGCATCTGGAACATCCCCATCCCGGCCGAAGGCGCGGAGGTCGTGCCCGACATCGTGATCGCGCCCGTGGTGGGCTTCGATCCCGGCGCCTACCGGCTCGGCTATGGCGGCGGCTTCTTCGACCGGACCCTGGCTGCGATGACGAAGAAACCCCTGGTCCTCGGCGTCGGCACCTCGCGCGCGGCCATCCCCACGATCTTCCCCCAGCCGCACGACATTCCGATGGACGCGATCGTCACCGAGCAGGGCGTCACCGAGCGGGGCGTTACCGAGCGGGGCGTTACCGAGCGGGGCGTCACCACAGCCCCGGCCACCGCGCCGCCCGCTCCGCCTCCTGCGCCGGGGTGAGGCTCGCCGGCCCGTCCACCACCCCCTGCACCATCGGGATAGTCCCCGGCCGGGTGACCCAGCAATCCACGCTGCCCCGGCTGCGCGTGCAATAGGGCGACGGGCCGGGCGCCGGCGCCGGCGCCGCGCAATAGGACATCCCCCGGTCCAGCCGGACGATCGAGCAGTCCCGCCCCGTCACCCCCGAGACCAGGATGTCCGGCACCGTCCGCCCCACCAGGGTCAGCGACGCCACGTTTACCCCCGCCGTCGCGACCAGGGCCGGGCCGTCGCAGCCTCCCAGGATGGGAAGCAGGAGCAGGGGCCATCGGGGCAGGGAGAGGGGGATCGGGTGCCGCACAACCGCCATGAAGCGCCCGCAAGCCTTAACGCCGTGCAAAGGGGCCGCTATACCCCTGCTCCCGAAGCTGAGGCACCCGTATTGTCCGATCTGATCGACGAGGTTGACGAGGAGATGCGCGCCGAGCGCGCGCGCAGGCTCGCGCAGCGCTATGGCGGCCTCATCACCGGGGTCGTGCTGCTGGCCATCGCCGGCGTGGGCGGCTGGGAGGCCTGGCGCTGGCATGAGCGGCGCGAGGCCGGCAAGGCCGCGGAATCCTTCCTGGCCGCAACCCGCGACGCCGCCGCGGAGGGCGCCGACCTCAAGGCCGTCGCCGACCGCTTCACCGCCATGGCGCCCGACGCGCCCTCCGGCTACCGCGCGCTCGCCCGCCTGCGCGCCGCCGCCCTCCTGGCCGAGACCGGCCAGACGGAGCAGGCGCTCGCCGCCTATGACGCCCTTTCGCGCGATGCCGATGCCGACCCGCTCTACCGCGATCTCGCGACCGTGATGTGGGGCCTGCGCGCGCTCGATTCGGGCGATGCGGCCGCGATCCAGGCCCGCCTCGCCCCCCTCGCCGTGCCCGGCGCCCCCTGGCGCGCCTCGGCGCAGGAGGTCCAGGCGCTCGCCGCCCTCAAGGCCGGCAACACCGAGCAGGCGCGGACCACCCTCCAGGCGATCACGACGGATGGAGCGACTCCGCAGGGGCTGCGCGACCGCGCCGGCCGCCTGCTCCAGGGACTGGGAAGCTGATGCCGGATTCGACGAAACGACTTCTGGGTCGCCGCACGGCCCTGCTGGGCGGCGCCGCCCTTCTCGCCGGCTGCGAAACCGCCCGCGACTGGGCGGACGACTTCCTCGGCACCACCAAGGTCCCGCTGCCCGGCGAGCGCCGCCCCGTGCTCTCCACCGAGCGCGAGGTCGCGGCCGACCAGGCCGCGGCCGCCCGCGCCTTCACGCTGCCGCCGCCCACGCTCAACCTCGAATGGCCGACGGCCGGCGGCGCGGCGGGCCATGCGCCCGGCCACCTCTCGCTGCCGCGCCCGATCGGCGAGGTCTGGCGCACCTCCATCGGCTCGGGCAACGCCTATCGCCGGCGCCTCACCGCCTCCCCGCTCGTGGTGGGCGACGCGGTCTTCGCCATCGACGCGCTGGGCTGGGTGACCTGCCTCGACGTCGCCCGCGGTGGGCGTCGCTGGCAGACCGACACCCGACCCCGCCGCGACCGCGACGGCGCGCTGGGCGGCGCCATCGCCTATTCGGACGGCGTGCTCTACGTGGCCACCGGCCTGGCCGAGGTGCTGGCGCTCGATCCCGGCTCGGGCGAGATCAAGTGGCGCGCGCCGATCGGCGTGCCCGCCCGCGGCGGCCTTTCCATCGCCGGCAGCAAGATCCTGGTGCCGACCGTCGAGAATCATCTCGTCGCGCTCTCGACCGAGAATGGCGCCCGCGCCTGGGTCTTTCGCGCCTCGCCCGTGCAGGCGCTGCCGCTCGGCCTGCCGAGCCCGGCCGTCGAGGGCGACGTGGCCGTGGCAGGCTTCGCCTCGGGCGAGATCGTGGCGCTCAACGTCGCCGACGGCCGCGTGCTCTGGAGCGAGAGCCTCGGCACCACGCGGGGCGGCGTCTCCATCGCCGATATCGGCGCCATCTCGGCGCTCCCGGTCATCGACCGCGGCCGGGTCTTCGCCATCGGCATGGCGGGCGCGGCGACCAGCCTCGACCTGCGCTCCGGCCGCCGCGTCTGGGAGCGGGAGGTCGGCGGATCGCTGACGCCGGCGCTCGCGGGCGACTGGTTCTTCGCCCTCACCCGCGGCAACCGGCTGATGGCGATGGAGCGCGACAACGGCCGTGTCCGCTGGATCTCCGAACTGCCCAGCTTCGAGGACGAGGCGCGCCGCCGCCGCCCGATCGTCTGGGGCCCGCCGGTGGTGGCCGGCGGCCGCCTGCTGCTCTCGTCCAGCAACCGCCAGCTCATCGAGGTGGATGCCGGATCGGGCGAGACCCTCCAGCGCCTGCGCCTGCCCGACGGCGCGACGCTGCAGCCGGTGGTGGCCAACAACAGCGTGTACCTGATGACGGACGGCGGCTCGGTCGTCGCCCTTCGCGGTGTAGGATAATGGCCGCGTCCGATGATCGGAGCGCCGGCGGGCGCGACGGTCTGAATCGGCCGCGCAAGGACTCCGACAGCCTTCCGGTGGTCGCCATTCTGGGCCGGCCGAACGTGGGCAAATCCTCCCTCTTCAACCGGCTCGTGGGGCGGCGCCTCGCGATCGTGGACGACACGCCCGGCGTGACCCGCGACCGCAAGGAGGCCGAGACCCAGATGGGCGGCCGCGACATCCTGCTGGTCGACACCGCCGGGCTGGAAGAGGCCGCGCCCGAGACGCTGTACGGCCGCATGCGGGCGAGCTCCGAGGCGGCGCTCGATCAGGCCGACGTCGCCGTCTTCGTGGTGGATGCCCGCACCGGCATCACCGCCTCCGACCGGGCCTTCGCCAACTGGCTGCGCCGGGCGCGCCGGCCGGTGATCCTCGTCGCCAACAAGGCCGAGGGACGCGGCGGCGCTGCCAATGCCATGGAGGCCTATGAGCTCGGCCTCGGCGATCCCATCGCCGTCTCCGCCGAGCACAACGAGGGCATCGCGGGGCTGATGGAGGCCATCGCCGAGCACCTTCCCGAGCTCGAGCCCGAAATCGAGGAGGAGGGCGACGCCAAGCTGCTGCGCCTGGCCATCCTCGGCCGGCCGAACGCCGGAAAATCCACGCTCCTGAACACTCTGCTGGGGGAGGAGCGCATGATCACGGGCCCCGAGCCCGGCCTCACGCGCGACGCCATCGCCAGCCAGTGGCAGGACGAGCATGGGCCGATCCGCATCGTGGACACCGCGGGCATGCGCAAGCGCGCGCGCATCACGCATCGGCTGGAGGAGATGAGCGTCGCCTCCTCCATCGGCGCGCTGCGCGAGGCGGAGGTGGTGATCCTGGTGCTCGACGCCCTGCTGGGGCTGGAGGAGCAGGATATCCGCATCGCCCGCCTCGCCGAGCGCGAGGGCCGCGCGGTGGTGATCGCGCTGAACAAGTGGGACGCGGTCGAGGACCACGCCGCTGCCCGCCAGCGCATCTCCGACACACTGGAAACCTCGCTGAACCAGCTGCGCGGCATCGAGGTCGTGACCATCTCGGCCGCGACCGGCGCGGGCGTGGACAAGCTGATGCCCGCCGTCCGCCGCACGCATGAGCGGTGGAACCGCCGCATCGGCACGGGCGCGCTGAACCGCTGGTTCGCGCATATGTTGGAGAAGCATCAGCTGCCGCTGGTCGAGGGCCGGCGCCTCAAGCTGCGCTACGCCACCATGCCCAAGGCGCGGCCGCCCACCATCACGATCTTCGGCACGCGCGCCGAGCAGCTGCCGCAGGAATACCAGCGCTACCTGCTCAACGGCTTCCGGGAAGAGTTCGACATGCCCGGCGTGCCGATCCGGCTGCAGCTGCGCGGGACGGAAAATCCCTATGCCGAGGAAGGCGAATAGGGCCAAGCAGGGCTGAGCTTCGGAAAACGCCGAACGGTCCGGCGCCCGCAGCCGTCTAGGCTCATGCCTCCCAAGGGAGGAAAGCCGCATGAGCGCCGCCTATGAAACGTTCCGCGACCTGCACCAGAAGGGTTGCTTCGTCATGCCCAACCCATGGGATGGCGCATCGGCGGTGCTCCTGGCGCGCGAGGGCTTCGCGGCACTGGGCTCCACCTCGCTCGGCATCGCCTTCGCCTTGGGCGTGCCGGACGGGCGTGCGCTGCTGAGCCGCGAGGTCTCGATCGAGAACGCGGCGATGATCCACCGCCTCACCGGCCTGCCCGTGAACGGCGACCTGGAGGACGGTTTCGGCCCCTCGCCGGAAGACTGCGTGCGGACCGTCGAGGCCTCCATCGCCGCTGGCCTCGCGGGCCTGGGCATCGAGGACACCACGGCCAATCCGGCCGATCCGATCCACGGCTTCGACGCGGCCGTGGCCCGCGTGAAGGCGGCGGCAAAGGCCGCGCGCGGCAGGATCGTCCTGACCGGGCGGACGGACAACTTCCTCAACGGCCGCCCGGACCTGGACGACACCATCCGCCGCCTCCAGGCCTTCGCCGAGGTCGGCGCCGACGTGCTCTACGCGCCCGGCCTGCCCGACATGGCGGCCATCGAGGCCGTGGTGAAGGCGGTGGCGCCCAAGCCCGTGAACGTGGTCTTCGGCCCGCGCAGCGGCCCGGTGCCGCTTGCGGTGCTGGCGGCGGCCGGCGTGCGCCGCGTGTCGCTCGGCGGCTCGCTCTATCGCCAGGCGATGGGCGCGATGGTGGGCGCGGCGCGGCGCCTCAGGGCGGGCGACTTCGACATCATGGGCGGGGCGCCCACCAGCGCCGAGGTGACGGAGCTCCTGCCGACGCGCGGCTGACATCGCCGGCGCAATGTCGAAGGGTCGCCCGACCGACCGCCCAGATGCCCCCCTTGGAGATTGCGGCCCGACGCCGCAGTATCCGCCGCGAAGAAGGGCGGCGCGCCGTGCGCCGCGATGCCGGCACTCGGGGGCGGAACTCTACATGATCAACAAGATCGTCGACTCGCTGGTCGACGCCCTGTCCGGCGTGAAGGACGGGTCCACGGTGCTCATCGGCGGCTTCGGCAGCGCCGGCCAGCCGGACGAGCTGATCGAGGCGCTGATCGAGCAGGGCGCGAAGGACCTCACCTGCGTCGCGAACAATGCCGGCACGGGGCATGTCGGCCTGGCCCGGCTGATGGAGCTTGGCCGCGTCCGCAAGATCATCTGCTCCTTCCCGCGCAGCGCCGGCAGCGTGGTCTTCGAGGAGCTGTACCGCGAGGGCAAGATCGAGCTGGAGATCGTGCCCCAGGGCACCATGGCCGAGCGCATGCGCGCCGCCGGCGCCGGCATCCCCGCCTTCTTCACCGCGACCTCGCACGGGACGCTGCTCGCCAAGGGCAAGGAGGAGCGCGAGTTCGAGGGCCGCAAATACGTGATGGAGCGCTGGCTGAAGGCCGATGTCGCGCTGATCGAGGCCTGGAAGGCCGATCGCTGGGGCAATCTCGTCTACAATCAGTCCGGCCGGAACTTCAATCCCGTGATGGCGACGGCGGCGGAGCTGACCATCTGCCAGACGCAGCACATCGTGGAGCTCGGCGAACTCGATCCCGAGGCAATCGCCACGCCGGGCATCTACGTGAATCGCGTGGTGCGGGTGGATCGCGGGGCGCCCTGGGCGCCGTGATGCCGGCGGCGCGGGAGGGCTCGCCCTCCCGCGGATGCGCTCCCTCGCCTCGGCAGCCGTCTACGCCGCCGGTCGCCGCCAGTGCAGCGCCAACTCGCGCGAGCGCGCCATGGCCCGGGCCCGCGTCTCCTCCCGCGGCGTGATCTCCGCCATCGCGCGCGCCAGTCGCGCGAGCGTCGCCTCGCCGGCCTTGGTCAGAGGCAGCCGCGGCACGGCCGGGCAGAGGCTCAGCAGCTGCAGCGCGGCCTTCACCGGCACCGGGTTGGTCTCGGCGAAAAGCGCCTCGTGCAGCGGTGCCAGCAGGTCGCGCAGCTCGGCGAAGCGGTGCAGGTCGCCCGCCCGCCATGCGCTGTCGATGGCGGCGCAGAGGGCGGGCGTGACATTGGCCGTCACCGAGATGCAGCCCTCGCCCCCCATGGCCAGATGCGCCGCGGCCGTCCCGTCGTCGCCGGAGAATTGCGGGAACTACGCCCCGCAGAGCCGGCGCAGCCGCGCGGGCCGCGAGAGGTCCGACGTCGCGTCCTTGATCGCGGCGATCGCGCCCTCCTCCCAGAGCCGGGCGACGGTCTCGTCACTGAAGGCGACGCCCGCCCGCGAAGGCACGTCATAGAGCATCACCGGCAGGCCACTTCGCGCGGCCACGGCGCGGACATGCGCGCGCAGCCCCTCCTGACCCGGCCGCACATAGGGCGGCGCCGAGATCAGCAGGCCGGCGGCGCCGGCATGGCCCGCCGCCTCGGCCAGGGCCACGGCGGCCTCCGTGCAGGGCGCGCCGATGCCGGCAATCACCGGCACACGGCCGGCCACCGCCTCGACGACGGCATGCACCGCGCGCGCCTGTTCCTCGGGCCGCATTGCGGGCGCCTCGCCTGTCGTGCCGCAGACCACGAGGCCGCCGGCGCCGCGCAGCACGGCACGGTCGGCGAGACGCGCGAGCACGTGCAGGTCGAGGTCCAGCGTATCCGCCCCCGAAGGGCGTCACGAGCGCGGGGATGGCGCCGCGCAGCGCGTCGAACGAACCGGCGCCGCTCATCGGACCGCTCCCCGGTCCGCCCCTTGGCGGCAGAGCAGCAGCACCACGCCGTCCAGGCCGGCGCGGCGCCGCACGCGGGAGAAGCCGTATTCGTGCAGGCTGCGGACTAGGCGGCGCGCGGCCTGGGCGGCGGCGCCCCGCAGCGTCAGGGCGAGCCTCCCGCCGCGGCCCAGGGCGCGGCGGGCGCTCTCGGCCACCGCGACGGCCTCGGCCTGGCTCGCGACGCCCTCCGCGATCACGAGGTCGGCGGGCTCGGGATGGCGTGGCGGCGCGGCCAGGCTGACCGCGGAGCGGCAGCCATGGCGCAGCGCGGAGCAGAGCAGCTCCGGTCCGCCATGCACGAGCAGCAGGCGGTCCCCGGGGCGCGCCTCGGCGAGGTCGAGCAGGTCGCCCGTGGGGTTGAAACGGGCAGGTCGGTCAGGGTCTGGCATGGTCCTCTCCATGCCGGAAAGCTGCGCCTGGCGGGCGTCGCGGCGCGATGCGGTTCGCGGTCCCGCCCCGTAAGGCGCGCATAAGCCCCACGCTGGACCTCCGCGCGCCGCGGGCTTAGCTTCGACGGCCTCAGGAGGACCATCCAATGCCCTACAGCCGCACCGACATGGCCGCGAAGGCCGCCGCCGATATTCCGGAGGGCTGGGTGGTCAATCTGGGCATCGGCATGCCGACGCTCATCGCCAACGAAGTGCCGCTGGAGCGCGAGGTCCTCTTCCAGTCGGAGAACGGCGTGCTGGGCATGGGCCCGGCGCCGGAAAAGGGCAAGGAAACGCCCTGGCTCATCAATGCCGGCAAGCAGTTCGTCACGCTGCGCGCCGGCGGCTCCTTCTGCCACCATGCCGACAGCTTCGCGATGATCCGCGGCGGGCATATCGACCTCTGCGTGCTGGGCGGCTTCGAGGTCGCGGAGAATGGCGACCTCGCCAACTGGGCGACCAGCGAGAACGACACGGCCCCCGCCGTCGGCGGCGCGATGGACCTCGGCGCCGGCGCCAAGCGCCTCTGGGTCGTGATGGACCACACGACCAAGGACGGCCGCCCGAAGATCGTGGAGAAGTGCGGCTATCCGCTGACGGCGCTGGGCAATGTCAGCCGCGTCTACACCAACCTCGCCGTGCTGGACGTGGTGCAGGGCCTCGGCTTCGTCGTGCGCGACATCGCGGACAGGATCAGCCTGGAGGAGCTTCAGGCAAAGAGCGCCGCCAAGCTCCACACGCAGTCGTGAGGGCGGGGGCATGAGCGCTTCGGCCGCCGGCGTCGCGCCCTTCGCGGGCGACCGCGCCGAGAGCATCGAGATGATCCGCGATTCCGCGCGCGGCCTGCTGGGCGCGGAGATGGCGCGCGTGCGCAGGCTGCGCTTCACCGAGCCGGGCTTCGACCCCGCCCTGCTGCGGCAGATGGGCGAGGCGGGCTGGATCGGCCTCGCCGTTTCCGAGGATGCCGGCGGAACCGGCCTCGGCATGGGCGAGATGGTCGCGCTGGCCGAGGAGATCGGCCGCTCGCTCGCGCCCGAGCCGCTGATCGGCTGCGCCCTCTCGGCCGACCTGTTGGCCGCGGCCGGCGCCACGGAGCTGCTGGGCCAGCTCCTCGCCGGCGAGGCCGTGGTGCTCACCGCCTGGCAGGACCGCGCGAACACGCTGGCCCTGGCCGAGACGCCGGATGGCGCGCGCGGCTTCGTGCCGATGGCCGCGGGCGCGACGCACATCCTCTGGCCCGTCGCTGACGGCGCCCGCGTGATGCTGCACGTGCTGACGCGCGACCAGGTCGAGATCACGGCCGAATCCACGCAGGATGGCGGCCATCTCGGCACGATCGTGCCGAAGCCCTGGACCGGCCACGGTCCCGGGACGCACATCGCCGACGACGTGAAGGCCGCGCTCGCCGAGGCGCTGGACCGCGCGGCGCTCGCCACCGCGGCGTCGCTGCTCGGCGGCATGGAGGCGAGCTTCGCGATGACGCTGGACTATCTCCGCACGCGGCAGCAGTTCGGCAGGATCATCGGCACCTTCCAGTCGCTGCAGCACAAGGCGGCGGATGCGAAGATGCAGGTGGCGCTCACCCGCGCGGCCGTCGAGCAGGCGGCCGCCGCGCTGGATGACGGGGTGTCCGGCGATGCGGCCAAGGCGATCGTGAGCCGCGCCAAGGCGCGCGCCAGCGAGGCGTCCATGCTCGTCGCCCAGGCCTGCGTGCAGCTGCATGGCGGCATCGGCTACACCGACGACTACGATGCCGGCCTCTACATGCGCCGCGCCATGGTCCAGGCCCCTGCCCTCGGCGGCGCCGCGCTGCACCGCAAGCGCTTCATGGCCCTGGCGCCGGAGACCGAGGAATGAACGACGTGACCGAAGCGCCCGTCATGCGCATCGCCGAGGAGCGGCACGGCGCCGTCCTCGTGCTCACCATCGACTATCCCGCGCGCCGCAACGCGCTGGCCGTTCCGCTGCGGCAGGAGCTGGAGGAGGCGATCGAGCGCGCCAACACGGACCGGAGCATCCGCTGCCTCGTGCTCACCGGCGCGGGCGGGGTGTTCAGCGCCGGCGGCGACATCTCCGGGATGAACATTGAGAACCCCTATGACGGGCGCGAGCGCATGCGCCGCACGCACCGCCTCGTGCGCATCATGGCGCGCAGCAACCTGCCGATCGTGGCCGCCGTCGAGGGTTGGGCAGTGGGCGCGGGCCTCTCGCTGATGCTGCTCTGCGACACGGTGGTCGCGGCAGAGAATGCGCGCTTCATGGCGGGCTTCCACAAGATCGGCCTGATGGCGGACATGGGCATGCCGGCGACGCTGCCGGCCCGCATCGGCGTCGGCCGCGCGCGCGACATGCTGCTGCACCACACCCAGTATCTCGGCACGGAGGGCAAGGAGATCGGTCTCGTCGACTACGTGGTGCCACCGGGCCGGGCGCTCGAGGTCGCGATGGAGAAGGCGCAGGCGCTGGCCGAATCCGCGCCGCTGCCCATCGCCTTCACGCGGCAGTGGTTCGCCGAGGATCTCGACAAGGCGCTGGCGCGCGAGGCCGATTTCCAGGCGACGCTCTTCGTGACGCAGGACCACAAGGAGGGGCGCGAGGCCTTCCTGGGCAAGCGCAAGCCGGCCTTCACGGGGAAGTGAACCGGGGGGCATCGTCCCCCCCTCATTCGCCCAGCGTCGTCCCCGCGCGACGCTCACCTCCGGCGCCGATGGTTCGGGTTTCGCCGTCCAGGGGCAGTTCGCAGTGGTTATGGATATGCGTCGCCGCGACAGCCGCCTGGCCCATGCCGACCACGATCTGGTCCAGCCCCCGCACGATGTCGCCCGCGGCGTAAAGTCCGGGGACACTCGTCTGGCCGTGCCCGTCCACGACGAGCGCGCCGGAATCGTCGCATCGCGCCCCCAGACCGACGGCCAGCTCGGTGCGATAGTGCAGGCCCAGCGCCGAGTAGAGGAGGTCGAAGCGCAGCTCCGCGCCGCCGCCCGTGCGCAGGGCCATGATGCGGCCGTCCCGCACGTCGAGCCCCGCGATCGCCTCCTCCACGAGGCGGATCCGGTGGCGGCGCGCGATCTCGAGCTCTTCGGGAGAGAGAAGCAGCTTCTCCCCGAGGCTCAGCAGCGAAACGTCGTTCGAATAGGTCCTGGCGATGAAGGCCGCTTCCGCCAACCCCCGCGTGCCATGGCCGATGACCGCGATCCGCCGGTCCCGCGCTTCGAAGCCGTCGCAGATGGGGCAATAGCGCACGAGTCCGCGCCGCACAGCATCCGGCAGGTCCGGCAGTCGCGGCTCGATGTCCCTCGATCCCGCGGCCAGGAGGATCCGCCGGGCACTCATCCGGCAACGGCCGCCATCCCTCAGGCGAATCTCGGCCATCAGCGCGGCGCCGTCGCGGAGCAGCGAGGTCACACGTCCCATCCGGGGCTCCACGCCATACTGGCCGGCATGCGCCCGGATTCGCGCCAGGATGCCGCTGCCAGGGATGCCGTCCCCGAAGAACGGGATGTTGTGGCTCTCCGGGATGCTGGCCGCCCGGGACTCTCCCGCATCGATCACGGCGAAGCGGCGCTTGAAGCGCGCAAGGTAGATGGCCGCGGTGAGGCCGACCGGGCCGCCGCCGATCACCAGCACATCGAGCCCGTCGCCTTCGGGGGTCATGGCAGCCCTTTCTTCCGTCGCGAGGCGTTGTCTCGCGGCGCGCGCTCGCTCGGAGTCCTCAAGGGCGAAGAAGGGCGCGTGAACCACGCGCCCTTTTGCCTCGTCACCGATCCAACGGAAGAGCGGACGAGCCGCCACCGCCGGTGCCTGGACGGCAAGGACCGACCTGGTGTGGTCAGCCTCTCCGCTCTTCGCCAGCCGGCGTCTCATCCTTCGCCAACCGGTCGTTGACCTCCCCCGCCAGGCCCGTGGCGGCGTCCCCGGCGGCTTTCGCGGTCGTGCTCAGGGCTTCGCCGAGAGCTTCACCGGCCCCCGAGAGGCTTCCCTCGTCGAGCCGCTCCTTCACCTTGGCAAAGCCTTCGGCGACGGTATCGCTCGCGCCCTGCAGATGCTCGCCCGCCACGGCGCGAACCTGCTCGACGGCCTCCCGGCCCAGATGGCTGACACGCTCCGTCGCGGCATCCGCCGCCTCGCCGAGCCATTCGTCCTCCGCCTGCGTGCGCGGCAGCACCGCGCCAAGCGTCGCGCCGACAGCAACGCCGAGGAGGCCCAGCAGCCAGGGCTGTGCCTCCACGGCCCCCGTGGCCGAGGACCAGCCCGCCTTCACGGCGGCGGTGGCCTGCTCCGTGGCGGAGCCCGCGCTGTCGCGCAGGGAGGCCGCGGTTTGCGAGGCGCTCGCGCCGCCCTCGATGGCGCTGCTGGCGAGGCTCGAGCCGGCCTGGACCACCTGCGAGGCGGTCTCGCTGACATAGGAGCCGGCGCGCGTCGCCGCCTCGCCGACTGCGCTGGCCGCCTTGCCCACCTGCTCCATCGCGCCGCTTACCATGGAGGACTGTCCTCCCGTCTCCTGGAAGGGGCGCCGGGGCGGGGGGAGGCGGAGCGGATCGCGTTCCGGCATGGACGTGCCGGAGCCGCCGCGGGACAGCAGCATCCAGCCGATCCCCGCGCCGATCAGCAGCACGGGCAGCGGATTGTCGCGCACCGCGCTGCCCAGGTTGCGGGCGAATTCCGCGCCGCCGCTGCCCCGCGCATAGTCGGAGACGCGGTCGATCACCTCGTCCACGATCTGGCTCGGCGCCAGCTTTTCCCGCAAGGCGTCGAGCGTGCCGGAGACATTGGCCCGGGTCCGCTCCACATCGTCCTCGATATCGGCCGGGGACCTGCCGCCCGGGTCGATGGTGGTGCTGCTCATGGGATCTGCTCCTTGATGACCTCGGCGTCGCGCCCGAGCTGCGCCGCCGTCCGATGCGGAACGAGCGTGGCGGATTTCAACCGGCCCATCGCGCCATGCAGCGCGATGTAGCCGACCACGGCCACGACGACGCCGACGATGAGCGCAGCGATCGTCGCCGGCAGCCCGGCATATTCGACGAGTGCCGCGACGGCCGCCTGCAGCAGGATGATCAGGGCCGCCAGCAGCAGGATGCCGCCGATGGCCATGGCGCCGATGGCGGCGCCCACCGAGGAGACCTTCTCATTGATCTCGGCACGGGCGAGCTGCACTTCCTGACGCACGAGCGTCGTCGCCTGGGTGACGAGGTCGCCCAGCAGGTCGGGCACGGAGCGCTGGGTTTCGTCGCTCATAGCGGCGACTCCGAGCTCTCGTCAGGGATCCTGCCGCCGGTCTGGCCTCCCGCCGTGACGGGACGCGGCTTCGGCACCGATCCAGCGGCGGCGGTCGGCATCTGGCCGGGCTCGGCATCGCCCGCCCGATGTGCCGCGGCGCCGCCGAGGGAGGCGCCGGCCATGGTCGCGGGCCGTGCGACCTCGCCGGGACCTTCCCGGGTCCAGCCCGGGGCCATGCCGGAGCTGGGCCGCGACGGCGACGGCGCAGACTGCCCGCTGACTGCCGCCTGCCGCTCGCCGGCGGAGCTTCGGGCGAAGCGCACCAGGGCGAAGCCGGCGACGGCGGCGGCACCGAAGAAGAGGCTGGGCTGGCGACGCGCGAAATCGGCCACGTCCTGGCAGAGCTGACCCGCGCTCCGCTCGCGCAGCGCCTCGGAAATCCCGTTCAGCGAATCCGCCGCCGACCGGACGTGCCGGGCGATGTCCGGCGAGGAGCCTTCCAGGTCGTCGGCGGCGCGATGAACGGCCCGCGCCAGACCGGAGGCCTGCTCGGCTCCCGCGGCCTTGCCTTCCTCCACCAGGCCCTCGGCGCGTTCCTGCGCCTGGCCGAGCAGTTCCGCCCCCTGGGCCTTGGCTTCCTCGGCGGCTTTGCCCGCAGCCTGACTTGCGGCGCCCACCGCTTCCGAAGCCTGTGCCTGAACGCGGCCGGCTATGGCGCCTGCATCTCTTCCGACGTCGTCGAGCATGTCCCGAGACGATGTTGATGGTTGCGATCTGTCGCTCATGGCGATCTCCGATGAAGGCGGCGAGGACGATGTCCCCCCCTTCACAAACCCGGCGGCCAACTACGGTTTCCGCCGGACAAGCAGAATTTCGGGCCGGCAGGCGACTTTTGCTTGACGCCTCCCCGGAGTCTTAACAACATTTGTAAGTATTTCTTCTCATGGTATGATCTATGTTAAGATTGTAAGCGCGATAGCTACCACGAATATCTAAGTCTCGACCGAAACCTTCCATGCGGTACGTCGGTTTTGCCAGCAGGCGGGGGCATGGCGATGGGTCGAATCTGGGAAATTCTGAAGGATGCGGCCAAAGGGTTCGGGGCCGACAACTGCCTCACCACGGCGGCGAGCATCGCCTACTTCACGCTCTTCTCGGTGGGGCCCCTGCTCTTCATCGCCGTGGGAATCGCCGGGGCGGTGTTCGGACGCGATCAGGTAGACGAGGTGCTCACCGCCCAATTCAGCGGGATGATGGGTCAACAGGCGGCGGAGGATCTCCGCAAGATGGCCGACGGGGCCCTGGGGGATGCACGCGGAGGCTGGGCCATCCTCATCGGCCTCGGCACGCTGCTGCTCACGGCAGCCGGCGCGTTCGGAGCGCTGCAGACGGCCTTGAACCTGATCTGGAAGACGGAGACGCCCGAGGCCGGCACGATCACGGAAACGGTGTCGCGTTTCGTGAAGGCAAAGGCCGCCGCCCTTGGGCTCGTGGCGGCGACCGGCTTCATCCTGATCGCCTCGCTGGCGGTCAGCGCCTCCATCGTTGCCGTCGGCTCCTGGCTCGAGGCGTCCCTTCCGGGCGGTGCCGCCGTCGCCTTTGCACTGAACCTGGCAGTCACGATCGGGGTTCTGACGCTGCTCTTCGCGGCGATCTACAAGGTCCTACCGGACCGAAAGCTGGCTTGGCGCGACGTGCTGGTCGGCGCGCTGGTGACCTCGATCCTCTTCACCATCGGCAAGTCCCTGATCGGGCTCTACATCGGCCATAGCAACGTTGCTGCCGGCTTCGGTGCGGCCGGGACCATGATCGTGGTGCTCGTCTGGCTCTACTATTCAGGGCTGATCTTCCTGGCCGGCGCGGAGTTCACGCGGGCCTGGGCCAATCATCAGGGCTCCCGACAGGGGAAGCCCGTCGCTGCCGAAGCTTAGCGGCTCTTTCCGTGATCCGAGGCCGGCCAGCCAGGGCTCCTGCGGTCGAGGAACCTCCGGGGCGTAGCAGCCCTCCAGGGGGTCCCTTCCGCGCGCCGCGAAGGCCATTGCTTCGGTCCCCTCGGCGGTGAAGGATGAAGGGAGGGGCGGAGCCCCTCGCACCCGAGGAAAAGACATGAACGCCATCACCGGCCGCGAGCCCGAAGACCTCAACGCCCTCCCCGACGACGCCTTCCGCGCGCATATCCGCGCCTGGATCGAGGCCAACTACCCCGCCGAGATCCGCAATCCGGAGAAGCGCCTGCACTGGGAGGAGAACAAGGTCTGGTACTTCAAGCTCGCCGAGAAGGGCTGGCTCGCCCCCGGCTGGCCGCGCGAATACGGCGGGCTCGGCCTGCTGCCGGCCAAGCAGATCATCTTCACCGAGGAGCTGGAGCGCCACGGCTGCGCCCGCTGCAACGACCACGGCATCATCATGCTGGGCCCGCTGGTCATCCGCTACGGCACGGAGGAGCAGAAGCAGCAGTACCTGCCGAAGATCCTGAGCGGCGAGCACATCTGGTGCCAGGGCTATTCCGAGCCGAACTCCGGCTCCGACCTCGCCTCGCTGCGCACCGAGGCGGTGGATGCGGGCGACCATTATGTCGTGAACGGCCAGAAGATCTGGACCACGCTCGCGCAGGACGCCAACTGGATCTTTCTCCTGGTCCGCACCGACAAGGCGGCGAAGAAGCAGGAGGGCATCTCCTTCCTGCTCGTCGACATGAACACGCCCGGCATCACCGTGCGCCCCATCATCAACCTCGAGATGCACGACGAATTCTGCGAGGTCTTCTTCGACAATGTGAAGGTGCCCAAGGCCAACCTGGTCGGCCAGCTCAACAAGGGCTGGGACATGGCCAAGGCGCTGCTCTCCTTCGAGCGCATCTATCTCGGCTCGCCCCGCCAGAGCGCCTATGCGCTGACGCGGCTCAAGCAGCTCGCCGAGCGGATGGGCGTGGCGGAAGAGGGCACCTTCCAGGAACGCTATGCCCGCCACCGCTGCGACCTGGAGGACCTCAAGGCCCTCTACGGCCGCTATGTCGAGGTGCTGAAGCAGGGCCGGCCGCTGGGCGCGGACGTCTCGCAGCTCAAGGTCATCCAGTCCGAGCTCTTCCAGCGCATCACCGAGACGATGATGGAGATCGCCGGCGAGAATGCCGGCCTCTTCGGGCCGATGGAGGGCAACCGGAACCTCAATCCCGGCGCGCTCTACATCCAGGCGCGGCCGACCTCGATCTACGGTGGCACCAACGAGATCCAGCGCAACATCATCAGCAAGAACGTGCTGGAACTGCCGGGCTGAAGCCCTACTTGGCGGAGAAGTCGCGCCTCAGCAGCTTCTCCGCATCGGCCATGGTCCGGACCACGGTGAAGATGCGCCGCGGGAAATGCAGCGCGCAGGCGCGGATCCAGAGCGGCAGGCCGGGATCCGGCGAGACGAAGACGGCGTAGCGGCCCATGTCCCGCTCGTCCGCGATGGCGGCATAGGCGCGTGCGAACTGCGTCATGTCGTCGTGGCTGACCGTGCCGTGATAAATTCGCATGTCGTAGAGCCAGTCATAGCCCACGGCCTCGGGGTGCTGGGCGATCCACCCCTGCATGGCGGCGAGGAAGGCGGGCCCGTTGGTGCTGATCGCGAAGCGCATCACGAGCCTGCGTCGATCCGCTTGCCGATCGACCCGCATCGTCGCGCCAGCTTCCATAACCCCCGCCCCCCGGCAATCCGCTTCGCAGGATACATGACCCCGCCAGGTTGACCAGGAAGCTTCCCATGCCGAAGGATCACGCATGAATTCGAAGGAGCGCGCGATGCCCGAACTCTGGCGATTGGATGCGACGGAGGTGGCGCGACGGGTCCGATCCCGCGAGGTCTCGGCCCGCGAGGTGACCCTCTCCGCGCTCGCGCGACTCGAGGCGGTGAACCCACGGCTCAACGCCGTCGTGCAGGCGATGCCGGAGGAGGCGCTGGCCGCGGCCGAGGCGGTGGACCAGTCCATCGCGCGCGGCGAGGCGCCCGGGCTGCTGGCCGGCGTGCCGGTCACCGTCAAGGTGAACACGGACCAGACGGGTTTCGCGAGCACGAACGGCATCAAGCTGCAGGCCGATCATCGCGCGACGGACGACAGCCCCGTCGTCTCGAACCTGCGGAACGCGGGCGCCGTCATCATCGGGCGGACGAACACGCCGGCTTTCTCGCTGCGCTGGTTCACCGCGAACGACATCCATGGCGAGACCTGGAATCCGCGCGACAAGGGCCTCACGCCCGGCGGCTCCTCGGGCGGCGCGGCTTCGGCCACGGCGGCCGGCATCGGCGCGATCGGGCACGGGACCGATATCGGCGGCTCGGTGCGCTACCCCGCCTATGCCTGCGGAATCCACGGGCTGCGGCCCACGCTCGGGCGCATCCCGGCCTGGAATCCCAGCCTGCCCGAGCGCGACATCGGCCCGCAGCTCATGGCGGTGAGCGGCCCGCTGGCCCGGACCATCCCCGACCTGCGGCTCGCGCTGGCCGCGATGAGCGCGCGCGACCCGCGCGACCCCTGGTGGGTACCGGCGCCGCTGGAAGGCCCGCCGGCGCCCAGGCGCGCGGCGCTCTGCGTCGCGCCCGAGGGGATGAAGGTCGCGGCGCCCGTGGCCGCCGCGCTGCGCGACGCCGCGGCGCGGCTGCTCGCGGCGGGATGGGAGGTCGAGGAGGTGGCGGAGGTGCCGCCGCTCCGCGAGCCGGCCCGCCTCCAGGCGCAGCTCTGGCTCGCCATGCTTCCGCGGGGCGGGATGGCGCTGGCCGAGCGCGAGGGCGAGGCGGCCTCGCTGGCCATCTTCGGCCATATGACGGCGCTCAGCCCGCAACCCAGCCTCGCCGAATTCCAGGATGCGCTGACGGCCCGCGCGGGCTTTCTCCGCGCCTGGATGCTGTTCTTCGAGAGGTATCCGGTGGTGATCGTCCCCGTCTCGGGCGAGCTACCCTTCGCCAACCACGCCGACCAGGGCGGCGCCGAGGCGTTTTCCGCCATCATCGAGGCACAGCTCGTCCAGGTCGGGCTGCCGCTGATGGGACTGCCCGGGCTGACGGTCTCGACGGGGATGGTGGGCAAGGCGCCGGTGGGCGTGCAGCTCCTCGGCGGCCGTTACCGCGAGGACCTGCTGCTCGCGGCCGGGGAGGACATCGCGGCGGGAGGCACGCCGCCCTCGCCGGTCGAGCCGGACTGGGATTAGATCGGCCCATGCGCGCCCTCCTGCTCCTGTCGCCCCTGCTCGCCGCCTGCGCTGCCCCGCCCGGCGGCGGAACCTCCGGCTGCGACGGGCGCATCCAGCTGCGCAACGCCGCGCCCATTGCGGTGGAACAGCTCTATGTGAGCATGGCCGGGCCGTCCGACTGGGGCCGCGACCACCTGGCGCCGGGCACCCTGCCCGCGGGCAGCACGCAATCGGTCATGGCGCGGCCGGGGATCAACGCCGTGCGCGTGGTCTTCGTGAACGGCCGCGCAGCCGAGATGACCGGAATGGACGTCTGCGCCACCCCAGTTCTGACGGTTCAGCCGAACGGGCTCCAGGCCGGCCGGTAACTTCGGCCTCCAGACGCGAGTCCCCGACCGATGCCGCATCCGGCCGCGGCTGAGGCGGGACGCAACCCTGACGCGAGTGGAGCCGAGCGGCCTTCGGTGTACAGTCCAAAACTGTCTTAAATTTGCGATAATCTCCGAAGATTTAATTTTCATCCTTGCGTTTCGCGAAATTTCGGCGCACATCTCGGGAGCGATGAGCTGCCGCGGGCACGACGCCCGGGAATTTTCATCGGGCGCGAGGTGTCGAAATTTCCGTTATTGTCGCTTTTTCGGATCGTCCGAAGCGCGTCTATGCCGGAGCGTCACTTCAGCCGACTAAGCGGAGCGTTTCGAAGATGCGCGGCACCCTGCCCCTGATCCTCGCCGGAACCTGCCTGGCGATCCTGCCCCTGATGGGCCCCGCGGGCCACGCACTGCCGGCCAACATGGCCCGGCTGCCCGTCTGCGCCGCAGCGGAGGCCGGTGTCCTCACCCCGGCGCGGGACTGGCTCGGCAGCCTGCAGGGCTGGGGCGACAGCCCGGTGGTGCTCGCCTATCGAAACGTCGTCGCCCGCAGCAAGGGCAGGGCCGGCCCCCCGGGCTGCGCGCGCTGAGCTCGCCCCACATCCTTGCCGGAACGAAAAACAGGGCCTCGCGGCCCCGTTTTCATGACCGGCCGCGAAAGGCCGTCAGGCCTTCCGCGCCAGGGTCGGGATCTCTTCGCGCAGACGGAAGCGCAGCGCCGACCAGGTGGCGTCGAGCGCGACCTGCGTGACCGGCAGCAGCCCGGCCTGGGTCAGCGGCTCCCAGCCGTGGTCGCGGTCGAGGTCCGAGCGAACTGGCCCGTTCTTCTTCGGATAGGCGAACCACAGCCGCCCGCCGACTCCGTAGAGGTCCAGCGCCTTGGCGGCGACCCGGCCCAGCGAGGCGCGGTCCGACGCGAAGGCCAGGATCAGCTCGGGCTCGGAGGCCGAGGTGGCCGGCAGGCCGTGCTTGAGCCCGGCCGGCGGTTCGAGAACGGAGCACACCATGCCGGGCTTGAAGCCGAGCTTGCGGGGGATGGTGGCTTGGATGGCAACGTCAATCAGCGGTCACTCCAGCGGCTCTAGCCACCGGCCCCCAAATGGAATCCTGCGCGCGGATCGTAGCCGCGAGCTCCGTCCGCGTTCCCCCGATGGGTTCCGCGGAGAGCGCCCGCAATCTCCGAACCACCGCGGCGTCGCGCGCCACCGCAATGGCTGCTGCCTCGAGCTTGACCAGGACGGAATCAGCCAATCCGCGCGGCCCCATCAGCGCAAGCCAGGTCTCGGCTTCGTAGCCGGCGACCGTCTCCGCCACTGTCGGGGTCTCGGGCAGAAGGGCCGACCTTACGCGGGAAGTCACGGCCAGCAATCTGACCCGCCCTTCCCGCACCAGTGGCAATCCGATGACAGCAGCCTCCACATAGACCTGGACACCCCCGTCGAGCAATTCCGGAAGTGCGCCGGCGATCCCCCGGAAATGCACGAAATCGCATCGGGCACCCACCGATCTGATGAGCAATTCCAGCGCCAGATGCTGCGCCGTCCCGGCCCCAGGCGTCCCGCAAGTGCTTGGCCGGGCTTTCAAAACCTCGATCAGCTCGCCGATCGTCCGCACCCCCTGGCCAGGGCCGCCGAGCACCAGGAGAGGCAAGCTCGCGAAGCGGCTTATGGGGGTCAGGTCTGCTTGTGGGTCATAGCCCATCTGGCGCGACAGGTGCCGGTTCAGGATCATCGTCGTCGCGGTCACGACGCCGAGCGTATTCCCGTCGGGCGTCGAGCGGGCCAGCTCCTCGCCGGCGACGTTGCCGCGGGCGCCCGTGCGATTCTCGACATTGACCGGGCGGAAGAGGCGCTGGCTCAGCGCCTCGGCGAAGACCCGGGAGATCCGGTCCACGCCGCTGCCCGGCGGCAGGCCGACCAGCAGGCGGATCGGCTCGCGCTCGTCGGCCGGCGGGAGCGCCGGCGTGCCGGTCTGCGCGAAGGCGGCACCGGCCGCGAGCGCCAGGCTCAGCGCGCAGCCGATCAGCGATGGGAGGCGAAGCGGCGTCACGAGGCTTTCCTGCCGGAGCGGAACTCCGGTTCTGATTGGGGTGGCACAGTCACGTCACACAGGGGTCGGGTCAATCCGGAATCTGACCCGCCTGGAGCCGAGGGTCTTGCAGCCGAGCCCGCCCGCGCCGATTTGCGAGTTATTCGCAATGGTGAGAAGCACTTCCGCGTGGCCGGGTCGGATTGACGCAGCTGCGAAGGGACGCCTAGAAAGCACCGCAAATCAGCCATGGCTGGAGTTCATCCGAGATGAAGGCGCTGAGCGCATGAGTGACCCGCGCGAGGCCGGCATGATCGGCCGCCGCACGGACGGCAAGATCGTTCGCCGCCCGCTTTCCCCGCATCTGCAGGCCTACGACATGATGCAGATGACGAGCTTCACCTCGATCATGCATCGCGCGACGGGCTGCGCCTGGGCCGCCGGCACGCTGCTGCTGACCTGGTGGCTCATGGCGGCCGCGACCGGCGAGGTCGCCTTCGCCCGCGTGCAGTGGTTCATGTCCTCCTTCCTGGGGCTCCTGATCCTGTTCGCGCTGACGGCGACGGCCTGGTACCACACGCTGGCCGGCCTGCGGCACCTCGCCTGGGACGCCGGCTTCGGCTTCGAGATCCCGACGGTGTACAAGACCGGCCACGCGGTGCTGATCGGCACGGGCGTGCTGACGGTGCTGACTTGGCTCCTCGCCATCATCTTCTGGGGCTGAGCGCCATGGCCATCGAAACCACCTCTCCCCGCGCCATGCGCACCCCCCTCGGGCGGGTTCGCGGCCTCGGTTCGGCCAAGTCGGGCACGCATCACTGGTGGATGCAGCGCGTCACCTCCATCGCGCTCCTGCCGCTGACGATCTGGTTCGTGCTGAGCATGATCGGCCTCGCCGGCACGACCTATCTCGAGACGCTGCTCTGGATCGCGACGCCGCTCAACGCGGTGCTGCTCCTCGCGCTCATCGCGCTGACCTTCCACCACATGGCGGGCGGGCTGCAGGTCGTGATCGAGGACTATGTGCGCAACGAGTTCCAGCGCATCGCGGCGCTGCTGGTCGTCAAGGGCGGTTGCGCCATCCTGGCGCTGGCCTGCGGCTTCTCGGTGCTGCGCATCGCCTTCGCGCTCTAGGGCGCGCTGTGAATTCGCGGCGGCGTCGCGCCGCCGTTCCTGAGGCCGGCATGTTCCGGCGGGTCATTTGGGGCGTGGGGGCCATTGCCGCCGCGCCAGAGAGCGGATCGGGTCGATGAACGCCATCAGCAAGCCCTCCTTCGGCGCCTATCGCGTCGTGGACCATACCTACGACGTCGTCGTGGTCGGCGCCGGCGGCGCGGGGCTGCGCGCCACCTTCGGCATGGGCGCCGCAGGCCTCAAGACCGCCTGCATCACCAAGGTGTTTCCCACGCGCTCGCACACCGTGGCCGCGCAGGGCGGCGTCGGCGCCTCCCTCGGCAACATGGGCGAGGACGACTGGCGCTGGCACATGTACGACACCGTGAAGGGGTCGGACTGGCTCGGCGACCAGGACGCCATCGAATACATGTGCCGCGAGGCGGTGCCCGCGATCATCGAGCTCGAGCATTACGGCGTGCCCTTCTCGCGCACCGAGGACGGCCGCATCTACCAGCGCCCCTTCGGCGGCCACATGCAGGACTACGGCAAGACGCCGGCCATGCGCGCCTGCGCCGCCGCCGACCGCACGGGCCACGCCATCCTGCACACGCTCTACCAGCAGGCGCTGAAGGCCAATTGCGAGTTCTTCGTCGAGTACATCGCGCTCGACCTCATCATCGATGAGGAAGGCGTCTGCCGCGGCGTCACCGCCTGGAACCTCGAGGACGGCACGATCCACCGCTTCCGCGCGCAGAGCGTGGTGATGGCGACCGGCGGCTACGGCCGCGCCTATTTCTCCTGCACCTCGGCGCACACCTGCACGGGCGACGGCGGCGGCATGATCCTGCGCGCCGGCCTGCCGCTGCAGGACAACGAGTTCGTGCAGTTCCACCCGACCGGCATCTACGGCTCGGGCTGCCTCGTAACGGAAGGGGCCCGTGGCGAAGGCGGCTACCTCACCAATTCCGAGGGCGAGCGCTTCATGGAGCGCTACGCACCGACCGCGAAGGACCTCGCCAGCCGCGACGTGGTCTCGCGCGCCATGTCCATGGAGATCCGCGAGGGCCGCGGCGTCGGCCCGCACAAGGACCACATCTACCTGCACCTGGAACACCTGGGCGCTGCCCTGCTCCACGAGCGCCTCCCCGGCATCTCCGAAACCGCGAAGATCTTCGCCGGCGTGGACGTGACGAAGGAGCCGATCCCGATGCTCCCGACCGTCCACTACAACATGGGCGGAATCCCCACCAACATCCACACCGAGGTGCTGCGCCCCACCGCGCAGGACCAGGACGCGATCGTCCCCGGCCTGATGGCCGTCGGCGAGGCCGCCTGCGTCTCGGTGCATGGCGCCAACCGCCTCGGCACGAACTCCCTGCTCGACCTCGTGGTTTTCGGCCGCGCCGCCGCGCTGCGCGCCGCGGACACGATCAAGCCCGGCGCGAGCCAGCCGCCGCTGCCGCCCAAGGCCGGCGAGAACGCGCTGGACCGGCTCGACCGCGTGCGCCACGCCAAGGGCGGCACGTCCGTCTCCGACCTGCGGCTGAACATGCAGCGCACCATGCAGAACCACGCGGCCGTCTTCCGCACCTCCGAACTGCTGAAGGAGGGCGTGCAGAAGATGGACAAGATCGCCGCCGGCTATGACGACGTCCGCGTCGCCGACCGCTCGCTGATCTGGAACAGCGACCTGGTCGAGGCGCTGGAGCTCGACAACCTGCTCGGCAACGCGCTGACGACGATCCATGGCGCCGAGGCGCGCCACGAAAGCCGCGGCGCCCATGCCCAGGAAGACTACCCGGACCGCGACGACGTGAACTGGATGAAGCACACGCTCGCCTGGGTGAGCGACAAGCGCGAGGTCAGGCTCGACTATCGCGACGTGAAGATGCGGACGCTGACCAACGAGGTCCAGGTGTTTCCGCCCAAGCCGCGGGTGTACTGATCATGGCTCGCTACGCGATTACCTTCGATTTAGATCAAGCCACACTTGAGTCTACTTATAGAAATGCATCTTTTAAGAATGCTTATGGTGACATTCGAAAGATTCTTGAAGAGTTTGGCTTTAAATGGCAACAGGGCTCAGTTTATTTTAGTGCGGAGGGAATGAGCCCTGTTGATTGCGTCGTAGCAGTTCAGGCGATTTCAGCAGAGCATGACTGGTTTCAACCCAGCGTCCGCGACATCCGGATGCTGCGTATCGAAGAAGAAAACAATTTGATGCCCGCTCTTAATTCTCGGAACCGGCGGAAGGGCTGAAAATGGCAACGTTCACGCTCCCAAAGAACTCCACCGTCCAGGGCGGCAAGACCTTCAAGGCCGAAGCCGGCGCGACGAAGGTCAAGACCTTCAAGATCTACCGCTGGGATCCGGACGAGGACGCCAATCCGCGCACCGACAACTTCGAGATCGATCTCGACAAATGCGGCCCGATGGTCCTGGACGCGCTCATCAAGATCAAGAACGAGGTCGACACGACGCTGACCTTCCGGCGCTCATGCCGCGAGGGCATCTGCGGCTCCTGCGCGATGAACATTGACGGGCTGAACACGCTGGCCTGCCTCAAGCCCATCGACGAGGTGAAGGGCGACGTGCGGATCACCCCGCTGCCGCACATGCCCGTGGTGAAGGACCTGGTGCCCGATCTGTCGCAGGTCTACGCGCAGTACCGGAGCATCGAGCCCTGGCTGAAGGCCGAGACCCCGCCGCCGCCGGACGAGGAGCGCCGCCAGTCCAAGGAGGAGCGCGCCAAGCTCGACGGCATGTGGGAGTGCATCCTGTGCTTCTGCTGCTCGACCTCCTGCCCCAGCTACTGGTGGAACGGCGACCGCTACCTCGGCCCGGCGGTCCTCCTGGCGGCCTATCGCTGGATCGCGGACAGCCGCGACGAGTCGACCGGCGAGCGGCTGGACAACCTGGAGGATCCCTTCCGGCTCTACCGTTGCCACACGATCATGAACTGCACGCGGACCTGCCCGAAGGGGCTGAACCCCGCCGATGCGATCGGCAAGATCAAGACGCTGATGGTGACGCGGCAGGGCTGAAACCGCCGCTGGGCGCCCGGTCGTCCGGACGCCCAGCGGCGGGTCCGTCGGGCTTCGCCCGCGTCAGCCGATCGCCGCGAGCACGCCCTGCATCCGTGCCAGCGTGCCTGAGTCGCCCACGCCATCCACGCGCTCGGGCCGCCAATGGCGCTGAAAGGCCGTGACGAGCATGGGCAGCTCCAGGTCGGTGCGGTAGCCGATGCGGCCGAGCAGTTCGCGCGCATCGCCCTCGGCGGGTCCGTCCATCGCCGGCCAGATCCCGATGCCGTTCTCCGCCAGCCCCTGCCAGTCGAAGAGCTCGCCCGGATCCTGCTTGCGGTCTGGCGCCACGTCGCTGTGGCCGACGACGTTGCGGGCCGGGATGGGGTGACGACCCAGGATCTCCAGGCAGAGGTCGGCCACCGCGGCCATCTGCAGGGCCGGAAAGTGGCGGTAGCCCCATTCATGGCCCGGATTGACGATCTCGATGCCGATGGAGACGTCGTTCAGCGCCTCGCGGCCGCGCCAGTGCGAGACGCCGGCATGCCGCGCCCGCAGCAGCTCGGGCACGAGATGAAAGATCCGGCCGTCCTCCTCGACGACATAGTGCGAGGAGACCACGGCCTCGGGGTCGCGCAGCCGGGCGATGGCCTCGCCGCCGCACCTCATGCCGGTATAGTGCAGGATCAGCGTGTCTATGACGGCGCCCGCCGGGCGCTCGCTCGCATTGGGGGACGGCAGCTCCGTGGCGCGCAGGCTCAAAGCTTGCGCTCGCGCTTGATGCGGTCCCAGGCATTGTTGATCTCGGCCACCTTGCCCGTCGCCCGCTGGATCAGGTCCTGCGGCGCCCCGCGCGAGGCCATGGCATCCGGGTGGTTCTCGCGCATGAGCTTGCGCCAGGCGGCCCGGACCTGCTCGTCGGTCGCATCCTTCGGCAGGCCGAGCACCGCATAGGCGTCCACGCCCGGCATCTCGCTTGCGCCGGCGCCCGGCCGCGCCTGGCCGTCGCGGGCGCGCTCCCATTCGCGCGCCTCCAGCCGGAAGCCGGTCTGCACGCGCTGGAGGAAGCGCACCTCGCCGCGGGTCAGCGGCCCGTCGGCCCGGGCGATCTGGAAGAGCGCGCCCAGCACGTCCTCCAGAATGGGCTTCTCGGCGGCGAAGGCCTCGCCGAGGCGGTCGGCGAAGGGCTCGAAATCCTCCGAAGTCCGGCGGGCCTCGTCGAAGAGCTCCGCCACGTCCTTCATGTTCTGCGGCGGGATGCGGAACATCCGCTTGAAGGCGTCGATCTCGGCGCGGACCACCGGCCCGTCGCATTTGGCGAGCTTGGCGGAGAGCACGACCACCGAGATGGCGAAGAGCTGCTCGCGCGAGCCCAGCATCGCGGCCATGTTCGCCGCGTTGGGGCCGAGGCGCGTGGCGCTGTCGGCCGCATGCCCCGCCATGGCACCCATGACGGCGCCGACGGGCCCGCCCGTCGCGAAGCCCGCGATCCCCCCGATGATCTTGCCCCAGAAGCCCAACAGGAAATCCCTTCGCCTCCGCAGGGACGTAACACGCCAACCCCCTTGCGCGCCACGCCTCGCGCCTGCAAAGCGGAGGCGTCTCGAGGAGTATCGGAATGAGCGTGGGGACTTGGCAGTTCTGGATCGATCGCGGCGGCACCTTCACCGATGTGGTGGCCCGGCACCCTGACGGCTCCCTCTCCACCGCCAAGCTGCTCTCCGAGAATCCCGAGCGCTACAGGGACGCCGCCGTCGCGGGCATCCGCCAGGTGCTGGGCCTCGAGCCGGGCGCGACGCTGCCCGAGGGGCTGGTCGAGGCCGTGAAGATGGGCACGACCGTCGCCACCAACGCTCTGCTGGAACGCAAGGGCGAGCGCGTGCTTCTGCTGGTCCCGGTGGGCTTCGCCGACATGCTGCGCATCGGCAACCAGGCGCGGCCGCGGCTCTTCGACCTGAACGTGAAGCTGCCCGAGCTGCTGCACGAGCGCGTGGCCGAGATCGGCGGGCGGGTCTCGGTGGACGGGGCGGAGATCGAGCCCCTCGACGAGGCCGCCGCCCGCGCGGCGCTCCAGGCCGCCCATGACGACGGCATCCGCGCGGTCGCCATCGTGCTGATGCATGCCTGGGCGCATCCGGCGCACGAGCTGCGGATCGGCGCCATCGCCGCCGAGATCGGCTTCCCGCAGATCAGCCTCTCGCACCAGGCGAGTCCCCTGCCCCGCATCGTGCCGCGCGGCGACACGACCGTGGTGGACGCCTATCTCTCGCCGATCCTGGGCCGCTACGTGCGGCAGGTGGCGTCGGAGCTGGGCGGCCCCGTCCGATCGATCGACGCCGAAGGCGGCGGGCGTGGATCGGCCGGGCCAAGCCTCCGATCGATCGACGCCGTTGGCGGCGGGCGTGAATCGGCCGGGCAGCCCATCAAGCTCTATTTCATGCAGTCCTCCGGCGGCTTGGCCGAGGCGAGCAGCTTCCAGGGCAAGGACGCCATCCTCTCCGGCCCGGCCGGCGGCATCGTCGGCGCGGCGCGGACGGCGGCCATGGCAGGCTACGACCGCATCATCGGCTTCGACATGGGCGGCACCTCGACGGACGTGGCGCTCTATGCGGGCGCTTTCGAGCGCGCCTTCGAGACGGTGGTGGCCGGCGTGCGCATGCGCGCGCCGATGATGGCGATCAACACGGTGGCCGCCGGCGGCGGCTCCATCCTGAAGTTCGATGGCGCGCGCTATCGCGTGGGCCCCGAGAGCGCGGGCGCGGTCCCGGGCCCGGCCTGCTACCGCCGCGGCGGGCCGCTGACCGTGACCGACGCGAATGTCATGGCCGGCAAGATCCAGCCGCGCCACTTCCCGGCGATCTTCGGCCCGAATGGCGACCAGCCCCTCGACGCGGAGGTGGTGCGCGGGAAGTTCGCCGCCCTCGCCGCAGAGATCGCGAAGACCACGGACACTTCGCCTTCGCCGGAGCAGGTCGCCGAGGGCTTCCTCCGAATTGCCGTCTCGAACATGGCCCATGCCATCAAGCAGGTGAGCCTGCAGCGCGGCTATGACGTCACGAAATACGCGCTGGCCTGCTTCGGCGGCGCGGGCGGGCAGCATGCCTGCCTCGTGGCCGACGAGCTCGGCATGGAGACCGTCTTCATCCACCCCTTCGCCGGCGTGCTGAGCGCCTATGGCATGGGCCTGGCCGACCAGGCGGTGATCCGCGAGGCGGCCGTCGAGAAGCCCCTCGCGCCCGAGGGCATCGGCGTGCTGGAGGCGCGGCTCGCGGAGCTGGAGGCCGCCGGGCGCGCCGAGCTGGTGCGCCAGGGCGCCGATCCGGCCAGGCTGAAGGCCGAGCATCGCCTGCACCTGCGCTATGCCGGCACCGATGCCTTCCTGCCCGTCGCCTTCG
Source organism: Roseococcus sp. SYP-B2431 (assembly GCF_004336745.1). GTDB lineage: Bacteria > Pseudomonadota > Alphaproteobacteria > Acetobacterales > Acetobacteraceae > Roseococcus. Next base: position 177,219 of record NZ_SJXD01000026.1, read on the forward strand.
GCTGCTACCACGGCGTGCTGCGCGACTTCACGGAGGCGCATCGCGCGCGCTTCGGCTTCGCGACACCGGAGCGCCAGGTGGTCGTGGAGGCCGCGCTCGTGGAGGTCACCATGCCGGGCGAGGCGGTGCAGGAGGAGAAGCTGGCGGAACGGCCGACCGGCGAGGCCATCCCGCTGCTCGACCGCGTCAGGCTCTTCGCGCAGGGCGAGGCGCATGACGCGCCGGTCCATGACCGCGAGGCGCTGCTGGCGGGCGATGCCATCCGCGGGCCCGCGCTGATCCGCGAGGCCATCGCGACCACCGTGATCGAGCCGGGGTGGGAGGCGCGCGTCACGGCGCTGAACCACCTCGTGCTCCACCGCGTCGAGGCGCGCGCGGCCGCGCGGCTGGCCGAGACCGGTCGTGTCGATCCAGTGATGCTGGAGCTGTTCAACAGCCTCTTCATGTCCATCGCCGAGCAGACGGGCACGGTGCTGCAGAACACCAGCCTCTCCGTGAACATCAAGGAGCGGCTGGACTTCTCCTGCGCCATCTTCGACGCCACGGGCCAGTTGGTCGCGAATGCCCCGCATGTTCCCGTGCATCTCGGCGCGATGGGCGAGAGCGTGCGCACGGTGATCCGCTCGCGCGGCGCCACGCTGCGGCCGGGCGACGTGGTGGCGCTGAACAATCCCTACAATGGCGGCACGCATCTGCCGGACGTGACGGTGATCACGCCCGTCTTCGACGAGGCGGGGCGCGAGATCCTCTTCTTCGTCGGCTCGCGCGGGCATCACGCGGATATCGGCGGCCTCACGCCCGGCTCCACCCCGCCGGGCTCGGCCACGCTGGAGGAGGAGGGCGTCGTCATCGACGACTTCCTGCTCGTCGATGCCGGCCATTTCCGCGAGGCGGAGTTCCGCGCGCTGCTGGCCTCCGCGCGCTACCCGGCCCGCAGCCCCGACGTGAACCTGGCCGATGTGAAGGCGCAGGTCGCCTCCAACGAGATGGGCGTGCAGGAGCTGCGGCGCGCCGTGCGCGAATTCGGCCTCGGCGTGGTGCGCGCCTATATGGGCCATGTGATGGACAATGCGGAGGAGAGCGTGCGCCGCGTGCTCTCCACGCTGAAGGACGGCCGCTTCGAGACGGTCACCGACGACGGCACGCCCCTCGTCGTCGAGGTGCGCGTGGACCGGGCGAACCGCCGCGCCGTCATTGACTTCACCGGCACCGGCCCGGAGCGCCCCGACAACTTCAACGCCCCGGCCGCCGTCTGCCGGGCGGTGGTGCTCTACTGCTTCCGCTCGCTGGTGGGCGAGGACATCCCGCTGAACGACGGCTGCCTCAAGCCGCTGGAGATCATCGTCCCGCCGGCGAGCTTCCTGAGCCCGACGCCGGGCCGGGCCGTGGTCGCCGGCAACACCGAGGTCAGCCAGGTGACCTGCAACGCGCTGCTGGCCGCGCTCGACGCCTGCGCCGCCGCGCAGTCGACGATGAACAACTCGCTCTTCGGCGACGACACCTACCAGTATTACGAGACGATCTGCGGTGGCACGGGCGCGGGCCCGGGCTTCCACGGCACCAGCGCCGTGCAGACGCATATGACCAACACCCGCATGACCGACCCCGAGATCCTGGAGATGCGCTACCCCGTGCGCCTCGAGGAATTCTCGATCCGCCAGGGTTCGGGCGGCGCGGGGCAGTGGAAGGGCGGCGACGGCTCGCGCCGGCGCATCCGCTTCCTGCGCCCGATGCAGGCGGTGGTGGTGGCCTCGCGCCGCAACGTGGCGCCGCACGGCCTGCACGGCGGCGCGGACGGCCTGCCGGGCCGGCAATGGGTGGATCGCGCCGACGGCACGCGCGACATCATCCCCGGCAACGCCGGCAAGGCCGATCTGGAGCCGGGCGACATCCTCGTCGTCGAGACGCCGGGCGGCGGCGGCTGGGGCAAGAGTTGAGCCGAGCCGCCACCCTGCGCGGGGCCATTCTCGCGCTTCTCGCGGGGCTCGCGGCCCTGGCGGCGGTGGCGGCTTACCTGCTCCCGAAATACCTGGACTGGGACCGCCATCGCGGGACCATCGCGGCCCTCGCCTCGGAGCGGCTGGGCCGCCCGGTCTGGCTCGAAGGCCCCGTCACCCTCGAGCTGCTCCCCCAACCGCGGCTGGAGGCGTCGCGCATCGTCATCGGCCAGACCGCCGACGACGTCCGCATGTCGGCCCGCGCCCTGCGCCTCCGCCTCGACCTCGGCGCCCTGCTGCTCGGCGGGATCCAGGTGCGCGAGCTGGCCTTGGTCGGCGCCGATATCCGCCTGCCCTGGCCACCCACGGCGCTGCCCGGGCTGGCGCCGCTCCCGCGCCTGACGGCCCTGGATGCGCGGCTGGAGGACAGCCGCATCTCCATCGGCGACGCGGTGATGGAGGGCGTCTCCGCGCGCCTCACCGCCGGCAACCCCTCCGAGGCGCTGACGGCCGAGGGCGCGCTGGTCTGGCGCGGCCGGCCGGTGCGCTTCCAGGCCACGCTCGGCCGGGCCGGCGACGACGGGATCGCGCCTCTCGATCTCTCGGCGAGTCATGCCGGCGTGAACCTCCAGGCTCGCGGCGCGCTGCTGGCCGAGGGCGGCTTCGAGGGGCGGCTGGAGGTCGGCGGCCCGGACCTCGCGGCCGTGATCCCCGCCCCGCCCGGCCCCTTCCGCGCGACCTCCTCGCTTCTGGCCGGCGCCGAGGCGCTCACGGCCGGGCAACTCACCCTCGAGCTGGGCGGCCAGACGGTGCGCGGCTCGGCGCTGCTGCGGCTGGGCCGCGAGCCCCGCTTCGATCTGACGCTGGCCACGCCCCGCCTCGACGTGGAGCCCTGGCTGGCCGCCCTGCGCGGCGCCGGTCCGCAGGCCGTCCCCGTCTCGCTCGACCTCTCCGCCGAGGGCGCCACGCTCGGTCCCCTCCGCCTGCGCAAGCTGCGCGCCGCCGCCTTTCTCCAGGGCGAGCGCCTGACGCTCAGCGACGTCTCGGCCGAGCTTCCCGGCGACACCACGCTGGAAGCCTCCGGCGCCAGCGCCGGGCCGCGGCTGGACCTGGCCCTGCGCTGGCGCTCCGCGCGCCCCGGGCAGCTCGCCGAGGCACTGGGCCTGCAGGCCCGCTGGCCGCTGCCGGTCGGCGGCTCCGAGGGCCAGCTTCGCCTCTCCTGGGAGGGGCCGCAGTTTACCGCGACCGACCTCACCGCGCGGCTCGGGGCGACCCGCGCGACCGGCGGCTTCGTCTGGCGGCAGCAGGCCCGGCCGAGCCTTGCCCTCGGGCTGGAATTCGACGCGCTGGAGACGACCGTCACGCCCCGGCAGCTCCTGGCGTCGCTGCGCGAGGCGGGCGCGGAGGCGGATTTCCAGCTGCGCCTCGGCTTCGGCCGGCTGGTCCTCGGAGGCTCCATCTGGGACCGGCTGGCCTTGGACGGCGCCGCGGAGAACGGGCGCCTCCTCTTCCGCCGCCTCGCCGGGCGTCATCTCGGCCTGGACGTGACCCTGGCCGGCACGCTGGCCGCCGGCCGGGTCAGCGAGCTCAGCCTGGAGGCCGAGGGCGCCGCCGGCCCGCTCCTCGCGCGCCTGGGGCTCGACCGGCCGGGCCTGGCCGCCCTGCCGCTGCGGTTGCGCGCCACGGGCGCCGGGCCGCTGGACGCGCTGGCGGTGCGGCTGGAGAGCGACCTCGCCGAGGCCCGCATCGAGGCGCAGCTCACGCTGGACGAGGCCCTCCTGGACCAGGGTTCGGGGCGTGGCCAGGGCACCGTGACCATGCGCCATCCGGGCGCGGCCCGGATGATCGGCACGCTGCTGGAGCGGGAGGCGCCGGGCTGGATCGGCGAGGGCTCCTTCTCGCTGATCGCCAGCCTCGCCGGCCGTCCCGGATCCTGGAGCGCCGAGAGCTTCGAGCTCGTCGCCGGCGAACTGCGCGGCCGCGGCCAGCTGGCCGTCGCCGCGGCCGAAGGGCGCCGGGCCATCACCGGCCGCCTCGCCATGGACCGCCTGCCGCTGCCGGACTGGCGGGCCTTGGACCTCGGTGCCTGGCCCGACCTGAACCTCGACGTCGCGCTGACCGCCGATCGCGTGGAGCCCATGGGCCTGCCGGCGATCGAGCAGGTCTCGGCCAACCTCCGCGCCGACGCCGCCTCGCTGCGGCTGGAGGACCTGCGCGGCAGCCTGGCGGGCGGCACCCTGGCCGGCACCGCCCGGCTGGAGCACGGGCCGGCGCTCCGCCTCTCGGCCGATGGCAGCTTCACCGATGTGGTGCTCTCCGCGCCCTTGTCCGGCCGGCCCGTGGATATCGGCGCAGGCCGCCTTTCCGGCGAGTTCCGCCTGGCCAGCACCGGGAATGCCCCGGCCTCGCTCGTGGCCGGGCTGGGCGGCGCCGCGCGGCTCACGCTGCGCGACGGCGTGGTGCAGGGGCTGGACGGCGTGGCGGCCGCCGGCGCGCTCGGCCTGGCCGATCTGCGCGCGGCGGAGGCGGCGCTGCGGGCAGCGCTGCGCGGCGGCGCCACGCCCGTCGAGCGGGGGACCGCGAGCCTCTCCCTGGCCGCTGGCACCATCACGGTCGACGAGGCGGCGCTGGGCGGCGATGCGGGGCTGGCGCTGGGCCTCGCCGGCCAGATCGACCTGCCCCGCGACGTGCTCGACCTTCGCATCACCCTGCCCGTGCAGGAGGGCGCGCCCGAGGTCGCGCTACGCCTCACGGGGCCGAGCCTGGCGCCGCGCCGCCTGGTGGAGATTGCGCAATGGTTGCGCTGGCGGGCGGAGCACTCGCCTTAGGCCATGGACGAAAGCCGTGGCGCACGGCATTTTGAAACGTGGTGATCGAAGGCGCCAAGGCGTCCGGAGATCTGAATCACGCGCTAAGACAAAGGACTAGATCGGGACAAGTGAGCGAATGCGAACGCATCACGATCTAGGATCGCGCTCGGGTCCGAAAAGGCAGCACTGACATGGCGATTGAGACAGGTACCCGGGCCGATGCCCTCGCGCGCGCCGCCGCGATGTTCGACGAGGGGAAGCTCAAGGCCCGGCTCGCGGATTTCGTCGCCATTCCCTCGACGGCGCAGGAGGAAGGCTACGAGCCCCATCTGACGCGGTATCTGGAGCAGGCCATCAAGCCCTGGGTGGAGAGCCTGGGCTTCACCGCCGTCACGATCCACCCGAACCCCCTGGAGGGCTTCGGCCCTATCCTCACCGCCGAACGCATCGAGGACCCCGCGCGTCCGACGGTCCTGCTCTACGGGCATGGCGACACGGTGCGCGGCCTGGACGACCAGTGGAGCGAGGGCCTCAAGGCTTGGGAGCTCATCGAGCGCGACGGCAAATGGTACGGGCGCGGCACGGCCGACAACAAGGGCCAGCACGTCATCAACCTCATGGCCCTGGAGGCCACGCTGGCCGCGCGCGGCGGCCGGCTGAACGCCAACGTCAAGCTCGTCCTCGAAATGGCGGAGGAGCGCGGCAGCCGCGGCCTGCGCGAGTTCGTGGCGCAGAACGCCCGCCTTCTGGCCGCCGACGCGCTCATCGCCAGCGACGGCCCGCGCGTGATGCCCGAGGTGCCGACCATCGCCACCGGCACGCGCGGCACCTTCCACTTCGACCTCGTCGTGAAGCTGCGCGACGGCGGCGTGCATTCCGGCCATTGGGGCGGCCTCACCAGCGATCCGGCCGTCATCCTCGCCCATGCCATCGGCACCATGATGGACCGCAACGGCAAGATCCTCGTGCGCGACTGGCTGCCCCGCAACGGCGTCCCCGCCGATGTCCGCGGCGTGCTGGACGGCTGCGAGGTGGGCGGCGGCGGCGAGGCCGCGACGATCGACCCGGACTGGGGCGAGCCGGGCCTCACGGCGGCGGAGAAGATCTACGGCTGGAACAGCCTCATCATCCTCGCCATGGTCAGCGGCCGGCCGGAGAACCCGGTCAACGCCGTCGCCCCCGATGCCCGCGCGCATTGCCAGATCCGCTACACCGTGGACAGCGATCCGGACAGTTTCGCGGAGTCGCTTCGCAAGCATTTCGACGCGCATGGGCTGCAGAACGTGCGGATCGAGAACGCCTTCACGCGGATGCCGGCCTCCCGCACCTCGCCCTCGCACCCCTGGGTCGTCTGGGCGCGCGAGAGCATGGAGAAGTCGTTGGGCAAGCCCGTGCAGGTCATTCCGAATTCCTCGGGCGGCCTGCCGGGCGATGTCTTCGTCGACCACCTGAACGTGCCGCTGGTCTGGGTGCCGCACAGCTACAACGGCTGCAAGCAGCACGGGCCGGACGAGCACCTGTTGCCGGGGCCGGCGCGCGAGGGGCTGCTCGCCTTCGCCGGGATGTATTGGGACCTGGGCGAGAAGTAAGGGCGGGGCGCTGCCCCACGCCCCGCTTGGGATCGTGTCGATCCCCAGGCCCCTGACGCGAATGAGGGCTCATGGATAGCCTGCTGCTTCGGCTGGGCATGGCACTGGCGATCGGGCTGCTGGTGGGACTCGAGCGCGGCTGGCGCGAGCGCGACGAGCCCGCCGGCAGCCGCACCGCCGGCATCCGGACCTATGGCATCTCAGGGCTGCTCGGCGGGATTCTGGCGGTGCTTTCCCAGGCCTTCGCGACGACCTCGGTCTTCATCGCCGGCCTGCTGGGCTTCGCGCTCGTTTTCGGCTGGTTCAGCTTCCACGAGGCGCGGCACGACCGGAACTTCAGCGTCACCGGGACCATCGCCGCGATCTGCGTCTTCGCGCTCGGGGGGCTCGCCGTGGTCGGGGACTACCGGGTCGCCGCGGGGGGCGGCGCCGGGCTGGCGGCCGTGCTGGCGAGCCGCGAGGCGATGCACGGCGTGTTGCGGCAGCTCACCTGGATCGAGCTGCGATCGGCCATCGTGCTGGCGGTTATGACCGCCATCGTCCTGCCCCTCCTGCCGAATCGCACGATCGATCCCTGGGGCGGGCTGAACCCCTGGGAGATCTGGTTCTTCACGGTGCTGACCGCGGCACTCTCCTTCCTCGGCTACATCGCCGTCCGCGTCCTGGGCGCCGCGCGCGGGCTGCTGGTGAGCGCCCTGGCCGGCGCGCTCGTCTCCTCGACGGCGGTGACGCTCGCCTTCGCCCGCACGGCCCATCAGAGCAGCAATGTGCGCTCCCTTTCGGGCGCGGCCGCTCTGGCGGCCATGGTCTCGATCCTGCGCGTGACGGCGGTGGTCGCCCTGCTGCAGCCGCATGTCCTGCCGGCGATCGTACCGGCCGCGCTGGCGGCGGCGGCCACCTTCGCGCTGTTCGGCCTGTCGCTGATCTTCCATGCGCGAGGGGAGGAGGCCTCCTTGCCTGCGAGCAATCCTTTCGCGCTGGGCGCCCTGCTGCTCTTTGCGCTGCTCTTCGCGGTGGTCTCGACAGCCAGCGCCGCGCTGGTGGGCCAGTTCGGGGGAGGGAGCGTGGTGGCGACCTCGGCGCTGTCCGGCGCCTTCGACGTGGATGTCGCGGTGCTGAGCGCGCTTCGCCTCTTCGACCAGGGGATTCCGGCGCGCCTCATCGGCGAGGCGGTGCTGGCGGCCCTGGGCGTCAATGCGCTGGGACGGCTGTGTCTGGCCATTCCGGCGGGGCCGGTGGCCTTCTGGCTGCCGCTGGTGGCGGCAGCTGCCAGCGCCTTTGCGGCGGGTCTTTCGACCTTCCTGCTGCTCGGCTGACTTCGCCTCAGATGAGCCGGGCGTCCCGCAGCGCGGCGCGCAACCCGGGCGGGAGCGCGTCGAGGCCCGGCGCCATGCTGTGATCCGCCAGGTCGGGCGGCGTGGCCTCGGGCTCCAGGTAGCGCCAGCCCTGGAAGGCCTTCGCCGCGCGGGCCGCGACCGGCACCAGCAGGGGATCGAGCACGATGCCCGCGCAGGCCGTGCCGTCCTCCATCGTGTCGTCGATGATGTCGACGACGCGCTGCCGCGCCTGGATGAAGCCGGCGATCACCCAGTAGATGCTGCCGCCGTCCAGGATGTCGTCGCGCCGCTTCGGACGGTTTCGCGTCCGGTGCCGCAGCGGCGGATGGGTAAGGGCGCGCTCCGCCTGCCAGGCCTGCAGGCCCGCGACATCCTTCGAGCCGACCGAGAGCTTGATGAGATGCAGCATGCGGGAATGAATGGGCGCCCCGCCGGAGTCGGACAAGGCCAGGGGCCGAATGGGTTGTGGAGAAGCCGATTGCCCTCAAAGCCGAGCGGCCGGAGTTGCGCCCGCCTTCCGAGGGGGAGAATGATGCCGGGCGGCCTGTAAGCCGGGTTCTGTCTTGGCCCGAAAGCCATGGACGACCATTCCTCTGGGACCCGCGTCACCGCGGGCCTCGCGCGGCCAACCCGGAGGACGGGGCGGAAATGCCCCTGCTTGCGCTGCCCTCCCTATTCGGCCTTGCTCCCGGTGGGGTTTGCCGTGCCGCCGCCATTGCTGGAAGCGCGGTGGGCTCTTACCCCACCGTTTCACCCTGACCGCCCGAGCCCCCGCCGAAGCAGGCACTGGAGCGGCGGTCTGTTCTCTGTGGCACTTTCCCTAGGCTTACGCCCGCCGGCCATTGGCCGGCACCGCATTTCCGTGGAGCCCGGACTTTCCTCCAGCCCCGCGATCGCTCGCAGGACCAGCGGCCGTCCAGCCGCCCGGCACCGGGTGCTTGTTGCGCAGACCCTTGCCGGCCGGTCAAGCGCGTTTGTGTTGCCCGATTGCAACAGCACTCGAAAAGCCTGTCACGCCATGGAGGTAAGGTTTCAAGCCCGGAGCATAAGGCCCTGTCAAAAAACGATACTCCGCATCAAGGGCCGCCTGGGCATGAGTCGTTATCCCTTGATTACCCATATCCACCCAGATAAAACCGCCACAGCCCAATACGGATGAGACGCTCGGGGGGGCGAGCATCTGGAAAAGGGCTGGTCGGGCGAGCCGACGGGGTTTCCGGGGGGGAACCTCGTCGGCCGCTGCTCCCGGCAGAGGAACCAAACTGACCGTCCCCCTTTGGCGCGTTCGAGAGGGGCATCCGACGGCACGATGACCCAGTTCCGGGGCAAATTCATCAACGGGTTGGACAAGAAGGGCCGCTGCAGCGTGCCGGCCCTGTTCCGCACCCGCCTTGCCGGAGAGGGCCTCGTCCTGCGCCGTTCCACCCGCCATCCCTGCATCGAGGCCTGGCCCACTTCCGCCTTCGAGGCCGAGGTCAGCCCCAAGAGCCCGCTCGACGAACCGAGCGAGGATGATGAATTCAAGGCCTATGCCCTCTACTCCGACACGGTGGACGTCACGCCCGACCCCGATGGCCGCATGATCCTTCCCGCCGACCTCATCCAGTTCGCGAAGCTGAGCGACAGCGTGGCCTTCCTCGGCCGCATGGACTGCATCGAGCTCTGGGAACCCGCGGCCGCCGAGGCACAGATCGAGAAGGCCCGTCAGGCGCTGGCCGAGAAGGCGCGCGCCCGGGCCGCGGCGGGGAGCGCCTGATGGCCCATATCCCCGTCCTGCTCCAGGAGGTCCTGGAATACCTGGCGCCGCGCGCCGGCGAGAACATCCTCGACGGCACCTTCGGCGGCGGCGGCTATGCCCGCGCCATCCTTGAGGCCGCCCCCTGCACCGTCTGGGCCATGGACCGCGACCCCGAGGCGATCGCGCGCGGCGCGGCCCTGGCCGCCGCGTATCCCGGCCGCCTGCACCTCATCGAGGGCCGCTTCGGCGACATGCTCGCGCATCTCTCGGCCGCAGGCGTGTCCGCGCTGGGCGGGGTGGTGCTGGACCTCGGCGTCTCCAGCTTCCAGATCGACACGCCCGAGCGCGGCTTCTCCTTCCGCTTCGACGGTCCGCTCGACATGCGCATGGGCCGCGGCGGCCCGAGCGCGGCCGACCTCGTGAACACCCTTCCCGAGGCCGAGCTCGCCCATCTGATCTGGGAGCTCGGCGAGGAGCGGCATTCCCGCCGCGTTGCCCGCGCGATCGTGCGCGACCGCGCGGAGGCGCCCTTCGAGACCACGCTGCGCCTCGCCGAGACCATTCGCCGCGCCGTGCCGCGCGACCCGTCCGGCATCCATGGCGCGACCCGAAGCTTCCAGGCGCTGCGCATCCGCGTGAACGACGAGCTGGGCGAGATCGAGCGCGCGCTGGAACAGGCGCTCGGACTGCTGGCGCCCGGGGGCCGAATCGTTGTCGTATCATTTCACTCGTTGGAGGACCGGATCGTGAAGCGTGCCTTCCAGAAGGCCGCAGGCCGCACCCCTGGGGCGTCGCGGCACGACCCAGGCGCGCTGCTGGCGCCGCGCGCCGAGACGGAATTCGCCCTGCTCACGCCACGTTCCGTCCGTCCGGGCGCCACGGAGGCCGCGGAAAATCTGCGGTCCCGCTCCGCCCATCTCCGCGCCCTGCTCCGCAAGCCCGAAAGCCGCGCCGCATGATCCATCCGCTGACCCTCGTGACCTTCGCGGCTTTCCTCGGCTCCGGGCTCTACGTCTTCCAGACCAAGGAGGAGGTGGCGAAGCTGGACCGCGAACTGCGCGACGTCAGCCGCCAGATCGAGGGCGAGCGCTCCCGGACGCAGACGCTCTCGGCCGAATGGGCACGGCTGAACGACCAGGACCGGCTGCGCAGCATGGTGACGAGCCACCTGCGCGACATGCAGCCGATGGAGCCCTCGCAGTTCCAGCGGCTGGACGACGCGCAGCGCCGCATGCCGCAGGCCGTGGCCTTCGTGCCGGAAGCCACCGGCTTCCGGCGCCGCGCCGACGCGCCCTCCGCCCCGGGCGAGGTCCTGGTCTTCACCGCCGCGAGCATGCTGGCCGAGGCGGAGCCGCGCCGCGCCAGGCCGGCGCAGCGCGTCGTGCCGGCCACCGAGCCGGCCGTGGCCGCCGCATCCGCGCCCGTGGTGGCCGCGCCCGTCGTGACCGCGCCCGTCGTGGCCGCGCCGGCTCCGCAACCGGCCCCCGTCGCCGTCGCCGTCGCGGCCGCTTCGCCGGCTGCCCGCGCGCCCGCCGCAGCGCGGCCGGAAGCCGCCGCGCTGCCGCCCATCGCCGGGCCCAGCCTTGCCGCCGCGACCCGCCCGGTCCCGGCGGTCGCGCCTTCCTCCACCGAGCTTGCCGTCGCCGCGCCGCGCGCCAGCGCCTTGCCGCCGATCGCCGGTCCCGCCGCCGCGCCGGCCGCACGCACCGAGTCCCCCGCGGCGCGTGTCGCAGACGCCGCCCCGACCCCGCGCGCCACGCCCCGCATTCGCGTCGAGGCGCCGGCCCCGCGTCGGGCCCAGCTCGCCCAGGCTCCGATCGCCGCACCCCCGGCGCCGCTCCGCACGGCCATGCATGTCCAGCCCGCGCAGGCGTCCGGCGGCTCGCTGCTCGGCGGCGGCATGAGCCTGCCGCCTCCCGTGCCCTTCGGCCGATGAGCGACCTGCCCCCCCCTGCCCCGAACGCCCGGCCCCTCGGCTTCGACGGGCTGCCCCTGCCCGAGCCGGGCCTGCCCGCGCGCGATGCGCTGCCGCGGGAAAGTCCGTCGCGCGCGCTGGTCCGCGTCGCCGCCTCGGAGGCCGCGCAGATGCGCAGGATGCGCGGGCGGCTGGCGGTGGCCTCCATCGGCTTCGGCGTGCTCTTCCTGGCCGTCGCGGCCAAGCTCACCGACGCCACGGTGCTCTCGCCCGCCGCCTCGCGCATCGCCCAGGCGCCGCGGATTCCGGCGCCGGAGCCGGCCGTCAGCCGCGCCGCCATCACCGATCGCAACGGCGAGATCCTCGCCGTCACCGTGCGCGGCACGGCGCTCTACGCGCGGCCGGCCGAGATCGATAATCCGGTCCAGGTCGCCGACCAGCTCGCCCGCATCCTGCCGCACCTAGACCGCGCCAGGCTGGTCCCGCGGCTCAGCCCGCCGCGGCAATTCGCCTATATCGACCGCTTCATCACGCCGCGGCAGCAGCAGCAGATCAACGACCTCGGCATCCTCGGCCTCTACTTCGAGACCGCCGAGCGCCGCACCTATCCGCGCGGTCGCGACGCCGCCCATGTGCTAGGCGCGGTGGACGTGGACGGCGAGGGCATCGCGGGCGTCGAGAAATGGTACGACGAGCGCCTGCGCGTGAGCCCCACGGCGCTGCGCCTCTCCATCGACATCCGCATCCAGCGCGAGCTGCGCGAGGCGCTGGACTACGCGATCGACCGCTTCAGCGGCATCGGCGGCTCGGCCATCCTGATGGACGTGAACACGGCCGAGGTCATCGGCATGGTCAGCCTGCCGGACTTCGCCGCCTCCGACCTCGCGACCGCCCCGGCCGAGCAGCGCTTCAACCGCGCCGTGACCGGCGTCTACGAGCCGGGCTCGACCTTCAAGCTCTTCACCGCCGCCATGGCGCTGGATTCCGGCACCGTCACCCTGAACTCGGGCTACGACGCGAGCCGCCCGATCCGCATCGGCCGGTTCCAGATCGACGACTACAAGGGCAAGCACCGTTGGCTCTCGCTGCCCGAGATCATCGCCTATTCGTCCAACCTGGGCACCGCGCACATGGCGATGGCGCAGGGGATCACACGGCATCGCGAGTTCCTCGGGCGCCTGAGCCAGCTCTCGCGGCTCGGCGTCGAGCTGCCCGAGGCGGCCTCGCCGCTGGCGCCCTCCGCCCGGCGCTGGCGTGACATCAACACGATGACCATCGCATTCGGCCAGGGCATCTCGGTGACGCCGCTGCACATCGTCACGGGCGTCTCGGCGCTGGCGAATGGCGGCATCCTGCGTCAGCCGACCGTGCTCGCCGTCCCGCCCGGGCAGGAGCGCGAGGGCGTGCGCGTCATCAGCGAGCGCACCTCGGAGAGCATTCGCCGGCTGATGCGCGTCGCGGTGACCGACGGCTCCGCGCGTGCCGCGGATTCGCCGGGCTATTTCGTCGGCGGCAAGACCGGCACGGCGCAGAAGGTCGGCAATCGCGGCCAGTACCTCGAGAACCAGCGCATCTCCTCCTTCATCGGCGCCTTCCCGATCAACGCGCCGCGCTATGCGCTGCACGTCCTGGTGGACGACCCCAAGGGCCGCGCCGACACGGGCGGCTACGCGACGGCCGGCTGGGTGGCCGCGCCCGCCGCGCGCCGGGTCGTGGAGCGCACGGCGCCCATCCTGGGCCTCGTGCCCGAGATCGAGCGCATGGCGCAGATCCAGCAGACCATCGCCCTGTCGCTCAACGGCGCCCGCCCCACGGCCCAGCGCCCGGCCGCCACCGCGCCGGCCGCGCCCGCGGCGTCCCCGCGCGTCCCCGCCATCGCGCCCCGCCCCCTCCCCTCCATGGAACCGCAGCCTCCCCCTCTGCGCCGCACCGATGCGAGCGACGGCATCGCCATGCCACGGCTGGTGCTGCATGTGACCTCTCCTCCCCTTTCCTTCCCCCCCTCTCAGCCCCCCGAGACAGGCCGTGCGACTCGATGAGCTCCGCGCGCCCTGCCCGAGGCTGAGCGGTTCGGGCTCGGCTGAAATCCGCGGAATCACCGCCGACAGCCGGGCCGTGCGGCCGGGCTTCCTCTTCGCCGCCCTGCCGGGCGCGAAGGCCGACGGCACGCGCTTCATTGCCGATGCGGTGAAGGCCGGCGCGGCCGCCGTCCTGGCGCCGGAAGGCACGGAATGGCCGGCCGAGGTGCCCGAGCGGCCGCTGCTGCGCGCCGCCGATCCCCGCCGCGCGCTGGCGCTGATGGCCGCCGCCTTCCATGGCGCGCAGCCGGAACGGATCGTCGCCATCACCGGCACCAACGGGAAAACCAGCACGGCGGATTTCCACCGTCAGCTCATGGCGCTGGCCGGGCGGCGCGCCGCCTCGCTCGGCACGCTCGGGCTGATCGCCGAGGGCTTCCCGGTCGGGCCCAGCCTGACCACGCCGGATCCGGTCTCGCTGCACGCGCAGCTCGCCGCCCTGGCGCAGGCGGGCGTCACGGACCTCGCCATGGAGGCGAGCTCGCACGGGCTCGACCAGCGGCGGCTCGACGGGGCGAAGCTCGCCGCCGGCGCCTTCACCAACCTCACGCGCGACCATCTCGACTATCACGGCGACATGGCCGGCTACCGCGCGGCCAAGCTGCGCCTCTTCGACCGGCTGCTGCCCGCCGGCGCCACGGCCGTGCTGCATGCGGACATGGAGTCCGGCACGCTCGAGGCGCTGCGCGGGATCGTCGCGGCGCGGGGCCTGCGCGGCATCGAGGTCGGCGAAGCCGGGCGCGACATCCGGCTGATCTCCCAGCGCGCGCTGCCGGCCGGCCAGGTGGTCGAGCTCGACGCCTTCGGCCGGCGCGAGAGCGTGACGCTCGCGCTGCCGGGGCGCTTCCAGGCGGACAACGCCCTCGTCGCCATGGGCCTCGCGGCCGGTCTGGGCGTCGACGCGCTGGCGCTCCTGCCGCGCCTCGCCGGCGTGCGCGGCCGGATGGAGCTGGCCGCCACCCTGCCCAACGGCGCCGCCGTCTATGTCGACTACGCGCACACGCCGGACGCGCTGGCCCGGCTGCTGGCCGCGCTGCGGCCCCATGTGGCGCCCGGGGCGAAGCTGCATGTCCTCTTCGGCGCGGGCGGCGACCGCGACCCCGGCAAGCGCCCGCTGATGGGCGCCGCGGCCGCGGAGTCCGCCGACGTGCTCTGGGTCACTGACGACAATCCGCGCAGCGAGGACCCTGCCGCCATCCGGGCCGCCATCCTCGGCGCCGCCATCCCTTCCGCCACCGCCGCGCGCGACGCGGGCGAGCGCGAGGGCGCCATCGCGGCGGCCCTCTCGGCGCTGCGGCCGGGCGACGTCCTGGCCGTCGCCGGCAAGGGGCACGAGAGCGGCCAGACCATCGCCGGCGTCACCACGCCCTTCGACGATGCCGAGGTGGTCCGCCGCCTCGCGGGGATCGCGGCATGACCGCGCCCGACGATCGGAGCGTCGAAGGGCGGGGCGACGGCGCCCTCTGGACCTGCGCCGAGCTGCGCGCGGCGACGGGCGGCAGTTGCGACGACTCCCTGGAGGTCTCCGGCATCTCCATCGACACCCGCACCGTCGGCGAGGGCGAGCTCTTCGTCGCCCTGCGCGACGTCCGGGACGGGCACGACTTCGTCGGCCAGGCCTTCGCCAAGGGCGCCGCCGCCATGGTGGACCGCGGCGTCGAGGCGGTCGGGCCCATGCTGCGCGTCGCCGACACGCTGGCCGGCCTTACCGCGCTGGGCGCCGCGGGGCGCGCACGCAGCGCGGCACAGGTGATCGCCGTCACCGGCAGCGTCGGCAAGACCACGACCAAGGAGATGCTGAAACGGGCCTGCGCGGCCCTCGGCGCCACCCATGCCTCGGCCGCCAGCCACAACAACCATTGGGGCGTACCGCTCACCCTCGCCCGCATGCCGCGCGACACGGAATGGGCCGCCATCGAGATCGGCATGAACCATCGCGGCGAGATCGCGCCCCTCGCGCGCCTGGCGAAGCCCGGCGTGGCCGTGGTGACCAATGTCGGCACCGCCCATATCGGCCATCTCGGCAGCGCGGAGGCCATCGCCGACGAGAAGGCCGACATCGCGGCCGGCATCGCCCGCTGCGGCGTCGCCATCCTGCCGCAGGACAGCCCGCATTTCGCCCGCATGGCCGACATCGCGGCCGGCTACGGCGCCCGGGTCGTGGGCTTCGGCGAGGATCCCGCCTCCACGGCGCGGCTGATCGCCTTTCGCGGCGGCGAGGCGTCGGGCGAGGCGGAATTCGACCTCTCGGGCCGCCATGTGACGCTGCGGCTGGAGCAGCCGGGCCGGCACATGGCGATGAACGCGCTGGCGGCGCTGGCCGCCATCCAGGCCGCGGGCGGCGATGCGGGCCTCGCCGCCGCCGCGCTCTCGGGCTTCGGCGCCGGGGCCGGGCGCGGCGAGATGCGCCGCATCTCCACCCCGGACAAGGGCACGGCCCTGCTGCTGGACGAGAGCTACAATTCCTCGGACAGCGCGCTGCGCGCCGCCTTCGCCGTGCTGGCCCAGCAGAAGGCGCGCCGCCGCATCGCCGTCCTGGGCGACATGCTGGAGATGGGAGAGTTCGGCCCTGCCCTGCACTCGGCGCTGGCCTCCGATGCGGCCAGCGCGGCCGAGCTGGTCTATGCCTGCGGTCCGCTCATGGGGCATCTCTTCGCCGCCCTGCCGGCCGACCGCCGCGGGGCGCACACCCCAGATGCCGCGAGCCTCGCGCCGCTTGTCGCCGCGGCCCTCCGCGACGGCGATGCGGTGCTGGTGAAGGGATCGCTCGGCATGCGCATGGCCGAGATCATCCGCGCACTCACGGGTGCCCCCAAGGATGCCCCTGGGGCGGGCACCGATAGGAAGACCGCATGATCCCCCTGCTGCTCGGCCCGTTGGCTGACGATTTCATTCTGTTCAACCTGGCCCGCTACACCACCTTCCGCGCGGGCGCCGCCTGCATGACGGCGCTGTTCATCGCCCTGTTCTTCGGCAAGAAGGTCATCGCCTGGCTGCGCACCTTCCAGCCGGGCGGCCAGCCCATCCGCGAGGACGGGCCGGCGAGCCACCTGCTCACCAAGAAGGGCACGCCGACCATGGGCGGCGTGCTGATCCTGCTGTCGCTCACGCTCTCCGTGCTGCTCTGGGCCGACCTGCGCAACGGCTTCGTCTGGGCGGTGCTCTTCGTGACGCTGGGCTATGGCTGCCTGGGCTTCGTGGACGACTGGCTGAAGGTCACCAAGCGCAACACCAAGGGCGTCTCGGGGCGCCAGAAGCTGATCGCGCAGGCGGCCATCGCACTCGGCGCGGCCATCTGGTTCTCCCTGATGCTGCCCGAGCCGCTCTCGACCACCCTGGCCGTGCCCTTCCTCAAGGACACGCTGGTGCCGCTCGGCCTCGCCTTCCCGCTGGTAGCGGTGTTCGTGATGATGGGCGCCTCCAACGCGGTGAACCTGACCGATGGGCTGGACGGGCTGGCCATCGTGCCGGTCATGATCGCCTCCGCGGTCTTCGCGCTGATCGCCTATCTCGTCGGCAACCGGGTCTTCGCCGACTACCTGCAGCTGCATGCGGTCGCGGGCGCGGGCGAGCTCGCGGTCTTCTGCTCGGCGCTGATCGGCGCCTCGCTCGGCTTCCTCTGGTTCAACGCGCCGCCGGCCGCGGTCTTCATGGGCGACACGGGCAGCCTGGCGCTGGGCGGCGCGCTGGGGGCGGTGGCGGTGGCGACCAAGCACGAGATCGTGCTGGCCATCGTGGGCGGGCTCTTCGTCGTGGAGACGCTGTCGGTCATCATCCAGGTCTTCTGGTTCAAGCGGACCGGCCGGCGCGTCTTCCTGATGGCGCCGCTGCACCACCATTTCGAGAAGAAGGGCTGGGCCGAGCCCACCATCGTGATCCGCTTCTGGATCATCGCGATGGTGCTGGCGCTGGTCGGCCTTTCCACGCTGAAGATCCGATGACGGCGTCCGATCGCAGAGCCAGTGCGGCGCCCGGCGACCAGCCCTTCGCGGGCCTGCGCGTCGCGGTGGTGGGGCTGGGCAAGGCCGGCCTCCCGGCCGCGCGCCGGCTGCGCGAATGGGGCGCCGAGGTGACCGCCTGGGACGACCGGGCGCCGGGCCGCGAGGCGGCGGCGGCGGCGGGGCTGCATGTGGCCGACCCGGCCGGCGATTTCATCCAGGACGCCCTGCTGCTCTCGCCTGGCATCCCGCACGCCCTGCCGCGCGCGCATCCCGCCGCGGCGGCCGCCCGGGCCCTGGGCAGGCCGATCCTGGTCGATGTCGAGTTCCTCTACCGCGCGGTCCGCGCCGCCGGCAGCAAGGCCCGGTTCGCCGGCATCACCGGCACCAACGGCAAGAGCACGACCACGGCCCTGCTCGGGCATCTGGTCGCCCGCGCCGGCATCCCCGTGCAGGTGGGCGGCAACCTGGGCCCGGCGGCGCTCGACATGCCCATCCTGGACGACGACGGCATCTATGTCCTCGAGATGGCGTCCTACATGCTGGAACGAATCGAGACGCTTCGATTCAACTGCGCAAGCATGCTGAACCTCAGCGTCGACCATCTCGACCGCCATGGCGACATGGACGGGTACCGCGCCGCCAAGGCGCGCATCTTCGCGACGCAGCGCGCCGGGGACACGGCCGTGCTCGGCATGGACGATCCGGCGACCGCCGGCCTGCGGGACGGCCTCCGCGCGCATGTCGTGCCCATCTCGGGGCACACGGCGCAGCATGGCGGCTTCTGGGCCACTGGCAGCCTGCTACGCGACGGGCGCGGCCTCATCGCCGACCTCTCCACCTGCCCCACCCTCCCCGGCGCGCACAACGCCCAGAATGCGGCCGCCGCCTGCGCCATGGCGCTCGCGCTCGGCCTCCGGCGCAACGACCTCGCCGACGGGCTGCACTCCTATCCCGGGCTGCCGCACCGCCAGGAGATCGTGGGCACGATCCGCGGCGTGCGCTTCGTGAATGACAGCAAGGCGACCAATGCTGACAGCGCCGCCCGCGCGCTCGCCAGCTACGAGCGCGTGGTCTGGATCGCCGGCGGCACGGGCAAGGAGGGCGGCATCGCGCCGCTCGCGCCGCATTTCCCGCGCATCGCCCGGGCCTATCTCATCGGGCAGGATGGCGGGATCTTCGCCGCGACGCTGGCCGAGCACGGCGTGCCGCATCTGCGCCTCGACACCCTGGAGGAGGCGGTCTCCGCCGCCGCGGACGCCGCCTTCGCCGGCGCCGCCGAGGTGGTCCTCCTCTCGCCGGCGGCGGCTTCCTGGGACCAGTTCACCGGCTTCGACCAGCGCGGCGACCATTTCCGGGCCCTCGTCCAGAACCTTTCCAAGGGGCACGCCTGATGGCCGTCTCGCGCAACGACACCTCGCTCCTCGGCCGCTGGTGGTGGAGCGTGGACCGCTGGACGCTCGCCGCCCTGCTTTCGCTCGTGGCGATCGGCTACGTGATGATGCTCTCCGCCTCGCCGGCCGTCGCCGAGCGCATCGGCGCCTCCTCGCGCCACATGTTCCTCGCGCGCCAGGTCTTCTACTCGGCGATCGCGGTGGCGGTGATGGTCGCCTGCTCGCTCTGCACGCCGCGCTGGGTGCTGCGGCTGGCGCTGCTGGGCTCGCTCGGCGCGCTGGCGCTGACGGCGGCGACGCTGGTGGTCGGCGTCGAGATCAAGGGCGCGCGCCGCTGGCTGCCCATCCCGGGGCTCTCGCTGCAGCCCTCGGAATTCCTCAAGCCCTGCCTCGCGGTGGCCTGCGGCTGGCTGATCGCCGAGGGCAAGCGCTCGCGCCGGTTTCCCGGCCTCACCATCTCGTTCTGCCTGATCGGCATCGTGGCCGTGCTGCTCAAGCAGCAGCCCGACATCGGCATGCTGGCCGTCATCGTGATGGTCTTCCTGGCCCAAGTCTTCGTCTCCGGGATCAACCTCTTCTGGGTGGCGATGGGCGGCGCGAGCGTCGTGGGCATGGGCATCCTCGCCTATATGCTGCACGGGCACGTGCGCAGCCGCGTGCAGCGCTTCCTCGACCCCGAGGCGGGCGACAACTTCCAGATCCGCATGTCGCTGGAGGCCTTCGGCAATGGCGGGCTGCTGGGCCGCGGCCCCGGCGAGGGCCGCGTGAAGGACGTGCTGCCCGACGCCCATGCCGACTTCGTCTTCCCGGTGGTGGGCGAGGAGTTCGGCCTGGTCGTCTGCCTCGTCATCCTCGCGATCTTCGCCTTCGTGGTGATCAGCGGCCTCGTGCGCCTGCGCCACGAGCGCGATCCTTACGTGACGCTCGCCGCCACGGGCCTGCTCACGCAGTTCGGCCTGCAGGCCTTCATCAACATGGGCAGCTCGCTGCACCTCATCCCGACCAAGGGCATGACGCTTCCCTTCGTGAGCTACGGCGGCTCCTCGGTCATCGCGCTCGCCATCGGCATGGGCTTCCTGCTGGCGCTGACGCGCCGCCGCACGGCGCGCACCGAGGATACCCAGCCGTTTCTCCCCTCGGGCCTGCCGGCAGGCGGCCGCCAGCCGGTCATGACATGAGAGGTCCCTCGGTGCGCCCCATCGCCATCGCGGCCGGCGGCACGGGCGGGCATCTCTTCCCGGCCGAGGCCCTGGCGGCCGAGCTCACCGCCCGCGGGGAGCGGATCGTGCTCTTCACCGATTCGCGCTCGGCCGCCTTCGACAGCCCGGCCTTCGCCAATGCCGAGCGCTTCGTCCTCAGCGGCGAGGGCATCGCCGGGCGCAGCCCGCTGCGCGCGGCCAGGGGCGCGATGAAGCTCGCGGCCGGCACGGTCACGGCGCGGCGGCTGCTACGGCGGCTGGACGCGGCGGCCGTGGTGGGCTTCGGCGGCTATCCCGCGATCCCGCCCGCCTTGGCCGCGCTCAGCCTCGGTGCCCGACGCCCGGCCCTGATCCTGCACGAGCAGAATGCCGTGCTCGGCCGCGCCAACCGCGCCCTGGCGCCGCGCGCCGACCTGCTGGCCCTGGCCTATGCCGACACCACGCGCGTGCCGAAGGCCGCCAAGGCGCAGGTGGTCGGCAATCCCGTCCGCCCGGCGCTCGCCGCCCTGGCCGGCGCCGGCTATCCCTCGCCCGAGGGCGCGCTGCGGCTGCTGGTGACCGGCGGCTCGCTCGGCGCCCGGGTCTTCGCCGACCTCGTGCCGCCCGCCATCGCCGCCCTGCCCGACGCGATCCGCGCCCGCCTCGTGGTCGCGCAGCAATGCCGCGTGGAGGACCTTGAGCGCGTCCGCGCCGCCTATGCCGGCACGGGCATCCCGGTCCAGCTCTCGCCCTTCTTCCCCGACATCGCGGGGCGGCTGGCGAATGCGCATCTGGTCATCGCCCGATCCGGCGCCTCGACGGTGGCCGAGCTGGCCTGCGCCGGCCGGCCCTCCCTCCTGCTGCCCCTGCCCTCGGCCATCGACAACCACCAGTTCGCCAATGCACGCGCCCTCGCGGAGGCCGGAGCGGCCCTGATTCTCCCCCAGGCCAGCACCACGCCGGTGCGACTCGCTGAATTGCTGGCGGAATTCCTGGGCTCGCCGGAAAGGCTTGCCGAAGCGGCCCGGGCTGCGGCATCCCTGGCCCGCCCCCAGGCCGCGCGCGACCTGGCCGACCTCGTCCTCGCCCTCGCCAACCCCGCCGACCGGATTGGTGCCAACCTGCTTCAGGAACCTCGCTGATGCGCGCGCTGCCTCTCTCCATCGGGACGATCCATTTCGTCGGCATCGCCTGCCGCAGAGCGGCGAAAGGAAACGGCCGCTGATGCGCGCTCTCCCTCTCTCCATCGGGACGATCCACTTCGTCGGCATCGCCTGCCGCGGAGCGGCGAAAGGAAACGGCCGCTGATGCGCGCTCTCCCTCTCTCCATCGGGACGATCCATTTCGTCGGCATCGGCGGCATCGGCATGTCCGGGATCGCCGAGGTGCTCCACAACCTGGGCTATTCGGTCCAGGGCAGCGATCTCTCGGAAAGCGCCAACGTCGCCCGGCTGCGGGAGGCGGGAATCCGGGTCACCGTCGGCCATGCGGCGGAAAACCTGGGCATGGCGCAGGTCGTGGTCGTCAGCACCGCGGTGAAGAAGGACAATCCCGAGGTCCAGGCCGCCCGTGCGCGCCTGCTCCCCGTCGTGCGCCGCGCCGAGATGCTGGCCGAGCTGATGCGCCTGAAATGGGGCATCGCCGTCGGCGGCACCCATGGCAAGACCACCACCACCAGCCTCATCGCCTGCGTGCTGGAGCAGGCCAAGCTCGACCCCACCGTCATCAACGGCGGCATCATCAATGCCTATGGCACCAACACGCGCATGGGCACGGGCGAGTGGATGGTCGTCGAGGCCGACGAGAGCGACGGCAGCTTCCTGCGCCTGCCCGCCACGGTCGCCGTCGTCACCAACATGGATCCGGAGCACCTCGACCACTGGGGCACCGAGGAGGCCATGAAGGAAGGCTACGCCCAGTTCGTCGGCAATATTCCCTTCTACGGCTTCGCCGTCCTCTGCGCCGATCATCCGGGCGTGCAGGCCATGATTCCGAAGCTGGACCGCCGCCTCGTCACCTACGGCTTCTCGCCGCAGGCCGACGTGCGCGCCGAGAAGCTCCTCACCAACCGCATGGGCGCGAGCTTCGAGGTGACGGTGCAGGACCGCACCACGGGGCGCGCCCGCACGCTGCAGCCTTTCCGCCTCCCCATGCTCGGCCAGCACAATGTGCAGAACGCGCTGGCCGCCATCGCCGTCGGCGTCGAGATGGACGTGCCCGAGGATGTGATCCGCGCCGCGCTGGCCGGCTTCAAGGGCGTGAAGCGCCGCTTCACCCGGGTCGGCGAGACCGGGGGCGTCACCGTCATCGACGATTACGGCCACCACCCGGTGGAGATCGCGGCCGTGCTGAAGGCCGCCCGCCAGGCCGGCGCGCGCGACGTGATCGCGGTGGTGCAGCCGCATCGCTATTCGCGCCTCAGCCAGCTCTTCGCCGAGTTCTGCACCTGCATGAACGACGCCGGCACGGTGATCGTGGCCGATGTCTATGCCGCCGGCGAGGCGCCGATCGAGGGCATGGACAAGGACGGGCTGGTGGAGGGCCTGCGCGCGCGCGGCCATCGCAGCGTCGTGCCGCTGCCCGAGCCTTCCAGCCTGCCCGAGATGATCAACGCCATGGCCAAGCCCGGCGACTATGTGATCTGCCTCGGCGCCGGCAATATCACGAGCTGGGCGCATGCGCTGCCGGAGCAGCTGGCCGCGCTCCAGGCGCAGGGCGGCGGGCATGCCGGCGCGCGCGTGACGCCGCTGCGACGCGCATGAGCATGCGCGACGCCACCCCGCATCGCATGCCCGCCATCCGCGGACGCGTGGAGGCGGGCGCGAGCCTCGCGCCCTTCACCTGGTTCCGCGTGGGCGGGCCGGCGGCGTGGCTCGCGCGCCCGGCCGATGCCGAGGATCTGCTCGCCTTGCTCGCCGCCCTCGATCCGGCGACGCCGCTGACGGTGCTGGGCGCGGCCTCCAACCTCATCATCCGCGACGGCGGGCTGCCGGGCGTGACCCTGCGCCTGCCCGCGCGCGGCTTCGGCAGCGTGAGCATCGAGGCGGATGGCGTGGTCGCCGGCGCCGCGGCGCTGGACGCCACCGTCGCCGAGCACGCGGCGGCCGCCGGCCTCGCCGGGCTGGAATTCCTCTCCGGCATCCCCGGCAGCCTCGGCGGCGCCGTCGCCATGAATGCAGGCGCCTATGGGCGCGAGATCGTCGACGTCCTGGACTGGGCCGAGATCGCGACGCCCGCCGACCTCGTCCGCCTCGACGCGGCAGGGCTGCGGCTCGCCTATCGCCATGCCGAACTGCCGGCGCGCGGCGTCGTCACCCGCGCCCGCCTGCGCGCCGCGCCGGGCGATGCCGCGGCCATCGCCGGCCGGATGGCCGAGATCAGGGCTTCGCGCGAGGCCACCCAGCCCGTCCGCGCCCGCACCGGCGGCAGCACCTTCCGCAATCCGCCGGGCCAAAAGGCCTGGGCGCTGATCGACGCCGCCGGCTGTCGCGGCCTGCGACTCGGCGGGGCGCAGGTCAGCGAGAAGCACACCAACTTCCTGCTCAACGCCGGCGGCGCCACGGCCGCCGATCTCGAATCCCTGGGCGAGCAGGTCCGCGCCCGCGTGCTGGAGCATTCGGGCATCGACCTGCACTGGGAAATCAAGCGCATCGGAGTTCCGGCATGAACGCGTTCACCCCGAACAGCCGCGATCCGAAGGACACGCACGTGGCCGTGCTGCATGGCGGCATCTCGGCCGAGCGCGAGGTCAGCCTCGCCAGCGGCGTCCAGGTGATCGAGGCCCTGCGCCAGTTCGGCTACCAGGTCACGGCGATCGACGTGAGCGCCGACCTCGCCGCGACGATCGGCGCGCTCCGGGCCGCCGCGCCCGACGTGGTGTTCAACGCCCTGCACGGCCGCTTCGGCGAGGATGGCTGCATCCAGGGCGTGCTCGACTGGATGGGCCTGCCCTATACACATTCGGGCGTCCGCGCCTCGGCGCTCGCGATGGACAAGGTGGCCGCGAAGGCCGTCTTCCGCGCCGCCGGCCTGCCGGTGACGCCGCACAAGGTCGTCGAGATGGAGGAGCTGGAGGCCGAGGATCCCATGCCCCGCCCCTTCGTCGTGAAGCCCATCAACGAGGGCTCGTCGGTCGGCGTCCACATCCTGCGCTCAGGCGACAACCGCCGCGCCGAGATCGCCCGCAGCTGGCGCTTCGGCCACCAGGCGCTGGTCGAGGAATTCATCCCCGGCCGCGAGATCACGGTGGGCGTGATGGGCGACCGCGCGCTCGCCGTCACCGACATCCTGGCCGATGCCGGCGAGTTCTACGACTACGAGTCCAAATACGCCGAGGGCGGCTCGCGCCACGTCGTCCCGGCCGCCATCGATCCGGGCGTCTACCGGAAGGCCATGGAGGTCGCCGTCGCCGCGCATCAGGCGCTCGGCTGCCGCGGCGCCACGCGCTCCGACTTCCGCTACGACGACACCGGGGGGGAGCCCGGCCGCCTCATCCTGCTCGAGGTGAACACCCAGCCCGGCCTGACGCCGACCTCGCTGCTGCCCGAGCAGGCCGCGCATCAGGGCATCGGCTTCCCCGCGCTCTGCGCCTGGATGGTGGAGCAGGCCGCTCATGGCCCCTAAAGCCCTGAGGGGAGAGCCGGCCCGCACCCGCAACGCCGCCAAGCCGCCGAAGCGGCCCTCGGCGACGCGCCTCTGGTTCAAGCGCTGGCGCAACGCGCTGCGCGGCGTGGGCCTCGCCTCCGTGGCCCTGGTCGCGGTCGGCGCGCTCGCCATCGGCGTGGTCGCGCTCGACCCCGCCGCGCGGCTGCGCGACACGGCCGCGAGCCTGGCCGAGCTCGGCCGCGGCCCTGGCCTGTCGATCCAGGAGATCCGCATCGAAGGCCGCGAATTCTCGCCCCGCGAGGCCCTGCAGACCGCCATCGCCACCACCCCCGGCGAGGCCATGCTCGACTTCGACCCCGCCGCCGCCAAGGAGCGGCTGGAGCGCATCGCCTGGGTCGAGCACGCCCATGTCGAGCGCCGGCTTCCCGGCACCATCCTCATCCGCCTGGTCGAGCGCCGCGCCTTTGCCGTCTGGCAGCGCGACGGCCGCTTCGCCGTGATCGACCGCGAGGGCCGCATCATGGCGACCGACCGGCTCCAGGCCTTCGGGCCGCTGCCCCTGGTCGTCGGCACCGGCGCGGAGCGCGCGGCGGCGCCCATGATCGACCTGCTGCGCAGTTCCCCCGAGATCGCCGACCGCGTGCAGGCCATCGTGCGCGTCTCCGAGCGGCGCTGGAACCTGCGGCTGCAGAACGGCGCCGACGTGATGCTGCCCGAGGGCCATGAGGAGGCGGCGATCACCCGCCTCGCCGAGCTCCAGGCGCGCGAGAAGCTGCTGGACCGCCCCCTCGCCGCCGTGGACATGCGCCTGCCCGACCGCCTCGTGGTCCGCATGCAGCCGGGCGCGCCCGCCACGCCGGCGACCGCCAACCCCTCCTCCCCCTCTGCCCGGAGCCAGCGCGGATGAACGAGCTCGTTCGCTACACCCCGCCGCAGGCGGATGTGCCCAGCCGCGGCATCCGCCTCGGCAAGGCCCGCTCCGGCGCCTTCGGCGTGCTGGATATCGGCTCGACCAAGATCGTCTGCCTGATCGCCCGCATCGAGAGCGACGGCACGCCGCGCGCGCTGGGCTTCGGCTGGCAGAAGTCGCGCGGGGTGAAGGCCGGCTCCATCGTGGACATGGAGGAGGCCGAGCGCAGCATCCGCGCCGCCGTCGCCTCCGCCGAGGAGATGGCCGACACGCTGCTGAAGGGCGTGATCGTCAACCTGTCCTGCGGCCAGCCGGAGAGCCGGACGCACAATATCCTCTGGCAGGTCGCCGGCCGCCCCGTCACCGAGGCGGACCTGCGCGGCATCATGACCGAGGGCGTGCGCCGCACCGAGGCCGAGGGGCGCGAGGCCGTGCACTCCTTCCCGCTCGGCTTCCAGGTGGATGCGACGGGCGGCGTGGACGATCCGCGCAACATGGTCTGCGACACGCTGAGCGCGCGCCTGCACGTGCTGGACGCTGCCAGCCATGCGCTGTTCAACCTCGGCCAGTGCCTGCACCGCTGCGAACTGGAGGCCGAGGAGATGGTCTCCTCCCCCTTCGCGGCCGGCCTCGCCACCCTGGTGGACGACGAGCGCGAGCTGGGCGCCGTGGTGGTGGACATGGGCGGCGGCACGACGAGCCTCGCCGCCTTTGCCGACGGGCGGCTGATGCACACGGCCCAGCTTCCGGTGGGCGGCTGGCAGGTGACCAACGACCTGGCCCGGGTGCTCTCCACCCCCATCACCCATGCCGAACGGCTGAAGACCATGCATGGCAGCGTGCTGGAATCCGCCGAGGACCGCGGCGAGATGCTGCCCGTGCCCCTGGTCGGCGAGGATGACGACCAGATCGCCCGCATCCCGCGCGAGATGATCGTGCGCATCATCCGCCCCCGGCTGGAGGAGAGCTTCGAGCTGCTGCGCGACCGGCTGGAGGGCAGCGGCCTGCCGGCCGAGATGCGCCGGCGCATCGTGCTGACCGGCGGCGCCTCGCAGCTCATCGGCGCGCGGGAGCTCGCCCAGCGCGTGCTGGGGCGCGAGACCACGATCCGCCTCGGCCGCCCCCGTCTGGTGCGGGGCCTGCCGGAGACCGCCTCGGGCCCGGGCTTCTCCGGCGCCATCGGCCTGCTGGCCTGGGCGGCGGGCGAAGGGCGCCCCTTCATGGACTTCGCCGCCGGCCCGCCGGTGGCGCAGGGCGGCTGGATCCGCCGCAGCTTCGCCTGGCTGCGGGAAAGAATCTGACGTCTTGGGACGGTTGCAGGCCGAAATGACGGTTTTTCGACGACAAGGCTGTGGATAACGGGGACGACGCCCCGCGCGTGCAGACTCGAATCGCTTCCGGTGCTCTAAGCTGAGTTGAGGAGACCTCGCCACATGACCCTGAACCTGACGCTGCCGGTAACCCAGCACACGGATTTCTCGCCGCGCATCGCCGTCATCGGCGTGGGCGGCGGCGGAACCAACGCCGTCAACAACATGATCAACCTCGGTCTGGATGGGGTCGAGTTCATCGTCGCCAACACCGACGCCCAGGCGCTGGTGAACAGCCGCTCGGAGCGGCGCGTGCAGCTCGGCCCGCATTTGACGCAGGGCCTCGGCGCCGGGGCCAAGCCCGAGATCGGCCGCGCGGCGGCCGAGGAGGCCACCGACGAGCTGGCCCGCCATCTCGAGGGCTGCCACATGGTCTTCGTCACCGCCGGCATGGGCGGCGGCACGGGCACGGGCGCGGCGCCGGTCATCGCCCGCATGGCGCGCGAGCGCGGCATCCTGACGGTCGGCGTCGTCACCAAGCCCTTCGACTTCGAGGGGCCGAAGCGCAAGCGCAGCGCCGATCTCGGCCTTGAGGAGCTGCAGTCCTTCGTGGACACGCTGATCGTGATCCCGAACCAGAACCTCTTCCGCCTGGCGAACGAGCGCACGACCTTCGCCGAGGCCTTCAAGATGGCCGACAACGTCCTCTACATGGGCGTGCGCGGCGTGACCGACCTGATGGTCAATCCCGGCATCGTGAACCTCGACTTCGCCGATATCCGCACGATCATGGCGGAGATGGGCAAGGCCATGATGGGCACGGGCGAGGCCGAGGGCGAGGACCGCGCGGTGAAGGCCGCCGAGGCCGCCATCAGCAACCCGCTGCTGGAGGACACCTCCATGCGCGGCGCCAAGGGCGTGCTGATCAACATCACGGGCGGCCTCGATATGACGCTGTTCGAGGTGGACGAGGCCGCGATGCGCATCCGCCGCGAGGTGGACGAGGATGCCAACATCATCTTCGGCTCCTCCATCGACGAGAACATGAACGGCCGGGTCCGCGTCTCCGTGGTCGCGACGGGCATCGACCTCGCCTCGATGGGGGCCGTCATGAACACGACGGCGGCCGCGGCCGCGGCCGGTCCGCGCCTGGCCGTGGTGAACCCGCCGGTCGCCGCGGCGCCTGCCCCGGCCGCTCCGGCCCGCCCGGCGGCCGGCCCGCTCGGCGCGCCGACCCTTCCCGCCGCGCCGCGCCGTCCGGTCCAGGTCGGCGGCGCCGGCCTGCTGCGTCAGCCGGCCGCCACGGCCATGGCCCCGGCCCCCGCGCCCGAGCCGCAGCAATACGTCTATGCCGAGCAGATGCCGCAGCCGCAGATGGTGCAGCCTGCGCCGATGCCGGCCCCCATGCCGCCGCAGCCGCAGCTGCACCAGCCTTCCCTGCCGGAGCCGGGCCAGGTTGGGGGCCAGGGCGCCGGCTGGCGCGGGCTCTTCCGCAACGCGACGGGGCTGATGCGCCGCAATATGGAGCCCGAGGCGCCCGCCGCCCCACGCGCGGAGCCCTCGCTGGCCACCCAGCCAACGCGGCAGCCTCGGCCGGCCCAGCCGCAGCCGG
Organism: Roseococcus sp. SYP-B2431; assembly: GCF_004336745.1. Classification (GTDB taxonomy): domain Bacteria; phylum Pseudomonadota; class Alphaproteobacteria; order Acetobacterales; family Acetobacteraceae; genus Roseococcus. The sequence continues at coordinate 205,570 of NZ_SJXD01000026.1, forward strand.
ACGAGATGGGCCTCGACATCCCCACCTTCCTCCGTCGCCAGAGCAACTGAGCGAACGGCCCTTCGGGCGTTCTGGATGACGGGCGGGGCCTTGCCCCGCCCGTTCTCGTTCGGGCGCCCGCGACGCCAGCCCGACCGCCCTGTCGGCCCAGGATGTCGAAGTCAATGAAGCGGCTCATGAAAAATCTGCACAATTTCGCCGTCTTTTCCGACATTTAAGGGGAAACATCAGGAAACATCGCTTGAGTGGCGCCGCAGTCCCCGCGCTGTCATTTTCCGCGTCACTGATCCGGGCGGAGGGGAGCCCCGGCCACACTCTTCGGGGGCTTTCTCTATATGGATGGTTTCGCACCTTTGACGCTCGGCCGCCGCCGCCGCCTCGCTTCCAGCATCAGCTGCAAGGGCATCGGGCTTCACTCCGGTCGCAACATCTCGCTGTCGCTGCACCCCGGCACCTCCGGCGCGGGCATCGTCTTCCACCGCAGCGATCTGAACGTCAGCATCCCCGCCCGCTACGACCATGTCTCGGAGACGCGCCTCTGCACGGGACTGACGCTGCCCGGCCATCCCGAGGCGCGCATCGGCACCGTCGAGCATGTGATGGCCGCCCTGGCCGCGGCCGGCGTGGACGACGCGGTCGTCGAGCTGGACGGCCCGGAGGTCCCCATCCTGGACGGCTCGGCCGATCCGTTCCTTTTCCTCATCGACTGCGCCGGCATCGCCGAGCACCTGGGCACCCGCCGCACCATCGAGGTGCTGAAGCCCGTCCGCGTCGAGGACGAGAACGGCGCCTGGGCCGAGCTGACCCCGACCGATGACCTCGCGCTGGACGCCGAGCTGACCATCGATTTCGGCGAGACCGCGATCGGCCGGCAGAGCTTGGCGCTGCGCGTCTCCTCGGACAGCTTCCGCGCGGAGCTGGCCAATGCCCGCACCTTCACGTTGGCCGAGGAGATCTCCCGCCTGCGGGCCGCCGGCCTCGCGCGCGGCGGCAGCCTGGACAATGCCATCGTCGTGGACGGCACGCTGATCGTGAACCCGGGCGGGCTACGCTGGCCGGACGAGTTCGTCCGCCACAAGCTGCTCGACGTCGTGGGCGACCTGGCGCTGGCCGGCGCGCCGATCGCCGGCCGCTTCACGGGCCATCGCTCCGGCCATGCCATCAACAACCAGCTGCTGCGCCGCCTGATGGCCGATCGCTCCGCCTGGCGCTATGCCGGCGGCCATGCGCTGGCCGATGCCGGCGCCAGCCCCGTCCGGCAGCCCGCCGTCCGGCAGGCCCCGGTCAGGCAACCGGTCGCGGCCTAGCAGACGCCGCCGGCCGCATGGTATAGAGCGGCCCGACTGGAGCCGAACTTGCCCATGCATCTGCTGACTCGCACTTCCCTTTTTCTCGCCCTTGCGCTGCCTGTGTCGGGCTGCGGCATCACGTCGTGGGACGGGACCATGGGCTCGCTGTTCGGGAGCTCCTCGGCGACCAGCGGCCTGGTCGACCGCTCGCCCGAGTCGCTCTATGCGGCCGGCATCGAGGCGATGCAGGCCCGCCGCTTCCAGCAGGCCGTCGAGCTCTTCGACACGCTGGAGCGCGAGCATCCCTATTCGACCTGGGCGACCAACGCCAAGATCATGGGCGCCTATGGCGACTACATGCGCAACCGCTACACCGAGGCCATCGGCGCGCTGGACCGCTTCATCCAGCTGCATCCGGCGCATCGCGACATCGCCTATGCCTACTACCTGCGGGCCCTCTCCTATTACGAGCAGATCTCCGACAGCCAGCGCGACCAGCGCGGCACCGAGCTCGCGTTGACCGCGCTGCAGGACGTGGCGAACCGCTTCCCCGATACGGCCTATGCCCGCGACGCCCGTCTCAAGATGGACCTCGCGCGCGACCACATGGCGGGCAAGGAGATGAACATCGGCCGCTTCTACCAGCGGCAGGGCCTCTTCGGCGCCGCCATCGGCCGCTTCCGCCGCGTCGTCGAGGAGTATCAGACGACCAACCACGTGCCCGAGGCGCTGCACCGGCTGACGGAGATCTATCTCCGCCTTGGCCTGCGCGACGAGGCGGCGCGATCGGCCTCCGTGCTCGGCCACAACTTTCCGGGCAGCCCCTGGTACCAGGACAGCTATGCGCTGCTGACGCCGGGCGCCCAGGCGTCGGTGGAGGACCGGCCGGGCCTGTTCCGGCGGGCCTGGGGCACCGTCTTCTGAAGACGGGAGCCGCGATCCATTTGGCGATTCCGCCGAAAGGGCCGCGCCCTAGGGCCGGGACGATTCCGCCACGCCGCGAGATGCTGTAGCGAGGAGGCATGCTGGCCTCCCTCTCCATCCGCGACGTGGTGCTGATCGAGCGGCTCGACCTGCAATTCGGGCCAAACCTCTCCGTGCTGACGGGCGAAACGGGCGCGGGAAAATCCATCCTGCTGGATTCGCTGGGGCTGGCGCTGGGCATGCGGGCCGAATCGGGGCTCGTGCGCGCCGGGCAGTCGCAGGCGAGCGTGGCGGCGATGTTCCAGCCCCCCGAGGCGCATCCGGCCTTCGCCATCCTCGCCGAGCAGGGGATCGAGGCCGAGGACGCGCTGGTGCTGCGCCGGGTCCTCTCGGCCGACGGCCGCTCGCGCGCCTTCGTGAACGACCAGCCGGTGGGCGTCACGCTGCTGCGGCGGCTCGCCGCCACGCTGGTCGAGGTCCAGGGCCAGCACGACCAGGTCGGCCTGGCCGATCCTTCGACGCATGCCGCCCTGATCGACGCCTTCGGCGCGCTGGACGGGCCGCGGGGCACGACGGCGGCGCGGTTCCGCGAATGGCGCGCCTCCGAATCGGCGCTGGCGGCGGCCGAGGAGGCCGTGGCCGCCGCGGTGCGCGACGAGGAATGGCTGCGCCACGCCGTGCAGGAACTGGACGAGCTCGCGCCCGAGGAGGGCGAGGAGGAGCGGCTGGCGCAGGAGCGCCAGGGCCTTCAGCAGGCCGAGCGCCGCAACGAGGCCATCGCCTCGGCCCTGGCCGAGCTGCAGCCGCGCGACCGGCGCTCGGCCCATCCAGGTTCCGCGCTGCGCAGCGCCGTCCGCGCCCTGGAGCGGCTGCCGCCGCCCAATGAAGCGGCGGGGCCGGCCCTGGCCGCGCTCAACGCCGCGCAGGATTCGCTGGCGGAGGCGGAACAGCTGCTGGAGCGCCTGGCGCTCGACGCCATGCCCGATCCTCGCCGGCTGGAGGTGCTGGAGGACCGGCTCTACGGCCTGCGCTCGGCGGCCCGGAAGCATGGGGTCGCCGTCATCGAGCTGCCGCAGCACCTGGCCGATCTGCGCGAGCGGCTTTCGGCCCTGGACGCCGGCACCGGCCGCGTCGCGGCGCTCCAGGCCGCGCGGCAGCAGGCCCGCGCCGCCTATGTCGCGGCCGCCAAAGCCCTCACCGAGGCGCGCCGCGCCGCCGCCGGCAAGCTGGAGCGCGCGCTGGCGAAGGAGCTGCCGCCGCTCAAGCTCGACCGCGCCCGCGTGGTGGTCGAGGTCGCGCCGCGCGAGGAATCCGCCTGGGGCGCGGACGGGATGGACCGCGTGACCCTGCTGGTCGCCACCAATCCCGGCCAGACGCCGGGGCAGCTGGTGAAGATTGCCTCGGGCGGCGAGCTGTCGCGGCTCATGCTGGCGCTGAAGGTGGTGCTGGCGCGCGGCTCGCCGGTGCCCACGCTGGTCTTCGACGAGGTGGATGCCGGCATCGGCGGCGCCACCGCCGCCGCCGTGGGCGAGCGGCTGGCGCGCGTGGCCGAGCGCCTCCAGGTGCTGGTGGTTACGCATTCGCCCCAGGTCGCGGCACGCGGCGCGCAGCACCTCCAGGTCGCCAAATCCGTGCGGGGCGCGGCGGCCGAGACCCGCGTGATCCCGCTGGATGCCGCCGCCCGCCGCGAGGAGATCGCCCGCATGCTGGCCGGCGAGGTGGTCACCGAGGCCGCGCGCGCCGCGGCCGCGAGCCTTCTGGAGGGCGCGGCGTGATCCGCCCCGCCCGCCCCCTGGACGCGGTCCCCTTCGCGGCGCTGCTCCGCGCCCTGAACGACGAGCCGGGCCTTCGGCCCGACCTCATCACGCCCGAAACCGTGCTCCGCGATCTCATCGAGGATCCCCGCGCCATCGTCCGGCTGGCCGAAGCGGCCGGCGCGCTTCAGGGCCTTGCCGTCGCCCATCCCTATTACGACAGCGCCGAGAGCCGCTGGGGCTTCATCCTGTCCGATCTCTACGTGGCACCCACGGCCCGCCGGCGAGGGCAGGGACGCGCACTTGTCGCCGCCCTGGCGGCCGAGGCCTCCGGCCAGGGGGGCCGCTTTCTCTGGTGGGACGCCGATCATGGGGACGAGCTGGCCCTCGCCTTCCATCGCGCTCTCCCGGCCGAGGAGGGCGCGACGCTCAACTTCCTGATCGCCGGTTCGGATTTCGAGCGCCTCGCGCGAGAGGCCGCATGAGCGCCAGCCTCCGCCCCCTCGCCCCGGAGGCGCTGACCGAGGCCCAGGCCGCGGAGGAGCTGGCCGCGCTGGCCGGCGAGATCGCGCATCACGACCGCGCCTATCACGAGAGGGACGCGCCCGAGGTCAGCGACGCCGAATACGACATGCTGGTGCGCCGGAACCGGGCGATCGAGGCGCTCTTTCCCGACCTGATCCGCGCGGACAGCCCCTCGAGGCGGGTCGGCGCCGCGCCGGCGGAGGGCTTCGCCAAGTCGCGCCACCTGGCGCCGATGCTCAGCCTCGACAACGCCTTCGCGCCCGAGGACTTTCTGGAATTCGCGGCGCGGATCCGGCGCTTCCTTTCGCTCCCGGCGGAAGAGCCGCTGCGCTTCGTCGCCGAGCCCAAGATCGACGGGCTCAGCGTGAACCTGCTCTACGAGCACGGCCGCTTCGTGAAGGGCGCCACGCGCGGCGACGGCGTCGAGGGCGAGGACATCACGCCCAACCTGCTGACCCTGAAGGATTTGCCGCGCGAGCTGCCCGCCCCCTTCCCGGAACTGATCGAGATCCGCGGCGAGGTCTTCATGGACCGGGCGGATTTCGTGAAGTTCCGCGCGGAGCAGGAGCAGGCGCTGGCCGAGCGCGAAGCCCGCAAGGCCAGCGGCGGCAAGCTCGGCCCCGCCGTCAATGTCCCGGTGAATCCCCGCAACGCGGCGGCCGGCTCGCTGCGGCAGCTCGACCCGACGATTACCGCATCGCGGCCGCTGAAGCTCTTCGCCTATGCCATGGGCCAGGCCAGCGCGATCCCCGCCGACACGCACGAGCACTGGCTCGACCTGCTGCGCCGCTGGGGCTTCTCCGTGAACCCGCTCTCCACGCCGGTCACCGAGGCGGCCGAATTCCAGCGCAAGATGGCGAGCGAGCGCGCGGCCCTGGCCTATGAGATCGACGGCGTCGTCTACAAGCTGGACCGGCTGGACTGGCAGGCCCGCCTCGGCTTCGTCGGCCGGGCGCCGCGCTGGGCCATCGCCTGGAAGTTCCCGGCCGAGCAGGCGCGCACCAGGCTGCTGGCCATCGAGATCCAGGTCGGCCGCACCGGCGCGCTGACGCCGCGCGCGGTGATGGCGCCGGTCTTCGTCGGCGGCGTCACCGTCACCCATGCGACGCTGCACAACGAGGACGAGATCGCCCGGAAGGACATCCGCATCGGCGACACGATCACCCTCCAGCGCGCGGGCGACGTCATCCCCCAGGTGGTGGGCGTGGTGGATGCCGACCGCCCCGACCGCGGCCCCCCCTATGCCTTCCCGACCCTCTGCCCCGCCTGCGGCAGCCACGCCGTGCGCGAGGGCGAGGACGTGGTGCGCCGCTGCACCGGCGGCCTGATCTGCCCGGCGCAGACGGTCGAGCGCCTCAAGCATTTCGCCAGCCGCGGTGCGATGGATATCGAGGGCCTCGGCGAGGAGAACATCCTCCTCCTGCACGAGGAGGGCCTGGTCAAAAGCCCCGCCGATATCTTCCGGCTCAAGGATCACGCCGCGCGGATGCGGCAGTGGGAGGGCTGGGGGAAAGGCGCCAAGGGCGAGGCGAAGAAGGTCTCGAACCTGCTCGCTGGCATCGAGGCCCGGCGGCGCGTGCCGCTGGAGCGTTTCCTCTTCGGCCTCGGCATCCGGCGGATCGGTGCGCAGAACGCCAAGCTGCTGGCGCGCCACTACCAGAGCATCGGCCATCTGCGCGCCCGCATGCTGGAGGCCCGCATCCTAGGCAGCGAGGCGCGCGAGGAGCTGGGCAGCATCCAGGGTATCGGGCCGGCGATCGCGACCGAGCTCGTCGAGTTCTTCGCCGAGACGCACAATCTCGATGCACTCGACGACCTGCTGCGCTACGTCACGCCGGAGGATGTCGCCGGTCTCGACGCCGGGGATTCCGCCTTTGCCGGCAAAGCCCTGGTCTTCACGGGCACGCTGGAGACCCTCTCCCGCGCCGAGGCCGAGGCCAGGGCCGAGGCGCTGGGGGCCAAGGTGACGAAGAGCGTCTCGAAGAAAACCGACTTCGTCGTGGTCGGCGCCGATGCCGGCTCCAAGGCCGCGAAGGCCGCCGAACTCGGCGTCCGCGTGCTCACCGAGGCGGAATTCCGCGAGTTGGCGGGCTTCCCTGCAACCTGAAGGCGGCGCGCGGCGCTGATCCCTGCATGAAGCGCCAACTTGTCCTCGCCGCCCTCCTCCTCGTCGCCGCCCCCGCCGCGGCCGACGACACCACCCGCGTCGGCCGGGTGAACACGGCCATCACCAATCTCGGCCTGACGCGCAGCCACCAGGTGGTGGTCGAACGCTTCACCGACCCCGAGATTCCCAATGTCGCCTGCTATGTCAGCCAGGCGCGGACGGGCGGGCTGGCCGGCATGGTGGGCGTGGCGGAGGATCCCTCGCGCTTCTCGCTCTCCTGCACGGCGACGGGCCCGATCGCCATCCCCGAGGGCGCCCGTCGCGGCGAGCGGGGCGAGCAGATCTGGGAGGCTTCCAGCAGCCTCTTCTTCAAGGAAACGCGCGTGCAGCGCTTCGTGGACGAGCAGGCGCAGGTGCTGGTCTACCTCGCCTGGAGCACGCGGCTCGTCGACGGCTCGCCCCACAACGCCGTCGCGACGGTCCCCTACGGCACGGCCGCCCCGCGCTGATCGGGCGCGACGGGCCCCTGGGCGCCGCCCGACTCGTCCCCATGTCCGATCGGCCCTCAGGGCTAGCACGGCAAGGAGACCGACCCATGGTGGATAAGATCAACCCGCTCTACACCGCCCATGCCTTCGCGACCGGCGGCCGCAACGGCCACACCCAGTCCGATGACGGGCTGGTCTCGGTGGACCTCTCGGTGCCCAAGGCGATGGGCGGCCCCGGCAAGGAAGGCACGGCCACGCCCGAGCACCTCTTCGCGGCGGGCTACTCCGCCTGCTTCGGCGGCGCGATCGACTTCGTGGGCAAGCAGCACAAGAAGGACGCCTCCAAGGCCAAGGTCTCGACGGCGGTCTCGATCGGCCCGCGTGAGGCCGGCGGCTTCGGCCTCGCCGTGGAACTGACCGTCGAGGACCCTTCCCTCCCGCAGGCCGAGCTCGAGGCGCTGGCGAAGGAAGCGCATGAGAAGATCTGCCCCTATAGCCACGCCACGCGCGGCAATGTGGACGTCAAGCTGACCGTCAGGGGCGGCTGATCACGCCTCCAGCGGCGCGCATTCCGCCGCGAGCCACGCCCGGGCCGCCTCGTCCAGATGCGGCCCGACCTCCTCCAGCACCCGCGCCTGATAGGCGTCGATCCAGCGCAGTTCGGCGGGCGTCAGCAGCGCCGGCTCGATCAGAGCCCGGGCATAGGGCGCCAGCGTCAGCGTCTCGAATTCCAGGAAGGGACGGACCTGGTCGGGCTGCGGCTCGGCGGGGCGGGCCAGCAGAAGGTTCTCGATGCGGATGCCGTACTGGCCCGGCAGGTAGTAGCCGGGCTCGTCCGACAGGATCATGCCCGCCCGGATCGGCACCACCTTCGCCGCCCGGCTTAAAGCCACCGGCCCCTCATGCACCGAGAGGAAGCTTCCCACGCCGTGGCCGGTGCCGTGATCGTAGTCCAGCCCGGCCTCCCAGAGCGGCCGTCGCGCGACGGCGTCCAGGTGCGGCCCCGCCACCCCCTCGGGAAAGCGCAGCGTGCCGAGCGCGACATGGCCGCGCAGCACCGCCGTGTAGCGCGCCCGCAGCCCGGCCGGCGCCGGGCCCGGGCCGCTCCAGAGGGTGCGGGTGATGTCCGTGGTGCCGTCGGGGAACTGGCCGCCGCTGTCGATGAGGTAGCACTCGTCGGCGGCGATGGGCCGGTCGGTGGCCTCGGTGACGCGGTAGTGGACGATGGCGCCGTTCTCGCCGGCGCCGGAGATCGCGGGAAAGCTTTCCCCCGTGAAGCCCGGCACCTCGCGCCGGAAGGCGAGGAGCCGCTCGGCGGCCGACATCTCGGTCAGCCCGCCCATCGGCGCCTCGGCCGCGAACCAGGCGAGGAAGCGCGCCACGGCCACGGCATCGCGCGCATGGGCATTGCGGGCGCCCTGCTGCTCGGTCGGGTTCTTCGTGGCCCGGGGCAGGCGGCAGGGGTCCTCGCCCGCGGTCACGGTCGCGCCGGCCGCGCGCAGGGTGGCGGCGAACCAGGCGGGGGTGAGGTCGGGGTCGATCCGCACGGTCTGGCGGGAAAGCTCCTGCAGCGCGGCCGGAATTTGCGAGCGAGGCTCGACCGCCACCCGGTTGCCGAGCCAGGCGCGGGTCTCGGCGGAGACGCGCTCCGGCGCATTCAGGAACATGCGGACCGAGCCGTCGGCGCGCAGCAGCGCCGTGGCCAGCGCCATTGGCGTATGGGCGAGGTCGGCGCCACGGATGTTCAGCAGCCAGGCGACGGAATGCGCATCCGCCAGGACCGCCGCCGCCTCGCCCGATCTGCGCAGTTCGGCGGCGGCGGCCTCGCGCTTCGCCTCGGCGGTGGCGCCGGCGTGTTCGAGCGGGTGCGGCACCACGGCAGCCACGGGCGGCGCGGGGCGGTCGCGCCAGATGGCGTCGATCGGATTGGGGCTGAGCGGCACGAGCTGCACGCCGGTGAACCGCTTCAGCGCGACCTCGCTGTGCAGCCAGGGATCGTAGCCGATGCGGCGGCCCTGGGCCTGGGCGCGCAGCCAGCCTTCCGGGGGATCCTCGGTGACGTGGCGGCGTTCGAAGAGGCCGCCGTCGGTCTCGGCCTGGACCTGGGTGGTGTAGCGCCCGTCGGTGAAGATCGCCGCCTGGTCCGCCAGGATCGCAGCCATGCCGGCGCTGCCCGTGAACCCGGTGAGCCATGCGAGGCGCTCGCCCGAGGGCGGCACGTATTCGCCGAGATGCTCGTCCGAGCGTGGCACCAGAAAGCCATCCACCCCCGCCGCGGCTAGGATGGAGCGAAGGGCGGTAAGGCGGGCGGAATGGTCTGGCGGCATGATCCTCGATCCGTCAAAAATGCAGCATTTCACAATTTGTCATGCTTGCAGAGCGCATCTGAAATCCAGGCTTCGCGCAAGTTTTCCACAGTTTCACGTCCTACATACCCCGTCGCAGGGCAGGTGGCTGCCCGCCAAGACGGAACCGCTATCATGAACGCCCGCATCATCTCAGCCGAAGCCGCGCTGCTGATGCCCTTAGCCCCGCGCAACGACAAGGCCGACGAGATCGCCCGGATCATCGACGAGGCGCGCCGCGCCCGCGACGCGGCCCTCGCCGCCCGCCTCAGTGGCTTTTTCCGCGGCCTGCGCGACGCCCTGGCCGCCATGCGCGCCCGCCGCGAGACGATCGAGCAGCTGAGCGGCCTCACCGACCGGGAACTGGCTGATATCGGCCTCTTCCGCAGCGGCATCCCGGCGGCCGCCCATGCTTCGGTCCCGAGGCCGGCCAACGACCGCGCCGAGGTCCGGCGCGCGGCCTGATCTCCGGCGGCCGGGGCGCGCACCCGCGCTTCGACCCCTGCGGCCCGGCTTGCTCCTCCGCAGGGCTGGGCTGACGGACTGCGTTGCAGCAGACGCATGACGGCCCCGGCGTTCCATTCGCTTGTGCAGCAAGGAGGCCTCCGGTCTGCTTCGGGGATGCAAAGCGCCGAAGCCTCCGCTCGTTCCGCCAAGACCGTGCTGCTGATCGCGCTGATCGCGGCCTCGGCGACATCGAGCCTCGGCATGGGCATCCGCCAGACCTTCGGCCTGCTGCTTCTTCCACTCGCCTCCGAGAATGGCGTTGCGCCCTGGGCCTTCGGCCTTGCAGTGGCGCTGCACAACCTCGTCTGGGGGCTGGCCCAGCCCTTCAGCGGCGCGATGGCCGACAAATACGGTTCCGGCCGCGTGATGGCGGCCGGCGCCGTCTTCTATGTGATCGGCTGCGGCCTGCCGGCCCTCTTTCCCTCCAATGCGACCGTGCTCCTGGGCATCGGGCTGTTCTCCGGCCTGGGCGTCGCCAGCGCGGGCACGGGCCTCGCCCTCGCCGCCATTGGCCGGATGGCGCCGGCGGCCAAGCGCGGCGAGTATATCGGCATCGCGAGCGCGGGCGGCAGCCTCGGCCAGGCGGCCATGGTGCCGCTGGTGTTCCACGCGATCGGCTGGATCGGCGCCACGGGCGCCATGGCCATGCTCGCGCTCTCGGCCCTTCTCATCATCCCGATCGCCCGGAACATCGAGTGGAAGCCGACACCACGGATCGGCCCGCCCGCCGCCGGCCTGCGCGGCCTGCCCGGCCTCGCCCGCAACGCCCTGGCCGACCGCGACTTCGCCCTGCTCACCGGCGGCTTTTTCGCCTGCGGCTTCCAGTTGGCCTTCCTCACGACGCACCTGCCCTCGCACATCGCCCTCTGCGGCCTGCCGGCCAGCATCGGCATGACGGCGCTCATGATGGTGGGGCTGTTCAACATCCCCGGCTCCTGGCTCTGCGGCTGGCTCTCCTCGCGCATCCGGCCGGAGAACGGGCTGGGCTGGATCTACCTGGTGCGCACCATCGCCATCGCCATCTTCGCCTATACCACGCCCACCGAATGGGGGACGATCGTCTTCGCCGCCGTGATGGGCTTCGTCTGGCTGGGCACGGTGCCGCTGACCTCGGCCGCCATCGCGCGGCGCTTCGGCGTGGCCAATCTGGGCGCGCTCTACGGCGTCTGCTTCTTCAGCCACCAGATCGGCGGCTTCCTGGGTGCCGGATCGGGCGCGCTGCTGATGGAGACGGTGGGCAATTACAATGCCTTCTGGCCGGTGATGATCGTGGTGGGCATCTTCGCCAGCACGCTGAACTGGATGACGCGGTCGCCGGACCAGCGCATGGCCGCGGCGTAAACCTCGGCGGGGGTTGCAACCGCGGCCCCGCCCGCCCCAAATGACGATGTCACGAGATTCCGGGGCTCCAGCTTCCATGATCGATCCGTTCGGTCGCGACATCTCCTATCTCCGCGTCTCCGTCACGGATCGGTGCGACCTTCGCTGCGTCTACTGCATGGCCGAGGACATGACGTTCCTGCCGAAGGCCGAGGTGCTGAGCCTGGAGGAGCTGGATCGCCTCTGCGGCGCCTTCATCGACCTTGGCGTGCGCAAGATCCGCCTCACGGGCGGCGAGCCGCTGGTGCGCCGGAACGTCATTTCGCTCGTCCGCAGCCTCGGCGCGCGGCTGGGCCATGGCCTCGATGAACTGACGCTGACCACCAACGGCACACAACTCGCCCGGCATGCGGACGATCTCGCCGCCGCCGGAATCCGCCGCGTCAACGTCTCGGTCGACACGCTGGACCCCGGCACCTTTCGCGCAGCGACACGCTGGGGCGATCTCGACAAGGTGCTATCGGGCATCTTCGCCGCCAAATCCGCCGGGCTGCATGTGAAGATCAACGCCGTCGCGCTGCGCGGCGTGAACGAGGGCGAGTTCGACCGCATGCTCGCCTGGTGCGGCGAGCACGGCTTCGACCTCTGCCTCATCGAGACCATGCCACTCGGCGAGACCGGCGAGGACCGCACGGAGCAGTTCCTGCCGCTCAGCCTCGTCCGCGCCAAGCTGAAGGAGCGCTGGACGCTGAACTCCACCGACTACGTGACCGGCGGCCCCGCCCGCTACTACGACGTCGTCGAGACAGGCACGCGCCTCGGCTTCATCACGCCGATGACCCACAACTTCTGCGAGAGCTGCAACCGGGTGCGGATCACCTGCACCGGCAAGCTCTACATGTGCCTCGGCCAGGACGACGACGCCGATCTCCGCGTCCCGCTCCGCGACGAGGCGCTCGGCGAGGACGGGCTGAAGACCGCCATCCTGGAGGCCATCACGCGCAAGCCCAAGGGCCACGACTTCATCATCGACCGCCGCCACAAGGCCCCCGCGGTCGCTCGTCACATGAGCGTGACGGGGGGCTGATGCTGCAGGATCTCGCGACCCGCCTCACCTTGCCCGGCCTGCCGGAATGGACCGGCCTCGTGGCGCTGCTGGTGCTGCTGCTGCTGGCGTTCTGCCTCGTGGTGATGCCCTTCTCGGTCTTCGGGGTGAAGGGCCGGCTGGACAATATCGAGGCGCAGCTGGACGAGATCCGCGCCGAGTTGCGCGTCTTCGCGGCCCGCATGCCCGAGGCGCGGCGGCCCGACTGGCGCGGCGATGCCGGGATCGACCTGCCCACGCCCCCCGCGCGGTCCGACCCCTCCCCGCCGTCCGAGCCGCATCCGGCGATCTATCCGGGCGGGCGAGCCGAGCCGAAGATTTCCTGGCCCAAGCGGTAGATGCTGCCTGGGCTGATCGCAGCCTCCCTCTTCGCCGCGCCGCCCTCTACGTCACCATCGCGAACAGCCCGCGCGACGCCTGCTCGAGGATCGCGCGCGGCCCATCCAAGGGAAGCCCTCCTGCAAGCGCGGCTTCGCTGCGATCCTTATCGCGATGCTCGCCTTCCTGCCGGGCCGCGAGCCGCGCGCTCGTCGAGAAGCGGGCTATCTGCACCTGGCGCGCGTGGCCCTCGGCGTGCCCGGCACCATGGCCATGCCGTGGGGCTGCCGCCATGCCTGAGGCGCCGCTTTGTGCGAACCGGGTTCTGTGGCTTGATGGCGTCCATGCGCATCTCCGCCATCCAGATGAACCAGGGCAGCGACAAGCCAGCCAATCTCGACCAGGCGCGCCGCCTGATCGAGGCCGCGCTGGACGCCGATCGGCCGCATCTCGTCACCCTGCCCGAGACCTGGACCAATCTCGGCGGCGGCCGCGAGGCGCGGGCCAATGCGGCGGAGGTGCTGCCGCCGGTGGGTTCGAATGAGCCGGGCGGCCCGGCCTACGAGATGCTGCGCGACATCGCGCGCAAGGCACGCATCCACGTTCACGGCGGTTCCATCATCGAGCAGGGGCCGGAAAAGTTCTTCAACACCACCGTCGTCTTCGACCCGATGGGCGCCGAGATCGCGCGGTACCGCAAGATCCACCTCTTCGACATCACCGGCCCGGACGGCACCGGCTACCGCGAAAGCGCCCTCTATGGCGGCGGCAGCGAGATCGTCACCTTCCGCGCCGGCGACGTCACCCTGGGCTGCACCATCTGCTACGACATGCGCTTCCCCGAACAGTACCTGGCCCTGCGCCGCGCGGGCGCCGATGTCATCTTCGTGCCGTCCAACTTCACCCTGATGACCGGCAAGGACCATTGGGAGGTCCTGCTGCGCGCCCGCGCCATCGAGACGCAATGCTGGATCGCCGCCGCCGCCTCGCACGGCGCCTACGAGGAGCGCGGCGCGATGCGGCAGGTCTATGGCCATTCGCTCATCGCCGATCCCTGGGGGCATGTCGTCGCCAAGGCGAGCGACGGCACCGGCTGGTGCACCGCCCGCATCGACCCCGCCGTCACCGCGCGCGTCCGCCGCGACATGCCGGTGCTCGAGCACCGCCGGCTCGCTTGAGCGACGCGCCCCGCATCGCCTTCCTGGCCGCGGCCACCGAGGTCGCGCAGACGGCCCGCGACCGGCTCGTCGCCATGTATGGCGAGGCGCAGCCCGGCGAGGCCCATTTCATCGTGGCCCTCGGCGGCGACGGCATGATGCTGGAGACGCAGCACCGCTTCCTCGGCCGCAATGCGCAGATCTACGGCATGAATCGCGGCAGCGTCGGCTTCCTGATGAACGAGTACCGCGAGGAGGATCTGCCCGCCCGCCTCGCCGCCGCCCAGGCCGCGCAGCTGCACCCGCTGCGCATGCGCGCTCATTCGATGGACGGGAAGACCCACGCCAGCCTCGCCGTCAACGAGGTCTCGCTGTTGCGGCAGACCCGCCAGACGGCCAAGCTGCGCATCCTCGTCGACGGCAAGGAGCGCCTGCCGGAGCTCATCTGCGACGGCATCATCGTCGCGACCCCCGCGGGCAGCACGGCCTACAACCTTTCGGCGCATGGCCCGATCGTGCCGCTCGACGCAAACCTGCTGCCGCTGACGCCGATCTCGGCCTTCCGGCCGCGGCGCTGGCGCGGAGCGCTGCTGCCCTCGACGGCGCGGGTGGTCTTCGAGGTGCTGGAGGCGGAGAAGCGCCCCGTCTCGGCCACGGCGGACTACACCGAGGTGCGCGACGTTCGCCGCGTGGAGGTGCGCGAGGACCGCAGCATTACGATGACCATGCTGTTCGATCCGGACCGGAACCTGTCCGAGCGCATCATCTCGGAGCAGTTCACGGTTTGATGTGCCCTCAGACACCGGGCGCGCGCCCCGCGCGCTTGGCTTCGCCGCACGACCGGCGGCACCGGGCCGGGAAGTGGAGTGGCGGCGCCGGCCGCTTTGCGGCCGGTGAGTTGGAAAGGGCCGCTTAAGACTCCGGCACGCGGATCGACAGTTCCCGCAGCATGGGCTGCACCGGCACCGACCGTGCGGCCGTTCTCGGCGCCGGTGTCCGGACCGCCAGCGGCAAGGTGATCGCCGGCTCCCGCCCGCCCTCGGCCAGCAGCGCCTCCACGATGCGTGGCGCGGCCCGCCCATCACCATAGGGATTCTCCGCCCGCGCCATGGCGCGCCAGGCGCCCTCGTCGTCCAGGAGACGGCCGGCCTCGCGGAGCAGCGTCGCGCCGTCGGTGCCCACGAGCCGCGCCGTGCCGGCCGTGATCGCCTCCGGACGGTCGCTCTCGTTGCGGGTAACGAGGACCGGCCGCCCGAGGCTCGGCGCCTCCTCCTGCACGCCGCCGCTGTCGGTCACCACCAGATGCGCCCGTCGCATCAGCCAGACGAAGCCCGCATGATCCTGCGGCGGCAGCAGGTGCACGTTCGGCAGGTGTCCCAGCGCGGCCCGCGCCGGCCCCTCGGCGCGCGGGTTGAGGTGCAGGGCGAAGACGACCTCGACCTCCGGCCGCGCGGCCAGGACCGCGACCGCCCGGGCGATCCGGCCGAGCCCGCCCGAAAAATTCTCGCGGCGATGGCCGGTGACGAGGATCAGCTTCCGCGCCGGATCGAGGAAGCCGAAGCGCGCGGCCAGCGCCGGATCGCGTTCCACGCGCGCCGCCACCACCAGCAGCGCGTCGATGCCCGTATTGCCCGTGACGGCGATCGCCCGCGGCGCGATGCCCTCGTTCCGCAGGTTCTTCGCTGCCAGCGGCGTAGGCGCGAAATGCCGCGTGGCGAGGCGGGCGACGAGGCTGCGGTTCACCTCCTCCGGCCAGGGCGCCAGCGGGTTCCAGCTGCGCAGCCCGGCCTCCACATGGCCGACGCGCACGCCGGCGTAGAACCCGGCCAGCGCGCCGGCAAAGGCCGTGGTCGTGTCGCCCTGCACCAGCAGCCAGTCGGGGCGGAGGCTGGGCAGGAGCGGCGCGAGCCGCTCCAGGGCGCCCGCCGTCAGGTGGGTGAGCGTTTGGTCCGGCCGCATGAGCGCGAGGTCATGGTCCGGCTTCAACCCGAAGCCGCCGAGCGCCTGGCGCAGGAGGTCGCGATGCTGGCCGGTCGAGACCACATCGCAGGTCATGCCCCTTGCGCGCAGCGCCAGGATGACGGGGGCCAGCTTGATCGCTTCGGGGCGCGTGCCGAGCACGCAAGTGACGCGCATGCGCGCCACTTAACCGCTGGCATTTGCCGAACGCCATACAACTCAGGCGTGTCATGCAAATAAATTACTCTCACAATTACATACTATTCCGAGGAAATATTTAGATCCCCACTCGAACGATTG
This sequence comes from Roseococcus sp. SYP-B2431, assembly GCF_004336745.1. Lineage (GTDB taxonomy): Bacteria > Pseudomonadota > Alphaproteobacteria > Acetobacterales > Acetobacteraceae > Roseococcus. The sequence goes on from NZ_SJXD01000026.1 coordinate 221,668, forward strand.
TCAGGTTCAGAATCGCCCGTTCAGCCGCAGCAGAACCCGCGTCTCGTCGTAATCCGCCGATTTGTCGTAGCGGAACATGGCGCCCAGGTTGATCCGCGGCGTGACCGCGTAGTCGACATCGCCACGCAGGCTGCCCACGAAGGTCTGGCGGCTTTGCCCCGGCGTGCTCGTCAGCACGGTCGGATCGGTCTGCGATCGGGCCACCACCTGCTGCTGCAGCCCCGGATCGTTCGGGTAGAGGGGCGCCGCCGACTCGCGGAACACCGCGTAGCCCACCGTGCCGCCCATCCGGTAGCTGAAGTCGCCCGAGCGCCCCCGATAATCCACCGGCACGTTCACCGAGGTGAAGGTCTGGGGGCTGAAATAGCCACCGTTGCCGAGGGTGAAGGCGCGCTGGTTCTGGTCGTAGCCGAAATAGACGAGGTCCGTCCCGATGGTCAGGCCCTCGGTGATCGAGCCGATCACCGGATAGGCGAAGCCGGCGCCGGCCTCCACGCGGTTGTTGTCGGCCACGTTCTGGCCGACGAAGGTCGAATATCCGCCGCCGACATAGGCATAGCCCGGCCCGACCGGAATCTCGACCTGCGCGCGCCCGCCCGAGCGCACCACCGCGCCCCAGCTGCGGCCCGACACGCTGTCGCGCAGCCCCGCCCAGGACAGCACGCTGTCCGTCACGGAGCGCCTTTCGCCGGTCAGCCGCAGCCGGACGCCGCCGATCTGCGGCGCCACCTCCAGCCCGCCCAGGATGGTCGTGGTCGGGAAGCCGAGCGGCGAGGAGCCGATGTCGGCGCGGAAGACGTCGCCGCGGCGGTAGGTGGCGCCGAGGCCCACGCCCGCCGCGGTGGTGCGCGGCGTGGCGCTCGTGCCGCTCGCTGCATTGGTGCCGTAGCGCTGCAGGGTGTTGCGGTCGGTCGCGATGCTGGAGGAATCCAGCGAATAGCCCGTCACCGTCGCGGTCAGCCGGCCGCCGATGCCCGGTGGCGTGACCTCGGCCTCGGCCGTGCCGGAGATCTCCTGCAATCGGTCCAGCCCGCGCGTGCCCGAGCGCTGGCGCAGGCCGGCGGTGAGCGTGGCGCGGCCGGCATTGACCGCCTCCAGCGAGGCCAGCTCCTGCGAGATCTCGCGGGCGATGCGGTCCGTCGGCTGGACCACGGCCATGCGCCCGTCGACGGTGGGCAGCGGCACGGCGGCCCCCGGCCGGACGAAGGGGTTCTGCAGACCGCCCGGCGTGGTGGTGGTCACGCCGGAGGGCAGCGCCGCGACGCGGCCGATCTCGGCCTGACGCTGCGCCTGGGCGGTCTCCAGCGCGCGGCGGGCGCGGTCGTCCTGGTCGAAGGCCCGGGCGATGCGCGCCTCCATCAGCGCGATGCGGCTGTCGTTCGGGAAGAACTCGCGCCCCTCGGCCAGGAGTTGCTCGGCCTTGCTGCGCTGGCGCAGCGCGAGGGCGGCGCTGACCGCGCCCTGCCGCGCGTCGAAGTTGCGCGGGCTGCGGGCCAGCACGCCCTCGGCGATGCGCAGCGCCTCGGCGGGCTCGCGCGCGCCCTGGTAGAGGCGGGCCAAAGCGAGGTTGGCGTCGACATTGCCCGGGTCGCGCTCCAGGGCCGGGCGCAGCCGCTCGAAGGCCTGGGCCTGCCGGCCCTCGTCGTTGAGCCGGTCCGAGGCGCGGACGGCGATGCCCGCGCGCAGCGAGGCGACATCGCGCCGCTGCTCGGGCGTGAGCGTGCCTGCATCCGCCTGGTCGGCCAGCGCCAGCGCCTCGGCCTCGAGCCCGGCGCCGAGCAGCGCCCCGGCGATGGCGATGCGGACCGGCGCGCCGCCGCGATTCGCGGCCTCGCCGACGCGCGCGGCCTCGGCCGCGCCGAAGCGCTCGTTCGCGTCGCCGAAGGCGCGGATGACGGCGGCGGCCGTGGCGCCCGAAGGGTCGGGCCGGGCGGCGATGGTCAGCAGCTGCGTGCGCGCCTCGGCGCGGTTGCTGGCCATCATCGCGGCCGCGCGGCTCACGTCGCGCTGGGTGCGGATGCGGGCCTGGAGCTGCGACATGTCGCGGCTGCGTGATGTCGGGGGGATTCGGTTCAGATAGGATTCGGCATCGGCCAGCCGGTTGTCCTCGTCGGCGAAGAGCGCGGCGGCGAAGAGGCTGTCCGCGCGCGGATCGCGGGCAACCTGCTCCTCCATGACCGAGCGGCCCTCGGCGGCGCGTCCCTGCCGGCGCAGGGCGCGGGCGAGGTCGAGCCGCGTCCAGGGGTCGTTGGGCTGTTGGGTGAGCGCCTGGCGCAGCAGCGCCTCGGCGACCACCGGATCCATCGAGCGGTTCGCCTCGGAGCGGAGCTGACCGCCGGCGCCGATCGACTCCGCAGCCTCACCGGCGATGCGCGGCGGACGCTGCACCGCAGGAAGCTCCGCAATGCGACCCTGGCTCCGCAGCGCCTGGTTCAGCCCGTCGCGCGCCGGCGCGAAGCCAGGGCGGCGCGAGAGCGCGGTGCGGAAGCGCTGCTCGGCGGCGGGGGCGTCGCCCCGGCGCAGCGCGATCTGGCCGAGCAGCACCTCGACATCGGTGCGGTCCTCCACCTGCCGGCGGGCGGCGCTGCGGGCGACGGCGTCGGCGCCCTCGATGTCGTTGCGGCGGAGCGCGGCGCGGGCCTCGGCGAGCTCCAGCCCGTAGCTCGCGCCGTCCAGCGCGCCCTGCCATTGCTGCGCGCGCGCGGGATCGGCGGCGACGGCGCGCTCCAGGAGCTGCCGGGCCTCGGCGGCGCGGCCCTCGCGCAGGCGCACGATGCCCAGGCCGCCGAGCGCGTCAGCGTCGCGCGGATTGGCGGCGAGGGCGGCCTCGAAGCGACTGGTGCTTTCACGCAGACCGGCCGCGCCGCCGGTCTCGAGCGCGGCGAAGCCCTCCTGCCGGAGCCGCGCGCCAGGGTCAGGCGGCGCGGCCACGGCGGCGGTGCGCGCCGTCTCCATGGCGCGGCGCAGCTCCGGATCGTCGCCCACGCGCTGGAGATAGGCCTGGATCTGCGGGACGTTGGCCGGGTCGGCGGCGCCCCAGATCAGCGCCTGGCGCCAGGCGCGGCGGGCCTCGGCACCGACCTCCGGATCGCCCGCTAGCGCCTGCAGCCGCGCGATGCCGTCGGCCCGGGTGGCGGGCTGGAAGGTCTGGTTCTGGGCGAAGGCGAAGCGCGCCCGGGGGGTGGCCGTCGGGCTCTGGGCGAGGCGCGCCAGGCCGGCGCGCCCGGCCTCGGCCCCGGCCTGGGTGGCGGCCAGCGCCAAATAGTATTCCTGCGCGAAGGCCGGAGTCGGCCCCTGGGCGCCGAAGATCTGGCGGTAGCGCGCGGCGGCCGCCTCGGCCTGGCCCTCGCGGGCGAGGCGGCGCGCCTCCTCGATCGCGGCGCGGTCGATGGCGGCGCCGCGCAGCGCGTTCTCAGCGACCGCGCGCTGCTCCTCGGTGGCGCCCGCCTCGCGCAGCCGCGTGGCGATCGCGGCGGCGCCGCTGCGGTTGTTGCGGGCGGCCTCGACGCGGGCGGCCACCGCAAGCGCGGCGGTGTTGCGCGGCTCGGCGGCCAGCGCGCGCTCGATGGAGGCGGCGGCGAGATCCGGGCGGTCCTGCGCCAGCCAGCGCTCGGCCTGCCGGATCAGGACATCCACGGCGCGCGCCGGCGCCTGAGCCGTCGCGGCCGGATCGGCGGCGACGGTCTGCGTCTGGGCGGCGGCGGAACCCAGTGCGGCTCCCCCGAGCAGCAGGGCCATAGGCACGGCGCGCATACAAAATCCCCCGTCGGGAAGAATCTCACGAAGGCGTGCGTCCTCGCAACCGCGAAAGCGAGCGGCGGCGCAGCATCCAGAAGAAAGGAATGCCGATGAGCGCGGCGGAGGCCAGCAGCAGCAGCATGACCCGCTCCGGCCGCTCGGCCAGCCAGACCTGCGGCCAGAGCCACCAGGGCAGCCGGCCGACCGAATAGGGCGCCTGGGTGCGGAAGCTCTGCATGACGCCGCCCGAGAACAGCGCGACATCGCCCTGGATCCGCGGCGCGAGGACCGGATCGCGCAGCGCGGCGACGAGCCCGCCGATCGCGACCGGCGTCACCCCGGTCAGCGCCACCACGGAGCGGCCGGATTGCAGCGGGCTCTCGGCCCCCAGCAGCATGGCGAGCCCCTCCCCGCCGCTCTCGTTGACGGCGGCGCTGGCCCGGCCGCGCTCGGCGCCGTTCGGCGCGTCGAGGAAGAGCGCCCGCGCGTCCTGCAGCGCATCCGGCAGGGCCAGGGTGAGCCGGTCGCCCTCGATTCGCACCGGCGTGTCGCGCAGCAGCGTGTTGAGCGCCGGATTGCGCCCGATCGTGCCGATGACGAGCAGGTCGCGCGCGGCGACGGATTGCAGCCCGCCCGGCGTCACCACCTGCACGCCGGTCGAGGCCAGGCCGACGGTCGCGGCCAGCTGGCCGACGAGGTCGAGGAAGGCGGTCAGCTCCACCGGATTGGCGCGCTCCGGCACCACCACGGCCGTGTTGGAGAGGTCGGCCATCCGCGTGAACGGGAAGCCCGAGGAGGCGAAGAAGCCGAGATTGGGCAGGCGCGCATGGCGATACGCGCGCCGCAGGTCCACCGTGCTGGTGGGCTCGATCGCGGCCCGCACGTCGGCCGGCACCGCCACGCAGTCGCCGCGCGCCATGGGCCGCATGTCGAAGCGCAGCTGCAGCTCGTCGCGGCCGAGGATGAGATAGGGCGGGATGCTCACCCGGCCGCTGCGGATCTCGGTGCCCGTGCCGACGCCCGTCTGGTCGGAGACCCAGTCCCAGGCCGCGCTCAGCGCCGGGACCAGCGGGGGATCGGCCAGCCGGAAGGAGCGCAGGTAGACGCCCGAGACCGCCGCATCCAGCCGCGAGGTCGCGACGTCCACCACGGGGCCGGGCGGCGCGCGATAGGCGAGCGTCAGCGGGAAGCCGCGGTTGCGCCAGGTCAGGATGTCGGGCGCGGTGCGCAGCGGGACGCGGACGGGGCCAGGTGCATAGCCCTGCGACTGGAGGTCCTGCGCGGAGACGAGGCTGCCCAGCTCCACCGCCCGGTCCGTGCGGATCCAGCGCGGCGCGTCATAGGGCTGGCGGCCGGGGATGGAGGGCGCCACCACGCGCGCCACCTCGCCCGAGAGCGCCGCGCGGGCCGCGACCAGCGACTGCGCGGCGGCCACCGCCTCGGCCTCGCTGCGGCCGCCGATGACGAGCAGCGTGCCGAAGGCGTCGGTCGGATTGGCGATCAGCGCCAGCGTCGGCCCGTCCATCCGCGGCAGGGACACGCCCGGCACGGAATCCACGCCCACCGCCACCACGATGCCGTCACCCCGCTCGGGCGCCACGCGGGACACCGGGAAGGTCGCGCCGCGATAGTCGGCCTGCACGGCGAACCAGGAGGCCGCGATGGCCGCCGCGCGCAGGCCGGCCGGCCCAAGCGTCTCCGGCAGGATCATCGGCAGGGTCACGATGCCCTGGAGGATGCGCCGGTCGAAGAGCGGCTCCGGCAGCCGCGCCAGCTCGCGCTGCGGCGGCAGGCGCTCGATGCGCATCTCCACGGCGGAGAGGTCGGAGATGGTCGCCCAGAGCAGGCCGGAGAGCGGGTCGTTGCACTCGGTCGTGTAGCGGCCGGCGAAGCGGAAGTTCAGCCGGTTCACCTCGGCGAAGAAGAGCGGGTCAAGCGGGAACTCCATCGGGCCGAAGGTCTGGCGCGCGGAATCCATCGGAATGGTGCCGACGGCCTGCTCGTTCAGCGTGATGGCGATCTGGCTGAGGTTCGGGATGAGCTGCGGCGAGGCCGCGCCTCCCACCGTCATGCGCGCCTGCGTCACCACCTCGTCGCCGCGCAGGCCGAAGAGCACGCCCTGAAGGTCGGAGATGCCGCGCAACTGCATCGGGCCGGAGAGCCCGAGCTCGCGCAGCGTCCGCGTGACGATCCGCGCCCCGGGCGGTAGCGCGTCGGGCGCCGCCGGATCGGACGCGGCCGGGACCGGGGCGAGCGCCGCCGCCGTCGGCAGGGCCGGGTCCGCCGGCTGTGCCGGCCCCTGGGCGGCCGCCGGCGCGGCGAAGGCGAGGCCGGCCGCGAGCAACAGGGCCGCCACGGTCTCCACTACCGGCCGCCCGCGGGTGACCGGCCGGCGCGGCGCGACCACGTCGGACACGCGCGGCGCCTGCGGCTTGGCGGGGCCGACGGGCTTGGCGGCCCGCAGAATGCCGAAGCGGTACTTGCGGAACACGGCATCGGCCGTGGCGAGGACGACGTTGAGAAGCGAGCGCAGCGGTTTGTCCTCGGGCCAATGGTCCCAGTAGAGCCAGGCGTCAGGCCGGCCGAAGAAGGCGCGCACCACGGCGGCCTCGGCGGCGATGTCCTCGATGACGAATTGCAGATAGGCCTCCTGCCCATCCCAACGGATCACCTCGGCCTCGAGCTGAACCGTGTCGCCGCCGGTCTCGAAGCAGACCTGGACGTGGTCCCCCTCGGCGACGCCGAGCGCGCGGTCGAGGATAAGCCGCGCGCCGGAGAGCGAGAGGTTGGCGCTGTGCGCCGCCAGCAGCTCGCCGCCCGGCAGGCGGATGCTGGCCGGCAGGTCGGCCTCGACGCGGGCGCGCACGCGGGACTGCTCGCGCTCGCGGCCCACGGCCACGCTGGCGGAGAGCGGGATCAGGCACATGCCGGCCCAGATGGTGTTCAGCAGATAGGCGTTGCCCTCGATCGTGCCGAACTCGCTGGTGAAGCTGCCCCAGAGCCCGATGAGGAAGCCCGCGCCCAGCAGCACCAGCATGATCAGATTGGGCAGCACGGCGCGGAAGTCGAGATAGCCCGCCTCCAGGATGCCGCCCTTGTCCGTCACGTTGAACTTGCCCTTGGAGGGGTCCCACAACGTCAGCAGCGTCACCGGCAGCAGGGGAACCGCCAGCGAGGCTTCGTAGATCTCCGACCAGAAGGAGTGGCGGTGCTTGCCGTTCAGCCGCGCGGTCGTGGCGACGGCGTGGAACATGTGGCTGCCCGCATAGGCGATGATGGCGAGCGGGCTCGCGGCGATCACGCTTTCGCCGAGGAAAAGGAAGGCCAGCGGCGAGGTGAGGAAGATCACGCGCGGCAGGGCGAAGAGGAAGCCGAATCCCGCGATAAAGTAGCAGAAGCGCTGCGCCCATTTCAGCCCCGGCGCGAAGAGCGTGTTCTCCGTCCGCATGATCTGCAGCATGCCGCGCGCCCAGCGCAGCCGCTGGCCGATGTGCAGCGCGAGGCGCTCGGTGGCCAGCCCGGCCGCGAGCGGGATGCGGAGATAGGCCGTGTGCCAGCCCTTCTGCTGCATCTTCAGCGCGCAGTGGCAGTCCTCGGTGACGGTGACGTGCGGCACGCCGCCCACCTCCTCCAGCGCCTCGCGGCGGATGACCGCGCAGGAGCCGCAGAAGAAGGCGGCGTTCCACATGTCCGAGCCGGGCTGGATGGCGCCGTAGAAGAGCAGCCCTTCATTGGGCACGAGGCGCTGGCGCGCCAGGTTCCGCTCGAAGGGGTCGGGCGAGTAGAAATGGTGCGGCGTCTGCACCATGGCGATGCGCTTGTCGCGCTCCAGCCAGCCGAGGGTCAGCTGCAGGAAGGCCCGCGTCGGCGCGTGGTCGCAGTCGAAGATCGCGATGTACTCGCCGTCGGTGTGACGCATCGCGTGGTTGAGGTTGCCGGCCTTCGCGCCCTTGTTGTCCGGCCGGATGATGTAGCCGCAGCCCGCCTCCTCGGCGAAGTCGCGGAATTCGGGGCGGCGGCCGTCGTCGAGGATCCAGACGTTCAGCCTGTCGCGCGGATAGTCCATGTTCATGGCCGCCAGCACGGTCGGCCGCACGAGGTCGAGGCTCTCGTTGTAGCTGGGGATGTAGATGTCCACCGTCGGCCAGGTCTCGGGATCGGCCGGCAGCGGCACCGGCTTGCGGTCCAGTGGGTAGGAGGTCTGGATATAGGACAGCGTCATCAGGATGCCGGCGAAGAGCTCGGCGCCGAAGAGCCCCGAGCCCAGCACGGTCTGCAGCAGGGAGTCGAATTCCAGCGTCTCCGTCGCCCGCCAGAAGAGATAGCGCGAGCTGATCATCACCGACATCACGACGAGGACCATCCCGGCTTTGCGGGAGTCGCTGCGGTTCAGGACGAGGAAGGCCGCGATCCCCGCCAGGGTCAGCCAGACCTGCCCCTCCTCGGCCATGGGCGTGGTGACGAAGAAGAAGGCGCCGAGCAATCCCAGCGTCATGGCGCCGAGGCGCTTCAGCTTCGCGGCGCGCGGCACCGGGCCGGGGAAGGTCTGGACGAACTCGGAAAAGCGCGCGCCGCTCAAGGCTGCCTCCATTCGAACAGGCCCTGATAGGTCTGCGGATCGGCGCCCGGCAGCCTGACGCGCTTCACGATCGCGTCGGCGAGGAGCTGGAAATCCTCGCCCGCCCCTTCCTCCCCCTCGACCAGCATGCGCCTGTCGGCCAGGGCCTCGGCGAGGGCCTGGTCGCGGCAGACGGCGCCGATCAGGCGCTTGCCGAGCGCCGCCTGCGCCATCTCGACCACGGCGTCGGAGAGCGGCTCGGCGTCGTCCACCTGGTTGAGTACGACCACGGCGCGATCGGCCGAGCGGCTGGCCAGCGTGCCGCGACCGAGGAAGCGGTTGCTGGCGATCTGCGGGATGATCGCCGCGCTGCCGCCATCGGCCAGCAGCACGAGGACCAGCAGGTCGAGCATCGAGGTGACGGCGGTCAGGGCGGCGTTCGGCCCGGGAGGGCTGTCCACGATGACGATGTTGTCGGGCGTCGCCAGCATGTCGCGCACGGGGTCGGCGAGGAGCGCGGGCTCCTGCGTGAGGGCCACGGCGAGCTCGAGCGTGCCCAGCGGGTCCTGCGGGCCGAAGGGCAGCAGCCGCACGCCGGATTCGGTCTCCACCACGCAGTCCCGCCAGAGCGGGCGCGACGGCAGGCTGGACAGGAAGCGCCCCTCCTCGCGGATCGAGACGCCGAGATGCAGCCGCAGCGCGTTCTGCGGATCGAGGTCGAGGGCGATCACCTTGTAGCCGCGCCGCGCCAGGATCGCGGCGACATGGGCGGCGATGGTGGTTTTACCGACCCCCCCCTTGGGCGAGGCGAAGGCGATCAGCGGCATGCGTCGCTCACAGCAGGTCCCCGGGCCCGCGGCGGCCGGTGCGGGCACGGCGCGGGCGTATTTCGGTGGAGATCTCGTCGAGCAGGGCGAAGCGGCGCGGGGCCCCGGGCGGCTTCGGGGGCGGAGGCACGGCCGCGGCGGCGGCCTCTGCGAGCAGCCGCAGGCCGGAAGGGCGGGCCGGAGGCGGCGTCCGGGACCAGCTCGGCGGGTCCGGGATGGGCTCCGGCGCGGCCTGCGGCAGGGCGCTTGCCGGGGCGTTCGGTGGGGCGGCGGCGGCCATGACGGGCGCCGCCGGCTGAACCGGCGCCGCATGCACCTCCGCATGCGGGGCGAGCGGCGGCAGGGCTGGCATCGGCGCCGGCGGGGCGGGCGGCTCGTTCTCCGGGGCCAGCACCCATTCGGGCTCGCCGGGCGCCGGCTCCGGCAGGATCGCCGGCGCCTCCTCGACGGGGCGCTGCGCCGCATCGAAGACGATCGGCGGAAAGGCCACGTAGCGGAAATTCCGGAGGCCGCTCGCCTTCATGACGTTTGCGATCTCGCGCTCCAACCTGCCGGTCCCCTTCCTGGCGCCTCAGCCGCGGCGCTTGGCCGTCCATCCCCGCTAAGCGGCGGAGCCGACAGCATACTGCCCGGGTGTTGCAGCACGCCGGGCGGATTCGCGCCAATTCTTGACGGCTGCCTCCTGGTGGACAAAGGCGGCGCGGCATTCTCCGCAACGCTCCAGGGAGCGACCGGATGCGTTCCGTCATGATCGGGCGGGACGGGCCCGGCCCGATGGCCTGGCGATATGCGCTGGAGAGCGGCTGGCAGGATGGGCGCCGCTTCGATCCGACGGCGCTGGTCGGCCGGAGCTGAAGGCGGTCGAAGCCGTACCCCGAGCTTGCAAGCGGCCGGAACCGGCCCAAGCTCCCGCGAAACATTCCCGGAGGATTCGTCCGTGTCGACCACCGCCCGCTACGCCCACCCCGAGGCCATCGTCAGCACGCAATGGCTCGAGGAGCACCTTCGCGATCCGTCGCTTCGCCTCTTCGACTGCACCACCTACCTGCTCTACGAGACGGGCACCGGACGGCCCTATCGCGTGGAGAGCGGACGCAGCGACTACGAGGCCGCGCGCATCCCGGGCTCGGCCTTCCTGGACCTTCAGGCCGAGCTCTCCGACCCGTCGAGCGGGCTCAACTTCACCATGCCGGCGCCGGAGGCCCTGGCGGCGAGCCTCGCCGCGAAGGGCATCGGCAGCGGGACGCGCGTCGTTCTCTATTCCCGCAAGAACATGCAATGGGCCACGCGCGTCTGGTGGATGCTGCGCGCCATCGGCTTCGACGAGGCGGCGGTGCTCGATGGCGGCTTCGACAAATGGCAGGCCGAAGGGCGGCCGACCGAGACGGGCAGCGCGGACTACCCGCCGGCCGCCCTCGCCGCCCGGCCGCGCCCGGGGCTGTTCGTCGGCAAGGCGGAGGTGAAGGCAGCCATCGGCGACGCGGGACGCTGCACGATCAACGCGCTCGCCCCGGACCTGCATAGCGGCGAAAATCCGCGATATGGGCGGCCCGGCCGGATTCCCGGCAGCGTCAACGTGCCGGTTGGGTCCCTGGTGGATCCGGAGACCTTCGCCTTCCGGCCGCCCGAGGAGGTGGCCGGAGCCTTCGCTGCCGTGGGCGCCGACCGGTCGAAGCGGATCATCCTCTATTGCGGCGGCGGCATCGCCGCGACGCTGGACGCCTTCCTCCTGCATCAGGTCGGCCATTCCGAGCTGGCGGTCTACGACGCCTCCATGAGCGAATGGGCCAGGGACGAATCCCTGCCGATCGAGCGCGACTGACCCTCAGTCCGAGCGCCCGTCCCGTCGCCGCGGCGCCCCCTGCCCGCGCAGGAAGTCCAGCAGCAGCCCCACGGTCGCCTCCGGCTGTTCCTGCTGCACCCAGTGGCCGGCCCCCGGCACAAGATGGGCGCCGCGCAGATCCGCGCAGGCCGTGGCCTGCATCGCCTCGAAATCGCCGGGCTTCTGGTACACGCCCCAGTCGCTGGCGCCGGCGATGTAGCAGGACGGCACCTCGATGCGCCTGCCGGCGAAGAGCCGCATCTCGGCCGCGGCCAGCCCACTCGTCGTGCAGCGGTAGGATTGCAGCCCGCCCTGGAACCCGGTGCGGCCATATTCCATCGCATAGACGGCGAGATCCTTCTCCGGCAGCCAGCCGTTCGCGGCCACCTCGGCCGCGCCGGGCATCTCGGCAGCCACCGTCTCCGCCATGCCGAGGCCGGCCGGCATGATGTAGTAGGTCGGCATCCTCGCCAGCTCGGATGCGGTCCAGGCCGAAAGGCGGAAGGGCGTGTTGGCCGCCCAGTCGGCGCTCTTGTGGTGGTAATAGGCGCGGATGAAGTTCGCGAGGCCCTGCCGCGCGTGCCACATGTTCTCGTTGGCCTCGCGGGTCGAATAATACCACTGGTAGTGCTTGCGCGGCGGATCGAGCCGGCCGAGCGCCTCGTTCATCCCGCCCGAGGCCAGGCCCGCGGCGGCTTCGGGCTGCGGCTGCTCGCCCCTCGGCCAGGGGCGCGGGCCGCCATAGGGCGCGCTCATCAGGGCCACGGAACGGAAGACGTCGGGGCGCGAGATCGCGCAATTGCCCGCGACGGGCGAGCCGAAGTCGTGGCCGATCACGCTCGCGACCTCCGTGTGGCCCAGGGCCGCCACCAGGGCCAGCGCGTCGCGGACGTAGTTGAGCGGTCCGAAGCTCTGGATCTCGCCGTCGAAGCTGGCGGTCCAGCCGGTGGTGCGGCCATAGCCGCGCTGGTCGGGTGCCACGACGTGGTAGCCGGCCTCGGCCAGCGGGACCATGACATGACGCCAGGAGAAGGCGAGCTCGGGGAAGCCGTGCAGCAGCAGCAACAGCGGCCGCCCGGCCTCGCCGGCCTCGAGCAGGTGCATGTCGAGCCCGTTCACGTGCCGCAGGAGGCGGGCGCGAACGCCCGGGGGAAGGTGGGCCGCGTCGAGCGGATCGTGCATGGAATCGTCCTCCGTTTCCGGAGGATAGGCCCAGGCCCTACGAGGGCGGAAGCGTGCCCGCCTCGATGCGCCGCACCTCCACCGAGACCTCCATCCCCAGAAAATCCTCCGGCCGGCCGGTGAAGCTGCCGCTGATGGGCGCGGCCTGGCGGATGTCGCGCACCGTCGCCACGCGGATCAGGTCGCGGCTGCCCATGAGGCCGTTGGTCGGGTCGAAGGCGATCCAGCCGGCGCCGGGGAGATAGACCTCGCACCAGGCATGGGTGGAGCCGGCGCCGAGCAGCGCGCTCTCCTCCGGCACGCGCAGATAGCCGCTGATGAGCCTCGCCCCCAGGCCCATGGCGCGGCAGGTCTCGATCATCAGCACGGCGAAGTCGCGGCAGGTGCCCGAGCCGCGATCCAGCGTCTCGATGGGCGTCTGGGTGCCGGCCTCCTCGCGGGCGCGATAGGCGAAGCCGGCCTGGATGCTGGCGTTGATGTCGCGCAGCAGGCCCAACGTCGGCGTCGGATAGGCGGCCACGAAGCCCTGTCCCCAGCGCAGGACACGGCCTCCGGGATCGGCATATTGCGCGATCATCATGGTGCCGAGGTCGGCGCGGTCGTCGGGCGAGTAGAGGAAGGGCCAGTTCCGCGCCTCGGGCGTGATCTCGGCCGCGATATCGCGGGCCCGCTCGTCGCCGAAGCGCTCGACGACGAGGTCACTGCGGATGACCAGCTCCCGCGTCGGCGCGTCGAACTCGGCCATGGCGATGCTGTTGCCGAAGACGTCGTGGAACCAGCGCAGCTTTCCCGGCGGCGAGAGGGTCAGCGAGGCGGAGAGCAGCCGCATGTCGTGGCTGTCGTGCGGGCGCAGCATCAGCCGCTGCGGGCCGAGCGCGACGGGAACCGCGTAGCGGTAGGTGGTGACGTGGGAGACGGCGAGCAGGTCGCGCGGCCGTCCCGGGGACGGGGCATCGGGCGCGGTGGGGGTGGGGACGGACATGCAGGTTCATAGCACCTCCGGCCCGGCGCCGGGCGCATCTCTCCCGCCGTCGCGCGATCCGTGGCAGGCTGGCCGGCCCAACAGGCTGCACGAACCCAAATGCGCATCCTCCTCATCGAGGACGACGAGACCACCGCCGGCTACGTGGCCAAGGGCCTGCGCGAGGAAGGCCACGTCGTGGACCATGCCAATAACGGCCGCGACGGCATGTTCCTCGCCATGAACGAGCCCTTCGACGTGATCGTGACCGACCGCATGCTGCCGGGACCGGACGGGCTCTCCATCATCCGCGCGATCCGCCTGGCCGGCATCGCCACGCCGGTGCTGATGCTGACGGCGCTGGGCGAGGTGGAGAAGCGGGTGGAAGGCCTGGAGGCCGGCGCCGACGATTATCTGGGAAAGCCCTTCGCCTTCGCCGAGCTGCGCGCGCGCATCCGGGCCCTGGCCCGCCGCCCTTCCGGGCCGCCGGCCGAGCAGTCGGTGCTGAGCCTGGGCGATTTGCGCATGGACCTGCTGCAGCGCACGGCCGCGCGCGGCGCGCGCAAGCTCGACCTGCTGCCGACGGAATGGCGGCTGCTGGAATTCCTGATGCGCCATCCGGGCGAAGTCATCACGCGGACCATGCTGCTGGAGAAGGTCTGGGATTTCTCCTTCGATCCCACGACGAATGTGGTGGACGTGCATGTCAGCCGGCTGCGCCGCAAGCTCGACCTGCCGGGCGAGCCGCCGATGATCCGCACGGTGCGCGGCGCGGGCTACGCGCTCTCCGCCCCCGGGACGGAGGGATGATGGAGAGGGATCGTCACTCGTCAGCAGAATCCGGCCGCACAGCGGCCGGCGCCGCCCAACCGACCGCCCCGCCGGGTGCCCCCTTGGCGCGGCGAAGCCAAGGCGGCGGAGCCGCCGCCCGGCGTCTGAGGGCGGAAAAAACATTCCTTCCGGCCGCCTATGGCGACCGGAAGGAATGAGGCACCTCTCCAGCTTCGCGCTGCGGGCCGCGACGGCCTCGGCCGCCGTCATGCTCGTGCTGTCGCTGCTCGGCTCCTATTGGGGCTGGTGGCGCGCCGAGGCGGCGCTGCGCCAGCAGCTCGACCTCGCGATCGCCGCCGAGGCCGAGGGCTTCGTGCGCGAATTCGAGGAGGCGGGAATCCGCGGGCTGGCCCTGTCGGTGGAGGCCTATGCGCGGCGGCGCGGCCCCCTCTTCGTGGCGCTGCTCGCGCCCGACGGCCGGGTCATCGCCGGCCGCCTGCCCCAGCCGCCGCCGCCGCTCCGCGGCTTCGCCAACCTGCCGGGCACGGGGGAGCGGCCGAGCCTGCGTGTCCTCGGCGGATCGCTGCCCGGCGGGGGCACGCTGCTGGTCGCGGCCGACCTCACCCCCGTGGACCAGGCGGCGACGGCCCTGGCCTGGACGCCGCCGATCGCGGGCGGCGCGGCGGCGCTGCTGGCGCTGCTGCTCGGCTTCGTCGCGGCGGGGCGGATGGAGCGCCGGCTGGCCTCCGCCTCGGACGCCGCGCGCGACGTGATGGACGGAGACCTCATGCGCCGCCTGCCGCTCAGCGGCCGCGACGACGAGTTCGACCGGCTCACCGAGACCTTCAACGCGCTGCTCGGCCGCATCGAGACGCTCATGATCGCGCAGCGGCAGGTGACGGACGACATCGCGCACGACCTGCGCAGCCCCCTCTCCCGCCTGCGGCAGCTGCTGGAGGGCGCGCTGGCCGGCCCCCGCGACCCCGCCGCCGATGCCGAGGTGCTGGAGCGCGCCATGACGGAGCTGGACGCGGTGCTCGCCAGCTTTTCCGCCCTCCTGCGGATCGCCCGGGCCGAGAGCGGGGTGCTCCGGCAGGGCTTCCTGCCGGTGGACCTCTCCGCGCTCGTGGAGACCAGCGCGGAGATCTACGCGCCCGTGGCCGAGGAGGCGGGGAAGGCGCTGCGGACCGAGATCGCGCCCGGCATCGCGCTGCGGGGCGATGCGGCGCTGCTGCGGCAGGCCGTGGTGAACCTGATCGAGAACGCCGTCCATCACGGCGGATCGCAGGTCGTTCTGCGGCTGCGCCCCGGGCCGGTGATCGAGGTGGAAGACGACGGGCCCGGCATCCCCGCCGGGGAGCGGGAGGCGGCGATGCGCCGCTTCCACCGGCTGGACCGCAGCCGGTCGACGCCGGGCACCGGCCTCGGCCTCGCCCTGGTCGCGGCGGCGGCACGGGCGCATGACGGCGCGCTGACGCTGGAGGATGGCGCCGGCGGGAAGGGCTTCCGGGCCAGGCTGACGCTGACACCTGACGCCCGGATGACCTGAAAGGGTCTCGCGCCACAACCACGAACGCGGCCGCACGGCGGCCGGCATCGCCCAACCGTTTCACGCCCGGCTGACCCGACAAGTCCCTGCGCCACAACCACGAATCCGGCCGCATGGCGGCTGGCGCCGCCCAGCCGAATTCACCGCCGGCACGACAGTCGCGCGGCGAAGCCAAGCGCGCGGAGCGCGCGCCCGGCGTTTGAGGGCGGAAATTCTGACACGATCTTCACGATCGGTCCCGCTCGCCTCCAGCGTCCCCGGAGGAAGCTCCCATCATCCAAGGCGGGACTGTCCCGCGACCGATGAACCGGAGAGACGCCTCATGACGACGACTTCCACCCCCTCCCGCCGCCGCCGCGCCGGCTTCGCCGCCGTGCTCATGGCCGGGACCGCGCTCGGCAGCCTCGCCTTCTGGGAAGGCTCGGCCGGCGCGCAGCAGGCCGCCATCAACCCCGCCCCCATCACGCGCCAGGCCGCCGTGGCCCTGCCCGGCTTCGCCGACCTCGTGGACCGCGTCCGCCCCGCCGTCGTGACCATCACCGCGACCGAGCGCGCGGCCAATGCCTCCGCCCGCTCGCCCTTCCCCGAGGGCAGCGAGCAGGACCAGATGTTCCGCCGCTTCTTCGGCGACCAGGCCCCCCAGCGCGGCGGCCAGGGCCAGGAGCGTCCGCGCGGCGGCCGCGCCCTCGGCTCGGGCTTCGTGGTGAAGGCCGACGGCACCATCGTCACCAACAACCACGTGGTCCGCGAAGGCGGCACCGTGACCGTGACGCTGGAGGACGGCCGCGAGCTGCCGGCGCGCGTCGTCGGCCGCGACCCGCGCACCGACATCGCCGTGCTGAAGGTGGATGCCGGCGCGCCCCTGCCCTTCCTCGAACTGGGCGACAGCGCCCGGGCCCGCGTGGGCGACTGGGTGGTGGCCGTGGGCAATCCCTTCGGCCTGGGCGGCACCGTGACCACGGGCGTCGTCTCGGCGCGCGGCCGCAACATCGGCCAGGGCCCCTATGACGACTTCCTGCAGATCGACGCCTCCATCAACAGCGGCAATTCCGGCGGCCCGCTCTTCGCCCTGGACGGCTCGGTGATCGGCGTGAACACGGCGATCTTCTCGCCGACGGGCGGCTCGGTCGGCATCGGCTTCGCCATCCCCTCGAACATGGTCCGCCAGGTGGTGACCCAGATCGAGGAGAACGGCCGGGTCGAGCGCGGCTTCCTGGGCGCCACGACGCAGAACCTGACGCCGGCGCTGGCCAGCGCGATGCGCCTGCCGCGGCCCGAGGGCGCGCTTGTCGGCGACATCCAGCCGGACAGCCCCGCCGCCCGCAGCGGCCTGCGCCCCGGCGACGTGGTGACCAAGGTCGGCGAGACGGCGGTGGCCAATCCACGCGACCTGGCCCGCCTGATCGGCGACAGCCGCCCGGGCAGCACGGTCCAGCTGACCGTGCAGCGCGACGGCCAGCCCCGCGACCTGAGCGTGACCCTGGCCACCCTGCAGGACGGCGAGAGCAACCCGGCCCGCGGCGGCAAGCCCGGCCAGCGCGGCGAGCGCGAGCAGCAGCGCGGCGGCCCGGTGGGCGTGGCCCTGGCGCCCATCGACGAGCGGGCCCGGCAGGCGCTGAACCTGCCCGAGGGTGCCCGCGGCGCGGTGGTCGCCCAGGTCCGCCCGGAGAGCCCGGCCGCCGCGGCCGGCCTGCGCGAGGGCGACGTGATCGTGGGCGTGGGCAGCCGCGACGTGGCCGACGTGAACGCGGTCGCGACCGCGATCCGCGAGGCCGGCCGCCAGCCGGGGACGGCGGTGGCGCTGAGGATCATCCGCGAGGGCCAGAGCGCCTTCGTGGCGGTGCAGATCCCCGCGCGCGGTTAAGCGGCGGGAGCCTGAGTTCCCGGGCCTCACCCCCTCTCCGGGGTCCGGGACACTGAGCCACGCGGGCCGCCCCCCGGCCCGCGTGGCCTTTTCGCGTCCGCGGGCTCCCCTCGGGCTCAGGGCAGGGCGGTGACCGTGCAGCGCGCCCCGGCGATGGGAATGTCGGCCACGTAGAAGGTCCAGCGGCCCCGCCAGCTCTTCTTGCCGAAGACGAAGGCGAGGTTGTCGTAATGCGTGCCCTTGATCGCCGCGTGGCGCCCGCGGATCCCCAGGCCGAGGCTCGTGGAGGTCATGGCCGTCATGGCCTGCTTGACGGCCGCGTTGCGGTGCCGCTCCTCGATGCCGTTGCGATTGGCGTGGAAGGCCCAGAGCGAGCCGTCCGAGCCATCGCCGATATGGACGGAGCATCCCGTGAGAGGGCCGGTGAAGAAGGTCTTCGCGGAGGACGGGATCTGAATGCAGGTGACGGCGTCCTCCTCCCAGGGCAGGTAGCAGATTCCCTTGTCCTGCCAGCCCGGAATGGCCGTCACGGTGTGCCAGGCCTGCCTGCCGAGCTGGACGTGCCAGCCCTGGATGTTGTTCACCACGTCGTCGAACACCGTGTCCCCGTCGAAGGCGAAGTTGGTGTAGTAGGGCGGGCAGCGCTCGTACTGGTACGAGGACCAGCCCTGGTACTTGACCCGGTTCCGCAGGCGCAGGCCGGCGATCTCCGGACCGATATTGCCGAATTTCACCTTATGGGATTTGGAATAAGATTCCGGATCATTGATGAAATCCTGGACCGACATCCCGCGAATCTCCGTCTTCCGACAGTGCTCTTAAGGGATTCGTTCCAGAAACTGTAAATTTTTCCGCGATCCGGGACACCTTGCCGGCAGGAGACTCCGGCTTCCGCATGGAGCAACGGTGACCGGCCCGATCCGCCGAGCCTCACGGCGGATCGGACGCAGCGGTCAGGAGCGCGGCGGACGCGACGCCGCGGGGCGCTTCTTGGCGCCCTCGGCGCGCGGCCGGGCCTGATAGGCCGGACGCGGCTTGCCGGCATGGGGCGCGCGCGGCCCCGCCGCATGCGCGGCCCGGTCGGCCGGGCCGGCGGAGGCCGCCGGCTCGATGCGGATATGCGCGTCGTCCTGCCCGGGCCTCGAGGCGGCGATGGCGAAGCGCTCGGCCAGCTGGGGCGCGACCTCGAAGCGCGTCTCGCGATCCAGGATGCGGATCTGGCCGATGGCCTCGCGGGTCACATGGCCGCGATGGCAGAGGAAGGGCAGGATCCACTTGGGGTCCGCCTGGTTGCTGCGGCCCACATTCATGCGGAACCACACGCCTTCCACGGCCACCGGCGCCTGCTGCGGATAATCGCGCGAAGGCGCGACGGCGCGCGGACCGCGCTCGGTGCGCGGCGCATATTGCACCGGGCCGGCCAGCTCCTCGGGCGCGGGCAGGTGGCTGCGCAGCAGCCGGGCCAGGGCGGCCGCGATCGCCTCGGGGTTGCGGCCCTCCAGCAGGCGGCGGCCGAGGGCCAGGTCGGCCTCCTCGGGCATCTGGTCGAGCATGGCGGTCGCCGTCTCGGCGAGGCGCTCGACGTCCTTCGCCTGGATCTCCTCGGCGCTGGGCGCGGGCGACCACTCGGCCTTCACCTTGGCGCCCATGAGCAGGCGCTCGGCGATGCGGCGGCGATTGTGCGGCACGACCAGCGCGCTGATGCCCTTCTTCCCCGCGCGGCCGGTGCGGCCCGAACGGTGCAGCAGCGTCTCGGGATCGTTCGGCAGGTCGGCATGGATGACCAGCGCGAGGTCCGGCAGGTCCAGGCCGCGGGCGGCCACGTCGGTCGCCACGCAGACGCGGGCGCGGCCGTCGCGCAGGCCCTGCATGGCGCGGGTGCGCTCGGCCTGGGACAGCTCGCCGGAGAGCGCTACGGCGGAGAAGCCGCGCTCGACCAGGTTGCCGTGCAGGCGGTTCACCGCGGCGCGGGTCGTGCAGAAGACGATGGCCGTGCGCGGGTCGAGGTAGCGCAGCGTGTTCACCACCGCGCGCTCCATCTCGCCGGGGGCGACCGAGAGGGCGCGGTATTCGATGTCGGTGTGCTGCCCGCCCTCGCCGGCGGCGGCGATGCGCAGCGCGTCGCGCTGGAAGTTCTTGGCCAGCTGCGCGATCGGGCGCGGCACGGTCGCCGAGAAGAGCAGCGTGCGGCGCTCCGGCGGAAGGGATTCCAGAATGGCCTCGAGGTCCTCGCGGAAGCCGAGGTCGAGCATCTCGTCCGCCTCGTCGAGCACGACGGCGCGCATCGACTGCGGGCGAAGATTCCCACGCTCGATATGATCGCGCAGGCGGCCAGGCGTGCCGACCACGATATGGGCGCCATGGGCGAGCTGGCGGCGCTCGGTCATGGGGTCCATGCCGCCGACGCAGGAGATGACGCGGCCGCCGGCGCGGGCATAGAGCCAGTTCAGCTCGGTCTGGACCTGGAGGGCCAGCTCGCGGGTCGGCGCGACGACGAGGGCCAGGGGCAGGCCGGCGGCGGGCAGCCGCTCGGCCTCGCCGAGCAGGTCGCGCGAGATGGCCAGGCCATAGGCGACGGTCTTGCCCGAGCCGGTCTGGGCGGAGACGAGGAGGTCGCGGCCGGCGGTCTCGGCCTCGAGCACCGCGGCCTGGACGGCGGTGGGCTCGGCATAGCCGCGTTCGGCGAGGGCGGCCGCGATGGGCGCAGCGAGCGTGGGAAAGGGCACTTTCGGAATCCTGATGGGGCGCAAACCCACATCGGGCGTGGTGCGCGCCCCCGGCAGATAGGGGCGATGCGGCCGGCCGCAAAGCGCGCATCGGGCATCGCCGCAATGCGTTGGAGGGCGGGAGAGCTATTGCCCCTTCCTGGCCACCAGCATGGAATGCGGCCCGGCCAGGGGCTGCACCTCCGCCTCGGCGAAGCCGGCCTCGCGGGCCCAGCCGATCGCCTGGGCGCCCGTGTAGTCGAAGCCCGCGGGCGTCTCGATCAGCATGTTGAGGCTCATCAGCAGGCCAAGCGCGTTCTTCCGCCTGTCATCGTCGATCATCGCGTCGTAGACGAGCAGCGCGCCGCCGGGCGGCAGCGCCTCGTGCGCCTTGCGCAGCAGCATGCGCTTCTCGTCCAGCCCCCAGTCGTGGAGGATATGGCCCATCACCAGCACATCGGCCGAGGGCAGCGGGTCCGTGAAGAAGCTGCCGGGCTGGAAGCGGGCACGATCCGAGAGGCCCATCTCGGCCATGTGGCGCTCGAAGACGGGCCCGACCGACGGCAGATCGAAGCCGACGGCGGAGAGATGCGGATGCGCCCCCGCGACGGCGGCGACCAGCGCGCCCTGGGCGCAGCCGATATCGGCGAAGGTCCGGTGCCCGGCCCAGGGGAAGCGGGCCGCGATGATGCCGGCGGTCAGGCGGGTGCCGCCGCTCATGGCGCGCAGGAAGATCCCGAGCGTCTGCGGGTCGGCATAGAGGGCGGCGAAGGGGTCGCCGCCCTCGCGCGCCTCGTTCTGCGGCTGGCCGGTCTTCAGCGCCTCGGTCAGGCGGCCCCAGAAGGGGTAGAGGCGGCGATTGGCCATCTCCAGCAGCCCGCCGAGGTAGCCCGGCTTGGCGCTGTCCAGGAACAGGGCCGTTGCCGGCGTATTGGCATAGAGCCCGCCCGCGTCGCGCTCCAGCATGCCGAGCGCGACCAGCGCG
The DNA here is from genome assembly GCF_004336745.1 of Roseococcus sp. SYP-B2431. Taxonomy (GTDB): domain Bacteria; phylum Pseudomonadota; class Alphaproteobacteria; order Acetobacterales; family Acetobacteraceae; genus Roseococcus. The sequence continues at coordinate 242,630 of NZ_SJXD01000026.1, forward strand.
TCGAGGAAGTCGGCGGCGCCGCGGCCGTGCAGCCCGTGCCGCGCGGCGAGGGCGGCGAGGTCCGCCGGGCCCTCGGCCGCCAGGCCGGTGAAGAGGCCGAGCTCGACGGCGGTGAGCAGGGTCTTGGAGGCCCAGAAGCCGAGGCCGAGCTGGAGGATGGCCTCGGGGGTGACGGTATCGGTGAGGGCGGCGTCGGGCATGCGCGGATCTCCCTGAATCGAGGGAGGATAGGCGCGGCCCCGCGCGAAGCGAACGGGATTGTGCGGCGGGGAAGACCCGCCGCAGCCGTCGCCCCGGCCTCAGCTGGAATCCTTCGCGTACATCCCCCCGCCGCCCGGCATCTCCACCACCAGCCGGTCGCCCGCCGGGATGACCTGGAAGCCCTTGGCCTTCAGCACCGCGCCCGAGGCCAGCTTCACCACGCCATTGGCGCCGTCGCCGCCGCCGTGGCGGCCGCGCGGCGGGTACTTCACGCGCTCGAAGGTCGCGAAGATGCCGAAGGCCTCACCGTGCCGATGGGCGACCTCCATGATCTGCCCGTCGCCGCCGCGATACCTGCCCTCGCCGCCGGAATCGTCGCGCAGGTCCTTCCGCCAGACGACCAGCGGCGCGACCGTCTCGGTCACCTCCACCGGCACGTTCTTCACGCCCGAGGGATAGGGCGTGGCGGAGAGCCCGTCCTGCGCCGGCCGCGCGCCGGAGCCGCCGGAGTGGAACATGGTCACCATGAAGGGCCGGCCGGTGTCGCCCGTGAGCCCCTGCCCCGCGCCGAGCTTCAGGTTCCACAGGTTGGAGGTTCCCTCCGCCGGCACGCGCCCAGGCAGCGCCTGGTCCAGCGCGCCGAAGACCACGTCGGGCATCATGTGGCCCATGGTGCTGCGCGCGTTCACCGCGGCCGGAAAGAGCGCGTTGACGATGCTGCCCTCCGGCGCCGTCACGCGCACCAGGTCCAGCGTGCCGGCATTGTTCGGGATCTCGGGTCCGATGATGCAGCGGATGCCGAAGGCCGTGTAGGCGTCGGTGTAGCAGAGCGGGCAGTTGATGCCGAAGCTGCTCTGGCCGGAAGTGCCGGCGTAGTCCACGGCGATATGGTCCTCGGCGAAGGTGACCGCCGCATGCAGGTCGACCGGCGCCTCCATGCCGTCGATGCGCATGTGGCTCTTCCACGTGCCCTTCGGCAGGGCCGCGATCTCCTTCAGCATGGCGTCGCGCGAGCGGGCGATGATGTGCTCGCCCAGCAGCTCCAGGTCGTCCAGACCGTTCTCGGCGAGCATGGCGGAGAGGCGGCGCTCGCCCGTCTCGTTGCAGGCCATCAGCGCGTAGATGTCGCCCTCCACCTGCACCGGCTCGCGGACATTGGCGCGGACGAGGTCCACCAGCCACCGATCCACCACGCCCTCGCGCGCGAGCGGCATGATGGGGATGCGGAGGCCTTCGTGAAACACCTGCCGCCCGTCCGGGGCGAGGCCGATGCCGCCGATGTCCACCACATGCACGGTGCAGGAGAAGAGCCCCACCATCTTGCCCTTGTGGAAGGCCGGCGAGGTCACGACGATGTCGTAGAGATGCCCCGTGCCGAGCCAGGGGTCGTTGGTGACGTAGTGGTCCCCCTCCTTCATCGTCCCGGCGGGGATCTTCGCCAGGAAGTGCTTCACGCTCCGCGCCATGGAGTTGATGTGGCCGGGCGTGCCGGTCACGGCCTGGGCGAGCATGCGGCCCTCCACGTCGAAGACGCCGGCGGAGATGTCGCCCGCCTCGCGCGCCGAGGTGGAGAAGGCGGTGCGGACCAGCGTCTTGGCCTGCTCCTCCACGACGGAGAGCAGCCGGTTCCACATCACCTGGTAGCGGATGTCGTCGTTCTGGCTCATGGCAGGAGCTCCAGCAGGATCTGCTCGGCGGCGTTGATGCGGGCGGACCAGCCGGCCGGCACGACGGTGGTGGTCTCGTCCTCGATGATGAGGGCGGGGCCGCGCAGCATCGCGCCCGGCGGCAGCGCGTCCCGGACATGGATGGCGGCCGGGTCGGTGCGGCCGGTGGCGGGGTCGGTGAGCGGACGCTCGCGTCCGGGCCGGCGCGCCGGCTCCGTGGGGAGTTCCGCCAGGAGATCGGGCTCCGCCACGGGGCAGGAGAGCGAGAGCGCCCAGGTCATGATCTCGGGCTGCAGGCCCGGGATGGCCCGGCCGAAGATGCCGCGATAGGCGGCGACGAAGGCGTCGTGCAGGGTGGCGGGGTCGATGCCGCCCGTGACAGGCACGGCGATCTCGTGCCCCTGGCCGCGGTAGCGCATGAAGGCGGTGCGGGTCTCGACCAGCCCTTCGGGCGCCGCCGCCTGGAGCACGACCCCCTCGGCCTCTTGGCGCATCTCCGCGAACATGGCCTCCAGCGAGGCCCCGTCCATCGCGTCGAGACGCGTGTAGCGCGTGCGCACGACCTCGAAGCCGATCGGCGCCTGCAGGAAGCCATGCGCCGAGCCCACGCCCGCGCCGCGCGGCACCAGCACCTTGGCGATGCCGAGCTTTTGCGCGAGCCGCGCGGCATGCAGCGGCGCCGCGCCGCCGAAGGCGATCATGGTGCGGCCGGCGGTGTCCTCGCCATTCTCCACGGCATGGACGCGGGCGGCGCTGGCCATGGTCTCGTCCACGATCTCGGCCACGCCCACCGGGGCGCCCGCGCCCATCGCCGTGAAGGCCCGGTCCGCGGCGGCTGTGTCCAGCTTCATCGTGCCGCCGGCGAAGAGATCCGGATCGAGCCGCCCGAGCAGCAGGTCCGCATCCGTCACCGTCGGCATGGTGCCGCCGAGGCCGTAGCTGGCCGGGCCCGGCTTGCTGCCCGCGCTGTCCGGGCCGATCTGGATGCGGCCCAGGCTGTCATGCCGCGCGATGGAGCCGCCGCCCGCGCCGATCTCCACCAGCTCGATCACCGGAATGCGGATCGGCAGGCCGCTGCCCTGCACGAAGCGATAGGCGCGCGCCACCTCGAAGCTGCGCGCCATGTGGAACTTGCCGTGATCGATGAGCGTGAGCTTGGCCGTGGTGCCGCCCATGTCGAAGGCCAGCACGCGGTCCAGCGCATTCTGGGCCGCCACGTGCCGCGCGAGGATGGCGCCGCCCGCCGGGCCGCTCTCCACCAGCCGCACGGGGAAGCGGCGCGCCGCCTCCACCGTGCAGAGCCCGCCGGAGGACATCATCATCAGCACCGGCGCGTTCAGACCCAGGCCGCGCAGCCCGCCCTCGATGCCCGCGAGATAGCCGTCCATCAGCGGGCGCACATAGGCATTGGCGATGGTGGTGCTGGCGCGGTCGTATTCGCGAACCTCGGGGCAGACCTCGCAGGAGAGCGAGAGGGAAACGCCCGGCAGCATCTCCGCCACGATCGCCGCCGCGCGGCGCTCATGCGCGTCGTTGGTGAAGGAGTGCAGGAAGCAGATGGCGATGGCCGTGATGCCGTCCGCCCTCGCCTGCCCGCAGACCGCGCGAAGCGCCGCCTCGTCCAGTTCCAGCAGCACGCCGCCATCGGCCGCGATGCGCTCGGGCACCGTGTAGCGCAGCGCGCGCGGCACCAGCGGCACGGGGCGCTCCATCGTCAGGTCGTATTGGGCGAAGCGGTGCTCGTAGGCGATCTCGATGCTGTCGCGGAAGCCCTCGGTGGTGATGAGCGCCGTCCTGGCGCCCTTGCGCTCGATGAGCGCATTGGTCGCCAAGGTCGTGCCGTGCAGGACGAGGCCGATCGCCGAGGGCTGGACGCCGGCCGAGGCCAGCAGGATCCGCGTGCCCTCGATCACCGCGCGCTCGGGCGCATCGGGCGTGGTCAGCAGCTTGTGGGAGAAGCTCCGGCCAGGCGCTTCGAGCACGAGGTCGGTGAAGGTGCCGCCGATGTCGACGGCCAGTCGGTGCTGCATCTCAGTCGTTGATCCTGATGTTGCCGGCGCGCACGACGCGCCCCCAGACTTCGGTGTCCGCGCGAAGGAAGGCCACGTAGTCGGCGCGCGGCATGGGCGCGGGGGTCAGCCCCGCCTCGTCGAAGCGGCGCTTCCAGGCCGGGTCGGCGAAGACGCGCAGGACCTCGGCGTGGATGCGGTCCTGGATCGGCTCGGGCGTGCCCGCGGGGGCCACCAGCCCGTACCAGTTCTCCGACACGAAGCCCGGCACCGCCTCGCCGACCGCCGGCGTGTTCGGCAGCAGCGCCCAGCGCTCCGGCGAGGTCACCGCCATGGCGCGCGCCTGGCCGCCGTTGATGAGGGTCAGCGTGGCCGGGTCGCCGTAATAGGCGTCCACCACCTTGGCCGCGAGGTCGTTCAGCGCGGGGCCCGTGCCGCGATAGGGCACGTGCTCGATGCGGACGCCGGCCGACTGGTTGAAGAGCTCGCCCGTCAGGTGCTGGCTGGTGCCGGCGCCGCCGCTCGCGTAGCGGAGGCCGCCGCGTCGCGCGAGGGCGATGAACTCCGGCAGCGTCTGCGCCGGAAGATCGGTGCGGACGGCCAGGATGAAGGGCATCCGCACGAGCCGCGTGATGTTCCCGAGGCCGAGCGGATCATAGGGCAGCTGACGCAGATGCGGTCCCACCGTCAGCGTGCCGGCGCCGGTGAGCGAAAGCGTGTAGCCGTCAGGCGGCGCGTGCGACAGCGCCTCGACCCCGATGACGCCGCCCGCGCCGCCGCGGTTCTCGACCACGACGGACTGGCCGAGATGACGCCCCAGCGGCTCCGCCAGAAGCCGGCCCGTGAGGTCCACGCCGCCGCCCGGCGGGAAGGGCACGATCAGGCGGATGGGCCGCGTCGGCCAGGATTGCGCAGCCGCCGGAAGGGCCGCCGGGGCGGCCAGCATGGCGAGCGTCGAGCGTCGCGAAAGGCGCAGCATGGGCTTGCTTTCTCCGTCCAGAGTTCGCATCCTCGTGAATAATGGAACAGTGTTCCGAAATGGGCAATGCCCTTCCGGAGGATGCGAAGAAAGCGGAGGCCAGCCTCTCGCTCCAGCGCGGCCTCGACATCGTGACCCGCCTCGGCGCGGAGGCGCCGCTTGGCGTGCGCGACATAGCGCGGCGTTGCGGCCTCGCGCCGGCCACGGCGCAGCGGCTGGTGAACACGCTGGCCCGGCGCGGCTGGGTGGAGCAGGACGCGGCCACCCAGCGCTACCGGCTCGGCGGCGCGCTGCTCTCGCTGGCCGTCCGCGTGGACCTCTCCGACCGCATGGCCGAGGCCGCGCGCGAGGCGCTGGCGCCCCTCGCCGCGCGCGGGCTCAACGGCTATCTCGCCGTACTTCGCGGCCGGCAGGCGCTCTACCTCGTCGCCGTGCAGTCCACCGGCCCGATCGCGATCCGCTCGCGGCCCGGCGATTTCGGGATGCTGCACACCACGGCCATGGGCAAGGCGCTGCTCGCCGGCATGACGGATGCGGAGGCGGCCGCCCTGCTCGGCCCCGGCCCGCTCGAGGCCGTGACGCCGCAGACGATCACGGATCCGGCCAAGGTCGTGGCGCAGCTCGGAAAGTTCCGGCGGCAGGGGCTGTCGGTGACCGACAACGAGAACCTGCCCGGCGTGCTCTCGCTCGGCGCGCCGGTGCGTGACGCGCAGGGCCGGACCGTCGCCTCCGTCTCCGTCGCCTGGCTCCCCTCCGCGGCGCCGCAGGAGGACCGCCGCCGCGTCGCTTGCGACGTGAAAGAGGTGGCCGCTCGGATTTCCGCCGCCATCGGCGGCCCTTCCGCATGAGGACCCGCATGCTTCTTCGTCGCAGCCTGCTCGCCGCCGGCGCCGCCCTTCCCCTCGCCGCAGCGGCGCAACCGGCAGGGCCCGTCACCATCCTGGTCGGCTTCGCGCCGGGCGGCATCGGCGATGCGCTGATGCGCGCGCTGGCCGAGCACATGCGCCAGAGCCGCGGCGTGCAGGTGATCGTCGAGAACCGGCCGGGCGCGGCGGGCACCTTGGCCAATGAGCGCGCCGCCCAGGCGGCGCCGGACGGCCGCACCGTCGCGCTCTACAGCCCGAGCACGGTCTGGATCGTGCCGCAGCTCCAGCGCGTCGGCTACGACCCGCTGAAGGACCTCACGCCGCTCGGGCAGATCTGCACCCAGCCCATGCCCGTCTACGTAAAGGCGGACAGCCGCTTCGCCTCCTGGGACGCCGTGCTCGCGCATCTGCGCGCGAAGCCCGGCGATTTCTCCTGGGGCACGGCGGGCAGCCGCAGCATGGCGGAGATCACGGTCGAGGCGGCCTTCCGGCAGCTTGGCCTGCAGACCACCTCGGCGCCCTTCCGTGGCGGCGCGGAGGCGATCACGGCGCTGCTCGGCGGGCATGTGGATGCCGTGGCCTCGACGGATTTCGGCCCGCTGCTGCGGCAGGGCGCGGTGCGGCTGCTGGTGGAGACGGGGCCGGTTCCCGCCGCCGGGCATGACATCCCCACCTTCGCACAGCTTGGCTACCCGCTGCATGCGGCGGTGGCCTATGGCGTCGTCGGGCCGGCGGGGATGCCGCCACCGATCCTCGCCTGGTGGGATGCGGCCATCCGCGACGCCACGGCGAGCCCGGCCATGAAGGAGCTGGTGGAGCGCTGGTTCGGCCGGGTGGCGCATGTCGGGCAGGCCGAGCTCGGCCTGCAGTTCCGCGAGGGCCACGAGGCCTTCGCGCGCGCGCTGCGATAGGCCCGGCGCTCGCCGAACCGCCCCGAGGAGACAGGGACATCATGACCGAGCGAAAGCTCTTCGAGCTTTGCGGCACCGATCCGGACCTTCGCTTCAGCCCCTATTGCTGGCGCATCCGCATGGCGCTCGCGCATAAGGGCCTCGACGCCGAGACGATCCCCTGGCGCTTCACGCAGACCGAGGCCATCGCCTTCGCCGGCTCCAAGACCGTGCCGGTGCTGATCGACGGCGATCACGCGGTCGCCGACAGCTGGGCCATCGCCGAGTATCTGGACCGCACCTATCCCGACCGGCCCGCGCTCTTCCCCGGCCCGCCCGCCGCGCTGCGCTTCGCCGCCTCCTGGGCCGACCGCGTGCTGAATGCCGGGCTCGCGAAGCTTATCGTCTCGGACATCCCCTCGCTGCTCGGCGCGGGGGAGCGCGCCTATTTCGTGGAGAGCCGCGAGAGGCGCTTCGGCATGCCGCTGGACCAGGTGACCGCCGGCCGCGAGGCGAAGCTGCCGGAATTCCGCGCCAGCCTCCAGCCGCTGCGCGCCGTGCTCATGCAGCAGCCCTGCGTCGCGGGGGATGCGCCGGACTACGCCGACTACCTCATGTTCGGCGGCTTCATGTGGGCGCGCGTGGCAAGCCCGCTGCGGATCCTCGAGGAGAGCGACCCCGTCCACGCCTGGATGGAGCGCATGCTGGACCTCTTCGGCGGCCTCGCGCGCGGCGTGCCGGCCCGGGCCGGCGACTGATCCGGCATCGCCTGGCCGGCGCACGAACCGCCGGTATCCCCAGAACGACCTTGGTCGCCCTGCGCGCGGACAGGCAGCGGCCCGACCTGCAACTCTCGGTGGCGTTTCCCTCCAGAACTGGGAATGATGGACCGCCGGCCAGACGCGGCCGGCTCGCCGCACAGGGGAGATCCATCATGGCCTTCGATCTGGTGACCATCCACACCGTGCTCAGCTTCGTCGCCATCGCGGCCGGGGTGGTCGTGGTCTATGAGCTGTTGCGCGCGGGCGCCACGCCCTTCTGGACGGTGCTCTTCCTCGCCACCTCCATCCTGACGAGCGCAACGGGCTACCTCTTCCCGTTCAACGGCGTGCTGCCCTCGCATGTCGTGGGCGGCTTCGCGCTGCTGGTGCTCGCGGTGGTGCTGGCCGCGCGCTACGCCCTCGGCCTCGGCGGACCCTGGAGGAAGGTGGACGCCATCGGCATGGTGGCGAGCCTCTATTTCCTGGTCTTCGTGCTGGTGGCCCAGGGCTTCGCGAAGATCCCCTCGCTGCACGTGCTGGCGCCGACGCAGTCCGAGCCTCCCTTCGCCATCGCGCAGGCGGCGGTGCTGGCCCTCTTCGTGTGGCTCGGCATCGGCGTGACGCGGACGGCAGGGCGCTTCGGGCGCGCCATGGCCTAGCAGGGCCCGAAGGTCAGGCCCGCGCCGGATCCCCCGGGACGGGCCGCGGCCTCCCCGCCTCGTCCACGGCCACGAAGGTGAACTCCGCCTGCGTCACCTTCACCCGGTCGCCGGTCCGCTGGCGCAGCACCCACGCCTCCACGTCGAAGGTGAGCGAGGTCCGCCCGACCCGCTTGAGCTCGGTGTAGACGCAGACCACGTCGCCCACCTTCACCGGCTGGATGAAGATCATGGTGGAGGCGGCCACCGTGACGACGCGGCCGCGCGCCGCGCCCGCCGCCGCGATGCCGCCGGCCGCATCCATCTGGGCCATGACCCAGCCGCCGAAGATGTCGCCGGCCGGGTTGGTGTCGGCCGGCATGGCGAGTTGCCGGATCTGCAGCTCGCCGCGCGGGGATGGTGTCTCGTCCATGCCGGGCTCCTGTATCGGGGCTCAACTTAGCCGCACGGCCGGCATGACGCATGCCCCGCGCCATGCCATCCTGCGCGGAAATCCAAATCCAGGACCATTTCCGAATGACGCTCAGCACCGCCGTCCGCGACCACCGCCTCGCCCTCATGCGCAGGCTGATGGACCGGGAGGGCTATGACGCCCTCGCCTTCACGGGCGCCGACTTCTTCCAGTTCGCCACCAATTTCGCGACCGACGTGCAGCCCTGGGAGCGGCCCATCGTCTGCGTCGTGCCCCGCGACGGCGAGCCCTTCGCGGTGCTCTGCGAGCTCTCGACCAATCATTGGCGCTTCGGGATGGAGGCGCAGAAGCTCTGGGTCACGGATGTGGAATTCTATGCCGAGCATCCGCGCCTCGCGAACCGGGTTCCGCTGGTAACGGAATGGCCGCAGCTCGTCGCCGACCGGCTGCGGCGCGCGGGGCTGGCCAAGGCGCGCATCGGCGCCGACGCGGCGGGCGGCATGCTGGCGCGCGCCACGGCGCTGCTGCCGCATCTGAAGCTGGAGGGCGCGACCGCGGGCTGCCGCCAGCTGCGCTGGGTGAAGCATCCGGAGGAGTTGCAGCTCCTGCGCGAGATCGCGGGGCTGACCGACTGGGTGCAGGACCGCTACCGGGAGAACATCCGCCCCGGCCGGCTGGTCCAGGAGCTGGACATGTCCATGGCCGCGCTGCTGGCCGAGGAATCGGCGGTCCGCTTCCCTGGCCAGCATCTGGAGATCATGCGCTGCTGGACGCTCTCCGGCCCCGCGAGCTGCGCGCCCCATGGCGACGGGCGCTCCTCCGGCCAGCGCATCGAGAAGGGCGACGGGCTGGTGAACATCGTCATCCCGCGCGTCAACGGGCTGGTGGTGGAGAACGAGCGCACCTGGTTCTGCGGCAAGCCGACGCCGCGGCAGGCCTTCCTCTTCGAAACGGCGCGCGCGGCGAACGAGGCCGCCTGCGAGGCGGCGGTGTCGGGGCGGCCTGTCTCGGGAATCGACGCCGCGGCGCAGGCGGTCATCGAGAAGGCGGGCGTGGCGGATCTGATCCTCCACCGCACCGGCCACGGCATGGGCACCATGGGCCACGAATTCCCCGAGGACATGGCCTTCAACCACCGCCCGCTGCTGGAGAACGAGGTCTATTCGGCCGAGCCCGGCCTCTATGAATGGGGGCTCGGCGGCTTCCGGCACGACGACACCGTGATCGTGGGCGCGACCCCTGAGGTCATCACCCACTCGCCCAAGACCCTCGCATCGCAGGTGATCCTGTGAGCTTCGACCGCCTCGCCCAGGCCCTGGCCCAGCCCGGCCAACCCGAGGTCGCCCTGAAGGCGATCCAGAATGCCTGCCAGGAGCTGATCGGCCACAAGCTCTTCACCATCCTGATCCTGGACCATGCGCGCGGCCTCAACAGCCGCTTCTACACGAGCCATCCGGCGGAATATCCGGTGGGCGGCTTCAAGCCGATCGACCCCACCCGAGAGTTCTACGAGATCGTCGTGAACCAGGGCGAGCCGCGCTACCTGCGCGACCGCGAGACGATCATCCGCACCTTTCCCGATCACCCGGCCATCCTCGGGCTCGGCTGCGAATCCGGGGTGAACATGCCGGTGCGCTGGAACGGCCGGACGCTGGGATCGCTGAACCTGCTGCATGAGGCGGGCTATTACGGACCGCAGCACCGGCCCGTGCTGAACGTCCTGGCCGGCCTGTCCATCGCCCCCTTCCTCAGCATCATCGAAAGCCAGATCGCATGAGCGTCCGCATCCCCCGCCGCGCCGCCGCCCTCCTGCTCGCGGCGCCGGCCGTCGCGCGCGCGCAGGACCAGACGCTGCGCCTCATCATCCCGCAGCCGCCCGGCGGCGCGACCGACGTGCTCGCGCGCCTGCTCATCGAGCCGCTCTCGCGCGAGCTGGGGCGCAACGTGGTCATCGACAACCGGCCGGGGGCGAACGGCATCGTCTCCATCAACGCGTTGAAGCAGTCGCGCCCCGACGGCAACACCGTGCTGCTGGGCGGCGTCTCGATCTTCGCCTTCAACCCGAACCTCTTCTCCAACCTGCCTTACGATCCCTGGGCCGACTTCACCTGGATCGCGCCCATCGCCGACACGCCCTTCGCCATCATCGTGGGCCGGCGCACGGGCATCACCACCATGCAGCAATATGTCGAGCGGGCCCGCGCCCAGCCCGAGCGCATCACCTATGGCAGCGCGGGCAACGGCAACTCCACGCATCTGGGCATGGAGATGGTGGCCGAGAAGGCCGGCATCCGCCTCACCCACGTGCCCTTCGCGGGCTCGGCCCCCGCGCTGACGGCGATCATCGCGGGTGACATCGACGGCATGTTCACGCCGCTCGGCAGCATCGTGCGCGCCTCGGAAGCGGGGCAGGTCGTGCCGCTGGTGACCATGGGGCGCGAGCGTTCCCCGGCCCTCCCCAGCACCCCCACGCTGCGCGAGGCGGGCCTGGGCGACATCACCCTGCCCGGCTGGTACGCCTTCGTGGGGCCCGCCGGCATGCCGCCCGCCGTCGTCGAGCGGATCAACACCGCGACCCGCGCCGTGGTGGACGGCGCCGAGGTGACCCGCAAGCTGCGCGATTCCGTGCTGGAGCCCATCTCCGGCACCGCCCAATCGATCCAGGATCGCGCGCGGATGGAGAGCAGCGAAATCGCCTCCTTCATCCGCCGCCGCGGCATCCGGGTGGAGTAGAACCGATGGCCCGTCCCGAACGCCGCATCCCCGCCCCCCGCGCAATGATCGCTGCACCCCAGCCCGAGGCCGTGGAGGCCGGGACCGCCATCCTCGCGGCCGGCGGCAACGCGCTCGACGCCACCCTCGCCTGCGCGCTGACGCAGGGCGTGGTGGACCCGATGATGAGCGGCATCGGCGGGCTCGGCGTGCTGCACATCCTCGACCCGAAAACCGGTGACCACCTCGTCGTCAACGGCCTCTCCACCTGCCCCGGCGCCTGCACCGAGACCATGTGGGCCGAGGCCTTCGAGCGCGAATGCTCGGACGGCTACGGCTATGTGCTGAAGGGCTTCGTCAACGAGCTCGGCCACGGCGCGGTGACGACGCCGGGCATCCTGCGCGTCTTCGCCGAGGCGCATCGCCGCTGGGGCAGCAGGCCCTGGGCGGAGCTCTTCGGCCCCGCCATCGCGGCGGCCACCGAGGGCTGGCTCGTGCGGCCCCATGTCGCGACCATGTTCGCCCTGGACGAGGCCGGCTATGGCCGCCTGCCCTACCGCGAGAAGCTGGCCTTCACCGAGGAGGGCCGGCAGCTCTATCTGCGGCCCGACGGCTCGCCCAAGCGCGTGGGCGACAGCGTGCGCAACCCCAACCTCGCCGCGACGCTCTCGACGCTGGCGCGCGAGGGCGCCGAGGACTTCTACACCGGCGGCATCGCGCGGCGCATCGTCGCGGAGATGGAGGCCCATGGCGGGCTGCTCTCCGCCGCCGACCTCGCGGGCATCGCGCCCGAGATCGGCTCGCCGCTCACCGTGGAATATCGCGGCCGGACCATCGCCGTGCCGGCCCCGCCGGCCGGCGGCATCATGGTGGCCGAGATGCTGCGCATCCTGGAGCGCTTCGATCTGCCCGCCCTCGGCCACAACAGCGCCGAATACATGCGCGTGGTGGCCGAGGCCATGAAGGTCGCGGGCCGCGACAAGGACCTGCACATCGGCGATCCGCGCTTCATCCCCCCGCCGCTGGAGCGCCTGCTCTCCGACGCCTATGCCGAGGAGCGCGCCGCCGCCATCCGCGCGGGCGAGAAGCACCACCTGCCCCGCACGGAGGCGGATTCCAAGCACACCACCGCCATCTCCTGCGTGGATGCGGCGGGTATGGTCGTCTCGCTGACCCACACGCTGGGCGTGCCATCGGGCGTCATCGTGCCGGGCACCGGCTTCATGCTGAACGGGGCCATGAACTGGTGCGACCCGCGGCCGGGCCGGCCGGGCTCCATCGGCCCCGGAAAGCGGCGCTTCTCGTCGATGACGCCGAGCATCGTGCTGGAGGAGGGCAAACCCGTCGCCACGCTGGGCGCGCCGGGCGGGGCCTGGATTCCCATCGCCATCGCCCAGGTGCTCCTCAACCTGCTCGATTTCGGCATGGGCATGCAGGAGGCGGTCCAGGCGCCGCGCTTCAGCGCGACGAGCGACGCCATCGACATCGGCAACCGCATCCCCCGCGCTGTCCAGCGCGAGGTCGAGGCCATGGGCTATGAGGTGAAGCGCAGCGCCGCCACCTTCCCCTTCGCGGGCGTGCATGGCATCGCGATGTGGGACGGGCGCCTCGAAGGCGGCGCTGACCCCCAGCGCGACGGCCTCGCGGCGGGGGTGGCGTGATGCTGAAGCGCCGCAGCCTCGCCCTGGTCCCAGCCACCCTCGCGGCCCCGGCCCTGGCCCAGGCGCCCTGGCCGCAGGGCGGACCCATCCGCTTCGTCGTGCCCTTCACCCCGGGCGGCACGACCGACATCATCGCGCGAATCGTCACCGCCGAGATGTCGCGCCGCATCGGCCAGACCATCCTGGTGGAGAACCGCCCCGGCGCCGGGGCGCTGCTGGGCACGGGCCAGGTCGCCCGCGCGGCGCCGGACGGCTACACCCTGGTGCTCTCCGTCATCAGCGCGATGATCGTCGGCAAGGTGCTGCAGGGCGACCGCGTCGCCTGGGACCCCGACCGGGACTTCGCCCATGTCGCGATGGTGATGAGCACGCCCTACCTGATCCTGGTGCGGCCGGACCTGCCGGTCCGCAGCCTCGCCGAACTGGTGGAAGCGGCGAAGCGCGAGCCCAACCGCTTCTCCTACGGCACCTCGGGCATCGGCTCCATGCCGCATCTGGTGATGGTGCGCTTCCTCCAGGCCGCCGGCATCCAGATGACGCATGTGCCCTATCGCGGCTCGGCGCAGATCGTGACGGACATCGCGGGCGGCGTGCTGCCCATGATGATCGACAGCCTGACGGCGGCCAGCGCGAATATCCGCAGCGGGGCGCTGCGCCCGCTCGCCCATAGCTGGCCCGAGCGCGTGCCGGCCTTTCCCGATATCCCGACCTTCGCGGAACTCGGCTTCCCCTCGCTCGTGGTCGATGGCTGGTCGGGCATCGCCGCGCCCGCGCGGACGCCACGGCCGATCCTGGAGCGGCTCGCCGAAGCGGCGCGGGATTCGCTGCAATCGCCCGAGCTGCTGCGCCGCTATGCCGAGAGCGCGACCGCGCCCGGGCGCCTTTTCCTGGACGACGCGCAGGCCTTCGTGCGCGCCGAGCTCGCGGCCTGGACGCCGATCATCCGGGCCTCCGGCGCGTCGGTGGATTGAGCCGAGCCGCGGCCCTCAACGGGCCGCGGATTCGCCCCGCAGGGCCACCAGGCCGTCGAGCGCATAGGCGCCGTCCTGGCGGACCAGGAAGGGGTTGATCTCGACGCTCTCGATCACGTCCTGCTGCGCAACGGCCAGCTCCGACACCGCGACCAGCGCCTTCACCAGCGCCGCCTTGTCCATCGGCGGACGGCCGCGGAAGCTCTCGAGGAGCTTCGCGCCCTTCACGCTGGCGATCAGCGCCTCGGCCCGCTCGGGCGTGAGCGGCGCGGTGGCGAAGGCCACGTCGTTGAACAGCTCGACCGAGACGCCGCCCAGGCCGAACATGACCATCGGGCCGAAGACGGGATCGCGCTGCACGCCGATGATGGTCTCGACGCCGCCGGAGACCATGGGGGCGACCAGCACGCCGTCCAGCCTGGCCTCGGGCCTCTTCGCCCGGGCGCGGCGGTGGAGCTCGTCGAAGCCCACGGCCACGGCCGCCGCATCGGCCACGTTCAGCAGCACGCCGCCGACCTCGGTCTTGTGCGGGATGTCGTCCGACAGGATCTTCATCACGACGGGGAAGCCCATGGCGGTCGCGGCCGCCACGGCCGCATCGGCGCTGGCGCAGGCCTTTTCCGGCAGGACCGGCACGCCCGATCGCGCCAGGAGTTCCTTCGCCGCCGCCTCGTTGCGGGAGGCGAGCGCGATGGGCGCGGCCTTGGCCACCTCCGGCACCGACGCCGCCGCGGCCTGGAGCTCACGGACGAAGGTCGCGCCCGCGATGGCGCGGATGGCGCGCGAGGGATCCTCGAAGACGGGAATGCCGGCGGCTTCCAGCTTCAGGCGGATCTCGTCCACATGCGTCATCACGGCGACGACCAGCCGATCGGGCGCGGCCTTGCGCAGCTCGGTCAGCGCCTTCTCCAGCGGCGGGAAACGGCGGAGATCACGGCCGAGATGGGCGAGGTAGAAGACGAAGGAGCCGAGCTCGGCGCCTCCGAGCATCGCCTGGCTGATGCTCTCGAAGATGTGCATCCGCCCATTGAGCTGGGCCGTGGTGTCGATGGGGTTGCAGCCGCCGGCCGGGGGCTGGATCTCGCGGATGCGCGCCAGCACCTCCGGCGTCATCGCCGGCACCTTGAGGCCCGCATGGATGCCGCCATCGGCCATCAGCACGCCCAGCCCGCCCGAGACGCTCAGGATGCCCACCCCGCGCGAGGGCGGCAGCGGCGCGACCGAGCAGACATAGGCGATGTCGATCATCTCCTCGATCGACTGCGCGCGGACGGCGCCGCATTCGCGGAAGACCGTGTCGATGATGCGATCCTCGCCGGCAAGCGAGCCGGTATGGGTCGCGGCGGCGGCCGCGCCCTCCTCGGTGCTGCCGACCTTCATGATGATGACCGGCTTCTTCGCGGCAGCCGCCTTCAGCAGCGCGCGACGCAGGCCGGGGCCGTCCTTGCAGCCCTCCAGCGAGGCGCAGATGACGGTCGTGCCGGGATCCTCGGCGAGGTATTCGATGCAGGCCGCGACGTCGATGTCGGCCTCATTGCCCGTCGCGATCGCGCGGCTGATGCCCACGCCCCGGAAACCCGCCACGGCGTAGATATGCGAACCATAGGCGCCGCTTTGCGTGGCGACGCCGACCGTCCCGGGCCCGGGACGCGCGGTCGCGAGCAGGCTCGAGAAGGTCGCGAAATAGGAATCGGGCGGGCTGATGCTGCCGAGCGCGTTAGGCCCCGTGATGCGCATGCCGTGGCGCTTGGCGATCTCCACGAGCTGCGCCTGCATGGCCACGCCCTCGCCGCCCTCTTCCGCGAAGCCGGAGGAGAGCACCTGCACCAGCTTGATGCCCTTCTGCGCGCATTCCTCGAGCGACTTCGCGACGAGCTTGGCGGGCAGCACCATGATCGCCGTGTCGGGCGTCTCGGGCAGGTCGAGGACGCTCGGATAGGCGGGCAGGCCCTGCACTTCCCTGGCGGTGACGTTGATGGGGTAGATCTTCCCCTGGAAGCCGAGCTCCTTGATGTGCCACAGCGCACGTCCGCCCAGCTTGTCGGGATCGCCCGAGGCGCCGATGACCGCGACCGAGCGCGGCCGGAACATCTTGTCCAGTTGATGCATGGTTCAGGCTTCCTGGCCGGCCAGCAGGCGCGTGGCGTGGAACACGCGGTTGCCGAATTCGAATTCCGCCATCATCAGGCGCTTGCACAGGCGGTTGGCCGGCAGCTCCTCCGTCATGCCCATGCCGCCATGGCACTGGATGGCGGATTCCGCGACGGCGCGTCCGGCCTCACCGAGGCGCAGCTTGGCGAAGGAAATGGCCTGCGAGGCCTCCTCGCCCGACTGCGCGGCGCGCAGCGCGCGCGAGACGATGCCGCGCAGCGTCTCGTATTCCACATACATCTCCGCCACCCGGTGCCGCAGCGCCTGGTAGGTCGCCAGCGGCTGGCCGAACTGCACGCGGTTGAGCAGGTAGTGAATGGTCTGCTCGACCAAGGCGCCCATGGCGGAGACGCATTCCACGCCGGTGAGCAGGGCGCCGACGTCGCGCGCGGCCTCGGCGCGGCGCATGGCCTGGGCGCCGCGGGCCACGATCCATTCGGGCTGGATCGCGACATGGCCGAAGTGGAAGTCGGCCGCGAGGCGCCAGTCGATGCGCAGATAGGTCGCGGTCTGCAGGCCGGCGGCGCCGGTCGGAACCAGCAGCAGGACCGCCTCGTCCCCGCCGATCGCAAGCGCGACATGGGTGGGGTCGGGCGGCGTCTCCACGCCCACGGCGTCGCCGTCGAGAGCCTTCGCCGCGCTCAGCGCCTTGCCGTCGGCATCGCGCGCCGCGCCGGGCAGGATCGCCGCGACGCGGGCCTTGCCGCTCGCGACATCAGCGAGGATGGGGTGGCCCGCCAGCAGCACCGGGACCACGCCGCAGCTCGCCGCCACCGGCAGCGCCAGGGCGGCGCGCCCGGCGCCGGCGGCCAGGGAGGCGAGGTCGGCGAGGTCGCCGCCGGCGCCGCCCTCGGTCTCGGGAATGGCGGTCGCCATCCAGCCGAGCTCCGCGATGCCGGCCCAATGCCGGCCGATGCAGGCGGCCTGCGCGTGCGCCTCGGCGATGGCCGCCAGCTCCTCGCCCGCCTCCGTCGCGAAGCGCGAGGCCATCTCGTACATCTCGCCGCCGATCACCGGCTTGGTTTCGAAGCCCATGATCACATCCCGAACAGCTGCTTGGCGATGACGTTCTTCTGCACCTCGCTGCTGCCGCCATAGATCGTGCGGACGCGGGCGTACATGTAGTTCTGCACCCATTCGATGCCGGGCGCCTCGGCGTTCGGGCCCTCGCCGTCCACGCGCTTGAAGCGCGGCGCGAGCCGGTCGCCCACCGCGTCCAGCGCGATCTGGCTGATCGTCTGCATGGTCACGCTGGTGCAGAGCTTGATGACGGCCGGCAGCATGCCCAGCGGCTTGCCCTCGATCGCGGCCTCGATGGATTCGCGGCCCAGCTCCGAAGCCCCGAGCAGCTCGGCCTCGGCCAGGAGCAGGCGGTGATTCAGCAGCTCGCGTTCGGCGCGGCGGTCCTCCCCGGCGAGCTCCTTGCCGACCATATCGCGCACGCGCTCCAGCGCCATGCGGTGCGGCGCGATGTTCGCGCCGCCCAGCCGCTCGCGCTCCAGCAGGAACTTGCCATAGGTCCAGCCCTGGCCCTCCTCGCCGATGCGGTTCGCGACCGGCACGCGGACATTGTCGAGGAAGACCTCGTTCACGTGGTGCCAGCCGTCGATCGTGCGGATCGGGCGGATGGTGATGCCGGGCGAATTGAGCGGGATCAGCAGCAGGCTGATGCCCTGCTGCTTCTTCGGCTCCTTCGAGGTGCGGACCAGCGTGTACATCCAATCCGCTTCCTGGGCGTGCGAGGTCCAGGTCTTCTGGCCGTCCACGATGTACTCGTCGCCCTCGCGTCGCCCCGTCGTGCGCAGCGAGGCGAGGTCGGAGCCCGCGCCCGGCTCGGAATAGCCCTGGCACCACCAGTCCGTGCCGTTCAGGATGCCCGGCAGGAAACGCTCCTGCTGCTCCTTGTTGCCGAACTCGATGATGACGGGGCCGAGATGCCGCAGCCCGTGATGGTATTGCGGCGGGCAGTCGCACTCGGCCATCACCTCGTCGAAGATGACGCGCTGGCGCGTGTCCCAACCGGTGCCGCCGAACTCCTGCGGCCAGTTCGGCGCGCCCCAGCCATGCTCGAAGAGGATCTTCTGCCAGGGATACCAGATCTTGCGCGAGAGCTTCCGGTAGCTCGCCACCACCGCGCGGATCTCCGGCGGGCAGTTGCGCAGCGCGAAGTCGCGGACCTCCTCGCGGAAGGCCTCGTAATCGATGGCGGCGGGCATGCTCAGCGGCCCTTGAAGTTCGGCTTGCGCTTCTCGAGCTGCGCCGTGCGGGCCTCCTTGGCGTCCTCCGTCTTGGAGAGCTCGTAGGTGAAGTTCTGCTCGAAGCGATAGGCGTCCTTGGGCGACATCAGCTCGACGAAGTTGCAGCTGTTCTTCGCATATTTGATGCCCAGCGGGCTCTTGGAGGCGATGCGCGCGGCCATCTTCAGCGCCTCCGGCAGCAGCTGCTCCTGCGGCCAGATGCTGTCGATGATGCCCTGCCGGTAGAGCTCGGCCGAGGGGATGCGATCGCCGGTGAACATCAGCCGGCGCGTCCAGGACTTGCCGAACATCTCGCGGATCATGGCCGCGCCGCCGGCCAGGCCGACGTCGATCTCGGGCATGCCGAAGGTCGCGTTCTCGGAGGCCATCATGATGTCGCAGGCGGCCATGAGGCCGAAGCCCGCGCCGAGCGCCGTGCCGTTGACCGCGGCGATGACGGGCTTGGCGCATTCCTTGATGGAATTGCCCAGCTCGCGCGTGGTGCGGTTGTGGCCCCAGTACTGGCCGGGAACCTTCGGGTCCGGGCGCTGCTTGAGGTCGGCGCCGGCGCAGAAGATGCTGCCCTGCGCGGTCAGCACGACGACGCGGACGTCCTCGCGATCCGTCGCCGCATCGAAGATCTCGATGAGGCGATCCTTCATCTCGGCATTCACCGCGTTGACCGGCGGGCGGTTCAGCGTCACGACGCCGATGTAGTCGGACACTTCGAATTTCACGATGTCAGATGACATGGTCTTGTTCCCTCCGCCACGCGATGGCTGCTGGCCGGCATCCGACCGACCGATCGGTCGGGACCCTAGGCCGGCGCGCGGCCTGGCGCAAGCTGTCCCGTCCTTATATCCCGTCCTTATATTCAGCGCTTCCGCGGCTGCGGCGCGCGGATGCCGTCCACGATCATGTCGCAGAACTGGTCGGCCACCTGCGAGGCGGTCAGCGGCCCCTCGGGGTCGTACCAGCGCGCCATCCAGTTGACGCTGCCCAGCACGAAGCGCCCGGCCATCGCCACGTCCTGCACCTTGATCTCGCCGGCATCGATGCCCGCCTGCAGGATGTCGCGCAGCAGCTGCTCGTAGCGGTCGCGCCAGCCGATGCGCTCCTTGCGGGCGCGCGCCTTCGGATCGCTCCAGAAGGCGGTCGATCCCGCGATCCAGGCCCAGCGGAACTTCTCGAAGAAGTTCGCAGTCTCGACAAGGAAGACCCGCAGCCGGGCGAGCGGCGGCTGCGCCGGATCGTCGTGCCGGGAGACATGCACGAAGATGGACTTGGTCGTCCCCATCGCCAGCGGGCGCAGGATGGAGTCCTTGTCCGGAAAGTAGTGGTAGAGCGTGGCCTTGGAGATGCCGCACTCGGCCGCGATGTCGCGCATGGAGACGCCGTCGAAGCCACGCTGGGCGAAGAGGCGGCAGGCCACCTGGAAGATCTGGACGATCCTGCCCTGCAGTGGGTTGCCGGCCGTGTCGAGCTCCAGGATTTCCGCGAGATCGTCCATGCTTCGCGATGGCACGGCGCCCGCCCGGTCCGCAACCCTCTCCATGCGTCGCGTCACCCTGCGGTGATGCCCGCCCGGCGGATCACCGGGCCCCATTTCGCCACCTCGGAGCGCAGCATGTCCCCCAGTTCCTCCGGCGTGCTGGAAAGCGGCGGGCTGCTGCCGGCGTCGCGCATGCGCTGCGCCAGGCCGGGATCGCCCAGCACCTTCACGAAGGCCGCATTCAGGCGGTCGATGATCGGCCGCGGCGTGCCGGAGCGGACGCAGACATAGTTCACCACGCCGACCTCGAAGCCGGGGACGGTCTCCGCGACCGTCGGCACGTCCGGCAGCTCGGGGTAGCGCCGCGGGCTCGTCACCGCGATGGGGCGGAGGTTGCCGGCCTGGATCTGCGGGATCATGACGCCATAGGTGTCGATCGACATGGTGACGCGGCCGGAGGCCACGTCCTGCACCGCCTGCGCCGTGCCGCGATAGGGCACATGCGTCATGCGGATGCCGGTCATCATGGAGAGCAGCTCGCCGGAGAGGTGGCTGCCCGCGCCATTGCCGGCGCTGGCGAAGGTGAGCTCGCCGGGGCGCGCGCGGGCGAGCGCGATGAGTTCCGGCAGGGTGCGCGCCGGCACGTCCTTGTGGACGGCTAGCAGGTAGGCGCCGCGCGTCAGCAGGCTGACGGGCGCGAAGTCCCTGTCCGAATCGTAGGGCAGGTTCGCCATCAGGAAACGGTTGGTGATGAGCGGGCCCGGCGTGCCGTAGAGCAGCGTGTAGCCGTCGGCCGGGGCCGTCGCGACGGCGGCCGTGCCGATCGTGCCCCCGGCGCCGCCGCGATTCTCGATGATGACGCTCTGGCCGAGCTCGGCGCCCAGCGGCTCCACGAGGAAGCGCGCCGTGATGTCGGCGCCTCCCCCAGGAACGAAGGGGACGACCATGCGGATCGGCCGGCTGGGGTAGCCCTCCTGCGCGGCGGCGGCCGTCGTCAGGAAGGGCGCGGCCAGGACTCCCGATATTGCGGCGCGGCGTGACAGTCCGCCGCCGGTCGGCAAGGATGAGGAGGGTGCGGTCGCCGCAGGGGCTCGTGTCGCCATGGGATCGTTTCCTGTCCCGGCCGCCGCCTCTGCGGGCGACGGCGAAGTTCACACCGCTGACCGGACGGTCGGTCGGTTTCCGCCGAGCATAGGCCGCGATACCGGTCTCCGCAATCGGGCCGTTTCGCCTTGCGCGGATCCGGCCCCCGGCCTAGGTTCCGCCCCGTCGACCGATCGGTCGGTCGGCTTCAAATTGCGTATAATCAATGCGCCCGAACCGGCGCGCGGGAGGAAAGTTCCATGCGGAAGCTCGTTGGCCGGTCCGTCTTCCGCCGGGCGCTGCTCGGCGCCGCCGCCACCATGGCCGGCGCCGCCGGAGCGATGGCGCAGACGCTCACCATGGGCGTGGGCTCGCCCATCTCCTCGCTCGATCCGCATTATCACCAGCTCCGCTCCAACGGCGAGATCGCCCAGTCCATCTTCGACACGCTCACCCGGACCGATGCCCAGGCGCGCATCCATCCCGGCATGGCCGAAAGCTGGCGCGCCATGGGCACCGAGGGCTGGGAGCTCCGCCTGCGCGAGGGCATCCGCTTCCACGACGGCACCGCCTTCACCGCCGATGACGTCGCCTTCACCCTGGAGCGCATCCCGACCGTCACGGGCCCTGGCGCCTCCTATTCCGGCCTGATCCGCCCGGTGAGCCGCGTGGAGGTGGTGGATGACCGCACCATCCGCCTCTACACCACCGGCCCCTCGCCGCTCCTGCCGACCTATCTCAGCCAGGTCGTGATGCTGAGCCGGAAGATCCACGCCGGCGCCGCCACGGCCGACTTCAACAGTGGCCGCGTCGCCATCGGCACCGGACCCTTCCGCCTCGTCTCCTACACCAACAACGACCGCATCGTGCTGGCGCGCAACGAGCAGTACTGGGGCGCGAAGCCGCACTGGGCGGAGGTGGGCTACCGCATCATCACCAACGACACGGCGCGCACGGCGGCGCTGCTGGCCGGCGACGTGGACTTCATCGACCAGGTCCCGACCAGCGACATCGGCCGCATGCGCCGCGACAGCCGCTTCCGGGTCGCGGAGACGACGAGCCTGCGCACCATGTACCTGACGCTTGACGGCGTGCGCGCGCCGCCGGTACCCGCGCTCGCCTCCAGCACGGGCGCGGCGCTGGACCGCAATCCGCTCGCCGACCTGCGGGTGCGGCGCGCGCTGTCGCTCGCCATCGACCGGCGGATGATCCAGGAGCGGGTGATGGAGGGTTCGGCGCTGGCCACCGGCCAGTTCATGCCGCCCGGCAGCTTCTCCCACATGCCGGACTTCCCGGTACCGACCGCGGATCCCCAGGCGGCGCGCCGCCTGCTGGCCGAGGCCGGCTATCCGCAGGGATTCTCCCTCACGCTGGCGAGCTCGAACGACCGCTACATGAACGATGCCCGGGTGGTGCAGGCGGTCGGCCAGATGTGGACGCGCATCGGCATCCGCACGACCATCGAGGCGCAGCCCTACGCCACCTTCATCGGCCGCGCGTCACGTCGCGAGGCGCCGGCGAACCTGCTGAGCTGGGGCAATTCCACCGGCGAGGTCTCGGTGCTGCTGAACTCGGTTCTGCGCACGGTGAGCCGCGAGCGCGGGCACGGCTCGTCGAACCGCATCCAGTACTCCAACCCGGCGCTGGACGAGCTGATCGGCCAGGCCGAGGTGGAGCTGGACGATGGGAAGCGCGAGGCGTTGCTGCGGCGCGCGACGCGGCTGGTGCTGGAGGACTATCCGATCGTGCCGCTGTACCTGCAGAACGCGATCTGGGCGATGCGGTCCAGCGTGACCTACGAAGCGCGGTCCGACGAGCGCAACGATCCCGCGACGGTGCGGCCGGCGCGGTAGCTGCCTGATCCCAGGGTCTGCCGGTGCGGTCCCTGGGGCCAGGCCCCTCGCCACGCGATGGCCAGGGCGAATCTAACCCGGGCGAACCCAGGCCCGCAAATCTTTGACACATTTTGTGGCATTTAGCGCTGCCGGACCAAAGTAGGGTTCGTCATGCTTCCAAATGCAGCCCAAGCCGCCATCCGCTTCGGCCTTGGCGCCCGCCCCGATGCGATGCCGCCGGCAGACCCTCTGCCCTGGCTCCTGGCGCAGGTGCACACCCCGAGCCCTGCCCCCGGCGCGAGCCTCGGCGAGGCGGTCTCGGCCATGCGCGAACAGAAGCTCGACCGTGCCAGCCGGGCGCCCGTCGAGGTGTTCCGGGCCGAGTGCGCGGCATGGGCCTCGCGCATGATCCAGACGCGCGAGCCCTTTCTGGAGCGGTGGGCAAATTTCTGGACCAACCATCTGACCGTCAGCCGGCGCCGTCGCGCGATGGCCCCCCTCATCGGGAACTATCAACGCGAGGCGATCCGCGCGCATTCCTTCGCACGATATGAGGATATGCTCGTCGCGGCGTATAGACACCCGGCGATGCTGGGTTATCTCGACCAGAACACATCGACGGGCCCGGCCAGCCGAACTGGCCAACGTAGAAGCCGTGGCCTCAATGAGAATCTGGCGCGCGAATGTATGGAACTGCACACCGTTACGCCGGCGGCGAACTACACGCAGGAGGACGTCACCAGCCTGGCGAGAGTTCTGACGGGCTGGACCACGGGGCGGGGCGAAGCCGCAGGTGAGCCCGACGGGTTCGTGTTTCGGTCGGCGAACCACGAGCCGGGGACCAAGCGCGTGCTCGGCCGATCCTTCCCGGAGGGCGAAGAGGGCGGCCTGCAGGCCCTCCGCTTCCTGGCGAGGCATCCTGCCACGTTCCGTTCGCTCGCCTTCAAGCTGTCCCGCCACTTCATCGCGGACGATCCGCCCGTTGGGCCAGTGCGCCGGATCGAAGCCGCGCTTCGTGACACCGGGGGCGACCTCGGGGCAGCGGCGCGCGCCGTGATCGAGGCGCCTGAGGCCTGGGAGCCGCTTCGCAAGGTCCGCGACGCGCAGGACTACGTGATCGCGGCCCAGCGCGCGCTCGGCTCCGGGCCTGAAGACGCATCGCTCACCATCGCGTCGATGATCCGATTGAACCAATCCCTTTGGGGTGCGCCTGCCCCGAACGGGTGGGCGGATGTGGCGGAGGAGTGGGCCGCCCCCGAGCAGCTCATGCGGCGTCTGGATCTGGCCAGGCGCCACTCGGGCCGGCTCGCCACGGCCAGGCATGCCAATCCCGCCGAGGTGGCGGACGTCTTTCTCGGCCCCTTCGCCCGCGCCGAAACCGTGGCGGGCGTCCGCGGCGCAGGGTCGATGCAAGAGGCCTTTCTCCTGCTTCTCGCAAGTCCGGAGGCGCAGCGCCGATGAACATTGAACGCCGCCCCCTTCTCCTCGGCCTCGCCAGCCTGATGTCTGCGGGGCAAAGCCGCCTCGCCCTCGCAAATGGGCCTGCCGGCGACAAGCGGCTGGTCATCGTGCTCTTGCGGGGCGCCATGGACGGTCTTTCGGCCGTGCCGGCCTATGGAGACCCGGATTTCCGCGCGCTTCGCGGCGCATTGGCCTTGCCCGAGCCGGGCCAGGAGGGTGGCGTGCTCGATCTCGGGGGCCGCTTCGGGATGCACCCTGCCCTGCCCAAGCTGCACGCCCTGTTCAAGGCCAATCAGGCCATGGTCGTGCATGCGGTGGCCGGCCCGTGGCGCAGCCGGAGCCACTTCGAGGCGCAGGACATGCTCGAGAGCGGCGCGGCACAGCGCCTGCATGACGGATGGCTGAACCGGGCCATCGCGACCATGCCTGCGGAGGCGCAGGGCGGCGCGGCACGGCGCGGCATTGCCATAGGACCAGACCTGCCGCTGATGATGCGCGGCCCGGCGCGCGTAGGCAGCTACGCTGCGCTCGCGGATTCCGAAGCCGATACCCAGACCTTGGCTCTCCTGGCCCGTTGGCACGCCGGCGACGCTCAACTTGGCCCCGCCTTCGCCGAGGGGCTTCGGGCTCGCGGCTTTTCCACGGCCGTTCTCGCCGGACAGGAGCCGCCGCCCAGAGGCACGAACGGATTTGTCGCGCTGGCCGGCGCCGCTGGCCGGCTCCTGGCAGATCCACGTGGCCCTCGCATCGCCGCGATGGAAACCGGCGGATGGGACACTCACGGCAGCCAGGCGGTCCGGATCGCCGCGGCCCTGCGGACGCTCGATGACGGACTCGACGCGTTGCGGCTTGGCCTGGGGCCTGCATGGGCGGACACCGCGATCCTGGTGATGACCGAGTTTGGCCGCACGGCTCGGATCAACGGGACGATGGGGACCGATCACGGGACGGCCGGTGCGGCCTTCCTCCTCGGGGGCGCGGTGCGGGGCGGCCGCGTGCTGGCGGATTGGCCTGGCCTCTCGCCGCAGAGACTTTTCGAGAATCGCGACCTGGCGCCCACCTTGGATCTGAGGCGGGTGGCCAAGGGACTGCTGTCGGAACATTTGGGACTGGGCGGCCCGGCGCTGAGGCGCTCTTTCCCTGCCAGCGATGATGCGCCCCCGCTGCCCGGGCTGGTCGGTGGCTAGGCGTTTGGTGCCGGTATCGATGATGCGGTCGATGCCGTCGAGGAGGTGGGGCTTGCCTTCGGCGCGAATGCCGAGGGCCGCTGCGCCTGCAGCATGGAACTGAGTCGCGCGCCGGGCGTTTCCTGACCCGCGCCTTCCTGGGAGGGATGCATGGCCAAGGGCAGGATTCATATCGGCGTCGGCGGCTGGACCTACGAGCCCTGGCGCGGCGAGTTCTACCCGGAGGGCCTCGCCCAGAAGCGCGAGTTGGAATACGCCGCGGGCAAGCTGACCTCCATCGAGATCAACGGCACCTATTACGGCTCGCAGAAGCCGGCCAGCTTCAGGAAGTGGCATGACGAGACGCCGCAGGGCTTCGTCTTCTCGCTGAAGGGCACGCGCTACACCACCAACCGCCGCGTCCTGGCCGAGGCCGGCGAGTCCATCGAGCGATTCCTCGCCAGCGGGCTGCTGGAGCTGAAGGGCAAGCTCGGCCCCATCAACTGGCAGATGGCGCCGACCAAGCAGTTCGATCCGAAGGACTTCGAGAGTTTTCTCAGGCTGCTGCCGCACAGCTACGAGGGGCACGCGCTCCGTCATGCCATCGAGGTCCGGCATCCGAGCTTCCGGTCGCCCGACTTCGTCGCGATGATGCGCGAGCATGGCGTGGCCATCGTCACGGCCGGCGATTCCGATTTCCCGCAGATCGCCGACGTCACCGCGCCCTTTGTCTATGCCCGCATCATGGGCACGCGAGAGGAGGAGAAGCTTGGCTACCCCTCCGCGGCGCTCAGCAAGTGGGTCGAGCGGGCGAAGGAATGGGCCGAGGGCAAGGCTCCGAAGGGGCTGGAAACCTTCGGCGCGCACAAGCCGGACGGCAAGCCGCGCGACGTCTTCCTCTACGTCATCAGCGGCCACAAGGCCCGCAACCCGGCCGCCGCCATGGCCATGATCGAGCGTCTCGCCAAATGACTTGACGGACGGTTAACCCGAGGGTTTACTAAACCTGATGGTTAACCTAGAGACGGCCCAGCTCGACCGCGTCTTCGGTGCGCTCACCGACCCCACCCGTCGCGCCCTGCTCGCCCGGCTCGACGAGGAGGACGGGCTCTCCGTCTCCGAGCTGGCGCGGCCCTTCGAGATGTCGCTGCCGGCGGTGATGAAGCACCTGGACGTGCTGGAGGGGGCCGGCCTCATCGCGCGACGGAAGATCGGGCGGACCGTCGAGTGCCGGCTGACCGCCGCCCCCCTGGAGGATGCCATGTCCTGGCTCGCCCGCTATGCGCGCTTCTGGTCCGAGAGCCTCGATCGCCTGGCCGCCCTTGTGGAGAAGACCCCATGACCTGCATGCCCAGCGTCACGATCGTCCGTCGCATCAAGGCGCCGCCCGCCCGCGTCTTCGAGGCCTGGACGACGCCGGAGGCGCTGATGCGCTGGTTCGGCCCGCATCACACGCGCGTGGAATCCGCCGAGGTGGATGCGCGCCCGGGCGGCGGCTTCACCGTGCGGATGGTCGAGGACAATGGCGAGCGGCACCAGGTCTCGGGCACCTATGCGGAATTCGATCCGGATCGGCTGCTGGTCTTCACCTGGGCCTGGGTCACCATGCCCGAGCGCGAATCCCGCGTGATGGTGACGTTCCGGCCCGTGCCGGAAGGCACGGAGGTCACCCTCATCCACGACCGCTTCGCCGATGCCACGACGGCCACCAACCATCGCCGCGGCTGGACCGAGAGCTTCGAGCGGCTGGCCACGGCCTTCGCCGTCGCTGCCGCCGACTGAGCACCCACAGGAGGAACAGGACATGATGAAGCCCGACCCCAAGGCGGAGCACCGCTGGCTGCAGCGCATGCTCGGCGAATGGAGCGTGGAGGGGAGCTGCGAGATGGGCCCCGACAAGGCGCCCGAGACCATGACCGGCACCGAGACCATGCGCGCCCTGGGCGAGCTGTGGATCATGGGCGAGGGCCGGGGCGAGATGCCCGGCGGCGGGGGCGAGGCGCGCAACGTCATCACCCTGGGCTACGACCCGGTGAAGGGCCGCTTCGTCGGCAGCTTCATCAGCTCCGTCATGTCCAACCTCTGGATCTACGAGGGCAGCCTCGCCGGCGACGTGCTGACGCTGGACTGCGAGGGGCCGGACTTCGCCGACCCGACGAAGACCTGCCCCTACCAGGACATCCTGGAGATCGTCGCTGACGATCACCGCATCCTGCGCTCGCGCATGAAGGGGCCGGACGGAGAGTGGCACCAGATCATGCAGGCGCATTACCGCCGCCTGGGTTGACGCCATGTCCAGACTGCTGCTGCTGCTCGGCACGAAGAAGGGCGCCTTCCTTCTCGAGAGCGACGAGGCCCGGCGCGACTGGGCCTTGCGCGGTCCCTTCTGCGAGACCTGGCCGCTGAACCATGTCGTCGCCGATCCCGCCACCGGCACCATCTGGGGCGCCGGCGGCAACGAGTGGTTCGGGCCGGCCGTGTGGAAGTCCACCGACCTCGGCCGGAGCTGGACGCATTCGAGCCGGGGCCTCGCCTATCCCGAGGGCGAGGAGCCGGTGAAGACGGCCTGGTCGCTGGCCGTCGCCGATGGGGCGCTCTATGCGGGCGTCCAGCCGGCCGGCCTCTTCCGCAGCACCGACAGCGGCGAAAGCTGGGAGCATGTGCGGGGCCTGCGCGACCACCCTTCTCGGCCGGACTGGCAACCGGGCGGCGCGGGGCTGATCCTGCACGGCATCCTGCCGCATCCGGAGGATCGCGCGCAGATGTGGGTCGCCATCTCCTCGGTCGGCGTGTTCCACACGGCGGATGGCGGCCGGAGCTGGGCGCCGCGCAACCGCGGCATCCGCTGCGACTACAATCCCGAGGACCAGCGCTATCCCGAATACGGGCAATGCGTGCACGGCCTAACGATGGCGGCGGGCCGCTCCGGCCGGCTCTACCAGCAGAACCATTGCGGCATGTACCGCAGCGACGATGGCGGCCGCAGCTGGCAAAGCATCGAGCAGGGGCTGCCCTCCAGCTTCGGCTTCCCCGTGGCCGCGCATCCCCATGATCCGGACACGCTGTTCCTCCTGCCGCTCAACGGCGATTCCCTGGGGCGCTTCATGCCCGACGCCAAGGCCGCGGTCTGGCGCACGCGCGACGGCGGCCGCAGCTGGCAGGCGCTGCGCAACGGGCTGCCGCAGGAGGGCTGCTACTTCGGCGTGCTGCGGCAGGCGCTGGCGGTGGACGGGATGGCGGGCACGGGCGTCTATTTCGGCACCAGCTCCGGGGAGCTCTACGGCAGCGCCGACGAGGGCGAGAGCTGGCGCTGCCTCGCGCGGCATCTCCCGCCGATCCTGTCGGTCGAGACGCTCCGCGTGCCGGGCTGAGCGCATGGCCACCGTGGTCCTGGCCGATGCGCTGGCGCGGCTCTTCCCCGGCGCGCCGCGCGAGCAGCAGGTCGACGCCGCGGATGTCGCCGCCGTGCTCGACCTGTTGGACGCGCGCTGGCCCGGAATGCGCGACCGCGTGGCCGATTCCACGCCGCGCATCCGGCGGCATCTGGACGTCTTCGTCGACGGCCGGAAGGCCGGCCTGGAGACGCCGGTCGCCGCGCATTCCGAGGTGCTCATCCTGACCGCGATGAGCGGGGGATAGCCCGGCATCCGGCCCAGGGACCCGATCGTCATGGGCCCAACGCCATCTGGGCCGGCGACGGCCCTGGTCGGCCCGCGCCAGCGCGCTTGCGACGCCGCGGGCGCGTCGTCACACTACCCCCCAACCGCTGGCCGGCTTCCCCCGTGGCGGACGCGGGAGACGCCGGGACAAGCGGAAATGGGAGAACCACCGTGAAAACCTCCAAGGCAGCCCTGTCCCGTCGCACGACCCTGGGGCTCGGCCTCGTGGCGGGAACCGCGGTCGCGGCCCGCGCGGCCGACTATCCGACCCGCCCCATCCGGATCATCGTCCCCTATACGCCCGGCGGCTTCACCGACCTCTCCGCCCGCCTGGTCGCCGAGCCGCTCTCGCGGGCGCTGCAGCAGCCCGTCGTGGTCGAGAACCGGCCGGGGGCGAACAGCATCCTTGGCGCCGGCATCGCCGCGACAAGTCCGGCGGACGGCTATACGCTGGTAATGGTGCTGCCGGCCCATGCGGCCAATGCCACTCTCCAGGCGGGCAAGATGCCCTTCGATTCCATCAGGAGCTTCGCGCCCGTCTCGCTGATCGCGACCTCGCCCCTGGTGATGGCGAGCGGAAAGCACCTTCCCGCGCGCGGCTTCACCGAATTCCTGGCCTATGCCCGCGCTCGGCCGGGCGCGCTCACCTACGGGTCGAGCGGCATCGGCTCGACGGCCCATCTGGCCATGGAGCTCCTGCAGATCCGCACGGGGCTTCGCATGGTGCATGCGCCCTATCGTGGGACGCAGCCGGCGCTGCAGGATCTCATCGGCGGCAATATCGGCGCGATGTTCGACGTCGATTCGGCCCTGCGGCCCCAATTCCAGGCGGGCAGCATCCTGCCGCTCGGAATCGCCGCCGCCCAGCGCGCCGGCTTCGCGCCCGGTATGCCCACTTTCGAGGAGCAGGGCGTCGCCGATTTCGTCGTCAGCACCTGGTCCATGCTGCTCGCGCCCGCGGGAACGCCGGCCGAGATCGTGGGGCGCATCTCTACCGAGATCGCGAAGATCGTGCGCGAGCCGGCGATGACCGCTCGCCTCCTGGGAATGGGGCTGCTTGCGGAAGGGCGCAGCCCCGAAGGGACCGCCGATCTCCTGCGCTCGGAGGTGGACCGCTGGGCCACCGTCATCCGCACGGCGAACGTGACCGTCGAATAGGGACCGGGACGGCAGCTTGGTGACGGCGCGGATCGCCTATAGCGTCCTCATAAGGAACATCTCTGAGGGAACTCCATGACCGCCCCCGAACGCATGCGCGCCCTTCTGGCCAAGCCCGATTTCGTCACCATGCCGGCCGTCTGGGACGGGCTGACGGCCAAGCTCACCGCCGGCGCCGGCTTCGCGACGGCCTTTCTCTCCGGCTCCTGCGTGGCGGCCAGCCGGCTCGGCGGGCCGGACCTCGACCTCATCTCCTTCGGCGAGATGTTCGACAGCTTCAACATGGTGCGCGGCGCCGCGCCCGAGCTGCTGGTGCTGGCGGATGGCGACCACGGCTACGGCAATGCGATGAACGTGCAGCGCACGGTGCGCGCCTATGGCCGCGCGGGCGCGGCCGCGATCCTCATAGAGGACAAGATCACCCCGCGCGAGCTCACCGCCGCCGGCAAGCCCTGCCTGCCGCGCGAGGAAGCCCGCATGAAGATCCGCGCCGCCGTGGAGGCCGCGAAGGATTCCGGCATCCTGGTCATGGCGCGCACCGACTGCCGCCCGACCCAGGGCATCGACGAGGCCGAGGCGCGCATCCGCATGTTCGTGGACGAGGGCGCGGACATCCTCTTCCTCGACAGCCCCGCCGATGACGGCGAATTCCAGCGCGCCGTGGCGGCGGCGCAAGGGAGGCCTTCCTTCGCCGTGCTCTCGCCCGGACCGGGGCGGCGCATCCCGAGCCGCGAGGAGGCGATCGCGCTCGGCATCAAGATCGGCACCTATCCGACGGCCATGCTCTCGGCCTCGATCGCGGGCGTGAAGTCCGGGCTCGCGGCGCTGGCGGCCGGCGGCGCGGAATCCGAGATGGCGCTGCCCGCGGCGGAGCTGCGGACCACCCTCGGCTATGGCGACTACGACAAGGAGGCGAAGCCCTTCCTCCCGAAGGGCTGACCCGGGAAGCGGAAGAACATCCGCTCCCTCAGGAGGAGAAGCGGTCATGCACGGCAGGCGTTCGTGGTTGCGTGCGGGGGCCGGCATCGCCGGCGCGGCCGCGCTGTCCGGCGGGGTCCAGGCCTCGGACTGGCCCAACCGTCCGGTCACGCTCATCGTCCCCTGGGCGCCCGGCGGCGGCACGGATTCCGTGGGGCGCGCCTTGGGACAGGCGCTGTCGAGGAATCTCGGCGTGCCCGTGCCGGTGATGAACCGCGCGGGCGGCAACGGGACCGTCGGCCATGTCGCGATCCGCGACGCGGCGCCGGACGGCCATACGATCGGCTTCGTCACGCCGCAGCTCATCACCGGCCCGCTTCTGGGCAGCGTGCCGGTCACCTGGCGCGAGCTGCAGCCGGTCGCGCTTCTGAACACCGATCCGGGCGCCATCACCGTGGGCGCCCAGAAGCCCTGGCGCAACCTGCCCGAGTTCCTCGAGGAGGCGCGGCGCAATCCGCGGTCCATCCGCGTGGGCAACAGCGGCCAGGGCGGCGCCTGGCACATGCTTTCGCTGGAACTGGAGAGGAAGGCTGGGATCGAGCTGATCCACGTGCCCTATGCCAGCGCCGGGCCCGCGCTGCAGGACCTCGTCGGCGGGCATATCGACGCGGTCACCTTCAGCGCCGTGGAGGTGCGGGCCCCGGTCGGCGGCGGGCAGGCCCGGATGGTCGCGGTCGCGGCGCCGGAGCGGATGCGCACCCATCCGAACGTGCCGACGGCCAGGGAACAGGGCCTGGACCTCGACGTGAGCACGTGGCGCGGGCTCGCGACCTCCCGCGGCACGTCGACGCCGGCCCTGGCGCGGCTGGAGAGCGCCGTGCGGCAGGCGCTGCAGGACGAGGTCTTCCAGCAGTTCATGGCCCAGCAGGGCTTCGGAATCCGGTTCCTCGGCGCGCCGGCCTTCGCGTCGTTCCTGGGCGAGCAGGACACGAAGTACCGGGCGTATTTCAGCAACTGAGCCCAGGCGTTCCCCTGCGCGGCGGCGGACGGCTCGCAGACCCGGGCAGTGGGTTGAGGAAGGCGTCGGGCATATAAGATCTGGCGGAGGAGGTGCGACTCGGTACAGGCGGTCTCTAGGCTGGAGCCTTGGAGAGTTGGGCCGGAGTTCGGTCTGCGATTGCGTGGTTAGGGGGCATGCTCAAGCGTTCGGTCGCGTTGAAGGAGGAATCACTTCATCGCCAACTGCGTGCAATGCTAAGCTTAAGCAGCCGCCGTTTATGAGGGATTCGGGTGCCTCACCTAGCAAAACGTCACATCTCTCAATACGTCCGGCGCTCTTGCAAGCGCCGCCTGCGGTTTGATCTCTACAGCAACTCCCGCGACGAGGAGGTTATACGAGACCCCTCCGGGAATCTGATCCCAAATCCCCCGCCGGAGCGGGAGACCGCCAGGCCAGGCCTACCGATTTTGGCGGAGGAAGGACGGCGAAACGAAGCAGAGCGCTACGAGGAATTGGCTGAGATATTCCCGGCGAATACATCCCGGCCCGTCGTGGGGGACGCCGATGCCAGGCCCATAGTGCATGGCGACGGGCTGATCTTCAGGCTGGAGACGGTCTGGTCGCGTCTTCTGGACACTCCGCGTTTCCTGATCGAGACGGAATATGCGGTGCCGCCAGCCTTTCAGGAGATTGTTGGCTTAGACGAGATTGTGACCTCCTCGCTTTGCAACAGAGCGATGGAGCAGACCCTCACCCTCGGACATGCGCGCCCTGACATTATTCAAGCCATGGCAGCGAGTCAGCTCGGCGCCATGGGAGACGTCAACCTACCGGTGATGGAGATCACTGGATCTGGCGAGATCGTGGGTTTGCCGGACGGAGACGCCCGCATCGGTCTCCGGGTGATTGACTGCAAGCTCGCTGCCGAGGCGTCGGAGGCACATTTCGCCGAGATCGCCTACTACTGCATGACGCTCGCCGCCTGGTTAGGCGCCACAGTCGACCAGGACGGACGCGTGTTGTCTGAGCGCTTCTTCGTCCGAGCAGACGCCGCTGTTTGGCCCGGACGGCATGGCGGTTCGACGATGGAGACCAGGCTCCGGGAGGCTGAGGCCGCGGGTAGGGAGCCTACCGATGTGGAAAATCTCGCGGCCTTTGAGCTTGACCTGGATTATTTGCCTGCACCGGTTTTCACAGCGCGGGTCCGGCGATTCTTCGAGGCGGATCTCCGGGACGCACTGACGCCAGAAGACTGGAGGGCTATCGGCTATCACGTCGACTCCCGCTGCGTAGGATGTGAGTTCCTCGGGCATCACTGGAACCGCCGGCACGAAGACGACGCTCCTGAAGCCGATCCGAACCGGCTACTCTACTGCAAGCCCATGGCCAGGGCCGACGGCCACATCAGTCGGATTCCAGGCATCACGGATGGCGCCCGTCGAATACTCGAAAGTCAGCATGTCCGCACTGTGGCCGACATTGCGGCAATGTCGCCAGGGGATGCGATCTTCGATGGCCACGGATCGCTAAAGGGTATTCGGGCACTAGCCGGCACTCGGGCCCAGGTGCTCGGATCGCGGACAGCCACCGTTGTGCCGGCAGCCGGGAGCACCGCTGTGCTTCCGAAGCACGTGGATGTGAAAATTCATATCGTCGTGGAGTTCGACCCGGCTAGTGGCATCACAGGCTGTTTTGGCTGGATGGTCGAGCATCGCGGGCTCACCGGCAACCAGGCCCGCGTCGCCGAGGTGCAAAGCAAATCGGTAGATGCAGAGCGGAACGCTCTCGTCGCAATGCTCAACGCCATCCAACAAAGCCTTGCACTCGCCCTTCAGCAGGTCTGGACGTGGCGAGATGGAACGCCGAGACGACCGACCGCACAGGTGTATTTCTGGGACCGGATCGGATACGAGCACCTCCGTCGAGTTATCGGCAGGCACCTTTCCTTCCTTGTTGGCGCGCCGCAGCTTCGCGACTTGGCGTGGTTGTTCCCCCCAGAGCAGGTGATCCCGAACCCGGAGACGCTGTCCCTCCGAAGCCCGGTCTCAATCGTCTCAGACGCCTTTCGCGCTTTGACGGCGGCAGACTCGCCGCACTTCTACTCGCTCCTCGGCTGCGCCAGGCTCTTTCATCCGCAGCGCCTAGCAGCATTGGCCGATTACGTCCGCTTTAGAGTGAATCCGGTGTATGAGGACCCGCTTACGGACTACGTCCCCGTCGAGCGTATACATGAAATTTGGCAGGACCCTGCCGAGATCAACGCACGCAACCTTCGCCGTACCGTCCGCGGCCTTCGTCCCCTTCCGATCCCGTCCGACGTACGCGATGAATTGCGACGCACCACCGTCGTAAAGCTGCGCGCCCTCTCAGCGGTAACCGAGCGCCTGACAGCGGACCTTCGCGTTGGTCTAGAGGCGAGCGCACCCGAGCTACAGGACATCACGACGGCCGGGCGTGTGGAGTCTGGAATCTCTGCAGACGGGCTCGTGTGGCTCGCGCACCGCAAGCTACAGGCGGCATCAGAGCAGTTCGAGAACGACATGCTTCGTGCCCTCACGTCAGAACAGCGGGAGGCCAAGTTTGCGTCGGCCAGAGTTCGTCGCCTCCTCGTCGGCACTGAGCGTGCGAACGCGCTTGCTGACCTTGGCCTAGCCGACGTCGGCGGAGACCGGCTGGTGTTTGAGATAGCGGAAGGGTCGCGTGACGCGAAGCTTAAGCCCGGCATGGGGTGGTCCCTCATGACCGAAGCGTTAGTCCCGCTGCAGTACGCAACTGTGAGCTCGATGCTAAGGCCGGGCAGCAACGTCCACGCGTTATTGCCTCGGGGCTTTGTTGCCGATCTTGCTGGCGTGGACCCTTGGCATCTGAAGAAGCGCTTTTTCGAGGTCATGAAGGTCAATATTGCGGCGATCGATCGCTCGCGCCGGCGCGTGGCCGTTGACCTCGATACCTACGCACGCGCCGCAGGGGTGCCGATCAGCCGTCTGGCGATCAACCATGGCCTAATGGTGCTGCCGCAGGCTGAAGATTCTCATCCCGACGAGTGGGGCATCATCGATCCAGTCGTGACCGATTTCTCCACCTCCAAGATCCAGGAGGCCCTCGCCGGCATGGGAAATCCCCCGCTCGCGGTGGCTCGGCCGCGGGTAGGAATGGCTAGGCTTCCGCAGGTGCTCGGCCCTCGTCCAGGCGCTCGAGGACCGCGACAAACGCCTTCGAACCCAGTCGAACCGTTCATCTGGGACGCGCGCGGCCTATCGACCACCCCGTCCCGGTTTACTGCAACTGCGGGACTGGCCAATGCCGCTATCGAAGCGCATCGCCTAACGCAGACGCAGCGGCGCGCCCTTGTTCAGGCAGTCACCCTCAGACTCAGCCTTATCTGGGGGCCGCCCGGCACCGGAAAAAGCTTTACATGCGAGGCGATGCTCGGCTGCCTTGCGGAGTGGGCCAGGA
The DNA here is from genome assembly GCF_004336745.1 of Roseococcus sp. SYP-B2431. Taxonomy (GTDB): domain Bacteria; phylum Pseudomonadota; class Alphaproteobacteria; order Acetobacterales; family Acetobacteraceae; genus Roseococcus. Next base: position 278,034 of record NZ_SJXD01000026.1, read on the forward strand.
CGACCGGACAAAGGATCCGGATGCTCGTGACCGGGCCGACCTGGACGGCGATCGACAACGTTGCCAAGCGAATGCCTGCGCGCCTTCGCCGCTTTATGGCCGAGGACGAATTTGCCATCTATCGGCTGAAGTCCTCCCAGGGGGACGACGCGGCCGTCGCGGCCGAGCTCCGCGACTTCGTCTGCCCAACCGACCAAACTGCCCCCCGGTTCCAGAGCCTCGTGAACGACCTTGCAGTTGGTCCCCCTGTCGTATTGGTGGCGGCGACGTCGCATCAGGTTGCGAACCTTGTGCGGAAGTGTGGGCTTTCCCCGAACAATAAACTCCGAGCCGATCTGTTCGACTTCGTCCTGGTGGACGAAGCGTCGCAGATGGACGTCGCCCATGCGATTATGGCGTTTAGTTCCGTCGCGCCGGAGGCAACCATCACCGTTGTTGGTGACGACAAGCAAATGCCACCGATCCAACCCGTGCCGCCTCCGAAGGGCCTCGAGAAGATGGTTGGGTCCATCTACGACTACTACCGTAACGAGGGCACTGCAGCTGACGAAGTGATCCCAACGATGCTCGACCGGAGTTACCGATCGAACCGGGACATCGTCGAGTTTGTCAGAGAGGCAGGCTACGGGCCCGGGCTGCAGGCGGTGAACCCAGACCAGCGGCTTCGCCTCTTGGGATCGGTGCCGATTGCCGAGCCGGCAGGGTGGCCTGTCGATCTTGAATGGTCACCTGCGTGGGAGCGCATCCTAGATCCCGAAGAGCCCCTCGTGGCAGTTCTGCATGCCGACGATATGTCGAGTCAGAGCAATGAGGGAGAGGCGCATGCGGTGGCTGCCCTCGTGCGATCCCTCTGGGGGCGCCTCGCGGGCATGACAGGAGGGCCGCCGAATGCGTTGGGGACGAACGACCCAATGGACCTGGAGACATTCCTCCGAAGCGGTATAGGGGTGGTTACCCCTCACCGGGCACAGCAGGCTACGGTCATCAGCCTTCTGGAACATGCCCTGCCACGCGGTCCCGGACGGGCTGCCCTGTACGAGGCGGTGGACACCGTCGAGCGGTTCCAGGGACAGGAAAGGCTAGTGATGATCGCGAGCTTGGGCCTGGGTGATGTGGACCAGATCCGGGGCGAGGAGGAGTTTCTCTACTCGCTCAACCGGTTCAACGTCATTGCCTCCCGCGCGCAGGCCAAGTTCATCCTGTTAGCGAGCCGGCCGCTCATCGACCACATTCCGTCTGACCCCGTCGTGATGCGGCAATCGGCTCTCATCAAGCACTACGCCGACGGGCACCTCCGCCAAGTCCGGCGCGAGAACCTTCCGCGGCTCGGCCCTTGCGAGATTAGGACGCGGGTGAGGTAGCCAGGGCTGCGGCCTGCAGCTTTTCCGGACCGGTCTCGCCGGCGATGCCCAGGGAGGCGTCCCAGGGCAGCTTCAACGCGTCGCTGAGGGCAATCGGGCCACTGCCATTGGACAGGCTGCTGGCGACGAGGGCGGCGCGCCAGAGATTATCCTGGTCCGCCTTCCGAAACCGGGGCGAGGTGAGGTCGTCGAGAACCCTTGACCAGCGTTCCACCATGCCGGCGGCGGCAATCACGTCCACATTCGCCGGCTTAGATCGACGCTTGAGGGCCACGTCTTTTCTGACCACGAGGACAGCGTCCCAGGAGATGCTTTCATCGTGCTTGTGCAGGCTCGTGCCGACGTCCCCTGCGAGGGGGAACACGTTCACGACGCGCAGAGGTGATGAGGCCAGTGCGGAAGCAAGGCGCTCCCAGCCGACTGCCGTGCGGTGCTGATAGGTGAACACGCCTAAAGCGCCGTCCTTCATCTTCCTTGACACTTCGGCAAAGCATGCGCCGAGCTTCTCCCGGAAAACGTCCCCTTCCGCATCTGACCGTCCGGGCGCAGCAAGCTGGTCTGGGGGCAGGCCCGGCACCTCCGGCGAATCCACAAGGCCAAGCATTCGCTGCCAGGGCAGGAAGAAATCAGCGAGCTCTGAGTAGGCAATGTTGTCGAAGTAGGGCGGATCGGTCAGGAGCAGATCTACAGATCCGTCGGGAACGTGTGCGAGGTGGCTAGCCGGCACATGCCGAACGTCTACCTCACCCTTCTTCTCCTGGCGCGGTGGGAAAAAGCCCCCCGCCGGGTTGTACTCCACGGGAGAAAGCGCCCACCGCGCTGCGCGCTGAACTGAGCGCACCGCGTTTGGAAAGCCGCCACGGCCGGTGCCCGGGACCCATGGGTTGAGCTCCACCGGGCGGGGGATATGACGGAACGCGCGAAGGGCGAAGAGAGGAGAGATTCGGCGATAGCCGAATGCGTATCCGGCCATCATGTTGAGGGACTTGAGGTGGTCGCTGAACGCGATTGCCAGCGCCTCCCGTTCGAGACCTTCCGGCAACGCTGTGATCGCCCTGGCGAGGAGGAGAAGGTGAAGCCGCTGGCGATCGTTGAAGAGTTCGATGTAGCGTCGATACCCATAGCGGATTAGGCGGTCATCCGCGCGCCCCTCGTTCGGGATTATGCGGTCTGGCAGGCCAGGACCACCGTCAGCGAGCAACGTTTTCAGCATGGCGGCCGCAGCGTCCAGCAGCCGGAAGTCATGTTCATCGGCCTTCTGGAATTGGCGCTCCGTCATTGGGACCGCACGTCCGCTCCGGTTGGGCGGGATAGATTCGGTTGCGAAGAGGCGGAACCGCGGCGGCACTCCGGTGCGCTCCGACAGGTCGATTAGTCGTTCAACCAGGCCACAATGCGGGCAAGTCGCCGTGCCGAACACGACGGCACCCTTTGCAATCTCCGTGCTGGCGCCGCAAGCGTCGCAGGCAAGGACCTCCTCGCCGACTGGTCGCAGATGCACCTGATCGCACTGCCCGCAGAAAACGTGGCGCTCCGGCTTGCCGACCTCGGCAGCTAGCACGTGATGGGGTTGAGCGTCGTACAAAAGACCGCAGCCACGGCACTCGACTACTTGGACCCAAAAATGATGGAGGATCAAACGGTTGTCGGGGCGCTTATGGAAGCGCTCGACCTCCGCACCGACTTCAGCAGAGAGGCGAGCGAGCGGCTGCACCAGGTCGCCGAGAGCGTGCATCCGCCCCTGGAACCGGCTAACTGCCACGGCAACGGGATCTACGTCGGTGCCCAGGCAGCGCGCCCCAAGCCGCTGTCCCTCAACGCAAGAGGTGCCTCCGCCGACGAAAGGATCCAGCAGGGTGATCCCTTCGAGCGAGACTCCGGTCTCGTAGGCCGCCCAAAAATCCCCGTTCGGGGGAAGAGTCGATGCGAGCAACAGGGCCCGGAAGGCCGACCCAAGGCGGCGGGCGAACCACTTGTGAGCGCCGTAGACAGGACGAGGGCGCTGCCCCTCGCGGACAGCGATTGTAGCAAGCTCGCGCACCGGTAGGGTGCCGGCCTCCAACATTGTTACCGGAGGTGCGGCCGGCGAGACGTGGCGCCTAGCAGCCCTCCGTCGCCTCTCCTGGCCCACGACGTACCCCTTTACCGCAGATAAAATAGCCAAGATGGAGGGAAAGGCAAAAGCCCATTGTTCGCGACAAGTGCAATGCCCGCCCAATATCCCACGAGAACGTCCTTATACCTTGCCTTGGAGTAAGGGTAAGCTTTCCTCCTCTCCCTAGGTCGCCAAGGCTGTAACCTTGGACCCCGAGGCACCCGGACATTCGACCTGTTCCGGGTCACGGCACAAGCCGCTTCGTTACCCCCACCGACAGCGTCGCCGCCGCCAGATCGAACGTCGCCCCGGAGATGTTACGCGCCATCACCCGCACCGTGTTGTTCGACCACACCGCCGCGTCGAGTTCGATGAACCGCGTCGACGACACCAGCGATGCTTGCGCCAGGTCGCCCGCCCGCGCCCCGTTCACCGTGACGTCGAGCAGCGATGTCGCCCCCGGCGCCAGGCTCGGCAGGTCCCAGGACACCTCCGCCGCGAACTCCCGTCGCCCCGAGCCGAACAGCGCCCCCGTCAGCAACGGCGTGCCGTTCAGCACGGCCGGGGCCGCCTCCGGCAGCCCGTAGAGCCGCAGCGATTGCAGGTCGATCGCCCCGTCGAACCCGATCACCCCCACCTGCGCATAGGCGACGGCCGCGCCAACGCGGATGGTCTGCCGCCGATTGAAGTTCGCATCATCCATTGGCGCGCCGGCATTCCAGCCCTTGGCCGGCCCGTTCCACTGCATCGTGGTAATCGACGCCAGCACATCGCCGGCAATGTCCTCGCGGACGTTCCCGGCGCCATCGAACACCCGCACGAAAAGCCGCCCGCCCGAGGCGCCGCTCGTCAGCCAATGCGCCAGCGCGAACTCCTTCGCCTGCGAGCTGTCGAGCATCCAGCCCAGGCCGCGGTTCGCCGCCAGCGTCACGGCGCGGTCGGTCGGCGTGACGTCCGTCAGCCCGTTGAAGCAGAAATCCGCCATGAAGGTCGCGGTGGTGGTGGAGGTGGCGATAGTGATCAGCCCCTCCACCCCGACCTCGGTCGCCGATTGGCGAAACGCCGCCGCGCGAGTGTTGGGCACACCGGCGAGAAATCGCTGGAGGCGCGACGCCGGTGCCCGGTGCCGGTTGATCACCGCATTGCCGCAGCGGTTGGCCGTCGCCGTGTAGTCGATGCCGACCAGGTAGGTATTGGTCCAGGCGATGTCGTACTCGCAGTCCTGCGCGCCCGCCGTGTGCCGCGCCGCCATTGGCGAGCAGGCCTCCATGCGCATGTTGCGCGCGATGATGGCGGAGCCCGAGGTCTGGTTCAGGAAGGGGATGGCGATGTTGCTGCCGGCCTGACGCAGCTCGAAGTTCGGTGCGTCAAAGACGTGGCGGTTGTGGTTGGTGTAGGCGCCGGGCTCATTGCCGAAGCGCACGCCGAAGCGGTCCTGCGCGGCATTCACGCCCGTCGCCTGGGCGAAGTGCCCGCCGTAGTACCGGATCGAGGTGTTCCAGGCGGTGGCGGTCGCGCACCAGATGTCGAGGCCGATGCGGTTGTTGACGATGCGCCCCAGCGTGAAGGTGCTATCCTCGACGCCGCGGCCATCGCCGAGGGTGCGCATGCCGATGGTGAAGCCTTCCACCCGTCGCAGCTCGATCTGGCTCGCATCGACGTTGCGCACGGTGATGCCGATGTCGGCCTCGGAGGACCAGTCGGACTGCGTCTGCCGGATGACGTTCAACCCGGTGTAGAGCTTCTCCGCATTGCGGATGGTGCCGCCATCGCCCAGCACCAGCACGGCGGTCGGCGCGGTGCCCGTGTAGCGGATGGTGCCCTGCATGATCAGGCCGCGCGCGCCGCCCGGCAGGGTGACGGTGCCGGAGACGTTCCAGGTGCCGGGCGGGATCATCGCGAATTTCTGGTCTGCGCCCGCGCGATCGAAGGCGGCCTGAATGGCCGTGCGATCATCCGCCACGCCATCGCCCAGCCCACCGAAGTCATTCGGCAGCACGGCCTCGCGGTCACGCAGGTACTTGGCGAAGTCGGTCTTGTTGAGGTTGGCGTTGAGGACCAGCAGGTCGTCGATACGGGCCGGCATGGCGTACTCCGATCAGAGGGCGGTGGCGGTGACCGGGCCGGCGAAAGCCGAGATATTCCCCTCGGCCGAGACGCTGCGCAGCCAGTACCAGCGGGTCTGGCCGGTGGTGAGGCCGGTGCGGTCCCAGGGCAGCGAGGTCGGCTCGGGGACCAGCTTGGACGCGGCGGCGAGGCTGGCGCTGCTGGCCTCGAAGACCTGCAGCCGGAGCGCATCGGCGGGAAAGCCACCCGACAGGCGCACGCCGCCGGCGATGCCCGTTGCAGCCAGGCCTGACGCGGCGGCCGGCACCAGCGCCTCCCGCCAGCCCGACACCGCGCCGCTGCGCGCCTGCGCCCGCACACGAAAGGCTGTCGGCTCCGCGGTGGGGATGGCCACGGCGGTGGCGCCGAAGCCCCCGGCATAGCCCTGCCAGACAGCGACGGAGGCTGGGCGGAACTCGATCTCGTAGCCGGCCAGATAGGCCGAGCCCACCGCCGACCAGGAGACCGCGATCGCGCTGAAGGTCACTGCCAGAGGCGTCTCCACCAGGATGGCGGCGGGCGCGGCGATCACGCCCGGGTTCGGCAGCACTACCGAGGGGTTCTGCCCCGTCGCCCGCTCATCCGTCGCCGGGTTCCAGGCCCAGACGGCGGGATCCTCCTCCGCGAGTTGCAGGTTCACCCCGCCATCCGGCGCCAGCGCCCAGCCCGTCACGCGCGCCGGGAATGGCGTCAGCCGCTCCAGCGCCACCGTCACCCCATCCCAGGGCCGTAGGCGCAGCGCCGAGAGGTTGGCCTGCATCGCCACCTCGCGCTGGCGGCGGTTGCGCTCCAGCTCGATTTTCATCAGGCGCTGGACCGTCGCCGCCGAGGTGGTGAGCGGGAATTCCATGTCCCGGTAGATCGCCTCGCCACCATCCTCGGTGACGTAGTTGCTGGCGAGCAGCGGCGGGGCGTCGGTCGGCTGCCAGGCGGCGGCCGGCTCGACATAGACGGCGCGCACCCCGTTGAAGAGATCCCGCCGCGGGCGCGAGCCGACGATGGTGACGTCGCCACGCAGGTCGTCGGAGGTGAGTGTCGCCGCCGGCAGCGCCGGCGCACCCGCATGGATGTAGAAGCGACCGCCCGACACGACCAGCGCGCCAGCCATGGCGGCGACCAGCTTGCGGGTGATGGCGATCTTGCCCTCGCCCAGGGTGACGGCGCCGTTGACCGTGTAGCGCCGCTCGGCGGTGCCATCTCGCCGGCCCATGATCTCGTCGCAGATGTTGGCCGCGGCCATGAGCGCCGGCAGGTCGATATCCGCCCAGGCCGCGCGCCACCCGAAGGGCGAGGTCAGGTACCAAGCCAGGCACAGCGCCGGATTGTCCGACCAGCCGGTGGCGCCAGTGCGCGGATCGATGATGGTGTCCGCCCCCTCGACGATGGCCGACAGGCTGGGCGCGCCGGAGGGGAAGGCCTCGGGCCGCAGCTTGAGCCGCACGGCGAGATAGGCCCGCCCCTGGCCGCGATGGGCCGCGGTCCATTGGCTGCCGGTATCGGCGATGAGATTGGCATTGGCGGCCTGGCTCGGATCGCCGAGGGCGCGGTCGATGCGCAGCAGGCCGACGAACTTCGCGTCGGTGGAGGCGGTGCCGTTCAGAAACACCTCGCCGATGGCGCGGACTCGATGCGCGGCCAGGACCACGACGACATGGAGGAAGCCATCGGCGCGACCCTCATCGTCGGTGGCCGAGTGCAGGAACACGACCGGGCCCGAGGTGCGGCAGCGGCCGAAGACGATCTGGTGCTCGGTGATGGGCTGGCGGAAGGACTGGGTGCGGCCGGCGCCGGGCGTGCGGGGATCGAAGCCGGATCCGGGACCGGTGTCGGTCCCTGGCGTGACGTTGGCGCTGCGGGCGGCGGAGGGCGATTTGGGGCGGAAGACCGCGGCACCCACGGCCGAGACCACCAGGGCGGCGCCGGCGGCCGCGACGGCGCCCAGGACGCCGCCGCCGATGACGGCGGAGGCCGCGGCACCTGCGGCGGCGGCGATGAAGGGGATGGCGACGGGCATCAGCCAACCCTCCAGGCGATGGTGCAGGCGGTGATGGGGAGGCGGACCAGGCCCGCAGGACCGACGAACGCAGCGCGGCCGGCATCGAGCACGACGCCCAGGCGATCCGGGTCGGCGGCCAGCACCACGTCGCCCGCACGGGCGAAGGGCACCGGCACGCGGGGGTAGCCGGCGGTGTCGGCCATCTCCGCCAGGGAGGATCGGTGCTGCCAGGATGGCCGCCGGCCCGTGCAGGCCACCACCGCAGCTATGGCAAAGTGCCCGCAGTTCCAGCCTGTTGCGTCGAAGGGCCGATGCTCCGCGGCGGTGATCAGCGCCGCGAGCCGTTCCGGCCAGTCCGGCAGCCGGGTCACTGGATCGGCAGCCGGATCTCCGCCTCCTGCAGGGCGGGGACGAACTCGAAGAACCGATCGCCGGGATACTCGGCCTGCTGGTCGGCGTCGGTGTAGCGGCGCACCTCGGCCCGCTCGAGGTCGACCAGCCGGCTCTCGCAGGCCAGCGCCACGGAAGACTCCGCGCCGTCCGTCACCTCCATCGTGTCCATCAGCCCCGCCCACAGCGGGAACGGGTCCGCCACGAAGGCGCCCTGCGCATCGAGCAGCGCGCCCCACAGCGTGACCGGCCGAAGCCGATAGCTGCGCTCGGCCAGCGCGATGTCCACCACCTCCTGCGGCACCGGCGACAGCGCGAGGGTGAGCCGCACGGCGCGCAGCTCTACCGTCTCCTCGACATCGGAGATGGCACCGATGCTGCCGGCGCCTTCAAAGACCTTACCCGCCCAGTCCAGCGGACCGAGCCCTGTCCAGACGCGAAAGGGGCCGGTGGCGAAGTCGAGCTCGACCAGCACCACCGGCGTGGCGATCGGCGCCGTGGCAGCGGAGGCGGCCTGGTTGCTGAGGCGGGGGGTGCCGGACATCAGAGGGCTTCCTCCATGCGGATGGTGACCGCGGCGAAGGGCCCCGGCCGCGTCGGGTTCGCCGCCTCGTCATCGGAGACCAGCCGCATCGGCACGCTCGGCAGCGAGAGGATGAGCGGCTCACCGACCACCACCGCGGCGCGCAGCGGCGGCGCAATGGCGATGGTGGCGGTCCCGGCGCCGGAGGCCGCGACCGCAGCGGTGGCGATGTAGAGCCGCCCACCCAGCCCGATGTAGTCGCCGGCGCCGACGGCCACCGTGCTCGGCCACCAGCCCTGCGTGACAATGGACAGCGCGCCGCGTGGCGCCCCGGCCGCCAGCGAGGGATTGCCGGATCCCACCACCAGCCCGGTGCCGTCGGTGAAGATGGTGGCGTCCGAGAAGCTGTAGGGCCCGATCGGCACGTCGCCCTGGCTGCGCGGATCGCCGGTGCGGTACTCCCGCCGCCAGTCCCAGATGCGCACCGTGTTGGCGGAACCGGCGAGAGCCGCCAGCAGCCCGTCCATCACGCCCGCCTGCACGCGGCCCAGCGGCTCGAAGCTCGCCTCGGCCACCCAGCGTGCGCCTTCGCGCCGGAGCACCTGCGTGGCGCGGGTGACGGGGGAGACAAAGCGCAGGGTGTTGTGCTGCAGGTAGAAGCTCAGCCGCGACGGGCGCAGCACGGCCGGCCAAGGGTATTCCGTCATGGCCCTATCCCCGCACGATGGAGGTGGCGCTGCCGCCGCGGCGGATGGCGTCGAGCGTCGCCGCACTGGCCTGGCGCACGATCTGTGCCGAGAGCACCCGCAGCCGCGCCTCGACACCGGCATCCGCGCCACGGGCATCGATGGTGATGCTCTGGTTGATCACCGGCCCGCCGGGCGCCATGCCGTTGGGCAGGACCGTGCCGCTGCGGTTGGGCACGAACCATTCGGGTCCGCGCTCGCCCACGATGTAGGGCTGGCCTCCCGCCACCGGCCCGCCCTCGGCGCGGAACAGCCCGCCCAGCGCCGAGCCGATCCCCGAGAAGATCGAGCCGAAGTCAAAGCCGGCCAGGCTGGAGGTGACCGCCGTGCCGAGCGGCTCGGTGATGGTGCGGCGGACCACGATGCGGGCGATGTCCTGCAGGATGCCCTGCAGCACCCTCGAAAAACTCTCGCCCTTGATGATCGCGTCCTCGAAGGCGGAGGAAAAGGTCAGACCGAGTTCGCGTGCCGTGTTGCTGGTGCGCTCGGTGGCCTGCTGGACGCGCTGCTGGCTGCGCTCCAGCTCCTCCAGCGCGGCATTGGCCTCGCGCGAGACGGTCTCGTCCGGGATGGGCTGGCCGATGCGCTCGGAGCGCTCCACCAGCCGGCCGAGGGTCTCCAGGCGCCGCGCGTAGCGCTCCTGGGCGTTCTCGTTGTTCTGGATCAGCCGCTCGCGCTCGCGGATGATGTCGTTGATCTCGCGCTCGGCCTCACGGTCCGGGCGCGGGATGGACGCGACGCGGCGCGTGGTGCCCTCGATGCGGCGCAGCGCCTCGTCACGCTCGCGCAGCGCCAGCGTCTCGATGCGTGTGCGATCGGCGGCGGTGATGCCGCCCGCGGCCTCGGCCTCGCGCAGGCGACGGACACGGTCGTCGTATTCGCTGTTGATCCGGAAGCGGTCGTCGAGCGCCTTGCGCAGTTCCTCGGCATCCGCGGCGGTCCGGCGACGACGCGCCTCGGCGGCCTGGCCGGCTGCCGCCTCCTGCTCGGTGCGCTGGCGCTCGCCGGCGGCCTGCTCGCCGCGGGTGATCTCCTCCGTGAGTTCCTGGTACTGCCGGCGCAGTTCCTCGAGGCGTGCGGCGCGGTCCACGCCCGCCTGCTGCTGCGCGGCGCCGACCAGCCCGCCCCGGATGCTGCCGCGGCGCGGCTGCGAGCGCAGGCTGTCGCGGCCGTCATTCTCCGCCTCGAGGCGGGCGATCTGCGTGCGGAGCGCCTCGGCCTGGGCGCGGCGGTCGGCCTCCTGCTCGCTGGGCAGCAGCAGGCCGGAGCCGCGGCGGACACCGTCCAGCACACGGGCGGCACCGGACAGCGCACGCGCCAGGGCGTTGGACAGGCCGATCGCCTGGTCGAGCCGGGCGAGGAACTGGTCGGCCGCGGCCGTCAGCTGCCCGAAGGCGCGGCCGACGGAGAGGGGCGCCCGCTCGAACTCGCCATTCAGCCGCTCGACGGCGCGCAGCAGCGCCGGAAAGACCGTGTCGGCGGTGAGCTTGCCCTCGGAGCCGAGCTTGCGCAGCTCGCCGATGGAGACACCGAGCTCGCGCGCCAGCGCCTGGGCGAGCGTGGGCAGGCCTTCCAGGATCGAGCGCAGTTCGTCGCCCTGCAGCGTGCCCGAGGCCAGCGCCTGCGCGAGCTGCTGGGTGCTGGAGGCGATTTCCTGCTGCGAGGCACCGGAGGCGATGGCAATGCGCTGCAGGCCGCCGACCAGGGTCGCGACCTGGTCGGAGGTGGCGCCGATCTCGCGCGCGGCGATCGAGAAGCGGGCGAAGGCGTCGACGCTCTCGCGCACGGCGACGCCGGTCTGCAGGCTGTCCCGGTACAGCCGGTCGTAGATCTCGCCGGCGCGTTCCACGGAACCCAGCGCGGTGTTCAGCCGGCCCATGGATTGGGTGAGCGCATCGCCAGCCACCACCACGGCACGCAGCCCGGCGGCGAGGCCGGCGATCTGCACGCCGCGCACGGCGACGTCGAGCAGGTCGAGCGCGCGGGATGCGCGATCAGCGCCGCCCTGGATCCGCTCCAGCGACCGCTGGCCGGTCTCGCCGACCTCCCGGAGTTCCTGCTTGACCCGGGCGGCGTCGTCCAGCGACAGCCGGACCGAGACACGGCGCGTGCTATCCGCCATGCGTCACGCCTCCTGCGTCGGTGGGATGGTCAGGGTCCGGGGGGATCGGTGCGGCGCGCGGCGCTGCCGGCGGCGAGGCCCATGCGCATGGCTAGGAGCAACTCGGCGGCGGGCCAGCCGGAGGCGCCCATCTCGCGGGCGGTGGCGAGCGCGGCCGGCATGTCGAGGTCGAGGCCGGTCATCGTCGCCGCGGCGCAGGTGGTGCCGGCGGCCCAGACCGTGGCACCCTCGACGCTGACCGGGGCGTGAGCAGCGTAGGGGCAGGCCAGGCCGCAGTCGCGATCAAGAGCCGCGCAGCCGCGGCAGTAATCAGGGCCCTGGCCGAAGTGCCATTCGGCCCGAGCCCTTAGCCGTTTCCCTCCAGGGCTACGGCAACGACAGGGCCGGTCGCGCGGTCCCAGAAGGCGGCGGCCATCTCGTCCATGTCCATGAGGCGCTCGACGGCCTCGGGAGAGAGCGGCAGCGGCTTGCCGGCGGCGTCGCCGACGCCCTCCCAGGCGGTGACGGCGTGGCGGGCCAGCGCCTTGACCAGGAACGCGAAGGCCAGGCCACGGGCCATGTCGGGGTCCAGGTCGGCCTCCGCGGCCCGCAGTGCCCCAAGGCGACGGGCGGAGCCGGCCTGCGCCGCGGCCATGACAGCGGTGGTGACGGGACGGATTTCCACGCGGACGCCGCGCGGCAGGTCGAGCCAGTACGGCTCGACCGGGAGGTCGAGGGTGAGCATGTAGTTCTCCGTTGAGGAATTGGGAGGATGTGGATCTGCCAGCCGATCAGGTGCATGCAGGACGACGCTCAGCCCCGGGTGCGGGGGGGGGCGCGAAAGCCGAATTCCTCGAGGCGGGCGACTCTGCCCAGAGCGTTGTTGCAGCTTCTTGGCTACTCGACGGCAGCTCGGACGCGGCCGCCAGCGGCAGGTAAGTCAAGCCAAGCAGCATGATAGCGTGGGAAAGGGTTGGCGTGCCGGCAGCACCGCAGCGCTGCTAGAGGGCGGCATTCCCTTTCGCATACCGTTCCGCTACCCAGACGATGAAGGCCCATCGGAGAATATTCGACGTGAAGCGCAATATGGCGGCGTTGGTTTTCGGCAACGCCAATTACGTGAATGGCGGCATTTTAAAGAACCCTGCCAACGACGCCGCTGATGTATCGGCTAAGCTGTCATCCTATGGCTTTCATGTAATCGTCGCAACCGACGCGACAAATAAAGAAATGGATAAAAAACTTAAAGAATTCAAAAAATTACTAGAGGCAAATGATGTAGGTCTTTTCTTTTTTGCAGGCCATGGGATGCAGATAGATGGCCGCAATTATCTGCTGGCGATCGATACTGATATATCTGATGAAACAGACGCGAAGCATAGTTCTTTATCGCTCGATAAAGTTATCGACGTGATGGAGAAGTCCAACGCTTCGACGAAAATCATTATCCTAGATGCCTGCCGCGATAACCCTTGGGAGCGTGCGTGGAGTCGAGCGGCCTCAATCCGCGGCTTAGCGTCGGTCTATGCGCCTAAGGGTACGATCATCGGCTTTGCCACCTCTCCCGGTGAGCTGGCTTCCGACGGCAAGGGACGTAACGGCACCTATACTGAGGCGCTACTCCAGCATATTGACGAACCGGATCTGACAATTGAAACGATGTTTAAGAGGGTGCGAAACACAGTCGCAGCCGAGACACGAGGCAAACAAACTTCGTGGGAACACACCTCTCTATCAGGAAATTTTTTCTTTAATATTAGCCTTGGAAAAATAATAAAATCTTATCCTGAAATCGCAATCGCTGATGAACTGTTTGTGGTGGACGAGACAAAGCCATCCCACAAAATCATTAAGGGTCTAAAGAGTCACAACTGGTATACCCAGAATGCCGTGCTTAGCCAGCTTACCGCTGCGTCGGTCAAGAAGATGACTGACAGTAATCTTTTCGTTCTTGGACGAAATATTTACCAAGCAGCATGCGGCGGCTCGAACTCAGCTAGGATTTTTGTACTCTCTTTCATGGACGAGACATCTGGCTACCCGGATGAGAAGCGCAAGGCGCTCCTCGACGGAATGCTGTTCGAGATATTTTTTGACCCAAAAGCAAAACTACGATCAAAAATTAAATCAAATCTCTTTAACGAATTATTTGATCTACAGAAATACGCCTCCTTAAAAGAAAGTTTTGAATTTATCGCTGAGGCGCTTATCGCCTCCGACGGAGAATTTTATGCTTTACCGGGGCGCGATCATGAATTGGCAGTGACCGTTGGAACCACAAAAGTAAAGGATGCTTACCGAGTTGATGCAATTTACGTCGATGGGATAAATGTATTTCGGGCCGAGGACGAAGAATGGACAGTAGGGGGTGAGGAGCAAAAAGTTTATGGACGGAAAAGTGCGGCTGACCTTAAAGAACAATTATCACAGGAACTTGTTGTGCCGATGCGTTCTCTCAAGCTTACTTACACGCCAGCGTCTGCCGTGAAGGGCGAATTACAGGTTCCTTTCGGCTATACTGTTCGAAAGCCTTGATATTGGAAACTCTGGATCGCAATCGGAAAAGATGCCCCCCTTAGTATTCGGGTATCGATCATTGCGGATTGAAGCCGCACAGGTCGGATTTCCGCATCAGACAGTTACCGGGCCCGATTGTCGGCTCTCACGCATACTCCGTTCCCGCCTGCTGGTTCCGCAGCACTGCCGTCATCATCCGCGTCGCCGTCGCGTTGAACGCGGCGCGGAAATCGAAGCTGGCCTCCACTCCGGCCGGCCCCTCGATCGGCGTCTTGGCCAGCGCGAGATAGACCTCGTGCAGCGTGATGGTCAGGCTGCGGTTGGCGTCGATGGTGAAGGCCAGCGCGAACTCCGCCGAGGTGCCGGCCTGCGCCTGGGCCAGCAGCGTGGTGTTCTCGAAGCGCACGGTGATCTGGCCGGTGCAGCGCGCGATTCCGGGATCCACACCCTCGACGCGACGGTCGGCGCGAATGGTGCGCACCGCCTCCATCCCGTTGGCGTAAGTGAGCCGCGCCCCGGTGACCTGCGCCAGCGCCGAACCGCTGCGGGTGATGGAACCCTGCGCCTTGTTGAACGCGGTGTAGGCGGCGCTGGTCGGCGTGCCGCCTGAGGTGGCACCGGTGCGCACCGAGCCCTGGCCCAGCAGCCCGAAAGTCGCCGTCGCAGCACCGGTCGGCGTGAAGTCCATCTCCAGCGTGTCGGCACGGACGCCGGTGCACACGTCGAAGGACGGCACATCGGGATAGCCGATCTCCATCGCATTGCTCGGTAGCGAGGCGGCACCCGATCCGAAGGTGTGGATGAAGTTGGTCGTGCCCGTGGTGGTGGGCGCGCCGAGCAGCAGTCGCAGCCAGTGCCCGATATTGATCAGGTCCACTGGTACCACCGCCTGGCCGGCGACGGTCACCGTGTCGAGGAACGGCGCTGCGGGATCCCGGTTGTTGCCCACGCCGATGACGTCAGCGTCCAACAGCGGCTGCTCGGCACCGAGGTCGCAGGACAGGAAGGGCATCCGCCGCCAGTTGCTGCCAGGTGCGGTGCCGTAGGTGGTCTCGGGCAGCATGAGCAGGCGGCAATTCGCGCCGATGGCACGGGGCATGGGCTTTCTCCTGGAGGGGGATCAGGCCAGCGGCGAGCCGGCGACGGTGAACCAGAGGGTGATGGGGACGGCGGCAGCGCGGGCCGCGGCCGCGCCTTCGAACTCGACATCTTCGAAGGACGCGCCGCCGGGCTGAGACCATTCCACAGCGCCAGCGAGGGTGCGGCTGGCGGTGATCGCTGCGGCGACATCGATCAGCAGCGCGTCGAGCAAGGCGTTGCGCGCAGCGGGTGTGGCGCCGGCCACGGTGATCTCGACCTCGGCGCGATGCTCGATCTGCCAGGCCAGCGGGGAGAGGATCGGCGTCTCCTCCACCGCCTCGCCATCGCGCACGACCACCAGCCCGCCGGCGGGGATGCGCTGCGGGATGGTCTCGCCGCGCAGCACGATCGGTGCTGGGTTCCGTGCCGCCAGCGACGTGACCAGCCGGCTGTGCAGTGCGGCGATGGCGATCTCGCGCCTGCTCACGATGACCTCCCGCTCTCGCGTTCCCAAGCCGCCACGAAGCGGCCGGGCAGGCGGCGCAGCCCGCGCTCCGCGGCGCCGCGCACATCGAGGCGCTTGGCGAGCCTCACCTGAGGCAGCAGCAGGAACATCGGCACCATCCCCTGCTCCAGCAGGCCGCGCGCCCAGGCCTCGCGGCCTTTGCGATTGGCGGTGCCGACCTCGGTGACGCCGCCCGCCACGAGACGGGTCCGGCGCCGCCGCCCGGTCTGCTCGCCCTGGCGCAGCGGCAGGCACCAGACGAATCCTCGGCCCGACTTGAAGGGCCGGAGGAAGGCTTGGCCGGAGGCGACCATCTGCGCTGGCGTCACCCGCATGCCTTTCTCGCCACGTCCCCGGCGCCCACGCGCCGCGTTGAAGCCGGTCGGGATCGCCAGGAACTCCCCGCCGCCCTTGGCGCGGATCAGCGCGCCACGCTCGAAGGCGTCGATGACGTTCGGCACCTTGGTGAAGACCAGCCCCGCGGGCCGCAGCGACTGGCCGCTCCGCGGGAAGATCATCGAACGCCAGGCATTGGCGATGCCGCGCGCGTTCCCCGAGAAGGCGGTGGTGACCTGCCGCCGCAGCTCGGCCTTCACCTGATCGGTCTCGGCGCGGATGGCCGTCATGGCCGCGCGCTCACCCGCCTTCACCTCATCGGCCAGCACCTTGCGGAGGTCGCCGGCGATGGCGGCACCGAGCCGCATGGATCAGCGCCCACCGAATTTGCGGCTCAGGATGCGCAGCAGCAGGTCATGCAGGGCGGCATAGCCGAGCGTGCCGGCCAGCCACGCGACGGCGAAGAGCCACCAGCCATCGAGCTCGAAGGCATGGGCGATCAGCCAGGCGCCGGTGCCCAGGCTGCCGCCGGCCAACGCATGCAGCAGATAGGCGCGGGTCAGCAGTGGCCGGTCGGTAGAGGAGAAGCGCGCCATCGCCCCGAGCGCACCCAGGGCGCCAGCGAGCAGCGCCTCGCCGACGATGCCGCCGATGCGCTCCGGATCGATCATGGCGGTGCTCCTATCTGCGGCAGAAGACCCGCCAGGCGATGCCGGCGGCGTCGCGCTCGGCGTGCTGGACGGTCAGGGTGTAGGCGCCGAGGGTGAAGGTGTCGTCGGCGTCCACCGCTGCCAGCACGGCGATGGCCACGGTCAGCACATCGCTGGCCTGGGTAACGCTGGTGCCGAAGGCATCTCCCAGCCGGTCCGGCGCCGAGCGGACCACGCGGAGCAGGACCGGCGCACCGGTCCCGCCCTCGCGATAGGTCGCATCCGCGCCGATGTTCGGATCCGCGGCCAGCGCGTCCATCGCCGCGGCGAAGGCGCTCATGCCGGCCGCCGCAGCCGCCAGGCGAGCACGCCGACCACCGCTGCCACGATGACCGCGATGGCGACGGCCGGCGCCAGCGTGCCCAGCGCCTGGATGGCTGGTGCCGCCTGCGCCACCGCGGTGGCGATGCCCGCCGCGCCCACGAGGACCGCACCACGCCCGGTGCCGGTGATGGCGGCCACCTCGCGCAGGGTCGCGGGCTGCGCCGGAGGGACACCCGCGAGCGTCAGCGCGCGATCGATCACCGCGGCCGGATAGGACAGGCCGGCGCACTCATGGTGAATGATGGCCTCGACCAGCGGGCGGAGGTGATCGTGCCGATGCAGGTCGATCGCTTCATCCGGCCCGACGCCGATCCGCCGCGCCACCACCGCGACATAAGCCGCGGTGTCGTTCTCCACCTTGGGCGCCCAACGTTCGATGATCGCGCGTGGCGTCCGCAGCTTGTGCCGGTCCTGATAGGTGACCAGCAGCGCCGCCAACGCGCGGATGCCGAGCTCATGGCTGGTGAAGCGGCAGAAGCGGCCATCGGAGGGCGGATCGGCCAGCCCCTGCCACTTGTTGGCGGGGACGTGCTCGATGTTGCCCGGATTGCGGTTGCGATAGCCCCGCGTGGCCTTCGGATCGATGCTCACGTGCCGATCGCCGGCACGCGGTTGAGCCAGACCCGGACGGTGGTGTCCGCGGCGAGCGCCGCCAAGCTGGCGATGCCGACCTGGAAGTTGCCGGTGGCGGTGGTCGTGATGCGCCGGTTGGTGTTGTCCCAGAAGACGCGGGCGCCGGCGGTGATGGCGAGCGCCGGCTCCTTCGTGATGTCGAACACGCCCTGAGTTGCGGCCTCGATGACGGCGTTCTGCGCGCCATCGACCGCGGCCACACCGAAGAGCGCGCCGACCAGGACGCCCTGGCCGGAGGTGACGCCGCCCGCATAGGGGACGGCGAGCGCCAGGCTGTCGCCGGGCTGCACGTAGTTGCGCATGGGGATGAGGTCTCCAGAAACGCAGAAGGCGCCCGGTGGGGCGCCCTCTGCATGGGTTCACGATGGAAGGGAGGAGCCGGGATCAGGTACCCGGATTGAACCAGGCGCCGCGCCAGTCGATGGCGCCGACGCCGAAGTCGAAGATCACCGACACCTCGACACCATCCACGCCTTGGACGTTGCCGGTGGTGACCTGGGGCCCCTCGGCGCCGTTCAGATAGCCGTAGACGTAGACGGGAGCCGCGAAGGGATCAGAGAAGAGGTACCAGCGGTTGGCGGGGATCAGCGGCTCGACCAGCGGCTGCACGAAGCCGGCATAGACGTTCGCGTTGCTGGTCTGCGTCGCCTGGACGGACACCGTGAGCTGCCGCGCAGCCAGTTCCTGGTTCGGCCCGACCAGCAGGCGCATCTGCGCGCCGACCGCTATGGGCAGACCATCGAGCGTCCGCTGCCGCATCACCGCGGCACGGCCGAGCGCCAGGTTCGGCAGGTCGAGCAGCGTGCCGGCGCCCGCCTTGTTGGCGCGGGCCGCAGCGGTGCCGAAGACCGCGGCATTGCCGGTGATGAGCGTCGGGCCATCGCCGTTGGCGCTGTTCACCAGCGCATAGGCCGTCGCGTTCTCGAAATCGGCCACGCGCCGGCCGATCATGGAGGCGAAGTCGGTGAAGGCGCCAAGGTCGTCGTTGACCAGCATCTGCCGCGTCACACGGATGCGGCGCGCGAAGGTCTGCAGGAAGACCAGCTCCTGGCTTTCCGACATGGTGCCGGCCTGGATCTCGCCGTTCTCGGAGAGCGCCACGAGGTTGGGGAAGTCGCCGACGCGCAGGTGGCGGTGCGGCTTGAAGTCCCGGAAGTCGCGGCGGAGGAACAGCGTGCGATAGGTCGGCTGCGCCGGGCCGTAGGCCGCGAGCAGCATCTTGTTGGCCGCGGCAGAAAGCAGCGCGGGGAAGTCGCTGGTGGTGTGGAAGGCGCGCTCGGCCAGGATGGTCGGGTTGCGGGGGATGTTGCGCTCGCCGCGGGCGCGGAGCAGTTCGCCCATCATGTCGGAGGGGCGCCAGCCCATGAACTCGACGTGGCGGCCAGCGCCGGGGCCCGTGCTGGGCGCCTGGTAGCCGGGCATGGAACGGGCGGCGAGCGCCTCGGCCATGGCGTCGAGCAGGCTGGCCGGATCGTCCTGGCCGGGGCCGGTCTCGGGGCGCGCCGGCAGGCTCGGGCGCGGGCCCTGGCTGGCGAAGGCGTCCCACAGGCGGCCGCGCAGGACCTCGGGCGAGATGCGGTCGCGGATGGCGGCCTCGCGCATGGCGTCGAGCATGTCGGGGGTCACCAGGCCGCGGGCGCCGGCCAGCACCGGCTCATAGGCGGCGATGCGCTCGACGGCGGCGCGGTCCGCCTCGGCGCGGATGGAGTCCAGGTCGGGCGTGGGCGGCATGGCGCGGGTCGGCTCGGGCGGAGCGGCGGGCGGGGTGGCGGGTGCGGTGGTCACGGGAATCTCCTGGGGCGGGGCGGTGGGCGGCGCGGGCGGCGCCGGCGCGGGATCCGGCGAAGCCGGCGTCGTCTCGGGCATGGGGTGTTCCTCGGTCAGGGCGGGTTCGATCGCGGTGGCGGAGGTGCCCTGATCCCCCTCGCCACGGATCACGGCCAAGCCGTCCACCGGCACCGGCACGATCGAGATCTCGTAGGGCTCCCAATCCACGGCACGGTGGATGGTCTGGCCGGTGGCGGCGTCGGGCCGGGGCTCGTAGCGATGAACGCGATAGCCGACGCTGACGGACTGCAGCGTGCCGTCGGCCACGCGCTGCCAGACCGGCTCCACGTCATCGGCGCCGCTGAACTGGAGCGTGGCGTAGCCGCGGCCGGCCTCGAGGCGGGCGGCGATGACGCGGCCCAGCACATCCCGCGTCCCGGCGCGGCGGTGCGTGTCCAGCACGGGTGCCCGGCCGGACCGGAGCGCATCCATGCGTACCGCCTCCGGCCGCATGTCGAGCTCCTCGATGATGGGACCGAGCGGCGGCACGAAGTTCCGCGCGCGGGCGCCAGTGGACCACACCACCTCGACGGTGCGCGCGGCACGGTCGACGGTAACGGGCGCGGCGAGCGCACGGCAGGCGGTGATCGACTGCCCAGCGGTGGGCAGTCGATCGGGCAATGGCGTGGCCTCCGGCACGGGGGAGCCCCCGCCCAGGTCGATCGGCTCTGTCATGGGATGCTCCTGGGGCGGCGCCTTACGGCGCGGCGAAGCCCTGCGCGTTGACGTAGACCTGCGCGCCGGTGGTGATGCAGGCGACGTTCATCGCCGTGGCCGCGGTGCCGCGCAGCGGGGTGGGAAAGGTGATCTCCACCGGCGCCGCCATCGCTGCCGGAAGCAGCTGTCGCCAGATCACCGTGGCGCCGTCCTTAATCACCACCTCGGTCGCCACCGTCGGATGCGCGTTGCGGAGGTCGATCGAGGTCACGTAGTTGCGGATGCCCGCCGCAGCCGCCGCCCGGAGCACCACGTCGGTGGTAGTGATGATCCCACCCGCCGCGGCCGCGGTCTGCCAGTCGGCCTCGGGGATGGCGTAGGGCTTGGTGACCAGCGCGCCGATCAGCGTCGCCAGCAGATCCACACCACGCGCCGTCGTGACGGCGATCGGGTTGGCCGAGTAGCCAGTGGCGGCCAACACCGGCACGGCGCCAGCCGTGTTGCGCGCCTGACCACCCACTGGCGTGACCGCCGGCGGGATGGTGCTGAGCACGTTCACGCCCAGCCCCTGGCCAGCGACCGACTGGCCGCGGCCGGCGGTGATCTCCGTCGTCAGCTCGGCATAGTCGGCGATGGTGACGAACTGGACCCTGATGTCGGTGTTCGAGGCCGGCGCCAAATTGCGGCTGACCGAGGCCCAGCCGGTGTTGAGATAGGCGCCGCTGAAGGTTGAGCCCACCAGGTCGAAGCTGTTGGCGTCGATGACCGTGATGGTGAAGCTGCCATTCGCCCCGGGCACGCCAGAGACATCGGCCACGGTCACCACGTCGTTCGTCGCGAAGCCATGCGCGGCACGGGTGACGCGCACCGCGCCGCCGCCGTTGTTCGCCACCGCCGAGATGCCGTTGATCACCTGCCGGTTCCGCACCCGGATCCGGAACCGATACAGCGCATTCGGCTCGGGAATCTGCTGGTGGCGAACATAGGAGTTCGAGCGCGCTGCCGTGGTGTCGAGCAGCCGGCCGTGGAAGTAGCACTCGTCGTTGGTCGGCTCGATCTCCAGCACGGACCACCCCGCGGGCGCCGTGGTGGGAATGGTGCTGCCGGAGGCGCTGCCGAGGCGCGGGGCGCCCTCGCTGCCCACCTCGTAGTTGGCGAGCGTCGGGCTGGCGCCATCCAGCCGCCAGGCCGCGGCGCTGCGCCCATCCGGCTGGGCGGTGGTGGGATCGATGCTGACGAGCTCGAGCCACACCGACTGGCCGACGATCCGCTGGCTCATGTTCACCGCCACCATGACCCGGAGCGGGATGGTGAAGGTGGTGCGGCTGGTGAGCGTGAGCTCGTCGTCGAGCGTGGTGCCGGTGGAGATGGTCACCGCGCCCTCTGCCACGGTGTGCGTGATGCCGCCGCCGGTGGCCGCGATCTCCCACCGCGCCGGGTTGATCTCGGTGCCGTTGAAGCTGTCGCGGAACTTCTTCTGCATGCTCTTGATCTTGAGCATGTCGTCGGTCCAGTCGTAGGCGCCTGCGATCATGGGGATGCTCCTGGATTGGCGGCAGCGCCGGCATCCGCACGCGGCGAAGCAGCGCCGGTGGCGGCGATCTCGATGGCGGCGAGCTGAGCCGCATCCTGTGCGGCGCCGGACTTCGCGACGCGGCGCGGATCGCTGTCGAGCGAGAGGCCCGCCTCGTCGAGCAGGGCATTCGCCTCGCGGATCATCTCCACCACCTGGCGGAAATCGTAGCCGAAGGCGCCGACCGCCTCGGGCTGCGGCACGAAGCCGGCGCGCACCTGCGCGATCAGCGCCGTGGTGTCCTTGAGCGGGTCGATCATCTCGTGCGCGGGCGGGACGTGCGACAGGCCCTCGGGAACATCCGCGCTCCACAACCCGAGCAGCGCGCCCTGCGCGTGGAACCGGTCCGCGATTGGCCGCACCAGCATCGGGATGAGCATGCCGTACTGGACCTGCTCGCAGAGGCGCCGAAACTCGATCTTGCCGGCACGCAGCGAGGAGTAGTTCGCCTGGGTCAGGTCGCCGGCCACCTGGTCATAGGTCAGGCCGGTGCCGACGGCGGAAGCCTCCAGCGCACGGCGTGCGAAGGCGGCGTGGCTGCCACCGCCCGAGGGGTTCACGACCTCCACCGACCCCATGCCGCGGCGATACAGGATCATCCCCGGCTCGAAGCTCTCGACCGTCCGGCCTTGGGCGTCGCGCAGCAGGCCCGAGGCCGGGCCGGTCATGGCCTCGTCGCCATCCTCCGAGACGACCGCCGCGAGGCAGGCCTCGATCTTGGCCTTCATGAGGAGCGCGGCCTCGTAGTCGCCCAGGTCGCGCAGGCGGGTGAGCACCGGAGCGAGCCAGGAGACGTCGCGCAGCTGGCCGGGGCGGCGCTTGCGGTAGATGTGCAGCACGTCGCGCGCGGGCACGCGCTGGCTGCTCAACCAGGTGGCGCCGCCCGGCAGCACCCAGGACGCGCCGGGATGCACGCGGTGCAGCCAGTAGCCGACCGGCTCGCCGGCCTCGCCCAGGCCGATGCCCTGCAGGGTGGGGACGCCTTCGATGACGCCCTGGCGGGCCGCGTCGAGGTGATCGCTCTCCAGCACCTGGAGCCGCAGGCCGATCGGATTGGCTGGCGTGATGTCGGCCGGCAGGAGGCGAACGAAGCATTCGCCGCTCTCGACAACAGCGCGCATCACCAGCGCCTGCAGGCCATAGAGGTCGAGCCGGCCCTCCGCGTCGCAGGCGGTGCTGTCGGACCAGCGGCGCCAGGCCTCGGCATGGGGCTTGTCAGGCCAGCGGGTGGTGATGCCGGCGCCGACGGCGTTGCCGGTCCAGAGATCGACGATGCGGGCGGCGTAGGGGTCGTTGCGGACAGCATCGCGGGCACGGCGCGCGACCGTGGGAGCGGCGGCGCCGACCTCCGCGGTGGCGCTGCTCCCCGAGGCCGCCCAGCTCGATGCGCGGCTGTCCTGGGCTGCGGCATAGCCGCGCAGCGCGTGCCAGGCATCACGAAGACGCCCCATCACCGGCTGCCCTCCCGCGAGAAGCTGGCGAAGGTCGCGCTGGGGCGGCGCGCGGCGGCGTTCTCCGCGGCATGGAGCACCGATAGGGCGCGGCCCAGTTCATCGAGCGACCGGTATTCAACGGTGCGGCCATCGAAGGTCACGCGCGTGGTACCGCCGGTGAAGGCGGCGGCCAGCACGGCGGCACGGGTGCCGGCGGGCTGGGCGAGTGCCCAGGCGAGGACGGTCGGATCCATGCTCGTCCTCCTTTCAACGAAGCCAGCCGCTGCGCGGCGCGAGCCAGCCCCGCGGGCGCTGGTTGTCGGATGGCGGCACCGCCGCGGCCTGCGACGCCGGCGATGGGGGAGCGACATTCCCAGCGGCGGGAATTTCGCTGGGCCGCAGCGGTGCGTCCGCCGCCTCGTCACGCAGCCGCGCCCAGAACTGTTCGCCGTAGCGGTCCGCGCCCAGCAGCCAGAGCGCCGCGCGAGCCAGCACCGCGCAGTCCAGTGCCTCATTCCGCTCCCGCAGCTTGGCCCATTCCTGCCGGGCAAAGCCGCGGCGGTCCTTCACCGTGCGCAGCTGCTCGGCGACGAGCTGCTTGACCCATTCGACTTCGACGCCGCGCGGCAGATGCACCCAGCCGGGCGGCAACTCCTCCGCGTCGCCGCGGCCGAGCCAGAGCCGGCGATAAAGATCGGCCTTCCAGGTCGAGACCGACACCGTCCACAGCTTGAGCCCGCGCCGCAGCTTCTGGCCGTTCACCAGCGCATCCACCGGCGTCGGACCCTGCACGGGCTGCGCCCGGTTCCAACCGTCGATGCCTTTGGTCGGCGCGATGCGCGGATCCCGCAGGCGGCGCAGATGGCCATAGACGGCGGCGGTGTCGCGGCCGCCGGTGTCGACGCAGAGCCGGGCGATGCGCATGGCGCCGCCACCCTGGCGTGGCCAGTCGCGAGCCAACACCCGTGCCAGTTCGTCCCATGGCTCGCGATCCCGCGGGCTGCCGGGGATCACCACATGGTCAACGAGCCAGGACGAGAAGCCCTCCGCCCAGCCCCAGACGTCGCATTCCAGGCGATCGTCCTGCACGTCCACGCCGGCCGTCAGCACCAACGCACCGGGCGGGACGACGCCCATAGCGAAATCCTCGCGGCGCTCGACCAGGCGTTCCCAATCCGGCGCCTCGCCCTGCTCCTGCCAGGTTTCGCCCAGGACGGTGTTCTTGAAGGTCTTGATATCCTCGGGCTTGCCCTGGGCTGCCTCCCAATCGCGGGCGATCTGCTCCCAGGACAGCCAGCCCACCGGCGAATAGAGCGCCGAGATGTGGAAACCGATGGTGTGCGGATCCTGGCCCTCCGCCGTTGCGCGCCATTCCCCGCCGCCGAGCATGGCGGTCTTGTCGTGCTCCTGCATGGGGTGGTCGCAGGCCGAGCAGTGATACCGCGCTGTCTCGGGCGCGCCCTTCTCCCACAGCAGCCGCTCGAAGCGGAGCCACTGCATCTCGCCGCACGCCGTGCACGGCACAAAGAACCGGCGCTGGTCGGAGGCCAGATACTCCCGCTCGATCCGGCTGCGCCCGGCGATGGTGGGCGTGCTGACCAGGAAGGCCTTTCGCCGCCAGCCGAAAGTGCGGGCGCGCGCCTCGGCGAGCGCGATGGGATCACCCTCGCCGGCGACGTCGCCGGGATAGGCATCCACCTCGTCGAGAAACAGGAACCGCGCGGTCATCGAGCGCAGCCCAACCGCGCTGTTCGCCCCGGTCAGGACCAGGATGCCGCCGGGGAATTCCTTCGACAGCATCGTGTTGCCGCTGTGGCGGGCGCGAGCCGGGGCGACGCGCTCCCGCAGCGCCGGCGTCTCCTCAAGCAGCGGGTCGATGCGCTGGCGCGAGAAGCGCTTGGCCAGTTCCACGGTCGGCTGCACCGCAAGCGCGGGCGCCGGCACGTGGTGCATGATGTAGCCGAGCCAGTTGTTTCCGCTTTCCGTGGCCCCGACCTGCGCGCCCTTCATGAAGACGACGCGCCGGGCCGGATGCACTGCCGACAGCGCGTCCATCACATCCTTGAGGTAGGGCGTGCGGCTGGTGCGCCACGGCCCTGGCTCGGCGGAGGCGCGGCTGCCGAGCATGCGGTGCCGCTCGGCCCATTCCGAGACGGTGAGCTGCGGCGGCGGGCGGAGCATGGCGCCGACACGCCGGCGCACATGCTCACGGCTGCGGAGACCGGTCCCCTCCGAGGCCTGCTGGATCGAAGCGATCGGCCGCCTCCGTCAGCAGGTCGTTGATGTGGCTCTGCAGGATGGTCTGCAGCAGATGCGGATCGACGCTGATCTCGGCGGCGATCAGGCCGGAGACGCGGGCCGGCCAGTTCAGCAGCGCGTCGCGCATGGTGCTGCCGATCTCGTCGAGCGCGGCATTGGCCTCGGTGACATCGACCAGGCGGCGCTTGGTCTCATCCAGCGAAAGGCGCTGCGCCTCCACCTTCAGCGCAAGCTGCGCCACTTTGAGCCGGGCGAAGGGCGTGCCCTCGGCGCCCGCGCCATTGGCCAGCGGCGACCGCGCCGGGTCTGCGGTCTCAGTCAGGCGGCGGCGGGTCTTGTCGATGTCCCACTGGCCATCCGGCTCGCGGGCGATGCGGCCCGCCCGCTCGGCCTTGTGGATGGCGGTGTCGCTGACGCCGAGGCGACGGGCGGCCTCGCGCGTGGAGGCGGTCATTTCCGGCATGGCGGCGACTCTGCCTCCCATCGCGGAGCCGCGATGGGGGCCCGCAAGCCGCCGCGCGTGATGGCGATGCCGGCCTCCTCAGAGGGGACGAAGGGCGCGCTGGCGGGCGGCTTCAAAGGCGGTGATGGCGGCGGACCAGTCCAGCGTGGCGCCGTCGCCGAGCATCTGCACCGGCGCGAGGGCCACGCGGCGGCGCGCCCAGTAGTTTCCGTCCAGCGTGGCGAGCCAGCCTGCCAGCCCCTGTGCGGCAAGCGCCGCGGCGGCGGCCTCGACCTCGGCTTCGCTGGGCGGCGCGGCGCGGCCCATCGTCACGTGCCGGCCATCCTGCGCCAGGATGATCCAGCGGCGCTCGGAGGGCATCAGCCCTCCTCCTTCTCGGTCTGCCAGGTGGCGTAGTCCACCGTGGCAAAGATCCCGCGCCCGTCGCTGGCGGTGCAGACCTGAATGGTGGCGCGGCCCACGCTGTCGGTGCTGCGCGGCGCGGTGGCAAGAAGCTGCTGCCAGGCAGCGCGGTCCTGCGGGCCTTCGGCAGTCTGGTGCGGGAGGATGGTGGCGCTCATCGTCGTCTCCGTCTCGGCGGGGCGGGATGGCCCTGCGCGTGACGGACGATTCGCGCTGTGTCGGAGCGCAGCCAACTCGATAAGGCGCCGGGAATCTCGATGATCCCCGGCGCTCCCGATCATGTTCAGCGGCGTGGCTGAGATGCTTCACTCCGCCAATGCGTAGATGGTGAAGGACCCCTTCGCGCCGGTCTTGTTGGGGCCGACCATCCGCTCCCGCGACTTCACTTCGACCGCGTGGCCCTTCTTCTTCAGCCCGGCAAAGAAGCCGCGTACCGTGTGCTGCGCCCAGCCCGTTGCCTCGGCGATCTGCGCGACCGTGGCGCCCTCGGGGCGGCGCAGCATGGCCAGCACCTGCTCCTGCTTGGTGCCCTCGCGCGGCTTGCGCAGCGCGCCCGGCTCGCGGGCGATGCGGGCGGGCTTGCCGGCGAGCAGGGTGCGGAGCGCTTCCATCGGCGCGTCGAGTGCACCGATCATGTCGCCCTCGCGGTTGGCCTCGTCATCCCAGGTGGCGAGGATCGCCGCGGCGGCGTCGCGCAGGCTGGCGCGCGGAGTGGCGGCGCGCGCAGCGAGGGCCTGGTCGAGCAGGGCGATTTCCTCCGCCAGGGGCGCGGCCTGGGCGGCTTCGGGCGGCGGGGCGTCCTCACCCTGCGGCGCCGGCTCCTCCGCGCCCGTGGGCGCCGTGTCGGGCACGCTGCCCTCGATGCCGGAGCAGTCGGGCTCGCCGGCCACCGCGTCGTCCTCGTTCGGGTCGATGCCGATGGCGCGCAGCCCCTCGTCGGTGATACGCGCCACAATCCAGGTTCCGTCGTCATCCTGGCGCCAGCCCAGGCCCACGTAGTCCCGCGGGGCGTTGATCTCGGTCAGCAGGTTGTTCTTGATCAGGCTGCGGAACACCGCGTTGCGCGCGGCGGCCGGGAGCGTTTTCGGCGCGCGGGCGAGGCCCATCTCGTGCTGCGCGGCGGCGCTCAGGATCACGCGCTGGGTGTCGGAAAGCTTGGTCATCCTGGTGGTCTCCGGTGTCGGGCGCCGACCATCGGCCCCTACTGCCCGGAGCCCCGCCGGCGTCGCCGGTCGGGGCGGTGTGGGAGTGACCCGCGTCAGGCTTCGTATTCGCCGCGGCGGAAATGCTGGTCCGCGATGTCCTTCAGCTTCGCGGTGGCATCCGAAAGCCAGGCCGCTTCGCCCCAGAGCACCGTCTCGGGGTCCGCGCCGAAATGGTCCGCGCTGGCCTGGGTGAGTTCCGTGAGGAGGGCGTCGAATTCGGCCTTCTTCGCGAGGAAGGCGGCCAGGCTGCGTTCCTGGTTGCGGGCGGCGCGGGCTTCGCGGTCGGTCATCGTGGTCTCCGTCGTGGTGCAGGGCGGCGTGCTCTGCGTGTGACGGACCATTCGCGCTGTGCTGCGCACGAGCCAAGCAAGATGCAGCGGCGCGGAATTGCTATGTTTCGGCGGTCTGGATCACATCATGATCGACGACGCCACGCGCCGCGGCGACATCGGCGAAGATGCGATCATCACCCTCCAGCACGGCGGCTTCGCCGGTCGTCTCCTGCCACCGCCGCACGATGACATCGGCATAGGCGGGGTCGATCTCCAGCAGCACCGCGCGCCGCCCCGTGCGTTCGGCAGCGATCATGGTGGTGCCCGAGCCGCCGAAGCAGTCCAGCACTGTGTCGCGCGGCTTGCTGCTGTTGCGGATGGCGCGCTCGACCAGCGCCACCGGCTTCATCGTCGGGTGCAGGTCATTCCGCGCCGGCTTGTCGAAGTGCCAAACATTCCCCTGGTCACGCGCGCCGCACCAATAGTGCTGCGCGCCGGCCTTCCATCCGTAGAGCATCGCCTCGAACTGCTGGTGGTAGTCGGCGCGGCCGAGCGCGAAGGTGTTCTTCGCCCAGATGATGGTGCTCGACCACTTCCCACCGGCCTCCTGCCAGACGCGATGCAGCGTCGGCCATTCGGAGGAGGACATGCAGACGTAGCAGGCGCCCTTGGTCACCGAGAGCAGGTTGGTCAGCGCCGGCCGCAGGAACTCCGGAAAGCCGCCGCCGAGCGCGTCGTTGGCGATGGTCATCTTGGCCGCGGTGCCGCCCTCGTAGGCCACATTGTAGGGCGGATCGACGAAGCCCATGTCGGCCAAGTGGCCGGCGCCGAGCGCACGCTGGACATCATCGATCTTGGTCGCGTCGCCGCAGAGCAGCCGGTGCTCGCCGCAGCGCCAGAGGTCGCCGGCGCGCGTGACGGGCACCACCGGCGGCGGTGGAGCCTCGTCGGCGTCATCGCCAAGGCCCGCATCGGCTGCCGCCAGCAGACGGTCGAGCTCCATGCCCGAGAAGCCGAGCACGTCGAGATCGACCACGGCCTCGTCACGGATGCGGGCGATCTCCGCGGCCAGCAGCGCCTCGTCCCAGCCGGAGTTCAGGGCGATCTGGTTATCGGCCAGGCGAAGGGCTCGCGCCTGCGCAGGGGAGAGATGTCCGAGCTGCAGCACCGGTACCGCGACCAGGCCCAGCTGCTTGGCCGCCATGACGCGGCCGTGGCCGGCAATGAGCACGCCCTCTGCGTCGACCAGCACTGGGTTCACGAAGCCGAACTCGGCGATGGACGCCGCGATCTGCGCCACCTGCGACGGCGAATGCGTGCGCGCGTTCTCGGCATAGGGGACCAGCGCTGCCAGCGGCAGAGCGGAGATCACGAGGTCAGGCTGCATTCGCGGTGACCTCCATTCGCGCCGCCGCCACGGCGTCGTAATCGCGCCCGTCATCGGCCAGGGTTACCGGCACATCGGGATGCAGCATCCGCCATCGCGCCACGGCCAGGTCGACATAGGCAGGCGCGAGCTCGATCGCCCGCACGCAACGGCCGGTGCGCTGGCCGGCAATGATGGTGGTGCCAGCGCCAGCGAAGGGCTCGAACACCACGTCGCCCTCATCGGCATAGGCACGCATCACGAAGTCAGGCAGCGCGACCGGAAACACCGCGGGATGCTCTGTCTCGATGCCGCGGGCCTTGTGCCGCGTGATGCGCAGCACGTTGTCCGGGATCCTGGTCTCCTGCACGCCCTGGCCGGCATGCTGCCATTCACCGACGGTGCCGTCCTTGGCGCGGAGGCCACCCTTCTCGGAGTTGACGTGCCCCGCCCAGCGGCAGGGGATGATCTTGTTGGGGCGCCGGGCCTCGCGATTGAAGTGGAAGAGCAGCTCGAAGGCGGGCGACAGCCGCCCATTCCAGTCGCCCGGCAGGCCAGGCCCCTGGTCCCAGGTGTACAGCCCGAAGCGCCGCCAGCCGCGGGCGCGCATCCAGTCGAGCCAGCCGGCCCAATAGGGCTGCCATTCGTTGTCACGATGGATCAGGCCGAGGTTCACCAGCACCTGGCCGTCGGGCCGCAAAGCCGCGTCGAGATGCTGGAACACGCCCTGCATCAGCGCATCCCAATCCGTGACGCCGCCGGTCGTGTAGTCGCGCTGGTTGCCGTAGGGCGGGGAGGTGAAGAGCAGCGCGGCGCGGTCCTCGCCCATGACTCGCGCCACTGAGGCGGCGTCGGTGCTGTCGCCGCAGAGCAGGCGATGTTCGCCCAGCAGCCAGAGATCGCCTGGACGAGTGACGGCCTGGCGCGGCGGCTCCGGATCGGCATCGGCGGGGTCGTCCGCCGGCTCCTCCACATCCGCCGCGCCGGCCGCACCGCCCCCCTCGACTGGATCCGCGGACAGAGCCTCGGGCGCGTCGCCGTCGGACACGGCATCTCCAGCCGCCGCGAGGATGTCCGCGAGCTCATCCGCCGAGAAGCCGAGCGCGCCGAGATCGATGTCCTGCGCCGCCTGCACCGCAGCCAGCGCATCGCGCAGCAGCGCCTGGTCCCAGGTCGCGTTCTCCGCGATGCGATTATCCGCGAGCCGCAGCGCCTCCTTCTGCGCCGCGGACAGGTGCCGCAGAACGATCGCCGGCACCTTGGCCATGCCGAGCGCCGACGCAGCCTCCAGCCGACCGTGGCCGGCGATCAGCACGTCGTCCTCATCGACCAGCAGCGGGTTGGTGAAGCCGAAGGCGAGCATGCTGGCCTTGATCTGCTCCAGCTGCTCGGCACTGTGCACGCGGGCGTTGCCGGCGTGCGGACGCAGCTCCCCCACCGGACGCAGCAGGATCTTCGCCGCCATCCAGGGGAGCGTCATGATGCCATCCGGTTTGCAGGTGGTTTGCAGGGCCGCGGCGCGGCATCGGTTTGCAGCTAACGATTTGAAGCCGCGGGCGAAGGCTGCAAACCGCAACCCATATTTTCGGCCTGGCGCTAGCGATGTTGCGCGCTTCCGCCCCCCGCATACAGCGGGGCCAGGAAGGAACCATCGGCTCGAGAGCCACTGTGGCTGAACAGCGGGTCAGTGGCTCGGGAGCCACTCTGCTGCGGTCGCAATTCAACGACTGTCGAAACACTATCCCTTCTGGTTCCGGTGCCGCAATCGCGTTTCAGCAGCGCCACGACTGCGTGGTGGACAATGTCTATACAGAGTCGTAGAACCAGCCTCGGAGGCCACCATGCCCACACCCGCCAAGCGCACCACCACCCCGACCCGCCGCCCGGCCAAGGCCCAGCCCGCCATCACCGTCGGCGCGATCAACATCCGCGTCCGGCCCGAGGAGCGTGCCCTGATCGACCAGGCCGCCGTGCTCTCGGGTAAGTCGCGCTCCGAGTTCATGCTGGAGGCCGCGCGCCGCGCTGCGACCGACGCCATTCTCGACCGCACGCTGTTCCGCACCCAGCCGGCCGCGTACGCCAAGTTCCAGGCGCTGCTCGACGCGCCGCCCAACCCGAACGGCAGGCTTCGCAAGCTGCTGGAAACCGCGCCACCGTGGGAGTGAGTGCCGACAGGCTCAGCGCCCCGACGCCGCTCGACGACACGCACGACCTGGCGATGTTCGATAGCGGCGAGGCCACGCTCGATGACTGGCTACGGCGGCGTGCGCGGGCGAATCAGGCGGCCGGCGCGTCAAGGACCTTCGTGGTGTGCCGCGCCGGCTTCGTGGTGGGGTTCTACTGCCTGGCGGCTGGGGCTGTGGCCGTGACCGCTGCTCCAGGGCGTGTGAAGCGCAACATGCCCGACCCGATCCCCATGGCGATGCTGGGCCGACTGGCCGTGGACCGTAGCCTGCACGGCCAGGGCATCGGGCGGGCGCTGCTGCGGGATGCGGTCTTGCGCGTGCTACAGGCCAGCGAGGTGCTGGCGGTGCGCGGGGTGTTGGTGCAGGCCCTGAACGCCGACGCTCAGCGCTTCTACCAGGCGTGTGGCTTCACGCCGTCAGCGATCGACCCGATGACGCTGATGGCCACGATGGCGGACCTGAAGGCCGCCCTGGGCTGACGCTCACGCGGCATGCTCCCGCGGTTGCAGGCCATAATGGGCCGCCAGCACGCCGAGCGCGGTGAGCAGGATGCCCTGTGCCTGGACGTGGTGGATCGGACGGCCGGACCACCCTTGCCGCATCGCCCATTCCCGGAGGGAGCACTCGAGGCCGAGCACGTGCCACAGGCAGCTTCCGCCGGCGCTGTCCGCGCCGCCGAACACGTCCAGGGCCGCGGCCAACCGACGCCGTGCAGCAGCCTGGCGTTCGCTCAGCAAGTCGCCGCCACCGCCCTGGACGCGGAGCAACTGCGTGGTACGCATGCCGTCCAGTGCGGCGAGGCGGAAGGTCACCCGAAACATCGCCCCGGCGTCGTGCATCGTCTGCGTGATGCTGCCCTTCACCAGCATGAGGCCCAGCGTGTCGACAGAACGTCGATGCGTCACCGGCACGCCTGTTTCCGGATCCGCTTCGCGGAGGGGTTCTGTGAATTCGCCATGCTGCAGCCGCCACTTTGACGGCTTCGCCAGATCATCCTGCTTGGGCTTCGCCACCTTGGTCTTCCGCTTACCGGCCATTGTAGTTCTCCCCGTTGCGACGACCCCAGCGCCGATTGGCCTCGTTGGTAATCGCCTGGCGCAGCCAGTCGTCAGTGATGTCGGCGACCGGCAGGGCGGCGACGCCGTGCCTATGCCAGGCGGCGGCGCGCATGGCGTTCACCTCGCTGTCGTTGGTCGGGCTGCGCGTCCCGCGGTCGAGGCAGGATCGGGGCGGTAGAGGTGCGCCGTGCATGCTCATGCGCGGCCTCCCTGGGGGTCGGTCGCCCAGAGCAGAAGGGCGATGGCATCCGCCTCGTTATCGTCGGCCGGCGCGAAGCCGCGAGCCTGGATGGCGGCGACCATCTTTGCCTTGTCGGCATTGCCCTTGCCGGTCGCGTAGCGCTTGATCGTGCCGACCGGAACGCCCTCGTAGGGGACGTCGTGCTCCTCGCACCAAGCGGTTAGCATGCCGAGGAAGCCGCCGTAGATGTGCGCCGCATCGGTGCCGGCATGCGCGCGGACCTCCTCGAACACGATCCGCGCGACACCGCCGGACAGGGCGGCGACCTCGACCAGCCATCCACGGAAGCGCAGGAAGCGCATCCCGCCGCCTTCGAAGCGGGTTGGCCTGAACGTCATGGTGCCGGAGGTGATGCCGCCATCGCGTGACCGCAGCGCCCATCCGGTGGTGGTGCCGAGGTCCAGGGCGAGCACGGTGTGGTGCGCCAGGCTGATCGCGGGCGGGAGGGCGATGGGCGGGCCGCTTGCATGGGCGGCGGACATGGTGAGAGTCGTGGGTGCCATGGTGGTCTCCGGAATGGGATCGTCCTGGTGAGGGCGGCGACGGTGCGGTTCTTGGCGGAGCTCGCCGTCGCTGCCCGGCTTGGGGTGGATGACCCTTGGAGGGGGTGGCCCACGCGCCCAACCCGGTCGCCCGAGGTGTGGTGTGCGCGCGCCGTTGAGGCGCGCACGCACACCCCCCGTAGGGGGGAGGCGAAAAACCGAATCTGCCAAACTGCTCCAAGTTACTGGTTTCACGTCAGAAAAAGCAGTTTCGGAGCAGTTTCGGACAGATTCGTTACGCGAAACTGCTTTCGGCCAGAAGCCGCTGATCTGATTGACGAAAAGCAGTTTCGCAGTTTCGGCAGGGAAGCAGATTGGGACCGAAACTGCGCAGTTTCGGGAGCAGTTTAGGTCAGTGCGGAGTCGCATCGAGGGGGGCATCAGGCGGGCTCCTCGGGGTCGTGCAGCACCCACACCTCGGGGTTCTCGACCTCGAGCAGCGCCTCGCTGCGGGGGCATTGAAAGTGGCTCGGGAGCACCCGCACGGTGGCCGGGATGATCTCGCCGGTCTCCGGATCAATGGTCTCCTCGCCGGTGCCGAGGAGCATGTCCTGGACAACGAGATAGCCGTTCTTCGACTTGGTGTAGGGCTGCCCGAGGTCGCGCGCTTCGCGCCGGTACTTGATGTAGCCCTTCATGGCCAGGACACCGATCCGCTCACGGATGTTGTCCTTGCCGCCGAGCCCGCGCTTGTTCTCGAACTTCGACGCAAAGGCGTTGGTGGTGCAGAGCCGGCCTTCCTCCGCCTCCTCGGCGATCAGGCGCAGGATTACGTCGTGGCGGCGCGTGCGCTCGGCATCGAGCTTGCGGCCGATGTCCTTTCGGACGATCCGCTCACCCTTCCGATCGAGCTCGACCCAGGCGCCACCACGTTTATCGATCAGCATCGGCTCGAGGCCGGGCCCGTTGCGGAGCTCGACATGCAGCTCGCGTTCGGTCTGTTCCTCGTCGGGGCGAAACAGGATGGCGCCCGAGGTGTAGTAGCCGCGCAGTGCGCTGGCGCCGGAGAGCGACAGGAAGGGATCGTCCTTCACCTGCTGCTTGCTGAGCTTCTTGGTGTGGTGGGCCAGGATGATGCCGGCCTCGGGGGCGACCATGTCGCGGAGCGCTTCGACCCGGCTCTGCAGGAAGAACATCATCGCGGCGTTGTCGTTCTCGCCTTCGCCGGCGGGCCCGCCATCGAAGAGGTTGCGGATGGGATCGATGCAGATGATGTCCGGCGGCGCGTCAGGAAATGCGGCGCGGATGGCAGCCGCAACGAGGGGCACACCCTGGTCATCGAGCAACATGCGCAGCTTGGGGGTGACGACGAGGGTGTTGCGGGCGCGGGCGACGATCGCGGGATCGAGCCGCAGCTGCTGCAGGCGCTCGCGCAGGTAGTGATACTGGATCTCCGCCTGGAGATAGAATACGCGCAACGGGCGCGGCGCGGTGAAGCGCAGGAACGGGGCGCCGGCCGCGGCGTGCACCAGCAGGCTGATCAGGAAGTCTGATTTGCCGACCTTCGGCGCGCCGCCGAGCACCAGCATCCCGCCCGGGGTCAGCAGGCGCGGCCCAATCAGGTCGTCGGGCATCGGCGAGGTGTCGTCCAGCAGCGCGCCGAGCGTGTGCGCCGCGATGGCGCCGGGCAGCGCTGCCGCTGCCCGCAGCAGCGGCGGCCCGTTGCGGTCGACGTGCAAGGCCCAGATCGCATCGGCCTCGACCTTGAGGCGGTCCAGCGGCCATTCGGGGCGAAGGCAAGCAGCGTTGTACTGGCAGATCGCCTCCCAGCCCTCATCGCCGGTCATGCGGCCCTCGTGGACCATGCGGACAAAGTGACCGATGGCGGCGCTGGCGCCCTGGAAGCGGGTCCACGCGTCCTGGCTGCCCTCACGCACCGGCGTGGTGAGGACGGCATCGAGCCCTGGCCGATTGACGCCAGGGGCGGCCGTGGGCGCCGTGAAGCCTGGCATGGCGGGCATGGCCGCGACGGCCGCGGCAAAGTCGGGGAGCTCCACCTCGACCCGGGGCCGGTGCTCGCGAATGGTGACCCGACGCTGCACGCCATGCTTCTGGTGGACGGTGCCGGGCACGCGGATGGGCTGGTGCGCGGAGCGGAAATGCGTGTCGCCACCGACCTTGTCGGCGATCTCCCCGCGCAGCGCGCAGACCCGCGCCAGGTCTTCGCCCTCCGCCGGCTCGGTCAGCCGCCACCAGGCGTGCAGCTTGGCGGTGCCCTCGGCGGTGCGGCCACCGCTCTCGACCAGCAGGGTCGGCGCGCCGAGGTGGTGGACGAGGTGCGCCAACTTGGCGGCGATGTCGCCGGCGTCGAGGTCGACCACCACCGTCTGCATCTGGTGCACATGCTCGGCGCGGGCCTGCCCCTGCTCGGCGACGGTGCCGGGGATGACATAGACGGCGCTGCCTTCGCGCGCGGCCCAGGTAGCGTAGGCGCTGAGGGATGCGGCGGCGTGCCGATCGGCAGGGACCCAGATATTGTGCGGCTTGGTGTCGAGGCCCTGGCCCTGGTCGACGAAGCCGCGGACGGGGATCAGCCCGTCGCAATAGCCGAACACCACGTCGAGGAAGGCGGCGATCTGCTCGATATCCGGCGCGACGTGTCCGCCAACGCGCGGCATCGACTGCCCAGCACCGGGAAGTTGATCCATCTCGACATGCCCAATGGCGGGAATATCGGTCTCGCTCTCATCCACCAGCGGCGCTGCATCGTTGAAGTCGCCCCATGCCGTCATGCAGGCTGCGCCCAGCAGCGCTTGGCCCAGGGGCAGAAGCGACACTCGAAATGATCGGCCTGGGCTGCGACCCGCGGGAGCAATTCGCCAGCATCGGTCGCGGCCAGGATCCGGACTGCGCGATCGGACATGCGTTGCGCCAGCTCGGCGTTGAACGGCACCAGCTCGTGGTGCAGCTCCGCCGTGTCCTTGTTGATGGCGGTGAAGAGCGCCGGATTTTCCGCCACGCCCGGCACGGCGGCGTCCATGTAGGCCTGGTAGACCGCGATCTGCGCCGCGTAGATCGGCTTGGCCACAGCGACGCCCTTGCTGGACGTCTCGCGCCAGGCCTTGGCGTTCATGGTCTTGCATTCCCACAGCGCGGGGAACGCCATGCCGGGGATGGTCGGGCCGCCGGCGAAGACGCCATCGATATGGCCGCGGATGCGACCGCCCGCTACCGAGAAGCCAAACTGCTCGCCATGCTCGCCACCCCCACGGCGGGTGTAGAGATCGAAGCCGGCGGCGCGCAGCCAAGCGACGGCCACGTCCTCCAGCGCGTGGCCGATCCCGAAGATGCGCAGCAGCCGTCCGTCGAAGTCGGCGCCCTCATCCTTCGGGGCCTGCACGAACTCGAACTGCAGCGCCCGCTCGCAGGCATGGCCGAGGCGAGAGCCGCCCAGGTAGCTGCGCGGCGGCGTCGCCTGATTGGCCGTAATCAGTGCCGCGTCGATGGCGGCATTCACATGCGCGGAGGTCTCGCTGCGGCTGTTGAAGTCGAGCATCAGAAGGGCACCTCCGCCGTAGCGTCCTGCCGGGCGATCGCCTGCATGGCCTCCTGGAAGCCGCCGACAGCGACCTCGATCAGCGTCAGCACCTGCGCCTCGCTCAGATCCTTGAAGCGGGTGCCCCAGCCGATCTCGGCCATCGTCTCCGCGACGCGGCGCATGGCCGCACGCATCGCGGTCCTCTCCTGCTCGGTGAGGTCAACCATGGCGGACGACCTCCCCGCCAAGCGCGACCAGAAGCCCTGGCAGGCGATGCAGCAGAAGGAGACCGAGGGTCGCGGCTTCCTCCGCGGCGCCGGGTCGAACCAGCCAAAGCCACGCGCCGGGCGGGAGCAGACGGCGCAGGGCGGTTCCGGGGAGCGGGCCACTGATCATGCCGCCTGCCCCAGCGCCGCGGGCTGGGCGCTGCGCACGAGATGCTGGATGGCCTGGCGGTTGAACTTGAAGGTCAGCAGCGCCGACGCCTGGTACCGGGTCATGCCGAGATCGGCCCGGACTGCCGGCGGCAGGTGGACCAGTTGGCGCTCGGTCGGCGGCTCACGCAGCCAGCGCCGGCTCTTGTGGGCGCTCTCGTCCGTCTCGTAGGCGTTCAGCCAATCGTCCGCCGCGGCCAGCGCCACCAGCCGCTCCCCGATGGACAGCAGGCGCGGCCGCTCCTCCTTGGCGCCGCCGACCGCGTGCCAGGCCCCGTTCAGGAAGAAGATGCCCGCCCAGCCGTTGAAGCCATTGGCCAGCAGGGCAGCGTCGTCGCCGAACAGGTCACACCACTGGAAGGCGGAGCGACGGAGGAGATCGATCTCCGTCATGATGAAATCGGTGAGTGGCGCCGTCTCGCGCCCGCGGGGCTCGAAGGCGTGGCCGCAGATTGGGCACTCCATCACCGCGATCGGCACCTCGGCCTCGCAGGAGGGGCAGGTCTTGGTGGGCGGCTCACCTTCACCGGGCTGGCTGTCGAGATCGACGTCCTGCTCCAGGCAGCCGTGGATCTGCGAGGATGTGCCGAAGTCGAGCACGATGCAGTCGCGCTTGACGATGCCGGGATGCTCCGTGGGATCGACGGTGCGCAGCCCGCGGCCGACCATCTGGATCATCGTGCATTTGAAGGAGCTTGGCCGCAGAAGCACGACGCAGGAGGTGGGCGGGTGGTCCCAGCCCTCCGTCAGCACCGCGACATTCACGACGATGCGTGCCTCGCCCCTGGCATAGGCGGCCAAGACGGAGCGCCGCTCGCCGTCCGGCATGTCGCCGGTCACCACGACGGTGGGGACGCCGGCCGCGTTGAAGGCGGCCGCGACGTGCTCGGCGTGGGCGATGGTGGAGCAGAAGGCCACTGTCTGGCGGCCGCCGGCCTTCTCCTGCCAGTGCTTCACCACCGCGTCGGTGACCGGCACCGTGTCCATGACGCGGGCGACCTCGCCCATGTCGAAATCGTCGCCGCTGCGCCGCACTGCCCGGAGCTCATCCTGGACGCCGACATCAATGATGAAGGTGCGCGGCGGCACCAGGTGGCCGGAGGCGATCAGCTCGCCGAGCCGGATCTGGTCGGCGACGTTGGAGAAGACCTGCCGCAGCCCGACCTTGTCGCCGCGGTTTGGCGTGGCAGTGACGCCATAGATCCGGCAGTCCGGGTTGCGGTTGAGGGCGCGATCGATGATCCGGCGATAGCTGTCGGCGACGGCGTGATGTGCCTCGTCGATCACCAGCAGGTCCAGCACCGGCATGGCTTCAAGATTGGCGGCGCGCGTCAGCGTCGGCACCATGGCGAAGGTGACCTGGCCGCCCCAGGACTTCTCGCCGGCATCCACCACCGAGGTGGAGACGCCCGGGTTCACGCGGCGGAACTTCGCCAGGTTCTGCGCCGTGAGCTCATCCCGATGCGCGAGGACGGCAGCCTTGGCGGCGCTGCTGCCGATATGCTCGCCCACCGCCGCCGACAGCATGATCGTCTTGCCGGCGCCGGTCGGTGCGACGCCGAGGGTGTTGCCGTGCTGACCGAGCGCACGGAGGCTGCGCTCGACGAAGAGCTTCTGGCGGGGGCGGAGCATCATGCTGGTGCGGCCCTCCCTCAGCGCGCCCAGGCGGGGCGATTGTCGGCTCCAGCCGCCGGCGGGGTGCGCGGCACGGCGGCAGGGAAGGCGCCCTGCGTCGGGGCCGCGGGCGGCGGAGCATAGGTCTGCGCCTGCGGCGCGTAGGCGGGCCCGGGCGCGCCCGCGTGCGGCCCCATCGCCGTGGCATAGGCCCGGTGGTCCGGCGTGACCGCCATGCGGATTTCGTTCTTCGGCTCGCCGTTGGCGTCGGTGCCGGTGTCGATCTTGGCGAGGAACTCCAGCCCCTCGAGGTCCGCGAAGCCGCCAATGCGGCGCGCGGCCTGGGCCTGCGGCGAGGCGTCCTTGTCGGAGATCCCGCGGGCGGAGTTCAGCATGCCGCGCACAAAGCTGCGGCCCATATTCCCCCAGTCCGGGCCTTTCGGGCTGTAGAGGCCGACCAACGTGAAGATCTTCCGCTTCGCGTAGGGGCCCTCCAGCACGGTGAACTCGCCGTTCAGATAGACGGCGCCGGTGCTGCCGCGGGTGGCGTAGCCGCCCGTCCAGCCCTGGCTCGGATCGTCAAAGCCGCCGGGGCGGATCGTCAGGCGCACCTTCGCGATGGTGCCCTTGGGAATCAGGTTCGGGTTCTGCGAGGCGTCGTTGTAGTCATTCCAGGAAGCCATGCGGGATCTCCTCGGATCAGGTGTTCGGGGTGTCGAAGGGGGCGGCCAGCGCGAGCGGCGGCGGTGGCAGTGCGAGACGTTCGGCGGCGGGGCGCGCAGGGCCGCGGATCTTCTCGAAGAGCCGGCCGAGATGCGGCTCCTCGACCAGGTCGAGCCGGCCGCTGCGGTCCTTCGCGGGATAGCCCCAGGGATTCAGCGTCTGGCAGATCAGCGAGCGGCGGAGCGCGCCGGCCTCGTCCTTGATCGCCGCCAGCGTGAGCACCTCATCGACGATGCCGGGCAGCTCGAGCCCGGTCTTGCTGCCGTCGATCTGCGGCACGAAGACCTTGCGGTTGAAGTCATCGAGCTTCTCGTCGAGAATCCCGACGAAGATGATGTTCTTGCCGCGCGTGTGCTGCAGGTGCGTCAGCCAGGCGATCATCTCGCGGCCATGCAGACCGTAGGCGCCGCGGATGTCGGGCTTGCCAGTTTTCTCGGCGAAGGCCTCGGGCTGGCCGCGGCACCACTGGAAGCAGAGCCGGCCCGCGACGGTGATGCTGTCGATGAACACCGTCTCGTAGCGGGTGAGCAGCGCGGGATCGCCGAACTGCTCGCAGACGGCGGCGTAGTGCGCAGGGGAATAGGGCTGGTCGTCGCGCAGCGCCGGGTTGGGCCCGCCGATGAAAGCGGCGAAGTCGCGGCACTCCTGCCACGTGCGCGGGCGGATCGTGTCGCCGCCCCACCCCTCGACCGCGAGGTCGCCCGCCTCCAGGTCCATGAAGAGCGTGGTGCTGGCCAGCAGGGTCCAGAGCAGGCTGGTCTTGCCCTGGCCGCTGCCCCCGAAGATGCAGGCCTTGACGCCGCGTGGCTCGGCCTGCCGTTCGTCGGCGGTGATGATCCGGAAGCCGCGCCCCGGCGCCTGCGCGAAGGGGGCGCTCATTCCGCGCTGTCCACGATGCGGGCGGCGGCGGCCGTCGCATTGACCGTGCCGACGGCGCCGGCGCGGCGCGCCAGGTCGTGAATCTGCCGCAGCGCGTCGGCCTTGCGATGCAGCGCGACCGACTGGCGAAACAGCGCCTCGGCGGCGAAGGCCACGTCGTCCACCGTCGCCTGCGCGATCGGCTTGGTGATGACCGGGCTGCCGCCCGGACCGGTCGGCACCTCGATGCTGTCGGGCAGCATCTTCAGCCAGAGCTTCTCGCGCAGATGGTCGAGCGGGGTCCGCGGCGTCATGCCGTTCTCCTGGTTGGGTGCGGTGGAGTGGGTGCCGGGCGCGACGCCCGCGTCAGCGGTGAGCGCCATCACGCGGCGACGCTCATCGGCTTGGCCGCCGCCAGGACCGAGGCCAGCGTGCCGGCGCGGCTGCGGGCGCGTGGCCGGGCGATGGCGAGGTAGATGAAGTCGCTTTCGCCCATGCGGCGCTGGACGAGGTGCACCAACCCGTCCTGGGCCAGCTGCAGGGCGCGTTCGGCGACGCGCAGAAGAGCGCGACGCTCGGCGTCCGGCACGGTCGAGGTGAGCGGCGAGCCGTCGACCGCCAGGAAGCCGCGGTGATAGACGATGCGGTCACCAGGCATGGCGGAGCCGAACCAGGCACAGAACATCGTCTCGGTGAGCGGCGGCTCCGCAGAGCGGAAGCCAGTGATCGTGCTGTCCATGTTGAGTATTACCCAGCCTCCCGCAAATCCGTCTCACGCCGTCGCCGGGATACCGGCGACGAGCAGGCGGAGCCGCAGCTCGCGCAGATGGCGGTAGAGGGTGGCGCGCGACGTCGGGCTGGCCTTGGCCAGCTCGTGCGGGGAGCGCTCGGTCAGTTCGGCGCAGAGGGGGAGGGTCTCGGCCGGCAGGGTGCCCAGCGCGCGGTCGAGGTCGATGCGGCGCTCCGCCGCCGCAAAGGCGTCGGTCGGCTGGCCAAGCCAGGCGCCGTAGCCATCCGCCTCGGCGACGCTGTCGCCGATGGTCAGGCCCTCGCCGCCGGGCTGAGGGTCATCCAGCGAGATTGGCGCCATGGTGGCGCGACCGCGCAGGATGCGCTCGGTGAGGCGGATGGCGCGGTGGTCGAAGCAGGCGGCGGCGAACGGGCCAAGCTCGCCGCGGGCCGGGTCGAAGCCCTTCAATCGGGCGAAGAGGTCCGTCAGCAGGTCCTGACGGAGATCTTCCTGCTCATGGCGGGGAATGCGGCAGGTGCGGATGATGCGCAGGGCGACGCGGTCGGCGCTGCGCTGCAGGGCATGCGTTTCGGCGCGGGTGGGGGTGAAGGGCATTGGCTGGTCCTGTCCATCGGGTGGCGATGGGGACAGCCTCGTGGACGGCGCGCGTCCTGGCCTTTCGACAGCCTATCGGTTCCTATCGGTAGTCTATCGGCCAGGCTGGCGCGGGCAGCGAACGCTCAGTCGACGAATACCCGGCGCTTCTCGATCATCAGCGCGTAGCCGCCCTGCCGGTCATTCCGAACCGTCTGCCCTTCGCTGTCCGCGGAGGTACCCGCGGCGGTACGAAGGGCCGCGCGAATGCGGCTGATCGACACCGCGACCTGCTCCTGCTGTGGCTGCCGGTCTTGATCCTTGCTCTTGGCGAGTTCCTCAAGGAGCGCGTCAGCCGGCACGATCCCGCAGTCGGTGCTGGCCTCGCGGCCCAAGGCGACGAGCACGCGGAAATGCCGCGGTTCCAAGTCAAGCGGTTGGCGATGGAAGAGTGCCGCGCCCGCGTGCTCGTCGATTTCGAGAGCATCAGGCGGACGCTCCTGTGGGATTCCCGCTTCGGTCAGGCGCAAGGCGACGGGCACAGCGGCCTCCTCGTCCAGCAGCCCGATCGCGGCGACGACGGGAATGCCTTCCAACTCCAGCCGTCGGCCGACATCGAGTGCGAGATCGCGCGCCACAGGCGTCACGATGACCGGCCGTGTCCCGCTGCTCCGCCCCTTCAACGCCAGGGCTATGTCGAGGGCATTGGCGTTGGTAAAAAGCCGAACAAGGTAGAAGGCCCTGCGATGGACGTCGCCAGGCGGCTGACCGAGGTGGAGGACGCGGTCGGAGAGCCGTTCGAGCGGCGGGCCTGCCAAGCCTGCAGCGCGGCGCGCTTGAGCACCGACTGCGCTAAAGTCTATGTCGAGCCAGCGATGCCCACCCGCGGTGATGCCTTCGACGATGAGTTCGCCATTGTCGCCGAAGCCGGTACGGCAAAGGTCGAGGTCGTCTTCCGGCCGCCGATAGTGCAGCATCCCCGCCTGCCGAAAGTCCGCGAAAGCTTCTCCATACGACGCGAGTTCGGCTTCCGGCAGGGCGCGAATCGGATGACGGTCAAGCTGCCGAAGCAACAGCCGGGAGAGATGGAGGTGACTGGACAAAGCCGTTCTCGCGCAGATGCTGGAAGATACGTGCCTCAAACATGTGGTCGCGGAAGTTGGCCACATTATTCGGGCGAATGGTCACGAGGACATCGCGCTTCCGGCCATCGACCTCGAAGCGGAGCAACAGCTTGATTGTCTCGATCCGCAGCACGCCAAGATCGATGTCTGGCACCATCTCATAGAGCCGCGCCAGCGCATTCTCCGTGTCGCGCATGCTGAGCGACCACGGCGAGCCGCCGCGCCCGGTATGTCCCTCCTCTGCCTCGTCGACATCGACCTGCTTTACAAAGACCTCCTTCAGGTCCTCGTCCCAACCATTCTTGAATTTCCACGGCGCACCGCCAGACCGAATGGGCGCAAGCGTGTAAAGCCGATCGTTGCCTGGTCCGGCGAAGAAGTCAGGATCGGCAAGAAGGTGGGTGGCGAACAGCCGCACCAGCTCGCGGCGTTCGACAAGGCTTCGCGCATTGACCTTGATGTGCCCTGTCCTTGGATCAAAGCTGATGGCGTCCAGCGTCATCTCGCGGATGGTTCTGACCTTCTGCTCGCCTTCCTCCTCGACGGTGGTGGTCACGGCGTTCATGCCGTGCTCGATCAGGACGTTGATGAGGCCCGCTTCCGGGTACCAATGGATATCGCAGATCCGTCCAAGGTACCGTTTTGCGAAGAATACCGAGCATGCCGCCTTGAAGGCGCCCTGGGCCGCGGCATTCTCGTTCAGCACAACGACGCCGCGGCGGGCCCCCACGAGACGCAGTGGAGAGGCGGCGAAGAAAGCCTGGCGGTGCACCGCGCGCTCAAAGATGCCGGGGTGGCGAAGGTAGGCCCGAAGCGCGAGATGCCGCGGTGTCAGATGCTTGCCGTCGCCCGGCGCAGCGAGTTCGCTCTCCGGGACGAGCGCAACCCCTTTCTCGTCCGCAATCTCCTGCAGGGCACGCGCGCCATTCGGAGTGGACAGGGTCAGGATGCAGTGCAAAGCATCCAGGAGCGCATCCGGAAAATCTTCTCCGCCATCCTTGAACAGGATGAAGAGCGCATCTCTCCGCTCAGCCTCGTCGGCTGGTAGAGTATTCCAGTCGAACTTCAGTTCGGCGGCATACGGCGCCAGAAGCTCCTGGAGCAGATCGAGATCTACTGTGCGCATGAACGCGCGATTTACAAAGTTCCTGACATTCTTCGCCAACCTGGACTCCGCGCAATGTGTTCGCCATGCGTTCTATCAACCCAGGCGTGCGCCTGTCGAATCGATTCTGCACCCGGTGAGACGGATTCCCGCCTGCCTGGGTAAATGGTGGAGGTGGCAAGTGAACCCCT
Organism: Roseococcus sp. SYP-B2431; assembly: GCF_004336745.1. Lineage (GTDB taxonomy): Bacteria > Pseudomonadota > Alphaproteobacteria > Acetobacterales > Acetobacteraceae > Roseococcus. Next base: position 321,792 of record NZ_SJXD01000026.1, read on the forward strand.
CCGCCCTGCGGCCAATCCCCACCTCCCACCGCACCTCCGCGAGGTCTGCAGCATCCTCGCCGCCGGTCTGCTGCGGCTGCGCAGCCGCGCTGCCGCGGAAGCTGCGCGGGAGGCTGCTGACCGGGGAGAACGTGGCCTACACTTCCCGGCGCCCCAGCGCCTGCATGCGAACCGGACCAACCGGAGACCCGCATGACACGCGCCACCAAAGCCAAAGCCGGCACCCCCCCGGCGCCGACCATCCCCGCCATCCCACCGGCCGACGTACTCGGTCGGCTGGCGGCCCTGAAGACCACCGGCACGCCGGACCTGAAGCAGCAATGGCGGGAGCTCTTCGCCGCCGAGCCGCCGCCCTACAACCGGCGTTTCCTGGAAAGCCGCCTGGCCTACCGCATCCAGGAACTGGCCTATGGCGGCTTGAAGCCCGAGACGATCCAGCGCCTCGAGGCCCTGGGAGAACAGCTCGACGGGGGCAATCCCGTCCTTCGGCGCATCCGCGGCGACGACAAGCCGATCACCGGCACGCGGCTGATCCGCGAGTACCAGGGCGTCGAGCACAGCGTCACCGTGCTGCACGACGGGTACGAGTATCAGGGTCGTCCGTACCAGTCGCTCTCCTCCATCGCGCGGGCCATCACCGGCACGCGCTGGAATGGCTGGCTGTTCTTTGGCCTGAAGAACCGGAGGGGCACGGCATGAAGCGCAAAGCCGCCGCCGACGCCGCCATGCCGGCCACCGTCAGGAAGATCCGGGCCGCGGTGTACACGCGGAAGTCGAGCGAGGAAGGGCTCGACATGGAGTTCAATTCGCTCGACGCGCAGCGCGAGGCCTGCGAGGCCTACATCACCAGCCAGCGGTCGGAGGGCTGGGTGCTGGTCCGCGACCGCTACGACGATGGCGGCGTCTCCGGCGGGACACTGGAGCGGCCGGCGCTGCGCCGTCTGCTGGCGGACATCGAGCGCGGACTGATCGATGTGGTGGTGGTCTACAAGATCGACCGGCTGTCGCGCGCGCTGATGGATTTCGCCAAGCTGGTCGAGGTGTTCGACGCGAACAGCGTGACCTTCGTCTCCGTGACGCAGTCCTTCAACACGACGACCAGCATGGGGCGGCTGACGCTGAACATCTTACTCAGCTTCGCCCAGTTCGAACGTGAGGTCATTGGCGAGCGCATCCGCGACAAGGTGGCGGCGTCACGGGCGCGCGGGATCTGGATGGGCGGCTTCGTGCCGCTCGGCTACGACGCGCGAGATCGCAAGCTGCTGGTGAACGAGGTGGAAGCGGCCCTGGTGCGGCGCATTTTCGATGGCTTCGTCCAGACGGAATCCGGCACGAAGCTGGTACAGGCCCTTCGCGCCGAGGGCGCTACGACGAAACGCGGCCGCGCTTTCACCAAGAGCGACATCTATCGGGTGCTGAGCAATCGCACCTATCTCGGCGAGGCCATGCACAAGGGGAAGTCGCACCCGGGCGAGCATGCTGCCATCGTGCCGCAGGCGATGTGGGATGCGGCGCACGCCCTGCTGGCGATCAGCCCGAAGACTCGCGCCAATCGCACCCGCTGCCAAACGCCTTCGCTGCTGCGCGGGCTGATTTTCGGCAGCGATGGGCGCGCGATGTCGCCCACCCACGCGCGGGGGCGCCGCGGCCAGCAGTACCGCTACTATGTCAGCCAGTCAGTGCTGAAGGGCAGCGCCGCAGACGGCCCGGCCATCGCGCGCATCTCCGCCGCAGAGATTGAGGGCGCGGTCATTGCCCAGGTCCGTGGGCTGCTGCGTCAGCCGGAGGTGGTGCTTGGCGCCTGGCGCGCCGCACGGGCCTCGGCGTCGGATATGACCGAGGACGAGGCGCGGCTGGCACTGGAGCGGCTCGACCCACTGTGGGAGGAGCTCTTCCCCGCCGAGCAGGCGCGGATCATCCGCCTCCTGGTCGACCGGGTAGACATCGGCGTGGGCGGCGCTGACGTGCGGCTGAAGCTCGAAGGGCTGGCCAGCCTGGCGCGGGACCTGGCGGCGCCGCCGGCCGAAGCGGCGAGGGCGGCAGCGTGACGGGCGCCGGACAGATGCTGACCGTGCGGGTGCCGCTGGCGGTTCGAAAGCAGCGGGGTGGCCGCAAGCTGATGATCGCGCCTGCCAGCAGCACGAACCGGGGCCCCTTGGCGGCGGACACCACGCTGGTGAAGGCGCTGGCCCGGGCGTTCCGGTGGCGGCGGATGATGGAGGTGGGTCGCTACGGCACGATCAACGAGCTGGCGGCGGCGGAGAATATCAACTCGTCCTATGTCTCGCGCCTGCTGCGCCTGACGCTGCTGGCGCCGGACATCGTCGAGTCCATCCTGGACGGGCGGCAGCCGGATGGGATGACGCTGCCTGGGCTGATGGAGCCATTCCCGGTGGAGTGGGCGAGCCAACGATGAAACATCGAAGGAAAACAACAGCCTAGAGAAGCCGCCACGGGGTCGATATCGTTGCCGAAGGGAGGAAACGCATCACGAACAAGCGCCCCATGCAGGCAAGCCGAAGAAAATATCGCGAACCACAAAAAGGAAGGATTGATTTTTCGATCCTGCCGTCCTAGATAATCTCTATCAGGACGGGGGCTGGGCATGGCTAGGACACGACACATCGGGCGGCGAATGTCCCAGCGCGGGATCAAGCAGGCGCTCGTCGACCTCACCCTTCAATTTGGAGAGGATACGCAGGACAAATGCGTCCTCGGGCGGCGGGGACTCATGCAGCTCATCGATGAGCTCCGCGATCTGCAGCGCACTGCCATGCAGGCGCTCGATAAGGGGGGCGTCATCGTGGTGCAGGCGGACGGCGCCCTGATCACCGCATACGACGTCGACTCCTTTGACCGCGGCCGCATCCATGCACGCTGATCACCAGCTCACCTCGCCGTCGGCGCAGATGGAGCTGATCCGGACCTTCCAGCACGAGCTGCAGCGCGCCGCAGCCGAGAGTGGTCAGGATCCCGCGTCACTTGTTCTGACCGTGGCGCAGATGCGCGTCGCGGCGCGCCTGCTGCCTGTGTCTGGCCCGAATGGCATGGGCTTCCTCGACATGGAGAGGGAGCTGACGGCCCCCGACTGGCAAGCGATGCTGGACCGTCTGCCTGCCGCATGGCCCCAGGCCTGGCGAGCGCCGGGGGCGACATTTGCACCGGTATCCCAACCTCTTCCGCCAGGTCATCTCGAGCGACTTAGGCGCCTGGCGCTCGCCACCTATGTCAAGAAGGGGGAGGCGGCAGATGCGGTGTCGCCGATGCGCGGCTGGATTCGGCGCGCCCTCCTGGCCGCCAGTGGCGACCGGGCCCTGTCCGCCACCATTGCCAGCTTTGAGCTTTGCCAGCTCATCGCAACGGCGATCGACCCCACCGAAGCGCAGCACATCTATTGCGCCTATGGGATGACGGCCATCGTCGCTACGCACCTCGCCGAGACCCGAGGCGTCCAGGTCACCCTGGATGTTGAGGAGGCCTGGCTCGCAGGCATCTGCGCATGCATCGCTGTCACCGATGATCTGCCGCTGATCGTCCGGGAACGCGACCCACTATCCGAGCCAGCAAACGTAGATCAGGACCTGTTCGCGGAACAGGAAAGCTACGATGCGGCGGTCGTCTTTCCCCCCTTTGGCATACGAAGCCGCGGCGAGGATTACCGAAGCCTCGGCACCAACCTCCCGCAGCCCGGCGTGGCGGAGGGACAGTATGTGGCGCTTGCCCTGGCACGCGGCCGCCGCGCGGCTGTGTGCCTTCTCCCCACTGGTTTCCTCTTTCGCACGACCAAAGCGGATCAGGCGTTCAAGGAGCAGGCCATTCGGCTCTATGGCCTGGACGCAGTCATTAGCCTGCCGAGGGATGCGTTCCCCTCGTCGTCGTTGGTCCAGGTCGCAATGCTTGTTTTCCGCCCGAAGGCCAAAGCCCATCCGTGGATGCGCCAGCAGCAGCGCGTCCTCATGGTCGACGGCCGACCAGAGCGGGACCGGGATAAGTCGCGGCAATCCACGATCGGTCGCTTTTCCACGGTCGGCGACCTCGCCGACATTCTGCAGCGCCACGCTGAGACCGATATCTCGGTGCTGGCTTCTGCCGACGAGATCGCCGGGCACGACTTCAATCTCTCCGTCGAGCGCTACGTGCTCGATTCAGAGGCCCGCCGGATGCGGGACCTTCTCGCAAATGCCGAAGCTGTGCCGCTCGAAGACGTGGCGGAGATCAGCCGTCCGCAGGCACTGCTGGTAGGCCGCGATCGCGCCGGCCGCGAAGGCCGCGAAGCAGATGTCGCGGACAGAAGCGACGGCGTTCTGCTCGAGGTGGGGGTCGGCGACATCGACGACGCCGGCGTGGTACGCACGCCGACGACGTCGGTGCCAGCCAGCGACGAGCTTCTCCAACGTACCAGGCGCGCGCGGCTTGAGCCCGGCGATGTGCTGATCGTCATCAAGGGTAGCGTCGGCAAGGTCGGCTTCGTGCGCGACATCCCCGATGGTCCCGCCTGGCTCGCCAGCCAGAGCTTCGCCATCCTGCGGCTTCGCCGGCGCGGTCCGATCACCGACCCGGCCATCCTGTTCCGCTTCCTCTCGTCCTCCATGGGCCAGGTCACGGTGCAGAGCCTCAAGGTCGGCTCGGTGATCTCCGGACTGCAGATGGCAGACCTTCGACGCCTTCCGGTCCTGGTGCCATCTGCCGAAGCGCAGGGCGCCATCGCCGCACAGATGAATGCGATCTTCGACATGCAGGAGAAGATCCAGCAGATGCGCCGCGACCTGACCGAACGGCAGCAAGCGATCTGGCCGGAGATGGACCGCGATCCCTCCGCCACCCCCCACCAGTCGCGCTGAAGAAAGAAAATTTAACAATGATTGCTGACCACTTCGACGGCATCGAGAAGTTCGAGTCCGGCCTCTGGAAGATCGCTGACAACCTGCGGGCGAACTCCAACCTCGCTTCGAACGAGTACTTCATGCCCATCATGGGCTTGATCTTCCTGCGCCATGCCACGAACCGCTTCTATGAAGCGAAGGCTGCGATCGAGGCCGACAAAGCAGCGGGCAAGATGCCCGATCGCCCGCTGGTCGAGGCCGACTTCACCCGCCGCCGCGCCTTGAATCTGCCGGAGGCCGCGTGCTTCGACGTGATCCTCAAGGCGCCGAAGGACGGCAATCTCGGCGCCGCGCTGACCTCAGCCATGGAGGCGATCGAGGCCGCCTTTCCGCCGCTCGCAGGTCAACTGCCGAAGGACTACGGCCGATTCGAGGGCAGCGTCCTCGAAGAGATGATGCGCATGTTCGACGCCGAAGGCCTGCGCAAGGCGTCGGGCGACGTGTTCGGCCGCATCTACGAATACTTCCTGGCCGAGTTCTCGAAGCAAGGCGCGCACGACGGCGGCGAGTTCTTCACCCCGCCCTCCATCGTGCAGACCATCGTCAACGTCATTGAACCTGACCACGGTATCGTCTTCGATCCGGCCTGCGGCTCGGGCGGTATGTTCGTGCAGTCGAGCCACTTCATCGAGGATGCCGGCCAGGACACGATGAAGAAGGTCACCTTCTTTGGCCACGAGAAGATGAGACCACCGCGAAGCTCGCACAGATCAACCTCGCTGTGCACGGCCTGCAGGGCACCATCAGGGCTGGCAACGAAGCCATCACCTACTACAAGGATCCGCACGAGCTAGCCGGCAAGTGCGACTTCGTCATGGCCAACCCGCCCTTCAACGTGGATGAGGTGGATGCGGAGAAGGTGAAGGGCGATAAGCGCCTGCCCTTTGGCCTGCCTGGCGTGAACAAGAACAAGAAGGTCTCGAACGCCAACTACCTCTGGCTGTCCTACTTCTACAGCTACCTGAACGAGACCGGCCGCGCCGGCGTCGTCATGTCGTCGCAAGCGTCGAGCGCAGGGCGCGATGAGGCAACCGTGCGGCAGAAGCTGGTCGAGACCGGCGCTGTGGATGTGATGATCGATATCCGCAGCAACTTCTTCTACACGCGCACCGTCCCCTGCCAGCTCTGGTTCTTCGACCGCATGAAGGAGAAAGACCCGGCCCGGCGAGAGCATGTGCTGATGCTCGACGCACGAACTGTCTTCCGCAAGGTCTCGCGCTCGGTCTGCGACTTCAGTCCGGAGCAGCAAAAAAACATCGCCGCCATCGTCTGGCTGTATCGCGGGCAGCAGAACCGCTTTCTCAAGCTGGTAGAGGGATACCTCGCGCAGGCGGTGGAGCGGGGCGCGGCGGCGACCAAGGCGCTTGAGGGGTTCGAGCAGACGCTTGGCAAACTCGCGCAAATAGTCGCCCCCTTTGCCAAGGCGAAGCGCAAGGACGATCCGCTTGCAGGGCCGTGGGACGAACTCACCAGTGCCCAGGCCATGGTTGCCGCGGACATCGACGCCTTCGCCACCGAGGCGGCGGCGCAGGCCAAGGCCTGGCCGGATTCGGGGCGCGACAATGCCGGGCTGAACACCGCCCGCACCGACCTACACGCCTTGGCCGAACGCTGCCGCGACCTCACGAAGCAGCTCGACCTGGCGGCCAAGCTGGCGGGCCGGGTGATCGATATTGCGGTGAAGGAACTTGCGGCCCGGGAGGATGCCCTGTGGCCGAATGCCGACGTCAATCGCGCGCGAAAGGCATTGGACGAGGGGCGCGCTGCGGCAGTCGAGGCGCTGCGGCTGACGCGCTACTTTGTGAAACAGGCGGATTGGTTGCAGGAGCGCTTCCCCGATGCAGTGCTGCGCGATGTTGAAGGGCTGGTGAAGTGCGTCGATCGCACTGAGATTTCTGCCAAGGACTGGAGCCTGACCCCAGGCCGCTACGTCGGCATCGCGCCGGAAGAGCGTGACGAAGATTTTGACTTCGAGGAAGCTTTGCGCGCCATCCGCATTGACCTGACAGGGCTGAATGAGGAAGCCACTGAGCTGGTCGCGCGGATAGTGAAGAATCTTGAGGAGCTGGCGGCGTGACTTGGCGAGATTGCACTTTGGGGGAGGTTGTTCGCTTTCAGCGTGGTCATGACCTCCCTGACCAGAATCGGAAGCCCGGAGATGTTCCAGTGATTGGTTCAGCGGGCCAAAATGGGTGGCATAACGAAGCCCTCGCGAAGGGACCGGGCGTTTCCATCGGTCGCAGCGGCGCATCAATCGGAAAAGTTACATACACCCCTGTTGACTACTGGCCTCATAATGCCTGCTTGTACGTAACCGATTTTCTTGGAAACAATCCCCGATTTATTTATTATTTTCTTAGAACAAAAGACTTTTCATCGCTGAATTCCGGCGCCGCACAGCCATCACTCAACCGCAATTTCGTTCACGCGCTGACTGTCAAGGTGCCCGGTCCGAGCGAGCAGGCCGAGATTGCCGAAAGGCTCGCCGCCTACGACGATCTTGTGGAGAACAACCGTCGGCGAATTGCGCTGCTGGAGGAGGCGGCGCGGATGCTCTACCGCGAGTGGTTCATCGATTTCCGCTTTCCCGGCCACGAACACGTCAAGATTGTGGATGATATCCCTGAGGGGTGGGCGCGGCTACCGCTCGGTAATGTCGCCGTGACCAACGCTGAGAGCTACGCCGCGAAAGGGCTTCCTAACGAGATCGCCTACATCGACATCGGATCCGTCACCCAGGGCAGAATTGCTCAAAAGGCGTATGTCCCGTCGGCAGAGGCCCCCGGACGGGCACGGCGAAAGGCGTCAGACGGTGACGTCATCTGGTCCAATGTACGCCCCAACCTTCGTGCCTATGCCCTTGTTCTCGACCCTGAGGAGACCGACGTTTTCTCCACTGGATTTACGGTTCTTTCGCCGCGCGCGGTACCATTCTCATGGCTTTACTTGTTCGTAACGACAGACAACTTCGTGGCGCATTTGGTTAACCATGCTACTGGCGCTGGTTACCCGGCTGTCCGGCCAGACGACTTTGAGCGGGCGATCGCCGTGGTTCCGCCGCCTCGGCTACTTGCCCTCTTTCATGAAGCGACTGAGGCCAATTTCCGTTTGATCTCGAAACTGAATGTGCAGTGTGAGAAGCTTGCCCAGGCACGAGACCTCCTGCTCCCCCGGCTCATGAACGGTGAGATCGCAGTATGACATATGACATTCGCCGCAGAGGCCCGATGATATGGCGATGACGCCGATCAACGGCGAAGACCGTCTGGTGCAGGAGACCTTCGGGAAGCACCTGGAGACCGTCCTCGGCTGGGACAGCGTTTATGCCTGGAACGAGGAGACCTTCGGGCCAACCGGCACGCTGGGCCGCAACAGCACGCAGGAGGCGGTCCTAACGCGTGATTTGCGGGCGGCGCTGGAGCGTCTGAACCCCGACCTCCCGCCCGCCGCGATCGATGATGCCATGCGGGCGCTGACCGTCCACGACTTCAGCCGTTCGATGGTTCAGCACAACCAGGACTTCACGCGGCTGATCCGCAATGGCGTGCCCGTCCGCTACCGTGATGCCGCGGGCCATACGCGGGATGGGCGCGTCCGTGTCATCGACTTCGACAATGCGCCCGGCAGCAACCGCTTCCTGGCGGTGCGTGAGTTGAAGCTACAGGGCCTGCGCACGCCGAACTACAACCGCCGCGCCGATCTTGTCTGCTTCATCAATGGCCTGCCCGTCGTCTTCATCGAGCTGAAGGCGGTTTACAAAAACATCCGCGCCGGCTTCGACGGCAATCTGCGCGACTACATGGATGAGAACGTGGTCGCCCATGCCTTCCATCACAACGCCTTCCTGATCGTCAGCAATGGCGACCGCGCTCGCTATGGATCGATCACCAGCGGCTGGGACCACTTCGCCGAATGGAAGCGGGGCGAGGAGGACGAGAAGGGCAGTGTTGAGGCCGAGGTCCTGCTGAACGGCATGCTGGCGCATGACCGGCTGCTGGACCTGATCGAGAATTTCATCCTCTTCGACGAGAGCAAGGCCGGTGCGACCCGCAAGGTGGTGGCGCGCAATCACCAGGTGCTCGGCGTCAACCTCGCCGTTGCCTCCGTTCGTCACCAGGAGGCGCTGAAGCGCGAATTCCCCCCCGAGAGGCGCCTGCGGCATCGCGTCATCGAACTACCTCTGGAACGCCGGGCCGTCGCCGATCGGCAGCGCCTGGCGGAGGCTGAGCAGGCCGGCACTCCCGCATTGCCCTCCTTCATCCCCGAGGGCCCGGTGCAGATCATCGAACGCGCGCACCCTGACCTCGGCCGGCTCGGCGTGTTCTGGCACACGCAGGGCAGCGGAAAGTCGTATTCGATGGCCTTCTTTGCGGAGAAGGTGCGCCGGAAGGTGCCCGGCAACTTCACCTTCCTGCTCATGACCGACCGCAACGACCTCGACAGCCAGATCTACAAGACCTTCGTCGGCTGCGATGTGGCGAACAGCAAGACACCCCGCGCAGCATCGGGCACCGACCTGGAACGGCTGCTGAAGGAGAACCACCGCTACATCTTCAGCCTGATTCACAAGTTTAATCAGGATGTGAAGCCGGGCGAGCCGTACAGCGAACGCGACGACATCATCGTCATCTCGGATGAGGCCCACCGAACGCAGGCTGGCAGGCTCGCTCGCAACATGCGCCTCGCCTTGCCCAACGCAGCCTTCATCGGCTTCACCGGCACGCCCCTGTTCAGGCAGGATGAGATCACCCGCCGCATCTTCGGGGATTACGTCTCTCGCTACGACTTCAAGCGGTCGGAGGAAGACGGCGCTACCGTCAAGCTCATCTACGAGAACCGGGGTGAGAAGCTGGGTGTCGCCCATCTCGACCTGAACGACCGCATCGCGGCCAAGATCGAGGAGGCCGAGCTCGATCCCGACCAGGGCGCCCTGCTCGATAAGCTTCTCGGGAAGGACTACGAGGTCATCACCGCCTGTGCACGGCTGGACAAGATCGCGGACGATTTTGTCGAGCACTGCGCCGCGCGTTGGGAAGCCGGCAAGGCACTGTTCGTCTGCATCGACAAGATCACCTGCGGCCGTATGCACCAACGGATCATGCCGCGATGGAAGGCCAAGGCAGCAGCGGTTCGCGCGGCGAGTGCAGCAAAGGCGGCAGAGGCCGCAGCAGCCGCCGATGAAGCGGCTCGGACTGCCCTGCGCGCCCAGGCCACTGCGCTGCAGAAGCAGGCCGACTGGCTCGACGAGACGGTCGTCGAGATCATCATCAGCGAGGCGCAGAACGAGGTTGGTGACTTCGCGAAGTGGGGCTTCGACATCATCCCGCATCGTGCCCTGATGAAGAAGGGCTTCGAGACGGCCGGTGGCGAGCGCGTCGATGTCGAGACCGCGTTCAAGACGCCGCAGCACCCCTTCCGCGTCGCCATCGTGTGCGCAATGTGGCTGACCGGTTTCGACGTGGAATGCCTCTCGACGCTCTACATCGATAAGCCGATGAAAGCCCATACGCTCATGCAGGCGATCGCGCGCGCGAACCGCGTGTATCCTGGCAAGGATTGCGGGCTGATCGTCGACTACAACGGCATGCTGGCCAGCCTGCGCGCGGCGTTGGCGCAGTACGCCCTGGGTGACGACGGCACAGGCGGAGAGGAGATCGTCACCCCGATTGAAGAACGCGTTCAGGCCCTGTTGGAAGCCATCGAGGCCACCGAGGCTCATCTCAGGGGGCTTGCCTTCGACCCTGCGACGCTGATCGGCGCGAAGGGGTTCGCTCGTATCAAGGGCTTCGCTGACGCGGTGAATGCCGTCTACTCCAGCGACGAAGCCAAGCAGCGGTTCGAGATCCTCGCCCGCCAGGTCTTCATCCGGTTCAAGGCCCTGGTCACCGAGCCGACCGTGTATGCTTTCGCCGAGCGCCACGACAACATCGAGGCGATCTACAAGAAGCTGACCGAGCGGCGCGATACGGCAGACGTAACCGAGCTGCTGAAGGAGTTGCACCGGATCGTCAACGAAGCGATCCGCACGCAGGCGGTGGGGGATGACCAGGCCGAGGGCCTGACCTTCGATCTGAGCCAGATTGACCTCGAGCGGCTTCGAGACGAGTTCGCCAAGAAGGTCCGGCGCAAGGCAACGGCGATCCAGGATATCCGAGACATCGTCGAGCAGAAGCTGGCGGAGCTGCTTGCGCGCAATCCCATGCGCATGGACTACCAGCGCAAATACGAGGAGATCGTCGCCGACTACAACCGCGAGAAGGATCGCACGGCGATCGAGGAGATCTTTCGCCGGCTCGTGGAGTTGGTGAACAGCCTCGACGAGGAGCAGATGCGCGGTACGCGAGAGGGCCTTCGGGAGGATGAACTCGCGCTATTCGATCTTCTTCAGAAGGACGGTCTCGATAAGGCCGCGCGGGAGCGGGTGAAGCAAGCAAGCCGGGAGCTGCTCGTAGCCATCAAGGCGCGGCTCGGCGAGCTCGACCGGTTCTGGGAGAAGGAGCAGACGAAGGCCGAAGTTGAAGTGTTCATCCTCGACGACGTGTTTGCCAAGCTCCCGACTCCGCCCTTCACCGCGGAGGAAAAGAGATTGGTTGCGAGCAACGTGTACGCCCACGTCTGGCAGCAGGCGATGAGCGGGCACTATGCGAGGGCGGCATAGCGATGTTGTCCGACGACCCGCACTCGGCGCTGATGGAGGCGACCTGACGATGTCAGCGACGCCGGCCCAGTTTGTTGCCATTCCTGAGTGGACGGAGCTTCGGCAGAAGAGTGGACTCGATCCGCTCGGCATGCAGGCCGCATCCGTCAATCTCTATCAGCGGCTCGTCCCCGGCATCAGCAATGTTACCCTCCGGATCAGGTATTACGGACTCTATGCTTGGCTCTGCCGAACTTATGCCGAGCGGATCCGCGACACGAATCCAGAGAGCTGGAAGCGAACGGTTCGGCGGGCGGAGGCGCTGCTAGCCCTCGTCGCGGCGAATGCCTCTGACGGAGAGGGCAGCGGTGGTGTGGCGGGTGTGCTCTGGGCCGGCCGCCGTCTCGGCGAGCACGGCGCGGGCCTAATCGACTTCAGGGCAGACACCGATCCAGGGGGCGCCGGCACGCCTTATCTCAAGCAGGCGTGGGGCGCCTACGGCGCAGCCTACGCCAGCCAGCTCTACGAGGCAGGCGTCTTTGGAGAAGCCGATCAGCACGAGATTCCAGTACCGACGCCGGGCCTCGGCGACGCTCTGGCGGACGGTTTCGCCGAGGCGATTGGTCCCTTGGCCAGCGTCTTTTTTGGGCTCGCCCAGGAGGGGCGTGTCACCACGCCGGATCTCACGTCGCTGACGCCAGTTCTCCCGTCGGGCATCGGGCACAACGGCGCGGAAAGGGATGCATACCAGCGGCTCCTCTTCGCCGCATTCGAGGATCCAACGCCGAATGACATCGCGCGCCGGCACTCTCTACAGCTTGCGCTCCACCTCACCGGGGTGATTGACGGAGAAGCGAGCGCGGATGTCCTGCGCTGGGCGTGTTTCGCCGGGGCTGCGCCAAGCGGACAGCCCATCCATCTTGGCGACAAACTGGAGGCGCATCGGCAGCGCTGGTGGGCCTACCAGGCTGGCGACCTCGGCCGCATCGCCTGCGAGGCTCTGCTTAAGTGGGTTCTCGATACGGTCGAGACGCATACGACGGGAGTCCAGCCTTCTCGCGCGATCGCTGAGGCCGTGGATTCGCTCGACGCGGTTGGGGCGGGATGGCCAGGCACCTGGCGACAGCTGGTCGCGGCGCTGCCGACGGCCGCCAACCCACTGTCGCACCTGGAGCGGACGTCGGAGCGCGCCCTCTCGGAGGTCGTCTTGGATGCAGGGAGGGGCGAGGAGCGAGCGGAGCTCGCCAGCGGGCGGGCCGCGATCGAGTTGCTGGCCGTGCTGCACCGGCGCTGCTCGCCGAGCCGCGCTCTCCTGGCATCGGAGCTTGGCGGTGAGGGGATCGATTCCTCGGCCTTCCGGTCTCTCGCGTCGGAGCTCGCATTCCTGGATGCGCACCAGGATGAGCCCCTTGGGCAGACACTGATCCGGCTCTTACGGGACCGGGTCCTCGATCGACACCTATGGGTCGCCATGCAGAAATTGCGGCATCAAGGCGACTATACCTTCCTGGTCGAGGCCGACGACGGGAAGATCCGCGTGCGAGCGAAGGACGGGCCGGTGCTGACGAATCCTAGGCTCGGCAACGCCCTGACGTTCCTTCGAGACATCCACCTCCTTGGTCCTTCCGGGCTGAGCAATCTCGGGCGCGAGCTCGCCGAAACGACATGAGGCTATACGAGCGCCTTGGCGACACCGGATACCACACGACGATCATCAGCAGCTTCGGCGTTGACTTCCAGGCGTTCGAGACGATCGCACTGAGCCGGCTACGCGGCGCCGGCTGCCGAAACGTCCTGCTGATCGCCGATTCGGCAATGGTCGGGCTGGCGCTCGACAGTGGTGCGCCTCCACCCCGTTCGGCCGGCACGCACTACTTGGTGGTGAAGGCGGTGGCGAACGGCGGCGTTTTCCACCCCAAGATCTTCCTCCAACTGGGCCGGAAGGGCGGTCGGATGATCGTTGCCTCGGCGAACGCGACGGGGGCGGGGCTAGCCGGCAACTTGGAGCTCGCGAGTCTGGTCGAGTGCGGATTGGACGACAGCGGAGAGCAACGCCTCGTCGCGTCGGGTTGGGCGTTTCTGAGCCGCTTCCTCGACGAGCGGCAGCAGGCGGTGGCTGATAAGTTGGAATGGGCTCGGGCCCGGACACCCTGGCTTCTGCGAGCACGTCCGGCGGAAGGGCTCGAGACGCTCGCGGACGGCACACAGGCTGCGTTCATCGCTTCCGGCGCGGCCGAGGGGGTCGGTGCGCGTTTCCTCAGAATGGTAGGCGGTAGGTCCGCAGACCGACTGATCGTGATTTCGCCTTATTGGGATGAGGGGCTTGCGGCGCTCAGGCAGCTCCAAAATCGCCTCGACGCGACGGAAACGGCAGCGCTGATCGACACCGCCCAGGGTCTCTTTCCGACAGCCGCGCTGCGGAACGGGCGCGCGGTCCGGCTGGGCGAGCTCGCGCACTTTGATGAACGACGTTTCCCGAAGCGCAACTCCCGGTTCGTCCACGCGAAACTGATCGTTGCGACCACCGGCGACACCGATCACGTGCTGGTCGGGAGCGCGAACTGCACTCTGGCCGCTCTGGGGCGCGGAGACGCCCCCGGCATTAACGAGGAAGCATGCCTCTATCGGCAGGTCCCCGCCGGCCGGGTCTTGAACGAGCTGGGCCTCGGCCTGATCGCAGATGGCGAGAACACTGTAGATCCTGCCGACGTCCCCGCCTTCGACCCGGGGGAGACCCTACCGCTTGACGATGCGCGAGCAAGCGATCCAGGGACCTTCGAGGCCGTCTTCGATCGGCTGCGCTGGTGGCCGTCTTCGCCCAAGCTTGGGGTCGACGTCGCGCACGGATCGGCCCGGATCGAGCTTGTGGGCGATGACGGCGCTGTTTTCGACGTGCCGTTCGAAGCTGCAGCAGGGGCGGACACGGCGACGCTCGCATTCTCCATCCCCACCGGTGTGGCGCGTCCGAGAGTCGCCCGCATCCGCTTCCAGGATGGCCGGCGTTCCGGGGCGGCGGTGGTCTCCTGCGTGGGTGAACTGCGGTCAGAGACGCGCGAGCCAATGGGCTCCCGAGGCGAAAGGGCAGCAGCGGCGCTCGATGACGCGCAGGAAGAGGGCCTCTGGCTGCTCGAGATCCTGGACGATCTCGATGCGGCTGACCGCGGTGCCCAGTCGCCGCCGGACTCCATGGCGCCGCGAAGGCTTAGGGTCTTGGATCAAGGGACGGGGCAGGCGCAGATGCTGGACTACGCCGCCTTCCTGGCCGGACGACGGCGGCGGGTCGAGCCGGGCGAGCGGGAGCGGAATAGCCTTGCGGGCAGCGCCTCCTCCCTGGTGCGCGCGTTTCTGAACCGTGCGCTCGGGGTGGCGCTGGCCGGCGCCGAGGCTGAAAGTGGCCTGGACGATGATAGGGAGATCCTGCGGGCGCTCGACACCGGTGACGAGGTTGCCGACGGCGCCTCCGCAATTGAGGCTGGGCTCGAGGCCGGGCAGGCGGTGGGGCCGCGCGCAAAGACCCCGCATCCGGCTCTGCGCCGACTGGCCGACGCACGGGCCTTCGGCGATGCCGTGACCGCCTTCGGCAAGCGCATGGCTGATGCGAAGGAGATCGGCTCAAAGGACATCCTCCGGCTTCGTGCCCTCCTGACGGCGATCGCGATTGCTGGCTTCGGTGAGGCGACGCGGAAACCGACTACGGTTCAAGTGCTACCCACGTCGGCAAATGGCTCCGCGGAGACGTGGCCGCGGCTCATCGGGCGCACACTGAATACCTTCTTCGGCGGACGTGACCCTGCGGTGCGGCGGCTGGAGCTCGAGGCGTTCCACGACCGGTTGCCGACCGACCTATTGGAAACCTGGGCGACGTGCGTATGGGCCGGCGAGATGGCCTTGGCGGCGTCGCGTCGTGCGCCGCCACTGGCATCACTTGCGCCCATTCTGCAGCGCCTCGTCGAGCAGATGAACCTGTGGGTCGCGCTGACTCCCGATGAGCGTTCTTCGAGTGAATTCGTTGCTGTCCTCGAGGCCCTGGACGACCGGTTCCAAGCGCGTCTGGGTTTCAGCCAGTCAAACTTGGCTCCCATTGCAGTCGCAACCTGATCCGTACCGAAGTGTTCGCTCTCGAAGTACGGAATTCGGGCAAGTGGGGTTCGAACCGGCGCAAGTACCGACCGCGCTGAAACCGGCCTTTGGCCTAGGCTTTTGAGTTCCGTACGAAAACGGCCAAGTCAGGAGGTCCGGAGAGAATTGGCCTCCGGAGAGCGAAATTCGGGCATCCCCAGGCCGGGCCAGTCAACAGGTCTGCCCCGAAAATCCCAGGAAACCTGCCACTCAGTGCGGCGCTCGGTCAGGCGGAGAGCACGGCTCGTATGGGAACTGGCGGACAGGGTGGGATTCGAACCCACGGTAGGCTTGCACCTACTCCGGTTTTCGAGACCGGCGCGATCGACCACTCCGCCACCTGTCCTGGCCGGCGCGCCGTATAGGCCGAGGTCGCTTCTTGTGCAACGGGGGCGGCAAGACGACTTGACTCAAACCCGCCCTCCCCCCTAAACGGCCCCTCCCGGGCGGCGCATGCGTGTCGCCCGAGGTCGTTCTTGGGGGGCCCTCCTCCCCGCAGGCGGCCGAAATCTTTCAAGTTTCACGGGCAGTTCGCTCTCGCGGGCCGCCTCAAGGACGCGTGTGATGACCTTCGCAGTGATCCGTACCGGCGGAAAACAGTACCGGGTGACGCCGAATGCGGTGCTCGTCGTCGAGAAGCTCGAGGCCGACCCCGGCTCGACCGTCACCTTCCATGAGGTGCTGGCCCTGGGCGGCGAGGCCGGGCTGCAGCTCGGCGCGCCGACCGTGCCGGGCGCGTCCGTCACCGCGACGGTGATCGACCAGAACCGCGGCGACAAGGTGCTGATCCTCAAGAAGCGCCGCCGCAAGAACAGCCGCCGCAAGCGTGGCCACAAGCAGATGCAGACCGTTCTGCGCATCGCCACCATCGCGGCGTAAGGAGCACTCTCAGATGGCACATAAAAAGGCAGGCGGCTCCTCGCGCAACGGGCGTGACTCCCCCGGCCAGCGGCTTGGCGTGAAGAAGTTCGGCGGCGAGCACGTGCTGGCCGGCAACATCCTCGTCAAGCAGCGCGGCACGAAGATGAAGCCGGGCCGCAATGTCGGCCTGGGCCGCGACCACACGATCTTCTCGCTGGTCGAGGGGCACGTGAAGTTCGAGCGGAAGGCCGAGGACCGCGTCCACGTCTCCGTCGAGCCCATCAAGATGGCCGCCGAGTAAGACTGCGCTTCCTCAGCAAGTGCGGCAGCGGGGGCCCCAAAGGCCCCCGTTTTGCTTGGGCCCCCGTTTTCGTTTGAAGGCCCATCATGAAATTCCTCGACGAAGCCAAGGTGTTCATCAAGTCGGGTGACGGCGGCGACGGCGTCATCGCCTTCCGGCGCGAGCGCTTCATCGAGTTCGGCGGGCCCGACGGCGGCAATGGCGGCCGCGGCGGCAACGTCTATGCGGAAGCGGTGGAGGGGCTGAACACCCTCATCGACTATCGCTACGCGCAGCATTTCAAGGCCCGCAAGGGCGGCAACGGCGCCGGCAGCGACCGCACCGGCGCCGGCGCGGACGACGTGGTGATGAAGGTCCCGGTCGGCACGCAGATCCTCGACGAGGACAAGGAAGCGCTGATCGCGGATCTCGACGCGCCGGGCAAGCGCGCCCTGCTCGCCAAAGGCGGTGACGGCGGCTTCGGCAATGCCAACTTCAAAAGCTCCACCAACCGCGCCCCCCGCCGCGCCGACAAGGGCTGGCCGGGCGAGGAGCGATGGGTCTGGCTGCGGCTGAAGCTCATCGCCGATGCCGGGCTGGTCGGGCTGCCCAATGCCGGGAAGTCCACCTTCCTCGCCGCCGCCTCGGCCGCCCGGCCGAAGATCGCCGACTACCCCTTCACAACGCTGCACCCGCAGCTCGGCGTGGTTCGGCTGAACGCCACCGAGGAATTCGTGTTGGCCGACATCCCCGGCCTGATCGAGGGCGCCAGCGAGGGCGCGGGCCTGGGCACGCGCTTCCTTGGCCATGTCGAGCGCTGCCGCGTGCTGCTGCATCTCGTGGACGGCAGCCAGGGCGACCCGGCCGGCGCCTATCGCATGATCCGCAACGAGCTCGCGGAATATGGCGGCGGGCTGGACGAGAAGCCGGAGATCGTCGTGCTGAACAAGCTCGACGCCATGACGCCGCAGGCCAAGGCCTCGCGCGTGAAGGCGCTGGAGAAGGCCTGCGGGACGAAGGTCATGCTGGCGGCGGGCGCAACCGGCCAAGGCGTGCCGGAGGTGCTGCGCGCCGTGATGGATCGCGTGCGCGCGAAGTAGCTCCGAAGGGCCCGTTCCCCCTTCTGCGCCAGGTCCTTCCCGGCTTGCGGGCCAGAGGTCGACCGGCCAGATTTGGTCGCGATGCAACCGATCTGCCTGACCTTCGACAACGGGCCGGAGCCGGAGACGACGCCCGGCGTGCTCGACGTGCTGGCGCGCCGCGGATTGGCCGCGACCTTCTTCGTCATCGGCGGGAAGTTGCGCGCGCCGGGGGCCTTCGCCCTCGCCGAGCGCGCCCGGGCCGAGGGACATCGCATCGGCAACCATACCCTGACCCACGGCGCCCCGCTCGGCGGCCGCGGCGCGGCGGACTCCGTGCACGAGATCGCCGGCGCCGATGCCCTGATGGGCGCGCTGCACGGGCCGGAGCGGCTGTTCCGCCCGAACGGCGGCGGCGGCAGACTCGGGCCGCATCTGCTGAACGCGGCGGCGCTGCGGCATCTGGAGGCGCATCGGCATACGGTCGTGCTGTGGAATGCCGTGCCCGGCGACTTCCGCGACCCGGAGGGCTGGCCGGCGACAGCCTGGGCGATGATCGACGAAGCCGAGCAGCCGGTGCTGCTGGTGCTGCACGACAAGCCGAACGGCGCCATGCGGCATCTCGACCGCTTCCTCGGCCGCCTGCTGGATGCAGGCGCCGTCTTCACCCAGGAGCCACCCGATTGCTGCGTGCCGTTGCGCCGCGGCGTCGGTCGGGGCGATATCGCCCGCTACGTGACAAGGGAAACGACATGAACCACCTCACCCGTCGCAGCCTGCTGAGCGGCATGGCGCTCCTGCCGGCGGCCGCCGCGGCGCAGCCCGCCGGCTGGCCGGACCGTCCCGTGCGGCTCATCGTGCCCTTCCCGGCCGGCACCACGACGGACACGCTCGGCCGGCTGCTGGGCAACTTCCTCTCGGCGCAGCTCGGCCAGCCGGTGGTCGTGGACAACCGTTCCGGCGCTGGCGGCAGCGTCGGCGCAGCCTCGGTGGCCCGGGCCGCGCCGGATGGGCTGAACATCCTGCTCGGCACGATCGGCACCCATGCCGTGAATCCGAACCTGGTCCGCGAGATCGGCTACGATCCCGTGCGCGACTTTGCGCCGATCTCCACCTATGTGCAGACGCCGGTCGTGCTCGGCGTGCGACCGGGGCTGGGCGTCTCCAGCGTGGCGGAGCTGGTGGCGCTCGGGAAGCGGCGCAACCTGACCTTCGCCTCGGCCGGCATCGGCACCACGGGCCACCTCTCCCAGGCCATGTTCAACCTGCGCGGCGGCGTCGACAGCACCCATGTCCCCTATCGCGACGGCGGGCGGGCGGTGACCGACCTGATCTCCGGCCAGGTGGACGCGATGTTCTACCACCCGCTCGGCTTCCTGCCGCATATCCAGGCCGGCACGCTCCGCCCGCTAGCGGTGACCGGGCGCGCGCGCAGCCTCGTCCTGCCGGAGGTGCCGGTGATGGCCGAGGCGGGGCTCGCCGACTTCGTCGTGGAGGGCTGGTGGGCGATCTACGCCCCGGCCGGCACGCCAGGGGCGATCGTCACGCGGCTGAACGCGCTGGTGAACGCGGCGCTGGCCGATCGCGAGACCGCCGAGGCGCTGCGCCGCCAGGGCGTGCAGGCGATGGGCGGGACGGCGGATGCGCTGGCGGAGCTGACGCGGAACGAGGTGACGACCTGGCGCGAGGTGATCCGCGCGGCGGGAATCACGGCGGACTGAGGGTCAGGCCGGGAGGCCGACCCTGGCCTCCCCGGGCTGGCCTCGCGGTTCGGCGCGGCGACGCTTCCCGGGTCGGCCGACGGAAAGTGCCGCATGCGGCCAAGGAATGGCCCGGCTGAGCGGAGCGATGCCGAACCCGCGCGATGGGTTGGTGGGCGGCATCGCGCCAAGCAAAATGGCGCGCCCTGGTGGATTCGAACCACCGGCCTGAAGCTTAGAAGTCGTCTGGGCCAAGCCGACGTTGCGGACCCGGAAGCGACGTAATCCGCCAAATAGCTTGCGTTCCGGCGAGTGGCCCGAATATTTTTCCGACGCGGCCCGCCATAAGGTGCCATGCGGACCCACTCGCCGGGTCCGCTAGGGGTCCGCAAAATCGCTGAGTCGGAAAAGCTTCAGGCCACATGCCCAGGTTCACAGACCGCTTCATCTCGTCGTTCGCGCCGATCCCGCCCGCGAAGGATCGGCTTGCCTTCGATACCGAATGCCGCGGCCTTGGCATCAGGGCGTCGTCGAGCGGCAACAAGACGTTCCTGGTTCAATGGACCGATGCCGCGACGGGCAGGAAGGTCCGCGAACCTCTCGGGGCGTGGGGTGCGCTGACGATCGAAAAGGCACGCGAGGCGGCGAGGATCAGGCTCGGCCGCCTGGCCGCGGGCTTCGACCCGAAAGCCGAGCGCGATGCGAAGCGGGCCGAAGATGCACGTCAGCGCGCCGACGCAGAGACGGCCAGGAAGGAAGCGGCCTTCACGCTCGAAGTGCTCATTTCTGAATGGGAGCGGCTGCACCTCGCCGCCCGCCGGGCCAGCTACGCCACTCGCGCGCCGCGGACCCTGCGCCTCGCCTTTGCGGAACATCTGGATAAGCCAGCCTCCCACCTGGCTCACGGGGATGCTCTCGCGGCGATCGATGATCGCGTTGCGGACGGGCAGCCGAACGCGGCGCGACTGATTCTGACCGCCGGCCGAGCCTGCTATGGCTGGGCCGTGAAGCGGCGTCGGCTCGCCCTCAACCCCTTCGCCGGGTTACCTCCCATCGAGGGCGCCTACGTCCAGCGAGAGCGGTTCCTGGACGATGCTGAGGTAGGTGAGGTCTGGCGGGCTGCCGGCACCCTCCCCTCGCCCCACGGACCTTTGGTGAGGTTCCTGCTGCTCACTCTGGCGCGCCGCGATGAAGCGGGTAGCATGGTTTGGGGAGAGCTCACGCCGGATCTCTCGAAATGGGCGCAGCCGGCAGCGCGAACCAAGAACGGCCGCGCGCATCTGGTCCAACTCTCTCCGCCCGCGCGGGCTATCCTACGTGACCAAATGGGCGCGAAGCCGAAGGGTGATCTTCCTCCCCTTCCCCCGGCCGATCGCTTGGTCTTCGGCATCAACGGCTCGGACGCCGTTCCACCCCAGCCGATCACGTCGCAGTCGTGGATGAAGCGCAACATGGAGAAGGCCATCGGGGCCGAACGGGCAAAGCGGGCCGAGGTGACCGGGGAGGCGCCGGAGCCGATGCCGGCGTGGGTTTTCCATGATTTCCGGCGCACGGGCGTCACGTGGCTCGCTGGCGCCGGCTTCCCGCCGCACGTCGCAGACCGGCTGCTGAACCACGTGCAGGGAACGATCCGCGGCGTTGCGGCTATCTACCAGCGCAACGAGTTCCTGGCCGAACGGAAGGCTGCTCTCGACGCCTGGGCCGAGCACGTCATGGCGTGCGCTGAGCGTCGGGGGACGCCGGTGAAGGTCGCGAGCCTCGACCGCGAGAGGAAGCGGCGGCGAGTACCGTGAGACGCGCCGCGTCGTGGCGGGGATCGGAGCCTCTAGGCTGCGAGCCGCTGGGCGGGGATGGCGTGCATCCCTCGGCGGCGGGGTATCGGAGGTGGTGGCGGGATGTGCGACCGGGGTGATCCGGCGCATTCCTCTTAGATAGAGAGCTCGGCGGGGGGGGCCTCGCATTATCACGAAGCATGCCAGGGCAACCCAAAGGACGCTTGAGGTTTCTTCGAAGATGCCATCATAGTGGTGGCACGAGGCCCGGGAGGGCCCGGGCGGCGCCTGAGGGAGCCCCCCGGGACGGGCCAGGGAGCCGATGATGCGAGTCTATCAGAAGAGGATGATCGCGTCGTTCGACGAGAACGGCGCGCTGGTTCGTCGCCGCCGCCGCGATACTTGGCTGGGGGCGTTCGCGGACGCTTTTGCCCCTTCCCGCGGTCCAGCGCCAGTTATGCCCCCGGGGGCGGCGAGTGCTCTCGGCTGGATCCGCACGGGGAACGCCATGAAAAGGTCGATGGCCAAGCGCGTAACCAAAAAGTATGACTGGTAGGGAAGCAACGCCAGCGCGACCGACTAGGGCGCCGGACCTGAATCTCCCGCCGATTGAGCCAGATCTGCTCAGGCCGAATGAAGCGGCCCCGCCGACCAAGGAGTCGGTGAGGGAAATGCGCGCCTACGCCTTCGCCGGGCCCATGCCTGATCCCCTGACGATGAGGGGGTATGACGCTGTCGTTCCCGGCTCAGCGAAAACGATTATCGACAACTTCACCGCCGATGCTCAGCACGTCCGAGACATGGAGCGCCGGTCTCTAGAGCAGGATGCTTGGGAGGGTAAGGCCTCCCGCCTGACCGCTATAGTTGTGCCTGTTTCAGGGGTCGCCTTGGCGGTTTTTGCTGGCTGGCTCCTGAATTCGCCAGGAGCCTTCGTTGGCGGTTCGGTTGCAGCTCTGGGTGGCCCCTTAATGGCCGCAATTCTGAAACGATCTGAATAGCCACCCGCCACGACGCCCGGCCGGGGAGCCCCGCGCCGGGTTTTTTTACAAAAAAAACTTACCAATGTTTGAAGTATATGCGCTCAACGGCTGTAGGGCAGCGCATGACCCGATTTTACTTCCACGTGTACGATGACGAAATCACCATGGACAGCGAGGGGGAGTCGTTCTCATCCGCTTCTCTCGCTCGGTCCCACGCGATCGAAGCGATCCGGTGCATGGCGGCCGCGAACGTCTCCGCCGGCCATCTGACGGGAAGTCATCGGATCGAGATTTCGGAAGCCGGTGTCGAAGGGGTCCAGACCGTCCGATTCGATGAGGCCATCACGATCAGGCCCTAGGTGCCTCCCGTCGCGGCGAGGCCGCCCTGCTACGCTGCTGTTCAGGCTACTCGGCCACTGCCTGCGCGGCGAGCCGGGCTGCCCGAGCGGCATCGCGGCGCGCTTGCCGCTCTTCAAGCGCCTGACGCATTTCCTCCGTGAAGGCCGGGACGATGGTGGCATGGTGATAAACGTGAGCGCCGTCCTCGTCGCGGACGGTGCACTCGATCCGCAGGTACTCGCTCGGGTCGCGCTCCCGGACACGGCAATACATCTCGTCGATGGCAAGCTTCCGGGCGGCGGCTCGGTCGTCGAGTTCGCGGCCGTGCCGGTCCTCCGTGGTGGCGCCGTTGATCGACCAGTCGAAGAAGTAGCGCGGCATCAGGGAGGCCTCTGCACCGGATGAGTCCAACGACTCGGCGCCGATCGTAGTTGCGGCCGTGATTCGCAGCGTGTCAGAATCGGCGTGCTGCGGCGGCGCTGAAGGAAGCGCTATTTTGCCTGGGGACGCCTGGGCGAATGGACCATGGCGCGGGATTGCCCGCGGAGCGATGGAGCCGGTTTCGAGTCCGGCCCGCAGTAGCGCGTGGCCCGGCACGGACCCACCGGCCGGGCCACGCCTTCATCAGGTTTGGAAACCGGCCGCGCCAGCCACTTCTAGGCCACGCGCGGTGATCCGCCATCCCGCCTTGCCAGGAAACCGATGGGAGATGCCCATCTCCACCAGTTCTTGCCGCATCAGTTCATGCATAATCCCGTGCCCGATGCCCCGCGGGAGCTCGCCGAGTACCAGGTAGCTCATTCGGTCGCCGGCCATCGTGGCGAGGGCGGCCAAGTGACGACGATCCAGCCGCACGAGTTCGAATGTCATCCCCCGCAAAGACCAGAACAGGCCGAGACGTTTCAATCTCATAGGTTACGTCGGGAGAGATCGCAGCCTCGTCGGTGCTTCCCAGTACGCGAGCCGGAGCCGTAGACCTTGCTTTCCCGCCGATGTTCCAAATATGTTCCATTCCGCAGAACGGAGTGCATCCAATGCCAGGGCAGGCAAAATCCCGCGTCCGCCCGCTCGACGCCGCGGTGCAGCGCATCGTCACCCTCGCCGGCCGGGGCGCTTTGCCGAGCCGCATGGCCCGCGAGGTCGAGATCATCATCGGCGATTGGGAGCGCGAGCTGGGCGGGGAGGTCGAGCCGGTTCAAGAGCGCGTGCAGGCGCTGCACGAGGCGTTGGTCGCCGGCGTGTCGGACGCGGAAGAGCAGGTCTCGGATGTGGACCGCAGCGATCAGGCCGCCGCGCGTCAGGCCGAGGTGACGCTGGTGGCGCTGACGAGCTGCCGGGATGCGGCGGCGCGGTGGCTGGGGGCTTAGACATGCGCCCCTTTGGTCTTGGGCTTATTCCTGCTGGGCTGGGCGGCGCAGGATAGAGCGGGAGCGAACAACCCGCTCGGCGCCCAAGGCCGGCGCTCGGACCTCGTCCGCGCCTCGGGCGAAGTCACACCAACGGTGTCGGAGGCCGGCACCCCCGTCAGCGTGCCGCCGAATACAAGGTCGCTAAGGTTGGAGAAAGAGCCGCCAGTACGCTTAATCCCATAGGGCCCCGCCCCCTCCGGCCGTCGGGATCTTGTTGCTACCGGAACATCAGAGCCATGACGCCGACGCCGGCAAGCAGAACCAAGCACCCCAACAGAGCTACCCAGCCGTCGCCTTTGGGCTCGCCTTCCTCCTCCATGCTGTTCTTCAGCACCCTGTCGGGCTCGACCGGCCCTTCGCCCTCACGGTGGGGGAGAAGCTGGACGTCCATGCACCACTCTGTCGGCCGCTTGGTGAGGGTCTGGGTATACCGATCGTGTTCCAAAGGCATTCGTTCCGGATGGGTGGATGAGTAGCCGGAGCGGAACGCCCCTCAGGTCCCAAGTTTTCCCGCGCATTCCTGCCGTGCGTTCTGGGACGGCCCCTCGCGCCATCTTGGCTGCCTCTATCGCCCGGTTCGCACCCGACCCTGCTCAACGCGATCGACCGTCTCGCCCTCGACGCAGCCCACACCCGCCGCCCGCGCCGGGTCCGCAACCCACGTAACTCGATAGGTCCCGCGGAAATTCCTCCACCCCGCGGTCCGCGAGCTGTCCAGAACCAACCCGCGGCCGTCCTCGACGTAGGTCTCGCAAGCCGTGATCCACTCCGCACGCCTGCGCCCGAGGATGCGAGTCATGCAGCCGGCGCTGCCGCAGTAGGGCATGAGGTTGGCGTAGAGCACGAGCTCGTTGCGTCCGTCGCCGTCGAGGTCGACGCGCAGCACCGCCACGTCGCGGGCCGGCTTAAAGCCGTGCCGCCGTGCATCACGTGCGAGATCCGGGTGGCGGCGCAATAGACCAGCCCAGGCGTGCAGCGCCTCGCGATCGGCGGGCCGGAACGTGTACAGCTGCTCTCGTGCTGCGGCCGGCGGCGTGAGGGCGAATGCTACGGCAACGCCCGCCAGAAAAAGTCGCCACGGGCCAACGATGCTGCTCACTGGCTTCATCGCGCCGGACGAGCCGTCCCGGCATCTTCGATCGCTGAGCATTCCACCAGGTTATTGGGCGTCACCACGCAGCGGTGCTGTGGCTCGGGGGGAGGTGTCGGGGAGCCTCCGCACGCCGCGAGAGAGGCGGTGGAGAAGAACATAATGCTCAGCCACCTCGTGACCGACCATAGCCGCGGGGCCTCGATAGGCAGGCGGTCAGCCACGGTCCTTCCTCAGCCTGACGCCAGGCCCGTCGCCGTTGCCGGGGACGAAGACGACTCCCGCAGATTCTAAGGCTGCGCGCAGAGCGGAAACCGTACGCCGCTGCGGCGCCCCTTGCCCCAGTTCCATTCGCGCGATTGTCCGCTTGGGTATCTCGCTGGCCTGCGCCAGTTGCTCCTGGGACCAATTCACAAGCGCCCGAGCAGCTCGGAGCTGCGCCGCCGTTATGGCATCAACGATGACATTTTCGATTGCACTCATGCGAACACCATGTCATCAATAGTGCCATCTCGCAAGCGAGATGACGAACGGACGGGATGTTGCGAGCACCCCGCCCGCCCTGACCATAACCCCACTGTGGAGCAACAGGATCATGGCTACCCGAGATAATAGCACCCGCCGCGCTGCTGCCGAGGGCGCTGCTTTCGCGACGCCCTCCGCCGGAATGCGCCGCCGCCGGCGCGAGGCGATCGAAGCCCTGATTGACCGGGCCATTGCCGCGCTGGACGTGCTCGACGGCGACTGCGACCTGGAGGAGGAGCAGGACTGCTGCGAAGCGGCGGACGACGACCTCTCCCGCTTTCCCTGCCGGCAGAGGCAGAACGACCACGGCGCAGGCACGCTGGAGGATGCCGAGCCGGACGAAGATGACCTCGGCGCCAACGAAGACGAGTTCCCCTCCCGCTCGCTCGCCGCGACCAACTGGCACTGCCGCAACGGGAAAGACTACATCTACGGCCACGATCGCCTCCTCAGCTCCTATTCCGGTCGGGGGACGGCGGCATGAGCGCGACCCGCCGCGGCATCCTGGCCGCCGCCGCCGCCGCCGCCTCGCCGCTCGCCGGCTCGGCCATCGCTGCGGAGCCGCATCCCGACGCCGAGCTGATCGCCAAATGCGACCGCTATCTCGCGATCCGGAACGAGTACAATTCCGGCCCCGAGCCCACGAGCCAGGAGGAGGACGATCGTCAGTATTTCGCCTTGCGTGCGGCGGAGGAGGCGTTCCTGAATACGGCGCCCCGGACACTCCATGGCCTTCGGGTCAAGGCCTCGGCAGCCCAGAGTGCCGGACTCGACGAGCATGCTTGGCAGGTCGTTGAGGACTTGCTGCGGATGTCGGGAGGGCCGGTCTGATGGCGGTCCGTCGCAACATCCTGTTCGGCGCCGCCGCCGTCATGCTGCTGGAGCGAGCGGCGGCGGCCCCTGTCGCGCCGCATCCGGATGCCGAGCTGATTGCGCTCTGCGCCGAGCACCGCGAGCTGGAGCGCCGCAAAATCGCGGAGTGGGACTCCCGCCCGCGGAATATCACCTTCGAGGCGGAGGCGGCGCTGGATGCCGCCACCACTGACCCGATGATCGGCCGGCAGGGCGAGATTGCCGAGCGCCTGGCAGAGCTGAAAGCCACAACGGCAGAAGGCCTGCTGGCGTGGATCACGATGGTCGCGACCTTCGACGCAGACCTGTCGGAGTTCGACCCGGACGACGATTTCAGCGGCCGAATGCTCGCCTGCATCTGCCGCGACGCCATTGCCCTGCTTGCGGGGAGCGCGGCATGAGAGTCGCGACCCCGAAGCGGACCTCCATGAAGGAGATGAACGCGCTGGAGACGATCGTCTTCCGCGTGCTGTTCGCGGTGGAATGCGAGCGGGCGTGCGCGCGTCAGGCGGTGGACGTGCCGTTCGTGCGCGCCATGGCGACGCTGGAGAAGCATGGCGGATTTCTCCGCGAGCCTCCGCCCGCTTCTGCTGGCGGCACGGCCTCGTGAGCCGGTATTCTGCAATCGACGGGGCTAGGTTTGGCCGCCGAACGCCTGGCTCTCCGCGCCGGGCTGCCCCGTCGACTTCCACCTGCGGATGGCGCTGCGGAGGCGTGTGTTATGGTCGATTCGTCGCCGCTGGTTGTGCCCCTCGAGCCGGATCAGCCGTACGCCCACACTCGCCTTATGGCTGCGATGTGCTGGCCAGAAGACATAGCACGAAGGAATGCAGCTCTCGCGTCGTTCGGTGCGGATGCGTTGGACTACCTAGAGGACGAGGGCGTGAACCTTGTTCGCAAGGAGGTCGACCAAGCGATGCCAGAGCTCGCCAAGGCTCACGGCAGGACGGTCGACGAGATTATGTCGTTGCCAGAATTCGCCGACGACCGTGCCTGGGTGGAGCGGCTCCTTATGGAGGGCGCTACTCAGGACATAAACGATGGCATGTTCGAAGCAGCTGGCGGCCGGCGGACGTTGAAGGCGGCGCCAGGCCTCGAGGCTATCAACCGAGAACTTCAGCAGATCTGCGAGAAGGAGGGGATGATAGCGGGCGGGGCGCTGCTGAAAATCGCGGCTATGGCCAAGCATCATTCATCCGTCCCAGCGTCGATGGCTCGTGCGTGGGCCGTTATGGCGGTGGACGATGCGGCGGGGCGGTACACCGCCCCGCCCGATCGACCGGCCCTGGTTCGCCTATGGCGTCGTCGGGGCGGCGTTGCACCGCATTTCGCGGCGCACATCGCTTTTGTGAAGATGATGGCCACGCCTGCTCCCGGTCTTCCGGCTTTGACTCCGGAGCAAATCGCTCGCGAGCTACGAAAGCCGAAATCGGTCGCTTGGGTTCTGGGGTGGGCCGAATGGCTCCGCCAGTGGGCAACTGCCTTCAGACCCCCGCGATCGAGCAGCCTTCTTCTGGATGCTCAGCGCAGTTTGCGAATCGTGAGCAGCGTAACGCCGGAGGAACCGCCCATAGACCGGCTGGACCGGATGCAGTTGAAGGCCGCCGAGAGCTTCCAGCAAGAGTACCCAGATTTCTTCAAGCCTCGGGAGATTGCGGGCGAATTCGGCCGGGCGAAGAGACAGCGCTGACGACCAGTGAAGCGGTGCTTTCACCAGTGAAGGCGCTGGCTCACTGGTTATCCGACTTCCCATTGTCCCTTCAGGCGGCGCGTGTCGCGCCGCTCTACGAAAGGGCAGTCCATGCAGCGCCATTCTTCCCCGCACCTGACCTCCGAGATGCTGGCCGAGCGTCAGCACGTTTCTCTGCGCACCCTCGAGCGTTGGCGCGGCGACGGATCGGGCCCCCGCTTTCTGCGTGTCGGTCCGCGCAAGGTCATCTATCCGATCGCCGAGGTGGAACGGTGGGAAGCGGAGCGCATGTACGCCAGCCGCGCCGCCGAACTCTCCGGCCGGTCGAGGGCGGCCTGATGCGCGCGCCCCTCGCCAGCGTCTCGCCCTTCAGCCGCCAGAAGTAGAAACCCGGCACGCGCTGGAGCGGTGCGGGGCTGAAGCCTGAGACGGACTACTACGACACCCGTCACATAGCAGCAGCGACCGCATATTTCCAGTGCCGTGCATGTCCGAGGAGAAGGACATGACGAAGAGCAAGATTTCGAAGCGTCGGGCGATCTCGGCCCCTCGCTTCATCGCCGAGGAGCCGCCGCGGCTCTGCATGATCCCGGGCCTTTGCGATCGCGCCGGCGAGCCGCTGATCGTGCGCGCCACGGGTTCCCGGCGCCGGCCGCTGCTCATGGCGTTCGCGAGCATCGCGGCGGCCGTGGCGAGCGGCAGCGAGGCCCCGTGACCCAGCCCGCCCATCACCACCTGGTCCAGCTCGCGCGGAGGAATCCGGCGCCGCTGTCCGCTTGGGAAGAAGCCTTCCTCCGCGACATGGAGCGCCTGGCCGACCCCACGGATCGTCAGATGGAGGTGCTGCACAGCATCGCTGAGCGGGTGAGCTATCCCGACCTCGCCAAGACGCTGGCCTGCCGCATGGGCGACCTGGCGCGCGCCCTGCTCGGTGAGCCGACGCTGGAAGGGCGGGAGGAGTGGCGATTCCGGGCTAAGGGCAGCCTCTCCGTCGAGGTGGCCGGATCCAAGCGCGGGAGCTGGTACGACCACGAGGCCGGCGTGGGCGGCGATGCCCTTGGCCTCGTCGGGCACGTCCGGCGCGAACGACCCGAGCGTGCCGCCAGGTGGGCGCAGGACTGGCTCGGCGGCGCTCCGGCGGTGCATGATGTGCCCCACGACGGCCAGGAAGCCGCCCAGCGCCCCGCCAAGGCGCCGGTGACCATAAGCGCGGCCCGCCGAGCCTGGGGGGAAGGGCAGGACGCTGCTGGTTCGCTGGCGGAAGCCTACCTCAACGCCCGAGGCCTCGCTCGCGAGCCCGGCCTGCCCCTGCGGTTCCATCCCCGCTGCCAGCGCGGGGACGGCAAGAGGGGCCCGCCCGAGTTCCTGCCCGCCATGCTGGCGCTTATGACCGATCCGGAGACGGGCGCTCCCTGCGGCGTGCATCGGACGTTCCTCCTGCCCGACGGCAGCGGAAAAGCCCCGCCCGGCCCCTTCGGCGAGCCCGCGAAGATGATGCTTGGTGCGGCCGGCGTGATCCGCCTTTCGCCGGATGAGGAGGTCACGACGCGGCTCGGCCTGGCCGAAGGGATCGAAACGGCGCTGAGCGTCATGCAGGGCTTCGGCTGGCGGCCGGTTTGGGCGGCGGCCAGTGCCGGCGCGATCGCCCGCTTCCCCGTGCTGGCCGGCATCGAGGCGCTGACCATCTTCGCTGACCGGGACACGTCGCGCTTCCGCGGCCAGGACGGCCACGCGGGCCCGGACATGCCGGATGGGCCGGGCATGCACGCAGCCCGCGCTTGCGGTCAGCGGTGGCGGGAGGCGGGCCGGGAGGGCTGCATCGTCAGTCCGACGGCCGGTGACTGGAACGACGCACACCGGAGGGCCGCTTGATGGACGGCCTCGATCCCGAAGCTCGTTTTGCGGCGGCCGGCGCACGGCGCGAGCCCTTCGCAGTGAATAGCCCGCCACCAGAGGCTCCGCAGTTCTCCGACGACGCCCTCGCGCTCGCCTTCAGCGATCGACACAATGGGCAACTCCTCTACGTCCCTCAATGGGCATCGTGGTTGCGCTGGGACGGCTGCCGCTGGGCTAGGGACGAAACCCTTGCCGTCTTCGACCTAGCGCGCGCGCTGTGCCGCGAGCAGGCTCAAATCGCGGAAGACCAGAAGGAGGACGGCGCCAGTCGCATCGCGTCGGCTAGTACGGTCGCCGCGGTCGAGCGCATGGCCCGTTCCGATCCACGCCATGCACGGCCTGCTGCGGCATTCGATGCCGACGAATGGCTGCTGAACACGCCCGGCGGTATCGTGGACCTGACCACCGGCGCCACGCGACCGGCGAGGAAGTCGGAGCTCGTCACCAAGGTCGCGTCGGTCGCCCCTCAGGGAGAGTGCCTCCGCTTCCTGAAGTTCCTCTCGGAGATCGTCCAGGAGGACGAGGACCTCATCGCCTATCTGCAGCGATGGGCCGGGTACCTGCTGACCGGCTCCACCCGCGAGCATGCCTTCCTGGTGATCGTCGGGCCGGGCGGAAACGGCAAGACGCTGCTGGTGAACATCCTCGCCTATCTCCTCGGGGATTATGCCGCGACGGCTCCGATGGAGACGTTCATGGCGAGCGCGGGCGACCGGCACCCAACCGACCTGGCCGGCCTGCGCGGCGCGCGGCTCGTCATTGCCCAGGAGACCGAGGCCGGGCGCGCCCTGGCCGAGGCCAAGATCAAGACACTGACAGGCGGAGATCCGGTGAGCGCGCGCTTCATGCGCGGCGATTTCTTCACCTATCGGCCGAACTTCAAACTGGTGATGGTCGGCAACCACCGCCCCGTCATCCGCAATCCCGATGACGCCCTTCGTCGCAGGCTTCATCTCCTTCCGCTCACCTTCAAGCCGGCGCAGCCGGACGCGAAGCTGTTCGACATCCTGAAGGCCGAGGGGCCGGGAATTCTGCGGTGGGCCATTGAGGGCTGCCTCGCTTGGCAACAGGCGGGCCTTGGGATGCCGATGGCCGTCAAGGCCGCGACGGACGGCTACTTCGAAGACCAGGATCTCCTGGCCCAGTGGCTGTCCGAACGATGTGAGGTGAAGAACGGCAACGAAACCTCTTCCTCGGCGCTGTTCCGCGACTGGTCGACCTGGTGCGACCAGCGCGGAGAGGCGGCCGGCACCGGCAAACGCTTCTCTTCCGCGCTCGAGCGGCACTTTGCGAAGAAGCGCTCCAACGCCGGGATGATCTTTGCCGGCGTGCGACTTCTCCCCTCTTCGACGGGGGCGTTCTGATGCCCGCCACCTCCCTTCGTCAGAGCCAGTGTAGGGTTGTGCAGGGTTTTCTATTTCACCCGTTCACGTGTGTGTGTGCGCGTGAACGGCTGAAAAGAGAAACCCTGCACAACCCTACACGGAGCCGCGGCCCGGGTTGTCCGACCGCCGCTTCCGAGTGGTCCAGGGCCGCGTTCGGGCCCTCCGAAACTCCTTCCCATCACCGCCCCGCGCGCCCCGTCGCCGCGCTGGGGAAGCACGTCACCGCGACGCAGGAGCACCCGCACATGAACTTCGAAGACGCCCTCGCGCGGAAGGAAGGGCAGCCCCGATCGGGCCATCTCTTCCAGCAGCTGATCGGGCTGCCTGACAGAGCCCGCGCGAAACTCGCCGCCATGCGCAGTCGCCGGAAGGCGACGGCAGCCCGCGCCAAGCTGAAAGGCGCCGCGACAGCTCGCCGGATCGAGCCGACGCTGCGCGGGCCGAAAGCCGCGGACACCCCGCCGCCCACCTACACGGCCGAGAGCTTCGCCCGCCTGGCGCCGCTGGCCGGAGCGCAATGGTCCGCGCTGTGGGAGGACAAGGCCGCAGCCGGTCCGAACCCCGCCATCCGCGACGAGCGCGCGCGCATGCTGGCGATCCTCGGATCGCCAGAGGCCGCGAAGCATCCGCCGCTGGCCGCTCACCTGGCCTTCGCCACCGACCTCAATCCCGCGATCGCCATCAACCTGCTCAGCACCGCAGCGCCGCTCGCGATGCCCGAGCCCCGCATCAGCCTGTCGGAACGCATGGCCGGCGAGACGCAGATCCGCCTCGGCAGCGAACCGCCGCAGCCCGCAGCGGGAACACCGGAAGCTCTCGCCGCCCGCGTCCTCAACTCCACGAACCGCGCGCGACCGCACGCGGCAGCCTGAAAGGAACTGACATGCAATCCGACCCCATCCACTCCCGCGAGCCCGCCGACCCGATCGACGGCGCCATGACGGAGGCTCAGCGCCAACGCTGGGCCCACCTCGAATCCCCGGTCGCGAAGGTCGGGCTGCAGGAGTGGCAGCGCTCCCGCGCCGCCGCCCTGTCGCACCCCCACCAGACCCATTGAGGAGCACCAACATGCAGTACGCCGACGTCATGCAGCTTCGCCCCGAGGCGCAGGATAGTGCCTCGCTCGCGGGCGCCATCCTCCGTGCCGAGAGGGCGCGGGTGGAGAGCCTAAACCGCGTGAAGGACCTGGCCGGCCAGCGCTCGGCCGCGCTCCTCACCTCGGACGATGCCGAGCTCCAGGCCATGGAGCAGCAGGCCGCAGATGCCCAGCGCGCAGCCGATCGCATCGCAGCCCTCATCGAGGCCATGCGCGCCGAGATGGAGGTGGCCAGCGAGCGCGAGAAGAAGGAGCAGGCGCTCCATCTGCTGGAGGGATCCAACCGTGTCGCCACGGCCTTCCTGACCTGGTGGCGGGAGGAGTACCCGAAGCACGCCGAGGCGATCCGTGCCGGGCTCCTGTTGGAGCAGCAGGCGCATTCCGCACGGGCCGTTGCGCAGGCTGCGTTGGAGAGCACGGGTCTCAACCGCAAGTCGCTGATCTACACCTCGGCGGAGATCACGGGCTCCGGGTCGCTCTGGTCCCTGCACATGGGCGCGGCATTTCAGCTGCCCTCGCTCGACGGAACCGTGTGGCCTCGCGCGAGCAAGCACTTCGAGCCTTACTGGTTCGTCACCGATCTTCGTCGGATGGACATCCGATGAAGAGCCCCGCGCCGACGCAGCGCTCTGACCAGGGCACGCAGCCCGCCGTCCCCACCATGCCCGACGCCACCCCGGAGCCCAGCGCGGAGGCGCACCGCGTCCCGCGACGCCTTGGCCACCGCCTCCGCGCGCCTCGCCCCGACGAGGTGACCGCGGCCAACCCCGAGACCCCCGAAACGAAGGAGACCCCCTGACCATGCAACGCATCGCCAACGGGACGCAGGTCGCGTCCATGCCCACCCCGGCCGCCCCGGTCGGCACGCCCGGCTACGGAACCAGTGGCGATCCCGGCGCCGGCCTGCTGGGCTCCATCTTCGGCGCGGACGATTTCAACCGCCACCAGGAAGAGCTGATGTCCTGGCTCGCCGCGGCCGGGATCACGCCGGACGGCAACAACAACGCGCAGGTGCTCGAAGCGGCGCACAAGATCTTCGGCGGCGGCGGCACGATGGGCGGCAACGGGTGGCAGTA
The DNA here is from genome assembly GCF_004336745.1 of Roseococcus sp. SYP-B2431. GTDB lineage: Bacteria > Pseudomonadota > Alphaproteobacteria > Acetobacterales > Acetobacteraceae > Roseococcus. The sequence goes on from NZ_SJXD01000026.1 coordinate 355,461, forward strand.
CCTGCCCGACGGGATGCTGCTCCAGTGGGGATCCGGCGCCACCGTTACGGGCGGCGTGGCCGTCACGTTCCCCATCAGCTTCGGAGCCTCGCCGCCTATCGTCCTGCTCAGCGAGAGCGGCGCCGGCAGCTGGGTCCCGGCCAGCAACTGGACGATCTACGGCCGAAATTCTGTCGCTGCCGGGAGCATGTTCGTGAACAGCGTCACCTGGAACGGCACGGGGTTCGTGAACGGCAACGGCAACTTCAACTGGCTCGCCCTGGGAGTAGCATAATCATGTTCTACAGTCCCTCCCTTCGCGCCTTCTTCATCTCCTCGCCCGGCTCCGATGCCGTCGAGATCACGGGCGCGGACCACGCAGCGCTTCTCGCTGGGCAGACCGCCGGCAAGGAAATCGTCCCCGGCGAAGACGGCCATCCCGTCTTGCAGGACCCGCAGGCTCCCACGGCCGCGCCGCCGCCCCTCACGGCTCGGCAGCTCCGGCTTGGACTCCTCGGCCGCGGCATCACGCCGGCAATGGTCAATGAGGCGATCACCGAGCTTCCCGACGACCAGCAGGCCGTCGCGGAAATCGAGTGGGAGTACGCGACCCAGTACCTCCGCTCGCATCCGCTCATCGACCAGATCGGAGCGGCCTTCAGCCTGACGCCCGAGCAGATCGATGGGGCCTGGGCCGAGGCAGCGGCGCTCTGACCGATGCAGAGGGGTGGGGGCGAGGTATGCGTCACACGATGGGCTGGGCTATCAAGCTACGCTATGAGCGCATGACCCCCCCCATTCGGGTCCTTCCCGGGCCCTTTGCAGGGCGGGGGTTTTGCCGAGCGCGGACCGTCCCTAGCCAAAGTCTTTTGAAACAGGGTGACAGGTGACACGTGGTGACAACGAGCATGGCCGAATTCGCGCGATTGCAGTCGGTCTCCCGCAAGACGGCCTACGAGTGGAAAGCCAAGGGATACCTGGTCTTCCTGGGCGGCGCCGTGGACGTGGAGCGGTCCAATAGCCGCCTGGCCGCGGCGGGCCTGTCGCGCCTGAAGCCTGTCACCCTGCGGCGGCAAGCGTCACGTCAGGTGCGGCAGGGTGACGCTGGCGCCGTCACCTCAGGGGAGGCGCTGCTCCGGCACGCTCATCAGTTCCCGAAAATGCTCACGGTGTCGGTCTTCGCCGCCGGCGTCTGGGACCTCGTGCTTGAGCTGCTGGCCCACCTTCCGATGGAAACGGTACGCCCCATCGTCGAGCGGGTGGTTGCTATGAATCGCAGGGCCGCGGTTGAGATTGCCCTGATCGATGGTGAGGGGCCGCCCGAGGGCTTTGCGAGCTGGGCCGATCACCCGTGGCTGACCCGGCCGGCCCTGACCGAGGCCGAGTGGCAGGAGCTGGAGGAGGAGCACTGGGCGCGCGGCGCTGGAGGGGGGGCAGTGATCGCCTACCCCCTGATCCGGCACATCACCGGCGAGAACCCCACCCGGCGCGTCGTGTGGACTGTCACCGCGCCGGGGCCTAGGCGCACGGAGACCTTCGCGCCAGAGGTCGACGGTGGCGTCGCGGCGGGATGGCGGGCAGCCGCAGCGCGCCTCAGGACCGAGGCCGAGGCGAAGCACTGGGTCGCGATTTTCGATGAGGAGGAGTGCCCGCCCCGGCTTTGATGTAGCAGCCCAGATGGTGGAATGGCTGCGGCCGCCACCAGCATCAGGAAACGGTCCCCACAATACGCCGCTCCCCGCATCATGAGATGCATGCGTAGTAAAGGAACAATTTGATGGAAAGAATTCCGACAACGATCTAGCGTCCCGTTTGCAAAAATAGTGGTTGGAGGAACGGCCAGTGGATGAATTTCGTGAAAAGTTGCGGACCTTCGCTCAGCGCATGGTCGCGCTGGCGCCTCGCTGCACGAATGAGGAAAGCACCAAACTCTTCCTGATCCTCCCGTTCCTGAACTTCCTCGGTTACGACGACAGGAATCCCGACGAGGTTTGCCCTGAGCACGGGTGCGACTTCAGCGAGAAATATAAGAACCGCGTGGACTTTGCGATCCTCCGTGGTGAGGCGCCTGTCATTGCACTGGAGTGCAAGACCCTCGGGATGGCTCTTCGAGACGAGCGCGGCCAGCTGCGGTCATACTTCAATGCCGCGCCCACGGTGAAAATGGGCATCATAGCGGACGGCCTCGTCTACGAGTTTTATGCAGACTCCGACGAGCCCAATATGATGGATCAGAGCGCGTTCCTTTCCCTCGATCTCCGAGAGATTGCGAAGGGAAAGATCGAGGACTCCGTTGAGGAGGGTCTGCGCGGCCTGCAGAAAAGCACCTTCGATCCCGAGAACATTGGAGCGGAAGCGAAGCGCAAGCTCATCTTCCAAAACATCGTCCTCCAGCTCGGTGCGCTCGCGCAGGATCCGAGCGAGCCGTTCGTCAGGATGCTTCTTCAGAAGGCTGGGGTTAGCCACGTTCGAGCCAAGTCTCTCGATGAGTATCGCGACCTGACGAAGTCCGCATTCCGGGAATTCGTTAATCAGCGCATTCTGCGGAGGCTCGATCTGCCCACCAAGGATGACGCGGAGAAGGCAGCGGGCCCTTCGCAGGAGGTCCCTGTGGCCGTGGCCGCGGTGGCGCCGACGGATGCGGTCGAGACGACCGCCGCCGAACTTCAAGTCATGCAATATGTGAGGAAGCGGCTGGCTTTTCTCGTGAAGGAAGAGCGCCTCTACGACGAAATTTCGAACATCGAATTCAAGGACTACAAGGGGAAGATGGTCGCGTTCTATCGCCGCGAGCGCGCAGGCCGACTGTTTGATTTTCGTGAAGGCAAAGACGCTTCCATGCACTTCGACTTCGGTGCGGCGGGCGGAGAGCTCGCCGTCAGCAAGCTCTCCGAGATCGATACGCCGCTTCTGGCCGTCTACCGGCAACGCGTGGAGGAGCTGGCGCCTGCGGAAAAGCGTGCGGTGGCATAGCGCCGGCGTGATGTCAGGCTACTGAGGGCGCGCCGATGAGTCAGACCTTATCCCCAGCCGAGGCGGTGAAGGCCGCGACTGAGGCTCGCAAGCCCTGGGACGAGACAGCCCGGAAGGGCGAGGAGATCGCCTCGAACTTCGTCCGGGACGGCCTCAAGATGGTGGTGCTGCTGAACTCGGGCGCAGCCTTGGCAATGCCCGCGGTGACGGCCTTCATCGGCTTTGATGCGGCCGCCAAGGCAGCCCTAGTCTATCCCATGGGCATCTTCATCGTTGGCGTGATCGCTGGCCTGCTGGCGTCGGTGACGGCCTACTTGGCTATGTGCTTCCACATCGAAGCATCGCGAGCAGACGCCGTTCTGACGGAGCATCAAGCGCTCCAGTTCTTCAGAGGGACCTTCGATACGACAGCATCGAAGGATGGGACCGCCACCCGCGCTGCGACCAGAGATCGATGGTGGAAGGGGTACAGCCGCCTGCGCGGGCTGGGGCTGATCCTGTTCGGAGCGGCCCTTCTTGCTTTTGTCGGTGGCGCCCTCTGGGTGTTTCTGCTCGCGATGCGGAAGTGACCGGCGGAGATCGACCGTGGCGATCGTGCTCCGCGCGCAGCGATCGAATCGACCGAACGGGAGAGCGTCAGTCCACACGTCCGTCGTTCACGATGCGCCGAAGCTTGAAGCGCTCGTCGGGCGTGACCAACACGGAGGTCGTGAACAGCGTCGGATGGATCTCTTGGGACCATCGTCGCGGGTGGAAGACGTGCTCCAGCGCCGCCAAGGCCGGGTTCAGGCGTCGCCCCGACCAGCTAAGATGCTCCTTGAGCTGGAAGACGTTGGTGAGCGCGGGATCTCCGTCGAGCCAGATGCGGGCGATCTCGACGGCATCGCTTCGGGTGTCGAAATCCATCGCCACTCGATCAAAAGCGAGGAATAACGCGCCAGTGGGGCGGTATTGCAGGATCGCGGCGCCCATCGCGGTCGTGGTGCGGACATACCCGTGATGCGCGAGCTCGGCGACGGCGTCCTCCAAGGCGGTCTTGGTGTCACCGGGAAACGCTTCCTGAAGCGACTCGAATGACACGGCGCGCATCATTCCGGTGTCATTCATGCTGAGCGTGTGGAAAGCCACTTGCAGAGCCAGAGGGTCGAGCACGATCTGCCCGTTTATGCGAGCCCCCAATCGCTCCAGTCGCTCGGAATGGTCGTTGGTCGCCTCGGCGATCTCCCGCTGGAAGCGCTCGAGATCTTGCTCGAATTGGCTGGGGTGCGTGTAGCCATAGAGATGGGCCAGGGCCGCTGTGATTGGGGTGAATTGGGCGGCAGCCTCGATCAAGCGCCTCGTGACAGCCCGACCTTCGTCGCGCTCAGGATAGGAAATCGTCATCGGGCTCCCCTTCTACTTGATGGCCGCCAACCTGCCGCGCAAACCAAATCAGACGGGCTACGAATACTGGCCGAGCAGCGCCGCCAGGTCTGCCCGAAATCGCCCGCCAGTCCTTGTGACCTCAGCCGCATCGTGGCCCGCCGGAGGCCGGTCAGGCGCGCGCTCGCGGCATTTGCACCACGTGTCCCGCCGGCCCCGCCTCGCCCATCTGCCGCTGCACCTCACTGGCCACCTTGTCGGCCGCGGCGAGCAGCACGGCGTCGGCCGAGTGGATGTAGCGCCGGGTGATGCCGCCGCCCTAGTGGCCGGCCGCGTGGCACTGATTCCATGAGGTCCGCTGGGGGTCCGCAAACCTGAGGTCCGCAAAACATTCGGGCCAAATCATCGCATAAGATATTGAAAAATCTGGCGCGCCCTGGTGGATTCGAACCACCGGCCTGAAGCTTAGAAGGCTCCTGCTCTATCCAACTGAGCTAAGGGCGCGGATTCGGGTCAGTGGGTCCAGTTCTCGCCCCGATTGGTGCGGAAATTGTCGGCATAGACCTTGGGCCTGATGGGCTTGGCGCGCGGCGGCTCCTCCACCTCGAAGGAAATCCCCTTAGCCTCGGCATAGGCCACGGCCGCCTCGCGCGTCGGGAAGCGCAGACGGACCTGGTTGCGCGTATCGCCCGAACCGGGCCAGCCGGTCAGCGGATCGAGGCGCAGGCGCTCGGCCGGGGCGTATTCCAGGACCCATTCCTGCGTGTTCGCCCGGCCCGCCTGCATGGCCGAGCGCGGCGGACGGTGGATGCGGGCCAGGGGCTTCAAACCGCTCATGCAGGAATTCTCCAGTTTCGACTTGGCATGTTGCGTCAGGCGGCTAGCGGCCGGCAACCATGGTCCGGACGCCGACGGCCTCGAGCACGGCGCCGGCCAGCGCCTCGGCCAGGCAGGCATAGCCCCGGTCGTTGTGATGCAGGCCGTCCGGCGAGAGAACCTCGGCGGAGGGCAGGCCACCCTCCGCCCATGCCGACATCAGCCAGCCGCGCGGGAAGAGCGCCACCCGCCTTTCGCGGGCCAGGCGGCTCAGGATCTCCGGAAACCGCGCGCTGCCCGCCGCCTGCAGGATCCGGGGCGCGCGCTGGTTGTCCATCAGCACCACGGCGACGCCGGCCGCGTCCAGGCGGCCGAGCCCGGCCTGCACCTGCGCCGCGAAGACCGCGGGATCCGAGTCCTTCAGCGCCTCGTTGGCGCCGGCCTGCCAGACCACGAGGCCCGGCCGATGGGCCAGGACGTCGCGATCCAGCCGGGCCAGCATCTCGGCCGTCGTCTCGCCGGAGCGCCCCGCATTGATGACGCTGACCTCGCGCCCGGGCAGCGCCCGGCGCAGCAGGGTCTCGAGCAGCGCCGGATAGGCCGCCTCCGGCCGCGAGGCGCCGGCGCCTTCCGTGGAGGAAGACCCCAGCGCCACGATGGTCACCGGACGGCCGGCCGCGATCTCCGCCCGCAGCCCGTGCAGGGGCGGCAGAGTAAGGGAGACACGGGGGCAGCCGCCCATGGAGGCGGAGCCGGACGTCGCGGATGCGAGCAACATCAAAAGGCCCAGCCAGACACGCATCATGTTAGCTTAACCCGTAATGACGACGGACGCCACGCGCAGCAAAGCCCGCCACCGCGATCCAAGGGCCGACATCTGCCGAGGCTTCGCGCTGTGGATGATCGTGGTCAACCACACGCCGGGGAACTGGCTGGGCGCGGTCACGCTCAAGAACTTCGCCCTTTGCGATGCGACCGAGGCCTTCGTATTGCTGGCCGGCTACGCGGGCGCCTTCGCCTATGCCGGCCGCGCGGACCGCCTGGGATGGCCGGACGCGGCGGCGAGCCTCGTGCAGCGCATCGGCAAGCTCTATGTCGCCCACATCTTCCTGCTGGTGGTCTTCACGGCGCAGGTCGGCTACTCCGCCGCGACGCTGGACCGGAGCGCCTATCTCGACGAACTCGCGCTCGACCCCTTCGCCGAGCAGCCGTACCGCACCCTCCTCGAGGCGCTGCTTCTCCGCTTTCAGCCGGCCTTTCTCGATATCCTGCCCCTCTACATCGTGCTCCTGGCCTTGCTGCTGCCGGCGCTCGCGCTGCGGAGCCGGCCCTGGCTGCTGCTCAGCCTGTCGGCCGCGCTCTGGATCGGCGCGCGGCTGACGGATTTCAACCTGCCGCGCTGGCAGGGCGGCGGCTGGTTCTTCAACCCGCTCGCCTGGCAGTTGCTGTTCTTCCTCGGCTTCCTGATGGGCCAGGCCGTGCGTGGCGCTCCGGCGCCGCCCATGCCGAAGCGAAGCGGCTGGCTCGACGCGGCCGCCATCCTGGTGCTGGGCCTGGGGCTCCTGGCCCTGATCGCCCTCGAGTGGCTCCCGTCGCTGGGCGAGAGGCTGCCCGAGGCGATCCCGGCCTTCCTCGCGACGGTGGACAAGACGGCGCTCCATCCATGGCGCCTCGCCTCCGTCCTGGCCATCACCTACCTCGTGGCCCGATACGTCCCGCGCGACGCTCCGGCCCTCCAGGGGCTATGGACCCGGCCGCTGCTGGCCATGGGCCGGAACAGCCTCCCGGTCTTCTGCTTCGGGATCCTGCTCTCCTTCCTGGCGCGGCTGATGCTGGAGGCGGACGACGCCTGGCCCATGCAGATCGCGGCGAACATCCTCTGCCTCGGAATCCTGGTGCTCGTGGCCTTCCTCGCGGATTGGCAGAGGAACGGGGCGCACCCGCCCCGATCGGCCTTGCCCCCGAACCCGGCCGCTGGCTAACGTGGCCAGGATGTCACGCATCGCCTGGATCCTGGCCGCGCTGCTTCTGGCGTTTCCGGCCGGAGCAGCCCCCGCTTGCGACATCCCGACCGAATACCTGACCGTGCCGCGTCCGCTCTTCGCCACCGCGCGCGCCCTGCGGTCGGAGACCTTGCGCATTCTGGTGCTCGGCTCCGGCTCGGTCACCGGATCGGGCGCGTCGGCCCCGGAAGGAGCCTGGCCCACGCGGCTGCAGAACCTCCTCGCCCTTCAGTATCCGGAGCGGGCCGTGGAGGTCGCCGTCCGGGGCGGGCGGGGGATCAACGTCAACGACCATCTGGCCCTGTTGCGCGATCCACCCGCCGGCCAAGAGCCGGCGCTGGTGCTCTGGCAGGCGGGGACCGTCGAGGCGGTGCGCGGCATGGATCCCGACGAGATGACCGACGCCATGCTGGCGGGCCTCGAGCGGATCCGCGGCTGGGGCGCCGACACGATCCTCATCGACCAGCAATTCTCCCGCTTCCTGCGCGCCAACACCAATATCGAGCCCTATCGCGAGAAGCTGCGGCTGATCGCCGCCGCGGCCGGGGCGCCGGTGTTCCGGCGCTACGACCTCATGCAGCATTGGGTGGAGACAGGCGCGATCGACCTGGAGCGCACGCCGCGCCCCGAGATGGCGGCCACGATAGACAGGCTCAACGACTGCCTGGCCCGCGCCATGGCCGCGCTGATCATCCAGGGCGTCTCGGAAGCGCGTTGATCCAGAGGATCACGGAACGTTGATCCGGAGGATCACGGAACATCGATCCGGAGGATCATGGAACATTGATCCGGAGGATCATGGAACATTGATCCGGAGGATCACGGAACATTGATCCGAGGGATCACGGAAGGGCCTCGAGCACGGCCCGGGTCGCTTCCGCCGTGCCTGCCGCGCCGCCGACATCCGCCGTGCGCAACCCGCCCGCGAAGGCGGCGTCCACCGCCCGCCGGATCTCCTCGGCGGCTTCCGCGAGGCGCGAGCCCCCACCCCGCATCGCCAGCCAGTCGAGCATCATGGCCGCGGACAGGATCGTCGCGGTGGGATTGGCCCTGCCCTGCCCGGCGATGTCGGGCGCGGTCCCGTGGCTCGGCTGGAACACGGCATGCGCCGCGCCCAGGTCGGCCGAGGGCGCGAAGCCCATGCCGCCGATCAGCCCCGCCGCGAGGTCGGAGAGGATGTCGCCGAACATGTTCTCCGTGGGGAGAAGGTCGAAATCCCAGGGCCGGCGGATCAGGTCGAGCGCCATGGCGTCCACATAGGCCGCGTCGTGCGTCACCGCCGGATATTCCGCCGCGACCTCCCTGAATATCTGGCGGAGCCAGGCGAAGGCGCGGAAGACGTTGGCCTTGTCCACCAGCGTCACGCGCCCCGGCCGGCCCAGCCGCGCGGCGCGCTGGCCGGCCAGATCGAAGGCCATGCGGGCAAGGCGCAGGGAGGTGCCGCGCGTCATCCGCAGCGTCTCCTCGGCCATCTCCGGCGTGACGCGGCCCTTGTCCTTCGAGAAGAACAGCCCCTCCGTGCTCTCCCGCAGGATCACGAAGTCGATCTGCGCCGCGCGCGGATCGACGAGCGGCAGGGGCACGCCAGGAATGGCGCGGATCGGCCGCACCCCGCCGAAGAGGTCCAGCCGCTGGCGGAGGGTGATCTGCGGCGCCAGCTCGGTGCCGTCGGCGTGCCGAATGCCGGGCCACCCCATGGCGCCGAGCAGGATCGCATCCGCCTTGCGCGCGCGCTCGAACACCTCGTCCGAGAGATCGGTGCCCGTGTCCCGATAGGCGAAGGCGCCGGCTCGGAGCTGTGTGAAGCCGAGGCCCAGCGCATGCCGCGCATCCACCTTCTGCAGGACGGCGACCGCGGCCTCCATCACCTCGGGGCCGATGCCGTCACCGCCCAGGACGGCGATGTCGAGTGAGTTCATGGCCTTGCGCTTCCCGTTCCCATGGCGCCAAGCTAGCCGGACAGAACGAAGCGGCAAGAGCCGCCGGACGGAGGACTCCATGACGATCACTCGCCGCGCCCTGCTGGCCGCCCCTGCCCTGCTGCCGCTCGCGGCGAAGGCGCAATCCGGATGGCCGGAACGCCCGGTCCGGATCATCGTCCCCTTCCCGCCGGGCCAGGCCGCCGACATCTTCACGCGCCTCGTGGCCGACCAGCTCTCCCAGCGCTGGCCCCAGCGCGTCGTCGTGGAAAACCGGGGCGGGGGCGCCGGCGCTCCCGCACTCGAGGCCGGCGCCCGTGCGGCACCCGACGGCTATACGCTGATCGCCGGAACCTCCGGCACGCTGGGCGTGAACCCCTCGGTGCTGCAGCGGCTGCCCTATGATGCCGAGCGCGACTTCGCGCCCATCAGCAACGTCGTCATGGTGCCGTTGCTGATGATCGCCCATCCGAGCTTCCCGGCGCAGACGATCCAGGAACTCGCGGCCATGGTCCGCGCCAGGCCGGGCGAGATCAACATCGCCTCGGCCGGCCCGGCGACCAGCCAGCACCTCGCCATCGAGTTGCTGCAGCTGCGGACCGGGCTGCGCTTCAACATCGTCCATTACCGGGGCTCGGGGCCGGGCATCTCGGATCTGGTGGCCGGGAACGTGCCGCTCATGATGGACAGCGTGGCGAGCGCCCTGCCGCAGATCCAGGGCGGCCGCGCCCGGGCGCTGGCGGTGGCCCAGCCGCGCCGCGTCCCGCAGCTGCCGGACCTGCCGACGCTCGGCGAGACGCTCTTCCCCGGCTACGAGGCCGCGGGCTGGACGGGGCTCGTGGCCCCTGCCGCGACCCCGCCGGAAATCGTCCAGCGGATCTCGGCCGATGTGCGCGCCATCCTCGGCGAGCGCGCCATGCAGGACCGGATCCTCGCCATGGGCGCCATCGCGGATCCGGGCACGCCGGAGGAATTCTCGGCTTTCGTGCGCAGCGAGATCGCGAAGTGGCGCGAGGTCGCCCAGGCGGCCAATGTCCGCCTGGACGGTTGAGTTCAGCGGGATCGCGTGATTCGGACCTTCATCACGCTTGGGCCTACTTCCGCTGGATCAGCTCGATCTTGTAGCCGTCCGGATCCTCGATGAAGGCGATGAGCGTGGTGCCGAACTTCACCGGCCCGGGCTCGCGCGAGATCTTCACGCCCGCGGCGCGCATCTTCTCGCAGCTGCCGTAGATGTCCGGCACGCCGATGGCGAGGTGGCCGAAGGCGCCGCCCATCTCGTATGTCTCGACGCCGTAATTGTAGGTCAGCTCCAGCACGGTCTCCCGGCTCTCGTCGCCGTAGCCGAGGAAGACCAGCGTGTACTTGCCGTCCGGCACGTCGTTCCGGCGCAGCTCCTTCATGCCGAGATGGGTGGTGTAGAAGGCGATGCTGCGGTCGAGGTCGCCGACGCGCAGCATGGTGTGCAGGTAGCGGAAGCTCTCGCTCATTCTTGGTCTCCTTGCGATGTGGCGGCGTTCGAGGTGGCGGCGTCAGGCGGTGAAGCGTTCCGGATCGACGGCCAGGACGAAGAGCCCGGCCGCCTCGGCCGCCTCCAGCGTGGCCGTCCGATCGGCGAGTATGGTGCGGCCCGCCTCGATGGCAATGCCGCGCAGCCCCGCCGACCTCGCCCCGGCCACGGTGACCGGACCGACCACGGGCGCGTCGATCCGCATCTCCTGGCCGGTCTTGGACAGCTTCACCAGCACCCCGCCGGGGCCGTCGCGCCGCAGGTCGCCGGCACGGGCGATCAGGGCATCCGTGCCCTCCACCGCCTCGATGCCGAGCACCAGCCCCTGCTGCACCACCACCGCCTGCCCGACATCCACCGGCGCCAGGCAGCGCAGGGCCTGGATGCCGCGGGCGATGTCCGCGCGGGCCATCCCATCCGGCTCGGCCCCGACCAGCAGGCCGGCTTCCGCCGCCGTGCTGCCCTCGATGAGGGATTGCGGCGAGACGATCTCGAACCCCTCCTCGCCGAGCACCTGCGCCATCGCCTTGAACAGCGCATCGTCGCCCGAGAGGATCGCGACGCCGACGCGCGCCATGGTCCTGGCCATCCAGACGTCGGGCAAGAGCGACAGCATCGACGGCCGCTTCACCTTGCCGGCCAGGACGATGTGGGTGGCGCCCTCGTCCTTCAGCCGCTGGACGATCGCCCCGCCGGCTCCGAGGCGCTCCACGGCGTGCGGGAAGGGGGCGAAATCCGCGGGATCACAGAAGCCCTTCAGGCAGACGACGAAGATCTCATGGCCCGACCGGACGGCGGCCTCGGCGACGCGCGCCGGAAAGGGTCCTCCGCCGGCCAGAAGGCCGAGCCTCACGCCTCCTCGTCCTCAGCCCCCAATTCGGCCGCCATGCGGCCCGGCCGGATCAGCTCCCGCTTGCGGTCGCCCGAGCGCAGGAAGCCCAGCACCTCGCCGACCAGCACGTCGCCGGCGAAGCGCTCCTCGGCCGCCAGGAGGCGTTCGGCGAAGGTGCCCGGATCGCGGAAGAGCAGCCGGAAGGCGGCGCGCAGCGCATGGAGGTTCTCGCGCGAGAAGCCCCGCCGCCGCAGGCCGACGACGTTCAGCCCGACGATGCGCGCCGGGAGGCCGAAGACATTGCCGAAGGGCGGCACGTCATTGGTGACCCCGGCGAGCCCGCCCACCATCGCGTGACGGCCGATGCGGACGAACTGGTGGATGGCGGCGCCGCCGCCCAGGAAGCACTGCTCGCCGAGCTGGACGTGCCCGCCCAGCATGACGTTGTTCGCGAGGATCACCCGGTCGCCGACCCGGCAGTCATGCCCCACATGGCTGCAGGCCATGAGCAGGCAGTCCGCCCCGACGCGCGTCACGCCGTCGCCGCCGACGCTGCCCCGATGCACGGTGACATGCTCGCGCAAATGGCTGCGCGGCCCGACCGTCACGCCGGTCGGCTCGCCGCGATACTTCAGATCCTGGGGCGGCAGCCCGACGGAGGCATAGGCCGAAAGCCGGCTCTCGGCGCAGATCCGGGTCTGCCCCTCGATCACCACATGCGAGACGAGCTCGACACCCTCCTCCAGCACGACGGAGGGGCCGACGACGCAGAAGGGCCCGACCCGGCAGCCGGAGCCGATCTGGGCGCCCGGCTCGACGACAGCCGACGGATGGATGAAGGCGGTGCCGGAGATGCTGTCCACGTGTCTCACCGGTCCCTGATCATCGCGGCATAGGTCGCCTCGGCGACGACGATGCCGTCGACCTTGGCCTGGGCCGAGAACTTCCACACATTCATGCGCCGCTGCACCTTGGCCACATGGACGCGAATCTGGTCGCCCGGCACCACCGGCCGGCGGAACTTCGCATTGTCCACGGACATGAAATAGACGAGCTTGCCTTGCGCGTGCTCGCCGAGGGTCGCCACCACGAGCACCGCCGCGGTTTGCGCCATGCTCTCGACGATGAGCACGCCGGGCATCACCGGTTCGCTCGGGAAATGCCCCTGGAAGAAGAACTCGTTGATCGTGACGTTCTTCACGCCCACCGCCGACTCGCCCAGCACCATATCCACCACCCGGTCGATCAGGAGGAAGGGATAGCGATGCGGGATCGCGGCCATGATCTGGGCGATACCGTAGGATTCCATCGTCGTATTCGGGGGTGCCGCCTGATCCATGGCTTTCACTCCGCTTCTCGTCTTTTCATATGCCGCGACTCGGCGGTCAGGCGTCTCAGGACCCGCAAGGACCGGAAGGCCTCGCGAACAGGTACGGCCGGCGTGCCGAAGACCTCCGCCTCGGCGGGAAGATCCTGGATTACGCCGGCCTGCGCGCCGATCCGGGCCCGGCTTCCGATCGAGAGATGCCCCGAAAATCCAGCCTGGCCGCCCGCGCTCACGTAATCGCCCATCACGGTGGATCCGGAAACCCCCACCTGGGCCACCATGATGCATCCCCGCCCCGTCCGGACGTTATGCCCCACCTGGACCAGGTTATCGAGCCGCGTCCCTTCGCCGAGAACGGTATTTGCCAGGGTTCCCCGGTCCACGCAGCTATTGGCGCCGATCTCGACGCCCCGCCCGAGCTCGACGAGGCCGAGCTGGGGGGCTGTCTCGAAGCGGCCGTCCGGGGTGACGGCGAAGCCGAATCCCTCCTGCCCCACCCTGGCGCCGGGATGCAGCACGACGCCCTCCGCGCAGATCGCGTGGGAGATGGAGGCATGGCTGTGCAGGACGCAGCGCGCGCCCAGGACCACGCCGGGGCCGACCGTCACCAGCGGCCCGATGAGGCAGCCGTCGCCGATGCGGGCGCCGGCCCCGATCACCGACATGGGGCCGATCTCGGCGCCCTCGCCGATGACGACGTCCGGGCCCAGGATCGCGCTCGGATCGATCCGGGCCTGCGGCCGGGGCCGCGGATGGAAGAGGACGGCCACCTTGCCGAACGCCGCGGCGGGCGCGGAGCAGGTAATGGCGACACAGCCTTCCGGCACCTGGTTGGCGAGCGCCTCGGGCACCAATACAGCACCTGCGCGCGTGGCCCTCAGGGCGGTGACGTAGCGCGGCGCCTCGCAGAAGCTGACCTCGTCCGGCGTCGCCGCCTCGAGGGAGCCCACGCCGGCAAACAGGCGCTCGGAGTGCCCATGGACCACGCCGCCCGCGGCGGCGGCGATGGTCGTGAGTGGGAGAGGCCCCGCATACCCGAAAAAGCGGGCGTCAGCCGACATGCGAAGCGTCCCGCACTTTCCGGATCAGCGGCGGGCGGGCTGCTGCGCCGGAGGAGCGGCAGGGGCCGGAGCGGCCGGACGGGCCGGGGCGGCGCCGCCGGGCGCCTGGGCGCCGGCAGGCGGCGTCGGCGGCTGCGAACCGTCGCTCTCGGCCGGGATCGTGACCTGCCGCAGGGTGCGGTTGAACTGCTGCGCCACCTCTTCCGTCAGATCGAAGGCCGGCTCGTTCATGATCACCAGGGGCCGCGGCAGGACGATGTTGACGTTGCGGCTGCCGGCGACCTGACGCACGACGACGCCGAGCGACTCCTCGATCTGCACGAGCGATTGCTGCGCCGCCTGCTCGATCGCCTGGCTGCGGTTGCGGAAGATGCGCTGGCTGTCGGTGATCCGATCCTGCAGCTCGCGCTCGCGGTTGCGGATCTGCTCCGGATTCATCTGGGCGCGCTGCGTGGCCAGCGCCTGCTGCGCGTCGCGCCAGCCGTTCTGCTCGCGCTGCAGGTCGTCGTTCAGCCGGGTCCGGCGCCGCTCGATCTCCTCGCGCACCTGGTTGAAGGCCGTGGAGAGGCGCTGGATCTCTGGAATGTCCACGATGCCGATCACGGCGGCGGGCGGCGGAGTCCCGGGCGGCAGCGCCGCCGGGCGGGCCGCAGCCGGGGCCGGACGCGAAGGCGCCTGGGCCGGACGCTGCGGCTGCGCCTGCGCCGGACGCTGGCCGGCAGCCCCCTGGTTCTGGCCTGGGACGAACCACTCCTGGCCCTGCCGCTGCTGCGCGAAGGCCACGCTCGGGGCCAGCCCCAGCAGAAGGGCCATCGGAAGTCGGAACGATGTCATTGGCGTCTACCTGTCCCAGCGCTCAGAAGCGCGTACCAAAGCCAAAACGGAAAACCTGGGTCTCGTCGTAGCGCTGCTTCGCCAGCGCCTGAGCGACGTCGAGATTGATGAGCCCGAAGGGGCTCCTCCAGGAGATGCCCACGCCTGCGCCGACGCGCGGCGTGGAGGTGTCGCCGATCCCCGCGCCCGAGACCGTGTCCCAGAGCGCGCCGACATCGACGAAGGCCCGGCCGATCAGGCCGATCTCGGACGGCACCGGCAGCGGGAAGCGCATCTCGGTCGTCTGCGTCCACATCATGCGGCCGCCAAGGGCGTCCCTCGTCGCGAGATCGCGCGGGCCGGCGCCGGCGAGGGCGAAGCCGCGCAGGTTCTCGCCGCCGAGGAAGAAGCGGTCGACGATGCGATCCTGGTTGCGGCCGCCATAGGACTGCAGCGCGCCCACGCTGCCGAAGAAGGTCAGCACGTAGTCCGGATTGCCGAAGACCCGCTCGAACGGCAGGTAGAGCGCGCCGTCGAGACGGGCGCGCACATAGGCCACGTCGCCGCCCAGGCCGGCGAAATCGGTGCCGAGGCGCAGCAGGTAGCCCCGGCGCGGCTCGATCAGGTTGTCGCGGGTGTCATAGGCCAGCGTCTGGCTGACCTGGCTAAGGACGGTGCTGCCCTGCTGCTCCAGAACGAAGCGCGAGGCGCCGGGCTGGATGTCGTAGATGTCGCGATTGACGAGGCTGTAGGACCAGGACTGCCGCAGGCGCTCGTTGAACTCGTAGCCGGCGCGCAGCGCGAAGCCGGCGCGGCGCTCGCTGTATTGCGAGACCGTGAGCAGGTTCCGCTGGATGTAGAAGACGTCGGCGCCGACCGCGAGGTTCCGGTCCAGGAAGGCCGGCTCGGTCAGCGAGATGTCCACCTGGCTGCGCCGCTGCGCGATCGTGGTGTTGAGGCGCGCATCGAGGCCAGTGCCCGAGAGATTGCGCTCGCGCAGGCCGAAATCGGCCAGGAAGCCGGCATCGGTCGAATAGCCGCCGCCCACGCTCACCTCGCCGGTCGCGCGCTCGGCGACCTGCGTGGTCAGGATGGTGCGGTCCGGGGCGGTGCCCGGGGAGTTGGTGATCTGGACGTCGCTGAAATAGCCCAGGTTGCGGATGCGCTCGCGCGAGCGGCGGACCTGGGCGGCGTTGAAGGCGTCGCCCTCCGCCAGGCGGAACTCCCGGCGGATCACGCGGTCCTGCGTGCGGGTATTGCCGTTGATGTCGATGCGCTCGACGAAGACGCGCGGCGCCTCATTCACCGCGAAGGTGATGTTGACCTTGCGGGCCTCCGTGTCGCGGGTGATGCGCGGCTGGACGTCGACGAAGGGGAAGCCGCGCAGGTTGGCGGCGTCCGCCAGCGCCTGGGCGCTGCGCTCGACGGCGTCGCCGTCGTACCACTCGCCCGGCGCGATCTCGAGGAAGCGCCGGATCTCGGCCGTGTTCAGGTTCGGGAAGGCGGAGGTGATCTCGACCGTGCCGAAGGTGTAGCGCTGCCCCTCGTCGATATTATAGGTCAGGAAGAAGCCGCTGCGGTCCGGCGCCAGCTCGGCGGTCGCGGCGCCGACCTGCACGTCGGGATAGCCGGTGCGGAGGTAATAGCGGCGCAGCAGCTCGCGGTCGAAGTTGAGGCGATCCGGGTCGAAGGTGTCGGAATTGGAGAGGAAGCGGTAGAAGGCCTGCTCCTTCGTGGACACGACCTCGCGCAGGCGCGAATCGCTGTAGGCCCGGTTGCCGACGAAGTTGATGCGCGCCACGAGCGCCGCCTCGCCCTCCTGGATCTCGAAGACGACATCGACCCGGTTCTGGTCCAGCTCGATGATCTTCGGCTCGACGCGCGCGGCGAAGCGGCCACGGCGCGCGTAGAGGTCCAGAATGCGCTGGCGGTCGGCCTGGACGAGCTGCGAGGTGTACACGGCGCGCGAGCGCAGCTGGACCTCGTTGCGCAGCACGTCGTCGGAGACGCGGCGGTTGCCCTCGAAGGCCACGCGGCTGATCAGCGGGTTCTCGGCCACATCCACGACGACGCGCGAGCCGTCGCGGGAGACGCGCACATCGCGGAACAGGCCGGTCGCGAAAAGGCTGCGGATCGAGCGGTCCGCCCGGTCGGCGTCATAGGCGTCGCCCGGCTGAAGCAGCATGTAGCTGCGGACCGTATCGGTCTCGATCCGCTGGTTGCCGCGGACCTCGACCGCCGTGATGATTCCGCCCGGCGCCTCGGCGGCGCGGGCGGGCACGGGCCGGCGGCCCTGCGCCTCGGCCTGGCCTGGCGACAGCATCACGAGACCGGCGGTCGTGAGCAGGATTGCGCGCAGCGTTGTCGTCAAGGAAAGACCCATATGTTTGCGTCGAGCCGGAGCCGGCGGGAACATAGCCGCGCCGCCGGCATGCCGCCACCCCGCCGTTTCCCGCGCCCTCATCCGACCAGCCCGGCGACCCAGCGGCCGATCCCGCCATGGGCGATATCGTTCCACGTGGCGAACAGAAACAGGCAGATCAGCACCGCGAAGCCGGCGCGGAAGCCGACCTCCAGGGCCTTGGGCGGAAGCGGCCGCCCCCGGATCGCCTCGGCGGCGTAGAACATGAGGTGGCCGCCGTCCAACAGGGGGATGGGGAAGAGGTTCAGCAGGGCCAGGCTCACCGAGAGCAGCGCCATGAGGTTGATCAGCGGCACGATGCCGAGCGTCGCGGCCTGGCCCGAGACCTCGGCGATCCGGATGGGCCCTCCGAGCTCGGTCGCGCTGCGCGATCCGGACAGCATCTCGCCGATGCCCGCGAGGGTCGCCCAGCTGACCTCGGCGGTCTGCACGGTGCCGGCCCAGAGCGCCGAGAGGGGATCCAGCCGCTCGAAGACCGCCTGGCCGCCCTGGATTCCCAGGATGCCGACCGGCTGCGCCTCGCTGCCGGGACGAACGGCCGGCACGAGTTGGAGGTTCACCTCGCGCCCTTCGCGCTCCAGACGGACCGCGACCTGCTGGCCCGCCCGCGGCTGGATGTGGCGCTGAACCTGGTCGAATCGCGTCACGCGCTCGCCGTCGAGGGCCACGATCATGTCGCCCGCCATGACTCCGGCCACCTCGGCTGGGGAGCCCGGCGAAACGGCAGAGACCGTCGTCAGCCCCCTCGGAACGCCGTTCGTCGCGAAGAGGATGGCGAAGAGCAGCGCCGCCAGCAGGAAATTGGCAGCCGGGCCGGCCGCGACCACGATGGCCCGATCCAGCACGCCCTTGTTGTGGAAGGTGAGGCCGGGGCGCTCCGGCACCCGGTCCGCCTCCGGCGTCTCGTCGAGGGGCGCCTGGCCGTGCAGCTTCACGTAGCCGCCGAGCGGGATCCAGGCGATGCGCCACTGGGTTCCGCGCCGGTCCCGCCAGGAAGCGATCGCCTTGCCGAAGCCGATGCTGAAGGCGTCGACGTGCACCTTGCGCCAGCGCGCCGCCAGATAGTGCCCGAGCTCGTGAAAGAAGATCAGGACGCCCAGCACGGCCAGGAAGGCCAGCATGGTCCGCACGGCAGAAGGCAGGAATTCAAGCATGATGGACTCCTTCAGGCGGCGGCGCGATGGGCGGCGATGCGGGAGGCCTCGCGGCGTGCGGCCTGGTCGAGCGCCAGGATCGAATCGAGGTCGGAAACCGGCTGGCTTCCCAGGGCCGCGAGCGTCTCCGCCACCACGGCCGCGATGTCGAGGAAGCCGAGGCCGCGCGCGAGGAAGAGTTCGACGGCCACTTCGTTCGCGGCGTTCAGCACGCAGGGCGCGCCGCCCTCGGCCTCCAGCGCCTCACGGGCGAGGCGCAGCGCGGGAAAGCGCTGGGTGTCGGGCGCGCCGAAATCGAGCCGGCTCAGCGCCGCGAGGTCGAGTCGCGCCACCTGCACGGCCATGCGGTTCGGCCAGGCGAGGCAGCTCGCGATCGGCGTGCGCATGTCGGGCGTGCCGAGCTGGGCCAGGAGCGAGCCGTCGGCATATTGCACCAGCCCGTGCACGGCCGATTGCGGGTGGATCAGCACGCCGAGCTGGTCGGGCCGGACCGGGAAGAGGCGCGCCGCCTCGATCAGCTCCAGGCCCTTGTTGAACATGGTGGCGCTGTCGACGCTGATCTTGGCCCCCATGGACCAGACGGGATGCCGCACCGCCTGCTCGGGCGTCGCCTGCGCCATCTGCGCGGGCGTCCATTCGCGGAACGGACCGCCCGACGCCGTCAGGATGATCTGCTCGATCACGGAGGGGTCGCGGGCGTCCAGCGCCTGGAAGATGGCATTGTGCTCGGAATCCACGGGAAGCAGCGTGGCGCCCGTGTTCCTGGCCGCATCCAGCACGATGTGGCCGGCGCAGACGAGGCTCTCCTTGTTGGCCAGCGCCAGCGTGCCGCCCCGGCCCAGCGCGGCCAGGGTGCTGCGCAGGCCGACGGCGCCCACGATGGCGGCCATGGTCCAGTCGGCGGGGCGGCTGGCGGCGGCGATCACGGCCTCGGCCCCGGCGGCCGCTTCGATGCCGGAGCCGGACAGCTCCTCCTTGAGGAGCGGATAGGCGCGCTCGTCCGCCACCACGGCGAGCCGCGCGCCATGCGCCCTGGCCTGCGCGGCGAGGGTCTTCGCGTCCTTCCCGGCCACCAGCGCCTCCACGGCGAACTCGCCGGGCCGCGCGGCCGCCAGCAGGGACAGCGTGCTGCGGCCAACCGAGCCGGTGCTGCCCAGGACCATGATGCTGCGGGGGGGCGAGACGGTCAAACCTACCTCCAAAGATGAACGCCCGCCCCCGCGGCGGCGCCGATCAGCGCGGCAAGGGGGGCTGCGGCCAGAACGCCGTCGAGGCGGTCCAGCAGGCCGCCATGGCCGGGAATCAGCCCGGACGAGTCCTTTACGCCGAATCGGCGCTTGATCCAGCTTTCAAGCATGTCACCGGATTGCGTGGCGATGCCGAGCAGGGCCGAGACCAGGAGTATAGTGGCCGGGGAGCCGCCCGCGCCGAGGCCCCATGCCACGCCCAGCCCCACCGCCGAGGCCCCGATCAGGCCGCCGAGGGCGCCGGACCAGGTCTTGTTGGGAGAGATCGCCGGCGCGAGCTTGGGGCCGCCCAGGCTCCGCCCGGCCGCATAGGCGGCGATGTCCGAGGCCCAGACCACCAGGAACAGGAAGATCACATTGTCCCGCCCGACGAGGCCGTCGTGCCGTAACGCGACCAGCGCGATGCCGGCCAGGCCAATGTAGAGGATGCCGAAGGCCAGCCAGAAGGGGCGCGCGCCCGGCGCTGTCCGCGCGACATACCAGGTCGCCGGCGCTCCCAGGGCGAGGATCAGCAGTCCGAGTCCCGGCCGGCCCAGCACCGCGGCGGCGCCGGCCATCAGGACGACGGCGCCGACGAGGGCTCCAGGGAGCGCACGGGTCGAGCCGCCGCAGAGCCTCACCCATTCCCAGGCGAGGCCCGCCACGCAGAGCGCCATCAGCGCCGCCCACCACAGCCCCCCCAGCCAGACGCAGAGCAACGCCGCCGGTCCCAGCAAGGCAGCGGTCAGGACGCGCTGGCGCAGGTCGCCCCAATGCCGCATTCAGCCGATACGGGCGCCGAAACGCCGCTCCCGCGCGGCATAGTCGGTCAGGGCGGCGTTGAAGTCCGTCACGCCGAAATCGGGCCAGAGGCCGGGCAGGAAGACCAGCTCGGCATAGGCGGCCTGCCAGAGCAGGAAGTTGGAGATGCGCTGCTCGCCGGAGGTCCGGATGATGAGGTCCGGATCGGGCATGCCCGCCGTGAAGAGGCGCGAGGCGAAGCCGGCCTCGTCCAGGGTATCGGGATCGAGCTCGCCCCGAGCGGCGGCGGCCGCGGCGGAACGGGCGGCCGAAAGAATCTCCGCGCGGGCGCCGTAGGACAGGGCCACGGTCAGGTTCAGCCGCAGCCCCCCCTCGGTACGCTGCTCGGCCGCGTCGATGGCTCTCAGCGTCTCCTCGCCGAAGCGCCCCCGGTCTCCGATGACGCGCAGACGCACGCCTTCCTTGGTCAGCTGGGCGACCTCCGCGCGGAGGTAGTGGCGCAGCAGGGCCGTCAGCTCCTGCACCTCGTCGGCGGGGCGGCCCCAGTTCTCGGAGGAAAAGGCGAAGAGCGTCAGCCAGGAAACGCCGGAGCCGATGGCGGCCTCGATGGTCCGGCGTGCCGCGTCCGCGCCGGCGCGATGGCCCAGCGCCACGGGAAGGCCCCTCGCCTGTGCCCAGCGGCGGTTCCCGTCCATGATGACGGCGACGTGGCGGGGCGGCGGGGCGCCTGAACCCGCCCGCAAGGCAGGGTTTGCGGACATCAGACGGTCTTGATGTCCTTTTCCTTCTCGGCGAGCGACACGTCGATCTTCTTCACATAGTCATCGGTGAGCTTCTGGACCTCGTCGGACCAGCGCTTGGCATCGTCCTCGCCGATCTCGGACTTCTTCTTCCAGCCCTGGATCTGCTCCATCCCGTCCCGGCGCACGCCGCGAATGGCCACCTTGGCGCCTTCGGAGTACTTGGCCGCCGTCTTGGCCAGCTCGTTGCGACGCTGCTCGGTCAGGGGCGGCAGCATCACGCGGATGGTCTGGCCTTCGGATTGCGGGTTCAGCCCCAGCCCCGAGTCGCGGATCGCGATCTCCACGGCCTTGGTCACCGAGCGGTCCCAGACCTGGACCTGCAGCATGGACGGCCCTGCGACCGAGACGTTGGCGACCTGGGCCAGCGGCTGGTTGCTGCCATAGGCCTCGACGCGGATCGGCTCCAGCAGCGAGGGGCTGGCGCGGCCGGTGCGCAGCCCGGCGAATTCCTTCTTCAGCGTCTCCAGCGCGCCGTCCATGCGGCGCACAAGGTCGGTCTTCAGCGTCTGTTTGTCGGGCGGGACAGCCATGGGAAGGGCCTCGGCGTCAGGGGGTGTCGGTTACGGTGGTGAAGCGGCCTTCGCCCTTCATGACGGCCGTAAAAGCCCCGGGTTCGTGGATGTTGAAGACAATAATGGGCAGATGGTTTTCCCGCGCAACCGAGATGGCCGCGGCGTCCATCACGGCCAGGTCCCGGGCCAGCATCTCGAGGTAGGTCAGCGTCTCGTAGCGCTCGGCCTCCGGGTTCTTGCGCGGATCGGCCGCATAGACGCCGTCGACCTGCGTGCCCTTGAGCAGCACGTCGCAGCCCATCTCGGCCGCGCGAAGCGCCGCGGCCGTGTCCGTGGTGAAGAAGGGATTGCCCGTGCCGGCGCCGAAGATCACGACCCGGCCCTTCTCCATGTGGCGCATGGCGCGCCGCCGGATATAGGGCTCGCAGATGGAGCTCATCTCGATGGCCGACTGGACGCGCGTCTGCACGCCGATCTTCTCGAGCGCCGATTGCATGGCCAGGGCGTTCATGACCGTGGCCAGCATGCCCATGTAGTCGGCCTGGGCCCGGTCCATGCCGGTCGCCGCGCCGGCGATGCCGCGGAAGATGTTGCCGCCGCCGATCACCATGGCGACCTCGACCCCGAGCTCCACGACGCCCGCGACATCATGCGCGATGGCCTTGAGGGTGGCGACGTCCAGCCCGTAGGAGCGGCCGCCCATCAGGGCCTCGCCCGAGACCTTCAGCAGCACGCGCTTGTATTTCGGCGTTTCGCTCATCGCTGATCCGGTCTTGTGAGAATTCGGTACTGGCAGGCAAATGTGGCGCCGGGGCGGCAGAACCGCCCCGGCGAAGTCTGTCGGCTCAGGCGACGCCGGAGGCGGCGGCGACCTCGGCCGCGAAGTCGGAGGTCTGCTTCTCGATGCCCTCGCCGAGCTGGAAGCGGGCGAAGCCCTTGAGCCCCAGGCCGGCCTTGGCGACCACGGCCTTCACGCGGCTCTCGCCGTCATGCACCCAGACCTGCTCCAGGAGGACGACCTCCTCGTAGAACTTCCGGATGCGGCCCTCGACCATCTTCTCGATGACCGCCGGCGGCTTGCCGGAGGCCATGGCCTGCTCCGTCAGCACGGCCTTCTCGCGCTCCAGGGCGGAGGGCTCGACGGCGCTCACGTCCAGCGCCTCCGGCCGAGTGGCGGCGACGTGCATGCCGATCTGCCGGCCCAGCGTCTCCATCACCGCGTTCTCGCCCGGACCTTCGAGCGCCACGAGCACACCGATCTTGCCGAGGCCCGGCTTCACGGCGTTGTGGATATAGGTCGCGACGGTGCCCTTCTCGACCGAGAAGACCTTCGCCCGGCGGATCGTCATGTTCTCGCCGATCGTAGCGATCATCTTGGTCAGCTCTTCCTGGGTGCTGTGCGTCGTGCCCGGGAAGGTCGCGGCCTTGAGATGCTCCAGATTGTCGCCGACCGAGAGGGCGAGGCCCGCCACCTCGGCGACGAAGTTCTGGAAGGCCTCGTTGCGCGCGACGAAGTCGGTCTCGGCATTCACCTCGACCATGGCGGCGACGCCGGGGCCGGAGGCGACGCCCACCAGGCCCTCGGCGGCGACGCGGCCGGACTTCTTGGCGGCGGCCGACAGCCCCTTCTTCCGGAGCCAGTCGATCGCGGCCTCCATGTCGCCGCCGCTCTCCACCAGCGCCTTCTTGCAGTCCATCATGCCGGCGCCGGTGGCGTCGCGCAGGTCCCGCACCATGCCGGCCGTGATTTCAGCCATTGCTCAAGCTCCTCGTTCTGGCGCTTCGGGTATCTACGCTCAGGCCTGGACGGCCGGAGCTTCTTCGGCAGGGGCGACCTCGACGGGCGCGTCTTCGGCCATCGGCTCGGCCATGGCGCCGACGTCGCGGCCAGAGGCCTGCATCTCGGCCGAAATGCCGTCGAAGACGGCCGCCGCGACCAGGTCGCAATAGAGGTTGATGGCGCGGATCGCGTCGTCATTGCCCGGGATCGGGAAGGTCACGCCCGAGGGATCGCAGTTGCTGTCCACCACGGCCACGACGGGAATCCCCAGCGTGTTCGCCTCCTCGATGGCCAGCTTCTCCTTCACCACGTCGATGACGAAGATCATGTCGGGCAGGCCGCCCATCTCGCGGATGCCGCCCAGCGCGCGGTCGAGCTTGTCGCGCTCGCGCGTCAGCATCAGCACTTCCTTCTTGGTCAGGCCCTGGATGTCGCCATGCAGGCGCGTGTCCATCTCCTTGAGGCGCTTGATGGAGCCGGTGATGGTCTTCCAGTTGGTCAGCATGCCGCCGAGCCAGCGGTGGTTGACGTAGTACTGGCCGCAGCGGGTCGCCGCCTCGGCCACGTATTCCGCCGCCGCCTTCTTGGTGCCCACGAAAAGCACGCGGCCGCCGCCGGCCACCGTGTCCCGCACGGAGCGCAGGGCGCGCTCGAGCATGGGGACGGTCTGCTGCAGATCCAGGATATGGACCTGGTTGCGCACGCCGAAGATGTAGGGGGCCATACGCGGATTCCAGCGACGCGTGTGGTGGCCGAAATGCACGCCGGCCTCGAGCAGCTGGCGCAGGGAAACGTCGGGCATCGCCATGAGCGATATTCCTTCCAATCAGTCCGGTTGGGCCTCCGCGGCGCAAACCTCGGCCGAAGCCGAGACCGGACCCTTGCCGTCAGGAAGGGAGCGCCGCGTGCGGATTTCCGGCGGACATCCGCCGGATGCGCAGCCCTATGGCCGAAAAGCCCCTGCCGCGCAAGACGAGGCGGCCGCTTCCAGCACATGCCGGAGGCGCGCCGCGCCCTCCTCGATGGTGGAATCGTTGCGGATCCTGCGGAGGTCCAGCCCCTCGGGCAGGCCCATCTCCCGGTCCAGCCGCGCGGCGATCTGTTCCGCCGTCTCGCGCCCCCGCCGCGCCAACCGCTCGGCCAGCAGCTCCCGCGGCGCCGTGACCTCGATGACCCGCAGCGGCCGCAACCGCGCGGCCTCGTGCAGCACCGTCCGCGACACGCTGAGGACAACGAGCTTGTCGGCCGGCGCCTCGCTGCGCCGGATGCCATAGCGCAGCCCATGCGCCTGCCAGGTCAGGACGAAGGCATCGGCCTCCGCAAGCGCCTGGAATTCCTCGGAAGAGACGGCGTCATGCGCCTCGCCGCCGGCCTCGGCCGGACGGGTGATGGTGCGCCGCGCGAAATGGAAGCGGCCATCGCCCGCCAAGGCGTCCCTGGCCCGGTCCAGAAGGCTGTCCTTCCCCGCGCCCGAAGGGCCGGCCAATGCCACCCAGATCATCGCTCCTCCGCCCGGCCCCGCCAGGTTGACCCCGCCGCCCTTCTTTGCGCAGATCAGGCCGCTCCCGAAAAGGCCCCTCCATGTTCACGACCCGCCCCGAGATCGCCGGTACCTTCGGCGTTGTGGCCTCCACGCACTGGCTCGCGAGCCAGGTCGGCATGGCGGTGCTGGAGCGGGGCGGCAATGCCTTCGACGCGGCGGCGGCGGCGGGCTTCACCCTGCAGATCGTCGAGCCGCACCTGAACGGCCCCGGCGGCGACTGCCCGATCATCCTGCACGACGCGAAGCTCGGGAAGGAGCTGGTGATCTGCGGCCAGGGGCCGGCACCGGCTGGCCTGACCGTCGATCTGGTGAAGGGAAAGTACGGCCTCGACATCATGCCGGGCACCGGCTTCCTGGCCGCCCCCGTCCCCGGCGCCTTCGACGCCTGGGCCTTGATGCTGCTCAACCACGGCACCTGGCGGCTGCGCGACGTGCTGGCCTTTGCCATCTCCTATGCCCGGCACGGCGCGCACATGGTGCCCCGGGTGTGCCAGACTGTGGCGACCGTCAAGCCGCTCTTCGAGGCCGAGTGGAAGAGCTCGGCCGCCCTCTGGCTGCGCGATGGCGGCCCCCAGCCCGGCAAGCTCTACGCCAACCCCACCTTGGCCGACACCTATGAGAGGGTGATCCGCGAGGCGGAGTCGCAGGGCCGCGACCGCGAGGCCGAGATCCAGGCCGCGCGGAACGCCTGGTATTCTGGCTTCGTCGCCGAGGCGATCGACCGCTTCGGCCGGACGCCGGCGATGGACACCTCGGGCCGGCGCCACGCGGCGGCCCTGACCGGCCAGGACATGGCAGGCTGGCGCGCCGGCGTGGAGGCGCCCGTATCCCTGGAGTTCATGGGCACGACGGTCCTGAAATGCGGCCCCTGGAGCCAGGGGCCGGCCATGCTGCAGACCCTGGCCCTGCTCTCCGGCTTCGACCTCGCGGCGATGGACCCGGTGGGCGAGGCCTTCGTCCATCATGTGACCGAGGCCATGAAGCTCGCCTTCGCCGACCGCGAGGCCTTCTACGGCGACCCCGGCTTCACCGCGGTCCCGCTCACGACCCTGCTGTCCAAGGCCTATGCGGACGAGCGGCGCCGGCTGATCGGCCACGACGCCTCGCTGGAGTTCCGGCCCGGCAACCCCGACGGCCTCCCCATCCGCGGCGTGAACTACGCCGCCGCCGTCCACCGGGCCGAGGTCATGGCCATGGCGGCGGGCACGGGCGAGCCGACCGTCTCGCGCCTCGGCGCCTCGGGCGGCGACACCTGCCATGTCGACGTGATCGACCGGCACGGGAACTTCGTGAGCGCCACGCCCTCGGCCGGCTGGCTGCAATCCTCGCCGGCCATCCCGGAACTCGGCTTCTGCCTCGGCTCGCGCTGCCAGATGTTCTGGCTGGACGAGACGCTGCCCAACGGCCTGCAGCCCGGCAAGCGCCCGCGCACGACGCTCTCCCCCTCGATGGTCCTGCGCGACGGCAAGCCCTGGATGAGCTTCGGCACCCCCGGCGGCGAGCAGCAGGACCAGTGGCAATCCATCATGCTCTCGCGGATGCTGGCCCACGGCTTCAACATCCAGGAGGCGATCGACCTGCCCTCCTTCCACTCCGAGCATTGGGTGAGCAGCTTCTGGCCGCGCGGCGCCAGGCCCGGCAAGCTGGTGCTGGAGGGGCGCTACGCGCCGGAGGTGCTTTCGGCGCTCCACGCGCGCGGCCACAAGGTCGAGATGGGCGGCGAGTGGAGCGAGGGGCGCCTGACCGGCGCCCGCCGCGAGCCCGACGGGCAAATCTTCGCCGGGGCGAACCCCCGCGGCATGCAGGGCTACGCCGTCGGCCGCTGAGCGCGCCGGAGGGCTCCCCCGGGGATCACAGCTTGCGCTGCTGCGAGGCCAGGTAGCTGCGGTTGCGCGTCGGGGTGATCAGCACCTCGTTGATGCAGACATGCGCCGGCATGGTCGCCAGGAAGATCACCAGCGCCCCGCAATCCTCCGGCTGCACCATCTCCGCCAGCTCCTTCTCGCTGAGCTTGTTGGGGCGCTTGTCGAGGATGGGCGTGCGCACCTCGCCCGGACACAGGGCCGTGGAGCGGATGCCGTTGCCGCATTCCTCCATGTTGAGGCTGTGGCTCATCGCCACCACCGCATGCTTCGAGGCTGTGTAGCCGGCCCCGGACAGCGGGCTCACGAAGCGGCCGGCCATCGAGGCGGTGTGGATCATCAGCCCGCCGCCCTGCGCGCGCATGATCGGCAGCGCCGACATGGCGCAGTAGAAAGCCGAGAAGAGGTTGCCGTTCACCAGCTCCTGAACGCCCTCGGGCTTCAGGTCCTTCCAGCTGCGCTGCTGGATGTTCACGCCGGCATTGTTCACGAGGATGTCGAGGCGGCCGAGCTCCTTCTGGATGAAGTCCGCCACCTTCTGCACGGCCGCGGGCTCGGCGAGATCCGCCACCTTCACATGCACGGTCCCGCCCGCGGCCTGGATCGTGGCCGCCACCTTGTCGAGCTTTTCCCTGGTGCGCCCCGTGAGGACGACGGTCGCCCCCTCCGCGGCCAGCGCGATCGCGGCAGCCTCGCCGATGCCGCTCCCCGCCCCCGTCACCCATGCGGTCTGCCCAGCCAACTTGCCCATCGGACACTCCCTCCGTTCCTTAGATGCGCGAGCCTAGATGCCCCGCCTGCATGTGCAAGGGCCCGGCTTGCCGCACCGTCATGAGCATGCTTCGCTCGCCGAAATTCATTGGGAGAAAACGCAGATGGCGAAATTCCGCATCGTCACGCCCGCGGGCGCAAGCTTCACCGTCGCCGGGGGCGGCTACGACCTCGAGATGGAGGCGCTCCAGGGCATGGACGCCGAGATCGTCGAGGCCCCCATGGACACGGCGGGCTTCATCGCCGCGGCCAAGGACGCGGACGCCATCTACGCCAAGGGCATCAACATCACGGCCGAGATCATCGCGGGGCTGCAGAACTGCAAGTCCATCACGCTCGGCTCCGTCGGCGTGGACAGCGTGGACGTGAAGGCCGCGACGCGCGCCGGCATCCCCGTGACGAACGTGCCGGACACCTTCATCGAGGAGGTCGCCGACCACGCGATGACGCTGCTCCTCTCGACCTTCCGCCGCGTGATCGAGCAGGACAAGATGGTGCGCGAGCATCGCTGGAAGGAAGGCCGCCCCGCGCTGCTGAAGATCCCCCGCCTCATGGGCCAGACGCTCGGCTTCGTCAGCTTCGGCCGCGTGGCCCGCGCGGTGGCCAAGCGCGCCGCGCCCTTCGGCCTGCGCCTGATCGCCTATGACCCGTTCCTCGACGAGACGCAGATCAGCGAGCACGGCGTGATGCCGGTCTCGCTCAACGACGTGATGAGCCAGTCGGACTTCGTGTCCATGCACGCGCCGGCGCGGCCGGAATGCACGCATCTCCTCAAGGAGGAGCATTTCCGGAAGATGAAGAAGACCAGCATCTTCATCAACACGGGCCGTGGCCCGACGGTGGACGAAGCCGCGCTGATCAAGGCGCTGACCGAAGGCTGGATCGCCTATGCCGGGCTGGACGTGCTGGAGGTCGAGCCGCCCTCGCACAACAACCCGCTGCTGAGCATGGACAATGTGATCCTCTCCGCGCACACGGCCTCGGCCTCGGCGCGCTTCGACGAGGCGCGCAAGCGCCGCGTGGGCAGCGAGCTGGCGCTGGTCCTCTCGGGCAAGTGGCCGATGAGCTGCGTGAACCCGGCCGTGCTGCAGAACACCAAGTTGCAGCGGTGGCAGCCGGTGGGAATCGGCCGCGGACCGAACAGCTGACGGCGCGGTCTTGAGGGGGCTTTGCCCCCTCAAACTCCCCCAGCAGGGAACACGTTCCCTGCACCCTCATTCCTGAAGTAGGGCGAGGGCAGCGGCCCTCGCATTGACTAGAATCGGATGCCTTCCGCTTCCAGGCGCTCGCGAAGCAAGGCCTTCGGGATCTTCCCGTAGGCCGACTTTGGGAGCTCCTCCCAGAAGACGAATTGCTGCGGATGACGGTAGCGCGCGAGCTGCCCGTCCAGATGCGCGAGCAGCTCGGGGCCTTCGGCCAAGGCGCCTGCATTCAGCACCACGCAGGCCACGCCCGCCTCGCCCCATTTCGGATGCGCCAGCCCGACCACGGCACATTCCGCGACCGCGGGGTGCGTCAGCAGCGCCTCCTCCACCTCGCGCGGATAGACGTTCGAGCCGCCGGAGATGAACATGTCTGAGGCGCGGCCGGTGATATGCAGGAAGCCCCGCGCGTCGAGAAATCCCAGGTCGCCCGTGTGGAACCAGCCGTGGCGGAACGCCTTTTCCGTCCCCTCCTCGTTCTGCCAGTAACCGGCGAGCACGGCATTGCCGCGCACGCAGATCCCGCCCTGCTCGCCGGGCGGAAGGCGCCGGCCGTCCTCGTCCAGGATGGCGAGGTCCATGCCGGTCCGCGGCATGCCGCAGCTGCCGACGCTCGGATCGCTGTCGTCCATCGTATGCTGGTCGGGACGCAGGACGGTGATGTTGCCGGTCACCTCGCCCAGCCCGAAATACTGCACGAGACAGCGGCCGAGCCGTTCCATCGCGCGCTTCTGGTCCGCCCGGTACATCGGTGCGCCCGCATAGATCACGTGGCGCAGGGCATGCGGCGCCGCGCGCCCGTCGGCCACGAGCATGTTCAGGATGGTCGGCACGGTGAACATGTTGGTCACGCCATGCCGCTCGATCAGCTCCCAGGCGGTGCCGGGATCCAGCCGCTCGCCCGGCATGAGGATGGAGCAGGCGCCGCGCGCCACCTGGCTCATCGCGTGGATGCCCGCGCCATGGCTGAGCGGCGCCACGACCAGCGAGACGTCGCGCTCCGTCAGCCCCGGCATGAGGTCGGCCAGGTGGTTGGTGACGACGAAGCCCATCTGCCCATGCGTCAGCACCGCCGCCTTCGGCCGGCCGGTGGTGCCGGAGGTGAAGAAGAACCAGCAGGGATGGTCGCGATCCACATCCGCCTCGTGATCGGGCGGCGGCGCCGGCGTGCCGGCGATCAACGCCTCGAAATCCAGTTCGCCCTCCCGCGCATCGCCGACGGCGAGGATCAGCCGGCAGTCCGGCGCCGCCTCCCGCACCGCATCGGCATGGCCGGCGAAGCCATGGTCGCGCAGCATGGCGCGCGCGCCGCTCGCCGCGGCGAGGTAGGCCGCTTCGGGCGGCGTCAGCCGGACATTGGTGGGCACCCAGACCGCGCCGAGCTTCAGGCAGGCCCAGAGGCTCTCGAACATCACGTTGGAGTTGCGGGAATGGACCAGCACCCGGTCGCCCGGCGCGATGCCCTGCGCGCGCAGCGCCGCGCAAAGGCGGTCGACGCGCGCATTCATCTCGGCCCAGCTCCAGCTCCGCTCCCGCCAGATCAGCGCCGGCGCATCCGGCAGGCGCCGCGCCGTCTGGGTCAGCAGCCGGCCGAGATTGGTCGTGGGGATCACGCCATCACCCCGGCTCCGGCATAGCCGCCATCCACCGGCAGGGCGTGGCCGGTGATGTAGGAGGAACGCGCCTCGTCCAGCAGGAAGAGCGCGGCCTGCGCCACCTCCTCCGCCCGGCCGTAGCGGCCTGCGGGAATACGCGAGAGCCACTGCGCGCGGGTCTCGGCGTCGTGCAGCCTCGTCACCAGAGGCGTCTCGATCGGCGCCGGGCACAGGGCGTTCACGCGGATGCGGTGCGGCGCGAGGTCGATCGCCAGGACCTGCGCCATGTTGATCACCGCCGCCTTGGAGGCGCCATAGGCCACCCGCCCCTGCACGCCGCGCAGGCCCGAGACCGAGGCGACGAAGACGATCGAGCCGCCCATCCCTGTCGCCACCATCGCCCGCGCCGCCGCCTGGGCCACCAGGAAGCTCCCGGTCAGGTTCACGTCCAGGATGCGGCGGAACACCTCCGGATCCGTCTCCAGGATCGGCGTCGCCGCCGAGATTCCAGCGCTGCACACCACGCCGCGCAGCCCGCCCATCCCGCCGACCCAGCGCGCGACCGCCGCCGCGTCGGTCACGTCCAGCGCCGTGATCCCTTCGCCCGGTGTCCGATCGGCCGCGTCCACCTGCCACCCGGCCTCACGTGCCGACCCGGCGATCGCGAGCCCGATCCCGGAAGCCCCGCCCGTCACGGCCAATCGCATGTCCATATTCCCCCGCTCACGGCCGTCTTGCGCGCCTGGCTTTCCGGACCGCATTGTGACACCGCAACGTGCGGCCGGCACAAGGCCGCCTGGGAGGACCGAGACCATGACCCCGAGCCCGAGCCGCCGCGCCCTGCTGGCCGGCAGCGCCACGCTGCTGGCCACGCCGCATGTCGCGAAGGCGCAGACCCAGTACCGGCCCGAATACAAGATGTCCGTGGTCGGCAACCGCCCCATCCCCTTCGCCGAGGGCGCCTTCCAATGGGCCGAGCTCATCACCGAGCGCTCGGGCGGGCGCATCAACGTGAAGGTCTATCCCGGCAGCCAGCTGGTGGGCGGCGACCAGACGCGCGAGCTGCTGGCCATGCGCCAGGGCATCATCGACTTCGCGGTGTTCAGCACCATCAACATCGCCCCGCAGGTGCGCGAGGCCGGCATCTTCCAGCTTCCCTTCCTCATGCCCGACCACCGGGCCTTTGACGCGCTGCTGAACGGCGAGGTCGGCCGCGACCTGGTCGGCATCATGGACCGCCGCGACGTCACCGCCGTCTCCTTCGGCGAGAACGGCTTCCGCGAGATCAGCAACTCCCGCCGGGCCATCCGCACGCCGGCCGACCTGCGCGGCCTGAAGATCCGCTTCGCCGCCGGCGCGATCTTCAACGACATCTTCAACGGCCTCGGCGCCAACCCGCTGCAGATGTCCTTCGCCGACCTGCAGCCGGCGCTCTCGACCGGCGCGGTGGACGGGCAGGAGAACCCGGTCAACCTCTTCCTGGCCTTCCGCATGGACACGCTGTCGCAGAAGCACATGACCATCTGGAACTACGTGAACGACGCGCTGATCTTCGGCCTCAACAAGCAGCTGATGGCCGGCTTCACGCCGGCCGACCAGCAGCTCATCCGCGAATGCGGCATCGAGGCGGCGCGGCGCAACATCGCGCTGGCCCGCCGCGGCCTCGGTATCCCCGGCACCGACGACAGCGCGCTGGTCGAGGCGCGCAACCGCGGCGTCGAGGTGACGGTCCTCAGCGCCGAGGAGAAGCGCGTCTTCGCGACCGCGCTGCGCCCCGTCTACGACAAGTGGTCCGCGACGGTCGGGCGCGAGATCGTGGGCAAGGCCGAGGCCGCCATCCGGGCCGCCTCGTGAGGCCTGCCGCCTGATGGCCACGGATTTCGACCCGACCGCGGCCCCCGCCGATCCCCGCACGCGCCTCCCGCTGACGCTGGAGCGCGTGCTGCTGGCCGTCGCGATGGGGGCCATGGCGCTCATCACGGCCGGCAACGTGGTGACGCGCTATCTGACCGATATCTCCTTCTCCTTCACGGAGGAGTATTCGGTCGCGCTGATGGTGGGCGCGGCCATGGTCGGCACCGCGCTCGCGACGGCGGCGGGCCGGCACATCCGCATCGGCTATTTCGTCGACAAGCTCCCGCCGCGTCGCCGGCGTATCGCCGACATCGTCGCCAGCGCGCTGCTCATCCTCTGCTTCGCGCTGATCGCCTGGTATGGCGCGCGCATGGTCTGGGACGAGTACGATTTCGAGGTGCTGTCCCCCGGTCTCGGCCATCCGCAATGGCTCTACAGCGTCTGGCTGCCGGTGCTGGCGCTTCTGGTGATCGGGCGCGCGGCGGGCCGCATCCTCCGCCTCTGGCGCGGAGAGGATTCGTGATCGGCGCCGTCCTCTTCCTCATGTTCCTGGTGCTGCTGCTGGGCGGCGTGCCGATCGGCGTGGCCCTCGGCCTCGCCGGCGCGCTGGCGATCACCCTGGCCGACCAGACTCTCATGGCCATGCCAACCAACGTCTATGCCGGCATCGCGAAATATCCGCTGATCGCCATCCCCATGTTCGTGCTGGTCGGCTGCGTCTTCGACCGGACAGGCGTGGCGCTGCGGCTCGTGCGCTTCGCGACGGCGGTGGTCGGCGCCGGGCGCGGCGCGCTGGCCTCGGTGGCGGTGCTGGTGGCCATGGTGATCGGCGGCATCTCCGGCTCCGGCCCGGCCACCTCGGCCGCCGTCGGCCAGGTGGTGACGCGCAGCATGGTGAAGGACGGCTATCCCCGCCCCTTCATCGCCGGGACCGTCGCGGCGGCGGCGGCGACGGACATCCTGATCCCGCCCTCCATCGCCTTCATCGTCTATGCGGTGATGGTGCCCGGCGTCTCGGTGCCCGCGATCTTCATGGCCGGCATGATGCCGGGGATCCTGGCGGGCTTCGCCATCATCGTCCCGATCGTGATCATCTCCTGGCTCAAGGATTTCGGCGGAAAGAACCCCGACCGCGATCGTCTCTCGGTCTGGCAGGCCTTCAAGGAGGCGATCTGGGGGCTGATGGCGCCCGTGGTCATCCTCGGCGGCATGCGCATCGGCGCCTTCACGCCGACCGAGGCCGCGGTGATGGCCGTGTTCTACGGCCTCTTCGTCGGCTTCGTCATCTATCGCAGCATGACGCTGCGCGACCTCTACGAGATGCTGGTGGAGGCGGGCGAGATCTCCGCCGTCATCCTCATCATCATCGCGCTCGCCAGCGTCTTCGCCTGGTCCACGGCGACGCTGGGCATCGTGCAGCCCATCGCCGGCTGGATCGTGGGGCTGGGGCTCGGGGAATACGGCACCATCGCGCTGCTGATGATCGCGCTCATCTTCATCGGCATGTTCCTCGACGGGGTCTCGACCTTCCTGATCCTGCTGCCGGTGCTGATCCCCATCGCCATGGCCTTCCACTGGGATCTCACCTGGTTCGGCGTCATCCTCACCATGAAGATCGCCATCGGCCAGTTCACCCCGCCCATGGCCGTGAACCTGATGGTGAGCTGCCGCATCGCGGGCGTGACCATGGAGAGCACCATCCCCTGGGTGGTCTGGATGATCCTGGCCATGTTCGTGGCGCTGGCGCTGGTGGTGGTGTTCCCGGGCATCGCGCTCTGGCTCCCCGCCGCGGCCGGCATGATGTGACGCCGCCGTTCCGACCGATCGACCGTCCGGTCGGGGGCTTGCCGAAACGCTCCGCCTGCTTCGGAATGCCGTGAAGCAACCGCAAGGGAGAGAAGCCTCGATGCCTGCCGTGGAACCACTGCGCGATCCCAACAGCCTCACGCGCCTCCTGGCGCCGCGCAGCTTCGCCGTGGTGGGCGTCTCTGCCGAGGCCACCGGCTTCGGCGCCCGCACCGTCCAGAACATGCGGGACTTCGACGGCCCGGTCTGGTGCGTGAACCCGAAATACGCCGGCCAGGAGCTCCACGGCCGCCCCTGCTACGCCTCGGTCGCCGACCTGCCCGGCGCGCCGGATTCGGCCGTCATCGCCCTGCCCCGCCCCGGCGTCCTGGCCGCGGTCGAGGCGCTGGCGCAGAAGGGCGGCGGCGGCGCGGCCATCTATGCCTCCGGCTACGGCGAGACGGATCTTCCCGAACGCGCGGTCGAGGAGCAGGCGCTGGGCGACCGCGCCCGGGCGCTGGGCTTCCCGCTGCTCGGTGCGAACTGCCTGGGCTTCGTCGATCATCGCCATCGCATCGGCGCCACCTTCATGCCGGACTACGTGAAGATGACGGCGCCGGTCGGGGGCGTGGGCGTGGTCAGCCAGTCCGGCGCGCTGGGCTATGCGCTCATGCAGGCGGCCGAGCGCGGCTTCGCCATGTGCCATATGACGACGGCCGGCAATGCCACGGATCTCGACGTCTGCGACCTCGCGGCCTTCCAGCTCACCATCCCCGAATGCCGCAGCGTGGCCCTGGTCGTGGAGGGGCTGCGCGACGCGCGCCGCCTCTTCGCCCTGGGCGACCTGGCGCGCGACCTGGGCAAGGCCATCGTCGTGCTCAAGCTCGGGCGCGGCGAGATCGGTGCCAAGGCCGCCATGTCGCATACCGGCTCGCTGGCCGGCAGCACGGCCGCCTGGTCCGCCGGCTTCAAGCGCGCCGGCCTGCTGGAGGTGGAGGATTTCGACTCCATGCTCGAGACGGCAGGCTTCTTCGCCAAGTCCGGCCCGCCCCGGACCAAGGGCCGGGGCGTGGGCATCGTGACCCCCTCGGGCGGCGCGGGCATCATGTCGGCCGACCATGCGGAGTTCGCCGGGCTGGAGCTGCCGCAGCCCGCCCCCGCGACCGAGAAGGTGCTGCGCGCCGCCATCCCGGATTTCGGCAGCCCGCGGAACCCCTGCGACCTCACGGCGCAGGTGGCGACCAATCCGAAATCCTTCGAGGAGTGCATGGACGCGATGCTCGCCGACGAGCAATACGCGGCCATCGTCTTCCCCGTCGTCTACCACAACCCGGCCCCCACCGCGACGCCGCAGCGCATGCGGACGCTGAACCCCATGTCGGCCAATTCCGGCAAGCCCATCTGCATCGGCTGGATTCCGGAGAGCCTGGAGGGCGCGGGGCCGGAGGCGGCCGACGCGGCCAGCCACATCTCCCTCTTCCGCAGCACGCGGCGGATGATGAACACGCTCCGCCTATGGTTCGACCACCACGGCGCGAAGCCGGCGGCCGGCGCGATCGAGGCCAGCGCCGCCGCCGCCGCAAAGGCGATCCCGGCCGGCGAGAGCACGCTGATGGAGGCGGCCGCCAAATCCGCCTTCGCCGCGGCCGGCCTCCCCGTCGTGGACGAGCGCCGGGCCGCGACGGCCGGGGAGGCCGTGGCCGCCGCCACCGCCCTCGGGTTTCCGGTCGTGCTGAAGGTCGATAGCCCCGACATCGCCCACAAGACCGAGGTGGGCGGCGTCCAGCTCAACCTGGCCGATGCCGCCGCCGTCACCGCCGCCTTCGCCCGCATCATGGAGGGCGCCAGGACGCATGCGCCGAAGGCCCGAATCGACGGGGTGCTCGTCCAGCGCATGGAGGCGCGCGGCGTCGAGCTCATCCTGGGCGCCAGCCGCGACCCGCAATTCGGCACCATGGTCCTGGTGGGCCTCGGCGGCGTGCAGGCGGAGCTGTGGAAGGACGTGGCGCTGGATGTGGCGCCCGTCTCGGCCGAAGGCGCCATGGCGATGCTGAAGTCCCTCAAGGCCTTCCCCTTGCTGGACGGCT
Source organism: Roseococcus sp. SYP-B2431 (assembly GCF_004336745.1). Lineage (GTDB taxonomy): Bacteria > Pseudomonadota > Alphaproteobacteria > Acetobacterales > Acetobacteraceae > Roseococcus. The sequence goes on from NZ_SJXD01000026.1 coordinate 391,414, forward strand.
TCCGCGGCAGCGCCAAGGTGGACATCGAGGCCGTCGCCGCTGCCGTCGCGCGCTTCTCGGGCTTTGTCGCAGCCCTGGGCGAGCGGCTGGAGGAGGCCGAGATCAACCCGCTCGTCTGCCGCGGGAACGGCTGCGTCGCGGTGGACGGGCTGATGAAGCTCTCGAGCTGATTCCGGACAAGGCGGACAACCAGGCGCCCGCACCGGGTCACGACGAGAGCGATTACAGGGGGCCCGGTTCTCGTCTATGCTCCGCCATATGATCCTCCGAACAGCCCTGGCGGCCCTGCTTTCCGCCGCCCTCCTCACCCCCGCGGTCGCGGAAAACGAGCCCGGGACCGAGCGCATGCTCGCCCATCGGGCCGCCTATCGTCTTGCCCTCGACAGCGTGCGCGACAACGCCTCGGTGACCCGCGCCGAGGGCGTCATGCTCTTCGAGGTGGTGGATGCCTGCGATGCCTGGGCCTCGCGCCAGCGCTTCACCCTTGTCCTCTCCGACCGCGACGGCAACACCATCGAGACCAGCTCGGACTATTCGACGCTGGAGGCCAAGGACGGCAGCTCGATCCGCTTCTCGCTCACGCAGATGACCGAAGGTGCGGTGACCTCGCGCGTGGCCGGCGAGGCCACGCTGACGCCCCAGGGCGGCCGCGCCGTCTATTCCGAGCCGGCCAACACGCAGGAGGACCTCCCCGCCGGCACGATCCTGCCGATGATCCACACCTTGCGCGCGCTGGCCGCCGCCCGTGCCGGCCAGCGGATCTTCGCGGCGCCGCTGTTCGACGGCACCAGCGCCGACGGCGCGCAGGACACGACGACGGTCATCGCCGGCGGGTGGACCGCGCCGCAGCTCAATACAAACTTCCCGCTGCTCTCGCCCCTGGGCAGCGCCCGCATGCGCATCGCCTTCTTCGACCGCAATGCCGGCGGCCAGAACAGCGGCGCCGGCACGCCGGACTACGAGGTCAGCATGCGCTACTTCGAGAACGGCGTGGCCGACGAGCTCAAGATGGATTTCGGCGAGTTCGTCGTGGACGGCCGCCTCGGCGAGCTGCAGCCCATCCCCTCGCCCTGCGGATAAGCCTCCGGCAGGGGGCGGGTTCCGCCCCACGCCTCCAGCCCGCATAGTCGCGCTCCGATCATGTGTCGCGGGATCCGGACCTTCGGCGACTTCGCGCCTTCGGTCCTCCCGCCAAGCTTCCGCAGGACGACCGATGCCCCGCCACGCCTTCCCCACCATCGCCGACGCCGCCCAGGCCCTGGAGACCGGTAGCGTCACCGCCGCCGCGCTGGTCGAGGAGGCGCTGGCGCGGATGGGCCAGGGTGAGGGCCCGGCCGTCTTCACCGAGGTCCATGCCAAATCCGCGCGCGATGCCGCGCTGGCCATGGACCAGCTCCGGCTGGTCGGCCGCGCGCCGAGCCGCTTCGCCGGCATCCCCATCACCATCAAGGACCTCTTCGACGAGGCCGGCCATGTCAGCCGTGCCGGCTCCGTCGCGCGGGACGGCGCGGCGCCCGCCGCCGTGACGGCGCCCGTGGTGGCGCGCCTGCAGCGCCAGGGCTTCGTGGTGCTCGGCCGGACGAACATGACGGAGTTCGCCTTTTCCGGCCTCGGCGTGAACCCGCATTTCGGCACGCCGAGATCGCCCTGGGACCGCGAGACGGGACGGCTGCCCGGCGGCTCCTCCTCCGGCGCGGGCGTGGCCGCGGCGGACGGCATGGGCTTCGGCGGGCTCGGCACCGACACGGGCGGCTCCTGCCGCATTCCCGCGGCGCTGAACGGCGTGGTCGGCTTCAAGCCGACGGCCCGGCGCGTGCCCCTCGACGGCGCGGTGCCGCTCTCCTTCTCCCTGGATTCCGTGGGCCCGCTGGCACGATCGGTGGCCTGCTGCCACGTGCTGGACGCCTTCATCGCCGGGGCGGAGGAGGCGCCGGCCCTTCCGGAGGGGAGCCTCGCCGGCCTGCGCTTCGGCATCCTGCACAATATCGTGGAGGAGGGCATGGAGGGCGAGGTCGCTCGGCCCTATGCCCGCGCGCTCGCCCTGCTGGAGCAGGCCGGGGCGAAGCTCGTCGATCTCGCCATCCCCGAGCTCGAGCGGATGCCGCAGATCAATGCCAAGGGCGGGCTGACGGCCTCCGAGGCCCATGCCTGGCACCGCGAGCTGATCGCGAGCGATGGGCCGCGCTACGACCCGCTGATCCTGAAGCGCATCCTGCGCGGCGAGAAGATGACCGCGTCGGACTATCTCGAGGCCGTGAAGGGCCGCGCCGAGGTCATCGCCGGGGCCGCCGCGCGGACCGCGCCCTTCGATGCCGTGCTCTGCCCGACGGTGCCGCTGGCGCCGCCGCCCATCGCGGCGGTGGCCGAGGAGGGCGAGTACAACCGCATCAACCTGCTGCTGCTGCGGAACACGACGATCGCGAACTTCCTCGACCGCTGCGCCATCAGCCTGCCCTGCCATCTCCCTGGCGAGGCCCCGGCCGGGCTGATGCTGATGGGCGAGGCGATGGCCGACGCCCGCCTCTTCGCCATCGCGGTCGCCGTGGAGCGGATCCTGGAGGTGTGAGGGTCCGGGGACGCGGGAGGGGGGCCTCAGAACAGCCCCTGAATCCGCCCCTTGCCGTCCAGCCGGATCGTCTCGGCGGCGGGCACGCGCGGCAGTCCCGGCATGGTCATCACGTCGCCGCAGATCGCCACCACGAAGCCCGCCCCCGCCGAGAGCCGCACGTCGCGGATGGGCAGGACATGCCCCTCCGGCGCGCCGAGCGCGGTCGGGTCGGCGCTGAAGCTGTACTGCGTCTTGGCGATGCAGACCGGCACATGGCCGAAGCCCTGCGTCTCGAAGCGGGCGAGCTTGGTCGCGACGCTGGCCGGGATGGCGACGTCGGCGGCGCGGTAGATCCCCTTCGCGATGGCCAGGATCTTGCCGGCAAGCGGCAGGCTGTCGGGATAGAGCGGCTTGAAGGCGGCCTCGCCCGCATCGAGCCGCTTCATCACGGCATGGGCCAGCGCCACCGTGCCCTGGGCGCCGTCCGACCAATGGGTGCAGAGGACGGCCTCGGTGCCCAGCGCGGCCATGGCCTGCTGCACGGCGCCGATCTCGGCCTCGGTGTCGGCGGTGAAGCGGTTGAGCGCGACGATCGGCGGCAGCCCGAACTTCCGGATGTTCTCGACATGCCGCGCGAGATTCGCGATGCCGCGCCGCACGGCGCCCACATCCTCGCGGCCGAGATCGGCCTTGGCGATCCCGCCATGCATCTTCAGGGCGCGGATGGTGGCGACGATCACGCAGGCATCGGGCGCGAGGCCGGCCAGCCGGCACTTGATGTCGAGGAACTTTTCGGCCCCCAGATCGGCGCCGAACCCGGCCTCCGTCACGACCACGTCGCTGAGGTGCAGGCCGAGCGTCGTGGCCATCACGCTGTTGCAGCCATGGGCGATATTGGCGAAGGGCCCGCCATGCACCAGCGCGGGCGAGCCGGCCAGGGTCTGCACGAGATTGGGCGCGAAGGCATCCTTCAGCAGCACCGCCATGGCGCCGTCGGCCTTGAGGTCGGCCGCCGTGACGGGCTTCCCGTCCCGCGTGCTGGCCACGATGATCCGGCCGAGCCGCGTCTGCAGGTCGGCGAGGTCGTAGGCGAGGCAAAAGGCGGCCATCACCTCGGAGGCGACCACGATGTCGAAGCCGTCCTCGCGGGGAAAGCCGTTGGCCGTGCCGCCCAGCGAGCCCACGATGCCGCGCAGCGCGCGGTCGTTCATGTCCAGCGCGCGGCGCCAGGTGATGCGGCGCGCGTCGATGCCGAGCGAATTGCCCCAGTAGATGTGGTTGTCGAGCATCGCGGCGAGCAGGTTGTTGGCCGCGGTGATGGCGTGGAAATCGCCGGTGAAGTGGAGGTTGATGTCCTCCATCGGCACCACCTGGGCATGGCCGCCGCCCGCCGCGCCGCCCTTCACGCCGAAGCAGGGGCCGAGCGAGGGCTCGCGCAGGCAGATCATCGCCTTCTTGCCGATGAGGTTCAGCGCGTCGCCCAGGCCCACGGTGGTGGTCGTCTTGCCCTCGCCGGCCGCAGTGGGGTTGATGCCGGTGACCAGCACCAGCTTGCCGAGCGGCCGGTCGTGCCGCGTCTTCGCCACGAAATCCAGGCCGATCTTCGCCTTGTACTTGCCGTAGGGCTCCAGCGCCTCGGCCGGGATGCCGGCCCTCTCCGCGATCTGTGCAATGGGGAGAAGCGTGGCCGCGCGGGCGATCTCGAGGTCGATGGACATGTCGCGTGGCTCTCCCGATTCGCGCGGGATTTGAGCCGCTGTCACGCGCCTGGACAAGTCGGGGCCTTTCGGCAAAGTGGACGCAAGTTCAGGAGGAAATCATGAGAATGCACCGCCGCGCCCTGCTTGCCGCCCCCGCCCTGCTTTCCCTCGGGCGGCCTTCCCCGGCCCGCGCGCAGTCCGACTGGCCCCAGCGTCCCATCACCATGCTGGTGCCCTTCGTGGCCGGCGGCCCCTCGGACATCACGGCCCGGGTGATCGCGGCCAGGCTGGGCGGCATCCTGGGCCAGTCCGTCGTGGTGGAGAACCGCCCCGGCGCCAACGGCGCCGTGGCCGGCCAGGTGCTCGCCCGCGCCAATCCCGACGGCTACACGCTGATGACCGGCTCGATCGGCGTCTTCGCCATCAACGCGGCGCTGCGGCCCAACCTGCCCTACAACCCGCTGCGCGACTTCGCGACCGTGACGCTGGCCGTCACCACGCCGAACGTGCTGATCCTGAATCCCGCCAAGGTCCCGGCGACGAACTACGCCGAGACCCTGGCCTGGCTGCGCGCGAATGGCCGCAACGCCTCCTACGCCTCCTCGGGCGTCGGCTCCTCCGAGCACATGACGATGGAACTCTTCAAACTGCGGACCGGCACGGAAGCCACGCATATCCCCTACCAGGGCGGCGCCGCGGCCGCGACCTCGCTCATCGCCGGCGACACCCAGCTCACCTTCCAGAACCTGAGCAGCGTCGCCCCGCATATCCAGGCCGGCCGCATCAAGGCCGTGATGGTGACCAGCGAGCGGCGCAACCCGACGATCCCCGACGTGCCGACGGCCGCCGAGCTGGGCCTCCAGGACTTCGTCGTCACCTCCTGGCAGGCGACCATGGCGCCGGCCGGCGTGCCCGCGCCCATCCTGGCCAGGCTGGAGGCCGGCTGCATCGAGGCGCTGCGCCATCCCGAGAGCGTGCAGCGCCTCAACCAGGTGGGCTTCGACGTGGTGGCCAGCACCGCCGCCGAGTTCCGCCGCTTCCAGGAGGCGGAGATCGACCGCTGGAAGACCGTGGTGGACCGCGCCAATATCCGCGCCGAGTGACGCCGGCCGCTTGATCCAACGCAAGGCAGGCCTTCTCCACGGAGCCTAGACCTGATGCCGCAGCGACGTGCTGCGACATCTGAAGGCTCTGGAAACGATGCGGATCGTGGGATATGCGGCGGCGGCCATGCTGGCACTGGGTGCGGGCGCGGCCTCGGGGCAGGACGCCGTGCGCGGCAAGCAGGCGGGCGACATCGTCGTCGGCCTGGGCGCCATCGGCGTGCTGCCGACCAATGGCGGCCATGTGGGCCGGATCGGCGGCACCCCGACCGCCAGCAACAGCGCGAGTCCGCAGCTGGACGTGAGCTATTTCTTCACGCCCAACCTCTCGCAGAACCTGATCGCGGCCACCACGCAGCATGATGTCAGCGTGCGCAATTCGGCGCTCGGCAATGTCCGTCTGGGCGACGTCTGGGCGCTGCCGCCCACCCTCACCCTGCAATACCACCCGCTGCCCCGCGCGCGGATCAGCCCCTATCTCGGCCTCGGCCTGAACGTCACCTGGTTCTACGGCGAGGGCGGGCGCCTCACGGCCCCGGTGAACCGCGTGCGCATCGATCCCACGGTCGGCGTCGCGCCCAATATCGGCGTGGATTACGAGATCAGGCCCAACTGGCTCCTCAACCTCGACGCCAAGTGGATCCTGATGCAGCCGGATGTCAGCGTGAACAGCGGGCTCATCCGCGCCCGCGCCGACATCAACCCCTTCGTCGTCGGCGCATCGGTGCGCTACCGCTTCTGAGGCCGCCGGCTACTCGGCGGCGATCGAAGGCACGAGCTCGGCGCGGCATGCCTCCGCGCCGAGCCTGGAGCAGAAGTCCCCGAAGCCCTCACCCGGATCGCGGCGCGCCGCCCAGACGTCCAGCAGCGGCGCGAGGGTGGCGCCGACCCGGTCGAGCGGCACCTTGTCGGCGATCGGGAAGTTGAGCCGCGTGCCGGCGAAATCGCCGCCGACGAAGACCACGTACATCCCCGGCGACTTCCCGACGACGCCGATGTCCCCCTGGTAGGGGCGGGCACATCCATTGGGGCAGCCCGTCAGGCGAAGGCTGACGCGCTCGCCCAGCAGGCCGAGCCGGCCCAGCTCCCGCTCCACCTGGTCTAGGATCGGCTGGCGCACGCGCTCGCCCTCGGCCAGCGACTGGCCGCAGGTGGGAAGCGCCACGCAGGCGATCATGTTGCGGGCCACGGGGGTGAAGGCCTCCGGCAAGGGCACGTCGTGGGAACGCAGCAAAGCCTCCAGGGCGGCGCGGTCCTCCGGCCGGATGTCGGCGAGCAGCACGTCCTGGATCGAGGTCGCGATCGGGTTTGCGCCGAAGGCGAGTGCCGCCTCGCGCAGCGCCGTGCGCAGGCGGATCCCGCCCCGGTCGGCGACACGGCCGGCCGGTACGTGCAGGCCGAACCACCAGTTTCCGTCCCCCTGCTCGTGCCAGCCGAGATGGTCGGGGATCTCGAAGCGCGGCAAAGGCGGCGGCGGCGCGAGCGGGCGGCCGAGATCGGCCGAAAGCCGCTCCCGCGCCCATTCCGCGCCCCGTTCCGCCAGCACGTATTTCAGGCGGGCGTGCTTGCGATCGGATCGGTCGCCATGGTCGCGCGAGAGGCGGACGACGGCCTCGGCCACCTCCAGCACCTCGTCCGGGCCGATGAGCGCCACGGCATCGGCGATGCGCGGATAGGTGGCGGGCTTGTTGTGCGTCATGCCCATGCCGCCGCCGATCGTCACGATCCAGCCGGTGATCTCGCCGGCCGCATCGGTCTGCATGACGAAGCCGAGGTCGTTGGCCAGCACGTCCGGCGTGTTGTCGGCCGGATGGGCGAGTCCGATCTTGAACTTTCTCGGCAGGTATGTGGCGCCGTAGAGGGGTTCCGCCTCGGGCGTGCCGACCGGCTCCTCGTCCAGGAAGATCTCGTGATGGGCGCGGCTCTTCGGCAGCAGCGCCGAGGACAGGCGACGGGCCTCGGCCTCCAGCCGCGCGTGGATCGCGTCCCGCCGCGGCGCCGGCGTGGTCACCACGTTTCGGACCACGTCGCCGCAGGCGGCCAGGGTGGTCAGCAGGGCCTTATCCACGGCGGCGATGCTGCGCTTCAGATTTTCCCGCAGAATACCGTGGAACTGCACCCCCTGGCGGGAGGTCAGCCGCAGGGTGCCATCGGCATATTGCCCGGCGAGATCGTCCAGGGCGAGCCACTGCGCCGCGGTCAGCCGGCCGCCCGGGGCGCGGACGCGGACCATGAAGGCCCATTCCTTGTCCAGACCGGCCTGCTTGCGCGGTGTCGCGGTATCGCGGTCGAACTGCTCATAGGTTCCATGGAACTTCAGCAGGGTATAGGCCGCTTCCGACAGGCCTCCCTTCGCCGCCTCGGCCGCGATCTCGAGGGCGATCGGCCCGCGCAGGCCGGCGCTCTCGGATTTGATCGTCTCGGCGCCACTGGGCTTCATTCGCCGTCCCTCGCAATGCTACTGGACATCGTGAAATCACGATTATACGATCCGTTCAAGTGTCGTTTTGGGGTAACAACTTCCAATGGGTGTTCAATCCGCCTCCGCCGTCGCCGGCCGAAGCTTCCCCCGGGGCGAGGTCTGGCTGGTCGGCGCCGGCCCCGGCGACCCTGACCTGCTGACCCTCAAGGCCGTCCGTGCCCTGGAGCAGGCCGACCTCGTCCTGCACGACGCCCTGCCCGGCCGGGCCGTCCTGCGCCACGTCCGCCACGGCGCCGAGATCGTGGCGGTCGGCAAGCGCAAGGGTGCCGCGCCCGTGCCGCAGGCGAAGATCCATGCGAGGCTGGTCGCCGGCGCGCGGGCCGGGCTGCGGGTCCTCCGCCTCAAGGGGGGCGATCCCTTCGTCTTCGGCCGCGGCGGCGAGGAGGCGCTGGCCTGCGAGGCCGCCGGAATCCGCTGGCGCGTGATCCCCGGCGTCTCGGCCGGCCTCGCCGCGCCGGCCGCGGCCGGCATCCCGCTCACCCATCGCGGCACCGCCTCCGCCGTCACCTTCGTCACCGCCCATGACGAGACCGGCGCGCTGCCGGCCCTGGACTGGGAGGCGCTGGCCCGGACGGGCGGCACCATCGCCGCCTTCATGGCCCTCTCCCGCCTGGACGAGCTGACGCTGCGCCTCCTCGCGGGCGGCCTTGCGCCCTCCACCCCAGTCGCCGTCGTCGCCCGGGCCACCCATCCCGGCGAGTCGCAGCTCCGCACCACCCTCGGCGCCTGCACCCTCGACGCCCGCCGCGCCGCCCTGCCGACGCCGGCGCTGGTCGTCATCGGCGACGTCGTCGGCGTCCTGGCCCATCGAGCCACACCTGTCATCGGAGCGGTCCAGCATGCTTGCGCCTGAGATTCCCGCCCGGCCCGCCGTCGACTGGGTGAACGAGGACTGGCCCTCCGCGACCGCTGGCCACGAGCTTCCCGAAGAGCCCTGGCTGCCCGCGCGCGACGTCTCGCTCATGACGCTGGCCGCCTTCGCGCTGATCGCCCTGCTGCAACTGTTCCACTGAAGGACAATCAAGACATGACGCTCCAGACCGGCATCCCGCTGACGCTCGGCCAGACCGCACCCGACTTTGAGGCCGAGACCACCGCCGGCCCCATCCGCTTCAGCGATTGGGCCAGGGAATCCTGGGTGGTCTTCTTCTCGCATCCGAAGGACTTCACCCCGGTCTGCACGACGGAGCTGGGCGAGGCCGCCCGACTCAAGCCGGAATTCGACAGGCGCGGCGTGAAGGTGATCGGCCTCTCCGTGGACGCGCTGGACCGGCACGGGGCCTGGGCCGAGGACATCGAGGCGACGCAGGGCCATGCCCTGAACTTCCCGATGATCGCCGATCCGTCGAAGCACGTCTCGCAGCTCTACGGGATGATCCATCCGGAGGCCGATCCCTCCATCACCGTCCGGACGGTCTATGTGATCGACCCGGCCCGGAAGGTGCGCCTGACGCTGACCTATCCGCCCAGCACGGGCCGCAACTTCGACGAGGTGCTGCGGGTGATCGACAGCCTCCAGCTCACCGACAAGCACAAGGTCGCGACGCCGGTGAACTGGCAGAAGGGCGACAAGGCCATCATCGTGCCCTCGCTCTCCGACGAAGACGCGGCCAAGCGCTTCCCGCAGGGCTGGCAGGCCGACCGGCCCTATCTGCGCTGGGTCGAGGTCGCCGAGTAGTCGGGACAATTCCCGCGCCGGCCCGGAAAGGGCCGGCGCGGCGGCCGCTTCAGGCCGCCTGCCGTAGCCCGAGCTCGTCGAGCGCGGCCTTCACGGCGGCCACCGCCTTCTCCATGTCGGCCAGGTGCACGTCGCCGATGGTGCCGATCCGGAAGCTGGACTGCACGCTCGTATAATAGCTGCTGATCAGCACGCCCTGCCGCTTCAGCGCCTCCACGAAATCGGCCAGGACAAAGCCGGCCGGCTGGTGGATCGTCACCACGATCGGGCCCTGCTCGGCCGCCTCGACATAGGGCTTGAGCCCCAGCCCCTTCAGCCCGCGATACAGCGCATCCGCATTCGCGCGGTAGCGCGCGAGCCGCGCCGGCTGGCCGCCCTCCGCGTCGAAGCGGTCCAGCGCCACGTCCAGCGCGAGCAGGCTCTGCACCGGGCCGGTGAAGCGCAGGCTCCCCATGCCGCTGGCCCTCGTATTCGCCCAGACATCCGCGAGATCGAGGCTCCAGGAGCCGGCATGGCCCGCCGCCGCCTCGCAGCTGTCGATGCGGGAGACGGCGAAGGCGAAGCCCGGCAGCCCCTCCAGGCACTTGTTCGAGGTGAAGAGCACCGTGTCGATCTCGGGCTGCTGCGCGAGGTCGATCGGCAGCGCGCCGAAGGCCGAGACGGCATCCACGATCATCCGCCGGCCCGCCGCGCGCACCACGGCGCCGATCGCCGCCGGGTCGTTTACGATGCCGCTGCCCGTCTCGCTGTAGACGAGCGCCACGTGGCTGCATTCCGGATGGGCCGCCAGCGCGGCCTGGATCTCCGAGGGCGTCACCCCGCGCGTGTCCGGCACCGCCAGCTCCACCACCCGGCGGCCGGCCAGCCGGCCGAGCTTCACCGCCCGCCGGGCATATTGCCCGTTCACCGGCACCAGCACCGCCCGGTCGGCCGGCACGAAGGTGCGCAGCGCCGCTTCCATCATCATATGCCCGGCCACCTGGAGCGGCAGGGTGACGTGCACGCCCTCGACGCCGCCGGCGATCACGCGGATCCGCTCGCGCAGCCGCGTGTAGAGGGGCCGGAAGGAGGAATCCCAGGGCGCCACGTCCTCGGCCATGGCGGCGCGAACCGAGGGGTGGGTCTGCACGGGGCCGGGGGTGAGCAGCAGCATGGTCCGGGGAATCCTTTGCCGAAGCCGCCAGATGCCGCGAATCCGCCCCCGGGGGAACCCCCGTTCGACTCGACGCCGTATTGGTCTAGCTTCGCGGACATGGCCGATGCCCGCGTTACCGCGATGATCGTCGCCTCCGCGCTGTTCATGCAGAACCTGGACAGCGCGGCGGTGGTCACCGCCCTTCCCTCCATGGCGCGCGACATGGGCGAGGAGCCCACGCGCCTCGGCGTCGCCATCACCTCCTACCTGGTGGCGCTGACGGTCTTCATCCCCGTCTCGGGCTATATCGCCGACCGCTTCGGGGCGAAGCGCGTCTTCCTCGTCGCCATCGCGCTCTTCGGCGCGGCCTCCATGGCCTGCGGCCTCTCCAACAGCCTGATCGAGCTGGTGATCGCGCGCGTCGTCCAGGGCATGGCGGGCGCCATGATGGTGCCGGTCGGCCGCCTCCTGCTGCTGTCCGGCATCCGCAAGGACGAGATGCTGACGGCCATGACCTGGCTGACCATGCCGGCCATGATCGGCCCGATCAGCGGCCCGCCGCTCGGCGGCGTCCTGACCGACCTCTTCGGCTGGCGCAGCGTCTTCTGGATCAACCTGCCCGTCGCGGTGATCGGGCTGGTCATGGTGGCCTGGAAGATCGAGCCCCTGCCCCGCACCGATCCCGGCCCGCCCGACGTGAAGGGGCTGGCCCTGGTCGGCGGGGCCCTGGCCGCGCTCATGGCGGGCATCGAGACCGTCGGGCGCGGCATCTTCCCCACAGGCTGGCCGGAAGGGCTGATCGCCCTGGGCGCCGTGCTCGGCGTCTGGGCCGTCCGGCACTGCCGCGCCGCGCCCAAGCCCGCGCTGGACCTCGGCCTGCTGAAGATCCCGAGCTTCCGCTACTCCACCATGGCCGGCAGCTTGTTCCGCAGCGGCGCGGGCGGCATTCCCTTCCTCGTCCCCATGCTGCTCCAGGTGGGCTTCGGCTGGAGCGCCACCGAGGCCGGCTTCGTCGCCTTCGCGACCGCGATCGGCGCCTTCCTCATGAAGCCGCTGACCCGGCCGATCCTGCGCCGCTTCGGGTTCCGGACCGTGATCCTCGGCAATGGCGTGCTGGCCGCGCTGGGCGTCGCCTCGGGCGCCATGTTCACGGCCGATTGGCCCATTCCGGCGATGTTCCTGGTGCTGGCCCTGGGCGGGCTGTTCCGCTCGATGCAGTTCACCGCGCTGAACACGCTGGCCTTCGCCGACACGTCGCGCGCCCAGCTCAGCGCGGCCACGAGCTTCTATGGCACCGCCCAGCAGCTCGCGCCGGCGCTGGGCGTGGTGCTGGCGACGGCCTCGCTGGAGCTGGCGCGCCACGTCAACGGCGATGCGGTGCTGCGCCCGGCCGATTTCACGGCAGCCTTCCTCGTCGCGGCCCTCGTGGTGGCGGCCTCGATTCCCTTCGCGCTCGGCCTGCCGAGGGATGTGGGCTCGGAGGTCAGCGGCAGGAAGCTGCCCCCGGGCCCGCCCCCTTCCGGCTCCGCGGCGACGGCGGAGGCCGCGAATATCGCTGCGCGGCCGGAGGCCCTGGCGTCCGAGATCGTCGAGGCGTCGCCCAAGAGGCCGTAGCGCGCCACCTCCTCTCGTCAGGAAAGCGGCGCGCTACTCCGCCGGCGCGTGGGCCGGAACGGCGCCCCGGCCCCGGCTGAGCTTCCGCGCCATCCCGTCGAAGCCAAGATAGAGCACCGGCGTCACGAAGAGCGTCAGCACCTGCGAGACCGCAAGGCCGCCGACGACCGCAAGGCCCAGCGGCTGACGCAGCTCGGCCGCCGCGCCCCAGCCGGCCGCGATCGGCACCGCGCCGGCGGCCGCGGCCAGGGTCGTCATCAGGATCGGGCGGAAGCGCAGCACGCAGGCCTGCCGGACCGCATCGTAGGGCGTCTCCCCGCTGCGCTGCCGGTGCAGGGCCACGTCCACGATCATGATGGCGTTCTTCTTCACCAGCCCGATCAGCAGCAGCGTGCCGATCACGGCGATGACCGAGAGGTCCAGGTCGAAGAGCCACAGCGTCGCGAAGGCGCCGAGCGCCGCCGCGGGCAGGCCGGAGAGGATGGTCAGCGGATGGATGAGCGACTCGTAGAGCACGCCCAGCACCACATACATGATCAGCACCGCCGCGATCACCAGGAAGCCCTGGCCGGCCAGCGCCTGCTGGAAGACCTGGGCCGAGCCGGTGAAGCCCGTCACGATGGTGGGCGGCAGGCCGATCTCGCGCTCCACCGCCTTGATGGCGTTCACCGCGTCGCCGAGGGCCACGCCCGGCGGCGTGTTGAAGCCGATGGTCACGGCCGGGAGCTGGCCCTGATGCGCCACCGTCAGCGGGCCCGAGCGCCGCTCGATGCTGGCCACGGCCGAGAGCGGCACCAGCCGCCCCGTGTTGGAGCGGATATAGAGCTTGGCGAGGCCGGTCTCGTCCCGCTGGTCCTCGGGCAGTGCCTCCACGATCACCGGATAGGCATTGGCCTGCCCGTAGATGGTGGAGATCTGCCGCGCCCCGAAGGCGGAGAAGAGCGCCTGGCGCACCTGGTCGACGGTGACGCCGAGCGCCGTCGCGCGGTCGCGGTCGACATTCACCAGGACCACCGGGCTGTCGAGCTGGAGGTCCGTGTTCACGTCCTGCAGCTGCGGCACGCGGGAGAGCGCCTGTTCCAGCCGCGGCGCCCAGTCATAGAGCTCGTCGAGGCGGAGCCCCTGCATCGTGTAGAGGTAGAGCGTGCGCGACTGGCGCGCGCCGAAATTGATGTTCTGGATCGGCTGCACGAAGATCCGCATGCCGGGAATCCGGCCGGCATCGCGGCGGAGCTGCTGCATCACGGTCTGGATGTCGGGCCGCTCGCTGCGGTTCTTCAGCTGCACGAAGAGCCGCCCCTGGTTGATGGAGGCCGAGCCGCCCACCGCGCCGAGGTTGGACACCACGGCGTCCACATAGGGCGAGCGGCCGAAGATGGCCGCCACCTCCCCCTGCATCTCCGCCATGCCGTTGATGGAGGTGCCGCGCGGCCCCTCGGTGTTCACGACCAGGAGGCCGGTGTCCTCGATGGGGAAGAAGCCCTTCGGGATGTGGACCGCCAGCCAGCCCGCGGCCCCCACGGACAGCAGGAAGACCAGCCACACGACGAGCTTGGCCTTGAGCGCATGGCCCAGCAGCCAATCGTAGCTGCGCTCGACGGCGACGAAGCCCTTCTCCAGCGTCCGGTCCAGCCAGCCCGGCTTGCCATGGGTCGGCATGCGGCTGGCCATCAGCGGCGTCAGCGTGAGCGCCACCACGCAGGACGCGATCACCGCCAGCGAGACGGTGGCGGCGAAGGCGTTGAAGACGCGGCCGACCACGCCGCCCATCAGAAGGATCGGCAGGAAGACGGCGATGAGCGACAGCGTGATGGACAGGACGGTGAAGCCCACCTCCTTCGAGCCGCGGATGGCCGCCGCCAGCGGGTGCATGCCCTCCTCGATGTGCCGGACGATGGCCTCCAGCACCACGATCGCGTCGTCGACGACGAGACCCACCGCGATGGTAAGGCCGAGCAGCGTCACATTGTCGATCCCGTAGCCCATCAGGTACATCAGCCCGAAGGTGATGGAGAGGCTGATCGGCACCGTGATCGAGGGGATCAGCGTGGCGGTCATCCGGCGCAGGAAGAGGAAGCAGACCAGCACCACCAGCCCGACTGCGATGACGAGGCTCTCCTGCACGTCGTGCACGGCGGCGCGGATCGAGACCGAGCGATCGAGGAAGACGCCGATCTCGGCGCCCGGCGGCAGGGCGGCCCGCAGCCCGTCCAGGCTCGCGCGCACGCCGTCCACCACATCGACGGTGTTCGCGTCGGGCTGCCGCTGCACGGCCAGCACCAGGGAACGCTCGCCGTTGCGCCAGCTCGCCACGCGCTCGTTCTGCACGCCGTCGGCGACGCGGGCGATCTCGCTGAGCCGCACCGGGGCCGAGGCGCGGCCCGCCACCACGAGGTCGCCGAAGGCGGCGGCGTTCTGCGGCTGGTCGTTGGCGCGCAGGGTGAGCTGCTGCCGCGCGCCGGTCAGCAGGCCGACCGGCGTGTTGGAATTGGCGGCGCTGATCGATTGGCTGACCGTGTCGAAGGCCAGCCCCATCGCCGCGATCCGGTCGGGGTCGAGCCGGACGCGCACGGAGTAGAGCTGCTCGCCATAGGTCACCACCTGCGCCACGCCCTGCACGCGGCTGAGCGCCGGGGCGACGATGGTGCTGGCGATGTCGTTCAGCCGGTAGAGCGGCGTGTCGCCGCCCGAGAGGGTCAGCAGCAGCACGGGCGCGTCCGCCGGGTTCACCTTCCGGTAGCTCGGCGGGATGGTCATCTCGACGGGCAGGCGGCGCTGCGCACGCGTCATCGCGGCCTGGACATCCTGCGCGGCGCTGTCGATGTTGCGGCCGAGCTGGAACTGCAGGGTGATGTTCAGCGTGTCCTGGCCGGAATTGCTGCTCATCGATTCGAGGCCGGCGATGGTGCTGAACTCGCGCTCCAGCGGCAGCGCGACCGAGGTGGCCATGGTCTCGGGGCTGGCGCCGGCGAAGGAGGCGAAGACCGAGATGACGGGGAAGTCGACGCGCGGAACCGCCGCCACCGGCAGGCGCGTATAGGCGACGATGCCCGCCAGGACGGCCGCGGCCGTCAGCAGGCAGGTCATGACCGGCCGCCGGATGCAGAGCTCCGAGATGTTCACTGGCGGGACTCCAGCAGCGAGACCCTGGATCTCCCCGGGCCCGTCACCGGGCGTTCCTCCACCCGCGTCCCGTCGCTCACGCGCTGGGCGCCCTCGACGATGATCTTCTCCGCCTGGGCGATCTGCCCGCGCACCACGGCGCGGTCGCCGACGATGCGGGACACCTGCACCGCGCGCCGCCGCGCGACGCCGCCGTCCAGCACGAAGACGAAGCGGCCCTGCTGGCCCATCTGCACCGCCGCCGCCGCGATCAGGATCGCATTCTCCTCGACGGCGGGCGCGAGCGTGACCTGCACGTACTGGCCGGGCCAGAGGCGGCCCTCGTCATTGTTGAAGCGGGCCTTCAGCATGATGGTGCCAGTGTTCACGTCGACTTGGCTGTCGACGAAGACCAGCTGGCCCTCGACGGGGGTCTCCGTGTCGCCGTCCGCCTGGGCGCGGACCGGGACCGGGTGTCCAGAGGCGGTGGCCCGGCGGATGGTCGGCAGCCAGCGTTCCGGCACGTTGAACTGCACCAGGATGGGATTGGTCTGCGTGATGGTGGCCAGCGCCATCGGGTTGCTGTCTGCCTGCCGGACAAAGTTGCCCACGCGCAACGGCAGCGCGCCCAGTACGCCGTCAACCTCGGCGGTGATGCTGGCGAATTCGATGCTGAGGCGCGTCTGGGCGATGAGGGCCTGCGTGGCCTGAACGTTGGCGGCCGCAGCGGCGGCGTCGGCCTGCGCCTGCTCGAAGCGCTGCTGGGAGGCGTAGCTCTCGCCGCGCAGGCTCTGGTAGCGGGCGGCGTCGAGCTGGGTGCGGGTGGCGGCGGCGCGGGCGCTAAGGAGCTGCGCCTCCTGCTGGGCCAGCAGCGCCTGGTTCAGCCGGGCGTCCAGCGTGAAGAGCGGCTGGCCCCGGCGCACGGCCTGGCCCTCCACCACATGGACCTGGGTGATCTGGCCGTCCACGCGGGTGCGGATCGTGACGACGCTTTCGGACTGCACCGTGCCGTTCGCCATGATCTCGATCGGCACGGGCCCCACCACGGCGGGGTCGGTCGTAACGGCGACCACCTGCTGGGCGGCGGCGGGGAAGGCGACGAGAATGGCGAGGATGGCCAGTCGAAGAATCATGAATTCAGAGGCTCCCGTCCGGTCCGGCATCGGCTAGGTTAGGGGCAGCGCACCGAGGGGCAAGACCGGCTTCATTCACCAGTTGCGGGTGTAGAAGCCGACTGACGAAAAAGCAACGATAACGCTCAAACGCCGCTCGCAAATCGCGCATCCTGCGGCAAAATCGGGAAGGACATCATTGGAATGCTTCGCTGGCTCTTCCTGGCTCTGCTGCTCCTGGCCCCTGCGGCCCAGGCCTTCGACTTGCCGGGCCTGTCCCGGGATTCCGGCCGCTATCGTGAGGAGCTCGAGCGACGCTTCCCCGCCGGCGGCTCGGCGCAGCAGCGCCAGGCCGCCGAGACCCGCGCCGGCACGGCCGAGCGGCAGAACAACTGGGCGGCGGCCGCCCAGGCCTGGGAGGACCGCGCCGCCCTAGGCGAGATGACCGCGCCGCAATGGCTGTCCCTCGCCCGCGCCCAGCTCCGCCGCAATCCGCCGGAAGCGGCGCGCGCGCTTTCGGCGGCCTGGCAGAACTTCCTCATGGTCCCGGCCGGCCCGCCCGAGATCCCCTCGCTCCTGGTCGTGGCCGAGGCGCTGCAAAGGATGGATCGCCCGGCGCAGCAGATCGCGGCGCTGGAGCAGGTGGTGCAGCGCGCCCCCGACGAGGCCCGCTATGCCCAGGCCCTCACCGAGGCCCGCCGTGCCGCCGGCCTCCTGGTCGCCCGGGTCGGCACCGAGGCCGAGGCGGAGCCCGCCCGCGCCTGCCTGGCCTTCACCCTGCCCCCCGCCCGACGGAACGACTGGCAGCCGCAGGACTGGATGCGCGCCGAGACGCCCGTTCCCGGCCTCGCCTTCCAGCGCGACGGCGACGAGCTCTGCATCGTGGGCCTCCCCCATGGCCGCACCACCCGCATCCTCCTGCGCGCCGGCCTGCCGGGCGAGGACGGGCTGCGGCTGATGCGCGATACGGCGATCAACATCGCCATGCCGAGCCGCCGGCCGCGGCTGGCCTTCGACAGCCGCGCCTTTCTGCTCGCCCGCGGCCAGGAGGCGCGGGTGCCGCTGGCGCTCATGAACGTCACCGGCGTGAAGCTGCGCGTCGTGCGGCTGGCCGAGCGAAACCTCGTGCCCTTCACGCGCGAGAACCGGCTCGGCGAGAACATCTCCTCCTGGACCGCCGTGGACCTGCCCGAGAGCTGGGGCCGCGTCGTCTGGGAAGGCGCGCTCGATCTGCCGCGCGGCGAGGCGAACCAGCTTCAGCGCGTCACCGTGCCGGTCCCGCCCGCCGTGCGCGAGGCGGGGCCGGGCCTCTACATGATGGTGGTGCAGCCCAATGACGGCACGGCCGATGCCGGCGCGCTCGCCGCCGCCCAGCCGCTGATCCTGACCGATCTCGGCCTGACCGCCTGGCGCGGCGAGGGCGGGCTGGCCGTGCAGGCCCGCCGCCTCGGCGATTCCCGCCCCGCCGGCGGCACCCGCATCGCGCTGATGTCGCGCAACAACGAGATCCTGGCCGATGTCGAGGCCGGCGCGGACGGGATCGCGCGCTTCGCCCCGGCCCTGCTGCGCGGCGAGGGCCCGATGGCCCCGGTCGCCCTCCATGCCAGCCTCGGCGACGACCTCGTCTCCCTCGACCTCGAGGCCGCCTCCTTCGACCTCTCCGACCGCGGCGTCTCCGGACGCGAGCATCCCGGCCCCCTCGACGCCTTCCTCTGGCTCGACCGCGGCATCTACCGCCCCGGCGAGACGGTCCAGGTCATGGCGCTGCTGCGCAACGTGGCGGGCATCCCCTCGGACGTGCCGCTGCGCCTGCGCCTGCGCCGCCCGAACGGCCAGGTCGCCGCCGAGACGGTGATGCGCGACGGCGGCCACTGGCCCGTCGCCCTGCCCTCCGCCGCGCCGGTCGGCGTCTGGAAGGTCGAGGCGCTGACCGATCCCGACGCGCCGCCCGTCGGCGAGGCCAGCCTGCGGGTGGACGCCTTCGTGCCCGAGCGCCTCGCCGTCGAGGCGGGGCCGGCGCCGGGGCCGCTGGTACCCGGCCGGCCGCTTTCCATCCCCGTCACCGCGCGCTTCCTCTACGGCGCGCCGGGCTCCGGGCTGGAGGGCAGCGCCGAGCTGCGCCTGACGACCGAGCGCAGCCCCTTCCCCTCGCTCCAGGGCTACCTCTTCGGCCTGGAGGACGAGAGCTTCGCGCCCGACCTCATCACCGCCGACATGCCCGAGACGGACGACCAGGGCCGCGCCACGCTGGAGCTGAACCTGGCCCGCGCGCCGGACACCACGCGCCCGCTGCGCGGCGAGCTCGGCATCTCCGTCGAGGAGCCGGGCGGCCGCGCCACGCGCGTCAGCCTGCCGCTGGCCGTGGCCGGCAATCCGCGCCTCGTCGGCATCCGCGGGCCGCAGGCGGTGAACGCCAATGCCGAGGCCGCCTTCGAGTTGGTGGTCGCCGACCCGGAGGGTCGCACCCTTGCCGCCGAGCTGAGCCTGCGCCTCGTCCGCGAGCGGCCCGACTGGCGCATCGTGCTGCGCGGCGGCCAGACCCGCTACGAGACGGTCTGGACCGACGAACCGGTGGACACGGCCACGGTCCGCGCCACGGCCGACGCCCCTGCCCGCTTCGCCCGCTCCCTGCCTTTCGGCCGCTACCGGCTGGAGGCGCGCGAGGCCAATGGCATGGCCATCGGCTCCGTGCGCTTCCGCTCCGGCTGGGTCGCGAGCGAATCCGCCGAGGTGCCTGACAAGGTGGACGTGGCAGCCGACCGCCAGTCCTATGCGCCGGGCGACACCGTGACCCTGCGCGTGACCGCGCCCTTCGCCGGCCGCGCCAGCCTCGCCGTGCTGACCGACCGGCTGATGACGCTGCGCGAGATCGACGTGGCCGAGGGCGGCACCGAGGTCCCGCTCACGGCCGATGCGGGCTGGGGGCCCGGCGCCTATGTCGCCGTCACCGTCTTCAGGCCCGGCGCGCCGGCCAGCGCGCCGGGCCGCGCCCTCGGCCTCGCCTGGGTGCAGATCGACCCGGCATCGCGCCGCCTCGACGTCGCGATCGGCGGGCCGGAGCGCGCGCGGCCCAATACCCGCGTGGAGCTGCCCGTCACGGTCACGGGCGGCCAGGGACCGGTGAAGCTCACCCTCGCCGCGGTGGACGAGGGCATCCTGCGCCTCACCCGCTTCGCCTCGCCCGATCCGCTCGCGCATTACACCGGCCGCCGCACCCTCGGCGCCGATATTCGCGACGATTACGGCCGGCTGATCCGCCCCGACGACGCCACCCAGGCCGTGCTGCGCCAGGGCGGCGACGATGTGGGCGACCTCGGCGCGCTGCGCATCCCGCAGCGGAACGTCGTGCTGTTCAGCGGCATCGTCGAGACCGACGCCGATGGCCGCGCCATCGTCCCGCTCGACCTCCCCGACTTCGCGGGCGAATTGCGGCTGATGGCCGTCGCCTGGCAGGGCCCGCGCGTGGGCGCGGCCAGCCGCGCCATGACCGTGCGCGACCCCGTGCTGGCCGAGGCGCTGCTGCCGCGCTTCCTCGCCCCGGGCGACGAGGCGACGCTGCCCGTGCTGCTGCACAACCTCGAACTCCCGCAGGGCGAGGTGAGCGCGACCCTGGCCGCCGAAGGCGCCATCGCGCTCGGCGGCCCGGCGCGGCTGGCGGCGCGCCTCGCGACCGGCGCGCGCGCCCAGCCCACCACCACGCTCCGCGCGCCCGGCGCCGGCGAGGGCCTCCTGCGCCTCGCCGTGGCCGGGCCCGACGGCTTCACCGCCACCAGGGAGTCGCGGATCGAGGTGCGCTCCTCGCGCGCCATCGCCTCGGTGAGCACGCTCACCGAGCTGGCGCCCGGCCAGGAGATGCGCCTCGCGCCCGACGCGGCGCGCTTCGTCCCCGGCGCCTGGCGCGCCACGGCCCGGCTCGGCACCCCCGTCCGCTTCGACGCCGAGGGGATGCTGCGCAGCCTGGAGGTCTATCCCTTCACCTGCCTGGAGCAGCTCTCCTCCCGCGCGCTGGGCATCGGGGCCGCCATCAGCGAGGGCAGCACGCCGCAGCAGGCCGTGCTCCTCCAGCGCGCGGTGGACGGCATCCTCTCGCGCCAGCGCTACGACGGCAGCTTCGGCCTCTGGTCGGCCCAGGGGGAGCCGGAATTCTGGACCTCGGCCTATGCCGCCGAGGCGCTGATCCGCGCAAAGGCGGCCGGCGCCGCCGTGGCGGATGCCGCCCTGGAGGCCGCGCTGGACGACCTCGCCACGCGGCTGGAGGACACGAGCGCCAGCGAGCCGACCGAGCTCGCGGCCCAGGCCGCGCGGCTGAACGCGCTGTCGCTCGCCGGCCGTCACCGGCTCGGCGCGGCGCGGCGGCTCATGGAGAGCCTGGACCGCCTGCCGACGCCGCTCGCGCGCGCGCAGCTCGGCGCGGCCTTCGCCCGGGCCGGCGACGGCGAGCGCGCCGCCCGCGCCTTCGCCGCCGCGCTCGCGGCGCCGGGGCGGCGCGACTGGCTCTACGACTATGGCAGCGCCGCGCGCGACGCGATGGCGCTGGTCGTGCTGCTGAAGGAGGCGCAGGCGCCGGCGCCCATGCTCCAGCAGGCGATGCAGCGCCTCCCCGGGCCGGAGCTGACGCCGGCCCTGGCCTCCACGCAGGAGGCGGCCTGGGCGATGATGGCCGCGGCGGCACTCGGCCGCGACGGCCGGCCGGTGCGCGCCACCTTCGAGGGTAGCCCGGCGACGCGCGTCCTCAACGCCACCGCCGGGGGTGTGCTGCGCAATCTCGGCGACGCGCCCCTGCCCGTGGTGCTCACGGTGACCGGCACTCCCACCGAGGCGCTGCCCGCGGGGCGGAACGCCATGACCATCCGCCGGCGCTTCCTGGACCTCCAGGGCATGGCGTTGAACCTCGACCAGCTGCGCTCCGGCACCTCCTTCCTGATGGTGATCGAGGCGCGGGCGGAGTCCGGGCAGGAGCACCTGGCCATGATCAGCCAGGGCCTGCCGGCGGGCTGGGAGATCCAGGCGCGGCTCGGGCCGGGCGCGGTGCCCGGCCTTCCCGGCCTCGGCGAGCTGGCCGAGCCCGACGCCACGCCGGCGCTGGACGACCGGGTCGCCGCCGCCTTCACCTTCGGCGCCCAGACGCGGGAGTTCCGCATGGCGGTGCGGCTGCGGGCGGTGACGGTGGGCCGCTTCGAGCTGCCGGGTGCGGAGGTGTCGGACATGTACCGGCCGAGCTTCTTCGCGCGGCAGGCCTCGGGACGGATCAGCATTTTGCCGTGACCTCAAACGCCGGGCGCGCGCTCCGCGCGCTTGGCTTCGCCGCGCCGCTGTCGCCACCGGCCGGAAGTCGGTGGGGCGGCGCCGCGCTTTCGTCACCCAGGCAGCAGGCGCTCCACCAGGGCACGTTGCGCCAGCCCATCCCCACGCAGCAGGCCCTGCTGCAGCCCGCCGATCGGCCGCGCGCCGGCGGCGATGACCGCATCGGCGGCTTCGGGCGCCGTGATCGCGGCATCCCCGGCCGCCGGCGCGGCCGGCCCCTCCTCCGGCGGCGCGCCGGGCAGGCCGAGCCGCGCCCAGGCCCAGCCATGGGCCGAGACGAGTCGGCCCTCCTGCCACCGGCAGGGCTCCGGCCGCCAGCCGTCCAGCCCCTTGCGCAGCAGTTCCACGATCCCGGGCTCGAAGGCGGGCAGGCCCGTATCGAGCCAGAGGCGCGGCGTGCGCGGCGGCGGGAAGCTCGCGGCCAACGCGGCGCCGACCGCGCCGGCATCGGCCTCGGTCAGCGGCAGGCCGGCGCTGGCCGCCAGCACCGCCGCCATCCCCGATTGCGGCCCCTGCTCATGGGCCCGCTCGATTACGGCGGCATAGGCGCTGGCGATGCACGCGGGATCCAGCTCGCGCAGGGCCCAGGCGCGGGCGGCGCGGCCCATGGCCTCGCGCTTGGCGGCATCGGCCCGGATCTCGCCGAGCGCCTCCGCAAGGTCGGGAAGCTCCGCCTCCTCCGGGATGAGGCGAGCCCCTGATTCCTCCAGCTCCGACAGCGAGCCGTGGCGGTTCGCGACCAGCGGCAGGCCGGCCATCAGCACGTCCTTCACCGCGCCCGAACTTTCGCCCCGACTGCCACGGCGCAGCTGCACGGCCATGTCGCAGGCGGCGAGCCAGCGCCGGTAGTCCTCCACCACGACGCGCCCGGTGACCGTGACGCGGGAGGCGAGGCCAAGCCGCCCGGCCTCCTCAAGCACGGCCGGGCCGGCGCCCTCCTCCGATCCGCCCACGAAGACCAGCCGCGCCGCGGCGTCGCGCCGGGCCAGCGCGGCGAAGCCGGAGAGGATGCGTTCCGGCAGCTTCTTCGGCGTCATCAGTCCGAAGGAGGCGAGCACGAAGGCCCCCTCCGGCAGGCCCAGCGCCGCCCGCGCGGCCGCGCGACCGGGCAGGACGGGCGGCTGGCGCAGATGCGGCAGCACGGCGACGTGGCGCAGCGCGGCCCGGCCGTACTCGGCCTCCAGCAGCCAGCGGGCATGGCCCGAATGCAGGACCACGCCGAGCGCATCGGCCAGCAGACCGGCGCTGCCGGCGAGTTCGCGCGAGGTGACGAGGGCGGGATAGCCCTCCTCCCGGACCAGCCGCAGGATGCGCGGCTCCGGCGCTGCGGCGCTGCCGTCGATCCAGTTGCGGAGGTCGGTGATGGCGGAATCATGCAGCGTCACGACGCCGGGGAAGCGCGGCAGCAGCTTCGTGAGCGCCGCCGCATGCATCGGGTTGTTACCGATCTGGTAGAGCACGCGGTCGAAGCGGCCGCCCTCGCGCGCGAAATCGCCCTCGCTCATCCAGGGCAGGCGGCCGGCCAGCGCGCCCTGGGCCGGCGCGGCGCCGACCAGGGTGACGGCGTAATGCGCGGCCAGCGCGGGCGCCAGCTCGGCCGTGTAGTCGGCGATGCCGCTGGCGGCCGGCGGCAGCGGCGCGACGATCGCGAGCGTTCTTCTCCGCGGCGGGCGGCCTGGGCGACGGACGGCACGCGCGCCCTCCAGCGCGGCCCAGGCGCGCGACGCGACCTTGTCCCAGCTGAATTCCCGCGCGCGGCGGGGACCATAGGCGGCAAGGTCGGCGCGCAGCTCCGGCGCAGCCAGCAGCCGCTCCAGCAGCGCGGCCAGCGCGGCCGGATCGCGCGGATCGAACAGCGCATCGGCACGGCCCAGCACCTCGGGCATGGCGGAGGTGTCGCTGGCGATGCAGGGCGCGCCGCAGGCCATGGCCTCCAGCAGGGGCAGCCCGAACCCCTCGGCCAGCGAGGGCATGGCGAAGAGCGCCGTCGCCCCGTAGAGGCCCGGCAGGTCCGCCTCCTCCACGAAGGGCAGCGCGATCAGCTCGGACTCCGTCAGCCCGGCCGCCCGGGCCTGCGCCCGCAGATGCGGCGGATTCACATGGCCGATGGCCAGCGGATGCGCCGCGCGCAGCGCCGCCGGCAGTCGAGCGAAGGCCTGGAGCAGCACGCCCTCGTTCTTCCGCAGGTCGCCCGCACCGAGATAGAGCAGAAAACCCTCGCGCAGCCCGTAGCGGGCCAGCAGGGCGTCCCGTGCGCCGGCCTCCAGCCGTGGCGGCGCGAAGGCGGGCGAGACGCCGCCGCCGATCGTCACCACCCGCTCCGGCGGCAGGCGAAGATGGCGCAGCAGCTCGTCGCGCGTCGCCTCGGAATTGGCGAGCAGCGGCGCGCAGGCGGCCACCTCGTCCAGGCAGCGCGCGTACCAGGGCGCCAGCCCGGCCTCCCGCCAGGCCCCGTCGAGATAGGTCTCGCGCAGCGTCAGCGGGATCAGGTCGTGCACGGTGGCGGCGATGGCGGGGCGCTCCAGCCCGGCGGGCCAGGTCGTGACGACGTCATGCCGCCAGCCCTCGAAGACGCTGCCGAGATGCAGGATGTCGGGCGCCGCGTCGGCGATGGCCTGGGCGCGGATCTGCTCGGCCAGAAGCCGCCGCGGCGCCTGGGGGTTCGAGCCGGCCGCGGAACCCTCGGGCGCCTGCCAGCGGCGGATGGCGTGGTGGCCCAGGACCGGCGCGAACTCCTCGGCCAGCCTTGCCGCCGGCTCGGCGAGGCGCGTGTTCACCAGGACCTGCACCTCATGCGCGCCCCGTCCCCGGATCAGCGCCCGCGCCAGCTCCAGCGAATAGCGGCCGAGCCCGGCATGCCGAGCCGCGCCCTGCACGCCCTGGAGGTCGAGCAGCAGCCGCATCGAGGGACTCCCTAGCCCCTGCGGGCGGCGAGGCGCAGCGCGGCGCGTCCCGCCTCGCCGCCGGGCACGGGCGCGGCCGAGGCCGTGCCGTCCGCGCGCAGCCGCGCCTCGATGGCGAGCAGGCGATCGGCGGCCGGCACCGCAAGCCCGGCCTCGGGCAGGACCAGCGCCTCGACCATGGCGAGACGGCCCGCCGTGTCGCCGGCGGCGGCCCAGCGCAGGGCGGAGAGGCGCAGCGGCGGGACGCTGCCGTCCTCCATCTCCAGCACGATCTCGGCCGTCCCCTCGGCGTCCGCCGCGAGCGAGAGCGGCAGGAGCAGGGGGCCGCCCGCCTCCGGAAGGTCCTGCGTCCCGCCGGTATGGCGCAGCTTGGCGTGATAGCCGGGGCGGATCGCGAGATGCAGCAGGACGCGCAGCTCTCCCTCCTCGGGCGGAACCCGGAGCCGGATCACGGCGCGCGGCGACAGGGCCTCCACGCCCTCGGGGCTCGCGGCGAGATCCCAGCCCTCGGCGAGCAGGCCGGTCCAGGCGAGGTCCGGCGCGCCGGGGCCGAAGACCACCGGACGGCCCGGCGTCAGCGCCGCCTCGACGGGCGCGGCCACGGTGATCGCGCGCAGGCCGACGCGGATGGGGCGCGTCTCGCCTTGCGGCGGCGCGTCCAGCGGGCCGTCCACCACGAGGCGGAGGGTCACGCTTCCCGCCGGAACGTCGATCGCGGTCAGGGCGTCACCGCCTGGGACCAGGCTCGTCCAGCGGAGCGGCCCGTCGCCCAGCGCGACGCCCGCCCGGTTGTCCTCGGCCCAGGGCGCCGCGGCGAGCCGCAGCCAGAGCCGGGCGGGGGCAGCGACATCGAGATGCACCGTGCCGGAGGGGCCGAGGAGCCAGGAGCCGATCTCCTCCGGCGGCTCGAAGCCCGCGCCGAGCGCCAGGCTCGATTCCGGCCAGCCCTCGCTGGTGGCGGCGAAGGAGACGGTCTCGCCCGCGACCAGGCGCGGCGGCATGGGCGCCGGCCGTTGCAGCGCGGGCCGGGCCATCCCCTCCGCGACCTCGGCGAGGAAATGGCGCGTCACCTCCGGCCAGCCGCGCGGGCGGAACCCGTCGCGCAGTCGTTGCTCGGCGGCGGCGAGCGCCGGACGGTCGTCGAGGAAGTGGCGGATGCGGGCGGCGATGTCGCGCGGGCTGAAGGCGTCGATCGGCTCGGCGAAGCCGCCGCCCGCCTCCGGCGTGGCACCCTCCATCGCCGCGAGGCAGAGCTTTCCGAGCGCCAAAGATTCGCCCACGGGCAGGCCCCAGCCTTCGGTGAAGGAGGGGAAGACGGTGAAGAGGCAGCCGCGATACAGCCCCTCCAGCTCGGGGTCCGAGATGCCGTGCAGCAGGCGGATGCGGCCATCGAGGTAATGCGTCGATTCCAGCTGCGCCATCAGGTCGGCCACGCGCCAGCCGGGGCGGCCGACCAGCACCAGCGGCGGCGGCTCGACGCCCTCGCGGATCAGGAGCTGCCAGGCCTGGAAGAGCGCCGCGTGGTTCTTCCGGGATTCGATGGTGCCGACGCAGAGGATGTAGTCCTGCCCGCGCAGGTCGGCCGCGGCCTCCGGAAAGGCGTCGCCCGGCTCGGCTTCGTTGAAGCGATGCGCCAGCGGCATGGGCCGCACCGGGATGGCGGGCGCCTCCAGCGCCGCGAGCCGCTTGCGGAGCTCGCCCGCCGTGTATTCCGAAATGGTGAGCGCGAAGTCCCAGAACTGCGCGCCCTCCCGCAGCCCCTGGCGGAAGCCGGCCACGGTGCCCTCGCTCGTATGCTCCGGATGCGTGACCGGGATGAGGTCGTAGACCAGCACGCCGATGCGCAGCCCCGCCGCGCGCAGCCGGGCCAGGGCCGCCGGCGCGCCGGCCCAGAACCAGAAGGCGCCCATGATGAAGAAGAGACGCGCGGCGCCCAGGCCCGTCGGCCGCGCGCGGTCCATCGCGCCGTTCGCCAGCGCGGCGGCGCGGTCCAGGTCATGCGGCTCGTCCAGGCAATAGGCGATGATCGCCTCCAGATCCTCGCGGGCCAGGGTCCAGAGCGGACCGAAGCGCTCGGCGAGGAAGACGAAGCGCGCCGCCGCCGAAGCCTCCGGATCGCGCAGGATGCCCTGCGCCAGGCCCAGCTGGACGCGCTGGATTCCCGTCGCCCGCCCGGTGTCGCGCACGAGGTTCAGCAGATCGGTGATGTCGTAGAGATGCGGCGCGTCCGATCCGTCGGCCCCGCCTTCTGCCGGCAGCCCGCCCGCGCGGCGCACCGCCTGCCAGTTGCGGCGGTCGGGCGCGAGGGCGAAGGCGTCCCGGGCCGCGGCGATCGCCCCCTCGCGGTCGCCCGCGCGCAGCAGCGCCGCGGAGAGCGCGCGATGCGGCGCCGGATCCCCCGGCGACCGGGCGAGGTCGATGCGGGCCTCCGCCACGCGCGCGGCGTTCTCGCGCTCGCGGGCCGTCCCCAAGGGCCGGGGCGCGCCGGCCGGGCGCCGGGGCGGCATCGGGGCGCCGGCGAGCGCGGCCAGCTCCTCCGCCGCATGGTTGATCGGCGCGAGCTCGTCCGAGCGCGCATAGGCCGCGCGCGCCTCGGCGACCCGGCCCTGCATCTTCAGCGCATGGCCGAGCTGGAGGTGTGCGTCGTGATTCTCCGGCGCCAGCTCCACACCGCGGCGATAGGCGCTCTCCGCCGCCGGCAGGTCGCCCGATTCCTTGAGCGCGTGGCCCAGCTGGACCCAGACGCCGCCATCGCCCGGCCGCAGGCCGAGATAGCGCCGATAGCCGGCCGCGGCGGCCTGCCAGTCCCTCGCGTCGCGCGCGCCATTGCCGGCATGCAGCGCCGTCATCGCCGCCCGGCGGACCCTGAGGCGTCGGAAGAAACCCAGCAGTCGCATCCAGCTCCCGATCCCGGCGGAGAACCAGGAATCCCCCGCGGACGCGCCCGGCGTCAAGCGCTCCACGTCATGCGGCGAGCCTTTCGCGACGGGCCTCGCCGCCGCGCTCGCGCTGGGAGGCCGACGGAGCTAATCATGGGCCAGGGAGCGGGCCGCCCGAATCGCCCAGGGACTTGGAACGACCGGATCGAAGATGCCGACGAAGCTGACGGAAAATGGGAGCGTCGCCACCATGGCCGAACGGCCGGAACCCCTGAAGCCGGAATTCCTGAAGCGGGAGCCCCCGCGCGGGGCCGGCGCCGCGCGCAACCTGCTCTTCCTGCGCGAGGAGGAGCTGCGCCTCGCGCAGGACCTGCTCTACTTCGGCTATCGGGACTTCACCGCCGGCCCCGACCGGATCCTCGCCACCATGGAGATGGGCCGCGCGCATCACCGCGTGCTGCACTTCGTCGGCCGCGCGCCCGGCATCAAGGTGGGCGAGCTGCTGGCCATCCTGGACATCACCAAGCAGTCGCTCGGCCGCGTGCTGCAGCCGCTCATCGAGGAGGGCTACGTGCGCCAGGCGCCCGGCCTCAAGGACAAGCGGCAGCGGCTGCTCACCCTCACGGAGCAGGGCGAGGCGCTGGAGCGCCGCCTCTTCGCCGCCCAGCGCGAATGGGTGCTGCGGGCCTATCGCGAGGCGGGGCCGCAGGCGGTGGAGGGCTTCCGGCAGGTCATGCGCGGGCTGATGGGCCCCGAGGCCCGCGCCCAGTTCGAGGCGCTGGAGAAGTCCGCCGCGCCCGGCCGCTCGACGCCCCCCTTCTCGCCCAACCCGGCCAACCGCCCGGCCAGCGCCGGCGGGGCCTGATCGGAGAGCCGCCCATGGCCGACCCCACCGCCGATATCCTGGTCGTCGACGACGACGCGCGCCTGCGCGCCCTGCTCCAGCGCTTCCTGGCCGAGCAGGGGCACCGCGTGGCGGTGGCCGGCGATGCGGGCGAGGCACGGGCGGCCATCGGCGCCATGGCCTTCGACCTGCTGGTGCTCGACGTGATGATGCCCGGCGAGACCGGCCTGGAGCTCGCCGAGGGCCTGCGCCGGGACGGGCACGACACGCCCATCCTCATGCTCACCGCCCGCGGCGACCCGGACGACCGCGTGGCCGGCTTCGAGCACGGCGCGGACGACTACCTCGCCAAGCCCTTCGACCCGCGCGAGCTGGCGCTGCGCATCCGCACCATCCTGCGGCGCGCCGCACCCGCCGCATCGGCCGCCCCCATGCCGTCCGGCCCCATCCAGCTCGGCCCCCGCTGGTTCGACGCCGAGCGCTGCGAGCTGCGCAGCCCGGAGGGGACGCAGCGCCTCACCGGCGGCGAGGCCGCGCTGCTCACCGCGCTGGCCCGCCGCGCCGGCGAGGTGCTCTCGCGCGAGGACATCGCCGTCGCCCTGGGCACGCCCGATGCGGGCGAGCGCAGCGTGGACGTGCAGGTCACCCGCCTGCGCCGCAAGATCGAGGCCGACCCGCGCGAGCCGCGCTTCCTGCACACCATCCGCCACAAGGGCTACGTGCTGAGGCCCGGACCCTAAGAAGAACCGCCGTGAGATCCCCTCCTTGAAGCGCCCCGACAAGTCCATCTCCCGCCAGCTCGGCATGCTGCTGCCGCGCGGGCTGCTGGCGCGGACGCTGCTGATCATGCTGCTGCCGCTCGTGGTGGTGCAGGGGGTGGCGCTGCAGCTCTTCTACGGCGGGCATCTCGACGTCATCTCGCGCCGCCTCACCTCGGGCCTGGCCGGCGATGTCGCCTTCGTCGCGAGCCTCGTGGACAACCTGCCGGAGGCCATGCGCCCGGAGATGCTGCGCGAGGGCAACTGGCGCCTCGGCCTCTCGCTCGGCTTCGAGCCGGGGGCCGCGCTCGGCGTCCCGCCGACGCGCCCGGCCTGGAACCCGTTCCTGCCGCTGGAGCAGGACCTCAACAGCGCGCTGCGCGAGCGCATGACCTTCGCTTTCGATGCCGACTGGCAGAGCGATCCGCAATCCCTCGTCATCCGCGTGCAGACCGCCACCGGAATCCTCAGCGTCGAGGCGCCGCGCAAGCGGCTCTTCAGCACCACGCTCTACGTCTTCGTGCTCTGGCTGGTGGGCTCGGCGATGCTGCTGGCCGGCATCGCGGTGCTCTTCATGAAGAACCAGGTGCGCGCCATCCGCCGGCTGGGCGAGGCCGCGGAATCCTTCGGCCTCGGCCGCGAGGCCGGGCCCATGAAGCCCGAGGGCGCGCGCGAGGTGCGGCAGGCGGCGCTGGCCTTCAACGCCATGCAGGAGCGCATCCTGCGCTTCGTGAACCAGCGCACCGAGATGCTGGCCGGCATCAGCCACGACCTGCGCACGCCGCTCACCCGCATGCGGCTGGCGCTGGCCATGTTCCCGCGCACCCCCGAGACGGAGGAGGACGTGGCCGCCCTCAACCAGGACCTCGAGGAGATGGAGCGGATGGTGGAGAGCTACCTCGCCTTCGCGCGCGGCGAGCGCACCGAGGCCCCGCGCCCCTCCGACCTCGTGGACCTCGTGGAGGACATCGCCGCCAAGGCCCGCCGCAGCGGCGCGGCGGTGGAGGTCGAGGCGCCCGAGACGCTCGTGCTGCCGCTGCGGGCCGATGCGCTGAAGCGCGCGCTGGGCAACCTGCTGGACAATGCCCGGCGGCATGCCCGCCGCATCGCCATCGGCGTGACCCCGCTGCAGGATTCCGGCCGGAGCTGGGCGGAGCTGACCGTGGACGACGACGGCCCCGGCATCCCCGCCGGCGAGCGCGCGGACGCCTTCCGGCCCTTCAGCAGCGGCTCGGCCACGGGGACCGGGCTGGGGCTGGCCATCGCGCGCGACATCGTGCGCGCGCATGGCGGCGACATCCTGCTGGAGCAGAGCCCGATGGGCGGTCTGCGGGCGCGGCTCAGGCTTCCGGTATAGAACGACGACGGCGCCCGGCGGCCCTGGTGCTTCCGCTTCACGGCCGCACCGCCGGCGTCTCGACCGCCATGCCCGCGGCCCGCTGCGCCAGATACAGCTCGATCTCCACATATTCCGCCGCGCCATAGGCATAGGGCTCGGCGCGCGCGCCCGTCATGCAGCCGCGCAGCCGCCGCTGCAGCGAGCCCAGCGACTGCCATTCGAGCCGGTAGAGCGGGTATCCGGTCGGGTGGCCCTGCGGGATCACGCTGCCGGCCAGCCGGCGGCCGGCGTTGTCGTCGTGGCACTGCGCGCAGGAGAGGTCGAGCTGGCCGCGCCGCTCCGCATAGAGCGCCCGCCCCCGCGCGCGGGCCGAGTCCAGCCGCGCATCGTCCGGCGGGCGGATCGGCTCGCCGCGCGACTGGTGCGCGACATAGGCCGCGAGCGCCAGCAGGCCCTCGCTCTCGCGCGCCAGGGCCGGGGCGCCCTGGCGGGACTCGCGGCTCTGCCGGATGCGGCCAGCCAGGTCGATCGGCGCGCCGCTGGCCTCGTCCCAGGCCGGGTAACGGGCGGCGACGCCGCGCATGCTGACCTCGGCCTTCCCGTGGCAGCTGGCGCAGGATCGCCCGGACGCGCCGTCCGGCCGGTTCCACAGCGCCTCGCCCTCCAGCACCCAGAGCATGCCGGGATTGGCGGTGTCGTCCCGCTGCATGGCCTGGCTTTCGCGCGACATCTCCTCGAAGCCGGAGCGCCGCTCCTGCGCGGCGGCGGGCAAGGCGAGCGCGGCCAGCAGCGCCAGCGCGCGCCTCACGGCGCCACCGTGATCTCGCGCGTCTCGGTCTGGTCGAAGCCGTTGTCGCCCTGCCAGCGCAGCACCAGCGGTGCGGTGCGCGTCGCGACGAGGGCGAAGGACAGGAAGGGATTGGCGGCGATGGCGGGCGAGAGCTCGGCGGCGAAGACCTCGGCGCCGTCGTAAGTGGCGGTGAAGCGGCGGAGGATGTCGCGCGGCAGCACCTCGCCGTCGGCGCCGGGACGGTAGCCCGTCTCCATGCCGTGCTGGATGAGCGTGCGGATGGTGACGACCTCGCCGGGCCGGGCGCTGCGGGGGATGTTGAGCAGGACGCGCGCCATGGCTCAGCCCTCCACGCAGGCCGCGAGGGTGACGACCACCTGCGCGCGATCCGACCAGAAGCTGCCGTCCGAGAGCTGCGCCACGGCCAGCAGGTTCTGCGAGGTGGCGAGGCGGATATGCGTGGCCAGGATCGCGCGGCCGGAGCGAGGGCCGAGGCGCACCGTGATGACATGCGGCTGCGGGTTGCGCTCGTTGAAGACCGCGATGGCGCGGACATGGTCCGCCTCGGTCATCGGGCTGTCCACGATGACCGAGAGCGGCACGGCGTTGCCGTTCTCGACGAGCGGCGAGATGTCCATCGCCACCCGGCCGGGCCGGACCTCGGCGCCATCCGTGAAGCCGCGCACGGCCTCGGCCATCGCCTCGGCCGAGGCGTCGGCGCCGCGCGGCAGGAGCAGCAGCGCGGGGGCGGCGAGCAGCAGGCGGCGGGGCGCGATCATCGCGGCGGCTCCTCGCGCAGGGTCGTCAGATAGGCCACCACGTCCTCGATCTCCTGCGCGCCCAGGACCGTGCGTCCCTGGAAAGCGGGGGCGACCCGGTGCAGCCCTTCGCTGCGGTGGTAGGAGGGCATGATGCTGTCCGGATTCAAGCGGCGGCTGTCCATGAGGCGGAGGCGGAGCTGTCCCTCCGTCCATCGGCTGCCGGCGCCGGCGAGGTCGGGGGCCAGGTTCCCCTGGAACCGCTCCTCCGGCATGGGCGCGGGGTGGCACAGCAGGCACAACCCGCGCTGCCGGTCGGCGACGATGGCGCGGCCGCGCGCCGGGTCGCCCGGCTGTGCCGTGAGCGGAGCGGCCTCCTGCGCCACGGCCGGAAAGGCCGCCGCCAGCAGCACGGCGAGAGACCTAGCCGAAGGCATCGGCGGTGATCGTCGCGAACCAGTCCTCCGCGTAGAGAGCCTCGGCCTCGCGGAAGGCGGGCGGCGCGTCGAGAGGGCTGATGCCGCCGGCGCCGGGGCTATCGGCCAGCACGCCCTCGACCGCCCGGTACACCCCGGCCACGGAGATGCCGTAGCCGGGGCCGACGAGGCTGTAGCAGGTGTTGAGCAGGCGTGGCTCGGGCACCGGCGCGCCGCGCAGCAGGCGGGTGATGGCATCGGCGCAGACCCGCGCCTGGGCATTCGCGGCGAAGGCCGATTTCGGCATGGCCCCGGCGATGCAGGCGTCGCCGATCACATGGACATTCGGCACCAGCCGGGATTCGAAGCTGGCCGGGTCCACCGGGCACCAGCCGGAACGGTCGGCCGTCCCCGCGATCCGGGCGATGTCGCCGGCGCGCTGCGGCGGGATCACGTTCACCACGTCGCCCGCATGGTTGCCGAATTCCGTCACGACCTCGCGCGCGGCGAGGTTCACGCCCGTCACGCGGCCGCCGCCCGAGAGCGGCACGTATTCCAGCAGCCCGGGGTAGAGCGCGGCCCAGGCCGCCTCGAAGAGCCGCTGCTTGGAGAAGGCGTCCTTGGCGTCGAGCACCAGCAGCTTGGAGCGCGGCTTCCGCGTCCGGAGGTAATGCGCGACCAGGCTGGCGCGCTCATAGGGGCCGGGCGGGCAGCGATAGGGATTCGCGGGCACGGTCAGGACGACGGTGCCGCCATCCTCCATCGCCTCCAGCCGCGCGCGCAGCAATTCGGTCTGGGCGCCAGCGTGCCAGGCATGCGGCATCACCTCGGCCGCGGCCTCGTCATAGCCGGCGAGCGCGTCGAAGCGCAGCGCGATGCCGGGCGAGAGGACCAGGCGGTCGTAGGGCAGCACGCTTCCATCGGCCAGCGTCACGCGGCGCGCGGTGGCGTCGACGCCCGTGGCGGCCTGATGCGCGACGCCGATGCCCTGATCGCGCAGCGCCCCGTAGCCGAAGCGCTGGCGCTCCATGGGCCGCAGCCCGGCGATGACGGTGTTGCTGAAGGGGCAGGCCGTGTAGGTGGCATGCGGCTCGACCAGCGTGACCGCGAGGCCGTTCCGCCGCAGCGCCCGCGCGCAGCTCGCCCCGCCGAAGCCGCCGCCGACCACCACGACGACCGGGGCCGCCTGCGCCAGAGCGGGCGCCGCGAACAGCCCCGCCAGCGCGCGCCGCGCGACCCTCACCGCACCACCCAGGCGGCGATGGCGCGGCTCTCGGCCTCGCTGAAGCCCCGCGCGAGGCGGTCCATCACCGTCGCGGGCGCCGTGCCGTCGCGATAGGCGCGCAGCAGCGCCGCGACCTCCGCCGGATCACGCCCGCGCAGCGAGGGGATCGCCCCATCGGCCCGGGCCGGCGAATGGCAGCCGAGGCAGGAGGAGGCGCCCGGCGGGGCCTCCCCGGCGAAGGCCGGCATGGCCTGCAGCAGCAGCGACAGCGCCAGGCGCGGCGCCATCGCCGTCACGTCCGGCGCAGGCTCGTATTCTTCAGCGGCAGGTCGCGCACGCGCTTGCCGGTCGCCGCGAAGATCGCGTTGAGCACGGCCGGCGCGGCCACCGCGATGGTCGGCTCGCCCACCCCGCCCCAGAAGCCGCCGGTCGGCAGGACGATGGTCTCGACCTTCGGCATCTCGTCCATCCGCAGCACCTGGTAGCTGTCGAAGTTGGTCTGCTCGATGCGGCCGTCCTTCACCGTGCACTCGCCGTAGAGCGCGGCCGAAAGCCCATAGACGAACGAGCCCTCCACCTGCGCCGCGATCTGCTGCGGGTTTACGGCATGGCCGGGGTCGGTGGCCGCGACGATGCGGTGGATCTTCAGCACCCCCGCCTCGCTCACCGAGACCTCGGCGCAGGCCGCGACGTAGCTGCCGAAGCCATGGGTCTGCGACAGGCCGCGGAAGACCGGCTGCCCGTCCACCGGCGCCGCCGGCGTGCCCCAGCCCGCGCGCTCGGCGACGGCATTGAGCACGGCCAGGTGCTTCGGATGGTTCGCCATCAGGGCCCGGCGGAACTCCAGCGGATCCTTCCCCGCGGCATGGGCCAGCTCGTCCAGGAAGCACTCGAGATAGATCGTGTTCTGGTTCAGGTTCACCCCGCGCCAGAAGCCCGGCGGCACATGCGGGTTGCGCATGGCGTGGTCGATCAGCAGATTCGGGATGGTGTAGCCGATATCGGCCTCGTTGCTGCTGGCGTTCAGCCCCTGGAAGACCAGCGGATCGCGGCCGTCGCGGATGTTCTGCGGGAACATGCCGGCGATGATCGACTGGCCGGCGAGGCGCATGTGAAGCCCGGCCAGGTTGCCCTGCGCACCCAGCCCCGCCGTCATCCTGCACATGGTGATCGGGTGGAACCGGCCCTGCAGCATGTCCTCCTCGCGCGTCCAGACGAGCTTCACCGGCGTGCCGGGCATCTGCTTCGCGATCTCCACCGCCTGGCGCACCCAGTCATGCACGGCGGCGCGCCGGCCGAAGCCGCCGCCAAGGTGGAACTTGTGGACCTCGCAGCGCGCGGGCGGCAGGCCGGAGGCCTCGGCGGCGACGGCATGCGCCGCCTCGCCGTTCTGGGTGGGCGTCCAGACCTCGCAGCGCTCGGGCGTCCAGACGGCGGTGGCGTTCATCACCTCCATGCAGGCGTGGTTCTGGTGCGGGTAGGAATAGACGGCCTCGACCTTGCGGGGGGCCGCGGCGATGGCGGCTGCCGCATCCCCCGCCCGGTTGCCCACGGCCGCCTGGGGCGCATCCAGCGCCGATCTCAGCACCTCCGCGAAGCCGGCGGAGGAGGCGGCGGCGTGCTCGCCCTCGTCCCAGGTGATGTTGACCGCGTCGAGCGCCGTCTTGGCCCGCCACCAGGTGTCGGCCACGACGGCGACGGCATTGTCCCCCACGCGCAGCACGCGCTTCACGCCGGGCATGGCCTCGGCGGCGGCGGAATCCACGCTGCGCACCTTGCCGCCGAAGACCGGGCAGGCATGGATCGCGGCGTTCAGCATGCCCGGCAATTGCAGGTCCATTCCGTAGACCTGGCTGCCGTTGAGCTTGGCCGCGGTGTCGAGCCGCAGGACCGGCTGGCCGGCGACTTTCCAGTCCGCCGGGTTCTTCAGCGGGACGTCGGTGGGCACCGGCAGCCGTCCGGCCGCCTCGGCCACGCGGCCGAAGGTGGTGGTCCGGCCGCTGGGCATGTGGGTGACGATGCTGGCCGCCGCCCGGCACTCTCCGGCCGGCACGGACCACGCGTTCGCCGCCGCCTGCACGAGCATCATGCGCGCGGCCGCGCCGCCCTTGCGGACATAGTCCTGGCTCTCGCGGATGCCGCGGCTGCCGCCGGTGGACATGTTGCCCCAGACCCGGCCGCGCGCGAGGTTCTGGCCCGGCGTCGGGTATTCGGTGGTGACCTTGGCCCAGTCGCATTCCAGCTCCTCGGCCACGAGCTGGGCGAGGCCGGTGAGCGTCCCCTGCCCCATCTCGGAGCGGGCGATGCGGATCACGATCGTGTCGTCGGGCTTCACCACGACCCAGGCATTCACTTCGGCCGAGGTCGGCGCGGCGGCCGGAGCGGAAGCCGGGGCGCCCGTCTGGGCCGCGGCCTCGCCCGGCAGCGGGATGCGGAAGCCGAGGGTGAAGGCGCCGAGCGCCGCGGAGGCGCTGGCGAGGAGGTGGCGGCGGCTGGGGTTCCCGGGCCGGCTGATGGCGTTCATGGCTTCCTCCCTCAACCGGCCGTGGCCGGGCCGGCCGCGCGCTGGATGCCCGCGATGACCCGGTTGAAGGTGCCGCAGCGGCAGATGTTCGTGACCTCCTCGCGGATCTGCGCCTCGGTCGGGCGCGGCGTCGCGGCGAGCAGCGCGGCGGCGGCCATGATCATCCCCGGCTGGCAGAAGCCGCATTGCGGCACGTCGAGCGCGAGCCAGGCCTGCTGGATCGGATGGCTGGCGTCCGGCGAGAGCCCCTCGATGGTGACGATCCTCTGGGTCTCGTCGAAGGCCGAGACTGGCATGGCGCAGGCGCGCGCGGCGACGCCGTCCACATGCACGGTGCAGGCGCCGCATTGCGCGATGCCGCAGCCGTATTTGGTCCCGGTCAGGCCGAGCTGCTCGCGCAGCGCCCAGAGCAGCGGCGTGTCGTCCTCGGCCTGGACCTCGACGACCTGTCCATTGACGTTGAGCTTCGCCATCCGTCCCTCCTGTTCCCTGCGCGCGCCCTCGCGGCGCGGCTGCCCGGATCCGATGCCGAGGCTTGTTCCCGAGCCTATCAGGCGAGGAGGCGGCGGAACAATCAAATCACGAGGGCGCGGGCCTGGCCCGGATGTCCCCCTACCGCTCGGACAGCTTCGGCAGGAACACCGTCAGCAGCCCGAGCAAGGGGAGGAAGGCACAGACCATGTAGACGGTGGAGATGCTGGTCCGGTCCGCCAGCTCGCCCAGCGCCGCCGCGCCGAGGCCGCCCAGGCCGAAGGAGAGGCCGAAGAACATGCCGGCCACGAGGCCCACCCGCCCCGGCAGCAGCTCCTGCGCATAGACCAGGATCGCCGCGAAGGCCGAGGACATGACGAGCCCGATCGTCACCGCCAGGACCACCGTCCAGAACAGGTTCGCGAAGGGCAGCGCCAGGGTGAAGGGCAGCGCGCCCAGGATGGAGAACCAGATGATGGGCAGCCGGCCCACCCGGTCGCCCAGGATGCCGCCAATCATGAGGCCCACGGCCAGCGAGCCGAGGAAGACGAAGAGGATGACCTGCGCGGCCTGCACGGAGACCTCGAAGCGCTCGATCAGGTAGAAGGTGAAATAGGAGCTGAGGCTGGCCGTATAGACGTTCTTCGAGAAGAGCAGCGCGATCAGCACCAGGACCGCCAGCGCCACCTGCCCGCGCGAGAGCCCGTGCCCCGCGGCCGCGCCCGCCTTGCGCGCCGGGGCGCGCGCCACCCGGTTGCGGGCGTACCAGTGCCCCACCTGCAGCAGGATCAGCATGCCGAGGAGGGCCGCGGCCGAGAACCAGACGAGGCTCGCCTGTCCATGCGGCACCACCACGAAGGCGGCCAGCAGCGGCCCGATCGCCGAGCCGGTGTTGCCGCCCACCTGGAACAGCGACTGCGCCAGCCCGTAGCGGCCGCCCGAGGCCAGCCGCGCGACGCGCGACGCCTCCGGATGAAAGACCGAGGAGCCCACGCCGATCAGCGCCGCCGCCAGCAGGATCACCGTGTAGGAATTCGCATGCGCCATCAGCAGCAGGCCGACCAGGGTCGAGCTCATGCCGATCGGCAGCGAATAGGGCATGGGCCGCTTGTCGGTGTAGATGCCGACCAGCGGCTGGAGCAGCGAAGCGGTGACCTGGAAGGCGAGCGTGATCAGCCCGATCTGGGCGAAGTCCAGCGCGTAGGACTCCTTCAGGATCGGGTAGAGGGCCGGCACCAGCGACTGCATCATGTCGTTCAGCAGGTGGCAGAAGCTGAGCGAGAGGATGACCGCGAAGGTGGTGCCGCTGGGCTGGGCCAAGGGGGAGGCCGGGGCCTGGAGGGCGGGCTGATGGGTGCTCACGGGACGTTCCGCTTGATTTACGATCCATCCTAGGCACGCCGGGGAAGGAAGTCAGCCCGCCCCGGCAGGCGAGGCGCCGCTACATCCGGGCGGGAATCCGCTCCATCCCCATCCAGGGCCGCAGCACCTCGGGCACGAGGATGCCGCCATCCTCCTGCTGATGCGTCTCCATGACCGCGATGAGCGCGCGGCCCACGGCCACGCCCGAGCCGTTCAGCGTGTGGACCAGCACATTGTCCTTGCCGCGGCGATAGCGCGCCTTCATCCGCCGCGCCTGGAATTCGCGGCAGTTGGAGCAGGAGGAAATCTCGCGCCAGGCCTGCTGGCCGGGCAGCCAGACCTCCAGGTCGTAGGTGCGCGCGGCCGAGAAGCCCGTATCCCCCGCGCAGAGGAAGACGCGGCGCCAGGTCAGGCCGAGCGCGGTCAGCACGGCCTCGGCGCATTCCGTCATGCGCTCGTGCTCGGCGTCGCTCTCCTCGGGCCTCGTGATCGAGACCAGCTCCACCTTGCTGAACTGGTGCTGCCGCAGCATGCCGCGCGTGTCGCGGCCCGCGCTGCCGGCCTCGCTGCGGAAGCTCGGCGAGAGCGCGGTGAAGCGCAGCGGCAGGACCGCCTCGGCCAGAATCTCGTCGCGGGCGAGGTTGGTCAGCGGCACCTCGGCGGTCGGGATCAGGTAGCGGCCGTCCGTCGTCTTGAAGAGGTCCTCCTCGAACTTCGGGAGCTGGCCGGTGCCGAACATGGTGGCCGCGTTCACAAGGTTGGGGACCGAGGTCTCGCTGTAGCCGTGCTGATCCGTGTGCAGCGTCAGCATCCATTGTCCGAGCGCCCGCTCCAGCCGCGCCAGTGCGCCCTTCAGCACCACGAAGCGGCTGCCGGAAATCTTGGTCGCGGCGGCGAAGTCCATGAGGCCGAGCGCCTCGCCCAGCTCGAAATGCTGCTTGGCCTCGAAGTTCGGGCGGGCGGGCTCGCCATGCTGGCGGACGACCACGTTGTCGTTCTCGTCGCGGCCCTCCGGCACCTCGGGGTCGAGGAGGTTGGGCAGGACGGAGAGCGCCTCGGCGACCGCGGCCTCCTTGGCCTCGACCTCGGCCCCCTCGGCGGCGGCCACCGCCGCGGCCACCTCCGCCTTGAGGCGCTCCGCCTCGTCCCTGTCGCCGCGCTTCATGGCGGCGCCGATCTCGCGGGAAAGGGCATTGCGCCGGGCCTGGGCGCCCTCGGTCAGGGCGATGGCGGCGCGCCGTGCCTCGTCCAGCGCCAGGATTCCGGCCGCCTGGGGCTCCACCCCGCGTCGCGCCATGGCCGCGTCGAAACCGGCCGCATCGGC
The DNA here is from genome assembly GCF_004336745.1 of Roseococcus sp. SYP-B2431. GTDB lineage: Bacteria > Pseudomonadota > Alphaproteobacteria > Acetobacterales > Acetobacteraceae > Roseococcus. The sequence continues at coordinate 430,785 of NZ_SJXD01000026.1, forward strand.
GCGGACCACTCGGATGTCATGCATGTTCGGTCACCGATCCAGAGGGCTGCGCCGTTATGGCAGCTTCGGCAGCCCGTCAATGTAAGACCCTGGCCAGCCCTGTCCGGCCGGCCGCCTCAGATCATGACGGGGAGGGTCACGATCGGCCGTGAAGGCCCGGGGCGACGGGGCTCACTTGGTGTCCTCCAGCGGCTTCGGCACCACCCAGAGCGCGAAGAGGATCGAAATCTCGTAGAGCAGGATCAGCGGCACGGCCAGGCCGATCTGGCTGATCACGTCCGGGGGCGTGATGATCGCGGCCAGCACGAACATGCCCACGATCGCGTAGCGACGGCCCTTGCGCAGGCCCGCCACGCTCAGGATGCCCACGCGGCACAGCAGCACCAGCGCCACCGGCATCTGGAAGGCGATGCCGAAGGCCAGGATCATGTGCATGACCAGCGAGAGGTACTCGCTGACCTTGGCCTCCAGCTGGATCGGCACGCCCCCCTGCCCGGGCGGCGTCTCGAAGCTGATGAAGAAGTGCCAGGCCAGCGGGAAGATGAAGTAGTAGGCCAGCGCCGCGCCCAGCAGGAACAGGATCGGCGAGGCGACCAGGAAGGGCGTCACCGCCCGCTTCTCGGAGCGGTAGAGGCCGGGCGCGATGAAGAGCCAGAGCTGCGTCGCCCAGATCGGGAAGGAGAAGAACACGGCGCCGAAGAAGGCCACCTTCAGATAGGTGAAGAAGGCCTCGTAGAGCGCGGTGAAGATCATCCGCCGGTCGCCGCCGCCCTGCTCCTGCAGGATGCGGGCGAGCGGCTGCGCCAGGAAGCCGTAGATCTGCGCCGAGAAGTAGTAGCAGACCGCGAAGGCGAGGCCGAAGGCGAGGACCGACCAGAGAAGCCGCCGGCGCAGCTCCATCAGATGGTCGATCAACGGCATGGGCTTGTCGTTGATGGGATCGTCGTCTTCGGCGGTGGTGGACACGGGGGGCCTCAGACGATCTTGGCCGCGTCGGCGGAAGCGGGCGCCGCGGCGGGAGTTGGGCTGGCGGGCGCGTGCTCGATCGGCGCCGCCGTCAGCTGCTCGGCGGGCGCCGGCGCCGGCACGGCGGAGACGGCCGGCTCGGGCCTGATCGGGTTGGGCGGCGCCGGGGTCGAGGGCGGCAGGAAGGAGGGCGCCTCGGGCTGCGGCTCGGGCTCGGGCGGCTTGTAGGGAGCCATGGTCTGCGGCGGGATCATCGCCGGCGCGTCCGGCGTGTCGGCGGCGGTCGGCGGCGGCGTCCAGGCCGGCGTCGCGCTGACGGGGCTGTCGTTGAAGGTCTTGGCCAGCGTGCCATCGGAATCGACGGTCTTCTCGATATGGCCCTTCAGGTCGAAGCTGCGGATCTCGTTGATCGCGCCCTTCACGTCGGCGATCTGGTTCCGCACGTCCTCCAGCTTGGCCTCGCGCACCAGCTCGTCCGCCTGCTGCTGGAACTGGGCAAGCTGCTTCTTCCCCTTCTTCACGAGGTCCGCAATGCCGCGGATCGCGCTGGGCAGGTCCTTCGGACCGATCACCACCAGCGCCACGACGGCGACCAACATGATCTCGGACCAGGCGAGGTCGAGCATTCCATCCCCAATGCGGATACAGACGTGATCCGCCCTGGATACCAGGGCCGGAACGCGCCGCCAATGTGCGCCAGTTCTACTTAGGCGCTTGGGGCGCCCGTTGCACCCTCACGCGCCCAAATCGCGGGCGGGGAGCTCAGCCCGCCGGAAAGGCGAAGGCGCGCTCGGGGTCCAGCGCCAGGCCGACGCGCTGGCCGCGGATCAGCCGGAGGCCGGGCGGCAGGCGCGCATGGAGCTGGAGCGCGCCGTCCACCGTGAGCCAGGCCCGGTGGTGGGCGCCCAGCAGCCGGCAGGACTGCACCTCGGCGGGCGTGCCCTCGCCGGCCGGAAGGATGCGGATGCCCTCCGGGCGCAGCAGCAGCTCGGCCGGGCCGTCGGGCAGGCCGCGGGCGGGGACGGCGCCCAGGGCGCTGACGGCGGCGCCGTTCCCGACGTGGGCCGGCAGCCGGTTCACCTCGCCCAGGAAGCCGGCGACGAAGGGATCGGCCGGCCGGAGGTAGAGCTCCTCCGGCGTGCCGAGCTGGGCCACCCTGCCCTCGCGGATCAGGGCGATCCGGTCGGCCATGAACATGGCCTCCTCGGCGTCATGGGTGACGATGAGGGCCGGGATGTCCGCCTGCTGGAGGACGCGGAGGGTGTCGTCGCGCACCTGCTCGCGCAGGCGGGTGTCGAGGCTGGCGAAGGCCTCGTCGAGCAGCAGGACCCGGGGCCGGGGCGCCAGGGCGCGGGCCAGGGCCACGCGCTGCTGCTGCCCGCCGGAGAGCTGGTGCGGCCAGGACTCCACATGGCCGGCGAGGCCGACCCGCTCCAGCGCCTCGGCGACGCGGGTGCCGCGCTCCGCGCGCGGGACGCGGCGCAGGCCGAAGGCGACGTTGCCGCCCACCGTCAGATGGGGAAACAGCGCGTAGTCCTGGAAGACGAAGCCGACATGCCGGTCCTCGGGCGGCACCTCGCGGCCCGGCACCGCCAGGGGGGCGCCGTCCAGCTCGATGCGGCCGTGCTGCAGCGGTTCCAGCCCGGCGACGAGGCGCAGCAGCGTGGTCTTGCCGTCGCCCGAGGGGCCGAGGAGGCAGAGGATCTCGCCGCGCGCGACCTCCAGGCTGACGCCGCGCAGGATCTCGCGCGGGCCGAAGGCGTGGCGGATGTCGGTGAGGCGCAGGCTCATGGCGGCATCACGCTCGGCCGGGCTGTCAAGTCAACCTGTCGCTTTGGTTATATTTCTGGACACATCGCGGGACGCGCCCGAAGCTTGCGGAATGCCGGCCGTTTCCCGCCGAACGCTCCTCGCAGGCTCGGGCCTCGCGCCGCTGCGCCCGTCATGGGCTCAGGCAAGCGGACGCATCGCGCTGGTCGTCGGCAATGCCGGCTACCGCTCCATCCAGCCGCTCAACAATCCGCGCCGCGACGCGCGGGGAATGGCCGCCCTGCTGTCCCGGCTCGATTTCCGCGTGGAGCTGCTCCTGGACGCCACCAGGAACGACCTTCTCGCAGCCCTCGCGCGCTTCCGGCAGGCGGCCAGCGCCGAAGCCGCCCTCCTGCATTATTCGGGCCATGCCCTTCAGCTCGACGGGGTGAACTGGCTGGTGCCCGTGGATGCGGTGCTCCATCCCGCAGCGCCGACGGCACCGCTGGTGGGGTTGGCCGAGTGCGTCTCCGCCATGGGCCGGGCCACGTCGCGCATCCTGCTGCTGGATGCCTGCCGGAACGATCCCTTCGAGCAAGGTCGGGACCGGAGGCCCGCCGGCCTCGCCCGCGTGAACGACGCGGACCACGGTGTCCTGATCGGCTTCGCCACGGCTCCGGGAAGCGTCGCGCTGGACGGGCGCGGGCTCACGAGCCCCTTCACCGACGCGATGCTGGAGCATATCGGCACGCCCGGCCTCGAGATCCGGCAGGTCCTCACCCGGGTCCGGCGCATGGTGCTGGAGGCGACTGACGGTCAGCAGATTCCCTGGGATACCTCGTCGCTGACGCGGGACGTCATCCTGCGGACGCCCGGGCACGCGCCCGTCCCGCGGCCGAACCGCACGGAGCTGGAGCCGGCGCCAGCCCCGGTCCCGGCCGCCGTCCCCTCGCCGCGGCCCCAGTCAGCGCCGCCCAGGCCGGCGGTTCAGGCCGCCCCCGCCCCAAGCGCGCTCGCCCCGGCCGGCCGGTTCCGCGAGATTCCGAACGCCTACGCCTATGCGCGAGCCGCCCGCATTCCGCTGCCGAGCGGCATCGCGGTACGGCAGTACCCGGAGGGCGACCCGCGCGCCGCGCTGGTGGGAAGCTGGCACAGCGGGGGCGGGCAGCAGGTGGTCGTGGTCGTCAGCGTGAACGAGCAGCTGACCAGGGTCGTCATCCTGGCGGCCCATACGAGCACCCCCTACGACCATATGCCGGGATGGTGGCGGCGCTCCGCGACACTGAACGGGTCGAAGGTCGATCTTTCCAGTGCCTTCAACGTCTCGGAATTCGACCTGGCCTCCGGCTGGAGCCTGACAGCCGGCACCAACACGAGAGGGCGGGCCTTCACAAACAGCTTCAGGCGCATACGCCTCGACTGAGGATCACGCCGCGTGATCCTCGATCAGCGGCGGCGCCCCGGTCGGCTCGCCCTGCAGCTCCACCACCGCGAGGTCGTTGGAGACCAGCTCCTCCTTCCGCGGCAGTTCCCCCAGCGACTTCAGCCCGAACTGGTCCAGGAACTTCGGCGTCGTCCCCCAGAGGGTCGGCCGCCCCGGCGTCTCCTTCCGCCCGCGCGAGGTCACGAGGCCCGCGTCGAGCAGCGCGTCCAGCGTGGTCTGCGCCAGCGCCGCGCCGCGGATCTCCTCGATCTCCGCCCGCGTCACCGGCTGGTGATAGGCCACGATCGACAGCGCCTCCATGGCCGCGCGCGGCAGGCGCCGCGGCACCTCGACCACGCGGGTGATGGCCGGCGCCAGGTCCAGCGCCGTCCGGAAGGCCCAGCCGCCGCCGACCTCGACCAGCTCCACCGCGCGGCCGGCCGTCTGCGCGGCCAGCGCCGTCAGCACGGCCCCGGCCTCCACCCCCTCCGGCAGCGCCATCTGCACTCGCAGGGCCGGGACCGGCCGGTCGGAGGCGAAGATCAGGGCCTCGGCGATGCGCAGGCCGCGGTCGAAGTCGGCCTGTTCGGGGCGCATGGGCTCCGGGGTCGCGGGCTCCGGCGCGGCATTGATGTCTTCAGGGGTGTCTTCAGGCGACATGTCGAAGGTCTCCCTCGGTTTTCCGCAGCAGGATGGGCGCGAAGACCGCCTCCTGCCGCAGCTCGATCCCGCCATGCCGGGCGGCCTCGAGCGCCGCGATCAGGGTGCTCGCCAGCGCGGCGCGCCGGTCGAGCGGCGACAGCATCCCCTCCGGCAGGAAGGTGGCGAGCGTGCTCCAGCCAGGGGCGCTGCCGATCAACGCCTGGAGCCGGGTCAGGGCTTCCGCCACCGACCAGAGCTTGCGCGGCCTGGGCGTGAAGGGCCGGTCGGCCGCGCCGCGCCGGCGGGCCGTGGCATAGGCGCGCAGCAGGCTCGTGAGATCCGCCACCAGCCCCGTCCGGTCCTCGACGCGCAGCGATTCCGGCGCGCCCCGGGCGAAGGTCTCGCGCCCCAGCTGGGCCCGGCCGCCCAGCCAGGCGGCGGCGGCGCGCATCCGGTCCAGCTCGGCCAGCCGCTCGGTGAGGCGGTTGGCGGCCAGGATGGGATCCTCCTCCTCCGGCCCGCGCTCCTCCTCCGGCAGCAGCAGGCGCGACTTCAGCCAGGCGAGCCAGGCGGCCATGACCAGCCATTCCGCCGCCAGCTCGAGCCGGACCCGCCGCGCGCCCTCGACGATGGCGAGGAACTGGTCGGCCAGGGCCAGGACCGAGATCTGGCGGATGTCCACCTTCTGGGCCCGGGCGAGCTCCAGCAGCACGTCCAGCGGCCCCTGGAAGCCCTCGAGGTCCAGGACGAGGCTCTCGGCCTGCCCGCTGACCACGGCCGCGCTCATACGGCGCCGTGCCCCGCCGCGCGCAGCACGAAGCCGAAGGCCGGGCGCACGATCCAGTCGAGGAAGGCGTCCATGGGCTGGAAGGCCGGCACCGCCATGGGCAGCAGGAAGAGAAGGCCGATCACCAGCATCAGCCCGTAGCGCTCGAGCTGCGCATAGGCCATGGCCGCCCGGTAGGGCAGCAGGCCCACGACGATGCGGCCCCCATCCAGGGGCGGAATGGGAAGAAGGTTGAACAGGCCGAGCACCAGGTTCACGAGGATCGACAGACCCAGGAAGCGGTAGACCACGGCCATCGAGTCGGCCGAGAGAAAGCCGGCCATCAGCCCCGCCGGATGCACCAGCAGGGCAGCGACGAAGGCCAGGCAGAAGTTCATGACCGGCCCGGCGGCCGCGACCCACATCATGCCGCTGCGCGGGTTGCGCAGGTTGCGGACATCCACCGGCACGGGCTTGGCCCAGCCGAACATCATGTCGACGCGGCCGATGGTCAGGAGCTGCGAGACGAGCAGGACGCCGGGGATCAGCAGCGTCCCGATCGGGTCCACGTGCCGGATCGGGTTGAGCGAGAGCCGGCCCATCAGCTTGGCCGTCGGATCGCCGAGCCAGAGGGCGGCATAGCCATGCGCCGCCTCGTGCAGGGTGATGGCGATGACGCTGGCCAGCACCGCGGCCAGGAGCTCCGGCAGCATGTCCATCATGGCGTCAGGCCGGCACGCCGGCGCGGGAGAGCGCAAGGCGATCGCGGGCCGCATCGGTAAGCGGCGGGCAGGCCTCCAGCACGGCGGCGGTCTCGGCGAGCACGCCCGAGCAATGCAGGGCCGCGTCGCAGCCGGCGGCCATGACGGCCTGGGTCAGCTGGCCGAAATCCCCCTTCAGCGCCTTCATGCCCAGGTCGTCGGAGACGAGGAAGCCGCCGAAGCCGATCTCGCCGCGAATCACGCCGTCGATGACGGTGGGCGAGAGCGTGGCGCAGCGCTCCGGGTCCAGCGCCGGGTAGAGGATATGGGCCGTCATCGCCCAGAGATCGTCCGCGGCCAGGGCGCGGAAGGGCGCGAAATCGAGCGCCAGCTCCTCGCGCGAGGCCTCCACCACGGGCAGCGCCTCGTGGCTGTCCATCATGGCGCGGCCATGGCCGGGGATATGCTTGATGACCGGCAGCGCCCCGCCGTCGCGCAGCCCCGCGATCCAGGCGGCGCCGAGCCGCGCGACCTCCGCCGGATCGGCCGAGAAGGCGCGGTCGCCGATCACCTGGTGCATGCCCGGCAGCCGCAGGTCGAGCAAGGGCGCGCAGACAACGTCCAGCCCGACCGCCGCGCATTCGGCGCCGATCGCCGCCGCCTCGGCCCGCGCGGCCCCGGCGGGGCCGTTCTCGAAGGTGGCGGCGGGCGGGTGCTTCGGCCAGTGCGGCGGCTTGAGCCGGGCGACGCGGCCGCCCTCCTGGTCCACCAGGATCGGCGCCGCCGCGCCCAGCACCTCGCGCAGCTCGGCGGTCAGGGCCCGGAGCTGGTCCGGATCCGCCACGTTGCGCGCGAAGAGGATCGCCCCCATCGGCCGGTGGCGGCGCAGCAGCGCCGCCTCCTCGAGCGTCAGCCGAAGTCCCGAGATGCCAATGATGGCGGCGCGCATGGGCTCGCTAGCCGGCCACCGGAATGCAGTTCACGCTCTTCTCGCGCAGCTGGGCGCAGAAGGCGCGGGCGGCGGCCTGGTCGGCGAAGCCGCCCGTGCGCAGCCGCCACAGCGTGGGCTGCCCCTCGCGCTCCAGCTTGGTGATGACCGGCGAACGCCCGGCCAGCTCCGGCGCGCGGCGCTGCAGCCTGGCCCAATCGGCGCGGGCGCCCTCCTCGGTGCCGGCGGCGGCGAGCTGGATCATCGCCCGCCCTCCGGCGGCAGGCGCCGCGGGACGCGCGGCCTGGGCCGGCGGCGCCGCGGCGCGCGGAGCCGGGGCCGCCGACGCGGC
>NZ_SJXD01000027.1 GCF_004336745.1 Roseococcus sp. SYP-B2431
CAGCACCAACAATGCCCAAATCCACCCAAGCCAAACACACAGCCAACACCAACCCCAGTCGCCCAAGGCAGCGCCAACCACGCATCCATGCCCAAGAAATCCGGCCATCATCAATCACCAAACATGGCAATCAATCAAACGCGCACATCTTCTGCATCAACAGATTTAACTGTGAAACAACGAACCCCGTCCTGCCGGAAGCCGGCCGGATTGGGCATACCCTCTCTTTCGAGTGGGACGCGGAGTCGGCCGCGAAGGACGTGGACCCTATCCGTTTCCGCCAGGGCCGTCAAGTTCTTCGTGGGTCGAAACCCGCTCCGCAAGGTCAGTGCCCTGCGGTGAGGCGGTATTTATGGCCCCGACGCCGAACTGTAAAGGCCCTGTCAGCAAAATGACTGCATGATCGGCATGCGTCGGGCACGGCTTGCGCGAATCGCGCTCCGCCGCGGGTGCCTCAGCTGTCCACGCGGATGTTGTTGTCGGTGATCACCCGCGCCCACTTGGCGATCTCGGCCTCGATGAAGCGCCCGCATTCCTGCGGCGTGCTGGCGACGATGTCGCAGCCCTGCTCCTCGATCTTCGACTTCACCGCCGGCTCGTTCAGCACCTGCACCATGGCCTCGTTCATCTGGCGCACGAGCGGCGCCGGCGTTCCCGCACGGCCCAGCAGCGCCCACCAGGTCGGCGCCGCGAAGCTGCCGAAGCCCTGCGAGGCGAAGGTCGGGCAGCCCGGCACGTGCCGGCTCTCGGTGGCCGTGGTCACGCCGAGCGCCCGCAGGGTGCCGGCCCGGATGTGCTGGCTCACGATCACGACATTGGTCATGAACAGCGGCACATGCCCGGCCACCACGTCCTGCACGGCCGGCCCGCCGCCGCGATAGGGCACGTGCACCAGGCGGAAGCCCCCCTGCTGCTGCAGCAGCGTCGTCGCGACATGCGCGAGCCCGCCCACCCCCGAGGTCGCGTAGTTCAGCGTGTCAGGCGCCTGCTTCGCCGCATCCACAACCTGCTGGAAGCTGTGGTACGGTGATGTATGGTGCGCGACCATCGCCAGCGGCCCCGAAGCCGCGTGGCAGACGGGCACGAAGGCCTCCATGGTCCTGAACGGCAGGCGCATCACGGTCTCGTTGGTCGCCTGCGTGTCGTAGACGAAGGTCCAGGTGCTCCCATCGGCCGGCGCCCGCGCCGCCTCCATCGCACCGGTGGCGCCCGAGGCGCCGCCGCGATTGTCGATCACTACGGCACGACCCAGCACCTCGGCCAGGCGTGGCTGGAACAGGCGGGCGATTGTGTCGGTGGAGCCGCCGGGGGCCCAGGGCACGATCAGCCGGAGCGGTCGATCCGGAAAGCCGGCCCCCAGCCCCTGGGCGCGGAGGACGGACGGCGCCGCCAGCAGACTGCCCGCGAAGCCGAGGAATACGCGACGATCCATGCCTTGGACCTCCTTCTTTGTTGTCTGGACGTGGTGATTCACTTGCCGGGCGTCGCCGGGGCTGGCAAGCCCGTTCTCAGCTTTCCGCGCGGATGTTGTTGGCCCGGATCACCTCGCCCCATTTGGCGATTTCGTTGCGGATGAAGGTCTCGGTCTCCGCCGGCGAGCTCGCCACGATGTCGGCCCCCTGATCCGCCATCCGCGCCTGGACGGGCGCCTCGGAGAGCACCTGCTTCAACGCCTGCTGGAAGCGCTCGTTGATCGCCGCCGGAATGCCGGCGGGACCGACCATCACCCAGTAGGTCAGCGCCTCGAAGCCCGGGAAGCCCTGCGAGGCGAAGGTCGGCACGTTCGGCAGGAAGCGGCTCGGCGCGGCGCTGGAGACGCCCAGCGGCATCAGCCGCCCCTCGCGGATATGCTGCAGGATGATCACGATGTTCGACATGAACAGCGGCACGTGCCCCGCCAGCGCGTCCTGCAGGGCGGGGCCGCCGCCGCGATAGGGCACGTGGCTCAGCTTGAAGCCGCCGCGCTGCTGCAGCAGCACCGTCGCGATATGCGCGAGCGAGCCCACGCCGGTGGTGGCGTAGCTCAGGGTGTCCGGCGCGGCCTTCGCGGCCTCGATCATCTGGGCCAGGGTGCGGAAGGGCGTCGAGGGATGCGCGGTGAGCGCATAGGGGCAGGTGCCCAGCAGCGAGCAGAAGGTGAAGGCCTCCATCACCCGGTAGGGCAGGCTCATCAGCGTGTCGTTGCTGGCGAGCGTGTCGTTCGCCAGCAGCCAGGTGTGGCCGTCGGGCAGCGCGCGGGCGGTCTCGCCGGAGCCGACCGATCCCGAGGCGCCGGCACGGTTGTCCACGACCACCGGCTTGCCCAGGATCTCCTGCAGCCGCGGCTGGACGATGCGCGCGACCGTGTCGTTCGAGCCGCCCGGCGGATAGGGCACGATGATGCGCACCGGCCGCTCGGGCCAGGACGATTGCGCATAGGCCGGCGCGGAAAGCGCGGATACGGCGAGCATGGAACCCAGGGCGGTGCGGCGGTCCATTCCGGTGTTTCTCCCTCGTTGTGGGCGGCACCAGAACACGCGGCGGGCCCCAGGCTCAAGGGGCCTCTAAAGGGGCCTGCTCAAGACGCCTGCGCGAAGCCTTGCCGGATCGCCTCGGCCAGCGCCGCGCCGCCGGCCGACAGCGGCAACGCGCCGGTCGACAGCATGATGCCCATCTCGGTGAGCGGCGGCAGTCCCTCGGCCTCGCCGAGCCAGGTCAGGCCCGATGGAAGGCGCGTCGGCGTCGAGATGGTCAGCGCCAGCCCGGCGAGGGCGACGGCGAAGCATCCGGATTGCGTGGAGCTGTTGTAGGTGACGCGAACCCGCCGGCCCTCGCGTCCCAGCGCCTCCAGCGCGGCGCGGCGCCAGGTGCAGCCGGGATGGGCGGTCGCCAGGGGCAGCGGATCGCGCTTGTGAAGCGCGCTGCCCTGCGGCCCGACCCAGCGCAGCGGCCCGCGCCAGACCTCCTCGCCGCCGGTGCCGTTCCCCTCGGTCAGCAGCGCCATGTCGAGATGGCCGTGGGCCAGGCGCCGGGCGAGTTCCTCCGAGCTCATGCAGAGCACGTCCACCTCGATCCCCGGATAAGCCTCGCCGAAGCGGGCCAGGATGCCGGGCAGCCATTGCAGCGCGTAGTCATCCGGGCTGCCGAGGCGTACCTGGCCGGTGATGGGCGGAGCACGGAAGGTGGTGATGATCTCCTCGTTGAGCGCGAGCAGGGTGCGGGCCCGCTCCAGCAGCCAGGCGCCCTTGTAGGTGGGCTCGAGCCCGCGCGGGCCGCGGCGCAGCAAGGGTTCGCCGAGCACCTCCTCCAACCGGCGCATCTGCATGGAGACGGCGGACTGGGTGCGGCCCACGCGCTCGGCCGCGCGCGTGACGCTCTGGCCCTCGGCGATGAGGACGAAGCTGCGCAGCAGTTCTGGATCGAGGCCGGCGGGGAGCATCGGGCAGAGCATCACAAAAACTGATGAAGGACGTCAAGATTAGTCGTTTGAGTGATGATTCCGGCAGTGCGACTATTTCCTCGCGCATCGGAGCTGATGCGCGGAAATCCAGAAGGAATGCGTCATGTCTGCCGCCCGTCTCCTCTCCCCCTCAGCGTTCAGGCCCCATGCCGCGCTCGATGGCCAGAAGGATGGCTTCTTGTGGCTGGAGCACCTCACGCGATTCTGGCGCGCCTACGAATCGCGCCAGCATCTCGTGGAACTGGACGGGCACATGCTGCGAGACATCGGCGTCACCCCGGCCGAGGCGCGCCACGAGGCGATGCGCAAACCCTGGGACGTCCAGGGCTGCTGACCGCGCTTAATCCACGCTGGCGAGGCGGAAGGCGGGCAAAGCCCCCATCCGTCTTGCCTCGTCCATCGCCTCGCGGATGTCGAGGATGAAGACCTGGCGGCGATCGCCCTCGGCGAAGCCGGCCAGGTCGACCCCGGTCATCATGGCGAGGACGGTGGCATGTCCAGGGTGGGGCAGCGCCGTGGTCAGGCCCATCACCTGCCCGTCGCGGTCCACGACCGGGCCGCCGGAAAATCCCATCAGGGCGCCGAGGCGGGCCGTGAAGCCCGGCCCGAAGCCGCGCAGCTGAATCCAAGGCCGTGCCACGCGCCCCGTGGCGAGCGAGCGGCCGAGCCCCTCCGGGCCCAGGGCCCAGATCGCCTGGCCCTGGACGGGGAGGTCGGGCGCGAGGCTGGCGGGGCGCAGGAAGCCCTCGGGCATGCGGAGCACCGCGAGATCCATGCGCGGCGAGGTGCCGACGAGGGTCGCCTGGGCTTCCGCGCCGCCATCGGCGCGGCGGACGCTCACATGGCCCCCGGCCTGGCGCACCACATGGGCATTGGTGAGGAGATGTCGGCCATCCACGGCGATCCCGGCACCGACGGAGACCCCGCCCGCCTGCAGGCTGGCCAGGCTCTCGCGCGCGACGCGCTCGGCAGGCGTGCCTTCGGCCTGGATGACCGGCAAAGGGGCGCAGGCGGCGAGGAAGGCCAGGACAAGCACCATCATGGGCGCCAGCCGCGAGGAAGAACTCATCGAACTGTGCCTCCTTTGGGGGATCAGGGGCAGAGTGATGGGGAGAGGTTAAGAAAGCCCTTCTCCGGGCTGATTCGCCTGGGATTTCGCGGAAGGTTTTTACGAGCCTCGCCGCGCGCGCCCAAAGGCTTGACCAGGCAGGGCCAGAATACTAGAACATTTAGAGAACATTCATCGCAACCCACATGCCCCCCCAAGCCACCCTCACCCAACCGACCGAGCCCGATCCGACCGACCGGGCGGCCCTCCTGGCTGGGCTGCGGGCCCGGATCGCGCGGCTCGATCCCGGGTTGGCGAGCTTCGGCGCCCCCCGCGCTGCTCTGCCGCTCTCACCCGAGCTCGACGCGCATCTGCCCTGGAACGGCCTCCCCCTGGCGGGGTTGCACGAGGTGCTCTCGGCCGAGCCGGGGGCCGCCATGGGCTTCTCCGCGCTGCTGCTGGCGCGTGCCCAGGCCGCCCTGCCCGGCCGCTCCGTTCTCTGGATCGCGCCCGAGCCCGATGCCTATCCAGCCGGCCTCGCGCGCCTCGGCCTCTCGGCGGCCAGCCTGATCCTGGTCCGTACCCCGCGCCCGGCCGACGCGCTCTGGGCTGCCGAGGAGGGGCTGCGCTGCCCGGCCATCGGCGCCGTGCTGACCTTCGGCGAGACGCCCGACCTCACCGCCGCCCGACGCCTCCAGCTCGCCGCCGAGACGGGGGGCGGCATCGGCCTGCTGCTGCGACCTGACGACGAAAGCCCGGGCCCGACCGCGGCGCTGACCCGCTGGCGGCTCTCCGCCCGGCCCTCGCCCGAGGCCGGCCCGCACCATCTGGGCGAGCCCGGCTGGGAGATCGCCCTGCTGCGCGCCCGTGGCGGACGGCCGGGCGCCTGGGTCGGGGAATGGGACGCGGCGCGCGGAGAGCTGCGGATGCTGGCGCCCGCACAGGCCGGGGCGGCGAAGCGGAGACGGGCGTGATCCAACGAGGGGCTGCGCTCCCCGTCAGGGCTCTTGGCGCTGGGCCTGGAGGCTCCTGATGGGTAGCCGCCGCTTCGCCCGCACGCCGAACCTGCCGCTCTTCGAGGGCGGGCTGCCCTGCACGGCGCCCCCCCTGCTCCCGGCGCAGGCTGGTACGCCCCTCGGCGAGCGGCGCTTTCTCATGCTCCACGGCGAAAAGCTCGCCGCAGAGCGTCCGGCCGTCTGGGCGTTGCGCTTCTCGCCGCTGGTGGGGATCTGGCGGGATGAGGGCCTCCTCATCGAGACCACCGGCCTGCCGGATCGCGAGCCCGAGCTGCTGCGCCGCGTGCGGGGCGCCTTCGCCGCGGCCGGGGCGCCGGCGCGAGGGCTCCTGGGATGCGCCCCCGCCGCGCTCGCCGCGCTGCTGCGTGCCGGCGCGCGGCCGCAAGTGCTGACGCCGGACCAGGAGGCAGCCGCGCTGCCCCGCCTGCCCGTCACCGCCCTCGCTTTGCCGGAGGAGATGATCCCCGCCCTGCACCGGCTGGGCCTGCGCGACGTCGCAGCCCTGGAGGCGCAGCCGCGCGGGCCCCTCGCCCGCCGCTTCGGCCCCGCCATCGCCGAGGGGCTGGCGGCGCTGCGCGGCCGGATCGCGCCCTTCACCCCCGTCCGACCGCCGCCGCGTCATGTCCAGGCGCAGGAATACCTCTCGCCGCTCTGCACCGCGCCGGCCCTGGAGCGGGCGATCGGCACGCTGGCCGACCAGCTCTGCACGGGACTGCTGGAATCCGGCGAGGGCGCGCGGGCGCTGCGGCTGCTCGCCTTCCGCGGCGACGGCTCCTGGCAGGAGCTGCGCCAGGGGCTCGGCCAGGCGAGCCGCGACCCCGGCCATCTGCGCCGCCTGCTGGACCGCCGCATCGAGGAGCTGCGGCCGGAGCTCGGCTTCGAGAAGCTGATCCTCGCCGCCGAGGTGACCGAGGCGCTACACGCCCGACAGGCCGGCCTGCCAGGCGAGGAGACGCCGCAGGAAGCTTTGTCCGAATTGCTCGATCGCCTCGCCCAGCGCGTGAGGATCTGGCGGCTGGAGCCGCGGGAATCGCACTGGCCCGAGCGCGCGGTCCGGCGGGCCAGCGCCTTCGAACCGGTGGTGGAAGCGGCGCCCGCGCCCAGGCCTTTGCGGCTGCTGCGGCGGCCCATCCCGATCACCGTGAGCGCCCTCGTGCCGGATCATCCGCCCTTCCAGATCATGATCGGCAAGCGCGTGGAACGCGTGGTCTCCGCGGAGGGACCGGAGCGCATCGAGCCCGAATGGTGGCGCCCCCCCGAGGACCGCCCGGCGCGCGACTATTATTGCGTGCAACTCGCCTCGGGAGCGCGCTGGTGGGTCTGCCGGCGCGGCGCCATGGGCGATGAGGAAAAGTGGTTCGTCCACGGATTCCTGCCGTGACGGTGCTGCCGCTGCCCCCGCGGAAGCGCGCCGGCCGCGCGGAGCCGGCCCAGGCCATGTTCGGCGAGCTTGGAGCGCTGTCCAACTTCACCTTCCTGGAGGGCGCCTCGCACCCGCACGAGCTCGCCATGACGGCTGCGCTGCACGGCCATCGCGTGCTCGGCTTCGCCGACCGCAATTCCATGGCGGGGGTGGTGCGCGGCTGGGTGGATTGCCAGCGGGCCGTCAAGGAATTGAAGGAGGAAAAGGGCATCGAGACGGAGCTGCGCTTCCTGGCGGGGGTGCGGCTCTGCCTGACCGACGGCAGCGAATACCTGGCCTGGCCGACGGACCGTGCCGCCTGGGGCCGGCTGTGCCGCCTGCTTTCGACGGCGCGCATGGAGGCGCCCAAGGGCGAATGCCCGATCACGCCCGAGCAGATGTACGCGGCGATGGAGGGGCAGGTCCTGGCGCGGATGGCGTCGGACGCGCCAGACCGGGCCTTCGCCTCCCGCCACGCGCGCGAGGCGCGGATGCTGCGCGAGCGACTGGCGATGCCGCTGCTGCTCGCCGCGCAGACCCGGGCCCGCGGCGCCGACCGGCACCGGCTGGACATGTTGGCGCAGATTCCCGAAGCGCGGCTGATCGCGGCCGGCGGCGTGCGCTACCATGTCCCGGACCGCCGGCGGCTGGCGGACGTGCTGAGCGCCATCCGCCTCGGCCGCACCGTGGACGCGCTGGGCTTCGCGGCCGAGCCGAATGGCGAGGCCTGCCTCAAGCCGGAGGCGGAGATGCGCCGGCTCTTCGAGGGGCATGAGGAGGCCGTGGACCGCGTGGCCGAGGTGGAGGCGGCCTGCCGCTTCCGGATGGACGATCTCCTCTACGAATATCCGGAGGAAATCCTCGACCCCGGACGCACACCGCAGGAGACGCTGGAGGCGCGCGTCGCGGAGGCCGCGCCAAGGATGTGGCCCAATGGGGTGCCCAAGGATGTGCAGGCGCAGCTCGACAAGGAACTCGGGATCATCGGGAAGCTGAAATACGCATCCTACTTCCTCACGGTGAGCGAGATCGTCCGATACGCGAGGAACAATGACATCCTCTGCCAGGGACGCGGCTCCGCGGCCAACTCTGCCGTCTGCTACGCACTGGGCGTCACCTCGCTCAATCCGAAGACGTACAGTCTCCTCTTCGAACGCTTCATCAGCGAGGAGCGTGGCGAGCCGCCCGATATCGACGTCGATTTCGAGCATGAGAAGCGCGAGCAGGTCATCCAGCACATCTACGAGCATTACGGCCGCCATCGCGCCGCCATCGCCGCCACCGTGATCCGTTATCGCAGCCGCAGCGCCATCCGCGAGGTGGGCAAGGCGCTCGGGATCGAGGAGGAGGCGACGGCCTTCATGGCCAAGGCCGCAGGGTCTCCGGGCAATGATTCGAGCTGGGAGGAGATCGCCGAGGCGCGTGGGCTGGACCTGGCCAACCCCTGCGTGCGGCTGGCCTGCGAGCTGGCGGAGGAGATCCGGAATTTTCCCCGGCATCTCGCCACGCATGTCGGCGGCTTCGTCCTCACGCGCGGGCCGCTCACCGAATTCTGCGTCGTCACCCGCGCGGCCATGAAGGACCGCCACACCATCGAATGGGACAAGGACGACATCGATGCGATGAAGATGCTGAAGGTCGATGTGCTCGGCCTAGGCATGCTGAGCTGCATCCGCCGCGCGCTGGACCTGACGGGCATGACGGCGATGACGGACATCCCGCAGGAGAACAAGGCGACCTACGAAATGCTGTGCCGCGGCCAGAGCCTCGGCGTCTTCCAGGTGGAGAGCCGCGCGCAGATGAACATGCTGCCGCGCCTCAAGCCGCGCGAGCTGTACGATCTCGTGGTGGAGGTCGCGATCGTGCGGCCCGGCCCCATCCAGGGCGATATGGTGCATCCCTACCTGCGCCGTCGGAACGGCGAGGAAGAGATCGATATTCCGGAGGGCCTCGAGCACGTCCTGGAGAAGACCAAGGGCGTGCCCCTCTTCCAGGAGCAGGCTATGCGGATCGCCATCGACGGCGCCGGGTTTTCGCCTGCGCGCGCGGATCAGCTGCGCCGCGCCATGGCCACCTTCAAGCACACAGGTGACATGCCGAAGTTCAGGGCCGACTTCATCGCGGGGATGCTCAAGAAGGGCCATAATGAGGAATTTGCCGAACGCTGCTTCAAGCAGTTGGAGGGTTTCAGCTCCTATGGCTTCCCGGAATCCCATGCGGCCAGTTTCGCGCTGTTGGTCTATCTTTCCGCCTGGCTGAAATGCCATCGTCTTACGGCCTTCACCTGCGCGCTGCTGAACAGCCAGCCCATGGGCTTCTATGCCCCAGCGCAGATTGTCCGCGAGGCACGCGATCACGGCGTTCAGGTGCGGCCCATCGATGTGACGATCAGCGACTGGGATTCCACGCAGGAGGACATTCCCGGGTCGAGCCGCCTCCCTGGGCACAAGCTGCGCCACGCTCTCCGACTCGGCCTCCGCCTCGTCAGCGGACTTTCCAAGGAAGCAGCCGAACGCATCATCGCCGCCCGCCCCTTCACCAGCCTCCGCGACATGATCCTCCGCGCTCGCCTCGACCGCCGCAGCGTGGAGCGTCTCGCCGAGGCGGACGCGCTGCGCGGTCTCGGCCTCGATCGCCGCGCCGCCATGTGGGAGGCCGCCGCCGTCGAGCGCGAAGTCCCGCTCGAAGCGCCCGTCGCCGAGCCCGCCGCGCGGCTGCCCCGCGCCACGGCCGGCGAGCAGGTGGTGCTGGACTACACCGGCACCGGACTCAGCCTCCGCGAGCATCCGCTGACCCTGCTGCGCCCGGAGCTGCAACGCCTGAAAGCCGTCAGCACGGCCGAGTTCGCCGCGGCCCCCGCCGGGGCCTGGCTGCGCGTGGCGGGCCTCGTCCTGGTGCGCCAGCACCCCGGCAGCGCCAAGGGCGTGATCTTCTTCACCATCGAGGACGAGAAGGGCGTGGCCAATCTCGTGCTCTTCAAGCACGTCTCGCAGCGCTACCGCGCCGAGGTGGTGGGCGCGCGCCTCGTCATCGCCGAGGGGCGAATGGAGCGGGGGCCGGGCCATGTGCCCATCCTGCACCTCGTCGTCCGCAAGCTGGAGGACCATTCCCACCTCCTCCACTCCCTGCACGAGCTGGACCTCGATCCCTGGAACAAGGTCGTCTCGCCGCGGGACGAGATCCTGCACGGCGGCCCTCCTCCGAAGCCCGGCAGACAGGTCCTTCGCCAGCGCAGCCGGGATTTTCATTGAGGCCTTCGATATAGATTTGCGAGTCATTCGCAATTGCACTAGCGTCTCCGGACATCGGAGGTATTCCCATGGCGACTCGCGGCCTGCCCGCCTGGCCCCATCTCGGCCAGGATTCAGAAGCTCTGCCCGAGGCGGAGCGCCTGCTGCTCGACGCCGCGCGGGCCTGGGCGGCCGAGGGACCGGCCGGCCCCATGGCCGAGGCGGCGATCGTCCTGGCCGCCAGCGGCATCGAGGGCGCGGCGCTGATGCTCGATCCGCTGCTGCGCGTCCTGCCGACGCTGCATCTGGCCGGCCCGCTCTGCCCCCAGATCACCGAGAGCGAATCCGCGCTGCTGCTCGCCATCAGCGCGGCGCAGCAGGGCTCGCGCAGCCTGGCGCTCGGGCTGCTGCACCGGCTGGCGCCGCCGCTCACCGCCTATCGCGCCATGCCGCTGCTGATGGGCCTCGCCTGCGCGCTCAAGCGCGGCGGGCACGTGCTCGCCGCAGCCTTCGAGCCCTCGCGCCTGCCGCGCGGGCTATGACGCAAGCTATGCCCCCTTGGGCCCCCAGACGCCGGGCCGCACCGCCACCGCCGCCAGCACCCCATAGGCCGTGACGCCGAGCGCCACCGCCACGAACTGCCCGTCCATGCCGAAGCCGAGCACGTCGCCCAGCAGCCAGCCGCCGCCCACCGCGATGCCGAGGCGCGAGAGGCCGGCCGCCACCGGATAGCCCATCCGCCCCGCGCCCATCGCCGCGAAATACATGGCCATGCCCAGGCCGAAGCCGCCGAAGGCCGGGCCGATGAAGGCCAGCGCCCGCGCGGCGATTGCCGCCACCTCGGCATCCGAGGCGAAGAGATTCGCGAAGGTCAGCGGAAACAGCGCCACCGTGATACCCACCGAGGAGCAGACGCCGAGCGCCATCAGCCCGCCGACCCAGGCGGTGCGCCGCGCCGTCTCCCAGTCGCCCTGCCCGACCGCGCGCCCGACCAGCGCCGTCAGCGCCGAGCCGACGCCGAAGGCCAGCGGGATCATCATGAATTCCAGCCGCGCCGAGACGCCGTAGGCGGCGACCGCGACGGGCCCATAGGAGGCGAGCCGCGCCGTCACCAGGATCGTCGCCAGATTCGCCACCAAAGCGAGGCAGCAGGCGACCGCGCCGACAGCCAGGATGCGCCGGAAGAGCGGCCAGCGCAGCGTCACCCGCAGGTCCAGCCGGAAGCCCGCGGCACCGGAGAAGACCACCCTCGACATCACGAAGGCCGCCACCCAGAAGACCACCGCGAAGCCCATGCCGATCCCCACCAGGCCGAAGCCCAGGACCTCGGCGAAGACAAAGGCGAGGACGGGATAGAAGATCCAGGCGAAGTTCAGCACCCTCGCCGCCAGCGCATGCTTGCCCGCGCCGCGCAGGACGGAGGCGAGAGTATTGGCCAGCCAGGCCGGCACCGCGCCCAGCCCGAAGAGCACCATCGCATAAGGTGTGGCCGCCGCCGCCGCCTCGGGCCCGCCGATCAGCGGCAGCACCACGCCCGGGAGGACGGCCAGCACGAGGACGAACATCGCCGCGAAGCCGAGCGCGATCAGCAGCGCATGCACCGCGAGCTGCGAGGCCTCCTCCTCCTTCTTCGCGCCCAATGCGCGGGCGATCGCGGAGACCACGCCGCCCCCCATGGCGCCCGCGGACATCTGGCCGAGCAGCAGCGAGAAGGGCAGCACCACCGCCCAGCCGGCCAGCGCGGCACGGCCGAGGCGGGCCGCGATCACGGTCTCGATGAGCAGCGCCGCGACCTGGAGCACGGAGACCAGCGTCGTTGGCGCGGCCAGCGCCAGGATGCGCCGCGCGAGCTCACCGCCGCTGGGCCGCAGGGCGGCACTCACCGCCTCGGACGTGCTCATGCGAAACGCTCCACGCCGAAGGGCGTCAGGTCGGTGTTGGGCGCCGGCCCCAGCATGGCGGCGGCGAGGAGCGCGCCGGTCGGCGCCGAGCCGGTCAGGCCGAGGTGCCCATGCCCGAAGGCGCACCACAGTCCCGGCCAGGCGCGCACCGGGCCGATGACCGGCAGGCTGTCGGGCAGGCAGGGGCGATGCCCCATCCAGTGCGGGCGCTGCTCGCGCGTGTCGGCCTGGGGATAGACCTTGGCGAGGTCCTCCAGCAGCAGCGCCGAGCGCGCGGGGCTCGGCGGCGCCTCGGTGCCGCCGAACTCCACGGAGCCGGCGACGCGCAGCCCCTCCTCCATCGGCGTGAGGAAGACCTTGCGGTCGGCCGGGATGATCGGGCGGCGGGGCATGACGCCGGGGGACGGCAGCATCACGTGATAGCCGCGCTGGCTCTCCATCGGCACCCTGATGCCGAGCGGCGCGAGCAGCTTCGCCGACCAGGCGCCGGCCGCGAGCACGACGTGGTCCGCCTTGAAGGGCGCGCGATCGATCATGGCGCCCGTCACGCGATGCTCCTCCGTAACGAGCGCGGTGACGGTGCCGCGCCGCAGCGTGCCGCCCATCCGCTCCACGCCGCCAGCCACGACGCGCGACTGGCGCAACGGATTCACCGAATGACTTTGCCCCGGCAGGAAGACGCCGGTGCCGTAGGCCTCCGAAATCTCGGGCTCCAGCTCCAACAGCTCGCTGCGGCTGAGGACGCGCATGTCGAGCCCATGCCGCCGACGCAGCTCCCAGGCCGCGTCGTCCTTCGCGAGATGCGCGCGGTCCCGGTAGAGGTAGAGCTGGCCCTGGTGGGAGATGACGTCGGCCGCCTCCTCGGCCTCGAGGATCTCCAGGTGCCGGTCCTCGGCGCCGCGCAGCAGCGAGGCCAGCGCCTGGGCGATCGCCTGCACGCGCTCCGGCCGCGCCGAGAGCACGAATTTCCACAGCCAGGGAAAGGCCGCCGGCCAGTACCGCGTGGGGATGGTCAGCGCGCCCTTCCGGTCCAGCAGCATCTTCGGCACGTCGCGCAGCACGCCCGGCATCGCGAGGGGCGCGACCGAGCCTGCGGAGATGGCGCCGGCATTGCCCGAGGAGGTGCCCTCGCCCGGCCCCGCACGATCCACGACCGTGACCTCGGCACCCGCGCGCGCAAGGTACCAGGCCGTGCAGAGGCCGACGATTCCGGCCCCGATGACCAGCACCCTGGGTCTGTGATCCATGGCTCAGCAACTTCCGTAAGTTGACTATACAACACGCCGACGCGATCATCTCGTCAACCGAGGGACACGGACCATGCGGATCGCACCGAACGACAGCGGGCTGGGCGCGCGCGTGCTCGATATCGATCTTTCCCGGCCGCTGTCGGCCGAGGATTTCCGCGGCGTGCTGCGCGCGCTCGGCGATTACGGGGTGCTGTGCTTCCCCGGCCAGGATCTCGATGCGCCGCAGCTGGCGGCTTATGGGAACCGCTTCGGCGACCTCGAGGTGAACGTGGCGAACCTGTTCCACGCGCCGGGCCTGCCCGAGGTGATGATCCTCTCCAACAAGCGCGACGCGGCGGGGAAGCCGATCGGCCTCAACGATGCCGGCCAGGGCTGGCACACGGATATGAGCTATTCGCACGACATCGCGCTCGCCAATGTGCTGCATGCGAAGGAGGTGCCGCTGCGCGAAGGCCGCCCGCTCGGCGACACGCAGTTCCGCAACCAGCGCGCCGCCTATGACGATCTGCCCGTTGAGGTGAAGGAGCGGCTGGAAGGCAGGGTCGCCATCCACGATTTCCAGAAGTTCTGGGACATGATGCGCATCCGCCCCGGCTCGATCCGCGGCCCGCTGACGTCGGAGCAGCGCGCGAAGAAGCCGCCCGTGCGCCAGCCGGTCTTCCGCGAGCATCCGATCACCGGGAAGCGCGTCCTCTACTGCAATCCCGGCTACGCCATGTTCATCGAGGGCTTGGAGAAAGACGAGAGCGACGCGATGCTCGACTATCTCTTCCGCCACCAGTCGCAGGCGAAGTATCTGCACAGCCACGCCTGGACGCCGGGCGACGTGCTGATGTGGGACAATATCGGCACCACCCACAATGCCATGGCCGATTACGGGCCCGACGAGCATCGCTTCATCCTGCGCGTGCAGGTGATGGCGAGCCTGGACTACGCGGCGCTCGCGGCATGAGGCTCGCGACGCTGAAGGACGGCCGCCTCGCCGGCGTGCTGGAGAATGCGCTCGTGCCGCTGGCGGCCGCGCTGGATGCGGCCGGCGGGAATGGCGCGGCCCTCCCCCGAGGCATGATCGCGCTGCTGGCGAACGAAGCCGCCATGACCGAGGCCGCGCGGGCCGTGGCCTTCGCCACGCGTCCGGAGCACGCGAAGCTGCGCCTGCCGCTGGACGAGGCGCTTCTCGACGCGCCGCTGCGTCCCGGCAAGATCATCGGCGTCGGCCGCAACTACGGCGCCCATGCGAGCGAGGTGGGCGGGCCGAAGCTGGAGGCACCCAAGCTCTTCCTGAAGCCGACCTCCACCATCTGCGGCCCCGGCGCCGAGGTCGCGATCCCGCGCGCGGTGACGAAGCCCGACTGGGAGGTGGAGCTCGCCGTCGTCATCGGCGCCCCCGCCTTCGAGGTGGAGGAGCGGCGCGCGCTGGAGCATGTCGCCGGCTACACCATCCTCAACGACGTCTCGGCGCGCGAGTTCCAGTTCGACGTGCCGCTGGCCATGACGAGCTTCGCCAAGGGACTGCAGGATTTCTGCCCCATCGGCCCCTGGATCGTCACGGCCGACGCGCTGGGCGAGCCCTGGGCGCTGGACATCGCCTGCACCCTCAACGGCGAGGAGGTGCAGCACGGCAACACGCGCGAGCTCATCTTCTCCGTGCCCGCGCTGATCGCCTACATCTCGCGCTTCATGCGGCTCGACACGGGCGACGTCATCGCGACCGGCACGCCTTCCGGCTCCGGCCATTTCCGCAGCCCGCCGCGCTACCTGAAGAGCGGGGACCAGCTGGCGCTGACGGTGGAGCGCATCGGCACGCTGCGGCACGGGATCGCCTGATCGAAACTTCGCAAACCAAAAACACGGGGAGGCCAATATGCTTCGATGGATCGCGCTGCTCCTGCTCATCGCGGGCCCGGCGGCGGCGCAGCCGCGCGCACCCGGCACGGATTATCCCAGCCGCCCCGTGCGCGTGGTGGTCGCCCTGGCGCCGGGCGGCAATGCCGATATCAACGCGCGGCTCGTCTCCGGCGCGCTCTCGCAGCAGATCGGGCAGCAGTTCGTGGTCGAGAACCGGCCGTCGGGCGGCGGCACGGTGGCGATGGAGACGGTCGGCCGCGCCGCGCCCGACGGCTACACGCTGCTGGTCGGCGCACTCGGCTCGCATGCGCTGAATGTGGGCCTCTACCGCAGCCTGCCTGTCCATCCGCTGACCGGGCTGGATCACATCACCATCAGCTCGGAGAGCGCGATCGTGGTCACGGTGCATCCCTCCACGGGCTGGCGGAACGTCGCAGAGATGCGCGCGGCGCTGCTGGAGCGGCCGGGCCACTATGTCTTCGGCAGTTCCGGGAACGGCACGACGGGCCATATCGCCGCGGCGCTGCTGCTGCAGCAGATGGGCGCCGCCGCGCAGCACGTGCCCTATCGCGGCTCCGCCGCCTCCTTCGCCGATCTCTCGGCCGGGCGCATCCAGATCCAGGCGGACACCATCTCCTTCCTGGAGCAGCATATCCGCGCCGGCACCGTGACGGGCCTCGTCATCGGCACGAACCAGCGGTCCCCCATGACGCCGGGCGTGCCGACGGCCGCCGAGGCCGGCGTCCCCGGCTTCCAGGCGACAACCTGGACGCCCTGGTCCAGCGCCATCGGCACGCCCGCGCCGATCCTGGAATTCCTCCAGCGGCAGGTGGCGCAGTCGCTGGCGGCGGGGCCGGTGCGCGAGCGCATCCTCGCCCTCGGAAACACCATTCCGGAGGGGATGACGCCGGTGCGCACCCGTGCCTTCATCGCGGCCGAGATCGACAAATGGGTGCCGATCGTCCGCGCCACCGGCGCGACGGTGGATTGAGACTTCGAGGAAACGATGAACGCGACGCATGAATCCGTGAGGGCCCAGATCCTCGCCATCCTGACGGCCTGGGGCAGCCCGGAGCGCAATGCCGCGACCACCGCCGATGTCATGGTCGAGACCGACCTGATGGGCGTCGACAGCCACGGCATCTCGATGCTCATGAGCTACGAGGAGATGCTGAAGCTCGGCCAGCTCCGCATCGCGGGCGAGCCCCGCGTCATCCGCGACTTCGCCGCGACCGGGCTGGTGGACGGCGCGGACGGGCTCGGCCATCCGGCGGCGGTCATGGCCATGAAGCTCGCCGTCGAGAAGGCCAGGATTTTCGGCGTGGGCGCGGTGGGCGTGGTGAACAGCCATCATTTCGGCGCGGCCGGCGTCTATTCCCGCATCGCATCCGAAGCCGGGCTGATCGGCCTCGTGACCTCCTCCGCACGGGGCATCCTGATGGTGCCGACGCGCGCCTCCGTCCCGGTGCTGGGCACCAATCCCATCTCCTTCGCCGCCCCGGCCGGGCCGGAGCACGAGGATGTCGTGCTGGACATGGCGACCACGACGGTCGCGGGCAACAAGGTCAAGGTCTACCACCTCAACGACAAGCCGATCCCGGAGGGCTGGGTGCAGGACGAGGCGGGCCAGCCCGTGACGGACTCGCACGTCGCCATGGACTACGTGTTCAAGCGCAAGGAGGGCGGCATCACGCCCGTGGGCGGCCCGGAGACGCTGGGCGGCCACAAGGGCTACGGGCTGGCGCTGATGGCGCATATCCTGGGCGGGACGCTGGTGGGGGCGAGCTTCTCGCCGATCCGCAACCTCAGCCAGAAGAAGGACGAGCCGAACAACATCGGCCATTTCATGCTGGCGGTGGACCCCCGCGCCTTCCGCGACATGGAGGAGTACACCACCGACCTCGACGCGGTGATCGACGTGCTGCACGGCACGGAGCCGGCGGATCCCGCGAAGCCCGTGCTGCTCCCGGGCGAGCCGGAGAAGTTCGCCCGCGAGAAGCGGCTGAAGGATGGCATCCCGATCCCGGCGAGCCTGGAGGCGCTGATCCGGGGGATCGCGGAGCGGGCGGGTGTGCCCTATGTGCTGACGGAATCCGCGGCCTAGGCAGCCCTTGTTTGGCGCGCGACTCAGATTTCGGCGCCTTCGCGCCCTCGATCACCGCGCTTCAATAGCCCGCCGCCCGGTCCACCACGGCCAGCAGCGGCTTCCCCTCGAGGAAGCGCCGCAGGTTCTCGACGAAGAGTCGCGCCACGGCCTTGTCGCGCTCGGCATGCATGCCGCCGACATGCGGGATCACCTTGATGTTCCTCGTCGTCCAGAAGGGGTGGCTGGCCGGCAGCGGCTCCTGGCGGAACACGTCGAGCAGCGCGCCCGCGATCCTTCCGCCCTCGACGGCGGCGACGAGGTCCGCATCCACGATGGCCGAGCCCCGGCCGAAATTCAGCAGCCAGGCGCCGGGCTTCATCCTCGCCAGGCGGCCGGCATCGATGAAGTTCTCCGTCTCCGCCGTGGACGGCAGCAGCAGGACCACGAAGTCGGAGCGCGCCAGCACCTCGTCCGTGCGCTCCGGCGGCAGCACCTCGGACACGCCCTCGGCCGGCGCCGGGTTCCGCCGCGTGCCGATGACCTGCATGCGCAGGGCGGTCGCGATCTTCGCCAGCTCCTGCCCGATGGCGCCGAGGCCGAGGATGCCCAGGGTCTTCCCGTTCAGCGACACGGGAACGCGCCGTTCCCAGCGGCTCTCCTTCTGCGCCTCGGCGGCCGCGGCATAGGGCTTGGTCAGGTGGAACAGCGCGCCGAGGATGTTCTCCGGCATGGAATCGCCATGCGTGCCGCGCGCGCTGGTGAGGAGGAGGTCCGCCGGCAGGTCGGGCAGCGCCAGCCATCCCTCGACGCCGGCCATCAGCGCCTGCGCCCAGCGCAGTTTTCCCATGCGCGGCAGCACGCCCGCCGGCACGACCCAGCCGAGCAGGATCTCCGTCTCGGCGAGCTGCGCCTCGCTCGGCGCCTGTGCGCGCGGCAGCGTCTCGACCTGGACGCGGGGCGCGAGGCCCGCGGCCTCGATCGCGGCGACATAATCCTTCGGCGTGTCCGTCCAGAGGAGCACGCGGGCGCGGTTGGTCATGGAGGCTCTCCCGTTTGCGGCGAGACTATCGCCGCGAGGGGAGGCCTCCAAGCCGGGGTCACTTCACGTCGGTGTGAAAGCTCTTGCTGACAATCTTCCAGCCCTCGCCGGTCTTCAGCAGCAGCAGGTAGTCGGTGAAGTAGCGCGGCGGGATGCAGCAGTTCACCTTCACGCAGGCCGCGTCCTCGCCGGCCATGTCGATGGCCAGCACGCGGTCCTCGCGCTGGAAGCCCATCTCGCTCGGCTTCTGGCGCGCGGCCATCCACTCCAGCCATTGCGCGCGCGGCAGGTCGGCCACCGTGCCGTCCTTCGCCACGCTGTAGAGATGCGCAACGGGGTGGAAGGCGGCGGAAATCTTCGCGCCGTCGCCCTCGTAGAGGCCGTCGAGATAGGTGCGCACCACCGCCTCGATGGCAGCGAGCGCGGGCAGGCTCATGGAACCCTCGGGCATCAGGCGTTCTCCTCTCGATGGGGGACGATCGGGCGGCGGAAGATTCCGCGGGTGTCGATGATGCGGCGGCCCGCCAGGGCGGCGGGCGGAAGGCGCGCGAAGACGCGGTGATCCGTCAATACCAGCAACGTCCCCGGCAATTCCAGCGCGGCGTCGAGTGACAGGAGCGGCGCCTCCAGCCCGGCCGGCGGCGCGTCCAGATGCGGCTCCACCGCCACCACGAGGCCCGGATGGCGTTGGGCCAGCGCGGCGGCGATCGCGAGCGCGGGGCTCTCGCGCAGGTCGTCCACGTCGCCCTTGAAGGCGAGGCCGAGGCAGATCACGCGCTCGCCGGCCGCGCAGAGCGCCGAGGCCTGCTCCAGCACGGCGGCGCGCTTGGCCGCGTCCACCGCGCGGGCCGCCGGGATGAGCCGCGCGGCCTCCGGCGCGCCATGGGCGAGGAACCAGGGGTCCACCGCGATGCAATGGCCGCCGACGCCAGGGCCCGGCTTCAGGATGTTCACCCGCGGATGCCGGTTGGCGAGCTCGATCACCCGCCAGACATCGAGTTCGTGCCGTCCGGCGATGAGGGACAGCTCGTTGGCGAAGGCGATGTTCACGTCCCGGAAGGCGTTTTCGGAGAGCTTCACCATTTCCGCCGTCGCCGCATCCGTGGCGTGGACCTCGCCGCGCACGAAGAGCCGGTAGAAGGCCACGGCGCGCCGGGTCGCCTCGGGGGTGAGGCCGCCCGCCACCCGGTCGTTCTCCACCAGCTCCGCGAGGATGCGGCCAGGCAGCACGCGCTCCGGCCCATAGGCGACATGCACCTCCCCCAGCTCCGGCCGCAGCCCGCGCAGCAGCTCCGCAATCCGCGCCGTGGTGCCGATCGGGCTCGTGCTCTCCAGCAGCACGAGGTCGCCGGACCTCAGTGCCGGCGCCAGCGCCCGCGCCGCGTCCAGCACATGGCCCAGCATCGGCGCATGGCCGGGGCCAAGCGGCGTCGGAACCGCGATGACGAAGACATCGGCCGGCGGCGGCTCCGCGTGCAGGGTGAAGAGCCCGGCCCGCAGCGCCCGTTCCAGCAGCGCCTCGACATCGGCCTCGGCGATGTGGCTGCGCCCGGCCGCCAGCGTGGCCCGCACCGCGGCGCTGGTGTCCACCCCGTGCACGCGAAGGCCGCGGCTGGCCAGCAGCGCCGCGGTGGGCAGGCCCACATAGCCCAGGCCGAGGACGGTGACGCTCGTTGTCATGCCGGGAAGCTTGCCATGGAAGCGGGGCTTCCGCATCGGCCCAAGCCGCGCGAAGCTGCCGCCAAACGAGGAAACCGACATGATCCGCAGACGCGCCATCCTGGCCGCCCCAGCCCTGCTGCCGGGGCTCGCTTCCGCCCAGCCCGCCTGGCCGCAGCGTCCCGTGCGCGTGATCGTCCCCTACGCCTCCGGCGGCGGGACCGACATCCTGGCCCGCGCGATCGGCGATGCCATGCGTCCGCACATGTCCCAGCCCATCGTCATCGAGAACCGCGCCGGCGCCTCCGGCGTTATCGGCAGCGAGGTCGTCGTCCGCTCGGAGCCGGACGGGCATACGCTCATGGCCGTGGTCTCCGCCCATGTGATGAACAAGCATGTGCTGCCGAGCCTGCCCTTCGACCCCGTCCGCGACGTGTCCCCCGTCGCCATGCTGACGCGCAGCACCATGGTGCTCGCGGCCTCGCACAGCCTGCCCTTCAACGACATCCGGGGCCTGGCGGCCTTCGCCCGCGCCAACCCCACGCGGCTCTCCACCGGCAGCACGGAGTCGCTTTCGCAATTCATCGGCCAGGAGATGGCGCGGCGCATCGGCGCCGAGATCCCCGACGTGCAGTATCGCGCCGGCAGCCAGCTGATGACCGACATCGTGGCCGGCCACCTGCCGCTGGGCTGGACCAGCAGCGCCAGCGCGATGCCCTTTATGGCGGGCGGCCGCGCCAAGATCATCGCCGTCAGCACCGCCACGCGCACGCCCTTCTTCCCGGACGTGCCCACCATGCAGGAGCAGGGCATCCCCGATTTCGACCTGCCCGGCTGGGTCGCGCTGCTCGGGCCCGCCGGCATCCCCGCCCCGATCATGGCCCGCATCGGCGGCCTGCTGCGGACGGCCTATGACGACCCGGCGCTGCGTGCCCGCTTCACCTCCATGGGTATCGAGCCCGACCTGCGCGCTCCGCCGGCCACGCTGGCGGCGATGCAGCGCGAGGACGCCCTCTGGGCCGCGGCCGCCGCCGCCGGCCGCCTGACCAAAGCCTAGGAAACCGAAATGGCGAATCCCACCCTCAAGGCCTGTTTCGACGCGAAGAAGTTCGTCGTCGCGCCCGGCATCTTCGACATGATCAGCGCCAAGGTCGCGGACGGGATGGGCTTCGACTGCCTCTACGTCACCGGCTTCGGCACGGTCGCCTCCTCGCTCGGCGTCGCCGATGCCGGCATCGCGACCTATACCGACATGATCTCGCGCATCGGCCGCTTCGCGCAGATGTCGAAGACGCCGGTCATCGCCGATGCCGATACGGGCTATGGCGGGCTGCTGAACGTCCGCCACACGGTGATGGGCTACGAGGCCGCCGGCGTCACGGGCATCCAGCTCGAGGACCAGGAGGTCCCGAAGAAGTGCGGCCACACGCCGGGCCGGCGCGTCATTCCCGCCGAGGAGATGGTGCTCAAGATCAAGGTCGCCGCCGAGGCCCGGCGGGATCCCAACTTCCTCATCGTCGCGCGCACCGATGCGCGCACGGGCCTCGGCCTCGAGGAGGCGATCCGTCGCGGCCGGATGTATGGCGATGCCGGCGCCGACATCGTCTTCATCGAGAGCCCCGAGAGCGAGGAGGAGATGGTCGCCATCGGCAAGGCCATCACCGACAGGCCGCTGCTCGCCAACAACGTGGAGGGCGGCCGCACGCCGATTCTCTCCAAGGCGCGGCTGAGCGAGATCGGCTATGGCATCGCCATCTATCCGGCCGTGGGCTTCCTCGCGGTCGCGGCGGCGCTGGAGCGTGTCTATGCCGAGCTGAAGCAGACCGGCGACAGCAACGGCCTGCCCGCCCAGGAGAGCTACGGCTTCGGCCGCATCTGCGAGCTGATGGGCTTCCCCGAGGTCTGGGAATTCGACAGGCGCTGGGCGGAAGCCGCCGCCAGGGAGGCCGCGAAGTGAGCCAGGTCAAAGCCCTCGTCTTCGACGTCTTCGGGACCGTCGTGGACTGGCGCACGGGCGTCGCGCGCGAATTCGCCGCCTTCCTGCCGGCCTTCGGCCGCGCCGACCTCGATCCCTTCGCGCTCGCCGATTCCTGGCGCGCCCTCTACCAGCCCGGCATGGAGGAATGCCGCTCCGGGCGTCGCGAATGGACGCGGCTGGACGTGCTGCACCGGGAGAGCCTGGAGAAGGTGCTCGCCGCCAACGGCATCACCGGCGCGAGCGAGGGCGACCTCGATCACCTGAACCGCGCCTGGCACCGGCTGGATCCCTGGCCGGACGTGGTGCTCGGCCTCACGCGGATGAGCCGGAAGTATTTTCTCGGCACGCTGTCCAACGGCAACATCGCGCTCATGGCCAACATGGCCAAGCGCGCCGGCCTGCCCTGGGACGCCATCCTCGGCGCGGAGCCCACGCGGGCCTATAAGCCGCAGCCCGAGGCCTATCTGCGCACGGCGGAGATCCTGGCGATGAGGCCGGAGGAGGTCTGCCTCGTCGCGGCCCATAACGGCGACCTGCGCGCCGCCCGCAAGGCCGGGCTCAGGACGGCCTTCGTGCCGCGCCCGAGCGAACATGGCGAGGGCCAGACCAAGGATCTTGGCGCCGAGGATCCCTGGGACTGGGTGGGCGCGGATTTCGTGGATCTCGCCGCGAAGATGGGCTGCGCGTAGAGGCTTTCAGGCGTCGTCGAACACCGCGCGCCATTCGTGGTCGCGGCGTTCCAGGCGGCTCGCCTCGCGCGTGGCGAGCCAGAGCATGAAGGCCTCCTGCTCGGCCCGCTCGCCTTCCAGCGCGAGGACATGTGGCGCCGCCGTGGGCGGGGGCAGCGGCGGCCCCGCGAAGCGCAGGGTGACCGCGACCTCGCCCTCCGCGTGGCGCGCCTGGACCTGGGCGGCGGAGAGGCCCCGCGCCGCCAGCACCTCGCCCATCTCGATCCAGAAATGCTCCACCTTCTCCATCGTGCCGCGCCTGGCGCCCCAGGCGCCGCCGAGCCGCAGCGCCTCGTCCTCGGCGACGCGCGGGAGCGAGGCGTCGAGAGGCAGGACGAAGCTCGCCTGCCGGACCATGAAGGGGGCCGTGGCGAAGTGCAGCAGGAAGCCGGTCAGCGCGCCGAAGGTCAGCGGCGAGGCCAGCGCGGGCAGGTGCTCGGCGAAGAGCCGCGGCGCCACCACCACCGCCAGCCCCATCACGAGCCCGAGCCCCACGACCAGGCTGCGCCGGACGTCGAGCATGCGTGACGTGATGAGCTGGCAGCCGGTGGCGATGATGAAGCAGACCGCATAGAGCACCATCGCCGCCTTCACCGCCCCCGGCATGGCCACGAAGAGCGCCACCAGCTTGGGCGAGAAGGCCAGCGCGGCCATCATCGCGGCGCCCACCAGGGCGATGCCGGTCGCCAGCGTGCGGTTCGCGATGGAGAGCCCCACGCAGGCCGCCGAGGCCGAGGGCGCCATGCCGCCGAACAGGCCCGAGGCCGCCAGGGTCGCGGCATTCGCCAGCAGCCCGCGCCGCAGCGGTCCGCCGTCCGGCTTGCGCCACCCCGCATCGGCGGCGCGCTGCAGGGCCAGTAGATTCCCCAGCAGCACCGCCTTGGCCGGCACGAGCGCGAAGGCGAAGCCCAGCACGAGCGCGATCGGCAAGCCGTCGAAGCGCGGCAGGATGGGCGCGGGCCAGGCCAGCCAGGGATTGGCCGCGAGGATCGCCGCCAGGCCTGAATCGCCCGGCAGCAGCGCCGCCACGCCCCAGCCGGACACGGCGCCGACCAGCACGCCATAGGGCGCCAGCCGCGTGCGCGAGAGCGCGATGCCCACCATCACGAGGAAGGCGGCGAGGCAGACGGCCACGTCGCCGACATGCCCCATCCCGACCGGGGGGGCGCGCAGCCGCAGCTCGTCCAGCATCACCGGCACCAACGAGACGCCGAGCAGCACGACCACGAGGCCCGCCAGCTCCGCCGGCACCAGCGCCTGCGGCCGCCGGATCAGCAGGCTCGCGGCGATCGCCACGGCGCCGGCGATGACGAGGAGAGCCCCCGTCCGGTCCGGCGTCAGCCCCGCCCCCGCGCAGAGCAGGTAGACGCCGACGAAGACCGGCGAGGGAATGGCCGGAACCTGGTAGCCGGCGCCCAGCGGCCCCTTCCGCAGCCCCTGTAGCGCCGCGAAGAGCGCCATGGCCAGCATCGAGAGGCAAAGGAAGTTCGTCGCGCCGCGCGGGTCCATCCCGAAGTCGGCCGCGATCGCCGCCGGCAGGACGAGGAAGATCGCCTGGACGGCGAGGTGCTGGAAGGCCAGTCCGGCGGCGGTGGGAAGGGGCACCCGGTCGTCCAGGCCGAAGACGGCCTCGGCCGGGCGCTGCAGCTTGCGGTCGGCGGCTCGCGGAGCGAAGCCCGGCGCCATCAGTCCTCGCCGAACAAGGCCCGCATGGCCTCCGCATGGCTGGCGGCATCCGGCGCGCAGACCAGGCCGCCCGCGTGCTTGCGGGGCGAATAGGGCGTGCCGTCGAACTGCGCGGAATGGCCGCCCGCCTCCGCATGGATGAGCACGCCGGCGGCGTGATCCCAGGGCATCAGCCTGTTGTAGACGAGCAGCTGCGTCCCGCCCGTCGCCGCCAGCCGGTACTCGTGCGCGGCGCAGCGGAAATTCAGCGTCCCGGCGAGCCGGGCGAGACGCGGCAGGATGCGCGCCTTCCGCTCCGGCGGCATATAGCCCCAGGAGACGGCGCCCACCATCGACGAGACCGGGCCGGGCGCCGCGACGCGGCAGTCGTGCCGCCCGCCACCGGGCGACTGCACCCAGGCGCCCTCGCCGCGCAGGCCGATCACCGTGTCGTCGCCCATCGGGTCGTGGATCCAGCCGGCGATGGTCTCGCCATTGCGCACCGCGGCGACCATGACGCCGAACAGCGGCACGCCGGCCGCGAAATTCGCCGTTCCATCCACCGGATCGATGACGAAGCAAAGCTCCGCCCCGGCCATCGCGGCGAGAAGCGAGGGATCGACCGCGGCTGCCTCCTCGCCCAGGATCATGGCCTCGGGGAAGCGCGCCGAGAGCTCGGCCGTGATGCGCCGCTCCGCCGCCTCGTCCGCCTCGGTCACCAGGTCGAGCGGGCCGGATTTCGCGCGAATGTCGCCGGCGGCGAGGCGCCGGAAGCGCGGCAGGATCTCCGCCCGGGCCGCATCCCGCAGCATCGCCGCGACGTCACTGGCCTGGCCGGGCGTGATCCTCATGAGAGCTGGGCGTAGCGCGCCCTGTCGGCCGGCGACAGCCGCACGGTGACCTGGACCAGCCCATCGGCCTCGCTCCGCTCGATCACCTCGCCGTGGCGGTACAGCCAGGCGAGGCGCGCGCCGTCCTCAGGTGGCAGCTCGAAGCGCTCCGTCAGCATGCTGGCGGAGAGGCGCTCGTCCAGCACCTCGCGCAGTTCGTCGAGACCCTCCCCCGTGAGCGCGGAGACGGCGAGGCCGCCCTGCGCCAGCGGCGCGAGGGCCTGGGTGCCGCCGAGCAGGTCGGCCTTGTTCAGCACCTCGATGCTGCGCGCCCGCCAGCCCTCGTCCAGCGGGGCGTCGGGGCCCTCGGTCATCTCGTCCAGCACGCCGGCCACGTCGTTGCGCTGGGCCACGCTGTCGGGATGCGCCACGTCGCGCACGTGCAGGATGATGTCGGCGGCCGCGACCTCCTCCAGCGTGGCCCGGAAGGCCTCGATGAGCTGGGTCGGCAGCTCGCTGATGAAGCCCACGGTGTCGGACAGGATGGCGTGCCGACCGGAGGGCAGCGTGATCTGCCGCATGGTCGGGTCCAGCGTCGCGAAGAGCTGGTCCTGCGCGTAGACGGCGGCACCCGTCAGGGCGTTGAACAGCGTCGACTTGCCGGCATTGGTGTAGCCGACCAGCGCGATGACGGGATAGGGCACGCGCTCGCGCGCCTTGCGGTGCAGGCCGCGCGTGCGGCGCACCTGCTCCAGCTCGCGCTTGAGCTTCACGATCCGCTCGCCGATCAGCCGGCGGTCGATCTCGATCTGCGATTCGCCGGGGCCGCCCAGGAAGCCGAAGCCGCCGCGCTGCCGCTCGAGATGGGTCCAGGACCGCACGAGTCGCGTGCGCTGGTATTCCAGATGCGCGAGCTCGACCTGCAGCGTGCCCTCGCGGGTCCGCGCCCGGTCGCCGAAGATCTCCAGGATGAGGCCCGTGCGGTCGATGACCTTGGCGCCCCACTCCCGCTCCAGGTTGCGCTGCTGGACGGGCGTCAGGGCCGCGTCGACGACGACCAGCGTCGCCTCCTGCTCCTCCAGCGCCTGCTTCACCATGGCCACCTGCCCCTCGCCCATCAGGGTCGAGGGGCGGCGCTGGCGCAGCGGGTGGATGGCCGAATGGACGATGGTCACGCCGATCGACGCGGCGAGGCCTACCGCCTCGGCGAGGCGCGCCTCGGCCGCGCGCGGCAAGGCGCCGGCGGGCGCGAATTCCAGGACGTTGGAACGTTGCGCCCGCTCATAGGGCAGGATGACCGCGGCGCGGGTCGGGGCGGACGCGGCCTCTTCACTCTTCTCGGGCAGTGGCTGGCTCCCGTGATCCGATGGTCAGGGTTGTCTCCCGTGCAGGAGCGGCCGGGCTGGCTGCCGCCTGGGCCGCACCTTGGGCCGGCGCCGCGGCGCCCGCGGCCTGCGGGTCGAACAGCATAATGGGCGCGCCCGGCATGACGGTGCTGATCGCATGCTTATAGACGAGCTGAGTGTGCCCGTCGCGGCGCAGCAGCACCGAAAAATTGTCGAACCAGGTGATGATGCCCTGGAGCTTGACGCCGTTCACGAGGAACACCGTCACCGGAGTTTTGCTTTTCCGAACGTGATTCAGGAACACATCCTGCACGTTCTGGGATTTCTCGGCCATGAAGGCCTCCTTCTTGTTCTTGCGGTCGGATTTTGAGCGGCGGTCGGGCCCCCGCTCATGAAGGGCGGAATGTCGGGCCTCTAGCCCCCCTTGTCCAGGGCCCGGAGCCAGCGCGCCAGCGCCTCCCCATCGGCGAAATGCAGGTCTGGATCGAGGGCCGCGACGCCGCCGTCATGCGCTGCATCGCCCAGCAGCACTGGCTTACAGCCGGCCGCCCGCGCCGCCTGCATGTCGACCCCGGTGTCGCCGACGTACCAGATGTCAGGCCCGGCGCGCAGGCCCATGCGCGTGAGACAGAGCTCCAGCGGCAGGCCGGAAGGCTTGTCGGCCTGGGCGTCGCCTGCCCCGATCAGGGCGCGGAATCGGGCGCCCCAGCCCAGATGGGCCGCCTCCTCGCGAAGCAGCGGGCCCTGCTTGTTGGAGACGACGCCGAGCGGCAGCCGGGCCGCCGCGTCCAGCATCAGGAGAGTGCCGGGCAGCGGGGCGATGACCTGCAGATGCGTGGCGCGAACGGCCTCGTAGAAGATGTCGCGGGCGCGCTCCCATTGGTCGCCGAAGTGCTCCGGAAAGCTGTCGCGCAAGGACTTCCGGACATTGGCCAACACCTGCTCGCGCGACCAGGGCGGCTTGCCGAAGGCCGCGAAAGCCGCGTTGAGCCCGGACTGGATCGCGGCCCAGCCGTCGATCAGCGTGTTGTCCCAGTCGAAGAGGATCGCAGCCGGGGGGTTGCTGCGCGGCATGTTCACCCCTTCGGGCTCCGCCCTCCGGTCATCGGAGGCGGGGCTGCACGGCCGATTCAGACCTCCGGGCTGCGCCCTCCGGTTATCGGACACGGGGCTGCGCGGCCGATTCAAACCTTCGGGCTCCGCCCTCCGGTCATCGGACACGGTCACGCCACGTTGCCCGCGCTGGCCTTCACGTGACGCGTAAAGATCTCGAAGAGCCGGCGGGTCACGGGGCCGACCTTGCCGTCCGCGACGTTCGTCCCGTCGATCCGCGTGATCGGCTTCACGAAGCCCGTCGCCGAGGTGAGGAAGGTCTCGCGCGCGGCCCGCATCTCGTCGAGGCTGAATTCCTCCAGGCTATAGGCGATACCGGCCGCCTCCAGCTCGGCGATCAGCGCCCCGCGCGTGCAGCCGGGCAGGATGGCGTGGTCCAGGTGGCGCGTGCGCAGCGTGCCGCCGGCGTCGACGATCCAGAAGGAGGTGGCGGCGCATTCCGTCACCATGCCGGTCGCCTCGTCGTAAAGGATTGCCTCGGCGGCGCCCGCCTCGCGCGCGGCCTGGCGGGCGAGCACGTTGGGCAGCAGGTTGATGGTCTTGATGTCGCAGCGGGCCCAGCGCAGGTCGGGATGGGTCACGGCGGCGATGGCCGTGGCGTCGAGGTTCGTCGGATAGGCCGGGATGCGCTTGGCCGTCACCACCAGTGAGACCGGCACCGGCACCTTGGGAAAGGCGTGGTCGCGCGGCGCCACGCCGCGCGAGACCTGCATATAGACCAGTCCGTCCGCCGCGATCCGGTTCCGCCGCAGCACCTCCAGCAGCACCAGGCGCAAGGCGGCGCGGGGCATCGGCATGGGGAGCCGGATCTCCTTCAGCGAGCGCTCCAGCCGGCCGAGATGCCGGTCCTCGTCGATGAAGCGGCCGCGATGGACGTGGACCACCTCATAGATGCCGTCGCCGAACTGG
The DNA here is from genome assembly GCF_004336745.1 of Roseococcus sp. SYP-B2431. Taxonomy (GTDB): domain Bacteria; phylum Pseudomonadota; class Alphaproteobacteria; order Acetobacterales; family Acetobacteraceae; genus Roseococcus. Next base: position 28,488 of record NZ_SJXD01000027.1, read on the forward strand.
TAGCCGCGATCCTCTATGTTCACGGCGGCTTCGCGCTGGGGGAGATAGGCCCCGTTCACATAGGCGATCTTCGACATGCCGGCCTTACCTGCTGGAAACAGGCGCGAAGGTTACGCCGTCCCCGAGGCCCTGTCTTCCGCCTGCACGCCCAGGAACTTCAGCTTGCGGTGCAGCGCGCTGCGCTCCATGCCGACGAAGTTCGCCGTGCGGCTGATATTGCCGCCGAAGCGCAGCAGCTGCGCCTCCAGATACTGCCGCTCGAACATCTCGCGCGCCTCGCGCAGGGGCAGGGTCATGATCTCGCTGGAACGGTCCAGCCGCAGCATCGAGGGCGCGGCCGAGACGATCTCGGGCGGCAGGGCCTCGGCACGGATGGGCTGGCCGGCCTCGCCCGGCGCCATGATGAGCAGCCAGTCGATGAGATTCCGCAGCTGGCGGACATTGCCCGGCCATTCATAGGTCTGCAGCGCCGCGATCGTGTCCTCGGCGAGTCCGCGCGGCGAGAGTCCCGAGGTCTCGATGGAGCGGGCCATGAAGTGCCGCGCCAGCGCCGGCACGTCCTCGCGCCGCTCGCGCAGGGCGGGCATGCGCAGCGGCACGACGGAGAGGCGGTAGAAGAGATCCTCGCGGAAGCGCCCGGCGGTGATCTCCGCCTGGAGGTCCCGGTTGGTGGTGGCGATGACGCGGACGTCCACCTTCACCCGCGTCGCGCCGCCAATGCGCTCGAAGCCCTGCTCCTGCAGCGCGCGGACGATCTTGCCCTGGGTCTCCATGGGCATGTCGGCGACTTCGTCGAGCAGCAGGGTGCCGCCATGGGCGCGCTCCAGCGTGCCGGCGCGGCGCGGCTGGTCGCCATGCGGCTCCACGCCGAAGAGCTCCTCCTCGATCCGGGCTGGGTTCAGCGTGGCGCAGTTCAGCGCGATGAAGGGGCCGTCGGCGCGGCGCGAGCGGGCGTGCAGCATGCGCGCGGCCACTTCCTTGCCCGTGCCCGCCGGCCCGCTGATGAGCACGCGCGAATTGGTGGGTGCCACGCGCTCGATGGCCGCGCGCATCTGGGCCATGGCCTGCGAGACGCCGACCAGTTCCATCTCGGAGCCGGCGCGCAGCCGCAGGTCGCTGATCTCGCGCCGCAGCTTCGCCGCCTCCAGCGCGCGCGCCACGATGAGCAGCAGCCGGTCGCTTTTGAAGGGCTTCTCGATGAAGTCGTAGGCGCCCTGCTGGATGGCCTGCACCGCCGTCTCGATATTGCCGTGGCCCGAGATCATGACGCAGGGGACATGCGGCTCCTCGCGATGCAGTGCATCGAGAATGCCGAGCCCGTCGAGCCGCGAATTGGCCAGCCAGATGTCGAGAATCACCAGCGAGGGCCGTCGGGCGCGGAAATGGGCGATCGCGGTATCGGAATTATGCGCCTGACGGGTCTCGTAGCCCTCGTCCGAAAGGATGCCGTCGATGAGCGAGCGGATATCCGGCTCGTCGTCGACAATCAGGATGTCATGCGCCATGGCCGCGCTCCATCAGGTCACCTTCCAGAACCTCGGCCTCCCGTGCTGGGAGGAACAGCTCGGCGCGGACGCCGCGTCCCAGGCCCTGTCCCCCAACTTGAACCTCGCTCGCGTCGCTCAGTACGATGCGCCCGCGATGGTCCTCCATGATCTTCTTCACGATGGCAAGACCAAGGCCTGTCCCCTTTGCCTTGTGCGTCACATAGGGCTCGGTGAGACGATCGACCTCGACGCCTTCCGGCAACCCGATTCCATCATCCTCCACCGCAATGACGAGCATGTCGCCATCGGGTTGCAGACTGACGCGAATATGACCGAGCGGACGCGGCCGCTCCTTGCCCTCATCCTCGTCCCGCTGCACGCGCATGGCAATGGCGTCGGCGGCGTTGTTCAGCAGGTTGATGAGCGCCTGGTTGATCAGCCGCCGGTCGCAGGCGCCATAGACGGAATGCTCCGGCAGGTCGGTGATCCACTCGATCTCCGGCCGGGAATTCTGTTGCAGGATCAACGCCTCGCGCACGATCTTGCCCATCTCCTCGGTGCGGATGACCGGCTGCGGCATGCGGGCGAAGGCGCTGAACTCGTCCACCATCCGGCCGATGTCGCCGACCTGGCGGACGATGGTGTCGGTGCAGGCGGTGAAGGTCTCGGGATCGTCGTGGATCTGCTTCAGGTATCGCCGCTTCAGGCGCTCGGCGCTGAGCTGGATGGGGGTCAGCGGATTCTTGATCTCATGGGCGATTCGCCGGGCCACATCGGCCCAGGCCGCCTGCCGCTGCGCGGTCAGCAGCGCCGAGATGTCGTCGAAGGTGAGCACATGGCCCTGCTGCTCCATCTCCGGTGAGAGGCGGGCCAGCAGCGTGCGCCGGGCATTGTGAGGGCCGATGCGGATCTCCGCCGTGCGCGTCGTGCCCGGATTCGCGAGCAGCGCCGCGAATTCCGGCGCGATCTCGGCCATGGGGCGGCCGATCTCGCGCTCCAGGTCGATGCCGAGCAGCTGGCTCGCGCTGCGATTCGGCAGGTTCACCCGCAGCTCGGCGTCGAGGCCCACGATGCCGGCGGAGACGCCGCCCAGCACGGCCTCGGTGAAGTTCTGCCGCTCGGCGATCTGGCGATAGGCCTCCATCAGCTCGCTGCGCTGGGCGGCGAGCTGGTTGGTCATGCGGTTGAAGGCGCGGCTGAGGCTGCCGACCTCGTCATCCGCGTCGCCCTCCTCCACCCGGACGGAAAGATCGCCGCCGCGCACCCGCTCCGCCGCCGTGATGAGCCGCGAGATGGGCCCGGCGAGCTGATTCGCGAGCACGAGGCCGATCAGCACCGCGGCCAGCAGCACCAGCAGCGAGCCGATGGCGAAGATCATCACGAAGGTGATCTGCAGCCCCTCGCGGTTCCGGTCGATCTGCTGATAGGCGGTGACCGCCGCCTCGGTGCGCTGCATGTGCTCCAGCACCGAGGCATCGACCGGACGCCCGATCATGAGCTGGAGGCCCGAGGTCGGCGTCAGGGCGATGACGGCGCGGACGCGGTTCTCCTCCTCGACGGCGATGACCGCGACCTCCCCGTTGGTGGCAAGCTCCATTGCCCAGTCCGGCGGCGGCGAGAGCTGGAAGGCCGAGCTGATGCCGGCATGCGCCACGATGCGGCCCAGCAGCGGCTCGAAGACCACCGCCTCGGTGAGGCCGCGCGCGCTGGCCTGGGTGGCGAGCACGCGGGCGAAGGCCAGGCTCTGGTCGGGCAGCAGCACCACCGCGCGGTTCAGGTCGTTGGCCATGGCCAGCGCATCGGCGCGGATGTTGTTCTGGTGCTCCTCGAAATAGGCGCGGCTCGCGACCAGCGACGCTTCCAGCGCCGTCCGCACCCGGTCGCTGAACCAGGCCTGGATGCCGAGGTTGAAGAAGCCCACCGAGAAGGCCGCCAGCGTGATCGAGGGCACGATGGCTACGACCGAGAAGAGCAGCACGAGGCGCGTGTGCAGCCGCGACCCCGCCGAGCCCCGCCGCCGCTCCGCCCAGACGCGCACCAGCTGGCCCAGCAGCGAGGCCAGCAGCAGCAGCACGATCGCGGTATTGACCAGGAAGATGACCACGACCTGCCCCGGCCGGGTCGGGCCGAAGGGGCTGCCGTCGGAGAGCAGCACGAAGGTCGCGATGCCCATGAGCAGCGCGCCGACCGCCAGCCCCAGCGTGACGCCGCGGCCGAGCAGCATGTCCGCCATCCGCCGCAGCAGGGGCACGCGCACGCGCGTTGCGGCCGGGCGCTCGCTCATGCGGTCATGAGAGCCCGCGCACGACAGGCAGCTCGAGGTCGCGGAGCTTCTTGCGCAGGGTGTTGCGGTTGAGGCCGAGCAGCGCCGCCGCCTTGATCTGGTTGCCGCGCGTGGCGCTGAGGGCGAGGCGCAGCAGCGGCCGCTCGACCTCCGAGATCACGCGGTCGTGCAGGTCGCGGATGGGCATGCCGTCCTTGTGGGCGGCCATGAAGAGCTTGAGATGGCGCTCGACCGCCTGCTCCAGCGTCTCGCTGCTGCGCGGCGCGCCGTCGGACGGCGCCTCGGCCTCGGCCAGCTCGGCCGCCACCGCCTCCTCGCCGATGATCTCCTGCGGGTAGAGGGCCGCGAGGCGGCGCATCAGGTTTTCCAGCTCGCGCGCATTGCCCGGCCAGGCATGGCGCTTCAGCCGCTCCAGCGCCTCGGGGCTGAGCGACTTCTGCGGAAGCCCGGACGAGCGGGCGCGGTCCAGGAAGTGGCGGGCCAGCAAGGGGATGTCCTCGGTCCGCTCGCGCAGCGGCGGCAGGCGGATCGGCACCACGTTCAACCGGTAGAAGAGGTCCTCGCGGAACAGCCCCGCGCGGATCGAGGCGCGCAGGTCGCGATGGGTCGCCGCCACGATGCGGACATTGGCCTTGACCGGCGCACGGCCGCCGACCGTCGTGAACTCGCCCTCCTGCAGCACGCGCAGCAGGCGGGTCTGGGCCTCGGCCGGCATGTCGCCGATCTCGTCGAGGAAGAGCGTGCCGCCGGCGGCCTGCTCGAAGCGGCCGACGCCGCGCGTCAGGGCGCCCGTGAAGGCGCCGCGCTCATGGCCGAAGAGCTCGCTCTCGATCAGCTCGCGCGGGATGGCGGCCATGTTGATGGCGACGAAGGGGCCGGTGCGGCGCTTGCCGTAGTCGTGCAGCGCGCGGGCGATCAGCTCCTTGCCCGTGCCGCTCTCGCCCGTGACCATCACCGTGAGATCGGCCGTCGTGAGGCGGGCGACGGTGCGGTAGATCTCCTGCATGGCGGCGCTGCGGCCGATCAGCGGCAGGCGCTCGCCCTCGGTTTCCTCCTCCGGCGCCTGGGCATTGGCGGGCCGGGCCAGGGCGCGCTCCACCACGCTCAGCAGCTCCTTCAGGTCGAAGGGCTTGGGCAGGTATTCGAAGGCGCCGCGCTGGGCGGCCTTCACCGCCGTCGTGAAGGTGGACTGCGCGCTCATGACCACCACGCGAAGGTCGGGGCGGACGCGCTTGATGCGGGGCAGCAGGTCGAGCCCGTTCTCGTCGGGCATGACGACGTCCGTCACCACGAGGTCGCCCTCGCCGTCCTCCACCCAGCGCCAGAGCGTGGAGGCCGAGGAGGTCGCGCGCACATTGTATCCCGCGCGCGTCAGGGCCTGGGAGAGGACGGTGCGGATCGCCCGGTCGTCGTCGGCGATCAGGATGGTGCGGGATTCGGTCATTCGTCGCTCTCATGGCCCGGCTCGCCGGGGGGCGGCGCCGGGAGGGACAGGCGGAAAGTGGTGCGGCCGGGGCGGCTGTCGCATTCGATCAGCCCGCCGTGATTGGCCACGAGCTTGGCGACGAGCGCGAGGCCCAGCCCCTGCCCCCCCCGCTTCGTGGTCACGAAGGGCTCGAAGAGCGTGCTGCGCAGCGCCTCGGGGATCCCCGCGCCGTTGTCCCGCACCATGACCTGCAGCGGCAGGTGGACCCGCTCGCTGCTGCCGGGCACCGCGATGCGGACGCCGTGGTGATAGGCGGTGACGAGCTGGACCTCGCCGGGCCCGCCGGTAGCTCCGCCGGCCGAGACCGCCTCCGCGGCGTTCTTCACCAGGTTCAGCAGGATCTGCACGAGCTGGTCGCGATCGCCCCAGACGGCGGGGAGCGACGGGTCGTATTCCTCGCCGATCTTCAGGTGGGCCGCGAAGCCGCTCTGGGCCACGCGCCGCACATGGTCCAGCACCGAATGGATGTTGACGGCCCGCGGCTCGATCGGCCGGTCGGAGAACATCTCCATCCGGTCCACGAGCTTGCGGATGCGGTCGCTCTCCTCCTGGATGAGGGTGCAGAGCTCCCGGTCGCCCTCCGAGGCGCCCTGCTCCAGCAGCTGCGCGGCGCCGCGGATGCCGGAGAGCGGGTTCTTCACCTCATGGGCCAGCATCGCGGCCATGGCGGTGGCGCCGCGCGCCGCCCCCAGGAAGTGGAGCTGGCGGTCGAGCATCGCCGCCGTGGAGCCGTCCTGCAGGGTCAGCACCACGCCGCCGGGTACGTCCGGCATGGGCGCGCCATGGGCCGAGACGCCGTGCCGACGCAGGCGCGGGCTTTCCAGGGTGAGGTCGTGGTCGGCGACGGGGCTTTCCTGCACGCGGACCTGGTGCAGCAGGGCGAAGAGCCGGTTGTCGGGGGGCAGCAGCTCGGCCAGCGGCATGTTCAGCAGCGTCTGCGCGGAGTGCTGGAAGAAGATCTCGGCGGCGGGATTGGCGAAGCGGAAGCGATCCTCGGCATCGAGCAGGATGGCGGGCATCGGCAGCGCCGAAAGGATGGAGGTCGAATCCGGCGAAGGCAGGACGCGCGGCCGCCGCGCGAGGGCGGCCACCTTGCTGATGACGCCCGTGGCCATCAGGCCGCCGCCCGCAGCGGCTCGCGGGCCGGTTCCACGCCCTCCTCGATCAGCGAGCCGTAGTAGCGCAGCATCAGCGCCTCGGCCTCCTCGGGCGTCTCGACGCGGTTCACGACGGCGCGGTATTCGGCGCTGCCGGGCAGGCCGCGCGAGTACCAGGCGATGTGCTTGCGGGCCATGCGCACGCCGTAGCCCGGGCTGTGGTGCTCCAGCATGGCGCGGTAGTGGCGCAGGAGAATGGCCAGCTGCTCCTCGATGGTCGGATCCGGCAGCCGGGTTCCGTCGCGCAGGAAGGCCGCGACCTGCCGCGGGAACCAGGGCCGGCCGTAGCAGCCGCGGCCGATCATCACGCCGTCCGCGCCGGAGCGGGTCAGCGCCGCCAGTGCGTCGTCCACCGTCAGGATGTCACCATTGGCGATGACCGGGATGTCCACCGCCGCCTTGACCGAGGCGATGAAGTCCCAGTCCGCCACGCCGGTGTAGAGCTGCTGGCGGGTGCGGCCATGGATGGTGACCATCCGGATTCCGCATTCCTGGGCGATCCGCGCCAGCTTCGGCGCGTTCAGGTTGCCGTGGTCCCAGCCCATCCGCATCTTGAGCGTGACCGGGACGCTTACCGCCTTGACCGTCGCCTCGAGGATGGCCGCCGCGCGGACCTCGTCGCGCATCAGCGCGGAGCCGGCGCTCTGGCCGAGGGCCACCTTCTTCACCGGGCAGCCGAAGTTGATGTCCACGATGGCGGCGCCCCGGTCCACCACCAGCCGGGCCGCATCGGCCATGACCGCGGGCTCGCAGCCGGCCAGCTGCACCGAGGAGGGCGCGCCGAACCCGTCGGTCTCGGCCATCTTCAGGCTCAGCCAGTTCTCGCGGACCATGGCGGCCGAGGCGATCATCTCGCTGACCACGAGGCCGGTCCCCTCGGCCCGCGCCAGCCGCCGGAAGGGCAGGTCCGTGACGCCGGACATGGGAGCGAGGATCACCGGCGTTTCGATCGTCACGTCGCGCGAGAGTTCGATGGGACGAAGACGGTTGCTCATCATTTGTGCAGCCATACGCAAAACGGCGCTCCGCGTCCACGCCGGCCATGGGATGGCATGTATTTCACCACACCGCTTCCTCAAGCGGGCCGAACTGGCCTATGGGGCAGGCAATGATCGCCGCTCTCCTGATGGCGGCCGGGCGCGGCGAGCGCTTCGGCGCCCCCGAACCCAAGCAATATGCCTCCCTCCTGGGTCGCCCCGTGCTGCGCGTGGCGGCCGAGGCGCTGCTGGCGGGGGGGCATGTGCGCTGGCTGCAGCCGGTCTGCGCCGCAGGCGAGGAGGCCCGCGTCGCCGGGATGCTGGAGGGGCTGCCCCACCTCCCGCCGGTGACCGGCGGGGCAACGCGCCAGGCCAGTGTCAGGGCCGGGCTCGCCGCCCTCGAAGGGCACGCGCCCGAGGTGGTGCTGGTGCATGATGCGGCCCGCCCGGTAATTCCGGCCGGCACCATCGAGGCGCTGCTGGCCGCCCTGGAAACGAGCCCCGGCGCCATCCCCGCCCAACCCGTCTCGGATACGCTGAAGCGCGGCGCCGAGGCGCGCATTGGCGAGACGGTGCCCCGCGCCGGGCTTTACCGGGCCCAGACGCCGCAGGCCTTCCGCTTCGCCCCGCTCCGCGCCGCCCATGCGGCCGCGACCGCCGAGGCCACCGACGACGCCCAGCTCCTCGAATGGCAGGGGGCGGCGGTGGCGCTGGTCGGCGGCCATGAGAGCAATGTGAAGATCACCTTCCCAGAGGACCTCGCCCGCGTGGAAGCCCACCTCCTCCCCCGCCTGATGCCGCGCGTCGGCACCGGCTTCGACGTGCACCGGCTGGTCCCGGACCGGCCCCTCATCCTCTGCGGCGTGACGGTGCCCCATAGGCTGGGCCTGGACGGCCATTCGGACGCCGATGTGGGCATCCACGCGCTCTGCGACGCCATCTACGGCGCCTTGGCCGAGGGCGATATCGGCCGCCACTTCCCGCCCTCGCAGATGAAGTGGAAGGACGCCGACAGCGCCCAGTTCCTGGTCCATGCCGCCGGCCGTATCGCCGCGCGCGGGGGCATGCTGGTGAATGCCGACGTCACGCTCATCTGCGAGCAGCCGAAGATCGGTCCGCATGCGCCGGCGATGATCACCCGCCTCGCGGAGCTCATGAGCGTCGATGAGAAGCGGATCGGCGTGAAGGCCACCACCTCCGAGCGGCTGGGCTTCACCGGCCGCGGCGAGGGCATCGCGGCCCAGGCCGCCGTGAGCCTCCTCATTCCGGACTGAATTGCCACGAAGATCCAGGAGGGATGCCATGCTGACGGGAGGCTGCCACTGCGGGGCGATCCGCTACGAGATGCCGGAACAGATCCTGCACCACGCGCTCTGCCATTGCAGCGACTGCCGCCGTCATGCGGGAGCCCCCATGGTGGGCTGGGCCATGCTTCCGGCCGAGGCCCTGAAGGTCTCCGGCACGCCGGTCACCTACCGCTCCTCGGAGCATGGCCGCCGCCTCTTCTGCGGCGCCTGCGGCACGGGGCTCTTCTATGTGAACGAGCAGATGCTGCCCGGCCTGATCGACGTGCAGAGCGCCACGCTGGACATGCCCGAGAAGCTCCCGCCCGGCGCCCAGATCCAGACCGCCGAGCGCCTGTCCTGGATGACGACGCTGGACCAGCTCCCCGGCTTCGAGCGCTACCCCCCACCCGGCTGACCCCGCAGTCAGGCCGGAGATCCTCCATTCCGCCTAAATACTTAAACAAGCTCGTAAATTGCCGGCTCAGCCGCGGTCAGGGAGAAGGCGGCGCCGCGCGCCTTCGCATCCCCTCCCGTCCTGCTCTAGGCTCACCGGACAAAGAGGGAGCGTGACCATGTCCGCACAGCATGACGCCGCCATCATCGGCTGGGCCCATAGCCGCTTCGGCAAGCTGGAGGAGGTGCCGGACGCCGAGGCGCTGATCGGCCTCGTCGCGCGCGAGGCCATCGCCGATGCCGGGCTGGAGCCCCACGAGGTCGATGCCGTCTTCCTCGGCACCTTCAATGCCGGCTTCCAGCAGCAGGATTTTCCGTCCTCCCTGGTCTTCCAGGCGGTGCCGGAGCTGCGCTTCAAGCCGGCCACGCGCTTCGAGAACGCCTGCGCCACCGGCAGCGCCGCGATCCACGGCGCGCTCGACTTCCTGGGCGCGAGGCGCGGCAAGGTCACGCTGGTGGTGGGCGTCGAGAAGATGACCTCCACGCCGGGGCCGCGCGTGGGCGAGATCCTGCTCTCGGCCTCGCACCTCAAGACGGAATCAGGCATCGAGGCGGGCTTCGCCGGCGTCTTCGGCCGCATCGCCGAGGCCTATTTCCAGCGCCATGGCGACGCCTCCGACGCGCTGGCCGCCATCGCAGCGAAGAACCACAGGAACGGCGTGGACAACCCCTATGCCCAGATGCGCAAGGACCTCGGCTACGACTTCTGCCGCAACGAGAGCGAGAAGAACCCCTATGTCGCGCGTCCCTTGAAGCGCACGGATTGCAGCCTGGTCTCGGACGGCGCGGCCGCCATCGTGATCGCCGAGGGCGACGTGGCCGGGAATGCCCGCCGCGCCGTGAAGTTCCGCGCCACGGCCCAGGTGAACGACTTTCTGCCGATCGCCCGGCGCGACATCATCCGTTTCGAGGGCGCCAGGGAGGCCTGGGCGCGGGCGCTGGACAGGGCGGGACTCTCCCTCTCCGACCTCTCCTTCGCCGAGGTTCATGACTGCTTCACCATCGCCGAACTCATCGAATACGAGGCGATGGGCCTCACCCCCGAGGGCCAGGGCAGCCGCGCCGCCCTGGAGGGCTGGACCGCCCGCGACGGGCGTCTGCCGGTCAACCGCTCCGGCGGATTAAAGTCCAAGGGGCATCCGATCGGGGCGACCGGCGTTTCCATGCACGCCCTCGCCGCCATGCAGCTCACCGGCGAGGCGGGCGACATGCAGCTCCCGAAGGCCGACCGGGCCGGGGTGTTCAACATGGGCGGGGCCGCCGTCGCCAATTATGTGAGCATTCTCGAGCGCGCCTGACGCGCGGAGGGCCTTGGCGTGCGGATGGACAACGAGCGCGAGAGCGCGAATCTCGAGGACCGCCGCGGCGGAGGTTTCGGAGGAGGCGGCCGGGGCGGCTTTCCCATCGGCCGGGCCGGGGGAATTGGCGGCTTCGGCCTGGTGGCGGTGGTCGTCATCTCGCTGCTCTTCGGCGTTGATCCGAGCGTCATCCTGGGCGGGCTGGAAGGCGGCGGAGCGCCCTCGCCCGGCTACCAGCAGCAGCAGCCCCAGCAGCAGGCGCGCGGGCCGGCTGCGCCTCAGTCGGACGAGGCCGCCCGCTTCGTCAGCCGCGTGCTGGCCAGCACCGAGGACGTCTGGACCGCGGAGTTCGCCCGCTCGGGCCGACGGTACCAGGCGCCGCGGCTCGTGCTCTTCTCGGGCGCGGTGCAGTCGGGCTGCGGCGCGGCCCAATCCGCGATGGGGCCCTTCTATTGCCCTGCCGACCAGCGCGTGTACCTCGACCTCTCCTTCTTCCGCGAGATGCAGCAGCGGCTCGGCGCCCCTGGCGACTTCGCGCAGGCCTATGTCATCGCGCACGAGGTGGGGCACCACGTGCAGAACCTGCTCGGCATCCTCGCGCGCAGCCAGCAGGCGCAGCAGCAGTCCAGCCAACGGGACGCCAATGCGGTCTCCGTGCGCACCGAGCTGATGGCGGACTGCCTGGCCGGCTTCTGGGCGCGGCGCGCGCAGGAGATGCGCAACATCCTGGAGCAGGGCGACATCGAGGAGGGCATGGGCGCCGCGGCGGCGGTGGGCGACGACCGGCTGCAGTCGCGCGGCGGGCGCGGCCAGGTGGTGCCGGAGAGCTTCACGCATGGGAGCAGTGCCCAGCGCGTGCAGTCGTTCAAGACGGGGATGGCGGCGCAGGACGCCGGCGCCTGCATCAACCGGCGCTGAGGCCCGTGCCGCCCGGCCTTGCGGCGCCTTCGCGCCGCAAGGATCTGGGCGCGCGTCAGTCGGCGGTCGCGCCGGTCAGGCGGACCAGTTCCTCCATCTGCGCGAAGTCGAGGCGCTGGCGCTCCGCAAGCGCCTGGGCGGTGCCGCCGACGGGGATATAGCCCAGCTGTTCCAGCCGCGCCCGCGTCTCGGGCCGGGCGACGGCCTCGGCGATCGCCGTCGAGACGCGCTGGACGATCGGCTGCGGCAGGTTCGGCGGGCCGAAGATGCCGATCCAGCCGCTGAAGTCGTAGCCGGGCACGGTCTCCGCGATGGGCGGCATGTCGGGCACGCTCGGCATCCGCTCCGGCCGCGTGACGCCCAGCGCCCGCACCTGCCCGGTCCGCACGAAGGGCAGGATCTCCGGCATGGGCGCGAAGATGACGTCGAGGCGCCCGGCGATGAGATCCGCCATCGCCGGCGCGCCGCCGCGATAGGGCACATGGGTGAACTGGACGCCCGCCTTCTGCTCGAAGAGCGCGCCCGCGAAGTGCTGCGTGCTCCCCGGGCCGCTGGTGCCCATATTCAGCTTGCCCGGATTGGCCTTCGCATGGGCGATGAGCTCCTGCACCGTCCGCGCGGGAACGGAGGGATGCACGCCCATCAGGGCGCCGCTCGTCAGCACCAGGGAGACGGGCGTGAAGTCACGGACGACGTGGAAGCCCATGTTCCGGAACAGGAACTGGTTCGTCGCATGCGTGCCGACCGAGGCGACCACGAAGGTGTGGCCGTCGGGCGCGCTGCGGGCGACGAATTCCGAGCCGATATTGCCCGAGGCGCCGACGCGGTTCTCCACCACGACGGGCTGCCCCAAAGCGCCGCTGATCGCCTCGGCAATCACGCGCCCGGAGGTGTCGGTGCTGCCCCCGGCGGCGAAGCCCACGACGAATCGCACGGGGCGGTCGGGGTTCCAGGCGCTCTGCGCGGTGGCAATCGTGGACAGGAACGGCGCGGCGACGAGGCCTCGCGCCAGATCACGGCGTTTCATTGGTCATCCTCCGTTGCGGGGTGTCGCCCGCTTGAGCGGAGGGATAGGCCAGGGTGCCATGCCGTGTCGACCCGCCGTGGCGTCAGAGCGCGGCCATCGCCTCAGCCCCGCCCTTCCTCCACGGCGTGGCATGCCACCATGGCGTCCAGCGCGGGCTTCATCACCGGCACCTCGACGCGGCAGCGCGCGTTGGCGAGCGGGCAGCGAGGGTGGAAGGTGCAGCCGGGCGGCGGCGAGATCGGGCTCGGCACCTCGCCGCCCACGGGAATGCGTTGGCGCCCGGTCATCTCCAGATCCGGAATCGCCTCCATCAGGGCGCGCGTATAAGGATGGCGCGGCCGCTCGAAGAGAGATTCGGCCGGCGCGAGCTCCACCAGCTTGCCCAGGTACATCACGCCGATGCGGTCGCTGACCTGGCGCACCACGGCGAGGTTGTGGCTGATGAAGAGGTAGGTGAGTCCCAGGCGCTGCTGCAGCTCCTTCATCAGGTTCAGGATCTGCGCCTGGACCGAGACGTCCAGCGCCGAGGTCGGCTCGTCGCAGACCAGGAACTCCGGGTTGGAGCTGAGCGCCCGCGCGATGGAGATGCGCTGCCGCTGCCCACCGGAGAATTCATGCGGGTATTTCTGCCCATCCAGCGGCGAGAGGCCCACCTGGGTCAGCAGTTCGCCCACGCGGGCCAGGATGGCCTTGCGGTCCTTCAGCAGGCCGAAGGCGCGGATCGGCTCGGCCACGATGTCCACCACCCGCCAGCGCGGGTTCAGCGAGGCATAGGGATCCTGGAAGATCATCTGCATGCGGCTGCGCTGGGTGGAATCCGCGCGCGCCTGCGAGAGGTCCTGCCCGTCGAAGAGCACGGTGCCGCGGGTGGTGCCGTAGAGGCCGACGACGAGCCGCGCGACGGTGGACTTCCCGCAGCCGGACTCACCCACGAGGCTGAGCGTGGTGCCCTTCGGGATGTCGAAGGAGAGACCGTCCACGGCGCGGAGCGTCCGGCGCCCCTCGCGCGCGATCAGCCTTTGCAGCACGGGCTTCGAGACGTCGAAGTGCCGGGCGATGTCCTGGGCTTCCAGCATCGGGGTGGCGCCGGATCCTGCAGCGGCTCTCATGCCGCGCCTCCCTCGGCATAGAGCCAGCAGGAGGCGCGCGTGGTGCCCGCATCCAGCAGCTCCGGCCGCTCGACCAGGCAGCGGTCGAAGACCTTCGGGCAGCGCGGGTTGAAGGCGCAGCCGCGCGGAATGGCCGAGAGCCGCGGCATGGCGCCGTCGATCTGCGTCAGCCGCTCCACGCGCCGGTCCAGCGGCGGTATGGAGCCCATCAGGCCCTGCGAATAGGGATGCCGCGCATGGCGCACCAGCTCGCGCACCGGGCCAATCTCGCTGATCCGGCCGGCATACATGACGGCGACGCGATCGGCGGTCTCGGCGATCACGCCCATGTCGTGGGTCACCAGCATCATGGCCGTGCCCTTCTCGCGGGCCAGCGTCTTCAGCATGGCGATGACCTGCGCCTGGATGGAGACGTCGAGCGCCGTCGTCGGCTCGTCGGCGACGATGAGCTTGGGCTCGGCGCAGAGCGCGAGCGCGATCACCACGCGCTGCCGCATCCCGCCGGAGAATTCATGCGGGTAGCTGTCGATGCGCTCGCGCGCGGCGGGGATGCCGACGAGTTCCAACCAGCCGATCGCCTTCTCGCGCGCCTCGCCGGGGCCGACGGGCAGGTGCGTGGTGATCGTCTCCACCAGCTGCCGGCCGATGGTGTAGAGCGGGTTGAGCGTGGTCAGCGGATCCTGGAAGATGGCGCCGATCTCACGGCCGCGGATGCGGCGCATCTTCTCATAGGGCAGGTTGTCGATGCGCCGGCCTTCCAGCAGGACCTGGCCGGAGGCGATGCGGCCGGGCGGCTCCAGCAGGCCGATGATGGCCGCGCCCGTCATCGATTTTCCCGCGCCGCTTTCTCCGACCACCCCGAGCACCTCGCCCGGGGCGATCTCGAAGGAGACGTCGTCCAGCGCCACCAGCGTGCCGCGGCGCGTGGGAAACTCCACGCGCAGGTTCTTCACTTGCAGCAGGCTCATGTCAGCGCAGCTTCGGATTGAGGGCGTCGCGCAACCAGTCGCCCAGCAGGTTGACGGAGAGCACCATCACGATCAGCGCGATGCCCGGGAAGATCGCGATCCACCACTCGCCGCTGAACAGGAAGTCGTTGCCGATGCGGATGAGCGTGCCGAGCGAGGGCTGGGTCGGCGGCACGCCGACGCCGAGGAAGGAGAGCGTCGCCTCCGAGAGGATCGCGAAGCTGAGGTTCAGCGTCGCGATCACCAGCACCGGCGACATCACGTTGGGCAGCACGTGGCTGCGCATGATCCGCAGCGGCGAGAGCCCGATCACCCGGGCCGCCTGCACATATTCCTTGTTGCGCTCCACCAGCGTCGAGCCGCGCACCGTTCGGGCGAATTGCGGCCAGTTGGAAACACCGATCGCGAAGATCACGACGAAGAGCGCGATCTGGTCATGCACTTCGCGCGGGACCGCGGCGCGGACCACGCCGTCCACCAGCAGCGCCACCAGGATGGAGGGGAAGGTGAGCTGGATGTCGGCGATGCGCATCAGCAGCGAATCCACCTTGCCGCCCATATAGCCCGCCACCAGCCCCACGGTGACGCCGACCACCGTCGAGAAGACGACGGCGCAGAAGCCCACCATCAGCGAGACGCGCGCGCCGTACATGATGGCCGAGAGCATGTCCCGGCCCTGGTCGTCCGTGCCGAGGACGTAGACGGGGTCGCCTTCCGCCTCCCAGGAGGGCGGCTTGAAGGCGTCCATCAGCTGGAGGGAGGCGAGGTCGAAGGGATTATGCGGTGCGATCACGGAGGCCAGCATCGCGCCGAAGACGCAGACGGCCGCGACGATCGCGGAGATCACCGTGACGGGCGAGCTCCGGAAGCTCCACCAGATGTCGGAATCGAAGAAGGCCTTCATCGGAAGCGGCCCCCGCGGAAGCGCGAAGCGGTTTCGTGGGGTGTCATCAGTGGCCCCTCCCCCGGCCCACGCGCAATCGGGGGTCCACCGCGTAGTAGAGCAGGTCCACGACCAGGTTGATGGTGACGAAGACGGCCGCGATCATCATGAGATAGGCCGCCATGACCGGGATGTCGGCTGCGCCCACGCTCTGGATGAAGAGCAGCCCCATCCCCGGCCACTGGAACACCGTCTCGGTGACGATGGCGAAGGCGATGATGGAGCCGAGCTGGAGACCAGCGATGGTGATCACCGGCACCAGCGTGTTCTTCAGCGCATGGCCGAAATAGATGGCCCGGTTGGGCAGGCCGCGGGCGCGGGCGAACTTGATGTAGTCGGTCCGCAGCACCTCCATCATCTCGCTGCGCACCAGGCGCATGATGAGGGTCAGCTGGAGCAGCCCCAGCGTGATCGCCGGCAGGATCAAGGCCTTGAGGCCGGAGACCGTCAGGAAGCCCGAGCTCCACCAGCCGATCCGCACCACGTCGCCGCGCCCGAAGCTCGGCAGCCATCCGAGCCAGACGCTGAAGACGAGGATGAGCAGGATGCCGATGAGGAAGGTCGGCAGCGAGACGCCGATCAGGCTGAAGGTCAGCAGGAAGCGGCTCAGCCAGGAATGGCGGAAAAGGCCGGTGTAGATGCCCATCGGCACGCCGACGCAGAGCGAGATGAAGGCGGCGCAGAGCGCCAGCTCCAGCGTGGCCGGCGCGCGCTCGGCGATCAGCTCCGCCACCGGGCGCGAGAGGCGGTAGGAGAGGCCGAACTCGCCCTGCACCGCATTGCCGATGAACTTCGCGAACTGCACGAAGAAGGGCTCGTCCAGGCCGAGGTCGCGGACCAGCGCGGCCCGCTGCGCCTCGGTGAAGTCCTGCCCCAGCATGATGGCCACCGGATCGCCCACATAGGCGAACATGGCGAAGGAGATGAGCGAGACCACGAACATCACCGGCAGCGCCTGGAGGATTCGGGAGACGATGAAGGAGAACATCAGTCGGGCGTCCGGCTATGCGTTTTCAATGCGTCGCCGCCTGACGGAAGCCGGCCAGAAGGCCGCGCCGGGGCCGGCGATGCGGTCCATGACGTCGGGCACGGCCCTGGATGCCCACCGCAAGGTCGGCGCCACGGCCATTTCTGCACACAATCCCGAGAGCGCCACGGCCCTGGCCGCGCCCCGCAATGGTCGCATTTTATACTGTCTCCCGACCCGGAAGGACGCCCGGCCGACTTTCGCTATACGGTCTGCGGGGGCTCGGTGGAAGCCTCCTCGCGAGGGCCCGCGGCCCATTCCTTGAGGAGCGAGTAGCCGATGGCCAGCAGGACCGGGCCCAGGAACAGACCCAGGATCCCGAAGGCGAAGACGCCGCCTAGTGCCCCCAGGATGGTCAGCAGCAGCGGCAGGTCGGCGCCGCGCGCGATCAGCCAGGGCCGGATGAAATTGTCGACCGAGGAGATGCCGGCCGCGCCGTAGATCAGCATGAAGATGCCCCAGCCGATGCTGCCCGAGGCCATCAGCCAGATCGCGGCCGGCAGCCAGACCAGCGGCGCGCCCACCGGCAGGATGGAGATCACGCCCGCGATCAGGCCCAGCAGCACGGGCTGCGGCACGCCCGCGATCCAGAGGCCGAGGAAGGTCATGAAGCCCTGCACCACGGCGGTGCCCAGCAGCCCGAAGACCACGCCGCGCGTCACATTGCCCGTCAGTTCCCAGAGCCGCGCGGCGCGCTTGCCCGCGACCTGCTGGAGCAGCGCATAGGCGCTCCTCGCGATCGCGGCGCCGTCCCGGTAGATGAAGAAGGCCAGCAGGATGGCGATCAGCATCTCGGCGATGCCCGAGAGAAGCGCCAGCAGCACCGCCAGCGCCGCCTGGGCGATCGTCCCCGCATAGGGGCGGAACACCGACACCAGCCGCGAGGTGTCGCCCGCCAGCGCCTGCCACCAGTCGTTCAGATACGCGCCGACGAAGGGGATCGCGAGGAAGACGCCCGAAAGGTCCGGCAGGCCCTCGGTGAAGACGCGCTCGATCCAGTTGCGGATGCCATCGATGTCCTCCCGGTTCACGGGCGTCGCGAAGACCAGGGGCAGACCGATCACCAGGAACTCGACCACCACCATGATCAGAGCGGCCGTGTTGGGGCCCAGCTTCAGCCGGTCCGTCAGCGCGCGGTAGGCGGGCCAGGTGCAGAAGACCAGGATCACCGCCCAGAGCAGGGAGGAGAGGAAGGGCTTCAGGACGAAGAAGCAGCCCGCCGCGAGGGCCGCCGCGGCGAGGAGGGCGGCCACCCGCGCCAGCTGTTCCTTGGATTCCATCTTCTGACCTTTGCCCGGAAGCGGTTCTCGCTACAATGCGGATGTGAACGTCCTCGTACCACCCCGGCCGCGACTCTCCATCGAGGTCGTCTTCGACCTCGTCTGCCCCTGGTGCTATCTCGGCATCCGGCGGCTCATGCGCGTCCTGGCCGGCCGGCACGACATCCAGCCCGACCTTCAATGGCGGCCCTTCCTGCTGAACCCCGAGATCGCGCCGGGCGGCATCCCCCGGCAGGACTGGCTCACCCGGAAATTCGGCGGCGAGGACCGGGCGCGGCGCCTCCACGGCACCATCGCCGATCTCGGCCGGGCCGAGGGCATCCACTTCCGCTTCGACATGGTGCGCCGGATTCCCGCCAGCCTCGACGCGCACCGGCTGCTGCGCTGGGCCGCCCGGCAGGACAATGTGGACCTGCTCGTGGAACGGATCTTCTCCGCCTATTTCTGCGAGGGGCTGGACATCGGCAGCCACGCCACGCTGGCCGCCCTGGCCGGCGAGCAGGGCTTCGACGCCGCGGCCGCGCTGCGCTTCCTCGCCGGGCCCGGCGAGATGGAATGGGTGCATCTGGAGAACCTCCGCGCCCACCGGCTCGGCATCAACGGCGTGCCCTGCTTCCTGGTCGAGGGCGAGCACGCCATCGCCGGCGCGCAGGAGCCGGAGGTGCTGGAACGGCTGATCGAGGTCGCCCTCGCCTTCTGAGCGCGGCAGCCCCGCTGACTTAATTCACGCCGATCCGACAGAAGTTTCTTGCCAGCACAGCGAAAGACCTCATTGTGACCGCTCGGTCTCAAACGCAGATTCGCGAGGTCTCCGCAGTGGGTCGTCCGCATCATGCTTTTCGCCCGGGCCGTCGGCGCCGGGTGCTCATCGCCCCTGTCCTTTCAGCCCTGGCCCTCACCCCCCTCCCCGCCCGGTCCCAGGAGGCCCTTCCCCGGATGCATGCCGGCGGGACGGCCGCGACCTGGCTCAGTGAGGCGCGCGGCGGCCTGACCTGGCACGATCCCGCCTGGCTCGCGCACGGGCGCGAGAGCGGCGTCAACGTCAATGGCGAGTTGCTCTTCGTCACGCCGCTGCCCCGCGCCTGGGCGGAGAGCCTCCCGCCGGCCTGGCGCTGGCTGGCCACGCCGCGCCCGCATCTCGGCTTCACCGCCAATACCGCAGGCAACACCAGCTCCGGCTATTTCGGCGCGACCTGGAGCATGGCCCTCGCCCGGGACGTCTTCCGCCCGGGCGACGCGATCCGTTTCGACATCTTCGGCGGCGGCGCCGTGCACGACGGGCTGCGGAACACGATGCTGGCGGATCGCAAGGCCCTGGGGAGCAGCCTGCTGTTCCGCGGGGGCGGCGAGATCGGCTACCAGTTCGACGCGCGCCACTCGGCGGCGCTGTTCATCGACCACCTGTCCAATGGCGGGCTGTCGCGGTCCAACGAGGGGCTGAACACGGTGGGGCTGCGGTTCGGCATCGGGTTCTGAGGAGCCGGGCGGGGCGCGCCGGCCCCGGGCCCTGGCCCCGGACGATCAGGCCGCCTGGGCCTGCATCGCCACTTCCAGAAGCTTCGCCACCAGCCCGCGCGCGGCCTTCACGCGCGCCTCGAAGGGCAGCTCGCGCAGCAGCGCCAGCTTGTGGTCGGGGCGCAGCGAGACGAGGCCCTTTTGGCTCGCGACCCAGGCCACCAGCCCCGCCGGATTGGCGAAGCGGTTCTTGTGGAAGGCGATCACCACGCCCTTGGGCCCGGCATCCACCTTCTCCACCCCCGCCGCGCGGCATTGCAGCTTGAGCGCGACCACCTGGAGCAGGTTCTCGGTCTCGACCGGGATGGGGCCGAAGCGATCGGCCAGCTCGGCCGCGATCGCCTCCACCTCGGCATCCGTCACCAGCGCGCCGATGCGCCGGTAAAGGCCGAGCCGCACCGGCAGCTCCGCCACGTAGCTCTCGGGGATCAGCACCGGTAGGCCGAGATTGATCTGCGGGGTGAAGCTGCCCTCCGCCTCGCGATGCTTGCGCGAGCCGGCGCGGAGATCGGCCACGGCCTCCTCCAGCATCTCCTGGTAGAGCTCGATGCCCACCTCGCGGATCTGGCCCGACTGCTCCTCGCCCAGCAGGTTGCCCGCACCGCGGATGTCGAGGTCGTGGCTCGCCAGGGTGAAGCCGGCGCCGAGGTTGTCCAGCGTCTGCATCACCTCCAGCCGCTTCTGCGCCGTGGGCGAGAGGCGATGATGCGGCGGCCAGGTCAGATAGGCATAGCCGCGCTGCTTGCCGCGCCCCACGCGCCCGCGCAGCTGGTAGAGCTGTCCCAGGCCGAACATGTCGGCCCGGTGAATGAACAGCGTGTTCACGGCCGGCATGTCGAGCCCGCTCTCGACGATATTGGTCGCCAGCAGGATGTCGTACTTGCCGTCGCCGAACTCGGTCATGACCTGCTCGAGTTCGGTGGGCGCGAGGCGGCCATGGGCCTGGACCACGCGCGCCTCGGGCGCGATCTCGACCAGCCGCTCGGCCATGCGCTGCATGTCCTCGATGCGCGGCACCACGCAGAAGATCTGGCCGCCGCGGAAGCGCTCGCGCTGGACGGCCTCGCGCAGGACGAGGCTGTCCCAGGGCATGATGAAGGTGCGGACGGCCAGGCGGTCCACCGGCGGGGTCGCGATCACGCTCATCTCGCGCACGCCGGAGAGCGCCATCTGCAAGGTGCGCGGGATGGGCGTGGCGGTGAGCGTCAGCACATGGACGCCGGCCTGGAGATCCTTCAGGCGTTCCTTGTGCTTCACGCCGAAATGCTGCTCCTCGTCCACGATGACCAGGCCGAGATCGGCGAACTGGATCGTCTTGCCCAGCAGCGCATGGGTGCCGACCACGATGTCGATCGAGCCATCGGCGAGGCCGGCCTTCACGGCGGCCGCCTCCTTGCCGGTCACCATGCGCGAGAGCTGCGCCACCTTCACCGGCATTCCGGCGAAGCGCGCGGTGAAGGTGCGGTGATGCTGGCGCGCGAGCAGCGTCGTGGGCACGACCACGGCCACCTGCACCCCGGCCATGGCGACGGTGAAGGCGGCGCGCAGCGCGACCTCGGTCTTGCCGAAGCCCACGTCGCCGCAGATGAGCCGGTCCATCGGCTTGCCGGCCGCGAGATCCTCCAGCACGTCGGCGATGGCGCGCGACTGGTCGTCGGTCTCGACATAGGGGAAGCGCGAGCAGAACTCGTCCCAGGTTCCCTCGGGCGGCGCCATGATCGGCGCCTCCCGCGTCTGACGCTCGGCCGCGATGCGGATGAGGGCCGAGGCCATGTCGGCGATGCGCTGCTTGGCCTTGGACTTGCGCGCCTGCCAGGAGGCGCCGCCGAGCTTGTCCAGCGCGACGCCCGCCGTCTCGCTGCCGAAGCGCGAGAGGATCTCGATGTTCTCGACGGGGACGAAAAGCTTGTCGCCGCCGTCATAGATCATCCGCAGGCAGTCGTGCGGCGCGCCGCTCACCTCGAGGGTGGCGAGGCCGTCATAGCGCCCGATGCCGTGATCCTGATGGACCAGCAGGTCGCCCACCTCGATCTGGGTGGCGTCAGCGATGAACTGGTCGGCGCGCTTCTTGCGGCGCGGCGGGCGGGCGATGCGCTCGCCCAGCAGGTCCTGCTCGGCGGTGATGGAAAGGTGCTCGGCGGTGAAGCCGCGCTCCAGCCCGAGGATGCCGACGCCGACCGTGCCGGGCGTCAGCTTCTGGAAGGCGTAGAAATCCTCCACCGGCTCGGCGGCGACGCGGTTCTCGCGCAGCAGCGTGACCAGCCGCTCGCGCGAGCCGCGCGTCCAGGCGGCGAGCATGGGCTGCCGGCCCCGCCCGCGCTCGGTCTCGGCATGGGCGCCGAAGGCGGAGAAGAGGTTCTCGCCCGCTTGGCGGATCTCGGTGAAGAGGCGCCCGGCACGGCCGCCGGCATCGTACCCCGCCGCGCCCTCGGGCTTGTGGAAGGGCGAGAAATTCAGGCGCTTGCCGCCGGCCAGCATGCCGTCCCATCCGGCCTGGTCCAGGTAGAGCAGCCTGGGCGGCGCCGGGCGGTAAGGCACCTCGCCCTCGCTGATCCGGGCCGGGATGCGGCGGGCCTCGTAATGGTCCTCGATCATCTCGAGACGCGCGGCCAGCGCGTCCTGCGCCTGCGCGTCCAGGCTCACCGAGGCGCCCGGCAGGTAGTCGAGCAGGGTTTCCATATGGTCGTGGAAGAGCCCGGCCCAGTGCTCCATGCCCGGATGCCGCCGCCCCGCGCTGATCGAGACGTAGAGCGGGTCCTCGGCGGCCGCATTGCCGAAGAGCTCGCGGTACTGCGCCCGGAAGCCCTCGATCGAGGGCGGGTCGAGGAAGACCTCCCCCACGGGGCGCAGGGTCAGCCGCTCCAGCGCGGCGCCGCTGCGCTGCGTGCCGGTGTCGAGCCGCCGGATGCTCTCGATCTCGTCTCCGAAGAGGTCGAGCCGCATGGGCTCGCTCTCGCCGGAGGGGAAGAGGTCCAGGATGCCGCCGCGCACGGCGTATTCCCCCGGCTCCATGACGGTGCCGGTGCGGTTGTAGCCGTTGGAGTCGAGGAAACGCGCGATGTCGTCGATCTCGGCGCGCCCGCCCTTGCGCAGCAGCAGCGCCGAGCCCTGGAAGGCCGTGCGGGGCGGCACCTTCTGCACCAGGGCGTTCACCGTGGTCAGCACGATGCGCGGCCTGGTCGGCTTGTCGGTCAGCTCGGCGAGGGTGGCGACGCGCTCGGCCACGAGTTCCGGGTTGGGCGAAACGCGGTCATAGGGCAGGCAGTCCCAGGCCGGCAGGCGCAGGATCTCGGCCTCGGGCATGAAGAAGCCGAGCGCGTCGGCGAGGCGCGCCATGCGGGCATCGTCGCGGCAGACATGGAGAACCGGCTCCTGGCTCTCGGCCCGGCGCTGACGGATGAGAAGGGCGTCATAGCCCTCAGGAGCGCCGTAGACGTCGAGGCCTGGGCTCATCGGATCTCGTCCGGCATGCCGGAGCCGGGCTCGCCCGCGGCACTTATGATGCGGTCCAGCAACGGTCCCCTCGCCTCCTCCGGCACCGGGCGGCGGCCGGAGAGCCAGTCAGTCAGGTCCACGTCCGGCATCTCCAGGATGCGTTCGAGCTCGGCCAGTTCCGGCCCGGAGAAGTCCGCGATGTTCCGGCGCACGAAGCCGCCGAGCATCAGGTCGCACTCCTTGGTGCCGCGATGCAGCGCGCGGAACAGCATGCGCCGCTGGCGGGGCGGGAGGGTCTCGGCGTCCCCAGGGGCTTCGTCAGGAATCGTCACGGGTGGCATATAGGCCCGCGTGAGCCAGACTGTCAGCCTCTCGGGACTGTTCGAACCCCTTGATTCCCTTCCCGGCGTCGGTCCCAAGCGGGCCCTGCTGCTGGAAAGGGCCTGCGGCGGCGCGCGCGTGCTGGACCTGCTCTTCCACCTGCCCGACCGCGTGGCCGAGCGCCGGCGGATCGCGCATCCCTCCGAGGCGGCGCCGGAGGTCGATTCGGTCCTGCGCGTGACGCCGATCTCCTTCCGCTCCGCGATGAGCCGGGCGGCGCGCCGCTACATCGAGGTGCGAACGCAGGAGGAGGTCACGCTGCGCTTCATGCAGTCGAACCTCGGCTGGATCGAGCGCCTGCTGCCCCGCGGCGAGGCCCGCTACATCTCCGGCCGCATCCGGCCCGAGGGGGAGGCCTGGTCCTGCATCAGCCCGGACGTGGCGGCGGAGGAGGAAGCCCTGCCGCTGCTGGAGGCAGTCTGGACCCTCACCGAAGGCCTGGCGCGCGGCCATATGGCGCCGGCCATGAAGGCCGCGCTGGCCCGCCTGCCCGATCTCCCGGAATGGCACGACGGCCCCCTGATGGCGCGCGAGCAATGGCCGGCCTTCGCCGAGGCCCTGCGCGCGCTGCACGCGCCCGCGGCCCGCGCGACGGAAAAGCCCTGGGAGCGGCTGGCCTATGACGAGATCCTGGCGGGCCAGATCGCCCTCGGCCTGCTGCGACGCCGCCGCCGCGACGCGCCCGGCCGCTCGCTGACCGGCGATGGCAGCCTGCGGCGGCAGGCCCTGGCCGCCTTCGGCTTCCCGCCCACCGCCGACCAGGCCCGGACCCTGGTCGAGATCGAGGCCGACCTCGCCGCGCCCCATCGCATGCTGCGCCTGCTCCAGGGCGATGTCGGCTCGGGCAAGACGCTGGTGGCGGTGCTCGCCATGCTCCAGGCCGTGGAGGCCGGGGCCCAGGCGGCGCTCATGGCGCCCACCGAAATCCTCGCCCGCCAGCACGCCCGCACGCTGGAGAAGTTGTGCCCGGTGCCGGTGGCGCTGCTGGCCGGCAGCGTGAAGGGCGCCGAGCGCCGTCGCGTCCTGGCCGGCTTCGCGGACGGCTCCATCCCCATCGCCATCGGCACCCACGCCCTCTTCCAGGAGGCGGTCGAGTTCCGCGACCTCGGCCTCGCCGTGGTGGACGAGCAGCACCGCTTCGGCGTGGCCCAGCGGCTGGAGCTCTCCCGCAAGGGCGAGCAGGTGGACATGCTGGTCATGACCGCCACCCCCATCCCGCGCACGCTCCAGCTCACCCAATGGGGCGAGATGCAGGTGAGCCGCATCTCGCAGAAGCCGGCGGGCCGGCAGCCCATCGCCACCCGCATCGCCAGCGGCGCCCGGCTGGAGGAGATCACCGCCCGGATGGCGGCGGCCATCGACCGCGGCGAGCGCGCCTATTGGGTGGTCCGCGCCATCACGGGCGGCGATCACGACGACAGCATCGCGGCCGAGACCCGTTTCGCCGAGCTGTCGGAGCGCTTCCCGGGCAAGGTCGGCCTCGCCCATGGGGAGCTGGACGTGGAGCTGCGCGAGGCCGCGCTGTCCGACTTCGCCGCGGGCCGGACGCAGATCCTGGTGGCGACCACCGTCATCGAGGTCGGCGTGGACGTGCCGGAGGCCACCATCATCCTGATCGAGCAGGCCGAGCGCTTCGGCCTTTCGGCGCTCCACCAGCTCCGGGGCCGGGTCGGGCGCGGCAAGAAGCCCTCCTCCTGCCTGCTGGTGCATTCGGAGCAGCTCTCGGAGAAGGAAAAGGAGCGCCTTCTCATCCTGCGCGACACGGAGGACGGCTTCGTCATCGCCGAGGAGGATTTGCGCCTGCGCGGCGGCGGCGAGGCGCTGGGCACCCGCCAGGCCGGCCAGGTCCAGTTCCGCCTGGGCCTGCGCGGCGAGGAGGACTCGGCGGCCGAACGCCGCCAGCACGACCTGATCGAGATGGGCGCGCAGGATGCGGAAGTCCTCCTCCAGCGCGACCCGGACCTCACCTCCCCGCGCGGAATGGCGGCCCGCAGCCTGCTCCACCTCTTCGACAAGGCCGACGCCGTGGCCATCCTGGCCGCCGGATGAGCCCGACGATGACTTGAAACCCGCGCCCCCTGGGTTAAACCGGCGGACGGATTGGGAGATCTGGATTGACCGCACTCATCGAGATCGAGGGGCTGACGAAGCGATTCGGCAGCTTCACCGCCGTGGACCATGTCAGCTTCTCGGTGGCCCGAGGCGAGGTGGTGGGCTTCCTCGGCCCCAACGGCGCCGGAAAGTCGACCACCATGCGCATGCTGGCCGGCTTCATGCCGCCGACCGACGGCACCGCCCGCATCTGCGGCCACGACATCGTGGACAGCCCGGTCCCGGCCAAGCGGGAGCTCGGCTTCCTGCCGGAAGGCGCGCCCACCTATCCCGAGATGTCGGTGATCGACTTTCTCGCCTTCTGCGCCCGCATCCGCGGCTTCCGCGGCGCCGAGAAGGACGACCGGGTCGCCACT
Source organism: Roseococcus sp. SYP-B2431 (assembly GCF_004336745.1). Classification (GTDB taxonomy): domain Bacteria; phylum Pseudomonadota; class Alphaproteobacteria; order Acetobacterales; family Acetobacteraceae; genus Roseococcus. The sequence continues at coordinate 53,987 of NZ_SJXD01000027.1, forward strand.
GCCATGACCCGGACGCAGCTGGAGGGCGTGCGGCTCCAGCCGATCGAGACCTTGTCCAAGGGCTTCAAGCGCCGCGTCGGCCTCGCCCAGGCGCTGCTGCACTCGCCCCCCGTGCTGGTGCTGGACGAGCCGACCGACGGCCTCGACCCCAACCAGAAGCACGAGGTGCGCGAGCTGATCCGCGAGATGGCGCCGGACAAGGCCATCATCATCTCGACCCATATCCTCGAGGAGGTGGCCGCCGTCTGCACCCGGGCCATCGTCATCGCCCGCGGCAGGGTCCTGGCCGATTCCACCCCCGCCGCGCTGGTGGCGGACGGCCGGAGCATGGACGACGTCTTCCGGTCCCTGACGCTGGGAGAAGCGGCATGAAGGCTGCCATGATCGTCGCGCGGCGCGAATTCGCCGCCTATTTCGCGACGCCCGTCGCCACCGTCTTCATCGTGATCTTCCTGGTCCTGACCGGTGCGCTGACCTTCACCCTCGGCGGCTTCTTCACGCGCGGCCAGGCGGACCTGATCCCCTTCTTCAGCTTCGTCCCCTGGCTCTTCCTCTTCCTGGTGCCCGCGCTGACCATGCGGCTCTGGGCCGAGGAGCGGCGGCTGGGCACCATCGAGCTGCTGCTGACCCTGCCCATCACCCCCGGCCAGGCCGTGGTCGGAAAGTTCCTGGCCGCCTGGGCCTTCTGCGCCGTGGCCCTGGCCCTGACCTTCCCGCTCTGGATCACCATCAACGTCCTGGGCCAGCCGGACAATGGCGTGGTGCTGACCGGCTATCTGGGCTGCCTGCTGGTGGCCGGCGCCTATCTCGCGATCGGCACCGCCATCTCGGCCCTGACGCGCAACCAGGTGATCGCCTTCGTCCTCGCCGTCGCCGCCTGCTTCCTCTTCGCGGCCGCGGGCTCGCCCGTGGTGACCGAGTTCCTCTCGGCCAACCTGCCCGTGATGGCGGATGTGGCGCGCGGCCTCTCGGTCAACGAGCGCTTCGCCGGCTTCACCCGCGGCGTGATCTCGGCGCGCGACTTCATCTTCTTCGCCAGCTTCATCGCCTTCTGGCTCTTCCTGAATGCGGTGATCCTCGAACACAAGAAGGCGGATTGATCCCATGCGGAACCGTCGCCTCGCCTATTCGACCCTCGGCGTATTGCTGGCCCTGGCGCTCGCCGTCGGCGTGAACCTGCTGGCCGACCGGACGCTCTTCGCCGCCCGCGTCGACCTCACGCAGCAGCGCCTCTACACGCTCTCGCCCGGCACGCGGCAGGTGCTGTCCGGCCTGCAGGACCCCATCACCTTCCGGCTCTTCTACTCGCGCAAGCTGGGCAGCGAGGTCCCGCAATACGGCACCTATGCCGAGCGCGTGCGCGAGATGCTGCGCGAATACGTCGCGGCCTCGGGCGGCAGGATCCGGCTGGAGTTCTTCGACCCCGAGCCCTTCTCCGACGTCGAGGACCGCGCCATGGCCCTCGGCCTGCAGGGCGTGCCCGTCGATCAGGGCGGCGAGAAGGTCTATTTCGGCCTCGCGGCCTCGAACCTGACGGATGAGGAGCGCAACATCCCCTTCTTCCAGTCGGACCGCGAGCGCTTCCTGGAGGCCGACCTCACCCGCCTGGTCTTCGAGCTCTCGAACCCGACGCGCCCGGTCATCGGCGTCATGTCGCCGCTGCCGCTGAACGGCGATCCGCGCGCCATGATGATGCGCCAGCCGCAGCTCGCCCAGCCCCAGGTGATCCTCCGCCAGCTGCGGGAAAGCTTCACCGTCCAGGACGTCGCGATGGACGTCCAGGTGATCCCGGCCGAGGTGCAGATCCTGCTGCTCGCCCATCCGCAGGGCCTGTCCGACGCGGCGCAATACGCCGTCGATCAGTTCGTCATGCGCGGCGGCAAGCTGTTCCTGATGGTGGACCCGCACAGCGAGATGCAGGCCACGCGCCCCGCCCCCGGCGGCCGCCCGCCGACGGACACCGCCTCCTCGCTGCCGCGGCTGCTGAACGCCTGGGGCGTCGAGGCGCCCTCCGACCAGGTGGTGCTCGACCTGCGTGGCGCCTGGCGCGTCCGGGCTGGTCCGCAGGACCGCGTCCAGGCCGTGGACTACATCGCCTGGTTCAACCTCCAGGGCGACAGCGTCAACCGCACCGAGATCGCGACCGCGCAGATCGAGCAGGTGACGGTGGCCTCCGCGGGCTTCCTCAGCGCCCGCGAGGGGTCGGGAATCGAGTTCATCCCGCTGCTGACCAGCTCGGCGCAATCCATGCTGGTGGATGCGGCCAAGGTGCGGACCGAGCCCTCGCCCACCCGCATCCTCGCCGACTTCCGCGCCGACGGGCACCGCCGGGTCATCGCCGCCCGCATCCGCGGCAACCTGCGCAGCGCCTTCCCCGAGGGGCCGCCGCCCGTCGCCGAGGGCCAGGAGCGCCCGGCCGACTTCCCCGCGCATCGCGCGGCGACCGAAGGCCCGGCCAATCTCGTCGTCGCCAACGACGCGGACATCCTGGAGGACCGCTTCTGGGTCCGCGTGCAGGATTTCTTCGGCCAGCAGGTGGCCTCGCCCTTCTCGGGCAATGGCAGCTTCGTCTCCAACCTGGCCGACACGCTGGCCGGCTCCGACGCCATGATCAGCCTGCGCTCGCGCGGCGAGGGCCAGCGGCCCTTCGAGCTGGTGGACAATATCCGCCGCCAGGCCGACGCGCAGTTCCGCCAGTCCGAGCAGCAGCTGACCGAGCGCCTGACCGCCACCGAGCGGCGCCTGCGCGAGCTGCGGCAGGGCACCGGGGGCGAGGGCGCCCGCAACACCAACCAGACGGTCATCACCCCCGAGCAGCGCGCCGAGATCGACCGCGCCCGTGAGGAGATCGCGGCCACACGCCGCCAGCTGCGCGGCGTGCAGCTGGAGCTCCGGCGCGACATCGAGACGCTGGAATTCTGGCTTCGCGTCTTCAACATCGCCTTCGTCCCGATCCTGCTCACCCTCTTCGCGGTCACCCTCGCCGTGGTGAGGAGCCGCCGCCGCGCGGCGGCCCGCGCATGATCGGGCGCCGTGGACTGCTGCTGCTGGGCGGGGCGGCCATCGCCACCCTCGGCGCCGCCTATCTCATCGAGCCGCAGAACGAGGCCGAGGGCGTCTTCGTCCCCGGCACCCTCGCCTTCCCGGGCCTCGCGCCCCGGCTGGCGGAGGCCCGCAGGATCGAGCTCACCCGCCATGGCCAGGCCACCACGCTCGCCCGCGACGGCGACCGCTGGCGCATCGAGCAGGCCGGCGGCTACCCGGCCCGCGGCGAGCGCGTCCGCGAGCTGCTGACCGGCCTCACCGAGCTGCGCCTCGTCGAGGAGCGCACCTCCGACCCCGCGCGCCAGGCGGAGATCGGCGTGGACGACCCGCAGCGCGAGGGCAGCACCGCCGCAAAGCTTCGCGTGCTGGACGGCCAGGGCGGCGTGATCGCCGAGCTGATCCTCGGCCGCCGCCGCGTCCGCACCCAGGGCGACGTGCCGGAATCCATCTATGTGCGCCGCCCGTCCGAGCCGAAGTCTTGGCTCGCCGAGGGGCGGATGATCACCGATGCCGACCCGCAGCTCTGGATCAACCGCGACATCGCGGCGCTGGCGCCCGACCGCCTGCGCCGCGCCGAGATCGCCCGCTCCGGCGAGAGCCCGCTGGTGCTGGCCCGTGCCGGCGAGGTGGACGCGCCGCTGGAGATCGTGACGCCGGAGGATCACCCGGTCGCGGACCGCACCTCGCTCGACGAGGTCGCCCGCAGCTTCGACATGCTCACCTTCCTCGAGGTGCGCCGCGCCGCCGAGGCGCCCGGCGAGGCGCTCGGCGAGACGCGCTTCGCCTATACCGACGGCCTCACCATCACCGCCTGGCCGCAGCGCGACGGGCAGGTGCTCTGGGTGAAGCTGCGCGCCGAAGGCGACAGCGACGAGGCCCGCGCGCTCCAGGCGCGGTGGGACGGCTGGGCCTATCAGCTCGGCATCTGGAAGGAGAAGGCGATGATCCCCAGTCTCGCGGACCTCCTGCCCCCGGCGCCGCCCCAGACCGACCCGGACGTCGATCCGGCGGCGCCCGCCGCGCCCAGGTGAACGGCCGAGCGACCTGATGCGCGGCCGATTCACGCTGCGGCGCCACGCGCCTTCGCGATCGGACGAAGCGGCGTGATGCGCGGCCGATTCACGCTGCGGCGCCACGCGCCTTCGCGATCGGACGAAGCGGCGTGATGCGCGGCCGATTCACGCTCCGGCGCTGCGCGCCTTCGCGATCGGACGCGGGATGAGCGACGACCGCGAATATCCCAACCGCCCCTGGGTGGGCATCGGCGTGGTGCTCTTCCGGGGCGACGAGGTGCTGCTGGTCCAGCGCGGCAAGCCGCCGCGCGTCGGCTCCTGGTCGCTGCCCGGCGGCGCGCAGCATCTCGGCGAGACCACCCAGGCGGCCGCGCGCCGCGAGTTGCTGGAGGAGACGGGGCTGCAGGCGGGCCCTCTCCACCTCGCCGACGTGATCGATGCCGTGACCTTCGATGCCCGCGGCAAGCCCCGCTATCACTACACCATCATCGACTATTGCGCGCATTGGCATGCGGGCCAGGCCACCCCGGGCGACGACGTGGCAGCCGTTGCCTGGGCGGGACCGCAGCAGCTGGCTGCCTATCGATTGACCAAAGCGGCGCTGGACGTCATCGCGCTCTCGCGCGTGAGGCTTGCGGAGGCCGCCCGCCAGGTTGCAACATGACTGTATCATAAGGGAGATACGGCGATGGTGTTGCGACGCAGCATGCTTCTTGGGGCATCCGCACTTCCCCTGGCCTTCGCCGCGCCTTCCCTCCGCGCCCAGGGCCGCCCCGTCCGGCTCGTGGTGCCCTTCCCGCCCGGCGGCGCGGTGGACCTGCTGGGGCGCATCATGGCCGAGAAGCTGGCCGGCCCGCTCGGCGCGCCCGTCGTCATCGAGAACCGCGGCGGCGCGGGCGGGATGATCGGCGCCGACTTCCTTGCCAAGGGCGACCGGGACGGCACGATGATCGGGCTTCTGGGCGTCACCATCCTCTGCGCCTTCCCCTTCATGACGAGCCGGCTGCCCTTCAACCCGCGTACCGACTTCGCCCCCGTCTCGCAGATCACCGACGGCGCGCTGATGTGCGTGGTGAACGCCGAGAATGCGCGGCGCAACGGCTGGACCGATTTCCGCAAGCTGGTGGAGTGGAGCCGCGCCCATCCCGACCAGGTGAAGATGGGGAGCAGCGGCACCGGGACCTCGAGCCACATCAATATCGAGGCGATAAACGCGGCGGCCAATGCGAAGATCCTGCACGTGCCCTATCGCGGCGGCGGGCCGGCCATCACGGATACGCTGGCGGGCACGATCGACATGATGTTCGACGTGATGCCGGCGCTGATGCCGCATGTGCGGAGCGGGAAGTTTCTGGCGCTGGCCGTGAGCTCGCGCGAGCGGCTGTCGATCCTGCCGGACGTGCCGGGGATGGGCGACTTCGCCGATCTCGGGCTGGGCCAGCACAATGTCGTGACCTGGAACGCGGTGATGGCGCCGGGCGGGACGCCGGCCGAGCATCTGAACCGGCTGAACGCGGCGATCCGGACGATCGCGGGGCAGGCGGATTTTGTCGAGAAGCTGAAGCCGCTGGGCTACGGGACGGTGGTGAGCGAGACGCCGGCGGCGATGAATGCGCTGGTCGAGGCGGAGACGCCGGCTTGGCAGAGGTTGGTGCAGGTTTCGGGGGCTAGGTTGGAGTGATTACCTGCCCAACCGGTATTTCTTCGTCCTCATTAGCCACACGTTGTAGATAGTATAATTTTGGCTTTAAATCACCATAATCGTCTGCAATGTAGGTGACGATCACATCGCTGATAATTTCGCGCCTATCGAATAATTTCGTCGCGTCAATGTACGGCACCACGTGCAGAGGTCGACGAGATGAAGAAACATCTTCAATCGTGGCCGCCCACTTTTCGTTTTTATCGAGATTGTACTGGATCGAGATCAGGAGTCAATCAACAGCCACTTTCAATAAGTCAGCAAACTTTTTCTGCCCGTTTTATATTACCAGATTATCGATTAGTCTGACCTGCCCCAACCAAGCTGCCCCCAAAGCTCGAGCTGGTCCGATCCTTTTCTCCATCTGGGAAAAATCAAGCTCGCTCCGCAGCGCCACATAGTCCACCTGCCGGAACCCAGCCTCCCGCAGCCGTGTCTCCGCCTCCCCACAAGCCTCCGTCGCGGTCGCCCCCGCCTTCAGCCGCTCGGCCGCATGCGTCAGCACGCGGTACAACTCCACCGCCTTCTGCCGCGCTTCCGCATCCAGGTACGCATTCCGCGAGGACAGCGCCAAGCCGTCCGCCGCCCGCACCGTCGGCACCGTCTCGATCGCGATCGGGATCGCCAGGTCCTCCACCACGCGGCGGATCACCATCACCTGCTGCCAGTCCTTCTCGCCGAAGACCGCCACATCCGCCCGGCTCAGCCCGAAGAGCCGCGAGCAGACCAGCGCCACCCCCGAGAACATCTGCGGCCGGTGCGTCCCCTCCAGCCCCTCGGCCGGGCCGGACATGACGATGCGCGTCGCGAAGCCCGGCGGGTACATCACCTCCACCGGGGGCGCGAAGAGCAGGTCGCACCCCGCCCCCTCCAGCTTCGCGATGTCGCCTTCCTCGTCGCGCGGATAGCGGCCGAGATCCTCATGCGGCGCGAATTGCGTGGGGTTCACGAAGATGGTCGCGACCACCCGCTGCGCCAGCTCCCGCCCGCGCGCGACGAGGGCCAGGTGGCCCTCGTGCAGGTAGCCCATGGTCGGCACGAGCGCGACGCGCTCGCCGGCCGCGCGCCAGGCGGAAACGGCGGCCGCGAGTGCGGCCGCGTCACGAACGATCCGCATGGCTCAGATGGCGAGCGACATGCCGATCGGCGGCGTGGCGTCTTCCGGCAGCGGGCACTGGTAGGGCCCGCCCGCGCGCGCCGCGTGGTCGGCCTTGGCCGCCTCGATGATCGCGGGGTTGGCCAGCGCATCCACCGCCGTGCCGGCCATCACCTTGGCGACATGCACCATGCCCTTATGGGCGTGCGGCAGCTTGCCCTGCGCCGTCGCCTGCCAGGAATGCAGCGGCGTGCCGATGGCATGCGTGGCGCCGCGCGCCTGCACCGTAGGCACCTTCCAGGAAACGTCGCCCACATCGGTGCTGCCCACCATCGGCGCGCGCTTGGAATCCAGCGGCACGATGGCGTCGGTCAGCGCGGACTCGATGACCGGCATGCCCATCTTGCGGAAGGCCGACGAAACGTCCTCGGCCGAGAGCGTCGCCTGGAATTTTTTCGCGGCCTCGCGGTCGGCGGCATCGAAGGGCGGCGGGCCCAGCCGGTCGAGATTGTCCTGCATCAGCTTCTCGAGCGGGTCGTTGCCGAGCAGGTTGGAGACGGCGGAGATCACCTGCGTCGTCACCGTCGTGCCGGTCATCAGCGCCGCACCGTCGGCGATCTTGCGCACCCGCTCGACCAGCGGCTTCAGCGTGGCGACGTCCGAGGCGCGGATCAGGTAGCGCACCTTGGCCTTGGCCTGCACCACATTGGGCGCCACGCCGCCGGCATCGAGATAGGCGTAGTGGATGCGGCTCTCGGACGGAACGTGCTCGCGCAGGTAGTTCACGCCGACCGACATCAGTTCGACCGCATCCAGCGCGCTACGCCCGAGATGGGGAGACGCGGCTGCGTGGCTGGCGCGGCCGTGGAAGGTGAAGTCGATGCGCGTATTGGCGAGGCTGACGGGCTCGTTCACGCCGGCGAAGGAGGCCGGATGCCAGGAGATGGCGATGTCGACGTCATCGAAATAGCCGGCGCGCGCGAGAAAACCTTTCGCGGCGCCGCCTTCCTCGGCCGGGCAGCCGTAGTAGCGCACACGGCCCTTGATCCCGTTGGCGGCGAGATAATCCTTCACCGCCGTGGCGGCGAGCAGCGAGGCCGCGCCCAGCAGGTTGTGGCCGCAGGCATGGCCGTTCCCGTCGCCGGGGACGGGCGTGTGCTCGGCGACGCCCGCCTCGTTGGAGAGGCCGGGCAGCGCGTCGAACTCGCCCAGGATGGCGATGATCGGGCCGTCCTCGCCCGCCTCGCCCATCATGGCGGTGGGGATGCCCGCGAGGTTTTCCGTCACGCGGAAGCCCTCGGCATTCAGGTAGGCCGTGTGCTCGGCGGCGGAGCGGGTCTCGGCATAGGCCAGCTCGGGCATGCCCCAGACGCGGTCGGAGAGCTCGATGGCCGCATCCTGCTTGGCCTCGACGTGGCGCCAGACGGGTTCGCTGTTCTGCATTTTTCTCAAATCCCGGAAAGGGGAGGAATGGTGTCTTGGAAGGCGGGCCGTGCGATGGCGGCGTCGTACCAGGCGGCGAGTGTGCCCCTGCCCTCGCGCCAGCGGAAGACCGTGTGCCGGCGCTGGCAATAGCCCAGCGCGCAGGCCAGGGCCACGCCTTCGGGGGCGAAGGGGTCGTGATCGTCGGGATTCATGCCATCCAGGATGCGGGTGGCGCGGCTCCGCTCCAGCGCCTGGAATGCCGGAGACTGCTCCTCCGGCGGGCGGCGGAGGTCGCGGTTCCACACGGCGATGCCCTCCAGCAGCGAGAGCGCCTGGCCGAGGCGGCCGCGCGAGGGGGCATCGGCCGGCAGCCAGCCGAGATGGGCGAGGATGAGCGGCACCTCCACCAGCACATCCGCGCCGTCGCGCAGCATGGGGACGCGGCCGGCCGGGCTGAATTCCAGCAGCGGCGAGGCCGGGTCGCGCAGCGGGACGACGACCTCCTCGACCGGCAGCGCGCGGTCGCGCAGGAGCACGCGGATGATCCGGGCGAAGGGACTGCCCGGCGAGATGTACAGGATCATGCGTCCTCCGGGCGCGATCGTCGCCCGGGGCGGCGTGTCAGTCCAGCCGCAGCGCCGCGCGGCGCTCGGTCAGGCCGGTGGGGTCCACCAGCCCGGCCAGCCGCGTGGCGGCCAGCGTGGCGAAGCGGTGCATCAGCGCCTTGCGCCGGGCGGGGGCCAGAGGGTGGCGGGGCGCCTCGCGGATATGCGCGGCCTCCCAGCCGTCGCTGACGATCAGGCCGACATCCTCGGGCAGCAGGGCCTGAGGGAAGTCGAGGTCGACGGCGAAGTGCAGCTCGTCGGAGAAGCCGCGGTAGTCCTGCCACTTGGCGTCACAGAGATAGTCCCGCGCGCAGGACTTCACCTCGATGATGACGAAGCCGCCATCGGGACGCAGGGCCAGGATGTCGGCGCGGCGTCCATCCGGCAGCGGAACCTCGCAGAGCGGCGACCAGGCGCGCGAGAGGCAGTACCGCATGGCGGCGCGCGTGGTGGCCAGCGTGCGGGCGGGGGCGTCCATCCGCCCGATTTTCGCGCAGCCGCCGCCAGAGAACAAGAGGGGAACCAACCTCTCGGCCCGCCTGGCCTCCGAGGGCGTCAGGCAAGCCGGTCGATGGCGGCCGCCAGCTTCAGGTCGCGCGCGGAAAGCCCGCCCGCGTCATGGGTGGACAGCGTGATCTCCACCTTGTTGTAGACGTTGGACCATTCCGGATGGTGGTCCTGCGCCTCGGCCAGCAGCGCCACGCGGGCCATGAAGCCCCAGGCGCCGGAGAAGTCCGCAAAGCGGAAGTCCCGGCGGATCGCATCGCGCCCGTCCACCATCTTCCATTGCGGCAGTTCCGTCAGCTTCGCGCGCCCCGCCGCATCCAGCTTCTCGACCATCCACGCCTCCCGTGCCATGCAGGCGCATGCGCCCCACCACGCCTCCGAGCCTCGAGGACATCCTGGAAATGGCGGAGGATGCCTTCGCCGCAATCCCCGCCGAGCTGCGCGAACTGGTGCGCGGCGCCGCCATCCTCGTGGAGGAGGTGGCCGATGACGAGCTCGCGGCCGAGATGGGCCTCGACAGCGCCTGGGAGCTGACCGGCCTCTACCGCGGCACACCGCTCACCCAGAAATCCGTGCTGGACGCGCCGGCCTCGCCGGACACCATCCTGCTCTTCCGCGAGCCCATCCTGCTGGAGTGGATCGAGACGGGCGAGGACCTGTTCCGCCTGATCCGCAACGTGGTGATCCACGAGATCGGCCATCATTTCGGCCTTTCGGACGCGGATATCGACCGGCTCGAGAACGACGAGTAGCCGGCAAGGGCATCCCCGGCGCCGACGGGCGTCGGGCCGGAGGAAGGTCAGCCGGCGGCGATTCCTCCGGACAACGTCAAGCGCCCCGCAGCGCGCCCAGGACGATGACCGTCGCGCCGAGCAGGCACAAGGCCGCGCCCGCCACATCCCAGGCAGAGGGCCGGAACCCCTCCACCGCCACCAGCCAGGCCAGCGAGGCGGCGACATAGACCCCGCCATAGGCAGCGAAGGCCCGCCCCGCCGCGTCGCCGGGCGCGAGGGTCAGCAGCCAAGCGAAGAGGATGAGCGAGGCGACGCCCGCCGCCAGCCACGGCGCGCTCGCCCCCTGCCGCAGCACGGCCCAGAAGGCGAAGCACCCCGCGATCTCCGCGAGGGCCGCCAGCGGGAAGACGAGGACGGGAGTCAGAGCTGCCGCAGCGCCAGGCAGACCCGGGCGACCTGCTCGTCCGTCATCTCGGGGAACATGGGGAGCGAAAACACCTCCTGCGCGGCCCTTGCGGTCTCGACGCAATGGGCCGGGCCGAGCGGCACGCGGCCCTCATAGGCCGGCTGGGTGTGCACCGGCATCGGATAGTGGATGCCGGTGCCGATGCCCTGGGCCTTCAGCTTCGACATGAAGTCGTCGCGCGCCGGATGCCGCAGCACGTAGAGATGGAAGACGTGATGCCCGCCCGCGCGCCGCGCCGGCGGGATCAGCGCGGTGCCGGAGAGCGCCGCGTCATAGGCGTCGGCGATCTCGCGCCGGCGGGCGTTCTGGCGGTCGAGATGCTGCAGCTTCACGCGCAGGATCGCCGCCTGGACCTCGTCCAGCCGCGAGTTCACGCCCTGCAGGTCGCTGATGTAGCGCCGCTTCCAGCCATATTGCCGGATCGCGGCGATCCGCGCCGCCAGTTCGGCATCGGGCGTCGCGAGGATGCCGCCGTCGCCCAACGCGCCGAGATTCTTGGTGGGATAGAGGCTGAAGGCCGCAGCCTGGCCGATGGTGCCCAGCTTCCAGCCGTCCAGCTCCGCGCCATGCGCCTGCGCGCAATCCTCGATCAGCGCCACGCCGGCCGCGTCGCAGGCGTTCTTGATGGGCACCAGGTCGACCGGCTGGCCATAGATATGCACGGGGATCACCGCGCGGATCGGCGGCAGGCCAGGCGGCGGATCGGCCAGCACGGAGGCCAGCTCGTCGGGATCCATCGTGTAAGTGTCGGGGTCGATGTCCACCAGCAGCGGCGTCGCGCCCACCATCTCGATCGCGGCGACGGTGGCGACGGCCGTGTGGCTCACGGTCACGACCGTGCTGCCCTCGCCGATGCCCATGCCGCGAAGGATGAGCATGATGGCGTCCGTGCCGTTGGCGCAGCCCACGGCATGCATCGCGGGCGCGCCGGGCTTGTTGCCGAGCCAGGCCGCGAACTCGGTCTCGAAGGCCTCGCCCTCCTTGCCGAGGATGTACCAGCCCGAGGCCAGCGCGCGCGCCACGGCCTCGTCGATCTCCGGCTTCAGCGCGCGGTAACCCGCGCCCGGATCGGCGAAGGGCAGCATGGGGAGGGATGCGTTCATCTCGGTTGTCCTTCCCTGCGTCAGGCCTTCGCGGCCTGATCGAGGTCAACGTAGTCGCTCATGCGGTCGCGATACCAGTCGAGGCTGGCCTTCAGACCGTCCCCCAGCGAGACTTGCGGCGCCCAGCCGGTCGCCGTGCGGAAGGCACCGTCGTCGGCATGGTAGCTGCCGATGTCGATCGGCGCCCGGTCGGCGGGGAATTCGCGGGTGACGAAGCTGCCCTTCCCGTCATTGGCCGCGATCACGGCGGCGGCGAGGTCGCGCAGCGAGATCGGCGGCGAGCCGCCGAGGTTGAACACCTCGCCCGCCACGCCCGGCTTGCCCGCCTGCTCGGCCGCCATGAGGAAGGCGCGCGTCACGTCGTCCACATAGGCGAGGTCGCGCAGCTGGTCGCCGCCCCAGACCTCGAAGGGCTCGTTCTCCAGCAGCCGCCGCATCCAGATGCCGAGGAAGGTCTGCCGCGCATCGGCGATGCGCAGACGTGGGCCGTAGCAGTTGGTCAGCCGCAGCGAGACGACGGGGCGGTGCAGCACCCGGTTCTCCAGCATCCAGTACTGCTCGCCCGCCCATTTGGAGACGCCGTTCGCATCGGGCGGGTTCACCGGGTGCAGCTCGTTCACGGGGAGGCTGATGGGCCGGCCGTAGAACTGGCGCGTCGAGGCATGCACCACCACCGCCCGCGGCGCCGCGGCGCGCATCACCTGGATGAGGCGAACCTGCGCCACGGCGTTGATCGCGATGTCGAAGACCGGATCCTTCTGGCCACCCATGTGGCTGGTCTGCGCCGCCATGTTGAACAGCACGTCCGCCTTGTCGCAGAGGCTGTGCAGCTCGGTGTCGCGCAGGTCGCCGCGCACCAGCATGACGCCGGCACCTTCGAGGTTCGCCGGGTTCGCGCCGCCATCCGGCAGCATGGCATCCAGCGCTGTCACGCGCGCGCCGAGCGCGGCCAGCGCATGGCACAGGTTGCTGCCGAGGAAGCCCGCGCCGCCCGTCACCAGCACCCGCTTGCGCCGCCAGAAGCCTGGATCACCCAACATCGCCGTCACCGGATTCCCGCCTTTTTCGTCATGCCCTTGTCGCCGCGCAATGCGGCGGAATCACGCCAGCCGCATGGCCTGCCTGCCTTGGGCGCCGGGGCCGGCCGTCACGGCAACGCCGCGATCCCCGTGATCTCCACCCGCCAGGCCGGGTTCACCAGCGGCGCCTGGATCGTCATGCGCGCGGGCTTGTTCGCGACGTCGAGCCAGCGGTCCCAGGCGCGGTTCATCGCCGGGGCGTCGCGGATATCGGCCAGGATGATCTGCACGCTCAGCAGATGCGCCTTGCTGGTGCCGGCGACCGCCAGCAGGGCGTCGATCTGCCGCAGCACGTCCGCAGTCTGGCCTTCGGCGTCGAGGCCCGTATCGTCCGCGACCTGGCCGGCCAGGTAGACGAGATTGCCGTGCACCACCGCGCCGGAGAGACGCTCCTCCTCCGCCAGCCTCAGGATCATCGCCTCGCCTCCCCTTCCGCCGGCGCGGGCTGCGCCGGAGCTCCAAAGCGGCGGAGGCTAACCGACCGCGCGGCGGAGGTCAGCCCGTCCCGCGCCTCCGCGGCCTGGAACCGTCGCTTGACAGCCGATCGGCCCGAAAACGACCATGCAGCATGGACGTCCCCGGCGATCTCCCCCTGACCGACCCTGCCGTCGTCCAGGTCCTCAGGGCGGCCGAGTACAGCGAGATCTGCGAGCGCGTGGACGCGGAGGAGCTGCTGGAACCGGGCGACCTCTACTACGTGGCCTGCGCCCCCTATGCCCTGCCGCTGCGGGCGCCGGCCATCTACACCCGCGGACGGCCGCCGAAGCCGCTGAGGCAGGCGCGGATGCCGGAGATGCACATCGCGAAGCTGCACCGTCCCCTCGTCTGCCGGGGCCAGGTCCTCGTCCATTCGGACGGCGCGAGCCTGCTGGTGGATTCCTTCCGGCGCGGGGCCCGGCGGAACAACAGCCTCGTCGACCTCGGCCCGAACCTCTACGGATCGCCAAAGGCGCTCCGGCCCGAGCAGGTCCTCGCGGGCCGGCACTTTTACCTGGACGGCCGGCATGGCCAGCATTTCGGCCATTTCCTCACCGAGGTCCTGCCCCGCCTCTGGGCAGCGGAATTCCTCGACCTCGCCGGAATGCGCCTGCTGATGAACGCGCAGCATTTCGCCCCCTGGATGATGGACTACCTCCAGCCCCTCGGCTTCGGAATCGAGCGGCTGACGCTCTTCCGGCGGCCCGTCGAATGCGAGGAGCTGGTGATCGCGCGGCAGGGCTGCGTGCTGGGCCGGTACTTTCACCCGCTCGCGCAGGGGATGGCGCGCCGGATCGCGGAGTTCCATGGCGACCCCGCCGAGGACAGCCCGCGGCGCTTCTATATCTCCCGACGCGGCGTGGAGCAGCGCGGCCTCGTCAACGAGGAGCGGATCGAGGAGATCGCGGGGCGGGCGGGGTTCACGCCGATCCGGCCGGAGACACTTCCCGTCCCCGAGCAGATCCGCCTCTTCGCCGCCGCCACGCATGTCGTCGGCCCGATCGGCAGCGGCGGCTACAACGCGCTTTTCGCCTTGCGGAACCCGCGCAAGCTGGTGCTACGCCCCGCGAGCCTCACGCAACCCGTGGACATGACGCTGAACGCCGCGATCGGCGGCGAGGTCGCCTATGTGGACGGCATGTCGCTGGACGAATCCGTCAGTGCGATGACCGGCGCCTGGCACCTCGATCCGGAGCTCTTCGCAGAGGCGCTCGCGGACTGGCTGTCGCGGGACTGATTCCGCGGCCGGCAGCGATCGCGCCTAGACCTCCTCCACGCTCGCCACGCCCGAGAGCAGCTTCATCGCCTGCATCATTCGTGGCGAGACGTTCCACCCGCCTGGCAGGGTGATCTCCACCTCCTGCCCCGCCGCCAGCTTCGGCACCAGGCTCACGCGCCCCTTGCCCCGCCCGTCGCGCTCCAGGAGCTTGCGGATGTCGGGCACGGCGGTCCCGGCCTCGAGGAAGATGCGCATCCCCTGCCCCACGCCGGCGGCGGCCTTCTCCAGGCTCTCGATGTCGGTGGCGGTGAGGCGCAGGGAATCGCCCTCCAGGCGGGCATCGGCCGTCACGATCACGGCCGTGCCCTCCTCCATCAGCTCGCGCGAGCGGTTCAGCACCTCGCTGAAGAAGGTCACCTCGAAGCTGCCGGTCTGGTCGGAGAGGCTGAGCCAGGCCATGCGGCTGCCGGTGCGGGTGTTGCGCTCCTTGCGCGCCGTCACCGTGCCGGCGAGCTTGAGGCGCGTGCCGCCGGCCCTGGCGCGCTCGGCGATGAGGGCGGAGGGCGTGGCATCCAGCCGGCGCAGCGCGCCCTTGTACTCGTCGAGCGGATGGGCGGAGAGGTGGAAGCCGACCGCCTCGGCCTCGAAGGCCAGCTTGTCGAGCGTCGGCCAGTCGGGGATGTCGGGCAGCCGCAGCATGGGCGGGCCCTGCTCCACCTCGCCGAAGAGGCCGATCTGGTTGCTGGCGCGATCCTCGGCGGTGGCCTGGGCGCGGCGCAGCACGGTCTCGGCGCCGGCGACGAGGCGGGCGCGGTTGCCCTCCAGGCTGTCGAAGGCGCCGGCCTTGGCGAGGTTCTCCAGCTGCATCTTGTTGAGCAGCCGCGGATCCACCCGGGCGGCGAAATCGGCGAGGCTCTTGAAAGCGCCGGTCTCGCGCCGCGCCGCCACGAGCTCGCGCATCGCCTGCATGCCGACGCGCTTCACCGCGGCCAGCGCGAAGCGGATCGATGGGTCACCGCTCTCCGACTGCTCGATGGCGAACTCAGCGCCGCTCCTGTTGATGTCGGGCGGCAGCACTTTGATCTTCAGCCGCCCGGCCTCCTGCATGTGCGAGGCGAGCTTCTCCGTCTTGTCCAGATCGAGCGTCATGGAGGCCGCGAGGAAGGCCACCGGATGGTTCGCCTTCAGCCAGGCCGTGTGATAGGCGACCAGCGCATAGGCCGCCGCGTGCGACTTGTTGAAGCCGTAATTGGCGAATTTCTCCATGAGGTCGAAGACCTCGCCCGCCTTCTCCTCCGGCACGCCGTTCTTCGCCGCGCCCTCGGCGAAGATGGCGCGCTGCTGCGCCATCTCGGCCATGTTCTTCTTGCCCATGGCGCGGCGCAGCAGGTCGGCGCCGCCGAGCGAATATCCCGCCATCACCTGCGAGATCTGCATCACCTGCTCCTGGTAGACCATGATGCCATAGGTCTCGGCCAGGATCTCGTGGATGCAGGGGTGCGGCGATTCCCACTTCTCGCCGTGCTTGCGCGCGCAATAGGCCGGGATGTTCTCCATCGGGCCCGGGCGGTAGAGCGAGACGGCGGCGATCAGGTCCTCGAAGCGGTCGGGGCGCATGGAGCGCAGGCAGTCCCGCATGCCCTGGCCTTCGAACTGGAACACGCCGGCCGCATCGCCGCGCGCGAGCATCTCGTAGGTTCGCGTGTCGTCCAGCGGCAGGGCGGCGAGATCGACCTCGATCCCCTGGGCGCGCAGCAGCTCCACCGCGCGCTGGAGGACGGTGAGCGTCTTGAGGCCGAGGAAGTCGAACTTCACCAGGCTCGCCTGCTCGACATACTTCATCGAGTACTGGGTGATGAGCGAGGGCGAGCGCGGATCGCGGTAGATCGAGGTGATGTCGATCAGCGGCCGCCGCCCGATCACCACGCCGGCGGCATGCGTCGAGGCGTTGCGGTAGAGCCCCTCCACCTGAAGCGCCGTCTCCAGCAGCTTGGCGATGTTCTCGTCGGTCTCCTGCATCTCCTGCAGGCGCGGCTCGCCCTTGATGGCGTCGCCGAGCGAGACGGGGTTGGCGGGGTTGTTGGGGATCAGGCTCGCGATCTTGTCCACCTGGCCATAGGGCATGCCCAGCACGCGGCCCACGTCGCGCACCGCCGCCTTGGCCTGGAGCTTGCCGAAGGTGATGATCTGCGCGACGCGCTCGGCGCCGTATTCGCGGCGGACGTAGTCGATCACCTCGTCGCGGCGGTCCTGGCAGAAGTCGATGTCGAAGTCCGGCATCGAGACGCGCTCGGGATTGAGGAAGCGCTCGAAGAGCAGGCCGAAGCGCAGCGGGTCGAGATCGGTGATGGCCAGCGCCCAGGCGGCCACGGAGCCCGCGCCCGAGCCGCGGCCGGGGCCCACGGGAATGCCCTGCTCCTTGGCCCATTGGATGAAGTCGGCGACGATGAGGAAGTAGCCGGAGAAGCCCATCTGATCGATGACGCCGAGCTCGTATTCCAGCCGCTCGGCATGGACCTGCGGCACGCCCTCCGGGAAGCGCTTGGCCAGCCCCTCGCGCGCCATGGCGGCGACGGTCTCGGTCTCGGTGCTGCCGGGGCGGACCTTGGGGCAGATGGGCAGCTCGGGCTTCTTGCTCTCCGCCATGACGGCGCACATGCGCGCGATGGCCAGCGTGTTGTCGCAGGCCTCCGGCAGGTCGGCGAAGAGAGCGCGCATCTCGGCGGCCGGCTTGAACCAGTGATGCGCGGTGACGCGGCGGCGATCGGCCTCGGCGACGAGGCGGCCCTCGGCGATGCAGAGCAGCGCGTCGTGCGCGAGGTGCATCTCCGCCTTGGCGAAATAGACGTCGTTGGTGGCGACGATGGGCAGCGCGGCCTCGTCGGCCAGGCGCAGCAGGCCGGGCTCGATGGCCTGCTGGCGCTCGGTCTGGTGGCGCATGAGCTCGACGGCGAGGCGGTCGGGGAAGGCCTCGCGCAGGGCGTGGAGGAAGTTTTTGCCGGCGTCGCGGCGGCCCTCGGCGATGAGGCGGGAGAGCGGGCCGTGGTCGCCGCCGGTCATGAGGAAGATGCCGGGGGCGTTGTCCAGGAGCTGGCGCAGGGTCAGCGCGGGCTTGCCGGAGATGTCGTCGTTCAGCCAGCCGAGCGAGGAGAGGCGCTGGAGGTTGATCCAGCCCTCGGCGTCCATGGCCAGGGCTGTGACGCAATCCACGCCGTTGCGCAGGGCCTCGGGGCGCTCCTCGCCCGTCGCGGCGCGGGAGAGCCAAAGTTGGCAGCCCATGATGGGCTGGATGCCCTTGCCGGAGCAGTACTGCGCGAATTCGAGGGCGCCGAAGAGGTTGGCGGTGTCGGTGAGGGCGACGGCGGGCATGCCGGCCTCGAGGGCCAGGGCCGGGAGCTTGTCGGCCTTGATGGCGCCTTCGGAGAGGGAATAGCTGGAATGGGTGTGGAGGTGGATGAAGGACTCGGGCATGGGCGGGAGGGTAGCACGGGTGGGCGAGATTGAGGGGCGCTGCCCCTCAATCCTGCCCGACATGCTCCCGAAAACCCAGCCTCAGATGCGGACGCGAAGCCGCTTGGCTCGCTCCTTGAACGCATGCTCACCACCTTCAAGAATGTCACAGACCCTTGCCCTGATGTTCGGATCTTCAAGCCCGCCAGAGACGTATGAAATCTCGGGTAGTTCGCCGGGCCGATGTGGTCCGCACGTCGCGACGATGACTTGGTCGGCATCTGCATTGACGATGAGATTGGCATTGTGCGTGACGATAATGATTTGCCGCCGCTGCTTGGCGTTACGGAAGCGGGCCACCAACTCGTCGAAGATCGATTTCGGGTCCAGATTCTCTTCGGGCTGGTCAATCAAGAGCGGTCGGCTGTCATCCAAATCTATCGCGAGGTAAAGCAACAACAGAACGATGCCCCGCGTACCTGGAGACAGGCGTTCAACATCGGTGCTCTCGTATTGCACGCCGTAGGCAATCTCAATGTGTGACGTCCCATAGAGCCATGCCGAAATCTGCCCCGCCCATTGCCGAACCTTCGCCGCGTCTGCCGGATCGCGTAGATTGTAAGGGCAACATTCAGTCAGCGCGGCGTCGTACTTTTCGCGAAACTGCGCGAGGGCCTGAGTGACCGTTTCTGGATTGCCCCCCGACCATGAGGGCAAGAGTAAGCGCGTAGCCAGTTCGGCGAGAGTGCCTCGACGAAGAGTCGATCCCTTTCGCAGGTCTAGGAACTGCTCACCCCATTCACCCCACTGCTCAACGTCGACCCGGCGGCGAACAATGAAGGCGAGCTTCCGCGCCGAACCACTTTCCGCCTCGATCCGCGCGGTAAGAGGCGCGTAAAGCGCTCGTAGCTGATCCTGTTCGGCGACAAGCGCCTCGAAGACCTTCTGATAGGCGTTGATGCGGTCGCGACGGATTTCTTCGACGCGTGCTGGGGCCTTGTTCGCCGCTTCAATCTGACGTGCCAGATTGGCCGCACGGCCTTCGTCAGCTGCGATCTTACTGTTCAATTGGGTAAGCGCTTGTGAAGCCTGCTTGTCGACGCCAATCAGCCCCTCAAGGCGCTTCGTCTCGGAGGCAAGCACGCTGATCGTCTGCTCAGTCAATACTGCGCCTGCGAGCAGCACCGATGTCGCCGGAGTGGCAGGTGGCTGCGGTGGCACGCCGGAGAGCGACGCAAGGGCGGTCAGATTGGCCCGCTGCTCGGTCAGGACAGCAGCATCCACGTCGCCCTCGAACTTCAACATAAAGCGCGGCCAGACATCCATAGGAATTTGCGCAGTCTGATGGCGCTGCTGAAGTTGGCGATACTGATCGGGAAACCAGCGCGTTTTGTAGAGTGCAACCTCAGCGGCAAGACTTTCGAGTGCCGTCTTGCGGCGCTCCAGCTGTTCGAATTGCGAACGGCGGATTTGCAACGCGTTAGCGACGGTGGTGTAGGCATCGAGACGGTCCTGGTTCCCTCCGCTCTTGGCGACCAGTGCCAGGCGATCGGCATGGCTCTTGCGGATGGTCTCTTGAAGCGCGGCTAGCTGCGCTCGGAGCCCCGGAGCACCGGCAACCTTTTCTTGCTCGACGACGAATTCGTTGGACAGCTCACGCAGTTCCTCCTCGTAATGGGACCTGGCGGTACGGGCCGCATCAGCACGCAGGTTCAGAAGCTCGGTGAAGTTGCTCGCTCCTTGCCGCTCCTCCGTCGGATGCGCCATGAAGATTACCCGCTGGATCTCCTCAAGCAGCTCGTCCGTCATGCCTTCGGCGGAGCAAAGCCGATCCACGAACTGCTGACTGAGATAGCGAACATGGGGTTCGGCTGCCTCGCCGAAGTCGCCGAGATCGTCGATCGCGGCGCCTGAGACTGTTTCATCACCCCAGTCGAGTTCGACTCTAGTGCCACCAAGGTGCTCCCGGGCACGATCTATGAATGACAGCCGATTCGAATTGAGGGCAAAGGCCTCGGCGCCGACCGCAATGAAATCGGCCAGCGCGGTCTTCCCGGAGCCGCGCGCCCCGATGATGCCAACCAGACCGGGGTTAAGCGGGACCACTGGGTCCGACAGAAAGGTCGCGCCACCGACCGTCATCTTGTCGATCGTCTGCGACGGTGGCGCGGCCGGCGGTGCTGCGACACCGACGAAGACGCGGATATCCGGCTCAAGGCAGGCTTGGCGCAAGGTCTCGAAGCGGAGATCGCCCTTCAACCAGCATCGGCGGTCGTGATCGGGGGCAGCGACGCGACCGGGGCGGTGCGCATCGCTGCCGTGGATACAGGGCTTCAGCCCTCCATATTGCGCGATGACATCTTGAGCCGACATGGCCGGATTTTGGCCGAGCCAGAAGCTCCGATCTCCTGGTCGTCCCGAGAAGATGACGTGGGCCGCGCCCTCGATCTCGCGTCGTAGCCGGGCGAGCGACGCATCCGCTTGCAAGCCTGCTGTCCCGTCGGTGCTGCTAGCTGCAACGCCAATTAGGACGTTTTCCTGTGCCCATGCGCTGTGGCGGAAGGCATCGCGAAGATTGGCGAGGTCGATTTTGAACTGGTTAGTGCCGACCTCGAGCGCCTGTTCAGCACTTGCGACAGTGCGGTCGTGGGCGCGGCCGAGCGCCCGAATTTGTTCGGGCGTACAGCGATAGCGCTCGCCAAGGGCCTCGAATTCGAGATTCGCGAGGAAGCCGTGGAGGCGAGCAACGTGATCGGTGTCATCGGGCGAGACAAGAAGATGGACGTTGACCGGATTGCCGTTACTCGTGCCGATCCCCAGCCGAAGTTCGACATTGGGGAAGACCAACTCGACATTCGGCATACGTCCGGCGGCCTTATAGGCTCGCGCCATCTCGTAAGTGGCCGTGCTATAGTAATCGGTGATTCCGAGCACACGAACGGGCGGGTCGGAGGCTTCGATGCGGGCCAGGAATTGCTCCCAACCATCATTGGCGGGGTATTGATCGGAAAGAATAGTCCCCGGTGTATGAATGTGAGGATCCCATCTGTGCCACAGAGAGCCCCGCTGAAGTGCTTCAGACATCCATCACTCCGATCGAATCCGAATGCCTCCCGATGTGCACGAATTACAAGTGTTGAGCTTCGGGATGGCACGCGAGCTTCAGCGGTGCCGACTTCTAATATTCCTGGTTTTGACCTTGCCGGCGATCGATTGGAAAGTTCCTACGCGTCAGAAGAGCGGCCAGGATGGGTGCGCGGCAGACAGCACCAGAATCGTAGTCTCAGGGTCCAGGGCCAAAAGCCCTGGCGGGGAGAGTTTGAGAGGGGCAGAGCCCCTCTCAACCCAACATCAAAGCCCGAACTGGCTCACGAACTTCGTGTTCAGGTAAGCGTCGATCGCCTCCGACCCGCCCTCGGTCCCGTACCCGCTGTCGCGCACGCCGCCGAAGGGCACTTCGGGCAGCGCCAGGCCGAGGTGGTTGATCGTCATCATGCCGACCTCCACGCCCGCCGCCAGGGTCTGCGCCGTCTTGCCGCTCGTCGTGAAGGCGTAGCTCGCGAGGCCGAAGGGCAGCCGGTTCGCCTCGCCGATCACCTCGTCGGTCGTCTTGAACGACCGCATCAGCGCCACCGGGCCGAAGGGCTCCTCGTTCATCGCGCGCATGTCGGTGGTGGCGCCGGCCACGACCGTCGGCTCAAAGAAGTAGCCCTTGTTGCCGATGCGGTTGCCGCCGGTGGTGATCTCCGCACCCTTGCTGCGGGCGTCGGCGATCAGCGTCTCCATCACGGGCACGCGGCGCTCATTGGCCATCGGGCCCATGCCGACACCCTCGCTCAGCCCGTCGCCGACCTTGATGGCCTTGGCATGCGAGGTGAAGCTGGAGACGAACTGGTCATAGACCTTCTCCTGCACCAGGAAGCGCGTGGGGCTCACGCAGACCTGGCCGGCATTGCGGAACTTCGCCATGGCGAGCGTCTTGGCCGCGAGCTCCACGTCGGCGTCGTCGAAGACCATCGCCGGCGCATGGCCGCCGAGTTCCATGGTGACGCGCTTCATGTGCTGGCCCGCCATCGCCGCCAGCATCTTGCCCACCGGGGTGGAGCCCGTGAAGGTCACCTTGCGGATGGTCGGATGGGCGATGAGGTAGGAGCTGATCTCGCTCGGCACGCCGTAGACGAGGCCGATGACGTCACCCGGGACGCCGGCATCGAGGAAGCACTTGATGAGCTCGGCCGGGGAGGCCGGCGTCTCCTCGGGCGCCTTCACGATGATGGCGCAGCCCGCCGCGAGCGCCGCGGAGAGCTTGCGCACGACCTGGTTGATCGGGAAGTTCCAGGGCGTGAAGGCCGCGACGACGCCGATCGGCTCCTTGATGGCGAGCTGGTAGATGCCCTCGCCGCGGGCCGGGATCACCTGGCCGTAGGTGCGGCGCGATTCCTCGGCGAACCAGTCGATGACGTCGGCGCCCGCGAGCACCTCGCCCTTGGACTGGTCGAGCGGCTTGCCCTGCTCCAGCGTCATCAGGCGGGCAATGGCGTCGGCCCGGCTGCGCAGCAGGTCGGCCGCCTTGCGCATCAGCTTGGAGCGCTCGTAGGGCGCCACCTTGCGCCACTTGGCGAAGCCGCGCTCCGAGGCCTCCAGCGCCTCGTCGAGATCCTTGATCGAGGCATGGGCGACCGTGCCGACCACCTCCTCGCTGGCGGGGTTGAGCACGTCGATGCGCTTGCCGCCCTCGGCATCGCGCCACTTGCCGGCGATGTGGAGCTGGACGTTGGGGTATTCGGCCATGTGGGAATTCTCCGGATTATCTTCGGAAGGTGGCGCAGCCTGGGCCCGGAGGCAATGCATTCGCGGCTGGCCAGGCGCGGATCGGGACGGAGCCGCGTCAGGCCCGGGCTCCACGGACCTGCCCGCGTCCCGGTGAAATCCCGGTGTCCAGCCTCGTGGCCGGCTTCAGGCGGTGGCGACCTTCCCATCCATCAGCGTCACCACGCGATCCATCCGCGCCGCCAGCGCCGGGTTGTGCGTGGCGATCAGCGCCGCCAGCCCGCGATCCCGCGCCTCGCGCAGCAATTCCTCGAAGACCATGTCCGCCGTCGCCACGTCCAGGTTCCCTGTCGGCTCGTCCGCCAGCAGCACCTTCGGCGCATTGGCCAGTGCCCGGGCGATCGCCACGCGCTGCTGCTCGCCGCCCGAGAGCTTCCCTGGGCGGTGATCCAGCCGAGCCCCCAGCCCGAATTGGTTCAGCAGTTCCTCGCCGCGCGCCTTCGCCTCCGACCGCGACACGCCGGCCGCCATCTGCGGCAGCACCACGTTCTCCAGCGCGGAAAACTCCGGCAGCAGGTGATGGAACTGGTACACGAAGCCGATCGTGTTCCGCCGGATCGCCGTCCGCGCGTCGTCCGAGAGCGTCCCCGCGGCCCTGCCCTCGACGAAGACTTCGCCGCCATCCGGCCGCTCCAGCAGGCCCGCCAGATGCAGCAGCGTGGACTTGCCCGTCCCCGAGGGCGCCACCAGGGCGACGATCTCGCCCGGCTCCAGGATCAGGTCGGCGCCCTTCAGCACTTCCAGCGCCCCGGCCTCGGTCTTGTAGCGACGCTCGACGGCGCGGAGCTCCAGCGGTGGGCTACTCATTGCGCAGCATCTCCACCGGGTCGGTCTTGGCCGCCCGCCAGCTCGGATAGATCGTCGCCAGCAGCGCCAAGGTGAGCGCCAGCGTCACCACCTGCCCCACCTCGTTCCAGTTCAGGACGGCCGGCAACTGGGTGAGGAAATAGATCTCCGCGCTGAACAGCTCGGCGCCAATCACCCATTGCACGAATTGCCGGATGTTCTCGATGTTCTTGCAGAAGAGCACCCCCAGCACGAAGCCCGCAAAGGTGCCGGATACGCCGATCCAGGCGCCGCACATCAGGAAGATGCGCATGATGGAGCCGCTGGTGGCGCCCATCGTCCGCAGCACGGCGATGTCCTTGCCCTTGTCCTTCACCAGCATGATCAGCGTGGAGATGATGTTGAAGGCTGCCACGATGATGATCAGCGTCAGGATCAGGAACATCACGTTCCGCTCCACCTGCACCGCGGCGAAGAAGCTGCTGTTGGAATCCTGCCAGTCGACGATCCGCACCGGCTGATTCAGCGCCGAGCGGATCTCGCGGTTCACCTGGCGCACCCGCGTCGGATCCTCGACGAAGACCTCAATCTGCGTGACCGCGTCCTGGCCCGTCTGGAAATAGACCTGCGCGGCCGGCAGCGGCATGAAGACGTAGCTGCTGTCGTACTCGTTCATCCCCACTTCGAAGATCGCCGCCACCGTATAGGCGCGCAGCCGCGGGATCGTGCCGATCACCGTCGTGCGCCCCTGCGGGCTGATCAGCGTGATCTTGTCGCCGATGTTCAGCCCGAGCCGGTAGGCCAGCCGCGTGCCGATGGCCACCGCGTCGTCGCCATGGAACTGCTCCAGCGAGCCCGCGCGGATGTTGTTCGCGACGATCGCCTTGGTGCGCAGATCCTCCGGCCGGATACCGCGCGCGAGGCCGCCCGTCGCCGAATTGCCCGCGCCGGAGAGCAGCACCTGGCCCTCGACGACCGGCGTCGCCGTGACCACGCCCTGCTGGCGGCGGATGGTGGTGGCGATGGCGTCGAAGTCGCGCAGGTTGCCGCGATCCGCGGCATAGATGCCCATGTGGCCGTTGAGGCCAAGGATGCGTCCGAGCAGCTCCTGGCGGAACCCGCCCATCACCGAGAGCACGATGATGAGCGTGGCCACGCCCAGCATGATGCCCACCAGCGAGAAGGTGCCGATGATGGAGGTGAACCGGTCACTCTTGCGCGACATCAGGTAGCGCGTCGCGACCGTGCGCTCGAAGGCCCCGAACATCAGGCGAGCAGCTTGCCCAGGGCGTCTTCGACGGAGAGCTCTTCCCGTTCGCCGGTCATCCGCCGCTTGAGCTCCACCTTGCCAGCGGCCGCACCCCGCGGGCCGATGATGGCCTGCCAGGGGAAGCCCATCAGGTCGGCATCCGCGAACTTCACGCCCGCGCGTTCCGGACGGTCGTCGTAGATGGCGTCGTCCGGCATCGCCGCGTGCAGCTTCTCGCAAAGGGCGTCGCAGGCGGCGTCGCCCACCTTGAGGTTGAGGATGGACAGCTTCCAGGGCGCCACCGCATCGGGCCACCTGATGCCGTTCTCGTCGTGGTTCGCCTCGATCAGCGCCGCGACGAGGCGCGAGACGCCGATGCCGTAGCTGCCCATCTGCGGCGTCACCGGGCTGCCATCCGGCCCGGCGACGGAAAGGCCCATCGGCTCGGAATACTTCGTGCCGAAATGGAAGATGTGACCGACCTCGATGCCCTTGCCCTCGCGCCGGCTGCCGGCGTCCACGCCGGCCCAGGCGGCCTCGTCATGCATCTCCTCGGTCGCGGCGTAGAGGGAGGTGACCTCCTCGAAGAAGCCCCTGAGCCCGTCCACGTCGTCATTGCCGACCTCGGTGCCGCCCCAGTCCAACCCCTCGAACTTCGAGTCGTAGAAGACGGTGCTCTCGCCGGTCTCGGCCAGGATGATGAACTCGTGGCTGAGCTTGCCGCCGATCGGGCCGGTGTCGGCGCGCATCGGCACGGCCTTCAGCCCCATCCGCTGGAAGGTGCGCAGATAGGCCAGGAACATCTGGCGGTAGGAGTGCTCCGATCCCTCCTTGGTCAGGTCGAAGGAATAGGCGTCCTTCATGAGGAATTCGCGCCCGCGCATCACGCCGAAGCGGGGGCGGACCTCGTCCCGGAACTTCCATTGGATGTGGTAGAGGTTGCGCGGCAGATCCCGGTAGCTGGTCGCGTAGGACCGGAAGATGTCCGTGATCATCTCCTCATTGGTCGGTCCGAAGAGCATGGCGCGCTCGTGCCGGTCGGTGATGCGCAGCATCTCCTTGCCGTAGTCGTCGTAACGTCCGGACTTCTGCCAGAGATCGGCGGGCTGGATGGTCGGCATCAGGACCTCCTGCGCGCCGGCGCGGTCCTGCTCCTCGCGGACGATCTGCTCGACCTTGCGCAGCACCCTGAGCCCGGCCGGCAGCCAGGCGTAGATGCCGGCAGAGGTCTGCCGGATCAGCCCGGCCCGCAGCATCAGGCGGTGCGAAACGATCTGCGCCTCGGCGGGCGTTTCCTTCAGAGTGGGCAGGAAGGCACGGGTCAGACGCACGGTGTTCCTCGTCGATTCAGTCGGGTGCGGACCCTAGCCGAGAAACCGTCCCGCTGATACCGGCACCTCGCGCAATAATGCTGCGCCGCACAATGACGATTGCTACAAATATGTCTTGAGTTGTCCGTGCGAAAGCCCTAACAAAAAGAAAGGGCCACCCCCGTCAGGGAGCGGCCCAAGTTTAGGGAGGAAACGCCAGTCACACGGCAGAAAGAGGAAAGCCCTCTCTCTGAAACCAAGATTGCCGCAAAGCCCCTTCAAGGCTCAACGCCAAAGGGAGCTACAGACGGCGAAAAAAGGGGCGTCCAGCCAATGGGTGCCCAAAATCAAGGCGGCAGTCCGGGGAATCCCAGACAGCCGCCTTTTCTTTGTGCACGCGACTCAATCCGGGATGGCCAGCCAGGGGTCCCGGAAGCTGATCAGGTCGCTGTCGATAAGCAGATATACGCCCAGCCATAGGATCGTCGCGACCACGGTGGTGATGACGACCTTCTGGAAGATGCGCGGCTGCGCGGGCGCGCCGCGCCAACCGCCGGCTAACCGATCGCCCTCCGCGTCGGGACGGACACCGATGGGGAGTACGGCGAACAGCGCCGTCCACCAGATGATGGCGTAGACGACCAGGCTCAGGAACCAACCCATGCGAACTCCTTGAGGGGGCTTCGTCCCTCAACCTCCCGCCCAGGGAACTGGACCTTCGTTCCTAGGGAGGGCCCCGCCTTAGACCCTCAGCAGATGCACTTCCACATTCGGCCGCTTCTTCAGCCGGCGTCCGACCGCCTTGCGCAGCACGGCGCGCGCCGCCTCGGTCAGCGCCTCGTCCTCCTTGCGCAGGCCCTTGGGCAGCTCGCCCACGCCGCGGGCCAGCTCGTCGGCGAGCTGCGCGGGCTCCGGCCCCTCGGCCTCGAACAGCCCCGGCGCCGAGACTCGCGGCCGGCCGACCAGCCGCCCCGCCTCGTCCACCGCGAGGCTCGCCACCACCACGCCGTTGAAGAGCATGCGCTTGCGCGCGCCCATCACGCCGCCCTCGAGCGGCAGCAGGCGGTTGCCGTCCACCACGAGCCGGCCGACCGGCGCGCTGTCCACCACCTTCGGATCGCCGCCCGAGAGGCGCAGGATGTCGCCATCCTCGATCACGATCGCCTCCGCGCCGCAATCCTCGGCAAGGTCGGCATGGTGCGACATGTGCCGCCACTCGCCATGCACCGGCACGGCGAATTTGGGCTTCACCAGCGCATAGAGCCGCTTGAGCTCGTCGCGCGCGGGATGCCCGGAGACATGCACCGCATGATCTTCCGCCGTCATGACGTTGCAGCCCGCGCGGGTCAGCTCGTCCTGCACCAGCAGGATGCCGCGCTCATTGCCCGGGATCATGCGGCTGGAGAAGATGACCGTGTCGCCATCGCCCAGCGAGATGTTCGGATGGGTGTCGGCCGCGATCTTGGCCAGCGCCGAGCGCGGCTCGCCCTGGCTGCCGGTGCAGATGATCAGCAGCCCGTCATCCGGCAGGGAGCCCGCCTCCTCCTCGGAGACGAAGTCGCGCACCGATTCGAGGTAGCCGCACTCCCGCGCCGAGGCCACGGCGTTGCGCAGCGACCGCCCGAAGAGCGCCACCTCGCGCCCCGCCGCCTGCCCAGCCAGCGCGATGGATTCCACGCGCGCCAGGTTGGTGGAGAAGCACGTCACCGCGACCCGGCCCTTGAGGCCCTTGATGAGGGCATTGAGGTTGCGCCGCACCTCGGCCTCGGAGCCGGAATGCCCCTCGACCATGGCATTGGTGCTGTCGCAGACCATGGCCAGCACGCCCTCCTCGCCGAGGCGGGCGAAGGCCGCCTCGTCGGTGGGCGGGCCGATGAGCGGGTGCGGGTCCAGCTTCCAGTCGCCGGTGTGCAGCACATTGCCGTGCCGCGTGCGGATCACCAGGGCGCTGGCCTCGGGCACCGAATGGGTGACGCGGAGGAATTCGAGGTCGAAGGGCCCGATCTTCCGCCGGCCCGGCAGCGGCACGGTGTCGATCTCGACGTCGTGGCCGAGGCCGGCCTCGCCGAGCTTGCGCCGCAGCACCGAGCTCACGAAGGGCCCGCCGATCACCGGGCAGCGCAGGCTGGGCCACAGATGCGCAACGGCGCCGATGTGGTCCTCATGCGCATGGGTGATGACCAGGGCCAGCAGGTCGTCCCGCCGCGCGGCGAGCCATGCGGGATCGGGCACCATGACCTCGACGGCCGGGTTGTCCGGGCCGCCGAAGCCGATGCCGCAATCCACCGCCAGCAACTTCCCGTCGCAGCGATAGACATTGAGGTTCATGCCGATCTCACCCGTGCCACCGAGCGGGATGAAGGCCAAATCGTCCATAGGTTCTTTGAGGTTCACAAAAGGTCTTTTGCTGAGATGGGGGCGGGGTTGCGCGATGCCAACAGGCGCAGCCCCTCCAGCGTGATATCGGGGTCGATTCGTTCGATCATGGTGGTGCCCTCCGCCAGGAGCGGCGCCAGCCCGCCGGTGGCGATCACCTTCATCCGGGGGAACTCCGCCTCGTTGCGGATGCGCGAGACGATGCCCTCGATCATCCCCACATAACCCCAGAAGATGCCGGATTGCATGGCCGAGACGGTGTTCCGGCCGATCGCCGCCTGCGGCCGGCCGATGCCGATGCGCGGCAGGCGCGCGGCAGCGCGGTGCAGCGCCTCGATGGAGAGGTTGATGCCCGGCGCGATGACGCCGCCGAGGTAGGAGCCCGCCTCGTCCACCACGTCGAAGGTGGTGGCCGTGCCGAAGTCGATGACGATCAGCGGACCCTTGTAGTGCTGGTGGGCGGCCAGCGCGTTCAGCAGGCGGTCAGCGCCCACCTCCTGCGGCTGGTCCACCTTGATCTCGAAGCCCCAGTCCAGGATCGAGCGCGCCACCAGCGGCTCGGCGGAGAACCAGTCCCGGCAGAGCCGGCGCAGGTTGTAGAGCGCGGCCGGGACCACGGTGCCGATCACGCAGCGCGTGACGTCGGCCGGCTTCAACCCGGAATGCTGCATCAGCGTGAGCAGCCAGACGGCGTATTCGTCGCTGGTCCGGTCGGCCCGGGTCGCGATGCGCCAGCGGCCGCGCCACTCCACGCCGTCATGCACGGCGAAGACGACATTGGTGTTGCCGGCATCAACCGCGAGAAGCATGCCCGTCCCCGATCACCTCGCCCGCATGGAAGACCAGCGGGCCATCCGCCGTGGCGAGCCGTAGCCCGCCATCCCCGGCGAGGCCTTCGTAGCGGCCCGTCGTGGGATTGTCGCCCTGCCGAAGGGTCAGGACTGTCCCGCGCGGGGGGCCGCGCTCCTCCCAGGCAGCGCGGATGGGCGCGAAGCCCTGCCCGGCGCGGATCTCCTGCCAATGGGCGAGGCGATCGACCAGGGTCCGGGCGAAGTCCTCCGGCGGGATCGGACCCAGGCAGGCGGTGGCGCGGCCCTCGACCGCGGGCGCATGGGCGAGGTTCACGCCGAAGCCCAGCACCAGATGCACGATGTTCCCGGCCGGATCCAGCGAGGCCTCGGCCAGGATGCCGGCGAGCTTGGCGCCCTCCTCCATCAGGTCGTTCGGCCATTTCAGCCGGAGCGGGCGGCCGGGGGCGTGATGAAGGGCCGCCTCGTGCAGGGCCACTGCGGCCAGCAGGGCCTGGCCTGCGATCTCGCGCGCCGGGCCCGAGGGGCGCAGCAGCACGGAGAGATGCAGATTGCCCGCCTGCGACTGCCAGGACCGCCCTTCCCGTCCCCGGCCCTGCGTCTGCCGGCGCGCGAGGATGGCGAGCCCGCCCGCCTCGCCCTGCTCCGCGAGTTCGATCGCCAGTGTCTGCGTGCTGGGCAGGCTGTCGTGGATGCGGAGCCGCCAGCCCGCGGCCCCCATCACCCCGGCGTCCTCAACCGATGAGGGCCGCGACCGCGTGCCGTGCCGCATCCAGCAGCATCGCCGGGAAGAGGAAGAAGAACAGGGTGAACAGCCCCGTCCCCGCCAGCACGACGGAGACGCCCGCCGGCCGCAGGTCGAAGCCGGTTGCCGCCGCGTCGAAGTACATCACCTTCACGATGCGCAGGTAGTAATAGGCCGAGACGACCGAGGAGAGCACGCCGATGACGGCCATGCCCCAAAAGCCCTGCTCGATGGCCGGCAGCAGCACGTAGATCTTGGCGAAGAAGCCCGCCATCGGCGGCACGCCGGCCATGGAGAACATGAAGATCGCCATGGCCAGCGCCATCGCCGGATCGGTGCGGCCCAGCCCCGCCAGGTCGTCCACGCCCTCCACCGCGCGCCCGTTGCGGCGCATGGCGACGAGCACGGCGAAGGCGCCGATGTTCATGGCGATGTAGATGGCGGTGTAGACCAGCACCCCGCGCAGGCCCGTCTCGCCGCCCACGGCGAGGCCCATCAGGATGAAGCCCACATGGCCGATGGAGGAATAGGCCATCAGCCGCTTCACGTTCCTCTGTCCGATCGCCGCGAAGGCGCCCAGCACCATCGAGAGGATGGCGGACAGCACCACGACCTGCTGCCACTGGCCGATCACCTCGCCGAAGGGGCCGGACAGCACGCGGACCAGCAGCGCCAGCGCCGCGACCTTGGGCGCCGAGGCGAAGAAGGCCGTGACCGGGGTCGGCGCGCCCTCGTAGACGTCGGGCGTCCACATGTGGAAGGGCACGGCCGCGAGCTTGAAGGCCAGCGCGGCGATCACGAAGACGATGCCCACCACCACGCCGGCGGAGATGCCCGCCTCGGCGGAGAGCGCGTCCGCCAGTCGGTCGAAATTGGTCGTGCCGGCGAAGCCGTAGATCAGCGAGGCGCCGTAGAGCAGCATGCCCGAGGCGAGCGAGCCCAGGATGAAGTACTTCAGCCCCGCCTCGGCCGAGCGCGGGTTGTCGCGGTCGAAGGCGGCCAGCACGTAGAGCGGCAGGGACAGCAGCTCGAGCCCGAGATACAGGCTCATCAGGTCATTGGCCGAGATCATCACCATCATGCCGACGGTGGCGAAGAGGACGAGGACCGGGAACTCGAAGCGCGACAGCCCCTCCTTCGCGTTCCAGTCCAGCGCGAGCAGCAGGCCCAGGGCGGCCGCGGCCAGCGACAGCAGCTTCATGAAGGCGGAGAAGTCGTCGGCGACATATTGCCCGCCGAAGGCGGTCCCCTCGGCCTGGCCGATGACCAGCACGCCCGTCAGCACGAAGGCACCGATGACGGCCATGGTGCAGGGGAAGGTCATGTCCCGCTTCGGGATCACCCCGAAGACAAGGATGGCGAGCCCGCAGACGGACAGCACCAGTTCCGGGAGGGCGAGGGTCCAGTTCATCAGAGGCCTGCCAGACGCGACGCGGTGCCGATCGCCGCTTGGTGCTGCTGCACCATCTGCGCGACCGTCGCCGAGAAGAAGGAGAGGAAGGACTGCGGATAGACGCCCATCCACAGGGCCAGGACGATCAGCGGCGCGAAGACCGCGTATTCCCGCGGCTCCAGGTCCAGCATGCGGCGGACGTCGTCCCTGGTGAGCTTGCCGAACGCCACGCCGCGATAGAGCGTCAGCATATAGGCCGCGCCCAGCACCATGCCGGTGGCCGCGCCCACCGCCACCCACGGGTTGATCGCCCAGGCGGCGAGGATCACCAGGAGCTCGCCCGGGAAGCCGGCCAGGCCAGGGAGTGCCACGCTCGCCATGGTGAAGAGCATGAAGACCATCGCATAGGCCGGCATCACCTTCGCCACGCCGCCGTAGCGCGCGATCTCGCGCGTGTGCAGCCGGTCATAGACCACGCCCACGCAGAGGAAGAGCGCGCCGGAGACCACGCCATGCGAGAGCATGGTGAAGAGCGCGCCTTCGATGCCCTGCTGGCTGAAGGTGAAGATGCCCAGCGTCACGATGCCCATATGCGCGACGGACGAGTAGGCGATCAGCTTCTTCATGTCCTGCTGCGCCAGCGCGACGAGGCTGGTGTAGACCACCGCCACGATGCTCAGCACATACATCGCGGGCGCGAAATAGGCGCTCGCCTCCGGCAGCAGCGGGATGGAAAAGCGCAGGAAGCCGTAGGCGCCCATCTTCAGCAGCACGCCGGCCAGGATCACCGAGCCCGCCGTCGGCGCCTCGACATGCGCATCGGGCAGCCAGGTGTGGACGGGCCACATCGGCACCTTCACCGCGAAGCTCGCGAAGAAGGCGAGGAAGAGCCAGACCTGCATGTTGAAGGGAATGTCGAACTCGGCGAGCTCGGGGATGCTCGTCGTGCCGGCCTGGTACCACAGCGCGATGATCGCGAGCAGCATGAAGACCGAGCCGAAGAAGGTGTAGAGGAAGAACTTGTACGAGGCGTAGACCCGCCGCGGCCCGCCCCAGATCCCGATGATGAGGAACATCGGGATCAGCACACCCTCGAAGAAGATGTAGAAGAGCATGAAGTCCAGCGCGCAGAACATGCCGACCATCATCGTCTCGAGGACGAGGAAGGCGATCATGTACTCGCGCACGCGGGTCTGCACCGAGTTCCAGGAGGCGAGGATGCAGAGCGGCGTCAGCAGGGTCGAGAGCAGGACGAAGAGGACCGATATTCCGTCCACGCCCATCGCATAGCCGATGCCGAAATCCGGCAGCCAGCTCACCTGTTCGAGGAACTGGTAGTCGGCCGAGGACTTGTCGAACCGCACCCAGAGAACGAGCGAGAGGACGAAGACGATCAGGCTGGTCCAGAGGGCGGTCCAGCGCGCATTGCTCGCGACCACCGCCTCCTCGCCGCGCACCATCATGAGGATGAGCACGCCGAGCATGGGCAGGAAGGTGAGCAGGGAAAGGATCGGGAAACCCGCGGCGTTCATGGCTCAGCGCCCCGTCAGGAAGAGAGTCACGAAGACCACGAGGCCGATGATCATGGCGAAGGCGTAGTTCGCCACCCGCCCCGTCTGCAGCTTCACCACGCCGCGCGCGGTGCCGGCCGCGAGGCTGGCGGCGCCGTTGGGCATGCCGTCGATGATGCGGACGTCGCCCACCTGCCAGAGCTGGCGCGCGAGGCGCCTGGCGGGCTGCACGAAGATCGCGTCGTAGAGCTCGTCGAAGTACCACTTGTTCAGCAGGAAGCGGTACAGGCCGGGCACCGCGGCGGCGATCCTGCCCGGCACCTTCGGGAAGAAGCCGTAGAGAATGATGGCGAGCACGATGCCGCTCACGGCCACCGTCAGGACGAGGTTCGGCACCCAGTGCGGGACGTGGTGCATGGCCTCCATCATGTGCTTGGAGGGCAGGTTGAAGATCGCGCCGTTCCAGAACTGCTCATGGCCGTCGCCGATGAAGTAGGGCGCGAAGACCATGCCGGTCAGCACCGCGCCGGCCGCGAGCAGGATCAGCGGGATCAGCATCACCGCCGGGCTCTCATGGACATGGTCCATGGTGTGCTGGTCGGCGCGCGGCTTGCCGTGGAAGGTCAGGATCAGCAGGCGCCAGGAGTAGAAGGCCGTCAGGAAGGCCGCGACGATGCCGCAGACGAAGGCGTACATGCCCACGCCGCTATGCGCGCCGAAGGCGCCCTCGAGGATCGCGTCCTTCGAGTAGAAGCCCGCGAAGATCGGGATTCCGGCCAGCGCCAGCGAGCCGATCCACATCACCACATAGGTGACGGGGATCTTCTTCCAGATGCCGCCCATCCTGCGGATGTCCTGCTCGTCGGACATGGCGTGGATGACCGAGCCCGCGCTCAGGAAGAGCAGCGCCTTGAAGAAGGCGTGGGTGAAGAGGTGGAACATCGCCGCCTGATAGAGGCCGACGCCCGCGGCGAAGAACATGTAGCCGAGCTGCGAGCAGGTCGAATAGGCGATGATGCGCTTGATGTCGTTCTGCACGCAGCCGATCGTGGCCGCGAAGAGGGCCGTCGAGGCGCCCACCACCGTGACCACGGCCAGCGCGAAGGGCGCGTATTCCATGATCGGCGACATGCGGCAGATGAGGAACACGCCGGCCGTCACCATCGTCGCCGCATGGATCAGCGCGGAGACGGGCGTCGGGCCCTCCATGGCGTCGGGCAGCCAGGTGTGCAGGCCCAGCTGCGCCGACTTGCCGCAGGCGCCGCCGAAGAGCAGCAGGCCGATCAGCTCCAGCGAGGGGATGCCCATGAAGGTGGCGTCCACCTTGGAGGCGGCGGCCGCGAAGATCGTGTCGAAGTCCAGCGAGCCGAAGGTGAGAAAGGTCAGCGCCATGCCGAGCATGAAGAAGACGTCGCCCACGCGGTTCACGATGAAGGCCTTCATCGCCGCGGCGTTCGCGCTTTCCTTCTCGTACCAGTAGCCGATGAGCAGGTAGCTCGCGAGGCCGACGCCCTCCCAGCCGAAGAAGAGCTGCACGAGGTTGTCCGCCGTCACCAGCATCAGCATCATGAAGGTGAAGAGCGAGAGATAGGCAAAGAAGCGCGGCGGCGTCGCGTCATGCGACATATAGCCGATGGAATAGATGTGGATCAGCGTGGAGATGAAGGTCACCATGCCGACCATGATCGCGCTCAGCGTGTCGTAGCGGAGCGCCCAGGCGAATTCGAGCTCGCCCACATCCAGCCAGGTGAAGAGGGTGACGGTCGTGGGCTGGCCGCCCAGGGCCACCTGCCAGAAGGCGAGCGAGCCGCAGATGGCCGCCAGCACCATGCAGGCCACGCTCGACCAGATGGAGGCCTTCACGCCGATCCAGCGGTTGAGGAAGCCGCTGATGCAGGCACCGAGCAGGGGGAAGAAGACTGCGCCGACGAACATCGGTCTAACCCTTCAGGGCCGAGATATCCTCGACCTCGATGCTGCCGTGGTTCCGGTAGTAGATGACGACGATGGCCAGGCCGATGGCGGCCTCCGCGGCCGCGACCGTCAGGATGAACATCGCGAAGACCTGGCCGGCCAGGTCGTCCAGGCTGGACGAGAAGGCCACGAGGTTCAGGTTCACGCTGAGCAGG
The DNA here is from genome assembly GCF_004336745.1 of Roseococcus sp. SYP-B2431. Lineage (GTDB taxonomy): Bacteria > Pseudomonadota > Alphaproteobacteria > Acetobacterales > Acetobacteraceae > Roseococcus. The sequence continues at coordinate 89,046 of NZ_SJXD01000027.1, forward strand.
ATCAGCTCGATCGACATCAGGATGACGATGACGTTCTTCCGGTTCAGGAAGATGCCGAAGATGCCGAGGACGAAGAGGATGGCGCCCACCGTCAGGTAGTGCGCGAGGCCGATGGTCAGCATCAGTGGTGCCCCCCGCCGCCGTGAGATCCGTGCCCGTGGTCGTCATGCGCGATGGGCGCGGCCTTCGCGGGCGGCGGCAGCGGGCGGAGGATGTCCTCGCGCCGGATGCCCTGGCCGAGGACCGGCTGGGCCATCGTCAGCTCCGGCGAGCGCGCGACCTGCGCGGCGATGTCCTGTCGCCGGCTGTCGGCCTGGCGCTCGCGCAGCGTCAGCACGATGGCGCCGATCATCGCGACCAGCAGGATCAGCCCCGAAGCCTGGAAGAGGTAGATGTAGTCCGTATAGATCAGCCGCCCCAGCGCCTGGGTGTTGGACACCCCCTCCGGCGTCGGCGACAGCCGCAGCTCGGCGGCGTTGGCCGAGAACTGCCAGGCGCCGAGCACGAAGAGCAGCTCCAGGAAAAGGATGCCGCCGATGATGGCCCCGATCGGCGCATAGCGCTGGAAGCCCTCGCGCAGCTGCACGAAGTCCACGTCGAGCATCATCACGACGAAGAGGAAGAGCACCGCGACCGCGCCGACATAGACGATGACCAGGATCATCGCGAGGAACTCCGCCCCCGCGATCAGGAACAGCGCCGCCGCGTTGAAGAAGGCCAGGATGAGGTAGAGCACCGAATGCACCGGATTGCGCGAGGTGACGACCATCACCGCGGAGGCGATCAGGATGAAGGCGAAGAGGTAGAAGGCGAGCGCTGCGATCACGGCGTCGGCCTTTCCTGTGAGAAGGTCATGTCCGGCATCCGTTCAGCGATAGGGCGCGTCGAGCTCGAGGCGCTTGGCGAGCACGCTTTCCCAGCGGTCGCCATTCGCGAGCAGGCGCTCCTTGTCGTACATCAGCTCCTCGCGCGTCTCCGTCGCGAATTCCAGGTTCGGCCCTTCGACGATGGCGTCCACCGGGCAGGCCTCCTCGCACATGCCGCAATAGATGCACTTGGTCATGTCGATATCGTAGCGCGTGGTCCGGCGGGAGCCGTCCTCGCGCGGCTCGGCCTCGATGACGATGCACTGCGCGGGGCAGACGGCCTCGCAGAGCTTGCAGGCGATGCAGCGCTCTTCCCCGTTGGGGTAGCGGCGGAGGGCATGCTCCCCCCGGAAGCGCGCCGAGAGCGGCGCCTTGTCGTAGGGGTAGTTGAGCGTGACCTTGCGGCGGAAGAAGTATTTCAGCGTCAGCCACATGCCTCCGGCCAGCTCGGCCAGCAGGAAGGATCGCGCGAAGCGGTCGAGGGTCGTCATGCGGGAAGCATCCCGGTCAGCTTGAGGAACGCCGCGGTCAGCACGAGCCAGACGAGACTGAAGGGCAGGAAGACCTTCCAGCCCAGCCGCATCAGCTGGTCGTAGCGGTAGCGCGGGAAGGTCGCGCGCACCCAGATGAAGGTGAAGAGGCAGAAGCAGACCTTCAGGATGAACCACACCGGGCCGGGGATCCAGGTGAAGGGCTCGAAGGCGAAGGGCGCGTACCAGCCGCCCAGGAACAGGATCGTCGTCAGCGACGACATGAGGATCATGTTCGCGTACTCGCCGAGGAAGAAGAGCGCGAAGCTCATCGAGCTGTATTCGACGAAGAAGCCCGCCACCAGCTCGGACTCGCCTTCGGGAAGGTCGAAGGGCGCGCGGTTGGTCTCGGCCAGCGTGCTGATGAAGAAGATGATGAACATCGGGAAGAGCGGGATGACGAACCAGAGGTTCTCCTGCGCCCGCACGATCTCCGTCAGGTTCAGCGAGCCCACGCACATCAGCACGGTCACGATCACGAAGCCCATCGAGACCTCGTAGCTGACCATCTGCGCCGCCGAGCGCAGCGCGCCCAGGAAGGCGTATTTCGAGTTGGACGCCCAGCCCGCGATGATGACGCCGTAGACGCCGAGCGAGCTGATCGCGAAGAGGTAGAGGATGCCGACGTTGATGTCGGCGATCGCCCAGCCGTCATTCACCGGGATCACCGCCCAGCCCAGCATGGCCAGCGTGAAGGTCAGCATCGGCGCGCCGAGGAAGAGGAGGCGCGACGATCCCGAGGGGATGATCGTCTCCTTCATCAGCATCTTCAGCGCGTCGGCGAAGGGCTGCAGCAGGCCGAAGGGGCCGACCACGTTCGGGCCCCGGCGCATCTGCATGGCCGCGAGCACCTTGCGCTCGGCCCAGGTGAGGTAGGCGACGAAGATCAGCACCGGCACCAGCAGGGCCAGGGTCTTGGCGACGGTGAGGGCCAGGATGCCCAGCGGCGAGGCGAGGAATTCGGCCATCGGCTTACTCCGCCGCCAGCAGGGGCTGCGGCTTCAGATAGACCGAGGCGCATTCCGCCATGGTCGCGCTGGCCCGCGTGATGGGGTCGACCTGCCAGTAGTTGGCGATCGGCAGGGCGAAGGGCGCGGCGCCCAGCGCGCCCCCCTTTGGCCCCGCATCGTCCGTGCAGCCGGCGAGCGGCCCCCGGCCCATCCGGCCGAAGACCGGATGGGCGGCCCTCATCTCGGCGCGCAGCGCGTCGAGCGTGTCGAATGGCAGCGTGACGCCGAGGAATTGCGAGGCCGCGCGGATGATGCGCCAGTCCTCGCGGGCCTCGCCCGGCGGCATTACCGCGAGGCGGCCCAGCTGCACGCGGCCCTCGGTGTTCACCCAGGTGCCGTCCTTCTCGGTATAGGCCGCGCCCGGCAGGATCACGTCGGCCCGCGCCGCCGCGGCCTCGCCGTGATGGCCCTGGTAGACCACGAAGGTCCCGGCCGGGATTCGCGCGGCGTCGAAGCCGTCGGCGCCCAGCAGCCAGAGCGCCTCGACGCCGCCCGAGAGCATGGCCGCCATGTCGAGCCCGCCCGGACCCGGCACGAAGCCGAGATCCAGCGCGCCGACCTGGCCGCCGAAGAGGTGCAGCAGGTTGAAGCCGTGCCAGTCCTCGCGCAGGGCGCCGGAGGCCCTGGCGAGATCCCAGGCCGCCGCGAGCACCGCCGCGCCATCGTCGCGCGCCAGCGCGCCGCGGCCGAGGAGGATCATCGGGTGCTTCGCGCCGGACAGGAATTCCGCCGCACGCGCGATGTCGCCCGGGCCGCTGCCCAACTGCGTGGCCGGATAGGTCAGGTCCAGCGCCGGGCCGATCACGCCCACGCGCATCCCGCCATGCGACCAGCGCCGGCGGATGCGCGCATTGATCACCGGTGCCTCGACTCGCGGATTGCTGCCGATGACAACGATCGCGTCCGCCTGGTCGATGCCCGCGATGCCGCTGTTGAAGAGATAGTAGTCCGGCCGCGAGACGTCGATCTTCGCGCCGTCCTGGCGGCAGTCGAGGTTGGCGCTGCCCATGGCGGCCAGCATCGCCTTCAGCGCGAAGAGGCTCTCCGTCTCCACGGTATCGCCCGCGATGGCGCCGATCGTCTTGCCGCGCACGCCCTGCACCACGGCGCCGAAGGCCTCGGCCCAGCTCGCCGGCACCAGCTTGCCGTCGCGCCGCAGCCACGGGCGGTCGAGGCGCTTGCGCTTCAGCCCGTCGAAGGCGAAGCGCGAGCGGTCGCCGATCCACTCCTCGTTCACGTCGTCATTCGTGCGTGGCAGGATGCGCAGCACCTCGCCGCTGCGCACGTCCACGCGGATGGCCGCGCCCGTCGCGTCCAGCACGTCCACGCTGTCGGTCTTCCGCAGCTCCCAGGGGCGCGAGACATAGGCATAGGGGCGCGAGGTCAGCGCGCCCACCGGGCAGATGTCGATCAGATTGCCGGATAGCTCACTCGTCAGCGCCTTCTCCACATAGGTGCCGATCTCCATGCTCTCGCCGCGGCCGGTCGCGCCCAGTTCCGGCACGCCAGCCACCTCGGCGGCGAAGCGGACGCAGCGCGTGCACTGGATGCAGCGGTTCATGATCGTCTTGATCAGGGGGCCGACATATTTGTCCTTCACCGACCGCTTCTCCTCGCGGTAGCGGCTATGGTCCTTGCCATAGGAGACGGCCTGGTCCTGCAGGTCGCACTCGCCGCCCTGGTCGCAGATCGGGCAATCCAGCGGGTGGTTGAGCAGCAGGAATTCCATCACCCCCCGGCGGCCGTTGCGCACCATGGGGGTGTCGGTGAAGACCTTCATGCCGTCGGCGACCGGATAGGCGCAGGAGGCGATGGGCTTCGGCGCCTTCTCGACCTCGACCAGGCACATGCGGCAATTGCCGGCGACGCTCAGCCGCTCATGGTAGCAGAAGCGCGGAATCTCCTTGCCCGCGGCCTCGCAGGCCTGGAGCACGGAGGCGCCGTTGGGGACCTCGACCTCGATGCCGTCGACGGTGACCTTGGCCATGACCTACTCCGCCGCCATCGGGAAATGCTTTGCCTTATATTCGGCGATGCGCTCTTCCATCATCGGCCGGAAGTGGCGGATGAGGCCCTGCACCGGCCAGACGCCGCCATCGGCCAGCGCGCAGATGGTGTGCCCCTCGATCTGCCGCGTGACCTGCTCCAGCACGTCGATCTCCTCGATCTCCGCCCTGCCCTCGACCATGCGCAACATGACGCGGTTCACCCAGCCCATGCCCTCGCGGCAGGGCGTGCACTGGCCGCAGCTCTCATGCTTGTAGAAGGCGGACAGACGCTGGATCGCCTTGATGAGGTCGGTCGACTTGTCCATCACGATCACGCCGGCGGTGCCGAGGCCCGTCTTGTGCTCGCGCAGCGCATCGAAATCCATCAGCACGTCGTCGCAGACCGACTTGGGAATCATGGGCGTGGAAGACCCGCCGGGGATGACCGCCAGCAGATTGTCCCAGCCACCGCGCACGCCGCCGGCATAGCGGTCGATGAGCTCCCGCAGCGGGATGCTCATCTCGGCCTCGACGTTGCACGGCTTGTTCACATGGCCCTGGAGGCAGAAGATCTTGGTGCCGGAATTCTTCGGCCGGCCGAAGCCGGCGAACCAGCCGGCCCCGCGCCGCAGGATGGTCGGCACGACGGCGATCGTCTCGACGTTGTTCACCGTACTCGGGCAGCCATAGAGGCCGACGGCCGCGGGGAAAGGCGGCTTCAGCCGCGGCATGCCCTTCTTGCCCTCGAGACTCTCGATGAGCGCCGTCTCCTCGCCGCAGATATACGCGCCGGCGCCGCGATGCGAGTAGAGCTCGAAATCGTAGCCGCTGCCGCAGGCGTTTTTGCCGAGCAGCCCGGCCTCATAGGCCTCGTCGATCGCGGCCTGGAGGATGTTGCCTTCGTTGAAGTACTCGCCGCGATAGTAGATGTAGCCCGCGGTCGCGCCCATCGCCATGCCGGCGATCAGGCAGCCTTCGATGAGCTTGTGCGGATCGTGCCGCAGGATGTCGCGGTCCTTGCAGGTGCCCGGCTCGGACTCGTCGCTGTTCACGACGAGATAGACCGGCCGCCCATCCGCCGGCCGCTCCTTCGGCATGAAGGACCATTTGAGCCCCGTCGGGAAGCCGGCGCCGCCGCGGCCGCGCAGGCCGGACTGCTTCATCTCCTCGACGATCCAGTCGCGCCCCTTGGCCAGGATGCCGGCCGTGCCGTCCCAGTCGCCGCGCATGCGCGCCGCTTCCAGGTTCCACGGCTGGGTGCCGTAGAGGTTGGTGAAGATGCGATCCTTGTCGGCGAGCGCCATGCCTATTCCTCCGACCCGGTCAGCACCATCGGTCCGCCCTCGGGCGCGCTGGTCTGCCGGCCGATCACGGAGCCGGGCTTCGGCCGCTCGCCGCGCTTGAGCGCTTCCAGCAGCTTCACCGTGCTCTCGTAGTCCATGTCCTCGTAGTAGTCGTCGTCCACCTGCAGGACCGGCGCGTTCACGCAGCCGCCCAGGCATTCCACCTCGGTCATGGTGAAGAGGCCGTCGGCGCTGGTGTCGCCATAGCCCTTGAGGTGGCCCGCATCCTTGCAGGCGCGCAACACCTCGTCCGAGCCGCGGAGCCAGCAGGGCGTCGTGCCGCAGACCTGCAGGTGGAACTTGCCGATCGGCTTGGTGTTGAACATGAAGTAGAAGGTCGCGACCTCGTAGACGCGCACCGGCGCCATGCCGAGGCGCGCGGCCACCGCGTCCATCGCCACGCGCGGCACCCAGGCGCTGCCCGTCTGCCGGCCCATCTGCTTCTGCGCGATGTAGAGCGTGGCGATCACCGCGCTCGCCTGCCGCCCTTCCGGATAGCGCGCGACGATCTTGGCGATCTGCGCCTCGCTCTCCGCGTCGAAGGCGAAATGCGTGGGCTCCTCCGCCTCGGCCTTGCCGATGGCGTGCGTGCCTTCGAAGCCGCCGCCCACGCCCGTCCCGCCGCCACTCATCGGTCGATCTCCCCGAAGACGATGTCGAGGCTGCCGATGATGGAAACGGCGTCCGCCAGCATGTGGCCCTTGCTCAGCGTCTCCATCGCCTGGAGATGCGCGAAGCCGGGCGCGCGGATCTTGCAGCGATACGGCTTGTTGGTGCCGTCGGACACCAGATAGACGCCGAACTCGCCCTTCGGCGCCTCGGTCACGGTGTAGGTGCTGCCCGCCGGCACGTGATAGCCCTCGGTGTAAAGCTTGAAGTGATGGATCAGCGCTTCCATCGAGCGCTTCATCTCGCCGCGCTTCGGCGGCACGATCTTGTTGTCCAGGATTCTCACCGGCCCCGGCTTCATCTGGTCCAGGCACTGGCGAATGATGCGCAGCGACTGCCGCATCTCCTGGATGCGGACCAGGTAGCGGTCGTAGCAGTCGCCGTTGCGGCCGACGGGGATGTCGAACTCCATCCGGTCGTAGACGTCGTAGGGCTGCGCCTTCCGCAGATCCCACGCCACGCCGGAGGCCCGCAGGCAGGGGCCGGAGAAGCCCCACTCCATCGCCTGCTCGGCCGTCATCACGCCGATGTCCACGGTGCGCTGCTTGAAGATGCGGTTGTTCGTCAGCAGTCCTTCGAGCTCGTCGAGGAACTGCGGGAACTGTGCCATCCACCGCTCGATCTTGTCCGGCAGGGCGGCCGGGATGTCGCGGGAGACGCCGCCGGTGCGGAAGTAGTTCGCATGGTAGTGGCTGCCCGAGGTCATCTCGTACATCTCGAGCAGGTGCTCGCGCTGCTCGAAGCCCCAGAGCGCCGGCGTGATGGCGCCGCAATCCAGCGCGTAGGTCGTGACGTTCAGCAGGTGGTTCAGGATGCGCGTGATCTCGGCGAACATCACGCGGATATACTGGGCGCGCTCCGGGATATCCTGCGTGATGCCGAGCAGGCGCTCGGTCGCCAGCGAGAAGCTGTGCTCCATGCACATCGGCGATACGTAGTCGAGGCGGTCGAAATACGGATTGGCCTGCAGATAGGTCTTGTACTCGATCAGCTTCTCGGTGCCGCGATGCAGCAGGCCGATATGCGGATCGGCGCGCTCCACCACCTCGCCCTTCATCTCCAGGATGAGGCGCAGCACGCCATGCGCGGCGGGGTGCTGCGGGCCGAAATTGATGGTGTGGCTGTCCATCTCCACGATGCGGCGCGGCGGCTCGGCCTCCGCGCCGATGGGGCTCAGATCCTCGGTCGGGCTGAGATCGCTCACGGCTTGTCCCCTTCCGTCTTGGCCGGCTCGGGCGGGGGCAGCCGGTTGAGGTGCACCTTCTCGTCGCCCGGGAGCGAGGTCATCGCCTCCCAGGGACTCAGGAAGTCGAAGGAGCGGAAGTCCTGCGTCAGCTTCACGGGCTCCTGCACGACGCGCCCCAGTTCCTCGTCGTAGCGAACCTCGACGAAGCCGGTCAGCGGGAAGTCCTTGCGGAGCGGATGCCCCTCGAAGCCGTAATCGGTCAGCAGCCGCCGCAGGTCGGCGAGGCCGGCGAAGACGACACCGTACATGTCCCAGGTCTCGCGCTCGAACCAGGTCGCGGTCGGCCAGATCGGCGACACGCTCGGCACCGGCTGCGAATCGTCGGTCGGCACGATCACGGTGACGCGCTGGTTCCGCGTCAGCGAGAGCAGGTTGTAGACCACGTCGAAACGCTCGGGCCGCTCGGGCCAGTCCACGCCGCAGATGTCCATGAGCTGGGCGAAGTCGAGCGCGGGCGTGTCGCGCAGCAGCAGCATCAGCGGCAGCAGCGATTCGCGCGTCGCGTGGACCACCAGCTCGGCGCCGTAGCGGGCGCGGCTGAACTCGACCGGCAGGCGATCGCCCAGCGCGGCGCGGATGTCGCTGTCGAGCCGATCAACCACGGAGGATGGTCCCGGTCCGGCGGATCTTCCGCTGCAGCTGGAGGATGCCATAGACCAGCGCCTCCGCCGTCGGCGGGCAGCCGGGCACGTAGACGTCCACCGGCACGACGCGGTCGCAGCCGCGCACCACGCTGTAGCTGTAATGGTAGTAGCCGCCGCCATTGGCGCAGCTGCCCATGGAGATGACCCAGCGCGGCTCGCTCATCTGGTCGTAGACCTTGCGCAGTGCGGGCGCCATCTTGTTGGTCAGCGTGCCGGCCACGATCATCACGTCCGACTGCCGCGGCGAGCCGCGCGGGATGATGCCGAAGCGATCGAGGTCGTAGCGGGCCATATAGGCGTGGATCATCGGCACGGCGCAACAGGCGAGGCCGAAGGTCATCGGCCAGAGGCTGCCGGTGCGGGCCCAGTTCACCACCTTGTCCAGGTTGGCGACGACGAAGCCCTTCTCCTCCATCTCGCCGGTAACGGCGCGGAGCACCGCGTCCTGCTGCGGCCCGGGCGGAGCCGCTTCACGGTTCCATGCAAGGTCGGTCATGGGCTTACTCCCAGTCCAGGGCGCCCTTGCGCCACTCGTAGATGAAACCCACCGTCAGCACGCCCAGGAAGCCCATCATCGAGCCAAAGCCGAGCCAGCCGATCTCCCCGAGTGTGACGGCCCAGGGGAAGAGGAAGGCGACCTCAAGGTCGAAGATGATGAAGAGGATGGCGACGAGGTAGAAACGCACGTCGAAGCGCCGGCGGGTGTCGTCGAAGGGGGCGAAGCCGCACTCATACGCCGAGAGCTTCTCCGCATTCGGCTTCTGCCGCGCCACGAGCATGCTGCCGCCGACCATGGCGATGGCGATGGCGCCGGCGATACCCAGGAAGACGAGAATGGGAAAATACTCGGCGAGCAGGGGCTGCGTCATGGTCGTGCCTTGCGTTCACAAATCCGCGCCCGGAACGAGCGCCAGCCAGGTGGAAAATACGGCCCCCTCTGACGCGGCGCACCATACAGCAAGGCCGCGTCATGTTGCCATAGGGGGAGCGGGTTAAAGCCGCCCCAGGCCAAGGAATTCATTGAGCATTCTTGCGAATGATTCGCAACCGGAGCTCCTCTCACGGCTGGCCGTGAACGGGCCATGCGCCCGGAAGGGGCTCGGCCGCAGGGCCGGTCAAGCGATGGATCAGGAGAGGAAATCTGGCGCGAGTGACGGGGCTCGAACCCGCGACCTCCGGCGTGACAGGCCGGCGCTCTAACCAACTGAGCTACACCCGCGTAAGGTGTGGGGGGCGTTTACGGCCCCCTCCCCCACCTGTCAACCGACCGAGCGGGAGGAAATCTGGTGGGCGCTGACGGGGTCGAACCGCCGACATCCTGCGTGTAAAGCAGGCGCTCTACCTCTGAGCTAAGCGCCCATCGCGCCGAACGGCGCGAAAGTGTTTCGATGCGCCCCTGCGCCACGCGCCTTGCCGCCGCTCCGGTGTCATGCGGTGGCCCTGGTCGCCAGCCGGGCTGACGCGTCGCGGCCCGGCCGGTGCGGCGCTCCAGGCTCTGCGGCCGCCCCCGACGGCCTGGGCCGCGACCCCGCAGTCAACCCATCGCGCAGCGATCCTGTGGGATCAGTTCACGCTGTCCTTGAGGCCCTTGCCGGCCTTGAAGCGGACGGTCGTGGAGGCGGGAATCTTGATCTCCTCGCCCGTGCGCGGGTTCCGGCCCTTGCCGGCCTTGCGCTTGCTGGTGCTGAACGTGCCGAAGCCCACGAGGCGAACCTCCTGCTTCTTCTTCAGCGCCTTGGTGATCGCCTCGAAGACCGAGTTCAGCACGTCGCCAGCCTTGGCCTTCGACAGCTCGCCCGACTCCGCGACGACCGCAACGAGATCCTGCTTGTTCATGGGATGCCCCCCTTCCGAACTGACCCAATGGCGCGTGGACCGATTCCACCGCCGTGATCGCTAGGCGGACACTAAGGGCCGGTTTTCCGGGGCGTCAATCGGCGCATGGCCCGATTCGTGGCGGAAAGCCGCGGGTTTCTGGGGATGACCTGCACAAACTCCTGATAAGGAAAGGGGGCGCCGCGACCGCGACGCCCCCTCCGAATCACAGGCTCGATCCGCCGAGGTCCGAGCGACCGCGGCCGTGAATCGCTCCGAAGTTAGTGCGGGCGGACCGCCGTTTCCGATTCGGCAGGCGGCACCGGAGTCTCCTCCGGCTCCACCCAGGTGATCGGCTCCGGCGGACGCACCAGCGCCTGGCTGATCACCTGGTCGGCATGGCTGACCGGGATGATCTTCAGCGCCTTCTTCACGCTCTCCGGGATGTCGGCGAGGTCCTTCTCGTTGTCCTTCGGGATGAAGACCGTGGTGATCCCCGCCCGGAGGGCTGCGAGCAGCTTCTCCTTAAGTCCGCCGATCGGCAGCGCACGGCCGCGCAGCGTGATCTCGCCCGTCATCGCCACGTCGCGCCGCACCGGGATTCCGGTCAGCACGCTGACGATGGACACGGCCATGGCGATGCCCGCGGAGGGTCCATCCTTGGGCGTCGCGCCTTCCGGCACGTGCACGTGGATGTCCCGCTTCTCGAAGAGCGTCGGCTTGATGCCGAAGCTCACCGAACGCGACCGCACATAGGACAGCGCCGCGCTCACGCTCTCCTTCATGACGTCGCCCAGCTGGCCCGTGGGCTTGATGTTGCCCTTGCCGGGCACCACCACGCTCTCGATGGTCAGAATCTCGCCGCCCACCTCGGTCCAGGCCAGGCCGGTCACGACGCCGACCATGTCCTCGCTCTCGGTCTCGCCGTAGCGGAACTTCTTGATGCCCGCGTACTTCTCGAGGTTCTTGACGGTGATGGCGACCTTCTTCGCCTTCTTCGAGACGATTTCCTTCACCGCCTTGCGCGCCAGCCCGCCGAGCTCGCGCTCGAGGTTCCGGACGCCGGCCTCGCGCGTGTAGTAGCGCACCAGCGCCAGCAGCCCGTCATCGGAGAGCGACCACTCGCCGGACTTCAGCCCATTGGCCTCGGAGACCTTCTGGATCAGGTGCCGCCTGGCGATCTGCACCTTCTCGTCCTCGGTGTAGCCGGGGATGCGGATGATCTCCATGCGGTCCAGCAGCGGCTGGGGCATGCGCAGGGAGTTCGCGGTCGTCACGAACATCACGTCCGAGAGGTCGTAATCCACCTCCAGGTAGTGGTCCGCGAAGGTCGCGTTCTGCTCGGGATCCAGCACCTCCAGCAGCGCGCTCGACGGATCCCCGCGCCAGTCGGCGCCGAGCTTGTCGATCTCGTCCAGCAGGAAGAGCGGATTGGAGGTCTTCGCCTTCTTCATGCCCTGGATCACCTTGCCGGGCATCGAGCCGATATAGGTCCGCCGGTGGCCGCGCACCTCCGCCTCGTCGCGCACGCCGCCCAGCGACATGCGCACGAAGTTGCGGCCGGTGGCCTTGGCGATCGACTTGCCGAGCGAGGTCTTGCCGACGCCGGGCGGCCCGACGAGGCACAGGATCGGCCCGCGGATCTTCTGGCTGCGCGACTGCACGGCCAGATACTCGGTGATCCGCTCCTTCACCTTCTCCAGGCCGTAATGGTCCAGGTCGAGCACGTCCTGGGCCGCGACGATGTCGTTGCGGACCTTGCTGCGCTTCTTCCAGGGGATGGACAGGATCCAGTCCAGGTAGTTGCGCACCACCGTGGCCTCGGCGGACATGGGCGACATGGTGCGGAGCTTCTTCAGCTCGCCCAGCGCCTTCTCGCGCGCTTCCTTGGAGAGCTTGGTCGCCTTGATCTTGGCCTCGAGCTCGGCGGTCTCGTCCTTGCCGTCCTCGCCCTCGCCCAGCTCCTTCTGGATCGCCTTCATCTGCTCGTTGAGGTAGTACTCGCGCTGGGTCTTCTCCATCTGCCGCTTCACGCGGCTGCGGATGCGCTTCTCCACCTGGAGCACGCTCATCTCGCCTTCCATATGGGCGAAGATGCGCTCCAGACGTCCACCGACGGAGGCGATCTCCAGCAGCTCCTGCTTCTCCGGGATCTTAATGGAGAGGTGGCTGGCGATGGTGTCGGCGAGCTTGCTCGCGTCGTCGATCTGGTTGATCGAGACGAGCACCTCGGGCGAGATCTTCTTGTTGAGCTTGATGTAGCCCTCGAACTGCGAGACGACGCTGCGCATCAGCGCCTCGACCTCGCGCTTCTCCGAGGGGCCTTCCTCGACCGTCTCGGCATAGGCCTCGAAGTAGCTGTCGGTCTCCTTGAACTTCACGATCTTCGCGCGACGGCCGCCCTCCACCAGCACCTTCACGGTGCCGTCGGGCAGCTTCAGCAGCTGCAGCACCGTGGAGACGGTGCCGGTCTCGTAGAGCTCGTCGGCGCCGGGGTCGTTCTGCTCGGCGTTCTTCTGGGCGACCAGCAGGATCTGCTTGTCATCACGCATCACCGCCTCGAGGGCGCGCACGGACTTCTCACGGCCGACGAAGAGCGGCACGATCAGGTGCGGGAAGACCACGATATCCCGCAGCGGCAATACGGGTAACAACTCGCCGCGAATCACTTCCGTCATAAGGACCTCACTGGGACAGTCGGCCTGATGGATGCCCGGATTCGGCACATCCATCCGTGGCCACGGGGCATGTCAGACATCTGGGCACGCGACGGGCCCGGAACAAGCGGGCCCGTCACGCCCGCCTCATGCCGAGCTCTGCTCGGCCGGCTTCTCGCCATAGATGAAGAGCGGCTGGGCCCGGACCTCGGCCACCTCGCGGTTCACCACCACCTCCTCGACATCGGTGAGGCCAGGCAGCTCGAACATGGTCGAGAGCAGGATCTGCTCCATGATCGAGCGCAGGCCACGCGCGCCGGTCTTGCGCTGGATGGCGCGGCCGGCCACCGACTTCAGCGCATCCTCCGTGAAGGTGAGCTTGGCGCCCTCCATCTCGAAGAGGCGCTGATACTGCTTCAGCAGCGCGTTCTTCGGCCGGGTCAGGATCTCGATCAGCGCCTTCTCGTCCAGATCCTCGAGCGTGGCGACCACCGGAAGGCGGCCGATGAACTCGGGGATCAGGCCGAACTTCAGCAGATCCTCAGGCTCCACCTCGCGGAGCACGGCGCCCATCCGCCGGTCCTCGGGGCTGCGGACCTCGGCGCCGAAGCCGATCCCGGAGCCCTTGCCGCGCGAGCCGATGATCTTCTCCAGGCCGGAGAAGGCACCGCCGCAGATGAACAGGATATTGGTCGTGTCCACCTGCAGGAATTCCTGCTGGGGATGCTTCCGGCCGCCCTGCGGCGGAACGCTCGCGACCGTCCCCTCCATGATCTTCAGCAGCGCCTGCTGGACGCCCTCGCCCGACACGTCGCGCGTGATGGAGGGGTTGTCCGACTTGCGGCTGATCTTGTCGACCTCGTCGATGTAGACGATGCCGCGCTGCGCCCGCTCCACGTTGTAGTCGGCCGATTGCAGCAGCTTGAGGATGATGTTCTCCACATCCTCGCCGACATAGCCGGCCTCGGTCAGCGTGGTCGCATCGGCCATGGTGAAGGGCACGTCGAGGATGCGCGCCAGGGTCTGCGCGAGCAGCGTCTTGCCCGAGCCGGTGGGCCCGATGAGCATGATGTTGCTCTTCGCGATCTCGACGTCGTTGTTCTTGGCGCCCGCGGCCAGCCGCTTGTAGTGGTTGTGGACCGCGACCGAGAGCACCTTCTTCGCATGGTCCTGCCCGATGACGTAGTCATCCAGGACCTTGCAGATCTCCTTGGGCGTCGGCACGCCGTCGCGGGTCTTCACGAGGTGCGTCTTGTGCTCCTCGCGGATGATATCCATGCACAGCTCGACGCATTCGTCGCAGATGAACACCGTCGGACCCGCGATGAGCTTGCGCACCTCGTGCTGCGACTTCCCACAGAAGGAGCAGTATAGGGTGTTCTTGCTGTCGCCAGACTTGCTCATGCCAACTCCTCGCGCCCTGGAAGGCGGGCCGGTCGCCCATTCCTACAGGTGCGTTGCAAACCATAGACCCCACGGGGGTCCTGGGGAAGCATGGCCTCCTTGCGGGTTGACCATGCCCCGGAAAACACTAAAGACTCGTCAATTCCGGCCGAGGCCCTCAGACCTTCGGGGCGTCGGGCGAGGCCGGGCGCTTGTCCACCACCTGGTCGATCAGCCCCCAGTCCCGGGCCTCCTCGGCGGACATGTAGCTGTCGCGCTCCAGCTTGGCCTCGATCGCCGCCACGTCCTGGCCCGTATGGGTCACGTAGATCTGGTTGAGCCGCTTGCGCAGCTCCAGGATCTCCTTGGCCTGGATCTCGATGTCCGTCGCCTGGCCCTGGGCGCCGCCGGACGGCTGGTGGACCATGACGCGGGCATTCGGCAGCGCGAAGCGCTTGCCCTTGGCGCCGGCGGTCAGCAGCAGTGAGCCCATGGAGGCGGCCATGCCGACGCAGACGGTGCTCACCGGGCTGCGGATGTACTGCATCGTGTCGTAGATCGCGAGGCCGGCGCTCACCACTCCGCCGGGGCTGTTGATGTAGAAGGAGATATCCTTATTGGGGTTCTCGCTCTCCAGAAACAAGAGCTGGGCGCAGATGAGCGCCGAGACCTGGTCATAGACCTGGCCCGTCAGGAAGATGATCCGCTCCTTGAGCAGGCGGGAATAGATGTCATAGGCGCGCTCGCCCCGGCTGGATTGCTCCACGACCATGGGCACGAGGCTGTTATTGTAGATTTCGACTGGATCGCGGTCCCGCACGTCTTGGTATCCCATCATCTGAGGTCCGCCCCAGGATGGGCACGGCCTGATTAAGGCCCGGCGAATCGCGCCCGGACCTCTGTGTCAGAATGCAGCATGTGGGCAGAGACGCGCCCAGGGGAAGGGGCTGCGAAAGGAGGGTCCGAAAGACCCGTCCTCACGCCTGCTGGGCGGCCTCCGCCAGCTTCTCGGCCGAAACCGTCTCGTCCTCGACCTTGGCCAGTTCCAGCATGAAGTCCACGACCTTCTCCTCGAAGATCGGGCTGCGAAGGTTCTCGATCGCCTGCGGGTTCTTCTGGAAGAAGTCGTAGACCTGCTTCTCCTGGCCCGGGTAGCGCTGGACCTCGGCGCGCATGGCCTGCCCCAGCTCCTCGCGGGAAACCTGGATGTTGTTGGTCCGGCCGATCTCGGAGAGCAGCAGGCCCAGCCGGATCCGGCGCTCGGCGATGGCGCGGTACTCGGCCTTCAGCGTCGCCTCGTCCTTGCCGGCGTCGTCGCCGTCGAGCTTGCCGGCCTTGAGATCGGCCTCCACGCGCTGCCAGATCTGGGCGAACTCGTTGTCCACCATGCCCTCGGGCACGGTGAAGCTGGCGCGCTCGGCCAGGGCGTCGAGCAGCTTCCGCTTGATCGCCATGCGGCCGAGGCTGTCATACTCGCGCTGCAGCGAATCCGTGATCGCCTCGCGCAGCTTCTCCATGCTCTCGAGGCCGAGCTTCTTGGCGAACTCGTCGTCCAGCGCGGGCTTGGCGTAGATCTTCAATGCCTTGGCCGTCACCGTGAACTCGGCGTCCTTGCCGGCGAGCTCCGCCGAGCCGTACTCGGCCGGGAAGGCCACCTTCACGAGGCGCTCCTCGCCCGGGGCCATGCCCTCCAGCTGCTCGGTGAAGCCCGGGATGAAGCCGGGGCCGGCGACCTCGATCGGCATGTCGCTCGCCGTGCCGCCCTGGAACTCCTCGCCGCCGATGCGGCCGACGAAGTCGCAGACCAGCACCTCACCCTTGGCCGCGGCGCGGGCCTCGGTCTCCTCGAGGGAGGCCTGCCGGCGCGTGATGTTCTCCAGCGCCTTGGTGATGTCCTCCTCGCCGGGGGCGGCCTTGAGGCGGGTCAGGCTGATGCCGGAGAAGTCGGGCATCGGGATCTCGGGCAGGACCTCGACATCCATGCGGAATTCGAGATCGCCCTCGCCCTCCGGGAACTTCGTCACCTCGATCTTGGGCTGCAGCGCGGGGCGGAGGTTGTTGTCGGCGACGATCTTGCCGCTGGCCTCCTGGACCGAGGCCTCCAGGACCTCGCCCATCACGGCCGTGCCGTAGCGGGCCTGGACCAGCTTCTGCGGAACCTTGCCGGGGCGGAAGCCGGGCAGCTTGATGTCCTTGGCGATCTCCGCCAGGCGCTTGTCCTTCTGGAGCGCGATGCTCGAAGCGGGGACGACCACGGTATAAGCCCGCTTCAGACCCTCGTTCGCGACTTCAGTGACCTGCATTGCCCTTGAATCCATTTCCAAATTCGCTGGTTTTGCCAAGTGGTGCGGACGGAGGGACTTGAACCCCCACGGCTTGCGCCACTGGAACCTAAATCCAGCGTGTCTGCCAATTCCACCACGCCCGCGTGCTTGCTGCCGGGTAGGAAGCGGCGCGTGTAGCCGAAAGGGACGGCCGCGCCAATACTGCCCTGATGCCCGACTCCCACGACCCCGGCGGAAAGGTCCGCCTCAAGCTCGCTTCCGACGTCGTCTCGGCGGCGTCCTTCTCCCCCGACCGGCGCTGGCGCTGGTGGCTGGAGCGCCGCTGGGACGGCAAGCCCCTGGGCACCCCGGGTTTCGGCGTCGTGATCGGGATGAATCCCTCGACGGCCGATATCGACGTGGACGATCCGACGGTGGCGGGCTGCATGTGGCGGGCACGGTATCGCTGGGGACTGCCCGGGCTCGTGATGCTGAACGCCTTCAGCTACCGCGCCACGGACAAGAAGCGGCTGCTGGAGGTGGAGGACCCGGTCGGGGAGGAAACCGACGCCACCGTCCTGCACTATGCCCGCTCGGCGGCGCTGGTCGTGGCGGCCTGGGGGCAGCCGCCCAAGCCCTTGATGGCGAGGGGCGCGGCGATCGGGCGGATGCTGGCCGGGGCCGGGGTGCAGGCGCTCTGCTTCGGAGTGAACGGGGATGGCAGCCCGAAGCATCCGCTTTACCAGCGGCGGGACGTCGAGCTCCTGCCCTATCCCTTGCCGCCGACTGGTTGATCAACTAGTTTACCGCCCATGGACGGTAGCGTAGGGGCCTTCGAGGCCAAGACCCATCTCTCCGCCCTTCTTGACCGCGTGGAGCGCGGCGAGGAGGTCACGATCACGCGCCGGGGGCAGCCGGTGGCGCGGCTCGTCCCGGTGAAGAAGGTGGCCGGGGATGGCGGGATTCCGCTCGGCGAGAAGCTGAGGCAGCTTCGCCAGTCCCTCAAGGACCGCGGAATGAAGCCCCTCACCATCGACGAGATCATCGAAATGAAGAACGAGGGCCGCCGGTAACAAGGTGGCTCAACTCGTTCTGGATGCCTCCGTCGCCATCGCGCTCCTCCTCGAGGAAGACGCGGTGGCGGACTTCTCCCGCATTGTGGACGTTCCGGCAGCGGCACCTTCGCACTGGCCTCTGGAAGTCGCCAATGGCCTCCTGATGGCGGCCCGCCGCCAACGCGTTCTAGAAGACGCCCTCGAGGAAATCCTCGCGGCTGCCGCCATGCTGGATGTCACCCCCGAAGCCACCGGTATCGAAATCGCTGTAACGCGCAGCTTCGAACTGGCGCAGCGGCACAACCTCACTCTTTACGACGCCGCCTATCTGGAATTGGCGATCCGAGAGGACCTGCCCCTGGCGTCCTTCGACAAGCGCCTCCGCGACGCCGCCACGGTCGAGGGCGTCCTCCTTCTGCCCTAACCGATCAGCAGCTGCGCGCAGGCATCCAGGATCGCCGCCTCGTCCAACCCATATTCGGCGTAGAGCGACGGGATGTCGCCGGCCTGCCCGAAGCGGTCTACGCCCAGCGCCGAGATCCGCTGCCCGCGCACGCCGCCCATCCAGTCCAGCGCCGCCGGATGCCCGTCCAGCACCGTCACGATCCCCGCACCCGGCGCCAGCGGGGCCAGCAGCGTCTCGATGTGGGACGGCGCCGCGCCCGGCCCGGACCGCGCGCGCTTGCGGCTCTCCAGCCAGCCCTGGTGCAGCCGGTCCGGCGAGGTGATCGCCAGCAGGCCCGCCCCTGGCTCCTCCTCGCGCAACGCCTCGAAGGCAGCGATGGCCTCGGGCGCCACCGGCCCCTGATAGGCGATGGCGATCCGCCCGCCCTCGGCCGGCGGCACCATCCAGTAGCCGCCCGCGATGACCTGCGCCGCATCCAGCTCGCGCTCCGGCTGCTCCAGCCCCCGCGTCGAGAGCCGCAGCCAGACGCTCGATCCGTCCGGCTCCTGCATATGCGCGAAGGCGTGGCGCATCAGGATCGCAAGCTCGTCCGCGAAGGCGGGCTCGAAGGCGGCCAGCCGGTCCTGCGCCATGCCGATCAGCGGCGTGTTCACCGACTGGTGCTGCCCGCCCTCCGGCGCCAGGGTCAGGCCCGAGGGCGTGGAGACCAGCAGGAAGCGCGCATCCATGTAGCAGCCGTAGATCAGCGCATCGAGGCCGCGATTCACGAAGGGATCGTAGACCGTGCCGATCGGCAGCAACCGCGCGCCGTAGAGCTTGTCGGCCAGCCCCAGCCCCGCGAGCATCAGGAACAGGTTCTGCTCCGCGATGCCCAACTCCACATGCTGGCCCTGCGGCGACATGCCCCAGCGCTGCGCCGAGGCCAGCTTGGCGTCGCGGAAGACGTCGTTCTTGAGGTGCCGGTCGAAGATGCCGCGCCGGTTCACCCAGGGGCCGAGGTTGGTGCTGACCGTCACGTCCGGGCTGGTGGTTACGATGCGCTCCGCGATGGGCCCATACTCGCCCTCCCCGCGCCCGATGCCGGAGAGGATCTCGCCGAAGGCCATCTGCGTCGCGAGCTTCCGGCCGGCCGGCACCGTCGGAACCGGAAAGGCCGCCGGAATGGGGATCTTCGGCGCGACCAGGCTGCGCCCCTCCGGCGTCAGCTTCCGCGCGAAGGGGACCGAATCGATGAAGGCCCGCAGTTCGGCCTCCGGAAGGCCGAGCCCCTCGAAGGCCTCCCATTCATGGCCCGGGCGGATCGCCATGAGCTCCCGGAACGTCTCCATCTGCTCCTTGGTCATGAGGCCGGAGTGGTTGTCCTTGTGGCCCGCGAAGGGCAGCCCCATGCCCTTGATCGTATAGGCGATGAAGCAGGTCGGCTGGTCGCCGGCGGCATCCTGCGCCCGGAAGGCCTCCATCAGCGTCTCGACGTCATGGCCGCCGAGGTTGTTCATCAGATCCGCCAGTTCGCCGTCGGACAGCTGGTCGATGATGGCGCGCACCCCGTCCTCGCGCCCGAGCTCGGCCAGCAGCGCCGAGCGCCAGGCCGCGCCGCCCTGGAAGGTGAGCGCGGAATAGAGGCTGTTCGGGCAGTCGTCGATGAAGCGGCGCAGCGCCTCGCCGCCCGGCCGCGCGAAGGCCGCCTGCAGCTTGCGGCCGTATTTGATGGTGACCACGTTCCAGCCCATGTCGCGGAACAGGCCCTCGATCCGGCCGAAGAGGCGGTCCTGCACCACGGAATCCAGGCTCTGGCGGTTGTAGTCCACCACCCACCAGACGTTGCGGATGTCGTGCTTCCAGCCCTCCAGCAGGGCCTCGTAGATATTGCCCTCGTCCAGCTCGGCATCGCCCACGATGGCGACGTGGCGGCCCGCCGGGATCCCGTCCGGCGTCAGCTTCTTCAGGCGCACATAGTCCTGCACGAGGCTGCCGAAGCTCGCCAGCGCCACGCCGAGGCCCACCGAGCCGGTGGAGAAATCCACCTCCGCGCCGTCCTTGATGCGCGAGGGATAGGGCTGGATGCCGCCGAACTGCCGCAGCGTGGCCATCCGCTCCGCCGTCTGCCGGCCGAGCAGCAGGTTCATCGCATGGAAGACGGGCCCGGCATGAGGCTTCACCGCCACGCGGTCGGCCGGCTTCAGGATGTCGAAATACAGCGCCGTCATGATGGAGATGACCGAGGCGCAGGAGGCCTGATGCCCGCCCACCTTCAGCCCATCGCGGTTGGGGCGGATGTGGTTGGCGTTGTGGATCATCCAGGCCGAGAGCCAGAGCAGCTTGCGCTCGACCGCGTTCAGCAGCGCCAGGCGGCGGGCCTCCTCGGGAGCACGGATCAGGGGCGTCTGCTGGTTCATGATGGTTCGTTCCTCGACTTGGCGCCAGCTTAGCCGTCAAAGGCGCTGCCGCGCGAGGGCAGGTTCCGGCACCGCCGCGCGGGCGGCCATTCCGATCCCGCGCGGCTTGCAAGGCCGTGCTTTCAGGACTACCGGCTCAAGCTCCGCCGCCCGGGAATGCGCCCTTGCCGCTCGTCGCCCTCACCAGCCCCATTGCGCCCGCGGCCGTCGCCCTGCTGGAAGGCGCGGGCCTGCGGGTGGCGCTGCCGCCGATGCGCGGCCCCGAAGGCTTCTACGCCGTCTGCGCCGAGGCCGACGCGCTGATCGTCCGCCTGCCCCTGCCGCGCGACCTGCTGGACCGCAGCCCGAAGCTGCGCCTCGTGGCCCGCGCGGGGGTAGGCTACGACTTCATCCCGGTGGACCGCGCGACGGCGCTCGGCATTCCGGTCACCAACGTGCCGGGCGGGAATGCGGTCTCCGTCGCCGAGCACGTCATCGCCCAGATGATGGTCGCGAGCCGCCGGCTGGAGACGGCCGACCGGACCTTCCGGACCGAGGGCTGGAAGAAGGCCATCGCGGCCTGGGACCAGGCGGTCGAGCTCTCGGACCGCACGCTCGGCATCGTGGGGCTGGGCGCCATCGGCCGGCACCTGGCGCGGATCGCCGGCCTCGGCTTCGGCATGCGGGTGCTGGGGATGCGGCGCAGCGCCGGCGCGCTGCCGGAGGGCGTCGAGGCCGCCGATCTCGGGCGCGTCTTTTCCGAGTCCGATTTCGTCGTGCTCGCCTGCCCCCTGACCGAGGAGACCCGCGGCCTCGCCTCGGCCGAGATGATGGGGCGGATGAAGCCCGACGCCTGGCTGATCAACGTCGCCCGCGGCGGCGTGCTGGACGAGGCGGCCTTGCTGCGGCTGCTGCACGAAGGACGCATCGGCGGAGCCGCGCTCGACGTCATGAACGAGGAGCCGCCACCGCGGGACAGCCCCCTCTTCGACGCCCCCAACCTGCTGCTGACGCCGCACTGGGCCGGCATGACGCCGGCCTCCGTGGAGCGCACCAACCTCGCGGCGGCCGAGGAGGTGCTGCGCGTGATGCGCGGCGAGCGGCCGGTGAACGTCGTCAATCCCGAGGTCTGGGAGCACGCCCGCGACATGACGGGCGCCTAAGGTTCAGCTCCTGGCGAGCTTGCGCACGCTGGTCGCCATCGAGCGCTTGCCCTCGCCTGCATAGGCCTCGTGGTTGTCCTCGATGAATTCGAGGTCGTAGAGGTAGTTCACCATCATCCCCGCGCTCTCGCGCATGCCCTTGGGCGAGGTGTCCGCGCGCCAGTTGATCCGTTCGATCCGCGCGCCGTTGGAGAGGTGGAAATGCGCCACCGGATCGGCCGCGCGCTTCTTGTTGCGGCCCGATTCCACCGCAAGGTAGCGCGCGCAGAGCCGGATCAGCACGGGCTCCATCACCTTGCGCAGCTCCGGCGGCCATTCCTTGCGCGAGACCAGCAGCTGCAGGGCGGCGAGCGGCGAGGCCTCGGCCGGCACGCCGGCGGCGGCGCGGATGGCCGTGGCCTCGTCATTCGTGAGCAGCGTCGTGTCGCCGGCCTCCTCGCGCGCGGTCAGCCAGCGGCAGAAGCCGGGGATGGGCGAGAGCGTCGCGAAGTGCTTGAGGCCACGGAACTCCAGCCCCAGCACCTCCACCACGCGCTTGATGAGGAAGTTGCCGAAGGCGATGCCGTCCAACCCGCGCTGGCAGTTGTTGATGGAGTAGAAGACGGCCGTGTCGGCGCCGCTCGGATCCATCACCTCGGTGCGCGGGTCGAGCAGGATCTGCACCGAATCGGCGAGCCCCTTCACCAGCGCGATCTCGACGAAGATCAGCGGCTCGGCCGGCATGCGCGGGTGAAAGAAGGCGTAGCAGCGGCGGTCGGAATCCAGGCGGTTCTTGAGATCCTCCCAGGATTCGATGCGATGCACCGCCTCGTAGCGGATGAGCTTCTCCAGCAGGGCGGCCGGGCTGTTCCAGTCGATGCGGCGCAGCTCGAGGAAGCCCACGTCGAACCAGGACATCAGCAGCGTCTTGAGGTCGGCCTCCAGCGCCTGGAGCAGCGGGTCGGTGTCGGCGACGCGCAGCAGGTCCTCGCGCAGATCGACCAGCAGCTTCATCCCGTCGGGGATGCCGGTGAACTGCGACAGCAGGCGGATTCGCGGGCTCTCCAGCGCGCGGCGCAGCTTCACCTTGGCGGCGGCCTTGCCGGCGCCCTCCGGCGCGTCGTTCCAGGCCTTGATGGCACTCTCGACCGCCTTGGGGTCGGCATCGAAGCCGGCGAGCGTGCGCAGGAAATGCACCCGCTCGGCCTCGGTGAAGCCGCGATAGGCGGCGGCCAGCTTCGCCGCGCGGGCCCGGGCCGAAACCTCGCCGCCGCGACCGGTGAGGCAGGCCTGCATCTGGGCCGCCACGTCCTCCGGCTCGCCCCGGCTGACCACCCGCTCCGCCATGTCGCGCCACAGGCCGGTGACACGACGCAGCGCGCGGTCGACCAGGGTTTCGGGCGCTTCGGCAGCTAGCGTATCGGCCATTTCGGTCTCCAGACTGCAGTCACGTTAGCTGGGAAATATATGGAAACAAAGCGCGATCCCTACATGAGGTTGCGAAACTCGCCCGCAAGGTCTTCGGCGAGCAGGCCGGGGCCGATTTTCCGCGCGGCCTCGCCCTGAATCCAGGCGGCGGCACAGGCCGCCTCGAAGGCGGGCATGCCCTGGGCGAGCAGCGCGGCGGCGAGGCCGGCCAGCACGTCGCCGGTGCCGCCGGTGGCGAGCCAGGGCGGCGCGTTGTGATTGATGGCGGCGCGGCCGTCGGGCGCTGAAATCACCGTGTCGGAGCCCTTGAGCAGAACCACGCCGCCGATATCAGCCGCCGCCGCCCGCACGGCGGCGAGACGGTCGTCGCCGGCGGGACCGAAGAGGCGGGCGAACTCCGCGGCATGCGGCGTCAGGATCGCCGCGCCGCGCAACCCGTCGGGATCGCCAGCGAAGGCGGTGAGCGCGCCGGCATCGGCCACCAGCTTCCGGTCGGCGGCGAGGCAGCGGGACACGGCCTCGCGCGTGGCCTCGTCGGGCGGCAGGCCGGGGCCGGCGAGGATCGTGTCGCGGCGGGCATCGGCGAGGATCGCGTCCAGCAGCGCGGAGCTCCCCTCCGCCTCGATCACCAGCGCGCCGGGCTCAGCCAGCCGATGCAGGGCCGCGCTCGCGGCATCCCCGCAGGCCAGCGTGACGAGGCCAGCCCCGGCCCGGCGCGCGGCGCGTGCGGCCAGCAGCGCGGCGCCCGCCATCTCCCGGCCGGAGATCACCGTGACATGGCCGCGGCTGTGCTTGTGGCTGCCGGCGCCCGGGCGCGGCAGCGCCCACAGGGAAGGGCCGTTGGCGAAGGTCCGCGGCCGGATCGCCTCCAGCACCGATGCGGGCAGGCCGATATCCGCCACCACGAGCTCGCCGCAGAGATCGCGGCCCGGCAGCAGGAGATGCCCCGGCTTGGCGCGGAAGAAAGTGACGGTCAGCACGGCCTGGGGCGCGAAGCCGCGCACCGCGCCGGTCGCGCCGTCCAGGCCGGAGGGGACGTCCACCGCCACGACCGGCGCGCCGCAGGTTCGCAGCGCCTCGGCGGCGGGCCCCTCGAAATCGCGGGCGAGGCCGGCGCCGAACAGCGCGTCCACCACCAGCCCCGCCCGCCCGATCGCCTCCAGCCCGCGTCGCGGCCCGCGCCATCGCGCCGCGGCCTGCGCCGCATCGCTGCCGTCGCGGGGCGGCGCGACGGCAGCCACCGCCACGTCCCAGCCGGCCTGCTCCAGCAGCCGCGCAACCACGTAGCCGTCCCCGCCGTTATTCCCCGGTCCGGCCAGGACCAGGGTCCGCCGGGGCCGGAAGCGCTGGCGGATGGCCATCGCCACCGCGCGGCCCGCGGCTTCCATCAGCGCGGGGCCATTCCCCGCCAGCCTGTCCGCCTCGGCCATCTCCCCGGGCGTCAGCAGTTCGGAAAGCATTGCGGAGCGGGGGCGGGTCTGCGTCATATTAGCCGGAGCTTGGGAGGATCACATGACGTCGAACAAGAGGCCGGGGCGACCCGAGCGCTCGCTGCAGGAGCTTTACCGCGACGACCCCGAGCGGGCCGACGCGCTGGCCTGGGGCCGGCGGGGCGCGCTCAAGGGCACGGCGCTCACCAGCATGGGCGCCGCCCTCGGCGCCGCGATCCCCTTCTCCGGCCGCATGCCGGCCGGCACCCTGCCCGAGCTTCTCGCCCGTCCCGCGGCGGCCCAGGGCGCAGGACAGCCGGCCGCCGGGCCGCAGGTCTTCCGGATGGAGGGCAAGAACGAACTCATCCTGCTCGGCGACCGGCCCCTCGTCGCCGAGACGCCGGAGCACCGGCTGGACGAGCCGGTGACGAGCTTCCGCAACTTCTTCATCCGCAACAACGGCCAGATGCCCGAGCCCGTCGCGGAGCCGGACGCCTGGGAACTGACCATCGACGGCGAGGTGAACACCCCGCTGAAGCTCCGGCTCGGCGATCTACGCGCGCGCTTCGCCAATGTCACGATGCAGCTGCAGATGGAGTGCGGCGGCAATGGCCGCGCCTCCTACGCGCCGCAGACGCGCGGCAACCAATGGGGCAACGGCGCCATCTCCAACGCCGAATGGACCGGCGTGCGCCTGCGCGACCTGCTGAACGCCGCCGGCCTCAAGCCCGGCGCCGCCTACACCGGCCATTTCGGGGCGGACCCGCATCTCTCTGGCGCGACCGACCGGCAGGCCATCAACCGCGGCATGCGCATCGCCAAGGCCATGGACGAGGACACCATGCTCGCCTTCCGCATGAACGGCGAGCCGATCCCGCATATCCATGGCGCGCCGCTGCGGCTCATCACGCCGGGCTGGCCCGGCAGCTTCAGCCAGAAGTGGCTCACCCGCATCTGGATCCGCGACAAGGTGCATGACGGCGCGGGAATGGGCGGCACCAGCTACCGCGTGCCGGTCCGGCCGATCGTCCCCGGCAGCAACGACAACGGCGCCAGCTTCGCCGAGATCGAGAGCATGCCGGTGCGCGCCATCCTCTCCTCCCACGCGCATGGCGCGCGGCTGCCGGCGGGGACGCGCAGCCTGGACCTGCGCGGCGCCGCCTGGGCCGGCGACCTGACGGCGAAGGCCGTGCATGCCAGCGTCGATTTCGGCGCGACCTGGGTGGAGATGCAGGTCTCGGCGCCGGCCAACCGCCATGCCTGGCAGCGCTGGCAGGGCCGCGTGACCCTCCCCTCGGACGGCTATTTCGAGGTCTGGTACCGCGCCACCGACAGCGAGGGGCGCATGCAGCCGCACGCCGCCGCCAACTGGAACCCCCAGGGCTATTCGGCGAACCCGATCAGCCGCGTCGCGATCCTGGTGGGCTGATGCGGTCGATGCTGCTGGCGCTGGCCCTCACCGGCGGCGTCGCGCTGGCCCAGACGGCGCCGGAGCCGGAGGATCCCTCGATCCTCCCCGCCGGCGACGGGCAGGAGGAGACCTTCTATGCCTGCTCCGCCTGCCACAGCACCGCGATCATCCGCCGCAGCGCGTTCAGCCGCGAGCAGTGGGACGGCCTCATGGACTGGATGGTCGACAAGCAGGGCATGAACCCGCTGGAGCCGGCCGAGCGCCGGCAGATCGTGGACTATCTCGCGCAGCATTTCGGCCCGCGCGCCGCGCCGCGCGGCCGCAATCCCTTCCTGAACTGAGCCGCGCGCGATGATCACCATCGCCTGCCTGCACACCGCCCAGAGCAACGCCCCACTCTTCGATTCGGCCGCCGCCGCCCTGCCCGGCGGCGCGCTGCGCCTGACCCACAAGGTCCGCGCCGACCTGCTGCGCGAACCCACGCCCGAGGTG
The DNA here is from genome assembly GCF_004336745.1 of Roseococcus sp. SYP-B2431. GTDB lineage: Bacteria > Pseudomonadota > Alphaproteobacteria > Acetobacterales > Acetobacteraceae > Roseococcus. Next base: position 115,200 of record NZ_SJXD01000027.1, read on the forward strand.
CTGAACGAGGCCGCCGTGCTCCTGCGGGATCTCGCCCGGCACGCCGATGCCGTGCTGCTCACCTGCTCCACCATCGGCGCGGCCGCGGCGCAGGCGCAGGACTCGCCCAGGCCCGTCCTCCGGGCCGACGGGGCGCTGGCCGAGGCCGCGACCCGCGCCGGCGGCACCGTGCACGTCCTCTATGCCGCGCCGACCACGCGGGAGCCGACCCGGCGGCTTTTCGAGGCGGCGGCCAAGGCGCATGACGCGCGGCTGGTCATGCACATGGTCCACGGCGCCTGGGGGCTGTTCCAGGCGGGCGAGACCCGCGCCTATCTGGGCCGCATCGCCGCCGCGGCCGAGGGGCTGGAGGGGCGCGTGGTGCTGGCCCAGGCTTCCATGGCGCCGGCCGCGGCCCTCATGCCCGGCCATCCGCCGCTGACCGTCCCGGGCATCGGGGTCATGGCCGCCGCAAGAGCCGCCGTACAGGCGCGAAAAGCGGGCTAAGCTCCGGCTTCCGAATCGCAGGAGACCCTGCCTTGGCCATTATCATCGCCGTAGCGCAGCAGAAGGGCGGCGCGGGAAAATCCACCCTGGCCGCCAATCTCGCCGTCGCCCTGGGAGCAGGCGGCAAGAAGGTCGTGCTGCTCGACACCGACCCGCAGCAGAGCCTGGCCCGCTGGCACGGCTTGCGCGCCGAGGGGGCGGCGCCGCTGACCTTCGAATCCCCTTCCGGCTGGCGGCTCGCCGGCGCGATCGACCGGCACCGCAAGACGGCCGACTACGTGGTGCTCGACACGCCGCCCCATGCCGACACGGACGCCCGCATCGCCGTCCGCGCGGCCGACCTCGTGCTGATCCCGCTGCAGCCCTCGCTGCCCGACCTCTGGGCGGCCGAGGCCACCATCAGGCTCGCCGAGGAAGAGAAGCGGCCCTACCGCATCGTGCTGAACCGCATGCCGCCCACCGGCCGACTGCGCGACGTGGTGACGGCGGAGCTCGCCCGCCGCAAGGCGCCGGTGATGAAGGAGACGCTGGGCAACCGTTCTGCCTTTGCGACCGCCTTCGCCCTGGGCCTGGGCGTCACCGAGAGCAGCCCGCGCAGCGCCGCGGCGGCGGAGGTGAAGGCGCTCGCCTCTTCCCTCCAGAGGGTGAAGGCCCAATAACTTCCGCATGAAGTCTCCCCTCCGCAGGCGCGTCGCGTGACGGACGCGCCCAAGCTCACCATCCGCGACGACGACTATCCCGAACTGGAGGCCGTGGCGGCCATCCAGCGCGGCCTGCACAGCTACAACCAGGAGCGCGGCGGCCCCTATGACCGCGAGCCGGTGACCGTGCTGGCGCGTGACGAGGAGGAGGTCGTGAAGGGCGGGCTGCTGGGGCTGACCTACTGGAACTGGCTGTTCATCGACTGGCTCTGGCTCGCACCCGGCGTGCGCGGCAAGGGGCTGGGCGGCGAGCTGCTGGCCCGCGCGGAGGCCATCGCGCGGGGCCGCGGCTGCACCGACGCCTATACCGACACCTTCAGCTTCCACGCGCCGAACTTCTGGCAGCGGCACGGCTGGATCGAGGCCGGGCGGCTGGACGGAATGCCGCCGGGGCACTCGCGGATCTGGTACCGGAAGAAGCTGTAGCGTCGCCTGGAGCGTGATGACCGAAGGCGCAAAGGCGCCGGAGGTCTGAATCACGCGCTCGAACAATGAGCTGGACCATGATGCCTGAGCGAATGCGAACGCATCATGGTCTAGCGGCCGGGGCGTGACACATCGGGCCCGGACTCCCTAGTCTTCGCGGCGGACCATCGTCCGAAGGAACGTTCATGGCGCTCAAGCGCATGGTGCTCGAAATCGGCATGGGCACCGATATCCGCGGCACGGATTACACCAAGGCCGCCGTTCGCGCGCTGCGCGACGCGCTCTGGCACAACTCCCTGACCATCGGCGCCGCCGTCGGCCAGCCGGTCGATGCGATGCAGGTCGAGGTGCTGATCGGAGTGCCGAAGCCCGAGCTCGTCGACAAGGCCGCGGTCCTGGCCATCCTGCCGCATGGCACGGGCACGGTGACCGTCGTCGAAGGCGGGCTGGAGATCTCCAATGACGAAGGCACGGGCACGACCGTGATGGCCAATTGCTGCGCCATCGTCCGGCTCGACGTCTGAGGGAGGCGCGCAGGTGGCCTTGAAACGAATCATCCTGGAAATGGGCAGCGGCAACGACCTGCATGGTGGCGACTACACCAAGGCGGCGCTGCGGGCGGTGCAGGACGCACTGCACCATTCCTCCCTCTCCTTCATCCGCACCCTCGGCCTGGACATCAGGACCATGCAGGTGGAGGTGACGATCGGCGTGCAGCGGCCCGAGAGGGTCGATATCGAGGCCGTCCGGACGTCGCTGCCCTATGGCGTCGTGACGGCGCGGGCCGTGAAGGGCGGCCTGGACGTGCCGCAGGAAGAGGGCCACGACCTGGCCGTGATCGCCTCCGCGGCCATCGCGGTGCGCTTCGACCTTCCGGGCTAGCCACGTCATGAAGCTGAACGCCGTCGTGAACGCGGAGGACATGCGCGCGCTGGCCCGATCCGCGCTGCCCAGGATCGCCTTCGACTTCATCGACGGCGGCGTGGCGGACGAGGAAGGCCTCACCGAGAACCGCGCGGCCTTCCGGCGTCACAAGCTGGTTCCGCGCTATCTCGTGGATGTCAGCCGGCGCGACCAGACGGTGGAGATCTTCGGCAGCCGCTATGCCAGCCCGATCGGCATCTCGCCGATGGGCATCGCCGGCTTTTTCCGGCCCGGCGCCGACCTCATGCTCGCCAGGGCCGCGGCCGAGGCCAACATCCCCTACATCATGTCCAGCGCCAGCTGCGATTCGATCGAGCGCGCCATGGCGGTGGCGCCGGACACGACCTGGTTCCAGATCTACGGCACCAGGGACCCCGCGATCGTCGAGGATCTCGTGCGGCGCGCGACGGCGCTCAGGGTCAAGGTGCTCGTGCTGACCATCGACACGCCGATCATCGGCGGGCGCGAGCGCAACATCCGCAACGGCTTCACGCGGCCGATGAAGCTGACGCCCGGCATCGTCCTGCAGGGGCTGCTGCGCCCGCGCTGGACGCTGGGCTTCCTGAAGAGCGGCGGCGTGCCGGTGATGGAGAACTGGAAGCCGTACAGCGCGCGGAAGGACGCCAACTCGGTCGCCGACCTCTACGGCGCGCAGACGCCCGCGCCGGGGCAGACCTGGGAGGTCCTGCATCTCGTCCGCCGTCTCTGGAACGGCCCCCTGCTCGTGAAGGGGGTCCTCCACCCCGAGGACGCGCTGCTCTGCGCCGAGGCCGGAGCCGATGGCCTCATCGTCTCCAACCATGGCGGGCGGCAGCTGGACAAGGCGCCGGCGCCCCTCGACGTGCTGCGGGACATCAGGGCCCGTGTGGGCGACCGGCTGGAGCTCATCGTCGATGGCGGCGTCCGCCGCGGCAGCGACGTCGTCGTGGCCCTGAGCCTTGGCGCGCGGATGTGCACCTTCGGCCGGCCCGCGATGTTCTCCGTCGCCGGGGCGGGCCAGGCCGGCGCCGCGAAGCTGCTGAAGCTCATGCGCAGCGAGATCGACATGACGCTCGCCCAGATCGGATGCACGTCACTGGACGATCTGGGCGCGCATCGGCTGGCTTCGGCAGCGCGCGACGGGCAACCGGATCTGCCGTAAGGCCCCGCGCGCCGCCCTTTGGGAAGCGCCGCTCCGCATCAGCCTTGCCCCGGCGCCCGCTCCCGAGGCGGCATGTGGACGGCGAGCCAGAGCGTGTCCTTCCCGGGCTCCGTCCAGGCGACACGATGCCGGCAGCCCGCCGGGAGGATGGCATAGTCCCCCGCCTCCAGCCGCCGCTCGCCGCCATCCGCGAAGGCCAGCACCGCGGCGCCCGAGACCAGCAGCACGAACTCGTCCCAGCCCTGCTCGTACCAGAAGCCCGACGGGCTCGCGGCGCCGCGCGACAGGACCCGCTCGACCCGCGCGCCGCCGGGCGCGGTCAATAAATCCTGGAAGCACTCGTCGCCGGCCACGGGGCGCGGGCCGCCCTCCGCGAGCCGGCCGAATCGCGGCATGTTCATGGGCTGCATCCTCCCTGCCTCCCGGCTGATTTCGCGCCGCACAACTTGCCCATTCCTTCAGGGACCAACATCTTTCCCCGGACAGCAGGATGACACGAATGGACACGGAATTCGGGCGTTTCGGCAGTGGACGGGCGGTGCGGCGGGTCGAGGACCGGGCGCTTCTCGCCGGCGAGGGCCAATTCACCGGCGATTTCGCGCCCCAGGGCGAGACGCACCTGGTCTTCCTCCGCTCGCCGCACGCGCATGCTCGGATCGTCTCGATCGACACCGCGCCGGCGCTCGAGGTGCCGGGCGTGCTGGCGGTGCTCACCGGCCAGGAGCTGGCCGCCGCCGGCGTGAAGCCCATGACCGTCTCCGTCCCGTTCAAGCGCCCGGACGGCGCACCCCTCCAGGCCGAGGCGCAGACCCTGCTGGCGACCGGCGAGGTCCGCTTCGTGGGCGAGCCCGTCGCGGCCGTGGTGGCCGAGACCATGGCCGCGGCGCGCGACGGCGCCGACGCCATCTGGGTCGAATACGACGAGTTGCCCTCGGTCACCGTCATAACCCGGGCGGCCGAAGACCCCGCCCGCATCGTCGCGCAGACCCGCTACGGCGACCCCGCCGCCGCGCAGGCCGGCTTCGACCGCGCCGCGCATGTGGTCGCGGTGGAGATCGCCAACCAGCGCCTCGCCCCCGCGCCGATGGAGCCGCGCGTGGTGCTGGCCGAGCACGACGCCGCCACCGGCCGGCTCACGGTCCGGCTGAGCAGCCAGATGCCCTCCACCGCGCGCGACCAGCTGGTGGACCTGCTGAACCTGGAGAAGGGCAGCCTGCGCGTGGTCATCGGCGATGTCGGCGGCGGCTTCGGCATGAAGACCAACCTCTACCCCGAGGATGCGGTGGTGGCCTTCGCCGCGCGCAGGCTGGGGCGTCCGGTCAAGTGGGCCGCCACCCGCATCGAGGATTTCCTGTCGGCCGTGCACGGCCGTGATGTCGAGAGCCAGGCGGAGATGGCGCTGGACGCCGACGGCAAGGTCCTGGCGCTGCGCGTGCGCGGGCTGGCCAATGTCGGCGCCTATCCGCGCAATTCCGGCATCGCCATCCAGCTGCTGATCGGGCCCTGGGTGTCCACCAGCATCTACGACATCCAGACCATCGACTTCACCTTCACCGCGCTGATGACCAACACGGCCCCGACCGGCGCCTATCGCGGCGCCGGGCGGCCGGAGGCGATCTACATCATCGAGCGGCTGATGGACGTGGCGGCGCGCAGGATGGGCCTCGACCCGGCCGAGCTGCGCCGGCGCAACATGATCGGCCCGGAGCAGATGCCCTACCGAAACGCCATGGGCCAGACCTATGACAGCGGCGCCTTCGCGCAGATGCTCGACCAGGGGCTGGAGCTCGCCGACTGGGGCGGCTACGAGGCCCGCGTCGCCGCCTCGGCCGCCCGGGGCAAGCTGCGCGGCCGCGGCCTCGCGACCTTCCTGGAATGGACCGGCGGCAATGCGCTGGAGGAACGCGTGACCGTCGCCGTGAAGGGCGACGGCGGCATCGAGATCTACGCCACCACCCAGCAGATGGGCCAGGGCATCGCGACCTCCTATGCCCAGCTCGCGGTCGACGTCTTCGACGTGCCGCTGGAGAAGATCACCATCGTGATGGGCGATTCCGACCGCGGCACCGGCTTCGGCAGCGCCGGCTCGCGCTCGCTCTTCACAGCGGGCTCGGCGGTCAGCGTCGCCTCGGGCAAGGCGGTGGACGAGGGCAAGGAGCGCGCCGCGGAGGCGCTGGAAGTCGCCGTGGCGGATGTCGAGTACCAGGCGGGCCGCTTCCGGGTCGTCGGCACCGACCGGGAGATCGGCCTTTTCGAGGTCGCGGCGAAGCAGCCTGAGGGGCGGATCTTCATCGATTCCACCACCAAGGTGGACGGCCCCACCTGGCCCAACGGCTGCCATGTCTGCGAGGTCGAGATCGACCGGGACACGGGCGAGATCGACGTCGTCTCCTACGTCTCGGTCAACGATGCCGGGCGGGTCGTGAATCCGATGATCGTCGAGGGCCAGATCCAGGGCGGCGCGCTGCAGGGCCTCGGCCAGGCGATCTGCGAGCAGATGGTCTACGATCCCGAGAGCGGGCAGCCGCTCAGCGCCAGCTTCCAGGACTACTGCATGCCGCGGGCCGACGTGCTGCAGGCCGGCTATGTCACCGCGCTGGACCAGACCGTGCCCTGCCGGACCAACCCGCTCGGCGTGAAGGGCGTGGGCGAGCTGGGCACCATCGGCGCCACGCCGGCGCTGGTGAATGCCGTGGCCGATGCGCTGGCGCGGGAGGGGCGGACCGCCCAGGCGGACAGGCTCCAGATGCCGCTGACCCCGCCGAAGGTCTGGGCGCTGCTGGAGGGGTAAGGCCGCCCCTGCCGCAGCCCCCGCATTCGTCTAAGGTCTCGCGACCGGACGAAGATGCCGGGCGCGAAAGCTGCGGAGGAACGGCGATGACCTTCAACAGGCGATGCCTCATGGCAGGCGCGGCGGCGAGCCTCGCCGCGCCGCCGGCCCTGGCCCAGACCTGGCCCAACCGGCCGATCCGGCTGGTCATTCCCTTCCCGCCGGGCGGCGGGACGGATATCTGCGGGCGTATCCTCGGCGCCAGGCTGGGCGAGGTGCTCGGCCAGCCGGTGGTGGTCGACAACCGCGCCGGCGCCGGCAGCATGATCGGCACGCGCGCGGTCGGCCAATCGCCGCCGGACGGCTACACGCTGCTCTTCAACGGCACCTCCTCCATCGTGCGGGACGGCTTCGATCCGCGCTCCGCGGTCCACCACGTCGCGCGCGCGGCGATCACCCACAACATCCTGGTGGTGAACCGGACGGTGCCGGTCGCGGACGTGCCGGCGTTCATCGCCTGGCTGCGGGCGCGGCCGGGGCAGGTGAATCACGGCACGGCCGGGCCGCTGACCTCGCAGCATCTGGCGGCGGTCATGTTCGACCTGCTGGCCGGCACGCGGATGGAGAACGTGCATTACCGCGGCACGGGCCCGTCGGTCGCGGGCATCCTGGGCAACGAGGTCCAGGTGATGTTCGGCTCGTTCAGCGCGGTGTTCCCGCTCGTGCAGGAGGGGCAGCTCAGGGCCCTGGGGACGGCCTCGGCACGGAAATCGATCGTCCTGCCGTCGCTGCCCACCATGGGCGAGTTCCTGCCCGGCTACGCCGCCGAGCTGACCTATTCCTTCTGCACGCCGCTCGGTACGCCGGCGCCCATCGAGCGGCGTCTCGAGGAGGCCGTGCGGCGCGTCCTGGCCGATGAGAACACGGCGCGCGCCATGGCCACGAATGGCTTCGAGCCCTACTTCGAGAGCGGCGAAAGCCTGAACGCCTCGATCGACCGCGACATGCGCCGCTGGGCGGATGTCCTGCAGCAGGCGGGGATCCGGCTGGACCAGCTCTAGCCCAGCCGGGCCAGCTTGATCTCAGCCCGCGTTCAGCAGGTTCTCCCGCAGCGTCCGCCCGGCATATTCACGGCGGAAGACGCCGCGGCGCTGCAGCTCGGGCACCACCATCCGGCCGACATCCTCATAGGTGATCGGGAAGGTGGTCGGCGGGATCACGAAGCCGTCGCAGGCGCCCGAGCGGAACCAGTCCTCCATCACATCGGCGATCATCTCCGGCGTACCGGCGAGCTGGCCGCGCGCCTTGCGGGCCGCCTCGGCATAGCTGATGCCCTCAGCCTTCGCCCGCTGCGTCATGCGGTCGCGCGAGCCTTGCGAGCCGCTGGCGCCAGCGCGGCGCTCGGCCTCCTCGGGGCTCGGCACGTCGCTCAGGTCCACGCCCAGCAGGCCGGAATTGGAGGCCATCACCAGCTCGGGATCGACCAGCGATTCCACGAAGGCGGCCTTCTCCCTCGCGATGGATTCGGTCTCGCCGACCACGACGGAGAGCGTGGGCAGGATCGCGACATCGGCGCGCGAACGGCCATGCTTCGCCAGCCGCCGCTCCATGTCGGCGCAGAACTCGATGCCGTCCTCCTTGGTGGCCACGGTGCAGAAGATCATCTCCGCCCAGCGCGCCGCGACGTCGCGCCCGCGCGGGGAGGAGCCGGCCTGAAGGATCACCGGCCGCCCCTGCGGCGTGCGCGGGATGGAGAGCGGCCCGCGCGTCTTCACATGCGGCCCGACATAATCGACGTAACGGATCTTTTGCGCATCGGCGAAGACGCCGCTCTCGCGGTCGAGCACCAGCGCATCCTCGTCCCAGCCGTCCCACAGGGCGCAGCAGGCTGCCAGCACGTCCTCGGCGCGGTCGTAGCGCAGGTCCTTGTCCGGCAGCGCCTCCATGCCGAAGTTCCGCGCCTCGGCATTGTAGGAGGAGGTGACCACGTTCCAGGCCACCCTGCCCTTGCTGATCAGGTCCAGCGAGCCGAGGCTGCGCGCGAGCTGATAGGGCTCGTAGAAGGTGGTCGAGAGCGTGGCGCCGAGGCCGAGATGCGTCGTCACGCGGGCCATCAGCGGCAGCACGATCATGGGGTCGAGCAGGCTCGCCTGGCCGCCGCGGCCGATATAGTCGGCGAAGGTCTGGCGATAGACGTCGGGGATGCCCAGGCCGTCCGCGAAGAAGCCGCAGTCGAAGCGGGCATGTTCCAGCAGCCGGGCCAGGTTCTCCCAGCGCGAGGGCTCCCAGATGTCGTCGAGCGGCGCGGCCGGGTGGCGCCAGCCGCTGGCGAAGCTCGCGGTGGGGCCCGTCTTCAGATAGGCCACGAGATGCATCTTGCCCGGACGGCTCACGCGCAAAGTCTCCTCAGATCCGACGAAGGTCGTGGTCCGTGCTAGCACCGCGCCCGCCGAGGGTCAGGACGGGCGCGGCCCGCCGATCACGTCCGGGAGAGCGCGGCTGATCGATCCTTGGGCATGAAGCTGCGCGCTTCCTGGGCGAATTTCAGAAGCGGTAGAGCTCCGCCGGATTGGTGACCAGGATCTTCTCCCGCGTCGCCGCATCCGGCACCCAGTCGAAGAGCCAGTCGAGCAGCATGCCGTCATCCGTCATCTGCTCCGGGGTCTCGAACTGCGTGTGCGGCCAGTCGGTGCCCCAGACGCAGCGCTCCGGCGCCGCGGCGACGAAGCGGCGGGCGATGGGCGCGAGATCGTCATAGGGCGGCTTGCTGGAGCGGTAGCCGCTGATCTTCACCCAGACATTGCCGCTGTCCAGCAGGCGCAGCGCGGCCTGGAGCTCCGGGCTGTCCGGCCCGTCGGCCGCGTCCACGCCCGCCATGTGGTCCAGTACCAGCGGCACGGGGAGCTTCGCGAGCTGCGGGGCGAACTGCGTCAGCGGCGGGCCCTTCACGTAGAGCTGGAGGTGCCAGCCGAAGCTCGCGACTCGCCGGGCCATGCTCTCGATCTGCTCCAGCGGCGTGCCGTTGCCGCTCACCACGTTGAAGCGGAGCCCGACCGCGCCCTCGTCGGCCAGCCGCTGCAGCTCCTGCGGCATGGTACCCTCGTCCACCACCACGACGGCGCGGGCCGTGTCGCGGCCGAAGCGCGCGACGGCGTCCATGGTGACGCGGTTGTCGGTGCCGTAGACGCTGGCCTGCACCACCACCCGGCGGTCGAGGCCCAGGGTGTTCGCCATGTCGAGATAGTGGTCGATCGAGGCGGGTGGCGGCGTATAGGGCCGGGCCGGGCTCATCGGGAAGCGGTCGTAGGGGCCGAAGATGTGGAAGTGGCTGTCGCAGCTTCCGGGCGGCGCCTTCTCGCGCGGCGGGCGCGTCTTCGCGTTGGCGGGGACGCAGGTGAATTCGAGATGCGTTTCCATGGGGTGAGATTGCGGGGATCGCCGGCCCGACGCAATCTTGCGCCGCAACGGAACCTTCCCTGGGAGAGAGATGACATGACCGGAAAAGTCGCGGTGGTGACAGGCGCGAGCACGGGCATCGGGCGCGCCTCGGCGCTGGGCCTGCTGAAGGCGGGCTATCGCGTGGCGCTGGTCGCGCGGCGGCAGGAGGCGCTGGACGAGACGGCGCAGATGGCCGGCGCCAATTCCGGCAACGCCATGCCGGTCGCGACCGACGTGGCCTCGCCCGAGGGCGTGGCCAAGCTCTTCGCCGCCGTGAAGTCGAAGTGGGGCCGCTGCGACCTGCTGTTCAACAATGCGGGCATGGGCGTGCAGGGCTTCCTGCTCGAGGACCTGCCGGTGGAGAAGTGGCTGCAGGTGGTGAACGTGAACCTCACCGGCTCCTTCCTCTGCGCGCAGCAGGCCTTCCGGATGATGAAGGAGCAGACTCCGCAGGGCGGGCGCATCATCAACAACGGCTCGATCAGCGCGCATACGCCCCGGCCGGACAGCGTGGCCTACACCGCCACCAAGCACGCCATCACGGGGCTGACGAAGTCGCTGATCCTGGACGGGCGGAAGTACAACATCACCGCCGGCCAGATCGACATCGGCAATGCGGCGACCAACATGACGCAGCGCATGACCAAGGGCGTGAAGCAGCCGAACGGCGAGATGCTGGTCGAGGCCACGATGGACGTGCAGAACGTGGCCAATGCCATCGTCTTCATGGACAGCGTCACGCCCGAGGCCAACGTGCCCTTCCTGACGGTCAAGGCCTCGCTGATGCCGTGGGAAGGGCGTGGCTGAGCCGCGGCCTTTGGATGAAGGTGCAGGAAACGAGTTTCCTGCAGGGCTTGGCGCCGAAGGGGAGACAACCGAGGGGCAAAGCCCCTCGAAGGTCAGGTCAACTGATCGTAATGTCCGCCGATACTCGCTGCAGGGACCGCAGGTTCGGGCGGTACGTGTTGTCCCACCGGAAACCCTCCAGCGGGCTTTTTGTGTTCTGGAGCGAGCCGGACTGAACCCCTACTGAATTAGCACGCTCATCCGCCGCCAATTCTCCAGTACCCCACTCCCGCCCGGACCGATCACTCTCCGTAGCACTGTTGATCTCCAGCTCGAAAAAGCTGCGGGGCATCAGGGACATCTCGTAAGAGGCAGCTTGGCCCAACGGCGCTCCTCGACCCCTCGGATGACATTTGGGGGTGGATATCAGTGGCGATTACGGCATAGACTGGTAGTATTCCCAATACGAGAGGTCACCCGTGAGCATTCTCATTCCTCGCGGCCTCTTAGCGGCGACTGGTGCTGTTTTATTGCTTGCAGGGTGCGCTGCGCAGAATGCAGCCGATCCTGTTGCTAGGACAACAATTGCAAGCCAACGAGTACCCGGCTTTTCGTGCCCACCTGCCGGAGCAGTTGTATCATATGGCCAAGTAACTCGAACCTACCAAGGCTCAGATCCGACGGACCCTGTGATATGTGTTTCGTCCGATCAATTCGGTGTGATCCACCGTCGAATGTACGATTTTTATGAACTTGGCCATCCATCTGACACTATTATTCGTTCAGCCATGCAATCATTGTACCCAATGGCCGCTGGAAGGCAATCGGAATTTTCTGTTTTTCTTACAGGACAAAGCGGTCTATCTCTGCCATTCACCGAAAGATACCGCGTCGAAGGAGAGGAAAAGGTAGTTATCGGAAATCGAGAGTATGATACTTGGATCGTAAGCCACATTCGAAATGGTGGAGGTCCGAGCAACTTTATGGGAGAAGATATTTACTGGATAGATAAAATAAATGGAATCCAATTAAAAAGAGTGATTCGGCAATCATTAGGGGCGGTAGCGGTCAGAAGAAATTTTACAGCCTCCAGTGTAATAATGGGGAATTAATGTAATAAGTGCGAGCCAGCGAGGCTGTTTCTTGGAATTTAGTATCCAATCAGCGCGCGTTTGCAAAGGATGGGTATCCGCCACCCAGAGCATCACCCCGCCAGCGGACGAATAAATAAATCGGCCGGCACTTGGATTAGGCGCCGATTTATTAGGTGGCCATCAGTACACCAGCGCCTCGCGAATCGGCCGCTCCGCCGCAATCCGCTCATATCCCAACGGCGAGAGATCGAGCGACACATAACGCCCATGCAGTAGCAGCTCCGCCACGCCGCGACCCGTGGCCGGCGAATGCATCACGCCATGGCCGGAGAAGCCGTTGGCGAAGAGGAAGTTCGTCACCTCCGGATGCGGGCCGATCACGCCGTTGTGGTCGAAGAGGTTCATCTCGTAATGCCCCGCCCAGGCGCTCATCAGGCGCAGGCTTTCCAGGGCCGGGATCCGGTGCGCCAGGGCGGGCCAGACCTTTTCCTCGAAGAGATAGTGGTCCGGCTCGAAATCCTCGCCCGGGTCGGGATCGCGGTCCTCGTCGGGCAGCGCGCTGCAGATGAAGCCGTCGCCCTCCGGCCGGATCGCGATGCCGGAGCTGTCGAAGACGAAGGGCAGCCCCTTGTTGGGCAGCGGCGCGCGGATGACGAACATGGTGCGCTTGCGCGGCCAGACGGGAAGCTCGCAGCCCGCCATCGCGGCGACGCGGCCGGCGAAGGGCCCCGCGGCATTCACCACGCTGCCGCAGGACCAGGCCGCGCCGCTCGCCAGCCGCACGCCCTCGATCCGGCCAGGCGCCAGCTCCAAGCCGGTGACCTCCTCGTCGATGAACTCAACGCCCCTGCGCTTCGCCTGGACGCGCAGCAGGCGGAGCAGCATATAGGCGTCGAACCAGCCCTCCCCCGCGAGGCCCAGCGTCGCGCCCGCCAGATCCTCCACGTTCAGCCAGGGAAAGCGACGCGCCAGATCCTCCGGGTCGAGCCAGGCGATGTCCGATCCCAGCTGCCGGAAGGTCGCGTGGCAGCCGCGCAGCGTCTCGACGCGCGCCGCGTCGGCCAGCAGCAGATAGGCGCTGCGCACCAGCGCGATCTCGCCCTCCTCGCCGAAACGCTCCTTCAGCCCGGCGAGGAAGGCCCAGGAGAATTGCGACATCTGCGTGCTCACCGGCGTGGTGAACTGTTGCCGGATCGAAGCGGCCGAGCGCGCCGTGGAGGCGAAACGGTAGGAGGAATCCTTCTCGAAGACCACGACGCGGCCGGTGAAGCCGAGCTCCCGCAGGAAGAAGGCCGTGGCGCAGCCGATCACGCCGCCGCCCACGATGACGATATCCGCCACCTGCCGTGCCATCGAGGGCCTTTCGCCGACGGGCACGGCCGGGCCCGCGCTCACCGGCCGGTGAAGGTCGCCTGCCGCTTCTCCAGCATGGCGCCGACGGCCTCCCTGTGGTCCTCCGTCTCCTGCGCGATGGCCTGGTAGGAGGCCGACAGCTCCAGCAGCGAGGCCAGCGACATGTGCTGCCCCTCGCGCAGCAGACGCTTGGTCATGCGCAGCACCTGCGGCGGATTCTTGGCCACGCGCGCGGCGAGTTCCTTCGCGGCCGCCATCAGCTCCGCATGTGGCACGACGCGCGAGACGAGCCGCGCCGCCAGCCCCTGCTCGGCATTGAGCGGATCGCCGGTGAAGGACATCTCGGCGGCCATGGCCAGGCCCACGGCGCGCGGCAGCAGCCAGGCGCCGCCATCGCCGGGCACGATGCCCACGCGCACGAAGCTCTCGGCGAAGATCGCCTTCTCGCTGGCGATGCGCATGTCGCACATGCAGGCGAGGTCGAGGCCCGCGCCGATCGCCGGGCCGTTGATGGCGGCGATGGTCGGCAGGTCCAGCTCCCACAGCGCCAGCGGGATGCGCTGGATGCCGCGGCGGTAGTTCTCCCGCATCTCGGCCGCGTTCTTGGCCGCCATGATGCCGGTGCGGTCGCGCATGCCCTTGAGGTCGCCGCCCGCGCAGAAGGCCGGGTCGGCGCCGGTGACGATGACGCAGCGCAGGCTGTCGTCGCGCGCGATGCGGCGGCAGGCGTCCTCCACCTCGTCGCAATCGGCGAAGCTGGAGATGGCGTTGCGCCGCTCGGGCGCGTTGAGGGTGATCGTGACGACCGGGCCGTCCTGCTCGATCTTGAGGAAGTCAGCCATGCGTCAGTTTCCTTTTTAAGCGGCCGATCCAGACCTGGCACCTTCGGTGCTGCGGTCCTCGGAGGCCTGCGGGTCGCGTGCGGTCAGGTCGGGCCAGAGGTTGGCGCCACCACGGGCCAGCGCCCCGCGGCCGATCTCCGCCGCCCAGAATCGCTCCGTGCCGCCCTCCTCGCGCCAGGACCAGAGCCGGCGCGTGAAGTGGTGCAGCTCGTGCTCCTCGGTGATGCCGATGGCGGCGAAGACCTGGTGCGCGGTGGCGGCGCCCATGGTCGCTGCCTCGCCGGCGACGACCTTGGCGCAGCCGATCTCGAAGGCGGCGCCGGCCAGGCCATGCGCGTCGGCGGCCCGCGCCGCCTGGCTCACGGCCACGCTCACCGCGGCGACCTCGCCGGCCATGGCGGCGAGCTGCTGCTGAACCGCCTGGAACTTCCCGATCGCGCGGCCGAACTGCCTACGCGTATTGGCCCAGTCCACGGTCAGCGCCAGCACCCGCTCCAGCGCGCCGGCGATCAGCGCGGCGCGGATGAGCGCGCGGCCGAGCAGCCCGGCGCGCGGCCCGAAGGCGTTCGGCAGCAGCCCGCGCGCGATGCGCGGGCCTTGCGTCACGAGGTCGCGCGGCTCGCGGCCGATATTGGCCGCCGGCGCCGCCTCCGCGGCCTCGTGCAGCGCGACGGTGCCGCCCTCCAGCACCACGAGCCGCGACACATGCCGGCCGAAGGGCACGGCGGCCCTTCCGCAGGCCAGCCCGAGCGGGCCTTCCGGCACCTCGATCCCCGCGCTCGCCAGCAGCGCCGCGCCCAGCATGGTCTCGGCGACCGGCGCCGGCGCGCCGTGACGGCCGAGCACCTGCCAGATCGCCGCGGCATCGCCCCAGGTGAGGCCGACGCCGCCGGCCTCCTCGGGGACCAGCGAAAGCGCCAGCCCCTGTGCCTCGAGCCCGGCCCAGAGCCCGGCCGGGAACTCGCCCGTCTCCACCTGGCGCAGCAGGGCCACGCCGCCCGCATCGCCGATGAGGCGGTCCACCTGCTCGATCAGGATCGCACGCAATTCGTTCATCGATGCGGCCCCTAACGCAAGCCGAGGTCGCGCGCGATGATGCCGCGCAGGATCTCGCGCGTGCCGCCGCGCAGGCTGAAGGTGGGCGCGAGCTGCGCGAGCACGCCCAGCATCTCGCGCAGTTGCGGCGACGAATCGCCGGGATCCAGGAGATTGCGCAGCTGCTCCGGCAAGGCCTGCTCGAAGAGGTTCCCCGCATCCTTCACCAGCGCGGCCTCGACCTGCGGCGATTCGCCCCGCTCCAGCATGCCGCCGACCGAGAGCGACATGCCCCGCAGCGTGGCCAGCCGCGCGACCATGCGGCCGATGGCGACCTCCGCGCCGGGCTGCGGCGCGGCGGTCAGCGCATCGAGGCCGGCCGTCAGCGCGGGGAAGGAGGAGAGGTAGCGGTCCGGCCCGCTGCGCTCGAAGCCGAGCTCGGAGGTCGCCTGGGCCCAGCCGGCGCCTTCCTGCCCCAGCAGGTCGTCCGGCCTCAGCCGCACCTCGTCGAAGGTGACCTCGTTGAAGCTGTCCTCGCCCGCCAGGTCGCGGATCGGGCGGATGGTGATGCCGGGCAGCGTCAGGTCCACCAGGAACTGCGAGAGGCCGGCATGGCGCGAGCCGCCCTCCGGCGCCGGCGAGGTGCGGACGAGGGCGATCATGTAGTCGCTCTTGTGCGCGAAGGTCGTCCAGATCTTGCGGCCGTTCAGCACCCAGCCGTCCTCGCTCCGCTCCGCCTTCGTGCGCAGGGCGGCGAGGTCGCTGCCGGCATCCGGCTCGGAGAGCCCGATGCAGAAGGCCAGCTCGCCCCGGGCGATGCCGGGCAGGATGCGCAGCCGCTGCTCCTCCGTGCCGAGTCGCAGGATCAGGGGGCCGGACTGCCGGTCGCCGATCCAATGCGCGCCGACCGGAGCGCCGGCCGCCAGCATCTCCTCCAGCACCACGATGCGTTCCAGGCTGCCGCGCTCCTGGCCGCCGTAGCGCCTCGGCCACGTCATGCCGATCCAGCCGCGCGCGCCGACCGCGCGCGAGAAGCCGCGGTCGAAGCCCATCCAGGAACGCGCGCGCGTCGCCGCCGACCAGTCGCGGCCGGCCTCGGCGAGGAAGGCGCGCAGCTCCGCGCGCAGCGCCTCGGAATCCCGCGGGGTATCGGGCAAGTCGAAGCGCATCCGGCATCCTCCTGGAGACGCAGGCTAGACGGGGCGCGTTTCGAGGGCGACCCCCCGCTCCCGGCCCGCGATCCGAGGCCCGGATGCCCTTCGAAGACAGAGCGAGCCCCGCTTCCCTTTCGCGGAAAGCCAGGCAAGAATGCAATCATAGGTTGTATTTGGACAAGGACACGCATTCCGCATGTGGTTGGAAAGCTACCTGAAGCCGGTCACGCCCGCGCATCCCCCCGTCGGGCCCCTGCAGCAGGGCGACATATTGGTGAAGGAGTCGGACGGCAGCGCCACCGGAGGCGTGATCAAGTTCGGCCAATGGCTGGTGAGTGGCGCCGGCGCCTATGCGAAATGGGCCCATGCCGGCATCGCGACGTCGGACCGCATGATCGCCGAGATGGATGGCGAGGGCCTGCAGCACCACGATCTCGCGGTGAAGAACGCCGGCTACACCTACTCGGTATTCCGCTGCAAATTCAAGAATGTCGCCATAGGCGCCGCCGAGACCGCGAATATGATGCTCGGATTCCAGAACAACAAGTCGGGTCACGTCACCTATTCGATCGGCGGTGCTGCGAAGTCCACCTTGCTCTCCACCGGGAAACTGTCCGACCGGAACCGTGTCAACGCGCTGCTGGACAAGTTGCTGGACGGCCAGGATGTAAGCTTCTTCTGCTCCGAGCACACCGTGTACTGCTACGTGGTGGCGCTGGAGCAGTCAGGCCTGCTGCCGGCCCGCTCCCGCCCCGACCTTCCTGGCCTCGGCAGCTTCTTCAGCTACGAGCCCGGCAACTACAGCCCAGCGTATCTCTACGAGATGCTCGTGAAGAACAATCGGTTCGACTATATCGGCCTCTACAAGGGCCTGCGCTGGATCTGAGGGGGCGGCGGCCGGGCCGCCCAGCCCTCTGGATCAGGGCTCCAGCAGCACCTTGCGCGGGCGCATCACCGCGAAGCCCGCGACGATCGCCAGCAGGACCACGCCCGCCAGGGCCGGGGCCCGCCAGTCGCCGGTCGCCACCCTGTTCACCAGCAGCGCCAGGCAGACCAGCGCTCCGAGCGCCGGAACGAACTGCGGGATCTCGAAGCCGCCCCGCGCCTCGCCCGGGCGGCGCTGGAGGATCAGCAGGGCCAGGTTCACGCAGGTGAAGACCGCCAGCAGCAGCAGCACCGTCGCCGAGGCCAGCTGCGCGATGTTGCCCGCCAGCATCAGCGCCGCCACGACGAGGAAGAGCACGGCCACGGCCACATGGGGCGTGCGCGTCGCCGGATGGATGCGGCCCAGCGGCTCGGGCAGCAGGCCCTGCCGGGCCATGCCATAGGCGAGCCGCGAGGCCGTGACGTAGTTGAGCAGCGCAGTATTGGCGACGGCGAAGATCGTCACGGCCACGTAGACCCATCCCGGCATCCAGGAGGCGGCGCGCAGCATCACCTCGGCCAGCGGGCTCGGGGCCGCGGCGAGCTCGCGCCAGGGCACGACCGAGACGGCCACGATCGCCACCGCGATATAGAGCGCCGTGGCCACCAGCATGGCGGAGATGATGCCGATCGGCACCGTGCGCTGGGGGTCGTGGCATTCCTCGGCGACGTTCAGCGTGTCCTCGAAGCCGATGAAGGCGAAGAAGGTCAGGATCGCGCCCTGCAGCAGCAGGCTGGCGCCAATCCCCTCCGGGCCCGGCGTCTCGAGGAGGTCCGTCATGCCGATCCAGGGCAGCCCGACGATGACGACGAGCAGGAGGCCCAGGGCCTCGACGGTCGTGCAGAGCATGTTCATCCACATGCTCTCCCGCATGCCGCGCGCGACCAGGCCGGCGATGAGCAGGAGAAAGCCCAGCGCCAGCAGGACCGCCGGGATCCCCGGCATGTCCAGCAGGCGCAGGAGGTTCTGGGCCACCACGCGCGACTGGGTGGCGACCGAGGTCAGCCCCGAGGCCATCACGGCCAGGCCCACCGTCCAGGTCAGGAGCGGCCGTTGGAAGCCGCGATGCGTGACATAGGCGGCGCCGCCCGCGCGTGGATAGCGCGAGCCGAGGGAGGCGTAGGAGAGCCCCGTCAGAAGGGCGGCGACCATCGCGACGATGAAGCCGAGCCAGACCGCCGAACCGAGCTGCCCGGCCGCCTGGCCGACCAGCCCGTAGATGCCGGCGCCGAGCATGCCGCCCAGCGTATAGGCGAAGAGCTGAAGAGGCCCGATGCTGCGGCGGAGGCCAGGCTGAGCGTCGATGTCGCTGGGCATGGCGTCTTCCCCGGATCACGATACCCTATCAACGCGGCATCCCTGGCGAAAGGTTTTCCTCACGGGAAGCCTTACCGCGCCATCGTCGCCAGCCCCGCCTCCACGCCCAGCACCGTCGCGTCCCAGACGGGCCTGCCCCCGAAGTCCGGACCGAGCAGCGGCAGGGGGAAGTTGGTGCACCAGCCCAGCAGCACGTCGCAATGCGGCGCCACGCGCCCGGCCTGGGCCTCGATCGTGGCGCGCGGGACGGCGGCGTAGGACAGGTTGTCCCGGAGGCCGAGATGGTCCTCGGCGCTGACCAGCCAGCCGCGCGCGGCGAAGGCGTCCAGTAGCCGGCGCTGATAGGCGTCGTCATAGGGCGTGACGAGGCCGAGCCGCACCGGCCGGCGCTCCATCGCCGCTTCGAGCGCGAGGCCGGAGGTGGTGGCGGGAATGCCCGTCGCGGCGGTGATGCGCGCGCAGAGGTCGCGGTCGTGGTGCAGGCCGATCACGCCGCCCTTGCTGCCGTTCCAGAGGATCACGTCCGGCCGCGCATGGCTCAGCAATTCGGCGGCCCGGAGCATGCCCTCCAGGTCGTAGCCGTCCGGGAAGGGATCGCGCCCGCCATGGACGGGGATGCGCGAGAAGATGGGCAGCACATCCGCGCGGTCGCGCAGCAGGGCCTGCGTCACCGCCTCGACCACCGTATTGCCCGAGGGCGTGATGGTGGCGAGGACCCGTCCCCCGCTGAGCCTCATCCGCGCGCGAGCGAGAGCAGCGCCGAGCGCGGCGGCACGCCCGGCTCAAATTCCGGCCAGCGCGTGGCGGGGCGGTCGAAACTCGCGCCCCGCTCGGCGCCGGGACGGCGCGCGACGGTGAAGATGACCCGCCCGTCCGGCGAGGCGGCCGCGCCGCCGATCCCGGCCGCGCGCGGCGCTCCATAGATCGGGCGCGTGCCGGCCTCGTCCATCCGCCAGAGCGTCTGCGCCGCCGGGCCCACCACGCCGTCCGTGTCCGTGCCGAGCATCAGCCCGCCTTGCGCATCGACGGACACGGTGCGGAGGGCGCCCAGCCCGCTCGTGTCGTGCCGGCGCAGCGACATGGTGGCCGCGCCCGGATCGCCGCCATCCGGCGAGAACGAGATCGCGCCCAGCCCGCCGCACAGGACCAGCCGGTTGCCGGCCGTGTCCCAGGCCAGGCCGGAGGGCGTGTCGAAGGGCGTGCCGCCGGCCGCGCGCGCGGATTCGGGCGGGTTGGAGGCATCGGCCAGCGGCACCCAGCTCAACCGCCCGCCCTGGACCTGCGCCACGCCGAGCGACCCCGCCTCCAGCGGCCCGCCCGCGGCGGCCGGGCCGCTGGAGAGGAAGCGGAAGAGATAGCCGGCCGGTCCGCGCTCAGCGACGAAGACCACCGCCTGGCCGGAGCGCGCGGCGGCGGCGGCCGCATCGGCCTTGGGAAACCGGCCGACGGCCGTGTGCTTCACGGGGATGGATTGTGGGTCGAGCGGGTCGAGCTCCACGAGCCAGCCATGGCCCTCCGCGCGGCCGAGGTCCAGGCGCCGGATCCAGGGCGTCGGGTCGCCCTCGGTCAGCAGCAGCGAGCCCCAGGGGGTGGCGCAGCCGCCGGTGACGGCGATGACGCCACGCAGCGCGCCGCCCGTCGCGGTCGCCAGGGGACCGCTGGCCCGGCACAGGTTGGCGGCGGTCAGCCGGCGCGACTGGAACCCGCCGTCGATCACGATCCAGCGGCCGGCCTGGAGCTCGACATTGAGCAGCGAGGCGCCCTGCATGGCGCCCGCGACCTCGGGCCGGTCCACGCCGCCGGGGAAGGCCATGGCGGGTTCGACCGTCGGATGCGCGATGGCCAGCACGCCGCGCGGCACGCGATCGGCGGCGAGCGGCGGGATCACGATGCCGGCGATGCGCGCATCCCAGCCGAACTGCGCCGAGGCGCCCTCCGCATCGACGCTGCGCGGGTTCCAGGGCGGGGCGTCGAAGGTGACGCGGTCGCCCCAGCGCATCAGCACGCCGCGGCGGAAGCCGGGCGCGACGCTGTCGTCCTGCAGGACCGGGAAGGCCGGCTGGGCTTCGGCCATCGCCGGAAGCAGCGCCGGCGCGGCGAGAAGCGCGCGGCGGGAGATCATGCCGGCATCTCCTCGATGGCCGGCGGGACATGCGCGCGGACGGGCGGCAGCGGCCCCGCCCAGGCCTCGATCCGGACCAGACAGGACTGGGCCGAAGGGCCCTGGGTGAGCGCCGAGCTTCCGACGTCGGCGGTCAGGACGTTCGGATTGCCGTGGACGCAGAGGCTGCCGGGCACGCCCGGCTCCAGCGGGTCGAACCAGGCGCCCGTGGCGAGCAGGACCACGCCGCGCGCCAGCCGGTCGTCAAGCCGGAGCCCGGCGAGGCAGGCGCCGCGCGTGTTGAAGACGCGCACCACCTGCCCGGCTTTCAGGCCCCGGGCGGCGGCATCCGCGGGATGGAGGACCAGCGGCTCGCGCCCCTGGATCTTATCGCGCGCGGCGATCGGCCCGGGATCGAGCTGGGAGTGCAGGCGCGTCGGCGGCTGGTAGCTCAGCAGGTGCAACTCGTCCGGCGCGGCATTGCCGAGATATTCGCGCGGCTCCATCCAGGTCGGCAGGCCGGGGCAGTCGGCATGGCCGAAGCCGGCGATGGTCTCGGAATGCAGCTCCACCTTGCCGGAGGGCGTGTCGAGCGGATGGGCCTGCGGGTCCTGCTGAAAATCGGCGAACTGCGTGAAGCCCTCGCCCCGGCCGAGGGGCGGCATCTCGACATGCCCCCGGTCCCAAAAGGCGTCGAAATTCGGCGCCTCGAAGCCCATGCGCGCGCAGGCCTGCTGCCAGCGGCCGTAGAGGTGGCGCAGCCAGGCGCCCTCGTCGCGCTGCTCGGTGAAGCGGTCGCGGAAGCCGGCGGCATCGGCGAGGTCGGCCAGGATGTCGTGGTCGTTGCGGGCGAGGCCGACGGGACGGATGGCCTGGTGCATGGCGCGCACGAAGCGGTCGCGCGAGGAATGGCCGATGTCGTTGCGCTCCAGCGTGGTGGTCGCGGGCAGCACGATGTCGGCATGTCGCGCCGCCGCGGTCCACCAGGGCTCCTGCACCACGATGGTCTCGGGATGCGCCCAGGCGCGCAGCAGGCGGTTGAGGTCCTGGTGGTGGTGGAAGGGATTGCCGCCCGCCCACCAGATCATGCGGATATCGGGCAGCGGCAGCTTGCGGCCGTTGTAGTCGAGCGTGCCGCCGGGCCGCTCCAGCAGCTCGGTGATGCGGCCGACCGGGATGAAGCTGCCGACCGGGTTGCGCGAGGCCGGCAGCGAGATCCCCGGCATCTCCCTGCGCGGATTGCCGATGCCGCCGGAGGAGCCGTAGCCGAAGGCCACCCCCTGCCCCGGCTTGCCGATAGTCCCCAGCACGGCGGCCAGCGCGATCAGCGCCCAATAGGGCTGCTCGCCGTAATCGGCGCGCTGCAACGACCAGGAGGCGGTAAGCATGGTGGGCTGGGCGAGGCAGCGCTCGGCGAGGTCGCGGATGGTGGCGGCGGGGATGCCGGTGATGCCCTGGGCCCATTCCGGCGTCTTGTCCGCCAGCGTCGGCTCCAGTTTCTCCCAGCCCACGCAATGAGTGGCGAGGAAGGCGCGGTCCTCGCGGCCGAGGCTCACGATGTGGCGGATCATGGCCAGGATCAGCGCCGTGTCGGTGCTCGGCCGGATGGGCACGAACTCGGCGGCGAGCGCCTCCTCGGTATCGGCCCGGTAGGGCGAGACGTTCACGATCCGCACGCCGGCATCGACGGCGGCGCGCATATTGGGCCCATAAGTATTGGCCGCGCCGCCCGAACAGACATAGCCGTTCTTGGCCGCCAGCCCGCCGAAGCAGAGCATCAGCCCCGCGTTCTTCGCGATGGCCGCCCAATCCGTCATGCGGCCCAGGAACACCTCGTTGGTGCCCAGGAGGTGCGGCATCAGCGCCTGCGCCGTGGCATAAGAATAGGCGTTCACCGAGAAGGTGTAGCCGCCGCCGAGGCCGAGGAAGCGCTGGAGCTGGCTCTTGGCGTGGTGGAAGCGCCCCGCGCTCGACCAGCCGTAGGAGCCGCCATAGATCGCGGCGTCGCCATGCTCGGCCCGGATGCGCGCGGTCTCCTCCGCGACGAGGCGGATGGCATGGTCCCAGCTGACGGGGACGAAGGCGTCGCCTCCGCGCAAATGGCCGCGGCGCCTTCCTTCCAGCCAGCCCTTGCGGACATGGGGCCGGTCGATCCGCGCCTCGCTATGGACCGTGGCGGGAACGGATTCGATCAGCGTCGCCGGCACCGGATCCTGCGCGAAGGGGCGGACGCCGACCAGCCGGCCGTTCTCCGTGATGGCGTCGAAGAAGCCCCAATGGGCGGCGTGCGGCTTGATCTCGGTCATGGGGCGAAGGATGCCCCCAAATCCGGCGCGCGCGAAGCAGGAACCGGCCCGGATCGGGTTCCAACGCCGGAGCCGGAGGCGTAGGGTGCAAGGATCCTGCAAGGACGCTGCCCGATGACCCCTCCGCGCAATTCCAACGCCGCCCGCGATATCGTCAACCTCCTGCATCCCTACACGGATGCCCGAGCCCATGCGCAGAGCGGCCCGCTGGTGATCACCCGAGGCAAGGGCGTGCGGGTCTTCGACGACCAGGGCAACAGCTACATCGAGACCGTGGCCGGCCTCTGGTGCGCCTCGCTCGGCTTCGACAACGAGCGGCTGGTGGAGGCCGCCACGAAGCAGATGAAGCAGCTGCCCTTTTATCACGCCTTCACGGGCCGCAGCCACGAGCCGGCGATCGACCTCGCCGAGATGCTCATCGAGCGCGCGCCGGTGCCGATGAGCAAGGTGTTCTTCTGCAACTCGGGCTCCGAGGCGAACGACACCGCGATCAAGATGATCTGGTACTTCAACAACGCCATCGGGCGTCCGGAGAAGAAGAAGATCATCGGCCGCCTGAAGGGCTACCACGGCATCACCATCGCCGCCGGTTCGGCGACGGGCCTGCCGGCCAACCACAAGCTGTTCGACCTGCCGATCCCCGGCTTCCTCCACACGCGCACGCCGCACCACTACCGCGAGGGCCTGCCGGGCGAGACCGAGGAGCAGTTCGCGACGCGCTGCGCCGAGGAGCTCGACGCGATGATCGTGCAGGAAGGCCCCGAGACGGTCGCCGCCTTCTTCGCCGAGCCCGTCATGGGCGCCGGCGGCGTGCTCGTGCCGCCCGCCACCTATTACGAGAAGATCCAGGCCGTGCTGAAGAAGCACGACGTGCTCTTCGTGGCCGACGAGGTGATCTGCGGCTTCGGCCGGACCGGCGAGTACTGGGGCTGCCAGAGCATGGGCATCCAGCCGGACATCCTGACCTGCGCCAAGGCGCTCAGCGCCTCCTTCCTGCCGATCTCGGCGGTCATGATCAACGAGCGCATCTTCCAGGGCCTGGCGGACGGCTCGGCGACCATCGGCACCTTCGGCCATGGCTTCACCTATTCGGGCCATCCGGTTCCGGCCGCCGTCGCGGTCGAGACGCTGAAGATCTACGACGAGATGAACCTCGTGGCCCATGTGAAGAAGGTGGCCCCGGTCCTGCAGGACGGGCTGCGCAGCCGCTTCGCCGACCATCCGCTGGTGGGCGAAGTGCGCGGCATCGGCCTCATCGGCGCGATCGAGCTGGTGGCGGACAAGGCCACGAAGAAGCCCTTCGACGCGGCCCAGAAGATCGGCCCGCGCCTGACGAAGATCGCCGAGGCCAATGGCCTGATCATGCGCGCCCTGCCGGGCGACGGCATCGCCTTCTCGCCGCCGCTGATCATCACGGCCGAGGAGATCGTCGACATGCTGGAGCGCTTCGGCAAGTCGCTGGACGAACTCGCGGTGCAGCTGCGCCGCGAGAGCATCGCGGCGGTCTGATCCGCCCCGAAGCATGACACCGAATTGGCCGCTGGCGGCGGCGCTCGCCGCCGCGCCCTTCGCGGTGGTGCTGCAGAACCGGGTGATGGCGCCGATCGCGCTGGCCGGCATGGTGGGCTGTGTCGTGCTGGGCTGGCTGCGGGGCTGGCGCCCCTCCGGGGTGCCGGCGCTGGCTTGGCCGGCGATCGCCCTGCTGGCCTGGATGGCGGCGTCTGCGCTCTGGGCGCCCGAGGCCGGGCGCGCGCTGGATGGCGCGGCGCGGCTGGCGATCTCGCTCGCCCTGGCCGTGCTGGCCGCGGATGCGCTGGGGCGTGAGGCGCCCTCCCCGTTTGTCGCGAAGGCGGCGGCCATCGGGTTGGCGCTGGGGATTCTCGCGGCCGGTTTCGATCATCTCAGCGGCAACCTCCTGCGCGGAACGGTGCGCGGGCTTCCGGCCTGGGATGTGACCCTTTCCTTCGGGCTGAAGAATGCGGGGGCCGTGCTGGCGCTGCTGCTGCCGCTCGGCGTCTTCGCCCCCTCGCTGCCGGCCTGGCCGCGCGTGGCGCTGGGCCTGATCGGCGGCGCCGTGGTGTTGATATTGCCCGGGGACAGCGCAAGGCTGGCCGTTCTGGCCGGTCTCGGCACCGGGCTGGCGGCGCAATTCGCGCCGCGGCTGACGCGGCGGGCCCTCGCGGCCGGCATCGCGGCGATGGTCCTGGGCCTGCCCTGGGTGCTGAATGCGCTCCTCCCGCTGGATGCGGGCGGACTGCCGCCCTCGGCCGCGCATCGCCTGCTGATCTGGGATTTCGTCTCCGGCCGGATCGCGGAACGCCCGCTTCTGGGCTGGGGCATGGAGGCGAGCCGCGCCATACCGGGCGGCATCGGCCATGCGAGCGCGGCGGTGCTGGCGGAGTTCGGCCTGACCGCGCAGTCGGGCTGGTTCTCCTCCGCCCAGCTTCTGCCGCTGCATCCGCACAATCTCGCGTTGCAGACCTGGCTGGAGCTGGGGGCCGTAGGCGCAGCGCTGATGGCGCTGCTGCTCGCGATGCTGGCCCTGCGGGCCGAGGGCGGTGCCGCCAGCGGCGCCTATGCTGCCGGCCTCGTCATCGCCATGCTGAGCTACGGCGCCTGGCAATACTGGTGGGTGGCCGCGCTGCTCCTGGCGGCGGTCGCCGTGCCCCGGATTCGATCGGCCAGCGCTTTGCCATCGTGATCGCATAGGGCGAAGATCGCCCTGGATTGTTCGGGGTCGCCGGCCAGGTTTCCCTTGACCGGCGAAGCGCCTCACACCAGCCGGGCCTGCTTCACCGCCGCGCCCACGAAGCCCGCGAAGAGCGGATGCGGCTCGAACGGCTTGGACTTCAGCTCCGGATGGAACTGCACGCCGATGAACCAGGGATGGTCCGGGTACTCGACGATCTCCGGCAGCAGCCCGTCGGGCGACATGCCCGAGAAGCGCAGGCCGGCGTTCTCCAGCCGCTCGCGATAGCCCACATTCACCTCGTAGCGATGGCGGTGACGCTCCTCGATCCGGCCCGAGCCATAGACACTGCGGACCAGCGAATCCTCGGAAAGCACGGCCGGATAGGCGCCGAGGCGCATGGTGCCGCCCAGGTCGCCGCCTTCGGAGCGGGTCTCGCGCTCGTTGCCGCGGGTCCAGTCGGTCATCAGCCCGACGACGGGCTCGGCGCAGGGGCCGAACTCCGTGCTGGACGCGCCGTCGATGTCGAGCAGGTTCCGCGAGGCCTCGATCACCGCCATCTGCATGCCGAAGCAGATCCCGAAGAAGGGGATCTTCCGCTCGCGGGCGAATTTCACGGCCTCGATCTTGCCGGCCGTGCCGCGCTCGCCGAAGCCGCCGGGCACCAGGATGCCGTGCACCCCGTCGAGACGGCGGACGACCTCGCCCTCCTCCTTCTCGAAGATCTCGCTGTCCACCCAATCCAGCTTCACGCGCATGTTGTGCGCGATCCCGCCATGGGCGAGCGCCTCGTTCAGCGACTTGTAGGCGTCCAGCAGCCCCGTGTACTTGCCGACGACCGCAATGGTCACCTCGCCCTCGGGCGAGGCGATGCGCTCCATGATGCCGTCCCAGCGGCCCATGTTCGGGTCGCCGTAGATGCTCAGGTTGAAGTGCCGCAGCACCTCGCGGTCCAGCCCCTCGCGGTGGTAGCTCGAGGGCACGGCATAGATGCTCTTGGCGTCGTAGGCAGGAATGACGCTCTCGGGCCGGACGTTGCAGAAGAGCGCGATCTTGCGGCGCTCGTTCTCGGGAATCTGGCGGTCGCAGCGGCACAGCAGGATCTGGGGCTGGATGCCCATGCCCAGCAGCTCCTTCACGGAATGCTGCGTGGGCTTGGTCTTCAGCTCGCCGGCCGAGGGGATGTAGGGCACCAGCGTCAGGTGGATGAAGAGGCTGCGCGTCGGGCCCAGTTCGTTGGCGAGCTGCCGGACGGCCTCGAGGAAGGGCAGCGACTCGATGTCGCCGACCGTGCCGCCGATCTCGACGAGCACGAAGTCGTAGCTGTCGGTGCCCGCGACGACCGCTTCCTTGATCGCGTCGGTGATATGGGGAATGACCTGGACGGTGGCGCCGAGATAGTCGCCGCGCCGCTCCTTGGCGATCACCTCGGAGTAGAGGCGCCCCGTGGTCCAGTTGTCCGCCTTGTTGGCGTGGACGCCGGTGAAGCGTTCGTAATGGCCGAGGTCGAGGTCGGTTTCCGCCCCGTCATCGGTCACGAAGACCTCGCCATGCTGATACGGGGACATCGTTCCCGGATCGACGTTGAGATAGGGGTCCAGCTTGCGCAGGCGAACGCGGTAGCCGCGCGCCTGCAAAAGGGCCCCGAGGGAAGCCGCTGCGATGCCCTTGCCAAGCGAGGAGACCACGCCGCCGGTGATGAATACGAACCGCGCCATGGGAGTTCGTCTTAGCGATACAGGCGGCGCCGGAACAACCCCCCTTCGGCGCAACCCTGCCAAAGCGTTTCAGGCCGGACAGGCTAGTCCGGCCGAGTCGCCCGGCGGGCGTCTCAGTTCGTGGGCACGGCCGGGAGCGCGGGCACGGCCGGGGCGGTGGCGGCCGGCGGGGGCGCGGCGTCGAGGATCGAGCGGCTCTGCTGCGAGGTGCCGCGGTGCAGCAGCGCGAGCGCCAGGGCCATCACGAAGAAGATCGTGCCCAGGATCGCCGTGGTGCGCGTGAGCAGGTTCGCGGTGCCGCGGCCGCCCATGAAGTTGCCCATCCCCTGGGAGGAGCCGATGCCGAGGCCGCCGCCCTCGCTGCGCTGCACGAGGATGACCCCGATGAGCGCCAGGGTGACGAGGAGGAAGACGATGAGGAGGATGGTGGACATGGTTGCGTCCCTCTACCCCCTTGAGGCGTCCAAGGCCAGAGTGAGGTTGACAGGGAAGAGGACCAGGAATGACCGGGATCGAAGCCACGCTCCACGCCGCGGTCGAATCGGGGCGGGTGCCGGGCGTGGTCGCCCTCGCCGCGACGCGCGACGGGCCGGTGTTCCAGGGGGCCTATGGCCTGCGCTCCCTCGGCGATCCGGCGCCGATGACCCTCGACACAATCTTCGCGCTGGCCTCCATGACCAAGGCGGTCACCTCCGTCGCGGCCATGCAGCTGGTGGAGGAGGGCCGGCTCGGCCTCGACGACCCCATGGCCGCAATCCTGCCGGAGATGGCCGACCCGCTGGTGCTGGAGCGATTCGACGCGGCCGGACGGCCGGTGCTCCGGCCGGCGCGCGGGGCGGTGACGCTGCGCCACCTGCTGACCCACACGGCCGGCTATGGCTACGACCACTGGGATCCGCTGCTGGACCGCTACATGCGGAGTGCCGGGCTCTCGGGCGGGCCGCGCACGGCCAAGGGCATGCCGCTGATGTTCGATCCGGGGACGCGCTGGGAGTACGGAATCAACACCGACCTGGCCGGCCAGGTGGTGGAGGCGGTCTCCGGCCGCAGCCTCGGGGCGTATCTTCGCGAGCGAATCCTGGGGCCGCTCGGGATGGAGGAGACCGGCTTCGCGGTCCCGGCGGCGTGGCGGGGGCGCATGGCCGGGCGCCATCAGCGCGGGCCGGACGGGGTGCTCGCGCTGGACCGGGAGTTTGTGCCGCCGGAGCACGTCGAGGTGGAAGGCGGCGGCGGGGGGCTGTTCGGGACGGGGCCGGACTATCTGCGTTTGCTGCGCATGCTGCTGAACGGCGGCACGCTCGACGGGGTGCGGATCCTGGCGCCGGAAACGGTGGCGGAGATGGGTCGGAACCAGATCGGCGCGGTGGAGGTGCAGCCGCTGCCGGCGAGCTCGGTGCCGGGGCGGGCCGACCGCGCGGATTTCTTCCCCGGGATGCGGAAGAAGTGGGGGCTGGGGTTCTTGATGAACACGGATTCGGTCCCCGGGCGTCGCACGGCGAACAGCCTGGCCTGGGGCGGGCTGTTCAACACCTATTACTGGATCGACCCGGAAGCGGGCATCACGGGGGCAGTGTTCACGCAGTTGCTGCCCTTCGCGGATGCGGCCGTGCTCGACCTGCTGGGCGGCTTCGAGACCGCGGTCTATGCCAGCCGCTCACCCGCCGGCGCCCCCATCGAGTCGAAATCGTTGTTTTCGCCTCGGTTTCCGGTAGAATAGCCGCCGCCAAGGGGCGCAGTCCGGCCGGGGTCCGGGACTTTGTCCGAAAACATCCCGCATCGCCGGGAACCGCGCCATGGGATGGCGAGACGCGCTTCCATGCCGCCGCGGCGCGATCCGCCGGGTTGAAGGGCCCGAGCCGTGTCACCCTTCAAGAGTCGAGCCCCGATGTCCGCCCTTCTCGCCAGCCTGCTCCTGCCGCTGCGTCAGCTCGACGACCGGGCCTTCCTGGCCCCCCTGCTCAAGGGGGCGCTTGGCGCCGCCCTGGGATGCGCGGCGCTGATCGTCCTCGGCGGCTGGGGAGCGGAGGCGCTGCTGGGCCAGACCGGCTGGCTCGGCTCCTACAGCGGCGTGCTGGGGGGCATGCTGGCGCTGATCGTCGCCGTCTGGCTCTTCGTGCCGCTGCTGCTGGCCGTCGCCAGCCTGTTCCTGGACGACGTGGCCTCGGCGGTGGAGGCCCGCTTCTATCCCAGCCTGCCGCCGGCGCGGGGCGCCTCGCTCGCCGCGCAGGGCCGGGCCGGGCTGGGCCTCGCGGCGCGCGTGCTGCTCTGGACCTTGCTCGCGCTGGCGGCGACCCTCGCGGTGCCGCCGTTCGGCGTGGTGCTCTTCCCGGTCGTCGCCACGGTCTCGCTCGGCCAGGGCCTGTTCGAGGGCGTGGCCTGGCGCCGGATGGGCGTGGCGGAAGCGCGCGCGCTCCGCCGCCGGCTCGGCCTGCCGGTCTATGTGCTGGGCGGGGCCCTGGCCGCCCTGGCCCTGGTGCCGGTGCTGAACCTGCTCGTGCCGGTGCTGGGCGCCGCGGCGATGACGCATCTGCTCCACCGCTCCGGCCCGGTGGGACGGGTTCCGGCCTGAGCTATTCCGGCCCGACCTACTCCGGTACTGCGCGGGCGATCGCCAGGAAGTCCTCCGGCACCAGGCTCGCGCCCCCGACCAGCGCCCCATCCACATCCTCCAGCGCGAAGAGTCCCGCCGCATTGCCCGGTTTCACGGAGCCGCCATAGAGCAGCCGCGTCGTCCGCGCCGCCGGCCCGAACCGTTCCACGAGCGCATGCCGCATGGTCCCGTGGATCGCGGCCACCTCCGCCTCGGTCGGCGTCCGCCCGGTGCCGATGGCCCAGACCGGCTCGTAGGCCACGATCC
The DNA here is from genome assembly GCF_004336745.1 of Roseococcus sp. SYP-B2431. Classification (GTDB taxonomy): domain Bacteria; phylum Pseudomonadota; class Alphaproteobacteria; order Acetobacterales; family Acetobacteraceae; genus Roseococcus. The sequence goes on from NZ_SJXD01000027.1 coordinate 145,263, forward strand.
CGCCCGAGGTCACGAAGCCATAGGGGATGGAGCCTTCCAGCTGCGCGCTCACCACCGCCTCCGCCCGTCCGGCCAGCCGCTCGGCCTCGGTCTCGCCCACGCAGAGGACGGGGACGAGCCCGGCTGCCAGGGCCGCCTCGGTCTTGGCCAGCACCGCCGCATCCGTCTCGCCGTGGTTCTGCCGGCGCTCGGAATGGCCGAGGATCACATGCGTGGCCCCTGTGTCGCGCACCATGGCCGCGCTCACGTCGCCGGTATGGGCGCCCTTGGCCGCCGCGTGGCAGTCCTGCGCGCCCACCGCGACGCGGCTGCCCAGCAGCGCGACCGCCACCGGATGCAGATGCGGAAAGGTCGGGCAGACCAGCAGGTCCACGCCCGGCACCCCCTCGCGCACGCCCTCCGCGAGGCGCACGGACTCGCGCAGGCTGCCATGCATCTTCCAATTGCCCGCGATCAGCGGACGAATTCCCGGCGTCATCGGCCCATCCCTCTAACTCGGCCGATCAAGCATTCCGCGGACCCGTTTGGCAACCGCCCGGCAAAGGGCTATGCGCGGAGCATGATCACCTGGATGCGCCGCCTCGCCGGAACCTGGTTCGCGAAGGCCCTCTTCATCGTCCTGATTCTCTCCTTCGCGGCCTGGGGGATCGAGGACACGCTGCGCAACATCGGGCGCGACACCGCCGTCGCGCGCGTGGGTAGCGACAGCATCGAGGTGGACGAGGCGCAGGAGGCCGCCCGGCGCGAGCTGCAGCGCATCCAGCGCCAGCTCCAGGGGCGCATCGAGATCAACGCCACCATCCGCCGCGCCGTGGCCGGCCAGGCGATCGAGGCCCTGGTGCTCGAACGCGTGGTCCGCCAGGAGGCCGATCGCATGGGCATCGTCTCGCCCGACGAGGCGGTGCGCGGCTACATCTTCCAGATCCCGGCCTTCCAGGGCCTCGACAACCGCTTCTCCCGGGTCATGTTCGACGCCTTCCTGCGCAACAACGACCTGACCGAGGGGCGCTTCCTGGCCCTGCTGCGGGCCGACCTCTCGCGGCAGCAGCTGACCGGCGCCGTCCGCGCCGGCGCCGCCGCGCCGGAGACGCTGGCCGAGCGGCTGCTGTCCTGGAACCTCCAGCAGCGCAGCGCGACCCTGGTGGAGCTGCCCTTCTCCGACGCGCCGGAGCCGGAGGCACCGACCCAGGCCCAGCTCGAGCGCTTCCACGAGAACAACGCCGCCCGCTTCTCCACGCCCGAATACCGCGAGGTGGCAGTGGCGACGCTGAACGCCGCGCGGATCATGGGCGAGATCGAGGTCTCCGAGCGCGACATCGAGGACGCCTATGCCGCCGGCCGCGCCCGCTTCGAGACGCCGGAGAAGCGCGAGATCTTCCAGGCCGTGATGCCGGACGAGGAGGCCGCGAAGGCCCTCGCCGAGCGCTGGCGGGACGAGCCGGACTTCGCCGCGATCGAGGCGGCGGCCCAGGCGGCCGGCGGGCTGGCCTCCACGCTGCCGGCCAGCTCGCGCGCCGAGCTGCCGCTGCCCGAGCTGGCCGACGCCGCCTTCTCGCTGGAGGCCGGCGCGGTCTCCGCGCCGGTGCGCAGCGCCTTCGGCTGGCATGTCCTGAAGCTCGGCCGGGTCGAGCCCGGCCAGACTCGGGTGCTGGACGAGGTGCGCGACGAGCTGCGCCAGGAGATCGCCGCCGAGCGCGCCGCCGACATGGCCTTCGAGCGCGTGAGCCAGGTCGAGGACGCGCTGGCCGGCGGCTCCACCCTCGCCGAGGCGGCGCAGCGCTTCTCGCTCGGCTTCTTCGAGGGGAAGATCGACGCCGCCGGCCGCAATCCGGAGGGCGCCGAGGCGGAGCTGCCGGTGGCGGCCGCCGCGAGGACGGCCGCGCTGCGGGCCATCTTCGCCGCCGAGCGCGGCGCCGCGCCGCGCATGCAGGAGGGCGAGTGGGGCTTCATGGCGGTCGAGGTGCGCGACATCCAGCCGCCCGCGCTGCGCCCGCTCGACACGGTGCGCGAGCAGGTGACGGCGGCCTATCTCGCCAATGCCCGCCGCCGCTTCCAGGAGGAGCGCGCGGCGGCCCTGCTGGCGGCCACGCGCGGGGGCAAATCCCTGGCCGAGGCGGCGACGGAGGCCGGCGTGACGGCCGAGGAACTCGGCCCCTTCGGCCGGGAGGCCGGCGGCGCCAATCCAATGCCGCGCGACCTGCTGGCCCCGGTCTTCGAGCTGCGCGGCCAAGACGCGACCATGGTCGAGCGGCCGCAATCCTTCGCGGTGGTGCAGCTCCTCTCGGTGAGCGCGCCCGACCTCTCGGGCGCGGCCGAGGCGCTGACGACGCTCCGCTCGGAGACGGCCCAGGCCATGGCCGAGGACCTCGAGGCGCAGTACCAGGCCGCGCTACGCGCGCGCGCCAATGTCCGCATCAACCCGCGCCTGCTCGACCAGATCGCGGGCGGGGAATGACATGACCTCACCGGATTTCGCGAGCTTCCGCGCCGCCCTCGAGGCCGGGCAGTCGCAGCTCCTCTGGCGGGAGCGCGTCGCCGACCTGGAAACCCCCGTCGGCACCTTCCTGAAGCTGGCCGAGGACAAGCCCCATGCGTTCCTGCTGGAGAGCGTCGAGGGTGGTGCCGCGCGCGGGCGCCACTCCGCCATCGGCCTCGCGCCCGACCTGATCTGGCGCTGCCGGGACGGGGTGGCCGAGTGCAACCCGCATGCGCTTTCGGCGCCGCATGCCTTCGAGCCGGAGGAATTGCCGCCGCTCGAAGCCCTCGCCAGGCGCATCGAGGCGATCCGCATGCCGCTGCCGCCCGGGCTGCCGCCCATCGCGGCGGGCCTCTTCGGCTACCTCGGCTACGACATGGTGCGCCAGATGGAGCGGCTGCCGGACACCAATCCGGACGTGCTGGGCATCCCCGAGGCGGTGATGATCCGCCCCACCATCGTCGCCGTCTTCGACCATGTGCGCGATGCGCTGACCCTCATCACGCCGGTCTGGGCCGAGAAGAGCCAGGATGCCGAGACGGCCTGGGCGCTGGCCCAGTCGCGGCTGGACGAGGCAGAGGCCGCGCTGTCGCGCCCCCTGCCCCGCCCAGCGCCGCCGGCCCGCCTGCCGCCCACGCAGGCGCCGCGCTCCAACTTCACGCCCGAGGAGTACATGGCCGCGGTGGAGCGGGCGCGCGAATACATCCGGGCCGGCGACGCCTTCCAGATCGTGCCGAGCCAGCGCTTCTCCACGCCCTTCGCGCTGCCGCCCTTCTCGCTCTACCGCGCGCTGCGGCGAATCAATCCGGCGCCCTACCTCTTCTTCTTCGACTTCGGCAGCTTCGCCACCGTCGGCGCCTCGCCCGAGATCCTGGTGAGCGCCAAGGACGGCGAGGTGACCATCCGCCCGCTGGCCGGCACGCGCCGCCGCGGCGCGACGCCGGAGGAGGATGCGGCCCTGGAGGTCGAGCTGCTGGCCGATCCAAAGGAGCGCGCCGAGCACCTCATGCTGCTCGACCTCGGCCGCAACGATGTGGGCCGCGTGGCGGCGATCGGCACGGTGAAGGTGACGGCGCAGTTCCGCATCGAGCGCTACAGCCAGGTGATGCACATCGCCTCGGAAGTCCGCGGCCGGATGCGCCCCGGCCTGACGGCGCTGGACGCGCTTCAGGCGGGCTTTCCGGCCGGAACGCTCTCCGGCGCGCCCAAGGTGCGGGCCATGGAGATCATCGAGGAGCTGGAGCCCTCGCGGCGGGGCCTCTATGCGGGCGGCGTCGGCTATTTCGGCGTGGACGGCAACATGGACGTCTGCATCGCGCTGCGGACGGCCCTGGTGAAGGAGGGTACTCTGCACGTGCAGGCCGGCGCCGGCGTGGTCGCCGACAGCAACCCGCAGGCCGAGCACGAGGAGTGCATCCAGAAGGCCAAGGCGCTGTTCCGCGCCGCCGACGAGGCGGTGCGCTTCGCGGCGGGCGATCGCTGACGCGGGGCTGAAAGCCCCGTCCCCGCGCTTCCGCGCGCCTCAGGCCTTGTGGATCGGGTCCACCCAGAGGACGCCCTCAGGCTTCTCCACCGGCTCGATGTCCAGGTTCACCACGACGGACTCATTGTCGCTGCGCACCAGCACGCAGGACAGCGTCTCCGCGTCGCTCGCATTGATCTCCTGGTGCGGGACATAGGGCGGCACGAAGATGAAGTCGCCCGGACCGGCCTCGGCGACGAATTCCAGCTTCTCGCCCCAGCGCATGCGGGCCTTGCCGCTCACCACGTAGATCACGCTCTCCAGCGCGCCATGGTGATGCGCCCCGGTCTTGGCGCCCGCATGGATATCCACCGTGCCGGCCCAGATCTTCTGGGCGCCCGCGCGCGCGGCATTGATGGCCGCCGCGCGATTCATGCCCGGCGTCTGCGCGGTATTGGGATCGAGGCTGTTGCCGGGGATGACCCGGACGCCCGTGTGCTTCCACCCGTTGGGCGGAACGTCGTGGCTGTGGTGGCCGTCATGAGGCATGGCGCTGGCTCCTCATCGCTTCCGGCTTGACCCCGAAAGCCTCCGAAAGCCATCTTGCCGCATGCTCCTGCTCATCGACAATTACGACAGCTTCACCTTCAACCTCTACCACTTCCTGGGCGACCTGGGCGTGGAAGCGGTGGTGAAGCGCAACGATACGCTCTCCGTGCAGGATGTCTTCGCGATGCGGCCCGACGCGGTGGTGCTCTCGCCCGGCCCCTGTACGCCGAACGAGGCCGGCATCTGCCTGCCGCTGATCGCCGCCGCCGCCGAGGCGAAGCTGCCGCTGCTCGGCGTCTGCCTCGGCCACCAGGCGATCGGGCAGCAGTTCGGCGGCCAGGTGATCCGCGCGCCGGTCCCCGTTCACGGCAAGGTCTGGGAGGTCACGCACGAGGGCCAGGGCGTCTTCGCCGGCCTGCCCTCGCCCTTCCACGCCACGCGCTACCATTCGCTCGTCGTCGAGCGGGGGAGCCTGCCGGCGGAGCTGGAGGTCACGGCCGAGACCGCGGACGGCCTCGTCATGGGCCTGCAGCACCGCGCGCTGCCCATCCACGGCGTGCAGTTCCACCCGGAGAGCATCGCCTCCGAGCATGGTCACGCGATCCTGAAGAACTTCCTCGAGACGGCGCGCGTCGCCGCCTGAGGTTGCCCGCCGCTATCGCGGCACCTAGCATTCGCGGCTTCGCATAGTAGGAACCGCCGATGTCCCCGCTCGACAGCATCCGCAAATACCATCCCGAGCTGACCGAGCTCCGCCGCGACCTGCACGCCCATCCGGAGCTCGGCATGGGCGAGCACCGCACGGCCGAGATCGTCGCGCAAAAGCTGGAATCCTTCGGGGTCGAGGTGCATCGCGGGGTCGGCAGGACGGGCGTGGTCGGCGTGCTGCGCGGCCGCCCCGGCAACCGCGCGATCGGGCTGCGCGCCGACATGGACGCGCTGCCGATCGAGGAGGCGAACGACGTTCCTTATCGCAGCAGGACCAGCGGCGTGATGCATGCCTGCGGGCATGACGGCCACACCACCATGCTGCTCGGCGCGGCGAAGTACCTCGCCGAGACGCGGAACTTCGACGGCACCGTCCACTTCATCTTCCAGCCCGGCGAGGAGGGCTGTGGCGGCGCGCTGGCCATGCTGGAGGACGGGCTGTTCCAGCGCTTCCCCTGCGACGCCATCTACGGGATGCACAACCGCCCCGGCATGCCCGTCGGCGAATATGCGATCAGCGAGGGGCCGGCCATGGCCGGCGGCGCCTTCTTCGACATCACCGTGACGGGCAAGGGCGCGCATGGCGCGCATCCGGATGCGGGGATGGATCCGGTCATCGCGGCCTGCCACATCGCGACGGCCGCGCAGACCATCGTCGCGCGCAACCTGAACCCGGCCGATCCGGCGGTGATCAGCATCACCAAGATCGGCGGCGGCGACGCCTACAACGTCATCCCCGAGACCGCGACCATGTCCGGCACCGCGCGCTTCTTCAGCCGCAAGGTGGGCGAGCAGATCGAGGAGGGGATGAAGCGCGTGGTGGCGGGCGTGGCCGCGGGCCTCGGCTGCACGGCGGAGATCGACTGGCGGCTCATCTTCGCGCCCACGGTGAATGCCGCCGACGCGACCGACGCCTATGTCGCGGCGGCGAGCGAGCTGGTCGGCGAGGGCAAGGTGACGCGCGGCAAGCCGCCCTCCATGGGCTCGGAGGATTTCTCCTTCATGATGGAGCAGGTGCCGGGCGCCTATATCCTGGTCGGCAACGGCGAAGGCGCCATGCCGCACAACCCGCGCTACATGTTCAACGACGAGGCCATCCCCTTCGGCGCGGCGCTCTACGCGCGCATCGTGGAGCGCGGCCTCAAGGCCGGATAGGCCGGCTATCGCGCGGCGCCGCGAAACATGTTCCCCTCGGCCGTCCCGCTCTTCCGGCATGTCGAGAGGCCCTGATGACCGAATATGACGTGATCGTCGTGGGCGCCGGTTCCGCCGGCGCCGCCCTGGCCGGCCGACTCTCCGACGACCCGAACCGCCGCGTGCTGGTGCTGGAGGCCGGGCGCGACTGGCGCGCGGCCGAGGCGCCGCCCGCGCTGCGCTCCAGCAACATCATCCCCTTCATGCACGACCGGCGGAACCAGCTCGACTGGCAGTGGTCGGACCTGAACACCCGCCGCTCGCACGTCCAGGCGCCGAAATACTACTGGCGCGGCAAGGCGCTGGGCGGATCGTCCACGGTCAATGCGCAGATCGCCATCTGGGGCGTGGCCGAAGCCTTCGACGCCTGGGCCGAATCCGGCTGCGAGGGCTGGTCGCGCGAGGAGGTCCTGCCGCTCTTCGCCAGGCTGGAGGACGACCCGGCCATGGCGGGCGCTCCGCATCACGGCCAGGGCGGCCCCATCCCCGTCTACCGCGCGCCGCTGGAGAGCTGGGGCCCGGTGGACAAGGCGCTGCGCGAGGCCGCGCTGGCCTGCGGCTATCCTTGGAACCCGGACCTGAACGATCCGGACAAGGAAGGCGTCTCCTGCTACCCCATCAACAGCCGCAACTTCGAGCGCGTCACCACCAACGACGCCTATCTGGAGCCGGCCCGCCACCGCCCGAACCTGACCATCCGCGGCGGCGCGCTGGTCGAGAAGGTCGTCGTCGAGGACGGCCGCGCCGTTGCCGTGCGCGCGATGCTGGACGGGGAGTGGCAGGAGATCCGGGCGCGCGAGATCGTGCTCTCCTCCGGCGCCATCCACTCGCCGGCGATCCTGCTGCGCTCGGGCCTCGGCCCGGCGGCGGAGCTGTCGGCCCTCGGCATACCCGCGGTCGCGGACATGCCGCATGTGGGGAAGCATTTCCACGACCACGCGATCTGCCGGACCAACCTGGAGCTGAAGCCGGACTTTGTCTCCAAGGACCCGAAGCAGCGCCACACCAATTGCTGCGTGACCTACAGCTCCGGCCTCGCCGGCGGCTTCCGCGACATGATCTTCATCGGCTTCAACCACCGCTACCTGGGCCAGGGCGAGCTGCCGAGCGGCGTGGGCAGCGTGGCGGCCGGCATCTACGACGTCTTCTCGCGCGGCGAGCTGACGCTGGCCTCGGCCGATCCGCGCATCGACCCCATCGTCGAGGAGAACATGCTGGCCGACCAGCGGGACGTGGTCCGCATGCGCGACGCGGTGCGGCGCCTGGCGGAACTCGCCCGGCAGCCGGCGCTGGCGGATATCTCCACCCGCATCACCTTCGGCGATTCCGGAATGGAGATCGCGGAAGTGGCGGCCCTGCCGGTCTCGGCCCTCGACAGCCTGATGCTGGAACAGGTCAACGACATGCAGCACGCCGCCGGCACCTGCAGGATGACCGCCTATGAGGATCCGCGCGGCGTGGTCGATCCCGACCTGAGGGTGAAGGGGATCGAAGGTCTGCGCGTGGCCGATGCCTCCATCATGCCCTTCGACTGCCGGGCCAATACGCATTTCACCTGCGTCATGATCGGCGAGTGGCTGGCCCGGAAGATGAAGGAAGAGGCCGCCGCCTGACACGGCGGAAAGGTTGCGGGAGCTATCGCCACCCCTTACACGCCCAGGTTGCATCGGGCATAAAGGGCCATGGACTCCCGGACCGCCTATGTCGTCCTCGCGATGATGACGCTCGCCAATAGCGGCGCGCTGGGCCTGATCCTCCGCGATTTGCCGGAGCTCCTGCGGCCTTCGGTGCGGAGCTGGCAGGCCGGGACGCTCGTCATCGCTGGCGGCTATGTTCTCCATGCCTTTCCGTCCCTGCCGCTGGCCGTGATGGTCACGCTGTCGAACGGCGCCATCCTCCTGGGCCTGACGATCTGCTGGCGCGGGGTCCAGCAGTTCGACGGACTCCCACGGAAGAGCTGGCAGCTCCTGCCCGCCGCGGCGGGGACCTTCGCGATCTTCTGGTACTCGGCGCTTCAGCCGGACACGCTCGTCCGGATCCTCGCGGTCTCGCTGGCCTCGATCGTGATCCTGGCGGGCTGCGTCGCCATCCTGGCCGACCCCGGCCGCCGGGACGGCTCGCGCAGCCGGCAGCTGCTGATGATCCTGTTCCTCTCGATCATGCTGCTCAACTGCCTTCGCTTCGCCTATTTCGCCTGGGCAGGCATCCCGGCCGATTTCAGCATCGCCGACAACGGCAGCATGGCGAACGTCATCTCGCCGCTGGTGGCGGCCATGCTGCCGGTGATCGGCACCACGGCCTTCACGCTGATGTGCTCGGAGCGCCTGCGCCGGCAATGGGAGCACGCCGCCTCCACCGACCACCTCACCGGGCTGGCGAACCGCCGCACCCTCACCGAGATGGGGCGGCTCCGCTTCGAGACGGCCCGGACCCGGGAGGAGCGGGTTGCGATCGCGCTCATCGACGTGGACGCCTTCAAGTCGATCAACGATCGCTTCGGGCATGAGGCGGGCGATCTGGCGCTGAAGCACGTGGCGGCCAGCCTGAACGCGGCGACCATGCCCTCCGACCTTCTGGCGCGGACGGGGGGCGAGGAATTCGTGGCCCTGCTCGGGCAATCGGAGGCCGAGCCGGCCCAGATGGCGGCCGAGCGCCTGCGCCTGGCGGTGCAGCGGCACCCCTTCATCCTGCGCGGGATGCGGATTCCGCTCACCGTGTCCGTCGGGATCGCGGTGTCCCAGGAGGGGGACACGGATTTCGACAGCCTGCTGCGGCGCGCCGATCAGGCGATGTACACGGCGAAGTCGGCGGGCCGGAACCGGGTGGAGCTGGCGGCCTGACGCGCCCTCAGCCGGCCGTCCAGGCCGTGCAGGCCGAGCGGCGCTTCATCTCGCCCTGGACGCGGAGCGTGATGACGATCTGACCCTTCTTCCTCCCTATGGCGCCGCCACAGGCCTCCCAGATCTGCGTGAAGCTGGCCTTGCCCTCCGACATCACGCCGCTGGCGTCGAGGCAGCCCACGCCGACGCAGCCCTCGAGATGCGACGGCACGCTGGCCGGATGGAAGAGGATATTGTACTTCTTCTTCTCCGCCTCCCTGCCGAGCCAGGGGTTGATCACGTACGAGCCGTATTTCTCAAACCAATACATGGTGGAATTGGTATAGTCCCGGCTTCCCGCCATGGACATGTAGTTGTCCATTCGCTCGATCGTCCGGTAGGACTGGCCGCCGACCAGGAGCTCGCCGACCAGGCCATGGGCGGCCGCCGCCCCCGATTTTGGTATGTTGCTCACATACTTGTCGCCCCGGATATAAGTGACCACCGTTGCCGCCATATCTCTCTCCAGCCACGCGCCTGCCGCTGGAATCTGCATTAATTGCCGGCTGTTTGTTTTCCACGCGATTTATTGTCGCGCCTGTCACACGGTCTCATGGACCCGCGCCCAGGGCCGACCGGCAGCAGCGCCTTCGACCCCCCGCCGTCTTGCGCCGCGCGCCGTCCGCGCCGACCCTGCGCGCCGAGGAGAACGCCATGACCGAATCACCCGTGCTGATGTCCGTGGACGACCGCGGCATCGCCACCGCCACGCTGAACCGCCCCGCGCTGGGCAATGCCTATAACGGCGAGATGCTGGATGCGCTCATCGAAGGCATCCCCCGCCTCGCCGCCGATCCCGCCATCCGCGGCCTGGTGATCCGCGGCGCGGGCAAGCACTTCCAGGCCGGCGCCGATATCCACTGGCTGAGCGCGGCCGCCGCGGCCCCGCCCGAGCAGGCCTTCGCCTCCTCGCTGCAGACCACGCGCGCCATGCAGCTGCTGAACGAGTTCCCCAAGCCGAGCTTCGCCGTCATCCACGGCGCCTGCTTCGGCGGCGGCACCGGCATCGCCTGCTGCGTGGACGTGGCGCTGGCCACCACCCAGGCGAGCTTCGGCATCACCGAGGTCCGCGTCGGCGTGGCGCCCACGCCGATCTCGACGCACATGGTCCACGCCATGGGCCTGCGCCATGCACGGCGCTACGCCATCACCGGCGAGCGCTTCGGGCCCGAGGAGGCCATGCGCATCGGCCTGGTGCACGAGGTCCATGCGCCGGAGGCCGTCGAGGCGCGGCTGGAGGAGATCGTCGCCGCCATGCTGCTCTCCTCGCCGGCCGCGATCGCCGTGACGAAGACCAGCCTGCTGGAATCCAACGGGCTGGCGCTCAGCGCGCATCAGGTCACGCAGCTCACCAACGAGAGCTGGATGGTCCGCGCCGGGAAGGAGGGCAAGGAAGGCCTCGCCGCCTTCCGCGAGAAGCGCAAGCCCGCCTGGGCCTGAGCCGCGGGGGAAAACAAGAAACCGGATCGGGATCAGAGCGGATGCGAACGCATTCGCCACTTAGAGCTTTTTCCGTTCGAATAGGCTCATTCAAAAGCTCTAGCTTTTTGTTTTCGAGCATCTTCACCCGATCATGCGAAGCGGCATGATCGGGATCTGCTCTAGGAGGCGGACAGCCGCCGCGCAGCCTCCGCGACGCAGGCCTCGAAGAGCGAGAGGTCGGTCCAGGGCAGCGGCGCCGCGGCGCGCAGCACCATGCCGCCCGAGGCCGCGATGGCGCCTTCCAGCATGAGGTTCTCGGCCAGGCCGAAATCCTCGACCTCCATCCCCGCCGGATCGCGCCAGGCCGCGCCGTCGTGCCGGGCCTCGACCCGGGCGCGGTAGTCTCCGGGCGCGTGGGTATAGCCGAAGACGGGCCGGCCCATGCTGCGCATGTAGCCGAGTTCGAAGGCCGTGCCCGGATCGGTCCCGGAACCGCGGAACGGGGTGAGATTCGCCACCAGCGCGTCGCAGCCGTGCATGTGCATTTCGCAGGCGGCGTGGATGCGGCGCCAGTCCGCCGGACCTGTGGGCATGGGCGCCGGCGGGTCGAGCGGAAAGACCCCGGCCAGCCCGTGCCGCGCGCAGATGGCCTTCTTGGCCGCGCCCAGCGATGCCGGGTCGGGCAGGAAGACCTCGGGGCCGGCCAGGTAGATTCGCATGGGACATTCTGCCTGGAATCCATGCGGCAGACCATGATCAGCCCGTGAGGTGCGCCGCCGGGATGCGCAGCCGGATGACGACGCCGCCCGGCGCCCAGTCGCGCGCGATCTCACCGCCAAGTCCCTGGACGGTGGCGCGCTCGAGCAGGCTGCCGAACCCTTCCGGCATTCCGCGGGCCGCCACCGCCGGCCCGCCGATCTCCCTCCAGGTCAGGACCAGCATCCCGCCCTCTATGGCGGTCTGCACCGCGAGGCGGCCCGCCTTGCTCGAGAGCGCGCCGTACTTGGCGGCATTGGTCGTGAACTCGTGCAGCAGCAGCGCCAGCGAGGTCAGCGTCGAGCCCTGCAGCGGCACGTCCGTGCCCGTGACCGCCAGGCGCGGCGCGCCCGCGAAATCGTGCGGTGCGATGATCGCCGCCAGCAGCGCGAAGAGGGTCGTGCCCCTCTCGCCGGTCTGTTCCCCGCCAAGCTCGGGCAAGGTGAGGTCGTGCGCGCGGGACAGCGCCAGCACGCGCTCGCGCAACGAGACCGCCAGCTCCTCCGCGCTGTTCGCGGACGTCGCGCTGATCGAGATGAGCCCGGTCGTGACCGAGAAGAGGTTCTTCACCCGGTGGTTCACCTCGCGCAGCAGCAGGTCCTGCTGCTGCTGCGCGCGCTTCCGGTCCGAGATGTCGCGCGCGATCTTGGAGGCGCCGATGATGACGCCCCGCGTGTTGCGCACCGGCGAGACCGTCAGCGAGATGTCGAGCAGGCTGCCGTCCTTGCGGCGGCGCACGGTCTCGAAGTGGTCCACGCGCTCGCCCCGGCGGATTCGGCCGATGATCTCCTCCTCCTCATGCAGGCGGTCGTCGGGGATGAGGATCGTGATGTGCCGGCCGATCGCCTCGGCCGCGGTGAAGCCGAAGAGCCGGGTGGCGCTGGCGTTCCAGCTGGAGATGATGCCTTCCAGCGACTTGCTGAGGATCGCGTCGTCCGAGCCGGCGACGATGGCGGCGAGCCAGGCATTGGCCTCCTGCGCCTGGCGCGACGCCTCCTCCCCGCGGCGCGATGCCTCGAGCAGACGGGCATTGTCGATGGCGATGGCCGCATGCGCCGCGATGGCGGCGACCGTCTCCTCGGCCTCCATGCCGAAGGCGCCAGGCTCGTCATGGGCGACGAAGAGGCCACCATGCACCTCGCCCGTGCGCGAGACGACCGGCGCCGCTAGATAGCTGACCACCGGCAGGTGGCCCTCCAGCATGCCGAAATACGGCCCGTTCCTCCCGAAGCGGGGATCCTGGCGAATGTCGTCGGAGCGGACGATCCCGACGCCGTCGAAGGCGGGGCCGAAGATCTCCGCCCTGCGCGGCATCGGAAGCTTCTCGGAGCCGGAGCGCGGGACGCCGGACAGGGCATAGAGGTCACAAGCCTCGCCCGAGGCATCCACCATATCGTAGAAGAAGCCGCCGAACTTTGCGCCCGACCACTGCGTGGCGGCATCCGTGACGATCTGCACCAGCTGCGACAGCTCGACATCGCCGGCGATGGTACGGGCGATGGCGGAGAACATGCGCAACCGCTGCGTCTCGCGGACGGCGGAGGCGGGGCCCTCAATTCTCATGCTAAGCGCATCGAGGCCTTGCAGAACCTTTCCCTGACCCCGCAGGCTGGACGGGGGAATGAGAGCCGCGGATAAGCAGAACCCGACTTATTTCTATCAGAAGCTTCGCCGGGACGGTAGAGGGGCCGCATCGTGTCCCAGGCGGAAGGTGCGGGATGAATTCCGAAGAGATTGAATACAATAACCGGGCCCGGGTGCCGGGCCATCCGGCGATCATGGCGGGCTGGATGCGGGATGCGTCCGCCTTCCGGGCGGCGCATCCGCCGGAGGTGCTGGCCTATGGGCCGGGCCCGCGCGAGGCGATGGATCTCTTCCTGCCGCCGGAGATCCGCGGCGTCGCGATGTTCTTTCACGGCGGCTACTGGCAGGCGCTCGACCGCTCCTCGGCGAGCCATTGCGCGGCGGGGCTGCTGGGGCACGGGATCGCCGTGGGCGTGCCGTCCTACGACCTCTGCCCCGCCGTGCCGCTGGCCCGCATCCTGGAGCAGGCGGAGGCGGCGGCACGGGCGCTGCACGCCCGGCTCGGACGCCCCATGCTGATCTCGGGGCATTCGGCCGGCGGGCACCTCGCGGCCATGCTGTTGGCGCGGCTGCCGGCGGAGATGGCCGCGGCGGCGCTGCCCGTCTCGGGCCTCTTCTGGCTGGAGCCGCTGGTGCCGACCAGCCTCAACGCGGCGCTCGGCCTGGATCCGGCGGCGGCGCGCGGCCTGTCGCCGGCCCTGCTCTCCTCGCCCGGCCGCCCTCTGCACTGCGCCGTCGGCGGCGAGGAGAGCGGCGAATTCCTGCGCCAGAGCCGCGACTTCGCGGGGCTCTGGGGCGGCTCCTGGGAGGCGCTGCCGGGGCTGGATCATTTCACCGTGCTGGGCCCCTTGTCTCGGGTCGACCATCCGCTGACGATAAGGGCCGCGAGACTTGCATGGCAGGCCTGCTGCACGGTATCGAATATTTAAGGCTTCAAACGATGCGCGGGAGAGCACCCATGGCGTTCCAGGACAATCCGGGCTTCGCCCGCCGCACGCTCCTCGCCGGCGGCGGCGCTGCGGTCCTCGCCGCGCCGGCCGTCCATGCCCAAGGTTCGGCAGCTTCGGCCCCCATCAAGATCGGTCTCGTCGCCGTGCTGACCGGCCCGGCGGCCTCGCTGGGCACGCATCTACGCGACGGCTGGATGCTCGGCATGCGGCACCTTGACACCAAGCTCGGCGGCCGCCGGGTCGAGACCATCGTGATCGACGACGAGCTGCGCCCGGACGTCGCCGTCACCAAGGTCCGCGCCGCGCTGGAGCGCGACAAGGTGGACTTCGTCGTGGGCGTGGTCTTCTCCAACATCCTGGGCGCGATCATCCGCCCGGTGACGGATTCCGGTACCTTCCTGATCTCCACCAATGCCGGCCCCTCGACGCTCGCCGGCCGCGGCTGCAGCCCCTACTTCTTCACGACGAGCTACAACAACGACCAGGTCCATTCGGTGATGGGCCAGGTGGCGCAGGATTCGAACTACCGCCGGGTCTTCGTGCTGACGCCCAACTATCAGGCCGGCCGCGACGCGGTGGCGGGCTTCAAGTCGAAGTTCCAAGGCACCGTCGTGGACGAGGTCTATGTGCCGCTGACGCAGATGGACTTCTCCGCCGAGCTCGCGAAGATCGCCTCGCTGCGGCCGGATGCGGTCTTCACCTTCATGCCGGGCGGGCTCGGCGTGAACCTGGTGAAACAGTATCGGCAGGCCGGGCTGGCGACGATCCCCTTCCTCTCCACCTTCACGGTGGACGAGGCGACGCTGCCCGCGCAGGGCGAGGCCGCGCTGGGCTTCTACGCCGCGGCGAGCTGGGCGCCGAACATGGACAACCCCGCGAATCAGGCCTTCGTGCGGGACTTCGAGGGCGTCTACAACTACGTCCCCGCGAGCTATGCGGCGCAGAGCTACGACGCGGCGCGGCTGCTGGACTCCGCCGTGAAGAAGGTGGGCGGCAACTTCACCGACAAGAATGCGCTGCGCAACGCCATCGCGGCGGCCGATTTCCAGAGCGTCCGCGGGCCCTTCCGCTTCGGCATCAACCAGTATCCGGTGCAGGATTTCTGGCAGCTCCAGGTCGCGCGCCGGCCGGACGGCCGGTTCCAGACGGAGACGGTGCGCAAGGTGCTGTCGGCCAATATCGACCCCTGGGCGCCTGAATGCCGCATGCCAGTCCGTATCTGATCTGGCCGTATATGATCTGGCCGCATCTGAACGGGTGAACGTGACCCTCCGCGTGTGAACACGACGCTGCTCCTCGTGCAGGCCCTGAACGGCCTGCAATTCGGCATCCTGCTCTTCCTCATCGCTGCGGGCCTCACCCTGGTCTTCGGCGTGATGGACTTCATCAACCTCGCCCATGGGGTGCAGTACATGGTGGGCGCCTATCTGGGCGCCACGCTCGCCGCCTGGACGGGCAGCTTCTGGCTGGGGCTGCTGCTGACCCTGCCCGCCACGCTCGCCTTCGGGCTGCTGCTGGAGTTCCTGGTCTTCCGCCACTTCTACGACCGCGACCATCTCTCGCAGGTGCTCGCGACCTTCGGCGTCATCCTCTTCCTGAACGAGGGCATGCGGGTGCTGTTCGGCACGGCGCCGATGCAGATGCCCATGCCCGCGGCGCTGAGCGGCGGCATCGCCATCATGGACGGGCTGCTCTACCCGACCTATCGCATCGCCATCCTGGCCGTGGGCCTCGCCACCGCCGCCCTGCTCTGGTTCCTGGTCGAGCGCACGCGGGCCGGCATGCTGGTGCGCGCGGGGGCGAGCAACGCGCCCATGGTAAGCGCGCTCGGCGTCGACATCCGCCGGCTCTTCATGCTGGTCTTCGGCTTCGGGGCGATGCTGGCGGGGTTCGCCGGCGCGCTGGCCGCGCCCATCCTCTCCGTCGAGCCGGGAATGGGCGACACGCCGCTGATCCTGGCCTTCGTGGTGATCGTGATCGGCGGCATCGGCAGCATTCGCGGCGCCTTCCTCGCGGCCCTGCTGGTGGGGCTCGTCGAGACGCTGGGGCGCGGCCTGATGCCGGACCTGATGCGCCTCTTCCTCGACCCCTCCGCGGCACGGCAGACGGGCGCGGCGCTGGCCTCGATGCTCGTATATATCGTGATGGCGGCGATCCTGGCCTTCCGCCCCGCCGGCCTCTTCCCGGCCCGCCGATGACATGGCGTGACGCCGCCGTGCCGCTCGCGATCTTCGCGCTGCTGGCCATCGCCCCCTTCGCCGGCTTCGGCCAGGGGCATTCGCTGACCCTGCTGGCCCGCGCGATGATCTTCGGCATGGCGGCGATCTCGCTCTCGCTGATCGTCGGCGGCGCGGGGCTGGTGAGCCTGGGGCATGCGGCGATGCTCGGCGTCGGCGCCTACACCGTCGTCGTGCTGGACCATGCGCGCATCACCGAGGGCTGGATGGTGGTGCCGATCGCCATCGCGGCTTCGGCCGCCTTCGCGGCGGTGACGGGCGCCATCGCCATCCGCACCTCGGGCGTGCACTTCATCATGATCACCCTGGCCTTCGGCCAGATGGCCTTCTTCGCCACCTCCTCGCTGGCGCTCTATGGCGGGGACGACGGCTACACGCTCTACAGCCGCACCGAGCTCTTCGGGACGCGCGCGCTGGAGGGCCGGCTGTTCTTCCACTTCACCTGCCTGGCCCTGTTGATCCTGTGCTGGGCGCTGGTGCAGGCCCTGCTCGCCAGCCGCTTCGGCCGCGTGCTGCGCGCGGCGCGCGAGAACGAGACGCGCGCGCGCGCCGTGGGCTTCGAGCCCTATCGCTACCGCCTCGTCGCCTATGCGATCGCGGGCGCGATCGGCGGGCTGGCCGGCGTGCTGCTGGCCAATGGCACGGAGTTCGTGGCGCCGGCCTATGTCACCTGGCAGCGCAGCGGCGACCTGCTCTTCATGGTGATCCTGGGCGGCGCGGCCGGGCCGCATGGCGCGCTGATGGGCGCGCTGGCCTTCATCCTCGTCGAGGAATGGCTGGCCCATGTCACCGAGCACTGGCGGCTGATCTTCGGGCCGCTGCTGATCCTCTGCGTCTACTATATGCGTGGCGGCATCGCCGGGCTGCTGCGCCGTGGCTGAGATGCTTCTGGAGCTGCGGCATCTGCGCAAGGCCTTCGGCGGGCTGGTCGGCACCGACGACGTCTCGCTCGACCTGCGCCAGGGCGAGATCCACGCGCTGATCGGCCCGAACGGCGCCGGCAAGACCACGCTCATCCACCAGATCAGCGGCACGCTTGCCCCGGATTCCGGGCAGGTCGTCTTCGCGGGCGAGGACGTGACGCGGCTCTCTTTGGCGCGGCGGGCGCGGCGCGGGCTGGCGCGCAGCTTCCAGATCACGAGCATCGTGCCGGGCTTCTCCGCGCTGGAGAACGTGGCGCTCGCCGTGCAGGCGCGCAGCGGCTCCTCCTTCCGCTTCTTCCGCCCGGCGGGCAACGAGGCCACGCTGAACGGCCAGGCGATGGAGGCGCTGGCCGAGGTCGGGCTGGAGCGGCGCGCCGCCGTGCCGGCCTCCGTGCTTTCGCATGGCGAGAAGCGGCAGCTGGAGCTCGCCATCGCGCTCGCCATGCGTCCGCGCCTGCTGCTGCTGGACGAGCCGCTGGCCGGCACCGGCGCGGAGGAGGCCGAGCGGCTGATGCGCATCCTCGGCGGGCTCCGCGCGCGCTACGGCATCCTGCTCATCGAGCACGACATGCCGGCCGTCTTCGCCCTGGCCGACCGGATTTCGGTGCTGGCCCAGGGCCGCGTGATCGCCAGCGGCACCAGGGAGGAGATCCGCGCGAATCCCATCGTCCGCGACGCCTATCTCGGCGAAGACGAGGCGGCTTGATGCGCGCCGCCGATTCACGCCTCCGGGCCTTCGCCCTCCGGCGATCGGAGGTTTGCCGCGCCGCCGATTCACGCCTCCGGGCCTTCGCCCTCCGGCGATCGGAGGCGTGATGCTCCAGGTCGAATCCCTCGCCGCCGCCTATGGCCAGAGCCAGGCGCTCACCGACGTGACGCTCAGCGTCGCGCCGGGCGAGGTCGTCACGCTGCTCGGCCGCAACGGCATGGGCAAGACGACGACGATCCGCGCCGTCATGGGCCTGCTCGGCAGCCTCGGCGGGCGCGTCACCGGCGGCGGCATCCGCTTCGGCGAGGCCGGGCTGATCGGGCAGCCGCCCCATGTCATCGCCCGGCGCGGCATCGGGCTCGTCCCCGAAGGCCGGCAGATCTTCCCGACGCTGAGCGTGGAGGAGAACCTCGTCGCCACCTCCCGCCCAGGCCGCTGGAGCCTCGATTCGGTCTACGCCCTCTTTCCCCGCCTGCGCGAACGCCGCGCCAATACCGGCCGCAATCTCTCCGGCGGCGAGCAGCAGATGCTGGCCATCGGCCGCGCGCTGATGACGGACCCGAAGCTGCTCATCCTCGACGAGGCCACCGAAGGCCTGGCGCCGCTGATCCGCGCGGAGATCTGGACGGTGCTCGCCCGGCTGAAGTCGGAAGGCCAGGCCATCCTGCTCATCGACAAGAACCTCTCGGCGGTGATGCGCCTGGCCGACCGCCACGTCATCATCGAGCGCGGCCGCACCGTCTGGACGGGCGACAGCGCGGCGCTGGCCTCGGCTCCGCAATTGCGGGAACAATACCTGCACGTCTGAAACGCCAGGATCCGATCGTTACCCATGCGGCATGGACAGCCCCGGGTCGCGCCTCGTGGTCTAGGCCGGGGACGACAACCGTGCTGCGGTGCAACAAGAACGTGCCGCCAGCCTAACGAGGAGAGGCATCCATGACCGAAACCGCAGGCATCACCCGCGCCACCACCGGGCTCGAGGGCATCACCTGGAACATCCTGGGGCAGACCTACCACCCCAAGGCTTCCACCGGGGACTGCTTCGCCTTCGAGGCACTATCCCCGCCCGGCACCTTCGTGCCGCCGCACATCCATCCGACCCAGGACGAGTACATCCTGATGCTGGAGGGCGAGTGGAAGCTCATCCTCGACGGCCAGACGCACCACGCCAAGGCCGGCGACCTGGTCCGCATGCCGCGCGGCATCATGCACGGCTACTTCAACGAGAGCGGCAAGCCCGGCCGCGCCTTCTTCTGGGTCAGCCCGGCACGCCGCCTGCACGACCTGTTCAAGGCCATCCACAACGTGCCCGATCCGGCCGAGGTCGTACGCCTCTCCGCGCTGCACGAGGTGGAGTTCCTGCCGCCGCCTGCATGAGCCGCCAGAACCGTCTGGCCTTCCTGCTCGGGCTGCTGAGCGCCTTCGCGCCGCTCTCGATCGACATGTACCTCTCGTCCCTCCCGGATATCGGGAGGGATATGGGCGTGGGCATCGACGGCGCGCAGCTCACGCTGGCGGCCTACTTCCTGGGGCTGGGCACGGGGCAGCTCGTGCACGGCCCGCTTGCCGACCGGCTGGGGCGGCGCCCGCCGCTCTTCGTGGGGCTCGTGGTCTACATCATCGCCTCCGCCCTCTGCGCGATGGCGACCAGCATCGAGGCGCTGATCCTGCTACGGCTGTGCCAGGCGCTGGCGGGCTGCGCGGGGATGGTGATCGCGCGCGCGGTGGTGCGCGACGTCGCCCACGAGATCGACCCGGTGAAGCTGATGAGCCGGCTGATGCTCATCATGGGCGTGGCGCCGATCCTGGCGCCGCTGATGGGCGGCTACCTCGCGGCCGCGCTCGGCTGGCGCGCCATCTTCTGGTTCCTGGCCGGCGTGGGCGCGGTGGCGCTGGTCTGCTGCATCGCCTTCCTGCCGGAGACGCTGGCGCCCGAGAAGCGGCAGCGCGCCTCGGTCTTCGCCGTGCTGCGCAGCTATCTCTCGCTGATCACCGACCGGCGCTTCCTGGCGACCGCGGCCGTCTCCGGCCTCACCATGGGCGGGATGTTCGCCTATATCGCGGGCTCGCCCTTCGTCTTCATCTCGATCTACGGCGTGGCGCCCGAGCATTACGGGCTGTTCTTCGGCGCCGGCGCGGCGGGCTTCATCCTGATGTCGCAGTTCGGCGGGCGCTTCGCCGCGCAATATGGTCGCGACCGGGTGTTCACCATGGGCGTGGCGGGCGTGGCCTGCTGCGGCGCGGCGCTGACGGGCTGCGTGCTGCTGGGCGCGCCCTTCCTCGCGGTCTATGCGGCGATCGTGCTGTACATCGCGCTGCTGGGCGTGACCGTGCCGATCGGCAGCGTGCTGGCCATCACGCCCTTCCCGCATATCGCGGGCACCGCCTCGGCGCTGCTGGGGACGCTGCAGTTCGGCTTCGGCGCGATCGCGGGCTCGCTGGTCTCGGCGCTGCACAACGGCACGGCGCTGCCCATGGCGATCACGCTCGGCCTGGCCGGCGTGAGCGCGATCGGCGCGCGGCTGCTTCTAACACGATAGGGTCCAGGGATTTGTCATCCCTGGCGGGGAGAGTTTGAGAGGGGCAGAGCCCCTCTCAATGGGCGTGAATGGCCCGCCAGATCTTCTCCGGCGTCGCCGGCATGTCCATATGCGTCACGCCCATCGGCCGCAGCGCGTCCACGATGGCGTTCATCACCGCCGGCAGCGAGCCCGCGCAGCCCGCCTCGCCGCAGCCCTTGGCGCCCAGCGGGTTGGTCTTGCACGG
The DNA here is from genome assembly GCF_004336745.1 of Roseococcus sp. SYP-B2431. Classification (GTDB taxonomy): domain Bacteria; phylum Pseudomonadota; class Alphaproteobacteria; order Acetobacterales; family Acetobacteraceae; genus Roseococcus. Next base: position 165,881 of record NZ_SJXD01000027.1, read on the forward strand.
CACGGGGTGGCTCGCGAATCCGAAGCTCGGCACGTCCTCCGCGCGCGGCAGGCCGTAGTCCTGGAAGCTGCCGGAGAGAAGCTGCCCGTCCTCGGAGAAGGCGACGAACTCGTAGATCGCCTGGCCGATCCCCTGGACGATCCCGCCATGCGCCTGGCCCTCGACCAGCAGCGGATTCACGATCACGCCGAAGTCGTTGACCGTGACGTAGTTCACGAACTTCACCGTGCCGACATCCGGGTCGATCTCCACCTCGGCCACGTGGCAGCCGTTCGGGAAGGCCATCGGCGCTTCCTGGAAGACATGGGTGACGTCCAGCGTGTCCGGCAGGTCGTCCGATTTCGGCATTTCCCTGAGCTTCGCGGCCAGCTCCATGATGCCGATGCTGCGGTCGGTGCCCGCCACGGTGAAGGTGCCGGCGTCGAACTCGATGTCCGCGACGGCGGTCTCCATGACATGGGCCGCGGCCTGCCGGCCCTTCTCGATGACGAGCTCGGAGGCCTCCACGATCGCGCCCCCCGACGCCATGATCGACTTCGAACCGCCCGTGCCGCCGCCGGCGATCAGCGCGTCGCTGTCGCCCTGCATCAGGCGCACGGCGTCGAAGGGCACGCCCAGATGCTGGTGCAGCACCTGCGCGAGGGCACTCCAGTGCCCCTGCCCGTAATCCAGCGTGCCGGTGACGATGGTGACGGTGCCGTCCTCGCCGAAGCGGATGCCGCCCTGTTCCTTCTGCACCGGCGCGGTGCATTCGAGGAAGTTGCCGATGCCGAGGCCGCGCAGCGCCCCACGCGCCTTGGCCTCGGCGCGGCGCGCCTCGAAGCCCGCGAAATCCGCCGCCTCCAGCGCCTGGTCGAGGATCGCCGAGAAGTCGCCGCCGTCATAGACACTGCCGCTCGCGGCGGAATAGGGCATCTGCTCGGGCTTGATGTGGTTGAGCTTGCGCAGTGCGATGGGCGACTTGCCCATGGCGCGCGCGGCCTCCTCGATCAGCCGCTCCATGTAGTAGTTGGCCTCGGGCCGGCCCGCGCCGCGATAGGCGGTGACGGGCACCGAATTGGTGAGGATGCAGCGCGTGTGCACCTCCAGCAGCGGCGTGGCGTAGTTGGCCTGGATGTTCTTCGAGTAGTTGCCGGTCGCCATGTTGGGTCCGACATTCGTCAGATAGGCGCCCATATTGGCGAAGCTGGTGAGGCGCACGGCCAGGAACTTTCCATCCGCGTCGAGCGCGAGCTCCGCCTCGACCTCGTGGTCGCGGCCATGCGCGTCCGACTGGAAGGAGCCGCTGCGCTCGTCCGTCCACTTCACGGGCCGGCCGAGGACTTTGGAGGCATGCAGGATGGGCAGGTATTCCGGATAGACGGAGGCCTTCATGCCGAAGCTGCCGCCCACATTGCCGGTGAGGACGCGGACCTTGTTCCGCGGCATCTTCAGCACGTCGTCGGCCAGCTGGTTGCGCAGGCCGAAGACGCCCTGGCAGCCCAGGCGCAACACGAAGCGGCCCGTCTCGGCCTCGTATTCGCCGATGGCGCTGCGCGGCTCCATCGCGGCCACGACGATGCGGTTGTTCCGGATGGAGAGCTTCTGCACATGCGCCGCACCGGCGAAGGCCTCCGCGACCTTCCCGGCATCGCCGAAGCGGAAGTCCAGCACCTGGTTGCCCGGGATGTCGTCATAGAGCTGCGCGGCGCCCGGCGCGGCGGCGGCCGAGGCCTCGGTTGCCGCCGGCAGCGTCTCGACATCGAGGAAGATCAGCTCGGCCGCGTCCTTGGCCTGCGCCCTGGTCTCAGCCACGACGACGGCGACCGGGTCACCCACGAAGCGCAGCCGGCCCTTGGCCAGCGCGGCGCGCCGCGTGGTCCGCAGCGGCGTGCCGTCGATGCTCTTGAGCGGCATGGCGCAGACCAGCTCGCCGTAATCGCCGAGGTCGTCGGCCGTGATGACCGCATGCACGCCCGGCGCCGCCCTGGCCTCGCTGACGTCGACGGCATTCAGGACCGCATGGGCATAGGGGCTGCGCAGGACATGGGCATAAAGCTGGCCGGGCAACGACAGGTCGTCCGTGTAGCGGCCCTGGCCCTTGAGGAGCTTCGGATCCTCCTGGCGGGGCACCGGCTGGCCGATGCCGAACTTCATGCGCGTGGGGTCGAAGGGGAGGCTGGAATCGGGCATCGCTTCGGTCCTTGAGCAGCTTCCGCCAGGCGGAAGGCGCGACACAACGAAGCCCGAGGCATGATCCGGGGTCTACACGCCGTTCATGCTTCGGGCTTTGCATGGATGGTAGGCGGCCCGGGGGCTTCCGCAAAGATGCGGGCCGCGTCACGCTGCGAGGCATCCAGGAAAGCCGATGAATTCTTCGCCAGACCGCGTCCCCCGAAAGCCTCCCATCGCGTGAGCCCCACCGCCCTCGGCATGCTCTACGCGGCGGCGGCCGGCTTCACCCTCTGCGCCCTGAACATCGTCCTGCGGCTGCTCTCGGAGGACCTGCCGAGCTTCCAGGTGCAGTTCATGCGCTACTTCATGGGGTTGGTGGCCGTGCTGCCCTGGGTGTTCCACGACGGGCTCGCCGCCTATCGGACACGCAGCCTCTCGGGACAGTTGTGGCGCGGCGCCGTGCATGCCTCCGGCCTGTTCCTCTGGTTCGCGGCGCTGCCGCTGATCCCCTTCGCGGAGCTGACCGCCATCGGCTTCACCACCCCGATCTTCATCATGATCGGCGCGGTGATCTGGCTGAAGGAGGTCATGTTCTGGCAGCGCTGGGTCGCCGGGCTGCTGGGCTTTTCCGGTGTGCTGGTGGTGGTCTGGCCCGGGCTGCAGGGCGGCGGCAACTGGGGCTCGCTGCTGATGCTGGCCTCCGCGCCGCTTTTCGCGGCCTCCTTCCTGATCACGAAGGCCCTGGCGCGCCGCGACGCGCCGACGGTGATCGTGGCCTGGCAGTCCCTGACGGTGACGCTCTTCACCCTGCCGGTGGCCCTCTGGGCCTGGGTCTGGCCGACCCCGTCGCAATGGGCGATCGCGCTGGTCTGCGGCATGCTGGGCAGCCTCGGCCATTGGCTCCTGACCCATGCCTACAGGCTCGCCGACATCTCCTCGACGCAGCCCGTGCGGTTCCTGGACATGATCTGGGCCGCGGGCCTGGGGTTCCTCTTCCTGTCGGAAATCCCCTCCACCTCGACGCTGCTCGGCGCGGCCGTCATCTTCATCTCGACCACCTGGATTGCCCGCGTCGAGGCGCGGCGCGGAAGGAGCCTGCCTGCATGACCGCCGAGATCGACGCCCTCGAAGCCCGCGCCCAGCCGTCCCACACGCCGTGCGGGGACGGCCGGATCGCCTGGCGGAGCTGGGGGGACGGGCCCGGGATCCTGCTGCTGCTGCATGGCGGCTCGGGGAGCTGGCTGCACTGGCTACGCAATATCGACGCCCTCGCGGCGCGGTATCGCGTCATCGCGGCCGATATCCCGGGCCTCGGCGAGAGCGCGATGCCGCCGGATGCGAAGGACATCTACGACGTGGCCAAGCCCCTGGCCGCGGGCATCGCCACGCTGCTGGGGCCGGACCGGCGCTACCATCTCGCCGGCTTCTCCTTCGGCGCCAATGTCGGCGGCCACCTCGCCGCGCTGGAAGGCGACCATGTGCGCAGCGTGACCGTGGTGGGCGCGGCCTCGCTCGGCCTGCCCCGCCCCCCACTCGACCTGCTCAAGGTGCGCGACAAGCAGGGCGCGGAGCGGCGCGCGGCCAATGCGGAGAACCTGGCGCGTCTGATGATCCGCGACCGCGCGAAGATCGACGACACCTCGCTCGACATCCAGGAGTACAACACCCAGCACGCGCGGTTCCGCAGCCGCGGCTTCGCCTCGGGCGACAGCCTGAAGGAGGCGCTGAAGCTGGCGAAGGCGCCGATCAACGGCATCTGGGGCGAGATGGACACGGTGGCCTGGCCGAATGTGGCGGCGCGGCTGGACGTGCTGCGCGAGATCGACCCGACGCTGCTGTCCCATGTGATCACGGGCGCCGGCCACTGGGTCGCCTATGAGGCGGCGGAGGAGTTCAACGCGGCGCTTCTTCGGATTCTGGCTGAACGCGAAGCCAGTACAGACCGATGAAGGCCGCGACAGAGAGGCCGATGGTGAGCCAGAGCGCGGCCACGCCGTAGCCCTCCACGAAGAAGCCGAAGACGGCGGGGGCGAGCGCCGAGAGGAAGCGCCCCGGCGCCACGATCAGCCCCTGCCGCGCGCCGTAGCCGGCCGCGCCGAAGACCGCGAGCGGCAGCGTGCCGCGCACGATCGTCAGGATGCCGTTGCCCGCGCCGTGGATCACGGCGAAGGCCATGGCCGCCGGCGCGCCGAAGGCGAGGAGCAGCGCGGCCGCGACCGGATGGCTGATCTGCGCCAGCTTGGCCGAGAGCAGCGGATGCGCCTTGCGCAGCAGCGTGAACTCCAGCACCCGCGCGCCGACCTGGGCCGGCCCGAGCAGCGCCCCGGCGGCGATCGCGGCCGCAGGCGTCGCGCCGGCCGCCAGCAGCAGGGCGGGCAGATGCGCGCCGAGCGCCGCGGCGGTGAAGGAGCTCACCGAGAAGATGGCGGCCATCAGGATGGCGGACCGGCGCGTCGCCCGCGCGGCGGCCTGCGGGAGCGGCTTGGGCGCCGCCACCTCCCTCGCCCCGGGGCGGGGCAGCAGCAGGTTCAGCGGCAGCGCCAGCAGGAGCTGGATGCCGATCCAGCCGAGGCACGCGCCGCGCCAGCCCCATTCCGCCTCCATCGCGGCCGTCAGCGGCCAGCCGACCGTGCTCGCGAAGCCGGCAATGAGGGTGATTCCGGTGATCGCGCTGCGCGCCTCCTTGCCGTAGAGCCGGGCCAGCGTGGCGAAGCCGGCCTCGTAGAGGCCCATGCCCATCGCGATGCCCATCGCGAGCCATCCCGCGAAGAGCAGCACGGGGCCGCCGGCCAGCGACAGGATCGCCAGCCCCGAGGCGAAGACCAGGTTGGACGCGGCCAGCACCCCCCGCCCGCCCTGCCGGTCGATGGCCGCGCCGACGCGCGGGCCGAGCACGGCCGAGATCAGCATGGCGCAGGAGAAGGCGACGAAGACCGTCGCCGTGGACACGCCGGTGTCGCGCGCCATGGCGGGGGCGAGGATGGCCGGCAGATAGTAGCTGCCGGCCCAGGCGAGCGTCTGCGTCGTCCCCAGGATCAGGACGACGCGCGACTTTTTCATACCTCGTCGCGCAGCAGAGGCTGCGCGGCGGCGAGCACGCGCTCGTAGCGGGCGCGCTCGGCGGCGGTCTTCTCCGGCGGCCAGTCGCGATAGCCGCGGCCGGTCTTGGGGCCGAGGCGATCCTCGGCCACCAGCTTCGCCAGGCCCGGCGAGGGCTCGGGGCTGGTGTTGAGACTCGGATAGATCGTGGCGGCGGCGGCCAGCTGCGTCTCCAGCCCGGCCAGCTCCTTCTGCAGGATCGGACCGGCCGCGAGGTAGCGGAAGCCGAAGCAGTAGCGCACCGCGCGGTCGACATCCTCGGCCGTGGCGAGGCCGGAATCGATGCAGGAGAAGGCCTCGCGCATCAGCGCGTGCTGGATGCGGTTGGCGAGGAAGCCGGGCTCGTCGCGCGAGACGCGGATGGGCATGCGGCCGAGGCTCTCCATGATGGCGAAGAAGCGGTCGACGACCTCATCCTCCGTCGCCTCGCCCTTCACGACCTCCACGCCGGGCACGAGATGCGCCGGCAGGAAGAAGTGCAGGTTGCACATGCGCGATTTCGTCGCGCAGTCCCGCGCGATCTCGGTGATGCGGTAGCCGGAGGCATTGGAGCCGATCGGGATGCCGACGGGCACCAGCCGGTCCAGCGCGGCGAAGACCTGGCGCTTCAGCTCCATCCGTTCCGGCGCGGCCTCGATGACGCAGGCGCAATCCGCGAAGGGCAGATCACCGATCGCGGCGAAGAGCGTGAGCCCCGCCTCCAGCGCCGGATCGGCGCCGAGCTGCGCCAGCGAGAGACGCACGCGCTCGCGCTTCGCCGGCCAGGATTCCGTCGCGGGCTCCTGTGCGGCAACGGTCCATCCGCCGGCGAGGAAGATCGCCGAAATGTCGCAGCCCATCAGGCCCATGCCGATGACGGCGGCTGTCTCGCTCATGCGTCGCGCTCCGGATAAAAGATCTTCATCACTTCGATCTCCTCGAGGCCTGCGGGGGTGCGCAGCTTCACGAGGTCGCCCACGCGCTTGCCCAGCAGCGCGCGCGCCACCGGCGAGACCCAGGAGATGCGGCTCAGCGTCGCATCCGCCTCCTCCATGCCGACGATGGTGACAGTGGTTTCGCTGTCATCCTCGCGCGCATAGGTCACCGTCGCGCCGAAGAAGACCTGGTCGCGCCGCTTCTGGTCGCGCGGATCCACGACCTCGGCGCGGTCGAGCCGGCGGCGCAGGAAGCGCACGCGGCTGTCGATCTGGCGCAGGCGGCGCTTGCCATACTGGTAGTCCGCATTCTCGCTGCGGTCGCCGAGCGCCGCGGCCCAGGAGACGATCTCCGTCACCTTGGGGCGCTCGCCATGCCAGAGCTGGTGCAGCTCGGCCTGGAGCGCCGCATGGCCGTCGGGCGTCATGTAGAAGGGCGTGCCGGGAGGAACGCCGGGCGGCCCCTCGTCGTCGTCGTCATCGTCCTGGCTCATGGCATGTAGAGACCGCCATTCACGTGGTAGACCTGCCCGGTGATCCAGCTCGCCTGCTCGGAGACGAGGAAGCAGGCCACCTCCGCGATGTCCTGCGGCTGGCCGAGGCGCGAGATGGGGATGGCCTTCACCCGCTCGGCGATCTGCTCCTCGGTATTGCCGTGCCGGGGCTGGGCCGTGTCGGTGAGGCCGGGCGCGATGGCGTTGATGCGGATGCCCCTGTCGGCCATCGCCAGCGCAACCGAACGCGTAAGGCCGAGCAGCCCGGTCTTGGTCGCGGAGTAATGCGCCCCCTTCGGGTCGCCGCGCACGGCAGAGGACGACATGGTCACCGCCGCCCCCGGCTTGCCCGCCGCGACCAGCGCGCGGGCGAAAAGCTGGATCTGGAACGCCGTGGCCTTGAGGTTCACGCCATGGACGGAATCCCACATCGCTTCGGTCAGGTCGAGGAAGTCGGCGCGGGGAAAGATGCCGGCATTGCAGACCAGGATGTCGGGCAGGCCGAGCCGCCGCTCCGTTTCGGATTGCAGATGGGCTCGGCCTTGCGTCGTTCCGATATCCGCCTGGATGGCGACGGCGCGAACGCCGGACGCACGTGCCTTCGCCGCGACCGCCTCGCCGGCTTCCGCGTCGTCCAGCCAGTTCACCGCGACATCGGCGCCGTCGCGCGCCATGGCGGCGCAGATCGCCGCGCCGATGCCCTGTTGGCCACCGGTGACGAGGGCGATGCGCCCCTTCAACCGACCGCCATCGGACGGCCGATTCAGATCGCCCGGCTGCGCGCTCCGATCATCGGACGCCATCATTCCGCCGCGAGCTTCAGGGCGACAGGGTCCCGCCGCGCGAGCCGGGCCAGCATCGCATCCACCTCCGCGCGCGTGGCCTCTGAGAGCTTCGGCCCCGGCGCGCGCACGGTGGGGTGCGCGATGATTCCGCGCCGCGTCAGCACGTATTTCCGCACCGCGAGGCCGAGACCCGGCTGGTGCTCCGTGCGGATGAGCGGCAGATGCGCCTCGAAGAGGTCCATCGCCTCGTCCCGCCGGCCGGCCAGGATGAGCTCGCGCACGCTCTTCAGCATCTCGGGGAAGGCGTAGCCCGTCATGATGCCGTCGGCGCCGCGGATCGTCTCCTCCGGCAGGAAGATCCCGCCATTGCCGCCATAGATGGCGATGCGGTTCATCTCGCCCCTGGCCATCAGGCCGACGAGCGTCGTGATCTTGTCGAGGCCGGGCCACTCCTCGGCCTTCAGCATCACGCAGCGCGGATCGGCGGCCAGCGTCGCGATCACGCGCGCGGGCATGGTGACGCCCGTGGCCTGCGGGAAATCCTGCAGCACCCAGGGCGCCGGCGCCACGGCCTCGGCCGCGCCCTGCAGCCAGGACAGCACCGCGTCGTCGCCGCGCAGGCCCGCGGGCGGGGCGATCATCACCCCGGCCGCACCGGCCTCCATGGCGCGCTGCGCCAGCGCCCGCATCGGCGCATAGCCCGGCGCCGAGACGCCCACGATCACCGGCAGGCCCTTGGCGTGCTTCAGCACGACGCGCACCAGCCGCATGGCCTCCTCGGCGTCGAGCTTCGGCGCCTCGCCCATGATGCCGAGGATGGTGAGGCCCGTGGCGCCCGCCGCCGCATAGGCCTCGGTCATGGCGGCCGCGCTGCGCTCGTCCAGCGCGCCATCGGGCGTGAAGGGGGTCGGGCAGATGACGCAGACGCCGGAGGCATCGGATGTGAGCATGGGACTTCTCCTCCTGGATCGAGAAAACTAAACCCGATGTCAGCCGCTGCGAAGGATGGACGATGACGCTGCCTGGGGGAATGCCGCCGACGACTCGCGATCTTGTCGGCTATGGGCGCCATCCACCGGACCCGCGCTGGCCGGGCGGCGCGCGGCTCGCCCTTTCCTTCGTGGTGAATGTAGAGGAGGGCGCGGAGCTCTCGCTCGCCAGCGGCGATGCGCGCAACGAGAGCGTGCACGAGATCCGCGAGGAGGTGACCGGCCAGCCCGACCCCTGCATGGAGACGCATTACGCCTATGGCGCGCGGGCCGGAATCTGGCGGATCCTCGACGCCTTCGACGCGCATGGCGTGAAGGCCACCTTCTCCGCCTGCGGCCGGGCCGTCGCCGCCAACCCGCACCTGGCCCGCGCGCCGGCCGAGGCCGGGCATGAGGTCAGCGCCCATGGCTGGCGCTGGGAAAGCCACGCCAATATGCCCGAGGCGCAGGAGCGCGCGGTGATCGCCGGCACGGTGGACGCCATCTCCCGGGCGGCCGGCACGCGCCCGGTCGGCTGGCACACGCGCTCGGCTCCCTCCATGAACACGCGGCGGCTGCTGCTGGAGGAGGGCGGCTTCCTCTACGACAGCGACGTCTATGACGACGACCTGCCAAGACTATTCGCGCCGCGCCCCGGCGCCCCCGGCCACGTGATCCTGCCCTATTCCTTCGACACCAACGACATGCGCTTTTCCCCGGGCGGCGGCTTCGTGCAACCGGAGGACTTCTCCCGCTATTGTACCGGCGCGATAGACTGGCTGATGCGCGAGGGGAAGACCGCGCCGAAGATGCTCTCCATCGGCCTGCACCTGCGGATCATCGGCCGGCCCGGCCGCATGCCGGGCCTCGCCGCGCTGCTGGATCACGTCGCGAAGACACCCGGCATCTGGGTCGCCCCGCGGCGCGAGATTGCGGCGCATTGGCTGAAAATCGCCCAGGAAAGGCCTTGATCCGCCGCCAATAGGAGCCGCATGCAACTCGCCCCTGCCCTGTCCGTCGTCGTGCCCTGCTACAACGAGCAGGAAGTGCTGCCTGAGTTCCACGACCGCCTCGTGCCGGTGATGGAGGCGATCGGACGCTCCTGGGAGGTCGTCTACGTCAACGACGGCTCGCGCGACACCACGCTCTCCGTCATGACGGGCCTCGCCGCGGCCGACCCGCGCGTGGCCGTGCTGAACCTCTCGCGCAACTTCGGCAAGGAGATCGCGCTGACGGCGGGGCTGGACCATGCGCGCGGCAGCGAGGGCGTGGTCATCATCGACGCCGACCTGCAGGACCCGCCCGAGGTCATCCCGGAGCTGGTCGAGGCCGCCGGCGAGGGCCACGACGTGGCCTATGCCCAGCGCAGCGCCCGGCACGGCGAGGGCCTCCTGAAGCGCGCCACGGCGCATGCCTTCTACCGGGTGATGCAGCGGCTCGGCGGCAAGGTGCAGCTGCCGCAGGACACGGGCGATTTCCGCTACATGTCCCGCCGCGCGCTGGACGCGCTGCTGAAGCTGCGCGAGCAGCACCGCTTCATGAAGGGGCTCTTCGCCTGGGTCGGCTTTCCCTCGATCGCGGTGCCTTATGAGCGCGCGCCTCGCGCCGCCGGCGAGAGCAAGTGGAACTACTGGAAGCTGTGGAACCTCTCGCTGGAGGGCATCACCAGCTTCACCGTGGGTCCGCTCAAGATCGCGACCTATCTGGGACTTGCCACGGCCTTCTTCGCGGGCCTTTACCTGCTGCAGCTCGTGGTACGGACGATCTTCTTCGGCAATCCGACAGCCGGCTATCCGAGCCTGATGGCCGTGGTGCTGTTCCTGGGCGGCGTGCAGCTGATGACGCTGGGCATCATCGGCGAGTATCTCGGCCGCATCTTCAACGAGACCAAGGGGCGGCCGCTCTACCTGGTGGAGCGGCACCTCCCCTCATCGGCAGACCGTGAGGTCTCCCGCCGCCCGGCAGCCTGAGCCGGACAGCCCCGGGAAATCTCTCCTCGGAGGCAGTCCGACGCGCAGCTCGCCCGGCGCCGGCGGCGTGGCCAGCACCTCGGCATCGGTGCAGCGCGGCGGCGTGCGCCAGCGCGCGGCATACATGGTGTTGACCGGTCGGGGCGTCTCACTCGCCAGCAGCAGCAGTTCCAGGGTGCGTATCCGGGCCGCGTCGTCGCCGGCCGCGATGCAGGGCCAGGAGGGCAGGAAGGTGACACGGCCGGCTTCGCGAAACAGCGGGCGCAGCGCTTCGGCCTCGACCGTCCAGGGCGCGCGCTCATGGGCCCAGGCGCAGAGCCCGTCGCGCATCGGCCCGCCATCGATGAACTGCATCAGGCCGCAGGCCAGCAGGATCACGACGCCGCGCCGCCCACGACCTGCGAGCAGCACGGCCGCGCCGATCATCAGCGCGTAGGCGACGGGCCAGAAGAAGCGGCCCGAGGCGCGGAACTGCTCCAGGAAGCCCGGCGCCGCGCCGAGGTCGAGCACGATCCGGTCGCCCAGCCCGATCCGGAAAGACAGGGCGATCGCCGTCAGCCCTAGCAGCGCCAGGACGAGGCCGAGATGCGCCCGCAGCCCCGGCGCGATGCGCCGCCCGGCCAGCAGCGCGCCCGCGATCAGGGCCGCCCAGAGTCCGAGGCCGAGCCAGTTGTAGCCCTCCCAGCCGCCATGGCCGGTCGCGTCCACCTCGGCCGGGGCCCAGCCGCCCAGGATCAGCGACCGGAAGGGCCAGAGCGGCGAGAGCAGGTTCAGCGCATATTGCCCGTAGCCGCCGTCGCCCGAGGCGCCGAAATAGCCGAACAGCGCCATCACGCCGATCATGGCCGCCGCGGCGAGGGCGGCGCCGATCCCGGCGCGGAGAAACCGCTCGCCGCGGAGCAGCAGCGTCAGCGGCGCGGCGGCGAGCAGCGCCAGCGACATCAGCGCGAGATAGGGATGGATCAGCAGCGCCACCGCTTGCCAGGGCACGGCGACCCACCACCAGCGCGGCGCTTCCAGCAGCCTGAAGTAAAGGCCGAGCGAGACCAGGATCACGAAATGCCCGCAGAGCGCGGCGTGGCCATAGCGCGATATGAAGGCGGGCATGGCGCTCGCCATCAGCGCCACGGCGAGGCCCGGCCAGAAGCCCCGCACCCCCGCCCCGCGCAGCGCCCAGACCGCGGCGACCGGCTGCAATATCCAGGCAATCGCATAGAAGACGCCGATGCCATGGAAGCCCTCCGGCAGGAGCGGGGCGAGCAGCTTCAGCGGGAGGGCCAGCGCCGGAATCCCGTCCAGAAAGGCGAGGTTCGCATTCCCCAGCGTGCCCACATCCAGCGGCGGCCAGCGCCAGGCATCGGCCAGGAAATGCCGCTGGGCGATCGCATGCTGCGCCGCATCGCCCACAGGCCGCCAGTCGAGCCCCGCGCGCGGCCAGATGAAATCCAGCCCGAACAGATGGATCGCCAGCAAAGCTCCCAGCAGGCATGAGGCGGCATAGGCGAGGCGGGACACGACAGGCTCCGGCGGTGGCTGCATTCCTCGTGGCATTTCAGCCCCTTGCCGGCAAGGGCGCGGCGTTTGCGCTGCCACATTCCTGCCCCAACCGGGCCCGATTGCCGCCCGCGATCAAAGGTTAAAACCGCATCGTGGCCAGGGGGCGGATACCCTTCCCCCGCGCCGCGACCGGATCGGTGAGAGCGGCCCTTCGGCCCGGATCACCGTGAATGAGGCCAGGATGCCTGGGTTGGACGCATTTACGTCCCTTCAGCGTGAAGTGATCCTCCGCGAGACGCGGATGGGTGGCGAGTACCGCGCCCCCAGCGTGATGCTGGCCCCGCCGCATGCCCAGTGGCGCGAGGGGCTGCAGCCGGTCCTCAAGCGCGCCATGGACGTGCTCGGCGCTAGCGCGCTGCTGGCGGTGCTGGCGCCCGTTATGCTCGCCATTGGCCTCATGATCCGGCTCGACGGCGGCCCGGCGCTCTTCGGCCATCGCCGCATCGGCCGCGCCGGCCAGGGCTTCGCCTGCCTCAAGTTCCGCTCGATGACGACCGACAGCCAGGCCCGGCTCGAGGCGCTGCTGGCGCGTGATCCCGCCGCCCGCGCCGAGTGGGAGGCCACGCACAAGCTCAAGGACGACCCCCGCGTGACGCGGATCGGCCGCTTCCTGCGCGCCACCTCGCTCGACGAGCTGCCGCAGCTCATCAACGTGCTGCTCGGCCAGATGAGCCTGGTCGGCCCGCGCCCCGTCATCCAGTCGGAGCTCGACCGCTTCTACGGCGCCGCCGCCGCCCATTACATGAGCGTGCGCCCCGGCCTGACCGGGTTGTGGCAGGTCTCGGGCCGCTCGGACACCAGCTACGCCCAGCGCGTGGCGCTGGACGTGGCCTATGTCGCCCGCCCCTCGCTTTGGCAGGACATCACCATTCTCGCCCGCACGCCGATGGCGGTGCTGTCGCGCCGCGGCGCCTGCTGAGCTAGGTTCGGCGCCTCTGGATTTTTTCTGGCGCGTGATTCAGATCTGCGGCGCCTCGGCGCCTTCGATCAGCACGCTTCAAGCAGGCGCAGGCATTCAATGAGCCAGACCATCGAGGCGCGGGCCGGTGCGCGGCGCCTCATCTCAGGCATGTTCTGGAATGCGCTCGGGCGGGGCCTGCCGCTGCTCCTGGCCCTCGTCCTGACGCCGATCCTGGTGCAGGAGATGGGGCTGGAGCGCTGGGGCCTCTTCACCCTCGCCTTGGCCCTGGTGGGCGTCTTCGGCATCTTCGACCTCGGCATCGGCCCGGCCCTGACCCGCGGCCTCTCCGAGCGGATGTCGGAGGGCGAGGATGCCGAGGCCGGCCGGTTGGTGGGCACGGCCATGGTGGCACTGGGCGGCTTCGCCACGCTGGGCGCCGCGATCTTCTGGTTCATCCTGCCCTGGCTGATGAAGAGCGCCCTGAACGTCCCGCCGGAACTGCAGGAGGAGGCGCTGGTCGCCTTCCGGGTGCTGGCCTGTTCCGCGCCGCTCATCGTGATCAACGCGGCGCTCTGGGGCGTGCTGGCCGCGCATCAGAAATTCGCTGCGGCCAACCTCGTCACGATCCCGGTGGCCGCGATGTATTATGTCGGACCGGTGCTGCTGCTGATGGTCTGGCCGAGCCTCGTCGCCGTGATGCTGGCGCTGGTGGCCTGCCGCCTGGCGAACACCCTCTCCTATCTCTGGCTGGCGCGGCCGCTGCTGCCGCGGCTGTCCGTCGGCAGCCCGGCCATGGTGCTGCCGCTGCTGCGGATCGGCGGCTGGATGACCTTCGCCTCCCTCCTGAACCAGGCGCTGCTCTATGCCGACCGCTTCCTGATCGGCGCCATGCTCACGCTCGCGGCCGTCGCACATTACGCGACGCCGCTCGACCTCGTGCTGCGCATGTGGATCCTTCCCATCGCCATCGCCCAGGCGCTGCTGCCCGCCATGGCCTCGGCCTTCCGCACCCTGCCCGAGGTGACGGCCGGCCTGCTGCGCCGGGGCGCCATGCTGATGATCCTGCTCACCCTGCCGCCCTGCCTGGCCTTGGCCGGTGCCGGCGACTGGGCGCTGCGGCTCTGGCTCGGCGCGGAATTCGCGGCGAATGGCGGGATGGTGCTGCGCATCCTGGCGGCCGGCATCTTCTTCTCCTGCGTCTCCTTCTCGGCCAATGCGCTGCTGGACGCGATCGGCCGGCCGGATGCGACGGCGAAGCTGGTGATGGCCGAGGTGGTGGTCTTCCTGCCCTTTTCCGCCCTCATGCTCTGGTGGATCGGCATCGAGGGCGCGGCGATCGCCTGGGGCCTGCGCGCGGCCATGGACTGCACGGGAAAGCTCTGGCTCGCCGGCTGGCTCTATCCGCCGGTGCGCGCCGTGACGCGGCGGCTCGGGCTCCCCCTGATCCTCTCCTTCCTGGCGCTGGCCGCGACGGTGCTGGCGCCGGACTGGCGCTGGGCCGCGGCGATCGCCCTGCCCGGCTTCCTCCTGGTCGCCCTGGCGACGCTGCGCGTGCTGACGCCCGTGGAGCGCACCACGCTCCGCCCGCTGCTGCGGCGGCCATGGCAGGCGCGGCGGCTGCTGCAATCGGGGCTCGCATGATCGTTCTCAACGGGCGCTTCCTCGCCCAGGGCCTCACCGGCGTGCAGCGCTATGCACGTGAGATCGCGCGCGCGCTGGACGCGCTGGTCGCCGCCGGCGAGGCGCCGCCCATCCGGCTGCTGGCGCCGCCCGGCGCCGAGGGGCTGGAGGAATTTCCCTTCCTCGCGCCGCGGATCGTGGGCCGCAGGTCCGGCCAGCTCTGGGAGCAGATCGACCTGCCGCGCGCGCTGTCGGGCGATTTCCTCCTCAATCTCGGCAATACGGCGCCGATCCTCGCGGGAAGCCACCAGGCCGTGGTCATCCACGACGCCGGAGTCTTCGACACGCCCGAGAGCTATTCCTGGAAGTTCCGCAGCTGGTACCGGACGATGCAGCGGATGCTGGTGCTCCGGGGCGCCCGGATTCTCACCGTGTCGGAATTCTCCGCCGGGCGGATCGCGGCCAATCTGGCCGTCGGGCGCCAGGGACTCGGCGTGACGCTGGAAGGCGGCGAGCACATCCTCCGCCAGCCGGCCGATACCGCGATCCTCGAGCGGAACGGCCTCGCGCGGCAGGGCTACGCGCTGGTGGTGGGCACGGGCGCGGCGCACAAGAATCTCGCCGCGCTGCGCGACGCTATCGGCGCGCTGGGCGCGCGCGGCCTCGTCCTGGCGGTGGCCGGCGCCAAGGATGCCGGCGTCTTCCGGCAGGAGGGCGGACCCGAGCTGGACCGGCATATCCGCCCGCTGGGCCGCGTCTCCGACGCCGAGCTGCGCGCGCTCTACGAATCGGCGCTCTGCCTGGTCTTCCCCTCGCGTTACGAGGGCTTTGGGCTGCCGCCGGTCGAGGCCATGTGGTGCGGCTGCCCGGTCGTGGCGGGCCGCATCGGCGCCGTGGCCGAGGTCTGCGGCGACGCGGCGCTGTGGTTCGACGCGGCACGGCCGGAAGGCCTGGGCGAGGCCATCGCGCAGCTCGCCGACGATCCGGCATTCCGCGCCTCCCTCACCGAGGCGGGCCGCCATCGTACTGCCGGTTTCTCGTGGGATGCCGCGGCCCGGAGACTGCTGGGATATCTGCCGCGATGAAGATCGCCATCATCCATGAGTGGCTGGACAGCTATGCCGGCTCGGAGCGCGTGGTGGAGCAGATGCTCGCCTGCTTCCCCGAGGCCGACCTCTACGCGCTCTGCGACTTCCTGCCCGAGGGCCAGCGCGGCTTCCTGGGTGGCAGGGTGCCGAGAACGAGCTTCATCCAGCGCCTGCCGCTCGCGAGAAAAATGTTCCGCAACTACCTGCAGCTGATGCCGCTCGCGGTCGAGCAGTTCGACCTGCAGGGCTACGACCTCGTCGTCTCATCGTCCCACGCGGTGGCGAAGGGCGTCATCACCGGCCCGGGCACGAAGCATGTCTCCTACGTCCACAGCCCCATGCGCTACGCCTGGGATCTCCAGCACCAGTACCTGCGCCAGGCCGGGCTGACGCGCGGGCTGAAGGGGCTCTACACGCGCTGGCTGCTGCACAGGCTGCGCGGCTGGGACCAGCTGAGCTCGGCGCGGCCCGACGTGATCCTGGGCAATTCCAGCTATATCGTGGAGCGCATCCGCAAGGTCTGGCGGCGCGAGGCGGAGGTGCTGCACCCGCCCGTGGACCTCGGCGGCTTCCCGCTCAGCACGGCGCCGCGGCGGCATTTTCTCGTGGCCTCGCGGCAGGTGCCCTACAAGCGCATCGAGCTCGTCGCCGAGGCCTTCCGGCGCATGCCCGAGCTGAAGCTGATCGTCGCCGGCGATGGCCCTTCCGCGCCGCTGGTCGCCGAGGCGGCGAAGGGCGCGGACAACATCGAGATCCGCGGCCGGGTGCCGCAGCCGGAGCTGGTGTCGCTCCTCCAGGGCGCCCGCGCCTTCGTCTTCGCCGCCGAGGAGGATTTCGGCATCGCCATGGTCGAGGCGCAGGCCTGCGGCACGCCGCTGATCGTCTATGGCCGCGGCGGCGCGCGCGACATCGTGGCGGACGGCACGACCGGCCTCTTCTTCGAGGAGCAGAGCGCCGATGCCATCGTCGCGGCCGTGCGCGCCTTCGTCGCCCGCGAGGCCGCCTTCACGCCCGAGGCCTGCCATGCCCAGGCGCAGCAGTTCAGCATCGCGGAGTTCCGCCGGAAGCTGATCGAGGTTGTCTCGCGAGATGCGCCTCCCTCCGCGCCTGCGGGGGCGGCATGATCTCTCTCGTCGTCTCGACGAAGGGCCGCGTGGCGGAGATCGGCGAGCTCTTCGACAGCCTGCTTGCCGATGCCAGCGCCGAATTCGAGGTGCTGCTGGTGGACCAGAACGAGGATGGACGCCTCGATGCGCTCGCCGAGGCCTATGCGCCGCGCCTGAAGCTGCGCCACCTGCGCAGCCCGCGCGCCCATGCCAATGCTGGCCGCAATCTCGGCCTGCGGCACGCGCGCGGCGACCTCGTGGGCTTTCCCGACGACGACTGCGTGTTCCCGGCCGGCGTGCTGGGCCGGGTGCGGGCCGCCTTCGACGCCGATCCGGCGCTTGCCATCCTCACCGGCCCGGCCGCCGCACCGCAGGGCGGGCTCGGCTCCGGCCGCTGGAACCCGGCGGCGGGCGCGATCACGCCGCGCAACGTCTGGACGAGCGTGATCGAGTTCAACCTCTGGCTCCGCCGCGACGTGGCCCTCGCCCTGGGCGGCTTCGACGAGTCGATGGGCCCCGGCGCCCGCTTCGGCTCGGCCGAGGGCAACGACCTCGTCTGCCGCGCCATGGCGAAGGGCCTCGCCGCCCGCTATGCGCCGGAGCTGCGCGTCGTCCATCCCGACAAGCGCCTCACGCCGGAGGCCGTCGCGCGCGCGGAGCGCTACGGCCTCGGCCTCGGCTTCGCGCTGCGGCGGCATGGCGTGCCGGCCGGCGTCTGGGCGCCTTTCCTGTACCGGCCCCTCGCCGGGGCCGCGCTCTCGCTGCTGCGCGGCCGGCTGCTGAACGCGCGATACTACCTCGCGACATTCCAGGGCCGGCTGTCGGGCTTCCTTTCCGCGGAGTCCCGCGCCCTGCCCCATCCCGCGCCGCTCGCGAGCCTCGCATGAGGATCGCGGTCGGCATCGCCACGCGCGGCCGCCCGGCGATCCTGGGCGAGGTCCTGCAGGAGCTGGACCGCCAGACCCGCGCGCCGGACAGGATCCTCGTCTGCCACGTCGCGGACAGCGACATCGCCGGCCTGCCGGAGCGCTTCCCCGGCGTCGAGTTCCTGACCTCGCCCGCCGGCCTGCCGCGCCAGCGCAACCGCATCCTCGACGCCCTCGGCGATTGCGACGCGGTGCTCTTCCTCGACGACGATTTTCTGGCCGGCCCGCGCTGGCTGGAGGCGCTGGAGGGCGTGCTGCTCGCCCACCCCGAATGCGTGGTCGCCACCGGCACGGTGATCGCCGACGGCGCGAAGGGTCCGGGCATCACGCCCGAGGCCGCGCGCGCGACGCTGGCCACCGACACGCCGCCCGCCGACCTGCTCGGCTTCCACGAGCACTTCAACGGCTATGGCTGCAACATGGCCCTGCGCCTCGCGCCGGTGCGCGCGCACGGGCTGCGCTTCGACGAGAAGCTGCCGCTCTACGGCTGGTACGAGGATCTGGACCTCACGCGGCGCCTGCTGCCCTTCGGCCAGATCTACCGGCTGCACGGCGCCAGAGGCGTGCATCTCGGGACCAAGTCCGGCCGCGTGCCGGGCATCAAGCTGGGCTATTCGCAGGTGGTGAATCCCGTCTACCTCGCCCGGAAGGGCAGCTATCCCTGGAGCCACGCGCTCCGCTCCGTCGCGCGGCATTGCGTGATGAACCTGGCCCGCTCGCCGATGCCCGAGCCCGAGGTGGACCGCTGGGGCCGGTTCCGCGGCAATCTGCGCGGGCTGATCGACCTCGCCACCGGCCGCGCCGATCCGGAGAGGATCCTCACCCTGTGAGCCAGGCGCATGCCGTCCGGGCCGAGGCATGGCGGGGCATCCGCCAGGAGCCGTGGCGCATCCTGCGGATCGCGGATCGGCCCGACCTCGTGCCGCTGGTGGCGAACTGGCTCTGGGATGCCTTCTGGCAGCCGGGCGGCCACCGGCTGGAGGAAGTGCGGGAAATCCTCGCCGCGGCCGATGCCGAGATCGGAACGCCGCAGAGCTTCGTGCTGATGGCGGGCGAGATCCCCTGCGGCACCGCGAGCTTCATGTCTGCGGACCTCGAGATCCGCAACGACATCGGGCCGTGGCTCGCCGGCCTCTATGTCGTGCCCGAGGCGCGCGGCCAGGGCTGCGCGCAGCGGCTCGTCACGGCGGTGGAGGAGGCTGCCCGCCGGTCGGGAGAGAAGGCCCTCTATCTTCACACGGAGGATGCGCAGGGGCTCTATGAAGGCCTGGGCTGGTACGCGGTGGGCGAAGGCTCCGACCACGGCCGCCCCGTCACCATCATGCGGCGCGACCTCTGATCGCGGCATCACCGGCCCGCGTCAGGCCGGATGCAATCTCCCGCCTTCCGCAACCCGCCCCCCGTCTCGGCGATTTCACATCTGCCGCTGCGTGACCGATCCGGGTCCGGTAAGCCACTGTGAAAGATTCCGTCATGAGTATCTTCAGCTCGATCCTGCACAAGATCTTCGACCACTCGCCCAAGGCCGCCGCCGCCAGCGCTCCTTCGTCATCAGCCGCCGCGTCGCCACAGGCCACGCCCTCCCAGCCCGCGCCGACTCAGGCCGCGCCGACCCAGGCCGCGCCGACAAGCGAGGCGGGCCAGACCAGCGCCGCGCCCCAGCTGGGTCAGGCGGATGTGGAGGCGATCCTGGCCGATCTGGCGGCGAAGAAGGGTGGCGGCGGCAATTGGAAGACCTCCATCGTGGATCTTCTGCGCCTGCTCGACCTGGATTCCAGCCTCACGGCCCGCAAGGAGCTCGCCTCGGAGCTGAATGTCCATGCGGGCGAGCACGGCTCCGCGGAGCAGAACATCGCCCTCTCCAAGGCGGTGTGGCAGCAGCTCGCGCAGAACGGCGGCAAGGTGCCCGACAGTCTCAGGAGCTAAGCCGGCAGAGACGGCAGCGCCCGCCCCTCCCCGGGCGGGCGCTGCCGGCGGGAAACGGAGGCAGGATCAAGGCCCTCGTCGCGCTCGTTCTCGTCGCCACGGCGGTCGGCCTCGCCTTCGCCCAGGCGCAGCAGCACAGGCCATCGGCACCGGCCGGCGGGGCGGCGCCGCGGCAGATGTCGCAGATCACCCGATGACCGGCGGCTCAGGGCGCGGGGAAGAGCGCGCTCGTCCGCCCGAGGAGCCGGTAGGCGATCAGCCCCACATATTCCCGCACCGCCCATTCCGCCTGGCCCAGCCGGAAAGAGAAGGGCGGATCGAACCAGCCCTGCCCGCCGGGCGAGGTCGAATAATTCACCGGCCAGGGCGTCACCTCCCAGCCCGCGCGCCGGAAGCAGCCCACCGAGCGCGGCATATGGCTCGCCGAGGTCACCAGCAGCCAGCGCTCGCCCGGCTTCGGACCCGCCACGCGGTGGGCGAGGACGGCGTTCTCCCAGGTGTTCCGGGACTGGCTTTCGAAGATGACGCGCTCGCCTTCAAGGCCCATCGAGGCCCAGAGCCCGCGCGCCACATCGGCCTCCGTCTCCTGGCCGGTGATCACCGTACCCTGCCCGCCGGTGAAGAGGATGCGCGCCTCCGGATGCCGCCGCGCCAGGGCGACGGCCTCGGTCATGCGCTCGGCGGCGCCGTTGAGGGCGGGGATGCCGCGCCGCTCGGTCAGGAGCTGCTCCACGGCGCCGCCCAGGATGACGACGCCGTCCACGCGCTCGAACCCGGCCGGCCGCGGGAAGCGGTCCTCCAGCGGCAGGGTGATCCAGGCGGGCAGCGGCGTGAGCAGCACGGCGACGAACCAGCCGAGGCCGAGCGCCAGCGGGACGCGGCCCCAGCGGCGGCGCGCCATCACGGCGATCGCACCGACCACGGCCAGCAGCAGCGCAAAGGTATTCGGCCGCGCGAACAGCCAGAACACCTTCGAGACAAGGAACAGAAAATCCTCCATCACTCGGCCTCGACGCGGCGCCAGAGCTCCACGGTCCCGCGCTCCTCCACGAAGCTGGCGGCGAGCTCATAGCCCTCCTCCAGCGCCTCGGTCAGCATCGCCATGGCCGAGGGGCGCATGGCGAACCACTCGCTGCGGTCGAGCACGATGAAGCGCGGCCGGGAGGCCAGGATGCGCGCCACCTCGGCATCGGTGTCCACGCCGGCGAGATTGGCGAAGCTGCCGGTCAGGTGCACCGGGAAGGGAAAGCGGGTGGGCAGGCTCGCATGGGTCAGGAAATAGACCACGGGCTGGTAGTTCGGCACGAAGATCGTATCGCCCGGCTCGAGCTCGTCATTCATCATCGCGGCCATGCGGCGGGGCGTATCGGGGCTGCCCATGGCGAAGCCGCGGCCGAGGCGCGGCGAAAGATCGGCCGCCATGAGATCGGCGCAGATCGCGACGATCGCGACGCCCAGCAGCAGGCGACCGTGGTGCCCGGCGACGTAGCGCGTGAAGGAATAGGCGCCGGTCGCCGCCAGCAGCGCGAGCGGCGGGACCGAGATCAGGAAGTAATGCGGGAAGAAGAAGCCCGGTCCCGCCACGGCCAGGGCGGCGGTGCAGAGCCAGGCCGTGCCCAGCAGCGTGAGCCGGCGCAGCACCGGCACGCGCCAGGAGAAGAGCAGCGCCGCCAGGGCCAGCGCCAGCAGCCAGCGCAGCGCCAGCGCCGCCAGCGTGATGCGCCAGAGCATCTGCTCGGTCGGGATGCGGCCGGAGGCATATTGCAGCGGCGCCAGGATGGTGCTCGCCCAGAAGATGCCGAACTCGCCGCGCAGCGCGTAGATGCCGGCGACCAGCAGCGTCGGCGCGAGGCAGAGCGCGGCGTAGGCGGCGGCGAAGCGCAGCAGGTCCGGCCATTGCCGCGCCCGCAGCGCCGGCCAGGCGAAGAGCGCGAAGATCAGGCAGCCCTCCGGCGTCACCACCGGCTTGATGACCAGCGCCAGGCCGATCAGCACGCCCATGGCGATCAGCCGCATCCAGGGGCGGCCCTGCATGAGCGCGATCGCCAGGGCGAAGACCACCAGCGGCGCGAAGAGGATCTCGGTGTTGGAGGCGAGGCCGCCCAGCAGCAGGGTATGCGCCGCGTAAAGCAGGGCCGCCGCGTAGCCGAGGCTGCGCGGCCCGCCCATCGCGCGGGCCAGCAGGATCAGCCCGTAGCCGGTGGCGGTGACGCAGAAGGCGCCGAGGAAGCGCACGGTCTGCAGGCTCTCGCCGCCGATGAGGAAGGCGCCGGCGATGGCGGCCGGCGCGCCCACGGGATGCATGTCCCAGACGCCGGAGAGCGGCCAGTTGCCGCGCAGCCATTCGCGGGCCTGGAGGACGTAGAGGCTCTCGTCCCAGTCGATCACAGAGGGCAGGAAGGAGGCCCAGCGCAGCCCCGCCACCAGCAGCGGCAGCGCCAGCAGCGCCAGGATCCAGCGCGGGTGCGGGCGTTCGCGAAGGGCGGTGTCGGAGGACATCGGCGGAAGGTGAGGCCTGTCGGCCCCGCGGGCAACCACGCCCGCGGCCTCGGGCGTTAGCGCCGCGGCAGCCGCCGGTTGCCGAGCTGCGCCTCGATCCGGGGGACCAGAACCTCGGCGATGCGGAAATAGCCGTTCTGCGTGAAATGGAGCGCGTCCGGCTGGCGCAGCGAGGTGGGGTGGCTGCGGCCGTTGAACCATTTCTCGTCGTAGCGCCCGTTGTTCAGCGTCAGCGGGCGCAAATGGAGGTAGGGGATGTTCGCGCGCCGCGTCGCCTGGACCTGGAGGGCGTCGATCCAGGCATAGGCCTGGTCGATCTGCGGCGAGCCGGCGGAGGGCAGCCCCACCCAGACCGGCGCGAT
Organism: Roseococcus sp. SYP-B2431; assembly: GCF_004336745.1. Classification (GTDB taxonomy): domain Bacteria; phylum Pseudomonadota; class Alphaproteobacteria; order Acetobacterales; family Acetobacteraceae; genus Roseococcus. The sequence goes on from NZ_SJXD01000027.1 coordinate 188,250, forward strand.
CCGGGCCGCGCGCAGCATGCCGGCGAGGCGGGCCATGCGCTCGGCATAGGCCTCGGCATATTCCTGGCTGCCGAAGGCCAGGGACTCCCGCCCGTCCGCGAAGGTCAGCCGCTGGTTGTCCACGCTCCCGAGGCTGATCACGGCGGCGGCGTAGCGGTTGGACGCGGCGCGGAGCAGCTCCTCCAGCCGCGTGAACCAGTTGCTGAAATTGGACATCTGGGCATCGGCCCGGGCGAGGCCGGTGTTGACGATGCCGCGTGCGTCCACGTTGACGCCCCAGGCGAGAACCCAGGTGAGGCCGATCGCGAGGCCGTTGGAATGCGAATCCCCGATCACCAGGATCGACGTGCCGCGATTGTTCTCGCTCAGCAGCGTCTGGCCGCCCTGGGTCTGGCCTTGGCGGCCCTGTGCGATCGCAGGCGAAGCGAGCAGCGAGGACGACCCGGCCAGCAGAACCCGTCGGCGTGTTTCTTTCATGAGGCGAGGCTAATTTTCCGGACGCGCGCCGACAAGGGTGTCCGTGGGGCGGGACGTCAGCGCTTCAGGCCGAGCTGCGCCTCACGGTGCCAGATATAGAGGCCCGAGGCCACCAGGACGAGTATTCCCGCGCCATCCCAGAGATCCGGCGCCTCCGCCCAGATCACGGCCCCGAGGAGCGTGGTCCAGACGATGCCGGAATACTCGAAGGGCGCGACCAGCGTGGGCTCGCCGGAACGATAGGCCTCCGTCATCAGCAGCTGCGCCAGCGCCGAGACCATTCCGATGCCGAGCAGCAGCCCCCATTGCGCGGCGCTCGGCCAGACCCAGCCGGGCAGGCTCGCGATGGCCGCCACGCCGGTGGAGCCAATGGCGAACCACAGCACGATCGAGACGCCGGACTCGCCCGCCTCGCCCATGCGGCGGATGGTGATCATCGCCAGCGCCCAGCTCAGCGAGGCGGCCAGCACCGCCAGGCTCGGCACCAGCGGCATGTCGCCGCCCTCCCCCCCTGGTCCCCAGGGGCGCACCATCAGCAGCACGCCGCCGAAGCCCACCAGCACGGCGAGGCCGCGCCGCCAGCCCACCGACTCGCCGAGCAGCGGCACGGCCAGCACCGTCAGAAAGAGTGGCATGGTGAAGCCGAGCGCGGTGACGGCGGCCAGCGGCATCGTGGCATAGCCGTAGAAGGCGCCGGCCATGCCGATCAGGCCGAAGACCATGCGCCACAGATGCCCGGCCGGGTTGGTGGTCCGCAGCTCGCGCCAACCGCCCGCCTGGCGCAGCAGGGGCAGCAGCACCGGAAAGGCGAAGACGCTGCGGAACAGCACGAGCTGGGCCAGCGGCACGGCGCCGTCCAGCGCCTTCACGCAGGCTGCCGCCGCTGCGAAGAGGATGGCCGCGCCCAGGATGGCGAGTATGGCGCGCCGTCGGCCGGCGCGCGGGTTAGTTTGCAAGGCTCGGCTCATGGACTGGCGTTGGGGACAAGGTTACGGTCTGGCCCGCATGAGCGCCAGACCACCCAAGGCCCCCGCCATCCTCCCCTATCCCGGCCTCGACATCCGCGCGGACGAGGTCGTCTGGGGCGGCCGCTTCCCCGTGCAGCGCGTCCGCTTCACCTATGAGCGCTTCGACGGCGCCCGCTCGGCGGAGCTGACCTGGGAGCTGTGGCGCCGGGGAAACGGCGTCGCGATGCTGCCCTTCGATCCCTGGTCGGACCGGGTCGCGCTCATCGAGCAGTTCCGGCTGCCGGTGCACGCGGCCGGCCTGCCGCCGATCCACACGGAATGCGTGGCCGGGCTGCTGGAGGCCGGCGAGGATCCGGAGGCCGCCGCCCGGCGCGAGACGCAGGAGGAAGCCGGCCTTGTGCCCGACCGGGTGGAGAGGATCGGGCAGTACATGCTCATGCAGGGCGGCTGCGACGAGGTGATGTTCCTCCATTGCGGCCGCACCCGACTGCCGGAGCCGGAGGCCGTGAGGAACCACGGGCTGGCGCATGAGGGGGAGGACATCCGCCTCCTGATCGTGCCCGCGGCGCGTGCCTTCGCGCTGCTCGACGCCAACGAGATCCGCAACGCCACCTGCGCCCTCAGCCTCTTCTGGCTGCGCCAGAACCACGCGCGGCTGCGCACCGAATGGACCAGCGAATGACCGAAGTCCTCTACCGGGCCGATTCCTATCTGCGCGAGCTGATGGCGCGCGTCGTCTCGGCCGACGCATCGGGCGTCGTGCTCGACCGCACCGTCTTCTATGCCCGCGCCGGAGGCCAGCCCGGCGATTCCGGCGACATGCGCTGGGAGGGCGGCGAGGCGACGATCCTGGAGGCCGTGAAGGGTGAAGGCGAGGCGGTCCTGCACCGCCTCCCGGAGGGCGCCGCCCTGCCCGCACCCGGCAGCGAGGTCCGCATCGCGCTCGACTGGCAGCGCCGGCACCGCCACATGCGCATGCACAGCGCCATGCACCTGCTCTGCAGCCTGATCCCCGGCGCGGGCGTCACGGGCGGGCAGGTCGGCGCCGACAAGTCGCGACTCGACTTCGACCTGGCCGAGCCGCCGACCAAGGAATCGCTGACCGAGGGGCTGAATGCCCTCATCGCGGCCGACCACCCGATCTCCGACACCTGGATCAGCGAGGCGGAGCTCGACGCCAATCCCGGCCTGGTGCGCACGCTCTCCGTGCAGCCGCCGCGCGGCTCGGGGCGGATCCGGCTCGTGCGCATCGGCACCGAGGCGGCGCAAGTGGACCTGCAGCCCTGCGGCGGGACGCATGTGAAAAGCACGGCCGAGATCGGCCGGGTGGAAGTGGCGAAGATGGAAAACAAGGGGCGGCAGAACCGCCGGATCAGCCTCGTGCTGGTGGAGGGATAGCTCATGGACAACCTCGTCTCGACGGAATGGCTGGCGGCCGAGCTCGGCAAGCCGGACCTCATCGTCTTCGACACCACCAAGTATCTCCCCAATGAGCCCTTCGACGGGCGTCAGAAGTTCCTCGAAGCACACATCCCTGGCGCGCGCTTCTACGACATCGACGAGGTCGCCGACCCCGACGCCGCCCTGCCCCACATGATCCCGAGCGCCGCGCGCTTCGAGAAGCTGATGGATCGGCTCGGCGTGTCCAACAACAGCCGGATCGTCTTCTACGACCAGAAGGGGCTGCAATCCTCGGCCCGCGGCTGGTGGCTCATGCGGCTCTTCGGGCACGAGAAGGCCGCCGTGCTCGACGGCGGCCTGCCCAAATGGGTGCGGGAGGGCCGCGCCGTGCAGTCCGGCGCGGAAGAGCCGGAAGCCTCCGCCGGTTACGTCGCGGATTTGGTCGCCGGCCGGGTGCTCGGCATCGGCGACCTGAAGCGAATCCTGGAGAATGGCGACCGGCTGATCCTGGACGCCCGCGCCGCCGGGCGGTTCAAGGGCACGGCGCCGGAGCCGCGTCCCGGGCTGCCCTCCGGCCACATGCCGGGTGCTGCGAACATCCCCTTCAACGAGCTCTTCGCCGCCGACGGCACCATGCTGCCGGAGGCGGCGCTGCGGGCCCGCTTCGCCCTGGCCGGCGCCGACGGATCGCGCCCGCTGGCGACGAGCTGCGGCACCGGCGTCACCGCCTGCATCCTCACCCTGGGCGCGCTGCGCGCCGGGCTGCCCGAGCCCGCCGTCTATGACGGCTCCTGGACCGAATGGGCGAGCCGCCCCGAAACACCGAAGGTCACCGCCTGATGCCAAACGATAGAGACTCCGGCGATCACAAGAAGAACCTCGGCTTCGCCACGCGCATGAGCCATGGCGGCCGCGCGGGCGTGAAGATCCACGGCTTCGTGAATCCGCCCGTGCATCGCGGCTCCACCGTGCTCTACCCCGATGCCGAGGCGCGCCGCGACGGCGGGGCGAAGCGCTTCGAGCGATACATGACCTACGGCACCGCCGGCGGCCCCACACATTACGCGCTGGAGGACGTCATCGCCGACATCGAGGGCGGCACGCGCTGCACCATCGTCGGCACCGGCCTCGCCGCCGTGACCGTGCCGCTGACGGCCTATCTGAAGAACGGCGACCACTGCCTCATCCCGGACAGCTGCTATGGGCCGGCGCGCAACTTCGCCACCACGCTCATGAAGGACTGGGGGATCGACACCACCTTCTACGATCCCTGCGTGGACGAGGCGGGCATGGCCGCGCTCATCCGCCCCAACACCAAGGTCGTCTACCTGGAGAGCCCGGGCTCCCACACCTTCGAGGTGCAGGACGTGCCGGTCCTGGCCCGCGCCGCGCATGCCCGTGGCTGTAAGGTGCTGATGGACAACACCTGGGGCATTCACAACTTCCAGCCCTTCGAGCATGGCGTGGACGTTTCGATCCAGGCGCTGACCAAGTATGTCGGCGGCCATTCGGACATCCTGCTCGGCAGCATCACCACCAACTCCGAGGAGGACCACCGGGCTATCCGCTCGGCCGCCTCCACCCTGGGCCACTATGCCTCGCCGGACGATTGCTGGCTGGCGCTGCGCGGCGTGCGCACCATGGCGATGCGGCTCAAGGCGCAGGAGGCGGCCAGCCTGGAGGTCGCCACCTGGCTGGAGCAGCAGCCGCAGGTGAAGCGCGTGCTGCATCCGGCGCTGCCCTCGCATCCGCAGCACGCCCTCTACAAGCGCGACTTCACCGGCGGGTGCAGCCTCTTCGGCGTGATCCTCGATCCGCAATACGACCAGGGCGGAATGTTCCGCTTCGTGAACGCGCTGCAGCTCTTCGGCATTGGCGCGAGCTGGGGCGGGTTCGAGAGCCTGGCGCTGCCGACCTCGGGCTTCATCACGCGGACGGCCGGGTCGGGCGATTTCGGCGGGCCGATGCTCCGGCTGCATATCGGGCTCGAGGACACCAAGGATCTCATCGCGGATCTTGCACAGGGGTTGCGCGTTCTCAACTAGCCGAAGGGGGCTCCGCCCCCTTCACCCCCGCCAGGGCTTTTGGCCCTGGACCCTTGTACAGATGAGGGTCCAGGGAACGTGTTTCCTGGTGGGGGAGTTTGAGGGGGCAAAGCCCCCCCTCAAGAACAGGGAGAGATTCATGAAGGCCACCGACGTCCTCGCCACGATCGGCAACACGCCGCATATCCGCCTCGGGCGCCTCTTCCCCGACGCCGAAGTCTGGGTGAAGTCCGAGCGCTCCAACCCCGGCGGCTCCATCAAGGACCGCATCGGCATCGCCATGGTCGACGCCGCCGAGGCGGACGGCTCGCTGAAACCTGGCGGCACCATCGTCGAGCCCACCTCCGGCAACACCGGCATCGGTCTCGCCATGGCCGCCGCGGTGAAGGGCTACAAGCTCGTCCTCGTCATGCCCGAGAGCATGTCGATCGAGCGCCGCCGCCTCATGCAGGCCTATGGCGCCAGCTTCGACCTCACGCCCCGCGAGAAGGGCATGAAGGGCGCCATCGCCCGCGCCGAGGAGCTGGTGGCGCAGACCCCCGGCGCCTGGATGCCGCAGCAATTCGAGAACGCCGCCAATGTCGCGATCCATGAGAAGACCACGGCCCAGGAGATCCTGGCCGATTTTCCGGAAGGGCTGGACGCGCTCATCACCGGCGTCGGCACCGGCGGCCACATCACCGGCTGCGCCAGGGTGCTGAAGCAGGCCTGGCCCAGGCTAAAGGTCTTCGCGGTCGAGCCGACGGCCTCGCCGGTGCTGTCCGGCGGCGCGCCCTCGCCGCATCCGATCCAAGGCATCGGCGCCGGCTTCGTGCCGGGCATCCTGGACGTGAACCTGCTGGACGGCGTGATCCAGGTCACCGCCGAGGACGCAAAGGACTACGCACGGCGCTCGGCCACGAAGGAGGCGCTGCTGGTCGGCATTTCATCCGGCGCCACGCTGGCCGCCATCGCGCAGAAGATTCCCGAGCTGCCGGCCGGCTCGCGGATTCTCGGCTTCAACTACGACACCGGCGAGCGCTACTTTTCGGTGCCCGACTTCCTCCCGGAGTAACGAATGCCCGAAGCGCCCCCCTTCCTGCCGCACAGCTCCCATTGGGGGAATTTCACCGCGCGGTGGCATGAGGGGCGCCTGGAGCTTCGCCCGCATCCGGGCGACCCGGATCCGAGCCCCATCCTGGGCAACATGGAGGCCGCGCTGCGGCACCCCGCGCGCATCGCGCGGCCCATGGTGCGGCGAGGCTGGCTGGAGCGCGGGCCGGGGCCCAGCGACATGCGCGGCCGAGACGAACTCGTCCCGATGGAATGGGACCAGGTGCTCGACCTGCTCGCCGCCGAGCTGAAGCGGGTGAAGGAGAGGCACGGGCCGCAATCCGTCTTCGGCGGCTCCTACGGATGGTCCAGCGCCGGGCGCTTCCACCACGCTCAGAGCCAGGTCCATCGCTTCCTGAACGTGGCGCTGGGCGGCTATGTGCGCTCGGTGAATTCCTACAGCGCCGGGGCCTCGGGCGTGATCCTGCCGCGCATCGTCGGCCCCATGGAGACCATCTCCCGCCGCAACGTGACCTGGGAGGCGATCGCCGAGCACAGCGAGATCGTCCTCTCCTTCGGCGGCATGGCGCTGAAGAACAGCGCCGTGGCGAGCGGCGGCATCAGCCGGCACATCGAGCGCGGCTGCATGAGGGCGGCGCGCGAGCGCGGCGCGGAGTTCGTGCTCGTCGGCCCGTTGCGCGACGACCTGCCGGCCGAGGCGGGCGCGGAGTGGCTCCCCATCCGCCCGAACACCGACACGGCGCTGATGCTCGCCCTCACCCACACGCTGGTCGCCGAGGGCCTGCACGATGCGGCCTTCCTCGCGCGCTACACGGACGGGTGGGAGGTGTTCCAGCCCTACCTGATGGGCGGGACGGACGGCCAGCCCAAGGATGCGGCCTGGGCCGCCGCCATCACGGACGTGCCGGCGGAGACCATCGTCGCGCTGGCCCGCCGCCTCGCCGGACGCCGCAGCCTGATCGCCGTGGCGCACTCCCTCCAGCGCGCGGAATTCGGCGAGCAGCCGGTGTGGATGGGCCTCGTGCTCGCCGCGGCGCTGGGACAGCTCGGCCTGCCGGGCGGCGGCTACCATTATTCGCTGGGCGCGCTCGGCCATACAGGACGGCGCAACGTGAAGACCCCGGTCGCCGCGCTGAACCAGGGCCGGAACTCGGTGCGCGAGTTCATCCCCGTCGCGCGCATCACCGACGTGCTGCTCAATCCCGGCGGCCGCTTCGACTATGACGGCAAGGAATACGCCTATGCCGACATCCGGCTCGTCTACTGGGCCGGCGGCAATCCCTTCCATCACCACCAGGATCTCAACCGCCTGCGCCGCGGCTTCGCGAATGTGGACACGCTGGTCGTCCATGAGAGCGCCTGGACCGCCACCGCACGCCATGCCGACATCGTGCTCCCCGCCACCGTGACCATGGAGCGCGAGGATATCGGCGCCGAGCCGACCGATCCGCTGATCGTCCCCATGCACCGCATCGCCGCGCCCTATGGCGAGGCGCGCGACGACTACGCGATCTTCTCGGCGCTGGCCGAGCGGCTGGGCTGTGGCGACGCGTTCACCGAGGGCCGCGGCGTGCGCGAATGGCTGGCCTTCCTCTACGAACCGGCACGCGAGGCGCTGGAGAAGCTCGGCCAGCCGGCGCCCGATTTCGAGACGCTGTGGCGCGACGGCCCGCTGGAGATCCCCTTCGCGCCCGACGACGGCGGCATGCTCCGCGCCTTCCGCGAGGACCCGGAGGCCAACGCACTGCACACGGAATCCGGCCGCATCCAGGTCTTCTCGCCGGTCATCGCGAGCTTCGGCTATTCCGACTGCCCGGGCCACCCGACCTGGCTCGAGCCTGTCGACGTGCCCAATGCCGAGACGCCGCTGCGCCTGATCGCGAACCAGCCGGCCACGAAGCTGCACTCCCAGCTCGATTTCGGCGCCACCAGCCAGGGCGCCAAGCGCCGCGGCCGCGAGGTGGCGCGCCTGCATCCGGACGATGCCGCCGCACGCGGCATCGCCGAGGGCGACATCCTCCGGCTCTTCAACGCCCGCGGCGCCTGCCTCGCCACGGCGCATCTCACGACGGACGTCGCGCCGGGCATCGTGAACCTGCCGACCGGCGCCTGGTACGACCCGGACGACGCCGCGTCGGACACGCCGCTCTGCGTCCACGGCAATCCGAACGTGCTCACGCGCGACATCGGCACATCGCGCCTCGCCCAGGGCTGCACGGGGCAGCTCACCTCCATCGAGGTCGAGCGCTTCGACGGCAACCTGCCGCCCATCCGGGCCTACGATCCGCCGGGCTCGCAGGCGCTGGCCGCCGAATAGGGGACTGGTCGCGACCGCGGGAATTGCGCAGGCTTCCGGACAAGAACGGGAGATTTCCAGGATGCGCAGATTGCTTCTCATCGCCGGGCTTCTTCTGCCCGGCCTCGCCGACGCGCAGGTCGCGGCCGGCCCCACCCTCGCCGCCGTGCGCGCCAAGGGCAGCGTGGATTGCGCCGTGAGCCCCGGCACGCCGGGCTTCGGCGCGCCGGACAGCCAGGGCATCTATCGCGGGCTCGACCCGGACTCCTGCCGCGCCGTCGCCGCCGCCGTCTTCGGCGATGCCAGTCGCGTCCGCTTCATCCCCGTGGCCGGAGGCCAGCGGCCGACCATCGTGCAGACCGGCGCGGTGGATATCGTCACCAGCGCCTTCACCTGGACGCATTCGCGCGACACCGCGAACGCGCTGAACTTCGCGGCCGTGAACTTCTACGACGGCCAGTCCTTCCTCGTGCGGCGCTCGGCGAATATCCGCAATGCGCGCGAGTTGGACGGCGCCGCGATCTGCTCCACGGCCGGATCCACCAGCGAACTCAACCTCGCCGACTGGGCCCGCGCCAACAATGTCCGTTACCGCCCGGTGATCTTCGAGCGCAACGACGAGGCCCGCGCCGCCTATGCCGCCGGCCGCTGCGACAGCTATTCGACGGATGCGAGCCAGCTCGCCGCCATCCGCAGCGCGCTCGCCAACCCGGCCGAGCACGTCGTGCTGGAGGAGCGCATCAGCAAGGAGCCGCTGTCGCTCGCCGTCCGCCACGGCGACGACCAGTGGCTGGATATCGTGCGCTGGTCCTTCTACGCGCTGGTGGAGGCGGAGGAGCTCGGCATCACCCAGGCCAATGTGGACGAGATGCTGAATAGCCAGAATCCCTCCGTCCGCCGGCTGCTGGGCCTCTCGGGCGACCATGGGCCGATGATGGGGCTGGACCGGCGCTGGGCCTACAACATCATCAAGGCGCTCGGGAATTACGGCGAGATCTACGACCGCCATCTGGGCCCTGCCACGCCGATCGGGTTGCAGCGCGGGGTGAACAACATCTGGACCCGTGGCGGGCTGATGTACGTGCCGCCCATCCGGTGAGGGGAGCATGGGAGGGGCATGCCCCTCCCGCTCTGTTCAACCGGTGATCATGGGGCAGCCGCCCTCGTTCAGCGGGCGCCAGGCATCCTCGGGCGAGACCGTGGCCAGCAGCTTGTAGTAGTCCCACTGCCCGCTCGATTCCGCCGGGGACTTCACCTCGAAGAGATAGGCGTTGCTGACCACGCGGCCATCGGCGCGGATGGTGGCCTGGCCCAGCACGTCGTCCTCCACCGGCATCGCCTTCATCCGCTCCACCACGGCGCGGCCGGAGCGCTTCGCCTCGGCCACGCCGAGCGACTTCACCGCCTTCATGTAGTGCGTCACGGCCGAATAGGTGCCGGCCTGGGACATGTTCGGCCGCAGGTTCGGATTGAAGCCCGATTGCAGGACGCGGCGCGAGAAGGCGCGCGTGCGGTCGTTCAGGTCCCAATAGAAGCTGCTGGCGACGCCGAGGCCCTGGGCGGCCGGCAGGCCCAGCGCGTCGATGTTGTTGATGAAGGTCAGCAGCGCAGCGAGTTTCTGGCCGCGCCGCGTCAGGCCGAATTCGGCCGCCTGCTTCACCGCGTTCACCATATCGTCGCCCGAGAGCGCCAGCGCGACCACCTTGGCGCGCGAGGCCTGCGCCTGGAGGATGGCCGAGGAGAAATCCGTGTTGGGAAAGGGCGTGGCCACGCTGCCGACGACGCGGCCGCCGCCCTTCGTCACCATCGCGCTCACCTCGTCGAAGAGGGTGCGGCCGAAGGCATAATCCGCGCGGATGACGAACCAGGAATCCCCGCCCTGGCGCAGCATCGCGGCGGCCGCGACGCGCGTGAGCATCTGCGTGTCATAGGCCCAGTGGACCGTGTTCGGCGAGCAGGCACGGCCCGTGATGTCCGAGATGCCGACATTGCAGGGGAGCATCACCTTGTCGCGCTCGCGCACCAGCGAGTTGATCGCCAGCGCGATGGCCGAGCCCTGGATGTCAGTGACCACATCCACGCCCTGGTCGAACCATTGCCGCGCCAGGGCGAGGCCGACATCGGGCCGGTTCTGATGGTCGGCCGCGACCACCTCGACGGTCAGCCCGTTCTGCGATGCATATTCCGCGACCGCCTGACGCACGCAGGCCTGCGAGCCCGCGCCGCCCTGGTCCCGGTACACGCCGGACTGGTCGCCCAGGATCCCGATGCGCAGGACCGGGCTGGTCTGTGCCCGACCGGGCCGTATCGTGGCGAGCGTGGCGCCCGCGCCGAGGGCGTTGCGTCTGGTGAACATCGATTCTCTCCCCTGGCCGACGCGCCAGCGGTGATCCGATGGCGCTGCAGCTTTTCCCGATGTTGCGCCAGCAGCGCGGGAGATTTCAAGGCGGAATTGCATATATCTGTATACAGCCGCGTTCCATGCAACGACCGGCTGCTTCCGAAGCGACTTGAACCGGTGGGCGCTCAGCCCTGGCGAAGCACATCGGTGATGCGGCGGCAGACGCCATCCGCCGCGACCAGCAGGAGGTCGAACCGCACCCCCGCCGCGCCATGGTCGGGATGCGTCGCCATCCAGGCCTCGGCCGCCGCCATCAGCCGGGCCTGCTGGCGCGGCGCCAGCGCGAAGGCCGCCTCATAGAGGCTCGGCCGCGCCTTCACCTCGATGAAGGCCAGCAGCCCGTCCTTCTCCGCCACGAGGTCCAGCTCGCCCGCCGGCGTGCGGACGCGCTCCGCCAGCACCGTCCAGCCCTCCTCGGTCAGCGCCGCGCGCGCCACCCCCTCCGCATCGCGGCCCGTGCGGTCCGCGACGAGGCCCCGGCGCCGGCGCCCCGGATCAGGCGGCAAGCGCGTCGCGAATGGCCGAGACCGCCTCGGGGATCATCGCCGCCGTCACGTCCAGGTGCAGGCAGGCCCGCACGCGGCCGCCCAGCCCGCTGACCATGATGCCCTGCTGCCGCAGCGTCTCCTGAAGCTGCGGCACGGTCTTGCCCGTGGCCTTGATGTCGAAGAACACCAGGTTGGTGTCCGGATCGTCCACCACCACGCCCTCGATCTGCGCGAGGCCGCGCGCCAGGGACTTGGCATTGGCGTGGTCGTCGGCCAGGCGGTCGATATGGTGGTCCAGCGCATGGATGCAGGCGGCGGCGCAGATGCCGCCCTGCCGCATCGAGCCGCCCAGCCGCTGCTTCCAGCGCCAGGCCTGGCCGATGAACTCATTGGAGCCGCAGAGCACGGCGCCCAGCGGCGCACCCAGCCCCTTCGTGAAGTCGAGCCAGACGCTGTCGAAGCCCGCCACCATGTCGGCGGCCGCGATATCGGCGGCCACGCAGGCGTTCATCAGCCGGGCGCCGTCCATATGGGTGGCCCAGCCCTGCTCATGCGCGATGTCCGTGAGCTCGTTCAGCGTGGCCAGCGGCCAGATGGCGCCGCCGCCGATATTGGCCGTCTGCTCGATCTCCAGCAGGCGCTGCGGCGGGGTGTAGCGCGTCTTCGGGCGGATCGCGGCGCGCAGATCGTCCGCGGTGAACATGCCGCGCGCGCCCTTGAGGCCCATGATCTGCGCGCCCGTCAGCGCGGCATGCGTCCCGCCCTCGCTGCCCAGGATATGCGCCGTCTCATGCGCGATGACCTCGTCGCCCTTCTGGCAGTGGGTAAGGATGGCGATGACGTTGCACATGGTGCCGGATGGCAGGAAGACCGCGGCCTCCTTCCCCGTCAGCGCCGCCATGCGGTCGCAGAGCTCCCAGACGGTGGGGTCGTCGCCATGCTGCTCGTCGCCGACCTCGGCGCGCATCATGGCTTCCTTCATCGCCGGTGTCGGGCGTGTCTGCGTGTCGGAATAGAGGTTGATGCGCACCGGCGGCGCGTTTCCGGGGGGCCGTGCCGGCGCCCAGGAGTGGGAGGACATGCTGTGGGAGGGGGCTTGGACCATGGGCCGAGCTTGGCAGGATTTTCTCCGGACGTCAGCCGGGGCCGGGATCTGTCGCGCTGGCGCCCTCGCCGCCGCCGTGGCATCTCGCCGCCGGATTGCGCGGGAGACAGATTCGCAATGGCAGGTGGACACGGGGCGCCGCACAGCACCGAGAACAAGGGCGTGGCGCTGCTCATCGCCGTCCTGGCGCTTTTCCTCGCCCTGGCCGAGGTCGGCGGCAAATCCTCGCAGACCGAGGCGCTGAACAACAACGTCCAGGCCGCGAACCTCTGGTCCTTTTTCCAGGCCCGCACCATCCGCCAGACCCAGCTCCGCACCGCCGTCGAGCAGGCCGAGCTCGACAAGACCGAGGCCAACCGCGCCGCCATCGAGGCGCAGCAGTCGCGCTGGACCGCCACCGTGAACCGCTGGGAGAGCGAGCCCGCGACGGGCGAAGGCCGCCGGGAACTCACCGCGCGCGCCCGTGAGGCCGAAGCGAAGCGCGACCGGAACATGGAGCGCTACCACATGTTCGAGTACTCCAGCGCCGTCTACCAGGTGGCGATCGTGGTGGCCTCCGCGTCCATCATCACGGGGGTGGGGCTGCTGATCTGGCTGGCGGGCGGGCTCGGCCTGGTGGGCTTCGGGCTCATGATGCTGGGCTACTTCGCGCCGGGGCTGATCCACCTTTAACTCGAGGGCGGCCACGTCCGGCTGCCCCGGAGCCGCTAAGGTCTGACGTGCCTGGCCCAGACCGGCGCAATGCGGGGGCGGCCGGCCACCGCGCGCGCGAGGGCTTCAACGCGCGGGCATTCCGCCGGCATCCATCGGGCACCCTCGTTCCAGCGCGAGAGCGCGGCCAGGTAGATGTCCGCCACCGAGAAGCGGTCGCCCAGCACGAAGGGCGAGGGTGCGCATTCCCGGTCGACCAGCCGCCACACTTCGCGCGCCATCTCCCTCGCCCGGTCCGCGATGGCCGGTGCATGGGACGGGTCGGCGGAGAACCGCTCCGGATAGTCGTAGCGCGTCACATGCGGATAGAACTCGCCCGCGACCAGCGCCATCCAGCGCAAGGCGACCGCGCGGGCGCTGTCGGAGCCCGGCGGCAGCAGGCCGGCCTCGGGATGCCGGTCGGCCAGCGTGACCAGGATCGCGGCCGATTCCGTCACCACCGTGCCGTCGGGCAGGACGAGCGTCGGGATGCGCCCCATCGGGTTGAGCTTGCGGTACTCCGCCGCCAGCTGCGCGTCCTTCGTCAGCGGCACCTCCTGCAGCTCGACCGCGGCGCCGATCTCGGCCAGCGCCATCTCGACGGGGCCTGAGCCGGAACCGGCGTCGCCAAAGAGGACGTAACCCATGGGCAACTCCTTTCGGGCCAGCACGGCGAGCCGACGGCGGCCCGTGGCCGCCCCGGAGCCTGCCGGGCTAGCGGGGGGCGACCGGCGCGGGCGTGGACGACACGGGCAGCACCGCATTCCGGCCGTACAGGGCCATCGCCCGCCGCTCGAAGGCCCGCACCATCATGCGCACGGCCTCGTTGAACACCGTCCCGATCACGGCCTGCAGCAGCTTCGATCGGAACTCGAAATCGACGAAGAAGTTGACCTCGGTCCCGCCGGGCACGGGCGTCAGGCGCCAGGTGTTGTTCAGGTAGCGGAACGGGCCGTCGAGATACTTCACCTCGACCAGATGAGGACGCTCCAGCGTGACCTCGCTGCGGAACGTCTCGCGGAACATCTTGAAGCCGATGGTCAGGTCCGCGACCAGCTTGGTCTCGTCGCGGCTCAGGACCCGCGCGGCCACGCACCAGGGCAGGAATTCGGGATAGCGGTGCACGTCGGCCACCATCTGGAAGATCTGCTCCGGCGTGTAGCGGAGGATCTTCCTTTCGGCATGCGTCGGCATCAGGCCGCCAGGCTCTTGTCCCGCGCCGCTCGCAGCGCGGCGAAGTCGCGGTCGGCGTGGTAGGAGCTGCGCGTCAGGGGCGTGGCGGAGACGAGCAGGAAGCCCTTGGCCCGCGCCAGGCTGGCATAGTCGGCGAATTCCGCCGGATCGACGAAGCGGGCCACCGCCGCGTGCTTCACGCTGGGCTGGAGGTACTGGCCGATGGTGAGGAAGTCGACATCGGCGCTGCGCATGTCCTCCATCACCTGCTGCACCTCGATGCGCTCCTCGCCGAGCCCGACCATGACACCCGACTTGGTGAAGATGGAGGGGTCGAGCTGCTTCACCCGGTCCAGCAGCCGCAGCGAGTGGTAGTAGCGCGCGCCTGGCCGGATGCCGGGATAGAGCCGCGGCACGGTCTCGAGATTGTGGTTGAACACGTCCGGCCTGGCGGCCACCACCACCTCCAGCGCGCCCTCCTTGCGGAGGAAGTCGGGCGTCAGGATCTCGATGGTGGTGTCCGGCGCGGAATTGCGGATGGCGGCGATGGTCTCGGCGAAATGGCGCGCGCCGCCGTCGCGCAGGTCGTCGCGGTCCACGCTGGTGATGACCACGTGGCGCAGGCCGAGCGCTGCCACGGCATCGCCCACCCGGCGCGGCTCGTCATGGTCCAGCGGGTTGGGCATCCCGGTCGCGACATTGCAGAAGGCGCAGGCGCGCGTGCAGGTCTCGCCCATGATCATCATGGTGGCGTGGCGCTGGCTCCAGCACTCGCCGATATTCGGGCAGGCCGCCTCCTCGCAGACGGTCACGAGCTTGTTGTCCCGCATCAGCTTGCGGGTCTCGTGATAGATCGGATGCGTAGGCGCCTTCACGCGGATCCAGTCCGGCTTGCGCTGGATCGCGTTGTCGGGGCGGTGCGCCTTCTCGGGGTGCCGCTCGGCACCCGTCCTGACGCTGCCCCCTGCAGGACGATGGTCGATCTCGATGCGGGCCATGATCCCTCACATATAGCGCGGCCGGCCGGTTTCGCATCCCCGCCTGCGGCCCGGCCAGGCCGGCCGGGCCATCGCGGCTAAATGTGGATCACGCGACCGAAGGCATCCAGCACCGCCTCGTGCATCGTCTCGGACACCGTGGGATGCGGGAAGACGGTGTGCATGAGCTCCGCCTCGGTGGTCTCCAGGCTGCGCGCGATGGTGTAGCCCTGGATCATCTCGGTCACCTCGGGCCCGACCATATGCGCGCCCAGCAGTTCGCCCGTCTTCGCGTCGAAGACGGTCTTGGTGAAGCCCTCGGTGTCGCCGAGGGCGATGGCCTTGCCATTGCCGATGAAGGGAAAGCGGCCAACCTTCACCTCATGGCCGAGTTCCCTGGCGCGGGCCTCGGTGAGGCCCACCGAGGCCACCTGCGGGCGGCAATAGGTGCAGCCGGGGATATTGGTCGCCTCGAAGGGATGCGGATCCAGGCCGGCGATGAATTCGACGCAGGTGATGGCCTCGTGGCTCGCCTTGTGCGCCAGCCAGGGCGGGCCGGCCAGGTCACCGATGGCATAGACATGGGGCTCGCCCGTGCGGCCATAGCCGTCGACCACGACATGGGTCCGCTCGACCTTCACCTTGGTGCCCTCGAGCCCGATGCCCTCGACATTGCCGACGATGCCGACCGCGAGGATCAGCCGCTCCGCCTCGATCTCCTGCGTCTTTCCGCCGATCTCCACCGTCGCGGTGACGGTGGAGGCGCCCTTCCTCACGCCCTTCACCGAGGCGCCGGTGAGCACCTTCATGCCCTGCTTCTCGAAGGACTTCTTCACGAAGGCGGAGACCTCGGCATCCTCGACCGGCACGACGCGGTCCAGCGCCTCGACGATCGTGACCTCGCTGCCCAGGTCGCGGAAGAAGCTGGCGAATTCGACGCCGATGGCGCCCGAGCCGATCACGATCAGGCGCTTCGGCACCGTGTCCGCGACCAGCGCCTCCTTGTAGGTCCAGATGAACTTGCCGTCCGGCTCCATGCCCGGCAGCACGCGGGCGCGCGCCCCGGTGGCGAGGAGGATGTTCTTGGCCGCAAGGTCCGCGACCTTCTTGCCGTCCTTCTCCACCCCCACCTTGCCGGGGCCGTCCAGCCGGCCGGCGCCGTCGATCACGGTGATGCCGTTCTTCTTCATCAGGAACTTCACGCCGCCCGAGAGCTGCGCCGCCACGCCGCGGCTGCGCTTCACGATCTTGCCGATGTCGAAATTCACCTTCTCCGCGCTCAGCCCGTATTGGTCGAGCGTGTTGAGCAGGTGGAAGATCTCCGAGGAGCGCAGCAGCGTCTTGGCCGGGATGCAGCCCCAGTTGAGGCAGATGCCGCCCAGATGCTCGCGCTCGACAATGGCCACCTTCATCTTGAGCTGCGCCGCGCGGATCGCCGCGACATAGCCGCCGGGGCCGGAGCCCACCACCACGAGATCGTAATTGTCGGCCATGCCTCAGCCCCTTCCTGCGAGCGCGACGAGGGCGGCCCCCGAGACGCGCTGATCCGTCCATTCCTCGCGCCCGACGGCGCCCATCGCGCGATAGGCCGCGATGGCAGGCGTATTCCAGTCGAGCACGTTCCAGCCGATGGCGGCGCAGCCCTCGTCCAGCGCGCGTTGCGCGACGAGGCGGAACGCCGCCCGCGCGATGCCCTGCTTGCGGTACTCGGGCTCGACGAAGACATCTTCGATCCAGAGCTCCGCCTTGCCCGCGAAGCTCGAGAAGGTGCGGTACCAGAGGCAGATCGCGACGGGCCGCCCCTCCACCTCCGCCAGCATCGCCTCGGCCAGCGGGCGCTTGCCGAAGAGTGCCTCGCGAAGCTGCTCGGGCGTCGCCGTGAACTCGTGCTCGATCTTCTCGTAGACCGCCAGCCCGCGCAGCAGCCGGTGGATGTCCGCGACATCCGCCGGCCTGGTCTCGCGCCAGATGAAGGCGGCGCTCACGAGATCAGAGCATCAGGCTCAGCGGCTCTTCCACAATGGCCTTGAATTCCTGCAGCCATTCCGCGGCGAGCGCGCCGTCGATCACGCGATGGTCCACGCTGAGCTGGCAGGTCATCACGGCCGCGACCGCGAGCTCGCCGTTCTTCACCACCGGCCGCTTCTGGCCCGCGCCCACGGCGAGGATGCCGGCCTGCGGCGGATTGATGATCGCCGAGAAGAAGGAGACGCCGTACATCCCCATGTTGGAGATGCTGAAGCCGCCGCCCTGGAACTCCTCGGGCTTCAGCTTGCCCGACTTCGCCCGCGCGCCCAGGTCCTTCATCTCGTTGCTGATCGCGGCCAGGCCCTTGGTGTCGGCATTGCGCACGATCGGCGTGATGAGCCCGTCCGGGATCGAGACCGCGACGCTGATGTCCACCTCGTTGAAGCGGAGGATCGCCTCCTCGGTCCAGGCCGCGTTCACGGCCGGGATGCGCTTCAGCGTGACGGCGGCGGCCTTGATGACGAGGTCGTTGACCGACAGCTTGAAGGCGCCGGGACCGTCCTTCGGGCTGCGGGCGTTGAGCTTGGCGCGCAACTCCAGCAGCGCGTCGATCTCGATATCCGCCGCCACGTAGAAGTGCGGGATGGTCGCCTTGCTCTCCGAGAGGCGGCGCGCGATCACCTTGCGCATCGAGCTGTTCGGATGCGCCGTGGTGGCGCCCAGGATGGGCGCCGGCGCGGCGGCGGCCTTCGGCGCGGGGGCTGCGGCCGGGGCCGTGGTCGCGGCGGGAGCCGGCGCCGGGGCGCCGCCCTTCATCGCGGCCTCGATGTCGGACTTCACGATGCGGCCCTGCGGGCCCGAGCCCTCGACCTTCGAAAGGTCCAGCCCGGCCTGCTGCGCCATGCGCTTGGCGAGCGGCGAGGCGGCCACGCGGTCGCCATGCGACGCCGGAGCGGGCGCGGCGGCCGGCTTCGGGACTTCCGCGGCCTTCGGCGCCTCGGGGGGCTTCTCCGCCGGCTTGGGCGCCGGGGCGGGGGCGGCCTTCGCCTCGCCGCTCGGCGCGCTCTCGCCCGGCTCGACCAGCACGGCGATGACGGCGTTCACCTTCACGCCCTCGGTGCCGGCGGGCACAACGATCTTGCCGAGGATGCCCTCGTCCACGGCTTCCACTTCCATGGTTGCCTTGTCGGTCTCGATCTCGGCGATGACGTCGCCGGACTTCACCTTGTCGCCCTCGGCCTTGAGCCAGCGGGCCAGCGTTCCCTCCGTCATGGTCGGCGAGAGGGCGGGCATCAGGATATCGGTGGCCATGTCTCTCGCTCCCTCAGCGGTACGTCACGGAGTGGACGGCATCGACCACCTGTTCCAGCCGCGGCAGGGCCAGCTTCTCGAGATTGGCCGCATAGGGCATCGGGATGTCGAGCCCATGCACGCGCACCGGCGGCGCGTCGAGGTCGTCGAAGCAGTTCTCGACGATCTGCATCGCGATCTCGGCGCCGATGCCGGCGAAGGGCCAGCCCTCCTCCAGCGTCACCACGCGATTGGTCTTCTTCACGCTCGCGACGATGGTCTCGATGTCGAGCGGGCGGATGGTTCGGAGGTTGATGACCTCGGCGCTGATGCCCTTCTCGGCCAGGGCATCGGCCGCCTGCATCGCCAGGCCCACCATGATCGAGAAGGCGACGATGGTGACATCCGTGCCCTCGCGCTCCACCTTGGCTTTGCCGATGGGCAGGACGAACTCCTCGTCGGTCGGGCAGTCGAAGCTGTGGCCGTAGAGGATCTCGTTCTCGAGGAAGATGACCGGGTTCGGGTCGCGGATGGCGGCGCGCAGCAGGCCCTTGGCGTCGGCGGAGGACCAGGGGGCCACGACCTTCAGCCCCGGGCAATGCGCGTACCAGCTCGCAAAGCACTGGCTGTGCTGGGCCGCGACGCGCGAGGCCGCGCCATTGGCGCCGCGGAAGACGATCGGGCAGCCCAGCTGGCCGCCGGACATGTAGAGCGTCTTGGCCGCCGAGTTGATGATGTGGTCGATGGCCTGCATCGAGAAGTTGAAGGTCATGTATTCGACGATGGGCTTCAGGCCGTTGAAGGCGGCGCCCACGGCCATGCCGGTGAAGCCGTGCTCGGTGATGGGCATGTCGATCACCCGCTTCGGCCCGAACTCGTCCAGCAGGCCCTGGCTGATCTTGTAGGCGCCCTGATACTGCGCGACCTCCTCGCCCATGAGGAAGACGTCCTTGTCGGCCCGCATCTCCAGCGCCATCGCGTCGCGCAGCGCCTCGCGGACGGTCGTGGGCTTGGTCG
Source organism: Roseococcus sp. SYP-B2431 (assembly GCF_004336745.1). Classification (GTDB taxonomy): domain Bacteria; phylum Pseudomonadota; class Alphaproteobacteria; order Acetobacterales; family Acetobacteraceae; genus Roseococcus. The sequence goes on from NZ_SJXD01000027.1 coordinate 207,599, forward strand.
GGCCCCAGTCCTTCTCGGGCGCTACCGAGACCGGCGCCGCGGCGATGGTCGGGTGCGGCTTGGCCGCGACCTCGGCATGGTCCTCGGCCTTGGGCAGGGGCGCGGCCACCTCGCGGGTGGCCGCCTCCTCGGCCGGCTTCGCCGCGGCCTTGCCGCCGCCGGCGCCGCCATCGAGCTCCGCGATCGGCGAGTTCACCGCGACGTTCTCGGTGCCCTCGGGCACGACGATCTTCGTGATCGTGCCCTCGTCGACGGCCTCGACCTCCATGGTCGCCTTGTCGGTCTCGATCTCGGCGATCACGTCGCCGGACTTCACCGCATCGCCTTCCTTCTTGAGCCAGCGGGCCAGCTTGCCCTCCGTCATGGTGGGCGACAGCGCCGGCATCAGGATCTCGACGCCCATCTTACTTCGTCTCCAGGAGGATGTCGGTCCAGAGTTCGCTCTCGTCCGGCTCCGGCGAGGCCTGCGCGAAATCGGCGGCGTCGGTCACGATCGCCTTCACCTCGTCGTCGATGGCCTTCAGGTCGGCCTCGGTGACGTTCTGCTCCATGAGCTGCGTGCGCGCGGTCTCGATGCAGTCGTGCTGCTCGCGCATCTTCTGCACCTCCTCGCGCGTGCGGTACTTCGCGGGGTCGGACATGGAGTGGCCGCGGTAGCGGTAGGTCTTCATCTCCAGCAGGTACGGGCCATTGCCGGCGCGGCAATGCGCGACCGCGCGCTGCGAGGCCTCGAAGACGGTCTGCACGTTCATGCCGTCGACCTGCTCGCCGGGAATGCCCCAGGGCGCGCCGTTCTTCGACAGATCGGCGCTGGCGGAGGCTCGCTCGACGCTCGTGCCCATGCCGTACTTGTTGTTCTCGATGACGAAGATGCAGGGCAGCTTGAACAGCGCGGCGAGGTTCAGGCTCTCATAGACTTGGCCCTGGTTGGACGCGCCCTCGCCGAAATATGCGACCGCGACCTTGCCGTCCTCGCGGTACCAGTTGGAGAAGGCGAGGCCGACGCCGAGGCTGACCTGCGCGCCCACGATGCCATGGCCGCCGAAGAAGCCCTTCTCACGGCTGAACATGTGCATCGAGCCGCCCTTGCCCTTCGAATAGCCGCCGATGCGGCCCGTGAGCTCGGCCATGACGCCGCGGGCCTCCATGCCGGTGGCCAGCATATGCCCGTGGTCGCGGTAGGAGGTGATGACCTCGTCGCCGGGCTGAAGCGAGGCCTGCATGCCGACCACCACGGCCTCCTGGCCGATATAGAGGTGGCAGAAGCCGCCGATGAGGCCCATCCCGTAGAGCTGGCCCGCCTTCTCCTCAAAGCGTCGGATCAGGAGCATGTCCCGATAGGCGCGCAACAGGGCGTTGTGCCCCATCTGCATTTCCTTTTCCTTCGCGGCGCCCTTGGCGCGGCGCTTGGACGGGGCTTCGAGCATGGACGTCTCCCTCGGGGGTCCGCCACAGTTAGGCTGGCCTTGCAACCTTCGCAAGGCGGGACCTCCGCCGGAAAATCCAACTATTGCAATGCAATATTCACTTTAACTGGATTCCGGTTCACGCAATATTCTTATGTTGCGGCGCAACATTGTTGCTAGAGCGCTGATCTGGCAGGGGAAGCGGCTCCCCCATACGATGGCGCCGCGGCTCTGGCGCCGACCAGCGGGAGCAGGGCCGTTCGGGCTCGCCCTCGGCCGCGCCCATAGCGCTGATTTTCCTGGAATGAAGAGGCCGGGCCGCTCTCAGAACAGCCGTTGCCCCGGCGGATAGGGGATGACGATCTCGTCGCGGTTGGTGAGGTTCAGCATGGCCCGCGCCCGCTCCTCGAGCTGGTCCCGGTCCAGCCGGTCGCCGCGCATGGCATTGACCCGCCGCTCGGCCGCCTCGCGCTCCGCGGTCGCCCGCTGCAGCTCGCCCCGAGCGGCCGAGATCTCGGCGATACGATGCTCGCGCGCAATGAGCCCGCGATCGCCATGCGAGGCGTGCCAGACGAAGAAGGCCGCGACGCTCGCCAGGATGACCGGCGCCGCCAGGAACTTCACGCCGCGGATGAGTGCCCGCCCGAAACCCATTGATCCCCCAAACGCGCAGCCAGCCCCCCCGGGCCCGCCCCGTCAAAGAATCATTAAGACTTCCCGCTGGCAAGGGGAAAGCTGAGCCAGCGCAGGAAATTGTCCTGGGATTCCCGTAGGATTCCAATATTCGGAAGCGTCGTGCCTCAGCGCTTCACGACGGTCCGACCGGCATAGCGTCCGGCCGGGCCCAGATCCTGTTCGATGCGGATGAGCTGATTGTACTTGGCCAGCCGGTCCGAGCGGCTCAGCGAGCCCGTCTTGATCTGCCCGCAATTGGTGGCCACCGCGAGGTCGGCGATGGTGTTGTCCTCGCTCTCGCCCGAACGGTGACTCATCACCGCCGTATAGCCGGCGCGATGGGCGATCTCGACCGCCTCCAGCGCCTCGGTTAGCGAGCCGATCTGGTTGACCTTCACCAGGATGGAGTTCGCCACGCCCGCCTCGATGCCCTTCCGCAGCAGCTCCGGATTCGTGCAGAACAGGTCGTCGCCGACCAGCTGGACCTTGCCGCCGAGCCTTTCCGTCAAGAGCTTCCAGCCCGCCCAGTCGTCCTCAGCGCAGCCGTCCTCGATCGAGATGATGGGGAATTTCGCGCAGAGCCCGGCCAGGTAGTCGACCATGCCGCCGGCGTCGAGCGTCTTGCCCTCTCCCGCCATGACGTACTTGCCGTCCTTGAAGAACTCGCTGGCGGCGCAGTCGAGGCCGAGCATCACATCCTCGCCGGGCCGGTGGCCGGCGGCCTCGCAGGCCTTGGAGATGAAGGCCAGCGCCTCCTCGGCGCTGCCGATGTTCGGCGCGAAGCCGCCCTCGTCGCCGACATTGGTGTTGTGGCCCGCATCGTGCAGCGCCTTTCGCAGGGCGTGGAAGCACTCGGAGCCGACGCGCACCGCATCCGCCAGGGTGCCGGCGGCGACCGGCAGGATCATGAATTCCTGGATGTCGATCGGATTGTCGGCATGCGCGCCGCCGTTGATGATGTTCATCATCGGCACCGGCAGGGTGCGCGCCGAGGTCCCGCCGACATAACGGTAGAGCGGCTGGCCATGCGCCTGGGCCGCGGCCTTGGCGACGGCCAGGCTGACAGCGAGGATCGCATTGGCGCCGAGCCGCGCCTTGTTGGGCGTGCCGTCCAGCTCGATCATGAGGCTGTCGATCTTCACCTGGTCGGTGGCCTCGAGCCCGCCGATGGCATCGAAGATCTCGCCTTCCACATTGGCGACCGCCTTGGTCACGCCCTTGCCGCCGTAGCGCGACTTGTCGCCGTCGCGCAGCTCGACGGCCTCGTGAGCGCCGGTCGAGGCGCCCGAGGGAACGATAGCGCGGCCGCGCGAGCCGTCGTCCAGGATCACCTCCGCCTCCACGGTCGGGTTGCCCCGGCTGTCGAGCACTTCGCGGGCGATGATGTCGGCGATGGCGGGCATGAGCTGGTCCTTCCGGAGGTTCCCTCGCGGATACGGCGGGAGAGGCGAAAGGGCAAGGCGGAGGGGCGGCCGGCGCGGCGCGCCGGACACCACGCCCCGGTCCCTTTCCGGCGGGCCGCGCATGAGCATCTTGCGCCAGCCCCCGGAGGTGCCATTGATGGGCGGATGCAGGCCGCCTCGTCCCTCGCCGTCCCGATCGCTCCCGCCTCGCCGGGAGGTGCCGCATGGGCGTGAGCCGCGAGGCGGTCGAGGCCGAGATCCTGGCCCGCACCGCGGCGGCCGGGGCGGGCGCCTCGATCACCCCCTCCGAGGTCGCGCAGGGGCTGGCGCCGGAGGATTGGCGCCCGCTGCTCGGCCCCGTGCGGCAGGCGGCGGCGCGGCTCGCGGCGGCCGGCCGGATCGAGATCCTGCGCAAGGGAAAGCCGGTGCCCGCCGAGGCCATGCGCGGCGTCATCCGGCTGCGCCGCCCTGCCGGGACGACGGAATGACGCGGCTGCGCGACCTGTTCCGCCGCCAGGCGCCGCCAGCGCCGATCGACCCTGTTCCCGCTCCCGTCGAGAGCCCCCTGCCCGTCCCGGCGCCCTTCCGGCTCCCCGATCCGGCCGCCGGCGACGCCCTTCTCGCCGTGGCGCTCGGCCTCGCCCCGGGCCGCCGCTGCTTGCTGACCGGCGACGCCCCCGCGCGCCTGGCCCGGGCCTGCCTCGCTCTGCTCCAGCAGGGGGCGGCCTCCGCCCTCGTCGCCGCTCCGGACCCGCCGCGCCATGCCGATGCCATGCTACGGGACGAGGCCCTGCGCTGGGGGCTGATGGAGGTCGCAACCCCCTTGCTGGAACGCCCGCCCGCCGGCGAGCGCGGACCGCAGACCTATTACCTCGATTGCGACCGGCCGGCCGACTGGTGGATGAGAGCGGCACTCGACGAGGGCGACATCGCCCAACGCGCCGGCCCGCTGGACCTCGTGGTGGATTTCCGGAGCCTCGGCGCCAACCCCGATCCGCTGGCGCGCCTGCGCGCCCTCGCGGCGACCGGGGCAGGCGAACTCATGCTGGAGGACGCGCCGGGCGAGGCGGAATACTGGCTCGACCGCGTGGGGTTCCGGCGGCGCGGGCGCCGGGGGACCGTCCTGGTGGCCCGGCGGCGGTGAGGATCTGCCTGCTCTCGCTGGACATGCTGGGGCCGATCCACAATGGCGGGATCGGCACGGCCTTCACCTCCCTGGCGGAAGCGCTGGCGGCGGCGGGGCATGACGTCACCCTGGCCTATCCGGCCGACCATACCGAGACCGCCCCTCTGTCGCACTGGGTCCGCCACTATGCCGGGCGGGGCATCCGCCTCGAATGCCTCTATGCGCGCGGCGAGGACAAGCGGCTGGCGCTCGCCGCCTATCACTGGCTGAAGCGGCGGGATTTCGACGCCATCCACTTCCACGAATGGCGCGGCATCGGGCATTTCCTGGTCAAGGCCCGCCGCCAGGGGCTGGCCTTCCGCGACACGGCGCTGATCTGCCAGCTCCACTCGCCCAGCGAGTGGCACCGCGAATACTCGCATCGTTTCGCGACGGGCCATGGCGAGCTCGAGCGCGCCTGGCTGGAGCGCGGCTCGGCCGAGGGCGCGGACCTCGTGATCTCGCCCAGCCGCTACATGCTGGACTGGGTCCGCGAGGCGGGATGGCGGCTGCCGGAGCGCGCGATCGTGCTCCCCAACCTCCTGCCGGCCGGTTTCGCGTGCCGCGAGCCGACACGCGGCCCGGTCGGCGAACTCGTGTTCTTCGGGCGGTTGGAGGAGCGGAAGGGCCTCGCGCTGTTCTGCCAGGCGATCGGCCTCATGATCACCGCCGGCGCCCCGCCCCGGCGCGTCACCTTCCTGGGCAAGGTGGGCGAGATGGGGAACGAGAGCGCGCTTCGCTACATCGGGCGCGCCGCCCAGGCGTGGAACTTCCCTTGGGCCGTGCGCAACGACCTCGACGTCCTCGGTGCCCGGGATTTCCTGGCCGCGCCGGGCCGGATCGCCGTCATCGCCTCCATCATGGAGAACTCGCCCTATACGGTGCTGGAGTGCCTTGCCGCCGGCATCCCCTTCCTGGCCGCCGATTGCGGCGGCGTCGCCGAGCTCGTGGCGGAGGAGGATCGCGGCCGGGTGCTCTATCGCCGCACCGCCGACGACCTGGCCGCGCTCCTGGTCCGGACGCTGCGCGACGGCGCCCCGGGGGCCCGGCCGGCCTTCGACCTCGGCGCCAATCGCGAGAACTGGCTCGCGCTGCACCAGGCGCCGCTCGCCGCGGCGAGGCCGGAGCCGGCCGGCGAGCCGCCGCTCGTCTCCATCTGCATGGCCACCTTCAACCGGCATGGGCTGCTGGCCGAGGCCATCGCCTCCGTGGAGGCCCAGACCTATCCGAGGGTCGAGCTGGTGCTGGTGGACGATGCCAGCACCGACCCGGCGGCCCGGTCCTTCCTCGACAGCCTGGAGCCGCGCTTCGCCGCGCGCGGCTGGCAGCTGCTCCGGAATCCGGAGAACCTCTATCTCGGGGCCACGCGCAACCGCGCCGCGGCGGCCGCGCGCGGGGAATTCCTCCTCTTCATGGACGACGACAACCTGGCGCGGCCGGACGAGGTGGAGAGCTTCGTCCGCGCGGCACGCCATTCGGATGCCGAGATCCTGACCAGCCAATTCTATTTCTTCGCCGGCCGGGGCGCGGGGCCGGATCGTATCCCGGAGATGCCGAACCACTGGATCCCGCTCGGCGGCCCGGTTCCCCTCGGCTTCTTCGCCAACCCCTTCGGCGACGCCAATTTCCTCGTCCGCCGGGACGTCTTCGAGCAGCTTGGCGCCTTCAGCACCGACCGCGCCTCCTTCGAGGACTGGGAGTTCCTGCTGCGCGCCGCGACCGCCGGGCGCCGGATCGAATGCCTGCCCGAGACGCTCTATGCCTACCGGGTCAACGAGGCCGCCATGCTCCGCAGCATGTCCCTCACCGATGCCCATCGGTCGTTCCGGCGGGTCATGCGCGCCTGGGCCGATGCGCCGCCCTCGCCCGACATGCGCGCCGCCCTGGTCCATGCGGCCGACATGGGGATGCACGAGCTGCACAAGCCGCCGCCCGGCGCGCGGCTCCCGCTCAACGGCGCGGAAGCCTTCTGCGCGGTCTCGGACGAGGCGCTCGCCCGAGGCGATCGCGAGACCGCCCGAAACCTCATGGCCCAGGCCTGCCGCCTGGAGCCGGAGAACCGCGAGCTGCGCCTCGCCTTGATCGGCCTGGGCGGCGGCGATCCCGCCGAGCTCGACGAGGTGGGGCCGGAGCTGCTTCCCGCCGCGCGGCTCGCGCTGCGGTGCCTCCGCCTCGCGGGCGACATGGCTGCCGCCGAAGCCCTGGCGGCGCGCCTGGCCCATCTCGGAGTACAGCCATGAAAGCCATCCGCGAGGCGCTCTCGCTCGCCCTTCCCTACTGGCACAGCGAGGAGCGCTGGAAGGCGCGCGGCCTGCTCGCCGTCGTCATCGTGCTGAACCTCTCGCTGGTGGCGATGACGGTGCTGCTCTCCTATTGGAACCGCGAGTTCTTCAACACGCTCGAAGCCCGCGATTCCGCCGCCTTCTTCCACCTGCTCTTCACCTGGCAGGAGACGGACAGCGGGCTGATGCCGGGCTTCGCCTGGATCGCGACCCTCTACATCCTCATCGCGGTCTATGCGCTGTACCTGCGCCAGGCGCTGCAGATCCGCTGGCGGCGCTGGATCACCGAGACGATGCTCGCCGGCTGGCTGGAGAAGCGGGCCTATTACCGCATCGCGCTGACGGATCGCGGGACGGACAACCCCGACCAGCGCCTCGCCGAGGACGCCAAGCTCTTCGTGGATTCCTCGCTGGTGCTGGGCCTTGGGCTGATGCGCACGGTGGTGACGCTCTTCTCCTTCCTCTTCGTGCTCTGGACGCTGTCGGGACCGGCCACGATCCTGGGCATCGATATCCCCGGCTACATGGTCTGGGTCGCGCTGATCTACGCCGTGGTGGGCACCTGGCTCGCGCATCTGGTGGGCCGTCCGCTGATCCGGCTGAACGTGCAGCAGCAGAAGGTGGAGGCCGACTTCCGCTACGCGCTCGTGCGCTTCCGCGAGAATGCCGAGGGCATCGCGCTGCATCGCGGCGAGGCGGAGGAGAAGGCCACCCTCTCCGGCCGCTTCCACGCGGTCATCGGCAATTGGTGGGCGCTGATGGTGGCCACCAAGCGGCTGACCTTCTTCACCTCGGGCTATGCCCAGGTGGCGACGGTCTTCCCCTTCGTCGTCGCGGCGCCGCGCTTCTTCTCCGGCGCCATCCCGCTGGGCGGGCTGACGCAGACGGCGCAGGCCTTCGGCGAGGTGCAGACGGCGCTCTCCTGGTTCGTGGACAATTATTCCGAGCTGACCCAGTGGCGCGCGACGGTGGCGCGCCTCACCGGCTTCCGCGACGCCATCGACACGGCGCATGCGGCGGCCGAGCGGGGCGAGGGCGTGCAGGCCGGCCGGGGCGCCACGGATTCCGTCCGCGTGGACGACCTGCACCTGACCCTGCCCGACGGCCGCGTGCTGCTGGCGGACGGCGCTCTGGAGCTGAAGCCCGGCGATCGCGCCGTGCTGACCGGCGCGTCCGGCAGCGGCAAGTCCACGGTCTTTCGGGCCATCGCCGGCATCTGGCCCTTCGGCCGCGGCCGCGTGAGCTTCCCGGCAGGCGAGGCGCCCTTCTTCCTCCCGCAGCGGCCCTACCTGCCGCTCGGCACGCTGCGCCGCGCGCTCGCCTATCCCGCCCCGGACGGCCGCTTCACCGAGGCGGAAATCCAGGCGGTGCTGCAGGAGGTCGGGCTCGCGCATCTCGCGCCGCGCCTCGATGCCGAGGAGAGCTGGGCGCAGCAGCTCTCGGGCGGCGAGCAGCAGCGCGTGGCCCTCGCCCGGGCGCTGCTGCACAAGCCGAAATGGCTGTTCCTGGACGAGGCGACGGCCAGCCTCGACCCGGCGGCGGAGCGGCGGCTCTACGAATTGCTGAAGGAACGGCTGCCGGGCACGGCCATCCTCTCCATCGCGCACCGCCCGGCCGTGGCGGAGCACCACGACCGCCATCTCGTGATCGCAGGAGGAGAGCTCGCCGAGACGCGGTGAAGTCAGCCGGCGAAGCGCAGGGCGCGGCTGATCGCGCCGGGCAGGACCGAGCCGTGGTTCTCGCTCTCGAAAAGCTGGAAGGCCGCCTTGGCGGCCTGGCCGCATCCTCCTCCAGAGCGCCGACCGTCAGCAGCGCCCGAGCCCGGGCAGGTTCGGCGGCGGCTGGCGTAGGGAGCTGAGGCCGGGGGCGCGCCTCAAGCGGCAGCCAGGGCCGTCAGCACGGCCTCCCCGTAGCGCTGCAGCTTGCTCTCCCCGACGCCGGGAACCTCGCGCAGCTCGCCCAGGCTCGCCGGCCGGCGCGCGGCGATCTCCGCCAGCGTCGCGTCATGGAAGATGACATAGGCCGGCACCTGCTGCGCCCGGGCCTCCGCCTTGCGCCACTCGCGCAGCGCGCCGAAGAGCGGATCGTCGGAGCCCGTCTGCGGGCTCTCGCGGCTCGCCCGCTGGCTGCGCGGGCGCATCACCTCCTCGCGCAGCATGACCTTGGTCTCGCCCCGCAGCACCGGCCGCGCGGCCTCCGTCGGCACCAGCTCGCCATGGTTCTCGACCGCGATATCCAGCGCGCCCTGGGCCACCAGCTGCCGCACCACGCCGCGCCAGGCCCCTTCAGGCACGTCCTTGCCCACGCCATAGGTCGGCAGCTTGTCGTGGCCGAACTGCGCGACCTTGTCGGTGAGCCGGCCGCGCAGCACGTCCACCAGGTGGCCGAGGCCGAAGCGGCTGCCCGTGCGCAGCGCGGCCGAAAGCAGCTTCTGGGCCGCGACGCTGCCGTCGTAGAGGCTGGGCGGCGCGGCGCAGACGTCGCAATTCCCGCAATCCGCGGCCAGGTCCTCGCCGAAGCAGCGCAGCAGCACGCGGCGGCGGCAGGTGCCGGCCTCGGCGATGCCGACCATGGCCTCGAGCCGCGCGCGCTCGATGCGCTTCTGGTCGTCCGAGGCAGGGCTCTGCTGGATGCGGTGGCGCGCCAGGGCGATGTCACCCGCGCCATAGAGCAGGAGGGTGCGCGCGGGCAGGCCGTCGCGGCCGGCGCGGCCGATCTCCTGGTACCAGCCCTCCGGCCCCTGAGGCAGCGAGAGATGCGCCACGAAGCGCACGTCCGGCCGGTCGATGCCCATGCCGAAGGCGATGGTCGCGCACATGACCACCGCGTCCCCCCGGGCGAAGCGGCGATGCGCGTCGCGCTTGTCCTCTGACGGCATGCCGGCGTGGAAGGGCATGGCGTCGTGCCCGTCGGCGCGCAGCCAGTCGGCGGTCTGCTCGGCCCGCGCCCGGGTGCCGCAATAGACGATGCCGGCGCCCCGCCCGTCCGAGGCGTCGCGCAGGAAGGCGCGGATCTGGCTGCGCTCCTGCTCGCGCGGGGCGGCGGCGAGGTGGATGTTGGCCCGATCGAAGGAGGCGCGGAAGACGGGAGTGTCCTCCAGGCCCAGCTGGGCTCGGATATCGTCCACGGTGCGCGCATCGGCGGTCGCGGTCAGCGCGAGGCGCGGCACCTCGGGGAAGCCGGAGCGGAGAAAGCTGAGCGCGCGGTATTCCGGCCGGAAGTGATGCCCCCACTGGCTGATGCAATGCGCCTCGTCCACCGCGAAAAGGGCGATGTCGCGCTGGGCCAGCCGCTCCAGCATGCCGTCCATGCCGAGCCGCTCGGGGCTGATGTAGAGGAGCTTGAGGGTGCCCTCGTTGATGCCGCGCCAGACCTCCCGGCGCTCGGGCTCCTCCAGCTCGGAATGCAGGGCGGCGGCGGCCACGCCCTGCTGGCGCAGGGCCGCGACCTGGTCCTCCATGAGGGCGATGAGGGGCGAGACGACGATGGCCAGCCCCTCGCGGCAGAGCGCGGGGACCTGGAAGCAGAGCGACTTGCCGCCGCCCGTCGGCATGAGCACGAGGCCGGAGCCGCCCCGCATCACATGGTCGACGATCTCCGCCTGCCGGCCGCGGAACTCCGCATGGCCGAAGACGTCATGAAGTACCTTCGCAGGATCCTGCGTCACGCTGTGCCTCTCGCTCACCCGGCGCGGAAAGATGCGCGCCGGGCTTCAGGCAGGGTAGCAGACGCGTCGAGTCGGCCGGACAGGGGGGCGGCCGCAGGCGGGCGGCTTATTGCGGCGGCCGCGGCGCCGGGGCGGCGAAGCGGATCTCGACGCGCCGGCTCTCGATCGGCGCCATGTCGAAGGGCACCGGGCCGCGCGGCACGACGAAGATGCGCTCCGAGGCCACGCCGTTGCGCCGCAGCTCGGCGGCGACCACCTGGGCCCGCGCGTCGGAGAGCTGGCGATTGAAGGCGGCGCCGCCGATCGGGCCGGCATAGCCGAAGACGTTCACCCGGGCATCGCCGAAGCGGCCGGCGGTCTCCGCGGCCTCGCGGATGGTGCCCTTGGCGGCGTCGTCCAGCACCGTGCTGTCCTCGCTGAAGAAGATCACGGGATGCGGGAGGTTCGCCGGGTCGCGGACGAAGATGGGATCGAGCTCCGCGCCCGAGCAGGCCGCGAGCAGCGGCAGGACGGCGGCGGAGAGCAGCAGGCGGCGATGCATCGGGGCGGTTCTCCAGGTCCGGTGAAGCTGTCGGTCGTGTAAGCCCAGCTTCACGTCAACCGTTCGGAATGTCGACAGGTTGCATGGCTTGGAAGGTTAAGCCGTCGCCGCCAGCAGGCGCCCGCCGGCCAGGCGCAGCACGCGGTCCAGCGGCTCCGCACCGGTCAGCCGGTGGGTGACGAGCAGCAGGCTGCGTCCCTCGCAGGCGGTGGCGAGGGTGGCAAGGAAGGCGCGCTCGGCGGCGGCGTCGAGGCCGGTGGTGGGCTCGTCCAGGATCAGGATGCCGGCGGGCGGCAGCAGGGCGCGGGCAAGGGCGATTCGGCGGGCCTCGCCGCCGCTGAAGCGGGTGCCGCCCTCGCCGCAACGGGTCTCCAGCCCCTCGGGCAGGCCGCGGACATGGTCGGCGATTCCGGCCTTGGCGAGCGCCCGCCAGAGCGCAGCATCCGGCGCGCCCGGGGCGGCGAGGCGCAGATTGGCCGCGATGGTGTCGTCGAAGAGCCGGGCCTGCTGCGAGAGCACCACGATCCGGGAGCGGATGTCCGCAGCCGGGAGCCCGGCGATGTCGGTACCGCCCAGGCGAATCGTCCCGGCCTCGGGAGCCGCCAGCTTCGTCAGCAGCGCGGAAAGCGTGGATTTCCCGGCGCCCGAGGGGCCGAGAATGGCGACCCGCTCGCCCTCCCCCAGGGTGAGGTCCAGCCTGTCGAGCACCGGCGCGCCGGGCCGCCAGCCGAAGCGGATATCCTTCAGGACAAGTTCGCTGGAGGACGGCATGGCCGCGGGATGGGAAGGCTCCGCCACCGGCGCGGGCGTGTCCGCGGCCTCGAAGAGCCGCCGCGCGCCCGCGCCGGCGGAAGCCAGCGCGGCGCCGGCGCGCGGCATGAGCCCCAGCGCCTCGGCCGCGGCCACGGAGAGGAAGAGCGCCAGCACGACCATGCCGGCCGCTTCCGTCCCGCCGGCCAGGCCCCAGCCGAGCGCGGCCAGGATCGCGAGCTGCGCCAGCAGCCCGCCCGCTGCCCCGGCCCAGGCCGACCGCTTCGCCAGCGAGCGCTGGCCGCGCATCAGCGCGCGGTCCGCCCCATCGAGCCGGTCCATCGCGCGGGCCTCGGCATTGGCCGCGAGCGTGTCCTCGAGCCCTGCCAGTGGGTCGACCACGGCGGCACGCAGCCCGCCCCGCCGCTCGGCCGCGCGCTGGGCCGCGCGCGCGGCGGCCGGCGCCAGGAGCAGCGGCAGGACGAGCGCAAAGGCCAGCGGCAGGCAGACCAGCAGCATCAGCCAGGGCTCGCCCGCCAGCAGCGCGACGATCGCCAGCAGCACCGCCAGCCCTGCCCCGGCGGGCAGGACGCCGCCGAGATAAAGACGGTCCAGCGCGTCCACGTCGCCGATCACGCGGCCCAGCAGGTCGCCCGAGCCGCGCATCCCGATGCCGCCGGGCATGCGCTCGGCGAGCCGGCGGAAGAACCAGACGCGGGTGTCGGCCAGGGCGTGGAAGGCCGCGGCATGGCTCGTCATGCGCTCGCCCCAGCGCAGCAGCGGGCGCAGCAGCACCAGCGGCCGCACCCAGACCAGGGCGGCCAGGCCGAAGATGCCGCCGGCCGCGAGCCCGGCGGCGACGCCCTGCCCCGCCAGCGCCAGCAGCGCCACGCCGGAGAGCGCCGAGACCATGGCGACCAGCATCGCCCCCGCCAGCGCCGCGCGGCGCGGCGCCCAGAGGCGCAGGACGCGCGCCAGATCAGTCCACATGAGGGTCAGCCCGCATCGGCCAGCCTCCTGTCGCCCAGCTCCAGCACCCGGCCGGACAGGCCGAGCAGCGCGGCGGAATGGGTGGCGATGATGGCCGTCCGGCCAGTGCAGAGGCGGGCGATGGCCTCCATCACCTCGGCCTCGGTGCCGGGGTCGAGCGAGGCGGTGGGCTCGTCCAGCAGGACCAGCGGCGCGTCGCGGAGAAAGGCGCGGGCCAGCGCCACACGCTGGGCCTGGCCGCCGGAGATGCCGTGGCCGCCCTCGCCCACCGGCGTGTCGAGCCCCTGCGGCAGCTCGGCGGCGAAGGCCATCACGCGGGCGGCCTCGGCGGCGCGGATCACCTCGGCCTCGCTCGCCTCGGGCCGGGCGAGCCGGATGTTCTCCCGCAGCGTGCCGCCGAAGAGATGCGCGCGCTGGCCGACATAGGCGGAGAGCCGCCGCAGCTCGGACGGGCGCAGGCGGGTCACGTCCTGGCCGTTGACGGCGATGCGGCCGGCGGTCGGGCGGGCGAAGCCCATGAGCAGCCGCAGCACCGAGCTCTTCCCGGCCCCCGAGGGGCCGACCAGCATCAGCACCTCGCCCGGCGCCAGGGCGAAGGTGAGGCGCGAGAGGGCGGGTTTCGGCGCATCGGGGTGGCGCAGCTCCACCTCGTTGAAGACGAGGGCCACGCGGCGCGGCACCTCCTCCAGCAGCAGGCCGGCCGCGGGCAGCGCCTCCAGCAGCGGCGCGAGCTCCGCCGCCGCGCCCCGGGCCGACATCGCCTCGTGATAGGCGGCCGAGAAGGCGCGCAGCGGCGCGAAGAAGGCGGGAACCATGAGCACGACGAAGAGCGAGAGGGTGGGGTCGCTCGCGCCGCGCCCGACCATCAGCGCACCATGGCGCCAGGCCAGGTAGCCCAGAGTGAAGGCCGAGAGCAGCTCCAGCATGGCGCTGGAGAGGAAGGCCACGCGCAGCACCCGCAGGGTGCGCCAGCGGAACTCCTCCGCCGCCGCGCCGAGCGCGCGGGCCTCGTCCTCGGCGCGATTGAACTGGACCAGGGTCGCGAGGCCGCGCAGCCGGTCCACGAAGCGGCCGGCCAGGCGCCCGAGCACGTCGAGCTGCCGCCGGCTCTCGCGCGCGGCGCCGATCCCGGTCAGCGCCATGGCGACGGGCACCAGCAGGCCCAGGCAGGCGAGGACCAGCGCGCTCACCCAGTCCGCCCGCCAGACCAGGGCGACAACCAGGGCGGGCGAGAGCACCGCGAGGGTCATCGCCGGCAGCCAGCGGGCGAAGAAGCCGTCCAACGCCTCGACGCGGTCCACCAGCAGGGCCGCCTTCTCTCCCACGCCGCGCGGATCGGCGGGGCCGAGTTCCAGCATCCGCGCGAAGAGGGCCGCGCGGATGCGGGCGCGGGCGTGCTCGCCGGCAGATTGCTGGGCCAGTTCCTGCACGCCGCCCAGCCCGGCGCTGGCCAGCATCAGCGCGCCGGCGCCGGCGAGGTCGCCCCAGCCGCCGCCGGTGGAAAAGCCCAGCAGGGTCGTCAGGATGCGCGCGACGAGAAAGGCGACGGCCACCTGGCAGGCCGTGACGGCCAGCCCCAGGCCGATCGGCAGGGCCACGCGCCAGGCCTGGACGCGCGCCTGCCGCATGAGCCAGGCCGAAGCTGGAGCCCCTTGCTTCCGCATGCGCTTGCTTCTCAGGCCCCCGGGGTTCCGCCAGGCGCGGGATTCTCCTGCCCCGCGGCCCCGTCTGGGACGATCATGCTCGGGCAACCCTGGGATGGCGATTCCATGTCCCGCCCTGTTTAGGCCAGACCGCCCCGCCGCGCCACTTGCCGCGGCCCGGCCGGCCGCGTCACATCCGGGGGTTCCCGCGAGGAGTCCCGCATGCTGCGTCACCACGGCCGCTTCCCCTATTCGCCCTGGACGGCGCGGCGGCCGGAATCCTGGCCGGGCGGGCGGAAGCTGGCCGTCTATCTCGGCGTGAATCTCGAGCATTTCGCCTTCGGCGAGGGGCTGGGGGCGGAGCTCGCCCCCGGCGCTCCCCCTGGCGGCCCGGCGCCCGACATCCTGAACTACGCCTGGCGCGACTACGGCAACCGCATCGGCGGCTTCCGGCTGATCCAGTTGCTGGACGAGCTCGCCCTCCCCTGCACGGTCCTGCTCAACAGCGCGATCTACGACCACGCGCCGGCGCTGATGGAGGCCCACCGCGCGCGGGGCGACGAGATCGCCGGCCATGGGCGCACCAACAGCGAGCGGCAGAGCACCCTGCCGGAGGCCGAGGAGGCCCGGCTCATCGCGGAATCGACCGCCGCCATCGCGGAGCATGAAGGCCGGCCGCCGCGCGGCTGGCTCTCGCCCTGGATCGCCGAGAGCGCCGTCACGCCCGCCTCCTGCAGGAGGCGGGATACAGCTACTCGCTCAACTGGTGCATGGACGACCAGCCCGTCTGGAAGAAGACGCGCGCGGGGAGGCTCCTCAGCATCCCCTATCCGCAGGAGGCGAACGACATCCCTTCCATCGTCGCCCGCAAGGACGGGGCGGAGCAGTTCGCCGCCATCCTCGCCGAGGATTTCGCCGAGCGCCTGCGCCAGACGGCCGACGGCATTCCCCAGGTGATGGGCATCGCCCTGCACCCCTACATCGTCGGCCAGCCCTATCGCATCCGGGCGCTGCGTCGCGCGTTGACGATGATCGCCGCCCAACGCGACGCGGTCTGGATCACGACGGCCGGCGCGATCCACGACCACTGCCTGACCTGGCCCGAAGGAAGCATCCCGTGAATCGCTCGCTCGCTGCCTTGCTGCTCCTGCCCTTGCTTCTGGGGGCCTGCGCCACCGCGCCCGGGCCGGCGACGCCCCAGACCGTCGCCTCCGTCGACCTTGCCCGCTATTCCGGGCGCTGGCACGAGGTCGCGCGCTTCCCGCAGCGCTTCCAGGACAGCTCCAGCCTGCGCTGCGAGGAGGTCACCGCGACCTATCAGCCGGCGGCGGGCGGGGGCCTCTCCGTGCTGAACGAATGCGTGAACGGGCTCGATCCGGCGCGGGCCCGGCGCCATGTGCTGGGCTCGGCCTATGCGGTCGAGGGCAGCAACAATGCGCGGCTGCGAGTCACCTTCTTCTGGCCGTTCTACGGTGATTACTGGGTGCTGGGGCTCGACCCCGACTACCAGTGGGCGGTCGTCGGGACGCCGGACCGCAACTACCTGTGGATCCTGTCCCGCTCGCCTAGCCTGCCGGCGCCACAGATGGAGCAGGCGCTCGCGATCGCCCGGGCGCAGGGCTTCGACTTGTCGCGGCTGATACGCTCCGCCCCCTGAGAAGCGGCCGGGCGGCGGCGGCGCGCTATTTGAGCTGGCTGTCCTTGCTGCCCCGGCGGTTGAATCCGATCTGCACCGGCCGGCGGTCGCGCTCGGACTGGCACTCGATGCAGGTCCGCGCCCCGGGCAGCGCGCGGCGACGCGCCAGGGGAATCTCCTCGCCGCAGTCCTGGCAGTGGGTCTCGCCGTGGCCTATCGGGATCGAGGCGCGCGCCCGCAGCACACCGTCCGCGACGGTGTCGTCGATCTGATCCTGCACCGCCCCGTCCGGGGCCCATCCGGTCGCCATGGCGAAGAGATGGGAGGGCGGCGCCGGCCCTTCCAGGCCTGGAGCCGATCGGCCTATCGCTTCCTCAGCCAGCGCTTGGCGATGCGGCAGGCCACGGTGAAGGCGGGGTTGAAGACATTGCCCACGTCGTAGCGAACCACCTGCCCCATCAGATGGCTCGCCGCGCGCGCATCAAGCCCGTAATCCTCGCCGAGCCAGCGCGACATCTCGGTCGTGGCGTGCTGAAGGGCCTGGTCGAGGGGCCGGGCATTGCCGATCGTGAAGATGTCCTCCGCCGTCTCGCCGCGCGGCCAGGCGATGGTGCGCTTCAGGACCTGGAAGGTGACCTCCATCTCGAAGGAGGTCTCGATGCCCGTGCCGGTGATCTCGCCGTCGCCCTGGCAGGCATGCCCGTCGCCCAGATAGAAGAGCGCGCCCGGCACGGCGACCGGGAACCAGGCCGTCGTGCCCGGCGCGAAGAGCCGATAATCCATGTTGCCGCCGTTGCGGTCGCTGGTGGCCGTCGAGAAGGCCTGCCCGCCCGCGGGTGCCACGCCGAAGCAGCCAATCATGGGCTGGATGTCGGGGGCGAAGTCTTCCAGGCCCCTCTCCGGCTCGCGCAGCCGGACCGTCCCGGCATTGTTGTCGATGGTCCAGACGGCGCGCTGCGGCGGCGGGCGGTCGGGGATCGCGGCGGGGTCGAGCACGGTCAGCGCCAGGGGCGAATAGGTCCAGCCCGTGGCGCGGCTAGGCGTCAGGCGGTCGATGCGGACGGCGAGCGTGTCGCCGGGCTCCGCGCCCTCGATGAAGAAGGGGCCGGTCATAGGGTTGGGGCGGCTGGCGACGGCGACCTCGTTCGCGTCGAGGCCGGAGGCGTCGACGGTGGCGGCGATGATCGTGTCGCCGTCGGCGACGTGGAGGACGGGCTCCGCGGTGCCGAGGGTGTTGTGGTAGCGGGTGGGGCGGAAGCGGTGGGTGGCCATCGGATTTCCTCGGCGCGAGATCAATCCACGCCATAGCTGTACCCGTGACGCTAGGAAGCGGCCGGAAGAGGGTCAAGAAGCGGGATTCGCGCTGTCCGGGACAACCCGCACGCATCCGCCGCTTCATGGGCTTGACGGGCTATCGCGCCTCGCTGATCGATTCTATCGATCTGTTCGCACTTCGACTGCGAGATCCGAGTACGAACTGGCCTTTGATACCTGGCCGATTAACTGAGCAATCGCTGGCTCTTTTTGCCGCACGCGGCGGAAATCCTCATGTGTGCGCTTATCCACGTAAAGTACGTTTGAATATGCAGCGAGCACAGCAAGATGCTCGTCCGCCACGTTGCTGCCGGGGCGCACCACTCGCTTCTGCCCATGCTTGCGCAGCGCCTGCACAATTCGCCAACTCGGCAATTGCTCCATTCGTATCCGTTTGAGGCGATCGAAAGAGAGATTTGCCTGCGCCGCCACAGCCCGCAAATGGCTACGCACGGTTGCGAGAACAGACAGGTCTGAAATTTTTGCACTGTCGCAAATTCGGCCAGATCAATGCCCTTTGCAACGTAGGTCGAAATGAGAAGCTCGCGGGCCGAGGCATCATGAGAAGGCATTTCGGCAACCACTCGCGCCATAAAGTCGTCTGCTATTGCGGAAGCTTCCGGCACAGTGCGCTTTGAATCCGCGGTCATAGCTTCGCGAAACGCTCGCAGACGGATTGCTGCAAGCACACGTGCGGCATCCTCAGGATGGCGTCTCGCCTGTGTTGCGACTTCGCCAAAAGTCTGATTGTCATTGAATGTATGCAGATTACTTAGGGCTGCAACCATGCCTGAATGTTGGCGCCGCGCGAGAATTGTTGGCCGTAATGACTCCCATACCCATCCTTCTACGCCGACCGCGTCGGTGGCCGAGCCAGTCTGGATCAATAGCTGGCGGACATGGTCACGCACCGTTGTCAGAGTGTCGCAGCCAGCTTCGTGCGCCATCACCTCCGCTGCCAGGATGTCAGTGATGGAGCCAGGCCCAACTCGCGCTCGCGGTAAGCGCATCCACGCGACAAGCGGCAATGATTCCAGAAAAGCGATGCGTTCCCGCGCACGAGCTTCGTCTTCAATGCCAAGTAGCTCTTCGATATGATGCCAGGATAAGAAGGGTATCTTTCCCTGATGAAGAAGCCGCTGATGGAGTCCTCGTGCAGCGTCGCGGCGCGCGCGATCTGCGCTCAATGCATCGTCGATCCAATTTGCCCAATGCGAACTGTCAGGCGCGACGACCAACGGAGCAATTAGCGCCAAAATTCAGTCTCTCATTGTTGAGCACGTTATCACGCCACCCGCATCAACTTTGGCGCTACCTTTATGCTGCGCACCTCTGCTTCTTCGAACTCCGCCGCCGCGATCGCCCGTTCCAACGCCGCTCGCAGATCCTTCGCGGTCTCCAGGGTCAGTTCGACCGCCGCCCGCGCTCCCGGCTCCAGCCCGGCGTTCAAGAAGTCCAGGGTGATCACGTCGCCCAGATTCGCATGCCGCGCGTGGTCATAGGCGACCACCGCCTGCGTCAGCGGAAACCATTCGTCCCCGCGCTTGGCCATGCCCTCGGCGGGAACGATCTCGACGATGGAGGTGCACATGGCCCTACCGCCCCAGATGCTTGCCGAAGAAGGCGAAGGTCTTCTGCCAGCCGTCCATGGCCTGCTCGGGCCGGTAGAGCGGCCGGTGCCAGTAGTTGAAGCCGTGGCCCGCGCCGTCGTAGCGATGGAATTCGTAGGTCTTGCCGAATTTCTTCAGCTCGGCCTCGTGCTGGTCCACCTGCTCGGGGCTCGGCGCGCGGTCGTCATTGCCGAAGAGGCCGAGCAGCGGCGCGGAAAGGTCCTTCGTCATGTCGATCGGCGCCACGGGCGTCTTCGCGTTCAGCTCGTCGGCACCCATCACCACGCGGCCGCCCCAGAGCTCGGCGATGGCGTCCACGTCCTGGCGCTGGCAGCCGTAGAGAAAGGCGTGCCGCCCGCCGGAGCAGGAGCCGTAGAGGCCGACCTTGCCGTTGTGCTCGGGCTGCGCCCGCATCCAGGCCACGGCGGCGGCGGTGTCGCCGACCATCTGGGCATCGGGGATGCCGCCCTCGGCGCGGACCTTGGCGGCGACGTCGTCCGGATTCCCCTCGCCCGCGCGCTCGTAGAGGTTGGCGCAGATGGCCAGGAAGCCGTGATGCGCGAAGCGGCGCGTGCTCTCGGTATAGAGCTCGCTCCAGCCCGGCAGGTGGTGGATCAGCACCACGCCCGGGAAGGGGCCGGGCCCCTCGGGCTTCGCCACATAGGCGGTGATGGGGGTTCCGCCGTCGCCCTTGAGGGTGACGTTGGTGCAGGTCATGCCGCGGTAGAACGCCATTCTGTTCCTCCTTTGCGCCGGGGGCCGGGGGCTCGGTTCCCGGCGTCCTGGTCCGTCAGTGCATGATGTCACCACCATTCGGCGACAGACAGGCCCCGCAATAATAGGTGCCCCCCGGCCCGGCCAGCAGCACGGCCGTCGCCGCGATCTCCTCGGGGAAGCCAAGCCGCCCCAGCGGCAGGCTGGCCGAGATCCGCGCCTTCCATTCCGGCCCGCGCCGCGCCGTCAGGTCCGTCTCGATCGGCCCGGGCGCGATGGCGTTCACCAGCACGCCGTGCGGCCCCGCCTCGAAGGCCAGCGCGCGGGTGAAGCTCAGGATGCCGCCCTTGGCCGCGCAATAGGCCACGATGCCGGCCGAGCCCTTGATGGCGAGCTGCGAGGAGATGTTGATGATCCGCCCGCCGCCGCGCGCCACCATGCCCGGATAGACCGCCTGGGCCATGAAGAACATGCCCTTCATGTGGATGTCGAACATCCGGTCGAACTCGGCCTCGGAGACCTCGCCGAAGGGCGTGCGGATATTGATGCCGGCATTGTTGAGCAGGATGTCGCAGGGGCCGAGCGCGGCCTCGGCGGCGGCGGCGAAGGCCTTGACCCGGGCGACCTCGCCCATGTCGGCCTCCATCTGGAAGGCGCGGCGGCCCATGGCCTCGATGGCCGCGACGACGGCCTTTCCTTCCGCCTCGTCCTGATAGTGGCAGAGGGCGACGTCGGCCCCGGCCTCGGCGAAGGCGAGCGCGCTGGCCCTCCCGATGCCCCGGCTGCCGCCGGTGACATAGGCGATCTTACCCGCAAGGCTCATGCGCCCAGGCTCCTCATCGTAGCGGCAAAGTTTTCACGGATGGTCCCCTCGCGGATGTGGCGGCCGCCCTCGACCACCACCCGCCCGCCGACGGCGACGCTGCGGACCATGCGGTCGGCGGGGCCGAAGATCCAGGCGTCGAGCAGCGCGTCGCCCTCCCGGCCGACCAGGGTCGGATGCTCGTCGTCCAGCTCCACGAGGTCGCAGCGCAGGCCCACGGCGATGGCGCCGAGTTTCACGCCGCAGGCCTGGGCGCCACCGGCGAGCGCACGCTCCAGCAGGCCGCGGCCGGGATGCGGCCGCGCCTCGTCGGTGGCGACGCTGCGCAGCTCCAGCGCCAGGCGCTGGCTCGTTTCCAGCTGGCGGAGCTCGGCGGCCGGGTCGATGCCGACATGGCTGTCGGTGCCGATGCCCAGCACGCCGCCCTGCCCCAGATAGGGCAACAGAGGAAAAATGCCGTCGCCGAGCGAGGCCTCCGTGCTTGGGCACAGCCCGGCGACGGCGCCGGTCGCGGCCAGCTCGCGCGTCTCGGCCTCGTTCATGTGGGTGGCGTGGATCAGCACCCAGCGGCGGTCGAGCGGGCAGTTGCGCAGCAGCCATTCCACCGGGCGCAGGCCGGTGGCGGCGAGGCATTCGCCCACCTCGCGCTCCTGCTCGGCGGCGTGGATGTGGATGGGCGCGTCGAGCGCCGCCATCGCCCGCAGCATCTCCGGCGTCACGGCGCGCAGGCTGTGCGGGGCCACGCCCCAGGCGGCGTTGCGCTGCCGGCGCGCGGTGGCCTTCACCG
Organism: Roseococcus sp. SYP-B2431; assembly: GCF_004336745.1. Lineage (GTDB taxonomy): Bacteria > Pseudomonadota > Alphaproteobacteria > Acetobacterales > Acetobacteraceae > Roseococcus. The sequence continues at coordinate 229,005 of NZ_SJXD01000027.1, forward strand.
CCTCCAGGATCTCGAAGAAGCCGTCGAGGTCGTTGAGGAAGCGGCGCTGCCCTGCATGCGGCGGGGCGCCGAAGATGCCCCCGTGTCGGTAAAGGCTCGGCAGCAATGTCACGCCCATGCCCGTGGCCTCGCCGGCCGCGAAGAGGCGCTGCGCCATCTCGGAACGATCCGCATAGGGCGAGCCGTCGGGCGCGTGATGGAGGTAGTGGAACTCGGCGACCTGGGTGAAGCCGCGCGCCAGGCACTCGGCATAGAGGAGGGCGCCGATCGCCTCGGCATCCTCGGGCGAGATGGTGAGGGCGAAGCGGTACATGGTCTCGCGCCAGGTCCAGAAGCTGTCCTGCCCGGCGGGGCTGCGCCGCTCGGCGCCGCCGGCCATGGCGCGCTGGAAGGCGTGGCTGTGCAGGTTCGGCACACCCGGGATCACGGAACCGCGCAGCCGCCGCGCTTCGCCGGCCGGCGATTCGGGCGTGACGGACGTGATGAGTCCGGCCTCGTCGCAGGTGACCCGCACGTCCCGCCGCCAGCCTTCCGGCAACAGGGCATGGGCGGCCAGGAATTCCGGCATGAAGGGCCTTTCTCCGCGAGTGCCGGTGAAACATCGACGCCGCCCCCGAGAGGCGCAACCCCGCCTGCTGACATCCCGTGCGCGCCGACCCTATTCTCCGGCGATGAAGCAACTCATCCAGGCGGGCCAGGCTCACCTTGCCGGTCTCCGCGCCATCCGCGACGGCGCCGCCCTCGAGCTGGCGGAGGGCTGGGGGATGGACGTGGCCGCGGGCCTCGCGACGCTGCACGCCGCGCTCGCCAGCGGCGAGCCGCTCTATGGCGTGAACACCGGCTTCGGAAAGCTGGCCTCGACGCGCATCCATGAGGGGGAGCTGGCGAAGCTCCAGCTCAACCTGCTGCGCAGCCACGCCGCCGGCACGGGAGAGGACCTGCCGCGCGCCGTGATCCGGCTGGCGCTGGCGCTGAAGGCCATGTCGCTGGCGCGCGGCGCCTCGGGCGTGCGGCCGGAGATCGTCGAGACGCTTCTGGCCCTGCTGGAGCACGACATGCTCCCGGACGTGCCGAGCCAGGGCTCGGTGGGCGCCTCGGGCGACCTGGCGCCGCTCGCGCATCTCTCGCTGGTGCTGGTGGGCGAGGGCTCGGCGACCGACACCACCGGCGTGCGGCGCGACGGCGATGCGGCGCTGCTCGCCATCGGGCGCCTGCCGGCGGTGCTCGGGCCCAAGGAGGGGCTGGCGCTGCTGAACGGCACGCAGGTCTCGACGGCGCTGGCCATCGATGCGCTGTTCCGCGCGGAGGACCTGCTGCGCGCCTCGCTGCTCACGGGCGCCATGAGCGTGGATGCCGCGCGCGGCTCCGACACGCCCTTCGACCCTCGCATCCACGCGCTGCGCGGCCAGCCGGGGCAGATCCGCACCGCGGCGGCGCTGCGCGGGCTGCTGGCCGGGAGCGCGATCCGCGAGAGTCATCGCCACGGCGACGTCCGCGTGCAGGATCCCTATTGCCTGCGCTGCCAGCCCCAGGTCGTCGGCGCCTGCCTCGACCTGATGGAGCAGGCGGCGCTCACGCTGGAGCGCGAGGCCAATGCCGTCACCGACAATCCGCTGCTGGTGGCCGGCGGCGAGCTGCTGTCGGGCGGAAACTTCCATGCCGAGCCCGTGGCCTTCGCGGCCGATACGCTGGCGCTGGCCATCGCCGAGATCGGCGCCCTCGCCGAGCGCCGCATCGCCCTGCTGACCGACCCGGTGCTCTCGGGCCTGCCGGCCTTCCTGGTACAGGCCGGCGGCGTGAATTCCGGCTTCATGATCGCCCAGGTCACGGCCGCGGCCCTGGCCAGCGAGAACAAGTCCCTCGCCCATCCGCGCAGCGTGGACAGCATGCCCACCTCGGCCAACCAGGAGGACCATGTCTCCATGGCGACGGGCGCGGCGCTGCGGCTGCGGCCCATGCTGGACAACCTCCAGGGCATCCTCGCGATCGAGCTGCTGGCGGCCGCGCAGGGCATCGAGTTCCACCGCCCGCTGACCAGCTCCGCGCCCGTCGAGACGGCCCATGCCGCGCTGCGCGAGCATGTGGCGCCCTGGGACGAGGACCGGCTGATGGCTCCCGACATCGCCGCCGCGCGCAGGTTGCTGGCCGGGCACCGGCTGGCCGCCCTGGTGCCGCTCGCGTGAGCTTCGACCATGTCTGGCTGGGCGCCCATCTCGCCACCATGCGCGACGACGCCCTGGGCCTCGTCGAGGACGGCGCCGTCGCTGCGAAGGACGGTCGCATCGCCTATGTCGGGCCGCGCGCCGGCCTGCCCGCGCACCAGGGCCACGTCACCGACTGCAAGGGCGCCTGGATCCTGCCCGGGCTGATCGACTGCCACACCCACCTGGTCTTTGGCGGCAACCGCTCGGGCGAGTTCGAGAAGCGGCTGGCCGGCGCCTCCTACGAGGAGATCGCACGCGGCGGCGGCGGCATCCTCTCCACCATGCGGGCGACGCGCGAGGCCACCGAGGAGGCGCTGATCGGCGCCGCCCTGCCCCGGCTGGACGCATTGCTGCGCGAGGGCGTCACCACGGTCGAGGTGAAGTCCGGCTACGGGCTGTCGCTCAAGGCCGAGCTGAAGCAGCTCCGCGCGGCCCGCGCGCTCCCCGGCGCGCGGGAGGTGAGCGTGGTCACCAGCCTGCTCGCCGCCCATGCGGTGCCGCCGGAATATGCCGGGCGCCGGGGGGACTACGCGCGGTTCGTCGCGGAGGAGATCCTGCCGCGCGCGGCCTCGGAAGGACTGGCCGATGCGGTCGATGCCTTCTGCGAGAGCATCGCCTTCACCCTCGACGAGACCGCCATGGTCTTCGAGGCCGCGCGACGTTGCGGCCTGCCGGTGAAGCTGCATGCCGACCAGCTCACCGATGGCGGGGGCGCGGCCCTGGCCGCCCGCTTCGGTGCGCTCTCGGCCGACCATATGGAGCGCTCCAACGCCGGCGGCATCGCCGCCATGGCGAAGGCGGGCACGGTCGCGGTGCTGCTGCCCGGCGCGACGCTCACCCTGCGCGAGACGTATTTCCCGGATATCGCCGCGATGCGCGCGACGGGCTGCCGCATGGCGCTCTCCACCGACATGAATCCGGGCTCCTCGCCCGTGCTCTCGCTGCTGCTGATGCTCAACCTCGGCTGCACGCTGTTCCGCCTGACGGTGGCCGAGGCGCTGCTCGGCGTCACCCGCCACGCCGCCGCGGCGCTCGGGCTGAAGGATCGCGGCGTGCTGGAAGAGGGGATGCGCTGCGACCTCGCCCTCTATGCCGTCGAGCAGCCCGCCGAGCTCTGCTACTGGCTCGGCGGCAACCCCTGCCTCGGCCGCGTGTTCGCGGGGCTGCCGGCATGACCCCTGCCCCGCCTTCCACCATCGCCCTGGCCGAGATCGAGGCGATCCTGCATGCCGGCGTGCCGCTCGGCGCCGAATGGGGCGTGCGGCTGCTGGAGGCCTCGCCCGGCTATGCCAGGCTGGAGCTGCCCTCAAGCCCGCGCGTGCTGCGGCCGGGCAACACGGTCTCGGGGCCGGCCATCATGGGCCTCGCGGATATCGCCATGTGGGCCGCGCTGCTCGCCGCGACCGAAGGGCGCGACGACAGCCTGACCACGACGATGAACGTCAACTTCCTCCGCGCCTGCGGGCCGGGGCCGATCGTCGCCACGGCGCGCGTGCTGAAGGGCAGCGGGCGCACCATCTTCGGCGAGGTGCTGGTGACCCGGGCCGACAGCAACGAGGTCGCGGTCCACATCACCACGAGCTGGGTCAGGACGAAGCCGAAAGCCTGAGGCGACTCAACCCACCCGGCGGCCCGTGAAAAGCACGGCGACCAGCATCGCCCCCATGCAGAGGGTGGCGCCCAGCGCCTTCACCGGCCCGATCTCCTCGCCCAGCACCACGGCCGAGAGGATCAGCCCCGTCACCGGCACCAGCACCGAGAGCGTGCTGGCCCGCGTGGCACCGAGCGTCTCCACGCTGCGGGCGAAGAGCAGCATCGAGATAGCGCCGAGCAGGACGCCCTGCGCCACGAGCATCCAGACGACCAGGCCGGGCGGAAGGGCGAAGAAGGCCTCCGCTCGGAACGCCAGGAAGGGCGGTAGGATCAGCGGCAGCGAGACCAGCGTCACCGCCGCGGCTGCGGGGATTGCCGAGACCTGCCAGCGACGCAGCAGCACGGTGAAGACGGACCAGGTGACGCCGGCGCCCGCCAGCAGCAGGTCGCCGCGCCAGGCGCCCGGATGCTGGCCGAGCCCGTCCCAGCCGATGACGAGCACGCCCGCGAGCATGACCGCCAGGGCGATCGCGCGGCCCCGCGTAGGCCGCTCCGCCAGCAGCCACCAGGCCAGCAGCGCGCCGAAGACCGGCGAGATCATGGGCGCGATGGTCGAGCCATGGGTCGCCGGCGCGAATTTCAGCGCCGAGACGAAGAGGATCAAGTTGCCGCAGCCGGCGAAGAGGAAGAGGACGAAGATCCGCCGCCAGCCGAGCCGTCGCATTTCCTCGCGATGCCGCCAGACCAGCGGCAGCAGCAGCAGCGAGGCCGGCACGTAGCGGCAGAACAGGATGTCGAGCACGTGGAAGCCCTGGCCGACGAGGGCAAGCCGCGCGACCACCGCGTGGCCGCCCCAGATCACCGAGGCGAGCGAGCCGAGCAGCAGGCCGAACAACAGGCGGGGGCTAAGGTTCAGCACGTGGCACGCATCGCGCGCCAAACTCGGGAGGCGGAAGCCCCGCGTCAACCCGCAGCGGCGGAATCAGGCCAGGACGAGGTTCACGCCCTCGGCGAAATCGCGGAAGGGAACGCCATAGACATGGATGGAGACGGCGACCTCGGCCCCGCAATTGGCGATGCGGTGGATGAGGTCCGGATCGGCCGGCCCGTGGCTGACGGCGCCGCGGCCGCGCAGATGGACGGCGTTCGGGCAGGGAGTCTCGCCCGGCGCGAAGAAGTGCTCGCTCAGCACACCGCGATGCACGCCGAGCGCGCACCAGGTGCGGTGCGCATGGACCGGCGACATCTGCCCCGGGCGCCAGACCAGCGCCACGACCGCATAGCCGTCGCCCTCGTCGAGCAGGTGGCGGATGTAGCGATCGGGGCAGCAGGGGCAGTCCTTGCCGGCGAGCAGCTTCGGATCGTCGAGGTGCGGGGCGATGGCGGCGGCCACGGCCGCGGGGCGGCCTTCCAGCTGCGTCCGGGCCGCGAGGCGGATGTCCCGCAGCATTGCGTCGAGGCGCGTGGAAGCCGAGGAGTCGGGCCGGGTGAGCGGCGCCATCATGTTCACAACACGGTCCTCGCATCGGGAGCGGTGAGCGCGGCGAGCACCATCTTCCGGCTGGCCGAGACCTGTTCATGCATGATCCGCGCGGCCTCCTCGGCACGGCCGAGCGCCAGCGCCTCCACCAGCACGTGGTGCTCATGCGCCATCTCGCCGGTGCGGTCGCGCGGGCGGAGGCCGAGCACCAGCATGCGCGTGCTCTCGTCGAGTAGCCGGTCGAGCTGGCGGGCGAGGCGGGCATTGCCGGCCAGCTCGGCGATGGCGACGTGGAAGGCCTTGTTGGCGTCCAGGAAGCGCATGGCGCTGTCCTCGTCGGCGCAGTCGTAGCCCTCGGCGCAGACGGCATCGAGGCGGGCCAGGATCTGCGCGTCCACCCGGCCGGCGGCCCGGCGCGCCGCCTCGGGCTCGAGCATCAGGCGGAGGTCGAAGACCTCATGGATGTCGCGGATGGTGACGAGGCTGACCATCCAGCCGCGGCGCGGGACGGCGATGACCAGCCCCTCCTCGGCGAGGCGGGCCAGCGCCGCGCGGACCGGCGCCTTGCCGAGCTCCAGATGCTGGGCGACCGCACCCTCGGAGACCGTCTCGCCGGGGGCCAGGCGGGCGGTGAGAATGTCGCGACGCAGCTCCGCGACGGCGCGCTCCGTCAGGGAGGGCGGGGCTTCGATGGGGGTCAGCAGCGACATTCGTCTGGAACCGTCCGTAACATGTCACTGCAAGTTCTACGGTGAGTACCTGTGGTTCCGCAAGCAGAAACAGCGGAAAACCGGGCCGGAGTCACCGGCCCGGCTGGACTTCAGTCCACCGAGGCGCCGGACCGGCGGACGATCGCGCCCCAGCTCTCGACGTCGCGGCGCTGGATCTCGGCGAAGCCCTCAGGCGTGTAGACGGGCGGCAGGCCGATGCCCTGGTTCTCGGTCAGCCACTTGGCGAATTCGGGATCGCGCAGGACGGTGGTGAAGGCGGCCGAGAGCTTACCCAGGATCGCCGCCGGCAGATTGGCCGGGCCGAACATGCCGTACCAGGTCGTGCTGACGAAGCCCGGCAGGCTGCAGGCCTCGGCCACGGTGGGGACATCGGGGAGGACGGCCATGCGCTCCGCGGTGGTGACGCCGAGCCCCCTCACCTGACCCTGCCGCATCGCGCCCATGGCGGGGCCGGACTGGTTCAGGAAAAAGTCCACGTCGCCCGCGAGCAGCGCCGTCTGCGCGCCGGGCTGGCCGCGATAGGGGATATGCGTGACGTCGATACCGGCGGCCATGGCGAATTGCGCGCCGGCGAGATGCGTCGAGGCGCCATTGCCGGTCGAGGCATAGTTCAGCCGGCCGGGATTGGCGCGCGCGAAGCGCAGCAGCGCCGCGCAGTCGGTGAATTCGGGACGGCGCTCGGGGCTCACCGTCAGGATATTGGGCACGTCCCCGAGATGGGCGATCGGCGTGAAGTCGCGGATCACGTGAAACGGCAGCGTGCGGTAGAGCGTCTGGTTGATGGCATGCGTGCCGGCCGTGCCGAAGTAGAGCGTGTAGCCGTCCGGCCGCGACTTCGCGACGAAGTCCGATCCGATATTGCCCCCGGCGCCGGTGCGGTTGTCGGCCAGGACCGTCACGCCCAGGACGCGGCCCAGCGGCTCGAGCATGCGGCGGACGTAGATGTCGATGCCGGAGCCGTTGGGAAAGCCGCTGTAGATCGTGATCGGGCGGTTGGGAAAGGCGGCGTCCTGGGCCATGGCGGCCACGGGCGCAGCGAATGGCAGGGCGAGCAGGGAGCGGCGGAGCATGGGCAGGTTCTCCAGAATGTGAGGTCGCGCGCAATCTAGGGGGGGACAGGAGCGAGGGAAATCATGACGGCGACGATCAAGCGGAGCGGCAGATCCATCCATGGCGCTCCCCTCGGCATCCTGATGCTGGAGGCCCGCTTTCCGCGCATTCCCGATACGGTGTCGGGCGCGCATCAGCGCGGCTTGGGCCCAGGCGGAGCTCGCGAGCCGTCCAGGTAGATCTGCGGCACGATATTCGGCCAGGGCGTCTGGGGATCGTTGGGCCGACAGTCCGGCCTGAGCGCGCCGCAATCCCAGCGATGCGCGTCCGGCCGGCCGCTGAACTGCGCGCCCTGCTCGAAGCGGCAGCGGCAGAGGCGGCCGTCGAAACAGGCGGTCATGCCCTCGCGCAGGCCGTTGCAGACCGGCACCTGCGCTGCGGCGGGAACGGCCCGTATCGGCAAGACCAGCAGCAGGACCAGCAGCGCGCGCATGCCGCCATGCTGCGCGCCCACCTCTTAATCAAAGAAAAAGGCCCCGGACGTTTCAGTCCGAGGCCCCCGAAAGCCGTGCCGGGAGGCAGGGCTTACTTCATGCCGACAGCCTGCCGGCCACGCTGGCCGTCACGCACGTCGAGCGAGACCTTCTCGCCCTGCGCGAGATCGGTGCGGCCCGCGCGCGTCAGGACGGAGGAGTGCAGGAACACGTCCTGGCCGCCATCCTCGGGGGTGACGAAGCCGAAGCCGCGCACCTGGTCGAACCACTTCACGGTGCCGTTCAGCGGATAGACGGGGCCGGTGCCCTCGTCGAAGTTCCGTCGGGGGCCGCGATCGCCGCCGCCACCGAAGCCGCCGGGGCCGCGCGGGGCGCCGAAGCCGCCACCGCCACCCGGGGGGCCACCGAAGTCGCGCCGGGGCGGACGATCGCCGAAGCCGCCGGGAGCGCCGAAGTCGCGCCGCGGCGGGCCACGGTCGCCGAAGCCGCCGGGAGCGCCGAAATCGCGCCGCGGAGGACGATCGCCGAAGCCACCGCCGCCGCCCGGGCCGCCAAAGTCGCGCCGGGGGGGACGATCGCCGAAGCCGCCGCGGGCACCGCCGCCGCCACCCGGACCGCGCTTCAGCTCGGTGATGCGGGTGACGAGCCGGCGACCCTGACGGTCGGAGCCGATCTCACATACGAGGATGTCGTCGGTGTCGGGCTGGTCGATCCCGGCTTCGGTCAAAGCCGAAGCGTGGAAGAACACGTCCTGCCCGTCCGGGCCAAGCACAAAGCCGAAGCCCTTGCGGCCGTTGTACCACTTGACCTTGGCCTCGATCAGGCCGGTGTCGCCGCCCTCAGGCGCATAATCGTCAGACACGTCTCTCTTCAATCCACGCTAGTGTTCTCGGCCGAACGGGATGCTGGGCGAGTGATTCAGCATGGCACCCCTCTCGACATAATGCACGCGAAAACATCAAGCGAAACGACGGGGCGAATAGGGTCCGGGCGGCACCGGGGGGGGCGCGTCGGTGAGCAGGGCGACGGCCAGTTCCGCACTGCGCGGCGCCGCGACGAGGCCGACATGGCCGTGGCCGAAGCAGTGGAGGATGTCCCCGCTGGCCGAGGACTTGCCGATACAGGGCAGTCCGTCCGGCATGGAGGGGCGGTGGCCCATCCAGACCTTGATCCGCTCGGCCGGGATTTCCCGGGGCAGGCCGGGGAAGCTGCGCAGCAGGTGGTCGCGCAGGATCTCGGCGCGTCTCCAGTTGGGCGCGGCCTCCAGCCCGGCGATCTCGACCTGGCCGGCCACGCGGAGGCCGGCCTCGGTCATGGTGAGGCTCATCTTGCCGTCCGAGGGCATCATGGGCGTGCGCGGCCCGGCCTCGGGATCGGCGATGACGGCGTGGTAGCCGCGCTCCGTCTCCAGCGGCAGCGTGTCGCCGGCCTCGCGGGCCAGCGCCCTGGAATAGGCACCGGCGGAGATGACGGCGCGGTCGGCCGCCACCTCGCCCTGGTCGGTCGTGACGGCCTTGAGGCGGCCGGCCTCGATACGGAAGCCGGTGGCGCGGGCCTTGACGCGCCTCATGCCCTGCGCCTCGGCCAAGGCGACGAGGGCGGCGACATAGGCGCCCGGATCGCGGCAATGGCCGCCTTCCTCGACCAGCAGCGCGAACTTGTACCGCCGGTCGAGATCGGGCTCGCGCTGGCGAAGCTCGTCCTCGTCGATCTCCAGCCATGTCACGCCGGTCTGCGCGCGGATGCGCCAGGCCAGCGCCTCGGCCTCGAAGGCCGCGCGGTCGGGGAAGACGTAGAGCAGCCCGCGCCGCTCCACGAGATGGCCGACGCCGGCCTCCTCGGCCAGCGCCGCATGCAGCTCCGGCGCGCCGGCGACGAGCGCCCGGAGGGCATGGCCGGTCCTCAGCACCTTGGCCTCGGTCCAGCCCGAGAGCAGGTAGCGGACCAGCCAGGGCGCGACCTTGGGGAAGTACGACCAGCGGATGGCCAGCGGCCCGAGCGGGTCGGAGAGGAACTTCGGCACCTTCTTCCAGAGGCCCGGAAGCGCGGGCGGGACCGTGCTGGAGGGGCTGAGCCAGCAGCCATTGCCGTAGCTGGCCGCCTGCTCGCCACCCGGCGCGGCCGGCTCGACGAGGGTGACCTCGAAGCCCGCGCGCTGGGCCGCCAGCGCCGTGCAGGCGCCGACGATGCCGCCGCCGAGGATCGCGAGCCGGCCCCGGCCGCCGGAGGGCGAGGACGGGAGGCGGGCGTCGATCGCGAAGCCGCTCATACCCGGCCCGGGTCCTGGCCCGCGAGGAGGGAGACATGCGCCGAGACCACGCGCCAGCCGATCTCCGGCAGCCGCACCATGATCTTCGTCTCCCGCCCGATCAGCCCCGTGCCGATTCGCTCGTATTCCAGGTGCGTGCAGGCGAAGTCCTGGCCGAACGCGGTGATATGCACCTTCTTCTGCACCCGCTTCGCATAGGCCTTCACGCTGCCGCGAAAGGCGCGGATGGCGTCGATTCCGTACAGGATCTCCGTGATGCCGAAGCGCACGGTCCGCGCATCGCCCCAGAAGATGCCGTCGAGCACCTCCGTGCGGTTGTTCATCAGCGCATCCTCGTAGCGATCGAAGACGGCGCGGGCTTCGGCGATGACGCCGGGATCATCAAGCTGCATGGCCTGGATGCTTGCCCGGCCTCCCGTGGCGCGCAAGCATCAGCCATGCGCATTCTCCCGGCCGCCTTATCCGCCCTCCTGCTGGCCGGCTGCTCGACCGCCCGGGCACCGGCCACGCCGGGGGCCGAATCCGATCCGAGGAGCCTGCTCGCCACGCCGCTCGCGCAGACCCTGGGCGCCGAGGAGGCCGGCCGCATCCGCGCGATGGCCGAGGCGAACGGCATGCTCGCCCACTGTCGGCTGCGCTGGGAGGGGTATTTCGGCCGCATGACGACGCAGCAACGCGACCTCAACCGGTCCGAGGCGGAGATCCAGCGGATCGCGGTCTGGCACGGCTATTGGCTGGGATCGACCCGCCGCGCGGCGGACCGCGACCAGATCGCCTGCCCGGCCGAACTCCTGACCTCCCTGCGCGAGCGCGCGGAGGGGCTCCTGCGCCTGGCTCCCGCGCCCTGAGCGGGCTTCAGCCCGCTGAGGCGACCGCGCGCTTGGCCATCACCGTCACGAGATGGGCGCGGTATTCGGCGCTCCCATGGATGTCGCCGTTCATGCCTTCCGGATTCTGCTTCACCCCGGCCACCGCCTCCGGTGACCAGGAGCCGGCAAGCGCCGCCTCCATCTCTCCCTGGCGGAAGACGCAAGGGCCCGCGCCGTTGATGGCGACCCGGATGCCCTGCGGCCCCTTCGAGACGAAGGCGCCGGCCATGACGTAGCGGCTCGCCGGGTTGCGCATCTTGGCGTAGCCCGCCTTCTCGGGGATCGGGAACTTGATCGCGACCAGCAGCTCGTCCGTCTCGAGGGCGGTGGTGAACATGCCGAGGAAGAACTCGTCGGCCGGGATTTCGCGCTTGCTGGTGACGACCGTGGCGCCGAGGCCGAGCACCGCGGCGGGATAGTCCGCCGCCGGGTCGTTGTTCGAGACGGAGCCGCCGAGCGTGCCGCGGTTGCGCACCTGGGTGTCGCCGATATGGGCGGCCATCTGCGCCAAGGCGGGGATGGCAGCCTTCACCTCGGCGCTCGTCTCCACTTCGACATGCTTCGTCAGCGCGCCGATGACAAGCGTGTTCCCCTCGCGCCGGATGCCGCGCATTTCGCCGATGCCGGTGAGGTCGACGACGGTTGTCGGCTTGTTCAGCCGGTGCTTCAGCGCGGGCAGCAGCGTCTGGCCGCCGGAGATGAACTTCGCGTCGGGGTCTGCCGCCAGGAGCTTGGTGGCGTCGGCGACGGAGGAGGGCTTCGTGTAGGTAAAGTCGTACATGATCTTGTCACTCCTTGTGTCGTGACGCCGGCCGATTCACGCCTCCGGGCAGTTGCGCTCCGGCGATCGGATGGTCGGCTCCCTCAGTGCGTGCTGCCGTGGATGATGGACCAGATTTTGGGGGCTGTCGCCGGCATCTCGACGTGATTCACGCCGAACTCCCGCAGCGCGTCGACCACCGCGTTGATCACCGCCGGCGGCGAGCCAATCGCCCCCACCTCGCCGCAGCCCTTCACGCCAAGCGGGTTGTGCGTGCAGAGCGTGGTGTGGGTGGCGACGCTGACCGGCGCCAGGTCGTCCGCGCGGGGCATCGCATAGTCCATCATGGAGGCGCTGATGAGCTGGCCGGAGCTGTCGTAGACGCAGTTCTCCAGCAGCGCCTGGCCCACCCCCTGCGCCACGCCGCCCTGCACCTGGCCCTCGACGATCATGGGATTCACCACGCGGCCGACATCGTCCACGGCGGTGAAGTTGAGCAGGTGGACCTGCCCCGTCTCCCTCTCGATCTCCACCTCGGCGATGTGGCAGCCGCCGGGATAGGTGAAGTTCTTGGGGTCGTAGAAGGCGGTCTCCTCCAGCCCGGGCTCCAGCTCGTCATGCGGGAAGTTGTGCGGCACGTAGGCGGCGAGGCTGATCTCGGCCAGGGCCTTGGTCCTGTCGGTGCCGGCGACGCGGAAGGTGCCCCCCTTCTCGCCTCTTGGGTCGAACTCGATGTCCTCGACGGAGGCCTCCATCAGATGCGCGGCGATGCGCTTGCCCTTGGCGATGATCTTGTCCATCGCCTTGTCCATGGCCGAGCCGCCCACGGCCAGCGAGCGGCTGCCATAGGTGCCCATGCCGAAGGGCACCTTGCCCGTGTCGCCATGCACGATGTCGACCTGCGCGACGGGCACGCCGAGCTTGTCGCAGACGAGCTGCGCGAAGGTCGTCTCGTGCCCCTGCCCATGGCTGTGCGCGCCGGTCAGCACGGTGATGCTCCCCGTCGGATGCACGCGGATGGTGCCGACCTCGTAGAGCCCTGCCCGCGCGCCGAGCGAGCCGACCACCGCCGAGGGCGCAATGCCGCAGGCCTCCAGATAGGTCGAGATGCCGATGCCGCGCAGCTTTCCGCGCGATGCCGATTCCGCGCGCCGCGCCTCGAAACCGGCCCAGTCGGCCGTCTCCAGCGCCTGGTTGAGCGTCGAGACATAGTCGCCGCTGTCATATTCCAGCGCCACGGGCGTCTGATAGGGGAAGGCGCTGGTGGCGATGAAGTTCCGGCGGCGCAGCTCGACCTTGTCGAAGCCGCACTGCCTCGCCGCCACATCCACCAGCCGCTCCAGCAGATAGGTGGCCTCCGGCCGCCCCGCCCCGCGATAGGCATCGACGGGCACGGTGTGGGTGAAGACGGCCTGGACCTCAGCATAGATGGCGGGCGTCGAATACACGCCGGCCAGCAGCGTCGCGTAGAGATAGGTCGGCACGCAGGGCGCGAAGGTGGAAAGATAGGCGCCCATATTGGCCTGGGTGTGCACGCGCAGGCCGAGGAAGGTGCCGTCCTTGTCCAGCGCCAGCTCCGCGCGCGACACATGGTCGCGGCCATGGGCGTCGGACATGAAGGCTTCGGTCCGGTCGGCCGTCCATTTCACCGGACGGCCGAGCTTCGCCGCGGCCCAGGTGACGATGGCCTCCTCGGCGTAATGGTAGATCTTGCTGCCGAAACCGCCGCCGACATCGGGCGCGACGACGCGCAGCTTGCTCTCGGGAATCTGCAGCACGAAGGCGCCCATCAGCAGGCGGATCACATGCGGGTTCTGGCTGGTGGTGAAGAGCGTGTGCTCGCCCGTGGTCGTGTCGTAGTCGCCGACGGCGGAGCGCGGCTCCATGGCATTGGGGACGAGGCGGTTGTTCGTCGTCTCGAAGACCACGTGATGCGCGGCCTTCGCGAAGGCGGCGTCCGTCGCCGCCTTGTCGCCGATATGCCAGTCGTAGCAGAGGTTGCCGGCCACATCGTCATGCACGCACGGCGCAGCGCCGGCCAGGGCGGCGGTGGTGCCGGTGACGGCGGGCAGCGGCTCCACGTCCAGGACGATCGCCTCGCCGGCATCCCGCGCCTGGCTGCGCGTCTCGGCGATCACGACGGCGATGGGGTCGCCCACGTGGCGCACCTTGCCCTCGGCGAGGACGGGGTGCTTCGGCTCCGCCATGGGCGTGCCGTCCTTGTTGTGGATCTGCCAGCCGCAGGGAATGCCGCCGATGCCGGTCATGTCGGCGCTGGTGTAGATGGCGACGACGCCAGGCATCTTTGACGCGGCCGTGGTGTCGATCGAATTGATGCGCGCATGGGCGTATTGGCTGCGGAGGATCCAGGCATGGGCCTGGCCGGGACGGTTGATGTCGTCCACATACTGGCCGCGGCCGGAGAGGAAGCGGAGGTCCTCCTTGCGCTTGACGCTGGCGCCGATGCCCTCGAACGGCAGGACTGCGTTCATGGCCTTCTCCCTGTTTCGTGACTTTCCGCCACTTGTTTTCGAGGGGCTTTGCCCCTCGAGCGTCCCATTGAGTCCAAGGGTCCAGGGCCAAAAGCCCTGGCGGGGGTCCAGGGGGCGGAGCCCCTTGGCCTTTACTGCGCCGCGGCCGCGATCGTCTCGCGCCTGCCGTGCATGACGTCCTGGGCGGCGGCGATCGCCTTCACGATGTTGTGATAGCCCGTGCAGCGGCAGAGGTTCCCCTCCAGCCCCTCACGGATTTCCGCCTCGCTCAGGCCTTCGGGATGCTTCTGCACCAGGTCCACCGCCGACATCACCATGCCCGGCGTGCAGAAGCCGCACTGCAGGGCGTGGTATTCGCGGAAGGCCTCCTGCATCGGGTGCAGCGTGCCGTCCGGCCTGGCCAGCCCCTCGATGGTCGTGACGGAGGCGCCCTCGCACATCGCGGCCAGGGTGGTGCAGGCCTTCACGCTCTCGCCGTCGATATGGACGACGCAGGCGCCGCACTGGCTGGTGTCGCAACCGACATGGGTGCCGGTGAGGCGCAGCTTCTCGCGCAGCAGCTCCACCAGCAGCGTGCGGCCCTCGATCTCGACGGTGTGCGACTTCCCGTTCACGCTCAGCGTCACTTGCGGCATCGCGCACTCTCCCCTGGTTGTACCGTGCCGCCGAAAGGTCGCGCTCAGAAGGCGCGTCGTCAAGCGTTACGGGTTGCGCCGTGTCGCGGGATTCGGACCTCCGGCGCGGGCGCGCCTTCGGCCATCCCGCTTCAGGGCGGCAGTTCCTGCTCCAAGGTGAGGCGCCGGCCCCGGGTGACAAGGGTCAGGATGCCGAGGATCAGCGCGCCCAACGGCCAGACCGTCCAGATGCCGAAGGCCAGGAGCGCGCCGAACAGCCCTGCCCCGGCCGCCACATCGGGATCCTCGGAGGCGACGTAGGGAATCACGACGGCGCAATTGGCCAGGGAGAGCACGAGCATCAGCAGGTTGAAGCCGATGAACAGCCATTTGCAGAAGCGCCCGAAGGCGCTGCGCGGCGCCCGGGCGACGAAGGTGACGCGTCGCCCGGACATGGGGCCTCAGGCGGCTTCCGTGCGGAAGGCGGTCGGCGGAGCCTTGTTGAGCAGCGGGTTCTGCGCGGCCGGGAGGTCGTTCAGATGGCAGGCCGAGAAATGCCCGCCCCCATTGTCGCGAAGGGCCGGCTCCTCCTTGCGGCAACGCTCGAAGGCATAGGGGCAGCGCGTATGGAAGCGGCAGCCCGGCGGCGGACGGATCGGGCTCGGCACGTCGCCCTTCAGCACGATGCGCTCGCGCATGGCCCCCGGCATCGGCACCGGCACGGCGGAGAGCAGCGCCTCGGTATAGGGGTGCAGGGGCCGGCCGAAGAGGGCCTTGCGCTCCGCGACCTCGACGATCTTGCCGAGATACATGACCGCCACGCGGTGCGTCATGTGCTCCACGATCGCGAGGTCGTGGCTGATGAAGAGCATGGCCAGCCCGAGCTCCGACTGCAGGTCCTGCAGCAGGTTCACGATCTGCGCCTTCACCGAGACGTCGAGCGCGGAGACCGCCTCGTCGCAGACGATCACATCCGGCTCGGCCGCCAGCGCCCGCGCGATGCAGATGCGCTGGCGCTGGCCGCCCGAGAATTCGTGCGGCCAGCGGTCCACGGCGTCGCGCGGCAGCCGGACCTTGTCCATGAGGAGGCCGATCCGCTCCTCGAGGTCGGCGGCGTCCTTCGCCAGGCCGAAGTTCTTGATCGGCTCGGCCAGGATCTCGCGCACGCGCATGCGCGGGTTCAGCGAGGAGAAGGGATCCTGGAAGATCACCTGGATCTGCCGGCGCAGCGGCCGCAGGGAGCCCACGGGCATCTCGTCGATGCGCGTGCCGTTCAGCACCACCTGCCCCGCCGTCAGCGGGAAGAGGCGCAGCACGGACTTGCCGACGGTCGACTTGCCGCAGCCGCTCTCGCCCACGAGGGAGAGCGTTTCGCCCTTGTCGATGTGGAAGGACACGCCGTCCACCGCGTAGACATGGCCCACCGTGGTGCCCAGCAGCCCGCCACGGATGGGGAAATGCTTCTTGAGGTCCGAGACCTCGAGGATGCGCTCGCCGCTCATCGGCCGTTCCATTCAGCGAAAAGGGTCATGCGGCCACCGCGCCGCTGACCGACGCCTCGACGGGCGCGTAGTGGCAGGCGGCGATATGGTTCGGCGCCTTCTCCTGCAGGGCCGGGGCGACGGCGCGGCAGAGCTCGGTCACCTTCGGGCAGCGCGTCGCGAAGACGCAGCCCGGGATCTTCTGCTTGAGGCTCGGCACCAGGCCCGGGATCTCCACGAGCCGGGTGGTCTCCCCGGTCAGCGAGGAACCGAGCTTGGGCACGGAGCCCAGCAGCCCCTGCGTATAGGGGTGCCGCGGCGTGCGGAAGAGCTCGTTGACTGGCGCCTCCTCCACCTTGCGGCCGGCATACATGACGACCACCCGCTCCGCGACCTCGGCCACCACGCCGAGATCATGGGTGATGAGCACGATCGCGGCGCCGACCGTGTTCTTGAGGTCGCGCATCAGGTCCAGGATCTGCGCCTGGATGGTCACGTCGAGGGCGGTGGTCGGCTCGTCGGCGATGAGCAGCTTCGGGTTGCAGGCCAGGGCGATGGCGATCATCACGCGCTGGCGCATGCCGCCCGACAGCTGGTGCGGGTATTCGCGCACGCGCCGCCCCGGCTCGGGGATGCCCACGAGGCGCAGCATCTCGACCGCGCGCTCCTCGGCCTTCTGCTTGGAGAGGCCCTGGTGCAGCCGCAGTGTCTCGCCGATCTGGCGGCCGTTGGTGAGCACCGGGTTCAGCGAAGTCATCGGCTCCTGGAAGATCATGCTGATCTCGTTGCCGCGGATCTGCCGCATCTCCTTGTCGGAGAGCTTCAGCAGGTCCTTGCCCTGGAAGCGGATGGCGCCCGCCATCTTGCCCGGCGGCTCGGGGATGAGCCGCAGGATGGACATGGCGGTGACGGACTTGCCGCAGCCGCTCTCGCCCACGATGGCCAGCGTCTCGCCCGAGCGGACATGGAAGGACACGCCGTCCACGGCGCGGTTCACGCCGTCCATGGTCCGGAAGTGGGTCTGGAGGTTGTCGACCTCCAGGAGGATCTCGCGATTGTCGCCTTCGGCGCGCGTCATGCTCATCAGAGTTTCTTCGCCAGTCGGGGATCGATGGCGTCACGCAGGCCGTCACCCAGCAGGTTGACCGCGAGCACCGTGATGGAGAGGAAGATGGCCGGGAAGAAGACGATGTAGGGCTTCACCTGCCACAGCGCCCGGCCCTCGGCCATGATGTTGCCCCAGGACGGGATGATCGGCGGCGTGCCTGCGCCGATGAAGGAAAGGATGGCCTCGGTGATCATCGCCGCCGCGCAGATATAGGTCGCCTGCACCGTCAGCGGCGCGAGCGTGTTGGGCAGGATGTGCTTGAAGATGATGAAGATGGTCCGCGTGCCGGAGGCGACCGCGGCCTCGACATAGGGCTGCTCGCGCAGGCTCAGCACCACGCCGCGCACGAGGCGCGACACGCGCGGGATCTCCGCGATGGTGATGGCCAGGATGACGTTCTGTACCGAGCCCCGCGTCAGCGCCATCAGGGCGATGGCGAGCAGGATCGAGGGGATGCTCATCATGCCGTCCATGATGCGCATGATGATGCTGTCGGCGAAGCGGTTGAAGCCCGACATCAGCCCGATGAAGAGCCCGACGGCCGAGGCGCAGATCGCCACCGAGAAGCCCACCAGAAGCGACACGCGCGAGCCGTAGAGCACGCGCGAATAGACGTCGCGCCCCAGCATGTCCGTGCCGAACCACCAGCGGGCCGAGGGCTCGCGCGTGCGCAGCGCCGGCGCCAGCGCGGTCGGGTCCTTGGTCCAGAGGAAGGGCGCGAAGATCGCGATGCAGAGCATGATGATCAGCAGGCCGCCGCCGATCGCGATGGTCGGATACCGCCGCAGGAAGCCGATGACGCCCCGCCGCGGCTTGACGTTGGACAGGATGTCCGGCTGCGGCGCCGCGATCGCGAGGCCCGGCGGGATCTCGATGCCCGGAGGGAGGGTGGCTGCGCTCAATACCGGATCCTCGGATCAAAGAAGGTGTAGCTGAGGTCGATCAACAGGTTCACCAGCACATACACGAAGCTGAACAGCAGGATCACGCCCTGGATCACCGGGTAGTCGCGCCGCAGGATGGCGTCGACGGTGAGCCGGCCGAGACCGGGGATGGCGAAGACGCTCTCCGTCACCACGGCGCCGCCGATCAGCAGCGCCACGCCGATGCCGACCACGGTCACGATGGGCACGGCCGCGTTCTTCAGCGCGTGGACGAAGAGGATGCTGCGCTGCCCGGCGCCCTTGGCGCGGGCCGTGCGGATATAGTCCTGGCTCAGCACCTCCAGCATGGTGGCGCGGGTGATGCGGGCGATCAGCGCGATATAGACGCCGCCCAGCGCGATGGCCGGCAGGATCAGGTTCTCGATCCAGGGGAAGAAGCCGTTCGCGAAGGGCGTGTAGCCCTGGACCGGCAGCCAGTCGAGCTCGAGAGCGAAGATATAGGCCAGCACATAGCCCACCACGAAGACCGGCACCGAGAAGCCGAGCACCGCGAAGGCCATGACGAAGCGGTCGATCGTCGTGCCCTGCTTCCAGGCCGCGATCACGCCCATGGGCACGGCGATGGAGACGGCGAGGATCAGCGTCACGACCATCAGCGAGAGGGTCGGCTCGATGCGTTGCTGGATCATGGTGCTGACCGGCAGGTTGGTGAAGATCGAGGTGCCGAGGTCGCCTCGGAAGATGTCCCAGGCCCAGGCGCCGAAGCGCACCAGATAGGGGCGGTCCAGGCCGAGGGATTCGCGGATGCGCTCCACATCGGCCGGTGTCGCCTGGTCGCCTGCGATGACCGCGGCCGGGTCACCCGGCGCGAGGTACAGCAGCGAGAAGACGAAGAGCGCGACGATCGCCATGACCGGGATCGTCGCGAGGATGCGTCGGATGATATAGGCCCACATGACGCTCTTAAACCAGCCTGATCACGATTTGGAAACACCCCAGAAGAAGGGCAGCGGGCCTTTGACGACGCCGCTGACGTTGCGGCGCCAGGCCTGATAGCCCAGGAAGAAACCTGTTGGCGCGTAGACCACGTTTTCGATGGCCTCGCTGTTGATCTTGTCCATCGCCGCCTTCTCCGCGGTCTCGTTGGGCGCCTCGAACCATTCGGTCACCCCCTGCTCCACCGACGGGACGTTCGGCCAGCCGAACCAGGCGCCGTCGCCATTGGCGCGGACCGCGTTGTAGGCGGCGGGATTTACGCAATCCGCGCCGGCGTGCCAGCTGTGGAACATGCTCCAGCCGCCCTGATTCGGCGGGTTCTTCATGGCGCGGCGCTGGCCCGTGGTGCCCCAGTCGGTCGCGACGAAGTCCACATTCATGCCCATGCGCTTCAGCAGGTCGGCCGTCACGTCGCCCATGGCCTTGGTGATCGGCTGATCCTGTGCCACGACGCAGACCACCGGCTCGTTGCGGTAGCCGCCCTCCTGGAGCAGGCGCTTCGCCAGGTCCATGTTGCGCGGGCCCTTCAGGATGTCCCCGCCCGCCTCGGTGTAGCCGGGCGTGCCGGGCGTGAAGAAGCCGGGCAGCGCCTTCCAGAGATTGTTGTCGTCGCCCACCAGGGCGCGCATGTAGTCCTCTTGGCTCATCGCGGCGAGAACGGCCTGGCGGATTTTCTGCGAGTTGAACGGCGGGTGCAGGTGGTTCATCCGGAAGGAGCCGATATTGCCCAGCGGATCGGCGATGTCGACCGCGATGTTGCGGTTGCGGCGCAGCACCGGGATGAGGTCGGTGATGGGATTCTCCCACCAATCGACCTCGCCATTCTGCAGCGCGGCCGAGGCCGTCGCCGGATCGGGCATGACGGTCCATTCGAGGCGGTCGACCATGATGCGCTTGCCGCCGGCGAGCCAGCTCGCGGGCTCGTTGCGCGGCACGTATTGGTCGAACTTCTGGAAGACCGCCTTCGCCCCCGGCACCCATTCGTTGCGCACGAAGCGCATCGGGCCCGAGCCGATGTATTCCGTGATCTGCGTGAAGGGATCGGTGCGCGCGATGCGCTCCGGCATGATGAAGAGGATGGGCGTGTTGGTCTTGGCCAGCGCGTAGATCAGCTTGGGAAAGCGCGACTTCAGCACCCAGCGGAAGCTGCGGTCGTCCAACGCGACCAGCTCCTGCTGGATGGCGCGGATCATCTGGCCCATGGGGTCGCGCGGCATCCAGCGGGTGATGGAGGCGACGACGTCCTTCGCGAGCACCGGCTCGCCGTCATGGAACCTCAGCCCCTCGCGAAGCTTGAAGGTCCAGGTGAGGCCGTCCGACGAGACGGTGTGGCCCTCCACCATCTGCGGCTGCGGCTCGAGCTTGTCGTTCACGCCGTAGAGCGTGTCCCATACGGCCGCCGAGGCGTTGCGCACGACGTATTGGGTGCCCCAGATCGGGTCGAAGTTCGCAAGGTTCGCCTGCGGCACGAAGCGCAGGGTGCGCGCGGCGGCCCCCTGGCTCAGCGCCGGACCGGACAGGCCCGCACTCGCCGCAGCGGCCGCGACGCCGGCCTGTAAAAAGCTTCTACGCTCCATCAGCCAATCTCCCGTTCCCCCGGCCTGCCGCCGTGTTGGGCTCAACCTGCACCACCGTTGGGCAACACGCCAGCGCTACCGCGCTGCAGCATGGTCCCGGCGTGCTGCGTTGCACACGCCGTGCCAGAGATGCGTCAGGCGCGCCGCACGCCCCAGAAGAGCGAGGAACCGCCCCGCACCACGCCCGTGATGCTGCGCCGCCAGGCCTGCGGCGGCCGCACCAGGCCGAGCGGGATGAAGGGCACCTCGTCCCAGGCCACGCGCTGGATCTCCTGGGCGACGCGCTGCGCCGCCGCCTGGTCGGGCGCGTCGAACCATTGCTCGCGCAGCGCCTCCAGCCGCGGCATGGTCGGCCAGCCGGACCAGGCCTGCGCGCCGTTGCCGCGCAGCGGCTGGTGGCTGCCGGGCACCGAGACGTCGAGCCCTTCCCAGGTCGTGCAGAAGACGCTCCAGCCGCCCTGCTCCACCGGGTTGCGGTTGGTGCGGCGCTGGATCTGCGTGCCCCAGTCCATGGCTGGGAAATCGACGTTGAAGCCGACCCGGCGCAGCAGGTCCGCCGCGACTTCCGACAGGTTCTGCAGCACCGGAAGGTCGGTCGCGGACATCATGACGACCCGCTGGCCGGCATAGGAGGAGGCCCGCAGCGCGGCGCGCGCCGCCTCCAGATCGCGCGGCCCCGAGAGAGCCTCCAGCCCGGCACCGTTCGCGAGCGGCGTGCCCGGCGTGAAGACGCCCGCCGGCACGACGGAGAGCCCCGCATCCGTGCCGATCGCCGCATCCATGAAGGCGCGCTGGTCCACGGCCGGCAGCAGCGCGCGCCGCACCGCCACGTCGTTGAAGGGCGGGTGCAGGAAATTGAAGCGCAGCACGCCGAGATTGCCGGCCGGGTTCACCACGCCGATCTCGATGTCGCGGTTGCGGCGCAGCAGCGGCAGCAGGTCGGGCAGCGGCGTCTCCCACCAGTCCGCCTCGTTGTTCTGCAGCGCGGCGCCGGCCGTCGCCGGGTCGGGCATGATGCGCCACTCGACGCGGTCGAAATGCACCGGCTTGGCGCCGGCGAGGAAATCGGTCGGCTCGCTGCGCGGCACATAGCCCTCGAAGCGCTCGTAGACCGCAACGTCGCCGGGCCGGAAGAGATCGCGGCGGAAGCGGAAGGGTCCGCTGCCCGTGGGGTCGGTGATCTGCGTGAAGGGATCGGTCCGCGCCACGCGCTCGGGCATGATAGCGCAGATATTGGCCGACGGCTTGCCCAGCGCCCAGGCGAGGCCGGGCCAGGGCTTCTTCAGCCGGATCCGGATGGTGCGGTCGTCCGGCGCCGAGACCTCCTCGCCGAGCGCGACGAGCCGGCTGCCCAGCACGTCCCGCTTGGACCAGCGCAGGATGGAGGCCACGCAGTCGCGGGCGCGCACCGGCTCGTTGTCGTGGAACTTCAGGCCCTCGCGCAGGCTGATGGTCCAGGTCAACCCGTCGACGCCGATCTCGTGCCCTTCCGCCATCTGCGGCCGCACCTGATAGTCGGCACCGAGGCCGTAGAGCAGGTCGTAGACCATCAGCCCGTGGTTGCGGACGACGACCGCCGTGCTCCAGACCGGATCGATGCTGGCGAGGTTCGCCTGCGGGATGAAGCGCAGCGTGCGCGCGGAGGCCTGAGCCGAGGCGAGGCTGGGCGCGCCGAGCAGCGCCGCCGCGCCGCCCAGGCTCGCCCTGCGGGAGATGCCCATGGCGCTCAGGCCTTTCCGATGTTCCAGAACACCGTCGCGGGCGCCCGGAAGACGCCGGTGAGGTTCCGCCGCCAGGCGCTCGGCTGCCAGTAGTAGCCGAGCGGCAGGTAGGACATGACCTCCATCGCGCGGCGGTTGAGCTGCTCGGCGATGGCGCGGCTCTCCTGCGGGCCGTCCGCATTGATCCAGGCGCCGCGCAGCCGCTCGATCTCCGCGTCGTCCGGCCAGCCGAACCAGGCATTGGCGCCGTTGGCGCGGACCGCGTTGTAGGCGGCGGGATTTACGCAATCCGCGCCGGCGTGCCAGCTGTGGAACATGCTCCAGCCGCCCTGATTCGGCGGGTTCTTCATGGCGCGGCGCTGGCCCGTGGTGCCCCAGTCGGTCGCGCGGCGGTTGAGCTGCTCGGCGATGGCGCGGCTCTCCTGCGGGCCGTCCGCATTGATCCAGGCGCCGCGCAGCCGCTCGATCTCCGCGTCGTCCGGCCAGCCGAACCAGGCATTGGCGCCGTTGGCGCGGAGGAACAGGTGGAAGACCGGCATGGTCAGCGACTGGCCGGAGGAGGTGGTGTGGATGATGCTCCAGCCGCCCCGCTCCACCGGCTCCTTGCTGGCGCGGCGCTGGATCAGCGTGCCCCAGTCGGCCGAGATGAGCTCCAGGTTCATGCCGAGGCGCTGCAGCAGATCCGCCGTCACGAGGGAGAGCGCGTTGATCTGCGGATAGTCGCCCGGCGCGATGAGCACGACCTTCTCGTCGCGATAGCCCGCCTCGCGCAGCGCGGCCTTGGCGCGCTCGAGGTTGTGGATCTTCAGGATCTCGCTGCCGGCCTCGTTGGCGAGCGGCGTGTCGCAGGTGAAGACGCCCTCGCAGACGCCCCAGCCCCGCGTGTCGGTCCCGGCCACGGCGGTGAGGTAGTCGCGCTGGTCCACCGCCATGGCGACCGCGCGGCGGATCGCGGGATTGTTGAAGGGCGGCTGTAGCGTGTTGAAGCGCGCGATGCCGTAGGTGCCGTCGAGCAGCCGCTGCTCCACCACGAGCTCGCGCGAGCGGCGCATGACCGGCAGGAGGTCGTGCAGCGGATATTCCCAGTAATCCTGCTCGCCCTGGGTCATGGCGGCGGCGCTGGTGGCCGGATCGGAGATCACCGTCCATTCCACGCGGTCGATGCGCGGCGCGCGGCCGCCGGCCAGGCCGTCCACCGCCTCCTGCCGGGGCACGTAGCCGTCATGCTTCGCCCAGACCGCCTTCTGGCCGGGGTTCCACTCATTCGCCACGAAGCGGAAGGGACCGCTGCCGATGGCCTCGCGGATCTGGGTGAAGGCGTCGGTGCTGGCGATGCGCTCGGGCATGACGAAGCAGGGGAACTGCGTCTGGCCGAGCGCCTGGAGCAGCAGCGGGACAGGGCGATGCAGGCGGAAGCGGAAGCGGCGGTCGTCCATCGCCTCCACCTCGGCGACGCTCGGCTGCAGCACCTGCATGAAGGGATCGCGCCGGGCCCAGCGCCTGATCGAGGCGACGGCATCCTTCGAGGTCACCTTCTGGCCGTCGTGGAAGACGAGGCCCTCGCGCAGGGTGAAGGTGAGCGTGAGGCGGTCGTCCGAGAGCGACCAGCCCTCCGCCATCTGCGGCCTGATCTCGCCCTGGGCGTTCTGGGCGCAGATCTGGTCGAAGACCATGAAGGCGTTGTTGCGCGTGACGACGGCCGTGGTCCACACCGGATCGAGGCTGGTGAGGTTGGCCTGGGGGATGACGCGCAGCACGCGCGCGGCGCCGCCCTGGGCGCCCGCCACCCTGGGGGCGGCCACGCCCGCCGCCGTTGCCGCCATGACGCTGCGCCTATGGATCATCGCTTCCTCCAAAGAAGATCGAGGGGCTTCGCCCCCCGAACCCACCAAGAAACTCAGCTTCCTGGATTCGTCCGTCAGGGGGGCAGCGGAGCCCCCCTCAACTCCTCCGGATGCCCCAGAACAGCGCCAGCCCGGACACCCGATCCGCCAGGTTGGTGCGCAGCGCGGTCAGCGACTTGTACGCACCGACCGGGATATAGGGCAGCTCGTCCAGCGCCACGGTCTGCATCTCGCGCGTGATGCGCTGCTCGGTGGCGAGGTCCGGCGCCTCGAACCAGCTGTCGCGCAGCTCCTCGAGCCTTGGGATGGTCGGCCAGCCGAACCAGGCGTCGTTGCCGTTGCCGCGCAGCGGGAAATGCGCCGCCGGGTTCACGAAATCGAAGGAGGAGAAGGCGGTGAAGAGCATGCTCCACCCGCCCCGGTCCACCGGCTCGCGCGAGGTGCGGCGCTGCACGGTCGTGCCCCAGTCGGTCAGCACGATGTCGGCGTTGAAGCCGAGGCGCCGCACGAGGTCCGCGCCCACCTGGGTCATGGCCGAGGGCGCCAGGATGTCGGTCGGGCCGATCAGGCGCATGGGCTGGTTGGTGTAGCCCGCGGCGCGCATGAGCTCCTTCGCGCGGTCGATGCTGCGCGGGCCGTTCAGCACGGACATGCCGGCGTCCGAGGCCAGCGGCGTGCCCGGCGTGAACATGCCGCAGGTGGCGACATAGTTCTGCGGCTCGTCGCCGACCACCGCCGCCATGAAATCCGCCTGGCTGATCGCCGGCAGCATCGCCTGGCGCAGCTTCTTCTCGTTGAAGGGCGGGTGCAGGTGGTTGAAGCGCAGGATTCCGGTGAGCGGCAGGGGATCGATCGCCTCGATCTTGATGGCCCGGTTGCGGCGCAGCAGCTGCTGGATCTCCGGCGGCGGCTGCTCGTACCAGTCGATCTCGCCTGTCTGCAGCGCGGCGGCCGAGGTCGCCGCGTCGGTGATGATGTTCCACTCCACGCGGTCGAAATGCGCGACCTTCGGCCCGGCCGTGAGGCTCGGCGCCCCGCTGGAGACGGGGACGTAGTCGGCGAAGCGCGTATAGACGACGCGGCTGCCGGAGTTGAACTCGTCCGCCTTGAAGACGAAGGGACCGCTGCCGACCGTCTCGCGGATCTGGGTGAAGGGATCGGTGCGCGCCAGCCGCTCCGGCATCACGAAGGCCGGGCTGTTGGAGACCTGCGCCAGCGCCATGAAGAGCAGCGGGAAGGGCCGCTTGAGCCGGAAGCGCAGGCGCTTGTCGTCCACCACCTCGACCGCGTCGGTCACGGTCGCGAGCTTCTGGCCCATGGGGTTACGGCGCATCCAGCGGGTGAGGCTCGGCACCACGTCCTGCGCGCGCACCGGCTCGCCGTCGTGGAACTTCAGCCCGTCGCGCAATGTGATGACGACGATCTTGCCGCCATCCTCCAGCACGTGCCCGGACGCCATCTGCGGCGCGGTCTGGAAATCCGCATTCACGCCATAGAGCGTGTCGTAGACCATGTGGCCGTGGTTGCGGGTGACGTTCGCCGTGGTCCAGATCGGGTCGAGGCTGGTGAGGTTCGCCTGCGGGACGAATTTGAGCACGCGGTTCTGGGCCGGCTGCGCCAGGGCGGGGCCCGCCAGGGTGGCGGCGGCGGCGCCGGCGAGGAGGTCACGGCGTTTCATGGGCAGGTCCCTTATGGTCGTGCGGCGCAGGTTGAAAGCGGCGGCCGCGATCGGTCAAGTTGTTATAGCAGCACGGAAGGCAGCCAGGTGGCCGATAACGGGAAGAGCACGACCAGCGCCAGCGCAATAATCTGGATCATCACGAAGGGAATGATTCCGCGATAGACGTCCTGGGATGTGACGCCCGGAGGCAGCACGCCCTGGATGTAGAAGAGCGTCGGCCCCAAAGGCGGGGTCAGGAAGCTCGTCTGCAGGTTCAGCGCGAGCAGCACGCCGAACCAGATGGGATCGATGCCCATCTGCATCAGCACCGGGCCGGTGATGGGCACGACGATGATGACGATCTCCGTGAAGTCCAGCGGAAAGCCCAGGAGGAAGACGATGAGCATCACGAGGAACAGCGCGCCGTACTTCCCGCCCGGCATGGCCTCGAGGACGGAGCGCACCACGTCGTCGCCGCCCAGGCCGCGGAAGACCAGGCTGAACAGGGTGGCGCCGATGAGCGTCCCGAAGATCATCGCCGTCACGCTCATGGTGGCGTGCGAGGTCGGGCCGAGGATGCCGTCCCTGAAGGTGCGCGAGAGCGAGACGAGGATGCCCCAGGCCAGGACCAGGGTGAGGACCGCCGCCGCGACGAGCGCGAGCTGGTCGGCGAGCGGCGCCTCCTGCCGGCCGAGGCGCAGGTCGAAGAAGCTGCGCAGCACCACCAGCAGCAGGGCCGCCGCATTGGCGAGATGGATGGGCGCGGGCGAGCCCTTCCCCGCCCGCAGCCCCGCCAGCAGCAGCGCGCCGATGGCGCCGACCGCGGCGGATTCCGTGGGCGTCGCGATGCCGGCCAGCGTCGAGCCGAGGATCGCCACCAGCAGCACGATGGGCGCGACCAGCACCTCGACCAGCGTGGCGAGGCTGACGTTTCCGGCCTCGTCCGGCGGTACGGCAGGGCCGATCGACGGCTTCCACCAGCACAGCACCGCCTGGTAGATCATGTAGAGCGCCGTCAGCACCAGGCTCGGGATCATCGCGCCGGCATAGAGATCGCCAACCGAGATGGTCTGGATGGAGAACAGCCCCTGGGAGAGCTGCGCCTGCTGATAGGCCGAGGCCAGCACCTCGCCCAGCACGACCATGACCGTGGCCGGCGGGATGATCTGCCCGAGCGTGCCGGCCGCGCAGATGCTGCCCGTGGCGAAGGCCGGGTCGTAGCGGTGGCGCATCATGGCCGGCAGGGCGATCAGCCCCATGGTGACGACCGTCGCGCCCACCACGCCGGCCGAGGCGCCGAGCAGCGCGCCCACCACCGTGACCGAGATGGCGAGGCCGCCATTCATCTTGCCGAAGAGCCGACCCATCGCCTCCAGCAGGTCCGGCGCGATGCGGCTGCGCTCCAGCATCATGCCCATGAAGACGAAGAGCGGGATGGCGATCAGCGTCTCGCTCGTCATCGTGCCGAAGATGCGCTGCGCCAGCGCGCCCAGCAGGAAGTGGTCGAAGACGCCGAAGGCGATGCCGAGCCCGCCGAAGACCATGGCGCAGCCGGTCAGGATGAACATCACCGGCAGGCCGACCATGATGAAGGTGCAGAGCGCCGCCATCATGCCGATGTTGAGCCAGAGCCCGATGCCGCTCATGCCTCGCCTATGGCCTGGCGGTGGGGAAAGGTCTCGGAGGCCGCGCCGCCGATGACCGCGATCGCCCGGCAGGCCACCGAGACGGATTGCAGCGCGAGCAGCCCCACCATCACCAGGATCAGGGCCTTGAGATAGGGCAGCAGGGGCACGCCGCCCATCTGCATGGGCCCCTCGTTGAAGCGGAAGGAAAGCGCCACGTAGCCCCAGCTCGCCCAGACGACGAGCGCGCAGAAGGGCAACACGAAGAAGGCCACGCCCGCGAGCTCCAGCCAGGCCCTCGGCCGCTCGCGCCACCGCCCCCAGAAGAAGTCCACCCGGACATGGGCGTCGAGCATGTAGACGTAGCCGATCGCCAGCATGAAGAGCGGGGCGTGGAAATAGATCACCGCCTCCTGCGCCCAGGCGAAGCTGGAACTGAAGGCGTAGCGCATCACCACGACGGCGAACTGCATGAGCACGAGGGCCACGGCGAGCCACTTCGCCGCCTGGCCGATCCGGCGCGAGACGGCGTCGATCCCGTTCGCCACGGCCAGGAGAAGGCGCAAGCGGCTCAGCCCCAGCGGATCGGCAAGGCGCGTGCGTTGAAGTTGCCGGCGTAGGATTGCAGCATGTAGGCCGCGCTGCGAACCCGGAAGGCGGCGTAGGAATCGGCGATGCGCTTCACCATCGGGTCGGCATGGCTGCGGTATTCGGCCAGCATCTCGCCCGCGGTGTTGCCGAAGGCGATCAGCAGGTCGCGCGGCGCCTCGCGCACGACGACGCCATGGCGCGCCACGAGCTCGGCGAGCGCGATCGGGTGGCGCACGTCGTATTCGCTGGTCGTCTCCTCGTGCAGCGACATGGCGGAATAGCGCACGACGGCCTTCAGATCGTCCGGCAGGGCGTTCCAGCGGGCCATGTTGATGCCGATCTCCTCGGCCGAGGAGGGCTCCTGCACGCCGGGGAAGTAGTAGTTCTTCGCCACCTGGTGCAGGCCGAGCGGCGCGTCGGAGAAGGGGCCGAGGAACTCGGCGGCGTCGATCGTGCCGGACTGCAGCGCCGGGAAGATCTCGCCCGCCGGCAGGTTCACCACCGAGGCGCCGGCGCGGCGGAACATCTCGGCGCCCAGGCCGGTCGTGCGGAAGCGCAGGCCGCGGAAGTCGTCGATGGAGCGCAGCTCGCGGCGGAACCAGCCCATCCATTGCGGGCCGGAATTGCCGACGATGAAGGGCTTCACGCCGAAGCGGCCGTAGATCTCGTCATACATGGCCTGGCCGCCGCCATGGATCATCCAGCCCTGCTGCTCATAGGCGGTGAGGCCGAAGGGAAAGCTGCCGAAGAAGCCGATGCCGGGCGACTTCGAGACCCAGAAGGCCGGCACGCCGTGGTAGAGGTCGGCCGTGCCGGCGGCCACCGCATCGAAGGCGCCCGGGGCCGGGACCACCTCGCCGGCGGCGAAGAGCCGCACCGTGAGCCGCCCGCCCGAGAGCGCCGCGATCCGGTCGGCGCAGCGCTGCGCGGCGACGCCCGGGCCCGGCAGGTTGCGCGGCCAGATGGTGACCATGCGCCACTCGATCCGCCCCTGGCTCAGGGCCGGCGAGGAGAGGGTCGCGCTGGCCGCGACGGTGCCGGCGGCGGCGGCCTGTGCAAGGTTGCGGCGCTTCATGCCCGAAGTCCCCTGATGATGGTTCTCCCCCAAGAGTGACAGGGGATTCACGCCGCTGCCAAGCAATACCGCACGGAAAAAGCTGGCCCTTTCCTGGGCATGGACGGCCCCCGCCCAAAAACCGTGCAGCCGCCCAGCTCAGGCGACCACCGGGAAATCGGCCCCTTCGAGCAGCGCCCCATCCGGCAGCGTGACGTGCCGCAGCGGCGGCGAGCCCCTGCCCTTCCGGTCAATGAAGACCGCATCCTGCCCCACCCAGCGCGCCGAGAAGACGCGCCGCCTGTTCTGCCGCGAGGTATTGGCCGGCGCCCCGTGCACCGTCCGGAAATGGAACGCCACGGCATCGCCCGGCTCCATGGCCCAGCCGAGGATGCGATAATCGGCGCGGTGCGCGTCGATGTCGGGCATCTCGGCCGCCGTGTCGCCCTCGTAGAGGTCGGTGCCGTCGAAGCGCTTCGGCTTGTGGCTCACGCCCCAGAGATGCGAGCCCGCGACGCATTCCAGCGTCGTCTCGCGCCCGACGGGATCGAGCGGGATCCAGAAGCTCACGCTCTGCTGGCCGCCGACGCAGTAATAGGGACTGTCCTGGTGCCAGGGCGTGACGATGGAGGTTCCCGGCTCCTTCACCAGCACGTGGTCGTGGAAGAAGCGCGAGACGGGCGAGCGCATGAGCTGCCCCGCGAGCGCGGCGGCCGGGCTCTCGAATACGAAGGCGCGGAATTGGGGGATGCGCTGCCAGTTGCACAGGTCCTGGAAGAACTTCGCAGAACCGTCCCTGGGCAGGTAGGAGCGCTCCAGCGGGCTGGGCGCCTCCATCAGCGCGGCGATGCCGGCCGAGAGCGGCGCGACCCAGTCGCGGAAGGCGCCACGCAGGAGGACGGCGCCGTCGGCCGCATAGGCGTCGATCTGGGCCTGGTCGAGCGGGGGCATGACTTCTCCTGAACGAGGGATCGCAGGCTATTCAGGCGGAGGCCGGCTCGCCAACCCCGTTTTGGCTGGACAGCCGGATTCCGGGACGTTCTCCTGCCGGGAACGATCTGGAGGAAACACCATGCTTCGCCGAGCTCTGCTCGTCGCGCCCCTTTGGGCGCCCGCCATCGTCTCCGCGCAAAGCCTGCAGGACCGCCCCATCCGCCTCGTCGTCCCCTATTCGGCGGGCGGCGTGGCAGACACCGTGGCGCGGATCCTCCAGCAGAAGGTCTCGGAGCATCTCGGCCAGCCGCTGATCGTCGAGAACCGGACCGGCGCGGCCGGCGCCATCGGCGCCGCCTTCGTGGCGCAGTCGCCGCCGGACGGTCACACGCTGCTACTGGAGGGCGCCACCTCCATCACCGGGCCGCTCGCCCATCGCGGCATGACCTTCGACTACGCCGCCATGCCGATCTGCGCCCAGATCACCGCCGCGCCCTATGTCCTCGGCATCAGGGCCGGCTTCCCGGGCGACGACCTGCGCGGCTACCTGGCCGAGGCGCGCCGCCGGCCCGGCGAGGTCACCTTCGGCACGCCGGGCGTCGCCCATATCGCGCATCTGATGGGCGAGATGCTGCAATCCCTCGCCGATGTCCGGCTCGAGCACGTGCCCTTCCGCGGCGGGGCCGATGCGGCGCGCGAGGTGGCCGGCGGCCGCATCGATTCCTGCCTCATCAGCGAGAGCAGCTTCTCGCCCGTGCTGCGCGGCGAGCGCGGCCGGGTGGTCGCCGTGACCGGGGCCGCGCGGCGGCTGAACCTGCCGAACGCGCCCACCATCGGCGAGATCGTGCCCGGCTACGAGCTCTCGACCTGGATGATGATCTTCTCGCCGCCCGGCACCTCCATGCCCATCCGCCGGCGCCTGTCCCAGGCCTTCGCGGCGGCGGTGACCGACCCCCGGCTGCGCGGGCGAATCGAGGAGAGCGGCAACGACCCCGTCAGCGCCGGGCCCGAGCAGGCCGAGGCGCTGTGGCGCAGCGAGCGGGAAAAGCTGACCGCACTGATGCGTCGTGCAGGTTTGGTGGCGGGGTAGTCTTGTGGCCTCCGCGCGACTTCGCTAGATGAGCCGCGGACCGGGGGCGCTTAGCTCAGCGGGAGAGCACTTCCCTGACACGGAAGGGGTCACAGGTTCAATCCCTGTAGCGCCCACCATCCTTTCAACGACTTAGATGGTAATGCCTCGGTCCCCCGGAGGGCGTAGTGCCCAAGTAGGGCACAACAATCCCCCCGGCCGGGCGCCCTCAATCGCCCCGGCGCAGCACCAGAAAGATGCAGAAGCCCGCGCAGGCCAGGGCCGCGAAGATCGGCAGCCCATGCGTCGTGATCCCCATGGAGAAGCCGGCCAGCGCCGGGCCCAGCAGCGCCCCCACGCCCCAGGCCAGCCCCATCACGGCATAGATCCCGACGAGGTCGGTCCCCTTGAAGCGGCTGCCCACCAGGGTCAGCATGATGGTGTAGATGCCCACGAAGGCGCCGCCCCAGACGAAGAGCGTCGCATAGGACAGCACGGGGTCGTGCAGCACGAAGGGCCAGAGCAGCGCGCCGGCCGCCGAGACCACGCCCAGCATCAGCACCAGCCGTCCCCGGTCCATCCGGTCGCCAAGCCAGCCGATCGGCAGCTGCAGCAGGATCGCGCCCACCATCAGCGCCGTGATGAGCCGGGGCGCCTCGGCCTCGGTCCAGCCGGCCCCCATGGCGTAGAGGGCGAGGAAGGACATGCCGGCCGTCTCGATGGCCGCATTCAGCACGGTCGCGGCGATGGCCACGGGGGCGAGGCGCAGGTAGCGCATCGGCCCGCCGGTCGGCGCCTCGCCGAAATGCGGCGCGGCGACGCGCTTCGTCGCGACCAGGGGGATCGCGCAGGCGACCAGCAGGGCGCCGATCGCATAGGGCAGCGCGCCGTTCGTCCCGACCAGCGAGAGGATCAGCGGTCCCGCGGCGAAGCCCAGCGAGAGGGCGGCCGTATAGGTGGCCATGGCGCGGGCGCGGGTGGCCTCGGCGGAGAGGTGGTTGATCCAGGTCTCGGAGAGGACGAAGAGTGTCTCGGCCGCGCAGCCCAGCAGCAGGCGAAGGGGAAACCATAGCCAGATCAGCGGCATGGCCGGAAAGAGCAGCACCACGACGGCGGACAGGACCAGGGCGCCCACCACCATCGGCCGCGCGCCGAACCGCGCCACGAGTCGCGGCAGGAGCGGTGCCGTCAGCAGCACGCCGACGGCATGCATCGCTGCGTTCAGGCCGATGGCCGTCTCGCCCAATCCGCGCTCGGCGAGGTCGAGCGCGATGAGCGGAGCGGTCAGGCTGTAGGTCAGCCCGAAGATCGTCGCGACCGCGATGACGGCGGCGCGGGCCAGCAGAGGCGCGGGCTGGTCGTTCATGCGGCGCGCTCGACACGGCGATGGGCCCGCCAGCGCATCCAGGCGCTCCGCAGGCGGCCGAGCCAGCCCATCTGGTGGGGCTCCACCACGCGGCGGAGCGCGCGGGCATAATCATAGACGAGCATGGGGGTCCAGGTCAGGGTCTCGGCCCGCCGGCGCAGCGCGGCGGCCACCCAGAGGTCGGGGTTGAGCAGCAGCCGGGGGAGCCGCCGCCAGAGGGGGCCGCTGCCGCCCATCCCCTCCAGCGCCGCATCCAGCGCGACGGCGACGGCGACCGAGCAGTTGCGGCGGGTGAAGTTGTAGGTCCGGTCCCGGGAGTAATGCGCCCAGTGAATGAGCAGGCGCGCGGCGTTGAAGCGCCGGAAGGCGATATGCGCGTCGGCCGGGAACCAGGTGTCCACCTCGTAGCGGTAGCTGTCGAGGAAGCGGCCGGGCACGTCGTTCTCGGCCGTGGCGCGGAGCTGCTGGAGGAACCCCGCGGCGGCACGCTCGGTCTCCTCCGCCGGGTAGTGGCTGATGTACAGATGCGGCGCGAAATCCAGCACGGCATGTCCGCTGGAGATCTTCCCGCTCTTGTCCACGGCGGCGATGTAGCGGTCCACCACCGGGCGCCGCGTCGCGATCTCGGCCGAGCCGGTGGGCGTCCAGATGCGGACCACCATGGCAGGACGGCCGGACATCTCGGGCAGGCCGACGGCGCGCACCTCCTCCAGATGCTCGTACCAGCCGGGCGGGCCGAAGCCCGGGATGGAGAGGATCGAGGCATCGGGCGGCAGGCGGCGCAGCGCCAGCCCCATCCGGGCCAGCGTGATCCCGTTCATGATCAGCAGCAGCGCGATGGCGAAGGGCACGGTGAGGTGATAGCTGAGCGGCCAGTTGCTGATCGCCAGCATGGCCAGCCCCGCCTCGACCAGCCCGCCGGCGATCGCGACCCGCCAGCGCCGGAAGCGCAGGACCCAGGCGCCGGCGATGCGCAGCACCGCATCGATCAGGAAGGCCAGCCCGAAGAGCAGGCTGTTGGCGATCTGGTTGTTCCAGGGCAGGTCGACGATCAGCAGGCCCAGCACCAGCAGGCCGCCGGCCCGGACGAGGACCATCCGGTTGGCGCGGATCTGGGGGCTCAGCGTGCCGAGCAGGCCGAGCGCGCCGCTCAGCACCAGGATATAGCCGAAGGCATGGGTGGCAACGACGGTGGCGCCGTCGCTGGTGTCGAGCAGGATCAGCAGGCCGAGGCCGCAGGCTGCGACGCCTGCGGCCATCAAGGCGGGCCAGCGCGCGCGCAGGGCGGTGGCACCGGTCAGGAGGAGGGCCAGGCGGATCATACCTGGCCGCACCATAGGGCTTTGCGACGGCGCCTCAACCGGCGGTTGCGAGCGCCACGCGAATGGCCGCCAGGGCGTCCCCGGCCTTGTCGCCCTCGGGACCGCCGGCCTGGGCCATCTCGGGCCGGCCGCCGCCGCCCTTGCCGCCGACCGCCGCCGCGCCCGCGCGGACCAGGGCCACCGCATCGGCGCGGCCCTTGGCCACCTCGCCCACGCCCACCACGATGCTGGCCTTGCCCTCGGCCGAGGAGACCAGCCCGACCACATCGGCCCCGCCGTCCTTCAGGATGGCCTCCGCGATGCCCTTGAGCTCCTTGCCCGGCATGTCACCGAGGTCGCGCAGCGCCAGCCGCAGGCCGGCCACAGTCTCGATCTCGGCCGAGGCGCCGCCGGTGGCGAGCTTCTTGCGGGTTTCGGACAAATCCCGTTCCAGCTTGCGGCGCTCCTCGATGAGGATCGCGATGCGGGCGGGCAGGTCGGCCGGGCTGACCTTCATGGCGGCGGCGGCCTCGCGCAGCAGGCGGCTCTCGGCCTCCATGGCCGCATAGGCCGCCTCGCCCGTCACGGCCTCGATGCGGCGCACCCCGGCGCTGACGGCGCCCTCGCCCACGAGCCGGAACATGCCAATGTCGCCCGTGCGCTTCACATGCGTGCCGCCGCAGAGCTCGATCGAATAGTTGCCCTTCCGGTCGGTGGCGGCGGGGTCGTGGCCCATGGCGACGACGCGGACTTCCTCGCCGTACTTCTCGCCGAAGAGCGCCATCGCCCCCTCGGCCACGGCGGCGTCGGGGGTCATGAGGCGCGTGGTGACCTCGGCATTCTCGCGGATGCGCGCATTCACCTCGGCCTCGACCCAGGCCAGGTCCTCCGACGCGATGGGGGTGGGCTGGCTCACGTCGAAGCGCAGCCGGTCGGGCGCGACCAGCGAGCCCTTCTGGGCGACATGCGTGCCGAGCCGGCGGCGCAGCGCCTCGTGCAGCAGGTGCGTCGCCGAGTGGTGCGAACGGATGGCGGAACGGCGTGTGTGATCGACCTCGGCCACCACGGCCTGGCCGACCTCGATGTCGCCGCTCTCGACCTTGCCGAGATGCACGAAGAGGTCGCCCAGCTTCTTCTGCGTGTCGCGGATGCGGATCACGGCATGACCCGCGCGGATCACGCCGGCATCGCCCTGCTGGCCGCCGCTCTCCCCGTAGAAGGGCGTCTGGTTCAGCACGATCGCGACGTCGCGGCCGGCGGCCACACTGTTCACCGAGGCGCCGTCCGCCACGATGGCGGCGATAGCGCCCTCGGCGGATTCGGTGGAATATCCCAGGAAATCCGTCGCTCCGAGCTTTTCCTTCAGGTCGAACCAGAGCGTCTCCGTGGCCGCCTCGCCCGAGCCGGCCCAGGCGGCGCGGGCGCGC
Source organism: Roseococcus sp. SYP-B2431 (assembly GCF_004336745.1). GTDB lineage: Bacteria > Pseudomonadota > Alphaproteobacteria > Acetobacterales > Acetobacteraceae > Roseococcus. The sequence continues at coordinate 264,198 of NZ_SJXD01000027.1, forward strand.
CTCTTCTGCTCGGCCATGGCACTGTCGAAGCCGGCCACGTCCACCGCCCGGCCCTCGGCGCGCAGCGCGTCCTGCGTCAGGTCGAGCGGGAAGCCGTAGGTGTCGTAAAGGCGGAAGGCGACGTCGCCGGGGAGCGGCTGGCCCTCGCCGAGCTTGGCCTTCTCGGCCTCCAGCAGGCCGAGGCCACGGTCCAGCAGCGTGCGGAAGCGGTTCTCCTCCAGCCGGAAGGTTTCCGTGATCAGGCTCGCCGCGCGGGACAGCTCCGGGTAGGCGGCCGCCATCTGGCGCTCCAGCGCGGGGAAGAGCCGGTGGAGCAGCGGCTCCTGCGCGCCCATCATATGGGCGTGGCGCATGGCGCGGCGGAGAATGCGGCGCAGCACATAGCCGCGCCCCTCATTGGAGGGCAGCACCCCGTCGGCCATCAGGAAGGAGCCGGCGCGCAGGTGGTCGGCGACCACACGGTGGGAGGAGCGGAAGGGCCCGTCCGGCTCCTGGCCGGTGAGCTGGGCGGATTCGAGGATGATCGCCCGGAAGGTGTCGGTGTCGTAGTTGTCGTGCTTGCCCTGGAGGATCGCCGCGAAGCGCTCCAACCCCATGCCCGTGTCGATCGAGGGGCGGGGCAGCGGATTGCGCGTCCCGGCCGGCTCCTCGAGGTACTGCATGAAGACCAGGTTCCAGATCTCGATGAAGCGGTCGCCGTCCTCGTCCGGGCTGCCGGGGGGGCCGCCGGGGATCTTGTCGCCGTGGTCGTAGAAGATCTCCGAGCAGGGCCCGCAGGGGCCGGTGTCGCCCATGCGCCAGAAATTGTCGGAGGTGGCGATGCGGATGATCCTGCTGTCGGGCAGGCCGGCGATCTTGCGCCAGAGGGCGGCCGCGTCCTCGTCCTCGGAATAGACGGTGACGAGGAGCTTGTCCTTGGCGAGCCCGAAATCCTTGGTCAGCAGTTCCCAGGCATGCGTGATCGCCTGCTCCTTGAAGTAGTCACCGAAGGAGAAATTGCCGAGCATCTCGAAGAAGGTATGGTGCCGGGCGGTATAGCCGACATTGTCCAGGTCGTTGTGCTTGCCGCCGGCGCGCACGCATTTCTGGGCCGTCGTCGCGGTGGAATAGTCCCGCTTCTCCTGGCCGGTGAAGACGTTCTTGAACTGCACCATGCCCGAATTGGCGAACATCAGCGTCGGATCGTTGCGCGGAACGAGCGGGCTGCTCTCCACGATCCGGTGCCCATTGCGCGCGAAATAGCCCAGGAAGGTGGCGCGGATGTCGTTGCTGCTGCTCATCGGGGGTGCTCTGAAAAACCTGAGGGGCGGAATTACCCTGGCAGGACATGCCTCTCAATAGGGGCGCCTCAATAGGCCGGGCTCGTCTCGGTCACGGAGACATGGGCGGAGACCACCTTCCAGCCAAGGTCGGGGAAGCGCACCCAGGTCTGCGTCTGGCGGGCCGGGGCGTCGCCGCGGCCGCGCATCCTGAAGATCAGGTTCACGGTGGCGATGTCGCGGCCGAGGGTCAGGATGTCGAGGCGGATGCGCTCCAGCTTGATGCCGGGACCGGGCGGCCGGCGGACGCGGTGGGCGTGGATCTCGTCGAAGCCGAAGCCGTTCTCATGGATGGCGAGCCGGATGGTGTGGGGCGAGTTCCAGAAGGTGTCGTCCAGGACCTCCACGTTCTTGTCGATCAGCGCCTGCTCGTAGCGCTCGAACTTTTCCCGGATTTCCTCGACGACCTCGGGGATGTTGGGGGTCATGCGAGCTTCTCCATGGCCATGGCGGTGCGGACGAGCAGCGTGTCGGCGCCGCGGGCCCCCATGAGGGACAGGCCGACGGGCCGGCCCTCGACCGTGGCGCCGGGCAGGTTCACCTGGGGGTGCCCGGCGAGCCCGCCCTGGGCGCAGAGACAAAGAATCTGGTCGCGCAGCGGCGTCAGCACGTCCAGCGGCAGGCCGGCCTTCGGCGCCGGGAAAGGCGTGGTCGGCATGGCGAGGATCGTGCCGGGCGGCAGCAGGTGCCGCAGCCGCCCGCGGACCTCACGCCGCATGAGCTCGGCCCAGCCGCGATCCGCCTCGCTGGACATCGCGCCGAGGACCAGCCCCTTGGCGACGCTGAAGGCGAAGCGCGGATTGTCGCGCTCGATCCATTCGCGAAAGGTCTGCCAGGCCTCGACCGGCTGAAGCACCCGCTGGGCGCGGCCCCAGACCGAGAGGCCGGCCGGCGCCATCACGACCTCCTCGACCTGCGGAACGATCGTCCTCAGGCGGTCCAGCATGGGCCGCAGCGCCTCGGCCACCGCGGGCTCCGCGAAGCCGAAGGCGTCGGTGGCGAGGAGGAGGCGGGTCGGCATCGCCTCGCCGATCGGCTCGCCCAGCAGCACCTCCGAGACGCGGGCGAAGGTCTGTGCCTCACGTGCGAACCAGCCGGTCGTGTCCGAGCTCGGCGCCTGCGGCATCATGCCCATGAGGTCCAGCCGCCCATGCGTAGGCCGGATTCCATGGAGCCCGCAGAAGCTGGACGGCACGCGCACCGAGCCGCCGGTATCCGTGCCCAGCGCCGTGTCGCAGAGCCCCTGCGCCACCGCGCTCGCCGAGCCCGAGGAGGAGCCGCCCGGCACATGGCCCGGCGCCGCCGGATTGAGCGGCGTGCCCTCGAAGGCGTTCTCGCCGAGGATGCCGAGCGAGACCTCGTCGGTGACGGTCTTGCCGATCAGCGTGGCGCCGGCGTCGAGCAGCGCCTGCACCGCCCAGGCATGCCGCGCCGGCACCGGATTCTGCCGCGCCCAATCCGGATTGCCGCCGCCCGTGGGATGGCCCGCGACGTCGAAGAGGTCCTTCGCGGCGAAGGTCAGCCCATCGAGCGGGCCGCCGGCACGCCCTTCGACGCGGACGGAGGTTCCGGGAACGAAAGGCGACGACATGGAGGCAGCTCCGAACGGTCAGGCGGTCAGCTTGGCCGGGACGGCGCGCGCTGGCGAGGGCGGATCAGTCCTCCGCGTCGTCCGAGTCCGACGTGGCCAGCATCGTCTCGGCCACTGCCGGGCCCTGCCCGCGGATGCGCTTCTCGATGCTCTCCGCCATGGCCGGGTTGTCGCGCAGATACTGCTTGGCGTTCTCGCGCCCCTGCCCGATCCGCTGGCCGTCGCAGCTGAACCAAGCGCCGGACTTTTCGATCACCGCGCCCTTCACGCCGAGATCGATGAGCTCGCCCACCTTGCTGATGCCCTCGCCGAACATTATGTCGAACTCGACCTGCCGGAACGGCGGCGCCATCTTGTTCTTCACGACCTTCACGCGGGTCTGGTTGCCTGTGACCTCCTCGCGCTCCTTGATGGAGCCGACGCGGCGGATCTCGAGCCGCACGGAGGAGTAGAACTTCAGCGCGTTGCCGCCCGTCGTCGTCTCCGGATTGCCGAACATCACGCCGATCTTCAGGCGGATCTGGTTCAGGAAGATCAGCAGGCAGTTGGAGCGGCTGACCGTGCCGGTCAGCTTGCGCAGCGCCTGGGACATCAGGCGGGCGTGCAGGCCGACATGGGTATCGCCCATCTCGCCCTCCAGCTCGGCCTTGGGCACGAGCGCGGCGACGCTGTCCACCACCAGCACGTCGATGGCGCCCGAGCGCACCAGCGTGTCGGCGATCTCCAGCGCCTGCTCGCCGCCGTCGGGCTGGCTGATCAGCAGGTTCTCCACATCGACGCCGAGCTTGCGCGCATAGCCGGGGTCCAGCGCATGCTCGGCATCGATGAAGGCGCAGGTGCCGCCGCCCTTCTGCGCCGCCGCGATGGCATGCAGCGCCAGCGTCGTCTTGCCCGAGGATTCAGGACCGTAGATCTCGATGATGCGGCCCTTGGGCAGGCCGCCGATGCCCAGCGCCAGGTCGAGCCCCAGCGAGCCGCTGGAGATGACCTCGATCCCCTCCATGGCGCTCTTCGAGCCCATGCGCATGATCGAGCCCTTGCCGAAGGCCCGCTCGATCTGGCTCAGCGCGGCGTCGAGCGCCTTTCCCTTTTCCATCCTGGAAATCCCCTCAAGGCCACAACCAAAGACAGCAGAAATGCCGCCGACCACACGCTGATAGGCCAGGCTCGGAGTCCACCGATAGCCGAAACCGAAGCAGCGCTTCTGTTCTAGTTATGTTCTTTTTCCTGGCATGTTGCAAGGGCCGTTCAGGCCGTTCCGAGCGCTTTTCTGACCGCGGCCAGCAGCGACTCGGGCGTATAGGGCTTGGCCAGGAAATGCATCCCCTGCCCCGCGAGATCCGAATCGACGGTGGAAGCGGAGTAGCCCGACAGCAGGAGAATCGGCAGGCCCGGATGGCGCGCCCGCACGGCCCGTGCCAGCTCCAGCCCGTCCATGCCCGGCATCGCGACATCCGTCGCGACGAGGCAGGGCTCCAGCCCCACCTCGATGCGCCCGAGCGCCTCTTCCGCGTCGCCCGCCACCTCGACGCCGAAGCCCGCCTGCTGCAGCCCGAACCGCGCGACGCGCAGCAGGTTGGGCTCGTCATCCACCAGAAGCACCGGGCCCTCGACAGCCCGCTTCTCCGCGACCGGCGGGGGCGGCTCGGAATCCGCGGGGCCGTCATGCCGCGGGAGCACGATCCGGAAGGTCGTGGCGCTGGGCCGGCTCTCGACCTCCATCTGCCCGCCGAACTGGCCCACGATCCCCTGGACGGTCGCGAGCCCCAGCCCCGTCCCGCCCTGGTCGAGCCTGGTGGTGAAGAAGGGCTCGAAGATCCGCGGCACGATCTCGGGCGCAATGCCGGGCCCGTCATCCGTGACCTCCACCACGGCGTAGCGACCGGGATTCAGCGCCTCGCCCGCGAGCACCAGCCGCCGCCCCGTCGCGATCCGCAGCCGCCCCCTCCCCTTCATGGCGTCGCGCGCGTTCACCACGAGATTCAGCAGCACCTGGTCCCATTGCGAGGGATCGACGCGGATGCGCCGCGAAGGCTCCTCCAGCTCCAGCTCCAGCACGATTCCCGCGCCGAGCAGACGCGGCAGCAGGATGGCGAGCTGCCGGACTGATTCGTTCAGCTCGACGATGCGCGGCGCCATCACCTGCTGCCGCGCGAAGGCGAGCAACTGCCGGACCAGCGCCGTGCCACGCTGCGCGGCGCCCTCGATCGCGCCAAGCTCCTCGGCCGCCTCCGGCTGCGCTGCGATGCGCCGCAGCGCCGTGGAGGCGCCGAGTATCACGCCGAGCAGGTTGTTGAAGTCATGCGCGATGCCGCCGGCCAGCCGGCCCAGGATCTCGAGGCGCGCCGAGCCGCCCGCCGCCGGCTCCAGCAGGATCATCGCCCCCGCGCCGCCCAGCGGCAGGGCGCGCAGCCTGCCGCCGCCCTCGACCGGAACCGCGATCGGCGTCTCGCCGCGGAGCGCGGCCGCCATGACCTCGGCTGCTGCCGGGAAGACCCGCGCCGCCTCGTCACCGGGACGGATCAGCAGCCCGCCCTCCAGGCTTCGGCGCAGCGCGAGATTCGCGACCAGGATCCGCCCGGCCGAATCCAGCAGCAGGGCCGGCTGCGGCAGCGCGGCGATCACGGCTTCCGCGCCCGCCAGGTTCCGGTCGGGCATCAGGCCCGTCCGCGCAGGCGCATCACATAGGCGATGATCTTCGCGACCGCCTCCCAGTGCTCGTTCGGAATCTCCGCCTCCACCTCCAGGCGATGCAGCGCGCGCGCCAGCGGCGGATCGGGCACGATCGGCACGCCCGCCTCCCGCGCCGCCTCGCGGATCCGCGCCGCCATCGAATCCACCCCCTTGGCCACCAGCTTCGGCGCAGCGGCTTGCCCGGCTTCGTAGGACAAGGCAACGGCGTAATGCGTCGGATTGGTGACGACGACGGTCGCCTTCGGCACCGCGGCGAGCATGCGCCGGCGGCCCATGGATTCGCGCAGCTGCCGCATCCGGCCCTTGATCTGCGGGTCGCCCTCGCTCTCCTTCATCTCCTCCTTCAGCTCCTGGCGCGACATGCGCAGGCGCTCCAGATGGCGATGGCGCACCAGCAGAAGATCGAGCCCCGCGAGGAGCGCGAAGGCGGCAAGCGTCGTCAGCACCAGGCGCGCCACGCCGCGCCCGGCAGCGGCGAAGATCTCCGAGGGCGGCGTCTCCAGCATCGCCGAGAGGCCGGGAAGGTCCGCGGCCACGAACCAGAGCGCCGCGGCGACGACGCCGATCTTCAGCACCGTCTTGAGGAATTCGAGCAGCGCGTCCGCTCCGAGGATCCGCTGGAGACCCGTCGCGGGCGAAAGCTTGGACAGGCTCGGGACAAGCTGGCTCAGGGAGATCGCGCCGCGAGTCTGCGCCAGGGTCGCGACCACCGCGCCCAGGATCGCGGCGACGGCGACGGGCCATGCCAGGCCGAGGAACAGCCCGAGCCATTCCGCGCCGGCCCGCGCCGGCTCCATCTCGTGGGCGCGCGAGAAGCTGCCCCGCATGGCGGCTGCCAGGCCGCGGATCTGACCCGGCATCAGTAGCGCCGCGCCCAGCGCCGAGGCCATCAGCGTCGCGAAACCCACCGCCTCGCGCGACAACGCGACCTGCCCTTCCTCCCAGGCCTTCCGGAGCCGCTTTGGGGACGGCTCTTCCGTGCGGTCCTCGGTCGCCTCGTCGTCGCTCTCCGCGCCGGCCATGGCTCAGTCTGCCCCCGGCAGGCGGAGGAAGCCGGCCGCCATGCCGCGCGCCCAGACGTCGAGCATGTTCGGCAGGAGCAGCAGCATCAGCAACAGCCCGCCCAGGATCTGCGCCGGCGAGGCCAGGACGAAGATCTGCGCATGCGGCGCGAGGCGCGCGATAAGCCCCAGCCCCGCATTGAAGAAGATCGCGGCCAGCACGAAGGGCGCCGCGAGCTGCATGGCCAGGAGCAGGCTCTCGCCCACGCGGCGCGCCACCGCCTCGGCCACGGCGCCGCCCGGCCAGCCGCCGCCCGGCGGGAGGACGCTGTAGCTCTCCGCCAGGGCGCGCAACGGGACCTCGTAGAGCCCGGTGGCCAGCATGAGCGCCGCCGTGGCCAGCGAGAGCAGCCGCGCCAGCGCCGTCGCGCTGCTGCCAAGCACGAGGTCGCCCTGAAGGGGCGAAGCGAGGCCGATCATCAGCGAGACCACCTGCCCCGCCTGGGCCAGGGCCATCGAAAGGAAGCGCGCGAGGAGCCCGATCCACAGGCCCGCAAGAATCTCGCCGGCCACCAGCGCCAGCAGTCCCGAGACCTCGCCCGGCAACGGCGGCAGTCCGGGCGACAGGACCGGCAGGAGGGCGAAGACCAGTCCCGCCGCCAGCGCCATGCGCAGCGTCGCCGGGATCTCCGCCTCGCCGAGGCCGGGCAGCAGCATGACGGCCGCGCCCATGCGGCACAGGATCAACGCGGCATGGAAGGCCAGCCCGGGCAGGGCGGCCAGCAGCGCGGCATCGGCCGGCGCGATCACGGCAGCCCGCCGACCGCGACGACCTGGTCGAAAAGCCGCGCCGCCCAGGCCTGGAGCACGCCCGTCATGAAGGGCCCGGTGAAGAGCAGCAGGCCGCCGATCGCGGCGACCTTCGGCAGAAAAGCCAGGGTCGCCTCCTGGATCTGCGTCAGCGCCTGCAGCAGCGAGACGACGAGGCCGATGGCGAGCACGATCAGCAGCGGCGGCCCCGCCAGCTGCAGACCCACCCAGAGCGCCTCCCGCATCGCCATGACGACGGGTTGTTCCACCATGCCGCCCGCCTCCTGCGGGAGCGCGGCCGATCCGTTAGATCGGCATGCGCATCACATCCTGATAGGCTGTCACCACGCGATCGCGCACCGCGGTCGCCGTCTGCAGGGCGAGCTCCGCGCGCGAGACTGCGAGCACCACATCCGTGACGCTGCCCTGGCCGGTCAGCGCCTGGGTCGAAGCCGCATCGGCGCTGCGGCCGATCTCGATCGCGCCCTGCACGGCCCGCTGCAGCGTCTCGCCGAAGCCCGCGCCCTCCGAGACCGCCTCGCCTGCGCCTTGGACCGCTCGATAGGCCGCGGCCGCGCCGGCGGCGCCAAGGACTGGAAGGGCCATCAGCGCAGCGTCTCGATGGCGCGCATCAGCATGCCGCGCGTGGTCTCGAGCACCGCGAGATTGGCAGAGTAGCTGCGGTTCGCCTCGCGCATGTCCATGTTCTCGATCATGCTGTCGACGTTCGGCGTCCGGACGTAGCCCCGCGCGTCGGCGGCCGGATGGCCGGGCTCGAAGCGCTCGGGAAACTCCCGCTGGTCGCGGCCGACGCGCGCGACCCGCACCGTCTCCGCGCCGAGCTCGCGGTCCACCCGGCTCGCGAAGGTCACGGTCTTGCGTCGGTACGGCTCGGCACCGGGCGACTGGCCGGTGCTGTCGCGGTTGGCGATGTTCTCCGCCACCACGCGCAGCCGCGTGGACTGCGCGGCCATGCCGGCGGCTGAGATCGAAAGCGCGCGATCGAGATCCATGAATACTCTCTTTCTCAGTTGCGGCCGAGCGCGGTGCGGAACAGGCCGAGGTATTTTCGGTGCAGCCCCATCGCGAGCGCATGCGCCTGGTCGGTCTCCGCGATGCGAAGGGCCTCGGCGTCCAGCGAGACGGCGTTGCCGTTGCGGCTGCGCTCGACGATGTCGCGGTCCTGCACGGTCAGGGCGCCGCTGCCTCGGGGCGCGACGTGATTTGCATCGGTGGTCGTCATCGCGGCTCCGTGCCGCCGGCGCTGCAGGATCTCGCCGAAAGGCACGGCGTCGCTCGGGCGGAAGCCGGGCGTATCGGCATTGGCCACGTTGCGCGCGAGGATGCGCTGACGCGTGTCGAGCCAGGCGAGGCGGCTTTCGGCGAGGGCGATCGGGCCGTGGCGGGTCAGGTCCATGGCCCCAGAGACACCGGCGCCGGTTAAGGAAGCGTGAAGGCCGTGCGTTGAGGGTTGGTTAAGACTTTTCCCCTCATGTTCCGACTATGTTCGAGAAACGATCTCAGCCGCCTTCGACCTTCGAGGTCGCCGCCACGATGGCGGCGATCGAGAGTCTCCATGGCACCTTGTCGATGGCGCGCGCCCTCGTCGTCACGGGCCGCGCGATCGACCTCGCCGGCCTGGATCGCGAGGCCGCGCGCCTCTGCGCGGCCGTGGCCTGCCTGCCCGGCGATTCCGGACGGGCGCTGCTCGATCCGCTGCAGACACTGACACGCGAGGTCGATCTGCTGACGGGCTGCATGCCTCGCCCCTGACGACACCCTGGCGCCGGCAGGAGGCCGCACCATGTCCTTCCTCGATCCTTCCCCGATGGCCCAGATGGCGGCCGCGCTCGGCGCCGTCCTGCTGCTGATCTGGAGCGCCTCCCGCCTGGCCGGCCGGCACAAGGCCAGGCTCCGGCCGGCCGGGCGCCTCGGCGTGCGCTCCGTCTGCGCCGTCGATCCGCGCCGCCGGCTCGTCCTGGTCGCCTGCGACGGGCGCGAGGGGCTGCTGCTCACGGGACCGGCGGGCGACCAGTTCCTCGGCTGGCTGCCCGGCGCATGACGCCTCTTCTTGCTCTCGCGGGCATGCTGCTGCTGGCGGACGGCGCTTCGGCGCAATCGGTCTCGATCGATCTCGGCGCCGGCGGGCAGGCCGGCGCCACGTCGCGCCTGGTGCAGCTCACGGCGCTGATCGGGCTGATCTCGCTCGCGCCCTCGCTGCTCATCATGGCGACGGCCTTCACGCGCATCGTCATCGTGCTGGCGCTGCTGCGCACCGCGATCGGCGCGCAGGGCGTGCCGCCCAATCCGGTGCTGATCGGGCTGGCGCTCTTCCTCTCTCTCTTCGTGATGCAGCCGGTGCTGGAGGAGGCCTGGCGGCTGGGCGTGGTACCGATGAACGAGGGCCGGATCGGCGATCTCGACGCCCTCGCCGCGATCGCCGAGCCGTTCCGGAAATTCATGGCCGCGAATGTGCGCGAGAGCGACCTGAACCTCTTCCTGGACCTCGCGCGACTGCCCATGGCCACGCCGGAGCAGGCTCCGTTCCGCGGGCTGATGCCGGCCTTCCTCGTCACCGAGCTGAAGCGCGCCTTCGAGATCGGATTCCTGCTGTTCCTGCCCTTCCTGGTGATCGACATGGTGGTGGCGTCGGTCCTGATGTCGCTGGGCATGATGATGCTGCCGCCCTCGGTCGTGGCCCTGCCCTTCAAGCTGATCTTCTTCGTGCTGGTGGACGGCTGGGCCCTGCTGTCGTCCAGCCTCGTGCAGGGCTTCGCCATGCCATGAGCCTACTCCATCTCCGCAGGCGGCTCCTGGGTGCGCGGACGCGGCAGCGGGCGGGGCGGAACCCAGGGCCGGTCGCCGCGCCAGGCCCGGTCGGACAGCACGCGGGGACCGGCGGGTTCGAGCCAGACGGCGTGCGCGCCGTCGCGCCAGACGGAGAAGCGGTCCACGACTTCGCTGCCGCGGCAGTCGCCGCGGACCGGCTCGGGGGAGAGGATCACGGGCACCTGGCCGCAGGCGGGATTGGGGCCGCGCTCGAAGGGCGCGCGCTGGCCGCGCGGCGGCATGGGTGGGCGGAGCAGGATCAGGCCTGGGGCGCCGTCAGGGGCGGCCATCGTGCAGGCCTCCGGCCTGCAGCGGATGCGTGCCGCGGCAGGTTCGCCCTCCTCCGGAAGCGGAGTCGCCTCCGTGTCGCCCAGCCCGCGCAGCCAGGAATCGCCAATGAAGCGCGACGCGCCCGGGCGGCGCTCCAGGAACACCTGGCCGCCGGATTGGAGGGCGAAGAGCCGTCCGTCGGCCGAGGCCATCGCGTCGGGCAGGCGCACGAACTGCCAGGCGACGAGGCCGGCGGCGATCGCCAGGAGGCCGAGGAGCCTCCAGCGCGTCCGCCACAGGCAGAGCCAGCACAGGCCGAAGCTCAGCAGCGCCAGGCCCTCGGCCGGCAGGGGCGCCGTGGCGAGCGCCGCGCCCGGCCAGCCAGCGACCTCGCGCGCGACGGCCAGGATTCCCCCTATGCCCCAGCCCATCAGGCGAAGCGGCCAGGCCTCGAGGCCGAACGGCAGCAGGGCCAGCGCGGCCATGCCGGCGGGCATCACCAGCAGGGAGGTCAGCGGAACGGCCAGCGCATTGGCGGCGACGCCGTAAAGCTGCAGCCGCCCGAAATGGTGCAGGCCGAAGGGCGTGGTGGCCGCGCCCGCGATCGCCGAAGTCGCGACGCTGCCGATCACCACCAGCGCCGGACGCCACCACCAGGGCCGCGGCGTGCCCGGCCGAGAGAACCAGGGGCGCGCGGCCTCATAACCCGCGATCAGCGCCATGACCGCGGCGAAGCTCATCTGGAAGGAAGGGCCGAGCAGCGCCGCCGGCTGCAGGGCCATCACGCCCAGGGCTGCGAAGGCGAGCACGCGCGGGCTCAGCGCGCGGCGGCCGGCGAGCAGGGCCAGCGTCACCAGCACGGCCATGAGGAAGCTGCGCTGCATCGGCACCTGGCTGCCGGTGAGCAGCATGAAGAAGAAGCCCATGGCCAGCGCCGCGATCGCCGCGAAAGGGCGGGTTCCCCAGCGCAGCGCAAAGCCGGGCCAGAGGGCGAGCACCGCCCGCACGGCGCCGAAGGCCAGCCCCATCACGATCGCGATGTGCAGCCCGGAGACGGAGAGCAGGTGCGCCAGGCCGGAATCGCGCATCGCCTGCATCTCGGCCGGCGGGATCGCGCTCTGCCCGCCGGTCAGGAGCGCGGCTGCGACGGCGCCGACCGCGCCAGGCAGGATCCCCGTCACCCGCGCCTCGATCCGCGCGCGCGTCGCGGAAAGCGGGGGGGCGGCGCCGCCCCGGTCCAGGATCTCCAGCGGACCCAGCGCGAAGCCCGAGCCGCCCACGCCCTCGAAATAGGCGGCGCGCTGAAAATCCCAGGCGCCCGGATAGGCCGGCGGCGAAGGGAGCCGCACCAGGGCGCGGATCGCGACGCGGTCGCCGGGCCCGGGGCGCGCGCGATCGTCGGCGCGGAGCCGGACGCGGACGAGTCGGCGGGCCGGCGGCATGTCCGGCTCCCATCGCGCGCCGGACAGGGTGATCCGGACGCCGCCCGGCAGCAGGTCAGTCTCCGCCACGGTGCCGCCCAGGACCACGGGCGTGCGCGGCAGGTCGAGTGGCGGCGGTGCCTGCGCGGCGTGCCAGGAGGTCAGCGCGAAGCCCAGCCCGGCGGCGCCGAGCAGGGCCATGGTCCAGGCCGCGAGCGGAAAGCGCGGCCGCAGCCAGAGCGCCAGGGGAGCCGGCGCCAGGGCCGCATAGCCCCACCAATCGGGCGGCTCGAAGCGCGGCAGGAAGTAAAGGAGAATCCCCGCCGCCACCGCGACCGGCAGCCAGAGCGCGAGCCGCCCCTGCTCGGCGGCGAGGATCGCGGCGATCCGTCCCGTTGCGAAAGGGCCGGATGCGGGACGGCCAGCCTCGCGCATCGGCGCGAGGGATCGGAACCACACCCAGGGTCGCGCGGCCGGCTGCATTTCAACCAGTCGTGCCCGACCCCTCAACCGCGAGCAAGCGCCGTGTTAAAGGGGGCCATGACCGTCCGCACCCGCTTCGCCCCCTCGCCCACCGGCTTCCTCCATATCGGAGGGGCGCGCACGGCGCTGTTCAACCAGCTCTTCGCCCGCCGGCACGGCGGCGCCTACCTGCTGCGCATCGAGGACACGGACAAGGCGCGCAGCACACAGGCGGCCGTGGAGCAGATCCTCGAAAGCCTGGCCTGGCTCGGCCTCAGCCCGGACGAGCCGCCGGTCTTCCAATCCACGCGCGAGGCGCGCCACGCCGAGGTCGCGCGCGAGCTGCTGGCGCAGGGCAAGGCCTACCGCGCCTACGAGACGCCGGAGGAGCTCGTCGCCATGCGCGAGCGCGCCATGGCCGAGAAGCGCCCGCCCCGCTACGAGGGCGTCTGGCGCGACCGCGAGCCCGGCCCCGAGCAGGAGGGCCAGCCCTTCGCCATCCGCCTGCGCGCGCCGCGCCCAGAGGAGGGAACGGGCGAGACGGTCGTCGAGGATCTGGTGCAGGGCACGGTGCGCGTCGCCAATACCGAGCTGGACGACATGATCATCCTGCGCTCCGACGGCACGCCGACCTATCTGCATGCCGTCGTCGTGGACGATCACGACATGGCCATCACCCACGTCGTCCGCGGCGACGACCACCTGACGAACACCTTCCGGCAATGCATGGTCTACGACGCGATGGGGTGGCACCGGCCGCGCTTCGCGCATATCCCGCTGATCCATGGCGCGGACGGGGCCAAGCTGTCCAAGCGCCACGGCGCCGTCTCGGTGCTCGACCTGCGCGAGCAGGGCATGCTGCCGGACGCCGTATGCAATTATCTGCTGCGGCTGGGCTGGGGGCATGGCGACGAGGAGATCATCTCGCGCGAGCGTGCGGAGAAGATCTTCGACATTGCCGATGTGGGCCGCGCCGCCTCGCGCATGGACTACACCAAGCTCGCGCATGTGAACGGCGTCTACCTGCGCCAAGCCAACCCTGAGGCGCTGCTGCCCGAGGTGCTGCGGCGCCTGACCGCCGCCGGCGAGGGCTTCGGGACGGACAAGATCGCCAAGCTCAAGCTGCTGCTGCCGGCGCTGCAGGAGCGGGCGAAGAGCCTCGCCGAGCTCGCCGACAGCGCGGCCTTCGTGGTGGCCGATGGCGCGCCGGAGTTGGACGAGAAGGCGGCCGCCGTGCTGACGCCGGAGGCCAAGGGACGGCTGGAGGACCTGGCGCAGTTCCTTTCCGGCGCCCCCTGGGAGCGGGCGGATCTGGAGCAATGGCTGCGCGACTATGCCGATGTGAAGCAAGTGAAGCTGAAGGAGATCGCGCAGCCGCTGCGCGTGGCGCTGACCGGCAGCACGATGAGCCCGCCGATCGACCTGACGCTCTTCGCGCTCGGGCGGGACGAGGCGCTGGCACGGATGCTGACGGCCGCGGGGGATGATCTGCCGCCGCCGATCTAGGATCGGCGCGCGCGCCCGTCATGAGGGACGCGGGCATCCCGCCCGGATGACATGCGGTCGGGCCTTGGCTTCGCCTTCACGGACCGAACCTCGGCATTGGGCCGCCCGTCACGAGCCGGCTTCAATGGGCTGAAGCCCGAACAGGAGACGCCATGAACCTCGCCCGCCTCCTTGCCGCGCGCGCCGCGGCCGGAAAGCCCATCACGGTCGGCGTCATCGGCGCCGGGAAGTTCGGTTCCATGTTCCTGGCCATGGCGGCACGCTCGCCCGGCATCCATGTCGCCGTCATCGCCGACCTCGCCCCGCCGCGCGCCCGCGAGAACCTGACGCGCATCGGCTGGTCCCCTGAGCAATCGGCGGCCGCTTCCCTCGGGGCCGCCCTCGCTTCCCGCGCGACCTGCATCACCGAGGATGCTGCCGCGGTGAACGACCCGCGCATCGAGGTCGTGGTCGAGAGCACGGGCCACCCCGCCGCCGGCATCCGCCACGCGCTCGCCGCCATCGCCGCGCGGCAGCACATCGTCATGGTGAACGTGGAGGCCGATGTCCTGGCCGGGCCGCTGCTGGCGGCACGCGCGGCCGCCGCCGGCGTGGTCTATTCGATGGCCTATGGCGACCAGCCGGCCCTGGTCTGCGAGATGGTGGACACGATCCGCGCCATGGGCCTGCCGGTCGTCGCCGCGGGCAAGGGCACGAAGTACCTGCCCGCCTTCCACGAATCCACGCCGGAGACGGTCTGGGGCCATTACGGCCTCACGCCCGGGCAGGCGCAGGCGGGCGGGATGAACCCGCAGATGTTCAACTCCTTCCTCGACGGCACCAAGAGCAGCATCGAGATGGCGGCCATCGCCAATGCCACCGGCCTGCTGCCGCCGGAGGACGGGCTCGCCTTCCCGCCCTGCGGCGTGCAGGACCTGCCGCACGTCTTCCGGCCGCGCGTGGAGGGCGGGCATCTGGCGCGCAAGGGCGTGGTCGAGGTCATCTCCTCGCCTGGAGCGTGACGCGCGGCCCGTGGCCGGCGACCTCCGCTGGGGCGTCTATGCCGTCTTCGAGGGGGAGACCGACTACATCCGCCGCTGCTTTTCCGAATACGGCGTGCACACGGATTCGACCGGCCGCTACGCCGCGCTCTGGCGGCCCTACCACCTGATCGGCCTGGAACTCGGCGTCTCCGTCGCCTCGGCGGCGCTGCGGCGCGAGCCCACCGGCTGCGGCGAGGCCTGGCGCGGCGACGTCGCCGCCACCGCCAAGCGCGATCTGCGCGCCGGCGAGATCCTCGACGGCGAGGGCGGCGCCATGGTCTGGGGCAAGTGCATCCCCGCCGCGCGCAGCCTTGCCGCGAACGCGCTACCCATCGGCCTGGCGCATGGGGTGAAGCTGCTGCGCGACATCCCCAGGGGCGCTTCGCTGCGGCAGTCGGACGTGGCGCTCGACGGCGCGCTTGAGGCGGTGAAGCTGCGACGGGAGATGGAGGGCCTGACGCTGCCCCTTTTGACCGCGGAGCAAGGCGGTTAGGCTCGGGGAAACCGCATCTGGAGGAAGCCTTGCAGAACCTGTTCGACCTGACCGGCAAGGTCGCCATCGTCACCGGCGGCAGCCGCGGCATCGGCCGCGCGATCTGCGAGCGGCTGGCGCAGCACGGGGCGAAGGTCGTGGTGTCGTCGCGCAAGCTCGACGCCTGCCAGGAGGTGGTGGACGCCATCAAGGCCGCGGGCGGTACCGCCATGGCGATCGCCTGCAACATCGGCCGCAAGCCGGAGCTCCAGGCGCTGGTGGACCAGACGGTCGCGGCCTATGGGCAGGTGGACATCCTGGTCTGCAACGCGGCCGTGAACCCCTATTTCGGCCCGACCCAGGACATCCCGGACGAGTCCTACGACCGGATCATGAACTCCAACGTGCGGTCGAATCTGTGGCTCTGCCAGATGGCCATCCCGGCCATGGCCGAGCGCGGCCAGGGCTCGGTCATCATCGTAAGCTCGATCGGCGGGTTCCGGGGCTCGGCACGGC
The DNA here is from genome assembly GCF_004336745.1 of Roseococcus sp. SYP-B2431. GTDB lineage: Bacteria > Pseudomonadota > Alphaproteobacteria > Acetobacterales > Acetobacteraceae > Roseococcus. Next base: position 280,111 of record NZ_SJXD01000027.1, read on the forward strand.
TCGGCATCTACGGCGTCTCCAAAGCCGCGGACATGCAGCTGGCGCGTGCGCTGGCCGTCGAATGGGGGCCCAAGGGCGTGCGCGTGAACGCGATCGCGCCCGGCCTGGTGAAGACCGACTTCGCGCGCGCGCTCTGGGAAGATCCGGCGAACCTGAAGAAGCGCACGCGCGACACGCCGCTGCTGCGCATCGGCGAGCCGGACGAGATCGCGGGCGCGGCGGTGTTCCTGGCGAGCGCGGCCTCCGGCTTCATGACGGGGCAGAGCATGGTGATCGACGGCGGCGTGCTGGCCGGCCCGCCGGTGCTCGACGAGGAATAGACGATACCGGCCGCCACCGGCCCCGACGTGAGCGGGGTGGACGAGATGTCCCCCCAGGCAACTTCTGTCCGCGACGCCCCTCCATCGAGGGGTGCGCCCAGCGGCGGCAGCCCGCGGGCCGCGACCGGTGGTGGCGGGACCGGCCCGCGACTGGCGCGGACCGGACAGGGAAGACGCCGCAAACACGCGCGGGGCCTGGTGGCAGCCGGAAACGGGTCGGGTTGATCGACGTTACCGGCCGCCGCCGGCCGTGACGTGAGCGGGCATCACGCCCTGGCGAGATCTTTCCGCAACGCCCCTCCATCGAGGGGAGCACCCGAACGAGGCGGCCCGCAGGCCGCGCCATCCGGTGGCGGGACCGATGCGCGACAAGATCGCGCATCGGACTGGAACCTCACCGCGAACACGCGCACCAGGCGCGACGGCGGCCGGAACTCGGGGCGTGATCGCGTCACGCCCTCAGCACTATGCCGGGAGATTTTCGGCGATGTACGGCGGGAGCTGGAAGGCGCCCGCATGAATCTCCGGCGTCCAGTACCGGGTCTTGCCGAGGATGCCCGAGGCCTCCGCCCGCTTCCGGATCTCGGCCGCCGGCACGTCCCGCAGGCCCTTGGCCTTTGCCGCCCAACCGAGCGTCATGTAGCCGCCGACATAGGTGGGGACGGCCGCCACATAGGCCCAGATGTCCGGGAAGAATTTTCCACGGCGCTCGGAGGTCTCGCGCAGCTCGTCGGCCTGCATGAAGGGCACGCCGCACTGGTTCACGATCAGCCCGTTAGCGCTCAGCAGCCGCGCGGCGTTCTGGTAGAACTCGTCGGTGAAGAGCACCTCGCCCACGCCGATTGGGTCCGTGCTGTCCACGATGACGACGTCGAAGGAACCGGCCTCCGCCTTGCGGACGTAGTCGATGCCGTCCCCGACGATCACCTCGGCGCGCTTGTCGTTCCAGGCGTCGCCGGCGATGCCCGGAAGGAACTCCTTGGCCAGCCGGATCACCTCGCCGTCGATCTCGACCATGACGGCCTTCTCGACATTGCGGTGCTCGAGCACGCGGCGCAGCACGCCGCCGTCGCCGGCGCCGATGATGAGCACGCGCTTGGCCGCGCCATGCGCCAGCAGCGGCACATGGGTCAGCATCTCCTGGTAGACGAACTCGTCGCGCTCGGTGATCTGGACCACGCCGTCCAGCAGCATCACGCGGCCATGCGTGAAGCTCTCGAAGATCATGATGTCCTGGAAGTCGCTCTTCACGCGGGCCAGCTCACGCTTGACCGCGAAGCGCTGGCCCCATTCGGGGTAGAGGGTCTCGTTCACCCAGGAATCGGTCATGGTCTCACCTCATCGACAGGCGGGGATCAGAAAGAAGAAGGGGCCGGACGTTGCCGCCCGGCCCCGCTTCGTATCCAACTCGGATTTACGTCAGCCGATCAGGCCGCGCTTGTGCTCGGCGAGCTGCACGCGCTCGGGCAGGAAGCCGCGCTTCAGCGCCGGGATCGCCTTGTAGGGATCGCAATCGCCGCAGACGAAGATGTCCAGCGCCGCATAGTCCCGCTCCGGCCAGGTGTGGATCGACACATGGCTCTCCGCCAGCACCAGCACGCCCGACACGCCGCCATTCGGCGAGAAGTGGTGGAAGTGCCCGTGCAGGATCGTCGCACCCGACGCCAGGGCGGCCTCGCGCAGCACCGCATCGATATGGCCGGGGTCGTCCAGGTTGGTGGCGCCCCAGAGGTCGATGATCAGATGCGTGCCGGCGTAGCGGACGCCGTTGCGCTCGACGAAGTAATCCTTCTGTTCCACCAAACCATTGGCAGCCGAAGCATGAGTCGTCTGGGCGTCGCTCGGAAGAAGATCCGAGTCCATCCCCAGTCGGACGAGAGAGTCCATTTCGGGTTCCCTTTCCCACCAGCAGATGACCAGGTGTATCGGCTGTGCGGCCACGGCGGCCGTCGGTTCGATCAGGTCAGCGGAGCGGGCATATGGGGCATGGGGGTCGGGGGGTCAAATGAAAATGCGCCTTTTCGGCCCGAAAAAATCGCGGACCTCCCCCCCACCCCACGCAAGACTCATCCTGTCGTCCGCAGGGCTGTCCGCAATGGCTCCAGACTTTGCGGCAATCGCCGGAAGAGATTCAGTTCCCGGGCCAGACGCGGCAGGTCCGCGAGGCCCCGCACTGGATCGGCCGTCAGCACCTCGAAGGCGGCAGCCAGCTCGGGCCGGGCCATCCGCGCCGCATAACGCGCCCGATGGGCGGCGAGGCCGGGCTCGTCGCCCGCCATCGCCAGAAACACCGCGTTGCGCAGCGCCAGCCGCTGAAGGGGCTCGGGCAGCGACGCCGGCCCTGCGGGGGCGAGGCCGGCCAGGTGACGGGACAGGGCCGCGGCGGCGCCGGCGAAGTCGCGCGCCTCGGCGAGGATGTCGGAAAGCGCCTCGTCTCCAGCCGGGCCGAGGGCCTTCAGGGCTTCGGCCGCCAGTTCGCGATGGCCGCGGCGGGCCTCTGCCTGGGCCGCGAGAAGGCTCCTTCGCTCGATCAGTTCCGGGGCCAGCCGCGGCGCGGAGCTGATCGCCAGGGCTTCCAACGCGCCCGCGGCATCCCGTTCGCCGAGACGCTGGGCTGCAAGCCGCGCTCCGAGGGCGGCGCGGCCCTCGCCGGCCGGAAGGCGCTCCATCGCGCGGCGCAGCAGGCCGGCGGCGCGATCCGGAAGATCGAGCGCGGTCAGGCGGTCGGCCAGCAGGGCGAGCGTCGCCTCCCCGGCCTCGCCGCTTGGCAGCAGCTCGGGATGGGCATCGTACAGGCCCACGGCGCCGAGCGGCGGCTCGGTCTCCAAGGCCTGCAGGAAGGCCTGCTGGGTCAGGTCGCGCAGGGCCGGCGCGCGATCGGGAAAGAGCGCCTCCGTCTCCCGCAGGAGAGCGAGTGCGGCGCGTGGGTCACCCGCCTGGCGACGCAGCGCAGCCAGGCGCTCGCGGGTGCTGATCTCCTGCGCGTCGCCGCGCCAGGCGAAGAGGGTTAGCTCCAGCTGCCTGGCGGCGCCGGCCGCGTCCAGGCGGCCCGTGGCGAGACGGAGCTCGATCCCGCGGCGCACGGCGCGGGCCCGCATCAACCTGTCCCGGCTGGCGGCGGCGGCCTCATAGGCTCCCAGCGCGGCATCGGTATTGCCCTGGGCTTCCTCCAGCAGCCCCTGGGCCAGAAGCAACGGCGGGTCCTCGCCCGCAGCCTCCAGGAGCCGTCGGGACGCGGCCGGCTGGCCTCCCTCGGCCAAGGCTTCGGCCGCGATCGGCAGGAGGCGCCGCCGCAGGCCCTCGGGATAGGACAGCAGCAGGGGAACCGTCGCGGCCAGACCAGGCGCCGCGGCGCCGGCCTCGCCCTGGATGGCGACGCGCAGGGCTCGCCAGAGGATGATCTCGTCCGAAGCCGGCAGCTCCGCATCCAGCCCCCGGGCTTCTGCGGAGCGGCCCGAGAGGAGAGCCGCCATGCCGGAGAGGAAAAGCTGCCGGCCATCCCGGGCGGCAGACGGACTCTCCTGCACCGCCAGGCGCAGCATCGCCTGCGCCTCCTGCGGCAGGCCGAGGGCCAGGAGCGTCTGCGCCGCCGCGATCCGCGGCTCGGCTCGCAGCAGCGGAGCGGCCGCACCGACGCTCGCCTGCTGCGACCGGAGCCGCTCCTGCAGCGCCGGAACGGGCTGCGACGGGATGTCGAAGCTGCGGGTCATGCCCGTCTCCGCCAGCCCGCCCTCGAGCGTCCCGTTCGCCACGGCCACCGCGCCGCCCTCGATGGAGAGCAGGAAGCGCCCGCTGCCGGCGCGCAGCGCGACCCGATCGGCCCGGGCCAGCACGGCGACGCCGAGGAAGGTCTCGAGCAGGTCGAATTCAGCGAGGTTCCGCGTCGCCATCTGGCGCGGTGCCGCCGCCGACACGGTGCCGATGAGAAGCGGCAGGCCGGTCAGCGGGTCGTTCACCGTCACCACGCGGGAGGGCCGCTCCGTATGCAGCACGGCCTGGCCGCCATCGATCTCGGCGCGCAAGGGAGCGGCGATCGTCGGCTGCTCGCGCGGCACCGGCACCACGAACCAGTCCGGCCCTTCCTGCCGCAGGACGAGTTGCCGGTCCGGCGCCAGGGTCCAGGAGATCAGCGTCGCGCCCGCCAGCCGCTGGGCCTGGATGCCGGCGAAGGCCGGGGCGCGGAGCAACGCCCCGAACTCGATGGGGCGTTCGGTCTCGAGAAGCACCAGGGCCTGCTCGCCGCGGCGTAGGGCCGCCGCGGCGACGCCGGCGCCGGCCGGGAGTCGAAGGGCGGCGCCCTGCCCCGCCTCCTCGACGAGACGGGCCCGGATGGGCTGGGGACCGGCCAGGCCGGCCAAGGGCGGGAGGACGCTCAACGGCGGCGGCGCGGAGGCGGTCGGCGCCACGTCCAGGAGCGAGCGCGGACCCACCGCGCCCGGAGTGGCGCGCGCAGCCTCGCGCGGCGGCGCGGCCGTGGCGGCGAGGTTGCGCGGCGTCTCGACCGCCGGAGCGGGCGCGGCCCCGACTGGAGGAGATGCCGGATTTGGCGGAGCTTCGGGCATCGGCGCGGGTCCGAATGCCAGGCGCGTGGACGGCGGCAGGGGAATGGGCGGCGGAGATGGCGGTGCTCCGGCGAGAGGCCCGCGCGCGGTGTCTTCGCGGCCGCTCGCGGGCGCGGGCGCTGCTTCGCGGGCGGGCCGCGCCTCGGCCTGGGCGCCGCCCCGCCGGGGCGCGGTTGCAGCCGCCGGCGGCCGTGCCGCCACATCTCCAGAGGGGTCCATGATGTCGAAGGCGACTTTGGGACCGTTCCGGAAGTGGCGGATGCGGGCCCCGGGGCGCAGCGTCAGCTCGATGGCGCCTGCGGTCCGGTTCACGGCCAGGAGATTGCGCGGAAGCCGGCGCGCGCCCGTCAGGTCGATCGCATCATTGTCGGGGAATCGGAGCAGGACGCGGTCGCCCTCCTGCTCCATCCGATAGCGTGGCGCGGCCGTCCAGTCGAAGACGATGCGCCCGAAGCCTGGGTGATCGCCCGTCCTGACGCCGATCCGGTCCTGCGCCGCGGCCGAGGCCGCGAGCAGGGCGAATGCCAGGCCAACCGTCGCGCGCCGCATCAGTCGAAGCTCGCCAGCAGCTTGTCGATCTCCTGCTGGCTGCTTGCGGAGGCCGGCAGCTGCGGGCCGTTCGCCAGCGCGCGCCCTTCCGTCACGGGGGTGACCGGCACGGCTTCCTCCGGCCGTGGCGGCGCGTCGGCGCCCGAGGAGAAGCGCGCCGTCACCGCGGCAACACGGCCCTCGATCGCCTTGAGCGCCGAGACGACCTTGCTGATGCGCTGCCCGGTGATGTCCTGGAAGCTGCAGGCCTCGTAGATGCGGGTCACCGCCGCCCCGAGCTTCTCACTCTCCGACGCCGGGACGCGCGACTGCATGGCCTCCAGCCCCTCGCAGACATCGAGGATCTCGTTCGTCGCATTGGCCGTGTGCTCGACCACGGCATCCAGCTCGTCGGTCGCGCGGGGGATGTGGCTCGCGTTGATGTCGTCCACGCGCAGCGCGGCGATCTCGGTCTTGGCCCGCTGCACCTCGCGGCCCAGCGCCTCAAGTTCCGAGAGCAGCGTGGCCTCGGTCATAGTCATATCGCCGGCGAGGCTGCCGAGCACCTGGCGCACGGCCTGCTCGATCGCGTCGGGATGGCCCTGGGACGGGTTCACGTCATGCATGGACCAGCACCTTCTCGATCTTCTCGCGCAGGGTCTCGGCGTTGAACGGCTTCACGATGTAGTTGGAGACACCGGCCTGCTTCGCGGCCACGACGTTCTCGGTCTTGCTCTCGGCGGTGATCATGATGAAGGGCAGGTGCTTGAGCCGGGCATCGGCGCGCACCTCCTTCAGCAGGTCGAGGCCCGTCATCGGCTCCATGTTCCAGTCGCTGATGACGAGGCCGAAATTGCCCGCGCGCAGCTTCGCCAGCGCCTCGGCCCCGTCGGTCGCTTCCTCGACATTGTCGAATTCGAGCTGCTTGAGCAGGTTGCGGATGATCCGCAGCATGGTCTTGTAGTCGTCCACGATGAGGACATTCATGCTCTTGTCCATGGCCATAGTCGTGCGGTCCTTTTCGCAACGGGTTCGGGAAGGTCAGTCGTTCGGGCGCGCGCGATGGCGGGCGAGCTCGGTCGTCACGAGCCGCGCCCGCTCGGGACGCATCGCGGCGAGCACCGGGGCGGCCTTGTTCTCGCGCATGCGGTCGACGACCTGGATCAGCACCGGCATGTCGAGATCGTCGAAGATGCCGGCGGCGTCACGCGGCCGCATGCCCTCGTAGAGTCGGACCATCTGGCGCCAGCCCTGCTCGGTGCGCTCGTCGCGCGAGCGGGCTTCCGCCTCCAGCCGCTGCTGCAGGGCCGCCAGCTCCTCGAGCCGCCCAGTCAGGCGGCGTTCCACGGCGGCGGCCAGCATCTCGCGCTGCGAGAGTGCGGCCTCCCGCCCCTCGATCTCGGCCCTGCGGGCCCGCAGGGCCTCGAGCACGGCGCGTTCGGCCAGGGCTTCGGGCGTGGGCGGCGCGGAAGCTTCGGCGACCTGCCGTGGCGGCGGCGGGCCCGCGGGCGGCGGCGCGGGCGCCGGCGCGCTCGCCACGGCCGGGCTCACCAGGGCCACGGACGGCGCCGAGCCGTGGCGAAGCGCCTGCAGCTTTACCCCGAGCAAGGTCAGCATGGCCAGCAGCGCCATCGGCAGAAGGCGGGGGCGCACGATCATTGGAGACCCAGCGCGCGGATCAGCTCGCGCTCGGCCTCGCTGCGGACAGGCTGCGGCGCGGGAGAGGTTGCGCTGGCGATGGGACGTGCGGCCTGGACTGCGCTTTCCAGCCGATCGGCAAGAACCTCGGACCGTTCGACCAGATAGCGGAGATCCTCGCGGATCGCCTCGGCGCCGGCGACGCGCTCGGCCACCTGCCGGCCCGCAAGCTCCGCCGTGGCGCGCAGGCGCATCAACGCGGCTTCGGCGTGGCGCGAGGCCTCGCCCAGGCCGGCGGCGCCCTGCTCCAATGCGGCGCGGTCCGCGCGGAGCGCCCGCAGCATGCGGTCGAGCCGCCAGGCCATGGGCAGCGTCGCGCCGAGAAGGCCGACGACCGCGATCTGCACGGCCCATTCGAGCATGCTCATGCTGCGGCCTCGTTCACCGCCCGCAGGGTGTCGGAGATGCGCACGGCCTGCCGGTTCTCCAGGCGCCCGAATTCGCCCTGGAAGAGCTGCACGGGGCCGCATTGCAGCCGGACGGGCGAGCCCGGCGCCGCGTTCAGCATGATCCGATCGCCGGGCTGCAGCGCGATGACGCTGGAGAGCGGCATCACCTGCTGGTCCAGCACCACGTCCAGCGAGACCTCGGTGTGGCGCAGCTGCTCGGCGAGATGGGTTTCCCAGATGCTGTCGCGGCCGAACTTCTCGCCCATGAACTGCTGCAGCAGCAGCTCGCGAACAGGCTCCAGCGTGGCATAGGGCAACAGCAGCTCGAGCCGGCCGCCGCGGTCCTCCATATCGACGCGGAGGCGGGTCAGAACGCAGGCATTGGAGAGGCGTGAGATGGCCGCGAAGCGCGGGTTCACCTCCAGCCGCTCGAAGAGGAACTCGACATCCGTGATGGGAGCGAAGGCGTCGCCCAGATCCTTCAGCACCACGCTGATCAGGCGCTCGACCAGCGTGCGCTCGATGGTCGTGTAGGGACGCCCCTCGATCCGCATCGCCGCCGTGCCGCGCCGGCCGCCGAGCAGCACGTCGACCACCGAGTAGATCATCGAGGAATCCACCACGATCAACCCGAAATTGTCCCATTCCTCCACCTTGAAGACGGCGAGCATCGCGGGCAGCGGCACGCTGTTCAGGTAGTCGCCGAAGCGCTGGCTGGCGATGCTGTCGATCGAGACCTCGACATTGTCGGAGGTGAAATTGCGCAGCGAGGTCGAGAGGATGCGAACCAGCCGGTCGAAGATGATCTCCAGCATCGGCAGGCGTTCGTAGGAGACGAGGCCCGAATGGATCATCCGCTCGATGCCGGTCTTGGAGGCATTGCCCCCCTCCCCGTCATCCTCGAAGCCCAGGAGGCTGTCGATCTCCGCCTGGTTCAGCACGCGGGCGGCGTCGGCCGAGACCTCCGGCTCGGGCGCCGCCGACCCCTGGTCCAGCGCGGCGCCCCAGGCGGCAGCCAGATCGTCGTCGTCCTCGCCGGTCATGGCGCGCCGCTCATTGAACCAGGATCTCGGTGAAGAGCACGTCGGTGACGCGCGCGGGCGAGGCCGCGATATTGGCGCGTGCGATCAGCTCCTCGCGCAGGCGGTGCGTGCCGGCGCTGCCGCGCAGCTCCTCCGGGCGGATCTCGCGCAGATAGGTCGTGAAGAGATCCACGAGCCGCGGCATGGCAGCCTGGAGCGTCGCCGCGTCCTGCGCGCCGGCGACCTCCATCTGGCTCTTCAGGCGGATGAAGGCCCGGCGGCCCGGAGCGTTGAGATTCGCCGTGATGTCGGGCATGGCCACGAAGACCGGCACGCGCGGCGCCGCGGGCTCGGCGTGCTCCCCCGCGGGATGCTCCGTCGCGTGGCGGCCGAGCATCCCCGGCAGGATTCCGCTGAACCAGAGGCCCGCGCCGACCCCGGCCAGGACCAGCGGCAGCGCGAGCAAGATCACCTTCTTCTTTCTCGCGCTACGCGGAGGCGGACCTTCCTTGCCCTCCTCGCTCTTCGTCGCCGCCATGGCGCCCACACCCTTCTGGTTTCCGGTGGGGCATCCTGGCGCGAAGGGGTTAACGAAGCGTTTCGCGCCGGAACCTCGCCTCGAACCTGCCGGCATCCGGCAATCCTTGCCGGTCCACGCCGGGCAATCCCTGCCGGACATCGCCGCCTGGGGCCGCCTGGGCTGGCACGCGCCTTGCGATCGCCGTTCCGAGCCTTCGACGGAGCGCCGCCATGGACAGCCCGAGCTACATCATCCTGTCTCGCCTCTCGGCGCAGATGCGCGCGAGCGACCTCGCCGCGAGCAACCTCGCCAATGCCGAGACGCCGGGCTATCGCGCCAGCCGGCCGGTCTTCGCCGAGGTGGTCACGCGGCAGGGGCGCGTCGCCGGGCCGCGGAACGCCAGCGAGGTCGGCTATGCCTGGGACCGCGCGAGTTGGCGCGACGTCGCCGCGGGGCCGATCACCACGACCGGAAATCCCTTCGACGTGGCGATCTCCGGCGAGGGCTACTTCGTTCTGGAGACGCCGCGCGGCGAGCGCTACACGCGCGCGGGACGCTTCGCCCTCGGCCAGGACGGCCGCCTCGTGGACCATGCCGGCCATGCCGTGCTGAACGCCAATTCCCAGCCTGTCGCCATCGCGCCCAACGACACGCGCATCGAGATCCAAGGCGACGGCACGATCCGCAGCGAGAACGGCGTCATCGGCCGCCTGCGCCTCGTGCGCTTCGAGAACCAGCAGGCGCTGCGAGCCGAGGGCGACCGCAACTTCGACGCCGCCGGCGAGCAGGCCGAGGAGATCGCGCGCCCGTCCGTCGTGCAGGGCGCGGTCGAGGGCAGCAACGTCCAGTCCGTGCTGGAGATGACGCGCATGATGGCCGAGCTGCGCGAGTTCCAGATGGCGAGCCAGTTCCTCGATCGCGAGGGCGAACGCCAGCAAAGCGCCATCGACCGCCTGCTGCGGCGGAGGAACTGAATATGCGGTCCCTGCACATCGCCGCCGACCCTTCCGTTCTGTGGCGGCTCCGCCGTCGGGAGTCTTGAACCATGCGATCCCTGCACATCGCCGCCACGGGCATGCTCGCGCAGCAGACCAACGTGGAGGTCATCTCGAACAACCTCGCGAATATGAGCACGACGGGCTACAAGCGCCGCCGCGCCGAGTTCCAGGACCTGATCTATCAGAACCTGCGCCGCGTCGGCTCGCAGAGCAGCGACACCGGCACCGTGCTCCCCTCCGGCGCGCAGATCGGCCTCGGCGTGCGGACGGCGGCCATCTACCGCGTCTCCGAGCAGGGTAGCCTGCAGCAGACCGAGAACCGCTTCGATCTCGCCATCCGCGGCAACGGCTACTTCCAGATCCAGCTGCCATCCGGTGAGATCGCCTATACGCGCGACGGCACCTTCGCGCTGAGCCCGGAGGGCGTGATCGTCACGGCCGAGGGCTATGTGGTGCAGCCGGGCATCACTATCCCGGCCGCGGCGCGCGACGTCACCATCAATGCGAGCGGCGAGGTGCTGGCCGCGCTCGACGGGCAGCTCGCGCCGCAGAATGTGGGGCAGATCCAGACCGCGATCTTCGCCAACGAGGGCGGGCTGGAGGCGGTGGGCGACAACCTGTTCCTGGCCACGCCGGGCTCCGGCCAGCCGCAGGCCGCGGCCCCGGGCCAGCCGGGGCATGGCGCCGTCTCGCAAGGCTTCATCGAGACCAGCAACGTGAACACGGTGCAGGAGATCACCTCGCTCATCACCGCACAGCGCGCCTACGAGATGAACAGCCGCGTCATCACCGCCTCGGATTCGATGCTCGAGACGCTGACGAGGCTGCGCTGATGTTGCGGCGCTCGCTCTTCATGCTGCCGGCGCTCGCCGCGCCGGCCCTGGCGGCAGAGCCCGCCCTGCTCCGCCCGCATGCCCTGCTGGAAGGCGACACGCTGCGCCTCTCCGACCTCTTCGATCCCGCGCCCGACACGGTGATCGCGGCCGCGCCGCAGCCCGGCCGCCGCATGGTGCTGGAGACCCAAAACCTCGTGAACATCGCCCGCCGCTACGGCGTGGCGTGGCGGCCGCTGACCGCCTCGGACCGGATCGTGGTCGAGCGCCCGGGGCGGCAGCTGCCGCGCGCCGACATCGAGGCCGTTCTCCGCGAGGCGCTGGCGCCTCAGGGCATCGATGCGGAGATGGAGATCGAGCTGCCAGGGCTGATCCCACCGTTGATCCCGGCCGGATCCTGGTTCCAGCTTGCGGTCGAGGGCGCGTCGGTGGAGGTTGCTGGCGGACGCTTCCAGGCGACGCTGGTGGTGCTGGCCGAAGGCACGGGCACCCAGCGGCTGCGCGTTGCGGGGCGGGCGGTCGCGACGGTGCCCGTGGTCGTCGCGACGCGACGCATGGCGCTGGGCGAGATCGTCGGCCGCAACGACGCGCGGCTCGTGCGGATGCGCGGCGAGCGCGTGCGGCCCGGCCACGCGCAGCAGCTGGAACAGGTGGTCGGGCAGGAGCTGCGGCGGCCCATGGCCGCGGAGCAGGGCTTCGCGGTGGTGGACCTCGGGCCGCCCTCCATCGTGCAGAAGAACGCGCTGGTGACGTTGCTGCTGGAATCGCCGGGCATCGCGCTCACCGCGCAGGGCCGCGCGCTGGAAGCGGCGGCGCGGGGCGGCACGGTGCCGGTGATGAACCTCGCCAGCCGCAGTATCGTGGAGGGCGTGGCGGTGGCGCCGGGGCGCGTGCGGGTGGCCATGGGCACCATTCCGATGGCCGCCCGATGAGCGCCCGCCTGGCCCTCCTCGCCCTGCTGGCCATGGCCGGATGCGGCCAGGCGGAGCGGCTCTCCCGCATCGGCCGCGCGCCGGACATGTCGCCGGTGACGAACCCGACGGAGGATCCGCGCTGGCGGCCCGTCACCATGCCCATGCCGCAGCCGCGCGAGGCGCCGCCCATGGCGAACTCGCTCTGGCGGCCGGGCAGCAGCACCTTCCTCCGCGATCAGCGGGCCGCGCAGGTGGGCGACCTCATCACCATCCTGGTGGATATCCAGGACGCGGCGCAGTTGCAGAACCGCACCCAGCGCAGCCGCAACGGGACCGAGACCATGGGCGTGCCGAACCTGCTGGGGCTCGAGACCCAGACGCGCCGGCTGCTGCCGCGCGGCGCCGATCCGGCGAACCTCGTCAACACCAACAGCACGGGCACGACCGACGGCAACGGAGCGGTCCGCCGCAACGAGCAGATCACCCTGCGCCTTGCGGCGACGGTCACGCAGTCGCTGCCCAATGGCAACATGGTGGTGGCCGGGCGGCAGGAGGTGCGCGTGAACAACGAGCTGCGCGAGCTCTCGCTGCAGGGGATCGTGCGGACGCAGGATATCGGGAGCGACAACACCGTCCGGCACGACCGGCTCGCGGAGGCCCGGATCGCCTATGGCGGGAGAGGGTCGCTGTCGGACATCCAGCAGCCGAGGCTGGGGCAGCAGCTCCTCGACATCCTGTCGCCGTTCTAGCCGCCGGATGGTGGTGGGCCGTCATCCGTCCCGACCTTGCGTCGTCGGTTCCGTGAAGTCCCGCGACGCGCTACCCTGGGCCGAATGTCGGGGAGACGGGGCCAAAATGGACGAGTTCGACTACGTCATCGTGGGCTGCGGCGCAGCGGGCTCGCTTCTCGCGGCCCGGCTCAGCGAGGATCCGGCGGTCTCCGTCTGCGTGCTCGAGGCGGGGCCGAAGGACCGCAACCCCTTCATCCATATCCCGGCCGGCTTCATCAAGACACTGAAGGACCCCGGCGTCACCTGGCAGTTCAGCACGGAACCCACCGAGCGCACCGGCGGGCGGCGAATCGCCACCGTCCAGGGACGCACGCTGGGCGGCAGCTCCTCCGTCAATGGGATGATCTACAACCGCGGCCAGCCGGCGGATCTCGACCAATGGGCACAGATGGGCAACCGCGGCTGGGGCTATGCCGACAGCCTGCCCTATTACCGGCGCACCGAGCGGCGCATCGGCTTCGGCGACGACAGCCGGCGCGGGCGGAGCCAGGGTATCCCGGTCACGGACATGGACTGGATCCATCCGCTTTCCGAGGCCTTCATCGCGGGCTGCGTCGGTATGGGCATCCCGCGCAACCCGGACTACAACAGCGGCGACCAGGCGGGCGTGGGCTATTTCCAGCGCGCGATCCTGAACGGGAAGCGGGTCAGCTCGTACCGGGCCTTCCTGCATGGGGCGCTGAACCGGCCGAACCTTTCGCTGCGCACCAATGCGCGGGCCAATGCGATCGTGCTGGAGGGCAGGAAGGCCGTCGGCGTGCGCTATATCTCCGAACGCGGCGGCGCGGCCGTCGAGGTGCGGGCGCGGCGCGAGGTCATCCTGTCCGGCGGCACCGCCAACACGGCGCGGCTGATGCAGGTCTCGGGCATCGGCCCGGCCTGGCTGCTCCAGAAGCTCGGCGTCGAGGTGAAGCACGAGCTGGCCGGCGTCGGCGAGAACTTCCGCGACCATTACGCCAGCCGCTTCGTGATGCGCGCCAGGCCCGGCGTCGAGACGCTGAACGAGCTCTCGCGCGGGCTGAAGCTCGGCAATCAGATCCTGCGCTGGGGCATGAAGCGCGACAGCATCCTCGCCACCGCGCCCTCGCATGTCCACGTCTTCTGGAAGAGCTTCGAGGGGCTCGACGAGCCGGACCTGCAATGCGTCTTCACCCCCGGTTCCTACAAGGAGGGCATGGTCTATGTGCTGGACGACTATCCCGGCATGACCGCCGGCGCCTGGCAGCACCGGCCGGAGAGCAAGGGCTGGGTGCGCGCGCGCAGCATGGACGTCTTCGAAGATCCGGAGATCCAGCCCAACTACCTTGCCGACGAGATGGACCGGCGGGTGCATATCGGCGGCATGCGGCTGCTGCGGCGGATGCTCTCCACGCCCGAGCTGGCGCCCTTCGTGGACGCCGAGACCCTGCCCGGCCCGGAGGTGCAGACCGACGACGAGCTGCTGGACTTCGCTTTCCGGAACGGCAGCACGACCTACCACCTCATCGGCACGGCGCGGATGGGGCCGGAGACCGACCCCATGGCCGTGGTGGACGACCGGCTGCGCGTGCGCGGGCTGGACGGGCTGCGCGTGGTGGACGCCTCGATCATGCCGTCGATGACCAGCGCCAACACCTATGCGACGACGCTGATGATCGCGGAGAAGGCCAGCGACTTCATCCGCGGGCGGGAGCTGGAGACGGCGGCGGCCTGAGATCGGGAGAGCGATTCGCGGCTTCGGCGAAGCCGCCTCAGCCGATCGCGCTCTGGCCCCGCGACAACTCCTTCTCCACGATGCCGACGAAGCAGCTCGCGCCGATCGGCAGGAGATCGTCGTTGAAGTCGTAGCGGCCATTATGGACCGGCACGGCATGGCTGCCATCGGCGCCGGCCTGGCCCAGCAGGAGGAAGGCGCCGCCTGGCGAGGCCTGGAGCATGTAGGAAAAATCCTCCCCGGCGGTGAGCGAGGGCAGGTCGTCCTTGATGCCCTCCTCGCCGACCACGGCCGTAGCCGCCTCGCGCGCCAGCGCGGACTGCTCCGGCGTGTTGATCGTGGGCGGGTAGGAGCGGCGGTAGTCGAGCTGCAGCTCCAGCCCATGCGCGGCGCCGGTGCCCTGGACCATGGTGTGGAAGAGCTCGTCCATCTGCTTCCGGTTCTCGGGTGTCAGCGTGCGGATGGTGCCGCGCATCTCGACCACCTCGGGCAGCACGATGTCGGAGGTGCCGGCGTGGAACTGGCCGATGCTGAGCACCGCCGTGCTGTGCGGATTCATCCGCCGGCTCACCAGCGATTGCAGCGCGCTGTAGAGCTGCGTCGCGCCCGGAAGCGGATCGAGGCCGAGATGGGGGGCGGCCGCGTGGCTGCTGCGGCCCTTCAGCTTGATCGAGAAATAATCCACGGCCGCGAGCACCGTGCCCGGGCGGATCGCGACGATGCCGAGCGGCAGGGTCGGCTGGTTGTGGAGGCCGTAGACCGCGTCGCAGGGAAAACGCTGGAACAGCCCGTCCTCGATCATGGCGAGCGCCCCGGTCAGACCCTCCTCCGCGGGCTGGAAGATGAAGTGGACGGTCCCCGCGAAGTCGCGCGTCGCGGCCAGGTGCTTCGCGGTGCCGAGCAGCATGGCCGTGTGCCCGTCATGGCCGCAGGCATGCATGGCATGGGGATTGGTGCTGCGATGGGCGAAGTCGTTCAGCTCCGGCATGGGCAGCGCGTCCATGTCGGCCCGCAGGCCGATGCTGCGATTGCCCGGGTGCCTGCCGCGCAGCACGCCGACGACCCCTGTCTTCCCGAGCCCGCGATGCACCTCGATCCCCCAGGATTCGAGCTTCTCGGCCACCAGGCCGGAGGTGCGGACCTCCTCGTAGCCGATCTCCGGATGGGCGTGGATGTCGCGGCGCCACTCCCGCATCTCGGGCTTCAGCGCTGCGAGGGCTTCGAGGATCGGCATGGGAGTGCTCCGTGGCTGATGGCTATTCCGCGCCGCCCTCGGGA
Source organism: Roseococcus sp. SYP-B2431 (assembly GCF_004336745.1). GTDB lineage: Bacteria > Pseudomonadota > Alphaproteobacteria > Acetobacterales > Acetobacteraceae > Roseococcus. The sequence continues at coordinate 295,657 of NZ_SJXD01000027.1, forward strand.
GCGGTCGGGCGTCGATACTGGCGCCAGCCGAAGCGGCGGTTGTCGCCGGGCCGGAGACGCATCTCCTCGCGCAGGGCGGTGAAGGGGAGCGTCGCGGGATCGGCCACCACGGGGCCGGGCGCCGCGGCGACGACCACCGTCTCCGCGATCGGCTGGAAATGCGCGCGGAAATGCACGCTGGACTTCACCGCGACGATCTTCTGCTCGGAGGGCTCGACGCCGATGTGCCGGAACATCGACTGGTCATGCGCCTGCATCTTCCGGCTGACGATGACCACGCGAACGCCGCCGATGCGCAGCAGAGCGGAGGGGCCGAGATCGGCGGGGTTCCCCTTCCCCATCGGGCCGGTCAGCGTGAACTTCCCGTCGCCCAGCCGCTCGACCACGCCGGTGACCTGCAGGGGCGCGCCGTCGCTCTTGCCGCCCAGGGCAAGGCTGACCGTGGCTCCCTCCCCCGCCGCGTGGCAGGCCAGGGCCGCCTCGGCGTCGTTCATCGGGGCGATGACGGCGCCCTGCGCGTCCTGGCGGATCAGCTCGGCCAGCAGGCCGGTGGTGTCGCCATGGCCGCCGCCGCCGGGATTGTCCTGCGTGTCGGCGATCACCACCGGCTTGCCGGCCCGGGAGGCCACGCGGATGGCCTCGGCCACGGCGTCGGGCGCCTCCTGCACGCCGCCGATGAAGGCGCTCTCCCGGCCCGCGATGTGCTTCGCCAGCGCGTCGGCGGCCGCCGTGGCGCCCTCCTTCGTCTCGGCATAGGCGGCGATCGCCTGGCCGCAGCCCGGGAAGTCCGCATAGGGAAAGCCGAAGCAATAGGCGAGCTCGACGATGTCCTGCTCCAGCTCCAGGCGCCTGGCCATGACGCCGGCCATGGGCTCGACCATGGTGCATTGGCTGGTGATGGGGATGAGGAAGTCGAGCTCACGGAAGGCCATGGCCCAGGGCCTGCCGCGCGCGATGCGTTGCAGCAATAGGCTCATGGAGCGCCGGCCGACCGCGAGCATGTCGATATGCGGATAGGTGCGGTATGGCACGATGACGTCGGCGAGTTCGGCCATCTGTCGCGTCATATTGGCGTGCGGGTCGAGCGTGATGGCGAGCGGGACGTCGTGGCCGGCGACGGCGCGCACGCGGCGCATGACCTCGCCCTCGGCATCCGGATGGTCCTCGCTGACCATGGCGCCGTGGAGGTCGAGGAAGATGCCGTCGAGCGGCCCCTCCATCAGCGCCTGGGAGAGCGCGTCGACGATCATAGCGCTGATGCGTTCGAAGGCCTCGCGCGTCACGGGGCCGGCGGGCTGGGCGAAGGTCCAGCCGAGCGGGACGATCTCCGCTCCCCGGCCGGTCGCCTCGGTGATGGCGGCGGCGGCGCAGGCCGAAGTTCCGCGCAGCCCGTCGAGCATCGTCGCCGGGCGCTGCAGCGGCGGCAGGCCGCCCGGCTGGAGGAAGTTCAACCAGTTCGTGGCGACGGGGGCGAAGGAATGGCTCTCGTGCAGGAAGCCGCCGACGGCGATGCGCATCTCTTACTGGTCCTTGGAATTCGCGGTGGCGATGACGGCGTCGGCGAGCACCCGCAAGCCCTTCTCCGCCCATTCGCGGGAGATGGATTCGCTGGGATGATGGCTGACGCCGCCATGGCAGGGGATAAAGAGCATCACCGCCGGCATGCGCGCGGCGGCGTGATAGGCGTCGTGCCCGGCGCCGGAAAGGATGTCACGGTGGCGGGCGCCGTGTCGCTCGGCGGCCTCCCGCAGACGGGCGGCCAGGGTCTCGTCGAAGGCGACGCGCGGGAAGGACCAGTAGGGCTCGCGCACGACGCTCACCTTCCGGCGCGCGGCGATCGCGGCCATGGCGGCGTCGGCCTCGTCGAGAAGCCGGCGGAGCGTCTCGTTGGAGGGATGGCGATATTCGAAGGCGAAGCGGGCGCCGCCGGGCACCACGCCATCCGCGCCGGGATCGGCCATGAAGCGGCAGACCGTCATGCGCCCCTCGGGCGCGAGGCGATACAGGATCGCCTCGCCGGCCGCGATCATCTCGCAGGCCGCGAGCACGCCGTCGCGGCGCATCTCCATAGGGGTGGTGCCGGCATGGCTGGTCTCGCCGGTGACGGTGACGAGGGCGCGCTCGGTGGCGAAGCCGCCGGTGACGATGCCGAGGTCATGGCCTTCCGCCTCCAGAACGGGCCCCTGCTCGATATGCGCCTCGAAATAGGCGGCGGCGTTCTGCAGGGCCGCGGGATCGGCGGCGCCGGCCCAGCCCGTGGCCTGCAGCGCGTCGCCATAGCGCTCGCCATCGTCGATCGCGGGCGCGTTCAGCACCGTTTCCTCGGAGAGAATGCCCATGGCGCCGGCCGCGCCGATCATGGAAGGGCTGAAGCGGCAGCCCTCCTCGCTGGTCCAGTTCACCAGAACGATCGGCGCCTCGGTGACGGTGCCGCTTTCGTGCAGCGCATGCAGGATCTCGAGGCCCGCGAGCACGCCATAGGGCCCGTCGAACTTCCCGCCCGAGGGTTGCGTGTCGAGATGGCTGCCGACCAGCACCGGCTTGCGCGCGGGATCCCGGCCCTCGCGCCGCAGCGCCATGTTGCCGAGCCGGTCGACCGTGACCGACAGGCCGATCTCCTCGCCCCAGCGTTGCAGCAGCGCGCGCGCCTCGCCGTCCAGCTTCGAGAGCGCGGGGCGGTTGTTGCCGCCCCCGGGGATCGGGCCGATCCGTGCCATCTCCATGAGGCGGTCCCAGAGCCGGTCGGGCGAGAGCGGCAGGTTCAAGGCTTCACGAGCCCCGCCGTGGCCAGCGCCGCATCGGCCAGCACCTGCAGGCCGGCCGTGGCCCATTCGGGGGTGATGCTCTCGGCCTCGTTGTGGCTGAGCCCGCCATGGCAGGGGCAGAAGACCATCACGGTAGGCACCTTGCGCGCCATGTAGACGGCGTCATGGCCGATGCCGGTCGGGATGTCGCGCCATTTCAGCCCGCGCGCCGTGGCGCCGTCCCGGGCGCGCTGGATCAGCACGGGGTCGAAGGGCGTGTTGGGCGAGTGCCAGAAATTCGTCACGGTGATCGTCACGCCGCGCACCAGCGCAAGCTCCGCGGCGCGCGCCTTCAGCCTGGCTTCCATCGCCGCCAGGCATTCGGGATCGCCGTGGCGCATGTCGATGGTGAAGAAGACGCGGCTGGGCGCAATATTGCGGCTGGCTGGATAGATGTCCACGACGCCGACCGTGCCGCGGCCCGGCTCGCCGGTGGGCGAGACGGTGCCGAGCGCGATCTCCTCGACGGCGGCCATGAGCGGCGCCGCGGCCATGAGCGCGTCGCGACGCCCGGCCATGGGCGAGCCGCCATGCGCCTCCTCGCCCTCCACCACCACCTCGAACCAGGTCTGGCCGAGCGCGTGGGTCACCACGCCGACGTCGAAGCCGCCATCCTCCAGCAGCTTGCCCTGCTCAATATGCAGCTCCAGGTAATGTCCGACCTTCTGCAGATCGTCCGGGTCGGCCGCGCCCTGCCAGCCGATGCGCCGCAGCTCCTCGCCGAAGACGGCGCCGTCGAAGGCGGTTTTCGCCAGCACCTCCGCCTCGGTGAAGACGCCCATCGCCGCGCCGCTGCCCATCATGGGGGGCGAGAAGCGCGAGCCCTCCTCATTGGTCCAGTTGATGAGGAGGAGCGCCGCCTCGGTCTCCGCGCCGGCCTCGTGCAGGGCGCGCATGATCTCCAGGCCCGCGAGCACGCCGAGCACCCCGTCGTACTTGCCGCCCGTGGGCTGGGTGTCGAGATGGCTGCCAAGGGCGACGGGCGGCAGCGACGGGTTCTTCCCCTCGCGGCGGAAGATCATGTTGCCGAGGCGATCGACGCTCAGCGTCAGGCCGACGGCCTCGCCCCACTTCCGGAACAGCGCGCGCCCCTCCGCGTCGACGTCGGTCAGCGTCTGGCGGTTGCAGCCGCCCTTGGGCGTGCCGCCGATCTTCGCCATCTCCATCAGGCTGTCCCAGAGCCGGGCGCCGGACAGAGGAAGATTGGTCTGGCTCATGCGCTCTCCACCCCGCACCACTCCGCCATGGTCAGTGCGATGCTGCGCGTGATGCCATGCAGGCTCTCGATGCCGACGCTCTCGTCGATGCCATGGATCTCCTGCGCATCCGGCCCGAAGACCATGCAGGGGATCTCGCCGTGGAGCACGAAATGGCGCGCGTCGGTGAGGCCCAGGATGGGCATGCCGCGCAGCTCCCGGCCCGTGGCCTCGGCATAGCTGCGGCGGCAGAGCCGGCCGATATCGGTCTCCACCGAGAGCTCGCAGGCCTCGGCCATGAAGCCCTTGAATTCCAGCTTCACCTGCGTGCCGCGCAGGCGCTCGTCCGTCGCGGCCCGGGCCACCAGCCGCTCGATATCCTCGCGCACCCGGCGGGCGGGATAGCCGAGCATGACGCCGACGCGCATGCCGATGCGGCAGCGCGTCGCGACCGAGCTGTTCCACTCGCCGCCCTGGATCGTGCCGAAATTGACGTTGACCGGGTGGTTCACGCCATGGAAGGCAGCGTGGATGTTCTCGGCCCGGTTCCGCTCGGCCTCGTAGTCCTTGAAGGCGGCGGCGATCACGTTCGCCGCCTCGATCGCATTGATGCCCGACTGCATGTCCCGCACATGCGCGGGGCGCCCGCTGACCGTGACCCAGGCCCAGACCACGCCCACCTCGGCGGAGTAGTAGGCGTCCACGCCCGGCCCGGGCTCGGGGATGATGGCGGCGTCGGCCCTCGGCATCGCCAGCATGGTCGCCAGCGCGCCGTTGCCGGTGCACTCCTCCTCGATCACCGCCTGGAGCTGGACCTCGGCCGCGGGCTGGAGGCCGGCTCGCCGGAGCGCCTCGAAGGCCATGCAATAGGAGACCACGCCGGCCTTCATGTCGCCGGCGCCGCGTCCATAGACCCGGCCGTCGCGGATGGACGGGACATAGGGCGGGGTCTCCCACATGTCGGCCGCGCCCTCGGGCACCACGTCGACATGGCCTTGCAGGACCAGGCTGCGGCCCTTCGCCGCCTTCGGCCGATGGATCGCGGCGACATTGTCCCGTCCCTCGTAGGAGATCAGCGGCGGCGAGAAGCCGGGATGGTCCTTCAGCTGCTCCGGCACCGTCGGCACGCGGAAGGGCGAAAGGCCGAGGCGACGGTACAGCCGCTCCATCTCGTTCAGCGCCGGGGCCTCGTTGCCCAGCGTCGAGGGACAGCGCACCAGCCGGAACAGCCAGTCCAGCGTCTCGTCGCGCAGGGAATCGGCGGCATCCAGGATGGCGCGCCGGGCGCCGGCATCGAGGGAGTTCATGCAGGGCAGCATGGCCGTCGCCCGGCGCGGTTGTCCAGGCCACCAAGGCGCGCTTCACTCGCGGAATGAAAGCCTTCCACCATCCTGACGAAGCGCGGCATTCCCCTCGGTTCTTCCTGACGCGCGGCACCCTGCGCCCGAACTTCGAGATTCCGGCGCGCGCCGCCTCGCTGCGGGCCGGGCTGGATGGGCTGGGCATCGTGCCTGAGGCGACGAAGCCCGCCACGCGCGAGGAGCTGCTGACGCTCAACACGCCGGATTATCTGGACTTCCTCGAGCAGGCCGCCGCGCAATGGGCCGAACTGCCCGGGGCCGGCGCGGAGATCGTGGCCAATATCCACCCGACGCCGGAGATGCTGGCGCAGATGGCGCGCGCGCCCGGCCATGTCATCTCACGGGCCGGCATGCACATGGCCGACACCGCCTGCCCCATCGGCCCCGGCACCTGGGAGGCCTCGATCGGCGCCGCCGGCTGCGCGCTGGCGGCGGCGGATGCCGTCGCGAAAGGGGGCGTCGCCTATGCTCTTTGCCGCCCGCCCGGCCACCATGCCTATGCGAGCCGCGCCGGCGGCCATTGCTACATCAACAACAGCGCGCTCGCCGCCCAGCGCCTGCGGGATTCGGGCGCCGCGCGCGTGGCCGTGCTCGACATCGACAGCCACCACGGCAACGGCACGCAGGGCATCTTCTGGGAGCGCGAGGACGTGCTCACCGTTTCGATTCACGGCGACCCGACGCGCTACTATCCGTGGTACGTCGGCTTCGCCGAGGAGACGGGAACGGCCAACCTCAACCTTCCGCAGCCCTTCGGCACCGGCGACGAGGGCTGGCTGGCCGCGCTCGACACCGCCATCGCCGCGATCCGCCGCTTCCGCCCCGATGCGCTCGTCGTGCCTCTGGGCTTCGATGCCAGCGAGTTCGAGCCACTGGCCGCGCTGAAGGTCACGCAGGAGGGCTTCGCCCGCGCCGGCGCGGCCATCGGCGCGCTGAGGCTGCCGACCGTGCTCTGCCAGGAGGGCGGCTACAACGTGGATCTGCTCGGCACCCTGCTGCAGCGCTTCCTCACCGGCTTCGGAGAAGCGTGATGAACCAACTGGCCCCCCTCGTCCTCGACACCCATATCGACATCCGCTGGCCCGAGACGCCCGACTGGCTCTCCGACACCCCGCAATGCGTGGACCTGCCGAAAATGATCGCCGGCGGCATGAGCGCCGCGGTCTTCATCGCCTATGTCGGCCAGGGCGCGCGCGACCATGCGGGCCATGCGGCGGCCGCGGCGCGGGCCGAGGCCATGCTGCACCACATCCGAGCCCGCGCCGACGGCGTCGCCAGCCGCTTCTGCGCCACGCCGGACGAGGTGGAGGCCGCCTTCGCGGCCGGCACCCCCGCCGTGCTCTCCGCCGTGGAGAACGGCTATGCCATGGGGCTGGACCTGGGCCGGATCACCCAATGGCGGCGGCTCGGCGCCATTTACCTCACGTTCACCCATGACGGGCACAACGCCCTGTCGGACAGCGCGCGGCCGCGCAAGAATCTTGGCGACAGCGAGAGCGAGCATGGCGGCCTCTCCGCCCTGGGCCGCAGTGCGATCCGCGAGATGAACCGCGCGGGGCTGATGCTCGATGCCTCGCATGTCTCCAAGGCCGGCATGATGCAGGCGGCCGAGCTCTCGCGCGTGCCCATCGCCGTGACGCATACGGCCTGCGCCGCGCTCTGCCCGCATCCGCGCAACCTGGACGACGAGCAGCTCGACATGATCCGCCAGGTGGGCGGTGTCGCGCAGGTCACCGCCGTCGCCTCCTTCCTCAAGGCGCCGGGCGCGAACGGCGTGACGCAGGCGAGCGTCGCGGACCTCGTGGACCATGTGGAGCACGCGATCCGCCGCATCGGCCTCGACCATGTCGGCATCTCGTCCGACTTCGACGGCGGCGGCAGCGTGGTCGGCTGGGCGAACGCCTCCGAGACGCGGAACATCACGGCCGAGCTGGAGCGCCGCGGCTATGGCGCGCGCGAGATCGGGCTGTTGTGGTCGGGGAATTTTCTCCGCGTCTGGCGCCACGTGCTGCGAGGGGCCGGCTGAGGCCGCGACCCACGCGACAGAGCGCGCGATCCGCCTGCCACGCGGTCCGGGCCATGTTCGGCGCTCCAGAAAGGGGGCCGAACATGACCCGCTTCCGCATTCTCTTCGCCTTCGACGCGCTCATCGCGCTCTTCGTGCTGCAGCAGGTTCTTTCCCTTCTCGCGGAGCGCTACAGCTATCCCTCTCTGATGGCGGCCGAGCTCCTGGTCCTCGCGGTCTGCGTGGGCTCCCTTTGGGGGGCCGCGACGCTGAATGGCCAGGGACGATTCTGCCTCGCCAGCCTGGTCCTGCTGATTCCCGCGGTCCCGGCCATGCTGGCGCTGCTGGGGCTCGGCCTCATCATCTTCCTCTTCAGCATCGGCGGGGGCCATCACTAGGCCATGACGAAGTTCCGTCTCCTCTTCGGCATCGACCTGCTCATCCTGGCTTTCGCGATCTGGCAATGCCTCGCGCTCTCGACGTCCCGGCTGGTCTCGACCAACCTGGCGGACGGCACGCGGACGGTGATCCCGCGCGCCTCGGGCGAGATCTGGCTCATGATCTCGCCCATGGTCACGGTGATGGCGTTGGCCTTGGCGGTGCTCGGCGGCGCGGCGATGCTGCATCGGCGCGGGCGGACGGGGCTGGCGACGCTCCTGCTTCTGGCCCTGGCCGTACCGGTCGTGGTGGGCGTGCTGCTGATGCTGGGGCTGATGATCCTCTTCACCCTCGGCACGCCGGGCCGTTAGCCCCTCACGAATCTCCGGTTGCGCGCGGCGCCCTCGATCGGCGCCTCGAGAAACCCGCAGGAGGCGAGAATCTCCGGGATCCCGTTGCCTCCCGCCGCCGCATTCGCGCCGTCGATCTCGACCAGCACCTCGCGCACGTGATCGCCGAGCGTAGCTCGCGCGCCGCGCAGGATCATGGGCTCGATCCCATCCACGTCGAGCTTGATCGCATAGGGCGCCGGCGCGTCCATGTGCCGGAGAAAATCGTCGATCGCGAAGCCGGGCACAGCCTGCCGGAAGCCGCCCTCGCGCGCCTCGATGCTGTGCATGGAGTGGCCCGCCGCCGTGCTCGCCATGTTCAGCGAGACGAGTCGCGTATCCTGCGCGAAGGCCAGGCAATAGGCGGCGATTCGGTCGTCGAAGCCGTTGATCTCGATGTTGCGCACCAGGGCGGCGAAGCTGGAGGCGGAGGGCTCGAAGGCCAGCACGCGCAGGCCCCGCTTCGCCGCGAAAAGGCTGTACAAGCCGATATTCGCGCCGATGTCCCACAGCACCGTGTCCGGCGGCAGGCCCGCGATCCAGGCCACCGTCTCCGGCTCGTCCTGCCCGAAGCCCTGCGGGTCGTGCAGCGCGCGCGCCGAGGGGCATTCCACCAGGATCGGCCCGGCCGGCGTCTCCACGGTCACGCGCTGCAGCAGCGCCTCGGCGACGAGCGCGCGCGTGGAAGCCGCGCGGCGGGGCTTCATGGGCGCGGTCGCCTTGAGCACGAGGCCCGTGAGGAAACGCGCGAGGCTGCGGCTCATGGGATCTTTCAGTCTCCAGCCACGGCGCCCTCGCGCCGCGGGTCGGTGCCGCCGAGCAGCCGGCGCGATTCGCCGTCGCGCTGCACGCGGATGATGTTGGTGCCGGAATTCATCTCGCGCGCCTCGACCGGCACGCCGCGGCCGATCAGGGCCGCCGCCAGGCTCGCCGCCACGGTGCCCTGCTCCAGCTCCGTCAGCGCGTTGAGCGCGCCGACATGCGGCAGCGCTGCGGCGGCCTGCGGGTCGAGGTTCCAGTCGAGCGTAGCGGCCAGGGACTGCACCACATAGCCGATGATGCGCGAGCCCCCGGCGGAGCCGGTGATCAGTTCCAGGTCCCCGCCGCGGAAGGCGATCAGCGGCGACATGGAGGAGCGCGGACGCTTGCCGCCCTCCACGCGATTGGCGACCGGCCGGCCTTCCACCTCGGGCAGGAAGGAAAAGTCGCTCAGCTGGTTGTTCAGCACGAAGCCGCGCACCACCAGGCGCGCGCCGAAGGCGCTCTCGACCGTGGTGGTCATCGACAGCGCGCGCCCCTCCGCATCGACGATGGCGATATGCGCGGTGCCGTTCTCCGGCTGCGGCGGCTGGCTCGCGAGCGGCGGGCCGAAGCGGCGTGGATTGCCCGGGCGCGGCGCGCTGTTCGCGCGATCCAGCGAGAGCATCTGCGCGCGCAGCGTGACATAGGCGGGATCCAGCAGCCCGACGGTCGGCACGGGCGAGAAGCCGGGATCGGCCATGTAGCGGTTGCGGTCGGCGAAGGCGAGGCGGCCGGCCTCGCCGAGCAGCATCGCGGCGTCGATGCCCGCCGGATCGGCATCCATGTCGAAATGGCCGAGCAGGCCGAGGATCTGCAGCACCACCGCGCCGCCCGAGGGCGGCGGCGGCGAACAGACCGTGTAGGCCCGATACGGCAGGCAGATGGCGGCAGCCCGGCGGGGCGCGTAGCCGGCCAGGTCGTCGGCCGTCATCAGCCCCGGATTGGCATGGCGGCGGACGGTGTTGACGATATCGGCCGCGATGGGTCCGCGATGCAGCGCATCGGCCCCCTGCTCGGCGAGCGCGCGCAGCGTCTCGGCGAGCGCGGGATTGCGCAGCGTCGCGCCCTCCGCGAGGGGCGCGCCGGCGGCGTCGAGGAAGAGCGCCCGCGCGGCGGGATCGCGGCGCAGGGTCTCGGCGCTGGTGGCGATGGCCTGCGCGAGCCGGGGCGAGATCGGGAAGCCCTCCTCCGCGAGCCGGATGGCCGGGGCGAAGAGATCGGCCCAGGGCAGCTTGCCATGCGCGCGATGCGCATCCTCCAGCATGCGCATCGCCCCCGGCACGCCGACCGCGCGGCCGCCGACGATCGCTTCCAGAAAGGCCATGGGGCGGCCATCCCGGAGAAAGAGATCGCCGCGCACGGCGGCCGGCGCCGTCTCCCGCCCGTCCCAGGCGGCGAGCTCGCGCGAGCCGGGATTCCAGTGCAGCAGGAAGGCGCCGCCGCCGATGCCCGAGGCCTGCGGCTCCACCAGGCTCAGCACGGCCTGCACCGCGACGGCCGCATCGACCGCCGAGCCGCCGGCGCGGAGCATGGCCCGGCCCGCCTCGGCCGCGAGCGGATGCGAGGCCACCACCATCTGACGCTCCGCCACGACCGGCTGGGCCAGCGTGGCGGCCGGAAGCAGCAGCAGCAAGGCAAGGAGCGGCGCGCGGATCACGCCGCCGGCTTAGCGCGGTTTCGGCGGCCGGTCACGCGGCGCGGCGCAGCCCCCGCCTTCCGCGATAGGCGAGCGCCTCGGCGACATGCGCGCGCCGAACATCGGCGAAGCCCGCGAGGTCGGCGATGGTGCGCGACAGCCGGATCGTGCGCACGAAGCCGCGCGCGGAGAGGCCCAGCCGCTCGGCCGCCTGCTCCAGCAGATGCTTCGCCTCAACGTCGAGCCGTGCCGTGTCCTGCAGGATCGTGCCGTCGGCCGCCGCGTTGTGGCGCGGGCCCTCCTCGCCGTAGCGCGCGCGCTGGATGCCGCGCGCGGCCTGCACGCGCGCGGCGACGTTGCGCGTGGGCTCGCCGGCGGGGGCTCGGGCCATCTCGGCGGCCGGCACGCCCTGCACCTCGATCGTGATGTCCATGCGGTCGAGCAGCGGGCCGCTCAGCTTGTCGGAATATTCCTCGCCGCAGCGCGGCGCGCGCGAGCACTCGCGCGCCGTCTCGCCGAGATGGCCGCAGCGGCAGGGGTTCATCGCCGCGATGCACTGGAAGCGCGCGGGATAGCTCACATGCGCATTGGCGCGCGCGATGACGGCGCGGCCCGTCTCCATGGGCTGGCGAAGCGCCTCCAGCGCGGGGCGCGGGAATTCCGGCCATTCGTCGAGGAAGAGCACACCGTGATGCGCCAGGCTGATCTCGCCCGGCCGCGCGCGGTTGCCGCCGCCGATGAGCGCCGCCTGGCTCGCGGAATGGTGCGGCTCACGGAAGGGCGGACGGGTGAGCAGGCGGCCGTCGCGCAGCAGGCCGGCGACGGAGTGGATCATCGAGAGCTCCAGCGCCTCCGAGGGCGTGAGCTCCGGCAGCAGGCCCGGCAGCCGGGCGGCGAGCATGGACTTCCCCGCGCCCGGCGGGCCGATCATCAGCAGATTGTGCCCCCCGGCCGCCGCGATCTCCAGGCCCCGCTTGGCCGTTTCCTGGCCCTTCACCTCGGAGAGGCAGGGCCCGCGCCACTCCTCGTGCTGCAACGCCGGGGGCTGCGGCGGGCTCATCACCTGCACGCCGCGGAAGTGGTTGAGCAGCATGGGCAGGTCGGCGGGCGCCAGCACCTCGCCGCGTCCGGCCCAGGCCGCCTCCCCGCCCTGCGCCGCCGGGCAGATCAGGCCGAGGCTGCGGGCGGAGGCACCGAGGGCCGCCGGCAGCACGCCCGCCACCGGCAGGATGGAGCCGTCCAGCGACAGCTCGCCCAGCGCCGCGAAGCCCGCCAGTTCGTCGCGCGGGATGACCTCCATCGCGGCCAGCAGCGCCAGCGCGATGGGAAGATCGTAATGGCTCCCCTCCTTCGCGAGATCGGCCGGCGCCAGGTTCACCAGCACGCGCTTGGCGGGCAAAGCGAGACCGAGGCCGGTCAGCGCCGCGCGGACCCGTTCCCGGCTCTCGGCGACGGCCTTGTCGGCGAGTCCCACCACCAGGAAGGCCGGGAGGCCGGGTGCCAGTTGCACCTGCACCTCCACGGGCACGGCCTGGATGCCGGCAAAGGCGAAGGTGGCGATGCGCGCGAGGCTCATGCGCTTCTGGGTCCCATCCACAACGTCCGGTTGCAACACGTCTTCTCGCGCCATTCCGGCGCCCGGGTCACGCCCCGCCCAGGACGGAAGCACTAGCCCGCGAGAGCTGCCCGAACCATTCGCATGAACTCATCGAGCTTCGCGCCGTCGAGCCAGCGCGAGACGGCGACGATCTCCTCCGCAGGCTCCATCCAGGTCGTGGCGCCGCCGGCGCCGGAGAAGCAGACGGCCTTCTCGCTCGAACTGGGCCATTTCGTGCGGCCGGTGTTGAGCCAGAAAAGGAAGCCGTAATGCGGGTTCAGCGCGCAGGGGGTTCTGCAGAGGTCGAGCCATTCCTTCCGGATGAGCTCGCGCCCCTTCCACTGGCCGTCCGCCGCGACGAGGAGACCGACCTTCACCTGGTCCTCGGCGCTGATGATGAGGCCGCCGCCCCAGTGGCCGCCGCCCGAGACGCTCTCGATCATCCCGCCGCCGACCTCGACCTGCGAGGTGGTATAGCCGCGCCAGGTCCAGTCCTTGCTGGCCCCGATCGGGTCCATGATGCGCTCGGCGAAGACCTCCGGCAGGGGCCGCCTGAAGAGGTAGAGCAGCGCCACCGACAGCGCGTTCACCCGGACGTCGTTGTATTCCCAATAGCCTCCGGGCTCGGCCAGCGGGCGTGTGCTGCGCTTCTTTCCCTGTCCTTCCACGCCGAGGCTGCGGCCGCGGTCGATCAGGTCGCTCTTGCCGAAGAGCGTGCCCTCCCATTCCGATGTGTTCGTGAGCAGGTGCCGCCAGGTCACCGCGCCGTTGCGCGGGCCGGCGAACGCCTCGTGCGGCACCGTCCCGGACACCTTCGCATCAAGGTCCGGCAACAGCCCGTCGCGCCAGGCGAGACCGGCGAGGATGGCCAGGTAGCTCTTGGCCACGCTGAAGGTCATGTCCGCGCGGGCGGGGTCGCCCCATTCGGCGACGCGCTTGCCGTGCCAGTAGATGACGCCGTTCGGCCCGCCGCGCGGCGCGGTCGGGCCGATCACCTCGTTGTCGGGCGCCGGCTCGAAGAATCCGGATTCCAGATGGGCCAGGATGTCGCGGGGCCAGGGCGTCTCGTTCGCCGCCGCAAAATCGACGGCAGCCTTCAATGCGGGAGTCATGCGGTGGGCCTTAGGTGCTTTCTCGGGCCCGCATCTGACCCGCGCGCGCGGGCATCGGCAAGAGGCCCGCGCCCATTGTCCAGGTCCGGGACGCCTCGCCCCAGATCCGTCAGGCCGCGCGGCCGCCGACGCCGGCCGGGCCCGGCAGCTCGATGTCGATCGCAAGGGTGGAGAAGTCGCCCCCGCGCTCGAGGTTCACCTGCACCTTGTCGGGATCGATCGAGACATAGCGCGCGACCACCTGCACCAGCTCCTGCTGCAGCTTGGGCAGGAAATCGTCCTTGGTGCGGCTCACCCGCTCATGGCTGATGATGACCTGCAACCGGTCCTTCGCCGTGGACGCGGAGCCCTGGGTCTCGCGTTCCTTGCGGAAGAAGTTCAGCCAGCTCATGCGGCCCTCCCACCGAAGAGCCGCCCGAGGAGGCCCTTCTTCTTCTCGACCTCGATGAAACGGTGCGGCTTCTCCTCCCCGAGGAAACGGGACACCGCATCAGCATAAGCCTGTCCCGCCTGGCTTTCCGTGTCCATGATAACCGGACTGCCGGCGTTGGAAGCCTTGAGCACGCTCTCGCTCTCGGGGATCACGCCGAGCAGCGGGATCGCCAGGATCTCCAGCACGTCCTCCAGCTTCAGCATCTCGCCGCGCTCGACGCGGACAGGATCGTAGCGGGTGAGCAGCAGATGCTGCTTGACCGGCTCCTTCTTCTCCTCGGCGCGCTTCGACTTGGACTGCAGCACGCCCAGGATGCGGTCGCTGTCCCGGACCGAGCTGACCTCGGGATTGGTGACCACGATCGCCTGGTCGGCGAAGTAGAGCGCCAGCAGCGCGCCCTTCTCGATGCCGGCAGGGCTGTCGCAGAGGATATAGTCGAATTCCTTCGACAGCTCCTCGATGATGGTCGCGACGCCCTCCTTGGTCAGCGCGTCCTTGTCGCGCGTCTGGGACGCGGGAAGGATGCTAAGGCCGGGGACGCGCTTGTCCTTGATGAGGGCCTGCGAGAGCTTCGCCTCGCCCTGCACGACGTTCACGATGTCGAAGACCACCCGCCGCTCGACGCCCATGATGAGGTCGAGGTTGCGCAGGCCGACGTCGAAGTCGATGACCACGGTCTTCTTGCCGCGCTGTGCGAGGCCGGTGGCGATGGCGGCGGAGCTCGTGGTCTTGCCCACTCCCCCCTTGCCCGACGTGACGACGATCACCTGCGCCATGTTTGGTTCCTTGCTGAAATGGGGGGCTGGAGTTGTCACCGGCTCACCCAAGGGGATCGAACCGCAATTGCTCGCCGTCGAGGCGCACCTGCACCCCGCGGCCAATGGGGGTCGCGGAAAGGCCCTCGCGCACCGCGTAGAAGCCGGAGATGGCGACCAGCTCGGGGTCGAAATTCTGCGCGAAGATCCGCGCCTCGGCATCCTCGGAAGCGCCGGCCACGGCCCGGCCGCGCAGCGATCCGTAGATATGGATGTTCCCGTCCGCGATGACCTCGGAGCCGGCATTCACCGAGCCCACGACGATCAGGTCGCTGCCCTGGGCATAGATGCGCTGCCCGGCGCGGATATTCTGGGTGATCATCATGCTGCGCGCCATCGCGGGGCGCGGCGCTTCCGGCGCCGGCGCGGGAGCCATGTTCACCGGCGGCGCGCCGACCGGCGAGGGGGCCTCGACCTCGGTCTCGCGCTGCCCCGCGGGGCGCAGCGTGGGCAGGCCGGCGCCGGCGGCGGCCGCGCGCAGCGGCTGGGCACCGCCGACCACGCCGATCGGCAGGATCTCGAGCGCGCGAAGCCCCTGGATCAGCGCGGGAAAGTCCACCTGCTCGCCGCCCAGATCGTCGAGGCCAATGGCAATGGGGGCGAAGCGCAGGAAGCCGGGGGCCTTGCGGAACTGGTCTCCGAGCGCCGGCAGCACCGCCTGCACGTCGCCCGTCAGCAGGCGCAGCGTGAGCAGGCTGTAGTTGCTCGCGCGCAGTCGGAAGGTCTCGGGGGGCGAGGCGGGCCTCGCGGTGGCTGACATGGGTTCCTGGGGCTTCCCGGACGAAGATGGCGAAGGGACCGTGATAGCCGGCCCGGGGCCGCCAGCGAAGCCCCAACTGTCGGGAGGGTGGGTGGAATCCGCGCCGAATCGGCCTCATGCTGCCCGCATGACCGAGATCGTGACCCTCGCCGAGCCCTTTCGTGCCCTGTTCTATGCGCCTTATTATCTGGCGGAGGTCCGCGGCGCCTTCGCCCGCCAGGGGCTGGAGGTGCGGATGGAGACCGCCGGCACCACCGTCCTGGCGGCGGAAGCCGTCTTCTCCGGCCGGGCGGACGTGGCCTGGAGCGGGCCGATGCGCGTGATGCAGCACCGGGCCGCCGACCCGGCCTCTCCCATCACGGCCTTCTGCGCGGTGATCATGCGCGACCCCTTCCTGGTGGTGGGGCGCGCGCCGCGCGAGGGGCTGCACCTGGCGGAGCTGCCGCTGATGCGGCTCGGGCTGGTGACGGAGGTTCCCACGCCGGTCTGGTGCCTGGCCAATGCGGTGGCCAAGGCCGGCGGCCAGAAGCTCAAGGACCGCTCCGGCGGGACCATGGCGCAGAACATGGCGCGGCTGCTGGACGGGACGCTGGATGCCATCCAGGTCTTCGAGCCCTTCGCCGCCGAGGCCGAGGCGGCCGGGGCCAGCGTCTGGTACGCCCAGGCGGAAGCGGGGCTGATGGCCTATTCCTCGCTCTACGCCAGGCAGGAGACGCTGACGGAGCGGCGGGAGGCGATGCGCGGCATGGTGCGCGCGCTTTCCGAGACGCTGGACTGGCTGGCCCGTGCCGATGCGGCCGAGGTCGCGGCGCTGCTGGAGCCCTATTTCCCGGATGTCCCGCCGGAGATCCGGATGCGGGCCGTCGCGCGCTACCGGGATGTCGGCCTCTGGGGCGACGGGCCGCGCTTTCCGCGCGCCGCCTTCGACGCGCTGGGCGAGGCCATGCTGCGGGCGAAGACGCTCCCGCATCTCCCGGCCTTCGAGATCTGCGTCGACGAGGCGGTGGTCGAGGAGGCGCTGGCTTGAGGACGCCCCCTGGCACCCGCGCCGACTACCGCTGGTTCCGGCCGCTACCGCTGCGCTGGATGGACAACGACATCTACGGCCACATGAACAACGTCCAGCACTACAGCCTCTTCGACACGCTGGTCGCGCATTTCCTGCTGGCGAACGGTGTGCTGGACCTGAAGACCAGCACTGAGGTCGGCCTCGTCGTCGAGACAGGCTGCCGCTACCACGCGCCGGCCGCCTTCCCCGACGGGATCACCGGCGGGCTGCGCGTCACGCGGCTCGGCGGCTCCTCCATCACCTATGGGCTGGCGCTGTTCCGTAACGACGGGGATCAGGCGATCGCCGAGGGCCACTTCACCCATGTCTATGTGAAGCGCAACGAACAGTCCCGGACGGTGCCACTCCCGCCGGCGCTGCGGGCGGCGGCGGAGCCCCTGCTGGCTTGACGGCGGGCGGATTCCCAGCGTCCCTCGCGGCGAAATTCCCGGGAGCCAGACATGCCTGAGCTGAAGAACCTCGCCATCCTCGACGACTACCAGGGCGTCACCCTGAAGCTCGGCCCCTGGGACCGGCTGCCCGGCCTGACGAAGACCGTCTTCCGCGACACCATCGCCGACCAGGACCGGCTGGTGGAGCGGCTGCTGCCCTTCGACGCCATCCTCGCCATGCGCGAGCGCACCCCCTTTCAGCGTGCGCTGATCGAGCGCCTGCCGAACCTGAAGCTCCTCATGACCACGGGCGAGCGGAACCGCGGCATCGACGCGGCCGCCTGCGCCGAGCGCGGCATCACCTTCAGCGGCACGCCCAGCTTCGGTGCGCCCACGGTGGAGATCACCATCGGGCTGATCATCTCGCTGGCGAGAAAGTTCCCATCAGAGACGGCGTCGCTGCTCGCGGGGCGATGGCAGTCCGGGCTGGGCACGACGCTGGAGGGCAAGACGCTCGGCGTGGTGGGCCTGGGCAAGCTCGGCAGCAAGGTGGCCAAGGTGGGCCAGGCGCTGGGCATGAAGGTCATCGCCTGGAGCCAGAACCTAACGGAGGACACCGCCGCCTCGCACGGCGCGACCCGCGTGGACAAGGCGACGCTCTTCGCCGAGGCCGATGTGGTGACGCTGCACCTCATCCTATCCGAGCGATCCCGCGGCGTCGTCGGCACCGGGGACCTCGCGCGGATGAAGCCGACCGCCTTCCTGGTGAATACCTCGCGCGGGCCCCTGGTGGATGAGGACGCGCTGATCTCCGCCCTCAAGGGCGGGCGGATCGCCGGCGCCGGCATCGACGTCTTCGACATCGAGCCTCTGCCGGCGGGCCATCCGCTGCTCTCCGCGCCGAACACGCTGCTGACCCCGCATCTCGGCTATTCCACGGAGGAGAACTACCGCCGCTACTTTACCGGCGCGGTCGAAGCCATTGAGGCCTTCAATGCCGGCGCACCGATCCGCGTCATCACTTGAGGCGGTCACTGCCCGGCCCTTGGGCGGGCAGCCCAGAGGAGAGGCAGTCCGGCGCCTGACTGACGCCGGATGCGGCCGCAGACCCCTTGCTTGCGGCCGGGGCGGGCTCAAAAACGGAGCGCGCCATCAACAAGGGAGACGCATGCCATGAGCCTCGATCGCCGGACGCTTCTTGTCGCCTCCACCGCCGCCGCATCGTTGTCCACTCCCGCAATCGTCGCGGCCCAGGGCACGCGGGTGAAGATGGGCGCGCTGCGCCTGATCCACTCGATCACCCCCTTCTTCTACGAGCGCTTCATGCCCGAGGGGATGACAGTCGAGGTCATTCCCTTCGAGAGCCCGACCGAGGGCAAGAATGCCGTCGTCACCCGCTCCGTCGATTTCGGTGCCTTCGGCGTGGCCGCCGGCATCCTGGGCGCCGCGGCGCGCGAGCCGGTGACTGTCATCGGCTCCTGCTGCGACAAGGGCATGGCCATCGTCGCCCGCAAGGACGGGCCGATCAACACGCTGGCCGACCTGCGCGGCAAGCGCGTCGGCATCTGGCCGGGCTCGACGCAGGAGGTCTTCGTGCGCGAGCGGCTGCGAATGGAGGGGATGAACATCCGCGACATCACGAACATCCGCGTGAGCTTCAGCGAGATGCATGCGGCGCTGGCCCGCGGCGACATCGATGCCTATGTGGGCGCCGAGCCGGGGCCGGGCATCAGCCAGGTGACCGGCATCGGCAAGGTGGTGGAATTCCCCTACTCGACCGCCATGGGCACGCTGAACATGATCTTCGCGACCCATTACGAGACGGCCCAGCGCAATCCGCAGCTCTGCGCGGCGATGATGGGGGTGCACAGGCGCGCCTCGGTCTTCGCTTCGGGCAACAAGCCGGCGGCGATCGAAATGGCAGTCCAGAAGCTCGGCATGCAGCGACCGGCGCTGGAGGTCAGCATCGAGAATGTGGACCTGAACTGGCAGATGACGCCGGTGATGATCGAGCGCAGCCGCACCTACGCCCAGCACATGCTGGAACTGCAGCAGATCCGGGCCATCCCCGACTTCAACCTCTTCTTCAACACCCGCTTCTCCGACGAGGCGGCGCGCGCCGCTTGAGCCCGCCGGCTTCCCGGTTCGGCACGCAGAACGTCATCCTAGCGCTCTGCGCACCGGTCCTCTTCCTGATCTTTTGGCACGTCTCCACGGCAGGGCGGGCCTTCAGCCTGATCCCGCCGCCGCTGGAGGTGGGCAAGCAGCTCTGGGATCTCGCCTTCGGCGGCGTCTGGGACGATCTTTATTCGGCGACGCTGCTGGAGCATGCGGTGGCGAGCGTCAGCCGTGTCTACGGAGGGTTCCTGCTGGCGGCCGCCTGCGCGCTGCCGCTGGGCATGCTGATCGGCCGCGTGGCGCTGGTGCGGGCCACGCTGGATCCGACGTTGCAGCTGATGCGTCCCATCCCTGTCACGGCCTGGCTGCCGCTGGCGATGATCGTCTTCGGCATCGGCCCGACCTCGGCCTTCTTCCTGGTTTTTCTGGGCGCCTTCTACCCCATGCTGGTCAACACCATCTTCGGCGTGCGCAACGTGGAGCCCCGGCTCTTCGAGGCGGCGGTGATGCTGGGCGTCAGCCCTTCCGCGCTGTTCTGGAAGGTGGTGCTGCCGGCCTCGCTGCCCTCCATCTTCACGGGGCTGCGGCTCGGCCTCGGCTTCGCCTGGGTGGTGATCGTCGTGGGCGAGATGACCGGAGTGCAGACCGGGCTGGGGGCCATCATCATGGAGGCGCGGCAGCTCTCGCGCACGGAGATCGTCATCAGCGGGATGATCGCCATCGGGCTGCTCGGCTACGTGTCGGACTACCTGGTGCAGCTCCTGGGCAAGCGCCTGCTTCGCTGGAGCCCGCAGCATGGCTGAGCCGCTCAATATCCTCGACATCACCCATGTCACGAAGCGCTTCGACTTCCAGGGCACGCAGATCGTCGCGCTCTCGGACGCCTCGCTCACCATCCGCAAGGGCGAGTTCGTCTGCCTGATCGGGCCATCCGGCTGCGGCAAGTCCACGCTGCTGCGGATGATCGGCGGCTTCGAGACAGCCAGCGAAGGTCGGCTCGCCATGTGGGACACGCCCATCGGCAAGCCTGGCCCGGATCGCGGCATGGTGTTCCAGGATTACGGCCTCTTTCCCTGGCTGACGGTGGCGAAGAATGTCGGCTTCGGGCCGGCGGCGCGCGGGCGGCCCTCTGCCGAGGTCGCGGAGACCACCAAGCGCTTCGTGGACATGGTGGGGCTGACCCGCTTCGCCGACGCCTATCCGCACCAGCTCTCGGGCGGCATGAAGCAGCGCGTCGCCATCGCGCGCGTGCTGGCCAACGAGGCCGAGGTCGTGCTGATGGACGAGCCCTTCGGCGCGCTCGATGCCATGACACGCGAGAATCTCCAGCAGGAGCTGCTGGAGATCTGGGAGCGGACCAGGCTCACCGTGATCTTCGTGACGCACGCCATCGAGGAGGCCATCCTGCTCGCCGACCGGATCGTGGTCATGTCGCCTGGCCCGGGGCGTATCGTGGCCGACGAGCACGTGGAGCTGCCGCGCCCGCGCGACCCGACCGATCCGGACTTCAACGCGCTGCGCCGCCACTTCTCCGGGATGCTGGGACACCACTGATGAAGCCTGTCGATCGCATCGACTATGCGGCGCCGCAGGACCGCCCGCGGCGCTCGGGGCCGGATGGCGCGAAGGTACTCGTCTTCTTCGTCGTCAACGTCGAGGAATGGGGCATCGAGCGCCCCATGCCGCGCCAGGTGCTGCCGGCGCCGACCAACCTGCCCGTGGTGCCGGACCTCGCGAACTGGGCCTGGCACGAATACGGGATGCGCGTAGGCTTCTGGCGCCTGCTCAAGGCCTGCGAGGCGCGTGGGATCAGGCCCACGCTCTCGATCAACGGCAATGTCTGCAACGCCTATCCGGCGGTGGCCCAGGCCGCGCACGAGGCCGGCTGGGAGTTCATGGGTCACGGCTTCAAGCAGGTCCCGACGCATCAGATCGAGGACCAGCGCGCCATGGTGCGCGAGACCGTGGAGACCATCGCGCGCTTCACCGGCAAGCCGCCGGTGGGCTGGCTCGGGCCGGGACTGACGCAGACGCTGGAAACGACGGACATCCTCGCCGGGCATGGCATCCGCTACTGCGCCGACTATGTGGTGGACGACGTGCCCGTGCCGGTACGGACCGCGCATGACCCCATCTGGTCCATGCCCTATTCCGTCGAACTCAACGACATCCCAATGATCATGGTGCAGCACCATCGCGCGGCCGAACTGCAGGAGCGCACCATGGCCCAGCTCAACCGGCTGCTCGACGAGGCGCAGACCGAGGGGTGCAAGGTCATGGGCCTCGCCGTGCACCCCTATATCTCGGGCGTGCCGCATCGGATCGGCGTGTTGGAAGCCACGCTCGACGCCATTGCCAGCCGGCCCGGGGCAGTGTTCGCTCAGGGCCGGGACATTCTGGAATGGTGGGAAGCCGCATGAGCCTCGACTGGGGACGTCTAACGCAACGCGAGCGGGACGCTGCTTATAACAACTCCGCAGCCGTGCCCGACAGCCCGAATCTGGTCGAGGAGCGCAACCTCGCCTCCGCGCCATTCCGGCAAGGTTTCGCCCGCACGCTGGATCTGCCCTACGGCGAGGGCCAGCGCGAGCAGTGGGACCTCTATCCGGGCAAGGACCCCTCCGCGCCGACGCTGGCCTTCATCCATGGCGGCTACTGGCAGCGCAACCGGCGCGAGGACTTCGCCATCCTCGCCGAGGGCGCGCTGGCCATGGGCTGGAACGTGGCCATCTGCGGCTACAGCCTCTGCCCCGAGGTCACCATGACGCGCATCGCCTACCAGATCCACGCGGCGCTGGACTGGCTCTCGGCGCATGGGGCGGAGCATGGTCTGGCGGGGCCGATCGTGCTGAGCGGCTGGAGCGCCGGCGGCCACCTGACGGCGCTGGGCGCCGAGCATCCGGCCGTGACGGCGGCCATCGCGATCTCAGGCATCTACGAGTTGGGGCCGGTGCGCGACACATACCTCAATGCCGCCCTGAAGCTGACCGACGAGGAGATCGTCGAGCTCTCGCCGATGCGGCGGCCCGTGGTGCAGAAGCCGATCGCCATCGTCTATGGCGGCGCCGAACTGCCGGAGCTCTGCCGCCAGTCGCGCGAGTTCTACGCGCTGCGCGCCGATGCGCAGGCGCCGGGCCCGCTGCTGCACATCCCCGGCGCCGATCATTTCCGCGTGCTCGAGGCGCTGCGGCAGCCCGGCGGCATCATGCTGCGCGTCGCGGCAGAACTGCTGCTTTGACCCCACCGGCCGCGTTCACCCTGGACGCGCTGGCTGGCTTCTACACCGCCGGCGGCTCGCCCGTCGCGGTGGCGCAGGAAGCGCTGGCCCGGATCGAGGCCTATGCCGATCCGGCGCTGTTCATCACGCAGGTGCCGCGCGAGGAGCTTCTCGCCCGCGCGGCGTCGCTGCCGAAGGGACCGCTTTACGGCTGCCCCTTCGTCGTGAAGGACAATATCGACGTGGCCGGCCTGCCGACCACCTCGGCCTGCCCGGACTATCGCTACATGGCCGGCGACGACGCGCCGGTCGTGGCCCGGCTGCTGGCGGCGGGCGCGCTGCTGCTGGGCAAGGTCAACCTCGACCAGCTCGCGGCGGGGCTGAACGGCACGCGCAGCCCCTATGGCACGCCCCGCAACGCCATCCGGGCGGACCTCATCCCTGGCGGCTCGTCGAGCGGATCGGCGACGGCCGTTGCGGCCGGCATTGCAGCCTTCAGCCTCGGCACAGATACGGCCGGCTCCGGCCGGGTCCCCGCCGCCGCGCAGAACCTCGTCGGGCTGAAGCCGAGCCTCGGGCTGATCCCGACGCGCGGCACGGTGCCGGCCTGCCGCTCGTTGGACTGCGTTTCCATCTTCGCCCGCAGCGTGGCGGAAGCCAGCGCGGTGCTGGCGGTCGCAGCCGGCCCGGATACGGCGGATCCCTACAGCCGCGCGGCGCCGCCCTCCTGGCGCGCGATGGAGGCCGCCCCGCCGGCGCTGCGCCTCGCCGTCCCCGAGGCCGCGCAGCTCGTCTTCGATACGCCGGAGGATGCGGCGCTCTTCGACGGAGCCGTCGCGCGCGCCGAGGCCATGGGCGCCACCGTCACGCGCGTGGACATCGGCTCCCTCCTCGGCGTTGCGAAGCGGCTCTACGATGGCGCCTGGGTGGCCGAGAGGACCTCGGCCGTGCGCGAGATGGTGCTGCAAAAGCCGGGCTCGCTGCACCCCGTCACCCGTGGCATTCTCGAAAGCGGCCTGGACCGGAAGACGGTCGACGCCTTCGACGATTTCCACGCCGTGGCCCAGGCACGGCTACTGGCCCGAAGGCTGTTCGCAAGCTGCGACGCGCTGCTGCTGCCCACCTGCCCGGGCGTGCCGACCGTCGCGACGGTGCTGGCCGAACCGGTGGCGGCGAACAGCCGGCTTGGAGTCTACACGAACTTCGTGAACCTCTGCGACCTTGCGGCGCTCGCGATCCCCTCGGGCTTTCGCGCCGACGGCGTGCCGTCCGGCGTGACCTTGGTAGGTCCGGCCTTCAGCGACGGACGCCTGGCCGGCATCGGCGCGGCCATGCATGCGTGGGCCGGGCTCGGCGCGCCTCCTGCCCCGCCACCCCCGGCGCTCGCCGCCGACGAGCTCGCGCTGTTCTGCATCGGCGCGCATATGTCTGGCCTGCCGCTGAACGGTCAGCTGCGCGGCCATGGCGGGCGCTTCCTGCACGCCGCCAGCTCTGCCCCGTGCTACCGGCTCTTCGACCTTGGCAACCGTCCCGGCATGATCCGCATGGCCGAGGGCGGCGCTTCCATCCTCGGCGAGGTCTGGGCGGTTCCGGCGGCGAAACTCGGGCCCTTCCTGGCGGAGATCCCGCCGCCGCTGGGCTTCGGCCGGGTGACGCTCTCCACCGGCGCCACGGTGCTCGGCTTCGTCGCTGAGAGCGAGGGCGTGGCGGGCGCGCCCGAGATCACCACTCGCGGCGGCTGGCGCGCCCATCTGGCCTCCAAAGCCGGCTGAGGCTCGCGATCGGACTCAGGAGTTGAGGTAGCTCTCCGCCGCATCCGCGAGGATGCGGATGGCGAGCACCAGATCCTCCTCCTTCGTATCCTCGCTCCAATGGTGGCTGATGCCGCCGATCGAGGGCGTGAAAAGCATCGCCATGGGCATGACGCGCGCCATGTGCTGCGCGTCATGGATCGCGCCGCTCGGCATGGGCTGCCATTGACCGTTGGCATGCTTCGTCGCCGCCCCTTCCAACGCGGATCGCATGGCCGGCGTACTGAGCGCGGCGGCCGAGCGACTCACCTGCTCGACGGTGATGCCGCACCGGTCGCGGCGATCCACTTCCCGCACGATGGAGAGCAAGGTCTCCGACATGCGGTCCATCAGCCCCTCATCTACATCGCGGAACTGGAAGGTCAGCTCCGCCTTGCCCGGAATGACGTGTGGCGAGTTGGGTTCGAGGACGATACGGGCGCAGGTCCAGACAGATCGCGGCCCCGCAACCATCGGGAAGCGCTCGTCGATCATTGCGAGCACACGCATGGCGGCTACGGCCGCATCCTTGCGCTCGGCCATGGTGGTGCCGCCGGTGTGGTCCTGGTTGCCGATGCAGGTGATGCGCCAGATGGCGACGCCCGCGATGCCGGTCACCACACCGCTCCGCAACCCGGCCTTCTCCAGCTGGGTGCCCTGCTCGATGTGCAGTTCGAAGAAACCCTTGTAGCGGGGGGGATCCAGACGCGCGCGCGGGATGCCGGCAAGGCCAGCATCGTTCAGGGCCTCGCGCAGCGGCTGGCCCGTTTGGAAGTGCTTCGCCGCCTCCAACTCGGCCTCGTCGACCTTGCCGATGAGGCTGCGGCTGCCGAGGAAGCTGCCGAAATGCGCCTCCTCGTCAGCGAAGGCGACGACGTCGACGGGCAGGCCCGCTCGCGCCAGTGCCAGGCCAGCCATGACGCCGAGCGCGCCATCGAGCCAGCCCGCCTCGTTCTGCGTCTCGATATGGCTGCCGACGAGCAGGCGCGGCCCCTCGCCCTGATGACGGCCGATGACATTGCCGATGCCATCGATGCTCGGCTCCAGCCCTACATCCGCCATGCGGTCCATGAGCCAGCGGCGGCTTTCCATGTCCTGCGGCGTGTAGGTCGGGCGGTGCACGCCCGTCTTGAACTCGCCGATCTTCCGAAGCTCGTGCAGGTCGGCGAGAAAGCGCGCGGTATCGACTTCAGCCACGAAGGAAGGCCTCCGCGGCATCGGCGAGGATTCGGATGTTCAGCGCCAGATCCTCTTCCTTCGTGTCCTCGGCCCAGTGATGGCTGATGCCGTTGATTGAGGGGGTGAAAAGCATCGCGGAGGGCATCACGCGCGCCATGTACTGCGCGTCGTGGCCGGCGCCGCTGGGCATGTGCTGCCATTGGCCGTTGGCGTGCTTGGTCGCGGCCTCGGCGAGCCTGGCCTGCATCGCGGGATCGCAGGGCGCGGGCTTGCTGCGGCTCATCGCCTCGACTGTGGAGACGGTGCGCTCCGTTCGGTTCATCTCCTGCACGACGGAGCGCAGGCAGGCCTCCAGCCGCTCCAGCGTCGGCACGTCGATGTCGCGGAACTGGAAGAGGACCTCGGCCTTGCCGGGAATGATCGAGGGCGCGCCGGGGTCCAGTGCGATGCGCCCGCAGGTCCAGACCGTGCGTGGGCCGCAGAGCATGGGGAACTCGCGGTCGATCCGCGCCAGCAAGCGAACGGCGGTGAGGCCTGCATCCTTGCGCTCTGCCATGGTGGTGCCGCCGGCATGATCCTGCATGCCTTCGATCGTGATGCGGAACTGCCAGATGGCGACGATGCCTGTCACGACGCCGGAGCGCAGATTCTGCGACTCCAACTGCGTCCCCTGCTCGATATGCATCTCGAAGAAGCCCTTGTAGCGGGCGGGATCGAGGCGCAGTCGCGACTTGCCTTCGAGGCCGGCCTCCTTCAGCGCCTGGCGCAGCGGCTTGCCGTGATAACGGTTGCTGAGCGTGTCGATCTCGACCTCGTCCAAGGCGCCGATCAGCGAGCGGCTGCCGATGAAGCTGCCGTAATGGCCTTCCTCATCGGCGAAGGCGACGACGTCCACGGGCAGGCCGGCGCGCGCCAGCGCCACGCCCGACATCACGCCCAACGCGCCATCCAGCCAGCCGGCCTCGTTCTGGCTCTCGATATGGCTGCCGACGAGCAGATGCGGGCCCGGGCCGGGATGCCGGCCGAAGACATTGCCGATACCGTCGATGGTCGGCTCCAGCCCACATTCCTTCATGCGGTCCATCAGCCAATAGCGGCTCTGCATGTCCACGTCCGAGAAGGTCGGGCGATGAACGCCGGTCTTGAACTCTCCGAACTTCCGAAGATCGTTGAGGTCCTTCAAAAACCGATCGGTATCCACCTGCGCCATGCCACGCTCCTTCGCGAAAGCGGCAGGATAGGACAGGATTTCCGTCCGACAAGGAGCACAGGCATGCCAACCATCACGCGCTACGCGACACCTGCGAGCGGACGCGCCTTCCCGCCTTTCTCGATGGCAGTCCGCCATGGCGGCACGCTCTATGTGTCGGGGCTCGGGCCATTGGATGTTCAAGGTCGTATCCACCGCGCCGACTTCGCGGCGCAGTTCGCGCAGGTGATCGAGAACCTGAAGACCGTGCTGGCCGATGCGGGCGCGGACATGACGCGCATCCTCAAGACGAGCGTGCTGCTGGTCCGCGCAACGGACGTGCCGGAGATGAACCGCCTCTACGCCGCGGCCTTCCCGGCGGAGCATATGCCCGCCCGAACGACCAGCGTGGTGGCGGCGCTGCCCGTGCCGGATTTCCTGCTGGAGATCGAGGCCTTCGTCGCGGTCGATTAATCCAGCGTGAGGCCGCCATCCACGACGATCGTCTGGCCCGTGACCATGGCGGCGCCGGCCAGCAGGAAGACGATCACCTCGGCCAGATCCTCCGGTTCGCAGCGGCGCTTGAGCAGGGCTTCGTCGATGGAGCTGGCGCGCTGCTCATTGGTCCATTCGATCATCCAGCTGGAGTTCACCGCGCCCGGCGCGACGGCATTGGCCCGGGCCTCCGGGCCCAGCGTCCGCGCCAGGTTCTTGGTCAGCGAGATCACGGCGGCCTTGGTCGCGCCATAGGCCATCGATGAGCCTGGCGCATCGAGGCCGGCGATGGAGGCGACGGAGACCAGCGCGCCGCCCGACTTCTTCAGATGCGGCGCCGCCGCCTTGGCGCAGCGGAAGACGCCGAGCAAGTTCACCTCGATCACGGCGGACCATAGCTCCTCCGTCAGCCGCTCGAGCTCCGAGGGCGCGATGGTGGTGCGCGTGCCGGGCGTGCCGGCATTGTTCACGAGGTAGTCGAGCCGGCCGAGATCCTTCACCGCCTGCTCGATCATGCGCGGGCCGTCCGCCGCATCGCCGACATTGCCGGGCGCGGAGAGAACGTCGAGGCCCTCGGCCCTCAGCGCCTCCACCCGATCAAGGCCCCGCGGATCGTCGGCCAGATGGTTGATCGCGACCTTGCAGCCGTTCCGCGCCAACATGCGAACGGTGGCGAGGCCGATGCCCGAGGCGCCGCCCGTGACAATGGCCGTCTTGCCTTTCAGCTCGTAGCGGATCATGCGTCGTTCGCCTTCACGTCGAAGCCCGCCATGAAGCCGATGCCGCGAAGGCTCTGCTTGAGCTTGATGAGGCGCCGGTCGCGCTCCTCGAAAAGCTCGGCGGGCGGCTTTCCGCCCCAGTCGTAATAGCCCTTGCCGTCGAAGACGCCGGCTTCGCCCTTGGCGACCAGCGCGTCCATGCTCGGGCTCGTGCCCGGCGCCGGCGGCGTGTAGGTGCCGTTGCGCGCCGCGTGCTGCAGCATGCGCAGCCCGGTGAAGTCCGCCTTTGCCATGACCCCGATGATCTGAAGCCGAAGGCCGATGCCATGGATCACGGCCGCGTCGATCTCCTGCGCGGTGGCATAGCCATTGTCGATCAGGAACTGCACCTCGGCCTGCACGGCCGCCTGGATGCGGTTCGCGACATAGCCCGAGATGAACTTCCGCATGACGATCGGCACCTTGCCCATCGCCTCCACGACCGACTTCACCTCCTGCAGCACGGCCTCGTCGGTCTCGGCGTTCGGGACGAGGTCGACCAGGTCGACCAGATAGGGCGGCGTGTACCAATGTGCGATCAGCGCGCGCTTCAGCCGCGACGGCGGCATGAGGGGGAAGACGTCGAGGTAGCTGGTATTGCTGGCCCAGATGGCGTCGGCCGGGGCGCAGGCGTCGAGGCGCTGGTAGAGGTCGGTCTTCGCCTCGGGATTTTCCACGATGGCCTCGACGATCAGTTCCGCGCCGTCCACGCATTCCTCCAACGAGGCATGGCGCGTGCAGGCCTGGGCGAGTTGCGCGCTGCCCCAGCCCTTCGGGGCCTCGCCGACCTCCTCGAGCGTGGCGAGCGCCTTCTCCATCAGGCCCTGGGAGCGGGCGAGCGTGGCGGAATCGGAATCGGTCAGCCGGACGCGATGCCCGCCCATGGCGAAGACCAGAGCCAGCGCATGGCCCATGGTGCCCGCCCCCAAGACCGCGACGCGCAACTGCTTTGCCATTCCGTCCTCCCCGGATTTTCTGGTGGGAGGGTGTCGCGCAGGCGGGCGACGGTCAATCGGCGGGGCGCTTCCGAAGCAGGTAGCGCTGGCGGCCCTCCATCACGAGGACGCCCTCCTGGTTGTGGACGGTGGAGGTCAGGCCGAGCACGCCCGTCGTCCGTCCGGGGGTGAGCTCATCGACCGTAAGCGTGCCGTAGAGCGTATCGCCGACGAAGACCGGATGCAGGAACTTGCTGGACTGATCGAGGAACCCCTTGAGGCTGTCCTCCATCAGGAAAGGCAGCATCCCGGCGCCGGCCGCCGTCTGGATCAATACCTGGAAGCCATGGGCGAGCATATGCGGCATGCCGCGCGCCCGGCAGAACTCCACATCGTAATGGACGGGGTGATTGTCGCCGGAAGCCGCCTGGAAGGCGAGGAAGATGGCATCCGTCATGGTGCGGCTGGGGAGGCGGAAGGCCTCGCCCATCACGAAATCCTCGAACCAGCGCTGGGGCGCAAGGCGGTGCTGCCTCGGGTCGAAACTCACAGGTACCTCATCTCCTCGTCATGCGCCTTGGCGGCCGTCGGGCGCTCGGCTGCGGGACCGAAACCGCCGCCGCCCGAAGTCTCCAGCCGCACCACATCGCCCTTCCGCAAAGGCAGGTTGTCCGTCTTGGGCGGGATCGGGCTCTCCACCCCGTCGCGGCGCAGGACGAGCTTACCCACCGCCGCCGGTCCGCCGCCGGCCAGCCCGTAGGGCGCATGGTCGAAGCGGTCCATATTGGCGGTGAAGAAGCAGCGCGGGCTGTCGATGCGCCATTCCCGCGCCAGACCCAGGCCGCCGCGGAACTTGCCCTCGCCGCCGCTGCCCTCGCGCAACCCGTAGCGCAGGATCGTGAGCGGCAGCTGCGCCTCGATCATCTCGATCGGGATATTGCTGTTGTTGTGCATGCCGCTGGCATAGGCGTTCACGCCGTCCTTGGACGGATGCGCGCCGGATCCGCCGATCTCGATCTCCACCAGCACCTCGCGCGTCTCGGCGACGGTCTGGAAGGTGGTGACGTAGCTGTTGCCGTAATAGGCGGCGGGGATCAGCTCCGGCACCGCCTGGTGCAGGGCGCCGTTCATGGTGCCGAGCAGCCGGTGCGTCACCGCCACGCGATGCGCGACGGGCGCCGGATGGCGGGCATTCACCACGAGCCCCTCGGGCGCGATCACCGTGATGGGGCGGTAGCAGCCGGCGCTCATATGCAGCGAGGAATCGGCGCAGCACATGAGGGCGAACATCACGGCGGCATTGGTGCTGGCAAGCGTGGCGTTGGTGGGCCCGGCCACCTGCGGACTGCAGCCGGAGAGGTCGACCGAGGCCAGATCGCCCTGGATGGTCACGGCGACATGCAGGCGGATCGGCTGGCCGAGGTCAATTCCGTCATCGTCCAGGAAGTCGGTGAACTCGTAGGTGCCGTCAGGCATGCGGGCAATGGCGGCGCGCATGCCGGCCTCGCTCATGTCGAGGATGCGCGCGCCCGCCTCGATCATCGCCTCCGCGCCGAAGCGTCGCGCGAGGCGCAACAGCGCGGCCGCGCCCACGTCGAGGCTTGCGAGCTGCGAGGAGAGGTCGCCCAGCAGCAGGTCCGGCTTGCGGATGTTCTGCCGGATCATCGCCCAGACGCCTTCGTTGCGGATGCCCCTGTCGAGGATCTTCAGCGGCGGGATGCGCAGCCCTTCCTGGAAGATCTCGGTGGCCTTGGCCGCGTAGCTGCCGGCCGCGAGGCCGCCCACATCGATATGGTGGCAGAGCGTGCCAACGAAGGCGATCCGCCGGCCCTCATGGAAGACAGGCTTGTAGGCAATGATGTCCGGCAGATGCTGGCCACCGCAATAGGGATCGTTGGTGACGACCACATCCCCCTCATGCCACTGCCCGCTCGGCACGAAGTTCGCGAGGATCTCGCGCAATGCGTGGCTCATGGAGTTCAGATGGCCGGGGATGCGCGCCGACTGCGCGAGATTCCAGCCTTCGGCGTCGAAGACGGCGGTGGAGTAGTCCAGCAGCTCCCGCACGATGGTGCTTCGGCTGGTGCGCCAGACGGTGACGTCCATCTCCGCCGCCGCCGCATTGAGGGCGTTGCGGATGACCTCGATCTCGATGGGGCCAAGCATCAGGCCGTCCTCCGTGCGATCAATGCCCCTTCGGGGTCGAGCCTGGCCTGCCATCCGGCCGAGATGACATGGGTGGCGAAGGCTTCCTCGACGATGGCAGGCCCTTGGACCACGTCACTCGCGTGCAGGGCCTCGCGGCGCCAGACGGGCCAGGGCGCGGCGACGCCGCCCTGCGAGACCTTGCGCGAGCCGGGCGTGGCGGGCTTGTCGGCGGCCGTGCCGGAGGTTTCCGCAGGCTTCGGCAGGCGGCCGATCGCCGACATGCGCAGCGTCACGATCTCCACCTTCTCCTCCTCGGCGGCGTAGGAGAAGCGGGCGCGGTGCGTCTCGTGGAAGCGCGCGAGCAAGGCCGGCAGGTCGGGCGCTTCGGGCCAAGGGACGAGCAGCTCGAAGGCCTGGCCGTGATAGCGCAGGTCCGCGGAGATCTCCGTCGCCCGCTGATCCTCCGGCACGCCGTCGGCGACAAGACGGGCGACGGCCTCCTCGCGCAGCGTGGCGATGGCGGCCTCGATCTCGGGCAGCGCATCCGGCTCGGCGCGGAGCAGGCGCGAGCGCGCGAGGTCCTGCACCAGCTCGGAGAAGAGGATGCCGTAGGCGGAGAGCGTGCCGGGTTCGCGCGGCAGAATGACCTCGGTGATGCCGAGCTCGTCGGCCACATCGGTCGCATGCAGGCCGCCAGCGCCGCCGAAAGAGAGCAGCGAGAAATCGCGCGGATCGAGGCCCTTCTCGAAGAGCGAGAGCCGCACCGCCGAGGCCAGCTGCACATTGGTCACGCGCAGCACGCCCTCGGCCGCGGCCTCGACGTTCAGGGCGAGCGGCGCGCCGACATGCTCGGCCACCGCGTGGCGCGCGGCGCCGATGTCGAGCGCCATGGCGCCGCCCAGGAAGAAGTCCGGATCGAGGCGGCCGAGGACCGCATTAGCGTCCGTCACGGTCGGCAGCGTGCCGCCGCGGCCATAGCAGACCGGCCCGGGGCGCGCGCCGGCGCTGCGCGGGCCGGCGGTGAGACGCCCCGACGCATCGACGGCCGCGATGGAGCCGCCGCCCGCGCCGATGGTGCGCATCTCGACCATGGGCAGGCGCACGGGCAGGCGATCAACCTCGCCCTGGGTAACGAGGCCGATGCGATGGTCCTGCACCACGCTCACGTCGAAGCTGGTGCCGCCCATGTCCACCGCGACGAGGTTGGGGCGCGCGAGCCGGCGCGACAGCCGCTCGGCGGCAAGCGCGCCGCCAGAGGGGCCGGAGAGCAGCAGCCGGGCCGGCTGCGCCGCGGCGCGGGCGAGGCTGCACATGCCGCCATTGGACTGCACCAGGAAGATGCGTGGCGAGAAGCCGCCTTCGCCCAACCGCGTCTCCAGCCGCGCCAGGTAATTCTGCACGACCGGCATCAGCACCGCGTTCAGCACCGTGGTGGAGAGGCGCTCGTACTCGCGGATCTCGGGGCTGATCTCCGAGGAAAGGCTGATCGGGATGCCGGGCAGCGCGGCCCCCACCGCCTCGGCGAGGGCAAGCTCATGCGCCGGGTTCGCATAGGCGTGCAGCAGGCCGATCGCGATGGCCTCCGGCTTCGCAGCCTTCAGCTTCTCCAGCACGGGCGCGAGATCGCCGAGCGGAAGCTCTACGCTGCCATCGGCGCGCACCCGCTCCGGCACGCCGAAGCGCAAATTGCGCCCGATCAGGCAGGGGAACGGATCCGGCGCCAGCCCGTAGAGGTCGCGCCGGAAGTGCCGCGTGATCTCCAGCACGTCCTCGAATCCGGCCGTCGTCAGCAGCACGCCGCGGGCGAGCTTGCGCTCCAGCACCGCATTGGTCGCGATGGTCGTTCCGTGCAGGAGCAGCCCCACATCGGCCAGCGCGAAGCCGAAGCGCTCGGCGGACTCGCGCACGCCGACAAGCAGGCCCTCGGACGGGTCGGCCGGCGTGGTCGGCGTCTTCCAGGCGACGACGCGGCCCTGGCGGGCATCGAAGATCTGCAGGTCGGTGAAGGTCCCGCCGATATCGACGGCGATGCGGACCGGCCGTTGTTCCATGGAGTCAATTCCAGAAGATCAGGACATCGCACGGGGCAGCCAAAGCGCGATCTCCGGGAAGACGAGAAGCAGGATCACCGCCGCGAGATAGGCGAGGAGGAAGGGCATGACGCCGATGAAGACATCGGTGATCGGCCCGGCGCGTCGTCGCATTCCCTGCAGCACGTACATCACGGTTCCATCGGGCGGGCTGATCTGCGCGATCTCGACGAGCATCGTGACGATCACGCCGAACCAGATGGGATCGTAGCCCAGGGCCACCACGATCGGGAAGATGACCGGCACGGTGGTGATGATCATGGAGAAGCCCTCCATGAAGGTGCCGAGCGCGAAGTAGAGCCCGATGATGCAGAGCATGATGGCCCAGGGCGGCAGCGGCAGGTCGGCGATCAGCGCGGCCAGCGCCTGGGGCACGTTGATGGTGGTCAGGATATAGTTCAGCAGATAGGCGCCGAAGATGATGAGCCCCAGCAGCGCCGTGTTGCGCGCCGTCGCTTCCGCCGAGGCGTGCAGCATGCGGAAGGTCAGCCTGCGTTCGATCGCTGCGAAGAACATGGCGCCAGTGACGCCCAGCGCGGCGGCCTCGGTCGGCGTCGCCCATCCGGCGTAGATCGAGCCGAGGACGAGCACGATCAGCAGCGCCGTCGGGATCAGGTCCACCAGCGCGCGGATCTTCATGGCGAGCGGCAGCCTGGGCGGCTTCTCCATGGGGTTGCGCAGGCCGTGCCAGGCGATCAGCGCCAGGAAGAGTCCCGTGACCAGGATCGAGGGCAGCAGCGCCGCGATATAGAGCGCGCCCACCGAGGTCTCGGTGATCAGCCCGTAGATGATGAAGGTGATGCCGGGCGGGATCAGGTTCCCCAATGCGCCGCCGGCTGCCAGCGAGCCCAGGACCCAGCGCTGGTTGTATTTCGTCCCCTGGAAGAAGGGCAGCGCCACCGAGCCCATGGTGGCGGCGGTGGCCACGCTCGATCCGCTGATGGCGCTGAACACCGCGCAGCTGACGATATTCGTGTGGAGCAGCCCGCCGGGCAGGCGGTTCAGCCAGACGTTCAGCGCGCGATACAATCGGTCCGACAGCCCGGCGCGCAGCAGGATCTCGCCCATCAGCAGGAATAGCGGCACCGCCACCAGCACGAAGTTGGAGGAAGGCCCCCAGAGCGTCTGGCCGGCAAAGTTCCACCAGGGGCGGTCGCTGAAGAGGAAGCCGGTCAGGAAGGCCAGGACACCCAGCACGGCGGCGATGTAGACGCCCGAGCTGAAGAAGATGACGAAAACGCCGATCAGCATCAGGATCTCGGCGATCGGCAGGGCCTGTGCCCCCGAGGCCGCGGCGAAGACGACGACGCCGAGCAGCCCCAGCAGGAAGACGATGGCGATCAAGCGGCGGAACCTCCCTCGCGCGCCATGGCCACGGCTTCCAGCGCCTCCTCCGCCTCGTCGTCGATCGTCCGCGAGCCCAGCAGCCGGTCGAGTTGGGCACCCTGGCCGGTCACGAGCGCCAGGGCGCTCTCCAGCAGCAGCACCAGCGTCATCGCGAGGAAGGCGACGAGGCCCGCAAGCCAGATGCCCTGCGGGATCACCATCGGGATGCGCAGCGCCGAATTGTCGTGCGCGTCAAACAGCGCGCTCTCGTCGAAGAGCGCATAACCCGCCCAGGCGGCAAAGGCGGCGAAGAGCGCCAGGAGCGCGAGCGAGAAGAAATGAAGCGGCGCGCGCAGCCTCACCGGCAGCCGCGTCACCAGCACGTCCACGCGGATATGCGCGCGGCAGGCCAGCGTATGCGCCAGCGCCCAGGCGATGCCGCAGGCCAGCATATAACCCGTGACCTCTACCGTCGCCGCCGAGGAGACGCCGAAGACGTTGCGCCCCACGATGTCGCCGGTGATGAAGAGGGCGCAGGCCACGTAGTTCCAGCCCGCGACCCAGGCCATGAAAGCCGCCACCGCCGCGACTCCGCGGCGGAGCTGCGTGGCGGCGCGCAGCACCCTCAGCCGCCGAACCGGACGCCCGAGAGCGGCGCGATGGTCTGGTTGTAGATCTCGCCGCAGCGCGCCCCGCAGCGGCGGACGAAGCCGGGCAGCACCACCCGCTCGAAGATGCGGCGGGTTTCCGCCTTGTCGGCGTCCGAAGCCCTCACCTCGGTCATGGGGCGCGTGGCCAGGCTGTGGATGCGGCAATTGTCGCGGTTGCCGATGGCGCAGTCGATGCCGTCGCGGGTCGCATCGGCACCGAGCTGCCACTGCGCGTCGCTCACCTGGCGGAAGGTCGCCTCGATCAGCTCGCGCACCGGCGGCTCCAGCCGGTTGAACCAGTTCAGGTTGACAATATAGGCGGCGACCGCCCAGCTCACCGGCAGGTCGCTGATATGGGTGGAGACCTCGGGCCAGCGGGCGGCAACGCCCGAGCCGGAGCCGGTGATGGCGCAATCCACCACGCCGCGCTCCAGCGCCGAATAGACCTCGGGGAAGCCGATTGAGGTCGGCTGGGCGCCCAGCGCCGTATAGAAATCGACGAGGCTGTTGCCGAAGGTGCGAATCCGGCGGCCGCGCAGGTCGGCCATCGTGGTGAAGGGCGCGCGGCAGAAGAGCACCTGCGCCGGAAACGGGTACATCGCCATGATGCGGACGCCGAAGCGTTCCAGGTCGCGGTTGGCGACCGGGGTCATGGCGTCGGCGATGCGGCGGGCCAGGGCAATGTCGGGCGCGAGGCCCGAGAGGTCCACGCCGTCCAGGATCGGCACGTCGCCCGACAGGGTGGAGAGCGTGCCGGCGCCGATCTCGGCCTGGCCGGCGCGCACGAGGCGGACGATCTCGTTGCCCGCGAGGTTCCGCTCGGCATGGCTGGCCAGCGTCACTTCGATCCGGCCGCCGCTCCGCTCGCGCAGGCCGTCACGCAGGATGCGCTGGTCGACCAGAATGAATTGTGGCTGCGTCGGCAGCGGCTGCGTGACCGCCGTGATGGCGATGCGCGGTCCTGGCGGGATGGTCTGGGCCAGCGCCGGGAAGGCGAGAGTTGCGACGCCGAGAAGGGCGGCTAGGCCGGTGTGCAGAAATGGGCGGAACATGGGGCTTCCTCCAATTCGATGGAGGCAGCATGGCACGGTCCGCGGAATGCAACACCCCGCCCTCTGCGGCAGGCCCGGCGCCCGGGGGGCCCGCTGCCTCGCCGGGCGGCAATCGGGGGAGGGTCATGCCCAAGGGTTGCGCTTGCCGGGAGCCGCCCAGGGCGAGGCGCCACGACGGGGCGCCGGCAGCGGCGGCGCCATCGGCCGGCCCGCCATCGCCATGAGGCGGGCGATGCGCTCCTCGGTCGGCGGATGGGTGGAGAAGAGCCTGTCCAGGCGAAGGCCCGAGAGCGGGTTGATGATGAACATATGGGCGCTGGCCGGGTTCGCCTCGGCCGTCTGATTCACCCGGCCGATCTTACCCTGTTCCAGCTTCGCGAGGCTGCTGGCGAGCCAGGCCGGGTCGCCGCAGATGCGGGCGCCCTCGGCATCGGCCTCGTATTCCCGCGCGCGGCTGATGGCCATCTGCACCAGCGCGGCGGCGAGCGGGCCGAGGATCATGAGCAGCAGCCCGCCGATGAGGCCAGGCCCGCCGCGCTGGTCGCCGCGGCCATGCGCCATCATGCCGAATTGCGTGAGGAAGCCGATGGCGCCGGCCAGCGTCGCGGTCACGGCCATGATGAGCGTGTCGCGGTGCTTGATATGGGCGAGTTCGTGCGCGATCACGCCCGCCACCTCCTGTTCGTTCATCAGATCGAGGAGGCCGGTGTTGACGGCGACCGCCGCCCGCTCCGGGCTTCGGCCGGTGGCGAAGGCGTTCGGCTGATCCTCGTGGATAACGTAGAGCGCCGGCATGGGCAGGCCGGCCCGCGC
Source organism: Roseococcus sp. SYP-B2431 (assembly GCF_004336745.1). GTDB lineage: Bacteria > Pseudomonadota > Alphaproteobacteria > Acetobacterales > Acetobacteraceae > Roseococcus. Next base: position 332,144 of record NZ_SJXD01000027.1, read on the forward strand.
GGCCAGCCCCTCCACCATGCGGTAGAGCTGCGGCGCCTCGGCCGGGGTCACCGGCTGGGCATTGTGCATGCGCAGCACGACCCCGTCGCTTCCCCACCAGGCGAAGAGATTCATGCCGGCCGCGATGAGGAAGGCGATGGTCGCCCCGCCGCTGCCGCCCAGCATGTAGCCGATGCCGACGAAGAGCGCCGTCAGCCCCGCCAGCAGAATGAAGGTCCTGAACATCTTTCCTAAAGCCTCCTTTGGCCCCAGATCGGGAGGATGACCGAGGATGAAAAGCCCCCTGCCTCTCCCCCTGGCCCTTCCGCAACGCCGCGTACCGCGCCGCCGTTGACGAAGCTGGACCGGCCCAAGCGACCCTACTCCTCCCCCCAGGAGGAGGATGGCGGGCCGAAGGGTCCGGAGCCCACGCGCTACAATGACTGGGAACGGAAGGGCCGCGTCAGCGATTTCTGATGGGGCACGCAGCCGGAAACCGCTAGGGTCGGATTCCGACGGAGGGCAGACCATGCGTCCCCACATCCAGGCCTTCTTCGACCTCTCGACGAACACGGTGAGCTACCTGCTGGGCGCCCCCGCCACGCGCGAGGCCGCCATCATCGACCCCGTGCTCGACTGGGATCACAAGGCCGGCACGGCCGACACGCGCTCGGCCGAGAACATCCTGACCGCCGCCGATTCGGAGGGGTGGCGCATCACCCACATCCTCGAGACGCATGTGCATGCGGATCACCTCTCGGCCGCGCCCTTCCTCAAGGCCCGCACCGGGGCGCCGATCGGCATCGGCTCCCGGATCACCGAGGTGCAGCGGATCTTTCGGCCCGTCTTCAACCTGGAGGGAATGGCGCCCGATGGCGGCGATTTCGACCTGCGCTTCGAGAACGGGGCGCGCCTACGCCTGGGCGGGCTGGACATCGAGGTGATGCACCTGCCCGGCCATACCCCAGCCTGCATCGGCTACCACGTGCGCGTGGGCAATGCGGACACCGGCGACGTCTTCGTCGGCGACACGCTCTTCATGCACGACTATGGCACGGCCCGCTGCGACTTCCCCGGCGGCGATGCGCGCACCCTGTTCCACTCGATCCAACGGCTGCTGGCGCTGCCGCCTGAAACCCGCCTCTGGATGTGTCATGACTACAAGGCCCCGGGCCGCGACAGCTTTGCCTGGCAGAGCACCGTGGCCGAGCAGCGCGCGCACAATCCGCATGTGAGGGACGGCAAGACGGAGGAAGAGTTCGTCGCCTTCCGCACGACACGGGACGCGACGCTCGCCGCACCCACGCTGCTGCTGCCTTCGATCCAGGTGAACGTCCGCGCCGGGCGCTTTCCGCCGGCGGAGAGCAACGGCGTGCGCTATCTGAAGGTGCCGGTCACGGCGGCGGCCACGGCGGTCCTGGAATAGCGCCGCCGCGCGGGTTCGGCGATCAGACGTTGAAGCGGAAGAGCATCACGTCACCGTCGCGCACCAGATAGGTCTTGCCTTCGACGCGCATCTTGCCGGCTTCCTTGGCGCCCTGCTCGCCCTTGAGGGCGATGTAGTCGTCATAGCCGATGGTCTCGGCCGCGATGAAGCCACGCTCGAAGTCGCCATGGATGACGCCGGCCGCCTGGGGCGCGGTCATGCCCTTGGTGATGGTCCAGGCCCGCGTCTCCTTCGGGCCCACGGTGAAGTAGGTGATAAGACCGAGCAGATCGTGGCCCGCGCGGATCACGCGGTCGAGGCCGCTATCCTCCAGCCCCAGCGTCTCCAGGAACTCGCCGCGGTCGGCCTCCGCCATCTGCGCGATCTCCGCCTCGATGGCCGCGCTGACGATCACGGCGCGGGCGCCCTCGGCCTTGGCGAATTCCATCACCCGCGCGCTATGAGCATTGCCGGTGGCCGCCGAGCCTTCCTCCACGTTGCAGACGTAGAGCACGGGCTTGCTGGTCATGAGGCCGAGCTTGGAGACCGCGATCTCCTCGCCCTTGGGCACGGCGGTGCGCGCGGCGCGGCCGGCCTGCAGGGCGGCCAGGATCGGTTCCATCAGCGCGAGCTGCGCGGCCGATTCCTTATCGTTACCGCGCGCCTTCTTCTGCAGCGCCGGCACGCGCTTCTCCAGGCTGTCGAGGTCGGCCAGCATGAGCTCGGTCTCGACCGTTTCGGCATCGCGGATAGGATCGACGCCGCCGTCGACATGGGTGACGTCGCCATCCTCGAAGCAGCGGAGCACGTGGACGATGGCGTCCACCTCCCGGATGTTGCCCAGGAACTGGTTGCCCAGCCCCTCGCCCTTGGAGGCGCCGCGGACCAGGCCCGCGATATCCACGAATTCCAGGCTGGTCGGGACGATCTTCTGGCTCTTGCCGATCTCGGCCAGCTTCTGCAGCCGCGGGTCGGGCACCGCCACGCGGCCCACATTGGGCTCGATGGTGCAGAAGGGATAATTGGCCGCCTGCGCCGCGACCGTCTGGGTCAGGGCGTTGAAGAGGGTGGACTTGCCGACATTGGGCAGTCCGACGATGCCGCAGTTGAAACCCATTTCTCGTCCGATCAGGCGTTGAGCGCGGCAGCCAGTTCCTGCACGCGGATGGCGGCGGCGATGCGCGCGGAGGCGTCGTCCGTCGGCAGGGAGAGGGCGGCGGCGCGCAGTTGCGGCACCAGGATCGTGGGCGGCAGGCCGGCGCGCTTGGTGGCGGTGGCGAGCGCCGCGGCAAGCCCGGCGACCGTGCCGCCGGGGGCCAGGATATCGGCAGCCTCGAGCAGCAGGGCGGCGCGGCTCGCGGCCTCGGCGGCAGCCTGCGCCACGGATTTCGCGCGGCGGATATCGCTGATCGGACCGGGATCCGTCGCGCCCGGCAGGCAGGCGCGCAGCCCGCCGGCGGCCTGGGCCTCGACGGCGGCGAACTGACGCAGCGCCTGCGCGATGGCGGCTGCCGCGTTCAGCAGGTCCTCGGGGCCGGGACCGCCGAAGAACTCTTCCACCACCATGGGCTCCATCAGGTGTTCTCCTGGGTGAGCAGCGCCACCCGCGTCATGAAATCCTCGGGCTTGCCCTGGGCCAGCTGGGAAGCGCCATCGGCCAAGGCATCGAGCAACGGCTCCACCCAGGTGTCCACCTTGGCGAAGTTGCCCAGCACATGGCCAGTCACGCGGTCCTTGTGGCCGGGATGTCCAATGCCAAGGCGGATGCGGCCGAAATCCGGCGTGGCCAAGGCGCGCTGCATGTCGCGCAGCCCGTTATGGCCGGCGGCACCGCCGCCCTTCTTCACCCGGACCTTGCCCGGCGCGAGGTCGAGCTCGTCGTGCCAGGCCCAGATGTCGGCGGCGGGAATCTTGTGAAAGCCGGCGGCGGCCTGAACCGCGTCGCCGCTGGCATTCATGTAGGTCATGGGCTTGAGGAGGAGGATCTTCCGCCCCCCAAGGGAGCCTTCCGACACCTCGCCCTTGAACTTGGACCGCCACGGGGAGAACCCGTGGCGGCGCGAAATGGCGTCCAGCGCCATGAAGCCGATATTGTGCCGCTGCTTCGCGTGTTCCGGCCCGGGATTGCCGAGCCCCACCCAGAGCAGCATGGCCCAACCTTACTTCTTCTTCGCAGGACCCTTGGTGGAGGCCGAAGCCGCTCCCGCCGGGTTCTTCTGCTTGGCGGCCTCAGGCGCGGCGGGGGCAGCGGCGGGCGCGTCCTCCACCACCGTCGGCGCGGCCAGCGTGGCCACCACGAAGTCACGGCCCGCGATCACGGGCTTGGTGCCGGCGGTTTCCTTCACGGCAGACCAGCGAAGGCTGTCACCGATCTTGGCCTCGGCCAGATCGATCTCGAACTTTTCCGGCACCGCATCCGGATCGGCCAGGACCTCGACCTCGCGGCGAACGACGTTCAGCACGCCACCCGCCTTGATGCCGGGGCAGGTCTCCTCGTTGAGGAAGGCCACCGGCACCTTCACGCGGATGCGCGCGCCGGGTGCGAGGCGTTGGAAGTCGATGTGCAGCGGACGATCCGTGACGGGATCGAACTGGATGTCGCGCATCAGGGCGCGCTCGGTCGGGCCGTCCTTGACCGCCACCTCATAGAGGTGCGACTGCCAGCCGCCCTTGTGCAATTCCTTCATGATGTCCCGGGGATCGAAGGCGACCAGGGTGGCCTCCTGCTTCGCACCGTAGACAACACCGGGGACAAGCCCCTCTCGCCGGGTCGCGCGCGCCGCCCCCTTACCGGCACGCCCGCGCGCCGCAGCTTCGATCCGGATGGTTTGGACCATGCCACTCGCTCCTATTCGGGTGTGTTTGCTTCCGCACAAACGGAAACGGGCGGCCTCCAGGGGTGCCACCTTGCAGGGGTGTCTAGGGGATCGGGGCTGGGACGCCAAGTCCCGAATCGCGCATGCCTTGTGGGTCATTGCGCAGGGCTTCGCCCCCTCCTCGCCCGATCGGCTGACTCTAATCGGCCTTCCGCTGCTGCGCCTCGATCTCATCCAAAATGGTGCCCGGCTGCACAACGCGCGTGATCTCGTCCACCTCGTCGCTGGAAGCGGCGACGCCAAGATGCTGCGCGATGCCCGCCACGATCTGCGCCAGCTTGGTGAGCTCCTGCTCGGCCAGCATGCTGATCTGGAGGTCGAGGTCTGCTCGCTTCTCCTCGGCGGCGGCGCTGCGATTCTGGCTGATGAGCACGAAGGTCGACAGGAAGATGGCCTCGACCGAGGCAATCATGGCCAGCGTCACGAAGGACGGGTCGAAGGGGTGCAGGCCCGGCAGAAGCCCCAAGTTGGCTATGATCCACCCACCATAGATGACCAGGTGCAGATAGACGAAGCGCATGCTGCCGACGAAGCCGGTGATAGCCTCCGCGACGCGCTCTTCCCGGGTTGCGGTACGAGCCTCCTCGCGGCGGCGCTCCTCGATGGCCCGGATGTTCTGCCGGAGAGAGGGACTCAGCTCTTGATCGGACTGGCCCGATGCGGCGGCCGGCATGGCGGCGTTTCCTTGAAGCGACGCAGGAACTAAGCCGCTGGGGAGCGCCGGGTTTCGTCCGCTCCGTCGACCATTCCCGCATACGCCGATTCAAGCGCAAAGCCCGGCGCGGATCGATCGGCGGGCCGGACGATCAGGAATCGGCGCTGCGCTGTCCGCTTGGGTGCAGGGCTCCGTCCCGACAGCCGACGAGGCTCATGCTGCCGGACGTGCGACGCAAGATGGGGCCCGGAAACCCGGGCGCGCCACAGTGCCCTCAAGCCGCCCTTGCCGCAGGCACGCCCCGCACCCGCCCACCCGGCAGCGCGCCCGGAATGGCGGCCGCCATGTCGGCCGCGGCGATCAGCCGCAGCCAATTCATCCCGGTCTCGACGCCCATGCGGCCGAACATCCAGACCGCGTCCTCCATGGCCGTGTTGCCCGTGGCACCCGGGGCGTAAGGGCAGCCGCCGATCCCGCCCGAGCCCGCGTCGAAGACCCGGCACCCGGCCTTCCAGGCGGCGGCCATGTTGGCGAGGCCCATTCCGTAGGTGTCGTGCCCGTGGAAGGCGAAGCGCGGCCCCCAGTGCTCGATGGCGTGGCGCATCAGCCGCCCCACCTGGTCCGGCGCCGCATTGCCCGTGGTGTCGCAAAGCGCGACCTCCATCTCCGGGTGGAGCGCCTGGATGCGCTCCACCCATTCCAGCGCCTCCGCCTCGTCCACCACGCCCTCGAAGGGGCAGTGGAAGGTGCAGGAGAGGTTGAAGCGGATCTTCGTGCTCTTGGGCGTGTCGCGCACGATGGCAGCGAGGTCGGTGAAGCTCTCCACGCGGGTCCGGTTGAGGTTGGCCTTGTTGTGCCCCTCCGTCGCCGACATGAAGAGGCCCAGCCGATCGGCGCCGGCCGCGATAGCGGTCTCGAAGCCGCGGCGGTTGGGCACAAGCACCGTGCATTCGAGCCCCTCCAGCTGCTTCGCGACCTTCAGCACCTCCCCGGTATCGGCCATCTGCGGGATGGCGCGGGGGCTGACGAAGCTCCCGACCTCCATGCGGGTGACGCCAGCCTCATGCAGGGCACGGACAAGCGCGATCTTCGTCTCGGTCGGGACGAAGCTGGTGATCGGCTGCAGCCCGTCGCGCGGGCTGACCTCGGAGAGCGTGACCTTCATCGGGTTTCCCCCAGCAATTCGTGAAACACATGGTCGTTGTCCGCGCCGGCCGCACGTCCCGTCCATCGGACCATGTCCGAGGGCGCGACGCCATCCAGCCGGAAGGGCGGCGCAGGATGCAGCACGGGGCCGAGCAGCGGGTCCTGCACCTCCATCACCATCTCGCGGGCGCGGAAATGCGGATCGGTGGCGCAATCGGCGATGTCGTAGAGGCGCGAGCACGGCACCTCGGCGGCTTCCAGCGCCGATTCGGCGGCAACCGCCGGGAGCGTCCTCGTCCACTCGCCGATAGCGGCGTCGAGTTCGCCAGCATGGGCGCAGCGGCCGCCATTGGTCGCCATGCGAGGATCCGCGGCGAGTTCCGGGCGGCCGATCATCTCCATCAGCCGCCGGAAGATCAGGTCCGAATTCCCGGCGATGCAGAGCCATTTCCCGTCGCCGCAGAGATAGGTGTTGGTGGGCGCCGCCGTCGGGATCGCCGCGCCGGCGGGCTGACGGACCCAGCCGAAGAGCCCGTGCTCGGGCAGCATGCCCTCGGTGAGGCTGAAGACGCTGCTCACCAGGTCGAGGTCCAGGATCCGGCCCTGACCCGACCCGCGGTCGCGGCCCCAGCAGGAGGAGACCAGAGCCAGCGCAGCGTACATGCCGGCCAGATCGTCGCTGATGGAGACGCCGCAGCGGGGCGGCGGATGGTCGGTCACGCCCGGATTGGCGGTGAGGTGGCGCAAGCCGCCCATCGCCTCGCCGATCGCGCCGAAGGCGGGCTTGTCGCGATAGGGACCGTCCTGCCCGTAGCCGCTGATGCGCGCTATCACCAGACCGGGATTGTCGGCCTGCAGAACGGCGGGGCCGAGGCCGATCCGCTCCAGGTAGCCAGGGCGGAAATTCTCCACCATGGCGTCGGCGCGGCCGCAGAGCGCCTTCACGCGCCGCTTCCCCTCCTCGCTCTTCAGATCGAGCGTGACGGAGAGCTTGTTGCGGCCATGAACGCTGAACCAGACGGAATGCCCGTCCTTCTGCGCCCCCCAGCCCCTGAATGGATCGCCCCCGGGCGGCTCGACCTTGATGACCTCGGCACCCAGATCGGCCAGCAGCCGCGTGCAGAAGGGAGCGGCGATGTAATGGCCGAGCTCCACGATCTTCATTCCTTGCAGCGGCAGCATGCGTCATCCCCCAACGGCTCAAAGTGGATAGCGAAAAGCCGGGCCGTGCGGAACCTCGTGAGATTTTTCGATGACGCTAACCGGGCGTTAAGCGCCCCGCCGCTTTATGGCTCCGGGAGCTGTCCCTCCGACGCTCCCGCCTCTCAAGGATCGCTCCCGGCCAGGCAGCGTCCTGACTTCAGGGGGCGGATGCCCCTGTCCGCCCCCTGCTTTTCGTGCAGGGTGGCCTGGGCCAAGCTGCGGCCGTCAAGCACGAGAGAACCCCGATGGATGACGCAACCCTGGCGGCACTGATCCGCGCCGCCGGCCTGGAAGAGACCGCGCGCGAGTTCCCGGACGACGTGCGCGACGCCCTGGCCACCGTCGCCCGGCAACGCGCCGCCCTTCCACGCAGCAGTCATCCCAGGCTGGAGCCCACGCCCGGCTATCTGGCGCCCCGCCGATGAGCGCGCCGCACCAGCTCAGCCTCGCCGAGGCCAGCACGCAGATCGCCGCGCGCAAGCTCTCGCCCGTGGAGCTGCTGGAGGATTGCCTGGCGCGCATCGCCGCGCAGGATCCCAAGCTCAACGCCGTCATCCGCCTCACCGAGGAGGAGGCGCGCGCCGGCGCCCAGGCGGCGGAGGAGGAGATCGCGCGGAGCGGGCCCCGCTCGGCGCTACACGGCATCCCGGTCGGGATCAAGGACATCATCGACCTCGCGGGCCATCCGACGACCTGCCATTCCCGCCAACGCCTGGATCACAGGGCGGATCAGGACGCCACGGTCGTTGCGCTGCTGCGCGCTGCGGGCGCCGTCTTCCCGGCAAAGCTCGCCACGCACGAGTTCGCGATCGGCGGGCCGGCCTTCGACCTGCCCTTTCCGCCCGCGCGCAACCCCTGGAACCCGGCGCACCATCCGGGCGGCTCCTCCTCCGGCTCCGGCGTGGCGGTGGCGGCGCGCATGATGCCGACGGCGCTCGGCACCGACACGGGCGGCAGCGTGCGTCACCCGGCCTCGCATTGCGGCCTCGTCGGGCTGAAGCCGACCTATGGGCTGGTCTCGCGCGAGGGCGTCTTCCCCCTCGCCTTCTCGCTCGACCATGTCGGCCCGCTGACCCGCACGGTGCAGGATTCGGCACTGATGCTGAACGCCATGTCCGGCGGGCGCGAGGATTTTTCCCGCGACCTCGGACGCGGGCTGAAGGGTCTGCGCATAGGCTTCGTCCGCCATTTCCATGAGGCCGACATGCCGGCCGATGCCGAAATGGCGGAGGCCCTGGAGACCGCATCGAAGCTAATGGAGGCCGAAGGCGCCGTTATCAGCACGATCAGGCTGCCACCGCTCAGCGAATTCGCCGCCGTCAACCGCACCATCCTCCAGTCCGAGGCGGCCGTGGTGCATGAGGAATGGCTGAAGACCCGCCCCAGCTTTTACGCCGGCGTCACGCGTCGCCGTCTGCTGCCGGGCCTTTTCATCCCGGCCGTGGACCTGATGCACGCCGCGCGCGACCGGACGAGGCTGATCGCCGCCGTAGAGACTGCCTTCAACGAGGTGGACCTGCTCCTCACGGCCAGCAGCATGGATCCCGCCTGCCGCATCGATGACGAGGAGGCGGTGGAGCGCACCTATCCGCGCCAGGCGCGCACGCCCTTCAACGTGACCGGCCATCCGGCGGTGACGGTCATGGCCGGCCTGTCCTCGGGCGGCCTGCCGCTCTCGCTCCAGCTGGCGAGCCCTTCCTTCAGCGAGGCGCTGCTGCTGCGCGCGGCCGAGGGCTACGAACGCGCCGCCCCCTGGAAGGACCGGGCCCCGCCGCTCGATGTCTGATCCGCTGGTCCCGAAGGGCGCGGTCGTCACCGTTGGGCTGAAGAGCGAGGCGGCGCTCTTGCCCAAGGGCACGCGCATCCTTGTCTCCGGCGGCGCGCCGGCCCGGCTCGCGGCGCTGCTGGAGGCGCTGCCGGGCGACGTGACGGGCGTGCTCTCCTTCGGCATCGCCGGGGGGCTGGCGCCGAACGCGGCCACGGGCGACGTCTTCGTCGCCACGGCGCTGCGCTCGCTCTCCGAGAGCCTGCCGGTCGATCCGGCCTGGCGCGCGGCGCTCGTGCGACGGACCTCGGCGGCCTCGGCGATCCTGGCGGCGAGCGACACGCTGCTCGCCTCGGTGGAGGCCAAGCGCGCCCTGCATCGCGCGACGCGCGCCACGGCCGTGGACATGGAAAGCGGCGTCGCCGCGCGCTTCGCGCTGGCGCGCGGCATCCCCTTCGCGGCGCTGCGGGTGGTGGCTGACGGGCCGGGGGATGTCCTGCCCGGCGCGGCCGCGGTCGGGCTCCGGCCGGACGGGTCGCCCGCGCCGCTGCGCGTGCTCGCCGCGCTCGCCCGCCGGCCCTGGGAGCTGCCGGCGCTGATCCGCCTCGCCAAAGCGAGCGCGGCCGCGCACGAGGCCTTGCGCCGGGCCATCGCCTGACCTCTGGCGCCGGCGCTTCTCGGCTGATCTTGCCGGCAGTCGGCCTGCCGCCTATGCCGGAATGAATCTGGAGGAAGACCCATATGCACCGCCGCGCGCTCCTCGCCGCCGCCACCTCGGGCCTGGCCTGGCCCGCTTTTGCGCAGGATTGGCCGAATGCGCCCGTGCGGGGCATCGTCCCCTTCGCCGCCGGCAGTGCCACCGACATCGTTGCCCGCCTCTTCGCCGAGCGCATGCGCGAGGTCCTCGGCCAGCCCTTGGTGGTCGAGAACCGTGCTGGCGCCTCGGGGCTCATCGGCGCCGAATCCGTGGCCCGGGCGGCGCCGGACGGGCTGACCGTGCTCTTCGGCACCAACTCGACCAATGCCGCAGCCAACGCCCTCTTCCGCCGCGTGCCCTTCGACATGGAGCGCGACTTCGCCCCGGTCTCGCTGCTCGCCACGGTGCCGCTGCTGGTGGCGGTACCGCAGAACAGCCCCTACCGCACGCTGAATGACCTCCTGGCCGCCGCGCGCGTCCGGCCCGAAGCGATCTCCTATGCCTCCACCTCCGCCTCGCAGCGCGTGGCGACGGAGATGCTGGCCTCCATGGCCGGCGTGAAGATGCTGCACGTGCCCTACCGTTCCTCCCCGCTCGCGGTGCAGGACCTTGTCGCCGGCCGCGTCGACGTCTTCGTGGCGGATCAGGCCGTGATCCTGCCCTCGACGCAGAACGGCCAGCTCCGCGTGCTGGCGGCGACCACCAAGACGCGCTCGCCGCAGCTTCCCGACGTGCCCACGGTGGCCCAAGCCGCGAATCTTCCGGACTACGAGCTCTTCGCCTGGTTCGTGATGGTGGTGCCCGCGGCGACGCCCGCGCCGGCCATCGCACGCCTGAACGCCGCCGTGCGGCATGCCGCGGCCAATGCCGAGCTGCGCCAGCGCCTCGGCGACACGCTCGGCATGGCGGTCAGGCCCTCCTCGCCGGAAGAGGCCGCCGCCTTCGTCCGCAGCGAGACGGTCAAGTGGACGAACGCGATCCGCGCGGCCGGGATCGAGCCCGAGTAGGCCAGCCTACTTCGACGCGGCGCCGAGCCGGTTCTGGAGAAGATCGACGCATGTCGCGCCGATACGCCGAGCCGTCATCGGCGCATCCGCCGCATGCCGCGCGCGGGATCCGACCGATCGCGCCTCCAGTGCAGGAACAGCGAGGAGAGGCGCGCACAGCTGGCTATCGAGGTTCATTTCACGCGGCGGCGTCATACCGCCGGGACGGAGCAGGAACGGATTCGCCTGTCACGTCGGAAATTTGGCGCACCCGGAAGGACTCGAACCTCCAACCCCCAGATTCGTAGTCTGGTGCTCTATCCATTGAGCTACGGGTGCTTGCCGTGGGCCGGGGAAATACCGCTCCCGATCGAGGCGCGCAACCCCCCGATCCGAGCTTTGTCGCGAAAAGGAAATCAGACGGCGATCTTGTCGAGCTCACGGACGACGCTCTCACCCATCACCGCCGTGCTGATGCGCGCCATCCCCGCCTGCATGATGTCCGCAGTCCGCATTCCGCCGGCCAGGACCTGCTCCACGGCGCGCTCGATCAACCGCGCATCCTCCTCCATGCCGAAGGACCAGCGCAGCAGCATCGCGAAGGAGAGGATCTGCGCGCAGGGATTCGCGATGCCACGACCGGCAATGTCCGGCGCCGAGCCATGGATCGGCTCGTAAAGCGCGTAGCGCTTCCCGTCCGCGCCCACGGCGCCCAGCGTGGCCGAAGGCAGCATGCCCAGGGAGCCCGTCAGGGCCGCCGCAAGGTCGCTAAGCACGTCGCCGAAGAGGTTGGAGGCCAGGATCACATCGAACTGCTTGGGGCGCGAGCAGAGCTGCATGGCGGCATTGTCCGCGTACATGTGCTCCAGCTCGACATCGGCGAATTCGGCCTTGTGGACCTCGCTGACCACGGCGCGCCAGAGCCGGCCGCTCTGCATGACATTGGCCTTCTCGGTGCTCGTCACCTTGTTGCGGCGCTTGCGGGCAAGGTCGAAGGCGACCCGCGCCACGCGCGCGATCTCGTCTTCCGAATAGACTTCGGTGTCGATGCCGACGCGCTTGCCGCTGGAGTCGGTGTGCACGCCGCGCGGCTCGCCGAAATAGATGCCGCCCGTGCTCTCGCGCACGATGATGATGTCGAGGCCCCGCACGACATCGGCCTTCAGCGAGGAAGCATCGGCCAGCGGATCGAACACGATGGCCGGGCGCAGATTCGCGAAAAGGCCGAGATCCTTGCGCAGGCGCAGGATGCCGAGCTCGGGACGGCGGTCGAAGGGGAGGCTGTCCCATTTCGGCCCGCCCACGCTCCCAAACAGCACGGCATCCGCGTCGCGGGCCGCAGCGACGGTCCGATCGGGACACGGCGTGCCTTCCGCATCGAGCGCCGCGCCTCCCACGAGGCCCTCCGTGATCTCGAAGCTCACGCGGCGGCGGCGCTCCATCCAGTCGATCACACGGCGCACCTCGGCCATGACCTCGGGGCCAATCCCGTCCCCAGGAAGGACGAGCAGCTTCTTGTTCGCAGGCATCAGGATTCTTTCAGGCGTAGAGCCAGGGCTGCGCGGCGCGCTGACGCGCCTCGAAGCTGTCGATGGCGGGCTTGTGCTGCAGCGTCTGGCCGATATCGTCGAGTCCGTTCAGTAGGCAGTGCCGGCGGAACGGATCGATCTCGAAGGGGATCTCCTCGCCATTCGGACGCACCACCACCGAACGCTCCAGGTCCACCGTGAGACGGGCGTTGCCGCCCAACCTCGCATCGTCCATCAGCTTCTCGCAGATCTCGCGCGGCAGCCGGATGGGCAGGATGCCGTTCTTGAAGCTGTTGTTGTGGAAGATGTCGGCGAAATCCGGCGCGATGACGCAGCGGATTCCGAAGTCCAGGAGCGCCCATGGCGCATGCTCGCGCGAGCTGCCGCAGCCGAAATTCTCGTAGGCAATAAGGATCTCGGAGTTGCGGTAGGCGGGCTGGTTCAGCACGAAGTCCGGCTTCTCCGAGCCGTCCTCGTTGAAACGCATATTCGCGAAGAGATGCTGGCCGAGCCCCGTGCGCGCGATCGTCTTGAGGAAGCGCGCCGGGATGATCTTGTCGGTGTCGATGTTCGCCGCCGGAAGGGGCGCGGCGACGCCGGTCAGGGTCGTGAAAGGCTTCATGGATCAGGCGCTCCCTACGGGTTGCCAGTCGCGTACATCGGCCAGGTGACCGGCCAGCGCTGCCGCGGCGGCCATGGCGGGCGAGAGCAGGTGCGTACGACCGCCCGGCCCCTGGCGCCCCTCGAAGTTGCGGTTGGAGGTGCTGGCCGAGCGCTGGCCCGGCGTCAGCTTGTCCGGGTTCATGCCGAGGCACATCGAGCAGCCCGCCTCCCGCCATTCGAAGCCGGCATCGAGGAAGACGCGGTCCAAACCTTCCTGCTCAGCCTGCAGCTTCACCAGGCCCGAGCCCGGCACGACCATGGCGCGCACGCCCTCGGCGACATGACGGCCCTTGGCGATGGCGGCGGCGGCGCGCATGTCCTCGATGCGGCTATTGGTGCAGCTGCCGATGAAGACGACGTCCACCTTGAGGTCGGTCAGCTTCTGCCCGGGCGTCAGGCCCATGTATTCGACCATGCGCTGAAGCTGGGCGCGGCGCGTCTCGTCCACCGCCGCCGCGGGATCGGGCACCGATGCCGTGATGGGGGCCACATCCTCGGGGCTGGTGCCCCAGGTCACCATGGGCACGATGTCCTCGGCGCGGAGGAAAACCTCCTTGTCGAAATGCGCGCCTGGGTCGCTCGGCAAGGTCGACCACCACGCCACGGCACGGTCGAAAGCCTCGCCCTTGGGCGCGAAGGGCCGGCCCTTCACATAATCGAAGGTCGTCTGGTCCGGCGCCACCATGCCGGCGCGCGCGCCGGCCTCGATGCTCATGTTGCACACCGTCATGCGGCCCGCCATGTCGAGCGCACGGATCGCCTCGCCGGCGAACTCGATCACATGGCCAGTGCCGCCGGCCGTGCCGATCTTCCCGATGATCGCCAGCACAATGTCCTTGGCCGTGCAGCCGAGCGGCAGCTGGCCGTCGACCGTGACGCGCATGTTCTTCGCGGGCTTCTGCAGCAGCGTCTGCGTAGCGAGCACGTGCTCCACCTCGCTCGTGCCGATGCCGAAGGCGAGCGCGCCCATGGCGCCGTGGGTCGAGGTGTGGCTGTCGCCGCAGACGATGGTCATGCCAGGAAGCGAGAGTCCCTGCTCCGGCCCGATCACGTGGACGATGCCCTGCCGCGCGTCGAGCAGCGGGATGAAGGGCACCCCGAACTCGACGACATTGTGCTCGAGCGTCTCGACCTGCAGGCGGCTCTCGGGATCCAGGATGCCCGTGCGGCGCGTCTCGTCGGTGGCGATGTTGTGATCGATGACGGCCATCGTCGCATCCGGGCGATGCACCGGGCGGCCGGCGACGCGCAGGCCCTCGAAGGCCTGCGGGCTCGTCACCTCATGAACGAGGTGGCGGTCGATGTAGAGGAGCGCGGTGCCGTCGGGCAGTGTGTCGACGACATGATGCGCCCAGATCTTGTCGAACAAGGTGCGCGGCTTTTCGGCGCTCATTTGCATTTCCCCCAAACCGGGTATCGATCAAAAAAGGCCGCGCCTCGCGGCGCGGCCTGCGAGAGGGCCTCAGGCCTCCTCGGCTTCCTTCGAGGCGGCAGCCGGTGCCTGGGTCCGCAGACCCAGCTTCTCGGCGATGCGGGCCGACTTACCCGTGCGGCCACGCAGGTAGTACAGCTTGGCGCGACGCACCTTGCCGCGGCGCACCACGGAGATGTCCGCAATCGCCGGAGAATGCAGCGGGAAGACGCGCTCCACGCCCTCGCCGTAGGAGAGCTTGCGCACCGTGAAGTTGCTGTGCAGGCCGCGGTTGGACCGCGCGATCACGACGCCCTCATAGGCCTGGGTGCGGACGCGCTCGCCCTCGACCACCCTGACCATGACGCGAACGGTATCGCCCGGCGCGAAGTCCGGAACGGGACGCGTGGCGACGAGGCGGGCCTTCTGGTCGGCGTCGAATTGCTGCAACAGGTTCATGGGCTTAGTCCTTTCAGGATAGGGATTTAGGCTGCGGCGCCGCCGCCGGCAACCTGCATTCGGGTCCAGAGGTCAGGCCGGCGCTCGCGCGTCACGGCCTCGGATTGCTGCCGCCGCCAACGGGCCACCTCGGCATGATGGCCGGAGAGCAGCACCTGCGGCACGGCGCGGCCCTGCCATTCGGCGGGCCGCGTATATTGCGCGTATTCGAGCATGCCGGCGCTGTGACTCTCCTCGACGGCGCTCTCGGCCGCGCCCATCACGCCAGGCAGCAGGCGGACGCAGGCATCGAGCAGCGTCAGCGCCGCGAGCTCGCCACCGGAGAGCACGTAGTCGCCGATGGAGACCTCCATCATGCCCCGGGCCTCGATCACGCGCTGATCGACGCCCTCATAGCGGCCGCAGAGCATCACCACGCCGGCTCCCGCGGCGAGCTGCTGCACCAGCTTCTGGTCCAGCAGCCTACCGCGCGGCGTCAGGTAGATCAGCGGGCGGGCGTCCCCCGCCGGCATGGCCGCGGCAATGGCCGTGTCCACCACGTCGGGACGCATCACCATCCCGGCGCCGCCGCCGAAGGGCGTGTCGTCCACCGTGCGATGGCGGTCCAGCGCATGCGCGCGGATGTCGCGCGCCTCGCAGGACCAGATGCCCTCGCGCAGCGCACGCCCCGCCAGGGACACGCCAAGAGGTCCGGGAAACATCTGCGGGAAGAGCGTCAGGACGGTGGCGGACCAGCTCATGCCGCCCCCTGCCCATCGACCGGAGCCTCTCCCACGACGATCTCTGCCGGCGGCACCACGGTGATCCGCCCCCCATCCAGATCGATGGCGGGAACGGCCGCGCGCGTGAAGGGAACCAGCCGCTCGGGCGGCCCCTCCAGGACGAGAAAGGCCCCTGCCCCGTGATCCTCGACCGCGCGGACGCGGCCCAAGGGAGCCCCTGCCTCGGTGAAGGCCGACAGCCCCTCCAGGTCGGAGAGATAAAACTCGTCCGGATCCTCGGTGGGCGGCAGCGCAGCGCGCGACGCGTAGAGCCGCGTTCCGGTGAGCCGCGCGGCGGCGTCCCGATCGGCCACACCCTCGATCCGCGCCAGATCGGCCGCGACCAACTCCAGCGCGAAGTGCCTGGTGCCGCTCTCATCCGTCAGTGGGCCATAGGCGGTCAGGCCTTCCGGCTCGGCGGTGAAGCTGCGGACGCGCACCAGGCCCCGCACGCCGTGCGGCCTCCCGATCTCGCCCAACAGGACCTTCCCGCCCGCCATCTGCCTTCAGCCCGATGCCTTCAGATCAGCGCGCAGCGGCCGCGGCGCGTTCCTGCGCCTTCTTCTTCGGCGCCGACTGCTTGGGCTGCTCGGGGAACACGGGCATCTCGATGATGCCGGCCTTGCCCAGGAACTTGGCGACGCGGTCGGTCGCGAGCGCGCCCTTGCCGAGCCACTCCTTGATCTTCTCTTCCTGCAGGCGGATGCGATCCTCGTGCTCGGCCGGCAGCATCGGGTTGTAGCTGCCCAGCTTCTCGATGAAGCGGCCGTCGCGCGGCGAGCGGCTGTCGGCCACCACGATGTGGTAGTAGGGGCGCTTCTTGGCGCCGGCGCGGGCAAGGCGGATCTTAAGGCCCATTGGGCTCTCTCCTCAGGTAAAGCTTGGGAAGGGGTTCGGCCGGCTCATCTCAGAACGGCCTGCGGCCTTGGGGGAGGAGCGCGGCGAGCCCGCCACGCATCAGCCCCTTCTGGCCCATCTTGTTCATGCGCTTCATCATGTCGCGCATGTCCTCGAACTGCTTGAGCAGCTTGTTCACCTCCTGCACGGAGGAACCGGAGCCGCTGGCGATGCGCTTCTTGCGCGACGCCTTGATGATCTCGGGCTTGCGGCGCTCGCCGACCGTCATGCTGCCGATGATCGCGGCCTGACGCTTCAGGATCGACTGATCCAGATTGGCGTCGCCGAGCTGCTGCTTGATCTTCTGGGCGCCCGGCAGCATGCCCATGATGCCCGAAAGATTGCCCATCTTGCCGATCTGCTTCAGCTGGCTCGCATAGTCCTCGAGGCTGAACTGCCCCTTCTGCATGCGCGCCGCGAGCTTCTCGGCCTCGGCCTGGTCGATGGTCTCGGCCGCGCGCTCCACGAGCGAGACGATGTCGCCCATGCCGAGGATGCGGTTGGCGATGCGGTCCGGGTGGAAGTCCTCCAGCGCGTCGAGCTTCTCGCCCGCGCCCAGCAGCTTGATGGGCGCGCCGGTCACGGCCCGCATGGAGAGCGCCGCGCCGCCGCGCGCATCGCCGTCGACGCGCGTCATGACGATGCCGGTGACGCCGACGCGCTCGTTGAAGGCGCGCGCGGTGTTCACCGAATCCTGCCCCGTCATGGCGTCCACGACGAGCAGCGTCTCATGCGGCTTCACCGCGGCCTTGACGGCGGCCACCTCGTCCATCAGCGCATCGTCGATCGCGAGGCGGCCGGCGGTGTCGAGGATGACGATGTCGTAAAGCTCGCGCCGGCCGAGATCCATCGCGCGCTCGGCGATCTGCAGCGGCGACTGACCGGCGATGATGGGCAGGCTGACGACTTCGGCGCGCTCCGCCAGCTGAGCAAGCTGGAGCTGGGCGGCCGGGCGATGTACGTCCAGGCTGGCCAGCAGCACCTTCTTCCGCTCACGCATGCGCAGGCGGAGGGCGATCTTGCCGGAAGTGGTCGTCTTGCCCGAGCCCTGCAGGCCGACCATCAGGATCGGCACCGGCGAGGCTGCGTTCAGGTCGAGCCCACGGGGCCCCTCATCGCCACCGCCCAGCGCCTCGACCAGCGCGTCATGGACGATCTTGACGACCTGCTGGCCGGGCTGGATCGAGCGGATGACCTCCTGCCCGACGGCCCCCTCGCGAACCTTGGCAATGATATCGCGGACGACCGGCAGCGCGACATCGGCCTCGAGCAGGGCCACGCGCACCTCACGCAGCGCATCGGAGACATCGGCCTCGGACAGCGCGCCACGGCCGCGCAGCCGGTCGAACACCCCTTGAAGCCTGTTGCCCAACGCCTCGAACACGCGAAAGCCACTCCAAACAAAATCGCGCCGCTGCGCGATACTCGCGGAGCGACGGGGATCCCGCCTCATGCGGGACCCAAGCCGGACGATCCCGGCAAGAGGCGCCTAAACCCCACACCGCGAAAAGTCAACAGAGAACGGGACGCCGCGCCGCTGGCTCGGCTTCGACCGCTACTTCGGCGCCAGCACCATGATCATCTGCCGGTTCTCGAGCCGAGGCATGGACTCGACCTTCACCAGCTCGACCAGCTCAGCCCGGATCCGTTCCAGCAGTTTCACGCCGAGCTCCTGGTGGGCCATCTCCCGCCCCCGGAAACGCAGGGTGACCTTCACCTTGTCGCCCTCGCCGATGAAGCTCTTGGCCTGCTTCATCTTCACGTCGTAGTCATGGTCATCAATGTTCGGGCGAACCTTGATTTCTTTGATTTCGACGACCTTCTGCTTCTTCCTGGCCTCGTTGGCCTTCTTCTGCTGCTCGTACTTGAACTTTCCGTAGTCGGTGATCTTGCAGACAGGCGGCACCGCATTCGGGCTGATCTCGAGCAGGTCAAGCCCCGACTGGTACGCCTTGTACAGCGCATCGCGAATACTCATCACGCCAAGCATCTCGCCCGCCTCGTCAATCAGGCGCACCTGCGGAACACGGATCTCCTCGTTCACGCGGGGCCCCTCGCGTGAGGGGGGCGTCGGGGGCATAGGGCCTCGTGCTATGGTCGTCTCCTGTCTCAGTTACGGCAAATCAGGCGCGCGTTATGGAACGTGGCGCGTCACGCTGCAACAGCATCCGCAGGCAGGTCACCCATATCGGGAGGGGTCGCCTCCTTTGCCAGATGGTCCACCGCCTCCGCCAGAGAAAACACCTCCTGCTCCCGCCCTGGCAGGCGGCGGAGCACGACTTGGCCGAGTTCGGCCTCCCTGCGGCCCAGAATCGCAAGGACCGGGACCCGCTGCTCGATATGATCCACCACCTTGCGATTGATCTTCTCGTTCCGCAGGTCGAGTTCCACCCGCAGCCCGGCCTTAGCGAAGGCGGCCTTCACCTCTTGCGCATAGCTGTCGGCGTCCGAAACGATGGTCGCCACGACCACCTGCACCGGCGCCAGCCAGAGCGGGAAGCGCCCGGCGTGCTGTTCGATCAGGATGCCCAGGAAGCGCTCGAAGCTGCCGAGGATGGCGCGGTGCAGCATGACGGGCCGCTTGCGCGTGCCGTCCTCCGCGACATAAAGCGCGTCCAGCCGTTCCGGCATGACGAAATCCACCTGAAGCGTGCCGCATTGCCAATCCCGGCCGATGGCGTCGCGCAGGACGAATTCCAGCTTCGGCCCGTAGAAAGCGCCCTCGCCCGGGTTCAGCTCGAATTGGACACCGGCAATGGAGCACGCCTCCTTCAGCGCGCCCTCGGCGCGGTCCCAGGTGGCGTCGTCGCCGGCGCGCACATCCGGACGGTCGCTGAACTTCACCCGAAAATCGACGAAGCCCAGATCCTTGTAGATGCCGGAAAGGAGCGCCACGAAGCGGACCGTCTCCGCCGCGATCTGGTGCTCCTCGCAGAAGATGTGGGCGTCGTCCTGCGTGAAGGCCCGCACGCGCATGATGCCGTGCAGCGCGCCAGAGGGCTCGAAGCGATGGCAGGCGCCGAACTCCGCCATGCGAAGCGGCAGCTCACGATAGCTGCGCAGGCCCTGGTTGAAGATCTGCACGTGGCAGGGGCAATTCATTGGCTTGAGCGCATAGATGCGATCGGCCTCGTCCTTGTCCTCGACCTTGGCCTGGAACATGGCGTGGCGGAACTTTTCCCAATGGCCCGAAGCCTCCCACAGCCGCCGGTCGACAAGCTGCGGGGTCTTCACCTCCTGATAGTCCGCCGCGTCCAGCCGGCGGCGCATGTAGTCCTCGACGGTGCGATAGAGCTTCCAGCCCTTCGGATGCCAGAAGATGCTGCCGGTCGCCTCTTCCTGAAGATGGAAGAGGTTCATCTCCTTGCCGATGCGGCGGTGGTCACGCTTCTCCGCCTCTTCCAGCATGTGGAGATAGGCGTCGAGTTCCTTCTGGTCGCGCCAGGCGGTGCCGTAGATGCGCGACAGCACCGGGTTCTCCGGCTTGCCGCGCCAATAGGCGCCGGCGACCTTGGTCAGCTTGAAGGCACCGCCGATATCGGCCGTACTGCGCATGTGCGGACCGCGACAGAGATCTATCCAATCGCCCTGGCTGTAGAGGCTGATGGTTTCGCCCTCGGGCAGATCCTGGATGAGCTCGACCTTGAAGCGCTCCCCTTTTCCCTTGAAGAGCTCGATCGCCTCCTCGCGGCTCACCACGCTGCGCTGGAAGCGGGCGCCACGGCCGATGATCTCGCGCATCTTCGCCTCGATGGCGGCGAAGTCCTCGGGGGTGAAAGGCTCGTTGCGCGCAAAGTCGTAGTAGAAGCCGTTCTCGATCGACGGCCCGATGGTGACCTGCGTTCCCGGGAACAGCTCCTGCACGGCCTCGGCCAGAACATGGGCGGTGTCGTGCCGGATCAGGTCCAGCGCCTCGGGATCCCGGCGGGTAATGAAGCGCAGCGAGGCATCGGACGCGATCGGCTCGGAAAGGTCGGCGAGCTTGCCATCTATCTCCATGGCCAGCGCCGCCTTGGCCAGACCAGGGCCGATGGCCGCGGCCACCTCCGTGCCGGTCACCGCGCCGTCGAACTGGCGGATCGAACCGTCGGGAAGGGTGATCGCGGGCATCTAGATTTCTCTTGCTATGTCTGGCGTGGAAGCGAACGGCGGACCATGGGGAGACGGCCTTGCCCGGTCAAGGCCCGGTGATTGCCCGAAAGGCCCCGAAGCTGCAAAATCAGGCATGTCCCCAATGCCCGAATTGCGTAGCG
The DNA here is from genome assembly GCF_004336745.1 of Roseococcus sp. SYP-B2431. Taxonomy (GTDB): domain Bacteria; phylum Pseudomonadota; class Alphaproteobacteria; order Acetobacterales; family Acetobacteraceae; genus Roseococcus. The sequence goes on from NZ_SJXD01000027.1 coordinate 352,850, forward strand.
CTCTCTTCCTCGATTTCGACAACCTGATCTCGGGCTTGCGGGATGGCGCCGGCAGCGAGGTCGCGCTGCGCTTCGCCCAGCAGCCGGAAACATGGCTGGAACGGCTGCTCGGCGATCGGCCCCGCCGGGCGCTGCTCCGCCGATGCTATATGAACCCGGCCGGCAGCCTCGATGACGAGGACGGCTCCCGCTTCCGGTATTCGGAGTTCCGGTGGGCTTTCATGGCCGCTGGCTTCGAGGTGATCGACTGCCCCAAGCTCACCCGGCTGAAGAACGCGGCGGATGTCCGCATCGCGCTCGACGCGATGGAGGCCATGCTGTCCCCCGCGCATTTCGACGAATTCAACCTTCTCTCCACCGATTCCGATTTCGTGCCCCTGTTGCTGCGGCTGCGGGCCGCTGATCGGCGCACGAGGCTCGTGGCCCATCCGGAGGTGGGACGCATCGTCCGATCGGCCGCCGACGAGGTGATCGGGCTCGACCTGCTCGCGGGCTGGCTCGGCTGGCAGGCCTCACCGGAGCCGGGGAAGCCCTTTGGCGGGCAGGTGGCCGCGGACCTGCTGGGCGTGGTGCGGGACATTATGTCGGACGCCCAGGACCCGGTGCACGTTCCTCATCTCGGGCAGATGGTGCGGAACCGGACGGGACGGACCCTGCGCGGCAGCGACTTCGCGGGCTACGGCTCGCTTGATGCCTTGCTGGCCGCGGCCGGGGGCTTCGTCCGGCGCGACGGGCCGGGCGGCGGCCATGTGCTGCGACCGGAATGGGCCGATCAGCCGCCGGCGGCCTGAAGCACTTCGTCCACCGACAGCCCGGAGATGGGCTGCCGTCGCAGGATCGTCACCGCCTGTCCGCGCGGCGCGCAAAGGGCAGGTTCGCTCTCGGACCCGAAGAGCGCGACCGTCGGGCATCCGATCGCCGCCGCCAGGTGCGTGGGGCCGCTGTCATTCCCGATCGCCAGATCCGCCCGCCGCGCCACCGCCGCGAGTTGCCGCAGGTCCGTGCGTCCGGTGAGGTCGACGGCCTGCGGCGCCAGCCGCCGGATTTCCGCCGCCAACGGGGCCTCGCCGGCGACGCCGCAGACCACCGTGGGCAGGTCGAGCCGCGCCGCCAGCGTGCCGAACCGCGCGGCAGGCCATCGCTTCCCCGGGCGAGCCGCGGATGCGCCGGGAAGCAGCAGCGCGAAACGGGGCAGCAGGCCCAAGGCCGAGACATCCGTGTCCAGCCAGCCGAGATCCGGCCTCGGGAAATCGGTGATCCCGGCCGCGACCAGCTGCCCGCGTTGCCGGTCCACCGTGTGCAGGAGATCGCGTTGCGGGTCTGCATCCGGGTGAGAGGCGCCGCGCGCGATGCCCGACCACTCGGCCCCGCGCCCGACGAACATCCGGTATCGCGAGGACCTCCCGGAGGTCTGCAGGTCGTAGACACGGTCGAAACCCGCATCCCGAAGCTTTCGGGCCAGACGCAGGACGGCGGCGAGGTTCCACCAGTTGGGCCGCCCCTCGGACCATACCCGGTCGAACCAGGGACTTTCAGCGGCAAGCGTCGCGAATAGCCTCGTCGTCAGAAGCGTGATCTCGGCGTCGGGATGGTGCTTCCGGATTGCCGCGAAGGGACCGAAGGCCTGCACGAAGTCCCCCAGCGCGGCGAGTTTGATGACAAGAATTCGCTCGGTCACAGCAATTCCCGATACACGGCCAGAGTCGCGTTCTGCATCGCCTCGAGCGTCGGCACGCCGCGGCGGGCGGCCTCGCCTATCGCCGCCAGTTCTTCCGCGCGCATCGCCAGCACGCGAGCGATGGCGTCCGACAGCGCGACCGCATCGCCTGGCGGGATCAGCCAGCCGGTGACGCCGTCCTCCACCGTTTCGCGCGGCCCGCCGAGATCCGATGCGATGACCGGCCTGCCCAGGGCCTGCGCTTCCGTCACGGTCCGCCCGAAGGCCTCGGGCTCCGTGCTGGCATGGATCACCACGTCCGCGGCGAGCATGGCCGCCGGCATGTCCGAGACATGGCCGGCAAAGCGGAGACGACCCGCAACGCCGCGCCCTTCCGCCAGGGCGCGAAGCTCCTCGACGTATCGCTGGCGGCCCGCCACATCGCCGGCGAGAACGGCGACCACTCCGGGCAGACGGTCCAATGCCCGGATGAGCACGTCGTGTCCCTTCCAACGCGTCATGCGCGCGGGCAGCAGCGCGACCTGGGCGCCGTCGGGCAAGGACCATGCAGCGCGCAGGGCGGCGACGCGCGACGGCTCCACCCGCGCGGCGTCGAAACGGCGGGGGTCCACGCCGCGTGGGATCACGCGGATCCGTTCCCCATCGCCATAGAGGCGCCGGATGTGGTCGGCGATATGCCGGCTGATGGCGATGACCCGCTCCCCACGCGCCATCACCGAGTTGTAGAGCCGCTTTCCGGGCCAGCCCTCGCCATAGGTGCCGTGGTATGTGGTGACGAAATGCGCCCCGCTCCGCCGCGCCGCCCGCAGGGCGGACCAGGCGGGGGCCCTGGAGCGCGCATGGATGATGGAGACCTGTTCCCGGGTCGCGATCTCCGCCAGACGGGCAGCGTTGCGCCAGATGCCCATCGGCGACTTGGTGAGGAGCGGGAGCGTCACATGCGTGGCCCCCAATGCCTCCAGTTCCGGCACGAGCCGTCCACCGGCCGATGCGACGATGGCCCGGTACCCTGCGGCCGCGATCGCCTCTGCGATCTCCAGCGTTCCGCGCTCCACGCCGCCCGACTCCAGAGCGGGCAGGACCTGCAGGATGGCGGGAGGGCGTGACATATGGCGCGTTGCTAATCCCGGGCATGGACGACGGCAACCATGCATGCCATCCGAGGGCCATGCAGGAACGCAGCGGCACTCTCGGCGAAACGCCCCTCGCCTATCGCGCCTTGGCGGGGAAGGAGCCCGGCGTGGTCTTCCTGGGCGGCTTCCACAGCGACATGACCGGCAGCAAGGCGGCCTATCTCGCGGAATGGTGCGCCACCCGAGGCCGGGCCTATCTGCGCTTCGACTACAGCGGCCATGGCGCCTCGGGAGGCCGCTTCGAAGATGGGACCATCGGCGGCTGGCTCGCGGACGCCGCAGCTGTGCTGGCGGAGCTGACCAAGGGGCCGCAGATCCTGATCGGCTCCTCGATGGGGGGCTGGATCGCCCTCCTGCTGGCGCTACGCCATCCGGAGCGCGTGGCGGGCCTGATCGGCATCGCCGCGGCGCCCGACTTCACGGAAGAGCTGATGTGGGCGCAATTTCCGCAGTCCGTCCGCGATCAGATCCAGCATGAGGGATTCTGGACCAGGCCCAGCGCCTATGGGGACGGCTACCCGATCACGCGCGCGCTCATCGAGGACGGGCGGGACCACCTGATTCTCGGCGGACCGATCACCCTGGACCGGCCCGTCCGATTCCTGCACGGTCAGGACGACCCGGATGTGCCGTGGCAGCACAGCCTGCGCCTCGCGGAGCGCATCACCAGCCGCGATGTCGAGGTGACGCTGATCAAGGGCGGCGATCATCGGCTCTCGACCCCGGACAATCTCGCGCTACTGGGACGCACCCTCGGCGCGCTCCTGAGCGAGAATGGCACGTAGACCTTCCCGATAACTGGGATAGGCCCATTCGAGACCAAGAGCTGCCTTCGTGTACGCATTGCTGACGCGGCGATTCTCGGCCCAGAAACTTCGGCCCATTTCGCTCATTCCGGCCCAGGCCTCGGCGAAGGCCATGCTGCGGGGCGCTGCGACGCCGAGAAGACGGGCGGCTTCGGCCGTGACCTCGGCCGGTTCCGCGGGCTCGTCATCGGCGAGGTGAAGGATCCGGGTGCCGGTTCCCGATGAGCTCGTCAGGGCTGCCAGCACCGCCCGGGCGATGTCGTCCCGATGGATCCGGCCGAAGGCGTGGCCGGGACGGGCGACCCGGCGCGCCGTTCCGGCGCGCAGGTCGTCGATCGTGCTGCGGCCCGGCCCGTAGATGCCGGCGGTGCGGAAGATGTCGACCGCGACACGGGACTCCAGCGCCGTCCATTGGCACTCCGCGGCCAGCCGCCTTTCGCTCCGAGGCTGGGCCGGCGCGGGCGCGGCCGTCTCGTCCACCCAGGCACCCCCGCGATCGCCGTAGACGCCCGTGGTGGAAAGATAGCCGGCCCAGCGCAGCGGCGCGGTGCGCAGAGCTTCCTCGTGAAGCCTCCAGACCGGATCGCCCGCCGGGCCAGGGGGGGCGGTGACGACGAGATGGGTCGCGAGGGCGTAGGGCGCCGGATCGGCGAAGCTGACCAGTTCGACCCCCCGGGGGGCGGAGGCTGCCGCTGGCTCACGCGCCGTCGCCAGCACGCGCAGGCCGGCGCGCAAGGCGAGCAAAGCGATGGCGGTACCGCTGTAGCCCAGGCCGACCACGAGAAGGGTCGTGTTCAAGTTCATGGGGCAATCTGTCCTCTGGTGCCGCCTCGCGCCAGCGCCCGACCGGTTCGAAGCTCGACGCGGACAAAACATTGGCTCAATGGCGTTTTCCGATTGACCGATTCGGAAGAACCTTTCTAGAACGAATTTCGAGTTGCCGGTTTGTTCACGCCGGCCCAAGGGGAATCAAGGTTTCCCATTTTGGGAAGGGTTCAGATTCAATGTTAACGCGCAAGCAGCATGAATTGCTCATGTTCATTAACCATCATCTCGAGGAGACGGGGTTCTCCCCCTCCTTCGACGAGATGAAGGCGGCGCTCGACCTGAAATCGAAATCGGGCATCCACCGGCTCATCACAGCTCTCGAGGAACGCGGCTTCCTGCGGCGTCGGGCGCATCGCGCCCGGGCGCTGGAGGTCATGCGGCTGCCCGGCAGCGCCGTGCCTCCGCGCGTGGACAGCCCTGAAGAGGTCGCGGCGAATGTCGTGCAGGGCAATTTCGGCCGGCCGCCGAAGCCGGACAAGCCCAATGCGATCACGCTTCCGCTTTTCGGCCGCATCGCGGCAGGCATCCCGATCGAGGCCCTGCGCGATCAAGGGCAGGGCGTGGACGTGCCGATCAGCATGCTGGGCAGCGGCGAGCATTATGCTCTCGAGGTGGCCGGCGATTCCATGATCGAGGCGGGTATCCTGGATGGAGACACCGTGGTGATCCGCCGCGGCGACTCGGCGGAGAATGGCGATATCGTCGTGGCCCTGGTGGATGAAAACGAGGTCACGCTGAAACGCCTTCGGCGGCGCGGCAATTCCGTGGCGCTCGAGCCCGCGAACCGGAATCACGAGATCCGGATTTTCGGGCCGGACCGGGTTCAGGTTCAGGGCAGGCTGATCGGGCTGATCCGCAGCTACTGAGGAGCTATCTCGCGGTCAGGAGATGCCAGTCCTCCGCCGCGAGCCTTTCCACAAGGCCGGAAAGATCGGTCTGGAGCCTGGCGAAGTTCGCGCTGCGCCGGATGTGCTGCTCATCCATGTAGAGCGGCCGGGCGATCTCCATCTGGATGACGTGAATCCCCTCCCGCGGCCGCCCGTAATGCCGGGTGATATAGCCGCCCGCGTAGGGGTCGTTGCGCCGGACCCGGTATCCGAGATTTTGTAGCCCGGCCTCCAGCACGCGCGTGACCCTTGGGGCGCAGGTCGTGCCATGGACGTCGCCGAGAACGAAATCGGGGGGATCCAGCGCCTGTGCCGGGTGCGCGGGCATGGAATGGCAGTCGATCATGAGGCAGAGGCCGAAGCGGTCGCGGGTCTCCGCGAGCAGCTTCGCGAGGGCCGCGTGATAGGGCTCCCAACAGGAGCGGACGCGGCGCTCGGCTTCCCAGAAGGAGAGCCGGTGGCGGTAGATCGTCTCGCCAGTGGCGACGACCCGCGCGATCGTCCCCAGGCCGGCGCCGACCCGCGGGCTCGCGCTATTCACCCAACTCGGCAGAGGGGCGTCGAACATGCCCGGGTCCAGTTCCCAGGGCTCGCGGTTGGCATCGCACCAGGCGCGCGGAAAGCGTGCGGCGAGGAGGGGGGCGCCGAAGGCGGGGACCGCGGCAAAAAGCTCGTCCACGAAGGCGTCCTCACTCCGGCGGATCCCTACGGCGTCCAGCCGGGTCGAGGCCAGAAACTCTTCCGGATAGTCGCGGCCCGAATGGGGCGAGGCAAAGACGAGCGGGCTCGTCTGTCGCTCCGGTCGCAACAGGTCATAGGGCGGGGAGTGAGTGGCGAGATCATCCATATGAGAGGGCCATTAGGCCATGGCGGCCTGTTTTTGTCACTCGGCCGCGCGTCGGACCTGTGCTTACGCAGCACCTTCACACGGTCGCCCAATCGGCTTCTTATCGACGCGTCCTTGTGCAAGGCTCGAACCCATCACAAGGAGGATATGTCATGCCCGACGGCTCGAGCGAGGCATCCACGCCAAATGCGGCAGTCGTCGCAGATCTCGCGAGTGCGCTATCCGACCTGCTCCGGCTGCGCACGCTACCATTCGGCATGAAGCTCTTCCGCGACCAGGCCGCGATGGAGGCCATTCCAGGACTGCGCCGGCCGCAGGAGGGGAAGCGCTTCTCGACCTGCCAGCTTGTGACCCAGGCCCGCATGGCCGGCTTCACCCTCGCCATCACGCATGAGAATGTCCCGGAATTCAGCAATTGCGGTGGCGTCGTCGGACTGAACGCCCCCTCCGAGCTCTACACCTCCGGCCGGAAGATGGAGGGGGTCTGGTTCGAGAACATCGAGGCCTCCGCCGCGCATCAGGCGCAGATGCCGCGCGTTCCGCCGGAGTATCACGGACTCGTCGTCTCGCCGCTGCGCTCGGCGCGGCTCGACCCGCCGGATGTCTGCCTCTTCTACGGCAACCCCGCCCAGATGATCCTTTTCATCAATGGGCTGCAGTGGCGGAACTATCGCCGCTACGACTTCTCTATCACCGGCGAGAGCGCCTGCGCCGACAGTTGGGGCCGGGCACTGCGGGACCGGACGGTCTGCCTCTCCCTGCCCTGCTACGCGGAACGCCGCTATGGCGGCGTCGCCGATGACGAGATGCTGATGGCCTGCCCGCCGGCCGATCTCGCCCGGGCCGTCGAAGGGCTGAAGGGCCTCTCCAAGGCCGGGCTGCGCTATCCCATCATGCCTTACGGGCCGCAGGCGGACCCGGCCATGGGCATGGGAAAGAGCTACGCTGGGAAAGCCTAATTCGCGCTGCACATCGCAGCCGGGCAAGGCCTTCCTCGACGAGGAAGGCCAATTCGCGGGCGTCGTCAGGCAAGATGATGGTCGTCTTTCGGCAGAGCCGGCAGAGTTCGTTCGCAGGATCGGATCGGCGTCACCTGCCCCCAGATATGGACCTGCGCGTCGACGATCCGCATTCAGCTTCCCTCAGGCCGGCCGCAGCCGGGCGCGCACCGCCGCCGCCTGGGTGCGGCGCAGCTCGGCATCCAGGAAGGCGGCGAAGCCCGCCGGCGTGCGCTCCTCCTCGGCCGCCACCTCGCTGCCCGACTCGTTGAGCCGGCGGACGGTGTCGGGCCGCGCCAGCGCCGCCGCCAGTGCCGCCGCGAGCGTCGCCTGCGCCTCGGCGGGCGGATTGGCGGGCTGCACCACGCCGATGAAGGCAGCTTCCCGGAAGCCGGCCGCGCCAGCCTCACCGGCCGTCGGGATGTCGGGCGCCAGCACCGAGCGCCCGGCCGTCGCGACGGCCAGGATACGGACCTGACCGGCCCTGTGGAGCGGCATGATGGTGCTGATCTCCGTGATGGAGGCATCCACATTGCCGGCCAGCAGGTCCGGCAGGATCTGCCCGCCGCTGGGGTAGGGCACGTGCTGCAAGGTGAGCCCGGTGAGGGCGGCGAAGCTGGCGATGGCGAGATGGCCGCTGCTGCCCACGCCGGAACTGCCCACCGTCACCTGGCCACGGCGCTCCTGGGCATAGGTGATGAACTCGCGGAGATCCCGCACCGGCAGACCGTTCTTCACCACGATCGTGTGCGGCGTGCGGCAGGCGAGCCCGATGGGGGCGAAGTCCCGCAACGGGTCGTAGCCGGGATTGGGCTGGATGGACGGATTCACCGTCATTGGGCCGTTGCTGCCGATCATCAGGGAGTAGCCATCCGCCCGGCTGCGCGCCATTGCCAGCGAGGCGACGCTGCCGCCCGCCCCGGGCCGGTTCTCCACGACGACGGGCTGGCCGAGAATCTCCGACATGGGCGCCGCCAAGATGCGGGCCACGACATCGGAGTTTCCGCCCGCCGCATAGGGCACCACGAGGCGGACCGCGCGCTCGGGAAAGGCCGCGGCCGCCGGACGGGCCACGAGGAGCATCGGCAGCGCCAGCAGGGCGCGGCGTGGGGCAGACATGGGCGTTCCTCCAGATTTTGGAGAAAGCCTAAATCACGATCCGGTGGCTTGGGAATCGCAGCGGCGCCGAAGTGCCGTCGTCTGCGGACCGTCGGTCCTGACCGAGAGCGCGTCACGGTGTCCGCAGCCCTCCCTGGCCGGAGCGTCCTACCGCCGCCGGAACCGCTCCACCGCGCTCACCAGCGCAGTCCGGATGCCCGGCTCCAGCGCGGAATGCCCCGCATCCGGCACCACCGTCAGCCGCGCGCGCGGCCAGTTGAGCGCGAGTTCGAAGGCCGTCTCGGCCGGGCAGACCATGTCGTAGCGGCCTTGGATGATCTCGGCCGGAATCTGCGCGATGGACTGCATGCCGGCCAGCAGCCCGCCCTCACGCAGGAACAGCTTATGGGCGAAGTAGTGCGCCTCGATCCGCGCGAGGCCCAGCGCCGTGCGGTCCTGCGCGAAGGAGGCCACCGTCTCGGGGCTCGGCAGCAGCGTGGAGCAGCTGCCCTCGTAATGGCTCCAGGAGCGAGCGGCGAGCAGGTGCACCGAGGGATCGGGGTCGGTGAGCCGGCGCAGATAGGCGCCCAGCAGGTCGTGCCGCTCGGCTTCGGGGATGTGCTCGGCGAAGGCGGCCCAGGCATCGGGGAAGAAGCGGCGCAGCCCGTGGAGGAACCAGTCCACCTCCTCGTCGCGCCCCAGGAACACACCGCGCAGCACGCAGCCCGTCACGCATTGCGGATGCGCCTGCGCGTAGGCCAGCGCCAGGGTCGAGCCCCAGGAGCCGCCGAAGAGCAGCCACTTCTCCAGGCCGAGGAAGCGCCGCAGCGTCTCGATGTCCTCGACCAGATGCGGCGTGGTGTTGGCCTTGAGCTCGCCGAGCGGGCGGGAGCGGCCGGCGCCGCGCTGGTCGAAGACGATCAGCCGCCAATGCGCCGGGTCGAAGAAGCGGCGATGCACGGCCCCCGCGCCCGCGCCGGGGCCTCCATGGAGGAAGAGCACGGGCTGGCCGCGCGGGTTGCCGACCTGCTCCCAGTACATGACGTGGCCGTCGCCCAAAGGCAGCAGGCCCGTCTCGAAGGGGGCTATGTCGGGGAAAAGATCGCCGCGCGGCATTGGGTTCCGGTTCAGGGGCCGAAGTGAAGCGGCGTCAATGTAGGTCAGACGGCGCGCCGCCTCCAGACCCAATCACGCGGGACGTTCCAGCAGCATCAGCCCGTCGATCTCCCGCGCGCCGGGCCAGTCCAGCACGCGGCTGTCGAGCAGGATGAAGCCGAGGCGGTCGGCCAGATGCAGGAAGACGTCGAGGCTGCCGAAATTCCGCCAATGGGTGTTCTGCTGGTAGAAGCCGCCCGGATTCTGCCGGTTGTTCGAGACATGCAGCAGGGCCCGGCCACCCGGGCGTAGGACGCGATGCGTCTCCCGCAGATAGGCGATCACGTCCAGAAGCTCGAAATGCACCATGGCGTCGTAGCAGAAGAGGGCGCTGTAGCCGCCATCCTCGCAGCCTGGCAGGTCGTTGCCGGCATTGACGATATACCGGAGTTTTCCGTGGCCGGCGAAGCGCCTGCGGCAGGCCTCGATGTTGCGGGGTTCGAAGTCGATCAGGGTGATCTCGCCCGCCTGGTCGAGGATCTGCGCGGCATGCCGGCCATGGCCGCAGGCCAGCTCGATCACCCGCGTCAGGTCGAGCTGGCGGAACAGGGGCAGGAAGGGGCTGCGTGGCGCCCAGAAGGTGTCGAGCCAGCCCTCGGCATCGCGATAATAGGGCGGGTCGATCCAGTCCTTCGCGATGGCCTGGCGCATCTCGGCGTTGCGGTCGCGCATGCAGAACGGTTCCTCGACCGGAGGGGATGAAGGCTAGGCCTCGCTGCGCCGCAGCGGAACCCGGCGGCGCCGGAGGAAGGAAGAAATGATCGACCTGCCCGCTTTGCCCCTTCGCCTGACGCCTTCTCTTCCCTAATTTAGGGGGAATGTCACAACCACGGCCCGCACAGAGCTCCGCCTCCGTCGCTTCGCGCGACGCAATCTGCGGCGTCTGCGGAACGGAGAGCCGGCAGAACCCCTTCCGGCCCGGGGCACCCGAGCAGGCACCGGACCTCGATCTGCGGCCTGGCCATCCCGTGCGCGGGACGATGCCGCGATGGCTGCAGCAATGCCCCCATTGCGGCTATGCGGCGCCCGACATCACCCAGGCGCATCCGGCGGCCGCCCAGGCCGTGGGCGCAGCCAATTTCCGCGCGCTGCTGAACGACGCCTCGCATCCCCCTCTGGCCCGCCGCTTCCTCGCCTGGGCGCTGGTGCTGGAGGAGACGGGCGCGCTGCACGCTGCCGCCGAGGCCACGCTGCACGCAGCCTGGACGGCCGACGACCTCGGCAAGCTGGACCTGGCGCGCGCCTGGCGGCTGGAGTCGGTCGCGCTCTGGCGCAGCGGGCCGCCGCTGGACGCCGAGCAGAAGGTCCGCGTCGTGGACGCGCTGCGCCGCGCCGAGGAATGGGACGACGCGGCCAACACCGCCCGCGCCCTGCTGCGCGAGGATCCGCCCGAGGCGGTGGCCCAGGTGCTGCTGCTCGAGCTCCGGCTGATCGAGGCCGAGGACACCACGCGCCACAGCGTGGCCACCGCCCTGCCCCCGCCCCTCCGCCGGCCGCATGTGGCGCACCAGAAGAGCATTAAGCGCGGCGAAGGGCTGCGTGGCTGGATCAAGCGCCTGCTCGGACGTTGACCTTCCGGCCCATTGGGCGATAGGTTATAAAGTAACACACCCCGGATCTCCCATGCTCCGCCGTTCCCTTCTTGCCGCGGCCGCCTTTGTCGGCCTGCCCCGCAGTGACACCCGCGCCCAATCCGCAGTATCGGCGGTCGCCTCCTTCTCCATCCTCCACGACATGCTGCGCGAAGTGGGCGGCGAGCGCGCGGCGGCGCAGGTCATCGTCGGGCCGGACATGGACGCGCATCATTTCCAGCCCCGCCCCTCGCACGCCGAGGCGCTGCGCGGCGCGCGGGTCGCGATCCGCAACGGCGCCGGATTCGACGGCTGGTTCGACCGGCTGTTGGCCTCCACGCGCTTCGCCGGCGTGGCGGTGACGGCGACCGAGGGGTTGACGCTGCGCCGCGCCTCGGGGGGGCACAGCCATGGCGGGCAGGACCCGCATGCTTGGCAGGACGTGCGGCTGGCGATTCGGTACGTGCGCAACATCGAGGCGGGGCTGATGCGCGCCGATCCCGCCGGCCTGGAGCACTACCGCGCCCGCGCGGCCGATTACGTCCGGCGGCTGGAAGCCACCGATGCCTGGATTCGCGAGCAGGTCGCGACCGTGCCGGAAGCGCGGCGCGTGGTGATCACGGGGCATGAGGCCTTCGGCTACTTCGGCGCGGCCTACGGGGTGCGCTTCCGCGCGCCGCAGGGCGTCTCGTCGAACGCGGAGCCCTCGGCGCAGCAGGTGGCGGCGTTGATCCGCCTGATCCGCGCCGAGCGCGTCAGTTCCGTATTCCTGGAGAATATCGGCAATCCCGCGACGCTGCGGCGGCTGGCCGAGGAGGCCGGCGCCCGAATCCGCGGCCGGCTCTATGCCGACGCGCTTTCCGCGACCGGCGGCCCGGCCGCGAGTTACGAGGCCATGATGCGGCACAATACAAGCGCGATGGTCTCCGCGATGCGCGGGGATGGCTGACCTCGCCTCCCTGCGCGAGGAGCAGCGCGTGCTCGCCGCGCGCGTGATCGCCGAGGATGCGCTGTCGGAGCCGCTGCGCTTCATCGGCGGCGTGGATGTTTCCTGCTCGCGCTTCGACCCGACGCTGCGCGTCTACGCGGCCATCGTCGTGCTGGAATGGCCGGGGCTGACGGAGGTGGATCGGGCCGGCTTCACCGCCACGCCGGATCTGCACTACATCACTGGCCTCCTGGGCTTCCGCGAGGTTCCAGCCGCGGTGCAGGCCTTCGGCGCGCTGAGGGTGAAGCCCGATCTGCTGATGGTCGACGGCCAGGGCATCGCGCATCCGCGGCGGCTCGGGATCGCGTCGCATCTCGGCGTGAAGCTGGATCTGCCGACAATCGGCGTCGGCAAGTCGCGGCTGGTGGGCACGCCGGTCGAGCCGCTCGGCGAGGCTATCGGCAGCGAGGCCCGCCTTTACGACCGCGGCGAGGAGGTCGGCGCCCTGCTGCGCACGCGGGAGCGCGCCAATCCGCTCTGGATCTCCATCGGCCATCGCATCTCGCTGCCGACGGCGCTGCGCTGGGTGCGCGCGACCACGGCCGGGCGACGACTCCCCGAGCCCACGCGACTCGCCCATGAGGCGGCCGGCATGGTGCGGCGCGCCGCGGGCGCGTAGTTTCGCCGGATGCAACGTCTCTGCTTCAGCCTCGCCGGCGTCTTCGGACTCGCCGCCGTCGGTCTCGCCGCCATCGGCGCGCACCTGCCCATGGACGCGCCGGAAATGGTGCGAAGCGTCGCCATGCTGCTGGGCTGGCACGCTCCGGCGCTGATCGGGCTCGGCCTGTGGAACCGGCGGCAAGGGTTCCTCGTCGCGGGCGTGCTGGCGCTGGGGATGATCCTCTTCGCGGGGGCGGTTCTGTTCCGCGCCTTTGGCGGAACTTCCCTTGGCCCCGTCGCGCCGGCGGGCGGGATGGTCCTGATGGCCGGATGGGCCCTGCTCGCCCTATTGGCCTGGCGCCGGTGATCGCCGCCGCCTACCTCGCGGACGAGGGGCTGGAGCAGCCCTTGGCCGAGGAGCTGGAGCGCTCCGGCCGGTCCGTCTCGTCCTGGCACGGGCGGCTGGCGCTGTCGCCCGAGCCGGCGTCGCCGGCGGCCTGGGCGCTCGATATCTGGGACGCGCCAAGGGTGATCGAGGCGCCTTCCGTGAAGCTGGCCGCCGACGGGCTGCGGGCCATCCAGCGCAACTGGTCGCTCGTGCCTGGCGTGGCGCATCACCGCCGGGCCGCGCTCATCGCGGAGCGGCTGCCGCCTGTGAAGGCGCGCGCCCTGGCCTTCCCCGAGGCGCCGCCCAAAGGGCATCTCGGCGGCTGGACGCTGCTGACGGCGGAAGCGATCCTCGCCTCTCCCACGAAATCCTCCCCCTTTCCCGGCGGCGCACCGCGCTTCGTCGAGGATCGCGAGGGGCCGCCCTCCCGCGCCTATCTCAAGCTTTGGGAGGGGCTGACGCGAATCGGACGGCATCCTGGCCCGGGCGAGACCTGCCTCGACCTTGGGGCGTCGCCGGGCGGCTGGAGCTGGGCCCTGGCGAAGCTGGGCGCCACGGTTACGGCAGTGGACAAGGCGCCGATCGACGATCGCGTGATGGCCATGCCGGGCGTGTCCTGGCGGCAGGAGAGCGCCTTCGGCCTTGCGCCGGAGCCCGTCGACTGGCTGTTCAGCGACGTGATCTGCTACCCGAGGCGGCTGCTCGGCCTCGTGGGTCGATGGCAGGGCTTCGCCCGCAATTTCTTCTGCTCGATCAAGTTCCAGGGCGAGACGGATCACGACATCGCAGCCGAGTTCGCGGCGATCCCAGGCGCGAGGCTGTTCCACTCGGCGCACAACAAGCACGAGCTGACTTTCGTCCTCCTGGGCTGACCTGCCGCTGCCCAAGGACGGCCGGCGGCGATGCTGAACGGCCTGTTCGAGCGGGATAAGCGATCTCGATGCATCATTCTGCAAAAGCTTCACGGGGCCGGGTTGCAAAGCGCCGGAGCCCGTGGCACATGCTCCCCCACGGAGCGGGCGGGCGTAGCTCAGGGGTAGAGCACGACCTTGCCAAGGTCGGGGTCGAGGGTTCGAATCCCTTCGCCCGCTCCAGTCGCTCTTCCAACCTCACGCTTCCAGGCGTCGTATGGTGGCCTGAGCCCCAGGTTTCCTGGGGTTTTGCCGATCCGGCTTGAGGGTTGGAGAACGCAACGACCCCGGAAACCGCTCTCCGGAGGCTCGGAAGTCTCCGAAGCTCGGGGGTGGGGTGATTCTACCCTCAAGCCTCATCCCATTGAAATTAGGTCATTTCCCCGGATCGAAGCTCGGGGTGTTTCCGCACCTCGTTTGGTCGGCGAAGGGCACTGGAAAGCGGACGTCCGGTAGCTGGTTCATCGGTCCCGGATCGATGAGGAGAGGAACCGGCCGAGGGCCAAACGAGCGACACCCTCCTCCCCTCCACTGGTCATCGGCGGGCAGTCCCATGCCTGGCACAAGCGCGGCCGCTGCCCGCTTCTCTTCCGCATCCGCCGCATCGCGACCTATGACATTCCGGCTGAGTGCATAAAAATGCCCGCTCAGGGGAATCGAACCGACAGATGCTCACCGAGAACCACAAAGCGATTGCCGGCACGATCTGGGACATAGCCAACCGTCTGCGGGGCCCCTACCGGCCCCCACAGTACCGGCTGGTGATGCTGCCCATGGTGGTGCTGCGTCGGTTCGATTGCGTGCTGGAACCCAGCAAGGAAGCGGTCATCCGCGAGCACGCGAGGCTCACCGCGGCCGGCACACCTGAACGGGCTATACCGCGTCTCCTCACGAAGATCGTTGGGCCGGACCGCAAGCAGCCACTCTACAACATCAGCCCATACACCTTCGAGAAGCTGCTCGGCGACAGCGAGAATATTGCGCCCAACCTGGTCTCCTACATCAATGGGTTCTCGGAGACGGCCCGGCGCATCTTCGACAAGTTCAAATTTGGAGAGCAGATCGAGAAGCTCGACGCGAGCAACCGCCTCTTCAACATCGTGAAGCTGATGTCCGACGTGGACCTCCACCCGGACAAAATCAGCAACCTTGAGATGGGCTACATCTTCGAGCACCTCGTCATGCGCTTCAACGAGCAGGCGAACGAGGAGGCCGGTGATCACTTCACGCCGCGTGAGGTCATCCGGCTGATGACGCACCTGATCTACACGGGCGAAGAGGACGTCTACAAGGCTGGCGTCTACCGCGAGATCTACGATCCAACCTGCGGCACGGGCGGCATGCTGTCGGTGTCGGAGGAGACGATCAGGGCTCAGAATCTCAAGGCGAACCTCGGGCTCTACGGCCAGGAATACAACGACGAGAGTTGGGCGATCTGCTGCGCCGACATGCTCATCAAGGATGAGGAGACGGGCAACATCGTCCTTGGTGACACGCTCGGCGATGGCAAGACCAAGGATGGCTTCCCCGACAAGAAGTTCCACTACATGCTGGCCAACCCTCCCTTCGGCGTCGAATGGAAGGAACAGCAGCGGATAGTCACCAAGGAGCATGAGGAGGTCGGCTTCGACGGGCGCTTCGGAGCGGGCCTGCCTGCGATTAATGACGGATCGCTGCTCTTCCTGCAGCACATGATCTCCAAGATGCATGACGCGCCGAGCCGTGGCGGAGACGGCTCTAGGATCGCCATCATCTTCAATGGCTCGCCTCTCTTCAGCGGTGATGCAGGCTCGGGTCCATCCAACATCCGGCGCTGGATCATCGAGAAGGACTGGCTTGAAGCCATCATCGCCCTGCCGGACCAGCTTTTCTACAACACGGGCATCTTCACCTACGTCTGGCTCGTGTCCAATCGGAAGCCTCCGGAGCGCCGGGGCAAGGTTCAGCTGATCGATGGCACGCGCTTCTTCCAGAAAATGAAGAAGAGCCTGAACAACAAGCGGAATGAGCTCTCCGACGCCCACATCGCGCGGCTAACCGAGTTGTACGGCAATTTCCGGGATGGTGAGACAGAGCGGGTGCTGGTGGATGGCGCGTGGGAGGAGCGGGTCGTTTCCCGCATCTTCGACAATGCAGAGTTCGGCTTCCTGAAAGTGACGGTCGAGCGCCCGTTGCGGCTCAACTTCGAGGCGACCCCCGAGCGCATCGCGCGGCTGGAGGAGCAGTCGGCTTTCGCCAACCTCGCGGTTTCGAAGAAGCGCAAGGACGCAAAGGCGGTCGAAGCGGACGAGGCCGCGGGCCAGGCGCAGCAAGAGGCGATCAGGGCCATGCTGGCCACGCTGGCGAACAAGGGCCGCTTCATGGACCGAGCCCAGTTCGAGGTGGACCTCGACAAAGCTGCCAAGCGTGCCCGGCTGAAGCTGCCCGCCCCTGTGCGGAAGGCGGTCTTGTCCGCACTCGGGGAGCGCGATCCCAGGGCGGAGATATGCCGCGACGCAAAGGGCCATCCTGAGCCCGACAGCGAGCTGCGCGACACAGAAAGCGTCCCGCTGCACAAGGGAACAGACTTGCCACTCCCCATGGAGTTCGGGCCGGATATGCCCAACGATAAGCTCGTGGCGGCTATGCGCGGTGCGATTGACGCCTATATGCGGGCCGAAGTGCTGCCGCATGTCCCCGATGCCTGGGTCGACTATTCCAAGACCAAGGTCGGCTACGAGATCCCGATCAATCGGCATTTTTATGTTTACAAGCCGCCACGGCCGCTCGCCGAAATTGGAGCCGACATCACCAGCCTGGAAGGCAAAATTGCTGATCTACTGAAGGGGCTTGTGGCGTGAACACCCGCGCCGGCGCACTGCGATACTTCGCAAGAATCAAGAACGGTACCACACCGGCGAGTGGCGATTTGAGCTACTGGGACGGAGAAATTTCCTGGGCAACACCAGATGACCTGGGGCGCCTCGATGGGGGCTATATTTCTGACACCAGGAGAAAGGTTACCGATTTAGCGGTAAGCGAAAACAACCTGAATTTGGTTCCAGCGGGGACATTAATAATGTCTACGCGGGCGCCAATCGGCCATATGGCAATTGCCGCGAATTCCCTAGTCTTCAACCAGGGATGCCGCGCACTCATACCCGAGACGGAAACATGGGCGCGCTACTTACTCTATCTGCTGAAATCTCGTGTGCCCGAAATGAACGCCTCTGCCAACGGCACGACCTTCGTCGAACTGTCTCGCGACGACCTAGCGTCTGTCCGTATCTCGCTTCCTGCGCTTGAAACCCAAAAGCGGATTGCCGCCTTCCTCGATGAGAAGACCGCTCAGATTGACGCTCTGATCGCGGGAAAGCAGGCACTACTAGACCGGCTGGCCGAAAAGCGGCAGGCGATCATCACGCAGGCAGTCACGAAGGGCCTGAACCCCAAAGTGGCTGTGAAAGACAGCGGTACGGAATGGCTCGGGCAAATTCCGGCTCACTGGGAGGCATTGCCGCTCCGCAGGCAGGCGGATTGGGTCATGACCGGGCGAACACCCGCGGCGGCGGCGGGAGACTTCTTTTCGGATGGTGAGATTCCCTGGTTCACGCCCGGCGATTTCGACACCTTGATCATGGATAGGTCTGCAAAGTCCCTCACCCGTGAGGCATTTGAAGCCGGCCACGCCATCCTGTACCCAGCTAATTCAATCCTTTTGGTGGGTATCGGCGCTACGCTGGGCAAAGTGGCATTAGCCCCAATGCCTTGCGCATCGAATCAGCAGATAAATGCTATTGTGCCTGGGCTCAATTCAGATCCACTTTTTCTGACATACTTCCTGCATGCCTTTCGGGCAGAAGTTCGGATGTCCGCAAGCGGAAATACGCTACCAATACTCAATCAAGATAAGACTAAAAATATTATTGTGACACGACCGCCCCACGCAGAACAGGTTTCGATCGCCCGGCATCTGGAGCAAGAAGATAATCGTATCCTATTTGTAGCTAAGGCAATCGAGAAAAGCTTATCACTTCTAAGTGAGCACCGCGCTGCTCTTATTACCAACGCCGTTACCGGCCAGATCGAGGGACTGCAATGAGCCTCGATGCGGCCACTTATTTCCGACACCTCAGGGCGTACGTAAACAAAGACTATATTTTACACGATGGAACGGGAGAAAAGGTTATTCTCGTTGAAAACTATTTTCGCCCTGAAGATGTGAAACCTCAGCTGCGCAAGATCGAGCTAAAGCTCCCTGGCATTGGGATGGCATTTAAGCTTGATAACGATGATTTTGAAAATACCAATAAGAAATCAAAGCCGGCTCTTTTTCATTTTCTTGATGACACCGCAAAGCAGTGGTCGAAGCGCTGTGATTTCGTCGTTTTCTATGTCAACCAGAGATCGTTCCATGCAGACTGCATTGAATTCAAATCCAAGAGCTTAACTGCCGAAAAAATTGTACCACAACTCAAGGCGGGGGCGTGTTGGGTTAGCAGTCTGAAAAGAATCGTCGAGAACTATACTGGAGACCGGCGCCGTATCAGGCTGCGCAAATTCGTATTCGCAGAGAACGACAATCCGAATGCGTATCTTGATGCCAACAGGCAGTTGGTCGCTGATCCGTCGATTCGTTATTATCACTTCGATGAGGTCCAGGGGCGGTTGCTTACCGACCTCCAGAACGCATCAGTGCAGGAGATTTGATCGGTGGCAGGCCACACCGAACATGCCTTCGAAGCCGCCATCGAGCATGGCCTGCTCACCCACGGGGGATTCACACGGGGTGATCCCGCGGGCTTCGAGCCCAATTCCGCCCTCTTCCCTGATGAGGTGATCGCCTTCATCCGGGCCAGCCAGCCTACGCGGTGGGATCAGCTCGAGGCGATGCTCAAGGAGCGCACCTCGGCGACCATTCTCGATAGCCTGGTCAAGGAACTGGCGAGCAAGGGCGCCCTCGGCGTGCTGCGCCACGGCTTCAAGTGCTACGGCAAGGAGCTGCGCCTTGCCTACTTCCGGCCGAATTCCGGCATGAACCCGGAGGCAGCGCAGCGATACGCCGCCAATCGTCTCACCATCACCCGCCAGGTCGCCTTCACCTCGAAGGTGTTGAAGCGACCCGAGGGGACGCCGCGGAAATGCATCATTGACGTAGTGCTCAGCGTCAATGGCCTGCCGGTGGTGACGGCCGAGCTGAAGAACCCGCTCACCGGGCAGCGCGCTGTGGATGCCCACAAGCAGTACATGCATGACCGCGACGGGCGCGACCCCCTTTTTTGCTTCAAGGAGCGGGCGCTAGTGCACTTCGCGGTGGATCCCGACGAGGCCTGGATGACCACGCAGTTGCAGGGCGCGGAGACCTCCTTCCTTCCCTTCAACCGCGGCTGCAACTTCGGCGCTGGGAACCCGCCGGTGGAGGGTAACTGGAAGACGCACTACCTGTGGGACGAGGTGCTCCACGCCGACAGCCTGTTGGACATCCTCCAGCGCTTCATGCACCTCGACGTCAGTGAACGGGTCGTCGACACGCCAGCGGGCAAGCGCACGGTGCGACGTGAGCGGATGATCTTCCCGCGATATCACCAGCTCGATGCGGTGCGGAAGCTGGTTGGCCATGCGCGCAACCATGGATCAGGGCGCAACTACCTCATTCAGCATTCTGCTGGCTCGGGTAAGTCGAACAGCATCGCGTGGCTAGCTCATCGCCTCGCCTCCCTGCACGACGCTCGGGACGAGAAGGTGTTCCACTCGGTCATCGTCATTACCGACCGCCTGGTGCTCGACCAGCAGCTGCAGGACACCATCTATCAGTTCGAGCACAAGACCGGGGTCGTCGAGAAGATCGACGAGAACACGCAGCAGCTCGCCAAGGCGCTGGCAATCGGCACGCCGATCATCATCTCCACGATCCAGAAGTTCCCATTCATCAGCCAGGCCATTCGCACGATGGAAGCGAAGGGCGAGAACGTGTCGATTGACACGCAAGGCAAGCGCTTCGCCGTGATCGTCGACGAGGCGCACAGCTCGCAGTCGGGCGAGACGGTGTCCGCGCTGAAGGGCATCCTCAACAAGGACGGCATCGCCGAGGCCATCGCGAGCCAGATCGGCGAGGAGGAGGACGATCAGCTCACGGAGGAAGCCCGAGCCGCGATCCTGAAGGAGATGATGCAGCGCGCCCGTCAGCCGAACCTGAGCTTCTTCGCGTTCACCGCCACGCCGAAATTCAAGACCAAGGCGGTTTTCGACGAGCCCGGGCCTTCCGGCGCATCGCCGTTCCACGAGTACTCGATGCGGCAGGCTATCGAGGAGGGCTTCATCCTCGACGTACTGCAGAACTACACCACCTACAAGCGCTTCTTTGGCCTGGTGAAGCAGGTTGAGGACGATCCGGACGTGCCTCAGAAGGCCGCGGCGCGCGCGCTGGGCCAGTTCCTGGAACTGCACCCAGTCAACATTGAGCAGGTGGTGCAGGTCATCATCGAGCATTTCCGCCTGAAGGTGATGCACGAGTTGGGCGGACGCGCCAAAGCGATGGTGGTCACTGGATCCCGCCTCGCGGCGGTGAAGTACAAGATGGCCTTCGATCGCTACATCCAGGAGAAGGGCTACACCGGTATCAGGGCGCTGGTGGCCTTTTCTGGAACGGTGGAGGACCCGGCGGATCCAGGCTCCGCCTACACCGAGACCAGCATGAATGACGGGCTGCCGGAGCGCGAACTGCCTGAGCGCTTCGCCGGTGACAACTACCGCGTCTTGATTGTCGCGGAGAAGTATCAGACAGGTTTCGACCAACCTCTTTTGCAAACTATGTACGTGGTGAAGAGGCTCGCTGGCGTGCAGGCCGTGCAGACCCTGTCTCGCCTTAACCGCACCGCGCCCGGGAAGACCCGCACCTTCGTTCTGGATTTCAGAAACGAAGAGGAAGACATCTTCAAGGCGTTCAAGCCCTACTACGAGGCGACGCCCATGGGCGAGAACGCGGATCCGCAGAAACTCAATGAGCTACACCACAAGCTGCTACAGCCGGCGATTGTGACGCCCGGCGACGTGACCGAGTTCGCGGCAGTGTGGTTCAAGGCGCGACGCGATCCAAGCGGTCAAGACCACAAGCTCATGAATGCAATCATGGACCGCTGCGTCGCGCGCTTCAACGAGCGCGCCGAGGCGGAACAGGAGGAGTTTCGCGGGCAACTCACGGCGTTCCGCAACCTCTA
The DNA here is from genome assembly GCF_004336745.1 of Roseococcus sp. SYP-B2431. GTDB lineage: Bacteria > Pseudomonadota > Alphaproteobacteria > Acetobacterales > Acetobacteraceae > Roseococcus. Next base: position 373,934 of record NZ_SJXD01000027.1, read on the forward strand.
TGGCTTCCTGTCCCAAATCCTTCCCTACTTCGACAGCGAGCTGGAGCAGCTGTACGCCTTCCTGCGCAACCTGGCGCCGAAGCTGCCGCCACCAGGCGACGGCGCAAAGTTCACGCTCGACGACGATGTCGCTCTGAAGTTCTTCCGACTTCAACAGGTGAGTGAAGGCACCATCGATCTGTCGGCCGGCGAGGCTGATCCGCTCAAGGGGCCAACGGACGTCGGCACTGCGAGGGAGAAGGATACCGACGTCCCGCTTTCGACCCTCGTCGACAAGCTGAATGAGCGGTTTGGGACTGACTTCACTGAGGCTGATCAGCTTTTCTTCGACCAAGTCCGGGCGACGGCCGAGCGCGACGACAAGATCGTCGAGGCCGCTAAGGCCAACAACGAGGCCAATTTTGCTGCGTTCTTCGGGCGCGTTCTGGATGACCTGTTCATTCAGCGCATGGAAGGAAACGACGAGATCTTCAGCCGTGTCATGAGTGACAGGCAGTTTCGTGCCGCTGCTCAGGAACATCTCGCACGTGCGGTCTACGAGCGCGTCCGGAAGAGAGATGCGGGCGATGACGACCCGTCTGCGAAGGAGCGGCAGGGGCCGGAAACCTGACCGCGGCTCGGGGGGCAAGTAGCTGGTGAAATCAGAAACAGGTTTGGTCGCTCGGCCATCCCAATGAACGGCGACTTTCAATCCGGGCTGAGCAAGGAAGGTTTCCGCCCTCTTCCTTTCATTAAGTTGTCGATCCGCCAGCCTTCATCGTGACCTGCCGCTTCTCCCGGTTGGTGCAGCACCGAGACTGTTCGCTCCTAACATGGTGCGCTGGACATCCCAGCCCACCGGCACCCCTCCGGCCAGCACAGCGCAGGTCAGCCCCTCGGGCTGCCGTCCGTCCAGGATGGCCGACACGAGGTCCGGCGCCAGGAGGGTCAGCCGAAGAAGGCTGCCCAAGTATCCCCGCTCGAGGCGCTCGGCGGCTGCCATCTCGGTGATAGAGGCGTACCGCCCCTGATCGAGCATGCGCTGATATCGGAATGCCCGTGCCAGCGCCTTCACCAGTGCCGGGTCGGCCCGCATCGTGACCGGCGCCACGCCGTCGGTCATCGGTGTCACGACCGTCTTCCGCCCTGGCCTGTGGCGGACAGCCAGCGGCACCCGGACGGTGATGCTGGTGGCGGCGGTCATGCCGCGGCCCTCAGGGCAACCGGCCGGATGGCGGTGAGGTCGCGGACCAGGCCGCCGAGCCCTTCCAGCCGCAGCCGAATGTCTGCGCCGGCCGGGCCGACCACCACCCGCTCGACTAGCGATCGCACAATGCGCGCCTGCTCCGCCGGAAACAGGTGCTCCCAGAGCGGGTCGAGTCGGTGCAACGCATCCTGGGTCTCGCCCTCGGTCAGGTCCGGCGCATCCCTGCGCGCAGCCCGCCAGGTGCCAACCACGATCTCCGGTTGGCGCAGCAGCGCACGAACCTGGTCCACCACCGCCGCCTCGATCTCTGCCGCCGACACCCGGCGCACCATGCTATCGTCAACGGCGGCGTCGCCCTTCAGGACCCGCTGAGCCACGTAGTAGCGATAGAGCCGGCCATTCTTCCTGGCGTGGGTCGGCGACAGCGCCCGGCCATCCAATCCAAAGATCAGCCCCTTCAGCAGCGCCGGCGTCTGCGCCCGATTCTGGTTGGCGCGGACGCGAGGGCTGACCTGCAGCACGGCAGTACCCATCCGGCGACGGCCGCCTACCACAATGATGTTGAACCTGCCTTGTGTTTGTACGGGCGTTCTTTGGAGCGCCGGTAAGGACGGAGGCGGGAGGCGTAGTGGAAATCATCACCGGGGTGGAG
>NZ_SJXD01000028.1 GCF_004336745.1 Roseococcus sp. SYP-B2431
GGAGGCCGCGGCCGGCGGCACGGCGCCGCTGCCGGACGCGCCGCGATCGGAGTCCCTGCCCGACCTCTCGCCCGCGCCCGAGGGCCCCACCGCGCAGGCGCCGGCCCCGGCCGGACCCGACCCGGCGGGCAGCCCGGTGCCGGCCGCCGCCCCCGTCCCGGCCGAGCCGCTGCCGTCCCAGCCCGCCGCGAGCCCCGCGCCCGCGACGCCGCTCGACGCCCCGCCGCCCGCCGTGCCGGCCGAGACGCTGGCCCCGATCGCCGGTCCGGCGATCCGCTGAAGCCGCACGGAGACCCCTCCGGGCGAATGCCTGCCATGCGGGCCGCCTTGTCGCGACAAGGCCCCTGGACTTGGCCGGATCACCCGTCTAAAGACCCGCCTCCCGTACCGAGGCCCTGGACAGCCCGGTCGGGGAAGCTCGCCTCCGTCGCATGGTGCGATCGCCAGGGGCAGCCCCAACCCACCGACAGGAGGGCCAGAATGTCCAAGATGAAGACGACCTCGAGCGCCAAGAAGCGCTTCAAGATCACGGGCACCGGCAAGGTCATGGCCGGCCCGGGCCGCAAGCGGCATATGCTCTCCAACCGCAGCCAGAAGGCCAAGCGCCAGAACCGCGGCTCCCAGGTTCTCGAACCGCAGGACGCCAAGACGGTGATGAACTGGCTGCCCTACGGCCTGCCGCGCTAAGACCCGGGAAGGAGAAGACAAATGGCTCGTGTCAAGCGCGGCGTTACCGCCCATGCCCGCCACAAGAAGGTCCTGGACCTCGCCAAGGGTTACGTCGGCCGGTCGTCCACGACCTACCGCGCGGCCCTGCAGCGCGTCGAGAAGGCGCTTCAGTACGCCTATCGCGACCGCCGCAACAAGAAGCGCGATTTCCGTGGCCTCTGGATCCAGCGCATCAACGCGGCCTGCCGTGAGCAGGGGATGACCTATTCCCAGTTCATCGCCGGCATCAAGGCCGCCGGGATCGAGATGGACCGCAAGGTCCTGGCCGCCCTGGCCTACGAGGAGCCCGCAGCCTTTGCGGCCGTCGTCGAGAAGGCCAAGGAAGCGCTCGCCCCCGCGGCGTAGTCTCGCCGGGGACCGGGTTTTCGAAGGGCCGCTGCGCGCAAGCGTGGGCGGCCCTTTTCATGTTTCGATTGTCGCGTGATTCGGCGCCTTCGCGCCTGCGACCATCACGCTTGGGGACGGATCGATGACCGACGATCTTTCGGCGCTCGCCGCCAGCACCGAGGCCGAGCTCGCCGCCGCCGCCGACCTGCGCGCGCTGGATGCCATCCGGGTGGGCGTGCTGGGCAAGTCGGGCGCGCTGACCGCGCTGCTCAAGGGCCTGGGCGCCATTCCGGCCGAGCAGCGCAAGGAGCGCGGCGCGGCCGTGAACGCGCTGAAGACCCGGCTGGAGGCCGCCATCGAGGCCCGCCGCGCCGTGCTCGATGCCGCCGCGCTCGACGCCCGCCTCGCCGCCGAGAAGCTGGACATGACCCTGCCGCCGCGCCCTACGGCACCAGGCGGCACGGGCGGCATCCACCCGATCAACCGCACCATCGAGGAGCTGACGGCGATCTTCGGCGCCATGGGCTTCCGGGTCGTCGAAGGCCCGGACATCGAGGGCGACTGGTACAACTTCGCCGCGCTCAACATCCCCGACCATCACCCCGCCCGGCAGGACCAGGACACCTTCTACCTGCCCGGAATGGTGGATGGCCGCCGCACCGTCCTGCGCACCCAGACCTCGCCGCTGCAGATCCGCACCATGATCGGCCAGGAGCCGCCCATCCGCATCATCGCGCCCGGCCGCACCTACCGCTCGGACCATGACGCGACCCATTCGCCCATGTTCCACCAGGTGGAGGGGCTGGTGATCGACCGGGGCATCACCCTCGGCCATCTCAAGGGCTGCCTGACCGACTTCCTGCGCGCCTTCTTCGGCATCGCCACCCTGCCGGTGCGCTTCCGCTCCAGCTACTTCCCCTTCACCGAGCCCTCCATGGAGGTCGATATCGGCTGGAACCGGAAGACGGGCGAGCTGGGCGCGGGCACCGACTGGCTGGAGATCCTGGGCAGCGGCATGGTGCATCCGCGCGTGCTGGCCAATTGCGGGCTGGACGCGCGCGAGTGGCAGGGCTTCGCCTTCGGGATGGGCATCGAGCGCATCACCATGCTGAAGCATGGCATGGCCGACCTGCGCCCCTTCTTCGAGGCCGATACGCGCTGGCTGAGCCATTACGGCACCAGCCCTCTTCAAACCCCTTCGCTGCACGAAGGGGTTTGAAGATGTTTTTTGCGCCCTCAGACGCCGGGCGGCCGCATCCGCGGCCTTGGCTTCGCCGCAGCATTGTCGCGCCGACGATCACGGTCGGTGGGGCGGCGGGCGCGCTGTTCGCGCGCCATTCTCTCGAGGCTGGAGCAGGCCGATGAAGTTTCAGTTGTCTTGGCTCAAGGAATATCTCGACACCGACGCTTCGGTCGATGAGATCGCCACGACGCTCAACGCCATCGGCATCGAGGTCGAAGGCATCGAGAACGCGGCCGCCGCGCTCGCCTCCTTCCGCATCGCCCGCGTGATCGAGGCCGTGCAGCACCCCAATGCCGACCGCCTGCGCCAGCTGCGCGTCGATCTCGGCGACGGGCGTGAATATTCCGTGGTCTGCGGCGCGCCCAATGCGCGCACGGGCCTCGTCGGCGTGGCCGCCCTGCCCGGCGACTACATCCCCGGCACCGACGTCACGCTCAAGGTCGGCGAGATCCGCGGCGTGAAGTCCGAGGCCATGATGCTCTCCAAGCGGGAGATGGGCCTCGGCGACGACCATTCCGGCATCGTGGAGCTGCCGGAAGACGCGGCGATCGGCTCGCGCTACGTGGATTACGCTGGCCTCGACGATCCCATTCTCGAGATCAAGGTCACCCCCAACCGCGGCGACGCCCTGGCCATCCGCGGCGTGGCGCGCGACCTCGCCGCCGCCGGGCTCGGCACGCTGAAGCCCTGGTCCGCGCCCAAGATCGCTTCGGTCTATGAGACGCCGCTGCGCTGGCAGATCGAGGATCCGCGCGCCTGCACCTGGGTGGTCGGCCGCGCGATCCGGGGCGTGAAGAACGGCCCCTCGCCGCAATGGCTGCAGGACCGGCTGACGGGCATCGGCCTGCGCCCCATCTCCGCGCTGGTGGACGTGACCAACTGGTTCACCTTCGCCCTCGGCCGCCCGCTGCATGTCTTCGACGTGGCGAAGGTGAAGGGCTCGACGCTCTCCATGCGCATGGCGCGGGCGGGCGAGGAGCTGCACGGCCTCAACGGCAAGACCTACGCCCTGACGGACGAGGACGGCATCATCGCCGACGCGGCCGGCCCCGAGGCGCTGGGCGGCATCCTCGGCGGCGAGCCCTCCGGCTGCGACGAGACGACCACCGAGGTCTTCATCGAATGCGCCCTCTTCGACCCCGTGCGCATCGCGCTCAGCGGCCGGCGGCACAACATCTTCACCGACGCCCGCGCCCGCAACGAGCGCGGCCTCGACCAGGCGATGCTGCCGGCGGCGCTGGACGCCGCCACGGCCATGATCGTCGAGCTCTGCGGGGGCGAGCCCTCCACCGTCAGCGAGGCCGGCTCCGAGCCGCTTTGGCGCCGTGAGGCCACGCTGCGCCTCCCCCGCCTCGCGGAGCTCGGCGGGCTGATGCTGCCGCCGCACGAGGCCGAGGGACGACTGGAGCGTCTGGGCTTCACCGTCACCGCCCGCGGCGCCGATCGCCTGACCGTCGCCGTGCCGCCCTGGCGCAACGACATCGCCGCCCACATCGTGCTCGACCAGGATCCCAGGCTCGACCCCGAGCGCGCGCGCGTCGCCGCCGAAGGCTGTGCCGCCGTCGAGGCCGAATGCGACCTGATCGAGGAGGTGCTGCGCCTCGGCGGGCTGGACGCGGTGCCCTCGGTCTCGCTGCCGGTCGCCTCGCCCGTGCCCCTGCCCTCGCTGGAGCCGAAGCAGGTGCGCGCCGTGCTCGCGCGCCGGGTGCTGGCCGCGCGCGGAATGCAGGATTCCGTGACCTACGGCTTCCTGGAGACCCGCATCGCCGCGATGTTCGGCGAGACGCCCGAGGCGCTGCATCTGGAAAATCCGATCGCCTCGGACCTCGACCAGATGCGGCCGACGCCGCTCGCCTCCCTCGCCATGGCCGCCGCGCGGAACGCCGCGCGCGGCTTCGCGGATGTGGCGCTGTCCGAGGTCGGCGGCGGCTATCGCGACACCTCGCCGGCGGGGCAGCTGGCCATCGCCTGCGGGCTGCGCGCCGGCAGCTCGCCCGCGAACTGGGCCTCGCCCGCGCGCCCCTTGGACGCGCTGGACGCCAAGGGCGACGTGCTCGCCGTGCTGGAGGCGCTGGGCGTGCCGATGGCCGCGCTCCAGGTCACGGCCGACGCGCCGGGCCATTACCACCCTGGCCGCTCGGGCGTGCTGCGCCAGGGGCCGAAGGTGGTGCTGGCGCAGTTCGGCCAGCTGCATCCGGGCCTCTGCGCCGCGCTCGACGTGCCGGCCGGCGCGGTGGGCTTCGAGATCTTCCTCGACGCCATCCCCGAGCCCAAGCGCCGCAAGAAATCCGCGCCGGAACTCTCCGCCTTCCAGCCGGTGCGGCGCGACTTCGCCTTCCTCGTGGACGCCGACGCGCCGGCGGACAAGCTGCTGCGCGCCGTCTCCGCCGTGGAGCGCACGCTCATCACCGAGGTGGTCCTCTTCGACCGCTATGCCGGCGATCGCCTGCCGGAGGGCAAGGTCAGCCTCGCCGTCCAGGTGACGCTGCAGCCGCGCGACAAGACGCTGACGGATGCCGAGATCGAGGTCGTCGCGGCCAGGATCGTCGCGGCGGCGGCCAAGGCGGTGGGTGCCACGCTGCGCGGATAGGCGGCGGCCTTCGAGATCGGGTCCGGGACAGGCGACGCTCACCTCATGCTGGAAATTCGTGCCGTTCCATGGGCAGCGGCCATGAGGCGGCGTGTCACCTCATGGGTGTCTTTCTGGAATGTCCCGGGCTGGACGAAGCGCGCCGCTTCGCACAGCCTGTGCTCCGGAGAAGAAGATCGATGCGCCGCCTTGCCCTCCTCGCCGTCCTGACGATCGGCGCGCCGCCGGCGCTGGCGCAGGGGCTGTCGCCGCCGCAGCAGCCCCCCCCGGCGGAGGTGGAATGCGTCGCGGCCGGCATCCTGTCCTTCGTCGGCATCGCCCGGGAGCTGACGGGCGCCCATGAAAGCGGGCGGCTGTCGATCACCGTGACGCTGCAGAACCGCACGCCGCGCTCGGCCGCCTTCGTCATGAACTTCACGGCCCCCAACGTGCAGATGCCCGCCGTGAACCAGTGGCGCACGCTGGAGACGCAGGCGCGCGGCACCTATCTCGTCGGCACGCTGCCCCGCGGCACGCTGGTCACCGACGAGGAGCTGCGCGGCCACCTCCAGCTGCGCTGCGTGCGGTGAAGGCCGCGCGCCGCGCGCCTCAGAATCCGTAGAACCTCGCCGGATTGTCGCGCAGGATCCGCCGGCGCAGCGCCTCCTCCGGCGCCCATTGGGCCAGCAGCCCCAGCACGTCGCCGTCATTCGGCATGACGCCCTGGAAGTGGCTCACATGCGGCCAGTCGCTGCCCCAGAGGACGCGGTCCGGCGCCGCCTCGATGACCGCCCGCGCCATCCCCGCCGTGTCCGCGTAGGGAAATTCCGGCTCGGCCGAGATGCGGGCGAGCCCCGTCAGCTTCACCCAGAGCAGCCCGTCGCGCAGCATCGCCAGGAACTCGCGGTAGCCGGGGTGGTCGATCCCGCCCTTGGCCACCTTGGTGTAGCCGATATGCCCAACCGAGATGGGCAGCCGCATGGTCTCCGCGAGCTTGCGGAGCTCGGCCGCCATCTCCTCCACATGCACCAGCAGCTCGACATGCCAGCCGAAGGGCCGCAGCACCTCCGCGACCTCGGCCAGCGCATCCAGCGAGCGGAAGGGCATGCCGCCGCGATCCACCAGGTTCACGCGGATGCCGCGCGCGCCCTTGGCGTGCATGGCGGCGATCTCGGCCTCGGTGACGCCCTCGGCGACGGCGACGATGGCGCGCAGACGGTCGGGATGGGCGGAGGCGGCGTCGAGCACGGCGCGGTTGTCGGTGCCGTGCACGCTCGCCTGGATCACCACGCCGCGCGAAAGGCCGAGCTGATCGTGCAGCGCCAGGGCCACGCCGATGTCGTTGTCCGGCGGCGTGTAGCCCCGCGCGGCCTGGTAGGGATAACGGGCTGCGTCGAAAACGTGGAAATGCGTGTCGCAGGCGCCCTCCGGCAGGGCCATGGCGGGCTTGCGCGGATGGGGATCGGGGCCGGGGCAGTCGCGGATGTCCATGGACACTCCCTGTCATGCTTGGGGGCTTGGCCCCCAGGTCAATCTATCGGCGCCCCGCTCGGGCTGACCAGTTCCCGCCAGCGCGAACGCCGCCCCTCCCTGCTCAGCCGGGCAGGCCCCGCTCGCGCACGAAGCGCCGGACGCCCGGATGGATCAGCGCCGGATCGGCGACGGCCGCGGCCGTGTTCTCCGCCGTCGTCTCGGCGGCCTGGGCGAGCCGGGCCGCGAGGTCCGCGCGGGCCGCATGCAGCGCGCGGGCCACGCGAAAGCCGGCCTCCTCTTCCAGCCCCGGCCGCGCCAGCACGAGGCTCCAGGTCCCCACCGAGGCGATGGGCGCCGTCTGCCCCGGATAGCTTCCCGCCGGCAGCGACGTCGGCCGCAGCCGCGGATCGGCGGCGAGGATGCGCGCCCGCTCCGCCTCGTCCGGCGCGAGGAAGCGGCCGCCCTGCCCCGCCAGCGTCACGAAGCCGGGCCAGCCCGCGCCGCCGCCCCAGAGCGCGGCCACGCGCCCGTCCATGACCATCGCCGGCCCGTCCCCCGCGCGGTCGAGCAGGACGGCCGAGAAATCGCGCTCGATGTCGAGGCCGAGCCCGGCCATCACCTGCCGCGCCAGCACCACGAAGCCCGAGCCCCGCGCGCCCCAGGCGACCGGCTGGCCGCGCAGCTCGGCGATGGAGCGGATCGGGGAATCGCCCCGCAGGCCGAAAAGCCCCGGCTGCGCGTACATCGCGGCGAGCAGGGTCGTGCCGATGCCGGCGGCCAGGGCCTCGGTCGCCGTCTCGCCGGCCACCAGGCCGAGATCGACGGCCCCCTCGCGCAGCAGGCGCACATTCTCGAGGCTGCCTGCCGTGTTGCGGGGCTCGATGGCGATGGTGGGATCGGCCGCGGCGATGGCGGCCACGAAGGCCGCGCCATAGGCTGGAAAGCCGCCGCCCGGCGTGGCGGTGGCGAGCGTCAGCCGCAGCGGCGCCTGGGCCCGCCCCGTGTCGGACAAGCCGGTTCCTGCCAGCCCGGCGCCCGCCAGCGCCGTCCGGCGTGGGAATGGATGTGACATGACGGCCTCCCTTGTTTGGGGGGAGCCTAGGCGGGAGGGACGGCTAAGTCTCCTCCTCCGGCTGATGCGCGACGGGCAGCAGCGCCGTCTCCTTCACCGAGGCCATGGCGACCTCGACGGCCAAGCGCTCGATGCCCGCCAGCGGCCGGATCTCCTCGGCGAGGATCGTGTCGAGCGCGCGGATATCGGCCACGCGCAGCTTCACGAGATAGGACCACTCGCCGGTGAGCTGGTGGCACTCCAGCACGGAATCCAGCTTGCGGATGGCGCGGCGGAAGGCGATCTCCTCCTTGCCGGGCCGCATCGCCACACGCAGGAAGGCCAGCAGCGGGCAGCCCACCTCGGCGGGGTCCAGCGCGGCGTGCCAGCCGCGGATCACCCCCCGCTCCTCCAGCCGCTTCACCCGCTCTGCCGTCGCGGAGACGGAGAGCCCCGAGACCTTGGCGAGGTCGGAGAGGCCCGCAGCGCCATCCTGCTGGACGGCGATGGCGATCTTCCGGTCTATCTCGTCCATGACCGGATCATATGCGGAATACCTATATTTGTGAAGGAAAAAATTGGGCTCCCCTGCAGGCGCGCCGCGCGATCGGAGGCTTGACGGCCACAGCGCGCCTTCTTCTGCGAAACTCGCTCGTCCCATCTTGTCCAGGGCCCCGCTGCTCAATACATGGGCACGTAACGAAGGGCCGCGCATGGGGCGCGGGCTGCCAGGGGCTTTGCCCGGTGCCTGTCAGGGCCGGAATGAGCCGCCGCATAGGAGCAGGTGTATGAGCAAAGTCATCGGTATCGACCTCGGTACCACGAATTCCTGCGTCGCCATCATGGAAGGCGGCGAGGTCAAGGTCCTCGAGAATGCGGAGGGCACGCGCACCACCCCCTCCATGGTCGCCTTCGCCAAGAACGGCGAGCGCCTCGTCGGCCAGAGCGCCAAGCGCCAGGCCGTCACCAACCCCAACAACACGCTCTATGCCGTCAAGCGCCTCATCGGCCGCAAGTTCGACGACGCCATGGTGCAGAAGGAAAAGGGCCTCGCCCCCTTCAGCATCGTGAAGGCCGACAACGGCGACGCCTGGGTCGAGGTGGACGGCAAGAAATACGCGCCGCAGCAGATCAGCGCCAATATCCTCACCAAGATGAAGGACACGGCCGAGGCCTATCTCAACGAGAAGGTCACGCAGGCCGTCATCACGGTGCCGGCCTATTTCAACGACGCCCAGCGCCAGGCGACCAAGGAGGCCGGCGCCATCGCGGGCCTCGAGGTGCTTCGCATCATCAACGAGCCGACGGCCGCGGCGCTCGCCTATGGCATGGACAAGAAGACGGCCGGCACCATCGCGGTCTATGACCTCGGCGGCGGCACCTTCGACGTCTCGATCCTGGAGATCGGCGACGGCGTCTTCGAGGTGAAGTCCACCAATGGCGACACCTTCCTCGGCGGCGAGGACTTCGACCAGCGGGTGATCGACTACCTCGCGGACGAGTTCAAGAAGGAGAACGGCATCGACCTGCGCGGCGACAAGCTCGCCTTGCAACGCCTGAAGGAAGCCGGCGAGAAGGCCAAGATCGAGCTGTCTTCCAGCAAGCAGACCGAGATCAACCTGCCCTTCATCACGGCCGATGCCTCGGGTCCGAAGCACCTCGTGATGCAGCTCACCCGCGCCAAGCTCGAGGCGCTGGTGGACGACCTGGTCCAGCGCACGCTGGAGCCGGTGAAGAAGGCCCTGGGCGATGCCGGCCTGACGGCGGGCGAGGTGGACGAGGTCATCCTCGTCGGCGGCATGACGCGCATGCCCAAGGTCATCGAGGCGGTGAAGAACCTCTTCGGCAAGGAGCCCGCGCGCAACGTCAACCCCGACGAGGTCGTGGCCATCGGCGCGGCGATCCAGGGCGGCGTGCTCAAGGGCGACGTGAAGGACGTTCTGCTGCTCGACGTGACCCCGCTCTCGCTGGGCATCGAGACGCTGGGCGGCGTGTTCACGCGCCTGATCGACCGCAACACGACCATCCCGACCAAGAAGTCGCAGACCTTCAGCACCGCGGACGACAACCAGACGGCCGTCACCATCAAGGTGTTCCAGGGCGAGCGCGAGATGGCGGCGGACAACAAGCTGCTCGGCAACTTCGACCTTCAGGGCATCCCGCCCGCGCCGCGCGGCGTGCCCCAGGTGGAGGTGACCTTCGACATCGACGCGAACGGCATCGTGAGCGTCTCGGCGAAGGACAAGGCCACCGGCAAGGAGACGCAGATCAAGATCCAGGCCAAGTCCGGCCTGTCGGACGCCGATATCGAGAAGATGGTGCGCGACGCCGAGGCCAATGCCGAGGCCGACAAGAAGCGCCGCGAGTCGGTCGAGGCCCGCAACCAGCTCGACACGCTGGTGCATTCGACCGAGAAGACCATCCGCGAGAACGGCGACAAGGTGCCGGCCGAGGAGCGCGCCGCCGCCGAGGCCGCCATCTCCGAGGCCCGCGCGGCCATGGAGGGCGGCGACCTCGACGCCATCAACGCCGCGACCGAGAAGCTCGGCCAGGCGTCGATGAAGATCGGCGAGGCCATGTACAAGACGGAGCAGGCGTCGCCGCAGCCCGAGGCTGGGCCCACGGGTCAGGCCAAGCCGGACGACAAGGTCGTGGACGCCGAGTTCGAAGAAGTCGATCCGAAGAAGAAGAAGAGCTGAGGTTGCACGGCAGCATCCTCCACATCTTCGCGCCCGGGCCAGCGATGGCCCGGGCGCCACTTCGTTTCGGGTAGGGCGAGAACATGGCCAAGCGCGATTGTTACGAGGTGCTCGGCGTCGGCCGCGACGCGACCGAGGACGACCTCAAGAAGGCCTATCGCAAGCTTGCGATGCAGTACCATCCCGACCGCAACCACGGCGACGACAGGGCCGAGGCGCGGTTCAAGGAGGTCAGCGAGGCCTATGAGATCCTGAAGGACGGCGAGAAGCGGGCGGCCTATGACCGCTACGGCCACGCCGCCTTCGAGAATGGCGGCGGGGGCGGCGGCAGCCCCTTCGGTCAGGGCGGCGGCTTCGAGGACATCTTCGAGGAGATGTTCGGCCGCTTCAGCGGCCGCAGCGGCGGGCGCCAGAACAGCGGCCGCGGCGCCGACCTGCGCCAGGAGATCGAGATCACGCTGGAGGAGGCCTTCGCCGGCGTGAAGAAGCCGATCCGCGTCCCCTCCTCCGTGCAATGCGAGGCCTGCACCGGCTCGGGGGCCGAGGGCGGCAGCGCCAGCGCCCAGACCTGCGGCACCTGCCGGGGCTCGGGGAAGGTGCGGGCGCAGCAGGGCTTCTTCCTGATCGAGCGCACCTGCCCGACCTGCTCGGGCTCGGGCAAGATCATCAAGAACCCGTGCAAGGTCTGCCATGGCGCGGGCCGCGTGCAGCGCGACCGCACGCTGAACGTCTCCATCCCCGCGGGCGTGGAGGACGGCAACCGCATTCGCCTCTCCGGCGAGGGCGAGGCCGGGCTGCGCGGAGCGCCGGCCGGCGATCTCTACGTCGATATCGGCGTGAAGCCGCACCCGATCTTCCAGCGCGAGGGACCCAACATCATGGTCCGCGTGCCGCTGCGCATGACGCAGGCGGCGCTCGGCGCCAGCGTGGAGGTGCCCTCCATCGACGGCGGCCGCTCGGCGGTGAAGATTCCGGCGGGCACGCAGACGGGCGACAACTTCCGCCTCCGCGGCAAGGGATTCTCCGTCCTGCGCAGCGCGGCGCGGGGCGACATGTATGTGCAGGTCGTGGTGGAGACGCCCCAGGCCCTGTCGGCCCGTCAGCGCGAGCTGCTGGAGGCCTTCGAGGCCGAGGCGGAGAAGGGCGGCAAGCATTCGCCCGAGAACGAGGGCTTCTTCGCCAAGGTGAAGGAATTCTGGGACGGGCTGGCGCGCTGAAGCTTGATGGCCGATCGCAGCTGACGCGAAAACGGCCGGTTCCCGAAGGAACCGGCCGCCTCGCGTTCCGGAGAAGCCGGGGCGCTACATGCCCCAGTAGTTGTCGACCATGGTCCAGTCGCGGACGCCCACCGGCTCGTAGACCGGCGCATTGTCCAGCCGCGCCTTGGTGATGTTGTCCACGACAAAGCCTTCCAGCTGGTTGTCGTAGCGCAGCATGCGCCATGGCACGGCGTAGTGCTTGGACCCCAGGCCGAGGAAGCCGCCGAAATGCAGCACGCCGTATTCGACGGTGCCGGCGCGCTTGTCGATCATCAGATCCTCGATATGGCCGATGCGCTCGCGATCGGCGCCATAGACCGAGACGCCGTTCACCTTGCCGGCGGCGACGAGATAGCCGTCCGTGTCCTCGGTGAGGTCCGCGGTGGTCGGCTGATGGATGGTATCCACCATGGTGTCATCCCTTCCTGTTTGCCTTGCCGGAAGAACGCCCGCGCGGAAGCGGGGTTGCCTTGGCGGGCCGGCCCGTTCCATGACGTTGCCATCGAGGAAGGAACGGGAATGAGCCTCCGCATCGGCATCGCCGGCATCGCCGGCCGCATGGGTCAATTGCTCTCCGAGGAGGCCGCCGCCGCGGGCGCGACGCTGGCGGGCGGCACGCGGCGCGGCGACGATCCGCGCGCGCTGTTCCAGGACAGCGACGTGGTGATCGACTTCACCCACGCCCATGCCGCGCCGGTCCACGCCGCGCTGGCGGCGGAGCTGGGCAAGGGGCTGGTTCTGGGCTCCTCGGGGCTTTCCGCCGGGGAGGAGAAGGCGGTGGCCGAGGCCGCGCGGCGCGCTCCCATCGTCTATGCCGCGAATTTCGCGACCGGCGTGAACCTCGTGCTCGCCATGGCCGAGAAGCTGGCCGCCGCCCTGCCCGCCGCGCAGTACGACGCCGAGATCGTCGAGATGCATCACCGCCAGAAGGTGGACGCGCCCTCCGGCACCGCCGTCGCCCTGGGCCGCGCCGTGGCCAAGGGTCGCGGCACCACGCTGGAGGAGGCCGGGCGCGAGAGCGGGCGGGACGGCCATACCGGCGCGCGCGGGACCGGCACGATCGGCTTCGCCGCGCTGCGCGGCGGCCAGGTGGTGGGCGAGCACACGCTGCTCTTCGCCGCGGGCTCCGAGCACATCGCGCTCACCCATCGCAGCTTCGACCGGCGTGCCTATGCGACGGGCGCGGTGCGCGCCGCACTCTGGCTGCAAGGCCGGACGCCGGGGCTCTACGGCATGAACGACGTCCTGGGGCTGCGCTGATCCGTCACAGGGGACGCGGGACGCGCGGCATGCGCCCGTTCACCGTCATCCAGGACGGCCAGCCGTAAAGCCGCTCGAAGGCGAAGACGATCAGGCAGAGCGCGACCGCCACGCCCATGAGGATCAGCCTGCGCCGCGAGGGCGGGCGGCGCAGCCACTGGGACATGCGGAGGGTCCAGCGCAGCCATTGATCCATGGATGACAGGATAGCGCGATTCGCCGAGACGAAACGATCGCTTCCCGTCCGTCGCCGGATGGCGCACGATCCCCGAAAGAACAATCGGGAGACGCTCCGGATGAGTGCGGCACGCACCATGGAAGCCCTGCTGCGGCGCGGCGAGGACGACGCGCCGGCGATTCGTGCCCCCGCCCTCCAACCCCATGGGCGCCCTTATCTCAGCCATGGCGCCCTGCGCGCCCTCGCGCGGGACACCGTCGCCGCGCTGAACGCCCGCGGCATCGGCCGGGGCGACCGGGTGGCGATCGTGCTGCCCAACGGGCCCGAGATGGCGGCGGCCTTTCTCTGCCTCGCCGCCGGCGCCTCCACCGCGCCGCTCAACCCCGCCTATCGCGCCGAGGATTTTTCCTTCTATCTCGAAGACCTCCGGGCCCGGGCCATCGTGCTTCAGCGCGGGGTCGAGACGCCCGCGCGGGCGGTGGCCGAGGGGCTGGGCATCGCGGTCCTGGAGCTGATCCCCGGCGAGGCCGCGGGCAGCTTCGCCCTGGAGGGTGGCGGCACCGGTGCCGCGGCACGGCCCGGCATGGCACAGGCGGAGGACGAGGCGCTGGTGCTGCACACCTCCGGCACCACGGCGCGGCCCAAGATCGTGCCGCTCAGCCAGGCCAACATCGCCGCCTCGGCCGGGCATATCGGCGCCACGCTGGAGCTCTCGCCGGCCGATTGCTGCCTCAACATCATGCCGCTCTTCCACATCCACGGGCTGATCGCGGCCGTGCTGTCGAGCGCCGCCGCCGGCGGCGCCGTCTGCTGCACGCCGGGCTTCGACGCGCTGCGCTTCTACCGCTGGCTCGAGGAGGAGCGGCCGAGCTGGTACACGGCCGTGCCCACCATGCACCAGGCGATCCTCGGCCGCGCCGAACGCAACGCCGAGACCATCGCGCAGGCGAGGCTGCGCTTCATCCGCTCCTCCTCGGCCTC
Source organism: Roseococcus sp. SYP-B2431 (assembly GCF_004336745.1). GTDB lineage: Bacteria > Pseudomonadota > Alphaproteobacteria > Acetobacterales > Acetobacteraceae > Roseococcus. Next base: position 13,770 of record NZ_SJXD01000028.1, read on the forward strand.
GCTGCCCGGGCCGGTCATGCAGCAAATGGAGGCGGCCTTCGGCTGCCCGCTGGTCGAGAGCTACGGCATGACGGAGGCCGCCCACCAGATGGCCTCCAACCCGCTGCGCGGCGCCCGCAAGCCGGGCGCGGTCGGCCTGGCCGCGGGGCCCGAGGTGGGCATCATGGACGACGGCGGCACCCTCCTGCCGCGCGGCGAGGAGGGCGAGGTGGTGATCCGCGGCCCCAACGTGACGGCCGGCTACGAGGCCAATCCGGAGGCCAATGCCAAGGCCTTCACCCGCGGCTGGTTCCGCACCGGCGACCAGGGGGTGCTCGACGCCGAGGGCTACCTTCGGCTGACCGGGCGCCTCAAGGAGATCATCAACCGCGGCGGCGAGAAGGTGAGCCCGCTGGAGGTGGACGGCGTGCTCTCCGGCCATGCCTGCGTGGCCCAGGCGCTCTGCTTCGCCATCCCGCACGGCAAGCTGGGCGAGGAGATCGGCGCGGCGGTGGTGCTGCGCGAGGGCACCGCCCTCACCGAGCGCGAGCTGCGCGACTTCGCGGCGCTGCACCTCGCGGAGTTCAAGGTGCCGCGGAAGGTGGTCTTCCTGGCGGAGATCCCGAAAGGCGCGACGGGGAAGCTGATGCGGATCGGGCTGGCCGAGAAGCTGGGGCTCAGCCTGTGACTTGAAGGGGAGACGAACGAGGGGCAGAGCCCTCGCACCCCAGGGCAGGAGAATCACATGCGCATCTGCGTCTTCGGAGCCGGCGCCATCGGCGGCCTCATGGCGGCCCGCCTTGCCGCCGCGCAGTCGGCCGAGGTCACCATCATCGCGCGCGGGCCGCATCTGGCCGCGATGCAGGAGCGCGGCCTCAGGCTGATCAGCGACGGCGCGGAGACCGTCGTCCACCCGCGCTGCGTCGCCACCGCCGGGGAGGCGGGGCCGCAGGATGCGGTGATCGTCACGCTGAAGGCGCATGCCCTGCCCTCGGCGGCGGCGCAGATGCAGCCGCTGCTCGGGCCCGAGACGGCCGTCGTCTCGGCCGTGAACGGCATTCCCTGGTGGTACTTCCACGGCATCGGGGGCGCGCATGAGGGCCGCCGGGTCGAAAGCGTGGATCCCGGCGGCGAGGTCTCGCGCCTGCTGCCGCCCGAGCGCGCCATCGGCTGCATCGTCTATCCGGCGGCCGAGGTCGTGGAGCCCGGGGTGATCGCGCACGGCTATGGCGACCGCTTCACCCTGGGCGAGCCGTCCGGGGTCCGCACGCCGCGCATCGAGGCCGTGGCCGCCTCGCTGATCGCCGCCGGGTTCAAGGCGCCGATCCGGCCCCGGATCCGCGACGAGATCTGGGTGAAGCTCTGGGGCAACCTGGCCTTCAACCCGATCAGCGCGCTCACCTCCAGCACGCTCGACGCGCTCACCGGCGACCCCGGCCAGCGCGGGGTGGCCCGGGACATGATGCTGGAGGCCCAGGCAATCGGCGAGGCGCTGGGCGTGCGCTTCGCCATCGACGTGGACAAGCGCATCGCCGGCGCCGCCGAGGTGGGCGCGCACCGCACCTCCATGCTGCAGGACCTGGAGCGCGGACGGCCCATGGAGATCGAGGCGTTGCTGGGCGTCATCCTGGAATTCGCCGGGCTAACCGGACTTCCTGCGCCGACCTGCCGCGTGGTTCTGGCTCTGGTGCGCGCCCGGGCGCGGGCGGCGGGGTGCCTTTGACGCAGCCTCCAGCCATGGGAAGCCAGTGCGGTTCAGATTACCAAAAGGGGATATATTCCACGGCGACATGGCGAAATCGCAATCTGCCCTCGGGGCGAAGTCCTGTTTGGGCTCCCTCTGCGGGTTTTTCCGCCTCGTACCGGCCAGCTATTCTCGATTGCAGAATATCCCGTTACTAGAATAAATTACGGAAACTTCATTAATCGTTAAGTTGATCCGGCCCGGCCGGGACGGGCAGAAGGGAAAGAGCGACCTGGGCGCTCCGAGCGCGTCGAGGCGTGCATCACGGCCGAGTGGCCGCCAAGAAAGGGTTGGGAATGTCCGCACAAGCAGGGGGGGCCGCGAGGCCCATGACGCCCGGCGAGAAGAAGGTGATCTTCGCCTCCTCGCTGGGCACCGTCTTCGAATGGTACGACTTCTACCTCTACGGCAGCCTGGCCGTGATCATCGGCGCCAAGTTCTTCAGCCAGTTCGACCCGAACACGCGCAACATCTTCGCGCTGCTGGCCTTCGCCGCCGGCTTCCTGGTCCGTCCCTTCGGCGCGCTCGTCTTCGGCCGCCTGGGTGACCTCGTCGGGCGCAAATACACCTTCCTCGTCACCATCGTCATCATGGGCGCCTCGACCTTCATCGTCGGCATCCTCCCCACCTCCGACCAGATCGGCATCACGGCCGCGGTCATCCTCATCATCCTGCGCCTGCTGCAGGGTCTGGCGCTCGGCGGCGAGTACGGCGGCGCCGCGACCTATGTGGCCGAGCACTCGCCCCCCGGCCGGCGCGGCTTCTACACGAGCTGGATCCAGACCACGGCCACCATGGGCCTCTTCCTCTCGCTACTGGTGATCCTCTTCACCCGCACGGCGCTGGGCGAGGCGGCCTTCGCCGATTGGGGCTGGCGCATTCCCTTCCTGCTCTCGATCGTGCTGCTCGGCATCTCGGTCTGGATCCGGCTGCAGCTGCAGGAGAGCCCGGCCTTCCAGAAGATGAAGGCGGAGGGCACCGGCTCCAAGGCGCCGCTTGCCGAGGCCTTCGGCCAGTGGAAGAACGCCAAGATCGCGCTCATCGCCCTCTTCGGCCTGACCATGGGCCAGGGCGTCGTCTGGTACACGGGCCAGTTCTACGCGCTGTTCTTCCTGCAGAGCATCCTGAAGGTGGACGGCTATACGGCGAACCTGCTGATCGCCTGGTCGCTGATCCTGGGCACCGGCGGCTTCATCTTCTTCGGCTGGCTGTCCGACAAGGTGGGCCGCAAGCCGATCATCCTGCTGGGCTGCGCGCTCGCCGCGCTGACCTACTTCCCGCTCTTCCAGATGATGACGCGGGAGGCGAACCCGGCGCTCTACCAGGCCCAGCAGACCATCCCGGTGACCGTCGTCGCCGCGCCCGGCGACTGCAACTTCCAGTTCAACCCGACCGGCACGGTGACCTTCACCACCTCCTGCGACATCGCCAAGGCGGCGCTCGCCGGGCTGTCCATCCCCTACCGGACCGAGACCGGACCGGCCGGTTCGCCCGCGGTGGTCCGTGTCGGCAATTCCAGCGTGACCTCCTTCGACGCCAACCAGGCCGGCACGGGCGTGGCGGCGGCCCGCGCGACCTTCACCCGCGAGCTTACCACGGCGCTGACCGCGGCCGGCTTCCCGCCGGCGGCCAACCCCTCGGTCGTGCGGATGGCGCATCCCTTCGACATCTTCCGCCAGCAGCCGGGGATGATCATCGGGATCCTGTTCATCCTGGTGATCTACGTGACCATGGTCTACGGGCCGATCGCCGCCGCGCTCGTGGAGCTCTTCCCGACGCGCATCCGCTACACCGGCATGTCGCTGCCCTACCATATCGGCAACGGCTGGTTCGGCGGCCTGCTGCCGGCCACGACCTTCGCGCTGATCGCGGCCACGGGCGATATCTACTTCGGCCTCTGGTACCCGATCATCTTCGCGGTCGCGACGGTCATCATCGGCCTGATCTTCGTGCCGGAGACGAAGGACCGCGACCTCTTCGCCGAGGACCATGCGCCGGTCCGTGCGCCGGGCTACAGGCCGGCGGAGTAGTTCCCTCACACGCGATCGCGTGACGGGCGCCGGGGGGAAACCCCCGGCGTTCTTTTTTTATGCCCTCAAACGGCGGGCGGCGGCTCCGCCGCCTGGCCTTCGCCGCGCGAGAGTCCCGCAGATCGGGAAGGTCGGGTGGGCGGCGCCGGCCGCCTTGCGGCCGGAGGGTTCCCATCTCAAACGGCGGGCGGCGGCTCCGCCGCCTGGCCTTCGCCGCGCGAGAGTCCCGCAGCTCGGGAGGTGGAGCGGGCGGCGCCGGCCGCCTTGCGGCCGGAGGGTTACCGCGCCGCAGCCGCCACCCGGCCCGTCCCCCGCGCCCTCTGCCAGGCCAGCAGCGCCAGCGCCGCCACCAGCGGCGGGATCAGCGTCAGGTTCAGCACGCTCCAGCCCAGGCGCGCATGCACGTAGCCCGAGAGGAAGGCCGTGCAGGCCACCGTCCCGAAGACGATGAAGTCGTTCGCCGCCTGCGCCTTCACCCGCTCCTGCGGCGCGTAGCTCGCCGCCTGCAGCGAGGTCGCGCCCACGAACATGAAGTTCCAGCCCAGCCCCAGCACCGCCTGTCCGACGGCGAAATGCGTGAAGGTCTCGCCGGAGAGCAGCACCACGACGCAGACGGCCGTGAGCAGCGCGCCCGCCACGATGACCGGCCGCACGCCGAAGCGCTGGATCAGCCGCCCCGTGAAGAAGCCGGGCGCGAACATCGCCAGCGCATGCAGCTGCACCACCGTCGAGGAATCGCTGATCGAGAAGCCGCAGAGCTGCATCTCCAGCGGCGTCGCCGTCATGGCGAGGTTCATCGTGCCATAGGCCACCATGCCGGCGACGACGGCGGTGACGAAGGTCGGGCGCCGGATGATGTCGCCGAGCGGCGTCGCAACCTTGGCCCGGGCCGGCAGCGGCGGCAGCTTGAGCCCGCTCAGCAGCACGAGGGTCGCCAGCGGGACCAGCCCCATCACGATATAGGTGCCCAGGAAGACATGCGGCAGGAAGGCCTGGTGCGTGTGCTTCACGATCTCCGGCCCGAAGAGGGCGGAGAGGACCGGCCCCGCCATGACGAGCGCGATGGCGCGCGGGCGATAGGCCGGCGTCGCCGCCTCGGCCGCGGCGAAGCGGTAGTGCTGCGCCACGCCCCAGCTCAGCCCCGCGAGCGCCGCGCCCAGGCAATAGACCCAGAAATCCTGGTGATAGACGCCGAGCCCGAAGGCCACCGAGGCGAGGATCGAGACGCCGGCACCAGCGAGGAAGCCCGCCCGCCGCCCCCAGCGGGCGAAGACGTAGGAGGCCGGGATCGAGGCCGTCATGCTGCCGGCCATCTGGATGGCCATGGGCAGCGTCGCGAGCGCGATGTCGGAGGAGAGGCTGCGACCGATCAGGGCGCCCATGGTGGCCTGGCCGATCATCGTCAGGTTCATCAGCGCCTGGCAGAAGAACAGCCGCCAGACCGTGACGCGCATCGCGCGATCCCCGGAAGGATTCTCAACCGACATTCAGAAGTGGCTCCATCCCCCCCGCGGCAGGCTTATTTCGCGGCCGTTCGGGTCGAGCAGCTTCACATCCGTCGCGCCGGCCGTGAAGCGCCCGATGCGGGTGACGGCCGTGCGCGCGGCGCGGCCGGCCTCGGCCACGCGGGGGGCGTCCTCCGGGGCGGCGGCGAAGAGCAGCTCGTAGTCGTCGCCGCCAGTGAGGATCAGCGGCAGCAGCGCCGAGTCACCCGCCAGCGCGGCCCGCGCGCCGTCCGAGAGCGGCACCGCGGCGGCCTCGATCTCCGCGCCGCAATCCGCGAGGCGGCAGAGATGGCCGCAATCCTGGGCGAGGCCGTCCGACACGTCCAAGGCGGCCCGCGCGACGCCGCGCAGCGCCTGGCCGAGGGCGAGGCGCGGCCGGGGCAGCCGGTAGCGGCCGGCGAGGAAGCCGTCATCCGCCAGCCTGCCCCGGGCGGCGCGCAGCCCGAGCGCCCCATCGCCGATGGTCCCCGAGACCCAGATCTCGTCGCCCGCCCGGGCGCCCCGGCGCAGCAGCGCCTGCCCCGGCGGCACGGTGCCCAGGATGGTGAGCGAGAGCGTGACCGGCCCCGGGGTGGAGACGGTGTCGCCACCCAGGACGGAAAGCCCGAATTCTGCCTGGTCGGCCGCCAGCCCGGCGGTGAAGCCTTCCAGCCACAACGGCGGCGTGCCCTTCGGCAGCGCCACGGTCATCAGATAGCCGAGCGGCGCCGCGCCCATGGCCGCGAGGTCGCTGAGGTTCACCCGCAGCAGCTTGCGGCCGATGGTCTCCGGCGGGTCGTCCGGCAGGAAATGGACGCCGGCCACCATCGCATCCGCCGCCAGGACCAGCTGGCCCGCAGGCGCGTCGAGCACGGCGGCGTCGTCGGAGAGCGCCAGGGCCCCCTCCGCCGCCAGCGGCAGGAAATGCCGCGCGATGAGGGAGAATTCCGGGGGCAGGCTCACCCCCCGTTGAACTCCTCGGCCCGCAGCACGCGCGCCATCGCGTCCAGCACGCCGTTGCAGAAGCGCGGCTCCTCGCCGCCGAAGAAGCCATGGGCGATGTCCATGTACTCCTTGATGACGACGCGCGCCGGCGGCCCGCCCATGTCGCGCATCTCGCCGCCCGCCGCGCGCAGGATGGCGCGCAGCACCGGGTCCAGCCGCGTCATCGCCCAGCCGGCGGCGAGATGGGAGGCGATCACCTGGTCCAGATCCTCGGTGCCGGTGGCGGCGCCGCGCAGGATGCGCGCGAAGAGCGGCACGTCCGCCTCCTCCACGCGCCCGTCCTCGAAGCCCTCCTGGCCCGGAACGGCGCCGAGGCGATGGCGCACGAACTGGTCCAGCACCGTCTCGATGGGGTCGCCCGACTGCTCGGCCTGGAAGAGCGCCTGCACCGCGGCCACGCGGGCGCCGGTGCGCGGGCGGCCCGGATTGGGCTTCGGAAGCTTCGTCACGGTCTTCACGCCATGCGCCATTTGCGGCGCAGCGCGACCTGGAGCAGAGCGGCCTGGGCCGCCTCGGCGCCCTTGTTGTGCCCGTCGTCGCTGGAGCGCTCGATCGCCTGCTGCAAGGTGTGGACCGTCAGCAACCCGAAGCCGATGGCCGCCCCGGTCCCCACGGCCACGCTCATCACGCCCGAGCAGGCCTCGCGGCAGATGTGGTCGTAATGGTCCGTGTCGCCCTTCACCACGCAGCCCAGCAGCACGAAGCCGTCCCAGAGGGGCGGCTCCTCCGGGTGCTCCATGGCGTCCAGCGCCATGCGCAGCGCGGCCGGCAGCTCGAAGGCGCCCGCCACGTCCACCACTTCCAGCACGCCGCCGGCCTCGGCGACGACGCGCTCGACGCCGCGGCGCATGCCGCCCACGACCTGATCGTAATAGGGCGCCTGGATCAGCAGGATCCGGGGCGCCGGCCCCTCGATGCGGACGGTGTCGCGCTTCGGTCCGTCGACGGTGCTCACGCCTTCTCTCCCACCACGGGCCGGGTCTCGACCACGCGCAGACCCCAGCCCTCCAGCCCGACCACCGGGCGCGGGTTGTTGGAGAGCCGGATGATGTCCTTCAGCCCCAGATCCGCCAGGATATGCGCGCCGATGCCGTAGTCGCGCAGCTGCGGCTGGGCCTTGCCGTTGCGGCGCTTGCGGATCTGCTGGCTGATGCCGTCGTGCCGCCAGTCGCGCAGCATGACGACCACGCCCCGCCCCTCGGCCGCGATCGCCTCCATGGCGCCGTGCAGCTCGCGGATGCCGCGGCCGCCGACCATGTCGTTGAGGATGCTCGCCGCGTGCATGCGCGTCAGCACGGGCTGCGGCCCGGTGATGTCGCCCTTGATGAGCGCGATGTGCTCGCCGCCCTCGACCGCGCCGGCATAGACGATGATGCGCCAGTCGCCGCCCACCGCATGGGCCACCTCGCCCTCCTCGACGCGGCGCACCAGCCGCTCGGTGCGGCGGCGATACCCGATGAGGTCGGCGATGGTGCCGAGCTTCAGCCCGTGCAGCTGGGCGAACTGCACCAGGTCCGGCAGGCGGGCCATGGTGCCGTCGTCGTTCATGATCTCGCAGATCACGCCGGCCGGGTTCAGCCCGGCGAGGCGGGCGAAGTCCACCGCCGCCTCGGTGTGGCCGGCGCGGACCAGCGTGCCGCCGTCGCGCGCCACCAGCGGGAAGACGTGGCCGGGCGTGACGATGTGCTCGCGCGAGAGCTCGGGGTTGATGGCCACGGCCACCGTGCGCGACCGGTCGGCGGCGCTGATGCCGGTGGTCACGCCGTCCCGCGCCTCGATGGAGACGGTGAAGGCCGTCTGGTGCCGCGTGCCGTTGCTCTGCGCCATCAGCGGCAGGCCGAGCTGCTCGACCCGCGGCCGCGTCATGGCGAGGCAGATCAGCCCGCGCGCGAAGCGGGCCATGAAGTTGATCGCGTCCGGTGTCGCGAATTGCGCGGGGATGACGAGGTCGCCCTCGTTCTCGCGGTCCTCGTCGTCGACCAGGATGAACATCTTCCCCCGGCGCGCCTCCTCGAGGAGCTCCTCGGTGGGCGTGATGAAGTCGTGGAAGGTGGTGGTACGGGTGGCAAGGCTCACGCACGGAACTCCAGGAGCCGGGCGACATAGCGCGCCAGGGTGTCGATCTCGATGTTGACCCCGTCGCCCGGCTGCAGCGTGCCGAAGCTGGTCACGGCGGTGGTGTGGGGGATGATGTTGACCCCGAAGCTCTCCCCGTCAACCTCGTTGACCGTGAGCGAGACCCCGTCCACCGCGATGCTGCCCTTCACGGCGATGAGCTTCGCGAGATCGGCGGGCACGCCGAAGCGCCAGCGGACCGAGGCGTTCTCCGGCAGGGCCGAGATCACCCTCCCCACCCCGTCCACATGGCCGGAGACGAGATGGCCGCCCAGCTCGTCGCCCAGCCTCAGGCTGCGCTCCAGGTTGACCCGGTCCCCGGCCTTCCAGCCGCCCATGGTGGTGCGGGAGAGGGTCTCGGCGCTGGCATCGACGGCGAAGCTGTCGCCGTTCAGCTCCACGGCGGTCAGGCAGATGCCCGAGCAGGCGATGGAGCAGCCGAGCTCGGCGCCCGTCAGGAAGTCCGGCGAGACGCCGATGACCAGGCGCATGTCGTGGCCGCCGCCGACCGGCAGGACCTCGCGCAGCGTGCCGAGGGCGGTGATGATCCCGGTGAACATGCGCTATTCCTTCACGTAATCGCTCATGATGTCGGCGCCCAGGCGCCGCGAGTCCAGCAGGCGGAAGCGCGGCATGGCCGCAAGCGGCCCGACTCCGAGGCTGCCGAGGCTTGCCAGCCCCTCCGCGCCCAGCGCGGCCGGGGCATGGAACCACACCAGCCGGTCCACCAGCCCCGCCTTGAGCAGCGAGGCCGCGAGGTTGGCGCCGCCCTCCACCATCACCCGGGTCACGCCCCGGGCGCCCAGCGCCTGGAGCATGGCGCGCGGCTGGAGCCCGCCGCCGGCGGTGCGGCGGATCGTCACCACCTCGACGCCGGCCGCGATAAAGGGGGTCAGGCTAGCCGGGCGATGGCCGGCGCCGGTCAGCACCCAGGTCGGCTGGGACCGCGCGCCGGCGACCAGCTTCGAGCCCAGCGGCAGGCGCAGCCGGGCATCGGCCACCACACGCAGCATGGGCACGGGGTCCAGGCCGGGGATGCGGCAGTCGAGCTCGGGGTCGTCGGCGATGGCGGTGCCGCTGCCCACCATCACGGCGTCGTGCCTGGCCCGCAGGGCATGGACGGCGCGGCGGGCGCCCTCGCCCGTGATCCAGCGGCTCTCGCCCGAGGCCGTCGCGATGCGCCCGTCCAGAGTGGAGGCGAGCTTGAGGGTGACGATGGGCAGGCCCTGGGTGACACGGCGGATGAAGCCGGCGTTCAGCGCGGCGGCCTCCGCCCCCATCAGCCCCTCCTCGACCGCGATCCCGGCCGCGCGCAGGCGCGCGAGCCCGCGCCCGTCCACCCGGCCGTCCGGGTCGCGCAGCGCCACCACGACGCGGGAGACGCCGGCGCGGATCAGCGCGTCGCAGCAGGGCGGCGTGCGGCCGTGATGCGAGCAGGGCTCCAGCGTCACATAGGCGGTGGCGCCGCGCGCGGCCTCGCCCGCACGGGTGAGGGCCTCCACCTCGGCATGCGGCCGCCCGCCGGGCTGGGTCCAGCCGCGGGCGATCACCACGCCGTTCTTCACCAGCACGCAGCCCACCGAGGGATTCGGCCAGGTATTGCCGAGGCCCCGCGCCGCGACCTGGAGCGCGGCCCGCATATGGGCCTCGTCACTCATCAGGGCCCCGTCTTTGTCACGGAGTGTCCAGGCCGCCGAGGAAAGCCTGGAAGTCCTTGGCCTCGGAGAAGTTCTGGTAGACCGAGGCGAAGCGCACATAGGCCACCTGGTCCACGCCCTTCAGCGTGTCCATGACCATCTCGCCGATGCGGCGCGAGGAGATCTCGGCATCCGTCTCCATCTCGAGGCGGCGCTGGATGCCGTTGAGCAGGCGCTCGATCTGGTCGTCGCCGATGGGCCGCTTGCGGCAGGCGATGCGGATGGACTTGCCGAGCTTGTCGCGGTCGAAGGGGACGCGGCGGCCGTCGGTCTTGAGCACGGTGAGCTCGCGCAGCTGCACCCGCTCGAAGGTCGTGAAGCGATTGCCGCAGGCCGGGCAGAAGCGCCGCCGCCGGATGGAGGAGCCGTCGTCGGAAGGACGGCTGTCCTTCACCTGGGTCTCATCGTTACTGCAATAGGGACAACGCATTTTACGCCCTCAAACGCCGGGCGCCGGCTCCGCCGGCTTGGCTTCGCGCCCTGTCATGGATCGCCAGCTCAGCGGTCGGTCGCGGCGCGCCGGCCGCACGTGCGGCCGGATTCTCTCAACCCGTGCTGATCCTAGCAGGAGATCGCGCGCCCTCAGTAGATGGGGAAGCGGGCACAAAGCGCCTTCACTTCCTCGGCCACCGACTTCTCCACCGCCGCATTGCCCTCGGCCGAATTCGCCGAGGCCAACCCGTCCAGCACGCGGCCGATCAGCTTCGCCACCTGCTGGAACTCCGCCTCGCCGAAGCCGCGCGAGGTCGCGGCCGGCGAGCCCAGCCGCACGCCCGAGGTCACCATGGGCTTGGCCGGATCGAAGGGGATCGCGTTCTTGTTGCAGGTGAGATGCGCGCGGTTCAGCGCCGCCTCGGCATCCTTGCCGGTGAGGTTCTTCGGCCGCAGGTCCACCAGCATCAGGTGATTGTCCGTGCCGCCGGTCACGATGCCGAAGCCCTGGGCCTTCAGGCTGTCGGACAGCGTCGCGGCATTGGTGACCACCTGGCGCGCATAGGCGCGGAAGTCGGGGCGCAGCGCCTCCGCGAAGGCCACGGCCTTGCCGGCGATGACATGCATCAGCGGCCCGCCCTGGAGACCGGGAAAGACGGCCGAGTTGATCTTCTTGGCGAGCGCCTCGTCATTGGTGAGGATCAGCCCCCCGCGCGGGCCGCGCAGCGTCTTGTGCGTGGTGCTGGTCGTGACATGCGCATGCGGCACCGGCGAGGGATGCGCGCCGCCGGCGACCAGGCCCGCGAAATGCGCCATGTCCACCATGAAATAGGCGCCCACCTCGTCCGCGATCTCGCGGAACCGGGCGAAGTCCCAGTGGCGGGCATAGGCCGAGCCGCCGGCGACGATGACCTTGGGGCGGGACTCGCGGGCGATGCGCGCGACCTCGTCCATGTCGATCAGCTGGTCCTCGCGGCGCACGGTATAGGGCGCCACCTTGAACCACTTGCCCGACTGGTTGGCGGGCGAGCCATGCGTCAGATGCCCCCCGGCCGCGAGGTCGAGGCCCATGAAGGTGTCGCCGGGCTGCATCAGCGAGAAGAACACGGCCTGGTTGGCCTGGGCGCCGCTATGCGGCTGGACATTGGCGAAGCCGGCGCCGAAGAGCTGCTTCACGCGCTCGATGGCCAGCGTCTCGGCCACGTCCACGAACTCGCAGCCGCCGTAGTAGCGGCGGCCGGGATAGCCCTCGGCATACTTGTTGGTGAGCACCGAGCCCTGCGCCTCCAGCACGGCGCGGCTGACGATGTTCTCCGAGGCGATGAGCTCGATGCCGTCCTGCTGGCGGACCAGCTCCTTGCCGATGGCATCGGCGATCTCGGGATCGGCTTCGGCGATTCCGGCCTGGAAGAAGCGGGCGGGGAGGAAACGGGCGGCAGCTTCGTTCATCGCGGACGGTCCTTCGGCGTGTCCCGCGGGGCATATCACAGGCCGCGCGGGGCGGGATACCGGGGGCGCCTCGGGCCAGGCCGGTCCCGACGGCGTGACGGGCTCAGGCGAGCGCGGATTCGGCGCTCAGCTTGTCGATCCGGCGCTGGTGCCGGCCGCCCTCGAACTCCGTCGCGAGGAAGGCCGCCAGCGCGTCCAGCGCCACCTCCGCGCCCAGGGTGCGCGCGCCGAAGCAGGCGACGTTGGCGTCGTTGTGCTGGCGGGTCAGCCGCGCCTCGGTGGAGTTGTGCAGGTTCACCGCGCGGATCGCCGCATGCCGGTTCGCCGCGATGCACATGCCGATGCCCGAGCCGCAGACCAGCACGCCGAAGCGCGCCTCGCCGGAGGCGACCTTGGCCGAGACCTGATGGGCATAATCCGGATAATCGACGCTCGCCTCGTCGAAGGCGCCGGCGTCGAGCACCTGATGGCCGCCGGCCTCGAGCGCGGCGAGAAGGGCCCGCTTCAGCGGCAGGCCGGCATGGTCGGATCCGATGGCGATGATCATGGCGCGGCGCATAGCACGGTGGTCCGGCCCCTCGCCTCGCGATCTCGTCATGGCCGCCCGGCGTGGGCCTCCAGGAAGGCGGCGGCGCCGCGAGAATTTCCTAGGCGGCCTGGCGTCGCCGATTCTAGGCTCCGCCCCCGTCCGGAGGATGAGCCGATGCGCCTTGCCGTGCCGCTCTTCGTCGCCTCGGCCGCCATGGCGCCCGCCGGGGAGCAGGCGCCGGCCCAGCCGGAGCTGCTGCTGCGCGAGACCATCGCGGGCATGCCGCGCGGCGAGCGGCAGGAGGTGCAGGTGCTCGCCGCCACCATCGCGCCGGGGCAGAGCACCATCTTCCACACGCACAGCTTCCCCGTGACGGTCGTCGTGCTGGAAGGCACCTTCACGCTGGACCTGCAGGGCCGCGGGACCGTGACCGTCCCCGCCGGCCGTTCGATGATCGAGCCGCCGAACGTGCCGATGACCGGCCACAACCGCAGCGCCACGGAGCCGGCCCGGGTGATCATCTTCTACGTGGCCGATCCGGGCACGCCCTTCCTGCACCCGCTGCCCTAGCCGCCCGGCCCGGCCAGGGCGCGCAGCCAGATCGCCACGGCCGCCGCGCCCGCATCGGGGGCGCCCACCGCGCGGGCGCCGAGATAGCTGGCCCGGCCGACGCGCGGCAGCATGGCGGCCGTCGCGGCCGCGCCCTCCTCGGCGGCCAGCGCCGCGGCCTGGAGGCCGCCCGCGGCGAAGGCCTCCGCCGCCGGGTGCAGGGCATCCAGCATGGTGCGGTCCCCCGGCTTCGCGCCGCCCAGCTCGCCGACCGAGGCGACGGCCAGGCGGAAGGCCTCGGCCCAGTCGCCCGGCTCCGGCGAGGCCGGCAGCGCGCGGGCGGCGCGCAGCAGCGCCGTCGCGTAGAAGGGACCGGAGCTGCCGGCCAGGGCGCGGCGCAGCGTGCCTGCCATCGCCTCGAAGGCCGTCGGCGGATCGGCCCAGGCGCCCTCCGGCAGGGCGCGCAGGGCCTGGGCGCCGCGCCGCATGCTGATGCCGAGGTCGCCGTCGCCGGCCCGGCTGTCGAGGTCGGTCAGATGCGCCTCGGCCGCCTCCAGCGCGGCGGCCACGGCCAGCGCGCCACGCTTCAGCGCGGGCGCCAGCAGGCCGGCCGGCATGGGCGGCGCGGGCAGCGGCGCGGGCGCGGCGGCGAGCATGTGGCGCGAGGGCTCGACGCGGCCGGGGCCGGGCCAGGCCGGCGCCTCGGCATGGCCGTCCAGCAGCGCGAGGCGTGGGCTGTCCACCCGCAGCACCGAGAGCGAGACGCCTGGCATCTCCAGCGCCGAAAGAAAGACGCCGGCCCAGGCGCGCTCGACGATGATGCCCCTCCCCCGCAGCACGGCGAGCGCCCGTCGCGCCACGATCGCCAGCTCCATCGGCGGCGTGCCGCCCAACCCATTGACCATCAGCACCACATGCTCGCCCGAGCGCAGGCCGCGATCCTCGACGATGGTGGCGAGGATGCGGTCCACCAGCGCATCCGCCGGCTGCAGCGGCCCGCGCTCCACGCCCTGCTCGCCATGGATGCCGAGGCCCAGCTCGATCTCCGCCTCGCCGATCTCGAAGCCCGGGCGACCGGCGGCCGGGACCGTGCAGGCGCCGAGCGCCACGCCCATGGTGCCGAGGTTCGCGGCGGCGGCGCGGGCCAGCGCGGCGACCTCCGCGACCGGCTTGCCCGCCGCCGCGGCGGCGCCCGCCACCTTGTGGATCAGCACCGTGCCGGCGATGCCGCGGCGGCGGTCGGGGGGTACGGTGTCCCGCAGGGCCACGTCGTCGGCGACGACCACGATCTCGGTGGGAATGCCCTCGGCGCGGGCCAGCTCGGCGGCGAGGCCGAAGTTCAGCCGGTCGCCGGTGTAGTTCTTCACGATCAGCACGGCGCCGGCCGGGCCCGCGGCGCCGCGGATGGCGGCGAGCACGGCGTCCACGCTGGGCGAGGTGAAGACGTCGCCGGCGATGGCCGCCGTCAGCAGGCCGGGGCCGACATAGCCCGCATGGGCCGGCTCATGCCCCGAGCCGCCGCCGGAGAGCAGCGCCACGTGCCGGTCGGCCGGCACCGGCAGCCCGGCGCGGACGACGACATCCTCGTCCGGCAGCAGCGCGAGCCCGGGGTGAAGATCGCAGATGCCCTCGAGCATCTCGCGCACGACGTGGCGCGGATCGTTGACCAGCTTCTTCATGGTGGATCCTCCGGGTCGGCACGCAGGTTGGCCCATGCGCCGCGATTGGGGGAGAGCCTACATCTCCTCGCCTTCCGCCTTGCGCAGCAGCTCGCGCAGGCGCTCGTGGCCGCCGGCGAGGCGGGGATGCATGGCGAGCACCGTTTCGTGGCTGAGCAGGGCACCGCGCAGGTCGCCGGCCTCCTCCTGGAGGCGAGAGAGGCTGATCAGCGCCGGGAAGTGCCGCGGGTCGAGGCGCAGGCACTCGCGCAAGTCGGCCGCGGCGGCCACGCGGTCGCCCGCCTGGGCATGGGCCTGGGCGCGCCAGTGCCAGGCATCCGCGAGGCCGGGCGCCAGGGTGATGGTGGCGTCGAAATCCTCCAGCGCGTCGTCGGCCTGGTTGGCGCGGAGGTTGCGGACGCCCCGGTTGAGCAGCAGGCCCACGGCCGCCGTGGCCTGCCGCCCCCAGATCTGACGGATGGCGGCCTCGGCCAACTGGGCCCCGCGATCGTCCGGCGCGTCGCGCAACGCCTCGAAGGCGCGCTCCAGGTCGCGCTGGGCCTGCGCCACGCCGGGAGCGGGCTGGGCGAAGGCGGCGGGGGCGAACAGGAGCAGGGCGAGCAGAGCGCGACGCATCGGCGGATGTTCGGCCCGCGCGCATCCGGAAGCAAGGGAAGTGGGGCGGCAGTCGCCCGGACGCCCCGGCAACGGCGCGATGAATCGGGATCCTTGACAGTCCTCCGCGAGAAGCTTGGGGCGGAACCCGGACGGCAGTATGGCTCGGCCGAGGGGAAAACCATGTCCCAGCGCGACGACAGTCTCAGCCAGTACATGCTCGGAACCATGGGCGGCGGGAATGGCGGCCTGGACGCCGCCTATGGCCAGATGCACGCCATGATGGCCGCGGAAGACCGCCGCCAGGCGGAGTGGATGAAGAGGCAATTCCCCGAGCGGCCGAGACCGCCCCTCACCCCGCAGGAGGTCGCGCGCAACCGGAAGGTCCTGGGCTGGCTGGTCATCTATGTCATCGTGATGACGGCCGCCGTCCATCACTTCGGCTTCCGCCCCCTCTGGGGCTATTGCGCGATGCTGGTCATCGAGACCGCCCTCTGGATCGGCATCGAGGCTGGGTCCGTCTGGCGGTGGGGACGATGGGCAGGCCTGCTCCTGCTCGCATTGGCCGGCGGCCTCGCGACATCCGCGGTCGTCGGCACGATCCGCTGGGCATGGCGGGCCGCGAAGATGGGCATGAGGATGGCCCTCAAAGCGCTCCTTCGCGCCCTGCACTGGCTCGGGCGAGGTCTCGCGCGCGGCGGGCGTTCGGTCTGCAGGCGGCTGGTCCGGTCGCCCCGCTTCAGTTCCGGCCCATCCGCAGCCCCGTCTCGCGCACGATCGACCTGAACTTCTCCAGCTCCGAGGCCGCGAAGGCGCGCGTGCTCTCCGGCGTCGAGGGACCGGCCGGGTCCACGCCGGCCTCCGCCAGCCGGCGCCGCAGCGTGGGCTCGGCCAGCGCGTCCATCGCCGCCCTGTTGAGGCGCGCGAGCAGGGGCTCCGGGATGCCCTTGGGCCCCTGCACCACGTTCCAGGTCACGATGTCGAAGCCGTCGAAGCCGCTTTCCTGCATGGTCGGCACGTTCGGCAGCAGCGGGTGGCGCGCCAGCGAGGTCACGGCGAGCGGGCGCGAGCTGCCGTCGCGGACATGCGGGTAGGCCGAGGCCAGCACCTCGGCCGAGAACTCGACCTCGCTTTTGCGCATGGCCTCCAGCACCGCCGAGCCGCCGCGATAGGGCACGTATTCGCCCCGGAACCCGGCGCGATGAGCGAAGAGCGAGCCGGTCAGATGGCCGATGCCGCCCGTGCCGGAGCTCGCCCAGAGCGGCGGTGCCGAGCCGGACTTCGCCGCGCTCACCAGCCCGGCCAGGCTGCGATGCGGGCTGGCCCCCGGCACGATGAGGAGCATCGGCCCGCCGCCGAGGATGGCGATATGGGTGAAGTCCTCCACCGCGTCGTAGCGCACCGTGTCCGGCAGCGCCGCGGGATTGGTGCCCTGGCTGGAGGCGGACTGCACGGCCAGCGTGTAGCCGTCGGGCGCCTGCCGCGCGACGAATTCCGCGCCGATCGAGCCGCCGGCCCCGGCCCGGTTGTCGATGATCATGCGCGCATGGGGCGCGAGGTGCGGCGCCATGCGATCGATGAGCAGCCGCGCGGCGATGTCCGTGGAGCCGCCGGCGAGGAAGCCGACGACGACGTTGATCGGGCGTTCGGGATAGCTCGACTGCGCGCGCGCCGGCGCCGCCAGGAGGGCGGGCGCGGCCAGCAGTGTTCTGCGCTTCATCGTCGTTCGCTCCCGAGGCGTTGTTCGGAAGCTAGAACGATTCAGGAGAGAGCGTCGAGGGAGGCGGGCTTCGGCCCGCCCGCCATCCAGTCGAGAAGCTGCACCGTGTGGACGACCGGCATCACGTCGCCCGCGAGCTGCGTCATGCAGCCGATATTGCCCGCGGCGATGACGTCCGCCTCCGTGCGGCGGAGGTTCTCCAGCTTGCGCGACCGCAGCTGCCCGGCGATGGCCGGCTGCAGGATGTTGTAGGTGCCCGCGCTGCCGCAGCAGATATGGCCCTCGGCGGGCTCCTTCACCTTGAAACCCGCCCGGGCGAGCAGTTGCTTCGGCAGCGCCGTGATCTTCTGGCCGTGCTGCAGCGAGCAGGCGGAATGGTAGGCGACCGTCACGGCCGCCGGCTCCCGCGAGGGCGCATAGACGAATTTCTCCAGCACCTCGGTGATGTCCATGGCCAGCGCGGACACGCGCGCGGCGTCCTCGGCATCCGGCTCCTCGCGGAACATGAAGCCGTAATCCTTGAGCGTGGTGCCGCAGCCCGAGGCGTTCACCACGATCGCATCCAGCCCCTGCCCCGCGATCTCCGCGCTCCAGGCGTGGATATTCGCGCGCGCGGCCGACATGGCGCGTTCGTGATGGCCCATGTGGTGCGTCAGCGCGCCGCAGCAGCCCTGGCCGGGCGTGATGACGACCTCGATGCCCATGCGCGTCAGCAGGCGGATGGTGGCCGCGTTGATCTCCGGGTCCAGCACCTTCTGGGCACAGCCCGTGAGCAGGCCGACGCGCCCGCGCCGCTCGCCCTCGGCGCGATGGATCTGCGGCTCCTGCACGGGGCTCGGCGCGGGCAGCGACTTCGGCGCAAGCGCCAGCATGCCGCGCAGGCGCTGCGCGAGCATCGACTGGCCGGGGATCAGCGCCTCCAGCGGACGCGCGAGCGCGGCGGCCTTCAGCGACATCCGGAACAGCTTCGGGTCGGGCAGCACGCGCGCGAGCACGGCGCGCAGCATCCGCTCTGGCCAGGGGCGCCTGTAGGTCTCCTCGATATAGGCCCGCGCATGGTCGACCAGATGCATGTAGTTCACGCCGGACGGGCAGGTCGTCATGCAGGAGAGGCAGGAGAGGCAGCGGTCCACATGCCGCACCTCCAGCTCCGAGGCGGGCCGGCCGCTCTCCAGCATGTCCTTGATGAGGTAGATGCGGCCGCGCGGGGAATCGAGCTCGTCGCCCAGCAGCAGGAAGGTCGGGCAGGTCGCGGTGCACATGCCGCAATGCACGCAGGTGCGGAGGATCTTGTTGCTCTCCGCGGTATCGGGGTCGCGGAGCTGCTCGGCGGTGAAACTGGTCTGCATCGTCTAGGCCCACATACGTCCAGGATTGAGCACGCCGGCCGGGTCCAGCACGGCCTTCACGCGCCGCGCGATGGCGGCGAGCGGCAGCGGCTCCTCTGGCAGGACCGGCACGCTGGCGGCCAGCGAGGGCGGGGCGCGGAAGAGGGTGAAGGTGCCGGCGGCCGCGGCGGCGGCCTGCATCACGGCGCCATGCGCCTGCTCCGTCGCCGGGCCGGCCACCCAGATCAACCCGCCGCCCCAGTCGAGCAGCAGCTTCTCGGCGAAGGCGGCGCGCAGCGAAGCCACCGCCGCCGGGGCCCGGGAGGGCGCGACGGAGAGGCGCCAGACGGCCTCCTCCGGCGCGGCGTTCAAGGGCTTGGCGTCGCGGATGGCGCGCCAGAGAGCGCGCGGATCCTCGACCACGGAGATGTCGCCGTGCGCGGCCAGGTCCTCGCGCAGCCGGCCCATGCGATAGGCCACGCTCTCGGCGAAATCCTCCAGTCGCGCCAAAGCGGAAATGCCCTCGGCGCCGATCGTCAGCGCCGCGCCACTCACGCCATAGGGCGAGCCCAGCGCGGCGCTCAGCGCGGCCACGCCTGCCGCCACGTCGGGCACGCGGATGGAGAGCGTCCCGGTGGCCTCGGGCGCCGGCAGCACCTTCAGCGCGATCTCCGTGATCACGCCGAGCGTGCCATGCGCCCCGCTCAGCAGCTTGCAGAGATCGAGGCCGGTGACGTTCTTCAGCACCCGCCCGCCGGAGCGGAAGATCTCGCCATCGCCGGTGACGGCGCTGATGCCGAGCACATGGTCGCGCATGGCGCCCCACATGATGCGGCGGGGCCCGGAGAGGTTGGTGGAGACGACGCCGCCCAGCGTCGCCGGCTCCTCCGTGTCGAAGAGGGCGCGCAGGTCCGGCGGCTCGGCGATGATCTGCTGGTTGTGTTCGGCCAGCGCGGCCTCGATCTCGGGAATCGGCGTGCCGGCGCGCGCGCGGATCATCAGCTCCGTCGGCCGGTAGAGCGTGATGCCGGTGAGGTTGCGGGTGGAGAGCGTGCTGCCCACCTTCCCCCAGAGGTCGTGCAGGGGGCGGAGCATGGCGCGCTTGGTGCCGTGGCCCTCGATGACCAGCGGCTCGCGCGCCGCATGGGCGCGCGCGACGACGCGGGCCAGCGCTTCCTCCGTCTCGGGGCAGATGATGTTCTTCACGCGGCGAGCTTCGGGTTGTCGTCGATGGGGAAGACCTTGGCCGTGTTCAGCAGCCAGTCGGGATCGAAGGCGGACTTGATGGCGCGCTGGAGGTCGAGTTCGCTGCGCGTGAACTGCGTGGTCATGAGGTCGCGCTTCTCGACGCCGACGCCGTGCTCGCCGGTCAGGCATCCGCCCACCTCCACGCAGAGCTTGAGAATCTCGGCGCCGAAGGCCTCGGCGCGGCGGAAGCTGTCCGCGTCGTTGGCGTCGAACATGATGAGCGGATGCAGGTTGCCGTCGCCGGCGTGGAAGACATTGGCGACGCCGAGCCCGTATTGCACCGACATCTCGCCGATGCGCCTGAGCACATGCGGCAGCTCGCCGGTGGGGATGGTGCCGTCCATGCAGAGGTAGTCGGGCGAGATGCGCCCCACCGCCCCGAAGGCGCCCTTGCGGCCCTTCCAGATGGCGGCCGACTGCTCGGCGCTCTCCGCGACTTTCATGCTGATGGGGTCGAAGCGCGCGCAGATGCCGCGGATGCGGTCCAGCAGCATCTCCTGCTCGGCGATGCTGCCCTCGACCTCGATGATGAGCATGGCCTCGGCGTCCAGCGGATAGCCGGCATGGGCGAAGGCCTCGCAGGCATGGATGCAGGGGCGGTCCATGAATTCCAGCGCCACGGGGATGATGCCCGAGCCGATGATGGCGTCCACCGCGGCGCCGGCGATCTCCACGCTGGAGAAGGCCGCCAGCATGGCGCGCGCGCCCTCGGGGCCGCGCAGGATGCGGACGGTGACCTCGGTCACCAGGCCGAGCTGGCCCTCGCTGCCGGTGATGAGGCCGAGCCAGTCATAGCCCGCCGCGTCGAGATGCCGGCCGCCGATCTCGATGACCTCGCCCTCGATGGTGACGAAGGTCAGGCCCAGCAGGTTGTTCGCCGTCACGCCGTATTTCAGGCAATGCGCGCCGCCGGAATTCATCATGACGTTGCCGCCGATCATGCAGGCGAGCTGGCTGGACGGGTCGGGCGCGTAGAAGAAGCCGTTGCCGGCGACGGCGTTGGTGATGCCGATATTGGTGACGCCGGCGCCCACGACGGCGTAGCGGTCCTCGCAATTGATCTCGCGGATCACGTTCATGCGCATGAGGCCGATCACCACCGCATCCGCCAGCGGCAGCGCGCCGCCCGAGAGCGAGGTGCCGGCGCCGCGCGGCACCACGCGGATGCCGTTGGCATGGCAGTAGCGCAGGACGGCGGCGACCTCGGCGGTGGTGCGCGGCAGGACCACGGCGAGCGGGATCTGCCGGTAGGCGGCGAGGCCGTCCGTCTCGTAGGGGCGCAGGCGCAGGGGCTCGCCGATCACGGCGTCGGCGGGGAGCAGGCGGGCCAGGTCGGTGAGGATGGCGTCGCGGCGGGCAAGGATGTCGGGCTTGGGGGCCGGGAGCGAGATCATGGCGATAGGGGTCCGGACGTCTTGACGATGAAGATGTCGCTCACCCCGCCCGGCTGCAAGCCATGACGCCCAGGGGGCGCTTGCAAGGGCGGCCCCGGGGCGATGAACATGCGGCCGCAAGAACCAGGAGGAGACACGCCCATGCTGCGCATCGCCCTGACGGCCCTGTGCCTCGCCACCGCCGCCCTGCCCGCCGCGGCCCAGCGCGCCGGGGCCTATGCCGTGGAGGGCCGCGCGGCCGATGGCTCCGTCTATGCCGGCGCGGTCAACCTGGTGCCGACGGGCCCGCAGACCTGGCGGGTCACCTGGCGCGTGGGCGGCGAGACGGCCCGCGGCGTCGGCATGATGGTGCGGAACCTGCTGGTGGTCGGCTATGTGCTGAGCGGCGAGACGGGGGTCGCCGCCTATGAGCAGCAGGCGGACGGGCGCCTCGTCGGCCGCTGGACCCAGGGGCGCGAGGGCGGGCTGGGCACCGAGACTTGGCTGCCGCGGTAGCCCCAGAGACGAAGACGGGGGGCTTTCGCCCCCCTGAGACCCCCAAACCGGCTGAAAGCCGGCTTCGCCCGCTGTTCAGCCCTGGCGCGCCTTGAAGCGGGGGTTCTTCTTGTTCAGCACGTAGAGACGGCCGCGGCGGCGGACCACCACGCAGTTCTTGTCGCGCGTCTTGGCGGATTTGAGGCTGTTGCGGATCTTCATGACGCGGACTCACAAAACGCGAAAAGGGTTGCGGGGCAAACGGCGCCTGCCCCGAGAAGGCAGCGAAATAGGCGGAGCCTTCCGCCGAGTCAACCTGCCGCTCACGGCGCCGCCGGCAGCGCGGGCAGCACCGCGCCGGGATTGGCGCGCAGATACTCCTCCCGCCCGGCGGGCGTGGAGAGGTATTCCTGCAGGGCCCGCGTCCGCTCCTGCGCCAAGGCGCGGTCCTCGGCCGTGGGCGCGGGATAGACGCGCGGATAGGTGATCGCCGAGCGCGGGCCCGGCGGCCGCGGCGGGCCCACGCGGCCGCAGGCGGCGAGCAGGAGGCTCGCGGCCAGCAGGGCCAGGAGCGCCCTCATGCCAGCCGCCCCTTCCACTCCGCCACCATCGCGCGGACGTTCTCGGGCGCCGTGCCGCCATGGGAGCGGCGCGAGGCCACCGAGGCCGCCGGCGTCAGCACGCCGAAGACGCTGTCGTCGATCCGGGGCTCCACCTCGCGCATCTCGGCGAGGCTGAGGCCCGGGAGGTCCACGCCCATGCCCTCGGCCTTGGCCACCAGACGGCCGGTGACGTGATGGGCGTCGCGGAAGGGCAGCTTCAGCTCGCGCACCAGCCAGTCGGCGAGGTCGGTCGCGGTGGAGAAGCCCTCGCCGGCGGCGGCGGCCATCCGGGCGACGTTGGGCTGCATGTCGCGCACCATGGCGGCCGTGGCGGCGAGGCAGAGGGTCAGGTTCTCGGCGGAGTCGAAGACGCCTTCCTTGTCCTCCTGCAGGTCCTTCGCATAGGTCAGCGCCAGGCCCTTCACGACGGTCAGCAGGCCCACGAGGTTCCCGGTCATGCGGCCCGTCTTGCCGCGGACGAGCTCCGCCGCGTCGGGGTTGCGCTTCTGCGGCATGATGGAGCTGCCGGTGGTCAGCCCGTCGCTCAGCTTCACGAAGCCGAAGGCCGGGTTGGTCCAGATCACGATCTCCTCGGCGAGGCGGGAGAGATGCGTGGCGCAGATGGCGCAGGCGGCCAGGAACTCCATGGCGAAGTCGCGGCTGCCGACGCCGTCGAGGCTGTTGCGCGTGGGGCCGTCGAAGCCCAGCGCCTTCGCCGTCCCGTGGCGGTCGATCGGGAAGCCGGTGCCGCACATGGCGGCCGAGCCGAGCGGGCATTCGTTCAGCCGGGCGCGGGCGTCGAGCATGCGGCCGCGGTCGCGCCAGAGCATCTCGGCATAGGCCAGCATGTGGTGGCCGAAGGTGGTGGGCTGCGCGGGCTGGAGGTGGGTGTAGCCGGGCATGATGGTGCCGGCATGCTCCTCGGCGCGGGCGACGAAGGCGCGCACGCAATCGAGCATCTGGGCGGCGAGGCCGTCCATGGCGTCGCGGGTCCAGAGGCGGAAGTCGGTCGCCACCTGGTCGTTGCGGCTGCGGGCGGTGTGCAGGCGCTTGCCGGCCTCGCCGATGCGCTCGGTCAGGCGGGCCTCGATGTTCATGTGGACGTCTTCCAGCGCCTCGGACCATTCGAAGCGGCCGGCCTCGATCTCCTGGCCGATCTCGGCCAGGCCCTGGCGGATGGCGGCCTCGTCATCGGCGGAGATGATCCCCACATGCGCCAGCATCGCCGCATGGGCGAGGCTGCCGCGGATGTCCTGCCGCCACATCTTGGCATCGAAGCCGATCGAGGCATTGATGGCCTGCATGATGGCCCAGGGGCCCTCGGCGAAGCGGCCGCCCCATTGCTGGTTGGTGTTGCTGTCGTTGGGGATGGACAAGGGAGTACCGCTTCCGTGCTGATGTCGCGACGCCGGCTGATCCAGGCTGGCACGGTCGTAGCCCCCGCCTTGCTGGGCGCGCAAGCCGCGCGCGCGGCCGCCGGCCCGGAGCGGCTGCGGGAGGACACGCGCCCCCTGCCCGGCTTCACCTTCCTGGACGCGGAGGGGAAGGAAAAGACGGCGGCGGATTTCGCCGGTCAGGGGCTGGTGGTGAACCTCTGGGCGACCTGGTGCGCGCCCTGCGTGGCGGAGATGCCGGCGCTGGAGCGGCTGGCGGCGGCGCTGGCGGGCGAGCGGGTGGCGGTGCTGCCGCTCTCCTCCGACCGGGGCGGGAAATCGGCCGTGGAGGGGTTCTATCAGCGCACGGGGATCACGGGGCTGGGCGTCTGGCTGGACCCGCGCGGCGCCGCGGCCCGGGCGCTGGGCGCGCGCGGGCTGCCGACGACGGTCGTCGTGGACCGGACGGGACAGGAGCGCGCCCGGCTGGAGGGCGACGCGGCCTGGGACCGGCCGGACATGGTGGCGGCGGTGCGGCGGCTGGTGGGGTAGGATTTTGGTCATGGCCAGCACGCCTTGAGGGCGCGCGGGATGTATCTGCGGCCGGCGACCACGGTAAGGCACTTCCGCATGGCGCGGAGCCAGGTGAAGGCGCGCTGCTTCGGCCAGCCTCTGATGGTGGGAAGCCGCGCCAATTGCAGGTCGAAGAGCTTTTCGGACAAATCCGGATCGGGGCACATCCAGGGCGGCCCGGGCAAGGCGCGCTTCAGCTCGAGCCGGCGGGCCAGGAGGATGATGCGGAAGCCGCGCAGGCGGATGGCCCGGCGCGCCGCGCGGCAGATGGGGCCGAGGAGGTTTTTCAGCGGGTGGCCCTTGGGGGCGGCGGCCAGGGCGAGGAGAAGGTGTTCCCAGAGCCCCTGATGGGTGAGGCGCCGAAAGTAGCGGGAGACAGTGTCGGGCTTGCCGTGGCTCTCGGGGAGCTCGTGCCAGGGACCGTCGGTGGCGGCGACGCGGAAGATGGCGTCGAAGCGGGCGCGGTGGTCGCAGGGGCGGCCGCGAGAGCCGCGCGAGGCGCGGAGGACGTAGGGGGAGAGGGCGGCCCATTCGGCATCGGAGAGGAGGGTGTGGGGGATGCGGAGGGGAGCGGGCATCTCGGAATTATAGGAAAATAACCATAAAATTACAAGAAAAATCGTTATCCTGCGCATCTATGAGGGCCTTACGCCGTCCATGCTGCTTATATCCGTTAGAATCAAACACAGAACAGCCGTTCTCTGCTGCGCAATTAGTACTGGCCGCTCAAAACCTGAGGCGGCTACATGCTCGCCTCCCAGCCTGTATAAAAGTTGAGGTTGGCAATGAAGGTCACGGGATTCATCCAGCTCACCCCGCAATCGCTACAGACGTCGGGGACATGACGCCTAGCCCCAGTACGCTTCGGCTTTGAGACCTCGGCGGTGACCACCCGGCGGTCAATATGGCCGAGCGCGGCAGCTATAAGAAATGGGTCCTGCCCAATTGTGATTAGATCGGCTTCTGTAAGTGAATCGCCGTAAAGGCTGAGCACCCTCTGAACAGCGGAGGGTTCGCTCGTCTCTCCTAAGAGCAACGCCTTCTTGGTCGCCGTATCGCGCATCCAACGGGCAAGTTCGTCGGTCCCGCTTTCAACCTCTGCATAAATTTCAGCGGGCAGCTTCACCGTCCCGGCTTCGCCGTGGTGGAGCAGCCACCGCCAAAACTCCGGAACACGCCGATGCCCATACCATGTGTTCTGCGCCGTGATGAGCGCGTTTGCATCAAGCAGGTAGAGCATTAGGTCGAGGCCCGCCGCGGCTCATTTAGTAGCGGGTAGACGTTCATCGGCTTGACGCCGAGCATCCTTGCCGCCCTGGTCGGCGTAAGAGATCCATCGGCCATACCTTGGCGGGCAACGGCAAGAATGGCAGCGCCAAGACGATGTCGCCTGACGACGTACCAATTTGGCCCGCCATCTTCGCTCCGGCTCTTTTCCCGATTCAGCGCTTTCTGAGCGCGCCACTGTCCCTGAAACGCATCCCGCAACGCCTCCCAACGAGCTTCGGCGATCATTCCAGTGCGGAACAGCTGGTAAGCAACCATAGATCGGCTAATGCGTGCCTGATTTGCCAGCGCATCAATAGCGTCGACATCGCCTTCACCGCCGTCCAGCAGCGGCCCAATACTGGTGATCTCTGTCAGATCCACGAGCACCGCGGCCGCTGCGTCGTTGCAAAGTTGCTCCACGCGACCATGCGGCGCGCCGCCGCTAACGCCCGTTTCACCCAACAGCAAGTGCGCCAATTCATGAAGCAGCGTGAAGGCCCACGCGGACTTAGCGTCCTGGTCGTTCACAACGATGAAGGGAGCCAGTTTGTCCGCAATGGCGAAGCCGCGGAAGACGTTTGCCTCGATAGCCGTAGACCAATGCCCGCAATCCCCAGCCAGCAAGACAAATACGCCCTTGCCTTCAACCAACCCTCGAAGGTAGGCGAATGCATCCTCATTTCTTGCGTGGGCGCGGTACGTTTGGCGGTTGAATTCAATTGCCGCGACGATCCTCTCCGCCAGCGCCTCGGGATTTCGTATGGTGACGGCCGAGCCCACCAATTCTACCTCGGCCACATCTTCGTCGTCCTCAAGGACCTCCCTCACCAACGCCTGCCTCGCCTTCACATCCCGGAGTAGAGAAGCCAGCAACACGTTGGAGGGCTCACCTTGATCCGGTAGCGTCCTGAAGTCGTGACCAAGGTCTGCCGGCGTGGGCACTTTCGGTAGGTAAAATGTAAGCAGTGGGCGATGATACTGCGCCGCCATGCGTCGCAACAGTGGTGCCGTGGGGGGTACCTGGCCGGTCTCCAAGGCCGCTAACCGGTCTTCACCCGCCACTCCTCGAGCGGCCTTCAGGTCGATCTTGCGGGCAGCCGTTTCCCTATCGAGACCCGCAGTCTCTCGCGCCCAGATCAGGATCTCGGGGTTCAAGCCTGCCACCTCCTCACCATGCACATAAGGAGACCGTTGCGCCATGGGGCAAGCGGATCGCCGGAATCGCAGGCTGAACCAGAGCGAGTTCAGGCGAAACCCAGGCAGCCTACATATCTAAGGTACTCCGGTCACGGAGCTAACTATGGAGGCCCTTACAACAAAGCCAGCTGCCGATCATCCACCCGCCCATTGAACTGCGAGCAGTCCAGCGCCTTCGCCCACATCCGCTCCCCGATCCCCGCGCGCTTCACCGCCAGCTGGAACCGCTGCCCCAGCACCCCGGCATAGGCCCCGTTCCCGCTCTGCCGCTGCCCGAAGGTGGGGTCGTATAGCTTCCCGCCCCGCGTCTGCCGGATCAGCGCCAGCACCTTCGCCGCGCGGTCCGGAAAGTGCTGGTTCAGCCAGTCCTCGAAGATCTGCTTCAGCTCCAGCGGCAGGCGCAGCAGCACGTAGCCCGCGCTGTCCGCCCCGGCCCGGGCGCTGGCCTCCACGATCTTCTCCATCTCGGCATCGTTGATGCCGGGGATCATCGGCGCCGCCAGCACCGCCACGGGGATGCCGGCCGCCGAAAGCTGGCGCACCGCCTCCAGCCGCCGCACCGGGCTCGCCGCGCGGGGCTCCATGATGCGCGCCAGCCGGGCGTCGAGCGTGGTGATCGAGACGCAGACGCGCACCAGGTTCTTCTTCGCCATGCGCGCGAGGATGTCGATGTCGCGGATCACGCCCGCGCCCTTGGTCACGATGCTCAGCGGGTGGTTGAAGCGGTCCAGCACCTCGAGGATACGGCGCGTCAGGCCCTGGTGGCGCTCGATGGGCTGGTAGGGGTCGGTGTTGGCGCCCAGCGTCACCGGCTTCGGCGTGTAGCCGGGGCGGGAGAGCTCGCGCGCCAGGATCTCCGGCATGTCGGGCTTGAAGAGGATCTTGGTCTC
This sequence comes from Roseococcus sp. SYP-B2431, assembly GCF_004336745.1. GTDB lineage: Bacteria > Pseudomonadota > Alphaproteobacteria > Acetobacterales > Acetobacteraceae > Roseococcus. Next base: position 41,124 of record NZ_SJXD01000028.1, read on the forward strand.
GAAATCGAGGCCGGGGGAGAGGCCGACATAGGCGTGGCTCGGCCGGGCGAAGCAATAGACGCAGCCGTGCTCGCAGCCCCGGTAGGGGTTGAGCGAGCGGTCGAAGCCGATGTCCGGGCTGTCATTGTAGGTGAGCGCCGACTTCGCCGCCTCGCGCGTCAGCGTGGTGCGCAGCGGCGCGATGTCCTCGACCAGGGAGCCCCAGCCGTCGTCGAAGGCCTCGGCGACCTGCGTCTCGTAGCGCACATGCGGGTTGGAAACCGCGCCGCGGCCCTTTTGGTACCCGCTGGGGGCGAGAGGATAATGAGCACCGTCCGGCATGACCGTGTTCTCTTCTTGTTCCTAAGCGGAAGGTGGCGAAGGCCGGCCCGTCCGTCAAGAACAAAAAGAGAATGAATCAGGCGTGGCCGGCCTCGGCGGAGAGGAGCGTGGGGTCGATGTTCAGCTTGGCGAGGGCGCGGCGCCAGCGCGTCGCATCGTCGCCGCCGAAGAGCAGGTCCTCGTCGGCGGGGACGGAGAGCCAGTCGTTGCGGGCGATCTCGGCCTCCAGCTGGCCGGCGCCCCAGCCGGCATAGCCGAGCGCGAGCAGGCCCTGGCGCGGGCCGCCGCCGGAGGCGATGGCCTTCAGGATGTCGAGGCTGGCGGTGAGCGCGTAGCCGCCCTCGACGGGGAGCGAGCCCTCGGCCTTCCACTCGCCGCTGTGCAGCACGAAGCCGCGGCCTTCCTCGACGGGGCCGCCATTCACCAGGCGGATGCTGCGCTGGGGCGGCAGCGGCTCCACGCCCGCCTGCTTCAGCAGCTCCTCGAAGGAGAGCTTGGGGATGGGCTGGTTGAGGATGAGCCCCATCGCGCCGCCGGCGGAATGCGCGCAGAGGACGATCACGCTGCCGGCGAAGTTGGGGTCCCGCATATTGGGCATGGCGACCAGCAGCTGCCCCGCCAGCGGCGTGCCGGCCTCCTCGAGCGGCTTGGGGGCCCCGAAGGCCGATTTCCAGTCATGTCTTGCCATGGGGACGAATGTGAGGATGCGCCATCGCCTCCGCAAGCGTGACAGGATTCTTCCCAGGGCCTAAACCTTCCCCCACTTTCCCCTCGGAGGAACACCAGGATGACGATCAAGGCCGGCGACAATATCCCCTCGGCGAAGCTCATGCAGGCCACGGCGGAGGGGCCGGTGGAGGTCTCCACGGACGACCTCTTCGCCGGCAAGACGGTCGTGCTCTTCGGCGTGCCGGGCGCCTTCACGCCGACCTGCTCGGCCAAGCACCTGCCGGGCTTCGTGACCCAGGCGGCCGCGTTCCAGGCCAAGGGCGTGGACACGGTGGCCTGCATCGCGGTGAACGACGCCTTCGTGATGGGCGCCTGGCGCAAGGACCAGTCGATCGGCGACGAGGTGGTGATGCTGGCGGATGGCAGCGCGGCCTTCACCAAGGCGATGGGGCTGGAGTTCGACCTGACGGCGCGCGGCCTCGGCGTGCGGAGCCAGCGCTTCGCGCTCGTGGCGAAGAACGGCGTGGTGACGCATGTGGCCGTGGAGGCGCCGGGCGCCTTCGAGGTGAGCAAGGCTGAGACGGTTTTGGCTGCGCTTTAGCGCAACCAAAACCTCGATTTTTATGCTCTCAAACGCCGGGCGGCGGCTCCGCCGCCTTGGCTTCGCGCCAAGACTGGCACGCGGGATGTGAGGGTAGCCTGGGCGCGCCGGCCGCCGTGCGGCCGGATGCCCGGATGGCCCACCGATCCTGTGAGCTACCGGTTCGCCCGGGCCACCACCGCCTCGAACAGCACCTGGCAGCCGGCCTCCGCCTCCTCAGGCAGAATGCTCTCCGCCTCGTTGTGGCTGAGGCCGTCCTTGCAGGGGGTGAAGATCATTGCCGTGGGGATCAGGCGCGCGACATAGACCGCGTCGTGGCCGGCGCCGGAGATGATCTCGCGGGCGGGGTAGCCGAGGCGGGCGGCGGCCTGGCGGACGAGGTCCACGCAGTCCGCGTCGAAGGGCTGGGCGGGGATGACGAAGAGCTCCTTGAGCTCCAGCTGGCAGCCGCCTTCCTCCACCAGCGCCTTCGCCTCGGCGGGGAAGGATTTGGCGATGGCGTCGATCTCGGCGCCGTCGGGGTGGCGGAACTCGATGCTGCAACGCACCTCGCCGGGGACGACGTTGCAGCTGTTGGGGAAGACCTGCAGGCGGCCCACCGTGCCGCGGCCGTCGTCGCCGCGGGCGCGCATCATCTCGTCCACGCGGGCGATCAGGCGGGCGGCGGCGACCAGCGCGTCCTTGCGGGTGGAGGGCGGCGTGGTGCCGGCATGGGCGTCCTGGCCGATGATGACGGCGTCGTACCAGACCTGGGCCTGGGCGCCGGTGACGATGCCGATCTGGCGGCCCTCGCGCTCCAGGAAGGGGCCCTGCTCGATGTGCAGCTCGAAGTAGGAATCGGCGGGGAAGGGCTTTGCCGGGTGCTCGCCCTTGTAGCCGATGGCGTCCAGCGCATCGCCGACGGTGACGCCGTCGGTGTCGGTCAGGGCATAGACCTTGTCCTGGGGATAGACGCCGGCCCAGACGCCGCTGCCCATGAGGGAATGGCCGAAGCGGCTGCCCTCCTCGTCGGTCCAGTTCACCAGCTCGATGGGGGCCTCGGTGGTGATGCCGAGGTCGTTCAGCGTGCGCAGGACCTCGAGGCCGGCGATCACGCCCAGCGCGCCGTCGAACTTGCCGCCGGTGGGCTGGCTGTCGAGATGGCTGCCGAGGAGGACCGGCTTGCGCGCGGGGTCGCGGCCCTCGCGGCGGGCGAACATGTTGCCGATGGCGTCGACGCGCACGGTGAGGCCGATGGCCTCGCACCAATCGGTGAAACGCTGGCGGCCGGCCTTGTCGACCTCGGTGAGGGTGAGGCGCTTCACGCCGCCCTTGGGGGTGGCGCCGATCTCGGCCATGGCCATGAGGGTGGACCAGAGGCGGGGGGCGTTGATGCGCTGGTTGGTGGTGGGGTTCATGGGGTGGGTTTTAGGGGAGGATGGGTGGGGGTGGAATTGGGTGCGCTATGTTCGGGCGATACGCCGCCTAAGTTCAGATAGGCGTCGATCGTTCGTCAGGGATGGCATCGCTGCGAGCTTCGCGACAATCTGCGCCATACCCCAGGGCCAAGTTTGTGCATCCTTCGGCAACAGAGCGTAGAACAGTGCAAGATGTTCCGCTGGAAACATTGATATTCGATCATCCTCAATGTGATGAAGGTGCGGGACAGAGTCGATTGGCTCAGCCGCACTCTCTAGTATTGACAATACTGCGACAGTAACTTCGGGCATCCTATCTCCGGCGCGAAGGGCGATCTCTGCGAGAGCAGAAGATGCAGCTGGACTCCGCGCAGCGAGCTGGCGTGGCCAGACCCAGCCAAGGAATTCGGTCAGCTGCTCAGCGCATTCCTCCGATTCTTCGGACCAATTTGCAACGACATGCAATGTGTGGAGCCGCTGCTCCTCGCTCGTAGTGAGCAACGCCTCTCGTAAATCGATTGATGTAATCAATCGACCACCTTCTGGCTGTTTTCGAAACCAACCAGAAAGTACAATTTCCAAAAGATTTTCATGCCGCCGGGGTGACGATTTTCTTTCTTTCAAAAGTGAAATAAGTAATGGTTTTACCGCCAAAAACAGATCATTTGGCAAAAAGCTCGACTGTTGAAGAAATCCGGATAAGGCAGCATCCGATACCGATTTCTCATCATCTTCATTTTCAATAATCGCAAGTATATGTGCTTCCGTCCAATCACGATCGTGCATGAAAAGCCAATTACATTGTCTAGCAAATATGGCTGCGGAATACGCACGAGGTTCTGGCGATAACCTGAGCAGCTTTGTGGCCCGATCCTTAAACACAACATCAATCGCTTGAGGATCGTCAGACCAGCCGAGTTCATCAAATATGAGGTCAGCAAGACGTCCGCTGGGCGAATTGATCGCCTCAGTGATCCAGTCCTGCTGGCCGCGCGTCAGGACCGCAGAACTGGCTGCGGTCGGATGATGGTAAATCGTGTCGACGAGCAGGTTCCAGGTGGCGAGATACAAATCCCTGTCATCTTCCCAAATTGGGCGCGAATGGCTCGTAAACCATTGGGCCGCTGCCTGGAGGTTCGTGGACAGGATGGCGTCTGGCAACTCTGCAATACGCCGAGCCAGAAGGCAGCGAAAGCGGCGCTTGTCACTTCCGCGGGCCTCTGACCAGAACAGGTCATTCCAAGCCCAGTTCCATGTCTCACCACGATCCGCTGCTTGGCGAAGTGCGGCCAACGCCCTCACCGGCCTTGTCTCTACTAGACCACGGAAAGGTCGTGTTTCCGTTAGGAAGTCTCTACCTCGCCCCCTAGCGGCCTCGGCCTCAAGCAAAAGATTATCTAACGGAACGTCGAGCAACAGGGCATGGCTTTTGTCCGTCGCGACCCACCCGCCCCTCGACGGGCTTCGATCAAGTTGTTCGGCTGCATCCTGCGCATTCCATGTAGGAAGTTGCCGCTTGAGACGATCAAGCTTTTTGGGGAGATCGAAAGAGACCTTTATCCCCTCCCGCTCCATCCAAAATAGACGACCCAATACAGCGCGGATGCGATATGGCTCAAATTCCACAGCGTCGGCGTCCCGCCACGGCTGGGGGCCCGCAAGCGTGATAGCCTCAATACGCTTCCTCGAGCCTCTGGGCAGTTCGGACCAGCGTGCCTTTATCGCGGTGAGAAAATCACGCTCAAGTCTACCGTCCCACACGCCTCCTTCAAGGGAAAGAAGGATAAGAGCCGCCTCTTTTGGATTGGTGAGCCTCGCCTCACTCGCGGCCCAAACCCGCAGGTTCCGAAAGGGAATGCCCTGTTCATTACGCCAGTTCCTGACCTGCGCGATCGCGAGATCCGGCGCGGTCTCAAGTAGGTGGCGAACGAGCGCAGCGAGGTGAGCTATCAGCGAAGATAGATCCGGTGATCTCGTGTTGAACTCGTTAGGTTCGCGCTTGAAAGCGTTTAATGGCCTCAGATTCGTGAAGGCAAAACTGCCAACTTCCTCTTCTAATCTTGTCGCGATGATCAGATTGCGGTGAGTTCCATCTACATAGTCCATCAAATAATCTGCTGGTACTTTCAAATTGGAATCACGACCCGGATACAAAACGGTCGCGTCGATATACCGAAGCTGCCCTAATTGCCCCGAGATCGGAGATGTCATGGGACGTTTGGTGGTCAGTCTAGGCCGCTCGACTTCCACCAGCTCCAGTATATTTAATCGTGACCATCCTTCGGCTTTAATTACGCGCCGAAGCTCAAATCGATCGCGCTCATATTGACTTTGTTCGTCGAGCGACACCAGGAGTAAGCGCCATGCCGTCCGAATGTCCGATGGCACTTCACCCCTCAGCAGAGCATCACGAGCGAAGAACACTAGATCCGAATGTAGTGCCTTCTCTCCCGAAGCCCACCAGAGAGCCACGGGGTCACTCACGACACGGCCAAACCATCGCGCAAGGCGCCAGAGGCGCACCGATAGCCGAGGCGGCAGTCGCGAAGCAGGCCCGCGCAGAGATGGGGAGACGGGGCGTCCTGCCGGACTCTCACTGGCTACCGATTCAAACGCAGACCAGCTTCCTGGCGGGGGTGTGATCGGCTCAGGACGATCCTCGTCACGGAGCGGCGGTGTCTCCCCGTCGAGTCCGTAGCTTTCAAAGGGATTAAAGTGATCTGGCTCCGGATCACGCCAAGCTACCGGTCGGCATCTATCGTATCGAACATTTGCATCAAATACACAGAGCCACTCGGCGGGCGGCGCTGGTTCGTGTTCTGAAAAAATACCCGCACCAATCGGAGAGGACACGAGATGAGCGACTTGCCCTCGTTGATAGGGAAGCAGTTCCCTAGGACCGGTCACCGCCATGGTTGCAATCATTTTACGCCAGCGTTCTGGATCGGTGGCCCGCTCCGCCCAGGCGGCAAGCGTTCTCCATAGCGTTGAAAAGCCATCGAAAGGGATCGCCGTGACGCCCTTGTGCCTCCAGAGACCCGACGCGTACGATGCGTCGCCTTCCTGAAGCGCATACAACCGCCCAGATCCCACCTTGGCCTGAAGCGCCTCCAGAAGGTACTGCATCGGAGGATCGTCGGCGGAATACCCTACGAACACGATTCGATATCGGTCCATCAGGGCACGCATGAATGTGGTGGCCCATCCGTCAGCTAGATAGGCCCGTCCGAAGTCCGCTGATGACAACACAAACTCTGGCCCCTCCGACCTCTTATAGTCCAGCGAGACTTTGCCATGGAGATGGATGATCCCATTCAACGATCCTGGCCGGGCGGGGTCTGGAAGCGCCGGCGGGATGATAGGCTCAAGCGACGGATCAGCCTGCTCGAAGACGCGGTCGAAGTTGGTTGTAACGAGCCTCACGGCCCCATCAGGTGCTCTCGACAGATTGATTAGCGACTGATGCGGACCTAGTCCTGCGTCTGGCTTTGGACGGAGCGACCTTGCTACCGCGCCACGCACGTCCGCGACGGGGAACTCCTGCTCAAGCAGCGCAAAGATCCGATCTGCCGAGGGTATGCCGCCGACACCCGGAACCGGCGCGATCTTGTCCGATAGGGCGAGAAGCTGTCGGGCCGGGCTAGTCTGGGAGGACCCCAGTTCGGTTACGACGCGATCAGCCAACTCACGGAAGCTGGGTCCGCCAGCCTCCGCGCGTGAGACGCCAGCGCCGCAGAAGAATATAACCTGTCCCTCATCCCGAGCGTCGAGCAAATCACCCGGCAGATCGGGCCCTTCAGCGATGAATCTCATGTCTGATCGCCAAAGCCTCCTCACGCTGGGTATTTTAAGTTCGGACTATTCCAACATCACAGCGTGTGGATTCGGCACAACCAGCGCTTTTCCGATTGTGTCTGCGAAGCGGATCGCGATCCACCCACTAAGCCTTCAACCGATACCCCGTCCGGAACATCCACCACAGCACCGCCAAGCACAGCACCATGAATCCCGCCGTGAACCCCAGGCTCGCGGCCACGCTCACATCCCCTGCCCCATGGAAGCTCCACCGGAACCCGCTCACCAGGTACACCACCGGATTGAACAGGCTGATCGTCCGCCACGGCTCCGGCAGCATGTCGATCGAGTAAAACGCCCCGCCGAGAAAGGTCAGCGGCGTCACCACCAGCGAGGGGATGATCGCCAGCTGCTCGAAGTTCCGCGCCCAGATCCCGATGATGAAGCCGAAGAGGCTGAAGGTGACGCAGGTCAGCAGCAGGAAGGCGACCATCCAGACGGGATGCTGGATCTCGAGCCGCACGAAGAAGGTCGCCGTCACCAGGATGATCAGCCCGATGCCGACCGACTTGGTCGCGGCCGCGCCCACATAGGCCACCACCGCCTCGAAGGCGGAAAGCGGCGCGGAGAGGATCTCGAAGATGGTGCCGGTGAATTTCGGGAAGTAGATCGCGATCGAGGCGTTGGAGATGCTCTGCGTGAGGATCGTCAGCATGATCAGCCCCGGGACGATGAAGGCCCCGTAGTCGACGCCGCCGACCTGCTGCATGTGCGAGCCGATCGCCCCGCCGAAGACGACGAAGTAGAGCGCGGTCGTGATGACGGGCGTGACGATGCTCTGCCACATGGTGCGCAGGGCGCGCGCCATCTCGGTGCGGTAGACCGCCCAGACGCCGTGACGGTTGATGAGGGGCATCAGGCGGGCTCCACCAGGCGAATGAAGATGTCCTCCAGCGAGCTGCGCTCGGTGTCGAGGTCCTTGAAGCCGATGCCCAGCGCGTCGAGGCGCCGCAGCAAGTCGGGGATGCCGGCGCCCCCGGCATTGGCGTCGAAGCTGTAGAGAAGCTCGTGGCCCTCGGCCTGGAGCTCCAGCGGCCAGTCGGCGAGGGCGGCGGGGAGGGTCGCCAGGGGCTGGTGGAGCACCAGCTTCAGGCGGCGCTTGCCGAAGCGGCGCATGAGGGCCGCCGTGTCCTCGACGAGCAGGATGCGGCCCTTGTCAATGACGCCGACGCGGTCGGCCATCTCCTCGGCCTCCTCGATGTAGTGGGTGGTGAGGACGATGGTGACGCCCTTGTCGCGCAGCTTGCGGACCAGCGCCCACATGTCGCGGCGCAGGTTGACGTCGACGCCGGCGGTGGGCTCGTCGAGGAAGAGCAGCTCGGGCTCGTGGCTGAGCGCCTTGGCGATCATCACCCGGCGCTTCATGCCGCCGGAGAGCTCGATGATGCGGCTGTCGCGCTTCTCCCAGAGCGAGAGGTCGCGCAGGAGCTGCTCGATATAGGCGGGGTTGGGCGGCAGGCCGAAGAGGCCGCGGCTGAAGCGCACCGTGTTCCAGACGGTGGCGAAGATGTCGATCGCGATCTCCTGCGGGACGAGGCCGATGGTGGCGCGCGTCCGGCGGAAGTCGCGGAGGATGTCGTGGCCGCCGACCGAGACGCGGCCGGCGGTCATGGTGACGGTGCCGCAGACGATGCTGATCAGGGTGGTCTTGCCGGCGCCGTTGGGGCCGAGGAGCGCGAAGATCTCGCCGCGCCGGACCTCGAGGTCGATGCCGGCCAGGGCGGTCAGGCCGGAAGGGTAGTGCTTCTCGACGCCGGCGATGGAGAGGATGGGGGGCATTCGTGAATCCGTGGCTGCCGGGGGGAGATGGCCCCGGCAGGACGGGCGGCAACCCGTGGCGGCAGGCTATCGGGGCTGCAGCAGCAGGGCGAAGCCGGGGATGTAGGTCGTCAGCATCAGCACCACCAACATCACCAAGATCTGCGGCCAGATCGCCCGCGAGATCCTGGCCAGCGACAACCCACTGATCGCCATCCCCACGAACAGGCAATAGCCGATCGGCGGCGCCGCCATGCCGATCGACACGTTCGTCACGATGATGGCGCCGAAATGCACCGGGTCCACCCCGAAGCGGTTCGCGATGGCGATCAGCATCGGCCCCAGCACCACCATGATGGCGATCTCGTCCATCACCGCCGCCAGCAGGAAGAAGGCCAGGTTCAGCGAGGCCAGCGCCAGCCACTTCGTGCCCAGGCTGTCCGCCATCCAGGCCGCGAAATCCACCGCGATCCGCTCCTGCGCCACCAGCACGCCGAAGCCCACCGAGACGGCGATGATCGAGGTGATCATGGCGCTCGTCCGCGCCGAGCGCAGGAAGAGCTCCGGCAGCACGCGCAGCTTCAGCGTCCCGCCCAGCAGCCCCACCACCAGCGCATAGACGCAGGACATGGCGGCCGCCTCGGTCGGCGTGAAGATGCCGCCATAGATGCCACCCAGCACGAAGACCGGCGAGAGCAGCGCCCATTTCCCGTCGTTCACCGCGCGGCCGACCTCGGCCCAGCTCGCCGGCGCCTGCTTCGGCACATTGTGGCGGCGCGCATGGAACCAGCAGACGCCCAGCAGGCCGATCGCGATGGCGAGGCCGGGGACGATGCCCGAGAGGAAGAGCCGGCCGATCGACTGCTCGGCCACGATGCCCCAGATGACGAAGGCGATGGAGGGCGGGATCAGCGGCCCCAGCACGCCGGCCGAGACGGCGATGGAGGCGGCGAAGGCCTTGTCGTAGCCCGCCTTGGCCATGGCCGGGATCATGATGCCGCCGATGGCCGCCGTCGTCGCCGGCGCCGAGCCGGAGATGGCCGCGAAGACCATGGCCGCCAGCACCGTCACCATGGCCAGCCCGCCCGTGCGATGGCGCACCAGCGTGGAGGCGACCTCGACCAGGCGCTGCGAAAGCCCGCCGGCCGACATGATCTCGCCCGCCAGCATGAAGAGCGGAATGGCCAGCAGGCTGAAGGATTGCGAGCCGGCGATGAACTGCTGCGCCAGGAAGGCGGGCTCGATGTCGGCCGCGAGGAGCGAGCCCATGGTCACCGTCGCGATGGCGATGGCGAAGGGCACGGCGCAGATCACGAGCGTGGCGAAGCCGGCCGTGAGGAGGACGGGGATCCCGATCATGCGTCGGCGGTCTCGACGGGCGGCGGGGGCGGCAGGATCACGCGGCCGAGCGCGAAGAGGCAGACCAGCGCGCCGGCGATGGGCGCCATGCCGTTCAGCAGCTCGATCGGATATTCCATCGCGGCCGAGGTGCTGCCCTCGGTGAATTCCAGGAAGCGCAGGCCGGACCAGAGGAAATAGGCGCCGAGGCCGGCCGTCAGCAGGTTGATCCCCGCCTCCCAGGCCACGGCGGCGCGCGGAGGCAGGCGGTCGCTCAGCAGGGTGAGGCGCACATGAAAGCCCTCGCGCACGCCGAGCGCGAGGCCGCCCATGGTGGCCCAGGAGAAGGCGAGGAGCGCGAGCTCCTCCGACCACGGCGGCGTGTGCGAGAAGACGTAGCGCATCACCACCTGGACGAAGATGAGCACGAGCATGGCGAGCGTCGCCAGAATCAGGCTCCAGCGCAGCAGCGCGGCGAGGCCGGCGAGGCCCGCGGCGGCCAGCTTCATCGCTCCCCTTCCCCCCAGGCGGTCAGCGCGAGGCCGCGAGCGCCTGCTGGACGATCTCCGCGCCGATGGCGCCGCGGAAGCTCTCGTACATGGGCAGGACGGCCTGGCGGAACTCGGCGGCATCGGCCACCGGGTTCACGGCCATGCCCTTGCCGCGCAGCGACTCCACGATCAGCCGCGCATTGGCGAGCGAGGCGGCGCGCTGCTTCGCGGTGGCCGCGGTGCCAGCGGCGCGGACGATGTCGCGCAGGTCGGCCGGCAGGCGCTCGAGGTTGCGCTTGCCGATGAGCAGCGCGTTCATCGAGTAGATGTGGTTGGTCAGCGAGAGGTACTTCGTGACCTCGTTGTAGCGATTGGCGTCGATGACCGCGAGCGGGATCTCCAGCCCGTCGATCGTCCCCTGCTGGACGGCGGTGAAGGTCTCGCCCCAGGCCATCGGCACGGCGGTGCCGCCCAGCGCGTTGTACATGCCGATGAAGATCGGGCTCTGCAGCACGCGGAACTTCACGCCGCGGACGTCGGCCGGGCGGGCGATCGGGCGGACGTTGTTGATCATCTGCCGGAAGCCGCCCTCCATGTAGCCGAGGGGGACGACGCCGCGCGCGTCGAGCCGCTGGGCGAGGCTGCGGCCCATCGCGCCGTCAAGGCCGCGCTGGGCGGTCGCCTCGTCGGGGAAGAGGAAGGGCATGTCGTTGATCTGGAAGGACGGCTCGATCTGCGCGATCACGGCATTGGTGATGACCGCCATGTCGACCGTGCCGAGGCGCATCCCGTCCAGCATCGGGCGTTCGTCGCCCAGGGCGCGGTTGGGGAAGAGCTGCACGTCCAGCCGGTTGTTGGAGAGCTTCTCGGCCTCTTCCTTGAAGGCGCGGGCGCCCGAGGCATAGGGGTCCTGCGGGCCGTCGCTGGTGGTCCAGCCGATGCGGAGGACGGTGCGCGCCTGGGCCTGCGCGCGGCCGATGACGGCGAAGCCGGCGCCGGCGAGCAGGGCGCGGCGATGCGTATTGGGCATGTATTTTTCCCCCATGGCGTTTCGCCTTCGCACCTAAAGGCGGGAGGCCGGCGCGTCAAACCCGCCGGGAAACCCCTTGGCCCCGTCTTGCCCCGGGCCGGGGGTGGCCGGCATTCTGGGGCCATGGCCCATGCCCTCGACACCGCCGCCCCCGCCCTTCTCCGCAACGCCGCGCTCGATGCGCCCGGGATCCGCCAGGCGCGCATCGACCTCGCCGCCTGCTTCCGCATGGCCGCGAAGCTCGGGCTGCAGGAGGGGATCTGCAATCACTTCAGCCTCGTCGTGCCCGGGCATGACGAGCTGATGCTGGTGAACCCCTATGGCTATGCCTTCGCGGAGGTCACCGCCTCGAACCTGGTGATCTGCGACTTCCAGGGCCGCGTGGTGGCCGGCAAGGGCGTGCCGGAGGCGACGGCCTTCTACATCCACGCCCGCCTCCACATGAGGCATGCGCGCGCCAAGGCGGCCTTCCACACGCATATGCCCAACGCCACGGCGCTCTCGATGCTGGAGGGGCCGCCGCTGGTCTGGGCCGGGCAGACGGCGCTGAAGTTCTACGGCCGCACGCTGGTGGACGAGGACTACAACGGCCTCGCGCTCGACGAGCGGGAGGGCGACCGGATCGCGGATTCCCTGGGCGATGCAGATGTCGTCTTCATGAAGAACCACGGCGTGATGGTGGTGGGCGCGAGCTGCGCCGAGGCCTGGGACGACCTCTACTACCTGGAGCGCGCGGCCGAGGTGCAGCGGCTGGCGATGGCGACCGGCCGCGCCCTGAAGCCAGTGCCGGAGGCGGTCGCGAAAGCCACCTACGCGCAGATGCGCGAGGGCGACCGGGAGAGCGCCGTCCTGCATCTGGAGAGCATCAAGCGGCAGCTCATGAAGGAGCAGCCGGACTTCGCGGATTGAGGCGGGCGCGGGCCGATCAGCGGCAGGTCTGCCCGCCCATCCCGTTCGCGGTGCAGCTGAAGGGCCGCCCGCCGACCGTTCCGCGGGTGTTTCCGAGCGCGTCCCGCTGGCCGATCACCGGCGCATCGCCAATGCGCCCGGTGGTGTTGCCGAAGCGGTCGGTCTGCACCTGGAAGCCCCGCTCCCCGATGCGGCCCGTGGTCATGCCGTTCCGCGTGAGGCCCTGCACGGGCGCGCCGCCGATCCGTCCGGTGGTGGTGCCGAAACGGTCGGTCTGGAGCTGAGCCGTCGCCAGGCCGGGCCCGGCCAGCAGCAGCGTCAGGGCGAGCAGGAGGAGCATGGTGCCCCGCTGAACGCCAGGTTTGCGGCACAGTTGCGCAAGTCAGTCCAGCCTTCGTCACGCTCGCGATAAGCCGCCTCGTAATCCTGCCCACCGTGAAAGACGCCTTCGATCAGCACAAGGTCTTCGGTCGCGACAAAGGCGATCGCGAAGCGCCGCTCGAAGCCGATGATCCGCAGTCCGGGGACGATGTCGTCGCGCCGCATGCCGCGCTTCGGAAAGACCTCGAGGCCCAGACAGTAGGGGGTGAGACGGTTCACGACGGCATCCGCCCTCCCCTCGCCCGCGATCTGCGTCAAATGCCCGTGCAGCCTGTCGACCTGGCGCTCGGCCAGCGGGGCGTGAAGACGACCCGCACGGTCCTTCAGCGGCTTCGGACGGCCGCGCGGCGCGCCTTGATGCGGTCCAGAATCTGTTCGGCCGGAACTCCCTTTGAGGGGTCGGCAAGGTATTCGGCGTGCCCCGCTGTCACCTCCTCCCGCAGCCATCTCTCCACCGCCGCGTCGCGCTCCTGCAGCGCCCGCAGCCCGGCGCGAACCACCTCGCTCGCCGTGGCATAGGTGCCCGAGGCGACGAGGCCGTCGATGTAGCTGGCCTGCTCCGCGGGCAGGCTCACCGTGCGCTTCTCGACCGATGCCATGATCCGCTCCCACTTCGGTAGGAAGAAATCATACCGATGCTCAGGGCCCCTGGTCCAGTCCCGCGCGCAGCGCCTGCCCTTCCGCGCCGGCCGGATCGACCAGACCCTCGCGCAGGAAGAGGTCGATCAGCACGAGGTTCACGTTGAACTTCACCTCCTCCGTCTCGCGCACCACCTCCAGCAGCCGCGCCACGGGCCAGAGCTCGAAGCGCTCCACCTCGTCGTCGTTGGGCCTGGGCACGAAGCTCTCGGGCAGCTCCAGGTCGAAAACGTGCAGCACGTCGCGCCGCAGCCCCTCGTTGTTCGAGAGGATATAGGAGAGCCGCCCCACGCGCCGCGCCGCCACCGCCAGCTCCGGCGGCAGCGAGGCCTCCTCCCCCGCCTCCTTCAGCAGCGTCTCCTCGGGCGTCATGCCGGCCGGGATGCCGCCGGCGACCAGATTGTCCACCTGCCCGGGCGCCACCGCCTTGTCCTTCGCGCGGATGCCGACCCAGACGTGCAGCCCGTCCGCCCGCCGGACCAGCCCGTTCAGATGCGCCCCCTGCCCGATGACGCCGAATTGCGGGATCAGCCCCCGGTCCAGCGTGCCCAGCACCGGGCCGTTCGCCTCGGCCCGGATGTCGAAGAGCTCGCCGCGGATCCGGCCGAAGCCCTGCTTCGCCAGCTCGCGCGCGGTGGCCGCCAGGGCATCGCTGCGCATCCCCGGCGTGCGCAGCCGCCCGGCCATGGAGACGCCGCGCCCCTCGAAGTGGAAGTCGCGCGGGAAGAAGGTCAGCGCACGGGCCAACTCGGCCGAGACCCAGCCCACCTGCTCGGCGCCGAAACGGAAGGGCAGCAGATGGCTCGGCGAGGGCGTGTTGTTGCAGGCTTCGATGTGGCGGAAGAGGGAGGAGCTCATCCCGTCATGTAGGGCGCGTTGGCCGGTGGAGCAAAACCCTGCCCTGCTGCCGCCGCCGGTTCCCAAACCCCCGGCCCCGCGCCACATGGGAGGCCATGAGCGCGAAGAACGACAATCACGGCCGGGCCCTGCTGGCCATCCTGCCCTATCTCTGGCCCCGGGGGGAGCTCGGGCTGAAGGTGCGGGTCGTGCTCGCGGTGGTCAGCCTCGTCGCGGCCAAGGCGGCCAATGTGCTGGTGCCGATCGCCTATGCCCGCGCCGTGGACGCGCTGACGCCGAAGGAGGGCATGGGCCTCGTCGTCGCGCTGCCCGTCGCGCTGGTGCTCGGCTACGGCCTGCTGCGCCTCACCGCCGCCGCGCTGAACGAGCTGCGCAACGCCGTCTTCGCCAAGGTCCAGGCCCGCGCCGGCCGCCGCGTGGCGCTGGAGGTGTTCGGGCACCTGCACGCGCTCTCCATGCGCTTCCACATGGACCGCTCGACGGGCGGGCTCTCCCGCGTCATCGAGCGCGGCACGCGCGGCATCGCGACGGCGCTGAACTTCCTGCTCTTCAACATCATCCCGACCATCTTCGAGATCGTCCTGGTCGCCGGGATCCTGTGGTGGATGTTCGGCGTCTCCTTCGCGCTGACGATCCTGGTGACGATCGGCGGCTACGTCGCCTTCACGCTGCTCTTCACCAATTGGCGCCTCGCCTTCCGCCGCGCCATGAACGACACCGACCAGGAGGCGAACACCAAGGCGGTGGACAGCCTGCTCAACTACGAGACGGTGAAGTACTTCAACAACGAGGCGCACGAGGCCCGCCGCTACGACGAGAGCCTGAGCCGCTACGAGACCGCCTATGCCCGCTCCGAGATCTCGCTCAACGCGCTGAATGCCGGCCAGGCGCTGATCATGGCCCTGGGCCTCACGGTGGTGATGCTGCTGGCCGGGAACGGCATCGTCGGCGGCACCATGACCGTCGGCGACTTCGTGATGGTCAATTCCTACCTCATTCAGCTCTACCTGCCGCTGAACTTCCTCGGCTTCGCCTATCGCGAGATCAAGCAGGGCCTCACCGACATGGAGGCCATGTTCCAGCTCCTCGACGTCCCGCAGGAGATCGCGGACGCGCCCGGCGCCCCTCCCCTCGCCGTCGCCGACGGCGCCATCGCCTTCCGCGACGTGCGCTTCGCCTACCGGCCGGACCGCGAGATCCTGAAGGGCGTCAGCTTCGAGGTGCCGCCGGGGAGGATGCTCGCCATCGTGGGCCCGACCGGCGCGGGCAAATCCACCCTCTCCCGCCTGCTCTTCCGCTTCTACGACGTGACCGGCGGCGCCGTGCTGGTCGACGGGCAGGACGTGCGCGCGGTGACGCAGGACAGCCTGCGCCGCGCCATCGGCGTGGTCCCGCAGGACACGGTGCTGTTCAACGACACCATCCGCTACAACATCGCCTATGGCCGCCCCGGCGCCTCGGACGAGGAGGTGGAGCAGGCCGCCCGCCTCGCCCAGGTGCACGACTTCGTGCTGAAGCTGCCGGAAGGCTACCGCACCCGCGTCGGCGAGCGCGGCCTGAAGCTCTCCGGCGGCGAGAAGCAGCGCGTCGCCATCGCGCGCACCATCCTGAAGGACCCGCGCATCCTGATCCTGGACGAGGCGACCAGCGCGCTGGACACCCGCACCGAGCAGGAGATCCAGGCCGCCCTGCGCGACGTCTCGCGCGGGCGGACGACGCTGGTCATCGCGCACCGGCTCTCCACCGTGGTGGAGGCCGACGAGATCATCGTGCTGGAGGACGGCCGCATCGCCGAGCGCGGCACCCATGGCGGGCTGATCGCCCAGGACGGTCTCTATGCCGAGATGTGGCGCCGCCAGTCCGAGGCCGTCGCGGCGGCCGAGGCGGCCGCCATCGCCCAGGCCCAGGCCCAGTTCGGCAGCGGCGTCAGCGCGCGGTCGGCGGAAGAGATGACGAAGGCGTAATGCGGAAGGGGGCCGGCGGGGCTTTCCTCGGGAATGTTTCCGTCCCATTTCGGGCGTGACTGGAGATCAGCTGATGGATGACGAAGCCCCCGAGGATCTGAGCCACGCCGGCTCGGTCGTGGACAAGGCCATCGAGTACATGATGGAGCAGCAGATCGCCCCCGTCTCGGCCGCCTCGGCCCTGCTGGGCGGCGCGCTGGGCCTGCTCTCGCGCAGCATGGACGACCGCGCCATCGCCGGCGTGCTGCGCCAGGCGCTGGCCAGCGTCGAGGCCGGCGAGCTGCGGCAGCTGCCCAGCCTTCCCAAGCGCTGACTTGACTCCCCGGCCGGGCTGCCGCATACGCCCGGCTCCGTTTTCCACCGGCCGCGGAGACCTGCGCGCGGCCCGACTGCAGGATGTAGATCATGGCTCGCCGCTGCGGCATCACTGGCAAGGGCGTTCAGTCCGGCAACAACGTCAGCCACGCGAACAACAAGACGCGCCGGCGCTTCCTGCCGAACCTGCAGGAGACCTCGTTCTTCTCGGACATCCTCGCCGCCTCGATCCAGCTTCGCCTGACGACGAACGGCATCCGCACGATCGAGCACAATGGCGGGCTGGACTCGTTCCTTCTCGGCACCAAGACGCGCAACCTGCCGCCCGAGGCGCTGGTCCTGAAGCGCCGCATCCTGCGCGCCCAGGCCAAGAAGGCCGCCGCGGCCGCCTGACCTTCCGGCAGCGACATGGTGAAAAGGGCCCGGTTCCGGTGGAACCGGGCCCTTTTGGCATGCGCCCGCTCGCATGGGGCCGTTAGCCCGGCATTAACCTGTCCCCGGCATGCTCCGGGCATGACGCTGGATCTCCTGCACGCTTTCCTGGCCGTCCTGGCGCTGGGCGGCGCCCTCGCCGCCGTCGGCTCCTCGACGCACGCCGCCCGGCTTTCGGCCGAGCTCGCCACGCATCGCGGCCTGGCCGAGAGCCGGGCCCGCAGCTTCGCCCTGATCGCGCGCGACATGAACGGCATCGGCCTGGCCCTGCTCGGCCGGGCCCAGCATCTCGGCCAGGAGGCGGGCCTGGCCTTCGAGGGCGACGCGCGCCAACTCCTCGCCCTGGCCGATGCCGCCGCCGAGGAGGGCGCGGGGGCCGCGCCGGCCCGGAACCTCGTGGAGGAGCGCTTCGCCCTCGCGCCCGTCCTGCAGGAGGCCGTGGCCATCGCCGGCGCCCAGCTCGGGCCCGGAACCCGGCATTGGCGGATCACCCCGAATCTCGAAGGGCTGAGCGTGACGGCCGACCGGCGCGCGCTGCGCGGGGCGGTCGTGCAGGTGCTGGGCCGCGCCGCCCGCGCGACCATGGAGGGCGACTTCATCGACATCCGCGCCGATCTCCGGCCGCATGCCGCCTCCATCATCGTGGAGGATGAGGGGGTGGGCGTGGCCGTCGAGGAGCTGTCGCCGGCCCTGCATGACGGCGCGCCGGAGCGCACGCGGGGGCTGGGCTTCGGCCTCTCGCTGGCGCGCTCGCTGCTGCGCGCGCATGGCGGCGAGCTGGTGATCGAGGCCGCGCCGGGGATCGGCGCGCGCGCCTTCCTGTCGCTGCCGCCGGAGCGCATGGCGGCGATGGATCAGGCGATGGCGTAGAGCAGCAGCAGGGTCCGCTGGAAGGGGCTCTGGTTGTCGTCGGAGACGAGGGCCACCAGGCCGCGGCCCTGATGCTGCGTGGTGGCGACGCCTTCCCAGTTCTCGGCGGGGGCATCGGGCGGCAGTTCGAGCCAGGTCTCGCCGGCGAGCGGGGCCGTGCCGCGCAGGGCGGCGGCGGGCAGATGCGCGAGCCGCGCGGAAAAGCCGCCGAAGAGCGAGAAGCGCCGCTCCAGCACCAGCGCCCCGCCATCGGGCAGGCCCGCGGCGTCGGTGGGATCGAGGCCGGGGGCCGGGCGGTACTCGCTGCGGCGCCAGGCGAGGCGCGGGCCCTGGAAGGTGCCGATCCAGGCGGCGCGGCTTTCGGAATCGCCGCCCGCCAGCTGCTCCGCGACGGCCAGGAGGCGCCCGTCGGCCAGCACGGTCAGCGCCTCCAGCCCGCCGTTGCGCGGCGCCCCCTCCAGCCCGGGCGGCGCCTCGAAGGCTTGCGCGGCCCCCGCGAGGTCGCGGTAGCGCAGGATGCGGTGCCATCGCTCGAAGCCAACCAGCCAGTCGCCGTTGGGAAGCCGCGCCAGGCTCTCGGAATCCGCATTGGCGCTTTGCCCCAGGGCGGCGCCCGCCGCATCGCGCAGCGGGCCGTGGGCGGCTTCGCCGAGGCCGGCGAGCCGTCCCGCGCTGAGCCGCAGCGGGGCCCGCCACCAGCGGCCTCGATCGCTGACCGCGGTGAGCGTGAGGTCGGGCGCGAGGTGGAGGGCCGAGAGCCCGCCGAAGCCCCAGGCGGAGGTGCTCAGCTCCAACCCGCCGAGCGGCAGCAGCCGGCCGCCGCGTGGGGCGGGAAGGGCCAGGGGCGTCGAGGCCGGGCCGGTCGCCCCGGCCGAGCCGACGGACAGCAGGGAAAGCCCCGCGAAGAGGTGGCGGCGACGGATCAAGCCAGGATCATCCGGAGGTGAGCGGGGGCCTGTGCCAGCCCATCAAGGCGAAACGAGAAACCCTGCGTGCGGAGCGTCCCGGAACCTCAGGCCACCAGCGGCGCGCGCTCCGCGGCGGCGCGATGCCACGCCTCGGCCGCATCCTCGTCGAAGAGCTCGGCCAGCTTCTTCATCATGGTGCCGCCCAGCTCCTCGGCATCCACGATCGTCACCGCGCGGCGGTAGTAGCGCGTCACGTCGTGGCCGATGCCGATGGCGATGAGCTCCACCGCGCTGCGGCCCTCGATCTCCTTGATGACCTCGCGCAGGTGCCGCTCCAGGTAGTTGCCCGGATTGACCGAGAGCGTGCTGTCGTCCACCGGCGCGCCGTCGCTGATGACCATCAGGATGCGGCGATGCTCGGAGCGCGAGAGCAGCCGGCGATAGGCCCAGTTCAGCGCCTCGCCGTCGATGTTCTCCTTCAGCAGCCCCTCGCGCAGCATGAGCCCGATGGCCCGGCGCGAGCGTCGCATCGGCGCATCGGCCGACTTGTAGACGATGTGCCGCAGGTCGTTCAGGCGGCCCGGATTGCGCGGCTTGCCCTCCTGCACCCATTTCTCGCGCGACTGGCCGCCCTTCCAGGCGCGGGTGGTGAAGCCCAGGATCTCGGTCTTCACCGCGCAGCGCTCCAGCGTGCGGGCCAGGATATCGGCGCACATGGCGGCGACGGTGATCGGCCGCCCGCGCATGGAGCCGGAATTGTCGATGAGCAGCGTGACCACGGTGTCGCGGAAATCCGCGTCGCGCTCGCGCTTGTAGGAGAGCGAGAGCGTGGGATTGGCCACCACGCGCGCGAGGCGCGCGACGTCGAGCAGGCCCTCCTCCAGGTCGAACTCCCAGGCGCGCTGCTGCTGCGCCATGAGGCGGCGCTGCAGACGGTTGGCGAGCTTCGAGACGACGCCCTGCAGGTGCTGCAGCTGCTGGTCGAGCTGCTGGCGCAGGCGCGTCAGCTCCTCTGGATCGCAGAGATCCTCGGCCTCGACCACCTCGTCAAACTGGGTGGAAAAGGGCTTGTAGCGCGAGCTGTCGTCGGTCTGCGGGACTTCCTTGCGGGCCTGCGGGCCGCCGGGCTTCTCGTCGCCCTCGGCGGCGGCGCCCTCCTCCTCGCTCTCCTCGGCCTCCTCGTCGGCGGCCTCGCCCTCCATGCTCTCGGGCTCGGCGCCCTGCATGGATTCCTGTTCCTGGGACTGGGCCTCGCCGGCGCTGGACTGCTCCTGCTGGGAGGACTGGTCGCCGCCCTCGTCGCCCTCCTCGTCCTGGTCGGCCTCGCTGTCGACCTCGGCCTCGGCCAGGTCGAGCGCGGTCAGCAGCTTGCGGGCGGCGCGGGCATAGGCCTCCTGGTCGTTCGTCGCCGTATGGGCGAGATCGTCCATGGCGGCGCTGGCCTTCTCGTCCAGGCTCTCGCGCCACATGTCGAGCACCCGCTGGGCGGCGGCCGGCACGGCCTCGCCCGAGATGCGCTCGCGCGCCATCAGGGACAGCGCCGTGTGCATCGGCAGCTGGTCCTTCCGCGTCATGCGGTCGTAGCCCTCGGCCTCGCATTCCTCGGAGAGGCGGGCGCGGAGATTGGCGGCAACGCCGGCCATGTGGCGGCTGCCGACCGCCTGGACGCGCACATCCTCCAGCGCGTCGAAGACCTCGCGCGCCTCCTTGCGCGAGGGCGAGCGGGCGGCGTGCGCGGCCTCGTCATGGTGGCGCAGCTTGAGCGCGACGGCGTCGGCCGCGCCGCGCAGCTTCGCCATCTCGGCGGGCGGGAGGGAGCGCGTGGGCAGCGGCAGGCGCGCGCGCTTGCCGGAGACGCCGGCCGGCCCTGGCTGGAAGGCGACCTGCACCTCCGTCTGCTGGGCGATGGCGCGGACGGCGCCGGCGGTCGCGCGCTTGAACTCTTCCTGCCGCGTGAGGTCCTGCTTCGACATCTTCTCTCAGCTCGTCAGATCGAGGCGGCGTTCGGGCCGCTCCAAGTCAGGCACCGGGGGCGGGCCAGGGCGCGACGGCCCTGCCCCGATCCCATCTCTAGCTCGCCTTCTTGTAGAGCCCGGTCGAGATCTCGGCGTTGAAGCAGCGCTGGTAGTATTCCGCCACCGTCGAGCGCTCGGCCTCGTCGCACTTGTTCAGGAAGGTCAGCCGGAAGGCGAAGCCCACATCGCCGAAGATGCGCGTGTTGTCGGCCCAGGTGATGACGGTGCGCGGCGACATGACGGTGGAGATGTCGCCGGCGATGAAGCCCGCGCGCGTGAGGTCGGCCAGCGCCACCATCGACTCCACCTGCTTCTTCATCTTCGCGTCGCCCGAGGCGCCCAGCTTGGCCAGCACGATCTCGGTCTCCTGCGCATGCGGCAGGTAGTTCAGCGTCGCGACGATGTTCCAGCGGTCCATCTGGCCCTGGTTGATCTGCTGCGTGCCGTGATAGAGGCCCGTCGTGTCGCCGAGGCCGACCGTGTTCGCCGTGGAGAAGAGGCGGAACTGCGGGTGCGGGCGGATCACGCGGTTCTGGTCGAGCAGCGTCAGCTTGCCCTCGACCTCGAGCACGCGCTGGATCACGAACATCACGTCCGGACGGCCCGCGTCATACTCGTCGAAGACGAGCGCGCAGGGATGCTGCAGCGCCCAGGGGAGAATGCCCTCGCGGAACTCGGTGATCTGCTTGCCGTCCTTGAGGACGATGGCGTCCTTGCCGATCAGGTCGATGCGCGAGATGTGGCTGTCGAGGTTGACGCGGATGCAGGGCCAGTTGAGGCGCGCCGCGACCTGCTCGATATGCGTGGACTTGCCCGTGCCGTGATAGCCCTGGACCATCACCCGCCGGTTGAAGGCGAAGCCGGCGAGGATCGCGAGCGTCGTCTCCTTGTCGAAGCGATAGGAGGTGTCGAGCTCGGGGACGTGCTCGGTGCGAGTCGAATAGGCCGGCACCTGCATGTCGATGTCCACGCCGAAGACCTCGCGGGCATTCACGGTGATATCGGGCAAATTGATCGCCGAGGTCGGGCTCACATCGCCAAGTTGGGCCAGCTTCGTCATCACGCTTCCGCTTCGTTGCATTTGGGTGTGGAGGGATGTTAGGGCAGCCCGCGTCCCGCGGCTACCCGGCTCGGGGCCGAAGCCGGCCGGATGTCCGGCGCACTCAACCCGCGTGGGCAGGCTGGGCGGCATCCGCCGCCCGCCCCACGCGCTGGCGCAGGAGCGAATAGGCCCGGTTGATGTCCTTCAGCTTCTCTTCGGTGCTGCGGTCGCCGCCATTCGCATCCGGATGGTAGCGCTTGGCGAGCTCCTTGTAGCGCATCTTCAGCGTCGCCGGGTCGAGCGGCCATTCCAGCTCGAGCAGGCCGAGGGCCGCGCGCAGCTCGGGCGGCGCCTCGTGCCGGGGCGGCTGTCGGCGCTTCTCGTGCAGCGCCGTGTCGCGCAGGATGCCCAGCGGATCGGCGATCAGCTCGGGATCGATGTAGGAGGCGCCGCCAAGGCGGCCCAGCGGCCAGGTCGGCCGCTGCCAGCCCGTGTCGGAGCGGATGGCGGTCTCGATCGCGGCCTCGCCCATGCCCCGGTAGAAGTCCCAGCCGGCATTGTACTGGCGCACATGGTCCAGGCAGAACCAGAGGTATTCGCGCAGGGCGCGG
Organism: Roseococcus sp. SYP-B2431; assembly: GCF_004336745.1. Taxonomy (GTDB): domain Bacteria; phylum Pseudomonadota; class Alphaproteobacteria; order Acetobacterales; family Acetobacteraceae; genus Roseococcus. The sequence goes on from NZ_SJXD01000028.1 coordinate 63,528, forward strand.
TCCTTGGGGGCGCGGAACTCGCCATGCTTGCCGCAGCCGGGCGAGGCGCAGTCGCGGGGCGGCGCCTTGGGGTCGGTCTGGGGCTGGAAACTCGCGCGGCGCGCCATCCGGACTTTATGGGTGGGCGGCACGGGCTTGGCAACGTCGGCTTCGCGGGCGAAAGCTTGTGTCATGGACAATCGGGCCGATCGGATCCGATCCGTGCTGGCGGCGCAATTCGCCCCGGCGCGGATCGAGGTGGTGGACGACAGCGCGAAGCATGCGGGGCATGCCGGCGCGCGACCTGGCGGGCAGACGCATTACAGCGTCCTGCTGGTGAGCGACGCCTTCACGGGCATGAACCGCGTGGCGCGCTCGCGCGCCGTGCATGCGGCGCTGGAAGCCGAATTCTCCGGCGGGCTGCACGCGCTGGCGCTGACGCTGCGGGCCCCCTCAGAGGTCAGCTGAGCCGGGCCGGACGGAGAGCACGGTCAGGCGGCGCATCCGCCCGTCCTGGGTCGGCCAGTCGATGGACTGGCCTTCCGACAGCCCGATCAGCCCCGCCCCCACCAGGGACAGCACCGAGACGCGCCCCTCGGCGATGTCGGCCTCGCCGGGCAGCACGAGCCGGACGGCGCGCCTCTCCCCCGTGCCGGCGTCGTGGAACTCCACGAGCGAGCCGAGCGCGACGGTGGTGGCCGGCAATTCGGCGGCGGCGACCAGCTCGGTGCGGTCCGCCTCCTCGTGCAGCAGGCTGGCGACCTGCGGATGGCGGCGCGCCGCCGCATCCGCCAGGGCCACCAGCTGGATCTGGCCTTCGATGGACATCAGCAGGGGCGGGCGCCGAAGCGCGAGGGGTTGGGTCATGTCTCGAATGTTCCTGGGCGCGCCGGACGCGCCGGAGCCCGGACGCAGGGAGCGTCCGCGAAGGGATGGAGATGGAAGTCGTCCCGGGCGAGGGGGCGCGAGACGCGCCGCCGCCGGCCCGGGCTAGAGGCCCGCGATCAGGCGCCCCGCACGAGCGAGGCCGCGTCCAGAAATGGCGAGGCGGGCAGGCATGGGGAAGAGATGTCCTTCCGGACCGCAAAAATCAAGCGTGGCGGGCCGATGGCCAACCGGGCGGGATCAGCCCGCGGTCTTCTCGGCGGCGCTCTCGGCCAGGTCGCTCCATTCCGGCCACTTCTTCCGGACGACCGGGCTGTCCGGCGCATAGGCGTGGCAGGTGCCGAGGAGGTGCGGGCGCTTGCGCGGCGCGCCGGCGGCCTCGGCCTGGCGCTGCTCGTCCTGCTGGCGCTTGCGCATCGGCCAGACGGTCTGGAAGGCCACCGTCGCCATCTGGGCGATGACCTCGCGCAGATGGGTGCAGCCCAGCACCCCGCCCACCCGCTCGTTGACCGCGCGGTTGAAGCCGGCGCCGATGGTCAGCCCGGCCAGCTTCGCGAAATTCGGCGTGGCGCCCGGGCAGACGGCGAAGGGCGTATGGTCCGACACCGCCTCGCAGGCCGTGATCCTCATCTCCATGTCCACCGTCATGCGGACCCACATGCCGTGGATCGGGTCGCCCGGATGGACGTCGCCGCGGTGCTCGGAGGGGAAGCCGTAGGTCTTGGTGTCGGTGAGATGGGCCTCGATGTCGACCTGCCCGTCCTCCCGCGCATAGCCGCGCAGCGAGATGTCGCGCAGGTGCGAGAGCTTCCGGGGAGAGGGGGAGGACAACGGCATCGCAGCATAAGATAGGCCTTATGCCGCAGCGCGCAAAGCCTCGGGGCCCGTCCCGCCGCGAATGGCCGGCCTGCGGGATCCTCTGGCGGCCCGGCCGCCCGCGTGGTAGCCGCCGCCGGACGCAATCTCCCCAGAGGGCCGCTATGTCCGACCAGCCGATCCAGCTCCCGAACCCGCCCAACGGCGAGCCGCCGCTGCCGCTGACGCTCAACATCCAGTTCACCAAGGACCTCTCCTTCGAGGTGCCCGGCGCCCCCGGCATCTTCGCCACCCTGCGCGAGCAGCCGCGGGTCGACCTCGCGCTCGACGTCCAGGCCCGGCCGGTCCAGGAGGGGGAGAACGTCTTCGAGATCTCGCTCATCATCCGGGCGGACGCCAAGGCGGCAGACGGCACCCAGTGCTTCATCGCCGAGCTGACCTATTGCGGAATCTTCACCGTCAACGTGCCGCAGGAGCATCTGGAGCCGGTGCTGCTGGTCGAATGCCCTCGACTGCTGTTCCCCTTCGCCCGCAACATCCTGGCCGATGTGACGGCCGGCGGCGGCTTCCCCCCGGTGATGCTCAATCCCATCGATTTCGTCCAACTGTGGCAAAATCGCCGCGGTCAGACCTCAGGCACTGCCTGAGGTCCAGCACAAGCGGTGCGACGGCGCCGGCTGCGGCCGACCATATCTGGTGCGTAAATATGCCGTGAAATGCGTGGTTGTTTCGTTGGCCAGCAATGCACGCATGACTTGCAATCCTTAACAATCAATGATTTGCTCACCCTCGTCCTGTCCAGCGAGAGTGAGCCTTATGGCGCCCGTGCAACCTTCCGTTGCGCTTCCCTCAGCTCCGATCCTCCCCTTCCGGCGGGAGCGGCCCGAAATGCCGGCGCCGCTGCGCCTCTCGCCGCCCCACCTCGTCGGCACCGAGATGGACGCCCTGCGCGAGACGCTGGAATCCGGCTGGCTCGCGCCCGCCGGCCCCACCCTCGCCCGCTTCGAGGCCGCGCTGACCGGGACGATGCAGCTGCCCCATGCGGCGGCGCTGAGCTCGGGCACCGCGGCGCTGCATCTGGGCTATCGGCTGCTGGGCGTCGAGCCGGGCGACGAGGTCTGGACCAGCACTCTCACCTTCGTCGCCACCATCGCCCCCGCCGTGCAGATGGGCGCGACGCCCCGCTTCCTGGACGTCGATCCCGCGAGCTGGACGCTCGACCCGCAGCTGCTGGGCGAGGAACTCGCCGCCGCCGCGCGGCGCGGCCGGCTGCCCCGCGTGGTGGTGCCGGCGGATCTCTACGGCCAGCCCTCCGACATGGCGGCGATCCGCGCCGTTTGCGCCCGCTGGGGCGTGCCGGTGCTCTCCGACAGCGCCTGCGCCCTGGGGGGGCGGCAGCACGGCCGGCCGGCCGGCCATGGCGCCGACCTCGTGGCGGTGAGCTTCAACGGCAACAAGATCGTGACGGCCGGCGGCGGCGGGGCGCTGCTCTCCGCCGATGGCGACATGATCGCCCGGGCCCGCCACCTCGCCAGCCAGGCCAAGGAGCCGGCGCCCCACTATCAGCACGAGACGACGGGCTTCAACTATGCCATGAGCTCGGTGCTCGCCGCCGTCGGCCTGGCGCAGCTGCCGAGCCTGGAGGAGCGGGTCGAGACGCGCCGCGCGGTCTTCGGCCGCTACCTCGACGCGCTGGGCCTGCTCCCTGGCCTCTCCTTCATGCCGGAGCCGGGCTGGTCGCGCTCCACGCGCTGGCTGAGCGCGATGCGGGTCGACCCGCAGCACTTCGGCCGCGACCGCGAGGCCATCCGCCTGGCGCTGGCGGAGCAGGGGATCGAGAGCCGGCCGGTCTGGAAGCCGCTGCACCTGCAGCCCGCCTTCCGGCACGCGCCCTCGGTCGGCGGCGAGGTGGCGGCGGCGCTGTTCGAGCAGGGACTCTGCCTGCCCTCGGGGAGCGCGATGACGGTGCCGCAGCAGTTCCGGGCCATCTCGGCCATCCGTGCGCTGCATCGCTGAGGCCGGCGCCGCCAGCTTGCGCATCCTCTATCTGCACCAGCACTTCTCCACGCCCGATGGCGCGACGGCCACGCGCAGCCATGCCATGGCCCGCGCCCTGGCGCAGCGCGGCCATGCGGTGACGCTGGCCTGCGGGCAATTCTCCGGGGCGGCGACCGGGCTCTCCGGCCCCTTCCGCCGGGGACGCCGCTCCGGTCGCGTCTCGGGCTTCGAACTGGTCGAATTCGCCATTCCCTGCGGCAATGCGATGAGCCTCAAGGCCCGGACCGCCGCCTTCCTGCGCTATGCCGCGCGCGCCGGGTGGATGGCGGCGCGCGGCGAATGGGACCTGGTGATCGCCAGCTCCACGCCGCTGACCGTCGCCTTGCCGGCGCTGGCGGCGCGGCGGCTGCGGGGTACGCCCTTCCTCTTCGAGATCCGCGATCCCTGGCCGGAGCTGCCGGCCGCGCTGGGGCTGCGGGCGCCGGGCCTGCTCGCCGCCATGGAGCGCCTCGCCGGCGCGGCCTGCCGGAACGCCTCGGCCGTGGTCGCCCTGACCGAGGGGATCGGCGCCACCGCGCTCGCCCGCGGCACCCCGGCCGGACGGCTGCATGTCATCCCCCAGGGCTGCGACCTCGACCTCTTCGGCCCGCAGGTCGCGCCCTGGCGGCCGGAGGCGGCGGGCAGCCAGGAGATGCTGGCCGTCTATGCCGGGGCGCATGGCCGCGCGAACGGGCTGGGGCTGCTGCTCGACGCGGCGGCCCGGCTGCGCGCGGCGGGCGAGCGGCGGGTGCGGCTGGTCCTGGTCGGCGAGGGCGGCGAGAGGCCGGCGCTGGTGGCCGATGCGGCGGCGCGCGGGCTCGGCAACGTCACCTTCCTCGACCCCCTGCCCAAGCGGGAGCTGGCGCGGCTGCTCGCCGGCAGCCGGGCCGGGCTGCTCTGCCTCGCGCCCCTGCCCGAATTCGCCGAGTGGACGGCGCCGAACAAGCTGATGGACTACCTCGCCGCCGGCCTGCCCGTGCTGTCCAACGTTCCGGGCGAGGCCGCGCGGATCCTCTCCGGCGGCGCGGGCGAGACCTGCGCGGACGCGGCCTCGCTCGCCGCCGCGCTGTCCCGCCTCGCCGCCGACCCCGGGCGGCGCGAGGCGATGGGCCGGGCGGCGAGGGATCTCGCGGTCCGGCGCTTCGACCGGCGGCTGCTCGCCGCGCGCTTCGTGACGGCCGTCGAGGGGGCGGCCGCCGAGGGGGCCGCGACCTCACGCGCGGCCGCGGCGCCGGGCTGGGACGCCGCATGATCCTGCTGCTCTCCGCGGCCCATCCGCCCGACGACATGCGCGTCGTCCGCAAGGAGGGGGCGGCGCTGGCCGCCGCCGGCTGGCGGGTCATGCATCTCTGTCCGGGGGCCGGCGGGCCCCTGCCGCCGGTCGGGGGCGTGGCGATCGATACCGTCGCCGGCCGCTCGCGGCTGCGCCGGCTGCCCGCGCTGTATCGGCGCGCGGTGGCGCTGCGCCCCGCCGTGATCCACGCCTCGGAGCCGGATTCCTGGGCCGTGGCGCTGCTGGCCGGTGCCCGTTGCGGCGCCCGCGTGGTGCTCGACGTCCACGAGCACTACCCCTCCCGCCTCGACGGCCGGCTGCCGGCGGCGCTGCGGCCCGTGGCGCGAGCGGCGCTGCGGCTCGCCATGCGGGCGATGGGGCGGGCGGCCGATGCGGTGGTCCTCGCCAAGGAGGGGCTGGCCGCGGATTTTACGGCGCGCACGCCCCTGGTCGCCGTGCGGAACCATGCGCTGGTGCCGGCGGGCCTGCCGCGCCGCGAGCATCGCGACGGGCCCATTACCCTGCTGCATCTCGGCGCCATCGGCGTGAGGCGCGGCTGGCCGCAGCTGCTGGCGGCCATGGCGCTCGCGCCGGCCGGCACCCGCCTCCTGGTCATCGGCCGCTTCACCGACGGCAGCGAGGCGGATTTCCGGGAGGCGGCGGAGCGCGCCGGCCTCGCCGGGCGCATCGAGGTCGCCGGCTGGATGCCCGCCGAGGCCGCCCTCGCCCGCGCGGCGGCCGAGGCGGATGTGAACCTCGTCCTCTTCCAGCCGGGCGAGGAGAACCACCGGCTGGCCCTGCCGCACAAGCTCTTCGACGGCATGGCGATCGGCCTGCCGGTCATCGCGCCGGATTTCGCGACCGGGGTGGCCGGGATCGTGCGCGGCGCCGGCTGCGGCGTGCTGGTGGATGTGGGCAGCCCGGCCTGCATCGCCGCCGCCGTCACGGCCCTGACCGATCGGGCGGCGCGCGTCCGGCTCGGCGATGCGGGCTGGCGCGCCGCGCGCGGCCCCTGGGGCTGGGCGGCCGAGGCCGAGCGGCTGGTGGAGCTCTATCGCGGGCTGACGGCGCCGGGGCGGGCCAGGGACGAAACGGCGGCCGCCGTTCCGGACCTGCCGGGCAAGCGGGCGTGAGGCGCCCGCGGCCCGGATTCGGCTGCGGCCGCGCGGATGGCTGAGACCCCGGAACCAGCCATTTCGCGCCCGGCGTTCCAGCACGGGGCCGGAGCGACTATAACCCGCGCGATGCCCAGGGCCTCCTCGCGAATCCTGATGAACCTCTCGCTCGACGCGGCGCTCGCCGTCGTCGCGCTGCCGGTCGCGCTGCTCCTGGCGGGGCTGGGGAGCTGGCCGGAACCCGGCTGGTGGCGGCTCGGCATTCCGCTGGCGGCCCTGTCCATGCTGGCGCCCGCCTGGGCGCTGGGCCTGCCGCAGCAATACTGGCGCTATTCCGGCGTGCGGGACCTGCTGGCCGTGCTCGGCGCCGCAATCGGCGCGGCAGCGATCTTCACGGCGGCGCTGTGGCTGCTCGGCGCCTGGCACTCGCCCAACCTGGCCTTCCCGGCGCTGCACGCCATGGCGGTGACCGGGCTGCTCGGCATCCCGCGGCTCAACGCGCGCCTGCGGACCATCCGCCGCATCGCCGAGGAGGGCGATACCCAGCCGGTCCTCGTGGTGGGCGGCGTGGACCAGGCGGACCTCTTCATCCGCGCGCTGGAGCAGGAGCGGAAGCCCGCCTATCGCGTGCAGGGCATCCTGGCCCGGCGCTCGCGGCAGGTGGCGCGGCGCATCCAGGGGCACCCCATCCTCGGCACCATCGAGGAGACGGATGCGGTGCTGGAGAGCCTGCGCGCCGAGGGGCGGCTCCCTGCCCTGCTGGTGCTGGCCTCGCCCGACCTGAACGGCCCCATGCTGGAGGCGCTGCTGGACGCGGCCGACCATCATGGGGTGCCGATCCGCCGCGCGCCGCAGCCCACCATGCTCGGCCAGGCGGCGCGGCCGCAGGACGCGACGAAGATCAGCCTCCGCCCCGTCTCCATCGAGGAGCTGCTGGACCGCCCGCAGGTGCCGCTGGACCGCGAGGGCATGGCCCGGCTGGTCCAGGGCCGGCGCGTGCTGGTGACGGGCGCCGGAGGCACCATCGGCGGCGAGCTGGCGCGGCAGGTGGCTGCCCTCGGGCCCTCGGTGCTGACGCTGCTCGATCACGGCGAATACGTGCTCTACGAGATCGACCTGGAGCTGTCGGAGCGGCATCCGAACGTCGTCCGCCGCTCGGTGCTGGCCGATGTGCGCGACGAGGCGCGGATGCGCCGGCTGATGGAGGAGTTCCGGCCGGAGCTGGTCTTCCACGCCGCCGCGCTGAAGCACGTGCCGATGGTGGAGAACGACCCGCTGGAGGGCCTGCTCACCAACGCGCACGGCACGCGCATCGTGGCCGACACGGCGCGGGCGGCGGGCTGCTCGCTGATGGTCTTCATCTCGACCGACAAGGCGGTGAACCCGACCAGCGTGATGGGCGCGTCCAAGCGCATGGCCGAGATGTATTGCCAGGCGCTGGATCGCGAGGCGCGGCAGACCGGCCAGGGCATGCGCTGCATCACGGTGCGCTTCGGCAATGTGCTGGGCTCCACGGGCTCCGTCGTGCCGCTCTTCCGCCGGCAGCTGGAGCGCGGCGGGCCGCTGACCGTCACGCATCCCGACATGCGCCGCTACTTCATGACGGTGCGCGAGGCGGTGGGGCTGGTGCTGCAGGCGGCCGTGGTCGGCGCCGTGGACCGCGACGATGCGCCGCCGCCGCAGGCCGCGTCCGGCGCGGCCGACTTGAAGGATGCCTTGCGCGAGGGCGGCATCTTCGTGCTCGACATGGGCAGCCCGGTGAAGATCGTGGATCTCGCGCGGCGGATGATCCGGCTCGCGGGGCTGCGGCCGGACGAGGATGTGGAGATCCGCTTCACCGGCCTGCGCCCCGGCGAGAAGCTGTTCGAGGAGATGTTCCACGGGCAGGAGCCGCCGCGGCCGACGCAGTTCCCGGGCCTGCTGGTGGCGACGCCGCGCACGGCGGATGCGGCGCTGGTCGCGCGGGCGCTGGACGAGATCGCCACCGCCGCGCGCGGGGGGCACGGGCGGCTGGCGCTGGCGCAGCTCTCGCGGCTCGTGCCGGAATTCGATCACCAGGACGCGGCGACGGTGGGCCAGAAGGGCGGCGGCTGAAGCCCGGGCGCCCGACCGCGCCGGTAGCGTTTCGTCACACCAGTTGAATCGGCCGGGTCTTGATCCGTCCCGCCCCGCGGCGCACCAAGGCGCCCATGAACGACCAGACCCGCCCCATCGCGCTCTTCGACATGCAGGCCCAGCAGGCGCTGATCCGGCCCGAGCTGGACCGGCGCATCGCGCATGTCCTCTCCTCCGGCCGCTTCATCAACGGGCCCGAGGTCGCCGAGCTGGAGAAGCGGCTGGCGGATTTCGCCGGCTGCGGCCATGCCGTCGGCGTCTCCTCCGGCACGGACGCGCTGCAGATCGCCATGATGGCCGAGGGCATCGGCCGGGGCGACGCGGTCTTCCTGCCGGCCTTCACCTATACCGCCACCGCCGAGGTGCCGCTGGTGCTGGGCGCCACGCCCGTCTTCGTGGACGTCGACCCGGACACCTTCAACATCGACCTCGCCGACCTGGAGCGCCGCATCGGGCTGGTGCTGAAGGAGGGCAGGCTGAAGCCCCGCGCCATCGTCGGCGTGGACCTCTTCGGCCTACCGGCCGACTGGCCCGCGCTCAACGCCCTCGCGCAGAAGCACGGCATGGTCACGCTGGACGACGCCGCCCAGGCCTTCGGCGCCACGCTGCACGGCAAGGCGCTCGGCCGCCACGCCGACGTGACCACGCTCAGCTTCTATCCGACCAAGACGCTGGGCTGCTACGGCGACGGCGGCGCCATGCTGACCGAGAGCGCCGAGAAGGCCGAGCTCTACCGCTCGCTGCGGACCCATGGCGAGGGCGGCGGCCGCTACGAGGTGCTGCGCACCGGCATGAACGGGCGCCTCGACACGCTCCAGGCCGCCATCCTGCTGTGCAAGATGGATCTCTTCGCGCAGGAGCTGCAGGACCGCGCCAAGGTCGCCTCCTGGTACGCGGCCCGGCTGACCGGCAAGGTCGCCCTCCAGCGCATCTCCAACGAGGCGCAGAGCGCCTGGGGCCTTTACACGATCCGCCTTGCCGACGCCGAGCAGCGCGCCCGCGTGCAGGCATCGCTCAAGTCGGAGGGCATCCCCTTCGGCGTCTATTATCCCAAGCCGCTGCACCACCAGCCGGCCTACCGGGCCGCCCATGCCGCGGGCCTGGCCGCGGCGCCCGCGCTGGCCGTCAGCGAGGCGCTCTGCCACCAGGTGATGTCGCTGCCCATGCACCCCTACCTGACCGAGGGCGAGGTGGACCGGGTGGCCGAGGCGGTCGTCGGCGCTCTTTAGTGCAGCGCAACTAGGGATTGCATTGACGGCGTAATGAGCGGTTCCATGCGGACTCCCTCGTGGAGTCCGTCGCCATGCGCCGTCGCTCTCTCCTCGCCGCCACCGCCGCCGCGCCCGCCCTCTGGGCCGCCTCTCCCGCGCGGGCCGAGACCGAGCCGGTGGACGTGCTCCTGGTTCTCGCCGTGGATGTCAGCCGCTCGATCGACGAGGACGAGGCCCGGCTCCAGCGCGAGGGCTACCGCAGCGCGGTGAGCGACCCGCGCGTGGTGGAGGTGGTCCGCCGCGGCATGATCGGCGCCATCGGCCTCGCCTATGTCGAATGGGCGGGCTTCGAGTACCAGCGGCTGGTCATCCCCTGGACGCGCATCGCCGGCCAGGGCGACGCCGACGCCTGGTCCTCCGCGCTGGCCGAGGCGCCGCGCAACTCGCTCTCCTGGACCTCCATCTCGGGCGGCATCGACTTCGCCCGCCGCACCCTGGCCGAGGCGCCCTACGAGGCCACGCGCCGCGTCATCGACGTCTCGGGCGACGGGGTGAACAATTCCGGCCGCCCGGCGGAATCGGCGCGCGACGAGGCCGTGGCCGAGGGCATCGTCATCAACGGCCTGCCCATCGTGAACGACCGGCCGACCTTCGGCCGCATGCCCTCGATCCCGCTCGACCAGTATTTCCAGCAGCACGTCATCGGCGGCGACGGCGCCTTCCTGATCGTGGCCGAGGACTTCGAGTCCTTCGGCACGGCGGTGCGACGCAAGCTGATCCGCGAGATCGCATAGAAGGGCCGTGGATTGACGCTGCGGACGCCAGCGCGGAAAACATCCGCATGGAGCAGGCCCCCGTCGCGATCGTGGATGCCGAGGATGCCGGGCATCCGGCGGAGATCCGGGAGGCGGAATTCCGCCTGCTCGGCCAGCGCCGCACGCTGCGCGCCACGGGGCGGGAGCCCGCCTGGCCCCATCTGGCGCAAGGCCGGCCCGATCCGCGGACCGAGCGGCTGGCCCGCGTCGCCGCTGCCGCCTTCCCGGACGGGGGCGCCGGAAGGGTCCTGGTGGACGCCCATGCCGGAAGCGGCCTCGCGGCGATCGCGATGGGCACGGCCCTGCCCTATCACGCCTGGATCCTCGGCATCGAGCCGGAGCCCGACGCGGCCGGGCTGCTGCGCCACAACCTTGCCGCCAACGGGCTGCACGAGACCCGCTTCGCCGGGACCGCGCTGGGCGCCGAGGACCGGGTCGTGGCAGGGCGGGCCGACCTCTCCCGCCGCCGGCTCGACGGCGTGCTGGCCGAGCAGGGGCTGGACCGGCTCGATCTCCTGCGCCTCGCGGCGGCCGGCCACGAGACCGAGGCAATGCTCGGCGCCGTCCAGGCCATCCGCCGCGACCGGCCGATGGTCCTCGCCGAATTCGACCTCTGGACGCTGATGACGGCGGCCCGCGAGAACCCCCTGGCCGTGCTGGAGGAATGGCACGCCGCCTTCCCCCATCTCGTCGGCTTCGACGACGAGGGCGATCCCCTCCCCTTCGCCGCCGCCGCGGATCTGCCCTGGCTGCTGCATGCCGTGCTGGACCGGCGCGCCGGGGTGGACGACCTGGTGCTGTGCCACGACCTCGGCTGGCTGGAGCGCTGGGCGTGAGCGGAGACCCCTCATGACCGAAAGGCTGGAGCCCGCCACGGTCCGCTGGGCCTATCGCTTCCTGCTGGGCCGCGACCCGGAGAGCGACGCCGTGCTCGACGCCTGGTGCGGCGCGGGCAGCGTCGCGGGGCTGATGGACGGGATCCTGACCAGCCCGGAGATGGCCGGCCTCGCCTTGGCCGGCTTCCCGGAGCGCGGCTCCTGGATCGAGAGCCGGATGACGGACGAGGCGGCCCGGGCCGCGCTGATCCTGCGCGACGGCGCCGCGCCTGCGGACGACGCCGTCGAGGAGCTGCGGCTGCGCGCGCCGAGCCTGCGCGTGCTGCGGCAGGTGCTGCTGGCCAGCCCCCCCGTCGCGCACCGCCTGCCGCAGCCCGAGGGACCGCGCAGCCGGGTCCTGCGGCTGCCCGGCGGCGAGGTGGTGCTGACGGGCGACAGCCGCGAGCCGGAATTCCTGGCCGCCCCCGGCTTCGCGCCGCGCTGGGCCAGGCTGCTGCGCGCGGCCTGGGCCGATGGCGGCGAGGGCCGCGTGATCCTCGAGGACGGCGCGGGGATCGGCGTCGCCACGCTCGGGCTGGCCACGGGCGCGCCGGGCCATGCGGCGCTGGTCGCGCATGAGGATTCGCTGCGCAAGGCCGCGGCGCTGGCGGAGAACCTGGCCGGCAACGGGCTCTCGCGGGCCGCCTCGCGCGCCGTGCCGCTCGGTGAGATTCCGGCCGCCCTGGCCCGCGAGGGGCTGGGCCGGCTGGATGCGCTGCGCCTGGGCGGGCCCGGCGCCGCGCGGATGGCGGCCCAGATGGCGCCCTGGCTGCTGGAGCGCGGCACGCTGACGATCGTCAATTTCGACCTGACCGAGCTGGTGGCCGACCCGGCAGGGCCGCATGCGGCGCTCTCGGCCTGCGTCGCGGGCTTCCCGCATGCCGTGGGCTTCGACGCGGCGCACGAGCCGCGGGTGCTGCTCGACGGCGTCGCGCTCGACGCGGCCCTGCGCCGCGCGCTGCTGCGCCCGGACCGGCGCGACGAGATCCTCCTCTGCCCCGACCTCGACTGGCTGGAGCGCTACGCCGCCCTGCTCTGACCTCTCTCCTCTCCGACCCTGGCCTTTCGGCGGGATCGGGGCGATAGAGCCCGCGTCACCGGTGAGGATGCGCGGCATGGGCGAGACGAGGACGATCCTGGGGGCGGTGCGGGCCACGCAGGCGCTGATGGGCCGCATGGCCGCGGACCAGCCCATGATCGAGGCCGCGACCCGCGCGGCGGAACTCTGCATCGCCGCGCTCCGCGCGGGCCGGAAGGTGATGATCTGCGGCAATGGCGGCAGCGCCGCCGATGCCCAGCACTGGGCGGGCGAGCTGGTCAGCCGCTTCCACTACGACCGGCCGGGCCTGCCGGCCATCGCGCTCACGACGGACAGCTCCATCCTGACGGCCATCGGCAACGACTACGGCTACGAGCGCGTCTTCGCGCGGCAGGTGGAGGCGCTGGGCGTGGCGGGCGACGTGCTCCTGGGCCTCACCACCTCGGGGCGCTCGCCCAATGTCCTGGCCGCCATGCGGGCGGCGAGGGAGCGCGGCATCCTCGGCGTGGGGTTCACCGGCAACGGGCCGGGTGCGGCCGTGCTGGCGGAGCATTGCGACGTGACCGTGAGCGTGCCGAGCGCCTCGACCCCCGCAATCCAGGAGGGGCACGAGGTGCTCGGCCATGCGATCTGCGCGATGATCGAGGAAGCGATCTTCCCGCGCGGGGCCTGAGGGCCCTTACCGGTCCACTTCCTCGATGGCCAGGCCAAAGGCGCCCACGCCCTCGGAGAGCAGGTCGCCCAGGCCCTCCAGGCCGGAGAGATAGGCGCTGGCGTCGCCCTTCACGTTGCGCTCGGCGGCGAGCTTCAGCGCCTCCTGCCATTCCTCGGGCTCGTAGTCGCCGCGGCCGACCCAGGCGAGCGCGATGAGCGCCACCTGCTGCTCCTCGTTCAGCTCGTCGATGTAGTCGGTGAGCATCTCCTCGGAGATCTCCTCGTCCTCGTCGTCGTCGAGCTCCTCGTCGTCGTCGTCGTCGCCGAGCTTGGCCTCCCCGGCCTCCTGCACCGCATGGGCGAGGTCGACGACCGTGGCGACGACCTCCAGGCTGATGCCGAGATCGACATCTTCGCCGTCATCGTCCGGTTCTGCCATATCTTCGCCTTTCCTCGTCTCGGCCCGCATCCTTGTACGAGGGGGCCACGGCACCTCGCGCAAACGCGGAATGCCGGGGGTCGTTGCGGGCCGCAAGGGGCCGGCGGCCGGATTTCTTCATCCGGCCCGGCGGGCGGAGTTTGATCCGGGACGCCGGGCCGCAGCAAGCCTGATCAGCGGTCCCAGGCCGGGGCGAAGGCCGGGTTCACGTAGCGCCTGTCCTTGGGCATCGCGCCGATCGCCGCCAGATCCGTTTCGCTGAGCCGCAGCTTCGCCGCGCCCAGATTCTCCCTCTGGCGCTCGATGCCGCGCGCCTTGGGAATCGCCGCGACGAGGTTCTTGGAGAGCAGCCAGGCCAGGGCCACCTGCCCCGGCGTCGCGTCATGCTCCTCGGCGATGCGCCGCATCTCCGGATGATCCAGCACCTCGCCCTTGCCCAGCGGCGTGTAGCTGGTGAGCACGATGCCCCCGGGCTGCGTGATGTCGAGCAGCTTCTGCTGGTCCAGCATCACATGCTGCTCCACCTGGTTGCAGGCGATGGGCACGATGTCCAGCGCCAGCGCCTGCTTCAGCAGGGCGGTCGGGAAGTTCGCCACGCCCACGGCGCGGGCCAACCCCTCCTCGCGGATCTTCGCCATCGCGGTGAGCACGGAGGGCAGGTCGAGCTCGGGCGAGGGCCAATGGATCAGCAGCAGATTCACATAGGATTGCCTGAGCCGGGACAGGCATCCCTCGAACGCCGCGCGGAAGGCCGGGCCATCGGGCTTGTCCCACCAGACCTTGGTGGTGAGGAAGATCTCGCCGCGCGGCACATGGGTCCGCGCGAGGGCGGCGCCCACCGCGTCCTCGTTGCCGTACATCTCGGCCGTGTCGATGTGGCGGTAGCCCATGGCGAGGGCGCTGCAGACCGCCTCCTCGCAATCGGCGCCCTTCATGGGCCAGGTGCCGAGGCCGAGGGCCGGCATGGCCATGTGCTTGGTGGTGAGGATGGGGACGTTCATCCGGCGGGCCTGCTTTCCAAGGTTTGCTGGAGAGCAAGCCCATCCGGACGCCACGTCAACCTCCGGGCGCGTTCACTTAGAGCCTTCTCCGTTCGCAAGGGCTCACTGCAAAGGCTCTAGCTTGTTGTTTAAGCGCATGATTCACGCCTCCGGTGATTCCACCTACGGCGATCATGCTCTAGCCGAGAGGTCCAGGACTCCCGAAAAACCCTTCTCGGTGCCGAAGGCCAGCAGCGTGCCGTTGGCGTTCCAGGCCAGCGCCGAGATCCCGCCCTCGCCCGGCGGGGCGACGGGGACGATGCGGCCGCTGTTGATGTCCGAGAGCAGGACCAGCCCGTCCTCGAAGCCGGCCGCCACCATCTCGTGCTGCGGATGGCAGGCGACGCGGGTGCACATCACGCCGTCGCCGCCGGCCAGCTCGGTGGGCGCCTTGCCCATGGGGCCGCCGCCGAAGAAGGGCCAGAGCACGACCGATTCCGCGCCGCTCGTCGCCAGCCATTTTCCCTTGGAGGTGAAGGAGATGCTGTGCGTCTTGGAGGGGTAGCCCGACATGCGCATGTGCTGCCCATCGGCCAGGCGCCAGCCGTGCAGCGCCATCTCCTGCATCGCGGTCACGACATGCGAGCCGTCCGGATGGATGGCGATGGCGGCGTGGCTGCCCTTCCAGTCGAGCACGCGCGGCCGGTCCTCCTTGGCGCCGACGAACCAGAGCGAGGCGCCGTTGTAGTGGCTCGCCGCGATGCGCTTGCCCTTGGTGTCGAAGGCGATGCCGCCGACCGTAGAGGGATGCGCCAGCGACTTTTGCACGTTGCCCTTGGCGTCGATGACATGCACGGCCTTGGACACGCCGGCCGCGCGGATGCCGCTCTCGTGGGAGGCGACATGCTCGATCCACTTGCTGCCGAATTTCTGCAGCTCCGTGACGGTGCCGTCCGGGGCGATGCGCATCACGCGGCCGTCGTCGCCGCCCGTCAGCGCGCCGTCCTTGCCGTCGGCGCAGAGCGAGAGGACCGCGCCCTTATGGGCCTCGACGCTGGTCCAGTCCGCGCCCCTGGCGGCGAGGTCCACCACATGCACGCTGCCGTCGCCCAGGCCGAAATGCAGGCTGCGGCCCTCGCGCCCGAAGGCCGCGCCGATGACCCAGGCGCCGAGCTGGCGGGAGAGGCCGCGCTCGGCCAGCAGGTATTCGATATCGGTGTCCGACATCAGGAGGCGGCGTCCACCTGGCAGGCCTCGAAGCCGCGCCGCAGCTGCGGGCGGTTGAGGTCGCGGCCGATGAAGACGATCTTCGACTTGCGCGGATCGCCCTCCTTCCAGGGGCCGATATAGTCGCCGTCGGCGATCATGTGCACGGCCTGGAAGGCGAAGCGGCGGTCCTCGCCGGGATAGGCGAGGATGCCCTTGGTGCGCAGCAGGTCCTGCCCCTTGGCGGCCAGCAGGTCGGTCATCCAGGTGTTGAACTTCTCCGGGTCGATGGGGCGCGACACCTCGAAGGAGATCGAGTTGATGTCGCTGTCGTGCTCGTGGTCGTCGTCGCCGGACAGGAAGTCGGGCTCGCGGGCCAGGATGCGGTCGAGGTTGAAGGCGTCGCGGCCGATGACGCTGTCGATCGGCGCGTCGGATTTCGTGCTGCGGATCAGCTCGACCATGGGGTTGATGGCGCGGATGCGGCGTTCGACCTCGACGGCCTCCGCCTCGCTCACCAGGTCCATCTTGTTGAGCAGGATGAGGTCGGCGAAGGCGATCTGCTCCTCGGCCTCCTTGGTGTCGTCCAGGCGGGCCAGCAGGTGCTTGGCGTCGACCACGGTGACGATGGCGTCGAGCTTGGTGGCGCGCTTCACATCCTCGTCCACGAAGAAGGTCTGGGCCACGGGGGCCGGGTCGGCGAGGCCGGTGGTCTCGACGATGATGCCGTCGAACTTCTCGCGGCGCTTCATCAGGCCCGAGAGGATGCGGATCAGATCCCCGCGCACGGTGCAGCAGATGCAGCCGTTGTTCATCTCGAAGACCTCCTCGTCGGCATCGACGACGAGGTCGTTGTCCACGCCGAGCTCGCCGAACTCGTTGATCACGACGGCGAATTTCTTGCCGTGGTTCTCGGTGAGGATGCGGTTGAGCAGCGTGGTCTTGCCCGCGCCGAGATAGCCGGTCAGGACGGTGACGGGGACGGGCGCGGTGTCGCTCATCTGGTGGAACTCCGAAAAGGCTTCGCGCGCAATATGGTGCAGGGGCGCGAAAGGGCAAAGTGCCGCTTGGCCAGGGCTGCGGGGGGCGCATAGCCTGGGGCCATGACCCTCCAGGACCTGCTCTGGCTTTCGACGGCCGCCTATGCCGCCCATGTCATCGAGGAATTCACCCTCGACTGGCGGGGCTGGGCGCAGAACGTGCTCGGGCTGCCGGCGGAATGGCCGAATTTCTACGTTGTGAACGCCGTCGTCGCGGTGCTGGGGGCGGCGGCGGCGATGGTGGCGCCGAACCTGCCCGCGGTGGCGCTGGCCTTTCCGGCGCTGATGCTGATCAACGCGACCTTCTTCCACGTCCTGCCGGCGATCCGCTTCGGCGGGCGCTTCTCGCCGGGGCTGATCTCGGCGGTGCTGCTGTTCTACCCGCTGGGGATTGCCTGCTACGCGGTGGCGGAGGTGGGCTGGGGCGCCTTGGCGCTCTCGGTGGCGATCGGGGCGGGGCTGATGGCCTGGCCGGTGGCGCTGCTGATGGTCAAGGACAGGCCCTATTTCCGGCAGGACCGCTGAGCCACCGGAGGGCGATCTCGGCGCCCTGCTCGACCTGGATGACCAGGGCCGAAAGATGCGCCGGTCATGACCGGAATTCCGGTCCGAATGTCCCCGGCTTCAACGATTCCGCGCGCCACGGGTTGAACAGGCTCCATCAGAGGAGGCCGCCATGACCAAAGGAAAATCCATTCCCGGCAGTTCGAAGAAGGGCGACATCGACACCCGGAGCACCGACGCGAACGGCAAGCAGGCCGACGAGGTGAAGCCGCACAGCGAGAGGGCCGGCGAGACACCCTCGAAGAAGTCGCCCCGCCAGGGCGAGGTCGGCGGGGCCCTGAAGGACCAGGTCGGCCACTGACGCCAGCGGCGCCTTCGGTCGGTTTGGACGGTCCGGCTCGGGCGAACCGGACCGCGTCTCAGGCCCCAGTCTCAGGCCCCAGTCTCAGGCCCCAGTCTCAGGCGGCTTCCTTGTGGATCGCATCCGCCAGGGTGGTGAAGATGCGGTCCACATGGCTCTTCTCGACGATGAGCGGCGGGCTGAGGGCGATGATGTCGCCTGTCACGCGCACCAGCAGCCCGTCGTCGAAGCACCGGCGGAAGACCTGCGTGGCGCGGTCGCCCGGCCTGCCCTCGCGCGACTTCAGCTCGATGCCCGCGATCAGGCCGTAGTTGCGGATGTCGATCACGTTGGGCGCGGACTTCATGGCGTGGGAGGCCTGCTCCCAGTACGGCTCGATGGACTTCACCCGGCCCGGCAGGTCCTCGCGGACATGGATGTCGATGGCCGCGATGGCGGCGGCGGCCGCCAGCGGATGGCCCGAATAGGTGTAGCCGTGGAAGAACTCGATGCCCGCTTCCGTGCCCTTCACGATGGTGTCGTAGATATGCTCGTTGATCGCGACCGCGCCCATGGGCACCGCGGCGTTGGTGAGGCCCTTCGCCATGGTCATGATGTCCGGCATCACGCCCAGGCGCTCGGCGCCGAAGGGGGTGCCGATGCGGCCGAAGCCGGTGATGACCTCGTCGTAGATCAGCAGGATGCCGTGCTTGGTGCAGAGCTCGCGCAGGCGCTCGAGATAGCCGGCGGGCGGCACCAGCACGCCCGTCGAGCCGGCGACCGGCTCCACCATCACCGCGGCGATGGTGTCGCCATGCAGGCTCACCAGCCGCTCCAGCTCGTCGGCGAGGTAGGCGCCCTTGGCGGGCTGGCCCTTGGAGAAGTCGTTCTGGCCCGGGAGATGCGTGCTCGGCAGGTGGTCCACATAGGGGAGCATGGCGCCGAACTGCTTGCGGTTGCCGCCGATGCCGCCAACCGACATGCCGCCGAAGCCCACGCCGTGATAGCCGCGCTCGCGCCCCACGAGGCGGACGCGCTGGGCCTGGCCGCGCGCGCGCTGATAGGCGAGCGCGATCTTCAGCGCCGTGTCGGCGCTCTCGGAGCCGGAATTGGTGAAGAAGACGCGGTCCAGCCCGCCCGGCGTCAGGTCGGCGACGCGGGCCGCGGCCTCGAAGGCCAGCGGATGGCCGAGCTGGAAGGTGGGCGCGAAGTCGAGGATGGCGGCCTGCTTCTGGATGGCCTCGGTGATCTCGCGGCGGCCATGGCCGGCATTGCTGCACCAGAGGCCGGCCGTGCCGTCCAGGATCTCGCGGCCCTCGGGGGTGTAGTAGCTCATGCCCTCGGCGCGCGCGAGCATGCGCGGGTGGGACTTGAAGTACTTGTTGTCCGAGAAGGGCATGAAGAAGGCGTCCATGTTGTTCGGACGCGAGATCTCGTTCATCGGCGGGGTCCTGATCGTGTGGGCGGGAGCTTAGACCCGCAAGGCCGGGCCGTCCAAGGCCAGGGGGGAGGGTTGCGGGCATGACGACCGAGGCGCCGGAAGGCAAGGACAGGACCGCCCCGCGGCGCGCGCCCCGGCGGGCCGCGCTGGGCCTCGCGGCCTGGGGGGCCCTCGCCGGGGGGCCGGCGGCCGCGCAGGGCTGGAACCTGTACGAGGGCGGGCGGAGCGTCTTCGTCCCCTTCCACAATGCCGGCAGCAACCAGGACCTGGAGGCCTCGCCCTCGCTGGCGCTGTCCTTCCCGGGCTTCACGCCGGCCATCGCGGCTTTCACGATGGACACCGGCTCCACGGGCATCATCGCCTCGCCCGACAATTTCCAGCCCGGCCCCGGGGCGGTGGCGGTCGAGCCGGGAACCCTGACCTACAGCAGCTCCGGCCGCCGCAACCACGGCACCTGGTGGCGCAGCCAGGTCGAGATCCGCGGCCCCGATGGCGAGGTGATGGCCGTCGCGCAGGTGCCCGTGCTCCAGGTGACCCGCATCACCTGCCTGCCGCGGGCCCGCGACTGCGAGCCGAGCGAAAGCCCCACCCGCGTCGCCATGATGGGCGTGGGCTTCGCCCGCGAGGCCGACCACCAGCCGCAGGGCACGCCCGACCGGAACCCGCTCATCAACCTCCGCCGCCTCCGGGTGGAGGGCCGCCTGCAGGAGCTGCCCGCGGCCTGGCATGCCGGCTATGCCGTGAGCCGCGACGGCGTCGCGCTCGGCCTCTCGCCCGAGCGGACGGAAGGCGCGGCCTTCGTGAAGCTCCTCCCCGATCCCGCCCTTCCGGGCGAATGGCAGGCGCCGCCGGGCGAGCTGGCCATCGGCGGCGTCGCCGGACAGGGCAGCGCGCTGGTGGACACCGGCGTGAGCTCGATGTTCCTCCAGCCCCCGCCCGGCACGCCCCTCGCGCCCGCGCAGCCCGTGCCCGAGGGAACGACGATCGGCCTGACCCTGCCCGGCGGCGGCGCCGCCTTCCTGCGCTACGGCTTCACCCTGCGGCACGGCCCGGGCGACCGCCTCGCGCGGGACACGCCGCTGACGCCGGCGCGCGTGACGGTGGCGCATGGCAACGCGGTCTTCGTGAACACCGGGCGCTTCTTCCTGAACGCCTTCGAGGTGATCTTCGATCCGGCGAACGGCTTCGTCGGCTACCGCCCGGCGCGCGGCTCCGCGGCGGGCCAGGTCGTCCCGGGCCTGGCGCTGCGGGGGCCCGTGACGCTGCCCGACGGCTTCCGGTCCAGCCTGCCCGTCACGCTGCTGGACGAGACCCGGCTGGCGAGCTCCGGCCATGTCGAGCTGGGGGGCGGCGTCTCGGGGCCGGGGCGGCTGGTCCTGGCGGGCGGCGGCACCTTCCGGCTCTCCGGCGAGGCCCGCCATGCCGGTGGAACGGTGCTGGAGAGCGGAACCCGCCTCTCGCCTGGCCGCTGACGCCGCCCGCGACGGGCATCCTTCCCCGTTCCGGCACCTGTTGCGATGCTGCAACTTCCGGGAAAATTCCTGCAATCCCAGGTTGCAGAACTTCCGCACAGGTCATCAGATTTGCGCTGAATTCAATCGCGAGATCCGGACTTCCATGCCTCGTCGCCGCGCCGCCCGTCCCGCCGCCCCGACCGTTTCCCGCAAGACCGCCACCGCCGCCTTCGCCATCGGCCTGCTGGCCTGCCAGGCGCCGCCCGGATGGGCCCAGGGCTGGAGCCTCTATGACGGCGGGCAGAGCGCCTTCGTGTCCTTCCACAACGCCGCCACCAACACGCATCTGAACTTCTCGCCGTCGATCATGCTCGACTTCGCCGGCTTCACTCCCTCCGCGGCCGCCTTCACCATGGACACCGGCTCGACCGGGATCGTGGCCTCGCCGGAGAACTTCACCCCGGGGCCGGGCGCCATCAACATGGGCGCCGGCGAGCTGACCTACAGCAGCAGCGGCCAGCGCAACCTGGGCACCTGGTGGCTGACCGACGTGTCCATCAAGGGGGCCGACGGCACCGTGGTCGCGATCGCGCGGGTCCCGGTGCTGCAGGTGACCGAGATCAGGTGCGTCCCGGGCGCGCGCCACTGCACGGCCACGACGAGCCCGACGGGCGTTGCCATGATGGGGGTGGGCTTCGGTCGCGAGGCCGATCACCAGCCCCAGAGCACGCCGGACAAGAACCCGCTCCTCAACCTGACCCATGCGACGGTGGGCGGAAGCCTGCAGAGCCTGCCTTCCGGCTGGCACAACGGCTATATCGTCAGCCGCGGCGGCGTGACGCTCGGCCTGAGCGCCGCCGAGACCGCCGGCGCCGCCTTCGTGAAGCTGCTGCCGGCCGCCACCTATGCGCACGAATGGCAGGCGGCCCCGGGCGCGGTGAGCGTCAACGGCGTCACCGGGCAGGGAACCGCGCTGGTGGATACCGGCATCGGCGGCATGTTCCTCCACGCGCTTCCCGGCACCGGGCTCGTGCCCTCGCAGGCGGTGGCCGACGGCACGGTGGTCGGCATCACGCTGCCCGGCGGGGCGGCGGATTTCCTGAGCTACAGCTTCACCGTGCAGAACGGGGCCGGCGGCGACCTGGTGCAGAACACGCCGCTGACGCCCCAGAACATCACGGTCTCCGGCGGCTCCAACGCCTTCGTGAACACCGGCCGGCACTTCCTCAACAGCTTCGACGTGATCTTCGACGCGGGGAACGGCTTCATCGGCTACCGGCTGGCGCCCGCCGCCGCCGCCGGGCGCGTCGCGGCGGGGCTGGCGCTGCAGGGCAACGTGGCGCTGCCGGCCACCTTCTTCTCCAGCCTGCCGAGCGTCCTGCTGGCCGATACCACGCTGCAAAGCGCGGGCACGGCGGGCTTCACCGGCGGCATCAACGGCCATGCCGCGCTGACGCTGGCCGGCGGCGGCACCTTCAACCTCGCCGGCCCCGGCGGCTACACCGGCGGCACCACGGTGACCGGGGGCACCACGCTCTCGATCGTGACCGGGCGGGAGCTCGGCACCGGCGCGCTGACCCTGGCCGGCGGCATCCTGGGCGCGAGCACGGCCGGCAGCGGCTTCAACCTGGCGCTCCCGGTCGTGCTCGGCCAGGGGGGCGGCGCCATCTCGGGGAATGGGCAGGCGTCGATGCTCTCCGGCGTCATCTCGGGCAGCGGCGCGCTGACGGTCGGGGGCGGCGGCACCGTGACGCTGACCGGCGCCAATACCCATTCGGGCGGCACGCTGGTCGGGGCGGGAACGGTCCTGGCCGTCAATGCCGATGCGGCCCTGGGCGCGGCGACGGCGGGGCTGACCCTCTCCGGCGGCACGCTGCGGGCGCTGGGCAACATCACCTCGCAGCGGCCGGTGACCGTGGCCGCGGCGGGCGGCACCTTCGACACGGGCGCGGGCTTCGTCATCCAGCTGAACGGGCCCACCAGCTTCCTGGGGCCCGTCGCGCATGTCGGCGCGGGCAGGTTCCAGCTGGCCGGGGACACGACCAGCAGCCAGATCGTGGTCGCGGCCTCCGGCACGCTCTCGGTGAACGGCACGCTGACCGCTCCGGCGCTGGCCATCGGCTCGGGCGCCACGCTGGCGGGCAACGGCGTCGTGAACGCGCCGACGGCGGTGGCGGGCACGATCGCGCCCGGCAGCTCGCCCGGCACGCTCACCTTCACCGCGCCGGTGGTGATGCTGCCCGGCGCGGCCCTGGCCATCGAGGTGGACGGGCCGGGCACCGGGACCGGCGCCGGGAATCACGACCGGGTGGTGGTCACGGGGGTGGGGAACAGCTTCACCGCCGCCGGCCAGATCGTGCCGCAGCTGCGCGGCATCCCGGGCTCCGCCACCAATGCCTTCACGCCGGCCTTCGGCCAGGCCTTCACCATCGTGCAGGCCGATGGCGGCGTGCTCGGCTCCTTCTCGGGCATCGCGCAGCCCGCCTCCGGCCTGCCCGCCAACGCGCGCTTCGACGCCCTCTACGGCACGAATGCCGTGGCCCTGGTGACGACGCCGGCCCGCTACGCCGCGCTGGGCGGGACGGCCAATGCCGCCGCCGCCGGCGCGGGGCTCGACGCCTTCCGGCCGGCCGCAGGACCGCGCCTGGCGGGCGAGGTCGGCGAGGTCTTCAACACCCTGTACCAGATGTCCGCGGGCCAGCTCGGCACCGCGCTCGACCAGCTCTCCGGCTCGGCCTACGGCGACGGGCTGACCGGGCGGATGGAGTCGCGGCGGCTCTTCTCCGGCGCCATCGCCGGGCAGCTGGCCGCCGGGCGCGGCGGCCTCGCCGACCGGCAATCGACCAGCGTGTCCGGCGGCGAGCGCACCGCCTGGATCCAGGCGCTGGGCCAGCCCATGCTGCGGCTGGGCGGGGACGGCCATGCGAGCGGCTTCAGCGGCTCCATGGGCGGCGTCGCGGCCGGCATGGACATGCGGCTGGGCGCGAGCTGGCGGCTGGGCGCGGCCATCGGCTTCACCTCCGGCACGCTGACGCCCCGCGCGGGCGGGCGGATCGACTCCGACGCGGTGCATTTCGCGATCTATGGCGGCTGGTCCGACGCCTCCGGCCTCTTCGCCGAGGCGGATGTCGGCGGCGGCTGGGCGCATGACCGCACCCGCCGGAATCTCGCCAGCTTCGGCCGCAGCGCCCTGGGCTCGGCGGATGGCGGCGCCGTGGGCGGCGGGCTGCGGGCCGGCCTCCGCTTCGAGCGGCGGGGCTGGGCGCTGGAGCCGAGCCTGGCCCTCCGCGCCGAGCGCGTGGATCGCGGCGCGCTGGCCGAGACGGGGGCGGGCTCGCTCGGGCTGAACGTGCGGAGCGGCGCGCTGGACAGCGTCCGCAGCAGCCTGGGCGTCACCGCGCAGCGGCGCTTCGCCACGGCCTGGGACGGCGTGAGCCTGACGCCGGTCTTCCGCCTCGCCTGGGCGCATGAGCTGGCCGACGGGGCCGCGCTGACCAACGCGGCCTTCCAGGGCGCGCCGGGCGCGGGGTTCCGCGTGCGCTCGGCCCGTCCGGGGCGCGACGCGGCGGTGCTGGGCGCCGGGCTCACGCTCGGCCTGCGCGGCGGCGTCTCGGTCTTCGCGGACTACGCGGCCGACCTGCGCGAGAACCTGACCTCCCAGGCGGTCACGGCCGGGCTGCGGATGAGCTTCTGAGTCGCGGGCCCGATGTTCCCGGGGGCGAAGTTCCGTTAACCTGCCGGAACTTCGCCGAAGGGACGCCCGACTTGCTCGCCACCTCGCCCCAGTTCAAGGAGAACGCCCGAAGGGCGATGGCCGATCCCGGCCTGCAGAAGGCGCTGACCACGGCCAAGGGCGCCTTCCTCCAGCGCCGCGCCGCCGCCGTCGAGCGCCTGCCGGAGTTCGAGCAGCTCCGGAACGTCGGGCGGGACATCAAGAACCACGCGCTGGCCAACCTGGACTTCTACCTGGAGACCTATGCCGAGAACGTCGAGCGCGCGGGCGGCAAGGTGCATTGGTGCAGCACGCCGGACGAGGCGCGCGCGGCCGTCCTGAAGATCTGCCGGGACGCCGACGCCAGGACGGTGACCAAGGGGAAGTCGATGATCTCCGAGGAGCTCGGGATCAACGACCACCTGGAGCGCCACGGCATCACGCCGGTCGAGACCGATCTCGGCGAATACATCATCCAGCTCCGCAAGGAGACGCCGTCCCACATCATCGCGCCGGCCTTTCATCTGAATGTCGAGGACTGGGAGGAGAGCTTTCGCGCGGCGCATACCGACCTGCCGAAGGACCGCGTCTTCCACGAAAGGCGCGACCTTCTCACGGAAGCGCGCGCGCGGCTGCGGGGCAAATTCCTCGCAGCCGATGTCGGCATCACCGGCGCCAATTTCCTCATCGCCGAGACCGGCAGCAGCGTCATCGTCACCAACGAGGGCAATGGCGACCTGACGCAGACCCTGCCGCGCGTGCACATCGCGCTGGCCAGCATCGAGAAATGCGTGCCCACGATCGAGGATGCGACCTCGCTGCTGCGGCTGCTGGCACGCTCGGCCACCGGGCAGGACTTCTCCGTCTACACGACCTTCAGCACGGGCGTGCGGCGCGAGGGCGATCTCGACGGGCCGCAGGAATACCACGTCGTGCTGATCGACGGCGGCCGCTCCGACATGATCGGCACCGAGTTCCAGGACATGCTGCGCTGCATCCGCTGCGCCGCCTGCATGAACCATTGCCCGGTCTATGGGACCACGGGCGGGCATGCCTATGGCTGGGTCTATCCGGGCCCGATGGGCGCGGTGCTGACGCCCTCGCTGATCGGCGTCGAGAAGTCGGGCCATCTGCCGAACGCCAGCACCTTCTGCGGCCGCTGCGAGAGCGTCTGCCCGGTGAAGATCCCGCTGCCCAACCTCATGCGCCACTGGCGCGAGCGCGAATTCGAGCGGCACCTGCGGCCGGGGGCGATGCGGACCAACCTCGGCGTCTGGGCCTGGTTCGCCAGGCGGCCGGGGTTCTACCGCTGGGCCGCCAGGATGGGGATCGCCGCGCTGGGCCTGCTCGGCCGGGGCAAGGGCGCCTTCAAATCGCTGCCCATGGCCGGCAACTGGACCGAGGGGCGAGACCTGCCCGTGCCGCAAGGCGGCACCTTCATGGCGCAGTATGCGAAGCGCCAGCGCGAGGAGGGGCGGCGGCGATGAGCAAGGAGGCCATCCTCGGCGCCATCCGTCGCGGGCTCCGGCGCGGCGAGCTGCCGGAGGACCAGAAGGCCATGCTGCGCGCCCGCATGGCGGCGCCGCCGCGCCACCTGATCCCGGCGCGCTCGCGCGTCTCGCGGCCGGAGCAGATCGCGCTGTTCATCGCCAATGTCGAGAAGGAGTTCGGCACGGTCGAGCGCATCCCCGACCTCGATGCCGTGCCGGCGGCCGTCGCCGACTACCTGGCGGCCCAAAACCAGCCGCCGCGCTTCGCCATGGCGCCCCATCCGGAGCTGCAGGGCATCGACTGGTCGAGCCGGCCCATGCTGCAATTCGAGGCGCGCAAGGGCGAGGCGAGCGACATCGTCAGCCTGCAGAGCGCCTTTGCCGCCGTCGCCGAGACCGGGACGCTCATGCTCCCCTCGGATGCGATCCGCCCCACCACGCTGAACCTGCTGCCGGATGTGGCGATGGTGCTGGTGCGGGCCTCGCGCATCGTGGGCGCCTATGAGGAGGCCTGGGACCTGCTGCGGGCCGAGCGGAAGGATCCGCTCACCGGCGGCTTCATGCCGCGCAACGTCATGCTGGTGACCGGCCCGTCGCGCAGCGCGGACATCGAGCAGACGCTGGAGCTGGGCGCGCATGGGCCACGGATGCTGCATGTCCTTCTGCTCGACGACGATCCGGGAGCCGTGGCCCATGCCTGATTCAAACGTCCGCTCCGCGGACCGGGGCCCACGGATGCTGCATGTCCTCCTCCTGGATGACGACCCCGCCGCCCTCGCCCCCACGTGAGGCGGCGCGGCCTTACGGCGGAGGACAAGGCGATTTGGGCGGCCGTGGCGCGCAGCATCCGCCCCCTGCCCGGTCGGGAAATGCCGGAGGCGCCGCCCTCCGTGACCGTCACGCCCCCGCCGCGGCCCGCCGGGGAGCCGCCGCCCGCCGCCGTCCCGAAGCGCCGGCTGCCGCCGCCCGAGATCGCCGTGGGTGCCCAGCCCTCCGGCCTCGACGCGCGCCGCTGGCGCGACCTGCGGCGCGGCACCATGCGCCCGGAGCGCAAGCTGGACCTGCACGGCATGACCGCCGCGAAGGCGCATCAGGAGGTGGAGCGCTTCCTGCGCTCGGCCCAGGCCGAGGGGCTGCGCGTCGTCTGCATCGTCACCGGCAAGGGCAGCAGCGCCGAGGGCGGCGTGCTCCGGCGGGAGCTGCCGCATTGGCTGAACGCCCCGGCGCTGCGGCCCATCATCCTGGGGGCCGCGCATCCGCACCGGTCCAATGCGGGCTCGGTCCACCTGCTGCTGCGGCGGCCGCGATGACGCCCGACCAGGCCATGACGGCCCCTCCGAGCATCCGGCCGCAAGGCGGCCGGCGCCGCCCACCTGCGCTTCCGGCCTGGTGCGGCCGTGGCGCGGCGAAGCCAAGCCCGCGGAGCGGGCGCCCGGCGTTTGAGGGCACAAAGCAATGACCCCCTTCGGCGAGCGGCTCCGGGCGCTGCGCGACCAGCACGGCATTTCCCTGACCGAGCTGGCGCATGCCCTCCATGTCTCCCCCGCCTATCTCTCCGCCCTCGAGCACGGCAAGCGCGGCCGCCCCTCGGCCGGGCTCATCCATCAGGTGAACGAGCATTTCGGCCTCATCTGGGACGACGGCGAGGAGCTGGTCCGCCTCGCCCGGCTCTCGCATCCGCGGGTGGTGGTGGACACCTCCGGCCTCAGCCCCCAGGCGACCGAGCTGGCCAACCGGCTGGCCCGGCGCATCCGCGACCTGCCCGAATCCCGGGTGGCGGAGCTGCTGGCGCTGCTCGAAGCGCCGCCGGAACAGGCTTCCGGCCGAAGCGTGGCTTGCCCTTCACCCGACCGATAGGTAGGGTCCGACCGGTTTTCACGGCAGTGCAGCAAAGAAGGCGCAACCGGCAATGAAGCTTCTCGTCCCGGTCAAGCGGGTGGTCGATTACAACGTCAAGGTCCGCGTGAAGTCGGACGGGACGGGCGTCGAGACCGCCAACGTCAAGATGTCGATGAACCCCTTCGACGAGATCGCCGTCGAGGAGGCGGTGCGGCTCAAGGAGAAGGGCGTCGCGACCGAGATCGTCGCCGTCTCCGCCGGCCCCGCCGCCGCCTCGGAGCAGATCCGCACGGCCCTGGCCATGGGCGCCGACCGCGGCATCCTCGTCGAGCATGACGGGGTGCTGGAGCCCATCGCGGTCGCCAAGCTGCTCAAGGCGCTGGTCGAGAAGGAATCGCCGCAGCTGGTGATCCTCGGCAAGCAGGCCATCGACGACGACATGAGCGCCACGGGCCAGATGCTCGCCGCCCTGCTCGGCTGGCCGCAGGCGACCTTCGCCAGCAAGATCGAGATCGCCGACGGCAGCGCCACCGTCACCCGCGAGGTCGATGGCGGCCTGGAGACGGTCAAGGTCAAGCTGCCGGCCGTGGTGAGCGCGGACCTGCGCCTGAACGAGCCGCGCTACGCCTCGCTGCCCAACATCATGAAGGCGCGCAAGAAGACCATCGACAACGTGAAGCCCGCCGATCTCGGCGTGGACGTCACGCCGCGGCTGGCCGTGCTGAAGGTCGAGGAGCCGGCGAAGCGGCAGGCCGGCGCCAAGGTCGGCTCCGTGCAGGAGCTGGTCTCCAAGCTGCGCAACGAAGCGAAGGTGATCTGAGATGACCGTCCTCCTCCTCGCCGATCACGACGGCGCGATCGTCTCCCAGCCCACGCGCAGCGCCATCGCCGCCGGCGCCAAGCTGGGTGAAGTCCATGTGCTCGTGCTGGGCGAGGGCGCGGCCGCGGCCGCCGCTTCCGCCGCCGCCGTGCCGGGCGTGGCCAAGGTGCTGCTGGCCGAGGACGCCTCGCTGGCGAACCGCCTCGCCGAGCCGGTCTCGGCCCTGCTGGTCAGCCTCGCGCCCAACTACACGCATCTGCTGGCCCCGGCCTCGGCCGCCGGCAAGAACGTGATGCCGCGCGTCGCCGCCTTCCTGGACGTGCAGCCGATCAGCGACATCTCGGGCGTGATCGACGCCGACACCTTCGTGCGCCCGATCTATGCGGGCAATGCGATGGCGACGGTGAAGAGCGCCGACGCCAAGAAGGTGCTGACCGTCCGCGCCGCCAGCTTCGATCCCGCGCCCGCCACGGGCGGTTCCGCCCCGGTCGAGAACGTCGCCGCCGCCACCGATCCCGGCACGTCGAGCTTCGTCGGCGCCGAGGTCAGCAAGTCCGAGCGGCCGGAGCTGACGGCCGCGAAGATCGTCGTCTCCGGCGGCCGTGCCATGGGCTCGTCCGAGAACTTCCACCTGATCGAGGCGATCGCCGACAAGCTCGGCGCCGCCGTCGGCGCGTCGCGCGCCGCCGTCGATGCGGGCTATGCGCCGAACGACCACCAGGTCGGCCAGACGGGCAAGATCGTCGCCCCGGACCTCTACATCGCGGTCGGCATCTCGGGCGCGATCCAGCATCTCGCCGGCATGAAGGACAGCAAGGTCATCGTCGCCATCAACAAGGACGAGGAGGCGCCGATCTTCCAGGTGGCCGATTACGGCCTCGTGGGTGACCTCTTCAAGGTCCTGCCGGAGCTCGAGGCCGAGCTGGGCAAGCCCGCCTGATGTCGCTCCACCTCGCCAGCCGCGCCGACATGCCGGATTCCGCGCCGGATGTTCCGGAGATTCGCTCCATCGGCATCATCGGCGCCGGCCAGATGGGCAACGGCATCGCGCATGTCAGCGCGCTGGCCGGCCTGCCCGTGGCGATGGTGGACATCAGCAAGGACGCGCTGGACAAGGCGATGCAGACCATCGCCCGCAACATGGAGCGCCAGATCGGCCGCAAGCTGATCACCTCCGAGCAGCGCGACGAGGCGCTGGAGCGCATCACCACCAGCACCGACTATGCCAGCTTCGCCGGGACCGACTTCGTCATCGAGGCGGCGACGGAGAAGGAGGCGATCAAGCACGAGGTGTTCAAGGCGCTCTGCCCGCACCTCAAGCCGGAGGCGATCATCGCCTCCAACACGAGCTCGATCTCCATCACGCGGCTGGGCGCGGGCACCGACCGGCCCGAGCGCTTCATCGGCATGCACTTCATGAACCCGGTTCCGGTCATGAAGCTGGTCGAGGTCATCCGCGGCATCGCCACCGACGAGCCGACCTACCGCGCCGTCGAGGCGCTGGCCCGCCGGCTCGGCAAGATGACGGCGACGGCGCAGGATTTCCCCGCCTTCATCGTGAACCGCATCCTGGTGCCGATGATCAACGAGGCGGTCTATGCGCTCTACGAGGGCGTGGGCGACATCCGCAGCATCGACACGGCGATGAAGCTCGGCGCCAACCATCCCATGGGGCCGCTGGAGCTGGCGGATTTCATCGGGCTGGACACCTGCCTCTCGGTCATGCAGGTGCTCTATGACGGGCTGTCGGACAGCAAGTACCGTCCCTGCCCGCTGCTGGTGAAGTATGTCGAGGCCGGCTGGCACGGACGCAAGACGGGCAAGGGCTTCTACGACTACAGCCAGGATCCGCCGGCACCCACGCGTTAAGCTCCAACGGGGACATCTCCGTCCCGCGGGACGGGCCCGCTCACCGCGCGGCAACCCGGGCTTCCCGCCGCACGTTCTCCCGCCATGGACACCCATGACGGAGGAAACGGATGGACCGCAGCCTGACAGGCCGCTTCGAGACTCGCCGGGACGCGGAGCTCGCGATCGAGCATCTCGTGCAGGAGCAGGGGATCGATCGCAGCCGGATCTCGGTGCTGCCGCTCGGAGCCGAGAACACGGCCGGCACGCGGGTCGCCGGCTCCGACGCGCCGGACGCCCAGCCCGGCACCCGCGAGCGCGACGACGCGGCGCTGCATGGCGCCGTCGAGGTCTCGGTCAGCCTGGCGGGCGGCAAGGCCGATGCGGTGCGTCGGACGCTGGAGGAAGCCGGCGCCCGCGACCTGGCCGAGGCCTGACGCGCGTCAGCGGTTGCCGCCCGGCACCCAGAGCACGTCGCCCGCGCCGTTCCCGTTGAACCGGCGCGACAGCACGAAGAGATGATCCGAGGCCCGGTTCAGCCAGCGGACGGCCTCGGGATTCACCGGCTCGGCGGCGGCCAGCGCCACCACGCTCCGCTCGGCCCGACGCGCCACCGTCCGGGCCAGATGCGCATGCGCCGCAGCCGGCGTGCCGCCGGGCAGCACGAAGCTGCGCAGCGGCGGGATGGCCGCATTCATGGCCGCCACCTCCCGCTCCAGCCGAAGGCATTGGGCCGCCGACATCCGCAATCCGCCCTCCGTCCCGGGCATGCAGAGGTCGGCGCCGAGGTCGAAGAGGTCGTTCTGCATGCGCGCGAGCATGGCGTCGGCCTCGGCATCCGCCTGCAGGCGGAGCAGGCCGAGCACGCTGTTCAGCTCGTCCACCTCGCCGATCGCCTGGATGCGCAGCGCGTCCTTGCGCAGCCGGGTGCCGTCGCCGAGCGATGTCTCGCCGCCGTCGCCGCCGCGGGTGGTGATGACATCGAGCTTGACCATGGGCGGACCTCCGGGAGGGCTAGAACGATCGGACTTCAATTCAGCCGGAAATGCACCGTCGTCCGGATGGCGCCCGGCACGGGCTGGCCGTCCACCG
Source organism: Roseococcus sp. SYP-B2431 (assembly GCF_004336745.1). GTDB lineage: Bacteria > Pseudomonadota > Alphaproteobacteria > Acetobacterales > Acetobacteraceae > Roseococcus. Next base: position 94,547 of record NZ_SJXD01000028.1, read on the forward strand.
TCGCCGGCCGGAAGCGCCATTCCGCCACCGCGTTGCGCGCCGCCGCATCCAGCGCCGGCGAGCCTGAGGATCGTGCCACCGTCACGCTGAGGACGCGACCCTGGGCGCTGATCGAGAGATCCAGCCCCACCGCGCCCTGCTCGCCGCGCAGGCGGGACGCCTCCGGATAGGCGGGGGCGGCATTGCGGTAGGTGGGGTCGAGGCCCGGCCGCACGACGGCGCCCATGGCCCGGCCCACCCCGGCCGCGCTGGGGGCGGCCGACTGGCTGCCGGGCCGGGCGGGTTCGGAGGGCGGCTGCCGCGCGGCCCGCGCCCGCGCCGGCGGGGGCGGCGCGGGCGGGGGTTCGGGCGGCGGCGCGGGCGGGGCTTCCGGCTCGCCCGAGGGCGGCATCTCCGGCAAAGGCGGCGCCATGGGAATGGCCGGCAGATCCGGCTGGAGCGCCTCGCCGGGCGGCAGGTCGAGCGCGGGAGCGGGCGCGGGCGGCGCCTCGGCCAGTCGTGGCGCAGGCGGCGGGAGGGGCGAAGGCGGCGGGGGTCGGGGCTGCTCGGCGGCTTCGGGCCTGGGCGGCACCTCCATGGCGCGGGGCGCCTCCGGTGCCGGCATCGCCTCCGGCGCCGGCGGGTCGGGCGGCGCGCCGGGGGGCGCAGGAGAGGCCTCCTCGCCCACCTCCGCGCCGGAGGCCTCGTCCCAGACGATCTCGACCCCCTGCTCGGGCGGCGGAGGCGGCGTGGGCCCGCGTCCGGACCAGAACAGCACGGCCGCCAGCGCCGCCGCATGGACCAGCGCCGAGGCCGCCGCGGCCATGGCGAAGCGACCGGGCGCCGGGCGGCGGCCCTCGGGGGTCAAGGGAGCGTCACAGCACCAGCACGCCGCTGTGCTTCGCCTTGCCCTCGGGCTCCACATGGATGGTGATGACGGCGTCGCCCAGCTCGGTCTTCAGGGCGGCCTCCACGCGGTCGCAGATCGCGTGCGCCTCGACCACCCGCATGTCGCCGGGCACGACCAGGTGGAACTCGATGAAGGTCCAGCGGCCGGACTGGCGGGAGCGGATGTCGTGCGCCTCGATGGCGCCCTCGGCCGCGGCCGAGACGGTGCTGCGGATGCGCGCGAGCTGCTCGGGCGGCACCGCCTCGTCCATCAGCCCGCCCACGGATTCGCGCACCAGACGCACGCCGCTGAACAGGATGTTCACCGCCGTCAGCCCGGCCAGGAGCGGATCGAGCCAGAAATAGCCCGTCGCCAGGGCCAGCGTGATGCCCGCCAGCACGCCCGCCGAGGTCACCACGTCGGCCAGCAGGTGGCGGGCATCGGCCAGCAGCGCCGGCGAGCGCAGCCGCCGGCCGTGGCGGAACAGGACGGCGCACCAGATCGCGTTCAGGACCGTGGCGGCCACCGAGATCGCGATGCCGAGCGGCGTCAGCTGCGGCTGGCGCGCATGGCTCCAGGCCGACCACACCTCGCTCAGGATCACGATCGCCGCCACCAGGATCAGCGCGCCTTCGAGCACGGCCGAGAAATACTCGGCCTTGTCGTGGCCGTAGGGGTGGTTGGCGTCGGCCGGCATGGCGGAGAAGCGGATCGCCACCAGGGCGGCGCCGGCGGCGGCCACGTTCACCACGCTCTCCAGCGCGTCGGCGAACAGCGCCACGCTGCCCGTCAGCCACCAGGCGACGAGCTTCAGCGCCAGGACGGCGAGGGCGACAGCGACGCTGCCGGCCGCGAGGCTCACGGCACGGGTCAAATCTCGTTCCAAAACCTTCCGCGGACGGCGCCCGTCTAACCCATTCCCGTCCGCCCGCGAAGCAGGGCCGGTGACATGGAAGCTTCACGAAACTGGCGCATCGCCGCAACCGTGGCGGCCTACGCCGCGCCCATGAATTCAGCCACACCCCCCGGACCCGATTCCGGCCTCTCGGTCGAGCGGGCGCAGCTGTCGCTCGGCGGCCAGCCGATCCTGCGCGACGTCTCCCTGCGCGTGGCCCGGGGCGAGTTCGTTGCCCTGCTGGGCCCCTCGGGCTGCGGCAAGACCACGCTGATGCGGGTCGTCGCCGGCATCCAGCGGGCCGATTCCGGCCGCGTGCGGATCGGCGGGCGCGACGTGACGGCGGCCCATCCGGCCGAGCGGGACGTCGCCATGGTCTTCCAGTCCTATGCGCTCTACCCGCACCTCACGGTCGCGCAGAACATCGCCGTGCCGCTGACCATGACGCGGCTGAACGGCCTCCAGCGCATGCCGCTGCTGGGCGGGATGATGCCCGGCAGCCGGGCGGCTCGGGCCGGCATCCAGGCGGATGTCGCGCGCGGCGCGGGGCCGCTCGGCCTGTCGCACCTGCTGGACCGCAAGCCGGGGCAGCTCTCCGGTGGCCAGCGGCAGCGCGTGGCGCTGGCGCGCGCCGTGATCCGCGCGCCCGGCGCCTTCCTGATGGACGAGCCGCTCTCCAACCTCGATGCCGCGCTGCGCGTGACCACCCGGCGCGAGATCGTGGAGGTGCATCGCCGCGTCGGCGCGGCCACGCTCTACGTCACCCACGACCAGTCCGAGGCGCTGACCATGGCGGACCGCATCGCGGTCATGCAGGCCGGCGAGATCCTGCAGATCGCCACGCCCGAGGTGATCTATCGCGACCCGGTGGACCTGCGCGTGGCCAGCTTCATCGGCAGCCCCCGCATCAACCTGCTGGCGGCCATGGCCGGCGAATCCGGCGAGGTCCGCGTGGCCGGCCACCCGACGCCGCTGCGCAGCTTCGCCCGCGGGCCGGTGACGCTGGCCATCCGCCCGGAGGATTGGGTGATGGATGCGGAAGGCCTTCCCGCCCGCGTGGAGCACGCCGAGTTCCTGGGCGACCACACGCTGGTGCATCTCCGCATCGCCGAGGCCCCCGTCGTCCTGCGCACCGGGACCGGGCTGCGCGTGACGGTGGGCGAGAGCCTTCGCCTCGGCTTCGCGCCGGAGCGCGCCCTGCTCTTCGGCGCCGACGGCCGGCGCATCCCCGCCGAGCTCCGGGAGCCCGCGCGTGCCTGACACCGGCATCCTGCCCCATCTGGATCTGGCGCCCGTGAAGCGCCGTCGCGGCGAGGCGCTGGGCGCCTGGCTGCTGACGCTTCCGGCCGTGATCTCCTTCGTGATCCTGCTGCTGCTGCCGACGCTGGCCGCGATCGTCATGGCCTTCTCCGATTTTGAGCTCGGCGTCTGGCCGCCGGCCTGGATCGGCCTGGAGAATTTCACCGAATTGCTCGGCGATCGCGGCTTCCGCCAGTCCTTCGCCAACACGGTGATCTATGTGGGGCTGGTCGCTCCCGCCTCGGTCGGCCTCGGCCTCGCCTTCGCGCTGCTGATCGAGGCCGGGACGCGCGGCCGCGCCTTCTTCCGCGCCGTCTTCTTCCTGCCGGTGGTGTCGCTGACGGTGGCGATGGCCTCGGCCTGGCAATACCTGCTGCACCCCACCATCGGCCCATTGAACACGCTGCTGCGAAGCCTCGGCGTCGCGGGGCCGGCCTGGCTCTCCTCCTCCGACACCGTGCTGATCTCGCTGGCCGCGATCGGCGTCTGGGAGAATGCGGGCTTCAACATGGTGCTCTTCATGGCGGGCCTCACCGCCATCCCGCGCGAGCTGCGCGAGGCCGCTGCGGTGGATGGCGCGCGCAGTGCGTGGTCGCGCTTCCGGCTGGTGACCTGGCCGCTGCTCGGGCCGACGACGCTCTTCGTCGTGACCATCACGCTGATCCGCAGCATCCGCGTCTTCGACACGGTGGCCGTGCTCACGCGCGGCGGGCCGAACCGCGCCTCGGAGACGCTGCTCTACACCATGTACACGGAGGGCTTCACCTTCCTCCGGCTCGGCTATTCCGCCGCGATCACGCTGGTGTTCCTCGCGATCGTCCTCGTGCTGATGCTCCTGCAGACGCGGGTGCTCGACAAGCGGGTGCATTATGGTTGACCCCGTCCGATCGCCGCAGGGCCGTCAGGCCCGGAGGCGTGAATCGGCCGGTGACGGCCGCACTCCCCTCATGCGCGACCTGCCGCGCCTCGCGCTGCTGAGCGTGCTCGGCCTGCTGATGCTGGCGCCCTATATCTGGATGCTCTCGGCCTCGCTGAAGCCGACCGACGAGATCTTCCGCGCCAACCTCGCGCTGATCCCGGAGCGCTGGGCGGCGATCGAGAACTACGGCCGCGTCTTCGCGCAGGTTCCCGTCGCGCGCTATCTCATGAACGGCGTGATCGTCTGCGGCGGGATCCTCTTCTTCCAGCTGCTCTTCGCCATCCCCGCCGGCTACGCCCTGGCCAAGCTGCGCTTCGCCGGCAAGGAGTGGATCTTCGGCGCGGTCATGTTCGGCCTCCTCGTCCCGCCGCATGTGCAGGCGCTGCCGCTCTATGTCGGCCTCTCCAGCCTCGGCATGCTGAACACCTACACGGCGCTGATCCTGCCCTCGACCATCTCGGTCTTCGCGATCTTCCTCTTCCGGCAGTTCTTCCGCTCCCTGCCCGACGACCTGATCCACGCCGCGCGCCTCGACGGCATGGGCGAGGGCGCCATCGTCTGGCGTGTGGCCCTGCCCAATGCCTGGCCCGCCGCGACCGCCTTCGCGATCTTCTCCGTCGTCGCGCATTGGAACGACCTCTTCTGGCCACTCATCGCCGTCACCGGCCACGAGCACGCCACGCCCGCGCTCGGCGTCCTGCATTTCCGCACGGACGAGGCGGGCGACGACTTCGCCGCCCTCATGGCCGCCTCGGCGATCATGACCGCGCCCCTCATCCTGGCCTTCCTCTTCGCGCAGCGGCGCTTCGTCGAAGGCATCGCGACCACCGGCCTCAAGGGTTGAGGCCATGACCCCGGAGACTTCCGCCATGATCGACCGCCGCACCCTTGCCCTGGCCAGCGCCTCGGCCGCCCTCTTCGCGCCGCGCGTGCTGCGCGCGCAGCCGGTGACCGAGATCACCGTCCACTACGCGCAGCCCGTCATCTACAAGGAGGCCTACGACGCCATCACGGCCGAGTTCGCTCGCCGCGAGCCGAATATCCGCATCAACTACGTGACCACGGTGAACTACGAGGAGGGCATGCAGCTCATCCTCCGCCAGGCCGCGGCGGGCGGGCTGCCGGACCTCTCCTACCAGGGCTTCAACCGCCTGCGCCTCTTCGCCGAGCGCGGCATCGCGCAGGACCTGACGCCGCTGCTGGCGCGCGAGGGCGATCCGGCGAGCCACGGCTATTCGGCGCAGATGCTGTCGCTCGGCCATTTCGGCGGCATCCAGTCGGGCCTGGCCTTCGCGGCGTCCAACCCGATCTGCTTCTACAACCCCGACCTCGTGCGCCGCGCCGGCGGCAATCCCGACGCGCTGCCGACGGACTGGAACGGCATCCTCGCGCTCTCCGCCAAGATCAAGGCGCTGGGCGACGGCATCGAGGGCATGCACTACGCCTGGTCGAGCGACGACTGGATGTTCTCCGCCCTGCTCTTCGGCCATGGCGGCCGCATGCTGACCGAGGATGAGCGCGACATCGCCTTCGCCGGGCCCGAGGGCCTCGCCTCCATGGTGTTGCTCGACCGCATGGTGAAGGAGGGCGGCATGGCCAACCTCTCGCGCGACGCGGCGGCCCAGGCCTTCGCGGCGGGCAGGATGGGGATGTTCTTCTGGACGACGGCGATGATCCGCGGCTCGCTCCAGCAGGTCGGCCGCAATTTCCAGCTGCGCACGACCGCCATGCCGGTCATCGACGCGCAGAAGGGCCGCCTGCCGACCGGCGGCGCCGCCGGCATGCTCGTCACGAAGGACGGGCCGAAGCGCGAGGCGGCCTGGAAGTTCCTCCGCTTCTCGACCAGCCCCGAGGGCACGTCGCTGATGGCGCGCAACACCGGCTATGTGCCGACGAACCAGCTCGCCATCGACGACGACAAGCATCTCGGCGAGTTCTACCGCCGGAACCCGCTCTACGTGCCGGCGACGCGGCAGATGGCGATCAGCATCCCCTGGTACGCCTTCCCGGGCAGCAACTCGGTGCGCGTGACGCAGAGCGTGGTGAACAATTCCGGCCGCATCGTCGAGCAGCGCGCGACGCCGGAGCAGGCGCTGGCCGACATGGCGGGCGAGGTCCGGCGGCTGCTGCCGCGCGCCCGCGGCTGATCGTCCGGCCGAAGCACGCCGGGCGCGCCGGAACGCGGCGCGCCCGGATTTCCGTTGTCGTCTTCCCTCCGATTTGGTGAGTTCTCCCCATGGCCTTCCGCGTCGCCCAGATCACCGACACGCATCTCTCGCGCACCCGCCCCCTTTTCGACGGCAATTTCCCGCCGCTGGCCGAAGCCCTGCGCGCGGCGCGGCCGGAGCTGGTCGTCCACACGGGCGACCTCTCGCTGGACGGGGCGGATTCCGAGGAGGACCTGCGCCATGGCAGGGCGATGATGGATTCGCTCGGCCTCGACTGGGTGGCCGTGCCGGGCAACCATGATGTCGGCGACGACCTGACGCTGCCCAGCCGGCAGCCCGTCACGGCCGAGCGCCACGCCCGATGGGAAGGCTGCGTGGCGCCGCTCGGCTTCTTCCGCGACGTTCCGGGCTGGCGCCTCGTCGGCCTCGACACCCAGGGCTTCGCCGCCAATCCGCGGCATCGCGAAGCCACCGCCGCCGCCATCCGCGGCGCCGGCGAGCGCCGCATCGCGCTGTTCCAGCACAAGCCCATCGCCGAGGAGGCGCTCGCCGACACGGCCGTGAACTACTGGCCGCTGCTGCCGGAGCCGCGCGCCGAGCTGCTGGCCATGTTCGGCGATCGCCGGCCCGCCCTCGTCGCCAGCGGGCATGTCCACCAGCTTCGCGATCGCGAGGCCGACGGCATCCGCCACATCTGGGCCCCGGCGGCGGCCTTCATCGTGGGCGATGCCTATCACAAGCCGGTCGGCCGGAAGCTGCTCGGCTGGGTCGAGCACAGCTTCCACCCGGACGGAACCCACGAGGCGCGGGTGCATGCGATGGAGGAGCTGACGCCGCATGAGCTCGGCGCCATCCCCGAGGCCTATGGGGCCCTGACGCGCCTCGGCTGATCCCGGACCGCCGCGGGCGTCCGCACCACCACCTCCTCCAGCAGGATACGCAGGTCGCGGCTCATCAACGCGATCCGCGCCTCCAGCAGGTCCAGCATCGCGTCGCGCCGCTCGAGGTCGCCGACCGTGAATTCGCCCTCCGCCTCGAAGAGCGCGTCGCCGTCGCTGGCGAGCCCGGCCTCGCGCCAGCCGGCGGCGATCTCCTCGGCGATGCTCGGCGCATCCGGCGCCTCGCGCCGCGTGAGGTAGCGCCAGACCGTCGGGGGAAAGAGCGTGGACTGCTCCGGGCTTCGCCAGATCTCGCCCAGCAGGTTGTTGCGGGTGCGGAGCCGGCCGGAGGTCGAGTTGTAGAGCAGCGCGCCGCCGAGGCTCGCCTCGGCCGCACCGCCGATGATGCCCACGATGTCATCCGCCGAATTGGCCCCGGCCAGGCCGAGCCCGCCCGTGAGGGCCGCCGTCGTCGCGCCGAGGAGGATGCTCGCGAGGCCGAGGTTGCGCGCGCGCCGGGACTCCACCCGCTGCAGCTGGCCCCGCAGCGAATCCCCCCGCTCGCCCTCGCAGTCGATCGCGGCGAGCGAGGCGTTCACGTCGAGCGTGGCGAGCAGCACGCGGTCGGTCACGGCCTGGCGGGCGAGCAGGAAGTTCACGCCCACCGCCGGCCGGCCTTCGGCCGCGACCAGGGCCTCCATGGCGTCGAGCGCCCCGATGACCTCGGCGATCTCCACGGCCTCGCTCGAGAATCCCAGCGTCGCGACGACGCGCGCCCGATCGGGATCGGGCGGCGGCAGGGGAGAGGCGCGGCGCTCCACCCGCGCCGCGCAGAAACTGCTGGCCATGTCACGCGTCGGCTGGCTCGCACAGCCGGCGAGGAGGAGCGCGGCCAGGCCGACGCAAAGCCGGACGCGCGCCGCCGCCATCAGACGGAGAAGTACTTGGCGCGCGGGTGATGCAGCACGATGGCGCTGGTGCTCTGCTCGGGATGGAGCTGCCATTCGTCCGAGATCTCCACGCCGATGCGCTTCGCGTCCAGCAGCTTCAGCAGCGGCGCCTGGTCCTCCAGCTTCGGGCAGGCCGGGTAGCCGAAGCTGTAGCGGCCGCCGCGATAGCCCTGGCTCAGCATCTTCTCGATGTCGCGCTCGTCCTCGGAGGCGAAGCCGAGCTCGGCGCGGATGCGCTTGTGCGTGACCTCCGCCAAGGCCTCGGCCATCTCCACGCCGAGGCCGTGCAGGTAGAGGTAGTCCTGGTAGCGATTCTCCTCGAACCATTCGCGCGCCACGTCGCTGGTCTTCTGGCCCATGGTGACGACCTGCAGGCCGATCACGTCGCGCTCGCCGTCGTCGATGTCGCGCACGAAGTCGGCGATGCACTCGCCATCCTCCTTGGGCTGGCGCGGCAGGTTGAAGCGGGCGACCTCGGTGGTGCCGTCCTCCTCGAAGAGGATGAGATCGTTCCCCTGCCCCGCGCATTTCCAGTAGCCGTAGGAGGCCTGCGGCTTGAGGATTCTTTGTTCGTCCGCGATGGCGAGCATGCGCTTCAGGACGGGGCGGAGCTCCTGCTTCGCCCAGCCGAGGAAGTCTTCGAGCGACCGGCCGGCCTTACGAAATCCCCACTGGAACTGGTAGAGGCTGCGCTCGTTGACGAAGGGCACCAGCGCCTTCGGATCGGTCTCGATGATCCTGGCGCCCCAGAAGGGCGGCACCGGCACGGGCTGGTTGGCCGTCTCGCGGCGGCGGCGGTTCTGCGCATAGGCGACATCGACCGGCGCGAAGCCGCGCGGATCGGCCTGGCCGAGCACGCGCTTCTCGTTGCGCGACTTGCCGGCGCGCTTGGCCTGGATCGTTCCGAGATAGCCCTCGAAGTCGTTGCCCATCACCTTGTCCATCAGGTGCAGGCCGTCGAAGGCGTCGCGCGCATAGACGACGCGGCCGGAGGCATAGGCCTGGACGCAATCGTCCTCGACATAGTTGCGCGTCAGCGCGGCGCCGCCGAGCAGGACGGGGATGTCGATGCCCTGGCGGCTCATCTCCTCCAGGTTCTCGCGCATCACCACGGTGGACTTCACCAGCAGGCCGGACATGCCGATCGCGTTCGCCTTGTGCTCGCGCGCCGCGTCCACGATCTGGTTCAGCGGCACCTTGATGCCGAGATTCACGACCTTGTAGCCGTTGTTGGTCAGGATGATGTCGACCAGGTTCTTGCCGATGTCGTGCACGTCGCCGCGCACGGTGCCGAGCACGATGATGCCCTTCTCCTGGCCTTCGACGCGCTCCATATGCGGCTCGAGATAGGCGACGGCCGCCTTCATCGTCTCCGCGCTCTGAAGCACGAAGGGCAGCTGCATCTTGCCCGCGCCGAAGAGCTCGCCCACCACCTTCATGCCGTCCAGCAGCACGTCGTTGATGATGGCGAGCGGCGTCATGCCCTCGGCCATGGCGGCGGCGAGCTCGTCGTCCAGGCCCTTGCGGTCGCCGTCGACGATACGGTCCTTGAGGCGGCCCTGGACCGTCTCCGCCTTGACCTTGGCGACGTTGTCGGCGGCCTTCCGGCCGGAGAACATCTCCAGCAGCTTCTGCAGCGGATCGTAGCCTTCCGCGCGGCGGTCGAAGATGAGGTCTTCCATGACCTTCACCTCTTCCGGCGGAATGGAGTGCAGCGGCTTGATCTTGGAGACGTGCACGATGGCGCCCGTCATCCCCGCCTTCACCGCGTGATCCAGGAAGACCGAGTTCAGCACGTGCCGCGCGGCCGGGTTGAGGCCGAAGGAGATGTTGGACAGGCCCAGCATGATCTGGATGTCCGGGAACTTCTCGCGGATCATGCGGATGCCGTCGAGCGTCCAGACGCCGAGCTTGCGGTCGTCCTCATTGCCGGTCGCGATGGTGAAGGTCAGCGGATCGATCATCAGATCCGATTGCGGCAGGCCGTGCCTGTTGCAGGCGAAATCCACCAGCCGCTCGGCGATGCGCAGCTTGTCCTCGGCGGTCTTAGCCATGCCCACCTCGTCGATGGTGAGCGCGATGACGGCCGCGCCGAACTTGCGGGCGAGCAGCATGCGGTCCGTGGCCGCGCCCTCGCCCTCCTCGAAGTTGATCGAGTTGATGATGGGCTTGCCGCCATGCAGCTTCAGCGAGGCCTCGATGACCGGCGTCTCGGTGCTGTCGATCACCAACGGGCTGTTCACCGAGGCGGTGAAGCGCGTGATGACCTCGCTCATCTCGGCCATCTCGTTGCGGCCGACGAAGGCCGTGCAGATGTCGAGGCTGTTGGAGCCCTCGGCCACCTGCTCGCGCCCGATGGCGAGGCAGCTATCCCAGTCATTGGCCTCCTGCGCCACGCGCCAGGCCTTGGAGCCATTGGCGTTGCAGCGCTCGCCGATGGAGAAATAGGAATTCTCCTGGCGCAGCGACGTGGCGGAATAGAGCGACGCCACGCTCGGCACCCAATGATGCTTGCGCGCCACCGGCACCGGGCGATGGCTCGCGCCGCCCAGCTTGCGCAGCATGGCGTCCAGCCCGGCGATATGCGGGATGGAGGTGCCGCAGCAGCCGCCGATCAGGTTGAAGCCGTCCTCGACCACGAAGCGCTCCATCCAGGTCGCCATCTCCTCGGCGCCGAGCGGGTAGTGCGTCTTGCCGTCGACCAGTTCGGGCAGGCCGGCATTGGGCTGCACGCTGAGCAGGCCGGGCCAGTTCTGGCTGAGCCAGCGGACATGCTCGGCCATCTCCTGCGGGCCCGTCGCGCAGTTGAGGCCGACCAGCGGCACGTCGAGCGAGTGGATCACGGCCGCCGCGGCGGCGATGTCGGGGCCGACGAGCAGCGTGCCGGTCGTCTCCACCGTCACCTGCACGAAGATGGGGATGTCGCTGTTCGTCTTCGCCTTGGCGATCTTCGCGGCATTCACCGCCGCCTTGATGAAGAGCGTGTCCTGGTTGGTCTCGGTGAGCAGCGCATCCGCGCCGCCGGCGATGAGACCCATGCATTGCTCGACGAGACCCGCCTCCAGCACGTCATAGGCGATGTGGCCGAGGCTGGGCAGCTTGGTGCCCGGGCCGATATCGCCGATCACCCAGCGGTGGCGTCCGTCGGCGAAACTCTCCGCCGCCTCGCGCGCCAGCTCCACGCCGAGCTTGTTGATCTCGAAGGCGCGGCTGCCGAGCTCGAACTCCTCCAGCGTGATGGGGCTGCCGCCGAAGGTGTTGGTCAGCACCATATCCGCGCCGGCCTCGAAATAGCCGCGATGGATCTCGCGGATCAGCTCCGGCCGGGAGAGGCTCAGCACCTCGGTGCAGTTCTCCTTGTCCCAGAAGTCCTCGACGATATCGAGGGTCAGCGCCTGAACGCGGCTACCCATGCCGCCGTCGCAAAGCAGCACGCGGTCGCGCAGGGCGTCGAGGAGATGCGGGCGTGAGGACATGGGATGCTCTTCTTGTCTTCAGGCGTTCGTAAGGGCGTGCGCGGGGAGCTTTTCCGCGCGCCAGAGGCGGACCTTCATGGGTCCGCCGATCTCGTCCGTCGCGGCGATGGCGCAGCCGGCCTCGCCCAGCCATCCGGCCAAGGCCGCGTCGTCGAAGCCGGGCCAGCGATGGGCGAAGCGCGTGAGCACCGACGCCTCGGCATGCGAGGCGAGGTCGGCCACCAGCAGCACCCCTCCCGACCGCAGCACGCGGGCGGCCTCCGCCAGGGCGGCGGCGGGCTCCTCGGCATAGTGCAGCACCATCTGCAGCGTCACGGCATCGAAGGAAGCATCGGCCAGCGGCAGGCGGTACATGTCGGCCTGGCGCACGGTGCAGCGATCGGCCAGGCCGCGCTCGGAGAGGCGCGCGCGGGCCAGGGCCAGCATCTCGCGGCTGGCATCCACGCCGAGGGCGCGATCGGTACGATCGGCGAGGAGCTCCAGCAGGCTGCCGGTGCCGGTGCCGATGTCCAGCAGGTTGCCGATGTGCTGAGGCAGGGCGGCGAGCAGGGCGGCCTCGATGGCGCGGGCGTCGAGGTCGAGGGCGCGCAGCTCGTCCCAGTCCATGCCGTCGCGCTGGAAGGCGGCGGAGGCGGCGCGGGCGCGCTCGGCGGCGATGCGCGCGGCCTGGCGGCGGTCGGATTGCAGCACCGTCTCCTCCTCCGGCAGCCGGGCGAGCACCACGCGCACGAGGTCGGCGGAGGCCGGCACCTGGAAATAGGCGTTGGGCCCCTCGGGGATGCGTTCCAGCAGGCCGGCCTCGGTCAGCAGCTTGAGGTGGCGCGACAGGCGCGGTTGCGACTGGCCCAGCACCGCGCAAAGCTCCGTGACGCAGAAGGCCCCGCGCGCGCAGAGCGCCAGCAGCCGGAGCCGGGTGGGCTCGGCCGCGGCGCGCAGTTGGGAGAGGAGGTGATCCATGGGCTTCAAATGGCATAAAGATATCCTTATGTCCAGCCGATGACGTGGTCGCTCGATGCCCGGATCCCGCTCTCCGTCCTGCCCGACGCGGCGTCGCTGGCGGCCGCGCTGGCCCAGGGGAAGCCGGCCGCCGTGCTGGGCCCGAGGGGGGGGCCGGAAGGCGGCGTGGCCTCCGAGCGCTTCGCCGCCGGCGCCTCGCCCCATGCCGTCGCCTGCGCCTGCTGCCAGGGGCGCGGCGAGGCGGCCCAGGCGCTGGACCGGCTGTTCCAGGCGCGGGTGCGCGGGACGGTGCCGTGGTTCGACCGGGTGCTGGTGCTCGACGAGGGCGGCGTGGGGGAGGAGGTCAGGCGGGCGCTGACGCAGGACAAGCTTGCCGCCGCGAGATACCGGCTGAGCTGAGGCCGTTGCGCCCGGCCTTCGCCGGCGCAAGACTGCCTTCACACCCGCATCGAGGATCCACGTGACCCATCCCGTCGAGCATATCGGCCAATGGCAGGCCGAGTTCACCGCCATCCGCCGCGACATCCATGCCCATCCGGAGCTCGGGCTGGAGGAGCACCGCACGGCGGAGCTGGTGGCGCGGAAGCTCGGCGAGATGGGCATCGAGGTGCACACCGGCGTGGGGAAGACGGGCGTGGTCGGCGTCATCCGCAACGGCAATGGCCAGGGGCGCATCGGCCTGCGCGCCGACATGGACGCGCTCCCCATGACCGAGGCCAATGCCTTCGGCCATGCCAGCACCGTGCCCGGCAAGATGCATGCCTGCGGCCATGACGGGCACACGACCATGCTGCTCGCCGCCGCGAAATACCTGGCCGAGACGAAGAACTTCGACGGCACCGTCCACCTCATCTTCCAGCCGGGCGAGGAAGGCGCGGGCGGCGCGCTGGCCATGCTGGAGGATGGGCTCTTCGAGCGCTTCCCCTGCGACGCCGTCTTCGGCCTGCACAACCGCCCCGGCCTGCCGGTCGGCGAGTACGGGCTGCGGCCCGGCCCGATGATGGCGGGCGTGGCCTTCTACGACATCGTCATCACCGGCAAGGGCGGCCACGGCGCCCGGCCGGAGGCGACCTTCGACCCCGTGGTGATGGGCGCGGCCGTGGTCCAGGCGCTGCAGACCGTCGTGGCGCGCAACGTGCCGGCCGCCGATCGCGCCGTGCTCAGCATCACGCGCTTCGATGCGGGCAATGCCTACAACGTCATCCCCAACGAGGTCCGCCTCGGCGGCACGGTCCGCGCCTTCAGCAACGAGACCATGAAGCTGGTGGAAGACCGGATGCGCGCGATCAGCGAGGGCGTGGCCGCCGGCCTCGGTGGTCAGGCGGTGCTGGATTTCCGGGTGATCACGACGCCGCTGGTGAACGACGCGATGGAGGCCGTCTCGCTCGGCGACGCCGCGGCGGCGCTGGTCGGCGAGGGCGGCGTGAAGCGCGAATTCGCGGCCGTGATGGGCGGCGAGGACTTCGCCTATATGCTGGAGAAGTGCCCGGGCGCCTATATCGTCACCGGCAACGGCGACACGGCCGAGGTGCACAATCCGAGCTTCGACTTCAACGACGCGGCGATCCCCTATGGCGCCGGCGTGCTGGCCGCCGTCGTCGAGGCGAAGCTCGCGCGGGTGAAGGACGCGTTGCCGGACGACTGAGGCTCACCGCCTGCGCCGCGCCAGGCGCAGGAGGAGCCATGCCGTCCCGAGGAGCAGCAGGACCCCGCCGGCCGTGTAGATGCGGCCGGCGGCTTCCGCCTCCGCGGCCTGGCGCCGCGCCAGCTCCGGCGGCGCGTCCTGGGCCGGCCAGAGCGGGTCCATCCCGAAGCCCAGGAGCATCGCGGCGCCGCCGGCCAGCAGAAGCAGCCAGGGCGCGCGGCGCCGCATCGCTCAGAGATGCGTCGCGAAGAAGTCCAGGCTGCGCTGCTGGGCCAGCGCGGCATCCTTCGGCACGTGGCTGCCGCGCGCCTCGCAGCCGAAGCCATGGCCGGCACCGGGATAGACGAAGACCTCCACCTCGGGGCGCGCCGCCTGGATGGCCTCCACATGCGCCATCGGGATGGAGCCGTCCTTCTCGCCGAAATGCAGCTGGACCGGGCATTTGGGCACCTCGTCCTTGGCCGCCGCGATGCCGCCGCCATACCAGCCCACCGCCGCCCTGAAGGCGGTGCTGCGCGTGGCGCCGTGCCACGCGACCGTGCCGCCCCAGCAATAGCCGATGATGCCGCGCGGAATGCCGGAAGGCGCGGCGCCGGCCGCGGCCAGGATGTCGAGCAGCACCTTGTCCTCGGGGATCCCGCTGCGCAGCTTCAGGCCGCGCTCGATGTCCTCCGGGCCGTAGCCCAGCTCGACGTCGCGCTCGGCCCGGTCGAAGAGGGCGGGAACGACCACGAAGTAGCCCTCCCGCGCGAAGCTGTCCGCCACGTAGCGCATGTGGTCGTTCACGCCGAAGATCTCCTGGACGATGACCAGGGCGCGATCCGCATCCGCCTCCGACCCCGCCATATAGGTCGAGAGGCGGTGCCCGTCGGCGGCGGTGATGATGGTGTCCATTGGCTCCGTCCCTCCAGGGTGGTTCACTGGGAGGATGGGCGATGTCGTGAACCTGCGGAAGTGGCGCCGTGCGAAGGCGAAGGAGGACGAGGGCGCCCAGGCGGCCGCCAATCGCGCCGCCTTCGGCCGCACCCGCGCGCAGAAGCAGCGGGACGAGGCCGGGGAGGCGCAGCGCCGGACCCTGCTCGACGCGGCGAGGCTCGCGCCGAAGCCGGAGGGCCCGGAGCCCGCCTGAGCGGTCACCCGCATTCCCGGATGGATCCGGGCGTCAGGCGCTCGCGCGCAGCCGCTGCCCGCCGTAGCCGGCGCCATGCTCCGGCAGTGGCGGCACCAGCTCCTCCACGGGCATGGGCTGCGCGACCAGGAAGCCCTGGATGATGTTGCAGCCGGCGCGGCGCAGCGCGAAGGCCTGGCCCTGCGTCTCCACCCCCTCGCCGATGACCTCGATCCCCATGCTCCGCGCCAGCGCGACCGTCGCGCGCAGCAC
This sequence comes from Roseococcus sp. SYP-B2431, assembly GCF_004336745.1. Taxonomy (GTDB): domain Bacteria; phylum Pseudomonadota; class Alphaproteobacteria; order Acetobacterales; family Acetobacteraceae; genus Roseococcus. The sequence continues at coordinate 109,983 of NZ_SJXD01000028.1, forward strand.
GGCGTAGGATTTCGGATCGTCCGGCAAGCCCGCGACGATGGAGCGATCCAGCTTCAACCGCTGCACCGGCAGGCGCACCACATGCGGCAGGCCCGAATGCCCGCCGCCGAAGTCGTCGAGCGCGAGCGGCACGCCCACCACGCGCAGCGCCGCCAGCGTGCGCGCGACGCCCGGCAGGTCGCGAATGGCGAGGTCCTCGGGGATCTCGATCTCGAGCCGGTGCGGCGCCACGCCGGCCAGGGCCAGCACCTCCGCCACCTCTTCCGCGAAGGCCGGATCGTGCAGCGTGGTCACCGAGATGTTGATGCCGAGCACGCGCGGGGCGTCCGGCCGATCGCCCCAGCCGGCGATGATCCGCACGGCTTCGCGCAGCACGAAGCGGTCCAGGGCGGGCATCAGCCCGGCCTCGCCGGCGGCGGGGATCAGCTCGCCCGGGCTGATCCAGCGGCCCAGGCGGCGGCTGTTCCAGCGGATCAGGGCCTCGGCGCCGACCATCTCCTGCCGCCCGGTGTCCTGCTGCGGCTGCAGGTGCAGCTCCAGCTCGCCGGCGGCGAAGGCCTCGGCGAAGGCCTCGCGGAGCTCGGCGCGCCGCTCGCTCCGCTCGCGCAGGCCCGCCTCGAAGAGGACCGCGGTGTTGCGGCCCTGCGCCTTGGCCTCTCGAAGCGCGAGGTCCGCGGCCCGCAGCAGCGCCTCGCCTTCGGCGCCATGCGCCGGCGCGCAGGCGATGCCGATGCAGGCGGTCAGCGGCAGCTCGCCCCCCCCGATCGCCAGCCGCGGGCCCAGCGCCTCGCGCACCCGGCCGGCCAGGGCGGCGGCCGTGTCCGGCAGCGCGCCGGGGGCCAGGATGGCGAATTCGTCGCCGCCCAGCCGGCTCACGATGTCCGAGGGGCGCACCACCTCGCGCAGGCGCCGCGCCGCCTCGACCAGCAGCGCGTCGCCGACCCCATGGCCGTGGCGGTCGTTCGCCGATTTGAAATGGTCCAGATCGGCCACGAGCAGGATGCCGCCCGCCGGATCCCGCGCCATCGCATCCAGCCCGGCCTGGAAGGTCGCGCGGTTGGCGAGGCCGGTGAGCGGGTCGCGCTCGGCCGGGCGGCCGGTCCGCTCCTGCGCGGCCTCGAGCGGCGTCATGTCGAGCAGCGAGAGCACGCAGCCCATCGCGCCACCTTCCGACCGGACCCATGGCGAGACGGCGACCAGCAGCCGCAGCGCCGGCCGCCCGGGAAGGGCCAGCAGCGCCTCGCGCTCGCCGGGCGAGAGACCGCAGGGGACTTCGGCATGGGCCGGATCGGGCAGGGCTGGAGTCAGCGTCAGTCCCGATGCGGACAGCGATTCCGGCGCCGCTCCCCCGAAGAGGCGCGCCAGATGGGTATTGGCGTAGACCGTGCGCCCCTGCGCGTCGATCTGCCAGATGCCGGCCGGCGCCGCCTCCAGCAGCGCGCGCAGCCGCGCCTCGGATTCCGCCGGCGCCGCCTGACCTTGCCCCACATAGGAAATGTCGATGGCGAAGCTCGCCACCGCGCCGCCGGGCAGCCGCCGCTTGCACTCCCGCATCCAATGCCCGGCCGCGTCCCGCAGCTCAGCCGCCTCGCCGTCGGCGCATTCATGGAGGATCAGCCGGCGCGAGATTTCCGCCTCCCGCTCGGCCGGCGGGAGGTGCCAGAGCGCGGCCTTCAACACCTGCTCCAGCCGGGGCCGCGCTTCGAGGAGCGCCTGCCCGGCCCCCCGGCCGTTCTGCCAGACCAGCCCGTGGTCGCGCCCGTAGATCGCGGCCCGCCACGGAGCCGCCTCCATCGCCGCGCGGCGCAGCCGCAGCTCCTGCCAGAGCCCCGCCAGCCACCAGGCGAGGCCCGCCGCCGGCAGCGCGGCCAGCCCGTGCCAGGGCGGCAGGCCGAGCGACGCCGTCGTGAGAAGCGCCGCCGCCACCAGGCTCGCGCCCAGCAGGATCATCGGCAGGCTCAGGCGCGAATATTGCGGCATGGGACTCTCTTCCGGGGCCCGATCCTCCGCCGGAAAGATTAAGGAAGCCTTGTTCCTGCCGCAGAGGTCCCCGCCTGAGCGACCCTGGCCTGGCGGAGGAGATTCCCGCCGCTATGCTCGCGCCGAACCCCTGGGAGCCCGCCATGACCGAGATCACCCCGCCCGTCGCCCCGCCCGCGCGCGTCGCCTTCGTCGGCCTCGGCGTCATGGGGGCGGCAATGGCCGCCAATCTCCGCCGCGCCGGCTTCGAGCTGGCGATTCATTCGCGCAGCCGCGGCAAGGCCGAGGCGCTGGAGGCGGCCGGCACCGCCTGGTGCGGCACCGGCGCCGAGGCCGCGAAGGGCAGCGCCATCATAGGCCTCTGCGTCCCCGACACGCCCGACGTGGAGGCGGCGATCTTCGGCCTCGGCGGCATCGCCGAGGGCGTGGGCAAGGGCGCCGTGGTCATCGACTTCTCCACCATCTCGGCCAAGGCGACGGCCGGTTTCGCCGCGCGCCTGCTGGCCGAGCGCGGTGCCCATCTGCTGGACAGCCCCGTCTCCGGCGGGCCGCAGGGCGCGATCGACGGCGTCCTGACCTGCATGGTCGGCGGCGACCGCGCGGCCTTCGAGGCGGCTTCCGCCTTCTTCGGCGCGGTGGGGCGGACGGTCACGCATCTCGGCCCGGCGGGCTCGGGGCAGGTCTGCAAATCGGCCAATCAGCTCATCATCTGCGCGACGCTGACCGCCGTGAGCGAGGCGATCGCGCTCGGCAAGAAGGCCGGGCTGGATCCGGAGGCGATGCGCGGCGCGCTCAGCGGCGGCTCGGCCGACAGCTTCGTGCTGCGCAACCACGCCAAGCGCCTGCTGGACGGCAAGTTCACGCCCGGCTTCCGCGCCGAGCTGATGCGCAAGGACATCCGCCTGGCGGCCCAGGCGATCCGCGACCACGGCGTCTTCGGCCCGGCGACGGCGATGGCGGCGCCGCTGCTGGAGCTGGTCTGCAACCAGGGCGCCGGCAAGGACGACCTGGTGGCGCTGGGCCGGATGATCGGCGAGCTGTCCGGCGTGTGACCTGGCTGGCCCGGCGCCGGTCCTCCGGCGCCGGGCGCGTCACTTCGACAGGTCCAGCGACTTTCCGTCCAGCGAGAAGGCCCGCATCAGCCAGCGGGTCAACGCCGTCGTGCCGAAGAACAGGGTCTGGTGGTTGCGGCGGTTCACCAGCTCGCCGAACAGCATGGCAAGACCGGTGGGATCCAGGTTGTGCAGCTGCTTGCGCCCGCGGCCACGCCCCTCGTTCAACCGATCCGAGATGACATAGCAGCTGGGATCCCGCAGCCAGTCGCGATTGCCGACATTCGACTGGTAGTAGCACCAGCCGCTCCCGGTGTTCGCCAGCGTCGTGACGTGGCTGATATGGGTGCATTCCAGCGTGACCACACAGGGCAGCGGCTTGCTGAGCAGCCGGTTCAGCGCGACGTTGTAGCGGACGTGGAGGTCGGAGCCGACCACGCCGCCATCGAGGTTGAAGTAGAGCTCCTTCCCATCGAGCATGCCGTTCGCGATCCGTCCGAAGGACAGGTATTGCAGGATGAAGTTGCTCGTCCCGCTGCAGGACACAATGTCCTCGAACTTCTTATGCTCGGTGATCGCCCCTGTGTTGATCTGCAGGATGCCCCCGTAAAGGCGCTGCAGGTCCGCAGTGGTCATGACCTGCGACAAGGCCGCGTCCAATTGCTCGGTCGTGCGGTATGGGAAGGCCGATCCGCCCGAAGAGGGGCGCGGCTTCGGGGCGAGGCGCCGCCGAAGCAAGTCCATCAAACCACTCAAGGAACGCCCTCCCTTTGCCTGTCAGCGAATGACGTAACAAGCGGGCGCGGCGCCGATAAGAGGATCCTGACGATCCTATCCATAGGAAAAGACTAAAGATTCCTGCTGCGGGAAGCTTTGGTGCGCGGCCCGCGTCGCGAAGGCCGCGCCCCTAATCCGCCCTGGGATGCGCCAGCCGCCAGGTGGCGAGCAGCCCCTCGGCATCGACCGAGGTGTAGCGCTGGGTGGTCGAGAGGCTGGCATGGCCCAGCAGCTCCTGGATCGCGCGGAGGTCGGCGCCGCCGGCCAGCAGATGCGTCGCGAAGGAGTGGCGCAGCGCATGCGGCGTCGCATGCTCGGGCAGGCCGGCCAGGCGGCGATAGTCGCGCAGCACCTTCTGGGCCACCGCCGCGTCGAGCCGCTTGCCGCGGGCGCCGAGGAAGAGCGGCTCGTCCGGCTCCGCCGCGCCGCGATGCCGCAGCCAATCCGCGACGGCCTGCCGCACCACGGGCAGCACGGGCACCACCCGCTGCTTGCCGCCCTTGCCGGTGATGCGCAGCGCGGCGTCGCTCCCGGGCAGCGGCGCCTCGCCGACGGAAAGGCCCAACGCCTCGCTGATGCGCAGCCCGCAGCCATAGAGCAGGGTGAAGAGCGCCGTGTCGCGGGCGGACTGGTATGCGGGCCGCTCGGCGCGGCCGGACTGGTGCGCCATGCCGATCTCCACGCCGACCGCGCGGGCATCCGCCTTGTTCAGCGCGCGTGGGACGGGCGGCACGCGCTTGGGTCCGCGCATGCCGGCAATGGCCAGCGGCGCGATGCCGTGCCGCCGGGCGAGGAAGCGCAGGAAGCTGCGGATGGCGGCGAGCTGGCGCGCGCGCGTGGCGTTCTGCGCGCCCTCCTTGGCCCGCTTGGCGAGGAAGCCGCGCAGGTCGGCCGGACGCAGCGCGGCGATCGCCTCCAGGTCCGGCTCGGCGCCCCGGTGGATGGTGAGGAAGCCCAGCAGGTCGGCCACGTCGCGCCCATAGGCCTCGATGGTGTGCGGGCTGGCGCGCCGCTCGGCCGCGAGCCAGGCGAGGAATCTCTCCCGGGCTTCGATCCCGGTCATCGCGCCAATACGGCGGCCAGGGCCTTGGCGAGGAAGGCCAGGACTTCCGGCTCGTTCGGCAGGTCCGCCGCCTCGCGCGCGCCCAGCACCAGCGTGTGGTCGCCCACGCGCAGCAGCGCCTCGCGCGTGACCAGCGGCGCGGCCTCGCCATGCAGGGCCGGGCTCGCGCGCGTCACGTCGCGCGCCATGGGCGCGGTGCCGGGCACGGCGGCGATGAGCCGGCAGGATTCCACGCCGAGCCGCGCGGGCCATTCGTCGCGCACGCAGTCGAAGGGATCGGCCGCGGCGATCAGCGCCAGCACCGCCTCGGCGACCTTGCCGCCGAAGTTGCGCCGGGTGCGGCCGGCCTCGAGCAGGTTGCGCCAGGTCTCGCGCCCGGCCTCGACCATCGCGGTCATGTGGTCGGCCAGCGGCTCGCCATGCACGCGGCGCGGCGGCGCGAGCACGGCATAGAGCTGCGGCCGCGCGGCCAGGAAGCCGGGATTGGCGTGGAGGAAGGCCTCCACGGCGGCGGCCTCGTCCTTCTCGGGCTGCGTGTCGGGCCGGGGGCGGGTCATCGCGCCCTCGCAAGGGAATCCGGCCGCGACTGCGGCCGGCGCCCGGCGTCCGAGGACATCACAAAATCCGGCCGGCGTCCGGCGTCCGAGGGCATCACGAAATCCCCCGGCGCCCGGCGCCTGAGGGCGTCATAGAATGCTCTGCCCGGTCTTCGCCCAGTCGGCCAGGAAGGCCTCCAGGCCCTTGTCCGTCAGCGGGTGCCTGATGAGCGCCTTGATCACGCCCGGCGGCATGGTACCGACATGGGCGCCGAGCTTGGCGGCCTGCAGCACGTGCACGGGATGGCGGATGGAGGCGACCAGCACCTCGGTGGGGAACTTGTAGTTCTCGTAGATCTGCACGACGTCGGCGATCAGCTCCATGCCGTCCTGGCCGATGTCGTCGAGCCGGCCGACGAAGGGCGAGATGAAGGCCGCGCCCGCCTTGGCGGCCAGCAGCGCCTGGTTGGCCGAGAAGCACAGCGTGACGTTGACCGGCGTGCCCTCGTCGCTCAGCACCTTGCAGGTGCGCAGCCCGGCCTCGGTCAGCGGCACCTTCACGCAGACGTTCTTCGCGATGCCGCGCAGGTAGCGGCCTTCCTTCAGCATGGTCTCGTGGTCGGTCGCGGTGACCTCGGCGGAGACGGGGCCGTCGGTGATGGAGCAGATCTCGGCGATCACCTCGCTCATCTTGCGGCCGGACTTGGCGATGAGGCTGGGATTGGTCGTCACGCCGTCCATCAGCCCCGTGCCCGCGAGGGAACGGAGCTCGGCGACATCGGCGGTGTCCACGAAGAACTTCATGGGGGCATCATCCTTCAAAACAGGGCGATTCGGGGGGCGGGATTGACCCGCGCCTGCTGCGTCGCGAAGTGGATAGCCCATGGCGACCTCCTCCCGAAAGGCCGGCCGGCGCATCCGTGTCCTGCTGCCACTGCCGCTCGAAAGCGCCTACGACTACCGCCTGCCGCCCGAGCTGGCGGCCGGGCCGGGCAGCTTCGTGGAGGTGCCGCTCGGCGGCCGGGTCAGCCTGGGCGTGGTCTGGGACGCGCCGGAGAACCCCGGCGACCCCTCTGGCCCCATCGCCGAATCGCGGCTGCGCGAGGTGATCGCGGTGAAGCCGGCCCCGGCCATGCACGCGAACCTGCGGAAACTGGTGGACTGGGTCGCGGCCTATACGCTCTCGCCGCCGGGGGCGGTGCTGCGGATGGCCATGTCCTCGCCCTCGGCGCTGGAGGAGCCGACCGCCGTCTCCGGCTGGCGCCGGGTGGCGGGGGCGGAGAGCCGGATCACGCCGGACCGCGCCAGGGCGTTGGAGACACTGGGAAGCCATATCCTGCCAGGGACCGAGATCGCCCGCGCGGCCGGCGTCTCGATGGGGGTGGTGCGCGGCATGGCCTCGGTGGGGCTGATCGAGCCAGCCCTGATGGCCCGCGCCGCCGCCTTCCCGCGCCCCATCCCCGATTTCGCGCCGCCGGACCTGCGGGACGAGCAGCAGCTCGCCGCCAATGCCCTGCGCGAGGGGGTCATCTCCCGCGCCTTCGGCGTCACCCTGCTGGAGGGCGTCACCGGCTCCGGCAAGACCGAGGTCTATCTCGACGCCGTCGCCCAGTGCCTGCGAGAGGGACGGCAGGCGCTGGTCCTGCTGCCGGAGATCGCGCTCTCCACCCAATGGCTGTCCCGCTTCGAGCGGCGTTTCGGCGCGCCGCCGGCGCTGTGGCATTCCGAGCTCTCCTCGCGCACCCGCCGCGTCACCTGGCGCGCCGTTGCCGAGGGCGACGCGCCGGTGCTGGTCGGCGCGCGCTCGGCCCTGTTCCTGCCCTTCCCCGACCTCGGCCTCATCATCGTGGACGAGGAGCACGAGACGGCCTTCAAGCAGGAGGACGGCGTCATCTACCACGCGCGCGACATGGCGGTGGTCCGCGCCCGGCTGGAAGCCGCGGCCTGCGTCCTGGTCAGCGCCACGCCGAGCCTGGAGACCGTCACCAATGCCCAGGAGGGCCGCTACGCGCATGTGACGCTGCCGAACCGGCACCACGGCGCCGCCCTGCCGCGGATCGCGGCGCTCGACCTGCGCCAGCACCCGCCGGAGCGGGGGCGCTTCCTCGCGCCGCCGCTGATCGAGGCGGTGACGGAGACACTGGCGCGGGGCGAGCAGGCCATGCTCTTCCTCAACCGCCGCGGCTATGCGCCGCTGACGCTCTGCCGCACCTGCGGGCATCGCATGCAATGCCCCAACTGCACCGCCTGGCTGGTCGAGCACCGGGCGCAGCGGCGGCTGCAATGCCACCATTGCGGCCACACCGAGCCCACGCCGCTCGCCTGCGTGGAATGCGGGACGGAGCATTCGCTAGTGCCCATCGGCCCCGGCGTGGAACGCATCCAGGAGGAGGTCTCGGAGCTGTTCCCAGAGGCGCGCCGCCTCGTCATGGCCAGCGACACCATCCCCGGCCCCGCCGCCGCCGCCGAGGCCGCGCGCCGGATCGAGGAGCGGGAGGTGGACCTCGTCATCGGCACGCAGATCGTGGCCAAGGGCTGGCATTTCCCGCATCTGACGCTGGTGGGGGTGGTGGACGCCGATCTCGGCCTCGCCGGCGGCGACCTGCGCGCGGGCGAGCGCACCATGCAGCTGCTGCACCAGGTCGCCGGGCGGGCGGGGCGCGAGGGCGGCACGCCGGGCACGGTCCTGCTGCAGACCTTCTCGCCCGAGCATCCCGTGATGCTGGCCCTGGTCGCCGACGACATGGCAGGCTTTCTCAGGGCCGAGGCCGCCCAGCGGGCACCGGGCCACTGGCCACCCTTCGGCCGCCTCGCCGCGCTGATCGTCAGCAGCGAGGATCCCCGCTCGGCGGAGCGGGCCGCGCGCGACCTGGGGCTGGCGGCGCCGGCGGGCTCGGGAATCCAGGTGCTCGGCCCGGCACCGGCGCCGCTAGCCCTGCTGCGCGGCCGGCACCGCCACCGGCTGCTGCTCAAGGCCGAGCGCGGCCTCCGGGTGCAGCCGATCCTGGAGGACTGGCTGGCTCGCGCGCAGATCCCGCGCGACGTGCGGGTGCAGGTGGATGTCGATCCGGTGGGTTTTCTCTAGGCGGAATCGACCTCCCGCGCCTGATCCCCCTCGATCCGCAGGAAGCGCGTGCCGACGGCCTCCACGAACCGGCGGTCGTGCGAGACCAGGACGCAGGTGGCGCCCTGGGCCAGCAGCTCCGCCTCAAGCTGCTCCTGGCCGGGGATGTCGATGTGGTTGGTCGGCTCGTCCAGCAGGTAGAAATTCGGTTCCGCCAGGCGCAGCGCCAGCAGGCCGAGCCGCGCCTTCTGGCCGGGCGAGAGCCGGCCGATCGGGCGCGCCTGCGCCTCGGTGCCCAGCCCCGCGCCGGCGAGCAGGCCGGTGGCCCGGCCGTCGCTGATGCCGGGCAGCGCCGCGATGAAGCCATGCGGCGTCCGCCCCTCCGGCAGATGCGCCATGCCCTGGTCCGTGTGGCCGAGGACCAGGCTGGGGCTGACCTGCGCGCCGGGAACCGCCTCGGCCGTCGCCCGGCGCAGGAGGCGAATGAGCTGCGACTTGCCCGCGCCGTTGCGGCCCAGCAGCACGAGGCGGTCGCCCTGGCGGAGATCGAGCTTCGCGATCCGGAACAGCTTCTGCCCCTCGGGCGTGGCGACCGTCAGGTCGCGGATCGCGGCCAGCACCTTCGCATGGGTGTCGCGGCTGGCGAGGCGGATCTCGCCCAGCCGTTCCGCATGGACGGGGCACAGCCTGGCCTCGATCCGGTCGGCGCGGTCGCGCAGCTGCATGGACTTCTTCTGCAGCAGGTCGCTGCCGCTGTTGACGCCGATGTTGCGCAGTTCGCCGGCGTTGCGGCGCAGGCGGGTGACCTCCCTGGCGTCCCTGGCCAGCTTGCGCTCCTGGGCCGCGTCGTCCTCCGCGAGCAAAGCGCGGGCGGTGCTGTAGGGGTGCGCGTAGAGGCGGCTCAGGCCGGGGCGCAGGAACAGCGTGCGGGTGCTGCAGGCGTCGAGGAAGCTGCGGTCGTGGCTGGCGATCAGCATCGGCGTCCGGGCCGCGGGGCCGGCGATCCAGCTTTCCAGCAGCGCGATCTTCTCGAGGTCGAGATGGTTGGTCGGCTCGTCCAGCAGCAGGATGTCCGGCCGGGTGATCCAGGTGCGCGCCAGGAGCGCGAGACGCTGCCAGCCGCCGCTGAGCGCCGCGAGGGGGCGGTCGCGCAACTCGTCGGGCGTGGCGAACTCGTCCAGCACGGCGCCGACGCGCCAGGACTCATGCTCGCGCTCGGCGGGCGGCAAGGCGCGGCGCAGGGCTTCCGTCAATGTCAGGCCGAGCCATCCCGGCGGCACGCCCTGCTCGACGAAGCCGAGTCGGGCGCCGCGGGACAGCGTGAGGTGCCCCGCATCCGGCTCGGCCTGGCCGGCAATGCAGCGCAGCAGGGTGGACTTGCCCGCGCCATTGGCCGCGACGAGGCCGATGCGATCGCCGGGGCCGATGTTGAGGGTGAGGTTCTGGAACAGCGGGCGGGGCGTGACCATGCCGAGGTCGCGCAGGGCGATGAGAGCCATGGCGGAGGAAATCCGTTCGGGCGCAGGCCGAGGGCCGGCGGATGCGACAAGGGCAGTCCGGAACGGAAGCGGTCTGGCTTCAGGCGGCCCTGCCCTGCGAAAGACCTATCGCAGGGCGGAAACAGGGCCCCTGGGGTGGTGCTGGTCGTAGGCGTGCATCCCAGCCCTCCGTGCGGCCCGATGTTGCGAGGCCGTGACGCTAGAGGAACCCGAAAGCTCCCCGCAAGCCCAATGATGCGCGGCAACGCCGGGCCTTCCGGATCGTTGTGCCCGCCATGCGCACTCGTCATGCCACCCTGCTCTTCCTCGCCCTGACCGTCCTGTCCAGCTGCGCCCAGCGCGAGGCGGATCACGCGCGAACACAGCTGGTGGGCACCACGCGCGCCCAGATCCTGGAATGCATGGGCCGGCCGGGATCGGAGGCGGAGAATGACGGCCTCGTCGTCTGGTCCTACAGCGCGGCGCCCGGAAGCTGCCGCGCCAACCTCACCTTTCGCGAAGGGCGCGTGACGGCGGTCCGGTACCTGTCGAGCGGAAGCACGGACCAGCCGGACGCCGCCTGCGCCCCGCTCGTCCGGGCCTGCCTGGCCGGGCCGGCGGGCCGGTAGCGGCCGGGCATGCCCGCCGCGCATGCCCGCTTCCAACCGCCCCAGCCAAACTTGCCGCGCCTAAGGCGTCGCTTTATAGCCGGACGCCAAAGTTGAGAGCCCTCCATCTTGGCCAGCATCGTCGACCCCAACGCCCCCAACCCTGCCCTCCTCGCCCAGGCCGCCATCCTCGAGCGCCCGGCCTCGGAAGAGCGGCGCATGGCCGACGCGATTCGCGCCCTCGCCATGGACGCCGTGGAGAAGGCCAAGTCCGGCCATCCCGGCATGCCCATGGGCATGGCCGATGTCGCCACCGCCCTCTTCACCCGATTCCTCAAATACGACGCGGCCGACCCGCGCTGGCCCGACCGCGACCGCTTCGTGCTCTCGGCCGGCCACGGCTCGATGCTGCTCTATGCGCTGCTGCACCTGACCGGCCATGCCGGCATGGGCATCGACGAGCTGAAGAACTTCCGCCAGCTGCATTCCCCCGCCGCCGGCCATCCCGAATACGGCTACCACCCGGCCATCGAGACCACGACCGGGCCGCTGGGCCAGGGCATCTCCACCGCCGTCGGCATGGCGCTGGCCGAGCGGCACCTGGCCGCGCGCTTCGGCAAGTCGCTGGTGGACCACCGGACCTGGGTCATCTGCTCGGATGGCGACCTGCAGGAGGGCGTCAGCCACGAGGCGGCCTCGCTGGCCGGCCATCTGGGCCTCGAGAAGCTGACGGTGCTGTGGGACGACAACCACATCTCCATCGACGGCGACACCGCCCTCTCCTTCTCCGAGGACGTGCTGAAGCGCTTCCAGGCCTATGGCTGGGCCACCAAGCGCATCGACGGGCACGACCCCGAGCAGATCGCGGCGGCCATGGCCGTCGCGCAGCGCAGCAAGAAGCCCACCATCATCGCCTGCCGCACCATCATCGGCTTCTCCGCGCCGAAGAAGGCCGGCACCGCGGGCAGCCACGGGTCTCCGCTCGGCGCCGACGAGATCTCGGCTGCCAAGTCGGCGCTCGGCTGGAACGCCGAACCCTTCACGACCCCCGAGGGCATCAAGGCCCGCTGGGAGGAGGCCGGCCGCCGCGCCGCCGGCACGCGCCGCTCCTGGCTGAAGCGGCTGGCCAAGCACCCGATGCGCGTGGACTTCGAGCGCGCCACCGCCGGCAAGCTCCCCGAGAACTGGGTGGAGCCGCTGAACGCGCTGCGCGCCACGCTGGCGACCGAGAAGCCCAAGCTCGGCACGCGCATCGCCAGCCAGCGCGCGCTGACCGCCCTGGTCCCCGCCGTGCCCGAGATGATCGGCGGCAGCGCCGACCTCACCGGCTCGAACAACACGGACGTGAAGGGCATCGCCTCCATCACGCCCGGCAATTACGCGGGCCGCTACGTGCATTACGGCATCCGCGAGCACGGCATGGCCGCGGCCATGAACGGCATGGCCCTGCATGGCGGCATCATTCCCTATTCCGGCACCTTCCTCGTCTTCGCCGACTACATGCGGCCCTCGATCCGCCTCGCCGCGCTGATGCACCAGCGCGTCATCCACGTGCTGACGCATGACAGCATCGGCCTCGGCGAGGACGGCCCGACCCATCAGCCGGTCGAGACGATCGCGTCCCTCCGCGCCATCCCGAACCTCGCCGTCTTCCGCCCCGCCGACGCGATGGAGACGGCGGAATGCTGGGAGCTGGCGCTGCGCCGCACCGAGGGGCCGAGCGTGCTCGCCCTCTCGCGCCAGGCGCTGCCCGCCCTGCGCGACGACGCCGGCGAGAACCGCTGCGCCCGCGGCGGCTATGTCCTCGCCGAGGCCGAGGGCGCGCGCGACGTCACCCTCGTCGCCACCGGCAGCGAGGTGCATCTGGCGATGAACGCGCGCCAGACGTTGGTCGCCCAGGGCGTCCAGGCCGCCGTGGTCTCGCTCCCCTCCTGGGAGCTCTTCGCCCAGCAGGACGAGGCCTATCGCGCCGCCACCCTCGGCGAGGCCCCGCGCATCGGCATCGAGGCCGCGCTCGGCTTCGGCTGGGAGCGTTGGCTCGGCACCAATTCCGCCTTCATCGGCATGACGGGCTTCGGCGCCTCCGCGCCGGCCGATCACCTCTTCGAGCATTTCGGCATCACGCCGGCCGCGATCGTCGCGGCGGCCACCAAACTTCTCACCAAGGATGGAAGCAAATGACGGTTAAGGTCGCGATCAACGGCTTCGGGCGCATCGGCCGCCTGGTTCTGCGTGCCGCCTGCGAGAGCGGCCGTGACGACGTCGAGTTCGTCGCGATCAACGACCTGGGCTCCGTCGAGGCCAATGCCCACCTGTTCCGCTACGACAGCGTGCATGGCCGCTTCCCCGGCGAGGTGATCGTCGAGGGCGACAGCATCACCATCAAGGCCCATGGCAAGACCTGGGGCCCCATCAAGGTGACGGCCGAGCGCGACCCGACCAAGCTGAAGTGGGACGGCGTGGACGTGGCCGCCGAGTGCACCGGCATCTTCACCGCGCGCGAGAAGGCGCAGGTCCTGCTCGGCACCGGCGCCCGCAAGGTGCTGATCTCCGCCCCCGGCGAGAACTCCGACAAGACCATCGTCTTCGGCGTGAACCACGAGACGCTGACGGCCGAGGACAAGATCGTCTCCAACGCCTCCTGCACCACCAATTGCCTGGCGCCCGTCGCCAAGGTGCTGCACGACAATTTCGGCATCCTGCGCGGCTACATGGTGACCATCCACGCCTATACGGGTGACCAGAACACCGTCGACACGCTGCACAAGGACCTGCACCGCGCCCGCGCGGCGGCCGTCTCGGCCATCCCGACCTCGACGGGCGCCGCCAAGGCCGTCGGCCTCGTGCTGCCGGAGCTGAAGGGCAAGCTGGACGGCACCGCCATCCGCATCCCGACGCCGAACGTCTCCCTGGTCTCGCTCGACTTCGTGCCCGCGAAGACCGAGGGCCTGACCAAGGAAGCCGTGAACGCCGTGATGAAGGCGGCGGCCGAGAGCGGCCCGCTCAAGGGCATCCTCGGCTACAACACCGCCCCGCTGGTCTCGATCGACTTCAACCACGATCCGCATTCGTCGACCTTCGACGCGACGCAGACGCAGGTGGTCGATGGCGGGCTGGTCCGCGTGATGTCCTGGTACGACAACGAGTGGGGCTTCAGCAATCGCATGAGCGACACGGCCGCCTACTACGGAAAGCTGTGACTGCGATTGCTTTAGTTTTTTGATGCCCTCAGACGCCGGGCGGCCGCATCCGCGGCCTTGGCTTCGCGCCGCTTGAGGCGCGCCCGGCGGCGCTGATGGTTTGGGCGCGCCGGCCGCCTTGCGGCCGGATTCTCCGAGGGCGAGTCCTGCGTCTGATCCGTCGTCCTTGCTGGAGACTCCTATGCCCGCTTTCCGCACCCTCGATGACCTCGATCCGCGCGGAAAGCGCGTCCTGCTGCGCGCCGACCTGAACCTGCCCGTCAAGGACGGCAAGATCACGGACATGACGCGCATCGAGCGCCTCTGCCCTACCATCGCCGAGCTCGCCTCCAAGGGCGCCCGCGTCATCGTCTGCTCCCATTTCGACCGCCCCAAGGGCAAGCGCGTCCCCGAGATGTCGCTCAAGCCCATGCAGGAGGCGCTCGCCAGGACGCTCGGCAAGCCCGTCGGCTTCGTGGACGACTGCATCGGCGCCGAAGCCGAGGCCGCCGCGAACGCGCTGAAGGACGGCGAGGTCCTGCTCCTCGAGAACACGCGCTACCACGCGGGCGAGGAGAAGAACGACCCGGCTCTGGCTCAGGGCTTTGCGAAGCTGGCCGACGTCTTCGTCAACGACGCCTTCTCCGCCGCGCATCGCGCTCATGCCTCCACCGAGGGCGTGGCGAAGCTGCTCCCCAGCTATGCCGGCCGGCTAATGCAGCAGGAGCTGGAGGCGCTGGATGCCGCGCTCGGCAACCCGCAGCGGCCCGTCGTCGCCATCGTCGGCGGCGCCAAGGTCTCCACCAAGCTGGACCTGCTGGGCAATCTCTCCTCCAAGGTCGACGTGCTGGTCATCGGCGGCGCCATGGCCAACACCTTCCTCGCCGCGCAGGGCCATGCGGTCGGCAAGTCGCTGCAGGAGGCCGAGATGCACGGCACCGCGCGCGAGATCCTCGCCGCGGCCAGGAAGAACGGCTGCGAGATCGTCCTCCCGCTCGACCTCGTGGTCGCCGAGGGCTTTGCCGCGCATTCGCCCAACAAGGTCGTGGGCCTCGACGGCGTGCCGGCCGAGATGATGGCGCTCGATGTCGGCCCCGCCACCGTCGCGGACGTGTTGCAGCGCCTTTCGGCCGCGAAGACGCTGGTCTGGAACGGTCCCTTCGGCGCCTTCGAGATCGCGCCCTTCGATGCGGCGACCGTCGCGGTGGCGAAGAAGGTCGCGCGCCTCACCGAGGCCGGGCAGCTGCGCTCGGTGGGCGGCGGCGGCGACACCGTCTCCGCGCTGCGCCATGCGGGCGTCTCGGAGCGGATGAGCTATGTCAGCTCCGCCGGCGGCGCCTTCCTCGAATGGCTCGAGGGCAAGACGCTGCCGGGCGTGGCCGCGCTGGAGGGCTGAGCCTCAGCAATGCGGGAGGCGTAGCCCCGCCTCCCGCCACTTCATGCTGACCAGCTTCCCGGTGTTCGACAGGGTGATATAGGCCGTCCGCCGGTCCGGCCCGCCGAAGCAGATGTTCGTCGGCATGCGCTCGGGCATCTTCACCACGTCGATGATCTTGCCCGCCGGCGTCACCGTCGTGATCTCGCCCGAGATCAGCGTCGCCACCACGATGTTCCCGGCATCCGTGACCGCCAGGCTGTCCAGCCGCCGGAACTCGGGGAACTGGCACAGCAGCACGCCGCCATTGGTGCTCGGCCAGGGGCATTTCCGCAATTGCCCTGGCCCGAGGATGTCGAAGGCCCAGAGCCGCCCCGTCTCGGTCTCGGCCACGTAGAGCTTCTCGCCGTCCGGGCTGATGCCGATGCCGTTCGCGCCGCCGAAGACGGGAAAGGCCGCCTCCACGATCCGGCTGCCGTCCAGCGCCGCCCAGTAGACGCCGCCATGGTCGCGGTCGCGGGCGCGGACCTTGCCCAGGTCGCTGAACCAGAAGCCGCCCTTGCCGTCGAGCTGCAGGTCGTTCGGCCCCTTCAGCATCACCTCGCCGCAGCGGTCGTAGAGCGTCCGCACCGTGCCGGTGGCGATGTCGATCACCTCGATCCGCCCGTTCGTATAATCTTCCGCCACGCCGTGCGGCCGCAGGATTTCCGGCTCCTCGTGCCAGGCGAAGCCGCCGTTGTTGCAGAGGATGAGCGTGTTGTCCGGACCGGCCGCCAGCCCGTTCGGCCCGCCGCCCGTCTTCGCGACGATGCTGTAGCTCCCATCCGGCGCGACGCGCGAGATGACCTGCTTCTCGATCTCCACCAGCGCGATGGAGCCGTCCGGCAGCGCCACCGGCCCTTCCGGAAAACGCAGCCCTTCGGCGAGAACTTTGAGGCTCATCTTGCAGCACCCTCCCCTTTCTGTTCGGGCGAGGATGCGCCACGCTCCCCATCACGCCAAGATGGAGATGCCGGTCTGATGGATCCCGTGACGCTTGCCGTGCTTTCCGCGCGCTTCACCGCCATCGTGGAGGAGATGGGCGAGGGGCTGCTCCGGACGGCCTATAGCCAGATCCTGAACTCCAGCCGCGACTTCTCCATCGCCGTGACCGACGGCGCCTGCCGGCTGGTGGCGCAGGCGGACCACATCCCCGTGCATGTCGGCGCCATGCCCTTCGCGGCCAAGGCCGTGGTGGACGCCTTCGGCGAGGACATGAAGCCCGGCGACGTGTTTCTCCTGAACGATCCCTATCACGGCGGCAGCCACCTGCCCGATCTGACGATCGTGCTCCCTGTCTTCGACGCTCCGCCGCTGGCGAATTCAGACCCTCGGGCTGCGCCCCCGGATCATCCGCGGCGGGTGCGCTTCTACAGCGTCGTGCGCGCGCACCAATCCGACATCGGCGGCAATACCCATGGCGGCTACAATCCCGGCGCCACCGAGATCTGGCAGGAAGGGCTGCGCATCCCGCCCATCCGGCTCGGCGAGAATTTTTCCATGCGGCCCGATCTCGTCGCGATGCTCGCGCTCAACACGCGCATCAACCGCGACTTCCGGGGCGACCTCGCGGCCATGCTGGGCGCCGCCAAGCTCGGCGCGAATCGCCTTTCCGCGCTGCTCGGCCAGCATGGCGGCGGAAGCCTGATGGCCGCCGTGGACGCCATCCTGGATCTCGCCCATGCGCATACGAAGCGCATCGTCGAATCCTGGCCCGACGGCAAATGGCATGGCGAAGCCTTCCTCGACGACGACGGGCACGACGCGAGGAACATCGCCATCCGCGCCAGCTGCACCAAGCAGGGCGGCACGCTGACGGTCGATCTGTCGGAGAGCGACGACCAGGTTCTGGGCATCGTGAACTCCTCCTATCCGAACATGTTCTCAGCCGTCTGCATGGCCTTCGCCTATCTGCTCGACCCCGAGGTGGCGAAGAACGAGGGCGCTTTCCGCGCGCTGCGCGTCATCGCGCGCGAAGGCAGCATCGTCTGGGCGCGCGAGGGCGCGGCCGTCACGCTCTGCACCAGCCATTGCAGCAACGAGATCGTGGAAGCCATCATGCGCGCCATGGAGAATTGCTGCCCCGAACGCGCCGTGGGCGGCTGGGGAAGGCGCTTCCGCATCGCCATCACGGGCAAGGATGCGCGCCGGCCGGACCGCAAGTTCGTGTGGCACCTCTTCCACGCGCGGCCGGGCGGCGGCGGGCACGCGAAGGGCGACGGCTGGTCCACGGCGGGCGAGTGGCACTCGGCCGGCGGGCTGAAATTCGGCAGCGTCGAGATGGCCGAGGCGCGCTTCCCGCTGCATTTCCGCAAGCACGAGTTCCTGGGCGGCACGGCGGGCGCCGGCCAGTATCGCGGCGGCCACGGCGCCGAGCTCGAGCTGGTCGTGGAAAGCGACGGCCCCTCGCGCGGCAATACCGCCGGCGACGGCGCCTTCCACGGCAGCGCCGGCATCGCAGGCGGACGGGATTCCGCGCCGCACCGCTATGCGCTCCGCAAGGCCGACGGCAGCGAGCGCGTGCTGCGCACCAAGGAGGTCGGCATCGGCATCGAATCCGGCGAGGTGATCCACGTCCGCTCCGCTGGCGGCGGCGGCTGGGGCGATCCGGCGAAGCGCGATCCCGCCCTCATCGCGCGCGATACCGAAGAAGGGCTTTCCGACCCGCCGATTCACGCTAAGGGCGAAGTGGCCCGAAGCGATCGGGGGGAGGCCTGACATGCGCTACACCATCGGCGTCGATGTCGGCGGCACCTTCACCGACGTGGTCGGCGTGGATGCCGAGGGCCGGGAATATCTGGCCAAGGCCGCCAGCACCCCCCACGACCAGAGCGAGGGCGTGCTCGACGGGTTGGCCAACCTGGCCGCCGCCATCGGCCTCACCCTGACCGAGCTGCTGGAGACGACGACCCGCATCGTCCACGGCACCACCGTCGCCACCAATGCGCTGCTGGAGCGGCGCGGCGCGCGCACGGCCATGCTCACCACCGAGGGCCATCGCGACGTCACCGCCATGCGCGAGGGGCTGAAGCCCGCGCGCTACGACCTGCGCCTGCCGCAGCCGCCTGCCTTGGTGCCGCGCCAGCTTCGCCTGCCGGTGCGCGAGCGCCTGCGTCCCGATGGCAGCGTGGAGATCCCGCTGGACGCCGCGAGCCTGGAAGCCGCCATCGCGACGCTGCGCGCGCAGCAGGTGGAATCGGTCGCGATCTGCTTCCTCCACTCCTGGGCCGCGCCGAAGCACGAGCACGCCGCCGCCGAGGCCGTGCGCGCCGCGCTGCCGGGCGTCTTCGTCACCTGCTCGGCCGATGTGCTGCCGCAGATCAAGGAATTCGAGCGCTTCTCCACGACGGCGGTGAACGCCTATGTCGGCCCCGTCGTCTCGCGCTACCTGACACGGCTCGAATCCCGCCTGCGCGAGGCGGGCTACACCCAGCCCGTCTTCGTCATCCTCTCGCATGGCGGCATGGCGCCCATCCACGAGGCCGCGCGCCTCGCCGTCGGCACCGCGCTGTCCGGCCCGGCGGGCGGCGTTTCGGCGGCGCTCGCGCTGTCGCGGCGGGGAATGGGCGAGCAACTCGTCACGCTCGACATGGGCGGCACCTCCACCGACATCGCGCTCATCCAGGACGGCGCGGCGACGCTGGGCCGTGGACGCGAGGTCGGCGGCGAGCGCATCGCGCTGGACAGCCTGGACATCATCACGCTGGGTGCCGGCGGCGGCTCCATCGCGCATCTGGGCAGCGGCGGCACGCTGGAAGTCGGCCCGCAATCCGCCGGCGCGCGGCCGGGCCCGGCCTGCTACGGAAACGGCGGCACCGAGCCGACCGTGACGGATGCGAATCTCGCGCTCGGCTATCTCGACGCCACGCGCTTCCTCGGCGGCACGCGCCTGCTCGACGTGGCCGCGACCGAGCGCGCCATGGCGACGCTGGCAGCAAAGCTGGGCATCACGCCCGAGGCGACCGCGCTCGGCATCTATCGCCTGGTGAATGCGCGCATGGCCGATGGCGTGCGCGTGGCCACCGTCCGGCGCGGCGTCGATCCGCGCGGCGCCACGCTGCTCGCCTTCGGCGGCGCGGCGGGCCTGCATGCGAGCGCCGTGGCGCGCGATCTCGGCATGGCGCGCATCGCCGTTCCGCTCTTCGCCGCCGGGCTTTCCGCCTGGGGCATGCTGCAGACCGAGCTGCGCCACGAGATCGCCCGCAGCGTCGTCAGCGCCGAGGCCATGCCGGGCGACGCCTCGCTGGCCGCTCTCTTCGAAGGGCTGGAGTCCGAGGCCCGCACCCAGCTCGCGCAATGGTTCCAGGGCGAGGTCGCAGCCCATCGCGCCGCCGACCTGCGCTATGGCGAGCAGGTCTTCGAGATCACCGTGAACCTGGACGGCGTGACACCCGACCGCGCGGGCCTGCGCGCGGCCTTCCACGCCCGCCACCGCGCCCTCTTCACCTACGACCTGCCCGAGGAGGAGGTGGTGCTCGTCACCGCGCGCGCGGCCGCCTCCGGCCTGCTGCCGGCGCTGCCGGTCAGGCCCGCCGGCGCGCCAGGCCCGGCCGATCCGCTCGGCACGCGCCGCGCCCTGCTGGAGACGGGCTGGACGGAGCTGCCGGTCTTCGCCTTCGACGCGCTCGCGGCGGAACAGGCGATCGCCGGCCCGGCCATCATCGAATCCGCGACCACGACCGTGCTGCTGCTGCCCGGCGACGTTGCGCGGATGGATGCGGGCGGGTGGCTCGCGATCGACGTTCCGCAAGGCTGAGAGCCGCCCTCGGAGGGCATGGCGGGGTTTCCTTCCCTGCGTTGGCGGAATGCCCCTGACGGCCATATGTGTATCTACACGAGACGGCCAAACCCGACCGCCGCGTTTGAAACGGGAACAATCGTCATGATCCGCAATCTCCTCCTCGCGACCGCCTTCTCCGGCCTTTCCACGCTGGCCCTGGCGCAGTCGAACCCGCATTTCGTCGGCGAGGGCAACAACCCCCATGTCGCCTACGACGCGCCGACGCCCAATATCGTGGGCAGCGCCGACGCCTTCGTGAGCGGCGGCCCGGACTCGGTGCACTACGAGACGCGGCAGGTCTTCCGCACGCAGGCTCCGTCCGTCGCGCGGAATCCGGCGCAGATCGTGGTCGACAGCAGCAACTGAGGCTGCGGCCACCACGGATGGCCGGAAGGGCCGGCGGGGCAACCCGCCCGGCCCTTTCCGTTCAGGAGGGGCGCCGCATGTCCCGCCAGGCGCCGGCCGCGCCGCCCAGGATCGCGCCGGCCAGCACCGGCCAGGGCTGCCCGAGCCCCAGCCCCTGCGACACCGCCAGCGCCGCCACGGCGGCGACGCCCCAGGGCAGGATCTCCAGCCGCCCGCGCCAGAGCGGCACCATCAGCGCGATGAGGGTGGCGAGGCTCGCGAAGAAGATCGGATGGCCCGGCGGCAGCGCGATCATGCCCGCGAAGGCATAGCCGGCGGCGCAGAAGAAGACCCAGAATCCCCAGAAGGTCAGCCCGACGCCGAGCAGCAGCCCCGCGTCGCGCCCACCCGCCCGCTGGTCCGCGATGGCAATGGCGAAGCTGTTGTCCACCAGCGTCGCCAGCGTGCCCCAGAGCTTCCAGCCGCGCAGCTTGTCGAGCCAGGGCGCCAGCGCCGCGCCCATGGGAGCCAGGCGCAGGTTGATGATGAAGCAGGCCAGCGTGGCGGCGAAAACCGGCGCCGGGTCGGCCCAGACCTGCAGCGCCACCAGCTGGCTCGTGCCGGCGAAGACCGCGGCGGACATGAGGACGGTTTCCAGGAACGAGAGGCCCTGCGCGTCGGAGATGACGCCGATGATGAGGCCAAAGGGCAGCACCGCCGGGATCATGGGCAGGGCGATCCGCACGCCCCGCATCACGCCCTTGCGCGTGAAGACGACCCGAGATCCGCTCATGGCCGCGCCGCCAGCACGTCCTCGGCCTCGGCGCGGGCGAGCCGCAGGGCGCGCCGCGCCACCTCGCCGTCGAAGCCCGCCCGCGCCAGGCTCGCCAGCCACTTCCGGCGGATCGCCGGATCGGGCTCGCCCGCCGCGAAGGCACCCATGCGGCGCTTACGGCAGAGGATCACGGCGGCGGTCAGCTCGTCCGGCACGTCCTCCTGGCCGAGGGCGGCGCGGGCCGTCTCGCCGGCCACGCCCTTGGCCGCGAGATGCGCCAGCGTGGCCCGCGCCGAGCGACCGCTGCCCAGCAGCCGCCGCGCCCGGGCCTTGGCAAAGCCGGCATCGTCCACCGCGCCGGCCTGGACCAGCCGCGCCGCGATGACGGCGGCGCGGGCATTCGCGGCGGCGACCTCGGCGGCGACGGACTCCGCGTCCTGCCCGGCCGCCTCGGCATCGCGCGCCCAGCGGCGGATGCGGTTGCCGAGCACGCGGCGCAGCCCGGCCTCGGTCGCGGCGAAGCGCGCGAGATGCGCGAGGGCCGCGTTGCGCAGGGAGGATTCGGTGATCCTGGGCATCAGGCCCCTCGCATGCTGCGCGCCCAGGACATCGTCAGATCACGAAGTGCAGCGGCTCCGAGACCGGGCGGCGCAGCCCGGCGGCGGCGGCACGCTTCAGCAGTTCCTCGAGCGTGATGGATTGCAGCTTCTTCTCCACCGCCCCGTCCAGCTCGTTCCAGAGCGGCGCCGTCACCAGCGTGGCGAGCTTGCCGGGCGGGGCCTCCGCCGTCTCGTCCTCGGTCACGGCCGCGACGATCTCGGCCAGCCTCACCTCGCGCGGGGCGCGGGCCATGCGGTAGCCGCCGCGCGGCCCGCGCACGCTGTCCAGCAGGCCCGAGCGCACCAGCGCCTGGAGCAGCGGCTCGATCCCGCGCCGCGCGGCGTTCAGCCGCTCGGCGATGTCGGCCGCGCCCGTCACCTCGCTGCCGCGCCCCGCGTGGAAGGCGATATCGAGCGCGATGTCGAGCGCGAGCAAAGCGCGGTCCCGCCGGAGCAGCATGATGGAAAATCTCCCGCCGTTTCGCGTGAAATCTGGCGGGTCCGGCGTGAAATTCCAAGCCACCTCTCGCAACGGATCGCGATTTTCGTGCTACCGGAAAGGGATGGACGCCGAATCACCCTCCGATGCTCCTGGGGCGGGCCAGGGCCTGCATGCCAGCATCCTCTCCACCATCGGCCATACGCCGGTGGTGCTGCTGCCCCGCCTCATGGCGGAAGAGAAGCTGCCCGCGCGCCTGGCGCTCAAGCTGGAGTTCTTCAACCCGGGCGGCTCGGTGAAGGACCGCATCGGCCTCTCGATGGTCGAGGCCGCGGAGGCCGCCGGCATCATCGCGCCCGGCCGCTCCACCATCATCGAGCCGACCTCGGGCAATACCGGCATCGCGCTGGCGCTGGTGGCGGCGGCCAAGGGCTACCGGCTGATCGTCGTCATGCCCGACGCCGCCTCGATCGAGCGCCGCAGGATGCTGAAGCTGCTCGGCGCGGAGCTGGAGCTCACGCCCGGCAAGAAGGGCATGGCCGCCGCCATCGCCCGCGCCGAGGAGATCCTGGCCGCCACGCCCGGCGCCTGGATCGCCCGGCAGTTCGACAATCCCGCGAACCCGGACATCCACGCCCGCACCACGGCCGAGGAGATCTGGCGCGACACCGCCGGCGAGGCCGATGTGGTGGTCGGCGGCATCGGCACGGGCGGCACGCTGACCGGCGTGGCCCGCGCGCTGAAGCCGCGCAAGCCGGGGCTGCGGGTGATCGGCGTGGAGCCGGCTGAATCGGCCGTGCTGAATGGCGACGAGCCGGGGCCGCACCTCATCCAGGGCATCGGCGCGGGCTTCCGGCCCGGCGTGCTGGAGCTCGAGAGCCTCGACGGCGTGGAGCGGGTGGCCGAGCGCGACGCCTTCGCCGCCGCCCGCGCCGTGGCGAAGCTCGACGGGGTGCCGGTCGGCATCTCCACCGGGGCGGTGCTGGCCGCGATGATGCGGATCGCGCGGCAGCCGGGGATGGAGGGCCGGCTGATCGTCGGCATCGCCGCCTCCTTCGCCGAGCGGTATCTCTCGACGGACCTCTTCGAGGGGCTGTAGCCGGCCGGATCGCGAGGTGGCGAAGCCCTTCGCGCCCTGCTATCCTGCGGCACCCCCCGGCTGCTCTCCCTCCCCCCTGAGGTCTGGCCGACATGGCGCGTGAACTAGCCGAGCCTTCCGACTCCGCCGCCGGGCTGGGGCGTCTTGCCTCGCCCGCCGTCAAGGCGGCGATCCGGCGGCGCGCGAACGAGATGGGCGGGCTGCTGCTCGGCTTCCTGGGCCTGGCGCTGCTCGTCGCCATTGCCACCTACAACCCGGCCGACCCCTCGCTCTCCACCGCGACAGCCAACCACGCCACCAACCTGGCCGGGCCCTTCGGCGCCGTCGTCGCGGACATCCTGTGCCAGGCCTGCGGCTGGGCCGCCTACCTGCCCGGGATCGTGCTGCTCGGCTGGGCCCTGCGCATGGCGACCCATCGCGGCGTGAGCCTGCTGCCGGCGCGCATCGCGGCGCTCCTGCTGGCGACGCCGCTCCTCGCCGCCCTGCTGGCGCTGGTGCCCGGCGCCGACGGCGGCGCGGCCGGGCCGCTGGTCGCCGAGGCCCTGCTCAACGGGCTGGAAGGCGCCTTCGGGCCGCTCGGCCGGCTGTCCACGCAGCTCATCACCGGCGGGGTGACGGCCGTGCTGGTCTATATCGCCTTCGGCTTCTCGCCGGGCGAGTGGCGCCGGGCCGCGCGCGTCTCGGCCGTGGCCGCCTCGCGCGGCGTGGGCAGCGCCGCCGAGTTCGGCGCGCGCAGGCGGCACCACCTGCTGCGCCCCTTCCTCTGGATGGGCCGCGGCACGAAGAACCTCATGGCCCGCCGCCGGATCGAGCCCGCCGCCGACCTCATGGACGTGCTCCAGGAGGCCGACCGCGTCGCGGCCGAGCCGGCGCGCCCGCCGCTGAAGCGCGAACCGGAGCTGCGCCCGGCGCCGCGCAGCCAGCCCCGCGTCGCCACGCCCGCCAAGGCCAAGCCGCCCGTGCCCGAGCAGCCCTCGCTCGACCTGCCGGTGGAGGGCTGGCGCACGCCCTCGCTCGACCTGCTGGCGCCCACCCCGCCCCGCGTCGCGGGAGGCCCGAGCGCCGAGGCGCTGCAGGCCAATGCCCGCATGCTGGAGCAGGTGCTGAACGACTACGGCGTGAACGGCGCCATCACCGAGATCCGGCCGGGCCCGGTCGTGACGCTCTACGAGCTGGAGCCGGCGCCGGGCACCAAGTCCTCGCGCGTCATCGGCCTGGCCGACGACATCGCGCGCAGCATGAGCGTCGTCGCCGTGCGCATCGCCACCGTGCCGGGCCGCAGCGTCATGGGCATCGAGATGCCCAACGTGAAGCGCGAGACGGTCTATCTGCGCGAGATGCTGGCCTCGGACGAATATCAGCGCAACACCAGCGCCCTGCCGCTCATCCTCGGCAAGGACATCGGCGGCGCGCCGATCATCGCCGACCTCGCGCGCATGCCGCATCTGCTGATCGCGGGCACCACGGGCTCGGGCAAGTCGGTGGGGATCAACACCATGATTCTCTCGCTGCTCTACAAGCACAGCCCCTCGGAATGCCGCTTCATCATGATCGACCCGAAGATGCTGGAGCTGTCGGTCTACGACCGCATCCCGCATCTGCTGGCGCCCGTGGTCACCGAGCCCCCGAAGGCCATCGGGGCGCTGAAATGGACCGTGCGCGAGATGGAGCGCCGCTACCGCGCCATGAGCCAGATCGGCGTGCGCAACATCGCCGGCTACAACGAGAAGGTCTCGGCGGCGCTGGCCCGCGGCGAGATGCTGACGCGCCGCGTGCAGACCGGCTTCGACCCGGAGACGAACAAGCCGGTCTTCGAGGACCAGTCCCTCTCGCTGCAGAAGCTGCCCATGATCGTGGTCGTCATCGACGAGATGGCGGACCTCATGATCGTCGCCGGCAAGGAGATCGAGGCCGCGGTGCAGCGCCTGGCGCAGATGGCGCGCGCCGCCGGCATCCACGTCATCATGGCGACGCAGCGGCCCTCGGTGGACGTCATCACCGGCACCATCAAGGCCAACTTCCCGACGCGCATCTCCTTCCAGGTCACGTCCAAGATCGACAGCCGCACCATCCTGGGCGAGCAGGGCGCGGAGCAGCTGCTGGGCCAGGGCGACATGCTCTTCCTGCCCGGCGGCGGCCGCATGACCCGCGTCCACGGCCCCTTCGTGAAGGACAGCGAGGTCGAGGACATCACCAACTGGCTGCGCGAGCAGGGCGAGCCCGACTATGTCGAGGAGGTCACCGAGGTCGACGAGGAGGGCGAATCGGGCCTTTCGGGCATCGCCGCCGCCTCGGATGCCGACAAGTCGCTCTTCGACCAGGCGGTGGACGTGGTGACTCGGGAGGGCAAGGCCAGCACCAGCTTCATCCAGCGGCACCTGAACATCGGCTACAACCGCGCGGCCAAGCTCATCGAGCAGATGGAGAAGGAGGGGATCGTCAGCCCCGCCAACCATGTGGGCAAGCGCGAGATCCTGGCGCGCCGCGCCAGCGTGGAGGATTGAGGGGGTGGCCGCGCCCGTGGCCGGCGGCTGCCTCTGCGGCGCCGTGCGGTTCAGCTTCCCGGAGGAGCCGATCGCCCGCCGCGCCTGCTGGTGCCGGGACTGCCAGTACCTCTCGGCCGGCAATGCCTCGGTCAACGTGATCTTCCGCAAGGCGGGCTTCGCCTGCACGGGCGAGGTCGCGGGCTACGACAGCACGGCCGACAGCGGCAACGCCATGCGCCGCAGCTTCTGCCCGAAATGCGGCACGCCCCTCTTCAGCGAATCCTCCGCCCGGACCGATGTGATGGTCGTCCGTGCCGGCGCGCTGGACGATCCGGAGCTGGGACGGCCGGAGGGCTTCATCTGGACCGCCTCGGCCCCGCGCTGGGGCCATGTGGATTCGAGCCTGGCCAATTGCGAAGGCCAGCCGGTGCCCCCGCGGAAATAACGCCCGCGCGGGGCCGCCGGCCTTTCCGATCGGGATCGAGGATTGACGGCGGTCCGCCGACGCGCTGTCACACATCCGGGGTTGGAATGCGTTCGGAATGATCTTTCGATTCCGAGGAGCTTAGGATGTGTGCGATCTGCGCGAAGGCGGGCCGCTGGCGCCGCGCGGCCGCCGCGCCCCATGACGAGGGCCGCGGGCCGGCCATCTCCCGGGCCGGGGCCGCGCCCCCGCGCTCGGCCGCCGACACGCCAGACGAGGCGCTGCGCCTGCTCATGGAGGGCAATGCCCGCTATGTGGCGGACGAGCCCATGGAGCGCGACTACTCGGCCGGGCGGCCGAGCCGGGCGCTGGGCCAGGCGCCCTTCGCCTCCATCATCGGCTGCTCGGATTCGCGCGTCCTGGCGGAAATGGTCTTCGACCGTGGGCCGGGCGACCTCTTCATCGTGCGCGTCGCCGGGAACTTCGTGACCGAGAAGGGCCTGGGCAGCCTGGAGTTCAGCGCGGCCATGCTGGGCGTGAAGCTCATCATGGTGCTGGGCCACACGCAGTGCGGCGCGGTGGACGCGACGGTGCGGTCCCTGCTGACCGGCGAGACCTATCCGGGCCATATCGGCCATCTCGTGGACGCCATGGCCCCGGGCATCCGTCCCGTCCTGGCCGAGCCGGGCGAGGATCTCAACCAGCGGGCGATGATCGCCAATGTGAAGTACCACGTGGACATGCTGCGCACCGCCCAGCCGATCCTGGCCGGCATGGTGGAGCGTGGCGAGCTGCGCGTGGTGGGCGGGGTCTACGACCTCGCCACGGGGCGGGTGGAGCTGGTGGACTGAGCCTCCGGCGGGACCGGTCTTTCCGCCGGGCACGGATTCCCTCTAGCCTCCGTCACCGACCAGGAGGAAGCCCCATGGCCTTGACCGTCCAACAGATGCTTGCCGAAGCCGAGGCCGCCGTGCCCCGCATCAGCCCGGAGGAGGCCAAGTCCCTGGTCGGCCGGCAGGATGTCGTCTTCCTCGACGTGCGCGAGCCGGCCGAGGTCGAGGCGTCCGGCAAGGTGCCGGGCGCGCTCGCCATCCCCCGCGGCCTGGTGGAATTCCGCGCCGACCCCGCCTCGCCCGCGCGCGACCCCAAGCTCGACCCGGCCAAGACCGTCGTCGCCTATTGCGCGTCGGGCGGGCGCTCCGCGCTCGTGCTGAAGACGCTCAAGGACATGGGCTACGACAAGGTCCGCAATCTCGGCGGCTTCAAGGGCTGGGCGGATGCGGGCGGGGAGATCGAGAAGGGCTGAGCGCCCTTCCCCTCACAGCTGCGACTCCACCGGCAGCCAGCGCACCAGCCAGGCCAGGCAGCGCCGCCGGAAGGTGGCGTCCGGCTCCGAGCGCTTGCAGCCTTCCCAGGTCAGCCGGCCGTTCGCCAGCGCGAGCTTCCAGCTCCGTGCCGGCGCCGCCAGCCGGCGGTGCTGCCGCCGCACCATCCGCGCCAGCGCGGCGTGATGCACCAGCACGCCCATCTCCGTGTTGAGCGCGATCGAGCGCGGGTCGAGGTTGAAGGAGCCCACCAGCACCGGCCCGTCATCCACCAGCACGGCCTTGGTGTGCAGGCTCGCCCCGCGCGACCCGAAGACGCCCGTCTTGGGCTCGCCGAGGGCCTTCAGCTCGTGGATCTCGACGCCCTCGGCCAGCAGACGGTCGCGGTAGCGCACATAGCCGCCGTGGACGGCGACCACATCCGTCGCCGCCAGCGAATTGGTGACGACCGAGACGCGGACGCCGCGCCGCCGCAGCGCGATCAGCTCCTCCGTGCCAGCCTCGCCCGGCACGAAATAGGGCGAGATCAGCAGCGCCTCGCGCTGCGCCCCGGCCAGCAGGTCGCGCACCACGGGCGCGATGACGCTGCCCCCCTCGCCGCGCACCTTCCCCGGCGGATCGGCCAGGATGCGGATGGCATCGTTGGCGATGTCGAGCCCCCGGGGAGGGCCGGCATCGCGCACGCCCTCCAGGATCCCGCGCGCCTCGGGCGAGGCCGCCGCGGCCTCCAGCTTGCGCCGCAGCTTCTTCAGGGCGGATTTCCGGGTGCGCATGCGGGGCAGGCGGCGCAGCGGCCGCGCGAGCGGGTGGCGCCAATACTCCTCGAAGAGGGCGGTGGCCTCCCGGGCGGCGGGCCCCCGGACCGAGACGTCCAGGTCCCGGAAGTTGAAGTCCGCCGGCGCGTCGAAATAGCGGTCGCCGATGTTGCGGCCGCCGCAGATCACCGTCTCGCCATCGGCGATCCAGGCCTTGTTGTGCATGCGCCGGTTGAGGTGCCAGCTGCCGAAGGCAAGTTCCAGCATCAGGCCGAGCCAGCCCCAATGGCCCCAATGCGAGGTGTTGAACCAGCGCAGGGAGATCCGCGGATGGCCGCTCAGGGAGGCGATGTCCCGCTCGCGCCCGATGCCGTAGAGGTCGTCGATCAGGATGCGGACCCGCACGCCGCGGTCGGCCGCCATCAGCGCCTCCCGCGCCATGAGCCGGCCCGTCACGTCGCCGTGCCAGAGATAATATTGCAGGTCGAGCGTGCGCTCGGCCGCGCGCGCCGAGGCCACCCGCGCGGCGAAGGCCGCATCGCCGTCGGCGAGCAGGGTGACGCGGCTGACCGCATGGACGGGATGCGAGCCCTGGGGCGGCGGCGGCGCGGTGCGCGCCACCTCCTCCACGCGGGCCTCGGGGGTCGGTTCGGGCATCAGCAATCCGTGTGGCGAAGCCTCGGTCCAGGAAATGGGTCGCTTCCTCCGGTCATCCAGGCTCCTTGCGAACGGCGCAAGGGGCGGGCGGTTTCCTGGACATGCCCATGACCGGAAGGCCCGGCCTTCCACCCGGGCGATCGGCTCCCATATCCAAGGGATGACCGTCCTTTCCGTGCTCGACCTCTCCCCCGTCCCCGAAGGCAGCAGCGCCGGCGACGCGCTCCGCAACTCGGCGGGACTGGCGCGTCACGTGGAGGCGCTGGGCTACCGCCGGTTCTGGATGGCCGAGCATCACAACATGCCCGGCATCGCCAGCGCCGCCACCGCGGTGGCCCTGGCCCATGTGGCGACCCATACCTCCTCCATCCGGCTCGGCGCCGGCGGGATCATGCTGCCGAACCACGCGCCGCTGATCATCGCCGAGCAGTTCGGCACGCTGGCGGCGCTACATCCGGGGCGGATCGATCTCGGGCTCGGCCGCGCGCCGGGCACCGACCAGAACACCATGCGCGCGCTGCGCCGCAACCTGGGCACGGGGCCCGACGAATTCCCGCGCGATGTCGTGGAGCTGATGGAGTACTTCAAGCCCGCGGCGCCGGGGCAGGCCATCCAGGCGGTGCCGGGCGCGGGGCTCGAGATGGAGTTCTGGATCCTCGGCTCCAGCACCTATGGCGCGCAGCTCGCGGCAATGCTGGGGCTGCCCTATGCCTTCGCCTCGCATTTCGCCCCGCAGCAGATGATGGAGGCGATCGCCGTCTACCGGGAGCGCTTCAGGCCGGTCGGCGAGCTGCAGAAGCCGCATGTGATGCTGGGCTGCGGCGTCTTCGCCGCCGACACGGATGCGGAGGCGCGGCTGCTCTTCTCCTCGCAGCAGCAGGCCTTCGTGAACCTGCGCACGGGCCGCCCCGGCAAGCTGCCCCGGCCGGTGGAAGGCTACGAGGAATCGCTCGACCCCTATGCCCAGCGCGTGCTGTCCGGCAGCCTCTCCTGCTCCTTCGTGGGCTCGCGCGAGACGGTGCGGCGGCAATTGGCGGAGTTCATCGCGCGGACCGGGGCCGACGAGCTGATGGTGACGGCGCAGATCCACGATCCGGAGGCACGGAAGCGGTCCTTCACGATGCTGGCGGAGGTCCATGCGGAGATGGATGCCGTCCCTGCGGGCGCCTGAATGCAGCGCCGCGCGCTCCTCGCCGGCCTCCCCTTCGCGCCGAGCCTGGCCTGGGCCCGGCCTTCGGATGCGGCGCTGGAGCGGCTGAACGGCCAGCACCCCGCGGCCTATTACGCCGAGGCCGCCCGGCTCCTTTCCGCCGGGGAACGCGACGACGCGGTCTTCGTCTTCTATCTTGGGCAGTTGCGCTTCCGCACGCATCTCATGGCGCGGAACCAACGCGGGCCGGGGGGCGATGCGCCCCTGTTCGGCTCGCTCTCGGAGAGCGTTGGGCGGCCGGTCAACGAATACGCCTTCGGCGACATCCCGGCGCTGATCCAGGCCATCGAGGCGGCGCTGGCCCATGACCGCCAGGCGCCGGACCGCTTCACCCCGCCGCCGGAGTTCCCGGACGCCAGCCGGCGCGTGCGCGAGGGCATGGCGGGCTTCCGGGACAGCATCGCGGGGCGCGCGGAGGAGATCCGCCGCCAGCGGCAGGCGAATGGTCTGGAGAACCGGACTCAGAAGTAGTGCGGCACGACCCGGCTGGTGTCGCGCATGATCGCCTGCCGGCCCTCGCGGATGATGATGCCCGCCGATTCCGCCCCCACGATCCACGACCCGATCACCGCGTTCCACCCGTCGCGCTGCGGCAGCCTGGCCATGGCCTGCGTCACGAAACGCGCGGTGTCGCCGCCATAGGGCCCGTCGGTGGAGGCCGTGGTCAGGCCGTCCTGCACCATCGCGATATTGGACCCCTCGCGGCCCAGGCATGGCTTCCGGACGTAGGGGCCGCCCAGCTCCACGCGGCCCGGCACCGTCTCCAGCAGGTTCGGATGGCCGGGGAAGAGCCGCCAGAGCACCGCCATGATCATCTTGTCCGAGAGCACGGCCTTCCAGGGCGGCTCCAGCACGCCGCAGGAATCCGAGGCGAGGTTGGGCCCGAAGGCGTCGCGCTCCACCCATTCCCAGGGGTAGAGCTTGTGCAGGAAGCGGATGCGCGCGCCGGCCTCGTCCATGAACTGGACGCCGTTCCAGCCGATGCGTGGGATGTCGATCGGCACGGTGCGGATGCCCGCCTGCTCCGCGAGGTCGCGGAAATAGGTCGCATGCGCCCATTCCTCCGCGCTGTCCTCGAAGGCGGCGAAGTGGATGGGATTTCCCTGCACGCGCGGGGCCAGCTCGCGGAAGGCGGCCAGCAGCTTCTCGTGCAGGGAGTTGAACTGGTCGGCCTCGGGATGCGTGTCCTGCAGCCAGAACCATTGCGCGACGCCGGTCTCGATCGCCAGCGTCGGCGTGTCGGCATTGTACTCCAGCATCTTCACCACGCCGGCCCGGTCGTCGAAGGCGAGGTCGAAGCGGCCCATCAGCGTGGGGTCGCCGCGCAGCCAGGATCGGCGGAGGTAGTTCGCCATCCAGTCCGGCAGGCCGAAGAGCTCCTGCAGCTGCGTGGGCTCGCGGTTCACCAGGAAGTCCACCGCGTCGAGGCAGCGCGCGTGCAGCTCCGCCGTCGCGTCGTCGAGCAGGTCCACCTCGGCGGAGGTGAGGCGCCAATGCGACGCCTCGTGCCACCACAGCCCGCCATCCGTGCCGGACTGCGGCTCGA
Source organism: Roseococcus sp. SYP-B2431 (assembly GCF_004336745.1). Classification (GTDB taxonomy): domain Bacteria; phylum Pseudomonadota; class Alphaproteobacteria; order Acetobacterales; family Acetobacteraceae; genus Roseococcus. Next base: position 141,574 of record NZ_SJXD01000028.1, read on the forward strand.
TGCCGTTGGAGTGGTAGGTCAGCCCCACCTCCTCCAGCTTCGCCTGCCAGCCCGGCCGCGGCGCGGTCTCGAAGCGCTCCATCAGCTGCCGCTGCTATAGCCGCGCGCCGAGGCGCCGAACCCGCCGCGCGCGACCGAGCCCGTGCCCGCCCGCCCGATCGCCGCGCTGCCGGCGCCGGTGGAGATGGTCCGCGCCATGTCGGGAGAAGGGGTGAAAGCGGCCGAGCCGCCGCGCGAAACGGCGCCGGTCGTGGCCCCGGCATAGCTGGTCCCGCTGTAGTAGTAGCGTCCGCCGCTGCTGCTCGACGACGAACTGCGCGGCGTGCAGCCTGGGGCCTGCGCCGCCGCGCCGGGCGGGCATTCGCCAGGCGGGCGGCCGGCATAGAGCGGCGTCGTCACACGGCCCGCGCCATTGTCCATCATCCGCCCGATCATCACGCCGGCGAGGAGCGGAATCGCCACCGACCCACCGCCGGCACCCAGCAAGGTCTTGTCGGAAGGACGGTTGGCGGGCGTGGTCTCGCAATCGCCTCCGGTCGCCTCGCGGCATTCCTCCACCGTCGCGTAATGCGGCGCCGAGGCCATGTGCTGCTGCTGCGCCTGCCCAAGCGTCTGCTCGCATTCGGCCCGCGCCTCGGAGCCATAGCGCGCGACGCAGGAAGCGACGTCGGTGACGACGAAATCGGTGGTGTCCACGTCGTCACCGCAGGCCTGGAGCGCGACGGCGGAAGCGGCGAGGAGCGTCAGCCGGACGGTGTGCGAACGGCGCATGCGAACCTCCCTCAGAAAACCATGGTGGCGGCGTTGAGCACGCCCGCCGCCAGGGATGTCGAAGCCAGCATGATGCCGGAGGAGAGCTGGCCCTCCTCCATCCGGCGGGGCAGATCCCCGCCGAGCAGCATCCGCGCGACATAGAAGGCGGCAACCTGCACGACGAGGCCGACAATGCCCCAGACCAGCAGATCGATCCGGCTCACGGCATGCAGCATCACCGAGGCCACGACGAGCGAATAGCCGAGAATGGCGCCCGAGAAGCTGATCGCGGCGGCATTGTTGCCGGCGCGGATCAGCCGCAGCTCGGCCCAGGGCGTCACCCGGATGTAGATCGCGGCGAAGGCCGCCAGCAGGATCGCGCAGACCGGGAACCAGGTCAGGAAGGCCGGCAGCGTGGCGAGGTAGTTCGTCATATCCCCTCCCGAATTCATGCCGAGTGCAGCATTTTCCGGGAGGGGACGCTACGGCGATTCGGCCGTCACGCGACAGGCGCGACAGAAAGCCCCCTCACCTGGTGCTCCTGGATGAAGCGGGCGACGAGGCCGGAGCGCTTCGCCTCCTTTACGAAATCGCGCAGGAAGGCCTCGGCGGCGGGGTTGCCGCGCAGCGTGCCGACGGCCTGCTGCACCGCCATGAAATTGCCGTCCAGGATGCGCGAGCCGGGGAAGAACTCGGCATCGGTGATCAGGCGGGGACGGAGGCCGGCGAGGACCTCCAGCTTCTGCTCGCCGAACATCTGCACCGTGGCGTCGAGGCCCTGGCCGCGGACCAGCGTGGCCTGCCTGATGTTGCGCTCCAGCCAGAGGTCGTAGGCGGCCCGCGCCGAGACGGCGATGCGGTTGCCGGGCCGGTCCACCTGGGCGATGGCGGTGATGGGCGAGCCGGCGGGCACCAGGTAGGTGCATTCGATCTCGGCATAGGCGTTGGTGAAGGCGATCTTTTCGGCGCGCTGCCGCTCGGCGCCGATATTGACGATGTCCCAGACATTGGTGCCGGCGGCGTCGCCGGCGAGGCCGGGATTCGCGAAGGTGACGTAGCGCACCGGCACGCCGAGCCGGTCGGCGATGGCCTTGCCCATGCTGGGCGAGACGCCAGTGGGCCCGCCATCGGGACTGCGGCCGTTCACCAGCAGGAAGTTGGACATGTTGACGCCCACGCGCAGCACGCCCGTGGGCGCGAGATGGGCGACGATCTCCGGCGTGACGTTCATGGCGGCCTCCCTGGTTGTCAGGAGCCTAGCAGGCTGGCGGGGCTTGCCTATGGATCAGCGCAGATTGACCTTCGCCAGGTCGATCAGCTGCGCCGCCCGCCCGTCCATCACGGCCTTCAGCGCGAAGAGGCCGAAATCCCGCGCCTGGGCGAAGGTGGTCTTCGGCGGCAGGGCGAGCTCCTGCCGCGCGCTCACCACATCCACCAGCGCGGGGCCGGGATGGGCGAAGGCGGCGGCCAGCGCGTCGCGCAGCCCCTCCGGCCGCTCGACGCGGATTCCCTTGATGCCCATCGCATTGGCCATGGCGGCGAAGTCGGGGTTCTTCAGCTCGCAGCCGACATCGAGGAATCCGGCCGCCTTCATCTCCATCTCGACGAAGCCCAGCGTGCCGTTGTTCAGCACCACGACCTTGATGGGCAGTCCCATCTGCGTGAGCGTGATGAAGTCGCCCATCATCATGGTGAACCCGCCATCGCCGGACAGCGACACCACCTGCCGCGACGGAAAGGCCGATTGCGCGCCGATGGCCTGCAGCATCGCATTGGCCATGGAACCGTGGTTGAAGGAGCCGAGCAGCCGGCGGCGGCCGTTCATCTTCAGGTAGCGCGCGGCCCAGACGGTCGGCGAGCCGACATCGCAGGTGAAGATCGCATCCTCCGTCGCCAGTTCGTCGACGAGCCGCGTGACGAGCTGCGGATGGATGACATCGCTGCTGCGATCGGTCTCGGCCAGATCATCGAGTTCCTTGCGCGCCTTGGCGTAATGCGTGAGCGCCTTGTCGAGATGCGCGCGATCCGTCCTCACCGCCAGGGCCGGCAGCAGCGCACGGACGGTCTCGCGCACGCTCCCCAGCACGCCAAGCTCGATCGGGCAGCGATTGCCGAGCGCTTCCGGCCGGATGTCGACCTGCACGACCCGCGCATTGGCGGGGTAGAATTGCCGATAGGGGAAGTTGGTGCCCAGCAGCACCAGCGTGTCGCAGGCCATCATCGCCGCATAGCCGGAGGAGAAGCCGATGAGGCCCGTCATCCCGACGTCATAGGCGTTGTCGAATTCCACATGCTCCTTGCCGCGCAACGCGTGGACGATCGGCGCCTTCAGCGTCTCGGCCAGCGCCACGATCTCGGCATGCGCGCCGGCGCAGCCCGCGCCGCAGAGCATCGTGACCTTGCCCGGATCATTCAGGATGCGGGCTAGCTTCGCCACCTCCTCCGCGGCCGGCGTCACGATCGGCGGCGCGGGGAAGATCCAGGCCGGGGGCTCGGCCTCCAGCGGCTTCAGCGCGACATCGCCCGGAATGACCACGACGGCGACGCCGCGCCGCGCGACCGCGACGCGCATGGCCCGCGCCAGGATCTGCGGCAGCTGCGCCGGATTGGAGACGAGCTCGACGTAGTGGCTGCATTCGCGGAACAGCATCTCGGGATGGGTCGCCTGGAAATAGTCGATGCCGATCTCGGCGCTGGGGATATGCGCGGCGATGGCCAGCACGGGCGCGCCGCTGCGATGACAGTCGAAGAGCCCGTTGATCAGGTGCAGATTGCCCGGCCCGCAACTACCCGCGCAGACCGTGAGCTCGCCGGTCAGCTGCGCCTCCGCCCCGGCGGCGAAGGCGGCCGCCTCCTCGTTGCGCGTATGCACCCAGCCGATCGCGCCGCTCGCCCGCAGCGCCTCGGTGAAGCCGTTCAGCGAATCGCCCACGACGCCGTAGACGCGCTTCACGCCCGCCTTCTCCAGGGTGGCGACAAGGTAATGGGCGGCGGTCTCGGCCATGGCGTCCTCCTGCTTGCGCGATCGTCCCCAGGCTAACGCCCGTGGCCACGAACGAGCCGAAAAAAAACGGCGCCCTCGCGGACGCCGTCTTCAACATCGCGAGCCGTGATCTCCTCAGTGCGAGGTCACCGGCTCCTGCGTGCCCGCCACGGCCGCCTTCTTGCCGCTTCGCGCGAATTTCTGCGCCACCACGTAGAAGACCGGCGTGAAGAGCAGGCCGAAGATCGTCACGCCCAGCATGCCGTAGAACACCGCCACACCCAGGCTCTGGCGCATCTCCGCGCCCGCGCCCGTCGCCACCGTCAGCGGCAGCACGCCCAGGATGAAGGCCAGCGAGGTCATCAGGATCGGCCGCAGACGGGTGCGCGCGGCATCCGCCGCCGCCTCCCACCGCGTCGCGCCCTCGGCGTCGCGGGCGCGGGCGAACTCCACGATCAGGATCGCGTTCTTCGCCGCGAGGCCGACCAGCACCACCAGGCCGACCTGCACCAGCACGTTGTTGTCGAGCCCGGCATGATGCACGCCCAGCAGCGCCGCCAGCACCGACATCGGCGCGATCAGCACCACCGCCAGCGGCAGCAGCCAACTCTCGTACATCGCCGCCAGCACGAGGAAGACGAAGACCACCGCGAGGCCGAAGGCGATGGGGGCGGTGTTGCCCTGCGTCGTCTCCTGCAGCGCGATCTCGGTCCACTCGAAGCCGAAGCCCTCGGGCAGGGTCTCGCGCATCACCTTCTCCATGGCCGCGATGGCCTGGCCCGTGGAGGTGCCCGGCAGCGCCACGCCCTGCACCTCCGCCGCAGGGAAGAGGTTGTAGCGCGGCACGCGATAGGGCCCAGCCGTCTCGTGGAAGGTCGCGACGCTGCCCAGCGGCACCATCGCGCCCGCATCGGTCCGCGCCCGCAGCGCCGCGATGTCCTCGACGGACATGCGGTGCTGCTGGTCGGCCTGCGCCGTGACGCGCCAGGTGCGGCCCAGCAGGTTGAAGTCGTTCACGAAGGCCGAGCCCATGTAGATGCTCATCGCCTCATGGATGCGCGAGACGGGCAGGCCGATCATCTCCGCGCGGGGGCGGTCGATCTCCGCGCGGATCTGCGGGGTGGAGGTGTTGAACAGGCTGAAGGCGAAGGCGATGCCCGGCGTCTGGAAGGCGCGGCCCACCACCTGCTGGGTGACGCGCTCCAGCTCCTGCGGGCCGCGGCCGGCGCGGTCCTGGATCATGAGCTTGAAGCCGCCGCCCGTGCCGATGCCCGGCACCGGCGGCGGCGGGATCACAAGCACCATCGCCGCCTCCTCGCCCGCCACGCGCCGCTGGATCTCGGCCAGGATGGAATTGGCGGTGACGCCGAGCTGCGCGCGCTCCTCGAAGGACTTCAGCCCCGCGAAGACGACGCCCGTATTCGGCGCATTGGTGAAGGTCGCGCCGTCCAGGCCCACGAAGGCGATGGAATTGGCAACGCCCGGCACGCCCGCGATGGCGTCGGAGGCGCGGCGGATCACCTCGTCCGTGCGGCTGAGGCTGGAGCCCGGGGGCAGCTGGAAGGCGGCGATGAGATAGCCGCGGTCCAGCGGCGGGATCAGGCCGGTCGGCGTCACCAGAACCTGGCGCGCGGTCGCGCCCAGCAGGCCGGCATAGAGGATCAGCAGGATCACCGGCAGGCGCACCAGCTTCCGCGTCAGCCCGCCATAGCCGAAGGAGAGCTTGTCGAAGAACCAGTTGAAGCCGCGGAAGAACAGGGTGACCGGCAGGAACAGCTTGTTCGGCGTGCCGTGGCCATGCGGCTTCAGCAGCAGCGCGGCCAGGGCCGGCGAGAGCGTCAGCGACACGAGGGCCGAGATGATCGTGGCCACCGAGATCGTCACCGCGAACTGCCGGTAGAACGCGCCCGAGATCCCGCTGATAAAGGCCGTCGGCACGAAGACCGCGACCAGCACCAGGGCGATGGCGATGAGCGCGAAGCCCACCTCGTCCATGGTCTTGCGCGCGGCGTCGAGGGGAGAGAGGCCGAGCGCCATGTGGCGCTCGGCATTCTCGACCACCACGATCGCGTCGTCCACCACGATGCCGATGGCCAGGATCAGGCCGAACATGGTGAGCGAGTTCAGGGTAAAGCCCAGCGCCAGCAGGATGGCGAAGGTGCCGATGATGGAGACCGGGATGGCCAGCAGCGGGATCACCGCCGCGCGCCAGTTCTGCAGGAACAGCACCACCACCAGCACGACCAGCACGATCGCCTCGATGAAGGTGTGGACCACCGCGTCCATGCTCTGCGCGATGAAGCGCGTCGGGTCGTAGACGATGTCGTAGGCGATGCCGCTCGGGAAGGAGCGCGCGGCCTCCTCCATGGTGGCGCGGATGGCGGCGGCGGTGGCGAGCGCGTTGCTGCCCGGCCGCTGGAAGACGCCGATGCCGACGGCCACCTGGTTATCGAGCAGCGCGTTGATGGTGTAGTCGTTCGCGCCGATCTCGGTCCGCGCCACGTCGCGCAGCCGGATGGGCGCGCCGCCCGCGCCGGTGCCGATCACCTGCTCGTCGAACTGCTCGGGCGAGGACAGCCGGCCCTGCGCCTGGAGCGCGATCTCGAAGGCGCCGGCGGCATTGGAGCGCGGCGCCTGGCCGATGGCGCCCGCCGCCACCTGCACGTTCGCGCGCTGCAGGGCGGCGACGACATCGCCGGCCGACAGGCCGCGGGCCGCCACGCGGTCGGGGTCGAGCCAGACGCGCATGGCGTAGTCGCGCGCGCCGAAGACCTGCGCGTCGCCGACGCCTTCCAGACGCGCCAGCCGGTCCTTGATGGTCAGCGTCGCGTAGTTCGACACGTATTCCGGGCTACGGCTGCCGTCAGGCGAGAGCATGTGCACGACCATGAGGAAGTCCGGCGAGGCCTTCTTCACGGTCACGCCCAGGCGCCGCACGTCCTCGGGCAGGCGGGGCTCGGCGATGGCGACGCGGTTCTGCACCAGCACCTGCGCCTGGTCGGCGTTCACGCCCTGGCGGAAGACGACGCTGATGTTCAGGCGGCCATCGCCCGTGGATTGGGAGGTGACGTAGAGCATCCCGTCGACGCCGTTGATCTCCTGCTCGATCGGGCCGGCGACGGTGGAGGCGATGGTCTCCGCCGAGGCGCCCGGATAGATCGCCGTCACCTGCACGGTCGGCGGCGCGATCTCGGGGAACTCGCCGATGGGCAGGCGCGTGGCCGCGATCGCGCCGATCAGCGTGATCGCGATGGACAGGACCGCCGCGAAGACGGGCCTGTCGATGAAGAAACGAGCTAAGCGCATTGTTCTTTCCCTCAGACGCCGGGCGCGCGCTCCGCGCGCTGGGCTTCGCGCCACGTTGGGCGCGCTGTTCTGCGTGTCGGTCTGGGCGCGCCGGCCGCCTTGCGGCCGGATTCGTCCGGGTCAGTGAGAGTCTGGTCCTGTCAGGCTTCAGTCGGCCGAGGCGAGCGGGCTCGGCCCGATGCGCCCCTGCTGCGCGGTCACCGCCGCGCCGGGACGGGCGCGGTGGAGGCCGCCGATGATCACGCGGTCCTGCGCGGTGAGGCCGGAGCGGATCACCCGCAGCCCGTCCACGAGCTGGCCGAGCTGCACGGGCTTGGGCGCCACCGTGTTCTCCGGCGTGACGGTCAGCACCATGCGGCCGCCCTGGTCGGCGAGGATGGCCGTGTCGGGGATCATCACGGCGTCGCTGTCGCCCACGAAGAGGCGCAGGCGGGCGAAGCTGCCGGGCGTCAGCAGGAAGTCGCGGTTCGCCACGATGGCGCGGCCGCGGATGGTGCCGCTTCGCGCGTCGAAGACGCTGTCCACGAAGTCCAGCTGACCCTCGTGGCGGAACTCCGTCTCGTCGAGCAGCCGCAGCTGGACGGGCGTGCCCTGCTGCGCGCCATCGGGGCGCATGCCGCCGCGCGCGGCGCGGGCATAGCGCAGGTACTGCGCCTCGCTCGCGTCGAAGACCGCATAGACCTGGTCGAGCGCGACCAGGGTGGTCATCAGCGAAGTGCCCTGCTGGACCAGGTTGCCGGCATCCACGCGACGGTCGCTGACCCGGCCGGCGCGCGGGGCGCGGATCTGCGAGAATTCCAGGTCGAGCTCGGCCTGGCCCAGCGCGGCCCGGGCTGCGGCGACGCCGGCCTGGGCCTCGCGCAAGGCGCTGCGCCGGTTGTCCATGTCCGCCTCGGGGGAGAAGCGCTGGGCGACCAGGGGCGCGTAGCGGGCGACCTGCTGCTCGGCGACGGTCACGCGGGCCTCGTTGCGGGCCACCTCGGCCCGGGCGCTGGCGGCGGCGATCTGGAAGGGGCGCTGGTCGAGGGTGAAGAGCAGGTCGCCGGCCCTGACGGTCGCGCCGTCCTGGAAATGCACCTGCGTCACCTGGCCCGAGACGCGCGGCCGGATCTCGACGCGCGCCAGCGGCTCGATCCGGGCGGTGTGCTCGTCCCATTGCTGGACCGAGCGGGAGACGGGATTGGCCACCGTGACGGGCGGCGCGGGGGGCGCGCCCTGGGCGAGGGCAGGTTCGGCGGCCGTCAGATGAGCCGCCACGGCGACCGCGGCGAGGCCCATGGCGCCCCGTCCGCCGGCTGGCAGAGTCCGCGAAAGCCAGGAGAACCAAGGGTTTTGGTCGCGATTTCCGGCCCGCTGAAGCTCAGGGCACTTGATTTGCCGAACCGACATAGCCATTCTCCAAGGACGGATGTTACCGACCGGTTCGTCCCATCTAGAGTGACCGGTCGGTCGCATCAAGAGGGAAAGTTTGCTGCACCGCAGAATGTTCAAGGGGCAGCCTGACAAAGAAGGAGTGTTGGCATCATGTCCGAGGCCACGGCCCCCAAGCCGAAAGCCGCGCAGCGCATCCAGAGCGCTGCCAAGGACCTGTTCTACCGCCAGGGCATCCGCGCCACCGGCGTGGAAGAGGTCTGCCGCGTCGCGGAGGCGACGAAGATGAGCCTCTATCGCGCCTATCCCAGCAAGGACGCGCTGATCGCCGCCATCCTCCAGGAGGACGCCGAGGAGTATGACGCCTGGTTCTCGGAGGTCACCGCCGGTGCCACCACGCCCGAGGCCAAGCTCCGCGCCCTCTTCGACGCCATCGCCCGGAAGCTCGAATCGCCCGATTACCGCGGCTGCCCCATGCTCCTGGCCCAGGCCGAGTTCCCCGACCCGGACCACCCGACCCATCGCATCGTCGCCGCCTTCAAGGCGCGCGTGTGCAACAACATGGTCGAGCTCTCGCGCGAGGCCGGCGCCGCGGATCCGCAGCAGCTCGGCGAGCTGCTGGCCGTGATGTTCGACGGCGCCTGGTCGAGCCTGCCCTATCTCGGCGGCCGGCGCGCCGGCGAGGTGCTGCGCGCGGGCGTGGAGATCTTCTTCCGGACCATGCTGCCGGACAGGTAGGCGTCACGCCTCCCGCGCCTCGGCGATGAGCATGCGCCGCAGCCAGGCATGGCCGGGATCCGCCTCGAAGCGGCGATGGAAGACCATCGAGAGCCGCGTGTGCCTCACGCCGATCGGCGGCTCGCGAGTCACCAGGCGGTGGCCGCCCTCCGCCAGCTGCGTCGCGAGCCGCGCCGAGAGGGTCATGATCATGTCCGTGCGCATCAGGATCTCGGGCACGGCGGAGAGATGCGCCACCACCGCGCCCAGCCGGCGCGCCGTGCCCGCCTCGGCCAGCGCGCGGTCCAGCGCGCCGTCGCGCGAGCCGTTCGGCGAATGCAGCAGATGGGGCACGGAGGTGAAGCGCTCCAGCGTCAGCTGGCCCTTGGCCAGCGGGTGGTCGGCGCGCATCAGGGTCACGAAGGCTTCCGGCAGCAGGCGCACGCGGGTGTAGAGCGCGCCCGGCTCGGCCAGCACGGCGATGGCGAGCTGCGCGTCGCCGCGCTCCAGCAGCGCTTCCACATTGGTGCGGTCGGCATGGCGGACGGCGAGCAGGCAGTGCGGCGCATCGACCTGCAGCCGCTCCAGCATGCGCGGCACCAGCGCGGCTTCGGCATACTCGGACATGGCGACGGTGAAGACGCGCCGCGCCGTGGCGGGCTCGAAGGGCGCGCGGACGGAGAGGGTCTCGGCCAGCCGGTCCAGCGCCTCGGCGATGGGCCCGGCGAGCGCCGTGGCGAGCGCCGTCAGTTCCACCCCGCCGGGCCGGCGCAGGAAGAGCTCGTCGCCGAGCGCCACGCGCAGCCGCGCGAGCGCGTTGGAGACCGCCGGCTGGGACAGGTTCAGCCGCTCGGCCGCCCGGGTGACGTGCCGCTCCCGCGCGACGGCGTCGAAGACCCGGAGCAGGTTGAGGTCGAGCTGGGAGAGCTCGGTCATGGGGGGCGTCCGTCATTCATGGCCGTGATGATCCCCGTTCCCAGACCTCATTGGAAGGTCGAAGCGCGGCGGATCAGCTTGGCGCATCGAAACCGGCCTCCAAGGAGCCACCCCGATGACCCGCAGCACCGCCTATTCCGCCCTTCTCCTCCGCCTTTCGCTCGGCGCGATCTTCCTCGCCCATGGCGCCGTCATGAAGCTCGGCACCTTCGGCCTCGCCGGCACGATGGGCTATTTCGGCTCGATCGGCCTGCCGCCGGTCCTGGGCGCGCTGGTCGCCCTGGGCGAGACGGCGGCCGGCCTCGCGCTGATCTCGGGCGTGCTGGTTCGCACGGCCTCTCTGGCGACGCTGCCGATCGCGCTGGGCGCCGTCTGGGCGCATGCCGCCAACGGCTGGGTCTTCAGCGCCCCCGGCGGCGGCTGGGAATTCCCGGCCTTCCTGGCGGCGGCGCTGCTGGTCCAGGCCGGCCTCGGCGCCGGCGCCCATGCGCTGGACCCGCGCGGCCTGCTCGGCCGCCGCGCGGCGCCGCAGGCCGCCTGATCCGTCCCGCCTCTCCCAGGGCCGGGCTCTCCGCGAGGGGGGCCCGGCTCTTCTGCGTTAACCCTTCTGCGTTAACCCTCCTTCAATCCCTTCGCCGCCAGATTGCCGCCGCGCGACGGACGGGATGCGGCATTGGCCAGGCGGGGCAAGGGTGGCGGGACCATCGTCATCAAGCGGATAGAGGAAGGCGGCCATGGGCATCATGGCGGCGCCTGGAAGGTCGCCTATGCCGATTTCGTGACTGCGATGATGGCCTTCTTCCTGCTGATGTGGCTGCTGAACGCCACGTCGGAGGAGCAGCGCCGCGGCCTGGCCGATTACTTCAACCCGTCCCTGGCCCTCTCCGCCTCGGCTTCCGGCTCCGGCCTGCCCTTCGGCGGCCGCACGCCGCACAGCGTGGGAGAGATGGCGGCCGACACCGGCGCCATCCGCGTCGAGCGCGGGCCGCGCCCCACCGAGATCGAGGAGGAGGACGACAGCGACCGCCCCGCCGAGCCCGTCACCCGCCTCGACGGCCCGCCGGGCGAGGCGGAGGTGCTGGCCCGCCGCGTCGCCGATGGCGAGGCCGGGCCCGCCACGGGCCAGCGCAGCTCGGGCGGCGGCGAGGCCGAGCTGGCGGCCGAATCGCCACATGAGCGCGAGGCGCGCCGTTCGGCGGCGGAGCGCGAGCAGCAATCGCTCGAAGGCCTGGTGGACGCGCTGCGCGAGACCTTCCTCGCCGATCCCGCCCTGGCCGATCTGGCGCGGCAGGTGCTGGTGGAGATCGCGCCGGAGGGGCTGCGAATCCAGCTCCTGGAGGCCGACGGGCAGCCCATGTTCGCCTCCGGCGGCGCCGCGCCGACGGAGCGCGCGCGCCTGATGATCCGCACCGTCGCGCAGGCCGCCGCGCGGCTGCCGAACGCGATCCAGGTGACGGGCCACACCGACAGCGCGCCCTTCCGCGGCGGCGGGGCACGCGGCAACTGGGATCTCTCCGCCGAGCGCGCCAATGCCACGCGGCGGCTGCTCACGGAGGCCGGCGTGGCCGAGGCGCGCATCCGCGGCGTCACCGGCATGGCCGACCGCGAGCCGCTGCTGCCGGATCAGCCGCAGGCCGCGGGGAACCGCCGCGTGGCGATCACGCTGCTGCGGCAGGAGGCGCCCCGATGATCACCATCGCGGGCTTCCTCTTCATGCTGGTGATGGTCTTCGGCGGCTACACCATCGCCGGCGGCAAGTTCGGCATCATCCTGCACTCGCTGCCCTATGAGATGATGATGATCGGCGGCGCGGCCATCGGCGCCTTCCTGATGGCCAATTCGATGCAGGAGGTGAAGCACACGCTCGCGGGCTTCGGGAAGATCGTGAAGGGGCCGCGCTTCCGGAAGGAGGACTACACCTCGCTGCTCTCGCTGCTCTACTATTTCGTGCGGCTCGCCCAGACCAAGGGCGCCATGGCGCTGGAGCCGCATATCGAGAAGCCGGAGGAAAGCGCCGCCTTCGCGAAATTCCCCAAGATCCAGGCGGACCATCACGCGACGGTGCTGATCTGCGACTACCTGCGCATGGTCGGCATGAACGCCGACGACCCGCACCAGATCGAGGATACGATGGCGCGGGAGCTCAAGAAGATCAAAGAGGAGGAGATGCATCCCTCGCACGCCATGCAGAACATGGCGGACGCCCTGCCGGCGCTGGGCATCGTCGCGGCGGTGCTCGGCGTCATCAAGACCATGGCGGCGATCGACCAGCCGCCCGCGGTGCTGGGCGGGATGATCGGCGGCGCGCTGGTCGGCACCTTTCTCGGCGTGCTGCTGGCCTATGGGATGATGGGCCCCTTCGCCGCGCGGCTTAAGGGCGTCGTCGAGCAGGAGGCGCCCTATTACGAGGTCATCCGCGCCGTGATCGTGGCGCATCTGCACGGCAATGCGCCGCAGATCTCGGTCGAGACGGGGCGGAAGGTCGCGCCCTCGGAGCTGATGCCGAGCTTCGAGGAGATGGAGGCGGCGCTGCAGGAGCTGGTGATTGTGTGATCCATGCCCTCAGACGCCGGGCGGCGGCTCCGCCGCCTTGGCTTCGCCGCGCGGCTGGTGCGCCGACCCGGCAATGGAGTGGGCGGCACCGGCCGCCGTGCGGCCGGATACGTCCGAAGGCTGCCCAGCTTGACGCCGGCCATGTCCTGTCCGACGCCTAGCGCATGGACCTGCCCGACCACATCCACGCCCAGAGCGCCTCGCCCTTCCATGAGCTCATGGGGGTCTCGATGCTCTCCTGGGAGGACGGGATCGCGCGGCTCGTCTGCACGCCTGGGCCGATGCATGCGAACCGGTCGGGCATCGTGCATGGCGGCGTGATGCTGGCGCTGCTCGACCAGTGCAACGCCTTCGCCGGGCTCTACTGCCCCTTCCCCGGACGGACCCGGCTGGCCGTGACGCTCGACCTCGACACGCGCTTCACCGGCCAGGCGAGGATCGGCACGCGGCTGATCGCGGAGGGCCGCGTCGTCACCGCCGGACGCAACATCTTCTTCGCGCGCGGTGAGGTGAAGGACGAGGCGGGGAATCTGGTGGCCTTCGGAGCCTCGACGCACCGCTACCGCTCCGGCAGCCATCTGCCGGAGGGCGTGCCTCTCGAGGCCGCGTAAGGGGTTTCTTCACCTTCGTCCCATAGCCTGCGCCCCGCATCAATTTTCCGGGACGCATCGCATGGAAGAGACTCTCATCGCCGGCCGCTTCGCCCCGCGCGACCTGCTGGGCCAGGGCGCCTGCGGCACCGTGCTGGAGGCGATGGATCTCCGCCTGCGCCGCCTCGTCGCGCTCAAGCTGATCCGGCGCGACGGCATCGACGCCGCCCGCATCGCCGCGGAGGCAAGGGCCGCGGCGCGGCTGACCCATCCGAACATCGTGGCCATCCACGACGCCGGGGACGGGCCGGACTTCGCCTGGATCGCCATGGACCTCGTGATCGGCGAGCCGCTCTCCGCCGTCTTCGCGCGGGACGGCCGGCTGCCGGAGGCCGATGCCGGGCGGATCGCGCTGCAGCTCCTCGACGCGCTCGGCCATGCGCATGGCCGCGGCGTGGTCCATCGCGACGTGAAGCCCGCGAACATCCTGCTCGCCCTCGACGGCGGCGAGGGAATCGGCGAGCTGCGGCTGGGCGATTTCGGCCTCGCCCAGCTCGGCGGCGACGATCCGGAGGAGGCGGGCGGGCTCCAGGGCACCCCGGCCTGGATGGCGCCGGAGCAGGTCCGCGGCGAGCCGCTCGATCACCGCGCGGATCTCTGGGCGGCGGGCGTGGTGCTCTACGAGGCGCTGACCGGCCGCCGCCCCTTCCAGGGCCGGACGACGGCCTTGCTGAATGCCGTCCTGGAGGCGGAGCCGCCGCCGCCCTCGCGGATCGCGCCCGGGCTGGATCCGGGCTGGGATCCGATCCTGGCCCGGGCGCTCGCCAAATCGCCCGAAGCCCGCTTCGCGGATGCCGCGGCGATGGCGGCCGCCATCCGCCCGCTGCTGGAAGCGCGGGCGGCGCAGAGCCTCGGCCCGCTCTCCCGCTTCGGCCTGCTGCGCGGCTGGCTCAGCCCCGCGGCATGAGAAGCGCGGACCGGGCGCGGCTCACGCCGCCCGCAGGGCCTTCCAGACGACCTCCGGCGTCGCCGGCATGTCGATGGAATTCACGCCCAGCGCGTCGATGAGGGCATTGACCACGGCCGGCGGCGAACCCACCGCGCCGGCCTCGCCCGCGCCCTTCACGCCGAGCGGATTGGTCTCGCAGGGGACCGACACGAGCTCCACCTCGATGGCGGGGAGGTCCTCGGCGCGCGGCAGGGCGTAGTCCATGAAGCTGGCCGAGAGGAGCTGGCCGCTCTCCGGATCGTAGGAGGTGCGCTCCATGAAGGCCTGGCCGATGCCCTGCGCCACGCCGCCATGCACCTGGCCGCGCACGATCAGCGGGTTCAGCGCATGGCCCACATCGTCCACCACGACATACTTCTCGAAGCGGATCAGGCCGGTGTCGGGATCGACCTCCACCTCGGCGCCGTGGCAGCCGTTCGGGAAGGTGTGGTTGTCGATCTTCGCGATCTCCAGCGCGTCCAGCAGGATCGTGTCCTCGCCGGCCGCGATGCGCGCGCGCTGCTTCGAGGCGAGGTCCAGAATGTCGATCCGGCGGTCCGTGCCGACGACGCGGAAGCCCGCGCCCTTCTCGAACTCGATGTCGACCAGCGCGGCCTCCAGGATCTCGGAGGCCGCCTGCCGGCCCTTCTCGATCACCGAGGCGGTCGTCACCAGGATCGCCTGGCCCTCGGAATAGAGGCTGCGCGCGCCGCCCGTGCCGCCGCCGGAGGGCAGCGTGTCGCTGTCGCCCTGCTTGATGCGGATCTTCTCCATGGGCACGCCGAGCTCGTGGGAGGTGAGCATGGCATAGGCCGTCTCATGGCCCTGGCCGGTGCTCTGCGTGCCGACATAGACGTCCACGAAGCCGTCCTCGGCGAATTTCACCGAGGCGTTCTCGGTGGCGGCGCCGCCCGTGGCCTCGAGGTAATAGGCGATGCCGATGCCGCGCTTCTTGCCCCGCCTCGCCGCCTCGGCCTTGCGGGCCGCGAAGCCCTGCCAGTCGAGCTTCTTTAGCGCCTCTTCCATCAGCATGGCGAACTCGCCGCTGTCGTAGCGCTGGCCCATCGCTGAGGTGTAGGGCATGGCGCTGGAGGGAACCATGTTGCGCCGGCGCAGCTCGATGCGGTCCACGCCGATCTCGCGCGCCGCCGTGTCGATCAGCCGCTCGACGAGGTAGTTGGATTCCGGCCTTCCCGCGCCGCGATAGGCGTCCACCGGCACGGTGTTGGTCAGCACGCCGATGACATGCGCGTAGATGGCCTGGAAGCCGTAGACGCTCGCCAGCACCTTGGTGCCCGCGCCGGTCGGGATGAAGGGCGCGTAGTTGGAGAGGTAGGCGCCCATGCCCGCGAGGTTGCGGGTGCGCATGGCGAGGAATTTTCCCTCCGCATCCAGCGCGAGTTCGCCGAGCGTCACGTTGTCGCGCCCATGGCTGTCGGACATGAAGGCCTCGGTGCGCTCGGACACCCACTTCACGGGGCGGCCGGTCTTGCGCGCGGCGAAGCAGGTCAGCACGTGCTCGGCATATAGGAAGAGCTTCATGCCGAAGCCGCCGCCCACATCCGTCGTGACGACGCGGAATTTCTCCTCGCCCGTCCCGAAGACGCCGGCCAGCATGCCCTTCACCTGCCAGGCGCCCTGCGTGTTGGTGTGCAGCACCCAGCTTTGCGTCTCGGCCTTGTACTCGGCGAGGGCGGCGCGCGCCTCCATGCTCGCCACCACCACGCGGTTGTTCACCACGGTGAGGCTCGTCACATGCGCGGCCTGGGCGAAGAGCGCGTCCACCTTGGCCTTGTCGCCCACGGACCAGTCGAAGCAGATGTTGTTCGGCGCCTCCGGCCAGACGAGCGGCTGCCCGGGATTCGTCGCCGTCGCGAGGTCGGTCGTGGAGGGCAGGATATCGAAATCGACCAGGATGGCCTCGGCCGCGTCGCGCGCGGCCTCGGGCGTCTCGCCGATCACCAGCGCCACGCCGTCGCCCACATGGCGGACGGTGTCCCTGGCCAGCGGGAAGTGGGGCGTGTCGGCGCGGCTGCTGCCGTCGATGTTCTTCATGGGGATCACGCAGGGCACCTCGCCCACGCCGTCGGCCGCCATGTCGGCATGGGTGAAGACGCCGACCACGCCGGGCATCGCCTTCGCGGCGGCGGTGTCGATCGAGACGATCCGCGCATGGGCGTGCGGGCTTCGCAGGATATAGGCATGGGCCTCGCCGGTCACCTGGATGTCGCCGGTGTAGAGGCCGTCGCCCTTCAGCAGCCGCGGATCCTCGATGCGCCGCACCGACTGGCTCAAACCGAATTTCGCCATTGGGAATTCCCTCGCCCTGTCGCCCGCATCACCGCCGGAGGATGCGCTCAAGCTCCATCATCTGACCATGATGGACCAAAGGGAAAGGGGGGCGGAAGCTCTTCCGTCATCGCGGGGGGTCGTGCCGCTCCTGCCCGGGCGCCGGGGGGAAGGGCTCGACATGGAAATCCCCCTTCCGCCCGTAATAGATGGCGCGCCGCCCGGCGAGCGAGACGATGTAGCCCACGCATCCCGCCGCCGCGATGCGGGCGCAGAATTCGCGGTACCTGATCCGCCCCTGCTGGACGGCGCGCACCGCCGCATCCACGCCCGGCGCCGAGAAGGCCATCGCCGGAGGCGCGGCCAAGGCGTGATTCGGCGTGCGGTGGGATTCGCCGCCGGGCAGGTAGTAGATCTTATCCGCGCGCAGCAGGTCGGCGTGGTAGCGCTCGATCCCCGCCGCAAGGAGCCTGCCGACCACCTCGCCGAAGGTGACCCGCTCCGCGTCGGACAGGCGGGTGCAGGCCTCCACGGCCTGTCTCGCCTCGTGGTTCATCTCGCTCTCCTCGTCATTTCATCGGGATGGATTTGAGGCCGTGCCGGCGCAGGATCTCCCGCATCACGGCCTCGACCTGCGCCCGCTCGCCCTGGCTCAGATGGCCGAAGAATTCCGCATCGTTGCGGTCGGCGAGGAGGGCCAGCTCCGGCACCAGAGCGCGGCCGGCGGGCGTGAGGGCGAGCGACTGGAAGCGCCCGTCCCCTTCCCCGGCCGCGCGGGCGACGAGCGCCTTGGCCACCAGCCGCTCCGCCAGCTTGGAGATGGCGCCGCGCGTGAGCTCGAGCCGGTCGGCCAGGGCGCTGGGCGCCAGGGCCTCCGCCCCGTGCAGCTCGCGCAGGACGACCCATTCGGCGACGGTCACCCCGCGGTCGGCCAGCTTGAGGCCGAAGGCATGCGAGACCTGGTTGGAGACGAAGCGCAGCCAATAGCCGAGATGTGCCTCGAGGGGAGGGACGGTCATTGACTAGGAAACTAGCCATCATCGGTTTCCTAGTCAACCATATTGGCGCCGACATGCGAGGGTGCCTGCCGTCGCCCCGGCCGGGGGCGGATCGCCGGGCGGGAAAGCGGTCGGCCCGCAATCCGTTCGGCCTGACATCCGACGCAGCGAGGCGGCTTGACCTTGCGGCAGGTTTACGGTGCACATAGATGCCGACTCCGGCTCGAGGTTAGGACCCGCATGCGCCTTCCGGTTGCTCCCCTCATCCTGGGCATGGCGTTCTTTGCCCTCGCCGCCAAGGCCCAGATGCCAGGAGGTCCGCCGCCCGCGGTCGGCATCGTCGAGGCCGCCCGCCGCCCCGTGACCGAGAGCACCGAGTTCATCGGGCGCGTCGAGGCCATCAACCGCGTCGAGATCCGCGCCCGCATCACGGGCTTCCTCGAGGAGCGCCTCTTCACCGAGGGCAGCGAGGTCGCCGAGGGCGCGCGGCTCTTCACCATCGAGCACGCGCCCTTCCAGGCCCAGCTGGACCAGGCACGCGCCAACGTCGCCTCGGCCGAGGCCAGCCTCGCCAATGCCCGCGTCTCGCTGACCCGCGCGCGCGAGCTCCGCACCAGCGGCACCGGCACACAGGTCGCGCTCGACAACGCGACCGCGCAGGAGCGCACGAGCGCCGCCCAGCTGCTGGGCGCGCAGGCCGCCGTGCGGATCGCCGAGATCAACCTCGCCTATGCCGACATCACCTCGCCCATCGCCGGCGCCATCGGCGCCACGACCTATACGCCGGGCAACGTGGTCTCGCCCTCGAGCCAGCCGCTGGCCACGATCGTCAGCCAGGATCCCATGCGCGTGGCCTTCACCATTCCGCAGCGCACGGCCGTCGAGCTGCGGAACCGCTACGAGGGCCGCGGCGGCACCTCCGCCGTGGTGGTGCGCATCCGCCGCGTCGACGGCAGCCTCTACGAGCATCCCGGCCAGATCGACTTCATCGACACCTCGATCAGCCGCGACACCGACTCGCTGCTGCTGCGCGCCAGCATCCCGAACCCGATCCGCCAGGGCGCCCAGCAGAACCAGGCCGGCGCGCGCGGGCTGATCGACGGGCAGTTCGTGACCGTCCTGCTGGAAGGCGCCGAGCCGGTGCAGGCCATCGTCATTCCGCGCTCCGCCGTGGCGCAGGACCAGCAGGGCTTCTTCGTCTACGTCGTCGACGGCGAGAACAAGGCCCAGCGCCGCAACATCCGCATGGGCACCAGCACGGCCGAGAACGCCACGATCGAGAGCGGCCTGGAGGTCGGCGACAAGGTGATCACCGAAGGCATCCAGCGCGTCCGGCCCGGCCAGGCAGTGAACCCCGCCCCGGCGGGAGCCTCGCCCGCGGCGCCGAGACCCGGCGCGCCGGCCGGCCGGCCGGGCTGAGCCCGGCATGTTCTCCGCGATCTTCGTCCGGCGCCCGCGCTTCGCAGTCGTCATCTCGATCGTGATGACGCTGGCGGGCCTGCTGTCGCTCACCGTCATCCCCGTCGCCCAGTTCCCCGACATCGTGCCGCCCGTCGTCCAAGTGACGGCGCGCTATCCCGGCGCCTCGGCCGCGGTGGTCGAATCCACCGTCGGCCAGCTCATCGAGGGCGCGGTGAACGGCGCCGACCGCATGCTCTACATGCGCTCGAACAGCGCCAATGACGGCACCTACTCGCTCGCGGTCACCTTCGCGCTCGGCACCAATCCCGACATCAACACGGTGAACGTGAACAACCGCGTGCAGGGCATCCTGGCGCGATTGCCGCAGGAGGTGCAGCGCAGCGGCGTGACCGTGCGCAAGCAGTCCTCCGCCGTGCTGCAATTCGTCGCCGTCACCTCGGAATCGGGCGAGCAGGACCCGCTCTTCCTCTCCAACTACGTCACCATCAACATGCTCGACACGCTGCGCCGGCAGCCGGGCGTCGGCGACGTGCAGATGTTCGGCGCGCTGGACTACTCCATGCGGGTCTGGTTCCAGGTGGACCGGCTGAACAACCTGAACATCTCGACCACCGAGATCATCGCGGCGATCCAGAGCCAGAACATCCAGGCGGCGGCCGGCCGCATCGGCGCCCGGCCCATCGGCGACGACCAGCAGTTCCAGTTCAACATCCAGACCCAGGGCCGCCTGATCACGCCCGAGGAGTTCGGCAACATCGTCATCCGCGCCAATCCGGACGGATCGGTGCTGCGCGTGCGCGACGTGGCCACGGTGGAGCTCGGCGCCGCGAGCATGGACGTCGAGGCGCGCCTGAACACCAAGCCCACCGTGACCATGGGCATCTATCTCTCGCCCGGCGCCAATGCGGTGCAGGTGGCCGAGGAGGTGCGCAAGACGCTGGCTCGCCTGCAGACCCGCTTCCCCGCGGGCATGGGCACCACCGTGGTGTACGACACCTCGACCTTCGTGATCGACACGATGAACGAGGTCATCAAGACGCTGGTCGAGGCCTTCATCCTCGTCGTGATCGTCGTCTACCTCTTCCTGGGGTCGTTCCGCGCCACGATCATCCCCGTGGTCGCCGTGCCGGTCAGCCTGATCGGCACCTTCGCCGTGCTCTTCGCCATCGGCTACACGGCCAATACCATCTCGCTGCTGGCGCTGGTGCTGGCCATCGGCATCGTCGTGGACGACGCCATCGTGGTCGTCGAGAACGTCGAGCGCGTGCTGGAGGAGCATCCCGAGCTCACCCCGTCCGAGGCCACCATCAAGGCCATGGGCGAGATCACCGGCCCGATCATCGCCATCACCCTGGTTCTGCTCTCGGTCTTCGTGCCGATCGGCCTCATCTCGGGCGTGTCGGGCCAGCTCTTCAAGCAGTTCGCGGTCACGATCAGCGTGGCCATGCTGATCTCGGCGATCAACGCGCTGACGCTCTCGCCCGCGCTCTGCGCCCTGTTCCTGAAGCACGAGGGCCCGAAGCGCGGCCCGATCAAGTATGTGCTGCGCGCCATCGACAAGGTGCGCGACGGCTATGCCTGGATCGTGACCCGGCTGGTGCGCGTCGCCGTGCTCTCCCTGGTGCTGACCGGCGTCATCGCGGTCGCCATCGGCTGGATCGGCGGCCGCACCCCGCAGGGCTTCCTGCCTTCCGAGGACCAGGGCGCCTTCTTCGTGCAGCTCCAGCTGCCGCAGGGCTCCTCCGTCGCCCGCACGCGCGAGGCGACCGTCCTGGTCGAGAATATGCTGCGCGAGAACACGGCGATCGAGAACATCCTCGCCATCGTCGGCTTCTCGCTGATCGACGGCGGCGCGCAGTCGAACTCGGCCTTCATCGTGGCCCGGATGAAGCCCTTCGAGGACCGCACGGCCGTCGGCGACAGCGTCTTCGCCGGCATCGGCCGGGTCTTCGGCGGGGCGCAGGGCATCCGCACGGCCAATGTCTTCGCCTTCAACATCCCGCCGATCATCGGCCTCGGCACGGGCGGCGGCTTCGAGTACCAGCTGCAGGACTTCGAGGGACGCGACCCGGTGGAGCTCGGCGGCGTGATGCTCGCCATGATGGGCGCGGCCAATGCCGATCCGCGCCTCGTCGGCGTCTTCTCCACCTTCTCGCCCACCACGCCCTCGCTCTACCTCGACGTGGATCGCGACAAGGCCCAGTCGCTCGGCGTGCGGATCAGCGACATCTTCACCACGCTGCAGGCGTCGCTCGGCGGCTTCTACGTGAACGACTTCAACCTCTTCGGCCGCACCTGGCAGGTCAACATCCAGGCCGTCGCCACCGACCGCGACGACATCCCTGACATCTGGCGCCTGCAGGTCCGCAACTCGCGCGGGCAGATGGTGCCGCTGCGCGCCTTCGCCGACGTCCGCGTCGTGCTCGGGCCGCAGACCATCCAGCGCTACAACAACACGCGCAGCGTCACGCTGAACGGCCAGGGGCGGCCCGGCATCTCCTCGGGCGCGGCGCTGGCCGCGATGGAGGAGATCTCGGCCCGCGTGCTGCCCTCGGGCTACAGCTTCGACTGGACGGGCACGGCCTATCAGGAGAAGCAGGCCTCCGGGCAGACCGGCCTGCTGATCGCGCTGGCGCTGCTCTTCGCCTATCTCTTCCTGGTGGCGCTCTACGAGAGCTGGACCATCCCGGTTCCGGTGCTGATGTCGGTCGCGGTGGGCGTGCTCGGCTCCTTCGCGGCGCTGTTCGTCGCCAGCAAGCCGCTCGACGTCTATGCGCAGATCGGGCTCGTCGTGCTCATCGCCTTGGCGGCGAAGAACGGCATCCTGATCATCGAGTTCGCCAAGGAGCAGCGCGAGGCCGGGCATTCGGTCCGCGAGGCCGCCATCCTCGGCAGCCGCATGCGGTTCCGCGCGGTGATGATGACGAGCTTCGCCTTCATCCTCGGCCTCGTACCGCTGGTGATCGCCCAGGGCGCGGCTGCCCTGTCGCGTCAGGCGGTGGGCCTGCCGGTCTTCGGGGGCATGCTGGCGGCCTCCATCTTCGGCATCTTCATGATCCCGATGCTCTACGTGGTCTTCCAGGGCACGCGCGAATGGATCAAGGGCAAGTTCGGCTTCGGCGGCAAGGAAGAACCGGCCAAGGCGCACTGAACCCGGCCGGGCGCTTCCTCCGGACGGATGCCGGGTGCTACCGCGACCCGCCGCCCGTGTCGGCGGTGGGTCGCCCTTTGATCGACTGCGAGTGAAGGGGTCCAGGGCCAAAAGCCCTGGCGGGGGTCAAGGGGGCGGCGCCCCATTGCGCGTCCAGACCCAGTACATCGGCTTCCGCCCCGCCGCGATCGCCTTCGCCTCGTAGCGCGTCGGCGGCCAGCCCTCCGGCCGCTCCTCGGCCGGAGCATCCGCTCTGAACAGCGCGCTGGGCCGCAGCACCTCCTCCACCCAGGCCTGGTAGGTCGGGTCGTCCGAGGCGATGCGCCACTGCGCGCCCGGCTTCAGGGCGCGGGCGACGATGGGGAGCATCTCCGGATGCACGAAGCGCCGCTTGGCGTGGCGCGACTTCGGCCAGGGATCGGGGAACATGAGGTAGAGCCGGTCGAGGCTCGCCTCCGGCAGCGCCAGCAGCAGCTCGCGCGCATCCGAGGGCCAGAGGCGCAGGCGCCCGGGGATCGGGAAGGTGGCCTCCGCGCCGTCGGGCACGATCTCGGTCAGCAGCGAGCAGAGGCCGTGCTCGTAGACCTCGCTGGCGATGAGCGCGACCGCCGGATGCTCGCGCAGCAGGGCGAGCGTGTGCTCCCCGCCGCCAAAGCCCACTTCGAGCCAGAGCGCCGAGGCCCCCAGCGCGAAGCCCAGATCGGTAAAGCGGATGCGCGGCACGGCCTCGGCCAGCAGCCGCTCCTGGCGGGGGCGCAGCTTGTGGCCGCGTCGCCGGCCATAGAGGCGATGCGGGACGCCGTCCGGCCAGTCGCTGGGGGAATCTTCACTCATGCGGCACCCATAAACGAAAAAGGGCGGCGCCGAGACCGGCGCCGCCCCTTCGAACCTACAAAGAGGCGTTACCGGCCGAAGGCGCGCTTCAGCTCGGGGACCAGGTCGGTCTTCTCCCAGGTGAAGGTGCCCTTCTCCTCGTCCGGCGTGCGGCCGAAATGGCCGTAGCTGGAGGTCGGGACGTAAATGGCCCGGTTGAGGTGCAGGTGCTCGCGAATGCCGCGCGGGGAGAGGTTCACCATCTCCTGCACGACCTTGGCCAGCTTCTCCTCGTCCACGTCCTTGCCGGTGCCGGCCAGGTCGAAATAGACCGAGAGCGGCTTGGCCACGCCGATCGCGTAGCTGACCTGGATGGTGCACTTGTCGGCGAGGCCGGCCGCCACGACGTTCTTCGCCACGTAGCGCGCCGCATAGGCCGCCGAGCGGTCGACCTTCGTCGGGTCCTTGCCGGAGAAGGCGCCGCCGCCATGCGGGGCCGCGCCGCCATAGGTGTCGACGATGATCTTGCGGCCGGTGAGGCCGCAATCGCCGTCAGGGCCGCCGATCACGAAGGTGCCGGTCGGGTTCACGTAGAGCTCGGCGTCCGGGCACATCCAGCCCGACGGCAGGCTCGTCTCGATGATGGGCTTCACCATCGCCTTGATCTGGGCGGAGTCGAGCCCTTCGACGTGCTGCGTGCTGAGCACGATCGAGGTGGCGCCGACCGGCTTGCCGTCGACGTATTTCAGCGTGACCTGGCTCTTCGCGTCGGGCAGCAGGCCCCGCACGGCCACGTCGCCGTTGCGGCGCATCTCGCTGATGCGGCGCAGGATCAGGTGCGCGTAGTAGAGCGGCGCCGGCATGAGATCGGGCGTCTCGGTGCAGGCATAGCCGAACATGATGCCCTGGTCGCCGGCGCCCTCGTCCTTGTTGCCGGCCGCGTCCACGCCCTGCGCGATATGCGCGGACTGGGCGTGCAGGTGGCACTCCACATGGGCATTGGCCCAATGGAAGCCGTCCTGCTCGTAGCCGATGTCGTGCACGGCGAGGCGCGCGCGGTGCATCAGCAGCTCGGGCGTGATGCTGCCGGGGCCGCGGGTCTCGCCCGCGATGACGATGCGATTGGTGGTGACCAGCGTCTCGCAGGCCACGCGGGCATACGGATCCTGTTCGAGGAAGGTGTCGAGCACGGTATCGCTGATGCGATCCGCGACCTTGTCGGGGTGGCCTTCGGAGACGCTCTCCGAGGTGAACAGATACTCGCCCGTATCGCGCATGGCTTGGTTCGGCCTCTTGTCGCTGGTGGAGGATGGATGGGTGGGAATCCGCCCAAGAGCCATCCCTTGGGCGACCGGACACCCCGGTCAGGCTGGCCCGCGTCGCGCGAGCGGAGGTTGTTTGGCAGTGGCCTGGGAAGCCGTCAATCCGTGCTGCGGCGCATCATAATCCGAGCCCGTCGAGGGGAATCGGCGCCGGCCGGCCCTCGATCGCCGCCGCCACCACCGCCGCGCTGCCCATCGCCAGGGTGAAGCCGAGCCCGCCCTGTCCGAGGTTGAGGAAGAGCCCTTCCGTGCCCGGAACCCGGCCCAGCAAGGGCAGGCCGGTCGGCGTGACGGGTCTCAGGCCGGTCCAGGGGTTGAGCTCCGTCCAGTCGGCCGCTTCCGGGAAGGCCTCCCGCGCCTGGCGCAGCAGCGTCGACAGCCGCCTCTCGTCGAAGCCCCGGTCCTCCCCCACGAGATCCGCCATACCGGCGACGCGAAGGCGGCCGCCCAGCCGCGCATAGACCACCTTGGCCGCGCTGTCGGTCACGCTGATCCGCGGCGCGGCCTCCTCGCGCGTGATGGGCAGGGTCAGCGAATAGCCCTTCAGCGGCGCGACCGGCAGGCGGAGCCCCAGGGGCCGCAGCAGCGCCCGCGCCCCGGTGCCGAGGGCCACCACCACCGCATCCGCCTCGATCACGCCGGCGCCCGTCCGCACGCCGCGCACGCGACCTTCCGCCCGGATGATCTGGTGGACGCGGGTGCCGAGCCGGAAGTCGACCGCGTGATTCGAGGAGGCCAGCACGGCCGCGATCCCCTCGCAGAAGAGCCGGCAATCGCCGGCATCCTCGCTGGCCGTATGGACGCCGCCCGCGATGCGGTGGGCGATGCCGGCCAGCGCCGGCTCCAGCGCCAGGCAGTCGTCGCGGCCGAGGACGCGCTGCTCGCTGCCCCACTCGGCCTGGAGCGCGACCTGCCGCCGGGCGCCTTCCACCGCCGCGGCGTCCGGCAGTAGCACGAGCTTGCCGGCGGGCGCGAAATCGAAGGCGAATTCCCGCCGCGCCGCCAGCTCGCGCGTCAGGTCGCGCGAGAGATAGGCGAGCCGCAGCAGCCTTCGCGTCGTCCGCTCGGAGGTCGCGGCGTTGCAGGCGCGCAGGAAGCCCAGCAGCCAGGCCCATTGCCCCGGATCCATCCGCGGGCGGAAGCGCAGGGGGCCGTCCGGGTCCAGGAGCCAGCCCGGCACCTTGCCGATCACGCCCGGTCCCGCCAGCGGCGCCACGTAGCTGTAGGAGAGCTGCCCGCCATTGGCGTGGCTGGCGCCGCGCGCGACCTCCGGCTCGGCGTCGAGCACGGTCACGGCATGGCCCTCGCGGGCGAGGACATAGGCGGCGGCGAGGCCGGTCACGCCGGCGCCGAGGATCAGGACGCGCATCCGGCCTCTCTGCTTCCCAGATGCGGCATGCGTCAATGGCAGGGCCTCGCGGCCCGTGCTAGGGAGGGCGGACGAACCCGGGATCGCGCATGGACCTGCCCAAGACTCCCCTGAGCAACAGCGCCCTGCTGAACCGCATCAAGCAGTACCACTGGTTCCACTCGATCCCGCTGCGCCCGGGCATCACCACCTACGGGGCGAAGACCGAGCAGATCCTGGAGCAGGAAGAGCGGGCGCTCATCTCCGGCATCGACTTCCAGGGCCGGACGGTCCTCGATGTGGGTGCCTGGAACGGCTATTTCAGCTTCTCCGCCAAGCGCCACGGGGCCGCCCGGGTGCTCGCGACCGACAGCTTCACCTGGACCCATCGGTACTACCGCGGCCAGGAGACCTTCGAGCTGGCGCGCGACGAGCTCGGCCTCGACATCGATTCCCTGCTGATCGACCCGACGCAGATCACGCCCGCGATCGGCACCTTCGACATCGTGCTCTTCCTCGGCGTCTTCTACCACCTGTTCGACCCGATCGACGTGCTGCAGCGCATGCGCGCGGTCACGGGCCAGCTCCTCCTGATCGAGACCCATCAGGACCTGGCGGACCGGACCCAGCCGGGCATGGTCTTCTACCCGGGCACCATCCTGAACAACGACCCCACCAACTGGTGGGGGCCGAATCCCGCCTTGATGCTGCACCTGCTCCAGTCGCTGGGCTTCGCCCGCCTCCTCTACCGCCACTATCCCCACCCGCCCGGGACGCCGATGACCCGCGGGATCTATGCCTGCCTGACACCGGAGGCCGATCTCGCCCTCGTCGAGCGCCTCGGCCCCGAATGGCGGGAGCTGGATGCGCCGGGGATGGTCGCCGCCCTGGCCGCCGAGGTGCGGCGATGAGCGGCGTGGCGTCCTACCGCTGGCTGCAGAGCATCCGCCTCGGTCCGGACCTCGTGACGCCCGGGCTCCAGACCGAGGCCGAGCTCGCGCGGCTGGAAGAGGCGCTGTTCGGGCCGATCAACCTCGCGGGGGCCGAGGTGATCGAGGTCGGCGCCTGGAACGGCGCCTTCAGCCTCGCCGCGAAGCGCCGCGGCGCGGCGCGCGTGGTGGCCACGGACCATCTGGCCTGGACCCTGCCCGGCTCGGTCGCCCAGGCGGCGACCGAGTTCGCCGCCCGCGAGACCGGCCTGGGCATCGAGACCCGGGTCATGGATCCGCGCGGCTTCGAGCCGTCCTTCGGCCAGTTCCACGTCGTCGTGGCGACGGAGTTCTTCACGCAGCTCTTCAACCCGATCGCCGCGCTGAAGGGGCTGCGCGCCATCACCTCGCGACTGCTGCTGATCGAGACCATCCAGGACGGGATGGAGGAGAACCGGCCCGTCATGATGGCGCATACCCTGCCGACGGCCTATGGCGCCGCGGTGGCCGGTTGGGCGCCTAATCCCGAGGCCGTGAAGCACATGCTGCGGGAGCTGGGCTTCGACCGCATCTTCCATCGCGACCATCCGACGGCCGGGCGCGGGCGCGGCCTCTATGCGGCGCTGCTGCCGGAGACGCCGGAGGAGGCGCTGACCGGCTTTGTCGCGCTTTGGACCAGCCTCACCCATCCGGGCTGACATTGGGACTCCCGGCCGGGCGGCCGCGCGCAGAGCGAGCCCCCCGAGGGCCATGCGCCGCGCGGGTGGCAGCCCTGCCGCATTTGACTTGCCGCGACGCGCTCGGGCACATCCCGGGCATGCGCTCATCTCGCCTCCTTTCGCGTGCGGCTCTCCCCACGTGGCGGGCGACGCCGCTCGCCGCCGGACCATGCGGGCTGAAACGCGGCTGAGGCCGCGCCTGCCGACCCGCAACCCATGACCGAGGAGGCGCCCCAAGGCGCCGAGCATTCCATGTCCGTCACCCCCCTGTCCGGAACGGGGGCCGCGCCCATTCCGCGCGGCATCCAGTTTCCCGTCTTCGTGGCGGCCGCTACCTGCGCCTTCGCCGGCGTCTGGATGAGCGTGCCGCTCGCCTCCGTGCTGCTGACCGAGCGCGGCGCCTCGCCGGCGCTGGTCGGGCTCTATGCCGCCTCCGTCTGGGTCGCCGCGCTGCTGGCCGCACCCCTCTCGCCCTGGCTCGCCGGGCGGGTGGGCGGCGCGCTGCGGATGCACCAGCTGGCGGTGGTGCTCTCGATGCTGGCCCTGGCCGGGCTTGGCACCAACCCCGCGATCCCGCTCTGGTTCGTGCTGGGCTCCGTGCTGGGCGTGGCCTCCTGCCTGACCTGGACCAGCTCGGACGCCATCGCGGGCGCCATGGCGCCCGTGGGACGTGAGGGGCAGTTCCTCGGCATCTACCAGACCTTCGTCTCGGCCGCGATCGGCGGCGGGCCGGCTGCACTGTGGTTCTTCGGCGTCCGCAACGAGGCCTTCTTAGGCTCGGCGCTGATCATGGGCCTGGGCCTGGCGCTGACGCTCGCCCTGTGCGAGCCGCCGGGCGCGGTGCCGCGCCGCATGCGGCTCACCTTCCTCCGGCTCAGGCCGGTGGCGCTGATGATGATCGCGCCCTCGGGGGCCGCGATGCTCTGCGGCGCGCTGGAAGGCTCGGCGGGCGCGGTCTTCCCGGTGCAGGGGCTGGCGCTGGGGATGGCCGCCGCGGCCGCGGCCTCGGTCGTGGTGGCGACGGGATTCGGCAATATGCTGGCGCAGTACCCGGTGGGCATGATGGCCGACCGGCTGGGCACGCATCGCGCCCTGCTCGGCTGCGCCGTGGTGGTGGCGGTAGGCTCGCTGCTCTGGCCCTGGCTGGCGCCGGGCTGGGGGATCTGGCCGGTTCTGGCCGTCTGGGGCGGCGCGGCGGGCTCGATCTATACGCTGGGGATGGTCCGCGCGGTGCAGCGCTTCGCGGGCCCCGCTCGCGCGTTGGGCATGGCGGGGCTGAACACGGCCTATCTGCTGGGCGGCGCCCTGGGTGCGCCGCTCGGCGGGCTGCTGCTGGAATCGGTGCCGGGCTGGGGCCTGCCCGTCGCCCTGGCAGCGGTGGCGCTCGGCGGCGGATTGGCGCTCAGTGTGGCGGCGCTCCGCCGAGGCGGATGACCGGTTGCGGATGACAAGGAGTCTGGCGATGCGTTGGTGTCTTCTCTTCCTGGCCGTGACGGGCGCCGCCGCGGCCCAGACCAGCCCGCCGGCGCGGCCGCGCCCGGCGCCGCCCGCGGCGGATGCCATCGCCTCGCCGGGCCATCCCGGCTGGACCGTGGACGCGGAAAACGGCTGCTGGGTCTGGAACCCCAACCCTCAGCAGGAGGAGACCGTCCGCTGGACCGGCACCTGCCCCGAGGGCCCGGCCCAGGGCGAGGGCGTGCTCGGCTGGAACTACAAGCGCGAGGGCGAGCCGGGCAGCGAGCGCTACGTCGGCACCATGGCGCGCGGCCGGATGCACGGCATCGGCACCTATCTCGAATCCACCGGCGAGATCTACCAGGGCGAGTTCCAGGAAGGCCGGGAGCAGGGGCGCGGCCTGCGCGTCTTCCCCACGGGCCGCTACGACGGCGAGTGGCGGCAGGGCCGGCGCCACGGGCGCGGCGTGATGTTCTGGATCAACGGCAACCTCTTCCGCGGCGAGTTCCGCGAGGGGCTGCCCGACGGGCCCGGCGAGTTCTACAGCGTGGAGGGCGGCTGGTTCCGCGGCAACTGGCGCGCCGGCTGCTTCCGCGAAGGCGACCGGGTGGCGGCGATCGGCAAGCCGATCGAGGAATGCGCCCCGCCCGGCGACGACGGGCCGGGACCGCGGCTCTGATCCCGGGCCGAAGCTCCTGCGTGCCGGGTGGGCAGGCTGGCGTTCCGGCGATCCGATCTGAGGGCTAGCGCCCCTTCTGCGCCGCCAGCTCGGCCTTGAGCGCCGCGTTCTCCGCCTTGAGCGTCTCGAGCTCGCTGCGGGCGCCGCCCGCCTGGAACGGCGTGAAGAGCCCCATGGCGCGCTCCAGCATCGCCATGTTGCGCTGGCTGATCTCCTCGATGGAGAAGGGCTTCAGCGCCTGCTCCATGCCGCGCCGGATTTCCTCCTGCTGGCGCGCGAAGCCGGACATGGTGGCCTCCAGGTAGCGCGGCAGCACGCCTTGCAGGCTGTCGCCGTAGAAGCCGATCAGCTGGCGGAGGAAGCTCTCGGGCAGGAGGTGGCTGCCCTTGGACTCCTCCTCGACGATGATCTGTGTCAGGACCGAGCGGGTGATGTCGTCGCCCGACTTGGCGTCGTAGACCACGAAATCGCGCCCCAGCCGCACCATCTGGGCCAGATCCTCGAGCGTGACGTAGCTGCTGCTTTCCGTGTTGTAGAGGCGGCGGTTGGCGTACTTCTTCACGACGACAGGAGGCGTCGCGGGTTTGATGTCTGCCGGTTGGTCGGGCATGCGGCGTTCCCCCAGTCAGGCGTTCGGTGGTCAGGCGTTCAGTGGTCAGGCGTTGTGGTCTGGCATTTGTTCCCGCGCGAGCGTAGCACGTGCACCAAGGGATGCGAGCAACCTTCGCATGGCTGGAATTTCAAGCTTAGTCATGGGCATGGATGGACCGACCCGAGGATCTCGATCGACTGGCCGCCGACTGGATCGCCCTGTGGGAGAGCGAGCTGGCGGCGCTCGGCCGGGACGCGGAGCTGGCCGAGGCCTGGGCCTCGTCCGTCGCGCTGATGTCGGCCTTCTGGCGGGCCCAGGCGTCGTACATGTCGGCCCGGATGGCGGCGGCGAAGTGGCCGCATGAGCCTTCCCCCTTCACCTTCGGCCCGGAGCCGCCGCGGCCCGCGGCCCCTTCCGCTGCACCTGATGCTGGGCGCGGCGCGGGGCCTGGCCGCGCTGACGAGCTCGCCCCTGGAGCCATCGCCGGGGGAGCCATCCCCGGGGGCGCCATCCCCGGGGGGGCCGCTCCCGGGGATGCCGCCCTTCGCGCCCGGCTGGCCGAGTTGGAACGGCGGCTGGCCGCGCTCGAAGGCGGGCCAGGCGGAGGCGGCGCGGATCGCCCGCGCCCTCGCCAGCCTCGAGCCCGGCGCCCCAAGCCCTGAGGCCTTCCGGGCCGCCGTTCTGCGGCGGCTCTGGCGACAGGACGCCGCGCTGCTGAGGGGCCTCGCCGCCTATCGCCGCCACCCGCATCTCCGCGCCCTGTCCGATCCGCCGGTGCTGTGGAGCGAGGGCTCGGCGCGGCTGCTGGATTACGGCGGCAAAGGGCGGCCGGTGCTCTTCGTACCCTCGCTGGTGAACCGGCATTACGTTCTGGACCTCGACGAGGGCGCCTCGCTCATGCGGCACCTCGCGGGGCGCGGCTTCCGGCCGCTGCTGCTGGACTGGGGCTGGCCCGGGCCGGTCGAGCGGCGCTTCACCCTCACCGACCACATCGCCGGCCGGCTGGAGCGCGCGCTGACGGCGGCGCCGGCGGGGCTGGTGCTGGCCGGCTACTGCATGGGCGGGCTGCTGGCGCTGGCCGCCGCGCTCCGCCGGCCCGACCGCGTGGCGGCGCTCGCCCTGCTCGCCACGCCCTGGGACTTCTCCGCCGACCCGCAGGCGGGCGGCCTCGCGCGCCTGCTGCCGGGGCTGGAGCCGCTGATGGAACCGGCCGGCGCGCTCGGCGTCGACATGCTGCAGAGCCTCTTCGCCATGCTCGACCCCTACGCCATCCCGGAGAAGTTCCGCGCCTTCTCGCGGCTCGACCCCGCCGGCGACCGCGCCCGGCGCTTCGTCGCGCTGGAGGACTGGCTGAACGACGGCGTGCCGCTCCCCGCGCCCGTGGCGCGCGAGACGCTCGGCGGCTGGTACGGCGAGAACGCGCCAGCCCGCGGCGCATGGGCGGTGGCCGGCCTGCCGGTGCTCCCGCGCGACTGGCGCGGCCCCGCCTTCGTCGCGATCCCGGCGCGCGACCGCATCGTGCCGCCGGGCTCGGCCCTGCCGCTGGCCGCGGCGATCCCGGGGGCGGTGACCCATGTCGCGCAGGCCGGGCATATCGGCATGGTCGCCGGCCAGGGCGCCGAGGCTGCGCTGTGGCGGCCGCTGGGGGACTGGCTGGCGGCGCTGTAGGTTCCTGTCGCATCGCCGTCCCCGAGACGAGGGCGCGCCCCCTCCAACTGGACGCTGGCCGCCCCCAGATGCAGAGTGACGCCCAACCCTGGGAGAGAACCCATGACCGACATCGTCATCGCTTCCGCCGCACGCACGCCCGTCGGCAGCTTCAACGGCGCGCTCGCCTCCCTTCCCGCCCATGAGCTCGGCAAGGTCGCAATCGAGGCGGCGCTGAGCCGCGCGGGCGTGTCCCCCGAGGAGGTGGACGAGGTGATCCTCGGCCAGATTCTCACCGCCAATGCCGGCCAGAACCCGGCCCGGCAGGCCGCGGTGAACGCCGGAATCCCGGTCGAGCGGACGGCCTTCGGCATCAACCAGCTCTGCGGCTCGGGCCTGCGGGCGGTGGCGCTGGCCGCGCAGCAGATCGCGACCGGCGACGCCAAGATCGTCGTCGCCGGCGGCCAGGAGAGCATGAGCCAGGCGCCGCATGCGCAGAACCTGCGCGGCGGGCAGAAGATGGGCGCCCTCGAACTCACCGACACGATGCTGAAGGACGGGCTGTGGGACGCCTTTCACGGCTACCACATGGGCAGCACGGCCGAGAACGTCGCGCAGAAGTACCAGCTCACGCGCGGCGAGCAGGACGAGTTCGCGGCGAACTCCCAGCGCAAGGCGGGCGAGGCCATGAAGGCCGGCCGCTTCAGGGACGAGATCGCGCCGGTGACGGTGAAGGGCCGCAAGGGCGACACGGTCGTCTCCGACGACGAGTATCCGAAGCCCGACACCACCGCCGAAGTCCTCGCCAAGCTGCGCCCGGCCTTCGCGAAGGACGGCACGGTGACCGCCGGCAATGCCTCGGGCATCAACGACGGCGCGGCAGCGCTGGTGGTGATGTCGGCCGAGGAGGCGAGGCGGCGCGGGATCAAGCCGCTCGCGACCATCAAGAGCTGGGCGACGGCGGGCGTGGACCCCTCGATCATGGGCACGGGCCCCATCCCGGCGAGCCGCAAGGCGCTGGAAAAGGCCGGCTGGACGATCGGCGACCTCGACCTGATCGAGGCCAACGAGGCCTTCGCGGCGCAGGCCTGCGCGGTGAACAAGGATCTCGGCTGGGACACGTCCAAGGTGAACGTGAACGGCGGCGCGATCGCGCTGGGCCATCCGATCGGCGCCAGCGGCGCGCGCGTGCTGACGACGCTGCTTTACGAGATGCAGCGCCGCGACGCGAAGAAGGGCCTCGCCACGCTGTGCATCGGCGGCGGCATGGGCGTGGCCATGTGCCTCCAGCGCGACTGATCACGTCCGGGGCGGCGCCTGTCATTGCCCCGGGGGCCGCCCCGCCCCTCACCCCTTGAACAGCGACAGCAGCATCTGCGGTGCCTGGTTGGCGATGCCCAGCGCCTGGCTGCCCAGCTGCTGGCGGATCTGCAGCGACTGCAGCCGCGCCGATTCCTTCGCCAGGTCCGCGTCGATCAGCGCGCCCATGCCCGCCTCCTGCGCGTCCATCTTCGCCTTGTTGAAGTTGATCTGCGTGTCGACGTAGCGGCTATAGCTGCCGAGGTTGTTCAGCGCCGTCAGCGTGTTGTTGATCGCGACGTTCACCGCCCCGCCCGTGGTCAGCGCGTCCGCGAAGCTGCTGATGGCATTGGCGAGCGTGGTGCCGGCCGCCACGCCGGCGGTCGTCATGCCGAGATTGGTCAGCGCGGTGAATCCGGCCTGGCCGTTGACGCCCTGGGTGGCGATGCGCGCGAAGGAATAGGTCGCGCCCTCGCCGTTGCGGACCGTCTTGATCTCGCCGAGCGTCGTGCCGGTGTCGCCCACCGTCGCCGTCGTGTTCAGCATGGACTGGCCGTTATAGGTCGTGTCCGTCACGAAGTTGGAGATCTGGCTGAACTTCTCCTTCAGCGAGGCGATGTACTGGCTGCGCTGGGCGG
The DNA here is from genome assembly GCF_004336745.1 of Roseococcus sp. SYP-B2431. Classification (GTDB taxonomy): domain Bacteria; phylum Pseudomonadota; class Alphaproteobacteria; order Acetobacterales; family Acetobacteraceae; genus Roseococcus. The sequence goes on from NZ_SJXD01000028.1 coordinate 175,072, forward strand.
GCGTGATGTTCGCGTCCGAAAGGGCCACCACGGTGGACTTCACGTCCTTCAGCACGGTCGAGATGTTCTCGAGGCCGGTGCGCGTGGTGTCGAGCAGCCCCTTGATGCCGCCGAGCTGCTGGTTGGCCGAGGTGGTGGAGGCGAGGTCGCCACGGATGCGCTCGGCCACCGCATAGGCCGCGCCGTCGTCCCGCGCGTCGGAGACGCGGAAGCCGGTGGAGATGCGCTTCTGCGTCGCCTCCATCTCGGCGCTGGTCCGGTTCAGCGACTGGAGCGCGACCATCGCGCCCATATTTGTGTTCACGGAGTTGAGCGACATGGGTGTTTTTCCTCGTCTGTCGGCGCCCGCCGGGCGGCGCGGTATGTGGTCGGGTCGTGCGAATCAGCGCCTGCGCGCGGAGGCCCCAGGGGATGGCGGGCGCGCGGCCGGGGCCTCGGGCGTGATGATCGAAGATGGGAAGGCGCCGTGGATCTGAATCCAGCGCGCCGGTCCGCCGGGCGATACGCCCTTCGCGGCCAGTGAGGTGTCCTGCATCCTGCGGGTCCGGTCCTGTGTCGCCATGGACATGGACCGGGGCCGGTTAACGGCCGGCTAACGCCGCGGCGAAACCGAATCTTTTCGAAGGCCAGCCCGGCGCCGGCTTCCGGGTATCCGTCTCAGATCGCCAGGTTGGCCGGCGACAGCGTGATCGTCACGACCAGCCCCTGCGGCCGCCAGTCGAGGTCCAGACCGCCCATGAGGCGCTGGACCACGATGTCCTCCACCATCGTCGCGCCGAAGCCCCGCGCTTCCGGCGGCGCCGCCACCGGAGGGCCGCCCTGCTCCGCCCAGTTCAGGACGAACTGCCCGCCCAGGAACCGCCAGGAGATCTCCACGCGGCCCTCCCGGGTCGCCAGCCCGCCATACTGGGCGGCATTCGCCGCGAGCTCGTGCAGCACCAGCGCGAGGCCGGCCACCGCCTGCTCGCCGCAGCGCACCGGCGGGCCGGACCAGGTGAAGCGGTGCGGCGCGCCGGGTGCCGGATCCTCGTGCGGCCGAACGATCTGCTCCACCAGCACACGCAGGTCCGAGGTGGGGCTGGCGGCGTCGCGCGATCCGCGGCGGACCAGCGCATGCGCCATGGCGAGGGCCCGCATGCGGCCCGAGATCTTCTCCGCCAGATCTTCCTTCGTGCCCGCCGTGCGGGCGCTGAGCCGGACCATGCCGTCAACGACGGAGAACAGGTTCCTCAGCCGGTGGCTGATCTCGCGCGCCAGCGTCTCCTGGTCGGCCAGCGCGCGCTGCAGCCGACCTTCCGTCCGCACCATCCGCATGGCGATGCCCACGAAGCCGGCCAGCTCCGTCATCGCCCGGGCATCCCCGCCGTCGAAATGCCCTTCGGCCCCGGCGACGATCCAGAGCGTGCCGAGGGGGGTCTCGCCGCCGAGGTTCAGCGGGATCAGCAGGATCTCGGGCAGCTCGAATCCGCCCTCGGCGATCCAGCCGTAGAGCCGCTCCGGATGCCGCGCCAGAACCGGCGCGCCCCGGGCGAGGGTGACGGCGGAGGGGCTGCTGTCGCCCGGCGTCGCCGAATCCTCGAAGGGCGCGAGCAGGCCGCGCAGGTGGCGCCAGCGGAAGAGGCCCGGCGCGGGCGTCTCCTGGAGGAGGCTGAGGCCGGCGGAGACGCCGCCGGTCATCTCCATGGCAAGATCGACGAAGCGCGGCAGCACCCGCTCCGGCTGCTCCGCCATCAGCCCGGCCAGCTCCTGGAGGGCGCGCTTCTCGCGCAGCGGATCGTCGCGCCTCGGCGGCCGGCGCTCCAGCTCCTCGGTGATGTAGATCTCGGGCGTCGGACCGGAGGTCCGAACCGTTTCCATCAGGGTCTTCTCCTGCCCGCCCCTTCTACAACACCGGGCCGTCTGCCGGCGAGGCGCAAAAAAGCCGGGGAGGGCGGCGCCCTCCCCGGCCTTCGGGCCGTCCAGCCTGGATCAGGCGCCGCGGAGCGCCATCTCGATCTGCCGCATGGCCTCCTGGCGGTCGCGCTTGCGCAGCGCCTCGCGGGCGCTGGAGATGGAACTGATGCGCGGCCCCGCCGCCGGGGTGCCGGCCCGCGACGGCTCGGTGCTCCGGCTCAGCAGGCGGGTCTCGGCCCGCTCCAGGAACTCGTTGGCCTGGCCGAGATTGCCCCGGCCGATGGCGGCCTTGGCCTGCATCAGCCAATCCTGCACGCCCCGCGCGTCGATGTCGTCGGCGACGGCGCCGTCGCGGTTCTGCATGGGGACGGAGGGCGGGCCGGAATTGCGACGCTCGCGCTCCATCTCGGTGAGCGAGTCGCTGCGGCCGGGCGCCCCGTATGGCTGCATCTGCGCCAAAGCGGGGGCGGCGAGCAGGACGGTGCCGAAGGCGGCGGTGAGCCAGGTGCTTTTGCGCATGTGGGTCTCCTCGGAGATCGCTGCCCGGGCGCGTCGCCTTGCCCGGGTCGTGGGGGAGCCGGTCGCAGACCGGAAAGGGGCGCGCCGTGGCCGGCACGTCCTCCGCCCCTAGGGAGCGGATGCGCGATGAACGCCTGGGGCCAGGGCAGGTTGCCCGCCTGCCACCCCCCGCCGCGAGCCTACCCCAGCAGCAGCACCGCCAGCATCACCACGCCGAGGGCGATGCGGTACCAGCCGAAGGGCGTGAAGCCGATCCGCCCGATCACGGCCAGAACCGCCTTCACCGTCGCCAGCGCCACCACGAAGGCCGTCACGAAGCCCACGGCGATCAGCGACATCCCGTCCATGGACAGCTCGTGCCGCGCCTTCAGCAGCGAATAGGCCGTGGCCGCGAGCATGGTCGGGATGGCGAGGACGAAGCTGAACTCGGCCGCCGTCCTGCGGTCCACGCCGCAGAGCAGCGCCGTGATGATGGTGGCGCCGGAGCGCGAGGTGCCCGGGATCATCGCCAGCGCCTGGCCGAAGCCGATCAGCACGGCGGCCAGCGGGCCGATCTCGGGGACGGAATGGATGCTCGGTTCCGGCATCTTCCGCTCGATCGCGATGATGGCGATGCCGCCCAGGATCAGCGCCACGCAGACCACATAGGGGTTGAAGAGCAGCGCGGTGATCGTGCCGTGCAGCGTCGCGCCGATGACCATCGCGGGCAGGAAGGCGAGGAGGATGTTGATGGCGAAGTAGCGCTGCGGCGTGCGTGGGCGCCACATGTGCCGCAGCACGTCCAGCAGCTTCGGCCAGAAGACCACGACCACCGCGAGGATGGCGCCGAGCTGGATGGAGATCTCGAAGACCTTGCCCGGCGGGCCCTGGAAGCCGAGCAGCTCGCCCAGCAGGATCAGATGGCCGGTGGAGGAGATGGGCAGGAACTCGGTGAGGCCCTCGATGAGGCCCATCAGGAATGCGTCGAACATTCTCTACCTTTGTTGCTTGTGCGCGGCCGATTCACGGCCGGCTTCGCCCGGCCGATCGGAGACGGGCTGCGCCGCCGATTCACGGCCGGCTTCGCCGGACCGATCGGACGCGGGCTGCGCGGCCGATTCACGGCCGGCTTCGCCGGACCGATCGGACGCGGGCTGCGCGACCGATTCACGGCCGGCTTCGCCCGGCCGATCGGAGGCGGGCTGCGCGACCGATTCACGGCCGGCTTCGCCCGGCTGATCGGAGGCGGGCTGCGCCGCCGATCCACGGCCGGCTTCGCCCGGCCGATCGGAGGCGAGGACCAGATCGTCGCGGTGGACGAGCTCGTCGCGGCCACGCCAGCCCAGCAGCGCATCGATCTCGGCGCTGCGATGGCCGGCGATGCGGGCAGCATCCGCGGCGTCATAGGCGGAGAGGCCGCGGGCCAGCTCGCGCCCCGCCTCGTCCCGCACGCTCACCGCATCGCCGCGCGAGAAATCGCCCGTCACCGCGCGCACCCCGGCCGGCAGCAGCGAGCCGCCGCGCAGCAGCGCCCTGCCCGCGCCGGCATCGACCACCAGCGCGCCGTGCGGCTGCAAGGAGCCGCCGATCCAGCGCTTGCGCGCCGTGCGGCCCTCGGGCAAGGCCAGGAACCAGGTGCAGCGCTCGCCGGATTCCAGCCGCGCCAGCGGGTGCGGCGCATGGCCCAGCGCGATCGCCATGGCGCAGCCCGCGCCCGTGGCGATGCGCGCCGCGATCAGCTTGGTGCGCATGCCGCCGGAGGAGTAGCCGGGAGGCGGATCGCCGCCCATGGCCATGATCTCGTCGGTCAGGCGCTCCACGACCGGCAGATGCGCGGCGGCCGGATCCTTGCGCGGATCGGCGGTGTAGAGCCCGTCGATGTCCGAGAGCAGGATCAGCGCGTCGGCCGAGATCATCTCGGCCACGCGGGCGGCGAGGCGGTCGTTGTCGCCGAAGCGGATCTCGGCCGTGGCCACCGTGTCGTTCTCGTTGATGACCGGCACGCAGCCCAGCTCGGCCAGCGTCGCCAGCGTGGCGCGGGCATTGAGATAGCGGCGGCGGTCCTCGCTGTCCTCCAGCGTGAGCAGCAGCTGCGCGGCCCGCAGGCCATGCGCCGAGAGCGCATGGTCCCAGGCGCCGGCCAGCCGGATCTGGCCAACCGCGGCGGCGGCCTGCTTCTCCTCCAGCCGCAACACCTTGCGCGTCAGGCCGAGCGTGCCGCGCGCCAGCGCCACCGCGCCCGAGGAGACGACCACCACCTCGACGCCGCGCGTCCGCAGGGCGGCGATGTCGGCCGCCACGGAATCGAGCCAGCCGACGCGCGGCTCCGCCTTCTCCACCAGGAGGGCAGAGCCGATCTTGACGACGATGCGTCTGGCCTGGGCGAGAGAAAAGGGGGCGAGCGGGGACATGGCGGCGCGTCTGTGGGGGTTTTGACCGGCGGGGGCAAGACACCCCCTCGTTACATGCCATTCGCCTTTCTAGTCTGCGGCGATGCGACTGCTGCTCCTTCTCCTGCTGGTTCCGCTGTCGGCCTGCGGCCGAAGCTCGCCCCTGGCCGAGCTGACGCGCCTCTTCCAGGGCGGCGAGAGCGAGCCCGACCGCCTCGCCATCGCCGAGGCCGAGAGCGAGGAGGATGGCGAAGGCCCGCAGGTCCGGTTCGCGCTGGGCCGCCGCGCCGCCAATGCCGTGCTCATCCAGCAGCAGGGCGAGCGCCGCATGTGGCGCGCGCCGGGCGGCGTGGTGGTCGCGACCGACGGGCCGCGCGTGGTGGCGACGGCGGGGCTGCCGCAGATCGTCATGGCCACGCGCTTCGACGGGCCCGATCCGCTGGACGATCCGCGCGCCCTGCTGGAGCGCGGCGCCGAGGTACGGCGGCTCGTCGATGTCTCCGGCGCCTCGCGCAGCCCGGAGACGATGCGCTTCGGCGTCGCCTTCGATTGCCGCCTGCGCGCGGCGCGCACCGAGGAGGGCATGATCCTGGTGGAGGAGCGCTGCCGCGTGCGCGGATTCCCGCCCGTGACGAACCGCTTCTGGGCCAGCGCCGAGACCGGCCAGGTGGGCTTCGCCGAGCAATGGGTGGGGCCGGGGATGGGGCCGCTCAGCCTGGATTTCGAGCCTTAGCGCCACGTCGTCCTCGCCATCCGGCGGCGATCCTGGCAATATCGGTCCAGCGCTTCGGGGGAAGCGCCCAGGGGGTTCTTTCCAGTGGCGATCGCGTGCTTCCCGTCGATGCGGCGGGGCGTGCTCCTTCTCGGCCTGCTGTCGGCGCTCGCGGGCTGCGGCTCGAGCCATGTCCGCAGGCCGACCATCGCCGGCGTGCCGGATCCCGGCGCCAATCTCGACCTCTCCTGCGTGCCCTATGCCCGCGCCCGCTCCGGCATCGATCTGCGCGGCGACGCCTGGCAATGGTGGGCCGCCGCGGAGGGCCGCTACCTCCGCGGCGGCCGGCCCGCGCCGGGCAGCGTGATCGTGCTCGCCCGCACGTCGCGGCTGCCCTCCGGGCATGTGGCGGTCGTGGCGCGCGTCGTCTCCCCGCGCGAGATCCGCGTGGACCACGCCAATTGGGCGAGCGGCTCGGGTCGGGGCCGCGTGGCGCGCGACCAGCCGGTGCTCGACGTCTCGCCGCGCAACGACTGGAGCGAGGTGCGCGTCTGGTTCCCCCGCGTCGGCGACTACGGCAACACCGTCTTCGCCGCGCATGGCTTCATCGCGCCCCATCGTGCTTCGCGCCGGCTCGATCTCGCGGGGCGTTGAGGGCATAAGTTCCCGGACGACGGAGGATCGAGAATGTCAGCCACACGCCGCGCCCTGCTCGCGCTTCCCGCTCTCGCGACGCCCGCGCTCGCCCAGCCCGCCTGGCCGGACCGGCCGGTGCGCGTCATCGTGAGCTTCCCCGGCGGCTCCACGCCGGACATCGCGGCCCGCGCGGTCAGCAACCACCTCGCCCAGGCCTTCCGCCAGCCCTTCGTCATCGACAACCGCGCCGGCGGCGGCGGCACGATCGGCGCCGACGCGACCGCCAAGGCGACGGACGGCCACACGCTCGGCGTGACCATCGGCGGGCCGGGCTCGATCGCGAAGATCCTCAACCCGCAGCTGCCCTACGATCCGGTGACGGAGCTGGTTCCCGTCTCGCTGCTGGCGCGCATGCCCTTCGTGCTGGCGGTGAATCCGGGCGTGCCGGTGAACGACGTGGCCGAGCTGGTGGCCTATGCGAAGGCCAATCCCGGGAAGCTGAACTACGGCTCGGTCGGGGCCGGCAGCACGGGACACCTGGTGGTGGCGGAGATGGCCGCCCGGCTCGGCATGGAGATGACCCATGTCCCCTTCCGCTCGGTGCCGCAATCCGTGACGGAGATCGTGGCCGGGCGCATCCAGCTCATGGCGGCCGCCGCCGGCTCGGTGCTCGGCCAGGTGCGGGCAGGCCAGGTGCGGGCGCTCGGCGTCTCGGGCGACGCGCGGATGGCGCAGCTCCCCGACGTGCCCATGCTGGCCGCGCAGGGCGAGCCGGCGGCGGGCGTCTATGCCTGGATCGGCCTCTTCGCCCCTCGGGGCACGCCGGCCGACCGCCTGGCGCGGCTGGGCCTGGAGGCCGGCCGCGCGCTGTCCAACCCCGAGACGGGCCGCGCGCTGGAGGCGGCGGGCTTCGAGCCGTTGGGCACGCCGCCGGCCGCGCTGGCGACGCTCATCCGCGACGAGGTGGCCCATTGGGGACCGATCGTGCGGCGGCTGGGAATCCGGCCGGAGAGCTGATCCCAGGAAGAGGCGCGAAGGATCGCGGCCGAATTGTCCCGCGGTCGATCAGACCGCCCAGGGCATGGGCGCGATGGGATCGAAGCTCGAGACGATCCGCCGGCGGCCTCCGCCCTCGCTGCGTTCGGGGTGCTGAAGCGCCTCGACCAGCTCGGTGATGTGCAGGCCGAGCTCGGGCGAGAGGCGGCACGGCCTGTCCTCGCGGATCGCCTCGGCGAATTCCTCCGGCCCCCGCAGGAAATCGATGGGCTTGTTGCCGCCGGAGTTCCGGAACTCCGGCCGCCGCACGGGCGGGTAGCGGCGCGAGACCTGGAAGCGGAGCGAGAACGGCAGGCGCAGGACGCTCTCCACCCTATCCTGGAACCCGTTCCAACCGTGTCCCAGCCTCGCCATGACACGGTTCCGCGGCGTGCGCTGGAGATAGACGGGGGCGTTGTCGTCCCGCACGTTCCGGATGCTGAGGATCCCCTCGTCGCCGATCACGACCAGGGATTTGTCCGCGGGCGCGACGATGCTGCACGTCACGCGGGCGACCACGTCGTCGTCGTATTCGATGCATCCCACGGAGAAGTCGGGCGCCATGGCATCGACCGCGATGCCCTTGTCCGGGATCCGGCAGCTGGCAAAGGCCTGGACGTGCCGGGCCGGGCCGAAGAAGGCGGCCAGCCAGGTCAGCAGGTAGCCGGCATGCTGGAAGGTGCAGCCCGTTTCGAACTCGTCCCGGGCCGGCCAAGGGGCACCTGAGGCGCTGCGCCAGCGACCGGGATCGAGGCGGTGGACCATTCCGTCGTCGAAATTTGCATAGACGAGGCGGACCTTGCCGATCGCCCCCTCCCTCAGGGCCCTCCCGGCGGTCTGGGCGGCCACGCCCAGCAGGCTGCTCGGCGCACAGGCCAGCGGCACGCCGTGCAGCCGGGTGAGGCGCAGAAGTTCCGAAGCCTCGGCAAAGGTCATCCCCAGCGGCTTTTCGGAGTAGACCGCCTTGCCGCCCTCGATGCAGGCCTTCGTCACGGCCAGATGGCTGCGGGGATTGGTGAGGTTGAACACCATGTCGATCGACGAATCCGCTAGGATGGCGTCGAGACCGGCGGCCGGGCGGAGACGATGCCTCGTGGCGAAGGCCTGGAGCCTGCCGGGCCGGATGTCATAACAGCTGGTGGCCCGAAACGTCGGATGCCGATGGAGCGTCGCCATATAGAAGTCGGCCACGAATCCGCATCCGAGCACGGCGATGTTGACCATCTATCCACCTCGACCCGAACCCGGGCACGATACTGACGGCCCTGACAGGCGGGCTCAATACCTATATTACTTTCGATAGTTTCGGAGCAATCCTTTCGATATTTTAAGAATACCCTCCGGAATTCGCGCCTCTCTGGCGCGCGGGCTTCGGCACCGCGTCAGTCCACCGCCCGGTCGATGGCCCGGCCGGCGCGCTCCACCGGCCCGCGGGGCGGGTCCACGGCGTCGCGGAGGCGCTCGCCGGCGCGGTCGATCTGGCGGCCGGCCTGCTCGGCGGGGCCCGGCGGATCGTCGCAGGCCGCGAGGCCGAGGCTCAGTGCGAGCATGGGAATCATGACGAGATAGCGGTTCATCTCGGGCTTCCTTTGATGTGAAGGATGACCGGGTGAACGCCGCCGCGGCGCGGAAGGTTACATGCCGCCATCGCCCGAACTGCCTTTGGTCGAAGGAAACCCGGAACGAGTTTGGAACGTTCGGTTGCGCAGCGTTGCACTGAGGGCGCGTTTGCCACGGCTCGGACCTTCTGGCGCCCGAATCCGATGGTGTCTTGCGGTCACGGACTTGAGGAGAAGAGAAATGGAACGCCGTCGTTTGATGTTCATGGGTCTCGCGAGCGCGCTGACCGCCACGCTCGGCCTCGCCGCCACCGCGCAGGCCGGCATCCTGGGCGATACCACGGGCCTTGCGCGCGGCCCCATGCCGAGCGCCGAGGCCGAGGCCCTGGCCTCCCGTCAGGCCGCCGAGGCGGAGTCGGACGAGGACGGGGTGCAGCTCGCCCAATACCGCAGCTCGGGCCGCTATCGCCGCGGCCCGCGCTGCTGGAACGAGACCCGCAACGTCCGCTACCGCGACCGCTGGGGCCGGGTCCGATTCCGCCAGGTGACGCAGCGGGTCTGCCGCTGACGCGCGGTCGCGATGCCGGCCATCCGGCATTGCGCCCGCCCCTCGCGCTCCCCACATGGAAGGCGCGGCGGAAGGCCTTCGCCTCGAGCGGATGCGCCGCCGCGGAACGTCTCCACAGGGGTGGATCGTTCCGGCCGGAACCCGAAAGGCATGGCGGCTTCTGTTCGGAGCCGGGATGCGGTAGGGTTCCGTCCTTCATAAGCACCACGGGATCGAGGCGCGACGATGGGTTCCTTCAGCATCTGGCATTGGTTGATCGTGTTGGCGGTTGTTCTGCTGCTCTTCGGGAGCGGCAAGATCAGCGGCCTCATGGGCGACGTTGCCAAGGGCATCAAGTCCTTCAAGGCGAACATCAAGGAAGATGAGAAGGAGGGTGACGCCTCCATGACCGCCGAGAGCGCGCCGCCCGCCGGCACCCTCCCCGGCCCGGCCGCCACCACGGCCCATCCGACGGCGACCACCACGACCACCGGCCGCCCCGCGGCCTGAGCGACGGCCGCCGGTTCGCGCCCGGCGGCGGCTTGACCCCCGGCGGCTTGGCCATGGTTTCCATCCCCGAACCCGCGACCGAGGCGATCCGCGCCGCCGGCCGGCGGATGGACGCGCTCGGCTGGGTGCCGGCCACCGCCGGCAACATCTCCCTCCGCCTGCCCGGCGACCGCGTGGCCATCACGCGCTCGGGCTTCCACAAGGGCTTCATCCCGGAGGACGGGGTGATGGCGGTGGATCTCGACGGCCGCGCGGAGGACGGCAGCCTGCGCCCTTCCGCCGAGACCGGGCTGCATTGCGGCATCTACCGCCGCTTCCCCAGGGCCGGCGCCGCGCTGCACGGGCATTCCGTGCCGGCGACGGTGCTGTCGCGGCTGGCGGGCGCCTCGATCCCCCTCGCCGGATATGAATTGCTGAAGGCATTTCCCGGCCTGCCGACGCATGAGGCGGCGATCCGGCTGCCCGTTCTCGACAACGACCAGGATATCGGCCGCCTCCAGGCCCGCGTGACGCAGGCCTGGGATGCCGACCCCGATGCGCCCCCGGGCTACCTCATCCGCGGCCATGGACTATATGTCTGGGCCGACGACATGCCGGGCGCGCTGCTGCGCCTGGAGGCGTTGGAATTCATGCTCGCCTGCGAGCTGGAGACACGGAGACTGCGCCCATGAGCCGCCTGACCGTCTGGGATGCCGAAACGCAGAAGGAACTCCTCCGGACGGAGGAGCCCGCGGAGATCGCCGAGGCGCTGAAGCCCATCGGCGTGCGCTTCGAGCGATGGCCCGTGGCGCCGCTGCCCGAGGGCGCGGAGGCCGATGCGGTGCTCGCGGCCTACAAGCCGCATCTCGACGAGCTCCTGAAGGAGACGAAGGCCGGCACGGCCGACGTCATCCGCCTGACCGCCGACAATCCGCAGCGGGATGCCATTCGCCAGAAGTTCCTGTCGGAGCACATCCACACGGAGGACGAGGTCCGCTTCTTCCACGAGGGCGCGGGCAATTTCGTCATGCATGTGGACGGCAAGGTCTATGACGCCCATTGCGTCCGGGGCGACCTGATCTCGGTGCCGGCGAACACCAGGCACTGGTTCGACGCCGGCGAGATCCCGCACGTCACGGCGCTGCGCATCTTCACCGACACCACGGGCTGGACGCCGCACTACACCGGCACGGACATCGCCGCGAAATTCCCGGTCGTGGTCGGGTAGCGTGAGCGGTGGAATCACGCATGTCCTGACGGACATCGAAGGGACCACCACCGCCATCGCCTTCGTCCACCGCAGCCTCTTCCCCTACGCGGCCTCCGCGCTGGAGGAGTTTTTGGCGCGGCACGGCGGCGAGGCGGAGGTGGCGGCGGTGCTCGCGGAAGTGCCGGGCGAGGACAAGCTCGCGCAGCTGCGCGCCTGGATGGCGGCCGACGCCAAGGTCACGCCGCTGAAGGCGCTGCAGGGCCTGATCTGGCGCGAGGGCTATGAGGCCGGCGCGCTGAAGGGCCACCTCTGGCCGGATGTGCCGGCCGCGCTGCGCGGCTGGCGCGCGCGGGGGCTGCATCTGGCGATCTATTCCTCGGGCAGCGAGGAGGCGCAGCGCCTGCTGGTGCGCCACTCCGAGGCGGGCGACCTGGAGCCGATCTTCGACGGCTTCTTCGACACGCGCCTGGGCATGAAGCGCGAGGCCGCCAGCTACGCGGCCATCGCCCGGGCCTGGGGCGCGGCGCCGGAGAACATCCTGTTCCTCTCCGACGTCGCCGAGGAGCTGGACGCCGCCCGCGAGGCCGGCCTCGCCACCTGCCAGCTCGTCCGCGCCGAGGACGGGACCAAAGCTTCGGGCCGGCATCCCGAGGCCGCCGATTTCCAGGAAGTGACAGCGCTGCTGCCGGCGTGACAGGGCTTTGCCGCGCAGCTAGAACCGACTTCACCGCCATCGCGGAGAGCCGCCGCACATGCTGACGACCTATACCGTCGAGAACGGCCATCTCGCGATGCGCGAGGGCGTGCGCGAAGCCGAGGCTCTGCGCCGCGCCGTCTGGATCGACCTGCTGCAGCCCTCCCGCGAGGAGGAGCACGCGGTGCAGGACGCGCTGCACATCGAGGTCCCGACGCGCGAGGAGATGCAGGAGATCGAAAGCTCCTCGCGCCTCTACCGCGAGGAGGACACGCTCGTCCTGACCGCCAACTTCCTCTACGGCGTCGAGACGGGCGAGTTCAGCTCGACGCCGATCTCCTTCGTGCTGGCCGGCAATTCGCTGGTGACGGTGCGCTATGCGACGCCCAAGGCCTTCCCGGTCTTCGCGGCGCGCTGCGCCAAGTCGCCGGCGCTGCTGACCAGCGGCGACGCGGTGATGCTGCATCTCTTCGAGCAGATCGTGGACCGCCTCGCCGACATCCTGGAGCGCATCGGCGCCGACATGGACCGCGCGAGCCAGGGCGCCTTCCGCCGCGGCAAGCCGGGCGAGCCCACGCTCGGCCAGAACGACCTGAAGGAGGTGCTGCTGACGCTGGGCCAGGTCGGCGAGGTGACGACCCGCGCCTCGGAGACGCTGCTCGGGCTGAACCGCATCCTGACCTTCGTCGGCGCGGAGAAGGCGATGGCGATCCGCAAGGAGAACCAGGGCAGCATCAAGACCCTGGTGCGGGACGTGCGCTCGCTGGTCGAGCACGCGAACTTCCTCAACAACAAGGCGACCTTCCTGCTGGACGCGGTGCTCGGCATCATCAACATCGAGCAGACGAACATCATCAAGACCTTCACCGTGGTGAGCGTCGCGCTGATGCCGCCGACGCTGATCGCCAGCATCTACGGCATGAACTTCCAGCACATGCCGGAACTCGAATGGACGGCCGGTTATCCGCTCGCGCTGGCGCTGATGATCACGACCGCGGTGGTGCCGGTCTGGTACTTCAAGCGGAAGGGATGGCTGTAAGCTTCGACGCCGCATTCGGCGCGCAGCTCGACCTGCTGCTGCGCTGGCGGCGCGACGTGCGCCAGTTCCGGTCCGATCCCCTGCCCGAAGGCACGCTGGAAGCGCTGGTGGAACGCGCCTGCCTCGCGCCTTCGGTCGGGAACTCGCAGCCGTGGCGCTTCGTCGCGGTGGAATCGCCGGAGCGCCGCGCCGCCATCCGCGCGGAGTTCGAGGCCTGCAACGCCGCGGCGCTGACATCGCAGCCGGCGGAGCGCGCGGAGGCCTATGCCGCGCTGAAGCTCGCGGGGCTCGTCGAGGCGCCGGTGCATCTCGCCGTCTTCTGCGACGAGACGACGGAAGCGGGCCACGGACTCGGGCGCGCGACCATGCCGGAGACGCTGCGCGCCTCGGCCATGGGCGCGGTCTTCGCGCTCTGGCTCGCGGCCCGCGCGCGGGGGATCGGCGTGGGATGGGTCTCGATCCTGCGGGCCGATCGGCTGGCGGAGATCCTGGCGGTGCCGGAGGGCTGGAGCCTCGTCGCCTATCTGTGCATCGGCTATCCGGACGCCGAGGACGACACGCCGGAACTCGAGCGCAGGGGCTGGCAAGGGCCGGACGCGGCGGCGCGCGTCATCGCAAGACGATAGCGGCCCTCCTTGACCTCGGAGCTTCCCCACGGCTTCCATCGCGCCGCAGCAGGAGAAGCCCATGGCCGCCACCCATCACGTCGCCGCGACGCCCGAGACCATCCATTGGGGCACCTTCGACGCCAGCTTCAAGCCCGTGCTCGAAGTGGAGAGCGGCGACCTGGTGGTGATGCAGTGCATCTCCGGACCGCCGGACGTGCTGGCCGAGGCGAAGGAGCTCGGCCTCGACATCCGGCCCGAGCTCGTCGCCTATCACGCCAGCAAGCCGCCACGCCTCGGGCCGCATATGCTGACCGGGCCCGTGGCCGTGAAGGGCGCCATGCCGGGCGACACGCTGCGCGTGGACATCGAGAAGATCGATCTCGGCGCGGAGTGGGGCTATTGCGGCTTCCGGCCGCTCGGCGGCACGCTGCCGGAGGACTTCCCCTACCGGAAGATGCTCCACATCCTGGTCGACCACGAGAAGCGCACGGGCCATGTGCCGATCGGGCCCGGCATCACCCTGCCGCTCGCGCCCTTCTTCGGCGTGATGGGCGTGGCGCCGCCGGCCGAATGGGGCGGCATCTCGACCAAGGAGCCGCGCGCGCATGGCGGCAACCTGGACAACAAGGAGATCGGCGAGGGGGCGACGCTGTTCCTGCCGGTGCATGTCCCGGGCGCGAACTTCTCCGCGGGCGATGGGCATGGCGTGCAGGGCGACGGCGAGGTCTGCATCAACGCGCTGGAGATGTGCCTGACGGGCCATTTCCGCTTCACGCTGCTGAAGGACGAGAAGCTCGCCTATCCGCGCGCCGAGACGCCGACGCACTTCATCACCATGGGCATGCACGAGGATCTCGACGAGGCGATGAAGAAATCGCTGCGCGAGATGATCGGCTTCATCACCAGCCGGACGAATCTCAGCCCGGCGGATGCCTACCAGTTCTGCTCGCTGGCGGTCGACTTCCACGTGACGCAGACCGTGAACGGCGAGAAGGGCGTGCACGGGCTGCTGAAGAAGGGCCTGCTGTTCTGACCGGCCTCGAGCGCGGCCCGTTCAGCCGCGCTCGTACCAGCCGCGCGAACGCCGGACGATGTGCACCACGGACAGCATCACCGGCACCTCGATCAGCACGCCCACCACCGTCGCCAGCGCCGCGCCGGACTGGAAGCCGAAGAGCGCGATCGCCGTTGCGACCGCCAGCTCGAAGAAGTTGCTGGCGCCAATGAGGGCGGAAGGACCGGCGACGCACCACGCCACGCCGAGCTTGCGGTTCAGCCAATAGGCAAGGCCCGCGTTGAAGTAGACCTGGATCAGGATCGGCACCGCGAGCAGCGCGATCACCAGAGGCTGGCGGAGGATCTGCTCGCCCTGGAGGCCGAACAGCAGCACCAGCGTCGCCAGCAGCGCCGTCAGCGACCAGGGGCCGAGCACGCGCAGCGTGCGGTCCAGCGCGCCGCGCGCCAGCAGGGCTCGCCGCCAGAGCTGCGCCACCACCACCGGCACGACAATGTAGAGCACGACCGAGAGCAGCAGCGTATCCCACGGGACCATGATCGCGGAGAGGCCGAGCAGCAGCCCCACCACCGGGGCGAAGGCCACCACCATGATCATGTCGTTCAGCGCCACCTGGCCCAGGGTGAAATGCGGCTCGCCCTCCACGAGGTTCGACCAGACGAAGACCATCGCCGTGCAGGGCGCCGCCGCCAGCAGGATCAGCCCTGCCATGTAGCTGTCGATCTGGTCCGCCGGCAGCCAGGCGCGGAACAGCGTGCCGAGGAACAGCCAGCCCAGCAGCGCCATGGAGAAGGGCTTCACCAGCCAGTTGATGCCGACGGTGACGGCGATGCCGCGCCAATGCGCGCCGAGCTGGCCAAGCGCGGCGAGGTCGATCTTCAGCAGCATGGGGATGATCATCAGCCAGACCAGCACGGCGACGGGCAGGTTCACCTCCGCCACCGTCGCGGCGCCCAGCGCATGGAAGGCGCCGGGAACCAGCTGGCCCAGCAGCACGCCCACGACGATGCAGAGCGCGACCCAGAGCGTCAGGAAGCGCTCGAACAGGTTCATCGCCGGCGGCCTGGCCGAAAGGGCTGTCGCGCTCATGCGAGGCGCCGCCCCTGCGCGTCCACCACCGCCTCGCCGTCCTCCTTCGCGAAGGCCGCGCGCTGCGCGCCGGGCAGGATGTCGAGCACCGTTTCGGACGGGCGGCAAAGCTTCACGCCGAGCCGCGTCACCACGATCGGACGGTTGATGAGGATGGGATGCGCCATCATCGCGTCCACAAGCTGCTCATCCGTGAGCGCGGGATCGTCGAGGCCGAGCCCGGCATAGGGCGTGCCCTTCTCGCGCAGCAGGCCGCGCACGGAGATGCCCATGCGGGCGATGAGCGCCATGAGCTCGTCGCGCGTCGGCGGCGCCTTCAGGTACTCGATGATCCGCGGCTCCTCGCCGCTGTTGCGGATCAGGCCGAGGACGTTGCGCGAGGTGCCGCAATCCGGGTTGTGGTAGATCGTGACGGTCATGCGTGGACTTCCCTGGGGGGTGCAGCAGGAGGAGGGCGCCGCTGCGGCCGGGCGCGTGCTGCACACGCCGGTCTCCGGCAGCTCCAGCTCCACGCGCGCCGCGGCCTCCATGTCGCCCGTCAGCGCCGCCGCGATGGAGCGCACCTGTTCGTGGCCGGTGGCCAGGAGAAAGGTCGGCGCGCGCCCGTAGCTCTTCATCCCGGCGATGAAGAAGTCCTTCTCCGGCTGCGCGAGCTCGCGCGCGCCATGCGGACGCACCGTGCCGCAGCTGTGCAGGTTGGGATCGATCAGCGGGCCGAGGGCTTCCGCGCATTCGAGCCCGGGATCGAGCCTCAGCCGGACCTCGCGCAGCATCGAAAGGTCGGGCCGGAAGCCAGTCGCGACGATCAGCTCGTCCGCGGTGAAGGAGGATGGCCGCCCGCCATGGTCGCCGATCACGCGCAGAGCGGCGCCATCGCGCCGGATCCCGGCGATGCGGAAGGGCGTGAGCACCTCGACGGCGCAGCTTTCGACCAGATGCCGGGCCTGGCTGCCGAGCGCGCCTCGCGCGGGCAGCCCGTCCAGGTCCTCCCCGCCGAAGGCCGCCTCGAGGCGCGGCTTGCGCATGATCCAGAGGATCCGCGTCGCGGGCTCCTGCTGCCGCAGGGCGGCGAGATCGATCAGCGCATTGAGCGCGGAATGCCCGCCGCCGACGACGGCCGTGGTCCGGCCGGCATGGCGCGCGCGCGCCGCCCCGAGCACCTCGGGGATGCCGGTGGCGACCCGGTCGGCGGCGGCGTCCTCGCCCATCGCGGGTAGCCCGTCGGCACCGGACGGGTTGGGCGTCGACCAAGTGCCGGAGGCGTCGATCACCGCGCGCGCCTCGAAGCTGCGCAGCCGGCCGCCCGGACCTTGCGTGCGGAGCACGAAGGGGAGTGCATCGCGGCCATCCGTGCGGAGCTTGTCGCAGCCCTTGCGCGTCACCGCGACGACGCGGCTGTCCAGTTGGATGTGCGGCGCGAGCGTCGGCAGGGCTGCCAGCGGCTCCAGGTAGCCGGCGACCAGCTCGCCGCCGGTCGGCACCTGGTCCATCGGCGGATGGGTCCAGCCGGCGGCGGCCAGCAGCGCGCCGGCTGCCGTGTCCACGCAGTAGCGCCAGGGCGTGAACATCCGCACATGCGCCCACTGCCGCACGCTCTGCGCGACGGCGGGGCCGGCCTCGAGGATCAGCGGCACCTCGCCGCGCGCCAGGAGCTGCGCCGCCGCGGCCAGCCCCACGGGACCGGCGCCGATCACGGCCACGGGAAAGCCGGCCTTTGTCATGTCGAGCTCCTCTTGGGGAGGGGTGGGCAGGCGCCGGCGACCGGGAGGCAGGCCGCGACGTTGCCGCCGCAGCAGTTCTCGGTGAGGAAGCCGACGAGGGAGTTCATCGCCTCGAATTCCGCGACGTAGATCAGCGAGCGGCCCTCCCGGCGGAAGGTCGAGAGGCCGGCCCGGCGAAGCTGCGTCAGGTGGAAGGAAAGCGTTGGCGACGGGAGGTCCAGCGCCTCGCCGATGCGGCCGGCCGAGAGACCCTCGGGCCCGGCCTGGACGAGCAGGCGGAAGATATCGAGACGGGTTTCCTGCGCGAGGGCGGCAAGCGCGGCGATGGCCGATGACTTCTCCATATCTCCAGAATAATGGAAATTATGACGCCGTCAATCGCCGAGGGCACCAACGAAAAAGCCCTCCGGCAGGGCTCTGCCGGAGGGCGGATAGGACAGGCGCGCAACGCCGCGCCGGTCGCTGCCGTGTCACCGCATCGGCAGCGCGTACATCAGCCCGCCATTGGTCCAGAGATTGTTCTGCGCGCGCGGCAGGCCCACCGGGGTCCGCTCGCCCATGGTCCGCTCGTAGAGCTCGCCGTAATTCCCGATCGCGCGGATCGCGTTATAGGCCCAGGCCGGGTCCAGCTTCAGCGACTGGCCGAGCTCGGGCGTGGCGCCCAGCAGGCGGCGGACATTGGCGTTGGTGCTGCTGCGGCGCATCTCCTCCGCAGTGGCGGCGGTCACGCCCAGCTCCTCGGCCTCGAGGAGCGCATAGGTGTACCAGCGCACAAGGTCGAACCATTCGTCGTCGCCGCGGCGGATATAGGCGGCATAGGGCTCCTTCGAGAACCGCTCCGGCAGCACCGTCCAGTCGCGCGGATTCTGCATGGTGGAGCGCGTCGCGGCGAGCTGCGAGGCATCGGTGCCGAAGGCGTCGCAGCGGCCGGCCTGCAGCGCGGCGGCCGCCTGGTCGGTCCGCTCGAAGACCACCGGCGTGAAGGGCACGTTGACGCTGCGGAAGTAGTCGGCCGTGACCTGCTCGTTCGTCGTGCCCTGGATCAGGCAGATCGTCGCGCCGCTGAGGTCGCGCACGCGCTGCACGCCCAGGCTGTTGCGGACCATGAAGCCGTGGCCGTCGTAGAAATAGGTGACCGCGTGGCGCAGGCCGAGCGTGGTGTCGCGCAGCATGGTCTGCGTGCTGCCGCGGATCAGCACGTCGATCTCGCCCGAGCCCAGCGCGGTGAAGCGCATGGAGGCCGTCAGCGGGATGAAGCGCACCTTGGTGATGTCGTTGAAGATCGCGACCGCGAGGCCGCGGCAGAGATCGACCTCGAGGCCCTGATAGACGCCGCGGCTGTCGGGCAGCGACATGCCGGCATTGCCGGTGTGGACGCCGCAGGCGAGCGTGCCGCGCTGGCGCACCTGATCCAGGGTGGGACCGGCCTGGGCGGCGGTGCCGAGCACGCCGACGAGCGCCGCGGCCAGCGTGGCGCGGAGGAGTTCGTTCCATTTCATGATTGACGTCCCTGGTCCCTGTGGCAGCGGGCAGAATGGTCCGCGCGGGCCGTGGCGAAGTCAATCATCGCATGTGCTGCGCTGCGAAGGTGCGCGGCAGAGCCCCCGGCGCAGTGCCGGGGCCTCTGCCGCGCGGCGTGCTCAGCGCATGGGCAGGGCGTACATCAGCCCGCCATCCGTCCAGAGCCGGTTCGGCCCGCGCGGCAGCGCGACCGGGGTCCGCTCGCCCATGGTTCGCTCGTAGAGCTCGCCGTAATTTCCGATCGCGCGGATCGCGTTGTAGGCCCAGGCCGCGTCCAGCTTCAGCGACTGGCCGAGCTCCGGCGTCGCGCCCAGCAGGCGGCGCACATTGGCGTTGGTGCTGGTGCGGCGCATCTCCTCGGCGTTCTGGGAGGTGACGCCCAGCTCCTCCGCCTCGATGACCGCCGTGGTGTACCAGCGCACCACGTCGAACCACTCGTCGTCGCCGCGGCGGACATAGGCGCCGTAGGGCTCCTTGCTGAAGCGCTCCGGCAGGATGGTCCAGTCGGACGGCGTCTGCATGGTGGAGCGCACGGCGGCGAGCTGCGAGGCGTCGGTGCCGAAGGTGTCGCAGCGGCCGGCCTGCAGCGCGGCGGCCGCCTGGTCGGTGCGCTCGAAGACCACCGGGCGGAACTGGACGTTGACGCTGCGGAAGTAGTCGGCCGTGACCTGCTCGTTGGTCGTGCCCTGGATCAGGCAGATCGTCGCGCCGGCCATGTCGCGCACGCGCTGCACGCCCGCGCTGCTGCGCACGATGAAGCCGTGGCCGTCGTAGAAGTAGGTGACGGCGTGGCGGAGGCCGAGCGTGGTGTCGCGCAGCATGGTCTGCGTGCTGGTGCGGAAGAGCACGTCGACCTCGCCCGAGCCCAGCGCGGTGAAGCGCGTGGAGGAGGAGAGCGGGATGAAGCGCACCTTCGAGACGTCGTTGAAGATCGCCGCCGCAAGGCCGCGGCAGAGATCGACGTCGAGCCCCTGCCAGACGCCCCGGCTGTCCGGCAGCGCGAAGCCGGCAACGCCGGTGTTGATGCCGCAGTTCAGCTGACCGCGCGCCCGGATCTGATCCATGATCGGGCCGGCCTGGGCGGCGGCGCCGGTCAAGGCGAGGAAACCCGCGGCCAGAGCGGCGCGGATGGGCTTGTCCCATGTCATGTTGATCTTCCCGATCCCTGTTTTTAGTGACCGGGATGGTCGATGGACGCGCCGCCCCAAGTCAACGAAGAGATGCGGCAATCCCAAGATGAAAACGCCGCCGCCCTGGTGGGCCGCGGCGGATTTCTGCGCGCGGCCGGAGCCGCGCGCCGCGAATTTGGGCAGCCGCGCCTACGGGGCGGCCGTCGTCACCGGAAGGGCGGCGCGTAGAGCAGGCCGCCGCGCGTCCAGATCTCGTTCTGCGCGCGCGGCATGGCGAGCGGCGTGTTCGGGCCGAGGCTGCGGTCGTAGAGCTCGCCGTAATTGCCGATCGCGCGGATCGCGTTATAGGCCCAGGCCGGGTCGAGCCCCAGCGCCTGGCCGACCTCGGGCACCGCGCCCAGCAGCCGGCGGATGTTGGCGTCCCGCGAGCTGCGTCGCATCTCCTCGGCATTGGCGGCCGTGATGCCCTGCTCCTCCGCCTCGATGATCGCATAGGTGAACCAGCGCAGGATCTCGAACCAGCGCTCGTCGCCGCGCCGGATCACCGCCGTATAGGGCTCCTTGCTGAACCGCTCGGGCAGGATCACCCAGTCGTTCGGGCTGGGCAGTGACGAGCGCATGGCGGCCAGCCCCGAGGCGTCGAAGCCGAAGGCGTCGCAGCGCCCGGCGGAAAGGGCGGCGAGCACCTGCTCGTTCTGCTCCAGCAGCACGGGCCTGAAGGTCAGGTTCTGGGCGCGGAAGTACTCGGCCGTGATCTGCTCGTTGGTCGTGCCGGGGTTGAGGCAGATGGTCGCGCCCGCCAGCCCGCGGACGTTCTGCACATTGGCGTCGCGGCGGGCCATGAAGCCGTGGCCGTCGTAGAAATAAGGCTCGACGAAGCGCAGGCCGAGCGTGGTGTCGCGCATCACCGTCATGGTGCTGGTGAGGAAGAGCAGGTCCACCTCGCCGGCGCTGAGCGCGGTGAAGCGCGTGGCGAAGGAGAGCGGCACGAAGCGCACCTTGGTGGCGTCGGCGAAGATGGAGGCGGCGAGGCCCCGGCACAGGTCGGCCACCATGCCGCGATACTCGCCGCGGCTGTCGATGGTGGTGAAGCCCGGCGTATTGGCGTTCACGCCGCAGACCAGCGTGCCGCGCTGGCGGATCTGGTTCAGCGTCGGCGAGGTCAGGGTGGACTGCGCCATGGCGCCCGCCGAGGCGACACAGAGGGCGAGCGCCGCGAGCGGCGCGCGCAGCCAGGATTTCAGCATGTCGGTTCGTCTCCCAATTCCCGGAGGCCGGATGGCCGGCGCGTCCAGGTCCCGGAGGCTGCGCCGCCGCCGGATTCGGATCAAGCGCGGAATGGAGTCCGGGCAGCTCCGCCCACCCGTCAGCCGGCCGTCGCCGTCTCCGCCTGGACGATCCGCCCGTCCTCCATCGCGACGATCCGGTCGGCGATGTCCAGGATGCGCGGGTCGTGCGTCACCAGCAGGATGGGCACGCCGCGGCCCCTCGCCAGGTCGCGCAGCAGATGCACCACCTCCTGCCCGCTCACCTTGTCGAGCGCCGCCGTCGGCTCGTCGGCCAGGATCAGGCCGGGATCGCCGGCCAGCGCCCGCGCCACCGCCACGCGCTGCCGCTGCCCGCCCGAGAGCTGCGCGGGCGGCTTCTCAGCATGGCCGCTCAGCCCCACGGCATCCAGCATCTCGCCCGCCCGCCGAAGCCGCTGCGCCTCGGTCATGCCGCCGTCCAGCTCCATCGACATGGCGACGTTCTGCCGCGCCGTCAGGAAGCCGAGCAGGTTGTGGTTCTGGAAGATGAAGCCGATGCGCCGGCGCAGCCGCACCCGCTCGGCCTCCGAGGCGCCGGCCAGCTCCTGCCCCAGCACCCGCGCCGTGCCCTGCTGCATGGCGCGCAGGGCGCCGATGAGCGTGAGCAGGGTCGTCTTGCCCGAGCCGGACGGGCCCGTGAGGAGCACGATCTCGCCGGGCGCGATGGAGAGGTCCACCTCGCGCAGCACGACGCGCCGCAGCTCGCCCGCGCCATAGGCGAAGGTGATGTCGCGCAGCTCGACGGGCGGCTTCTTCATCAGAACATGTCCGCCGGATTGGCGTCGCGCAGCTTGCGCACGGCGAAGATGCCGGCGATCGCGCACATGGAGAAGATCATCAGGAACACCGTCAGCGCGCGCTCCGGCTGCATGTGGAGCGGCAGGAAGGTCGCCTTGCCCACCAGGTCGTAGAGGAACCAGGAGAGGCCGAAGCCCGGGATGAAGCCGATGACGGCGAGGATCATCGCCGAGCCCATCACGACGCGCGTGAGATAGAAGTTGGAATAGCCCATCGCCTTGAGCGTCGCGTATTCGGCGATGTGGCTCGCGATGTCGGAGAAGAGGATCTGGTAGACGATCACCATGCCGACCACGAGGCCCATCAGGCTCCCGAAGACGAAGATGAAGCCGATCGGCGTGCCGTTCTCCCAGTAGGCGCGCTCATGCGCCACGAGCTCGGCATGCGTCATGATCTCCACGTCGCCCGGCAGCAGGGCGCGCAGCCGGCCGCGCACCGCGGCGGGGTCGGCGCCCTCGCGCAGCTTCAGCGCGACGAGGTCGGTGTTCGACGCGGCCCGCTGCGTGATGCGCTGAAAGTTGGTCTCGCTCATCACGACATTGCCGTCCGCGCCGAAGCTCGGCCCGATCTCGACGATGCCGACCAGCTCCACCCGCCGCGTGCCGAGCTGCACGTCGAAGGCCCCCCGCTCCGCGAAGAGCTGGCCGATGGGCCCGAATTCCGGGCGCGAGCGGCTGTCGAAGGCCACCGTGTCCGGCCGCTTCAGCGCCTCCGCGATGCCCTCGAGGCCCGGAAAGGTCACCGCGCCCGCGCCGGCATCGAGGCCGATGAGCTGCACCGCGCGGCGCCGCCCGGTCTCCGGGTTCCGCCAGGTGCTCTGCGAGAGATAGATGGGCACGGCGATCTCGACATCCGGGTCGGCCAGCGCCTGGAAGGCGCGGGCGCGTGGCAGCGGCTCGGGCCGGAAGCTGGCATCCGTCATGGGGTGGACAAGGAAGATGTCGGCGCGCATGGCGCCGAGCAGGTTGGTCGCGCTGTCGAAGAGCGCGCCGCGGAAGCCGAGCTGCATGAAGACCAGCACGCAGGCGAACATCACCCCCGCCATCGCCGCGAGGAGCCGCGACTTCTCCGCGCGCAGCTGGCGCCAGGCGAGGCGCAGCGGCAGGAGGACGAGGTCGGCCAGGCCCGGCGAGGGCTTCGCGGCCGCCGGCGTTTCCGGCGGCGCGCCGCCGTTGCGCTCCGGTGCCCAGGGCAGCAGCTTCGGGAGGGCAGCGATCTCGTTCATCGGGCCGCCACCGGCACGTCGGAGCTGCTGCCCCCCGCGCGTATGGCGACCTGCACCTGCATGTTGGTCCGCCGCCGCAGCAGCGCGACGCCCTCGTCGGAGAGCGTGAGCCGCACCTCCACCGTCCGCGAATCCACGGCCGCGACGGGATCCGTCCCGGCCTGCGTCGTGCGCCGGACCTGCCATCCGATCTCGCGCACCGTGGCGCCGACGCGGCGGTTCTCGCCGGGGATCACCACCTCGGCCGCGGCGCCCACGCGCAGGCGCGGCAGGTCGGTCTCGAAGACATCCGCGACCACGTCCAGCCGCGTCAGGTCTGCCATCTCCATCAGCCCGTCGCTGCCGACCTGATCGCCGGGGCGGGCGAAGATGCGCAGGATGGTGCCGTCGACCGGCGCCGTCACGCGCGAGAGCCGCGCATCCGCCTCCGCCTTGGCCAGCGCGGCCTCGGCGGCGGCGACCCGCGCCTCGGCGAGTTGGACGTCCTCCGGACGGGCGGTGGAGAGGGTGACGAGATCCGCCTCCGCCTGCATGCGCTCGGCCTCCAGGCGCGTGACGGCGAAGCGGTTGCGCTCGGCGGCCGCCTCGGAGCCGGCGCCCGAGGGTACCAGGCGGTTCGTGCGGCTGGCGTCGCGCCGCGCGATCTCCTCCTGCGCGGCGAGGCCGGCGATGCGGGCGCGCTGGGCCTGGATCTCGCTGGCGCGGCCCGCCTCGCGCGTGCGCTGCAGCGCAGTGCGCTGCTCGGCCACGGCGGCGCGGTTCTGCGCGACGGTCGCGTCCTTCAGCGCGGCATCGGCGAATTCGGCGACCACCTGGCCGGCACGCACGTCGTCGCCCTCCTGGACCAGCAGCCGCTCCAGCCGCGTCACCGCCATACCGCCCGGCTGGTTGAGCTTCCTGATGCGGGAGGCGGGCTCGACGCGGCCCAGCGCGCCGACGCCCTGCGGCGGCGCGGGCGCGGCGGCGACCGGCGCGGGCTGGGGCGCCTTCCCGGCGAGCACATACCATCCGCCAGCGCCGAGCACGGCCAGCGCGGCGGCGGCCAGGAGCCAGCGCCTCATGCGAGGTCTCCGATCAGGGTGGCGAGCGCGGCGCGCAGCGCCCGCTGCTCCTCGTCGGAGAGCCGGTACATCTCGAAGACGCGCGACATGAAGAGCCCGTCGCATGCGGCCATGACCGCCATGGCGTGGCCCGGCGGCAGCCCATCCTCGCGCAGCTTCGCGCGGATGCGGGCGAAGACCTCGCGGATGGGGTCCAGAAGAACGGGATCCTGGTGGAAGGAGGCGAGGAAGACGCCGGCGGCGCGCTCGTGCTGCTCGCAGACCGAATCGGGATGATCGAAGGTCCAGGCCAGCATGGCGCGGGTAACGCGACCCCGTCCGGGGGGTTGCAGCGCCAAGACGGCCTCGAAATGGGCCTCGATGGAGGCGGACAGCCGCGTCAGCAGCCCGATGAGCAGCGCCTGCTTCGAGGCGAAATGATAGAGCAGCCCGCCCTTGGAGACCCCAGCCTCGCGGGCGGCCGCGTCGAGCGTCAGGCCGGCGACGCCTTTTACCTGCACGATGCGTTCCGCGGAATCCAGGATGCGGGTGCGGGCATCGGCTGGGGCCGGGGCGTGGGGGATCGTATCGGGCATGGCCATGAACTAGACCGTCCGGACGGTTTGTCAAGGCAACTATACCGGCCGGACGGTTCACAAAATTTCAGCCGCCTTCCTATCACAGGAGGGTGACAATCCCTGCCGACGGCCCCTAATCCCGAACCATGGATCATGATTTCGACCGGGATATCAGCGCCATCGAGGCAATCCCTGCCGTTCCCACGATCCTGGAAGTGATCTGCCGCACCACCGGCATGGGCTTCGCCGCCGTGGCGCGGGTGACGGAGGACCGCTGGATCGCCTGCGCCGTCCGGGACGAGATCGCCTTCGGCCTCAAGCCGGGCAGCGAGCTCGTGGTCGAGACCACGATCTGCCACGAGATCCGCGCCCTGCCGGAGGCGGTGGTCATCGACCACGTCGCCGAGGATCCGGCCTACCGGGACCATCCCACGCCGCGGCAATACGGCTTCCAGAGCTACATCTCGATGCCCATCATCCTGCCCGACGGGCGATTCTTCGGCACGCTCTGCGCGGTCGATCCGCGCCCGGCCCGGCTCCGGACGCCGGAGGTGATCGGGATGTTCAGGCTCTTCGCCGAGTTGATCGCCTTCCATCTCGACGCGCATCGCCGCGTGGCGGAAAGCGAGGCCGCGCTGGCCGGGGAGCGCGAGACGGCCGAGCTGCGCGAACAGTTCATCGCCGTCCTGGGCCACGACCTGCGCAATCCGCTGGCGGCCATCGCCTCCGGCACGCGGCTGCTGCTGAGCCGCGCGCCGGACGAGTTCTCCGTCCAGATCATCGGCATGATGCAGGCCAGCGTCACGCGGATGACCGGGCTGATCGAGAACGTGCTGGACTTCGCGCGCGGCCGGCTCGGCGGCGGCATCGCCCTCACGCGCCGGACCGACGAACCGGTGGCCCCGCTCCTGCTCCAGGTCCTCGCCGAGATGCGCACGGCCCAGCCCGAGCGCGTCATCGAGGCGCGGATCGACCTGCCCGAGCGCCTGCACGGCGATTCGCGGCGGATCGCGCAGCTCTTCTCCAACCTGCTCGGCAATGCCCTGACCCATGGCGCGGAGGACACGCCGGTTCGTGCGGAGGCGCGCATGGCCGGAGGCATGCTGGAACTCTCGGTGGCCAATGGCGGGACGCCCATCCCGGCGGAGAAGCAGGCCAGGCTGTTCCAGCCCTTCTTCCGCGGCAGCGCGGCCGAAGGCGGGCTGGGTCTGGGCCTCTACATCGCGGCCGAGATCGCGCGCGCGCATGACGGCACGATCGAGGTCCGTTCGACGCCGGAGGAGACCGTCTTCACCTTTCGCATGCCGGCCTGACGCCTTGGCCCGACAACTTCCCGTCGGCGGATCGATTCTGTATGCTCCAGCAAATATTTCGCGAGGAGATCCAGATGTTTCGCCGCACGACGCTTGCCGTTTGCCTGGCCCTGGCAGCCGCCACGCCGGCTTTCGCCCAGAAGACCGCCCCTGGCGGCCAGGCCCCGGCGCCAGGCGGAGCCCCGGCGATCCGGCTGGAGAACAGCACCTCCAACATCGTGAACAACGTCTATGCGTCGCTGACCTCGCAGAACAGCTGGGGCAATGACCGGCTGGGCGCGAACGAGGTGATCCAGGCCGGCGGGAACCGCGAGTTCCAGCTGCCGCCGGGCGATTGCATGTACGACATCCGGGTGGTCTACCAGGGTGGCGTCGCCGAGGAGCGCCGCCGGGTGAACGCCTGCACGGAGGGCAATGTGGTGCTGCCCATGGCGGCGCAGCGACTCTCGCGCTGAAGCCGGAAGGGCGCTCGCTGCGCCCTTGCCCGTGACGCCTCCGGGGTCACGGGCCGGGCACGGCCGGGCCCGGCCGAGGCTCAGGCCGCCGCGGCCTCCGTGGCCAGGGCGCGGTCCAGCAGCGCGTCGATCCGGGCCGGGTCCTCCCATCGCAGCGTGACGCTCACCACGCGCACCTTGGTCTGGAACTCGGGCGGGATGCGCACCCAGTCCTTGCGCGTCGTGACCGGGACGGCGCCCAGCCGCTCGGCCTGGGCCAGCAGCGCGCGCATGTCGCCGGCGTCGAAGGGATAGTGGTCGGCGAAGGCCTCGCTGCCCGCCACCACGGCGCCGCCGAGCCGCAGCGTGGTGAAGAACTTTCGCGGATTGCCGATGCCGCAGAAGGCAAAGACGTTCTGGCCGGAGAGCTCCGCCATCTCGGGCCCGGAGACCAGGTCGGCGCGCAGCACCGGCATCTCCGGCGGGAGCAGCGCCAGCGCGCCGGTCTCGTCCTGCCCGATGAGCACGGCCGCGACGCAGCGCGCGGCCCCGGCGGCGACGCTCTCGCGCAGCGGGCCGGCCGGGATCACCCGGCCATTGCCGAAGCCGGCGCTGCCGTCGATGGTCAGCAGGGAGAGCGTCTTCTCAAGCGTCGGGTTCTGCAGCCCGTCATCCATCACGATGACGCCGGCACCGGCGTCCACGGCGCATCTCGCGCCCTCGGCGCGGTCGGCGCTCACCCAGGTCGGCGCCAGGGCCGCGAGCAGCAGGGCCTCGTCGCCCACGGCCTCGCTGCCATGCTTCGCCGGCTCGACGCGGACGGGGCCCTTCACGCTGCCGCCATAGCCGCGGAGCAGGAAGTGGCTGGCGACGCCGCGCGCGGCGAGCCGGCGGCCGAGGTCGATGGTCAGCGTGGTCTTGCCCGCTCCGCCCGCGGTGACGGAGCCGCAGCAGATCACCGGGACCGGGGCGCGCCAGCCGGGCCGCGCCATGCGCCGCGCGGTCGCGCCGGCATAGACCGCGGCGAAAGGCGAGAGCAGCAGGGGCATGATTCCCCCCCGGCGTCCCCAGAAATCGGGCGCTTTGATGCTGATGCTGACGTCCTCTTCTCTAAGCTTTCCCCGCGGCCTTACCCGGCAGCAGGTCCAGGAGCGCCACCGCCAGCCGGCCCGGCAGGTCGGAGGCGGCGGAAACAACGCGGGTCGCACCGGCCACGAGGCCGGCCGCCCTCTCCGGGTGGGATAGCATATCCGCAACGACCCCCGCCAGCGCGGCCGCGTCGGGCAGCTGGCGGGCGCCCCCCGCGGCGAGAAGCGCGGCAGTGGCGTCCGCGAAGTTCTCCATGTGCGGGCCGAGGATCATGGGGCAGCCCAGCCGCGCGGCCTCCAGCGGATTCTGGCCGCCATGGCGGATCAGGCTGCCGCCGACCAGCGCCACCGAGGCCAGGCGGTAGAAGAGCCCGAGCTCGCCCAGCGTGTCCGCGATATAGGCCGGCCCCTCTCCGGGCGGCAGGCCCGCGCCGCGCCGGGGGGCGCCGGCCGCCGCGGCGATCTCGGATCCGCGCTCGGGATGGCGGGGGACGATTATGGTGAGAAGGTCCGGGACGCGGGGCGCCAGCTCGCGCGCGGCGGCGAGGACCAGCTCCTCCTCCCCGGGATGCGTGCTGGCGGCCAGCAGGACGGGGCGGGCGCCGATCGCGGCGCGAAGCTCCGCCAGCTTCCCGGGATCCGCCGGCAGGGGATCGGCGGCGAGCTTGAGGTCGCCCGCCGGGGCCAGGCGCCGCGCGCCGAGGGCGGTCAGCCGCGCGGCATCCTCGGCCGAGCGCGGCACGATCAGCGAGAAGCCGCCCAGCAGCCGGCGGATCAGGCCCGGGCCGAAATTGCGCCAGCGGCGGAAGGAGCGGCCCGAGATGCGGGCATTGAGCAGCGCCGTCGGGATCCCCCGCGCGGCGCAGGCGCCGAGCAGGTTGGGCCAGAGCTCGCTCTCCACGAGGCAGGCCGCGTCGGGCCGCCAGCCGTCGAGGAAGCGGGCCACCCAGGGGGGAACGTCCAGCGGCACGTAGCGGTGGATGACGCGCGCGCCGAGCTCCCCGGACAGGCGCTGGGGGAGCAGCTGCGCCGAGGTCGCGGTGCCGGTGGTGACGAGGAAGCTCAGCGCCGGGTCGCGGGCGAGGAGCGCGTCGAGCAGGGGCAGGATGGCCAGCGTCTCGCCGACGCTGGCCGCGTGGAGCCAGAGGAGGCGGCCCTCCGGCCGGGCGGCGCCGTGGCCCTCGCGCTCGGGCAGGCGGGCCGCCTCCTCCTTGCCCAGGCGGACGCGGCGCCGGAGGTTCCAGCGCAGCGCCGGGACCGCGAGGGTGGCGGCGAGGTGCCAGATCCGGCTCACGACCTGCCCCTCATGGGCGCGGCCGTCCGACGGCGGCGTCGGCGGCGTCACAGGCGGCGTCGAGGCCGGCCACGATGGCCGGCAACAGGGCCTCGGCGCCGCCGCGCGGGACGAGGATGGGCGCGCCCACGACCAGCACGCCGCGGGCGAAGGGCAGCGGGACGACCATCCGGTCCCAGCTCCGCAGCTGGATGCCGCGCGCGGAGCGGCCGGCGACGGGGAGCACGGGCTTGCCGCTCATCGCCGCGAGCTGGGCAACGCCGGGGGCGGCCTGGCGGCGCGGGCCGCGCGGCCCGTCGGGCGTGATGCCGACGAAGGCGCCGCCGCGCAGCAGCCGCATCAGCGCGAGCATCCCTGCCGCGCCGCCCTTCGAGGAGGAGGCGTGGACCATGGTGAGGTCGAAGCGCTTCACCACGGCGCCGATGAAGCGGCCGTCCCGGTGGCGGGAGACGAGGACGTGGCCGGTGCCGAGGCCGGCGCGCGCCTGGCCCAGCTTCCAGAGCTGCGGCATGACGGGCAGGTTCTCATGCCAGAAGGCGGCGATGACGGTGCCATGCGCGGCGAAGGCGGCGTCGATGTGCTCGCCGCCGAGAAGGCGCCAGCGCGTCGTGCGATAGACCAGGGCGAGGTAGAGCCCCAGCAGATGCGCGGCGCCAGCCTGGAAGGTGGGGTGGCGCGTCAGCCGGCGCAGCATGCGGTTCTGTCAGGCATCTTTGTGCCTGCGCGGGTCGCACGGCGGGGCGCGGGATGCAAGTCTGAGACGTGGCCGGGGGGGCGGATCGGCCCCGCCGCTCTTCGAAGGCCGCGGCTATATCACCAGGCGGATCCGCGCGTGGACGAGGGCATCACGCGAGGGGTCTGAGGGCGCGCCCTCAGATCTTCGTCCCGCCCACCGTCAGCCCGGTCATCTTCAGCGTCGGCTGGCCGACGCCCACCGGCACGCCCTGCCCCTGCTTGCCGCAGGTGCCGATGCCAGGGTCCATGGCGCTGTCGTTGCCGATCATGGACACCTTCGTCATCGCGTCCGGGCCGTTGCCGATGAGCGTCGCGCCCTTCACCGGCGCGCCGATCCTGCCGTCCTCGATGAGATAGGCCTCGCTCATCGAGAAGACGAATTTTCCGGAAGTGATGTCCACCTGGCCGCCGCCGAAGTTCACGGCGTAGATGCCCTTCTTCACGCTGCCGATGATCTCCTCGGGCGAGGCCTCGCCGCCCAGCATGATCGTGTTGGTCATGCGCGGCATGGGGCTGTGCGCGTAGCTCTGGCGCCGCCCGTTGCCGGTCGGCTGCACGCCCATCAGCCGCGCGTTCTGCCGGTCCTGGATGAAGCCGCGCAGGATGCCGTCCTCGATCATCACGGTGCGGCCGGAGGGCGTGCCCTCGTCGTCCACGGTGAGGCTGCCGCGGCGGTCGGCGATGGTGCCGTCATCCACCACGGTCACGCCCGGCGCCGCGATCCGCCGGCCCAGCAGCCCCGCGAAGGCCGAGGTCTTCTTGCGGTTGAAGTCGCCCTCCAGCCCGTGGCCGATCGCCTCGTGCAGCAGGATGCCGGGCCAGCCCGGGCCGAGCACCACCTCGGTCTCGCCAGCCGGGCTCGCCACGCTCTCAAGGTTCACCAGCGCCTGGCGCAGCGCCTCCTTCACGCCGCGCTGCCAGCCGCCATCGTCCAGCACGCGCGCATAGGCGAAGCGGCCGCCCGTGCCGAAGCTGCCGGTCTCGCGGCGCCCGTCCTGCTCGACCACGACGCTCACGTTGAAGCGGATCAGCGGGCGCAGGTCGGCCACGCGCAGCCCGTCGGGGCGCAGGATCTGCACCGCCTGCCACTCGCCGCTGAGCGAGGCCATTACCTGCGTCACGCGCGGGTCCAGCGCGCGGGCATAGGCGTCCAGCTCCAGCAGCAGCGCGGTCTTCTCCGCGAAGCCCATGGCGTTCAGCGGGTTCGCCGCCTCGTAGAGCTGCGTGTTGGTCGCCCGCGGTCCGACGTCGAGCGTGCCGCTGCGCCCCTGCCGCACCGCGCCGACGGTCGAGGCCGCGCGCGCCAGCGCCGCATCGGTGATCTCGCCCGAATGCGCGTAGCCCGCCGCCTCGCCCTGCACCGCACGCAGGCCAAAGCCGCGCGCGGTGTCGTAGCTGGCGGAGCGGATGCGGCCGTCCTCCAGGCTGATCGCCTCGCTCTCGCGATATTCGAAGAACAGCTCGCCGTCCTCGGCGCCCTGGGTGGCGTCGCGCAGGCGGCGGCGCGCGGCCTCGGGATCGAGCTCCGCATAGAAGAGGCGGTCGGTGACGGCGAGCGGGGTGTCGAGCGGCATGGAACTTCCGATCACGCGGCGCAGGGAAACATGGGACGCGCCTCAGCCACGATAGGTGTTCAGTGCGGAGCCGTCACGCAAGGGGCTCCGCCGGGCCCGCCTGGTCCGATTGGACGATCGCGCTCGCCGGAAAGGCGATGCGCGCGGTGGTGCCGACCCCCGGAACGCTCTCCAGCTCCAGCGTGCCGCCCTGCGCCTCGGTCAGCGCGCGGCACAGGTGCAGCCCCAGGCCCGATCCCGGGAAGCGGCGGGCCAGCGCGCTGTCGATCTGCGTGAAGGGCTCGAAGACGCGTTCCAGGTCCCTGGCCTCGATGCCGATGCCGGTGTCGCGCACCTCCACGACGAAGCCGCCCGCATCGGCCCGGGCCCGCAGCGTGATCTCCCCGCCCGCCGGCGTGAACTTGGTCGCGTTGCTGAGCAGGTTCAGCACCACCTGGCGCAGCCGCCGCCCATCGGCGCGCAGCAGCGGCAGCGAGGCCGGCAGGTCGGTCGCGAGAAGCAGCTTCCCGCTCGCCGCCGAAGCGCCGACCATCCGCGCCGCGCCCTCCAGCAGCGGGACCGGCGAGACGTTCTCCAGCACCACCGGCAGGCTGCCGCTCTCGGCGCGGGTGATGTCGAGGATGTCGTCGATCAGCGAGAGCAGGTGCCGCCCCGCCTCCTGGATGGCCGCGGCGAATTCCTCCACCTCCTCGGGCGAGCTGCGGCCGTGCAGCACCTCGGAGAAGCCGATGACCGCGTTCAGCGGCGTGCGCAGCTCGTGGCTCATGGTGGCGAGGAAGCGCGACTTGGCGCGGCTCGCCGCCTCGGCCTGCACGCGCGCCGCCTCCAGCTCCGCGCGCACGCGCCGGTCCTCGGTGACGTCGGTGTAGGTGACCACCCAGCCGCCGTCCGGCGTGGGGTCGGAGACGACCTCCAGGATGCTGCCGTTGGGCCGCGTGCGGATCGACTGCAGGGAGACGGTGCGGTCCTGCCGCTTGATTCGCTCGGTGCGCGCCAGCGCCCCTTGGTCCGTGCCGTATTCGTGCCGCCGGTGGAGGGTCTCGACCATGGCGTCGTGGCTCGTGCCGGGCATGAGCAGGCTTTGCGGCAGCTCCAGAATCTCGTGCAGCTTGGCATTGGAGGCGACGACATGGCCGGTGCTGTCGAACAGCACGATGCCGTGGCGGATATTTCCCAGCATGACACCGAGGATCTCGGCGCGGCGCGCGGCCTCCGCCTCGGCCCGCACGACCGCGGTGACGTCCGTCAGCGAGATGACGAAGCCGCCATCCGGCGTCGGGTCCGTGTTGACGATGAGGACGCGGCCATCCGCGGCCATGCGCTGGCTGCGGTGCGACTGCCGGCGGTCCATCTCGGCCAGCCGCCGCATGTTGCGCAGCCCCTCCTCGCCGGCGCCGAAAGTGCCGGTCCTCGCCTGGACGGCGAGGTTCTCCTCCAGCGTGTGCCCGATGCGGGATTCGAGGTCCGGCACCTCCGTCAGCTCGGCGGCGAGCGCGTTGAAGGCGACCAGCCTGCGCTCCGCGTCGTAGAGCATGATGCCCGAGGTGTTGTTCTCGAGCATGGTCTTGAGCACGCCGGCGCGCTGCTCGGCCGCCTCCTCGGCGCGGACCAGCGACGTCACGTCGGCGATCGAGACGACATGGCCGCCATCCGGCGTCGGGTCGGAGGAGATGTCGAGCCGCCGGCCGTCCGGCAGGTTGCGCTGGATGCGGTGCGGCAGGCTGCGGTCCAGCTCGACGAAGAACCGCTCCCAGGTCTCGCCGTCCTGGTCCGGCCCGTCGAACATCCCGCGCTGGCGCTGGGCGGCCAGGAGCTCACGCTGCGTGATGCCGGGGACCACCATGCCCGGCAGGCCCATCAGCTCGCCGGCGAGGGCGTTCGCGGCGACCAGCCGCTGCTCGCTGTCATAGAGCGCGATGCCCTGCCGGCTGTTGTCCAGCATGACCTGCAGGATGCCGGCGCGGCGCTGCGCCTCCTCCCGCGCATCCACCATCTCCGTCACGTCCGAGACGGAGATGACGAAGCCGCCATCGGGGGTCGGATCGGAGGCGATGTCGCGCACGCGGCCATCCGCGAGGCGGCGCTGGTAGCGGATCGACTTCGTGCGGTCGACGGCCAGCATCTCCTGCACGAACCACGCGTGGTCGTCGCCGAAATCCTTGCGCGCCTGGCTGGTGATGACCTCCTCATAGGTCTTGCCGACCATCTCCTCGACGGAGGCGAAGCCGGTGAGTTCCAGGTTGATGCGGTTGGTGGCGACGACGCGGCGGTCGGGGCCGTAGAGGATGATGGTGTGGCGCGAGGCGTCGAGCGTGGCGGTGAGCGCGGCCGCCTGGGCCTGGGCCTGCTCGCGGGCCAGCACCAGCTCGGTCACGTCCGAGAGCGAGACGACGTAGCCGCCATCCGCTGTCGGGTCGGACATGATGTCCATCACCGTGCCGTCCGCGCGGCGGCGCTGGTAGCGGATGGGCTTCGTGCGGTCCTGAGTCTCGAAGAGCGCCGCGCGCCGCGCCTCCTCCTCGGGCGAGACGCCTTCGAGACGGCGCTGCCGCGCGACCACCTCCGCATGCGTCAGGCCGACCATGGAGAGGCCGTCCGGGAAGCCGCCCAGATGGGCCGCGATGTCGTTGGCGGCGACCACCCTGCCCCCGGCGTCGAAGAGCGTGATGCCCTGGCGCGCGGCGTTCAGCGTGGTGGCCAGCACCTCGGCGCGGCGCTCCACCTCGCGCTCGGCGACGACGCGGGCGGTGATGTCGGTGAGCGTCAGGACGAAGCCGCCGCCGGGCACCGGGCTCGTCAACACCTCCAGCTCGGTGCCGTCCGGTCGCCGGCGGCGCACGTGCCGCGCCCGCGCCCAGTCCGCGTTGACGGATTCCTCGATGTAGCGCTCGGCCTGCTCGTCCGTGCCGAACTCCCCGGTCGCGGCCTGCAACCGCATGATCTCCTCGTGCCGCATGCCGGGCCGCAGGGCGTCGCCGATGCCCATTACCGCGCCGCAGAGGGCATTGGCCGCGAGCAGCCGATGGTCGGCATCGAAGAGCGCGATGCCGTGGCGCATGTTGTCGAGGACGGTCTGCAACGTGGCCGCGCGGCTCGTCGCCTCGGCCTCGGCCGCGACCTGCGCCGTAACATCGGTGTAGCTGCGGACGAAGCCCCCATCCGGCAGCCGGTCGGTGACGACCTCGATCGTGGCGCCGTTGTTGCTGCGGCGGCGGTAGCGGTCGGGCCCGTGGAGCTCGCGGCCGCGCCGGCCCGCGAGGAACCTCTCCGTCATCTCGCGGCCGCCATGGACGCCATAGGCGATCTGCAGCTCGCGCAGCTGCTCGAGCGTGATGCCGGGGACGAACTTCTCCGGCGGCACGCCGCAGAGATGCGCGGCCAGGCGGTTGGCGACGACGACGCGCGTCGAGGCGTCGAACATCGCGATGCCGTGGCGCGTGCTCTCGATCATGGTCCGGAAGAGCTCGGCGCGCTGGCGCAGCTCGGCCTGGGCGGCCTCCAGCGCGGTGATGTCGGCCACCACCATGGCGTGACCGCCATCGGGCAGCGGCACGCTGCGGTGCACCGTGGAGACGCCGGCCAGGCGCTGCTCGAAGCTGTAGGGCGCGGCGACGAGGGTGAGGCGGCGGCGCACCTCCTCCTCCGGATCGGCGACTCGGCCGAACTCGCCCTCGATCGCGCGGCGCAGCAGGATGTCGCGCAGGTTCTCGCCGACCTGGATGGGGCTGCGCGCCATGATCCGGTTGTAGGCCGGGTTCACCATGGTGCATGTGCGGTCCGCCGCATAGACGGCCACGCCGACCGGCAGCGCCTGCATCAGGGCATCGTGCAGCGCGATGCGGCGGCGCGCCTCCTGCTCGGCCGCGTGCTTCTCCGTGACGTCGGTGATCTCGGCGAGCCAGCCGCCGTCCGGCATGAGCTGGTTCTCGAAGCGCAGGGTCCGGCCGTTGGGCCTGGTGCGCTCCATCTGCCAGGTGAGGCCCTTGGGATAGGCGGACATGCGGGCGATCACGGCCCTGGCCGTCTCGGCGTCGAACTCGCCGGCCTCCTGCTGGCGCTGGACGATCTCGGACACCGTGGCGCCCTCGCGCAGCGAGCGCGGGTCGAGGCCGATGAGCTTGGCATAGGCGGGGTTGCTCAGCGACAGCCGGTGGTCGGCATCGTATTGCGCGACGCCCGTGCCGAGGCGGGACAGCGCCTCGGCGGCGGCGCGGGACCGCAACTCCGCCGCGTCCCGCGGCTGCACGTGGTCCGTGACGTCGACGATGGTCAGCACCCGGCCGCCGCCGGGCAGCGGCGCGAGCCGCAGCTCGAGCGCCCGGCCCGTCACGTCGCGCAGCAGGCGACGATGGCCGCGCGCCGGATCGAGCTCCAGCACCTCGCGCAGGCGCTGCTCGGGGTCGCCCGGGCCGAAGGTGCCGTGGAAAGCGAGCCGGCGCAGCACCTCGTCTTCCGCCGCGCCGGGAGGCAGGCTCGCCGCCTCCAGGCCCAGCAGCGCCAGCATCTCCGCATTGGCCAGAAGGAGCCGGCGCTCCCCGGAAAATCCCATCAGCGCGACCGGGAGGGCGGCCAGCGCCTCGGCGCCGGGGCTCTCGATCTCGCCGGCGCTCATGCGCCCGGCTCGCCCGATCCGGAACGGCGCGGCGTCGAATGGCGCATCGGGGGTTCGCGCAATGCGTGCCACGCGCAGAGCCCGGCCGCGAGCACGCCGGCCGCCAGCGCCTGATGCGCCGTGCCCAGGGCCGGCGGCACCACATGCAGCAGCGTGACGATGCCGAGCACGTATTGCGCGGCCACCGTGCCGGCCATCACCAGCACCGCGCGGCGCGCGAAGCCGTCGGGCAGCCGGCGCCATGCGGCGATGGCGGCGCCGATCATGGCCAGCCCGGTCAGCGTGGCCAGCAGGCGGTGATTGAACTGCACGGCCGCGATATTGGCGGTGAAGTTGCGCCAGACGGGATCGAGCTGCAGATAGCCCTCCGGTACCAGCTGCCCGTCCATGAGCGGGAAGGTGTTGTAGGTGAAGCCCGCGCGGAGGCCGGCGACGAAGCCGCCCGCCAGCATGGTCAGGGCCGCGAGCCAGAAGGCCGCGAGCACCTGCCGGCGGACCTTTCCGGTGCCCGGCACGGCGACGGCCGGCCGGCCGCGCAGCAGGTCGAGCGCCGTCCAGACGATCGCGGCGAAGAGGACCAGCGCCAGCATGAGGTGCACGACGAGCCGGTAGGGCGAGACCGTCGTGCGGTCCGCGTCGAAGCCCGAGGCGACCATGAACCAGCCGATCGCGCCCTGCATGCCGCCCAGCAGGAAGAGCAGGCCGAGCCGCGGCATCAGCCCGCGCGGGATCGCGCCGCGCCACCAGAACCAGAGGAAAGGGAGCAGGTAGGCGAGGCCGATCACCCGGCCCCAGAAGCGGTGCGCCCATTCCAGCCAGAAGATCCGCTTGAAGCCCTCGATGCCGAAGCCCGCATTCACCAGTTCGTATTGGGGAATGGTGCGGTAGAGGTCGTAGAGGCGGCGCCATTCGGCCTCGGAAAGCGGCGGCAGCGTGCCGCCGAAGGGCGCCCATTCCATGATCGAGAGGCCGGAGCCGGTGAGGCGCGTGGCGCCGCCGAGCGCGATCATGAGCCAGATCGCCCCGGCGACGGCGAGCAGCCAGTAAGCCACCGCGCGCTGCTTGGTTCCCTCGCCCCGCGCGGCGGGCGGCAGGGCGGGTCGGCTGCGAGTGTCAAACGGCATGGTCCTGTTATAATACCGATCTTTCCGCTTGGCAGCCCAAGGGAATTGCGCCTCCCCGCCGTTTCCGCCGGGCTTGTGGCGCCCGCGCCGCGCTGGTAACGCGCGGCGATGTCCGCCGCACCGCTGGTTTCGGTCGTCATTCCCGTGCGGAACGAGGCCCCGAACATCGCCCCGCTCGTCGCCGAGATCGAGACCGCGCTCGAGGGCGTGGCGCATGAGATCGTCTATGTGGACGACGGCTCCACCGACGACACATCCCCTGTGCTGCGACGGATCGCGGCCGGCGGGACGCCGCTCCGCTGGCTGAGGCACCGGGTCAGCTGCGGGCAATCCGCCGCGATCGTCAGCGGCGTGAAGGCGGCGCGCGGGACCTGGATCGCGACGCTGGACGGCGACGGCCAGAACGATCCGGCCGACATTCCGAAGCTGCTGGCGCGCGCGGAGCGCGAGGGCGGCGAGGTCATGGTCGCGGGCCACCGGGTAAGCCGCAAGGACTCCTGGGTGAAGCGGCGCTCCTCGCGCATCGCGAATGCCATCCGCTCCCGCCTGCTGCGCGACGCCACGCCGGATACGGGCTGCGGGCTGAAGCTGTTTCCCCGCGCGCTCTTCCTCGGCCTTCCGCATTTCGACCACATGCACCGCTTCCTGCCCGCGCTCGCGCTGCGCGCCGGGGCGAAGGTCGTGAGCGAGCCGGTCAACCATCGCCCCCGCATGCGCGGGGCCTCCAACTACGGCACCTTCGACCGGCTGGCGGTCAGCCTGCTCGACCTGATCGGCGTGGCCTGGCTGCAGCGGCGGGGGAGGCGGCCGGACATCGAGCCGCCGGAGAGCGGGGCCCCGTGAGGCCCGCCGCCCTCGGCCGTTTCCTGCTGATGGCGGGGGGCCTGGCCCTCGGCGGGCTGCTGCTGCGGCTCCTCGGCGCGGCCCCGGGCACGGAATGGGTGGATCTCTATATCCGCGACCAGGGCGCGCTGGGGGAGAGCCTCTTCGTTCTCATCGGCGCCGCGGCGCTGGCGGCCGGCCTGCCGCGGCAGGCGGTGGCCTTCCTCGGCGGCTATGCCTTCGGCACGGTCGTCGGCGTGGGACTGGCCCTGGCGGCGCAGGTCCTGGGCTGCGCGATCGCCTTCTTCTGGGCGGGCGCGGTGGGGCGCGGCTGGGCCGAACGGCGGCTGGACGGGCGCTTCGGGCCGCAGCTGCGGCCGATCGTGGCGCTTCTGCGCGAGAATCCCTTCGGCGCGACGCTGGCGCTGCGGCTCTTCCCGGTGGGCAACAACCTGGCGCTGAACCTCCTCGCGGGCATGTCGGGCATCCCGGCGGGGGCCTTCCTCGCGGCCTCGCTGCTCGGCTACGTGCCGCAGACGGTGGTCTTCGCCCTGCTCGGCAAGGGCGTGCGGGTGGACGGCCTGTGGCAGCTCGCGATGTCGGGCGTGC
Organism: Roseococcus sp. SYP-B2431; assembly: GCF_004336745.1. Lineage (GTDB taxonomy): Bacteria > Pseudomonadota > Alphaproteobacteria > Acetobacterales > Acetobacteraceae > Roseococcus. The sequence continues at coordinate 213,411 of NZ_SJXD01000028.1, forward strand.
TGCTGGCCGCCAGCATCGGGCTCGGCGTCTGGCTGATGCGGCGCCACCGCGCGGGGCGCGCCGTGGGAGACCAGGCGAGCTTCAAGGGGCCTTAGCGCCAGCCGCCAGGCCGAGCAGGAACTCCGAGACCGGCGCCGCCAACTTGGAGGCATCCTCGCGGAAGGCGAGATGGCCGAAGTCGCTTTCCAGCTCGAAATAGCGCGCGTCCACGCCGGCGGCCGCCAGCCTGCCCATGACCTCCGGCGCGAGCGTCGCCGGGAACACCCGGTCACTCGGACAGAGGCTGTAGAGCACCTTGGCCCGGATGCGCGGGAACAGCGGCTCCACGTCGAAATGCGACGCCGCCAGGCCGAGCCGGATGAAGGCATTGGCGTCGAAATGGCGGCCCATCTCGGCGGCGGCGAGCAGCGCCGGCTCGCGCGCGGCGGGGTCGGGGATGCGGGCCTCCAGGACCTCCTTCAGACCATAGAGGCGCAGCGTCTCCGCCCAGAGCGAGACCATGGTCGCCTCCAGCCCGCCATGCTCGGCATAGCGGCCGCCATGCCAGTTGGGATCGCTCCAGAAGCGGAGGACGGAGCTTCCGACCTGCTCCAGCGCGCTCGGCGGCGTGCGCGGCGCGCCGACCACGGGGATGATGCCCGCCATGAAATCGGGGAACTCGACCGCCCATTGAAAGGCCAGGATGCCGCCGAAGGACGGCCCGGCCACCGCCACCAGCCGCGTCACGCCGAGGGAATCCAGCAGGGCGCGCTGGGCGCGCACCATGTCGCGTGTCGAGACCAGCGGGAAGTCGGGGCCATAAGGGCGGCCGGTGCGCGGATCGAGGCTGGTCGGCCCCGTCGAGCCCCAGCAGGAGCCGAGCATGTTGGACGCGACGACGAAGTGGCGGTCCGTGTCGATGGCCCGGCCCGGGCCGATCAGCCCGTCCCACCAGCCGTCGCCCGCCTCGCCGGCCGCATGCGCGCTGGAGGTGAAGCCGTGGGTGACGAGGATGGCGTTATCGCCGGAAGGCGCCAGCCTGCCCCAGCTCTCATAGGCCAGGACGGGCGCGGGCAGCACCGCCCCGCAATCCAGCGCCATGTCGGGCAGCAGGCAGAAGCGGCTGCCCGCCGGCGCGCGTGGGTCGGTCACCGGCGCTCCAGGTCCCAGAAGACGGACATCTCCTTGACGCCGCGGCGGATGTTGTTCCGATAGGCCGTCTGCACGAGGTACTGGCCGATCGGCACATAGGGCAGGTCCTGCAGGGCCTGGAGCTGGAGGCGCCGAGCCTGCTCCTGCTGCGCCGGGAGGTCCGGCGCGTCGAGCCAGGCAGCGCGCAGCGCCTCGACCCGCGGCAGGTCGGCCCAGCCGAAGGGGCCGCGATTTCCGCGCAGGAAGCCGTTCACCGCCGGGTCCAGGGTCTGCAGGCCGACGGCGCCGATGGCATAGACGTTCCAGCCGTCCTGCCGCATGCGGCGCTGGAACATGGTCGCCGCATCCATCTCCAGCGCGTCCACATTCATGCCGAGGCGGCGCAGCAGATCGGCCGCGACCATGTTCATGGCGGAGACGAAGCCGATGTCGCTCGCATTGATCAGCGTGACTTTCTCGCCGGCATAGCCTGCGGCCTGGAGGTCGCGCTTCGCCCTCTCCAGATCGCGCGGACTGCCCAGCGCGGCCAGGCCGGCCTCGCTCGCCAGCGGCGTGCCCGGGCAGAAGAAGCCGAGGCCCGTGCGCCAGAGCGTTGGGTCCTGCCCCATCACCGCGATGCAGAAATCCGTCTGGTCCACGGCGCCCAGCACGGCGCGGCGGATGGCCGGATTGTCGAAGGGCGGCAGGCGGTGGTTGAACTGGAGGAAGCCCACATAGCCGCTGCTCTCGCAGGGCTCGACGATCAGGTTCCGGTTGCGGCGGAGCGGCGCGATCAGGTCGGGCTGGATCTGGTCGTACCAGTCGATCTCGCCGGTCGCGAGCGCATTGGCCGCCGTGCTGGCATCGGGGATGATGCGAAGCTCCACGCGCTCCAGCGAGACACGCTTGGGCCCGGCGGTGAAGCTGGGCCCGCCGGAAGGACGCGGCACATAGCCTGCGAATTTTTCGTAGGAATAGTGCGATCCGCTGAGGCTTTCCCCCGGCAGATAGCGCAGCGGGCCCGAGCCCACGACCTCGCGGATTGGCTGGCCGGGCGGTCCCTGCAGCAGCCGCTCGGGCATCATGACGGGGACGAAGCCGATCACCTTGGCCAGCGCGTCCGGCAGCCGCGGGAAGGGCCGCTTGAGGCGGAACTGGATCACCCGGTCCTCCGGGGCCGAGACCTCGTCCACCACGGCGTAGAGCGCCTGGCCGTAGGCGTCGATGCGCCCCCAGCGTGCGAGCGAGGCCACGCAGTCCCGGGCGCGGACGGGCTCGCCGTCATGGAAGCGCAGGCCCTCTCGCAGCGTCAGGCGCCAGAGCCTGCCGTCGTTCTCCGTGGCCGCGCCCTCGACCATCTGGGGCTGGGGCCGGAGCTGCGCGTCAAGGCCATATAAGGTGTCGTAGGCCATGTAGGCGTGGCCCCGCGTGACTAGCGAGGTGGTGGCGAGGGGGTCCAGCACCGCGAGATCCGCGAAGGGCACGAAGCGCAGCGGCCGGGCGCGCTGCGCGTGACCCAGGCGCGGCGCAGCGATCGCGGCGGCGGAGGTCGTGAGGAGATGACGGCGCTGCATGGGCGGGCGTGTCCTGTCGAGGGGCTTCAGGCGGCGAGGAAGGCGCCGATCTCGGCCGAGGCTGCGGGCTCCTCCTCCAGCACCAGATGGCCGGCGCCCTCGTGGACCGAGAGCCGCGCCTGCGGCAGCAAGCGGGCCCAGGCCTCGCCATGCGCCAGGGGACGGAGGCGGTCGCCGCTGCCCCAGACGAGCAGGGTCGGCGTGCGGATTCGGTGCAGCCAGCGCTCCAGCTTGGGATTGCCCGAAGGGTGGTCCCAGGTGATGCGCGCCGTCGCCTTGGTCTCGCGGTAGCGGAGCGTGAGGAAGGGCAGGTCGTGGCCCTCGGGCAGATAGGGCTTCAGCCGCTCCGGCCGCGCGGTGAGGTGGGCCATCACCTCGGACGGATGCAGCGAGAGCAGGTCGGTCGAGGGCGGGTCGCGCACCACCAGGCCCGACGGCGCGACCAGCACGAGCTTGTCCAGCCGCTCCTGCTGGACGAGGGCGATCTCGGCCGCCATCCAGCCGCCGAATGAATAGCCGACGAGCGACATCCGCCCGAGCTTCAGCGCATCGAAGAGGTCGAGGTAATGCAGCACGTAGTCCTGCATGGAATCGATGCGCGCATCATCGGCCGATTCGCCGAAGCCCGGATGGTAGGGAACGATCACGCGATGCGTCTTCGTCCAGTCCCGCAGGTAGTCGAAGCCGGTGAAGGTGCCGCCGCCATGCAGGAAGACGACCGGCTCGCCCGTGCCGCGGACATGGACGACCGTGCGGATGCCGTTGAGCTCGAGCTCGATGCGCTCGAAGCCCTCGAGGGTCGCCCTGCCGCGTTCAAGCGCTGACTGCACGTCTCTCTCCCAACTGTCGCCATCGGCGCTGATTGCCCTTAGCCTTCGAGGCTAGAACGCAATCGCTGCCAGTGCGAGAGGAGCAGACTCCATGCCCATCCTGCCGAACACCGAGTTCTTCGCCTGGCACTTCATGCCTTATACGAAGTTGCCCGAGGACATCGACCAGCACGGCTCGCTCTGGGTGGACTTCTCCAACTCGCATTTCGATCCCGAGGAAGGCCACCGCCTCTACCAGCGCTACATCTCCGAGCTGGTGCTGGCAGAGAAGCTGGGCTTCGACGGGCTCTGCGTGAACGAGCATCACGCGACGCCCTACAGTCTGATGCCGGTGCCCTCAGTGATTGCCGCCGCGCTGATCCCGCAGACCAGCCGGGCGAAGATCTGCGTGATGGGCACGCCGCCGGGGCTGGATTATCCGCATCGCCTCGCCGCCTCCTACGCCATGCTGGATGTGATGTCCGGCGGGCGGCTGGAGGTCGCCTTCCCGCTCGGCACGCCCATGGAATACTGGGCCGGCGCCGTCAGCCCGGTGACCGCGCGCGAGCGCCAGCAGGAGGCACTGGACCTCATCATCCGCGCCTGGACCGAGCCCGGCCCACTGCGGCACGAGGGGCAGTTCTACAACTACCGCTTCCTGAACGTCTGGCCGCGGCCGTTCCAGCAGCCGCACCCGCCGGTCTACCTGGTCGGCTCCGGCAGCCCGGAGACCATCGAGCTCGCGGCCCAGCGTGGCTTCGGCTACTCGTCCACTTTCAGCCCGATCAAGAGCCAGCTCGCCGCACAGGCGAGGCTCCGCGAGCGGGCCAAGGAGTACGGCCACACCATCCGCCCGGACCAGATCCCCATGGTCTGCATGGCCTATGTCGGCGAGACGGACGAGCAGGCGATGGAGGAGATGCTTCCGCACGTGAAGTTCTTCTTCAACACGCTCACCCGCGCCGGCCGCTTCATCGACGCGCCGGGCTATCTCTCCGAGGAGCAGTTCGTCGCGCGCAACGGCAAGATGCTGCCCGACACCCACGGCAAGTTCGACTGGGACCAGATCCTGACGCAGTTCCGCGTGGTGGCCGGCAGCCCCAAGACCGTGGCCGACCGCGTCGAGGCCTGGGCCGAGGAGGCCGGCACCAGCCGCGTCATCTTCCAGGTCCATCGGGCGGATATGCCCCACTGGAAGGTCGTGAAGACCATCACGGCACTGGGCGAGCAGGTCATCCCGGAGCTGAAGCGCCGGCGCGACAAAGCGCCGGCGAGGATGGCGGCGGAGTAGCCAGCCGGCACCTGGGAGCGTCAGTGCAGCCGGAACACTCCGTTCGAGTAGCGCAGCTCCGCCGGCTTGATCAGCGCCTCGCTGGCGACGCGGACGGAGTGCAGGGGGCCGTCGATCTCGCGGCGCCAGAAGTCCAGGAAGCGGGTGAGCTCCGGGAATTCCGGCGCCAGGTCGTGCTTTTGCCAGAGGAAGGTCTGCAGCACGGCCGGGTGGTCGGGCATGTGGTAGAGGATCTCGGCGGTCATCAGCCGCCAGTCGGGCTGTCGCACCATGGGCACCAGAACGTCGAGCATGGGCGCTGGACTCCTCCGACGATGATCTCCCTTGGGCCGGCTTGCCTGCCGGCGCCCGCGGGCCTCTCTGTGAAGGCAGCGTGACATGACTTCGTTGCGCGTCGCGACAAATTTCGTTTGATTTCAGCAGATTGGCACTCCGAGCCTTAGAGTGCTGCCATTTGCCTTGACTCGCCCGAGGGCCCGGCCTAGATCGCTGGCACTCCCTGCAGGTGAGTGCCAGCAGGCGCCACCCGGGGAGCTTCCCATCGCCTGATCTTTTCAGGAGGAAAGAGCCCCATGAAGTTCCGTCCCTTGCACGACCGCGTCCTCGTCCGCCGCATCACGGCCGAAGAGAAGACCGCGGGCGGCATCATCATCCCCGACACCGCCAAGGAGAAGCCGCAGGAAGGCGAAGTGCTCGCCGTCGGCAATGGCACCGTCAGCGAGGAGGGCACCGTCCGCCCGCTCGACGTCAAGGCTGGCGACCGCATCCTGTTCGGCAAGTGGTCCGGCACGGAGGTCAAGATCGACGGCGAAGAGCTGCTGATCATGAAGGAATCCGATGTCATGGGCATCATCGAAGGGTCGGCCGAGGCCAAGAAGGCCGCCTGATCAGGCGCCTACAGGCTCCCGTTCCAACAACATATTGAGGTGACATAATGGCTGCTAAGGACGTGAAGTTCGGCGCTTCGGCGCGCGAGCGTATGATTCGTGGCGTGGACATCCTGGCCGACGCCGTGAAGGTGACGCTGGGCCCCAAGGGCCGCAACGTGGTGATCGACAAGTCCTTCGGTGCCCCGCGCATCACGAAGGACGGCGTGACGGTCGCCAAGGAAATCGAGCTGGCCGACAAGTTCGAGAACATGGGCGCCCAGATGGTGCGCGAAGTGGCCTCGAAGACCAACGACACGGCCGGTGACGGCACGACGACGGCAACCGTGCTGGCCCAGGCCATCGTCCGCGAGGGCGCCAAGGCCGTGGCCGCCGGCATGAACCCGATGGATCTCAAGCGCGGCATCGACAAGGCCGTGGCCGTGGTCGTCGCGGAGCTCGAGGCGAAGACCAAGAAGATCACGACCTCCGCCGAGGTTGCGCAGGTCGGCACGCTCTCCGCCAACGGCGAGTCCGAGATCGGCGAGATGATCGCGTCCGCGATGGAGAAGGTCGGCAACGAGGGTGTCATCACCGTCGAGGAAGCCAAGTCCATCCAGACCGAGCTCGACGTCGTCGAGGGCATGCAGTTCGACCGTGGCTACGTCTCCCCGTATTTCATCACGAATGCGGAGAAGATGATCGCGGAGATGGATCAGCCCTACATCCTGATCTTCGAGAAGAAGCTCTCCCAGCTCCAGCCGATGCTGCCGCTGCTCGAGGCCGTGGTGCAGAGCGGCCGTCCGCTCGTCATCATCGCCGAGGACGTGGAGGGCGAGGCCCTGGCGACGCTCGTGGTCAACAAGCTGCGTGGCGGCCTGAAGATCGCGGCCGTGAAGGCTCCGGGCTTCGGCGATCGCCGCAAGGCGATGCTCGAGGACATCGCGATCCTGACCGGCGGTCAGCTGATCTCCGAGGACCTCGGCATCAAGCTCGAGACCGTCACGCTGGCGATGCTCGGCAAGGCCAAGACCATCCGCATCGAGAAGGAGAACACCACGATCGTGGACGGCTCCGGCGAGAAGTCGGAGATCCAGGGCCGCTGCGAGCAGATCAAGGCGCAGATCGAGGAGACCACCTCGGACTACGACCGTGAGAAGCTGCAGGAGCGCCTGGCGAAGCTCGCCGGTGGCGTGGCCGTCATCCGCGTCGGTGGCAGCACCGAGGTCGAGGTGAAGGAGCGCAAGGACCGCGTGGACGACGCGCTGCACGCGACGCGCGCCGCCGTTCAGGAAGGCATCGTTCCCGGTGGTGGCACGGCGCTTCTGCGCGCCTCGACCAACCTGGGCAGCCTCAAGGGCCTGAACAGCGACGAGCAGGTCGGCATCGAGATCGTCCGCAAGGCGATCCAGGCGCCGGTCAAGCAGATCGCCTCCAACGCCGGCAAGGACGGCGCGGTGATCGCGGGCGAAGTGCTGCGCAGCGACGAGTGGGTCTACGGCTACGACGCCCAGCTCGACGAGTACAAGGACCTGGTGGCCGCCGGCATCATCGACCCGACCAAGGTCGTGCGCACGGCGCTGCAGGATGCCGCCTCGGTCGCTTCGCTGCTGATCACCACCGAGGCGATGGTCGCTGAGAAGCCGGCCAAGTCTGCTCCGGCCGGTGGCCCGGGCGGCGGCGGCATGGGCGGCATGGGCGACATGGACTTCTAAGTCCGGGTCTCCAGAACCTGCACCGAATGGGAAGGCGGCCCTCGCGGGCCGCCTTTCTTTTTGCGCCGCTGCCCGCCGATGCTAGGCTCGCGCAGCGGCGGACTAACATAGGTGTTTGACTTGCCGGCAGCGTTCTGCGCTTCCTGAAGGCGCCTTCCTTGCCGTGCCGACCCCAGACGTTCTCCCAAGAGCTGGACGCACCGTTTGTCCGGCCGGAGGAGGCGTTTCGCGTCGGAACTCTCCGCACGCATTGATCAGGAGACAGCGGATGGCCACTGGCACCGTGAAATGGTTCAACGCCACCAAGGGCTTCGGCTTCATCACGCCGGCCGGCGGCGGCAAGGACGTCTTCGTCCACATCACCGCCGTGCAGGCCGCGGGGCTCCAGGGCCTCAAGGACGGGCAGTCGGTGACGTTCGACCTCACCGAGGAGCGCGGCAAGACGGCCGCCGTCAACCTCAAGGTCTGAGGCAGGGGAGGCCGCGCCTCCCTTTGCCAGAGTGGAAAGGCCTCTCGCGGGATCCGCGGGAGGCCTTTTCTGATGGACCCGCGCTGCGAAATGGCATATAGAATGACGCATTGGCCCGTCATCTGGGGTGCAGTTCATGGCCAGGGGTTTTTCCGAGGCGCAGAGCGCCTTCGAGCCGGCAGGCCCGGCCCGCTACATGGACCCTCTCGGCCATGTCGCCATTCCGGCTCTCGCGGAGGCCTTCGGCGTCTCCGGCGCGCAATTCGCCGAGACCGCCGGCCTCACCCCCGAGGCCGTGCACCGCACCTCGCGCCTGCACGCCCCCAAGACCCAGGCCCGCGCGCGCGAGGTGCTGGAGATCCTCTACCGCATCACCGAATGGGCCGGCGGCGAGAAGCAGGCCATGGCCTGGTACCGCGCCGAGCCCCTTCCCGCCTTCGGTGGCCGCACCGCCGAGGCGCTGGTGAAGGAGGGCCGGGCCGCCCCCCTCCGCGACTATCTGGACCACATTGCCACCGGCGGCTTTGCTTGAGATGGCAGGGCACGGCCTGGCGGGCGCATCATCCGCGATGGTCCTGGGCGCCGCTCTCGGGTGAGGGCGCGGCGCTCAAGGGGGGGCGCTTCAATCCGGTCGGCGTGCCGGCGCTGTATCTGGCGCTGAGCATCGAAGGAATGTGGATCGAGATGGGGCACGGCTTCGCCCACCGCCTCGATCCCCTGACCGTCTGCTCCTACGAAGTCGACGTGGATGGGATCATCGACCTGCGCGAGCCGGCCGGCGTCACGCTGGCGGAGATGGCCTGTCCCTGGGCCCTGGATCGCGCCGAGGGCCGCAAGCCGGCATCATGGGGCCTTGCCCAGCGCCTGATCGCCGACGGCGCTTCCGGCATCCTCGCGCCGTCTTTCGCCCATCAGGCGCGGCCGGAGATGACGAACCTCGTGCTGTGGCGCTGGGGGCCGGAACCGCCCCACAAGGTGACGGTCCACGATCCCTCGGGACGGCTGCCGAGGAACGATCTGTCCTGGCGGAGCTGACGCGGGAAGGCCCCCCTCCGCGCTTCGGCGCCCCTCGCGACCAGCCCCGGAAGCGCGCAGATCTACGGTGTCTGCGCGCCTTCGATCCTCATGCTTCAGGCGCCCTCGCAGCCCTTCTCCCTCAGGCTCGCCAGCACCCAGTCGCGCGGCCAGGCCCCGGCCTGGATCTCCTTCTCGGCCTGGAGCTCCTTCGCCTGATGCTTCTCCGCATCGGCGATCACCCGCTCGGCATCGGCCAGCGGCACCACCACCACGCCGTCCTCGTCGCAGCAGATGAGGTCGCCGGGCATCACCACCTGACCGCCGCAGGAAACCGCATAGCCGATCTCGCCGGGCCCATCCTTGAACGGGCCCGCCGGCGTATGGCCGCGCGCCCAGACGCCGAGCTCCATCTTCGCCAGCTGCGGGATGTCGCGCACGGCCCCGTCCACGATGACGCCGCCGAGCTTCCGCTTCGTCGCGTGGCCCAGCATCAGGTCGCCCATCAGCCCGACCGTCAGGTCGCCATTGCCGTCGGCCACGATGACGTCGCCCGGCTCGGCCATGTCGACCGCGCGGTGCAGCATCAGGTTGTCGCCGGATCGCGCCTTCACCGGAAAGGCCGGGCCGCAGAGCCGCTTGCGGCCGCCGAAGGAGTGGAAGGTGCCGGAGAGCGCCTGCAGCCGGTTCATCACGTCGCCGATATTCGCGACGGGCAGCTTTTGGGCGCGGGCGACGAGGGACGGGTCCACCCGCGTGGTGACGGGGCGGATGCGGAAGCCGACGGGCATGGGAAGTTCCTCCAGAATCGGCGGCATGCCACCACGGGCCGCGGCGCTGGGGAAGACCCACGGCCTCAATCGCCCCAGGCGATGTCCTCCTCGCGCGCGAGCCCCTGGAACATCGGCCGCGCGAAGAGGAAGCCCTGCGCAAAACGCAGGCCGATCTCGCGCAGCACCCGCGCCTCCTCCGCGCGTTCGACCCCCTCGGCCACGAGCTTGATGTCCATCTCGCGCGTGAAGCCGACCAGGCCCGACAGGATGGCGCGGCGCATCCGGTCCTCGTCGCAGCCCCGTACCAGCGCGCGGTCGACCTTGATGATGTCCGGCCGGATCTCGACCAGCCGGCCGAGGTTCGAATAGCCGACGCCGTAGTCGTCCAGGGCGACCGAGAAGCCGTGGCGCCGGTAGGCCTCGATGATCGAATGGAGATGCGCGTCGTCCACGCGCTCGTTCTCGATGAACTCGAAGGTCAGGCGGTCGAGCGGAAAGCCGGTGCGCTCGGCCGCCTCCAGCGTGCGGCGGATGCAGGCGCGCGGCTCGTAGACGGCATTGGGCAGGAAGTTGATGTTCAGCCGCGTCCGCATGCCTAGCCGCGCGGCCGTCTCGATGGCCGTGACGCGGCAGGCCTGGTCGAAGGCGTAGCGGTTGGCGTCGGTCACCTGCGCCAGGACCTGGGCGGCGGGCTCGCCGGCGGGGCCACGCACCAGCGCCTCATGCGCCACGATGCGACGATCGAAAAGGTCCACGATCGGCTGGAAGGCCATGGCGATGGGGAAGAGGGGCCGGTCCTCCCGGCAGGCTTCGCAGGCGATCGGCACGGCTGTCATAGCGGTATCCTCCCTGCCCTCAACGCGCCGGAAAGGCGTGCAGTATCATCGGTCCGGCACGATTGTCGCCGGCACGAGGCGTGTCCACCGCCGCCGCACTAGAGCTTTTTCTGTTCGATTAGGCTCACTTCAAAGCTATAACCTATTGTTTCCTCGAAGCATTTTCACCAGATCATGCGAAGCAGCAGGATCGGGATCTGCGCTAAGGTACCCTGGCCCCGCGGGCGCGCGCCGGCAGCTCCAGCCGGGCGGCGAGCCCGCCCAGCGCGCTGACGCCCAGCGACAGCCGGCCGCCCACCAGCTCCGAGAGGTCGGCGACGATCGAGAGGCCGAGGCCCGATCCCTGCACCGCCTCGTCCAGCTTGGTGCCGCGGCCGATCGCAGCCTCGCGCTGCTCGACGCCCATCCCGGCCCCGTCATCCTCGACGGCGATCAGGACGACCGGCCGCGCCTCGCCGTCCGGCGCCGGGTTGCGGCTCAGCGACACCGCGATGCTCACCCGCGAGCGCGCCCATTTGCAGGCGTTCTCGGCAAGGTTGCCGATCATCTCGGCCAGGTCCTGGCGATCCACGCGGGCCGTCGCCGCGGAATCCCCGACCGCGCGCAGCTCGAGATGCGCCGCCGCCGGCAGGCGCGCCATGGCGGTCGCGATCTCCTCCGCCACCGCCAGCGCGGGCGTGTCCACCGCCGCCGCGCCGGCCAGCGCGCCGACCCGGGCGCGGGCGAGATGGTGGTCCACCAGCCGTTCCATGGCCGCCGCCTCCCCCAGCGCGCCCTCCACGTCCGGCTCGTCCTGCTGGAGCGAGACGCGCAGCACGGCGATGGGCGTCTTCAGCGCATGGGCCAGATTGCCGACATGGGTGCGCGCGCGCTCGATCGTGGCGCGGTTCTGGGCCACCAGCTCGTCGATCTCGACAACGAGCGGCGCGACCTCCAGCGGAGCCTGCAAGGGCTGCAGCGTCTCGCGCGACCCGTCGCGCACCTCGGCCAGCGCCCGGCGCACACGCCGCAGCGGCATCAGCGCCCAGAGCACCTGGCCCACGGCACCGGCCACCAGGCCGAGGCCGAGGATCGTGAAGACGAGCAGGAGGATGCGGCTGGTTTGCGCGATGCCCTCCTGCGCTTCCGCCGTCGTGGAGGCGACCTGCACGAGCAGGGGCGCCGTGCCGTTGAGGGAGGAGCGCGTCTCCTCGCTGGGGGTCACGACGCGGGCGAGGACGCGCATCTCCTCGCCGCGCGGCCCGGCCGCGGAATAGACCTGCACCTGGCCCTGCCGGCCCGTCGATGCGGGCGGCGGCGGCAGCCGGGCGTCCCAGAGGGACGGCGACGTGGCCATGCGGCCGTCGCCGGCGGTCACCTGCCAGTAGTGGCCCGAGAGCGGCCGCTGGAACTCCGGGTCCGACAGCGCGCGCGACGCGACGCGGGGCCTCGCATCCGCCGACACTGAAAGCGCCGCGACCAGGGCGTCGAGCTGCGCCGCGAGGCGGCTGTCGAAGGCGGCCTCGACCTGCCGGGTCAGCACGGTGAAGGCCAGCCATCCCGCGAGCGAAAGCCCGCCGCCCACCCAGATGGCCGAAATGAGCGTCAGGCGCAGCGTGAGCGAGCGCAGCGGAAAGCTCATGCGCCGCGGCTGGCCTTCCCCGGGGGCAAGGCGATGCGATAGCCGAGGCCGCGCTCGGTCTCGATGATCGCGGCGCCGAGCTTGCGGCGGATGCGCCCGATCACGACCTCGATCGTGTTGGAGTCGCGGTCGAAGTCCTGGTCGTAGAGGTGCTCCGTCAGCTCCGTCTTGGAGACCGGCCGGGCCCCGCACTGGGCCATATAGGCCAGGAGGCGGAATTCCAGCCCGGTCAGCCGCACCGGCGTCCCCTGGAGGCTCACCGCGGCGGACACGGTGTCGAGCGCCACCTCGCCGCCGTGGCCCAGGCTGATCTCGGGCCGGGCGACGCCCCGGGCGCGGCGGATCAGCGCCTGCATCCGCGCCACCAGCTCGCCGATGGCGAAGGGCTTGGCCATGTAGTCGTCCGCGCCGGCGTTCAGCCCCTCCACCTTCTCGGTCCAGGCGCCCCGGGCGGTGAGCACGAGGACCGGTACGGTGAGCCCGGCGGCGCGCCAGCGGCGCAGAACGCTCAGCCCGTCCAGGCGGGGCAGGCCGAGATCGAGCACGACCACGTCATAGGGCTCGGTCTCGCCGAGGAAGAGGGCCTCCTCGCCGTCCGCCGCGTGGTCCACGGCGAAGCGCGCCTCCAGCAGGGCGGCGCGGATCTTCGTCGCGAGCGTGGCATTGTCCTCGACCAGGAGGGCGCGCACTAGTTCGCCCTTTCCTGGACGCGGCCCTTGGTCCGCCGGAGCTCGCCGTTCTCGGCGAAGAGCTCCACCTCGAACATCCGGCCGTCCGGCGGCAGGAAACGGAACTCGTAGACCCAGCGGCCGTCCTCGCGATCAAGCTCCACCTTCACGATGCGGCCGACGTAGCGCCGCTCTACCCGCGCCATCAGCTCGGCCAGGCCCATGATCTGGCCGGATTCCCGGGCGAGCCGCGCAGCCCTGCGCCGGTTGTCCTCGTCATCGTCGTCGTCGTCCCCGGCCCGGGCGCCGGGCATGGGCTCGCCGGCCACCATCAGCCCGAGGGCGGTGAGAAGAAGGCCTTTTTCGAGCAGGTCGCGCCGGTTCATGCCATCGCCTTAGGATGCCGCTCCTAAACTCAGGATGAACAGGAGGGTCACTGCCGGTTCATCGCGCCCCCGCCATAAACGCGCCGACCATAAACGCCCAGGCCGGTGACCGGCGCCAGGAGATTTGGATGTTCGCTGCGATCGACGGGGGACTGCTCGGCCTGGCGGAGATGATGGCGGCGCTCGGCATCCTGCCAGGCATCCTGGCGCTGGCGTCGCGCAAGGCCGGGACGCCGCGCCTGGAGCGGGCGGTGCCCCGGCCGTTCCACTTCGGCGCGGCGACGGCCGCCCGCCGGATGGATCATCGCGCTTAGGTCATCCACTGCCGCAGCGGGGCCGCAGCCTCCTCGATCCGGGGTACCGGGTCGGGCCCGCCTGATTCACGCCCACGCCGAAGGGGCCCGACGCGAGCAGCCTATCACCCGCGCCGTGACGGCCCAGCGAATCCTCCGCGGCAGGAACGAGACATGCCACCCGCGCGGGGGTCATGGAAGATTCACGTGCAAACCCAGGCAGGCGCACGCATTCCCGGCGTATTCACAGACGGAGCGGGCTCATGGCGCCAAGTAACATCGTCGGAGCGGAAGCCGGAACCATGCGCGTGCGGAGCATCTTCATCTCCGACATGCACATCGGCACGCGGGGCGCGCGCGCCGACATGCTGCTCGACTTCCTTGCCAGGGTGCAGTGCGAGCAGCTCTACCTCGTCGGCGACGTCATCGACGGCTGGCGGCTTCGCAAGTCCTGGTACTGGCACGACGAGTTCGACCAGGTGATGCGCGTCGTGCTCGGCCTCGCCCAGAACGGCACCAGGGTCACCTACATTCCCGGCAACCACGACGAGATGTTTCGCGAATGGCTCGGCCTCGAGATCGCCGGCGTGAGGCTGATGCGCGAGGCCGTCCATCACGGCGCGGATGGCCGCCGCTTCCTCGTCATCCATGGCGACGAGTTCGACGGCGTCATCCGCTACGCCAAGTTCCTCGCCTATCTGGGCGACTGGGCCTACGACACGGCGCTGGTCCTGAACCGCTGGTTCAACCTGGCCCGCCGGAAGTTCGGCTATCCCTACTGGTCGCTCTCGCAGTGGCTGAAGCGTCAGGTGAAGGAGGCGGTGAAGGCGATCGACCGCTTCGAGGTCGCGCTGGCCGGCGAGGCCCGCCGCCGCGGCCTGGACGGCGTGATCTGCGGCCATATCCACCATGCCGAGATGCGCGTCGTGAACGGCGTCATGTACATGAACGACGGCGACTGGGTGGAGAGCTGCACCGCGCTCGTCGAGCATGCCGACGGCCGGTTCGAGCTGCTGGAGTGGGCCGCGATGCAGCGCGCGCCCCAGAGGATGCGGGAGGCCATGCCGGCCTGATGCACCTCACCATCGTCTCGGATGCCTGGCGCCCGCAGGTCAACGGCGTGGTCCGCACGCTGGAGCGCGTCGCCGGCGAGCTGATGGCGCTGGGCGACGCCGTGGAGGTGATCGGTCCCGACCGCTTCCGCAGCTTCGCCATGCCCGGCTATCGCGACATCCGCCTCGCCTATCGGCCGCGTCCCGCGCTCCGCGACATGCTGGACGCCGCCCGGCCCGACGCGCTGCACATCGCCACGGAGGGGCCGCTCGGCCTCGCCACGCGCGCCATCTGCGCCGAGCGGGGCTGGCGCTTCACCACGAGCTTCCATACGCGCTTCGCCGAATACGTCGCGGCGCGCACGGGCATCCCGCCGCGCCTCGTCTGGGCGCTGCTGCGCCGCTTCCACAATGCCGGCGCGGGCACCTTCGCCGCGACGCAGACCCTGCAGGACGAGCTGGCGACGCGCGGCTTCCGCCACGTGCTGCCCTGGACCCGCGGCGTGGACCTCGCCTTGTTCCAGGACGGCGCGCGCGACGCCTGGAAGGGGTTGCCCGGCCCCATCTTCCTCTATGCCGGCCGCATCGCCGTCGAGAAGAACATCGCCGCCTTCCTGGAGCTCGACCTGCCAGGCACGAAGGTCGTGGTTGGCGACGGTCCGCAGCGCGCCGCGCTCCAGTCGCGCTACCCGGCCGCCCACTTCGCCGGCTGGCGCCACGGCGAGGATCTGGCCGCGGCCTATCGCGGTGCCGACGTGATGGTCTTCCCCTCGCGGACCGACACCTTCGGCCTCGTGCTGCTGGAGGCCATGGCCTGCGGCACGCCGGTCGCCGCCTATCCCGTCATGGGCCCGCGCGACGTGGTGGGCCCGGGCGGCGTGCTGGACGAGAACCTCCAGCGCGCCTGCCTCGCCGCGCTGGACGTGCCGAGGCCGCGCGCCCGCCTCCAGGCCGAGCGCTTCTCCTGGCCCGCCTGCGCGGCCAGCTTCCGCGACCAGCTCGTGACGATCGAAGGCTGACAGAAAAGGCCGGTCGGGCAGAATTGCTGCGCCGCAGCTTTATGCCTTCCGCCGCATGAAACGGGATGGCAGGATCGCGAAGGGCAAGCTATCCGAAAGCCCGACTGACCGACCCACCGCCTTCCCTGCCGGGACGGCAAGCCGGAGCCGCAATGCCTGCCCCTGTCGCGCTGATCACCGGAATCAACGGCCAGGACGGCTCCTACCTCGCGGAATTCCTGCTGGAGAAGGGCTATGTCGTGCATGGGCTGCGGCGCCGCTGCTCCTCGCCCGACACGGCCCATATCGACCACCTGCTCGGCGGCAACGCGCAGATCACCTTGCATCACGGCGACATGGGCGACGGCCCGAGCCTCCAGCGCGTCCTGGAGCGGACGCGGCCGGACGAGGTCTACAACCTCGCGGCGCAGAGCCATGTCGGCCTCAGCTTCCAGGCGCCGGAGCAGACCGCCGAGGTGGACGGGATGGGCGTCCTGCGCCTGCTGGAGGCGATCCGCCGCGTCGACCCCGCGCGCCGCATGCGCTTCTTCCAGGCCTCGAGCAGCGAGATGTTCGGCCAGGCAGTGGAGACGCCGCAGGACGAAGCCACGCCCTTCCGCCCGCGCTCGCCCTATGGCGCGGCCAAGCTCTATGCCTTCTGGATCACGGTGAACCACCGCGAAGCCTATGGCCTGCACGCCTCCAACGGCATCCTGTTCAACCATGAGAGCCCGCGGCGCGGCCCCGGCTTCGTGACGCGCAAGATCACCGGCGCGGTTGCCGCGATCCGTCATGACCTGCAGCCCGAGCTGGTGCTCGGCAACCTCGATGCGACGCGCGACTGGGGCCATGCGCGCGACTACGTCGAGGGGATGTGGCGCATGCTCCAGCAGGAGCGGCCCGACGACTACGTGCTCGCCACCGGCGTCTCCCATACCGTGCGCGCCTTCACCGAGCTCGCCTTCCGCGAGGTGGGCATCGCGCTGGACTGGGAGGGCGAAGGCGAGGAGGAGATCGGCCGTTGCGCCGCGACGGGCCGCGTGCTGGTGCGCGTGGACCCCGCGCTCTTCCGGCCGCTGGAGGGAAGCCGGCCTGTCGGCGATCCGGCCAAGGCGGGGCGCGTCCTGGGCTGGCGCCCGCGCGCGACCCTGGCGGAGCTGGTCTCCGAGATGGTCCGCGCCGATCTGGCGCGGGTCGCGAGGCCGGAGCCGGTGGGCCGGGCATGATCCGCCGCGCCGGATCGCGCCCTGGCCTTTGGCGGGGAAGCGATTCGCCGGTTCGGCGGCTCCTGGCCTAGGATTTCATCAACGGATCGGCCCGGTCGGCCCATCCTCACGACGGAGACCGGATTGCGCGGGCGGATCGACGGCGTCTCCGAGGGCATCCTGCGCGGCTGGGCCTGGGATCCGGCCCGGCCCGGCCATCGGCTGACCCTGCGGCTGGTGGTGGATGGCGAGATGGTGGCCCCCGTCACCGCCGCATGGCCGCGCGCCGACCTCGAGCAGGCCGGCCTGGGCGACGGCCGCCACGGTCTGGAATTCGCCCTGCCCCTGCGCTTCCAGGACGGCGCGCCGCATGAGATCGCGATCGAGGCCTGGTGGCACGACAAGCCCATCCGGCTCGACGCCGTCACGCCCCGCATCCCGCGACGGCTGCACATGCTGCGCGGGCGTCTGGAAGGCGCCCCGCGCGGTCGGCTGCGGGGCTGGGCCTGGGACCAGTCGCGCCCCGAGGCCGCCGTCGCGCTCGAGCTGTGGCACGACGGCAGGGTCGCGGCGCGCCTGCTGGCCGACCGCCACCGCCCGGAGCTGGCGCATGGCGGCATCGGCGGCGGCGCGCATGGCTTCGAGCTCGACCTGGCCGGCGTCGCGCCGGTGGGGTCAGAGCTGGAGCTGCGCTGCGCCCCGGAATTCGGCGAGTGGTCGCTCGGACGCCTCGTGGTGCCCGCCGGCGGCGAGGAGGGCCCCCGGCCGCGACAGCACTTCCTCGAAGAGGCGCGCCAGGCGGAGGCCCGGCAGGAGCCCGCCGCCGCAGCGCGCATCCTGGAGCATGGGCTTCGCCTCCACCCGGGCGATTTCGACCTGCTGGTGCTGCGCGCGCGGGCCCTGCTCGACCTCCAGCAATGGGAAGCCGCGGAGGAGTCCGCCCGGCAGGCCCGGGCCGTCCGGCCCGGCCATGCCGCGCCGACCATGCTGCTGGCCCGCCTCGCCGGGGCACAGGGGCGCCACGCCGAGGCGGCCGCGCATTGGTCCGGCATCACGCCCCGGGACAGCGCCTGGCGCGAGCGGCTGCAGCGCCGGCCACGCCATCTCGCCGCGCTCGGCCGAACGGCCGAGGTCCTGGCGGAGCTGGCGCTGGCCGCCCGGCACAGGCCGGAGGACCCCGCGCTGGCCCGGAGCCTGGCCGATACAGCCGAGGCGCTGGGCGCCACCGGCTCCGCCCGCGCCCATCTGCGCCGCCTCGCCGAGCTCGCGCCCGGCAGCCGGGCCGCGCCGGCACGGCTCGCCCCGCTGGAGCCGCGGCCGCCCGGCCATGGGCCGGCGGGGCTCGCCTCACCCCTGGTGAACCCGACTCTGCGGGCCTGGGACGGGCCCGTCTCGGGCGCGGTGGAGGGCGAGGCCCGGGTCGCGGCGGGGCTCGTGCTGCGGGGCCGGGGGCTGCGCTTCGCGGCCGCGGCGCCGCGCGCGCTCCGGCCGGGCGAGCTGCCGGCCTATGGGCTGCGGCTGGCGGTGGCGGAGGGCGCGGCCGAGGCGGAATTCGCGCTGGAGCCGGTGTCCACCGGCCTGCGCATGGCGCTCGCGCTGGAGGGGTCCCAGGGGCAAGGGCCCGGCATGGCGGCGACGCTGCTCCTGCGGCGCGCGGGCCAGCCGGACCGCCTGCTTCTGGAGACCCGGACCGAGCCGCGCCCGCGGCTGCTCCGCTTCGACCTGCCGCCCGTGCGAGAGGGCGCGTTGGTGCTCCGGCTGGAGGGGCCAGGCACGGTGGTGGTGCATCCGCCACGGCCGCTCGCGCGGCTCGACGGGGCTCAGGCAGTGCCGGGAGACTTCGAGACGCCGGGACTGGCCGCGCGGCTCGCCCTGCCGCCGCACCGCGCGCCGCGCCGCGACATGCCGGCGGAAATCGGGGTGCCCTTCACGACGATCGAGATCGCGCCGGCCGCGCCGGCCGGAACCTTGCGCGCGGTGCTGGACGGCACCTCGGCCCCCTTTGAATGCGTCCTCGCGGCGGGGGCATCCCCGGTGGCCGATCCGCGCCTCCGCATCCTGGCGGAGGGCGCGCCGCCGGTCCGGGGCTGGGTCGCGCAGCTGGAGGCCCCGCCGGAGGGCGGGGCCGGCTGGCTCTCGGCGCTGCACCGCGCGGCGGCGGTGGCCGGAGCCGCGAGCGCGCCGGGCGTCAGGCTGGAGTGGCGGGCGCCCTGACCTCCCAGCCCGGTGCGGGATCGATCTCGCCGGCGCGGGCCTGCGGATGGAGGGTGCAGCGGCGGTCGCGCAGCCGCGGCAGCACGCGCGCCAGGGCCGGGCTCGCCAGGCTGTCGCAGAGGATCGCGACGCCCGCGACATCGCCGGCGAGCGCCGCCGCGAGGCGGGATTCCGGGACGGGGCGGTAGATCACCGCCGAATCCGCGTCGTTCGCGCAGCCCTCGGCGCGCGGGCTCTCGCGCAGGTCCAGCCGCAGCCAGACCTCGACCGGCGCGGGCCGCGCGAAGGCGAGGCGGCGGGCGCGCAGCTCGCGATAGAGGCGGTCGTAATCGGCGGCCATGGCCGCGGTGTCGCGGGCCGCGCCCTCGCCCTGCTGCCAGGCGCGCAGCTGGATGCGCCGGCGGCTGAGGCCGGCGGGATCGCGGGCGATCGCGCGCAGGCGGTCCAGCACGGCCTGGGGCGAGGATTCCGGCGGCACCAGCCAGCCGCCGCCCTGCGCGCGCAGCCGCTCGCCCACGGCGCCGAGATCGATCCCCAGCACGGGCAGGCCCGCGGCCCAGAGCTCGGTCAGCGTGTGCGAATGCGTCTCCGGCCAGCGCGAGAGCACGGCGCCGATGTCGGGCGCGATGTCCCGCGCGCGCGCAGAAAACTCGTCCCGCGGATAGGGGCCATGGATCGTCAGGCCGGGCATGGAGAACGTGCCCTGCGCCGTCCCCAGGACGTGGAACTCGACGGTCCGGCCCTCGTCCAGCAGGGCCATGGCGCGGATCCACCCGAGGCCCTTGGCCGTGTCGAGATGGCCGGGCAGGAGCACGCGCAAGGGACGGCCCGCGAGGCTCGCCGTGCGCGCGGCGGAGAGCCGGGGAAAGTCGCGGCCATGCGGGATCACGCGGAAGTCGGCCTGCGCCAGCCCGGGAAAGGTCTCGACGTGGCGCGCACGGACATGGGGCGCGGTCGTGACCAGCGCGTCGGCGGCGGCGAGGGCCGCGCCGGTCTGCTCGCGCCAGCGCCGTGCCCAGGCGCCGCGCAGATGCGGGACCTCGGCCTCGGGCCAGAGCTCGGCCCGGCATTGCCCGGGCGCGTCGGTGCAGCAGCCGGGACAGGGCTCGCCCGTGGCGTCGAGCAGCTTGAGGCTGGCGCAGAGCATGTAGAAATCATGCAGCGAGGCCACGACGGGAATGCCCAGCGCCCGAGCCACCATCGGCAGGCCGAGCCCGTGCCAGGCAAAATGGCGCAGATGCACGAGCTCGATCGCGTGGCGGGTGAGCAGGCCCGCGAAGGCGCGGTCGTATTCGGCGCTGGCATGCTCGGCGAGGCGGATGGGCCGGTTGAGCGCCACCTGCTCCACCTCCCGCAGCGCGCCGGATTCGAGGCGCTTCAGCGTCAGCACGGTGCCGTCGCTGCCGAGCAGGAAGGGCTCGTAGCGGTCCTCCAGCGCGCGCATCAGGTCGAGGTTGGTGAGCGGCGTGCCGCCCGCCTCCAGGGCGAGGACGAAGAGGATTCGCGGGCGCGGTGCCGGCCGCGCGAAGGCGCCGCCCATACGCCAGCGCGCGGCCGCCATCTGCGGGTCGGCGAGGAAGGCGTGGACCAGCGCGGGATATTCCGGGAAGCGGGCATCCACCGCCTCGCGGCCGGCCCGCAGGAGCGCCTCGCGCTCCGCGCCGAAGCTGGCCGCCTCGCGGTGGCGCACGAAGCTGCGGTCGTCCACCACATGGCGCAGCCCGGCGCGCAGCGCGCGCATCGACCACTCGTTCTCCTCGCCATAGCCGCGCGGGAAGGATTCGGCGTCGAGCAGCCCGGCGCGGTCGATGGCATCGCGGCGGAGGTAGAGGCAGAAGCCATGGCCCGTGGGCGCCTCGGGCGGGGTGGCGAGCGAGGATTGCGCGCAGAGGCGGGACAGTTCCGTCGTGCTCATCCCCTCCGGCACGGGCGGGGTGGAGAAGGCGCCGGCCCGGTCGGAGAAGGGCGTGGCCGAGGCGGTCTCCGGCGTCGACCAGGCCGCCGCCATCAGGTTTTCGATCCAGCGCGCCGGCACCTCGGTGTCGGAATTCAGCAGGATCACGTCGTCGCGACCGGCGGCGGCGATGCCTCGGTTACAGCTCGCGGTGAAGCCCAGGTTCCGGTCGTTGCGGAGAATTTCGATGCCCGCGCGGCCTTGCAGCTTGCCGAGAATCTCTGCGACGGCCGGGTCGGTGCTGGCGTCGTCCACCAGGATGAGCCGCGCGGGGGCCGCGCTATGCGCGATCACGCTGGCCAGGCAGTTCCGCAGCGCCTCCGCGGCATTGTGGATCGGGATCACCACCGCCACGCGCGGCCGGCCGCGCGAGAGGGCGCGAAAGGCGCCGGCACCGAAGCCGGGCGCCAGCGGCAGATGCCGCAGGGTGACGGGAGAGCCGGGCAGCGCCCCCGCCTCCCCGGCGATGCGCGCGGAAACGGCGAGGGTCGGGCGGCCCGTGGGCGAATGGGGCAGCGGCAGTGCGAAGCGGCCGCCATCGGCGCGCAGCGGCGGAAACTCGCGCCCGTCCAGCGCGAGGATCACGGCCGGCGGGCGTTCCGGCTCCAGCTCGGCCCAGCCGCGCAGTGCCCCGCCTTCCCAGACGTCGAGCCCGCCGCGAGCGCGGGCGGGCAGCACCTCCTCCCGGGCCGCGATCTCCTGCCCGCGCGCGACCAGCGACCAGCGCCGGACCAGGCCGTCGCCGAAGGGCTGGATCCCGTCCAGCATCGGGCCGAGCACCGCGGCGGGCAGGAAGAAGCCCAGCCGCTCGCCCCGGAATCGCGCGCCGAAGAGGAGGTCCGTGCGCGTCGCGTTCAGCGGGATGTCGCAGACCTTCGCGCCATCGGCGTGCAGCGCCAGGTCGGGCCCGCCGAGCCATTGCGCGGGGTCGTAGGCCCAGCCCGAGAGCTGCGCCTGCGAGAACCACTCGATCGCGCCCATCGGCGTGAAGGCGGCCCAGCGCGCCCCGTCCGCGGTGGCGAGCGGCAGGCCGTCGGCGCAGAGCGTGACCTGGAATCCGGGCGCGTCGCCGGGCCAGGGAATGTCCTCGCGGAAGGCGCGGGCCTCCCCGCCGCCGGGAAAGGCGAAGGCATGCGCGATGCGGTGGGTGAGGCCGTCCAGCTCGAGCGTCAGCACGGGCCAGTCGCGGCCCGGCGGCACTGCGACCGAGCCGCCGATGCACAGGAAGCCGGGGCCGTGCTGGAGCGAGTCCAGCCCGCCGATGGGCGCGTCAGCCGCCATGCCAGCGGCGATTGTAGGTCCAGGCGTTGAGCAGCGTCAGGTTCCAGCGCCCCTGCCCTGCGGCGAAGCGGCCCTGCGACTGGCGCTCCAGATGCGTGACCTCGGCGGTGTCCGCCATCACGCGGCGCAGCCCGTCGCGCGCGAGCTTCGCGCAGAGGTCGGCATCCTCGAAATCGCCGATGACATAGGCCGGATCGAAGCCGCCGTAGCGCCGCGCGACCTCGCGCCGCATCGCCAGGCAGGCGCCGGTGAGCGCCGGCACGTCGCGCGGCGCCGGCGCGGCGGCCGGCGGGCGCAGGCCCTTGCCGGGATGCTCGGGAAAGACCCAGCCCGCCCGGTCCGCGGCGGCTTCGGGGACCATGCCGCCATGCTGGAGGCTGCCATCGGGATAGAGCAGCCGCGCGCCAGCCGCGCCGATCGACGGATCGTCGAGCGCGGCGACGAGGCGGTCGAGCCAGCCCGGCGATTCCGGGAAGGCGTCGGCATTGAGGAAGACGACCACGCGGCCCCGCGCGCGCTCCAGGCCGAGGTTGCTCGCCGGGCCGAAGCCGCGCTGCTCCGCCGGGAGAAGGAGGCGCGCCGCAAGGCCGAAGCGGCGCGACAGGGCGGCGACCAGCGGGACCGCCGCCTCGCGCCGCGGCGGATCGTCCAGGACCAGGATCACCTCGTCGCCCGGCAGGTCGGAGAGCAGCGCCGCCTGCGCGGTCAGCAGGTCGAGCCTTCCGTGCAGGGGGATCACGAGGCTGGCGCGGGGCGCGTCCGGCATGGCCCCGAAGACGCGCTCCTCCACCGCCATCGGCTGCGCCAGCCGCGCGCGGTTCAGCGCGACCAGCGGCGCGCCGAGCACCGCGTCGAAGGCCTGGTCCAGCCGCTCCGCCGGGATCGCGCCGATCCCCTCCAGCAGGCCGCGCAGCGCCGGCAGGCCCCAGGAGGGCGCGGGCAGCGACAGCGTGCCCGTCTCGCCCGAATGCAGCTCCACCTCCAGCCAGGCCTCGCCCGTCCAGGCCGAGGCCGGCGCGCGCGCGGTGAAGCCCTGGCCGTCGTTCGCCGGCACGTCGATCCAGGCGAGGTCGAAGCGCGCGTCGCCGTGGCGCAGGCGCAGGGCGGCGACGGCCTGGTGCGGGTCGGAGAAGCTGCCCTGCAGCAGCGTGCCCGCCTCGGTCGGCACCACGCGCGCCACCTGGATCCGCACCGGACTGGAGAGCCAGCCGGCGGTGCTGCGGCCGGTGAAGGCGCGCTGCAGCAGGCGCTCCAGCTCCGGCTTTCCCGCGCCGCGCGCCTCGGCCAGATGGCGGCGCAGGCGCGCCAGCAGATCCTCCGGCAGCGGGCGCGGCGCGATCCGCGACCCGGCCGGCGGCGAGAAGCGCAGCGGCGGCAGCCCCGGCGGCAGGATCTCCACGCCGGTGGCCTCCATCTCCGACTCGGGCACGGCGGCGATCAGACCGAGCTGGCCCTCCCCGGCGTCGAAGGCCAGCAAGGACACAGGGGAGGCGCCCGAGCCGCCCAGCCGCAGCGGCACCGGCGCGGCGGTCAGCGCGGCCTCCGGCGTCGCGTCGGCGAGGCGCAGGACCAGCAGACGATGGCCCGTCCCGGGCAGCGGCCCGCAGGCATCGAACGTGCCGTCGCCTTCCGGGACCGGAGGGGCGGCGGGCAGGGCCGGAACCCCGCTTTCGCCCAGCGCGATGTCCGGCCCCAGCCGCAGCACCACCGAGGCCGGCACGGGCCGCGCCGGCCGGAAGGGCGCCGGGGCGCCGCCGGGCGGCGTGACCAGGATGCCGTCCGCCGCGAAGGCCACGCCGACGCTCGGCGCCTGCGCCTCGGTCGCGGAGAGCGGAAACAGCAGCTCCTCGCCCCATTGCCCGTCGAGGAAGTCGTTCACGATGAGATGCGGCTCGCCCTGCACGCCGCGGATGACGACGTGCAGGCGGATGTCCTCGCCCTGGTGGTAATTGGCGCTTTGCGACTGCGCCATGGCGCGCGGCGCGAAGGACAGGCTCTGCGCGAAGGGGGGCCGGAGGAAGGCGCTCATGCCGGCAGCCCGCGATACAGCGACAGCAGCGCCGCGGCGGCCCCGGCCTCGCTCGCCGGCGGGGCCAGGGCGGCCTGGAGCGCCGCCAGCTCCCCGGGCGCTTCCAGCAGGCGCATCAGCGACTCGGCCAGGGCGGCGCCGGAGCCGATGCGGAGGGTCGGGCGCCGATGCGCGGCCGCCATCGCGACGACCGGCTCCGGATCGCGCGACGGGAGCAGCACGAGATGCGCCGCCGCCATGCCTGCGGAGGAGAGGACCAGCGGCGAGCCGGGCTGCCCGGCCGCATGCTCCAGCATCGCGTCCGGGCCGCCGTGCACCTCGATCCGCAGCCTGCGGCCCTCAGGCGGCGGCAGGCTGGCCAGCAGCCCGGCCGCCGCAGCGAGAGAAGCCGCATCCCCCGGGCCCGGGAAGGCGGCCGCGACCAGGAAGTGCCGGGACGGCGGCGGCTCGCCCGCCTCCGCCTCCGGGGGCAGCGGCGGGGAGACCACGAGCCGCGCGGGATCGAGCCCGAAACCCTTGCAGGCGGCGCGCAGCCCCTCGTTCGGCAGCAGGACCGTGGCCTCGCGCAGGAAGCGGCGGAGCAGCGCGGCGGCCAAGAAACGCGGCACCTTCTCTTCCTCCTCCTCCGGAGCGCCGGAGACGAGCCCGATCCGCTGCGCGAGCCCGGCATCCAGCGTGACCACGATCCGCGCCCGGGGGCATTCGCGCCGAAGGAGCGCGAAGAGCTCCACCCCGAAGGGCGCGAGGTCGTGCAGGTGCACCAGCTCCGGCCTCAGTCGGCGCAGCAGGTCGCCCAGCCGGTCCAGCAGATGGAGGTCGGGCTGGGTGAGGTCCATCGACCCGAAGCCCGCCTCGGCCTCCACCAGGAACTCGGCCGGGCCGAAGGGCTGGAAGATCCGCACGCCCGGCGGCGGCCGCGAGGGGCCGGCGCCGGCCAGGAACCAGGCCTCCGCCACGCGCGACAGCAGGCGGAAGGCCCGGAACGCCGCGGCATCGGCGGGGCTTCCGCCCAGCGCCGGATGGCGGGCGGCCACCACCAGGATGCGGGGCCGGGAAAGCGCGTCGAGGTCCAGCGAAGGGGCCTTTCGATCGGCGGAACAGGGCTCTACCTCTATCGCCCGTTCCGCCGGCGCTCAAGCTTGGCTTCCTCGGCCTCCTGCCGGATGCTAAGCCGAATGCAGGCCGTGGAAGGTATTGGCGACCGCATGGATGGCAGCACCGAGACGGGACAGGAGGCCGGCGACGGCGCGTTGCGCCTTCATCCCGACCCGCCGTCGCTGCGCGGCTGGGCCCGTCCGGCACCGCTTTCGCCCGATCCCTCCTTCCCTCCAGAGATCGGCCTCGACATCGAGGGACTCGGCACGCGCGTGCTGACGGCGCGGGCCGACGGCGCCGGCGGCTTCGTCATCGACTGGCCCTTGCCGGCGACGCTGCGCGACGGCGTCCCGCGCGAGGCCCGCGCCTTCCACCTCGTCACCGGGCGGGAACTGGCCGGCTCGCCGCTGCGCCTGGAGGCCGGCTCCGCCGGGGAAGCCCCCGCGCCGCCCCGGCCCGCCGCGGCGGCGGGCTTCCCGCCGCTCTCCCGCTGGCCGGGCGGCCTGGCCGGCGTGCTGCCGGCCGCGATGGCGGAGCTGGCCGAGGGGCTGCAGGGCGGCGCCCAGCCCCCGGCCGCCACGCAGCGCTTCGAGATGGTGCCGGAATCGCAATCCTCCGGCCCGGGCGTGCGGCTGCTGCTGGACGCGGCCTCCCCGCGGGTCTCGCTGCTCTTTCGGCTGGACGAGGTGCCGGCCGGCCGGCTGGTGGTGACCGCCTGGCTGCCGGAGGCCACCGAGCCGAACATGCATGCGGTGCTGGAGCTCTCCATCCAGGCGCGGGAGGGGCCGGGCTTCCGGCCGCTGCGCGTGCTGCGCCGGGCGCGCGCCTTCCGGCGCCCGGTGGAGATCCCGGTCGAGCTCCAGCCCTCGGAGACGGGAGCCGGCGCCTGGCTCGCCGTCGAGGCGCTCGGGGCCAAGGGCCTCGCCGCGCTGGCGCCGCGCGCCGCCCCGCAGATGCACGCCTCGCCGCGCTTCGAGGATGGGCGGCTAGAGGCGACCTTCGGGCGGGCGGAGACCTTCGCCCGCATCCACGGGGCGGCGCCCCGGCCAGGGCCAGCGCCCGATCCAGCGCGCCGCCTGCCCGCCGGCGCGCATCCGTTCACGCAGGTCGTGCTGCCCGTGCACAATGGCAGCGACGAGGTGCGCGCCTGCCTGCGCGCCCTCAGCGCCGCCGCGACGGGGCCCATGCAGGTCGTCGTCGTGGACGATGGCAGCCGCGACCTCACCGCCGAAATGCTGCGCGAGGAGGCGGCGCGCGACCCGCGCATCGTCCTGCACCGGCGCGAGATGAACCGCGGCTACACCAAGTCGATCAACGAGGGCGTGGCGCTCACCGGCGCCGACTGGGTCGTGGTGCTGAACTCCGACACGGTGGTGCCCCGGGGCTGGCTGGACCGGTTGCACGCCGCCGCGCGGGCACGGCCGGGCGCCGGCATGGTGGGCCCCATCTCGAACGCCGCGAGCTGGCAGAGCCTGCCCGCCGTGAAGCGGCCGGACGGCAGCTGGTCCACGAACGACGCCATCCGGCCGGAGCACCTGGACCGGGTGCAGGCGCTGCTCGATGCCGCGACCGAGCGGGCCTATCCCGACTTCCCGCTGCTCAACGGCTTCTGCACGCTGATCTCGCGGGAGGTCTTCGATCGCGTGGGCCTCTACGACGAGGAGGCCTTCCCCATGGGCTACGGCGAGGAGACCGACCTCTGTCTGCGGGCGCGCGCCGCCGGCTTCCGCCTCGTCGTCGCGGACGACTGCTTCGTCTTCCACCACAAGAGCGTCTCCTTCGGCGCCGGGCGCACCGAGCTCACGCGCGCCGGCGGACTGGAAATGACCAACAAGCATCCCGGAGTCGTGATCCCCGTGCTGGAGCGGATGATGCAGGAGAACGCCGTGCTGGGCCGCCTTCGCGGCCGGCTCGCCGGAATCGCGGAGCTCCTGGCCGAGGGGGAGTCCGCGTGACGCGGCTCGCCTTCGTGCTGCCGGTGCGCGGCGGCGCCGGCAGCGCGCATTCCGTCGTGCAGGAGGTGTCGGCGATGCGCGACCTCGGCGTCGAGGCGCGCATCCTGGTGAACGCGGCCAATGCCGAAGGCTTCCGCGAGAACCACGCGCGCTTCGACTGGGTGCTGGACGGCGGCGTCGGCGTCTTCGACGGACCGCAGGAGCTGGGCCGTCTGATCGCGGGCGAGGGTGCGGTGGTCGCGACCACCGCATCCTCCGTCCACTGCATCGCCAGGGCCGCGGAGACCCTTCAGGGCCCGGCCTTCCGCACCGGCTACTGCGTGCAGGACTACGAGCCGCTCTTCCATCCGGAGGGCAGCATGGAGCAGGACAAGGCGCTCGCGAGCTTCTCCCTCCTGCGCGGCTGCACCTACATCGCCAGGTCGAACTGGCTGGCCGAGATCGTGCATTCGGCCCATGGCCATGCCGCCGCGCTGGTGGTGCCGAGCATCGACCACGGGCTCTTTGGCCCGGCCCGCCGCGCGGAAGGCGCCGCGCTGCGCGTCGTCGCCATGGTGCGGCCGGGCACGCCGCGCCGCGCGCCGCTTCGCACGCTGCGCCTGCTGGGCCGCCTCGCTGCCGGCGCGTTCGGGCCGGTGGAGGCCATCGGCTTCGGCGCCTCCGGCGAGGAACTGGCCGCGCTCGGCATGGAGCCGCCGGCCGGCGTGACGCTGACCGGCCGGCTCAGCCAGGCCGGCGTCGCCGGGCTGCTGCGCGAGGCCGACGCCTTCCTCGACCTCTCGGACTTTCAGGCCTTCGGCCGCACCGCGGCCGAGGCCATGGCCTGCGGCTGCCTGCCCCTGGCGCCGCGGCTGGGCGGCACGGTGGATTTCCTGGAGGACGGAGTGAGCGGCTTCCTGGCCGACACCAGCGACGAGGCTTCGGTCGACGCCGCGCTGCGGCGGCTGCTCTCGCTTTCGGAGAGCGAGCGGCGGAGGATGCGCCTCGCGGCGCTGGATGCGGTGGCGGATTTCACGCCCGTGCGCGCCGCCATCTCGGAGCTGCGGGCATTGGGCCTGGGCTGAATGGTCTTGGACGAAGAGGGATTTGCATGGCGCGACCGACAGCCCTGATCACCGGCGTGGCCGGCCAGGACGGTTCCTACCTGGCCGAGCTGCTGCTGGAGAAGGGCTATCTCGTGCACGGCATGCACCGCCGGGCCTCGGGGACCGGCCGCATCGACCATCTGCGCGGCGCGGAAGGCTTCCGCCTGCACCACGGCGACCTGACCGACGGTTCGGCGATGATCCGCCTGCTGCAGGCGATCGCGCCCGACGAGATCTACAATCTGGCCGCGCAGAGCGACGTGGCGGTGAGCTTCGAGGTGCCGGAATACACGGCCGACAGCGACGCGATGGGCGTGGTGCGGCTGCTGGAGGCCATGCGCATCCTGAAGCTCGACGCCACGCGGTTCTACCAGGCCTCGACCAGCGAGCTCTACGGCAAGGCGCGGGCCGTGCCGCAGAGCGAAGCCACGCCCTTCCATCCGCGCTCGCCCTATGCGGTGGCCAAGCTCTACGCCTTCTGGATCACGGTGAACTACCGCGAAGCCTATGGCATGCACGCCTCCAACGGCATCCTGTTCAACCATGAGAGCCCGCGGCGCGGCCTCGGCTTCGTGACGCGCAAGATCACCCATGCCGTGGCGTCGATCCATCGCGGGAAGCTGGACTGCCTGCGCCTCGGCAATCTCTCGGCCAAGCGCGACTGGGGCCATGCGCGCGACTACGTCGAGGGGATGTGGCGCATGCTCCAGCAGGAGCGGCCCGACGACTACGTGCTCGCCACCGGCACCAACCACACGGTCCGCGAGTTCACCGAGCTCGCCTTCCGCGAGACCGGCGTGACGCTGGGCTGGGAGGGCGAAGGCGAGGAGGAGATCGGCCGCTGCGCGGCGACCGGCCGCGTGCTGGTGCGCGTGGACCCCGCCTTCTTCCGTCCGGCCGAGGTCGAGCTGCTGATCGGCGATGCCTCCCGCGCTCACGAGCGGCTGGGCTGGGCGCCGCGCATCGGCCTGGCCGAGATGGTCGCCGAGATGGTGAGGGCCGACCTGGACGCGCCGGGGTAGGATTCCGCCGCGCCGTGGCGTCGCGCCCGTTCCCGCCGCGCCTGTCCCCGCCGCGTCACATCTCCGACCAGCGCCGCAGCAGGTTGTGGTAGCCGCCGGTCAGCGAGAGCACGCTCGGGTGGTCGTCCGGCAGTTCCTGGCGCAGGCGGATGATGGCGAGATCCATCTCGTGCAGGAAGGCGCGCTGCCCGTCGTCCTTCACCAGCGACTGCGACCAGAAGAAGGAGGACCAGCGGCTGCCGCGCGTGATCTCGGTCACGTGGTGCAGGCTGGTCGCCGGATAGACGACCATGCTGCCCGCCTCCAGCTTCACCTTCTGGTGGCCGTAGGTGTCCTCCACCACCAGCTCGCCGCCGTCGTATTCGGAGGGGTCGGTGAGGAAGAGCGTGGAGGAGACGTCGGCGCGCATGCGGAAGCCCCCGGCATTCGGCACCACGCGGATGGCGTTGTCGACATGGGCGCCGAACTTCATGCCCAGATCGTAGCGGTTGAACATCGGCGGATAGACCCGGAAGGGCAGCGCCGCCGAGGTGAACATGGCGTTGCGCCCGAGGGCACGCAGGATCAGCTCGCTGAGTTCGCGGGCGACGGGGCTGCTCTCGGGAATCTGGAGGTTGAACTTGACGAGGGCGGACTGCTCGCCGGCGGTGGCGCGGCCATCGGCCCAGGCGGCCGCCTCCAGGGCCCCGCGGCAATGCGCGACCTCCTCCGGGGTGAGGACCTGGGGGATGGTGACGAGCATGGGAACTTCCTCTGTCTTCGAGGGGCTCCGCCCCTCGAGCATCCCGGCAGGAAACTCGGTTTCCTGCACCTTGGTGAGCAAAAGGGCCAGGGCCAAAGGCCCTGGCGGGGAGCGCGAGGGGCAAAGCCCCTCGCATCCTCTTAGTAGGCCGCCGAGAGGCTGAACAGCACCGTCCGCCCCGAAGAGGGGATGACGCGATTCGCCCAGAGCTGGTCGAAGTTCGTCTCGTTGGACAGGTTGTAGCCGTTCACCGCCACCCGCCACTGGTTGCGCGAGCCGAACCGGTGCGAGACCACGGCGTCGAGCGAGAAGTTCGCGCCCACCTCGGCCGTGTTCTGGTTGTTCAGGAACACCTGGTCGCGCCAGGTGAAGCCGCCGCCGAAGGTCACGTTGTAGGGCGTGTCGCGGAAGGCCTCATAGGTGGTCCAGAGCGCCGCTGCATGGCGCGGCACGAATTGCACGCGGCGGCCGACCGTGCCCGCGGTGGCGGAGCGCGTCGTCTCGCTGTCCATGTAGGTGTAGTTGGCGTTGATCGCCCAGGCGTCGGTGATCTGGCCGGTCACGCCGATCTCGACGCCCTGGTTGCGCTGGTCGTCGCCCGACTGGGTGGTGGTGCCCAGCAGCGGGTCGGTGACGAAGGCGCCCTCCTTCTCGATGCGGAAGAGCGCGCCGTAGAGGCCGAGGCGGTTGTTCAGCAGGCTGAACTTGGCGCCGAGCTCGTAGACCGTGTTGCGCTCCGGATCGAGGCTCTGGTTGCCCGTGTTGAAGGTGCCGGGCTGGGTGGTGATGAAGGAGCCGGCCGGGCTCGTCGAGCGGCCGTAGGAGAAGTAGTAGCTCTGCTGCGGCGTCGGCTCGAAGATCAGCGCGGCGCGCGGATCGACGAAGGTCTGGTTGCTGGAGAGCGCCGTCGTCGCCGCGCCGGCGCCATAGGTCTTGTAGTCGATGTCGTAGTTGCTCACGCGCACGCCGCCCACGACCGAGATCTGCGGCGTCAGCCACATGCGGTTGGTGGCGAAGCCGCCGATGTAGCGCTGGTCCGTCTCGCGCACATTGGCGCCCGTGCCCGGCACCACGCTGTAGCCGGCCGACGAGTACTGGCCCGTGAAGAGGCTCACGGTCGGCCGCGTGGCGGGGTTGAGGCCGTAGCCGGTGCGCTGGTCGTTCTGCACCCAGACATCGAGGCCCGCCGTCGCCTCATGGCGAATCGGCCCGGTGTTGAAGCGCGCCACCGCGGTGGTGACGTTCTGGATGCCCCAGGTCTGCTGGTGGAAGGGGTTGCCCGCGCCGCCCGCCTGCACCATCGGCACAGTGCGCGGGTTGCTGTCAAACAGGGCGTTCACGCAATTGGGCGCGGTGCCGCAGCTCACCACGGAGGTGGCGAAGTTGCGGTTCACGAAGCCCACGCGCGTGTCGTTGTAGATGGTGAGCCAGTCGGTCGCGCGGTGCTGCAGCCGGGCGGTGACGCGGTCGACCGTCGTGTCGTCGCGGTCGAGGCCCCAGCCGTACCAGGTGCGGCGGTTCACGCCGTAATTCGTCACCGGGCGCGCGATGGCGGAGCCGGGCGCCGTCACGGTCGGCACGCCGAAGTCGGGGACCCGGTTGTCCTGCATGTGCAGGTAGTCGAGCGTAAAGGTCGTCGCGGTGCCCAGGCCGACGGCGAAGGAGGGCGCGATGCCCCAGCGGCCGGAGGAGACGCCGTTGCGGTCCACCAGCTGGGTGTGGTTGCCCATGATGTTCAGCCGGACGGCCGAGGTCTCGCCGATCTGCCGGTTGATGTCGATGGTGCCGCGGCCCATCGGGCCCATGCCGGTGGTGAGCGTGCCGCTATAGGCGTTGCCCAGGTGCGGCGTGCGGGTCTGCAGGTTGATGGCGCCGCCGACCGTGTTCTGGCCGAAGGTCGTGCCCGAGGGACCCTTCAGGACCGAGACGCTCTCCAGGTTGAAGGCGTCGCGCGTGTAGCTGCCGAAGTCGCGGAGGCCGTCGACATAGACGTCGTTCTGGGCGGAGAAGCCACGGATGCGGAAGCTGTCGCCGTTGACGCCGCCATTGCCCTCGCCGATCGAGGTCGTGATGCCGGGGACGTTGCGCAGCGCCTGGTCGACGGTGGTCACGCCCTGCTGCTCCATGATGGCGCGGGGGATCACGTTGATGGTCTGCGGCGTGTCCTGCACCGTGCCGGGCAGGCGCGAGATGCCGGTCGGGCGCTGCAGCGTGTTGGCGGGCTCGGGCGCCTGCCCCGACACGTCCATCACGGGAAGGTTGAGGGAAGGCGAGACCTCGACAGGCGCCGTCGGCGCCGGCGCCTGCGCCATGGCCTGGGCCTGCAGCCCGGCCGAGATGGCGACGGCGAGGCTGGCGGTGATGGCGGCCTGGGAAGCGGTGCTCTGCAGCAGGGCACGACGGGACATGCGACTCTCCGGATTGTTGCGACTAATTCTTAATTTCAGCGCGACAAGGGATCAATCTTCGCAGTCGGACGTTACGTTCCGTTTTGGTGAATCCCGGCTCGGCCGTGGCTCAAAAGCCACAGCCGTTGCGACGCCCGGCCTTCACCGCTAGCGTCCGGCGGCCGTCACGCGGCCTGTCGACGGAAGGAAATGCCCGATTTCCCAGTCCTCGCCGATTCCCCCCGGGATCGTCAGCCTCGCCGATTACGAGCCTGTCGCGCGCCAGCGCATGGGCGAGAACGCCTGGGCCTATATCTCCACCGGCTCGGCCGACGAGCTGACCCTGCGCGCCAATCTCGCGGCTTTCGGGCGGCTGCGCCTGCAGGGGCGCGTCCTGGCCGACATGGCCGGCGCGCAGACGCGCGTCACCCTCTTCGGCGACAGCTTCGACTATCCGATGCTGCTGGCGCCCGTGGCCTTCCATCGCCTCGTGCACCCCGAGGGCGAGCTGGCGACCGCCTTCGGGGCCGGCGCGATCCGGGCCGGCATGGTGGTCAGCACCCAGGCCAGCGTCCCGCTGGAGGAGGTGGCGCGCCAGGCGACCTCGCCGCTGTGGTTCCAGCTCTACCTGCAGCATGACAGGGAGTTCACGAGGTCGCTGGTCCAGCGCGCCGCCAATGCCGGCTACCGCGCCCTCGTCCTGACCGTCGACGCCCCCGTGACGCTGCGCAACCAGGAGCAGCGCCTCGGCTTCCGGCTGCCGCCGGGAATCCAGGCCGTGAACCTGCGCGGCATGGCCGCGCCCCCTCCCCCGCGGGCGGAGCCGCATGAAAGCGAGGTGTTCCGCGGCCTGCTCGACCCCGCGGCCACCTGGAAGGACATCGCCTGGCTGCGCTCCGTCACGGACCTGCCGGTGGTGCTGAAAGGCATCATGTCCCCGGCCGATGCCGCCCGCGCCGTCGCGGAGGGGGTGGACGGGATCATCGTCTCCAACCACGGGGGCCGCGCCCTGGACACGGCACCTGCCAGCATCGAGGCATTGCCGCGCGTCGCCGAGGCGGTGGCGGGCCGCATCCCCGTGCTCATGGACGGCGGCATCCGCCGCGGGAGCGACGTGCTGAAGGCGCTGGCGCTGGGCGCGAAGGCCGTGCTGGTCGGCCGGCCCTGTCTCTACGGCCTCGCCGTCGGCGGCGGGGTGGGCGTGGCGCATGTGATGAAGATCCTGCGCACCGAGCTGGAGATCGCCATGGCGCTGACCGGCTGTGCGTCCCTGGAGGCGATCGACCGTTCGGTGATCTGGGAGTAGCCGGCCGGGACCATGCTCCCGGTTGCCAATCCGCGGCGCCCCGATTACGCATGGCGGCACATCAGGAGTTGGGCCGACGCCCGACGCCAACCTGCCTCCCGGGCAAGGTGGCGCTCCCGCAAGGGAGGATGTGGCCGAACCGGCAACCAACGGGTCCCAGCCACGGCGTCCGTTCCGCTCCGATGCCACGGAGGACGCACATGGCTTCAGGATTTTCCCGCCGATGCCGATAAGGATTCCCGACGACCTGCCCGCCCGCGCCACGCTGGAGGCCGAGGGCGTCATGGTGATGCGCGAGGCGGACGCCCGGCGGCAGGACATCCGCCCCATGCGCATCGGGCTGCTCAACCTCATGCCGGACAAGGTGCGGACCGAGACGCAGTTCGCGCGGCTGCTGGGCGCAACCCCGCTGCAGGTCGAGCTCACGCTGGTGAAGATGACCAACCACGTCGCGCGCAACACGTCGGGCGAGCATATCCTCTCCTTCTACCGCGACTGGCAGGATGTCCGCGCCGAGCGCTTCGACGGCTTCATCGTCACCGGCGCGCCGGTCGAGACCCTGCCCTTCGAGCAGGTCACCTACTGGGACGAGCTGCGCCGCGTCTTCGACTGGACGCAGACCCATGTGCACCACAGCTTCCACGTCTGCTGGGGCGCGCAGGCGGCGGTGCACCACTTCCACGGCATGCCCAAATACCCGCTGCCGGAGAAGGCCTTCGGCGTGCACCGGCACCTGAACCTCGCGCCGGCCTCGCCCTATCTGCGCGGCTTCTCGGACGATTTCGCGATTCCCGTCTCGCGCTGGACCGAGGTGCGGCGGGAGGACATCCCGCCCGGCAGCGGGCTGCGCGTGCTGATGGAATCCGAGGAGGCGGGCCTCTGCCTGCTGGAAGACCCGGCGCACCGCGCGCTGCACATGTTCAACCACATCGAATACGATTCCAGCTCGCTGGCGGAGGAGTATTTCCGGGATCTCGCCGCGGGGAAGAAGATCGCCAAGCCGCTCGGCTATTTTCCCGAGGACGACCCCTCGCGCCCGCCCGGCAACCGCTGGCGCAGCCATGCGCACCTGCTCTTCGGCAATTGGATCAACGAGCTCTACCAGACGACGCCCTTCGACCTGGAGGAAATCGGCCGAGGGTGAGCCATCCCCGGCGAGCACGGCCGGGCCTTGCGGATCTCGACGCCGCCCAGCGGGCGGAGCCCTCAGCGCCGGAAGCAATCCCTCGCGTGATCGTTCACCATCCCGGCCGCCTGCATCCAGGAATAGACGATCACCGGCCCCACGAACTTGAAGCCGCGCTTCTTCAGCGCCTTCGACATCCGCTCCGAAAGCTCGGTCTTCGCCGGCACGGTCGCCCCGTCGCCCTGGATCGTGCCGCCACCGACCATGTCCCAGGCGAAGTCCGAAAAATCCTCGCCGGCGGCCTGCATGGCGAGGTAGGCGCGCGCATTGCCGATGGTGGCCTCGATCTTCGCCCTGGCGCGGATGATCCCGGCATCGCCCATCAGCCGCTCCACATCCGCCGGACCGAACGCCGCGACCTTCTCCGGGTCGAAGCCCGCGAAGGCGCGGCGATAGCCCTCGCGCTTGCGCAGCACCGTGATCCAGGCCAGCCCGGCCTGCGCGCCCTCCAGATTCAGCAGCTCCCATAAGGCGCGGGAATCGCGCTCGGGGACGCCCCATTCGCCGTCGTGGTACGCGCGCAGCAGCGGGTCGCTCTCGCACCAGCGGCAGCGATGGCGCTCCGTCACCCGCGCGCCGCGGCCTGGATGCGGGCCAGAACGGAGGCCACGCCGTTGCGGCGCGAGAGGCTGATATGCTCGCCCAGGCCCAGGCGCTGGAGGAAGTTGGGATCCGCCTCCCGGATCTCCTCGGCCGTGCGGCCGTTGAAGACGCGCAGCACCAGCGCCATCAGCCCCTGCACGATCGCGGCGTCGCTGTTGATGCGGAAGAAGAGCCGGTCGCCGTCGCGCGTCGGGACGAACCACACGCGCGACTGGCAGCCCGGCACAAGGTTCGCCTCCACCTTCTCCTCCGGAGTGAGCACGGGAAGCTCCCGCCCCATGTCCATCAGATACCGGTAGCGGTCCTCCCAATCGTCGAAGAGGGAAAATCCCTCCTCGAGATCGGCGATCACCTCCTCGATGGTGGAGGAGGGCGCTTCGACGGTCATGGTCCGCTCAGCTGGCCTTGGCGAAGGCGACGAGCTGGTCGCTGGCGGTCAGCTTGTCGATCTTCTCGATGGCCGCGTATTCCGCCGCTAGGCGCTCCAGCGCCTGCTCGTAGATCTGGCGCTCGCTGAAGGACTGGTCGGGCTGGCCGGCATTGCGCTGCAGGTCGCGCACGACCTCGGCGATCTGGATCGGGTCGCCACTGTTGATCTTCGCCTCGTATTCCTGCGCGCGGCGCGACCACATGGTGCGCTTGATGCGCGCGCGGCCCTTCAGCGTGTCGATCGCGGCCTCGAACTCCTTCTGCGTGAACAGCTTCCGCAGGCCGGCCGTGGGCACCTTGTTGACGGGAACGCGCAGCGTCATGCGGTTCTCCTCGAAGGTGACGACGATCATGTGCAGTTCCATGCCCGCGGCCTCGATGATCTCGATGCCCTGCACGGTGCCGACGCCGTGGGTCGGATAGACGACGTGGTCGCCCGCCTTGAGCTCGATCTTGGCGGCCGGCGGGCGCGGCGGGCCGGACTGCGCTTCCGCGAAACCGGGACGGCCGGGGCTGCGGACCGCGAAGGATGGCGGCATGTTGGGCCTTCCCATGGGCGGGCGCGGGGACATCGGATTGCCGCCGCTGCGCATGGGCATGTTGGGCGGCGCGGCGACGATGATGTTGGGGCGCGGGGCAGCCGGCGCAACCGGCGCCGGCGCGGCGGGAGCCGGCTCGGGCCTCTCGACCGCGACAGGCTTCGGCGCCTCTTCCGGAACGGGCTTCGCGGCGGCAGAAAGGGGCTTGGCGGGGGCCTTGGGAGGGGACTTGGTGGCCGGGGAGGCCTTGCTGCTGGTCACTGGACGGGTTGCTGCCTTCGTAAGAGTGGCTTTGGGTGCCGCGGCCGTCTTGGCCACCGGCCTGGGTTTCGGAACCGGTTTCGCGGCTGCCTTTGAAGCTGGCTTGACCACGGTCTTCGGAACCGGCTTGCGTGCCGCCGCCTTGACGGGCTTCGGCGCCGGACGGGTTGGAGCCGCGCGGGTTGGAGCCGGGGGGGCCTGGGCCGCCTTCCGCTCCGCCGGCTTCGCCGCTTTCCCAGCCGGCTTGGCCGCCGCCCGGACCGCCGGCCTGGATGGGCCTGACCTGGATGTCGCCGGCGGCTTGGATGCCGCTTTGGGCGCGGCCCGCTGCGGGGCCGGCTTGGCGGCGGCCTTCACGGGCTTGGCCTTGGCGGCCGGCTTCTTGACGGGGGACGGGGCCTTTCTGGCACGCGCGGACGAGGGCTTACTCCGAGGCGACGTGGCCATGTGCGACGAGACTCCTGCAACCCAGTGAGGAGGGAGCCGAACGCGCTGAACCCCTTGGCGCCTTTGCCTTATCGCCGTGGGGATTTGCGCTTCCGTCGCGATCATATAGCACAAAAAACGCGCCATGTCACGCAGAGAGAGGCATTGCCGCGTCGCCCAGGCCTCCTCGTCTCAGGGCGTGCCCGGCTCCGGGCTCAGGAGTTCGGCCTTGCCGGGCTTGCCCTTCCACTCTTCCGCGTCGGCCGGCGGCTCGCCCTTGCGGGTGATGTTCGGCCAGGTCCTGGCGTAGTTGCGGTTGAGCTCCAGCCAGGGCGTCGCCTTGTCGTCGCTGTCCGGCAGGATCGCCTCGGCGGGGCATTCCGGCTCGCAGACGCCGCAGTCGATGCACTCATCCGGATGGATGACCAGGAAGTTCTCGCCCACGTAGAAGCAGTCGACGGGACAGACCTCGACGCAATCCATGAACTTACACTTGATGCAGTTTTCGGTGACGACATAGGTCACGAAGGCAGCTCCCGATCTTCGCAGTCGCGGTAGAAATGACGCCGGGGCGTCACGTTGACAAGCGCCGGT
Source organism: Roseococcus sp. SYP-B2431 (assembly GCF_004336745.1). Taxonomy (GTDB): domain Bacteria; phylum Pseudomonadota; class Alphaproteobacteria; order Acetobacterales; family Acetobacteraceae; genus Roseococcus. The sequence goes on from NZ_SJXD01000028.1 coordinate 251,199, forward strand.
GGATCATAGCTGTGCCCGGGTCACGTCCGCCCCCTCCCGGACTTCCTCGTACAGCGCCCGGGCCTCGGCGGGCGGCCCGCGCCGGTCGCCCAGCGCCAGCACGCGCCAGACCCGCACCTCGACGCCCCCCGGGCCGTCCCACCCGAAGGTGAGCACGTCGCCCACGCGGATTCGCGCATGGGCCTTGGTGACCGGCTGGCGGTTGAGGCGGAAGCCACCGGCCTCGACGCGCGCGCCGCAGAGCGGCTTGGACTTGGCCAGGCGCGCATGCCAGAGCCAGGTGTCGAGGCGCCGGAAATCCGCCCCTGCCTCCATGCGCTATTTCAGCTTGAGCTTCATCAGCGCGGCGAAGGGGCTGTCCTCCGCGCTCGTGGAGGGCCGGTCCTCGTGGAAGGTCCGGGTCTCGGGACCGCCCGAGCGGTCCCGGTCGCGCGGCGGGCCGCCGCGGCGGTCGTCACGGCGCGGACCGTCGCGGCGGGGGCCGTCCCAGCGGTTGCCGCCGCCCTCGCGCCGCGGGCCGTCGTTGCGCTGTCCCTCGGGGCGGGGCGTGCCCTCGTTCGAGCCGGCCGGACGCGGCGCGCCCGCATCCGCGCGCGGCTCGCGCGGAGCGCCACCCTGGCCCTGGCCATGGCGCGGGCCGCCCTTGCCGGGGAAAGGCCCGCGATGGCGGTCGCGGCGGGGGCCGTCCTGGCGGCGCGGCGCCTCCGATCCTTCGGCCGGAGCCGCGCCCTCGCCGGCGGCGGGCGCGGTCCCTTCGGCGGCACCGGCCTGCTCCCGGCGCTGGTTCGGATTCGGCCCACGGCCGCGATTGGGCTGATGCTGGCGATCCCGGCGCGGCGGCGCGGCGGGGCGCGCCCAGGCCACCATCGCCGGCAGCACGGGGCCCTGCATGTCCTCGGGCAGCACCTCGGAGGGGATCAGGCGGAAGCCGAGCGCGCTCAGCACCGGCTCCAGCATGTCGCCCTTGATGCCGAATCGGCCCAGGATTTCGGGCGGCAGCGGGGCGGGCGCGCGGCGGGTGAGATAGCCCAGCTCGGCCGCCACGCGCTCCGCCACGTCCAGGCGCAGCAGCACGGGGCCGGCGGGCACCCAGCCCATGATGGGGCCGAAGCCCTCGGGCCAGGACAGCGCCATCACGCCGTCCGCCGGGATCGAGACCAGGCCCGGTGCCGGCAGCGGCGGCGTCGGCAGGTCGTAGCTCAGCGCCCAGAGCTGCGCGCGGAGCGCCATGGGGCGCGGCTTCAGCGCCTCGGGCACGTAGAGCGCGAAGCGGCCGGCGCGGATGCCGATCGCCTTCAGCTTGGCGCGCAGCTCGTGGCCGATGTTGTTGCGCGTGTCGCCGGGCTTCAGGCCCAGCGTCTCGCGCAGCTGGAAGGCCGGCCCGCGCAGCGTGTTGTCCTCGGCGGCCTTGGCCTCGATCGCCGCGATGGCCGCCAGATCCTTGGAAAGCACGCCCTCGATCCAGCCGGCCAGCCGCGCCCGCACGCGCTCGCGCTGCGGACCGTCGAGGAATTCGGAGGCATGGACCTCGATGAGCGGCTTGCCCGGCTCGCTGCCCATCTTGAGGCGGGCGATCTCGGCGCCGTCCCAGGTGATGCGGTGCTCGGAGGTCAGGGCCAGGCTCTCGACCTTGGCGGTCTCCAGCGCGGCAAGCCGGCGTGGAATCTCCTGCACGAGCGCGCGGCGCGCGGCGCGGAGGATGAGCTTCTTCTCCTCGTCGCCGCCCTCGCCCAGCTCGGGCACGAATTCGAAGCCGACGACCTGGCCGACCTTGTGGCCCTCGACCACCACCTCGCCCTGGCGGGTGACGGCGGAGAGGAGCTCGTCCTGCGTGTTGTCGAGGCTGCGGATCAGATGGGCCGCGCGGCGGTCCACGAAGCGGGCGGTGAGGCGCTCGTGCAGGGCGTCGCTGACGGCGTCCTCGGCGGCGCGGGCCGCCTCCTGTTGGACGGCCGCATCCCGGACCCAGTCGGCGCGGGCGGCGATATAGGCCCAGACGCGGATGGCGGAGAGGCGCGACATCAGCGTGTCGAGGTCGCCCTCGGTGCTGGTGCAGGAGGCGATCTGCGAGGCGATCCAGTCGCTCGGCAGCACGCCGTCCTCGGCCAGATGCGTGAAGATGCGCCCGACGAGGCGCATATGGGTGTCGTCCGCCAGCTTGCGGAAATCGGGGATCTGGCAGGCCTCCCACAGCAGCGCGACCCGGGCCCGCGACGCGGCGAGCTTGCGGATGGCGTCCTCGCGCCCGAGCTGGCTCAGCACGATATGGTCGGTCGCGTCGTTGCCCTTGGTCAGGCCGGGCTGGGGCGAGGGTGCGCCCAGGCTGTCGAGCAGGGCGTCGATGCTGGAGAAGTCGAGATCGCTGTTGCGCCAGACCAGCGCCTGCAGCGGCTCGAAATGATGTCCCTCGATCTTGGAGACCATCTCGTCGGACAAGGGCGGGCATTCGGCGGTGGTGCCGAAGGTGCCGTCGCGCATGCCGCGCCCGGCGCGGCCGGCGATCTGCGCGGCCTCCTGCGCGGACAAGGCACGGGGGGAATTGCCGTCGAACTTCTGCAGGCTGGCGAAGGCGACGTGATCGACATCCATGTTGAGGCCCATGCCGATGGCATCCGTCGCCACGAGGAAATCGACCTCGCGGTCCTGGTACATCGTCACCTGGGCATTGCGCGTGCGGGGGCTGAGGCGGCCCATCACGACCGCGCAGCCGCCCCGGCGGCGGCGGATGGCCTCGGCGATCGCGTAGACCTCCTGCGCGGAGAAGGCGACGACGGCGCTGCGGGCCGGCAGGCGGGTGAGCTTCACGGGGCCGGCATAGGCCAGCTTGGAGAGGCGCGGGCGCGTCTCGATCTCGACCTGCGGCACGAGGCGCTGCAGCAGCGGGCGGATGGTCTCGGCGCCCATGAACATCGTCTCGACCAGGCCGCGCGCATTCAGCAGGCGGTCGGTGAAGATATGGCCGCGATCGGGGTCGGCGCAGAGCTGGATCTCGTCGACGGCGAGGAACTCCACCCTGCGGTCCAGCGGCATGGCCTCGACCGTGCAGGCGAACCACTTCGCCTCCGGCGGGATGATCTTCTCCTCGCCGGTGATGAGCGCGACATTCGCCTCGCCCTTCTGGGCTACCATGCGGTCATAGTTCTCGCGCGCCAGGAGGCGGAGCGGGAAGCCGATGATTCCCGACGAATGCGCGAGCATGCGCTCCATCGCGAGATGGGTCTTTCCGGTGTTGGTCGGGCCGAGAATGGCCTTCACGCGGGCGTCGAACATGACCGTATTCCAGCAAAAGTCCGGAGCCTTATGGACCAAGCGCGGGTGATTGCAACTTGGCGGGTCCGGGGAGAGATTGCCGCCGGTGTCCCCTCCCCGCAGCTTCGCCCTGATCTACGGCGCCCAATTCCTGGGCATCGGGGCCATGATGCCCTTCCTGCCGGCCATCCTGGCCGAGGGCGGGCTGACCTCCGGGCAGGTCGGCGGCGTCATGGCGGCGGGCTCCATCATGCGCCTGCTGGCGGCCCCGCTGGGTGGCCGGATCGCCGACGGTATGGGCGATGCGCGGGTGATCCTGGCGGCGGCGGCGCTGGTCGCGGCGGCGGGGGCGGCGGGCTTCGGGCTGGCGGCGGGGCTGGCGCTGCTGGCGGCGGTGCAGGTCGCGCACAGCATCGCCATGGCGCCGGTCGTCCCCCTGACGGATGCGCTGGCGGTGGGCGCCGTCCGTAAACACGGCTTCGACTATGCGCGGGTCCGGGCCTCGGGCTCGGTCACCTATATCCTGGGCGCCGTGCTGGCGGGCCAGGCGGCGCAGCTGGCCGGGCCGCGCATGGCGGCCTGGATCCTGGCCGGGGCGCTGGTGGCCACCGCGATCCTGGCGCTGCGCCTGCCCGATACGCGGCGGCCGGGCGTGGTGGCGAAGGGCTCGCTCTGGGCGCCGCTGCGCGAGCCCGGCTTCGTGCGGATCCTCGCCATCGCGGCGCTGATCCAGGGCAGCCACGCGATGTATTATGCCTTCTCGACGCTGCACTGGCAGGCGGCGGGGCTGGGCACGGGCTTCATCGGCGTGCTCTGGGGCTTCAGCGTGGTGTCGGAGGTGCTGCTCTTTCTTTATGGGAAGCCCTTCGTGCTGCGGCTGGGCGTGCGCGGGCTGGTGATGCTGGCCGCCGGCGCCGGCCTGCTGCGCTGGAGCGTCTTCGCCGTCACCACCGAGCCCGCGCTGCTGCTCCCCATCCAGATCCTGCACGGCGCGACCTTCGGGGCCATGCACCTCGCAACGATGCAGGCGTTGCTGGGCCTGCCCGCGCATGTCGGCGCGCGGGCGCAGACGCTGGTCGCCTCGGCCGTGAGCGCAGCCTCGGGCGGGCTGATGTGGGCGAGCGGGCTGCTTTATGCGGCGGTGGGCGGGCATGCCTTCCTCGCCATGGCGGTGCTGTGCGGGCTGGGAATGTCGCTGGCCGTTCGAATTCGGCCGGCCGCGTAGATCCCGGACATGCGAGAAGCTGAAATTCCTGCCGGGCGACCAAGGGGGGAGCCATCGACCTTCCGCCCCCGCTATCCACAGCCCGGTCCGGTGGCGGAGGCGCCCCCATCCCGGGTAGGATGCCCGCCGCATGAACAATATCCCCCCTTCGGAGGGCCAGGGCCTCTTCGGCCTCGGCACGCGCCTGCCCCCGGCCAGCCTCGAGGCCGAGCAGGCGCTGCTCGGCGCGCTGCTGGCCAACAACAAGGCTTATGAGCGCGTCAGCGAGTTCCTGGAGGCCGAGCATTTCGCCGACGCCATCCATGGCCGCATCTACACCGCCATCCGCCGCCGCGTGGAGAACGGCCAGCTCGCCGACGCCGTGACGCTGCGCCGCGAGTTCGAGCACACGGGCGAGCTCGCCGAGGTGGGCGGCCCGGCCTATCTGGCGCAGCTGCTCTCGGCCATGGTCGGCATCGTCAATGCCGGCGAGTACGGCCGCCTCATCCACGACTGCTACATCCGGCGCCAGCTCATCGACCTGGGCGAGACGGTGGTGAACCGCGCCTTCGGCTCGGAGCCCGAGCTGGAGGGCAAGGAGCAGATCGAGGCGGCGGAACAGCTCCTCTTCGACCTCGCGACCGAGAAGGCGGCCGAGGGCGGCGCCATCACCTTCGAGCGCGCGCTGACCCGCGCGGTGGAGATCGCGGCCAAGGCCAAGGAGAATGGCGGCGGCGTCTCGGGCCTCGCCTCGGGCCTGCGCGACTTCGACGCCAAGATGGGCGGGCTGCACGACTCGGACCTCATGATCCTGGCCGGGCGCCCGGCCATGGGCAAGACCGCCCTCGCCACCAAGATCGCCTATGGGGCGGCCAAGGCCCTCATGCGGGAGGCCGAGGAGACCGGCCAGCGCACCGGCCAGGTCGCCATCTTCTCACTGGAAATGAGCTCGGACCAGCTGGCAAACCGCCTTCTGTCCGAGGCCAGCCGCATCCAGGGCGACCGCATCCGCCGCGGCGAGATCAGCCAGCGCGAGTTCGACCACTTCGTGGGCGTGAGCCGCGAGCTGTCTCAGCTCCCACTGCTGATCGACGACACGCCGGCCATCACGCTTTCCGCGCTGCGCACCCGCTGCCGGCGCATCCAGCGCACGCGCGGGCTGCGGCTGGTGGTGGTGGACTATCTCCAGCTCATGCGGCCGGCCGCCGGCACGCGGCCCGAGTCGCGCGTGCTGGAGATCAGCATGATCACCCAGGGGCTGAAGGCGATCGCCAAGGAGCTCTCGCTGCCGGTCATCGCGCTGTCCCAGCTCTCGCGCGCCGTGGAGCAGCGCGAGGACAAGCGGCCCCAGCTGTCGGACCTGCGCGAATCCGGCTCGATCGAGCAGGACGCCGACAGCGTGATGTTCGTCTATCGCGACGAGTACTACCTCAAGCAGCGCGAGCCCAAGATCACGAACTTCCCCGACGATTCCAAGTTCCAGGACGCCATGACGCGCTGGCAGCAGGACATGGAGCGGGCGCACAACAAGGCGGACCTCATCATCGCCAAGCAGCGCCACGGCCCCACCGGGACGATCCCGCTCTTCTTCGAGGCGGAGTTCACCCGCTTCGGCGACCTCGACACCGAGCATGTGCAAAGCTATGGCGACTGAATGTCGCGCGGCCTGCTGACCATCGATCTCGGCGCGATCGTGCGCAACTGGCGGAAGCTTTGCGCGATCCACGCCTCGGGCGCGGTGGCGGGGGTGGTGAAGGCCAATGCCTATGGGCTCGGCGCCGGCCCGGTCGCCACGGCGCTGCGCGATGCGGGCTGCCGGCATTTCTTCGTGGCTCAGCCGCGCGAGGGGATCGCGCTGCGCAAGGTGCTCGGGCCGGAGCCGATGATCGCCGTGCTGGGCGGCTTCCCCCGCGCGCGCCGCCACGGCCTGACGCCGGTGCTGAACAGCCTCGAGGAGCTGCGCGCGCATCAGGGCCAGGCGATCCTGCAGGTCGATACCGGCATGTCGCGCCTCGGGCTCGACGCCTCGGAGCTGGAATCGCTCGCGCGCGATCCCTCGCCGCTGGAGGGGACGGAGCTGCTCTATGTCATGACGCACCTCGCCGCGGCCGACGAGCCGGGCCATCCGCTGAATGCCGTGCAGGCCGACCGCTTCGCCGAGGCCTGCCTCAAGCTCCCGCGCGCCCGGCGCAGCTTCGCCAATTCCTCCGGCATCTTCCTCGGCGGCCGCTATGCGAGCGACCTCGCCCGGCCGGGCTGCGCCCTCTACGGCATCAACCCGACGCCGGGGAAGCCCAATCCGATGGAGCCGGTCGTGCGGCTCGAGGTGCCGGTGCTGCAGCTCCGGACGATCGCCGCGGGGCAGACGGTGGGCTATGGCGGTACCTGGATGGCCGCGCGGCCGAGCCGCATCGCCACCATCGCGGCCGGCTATGCGGACGGGCTGCCGCGCGCCATCGACGGCAGGGCGAAGGGCGTGATCCGCGGGAAAGCCGTGCCGATGGTGGGCCGCGTCTCGATGGACCTCATCACCCTCGACGTGACCGACGCGCCCGGGGCGGCGGTGGGCGACCTGGTCGAGATCATCGGCCCCGCCCAGGATGCCGATGCGCTGGCCCGGATTTGCGGCACCATCGGCTACGAGATCCTGACCTCGCTGGGCAATCGCTACGAGCGCCGGTACCTTCCGGCATGACCAGGTTCCTGGACCTCCTCGCGCTGATCGGACGCGCGCTCATCTCGGCCTGCCGCACGCTCGGCGACGTCGCGCTCTTCGCGCTGGCCGGCGCCTCGCATCTGGTCCGGCCGGGCTTCCCCTTCCGGCAGTTCGGGCGCCACTTCGTCGAGATCGGCTATTTCTCGCTCCCCGTGGTCGCGTTGACGGCGCTCTTCACCGGCATGGTGCTGGCGTTGCAGAGCTTCACCGGCTTCTCCCGCTTCAATGCCGAGAGCGCCATCGCCTCCGTCGTCGTGCTCTCCGTGACGCGCGAGCTGGGGCCGGTGCTGGCGGGGCTGATGGTGGCCGGGCGCATCGGCGCGGCCATGGCGGCCGAGATCGGCACCATGCGCGTGACGGACCAGATCGACGCGCTGACCACCCTCAGCACCGATCCGATGAAGTATCTCGTCGCGCCGCGCCTGCTGGCCGCGACGCTGGCCATGCCGCTGCTCGTGGTCGTGGCGGATATCCTCGGCGTCTTCGGCGGCTTCCTGATCGGCACGGTGAAGCTGGGCTTCGTGCCGCAGATCTACCTCGCGCGGACCTTCGACGTTCTGCAGACCATGGATGTGGTGAGCGGGCTGGTGAAGGCCGCGGTCTTCGGCTTCCTCATCGCGCTGATGGGCACCTGGTGCGGCTACAACAGCAAGGGGGGCGCGCAGGGCGTGGGCCAGGCGACGACGCGGGCGGTGGTGGCCTCCTCCATCCTGATCCTGGCGCTGGACTACGTGATCACCGAGGCGTTCTTCAGCCGATGAGCGATGCGTTGAAAATCCGCCTGCGCGGACTGAAGAAGCGCTTCGGCGACAAGGTGGTGCTCGACGGCGTCGACCTCGACGTGCGCGCGGGCCGTTCCATGGTCATCCTGGGCGGCTCCGGCTCCGGCAAATCGGTCACGATCAAGTGCATCCTCGGCCTCATCCGGCCCGATGAGGGGCTCATCGAGATCGACGGGCGGGACGTCGCGAAGATGTCGCGCGAGGAGCGCGCGGCGATCCTCGACCGCACGGGAATGCTGTTCCAGAACGGCGCGCTCTTCGACAGCCTGCCGGTCTGGGAGAATGTCTGCTTCAAGCTGCTGGCGCAGCGGCGCATCACGCGCGCCGCCGCGCGCGAGAAGGCCGCCGAGGTGCTGGAGCAGGTGGGCCTCGCGGCCAGCGTGGGCGACCTCTCGCCCGCCGAGCTCTCGGGCGGCATGCAGAAGCGCGTGGCGCTGGCGCGCGCGATCGCGGCGCAGCCCGACATCATCTTCTTCGACGAGCCGACCACGGGCCTCGACCCCATCATGGGCGCCGTCATCGACGGGCTGATCGTGGACTGCGTGAAGAAGCTGGGCGCGACCGCCTTCTCCATCACGCATGACATGGCCAGTGCGCGCCGCATCGGCGACGACGCGGCGATGATCCACAAGGGCCGCATCGTCTGGACCGGTCCGGCGAACGCGCTCGGCGACACGGGCAATGCCATGGTGGACCAGTTCGCGCGCGGGGAGCGCGAGGGGCCGATCCAGATGGAGCTGCGGAAGTAGCGCGCCATTGCAGAATGGAGGCCGGCGACGGAGTATCCGCCCGCGTCGTGTTCGCCTCGCTGGCGAATGCGCCAGCTACGAGCGGCCGGCGCGCCGCAACCAACAACGAAGCCGGGTGCGCCCCGACAGGGCGCGAAGCCAAGCCGCCGGAGGCGGCGCCCGGCGAGTGAGGGCGGAAGAACATGGGCTACGTCATCATCGCATGGGACGGCACGGACAAGCATGCGCTCGGTCGGCGCATGGCCGTGCGCGACCGGCACCTCGAGGTCATCACGCGCTGGGCGAAGGCAGGGCGGCTGCAGCTCGGCTTCCCGACCTTCCGCGCGGATGGTTCCATCGCTGGCTCCATCATGTTCCTCGACGAGGACGAGGTGGGCGCGAAGGAGTACCTCTCCGAGGAGCCCTTCGCGCGCGAGGGCGTCTGGCAGAGCTACGAGGCGCGGCCCTTCCGCATCGCGCCTCTCGAATACCAGCCGCTGCCGGGCGGCCCTATGCCGGACAAGCCCACGCACAGCGTCGTGATCGCCGAGGATGGCGAGAACGCGGTGGCGAAGCGGATTGCCGCGCGCGGCGCGCATTTCGACCGGGTTTCGGGGCTCGCAAAGGACGGCACGCTCACCTTGGGCGGCGCGCTGCTGAATGCGAAGGGCGAGATGGTCGGCTCCATCGCTATCACCAGGCACGCGACCGAGGCGGAGGCGCGCGCCTTCTGGGCTGAGGATCCCTATGTGAAGGAAGGCGTCTGGCAGAAGATGCAGTTCTTCACCACACGCTTCGCCCCCCTGCCCTACAAGCCCCTGCCCCGCCCGGAATGATTCCTTTGAGCGCCACGCTCGCCGGCGTCGGCGCCCTGATCCTCTGGGCCTTCCTGGCGCTGCTGTCGCGGCTGGCGGCGGGGGTGCCGCCGCTCCAGCTCACCGCGATGAGCTTCTGCGTCGCGGGGGGGCTCGGCCTCGCCATGCTGGCCTTGCGCGGACAGCTCGGCGTGCTGCGCCAGCCGCCGATCGTCTGGCTGCATGGGGTGGGCGGGCTCTTCGGTTATCACGCGCTCTACTTCGCGGCGCTGGCCTATGCGCCGGCGGTCGAGGCCAACCTGCTCAACTATCTGTGGCCGCTGCTGATCGTGCTGCTCTCCGCGCCGATCCTCGGGATGCGGCTCGGGCCGCGGCGGCTCGCGGGCGTGGCGCTCGGCTTCCTCGGCAGTCTCGTGCTGCTGGGCGGCGGCGCGCGCTTCCCCGCCGAGGCCTGGTTCGGCTTTCTCTGCGCGGCGGGCTGCGCGCTCACCTGGTCCACCTATTCGGTGACGGCCAAGCGCCTCGCCGCCGTACCGACCGAGGCGGTGGCCGGCTTCTGCGCCGCCTCGGCCGTGCTGGCGGCGGCCGCGCATCTGGCCTTGGAGCCGAGCGTCATGCCCGATGCGCGCCAGGCCCTCGCCGCGCTGGTCCTTGGGCTCGGGCCGGTCGGCGCGGCCTTCTTCCTCTGGGATTTCGGGATGAAGCGCGGTGACCCGCGCCTGCTCGGCACGCTCGCCTATGCGGTGCCGGTGGCCTCCACGCTGCTGCTGATCGCGGCCGGCAACGGGGCGCTGAGCTGGAACGTGGCCGCGGCGCTCCTGCTGGTGACGGGCGGCGGCTGGCTGGCGGCGACGGCGCGCTGATTCTTCAAACCACTATGATGCTGTGGGATGCTAAACTGGGCCGTACGAAACCCAGGAAGGCATCCCATGGCTGATCTTCTCGTCATCGAATTTCCCACCGAGGCCCAGGCCGAGGAAGTCCGCACCAGGCTGTTCGGCCTTCAGCGCGAGTACCTGATCGAGCTGGGCGATGCGGTGGTCGCGGTGAAGCAGGCTGACGGCAGCGTGAAGCTGAACCAGCTCTTCCAGCCCGTCGCCGCCGGTGCCGCCTCGGGCGCGCTCTGGGGCTCGCTGATCGGGCTGATCTTCCTGATGCCGCTGGCGGGTGCGGCTCTCGGCGCCGCCTCGGGCGCGCTGGGCGGCAAGCTCACCGACCTCGGCATCAACGACGCCTTCATGAAGGACGCGGCGAAGACCCTGCATTCGGGCAATGCCGCGCTCTTCCTGCTGATCCGCAAGATGACGACCGACAAGGTGATGGCCGAGTTGCAGGGCACCGGCGGCACCATCCTGCGCAGCTCCTTCGACGAGACGAAGGAGGCGGAGCTGCGCGCGGCGCTGGCGGCAGCGACGCCGGCGGCGCCGCTCGCCTGAGTCTTCTGCCAGGGGCGCTCAGTCGGCCGGCCGGATCATCTCGAAGAGGCTCGTCACCTCCGCATAGTCGCCGCGATAGCCGCAGCGCGCGATCGGGCGCGCGGCGGCCGTGTCGAAGATGCCGTCCTTCAGGAATTCGCGGCGCATGTGCACCCCGGTGACCTGGCCGATGACGACATGGCTTTCGAGCTGCTTCCCCTCCAGGTCCTTCATGCGCAGGATCTGCAGCACCTTGCACTCCAGCGCGGCCGGCGCGGCGGCGACTCGGGGCGGCTTCACGCTGGTGGAGGGCGCGGCGTCGAGGTCCGCGAGCTCCATCTCGTTCACGCCATGCGGCACGCCGCGGCAGGTCTCGTTCATCGCCTCGGCCAGCTCGCGGGTGACGAAGCTGCAGACGAACTCGCCCGTCTCCTCGACGTTGCGGACGCTGTCCTTATAGCTCTCGCTCGAATAGGCGACGATCGGCGGGCGGCCGCTCAGCGCGTTGAAGAAGCTGTAGGGCGCGAGGTTCACGCGGCCCAGCTTGTCGACGGTGGTGATCCAGCCGATCGGGCGCGGCGCGACGATAGCCTTGAAGGGGTCGTGCGGCAGGCCGTGGCCCTGGCGCGGATCGTAGAAATGCGTGTCGGTCATGCCGGCTCCTGCGGGGCTACGGCCGCACACTCGCCCGAGAGCGGAAGAAGGGGAAGACGGGCCGGGCCGGTCACGCCGCCTCCAGCCGCAGGATCCGGCCGCGCGGCTCGTCGGTGAGCAGCAGCAGCGCGCCATCGGGGGCGAAGATCACGTGGCGCATCCGCGCGCGGCCCCAGAGCAGCCGCTCCTCCGAGGACACGCGGTCGCCGTCCATCTCCATCCGCAGCAGGCCCGGCGTGTTCAGGCAGGCCATGAAGAGGCTGCCGCGCCAGATCGGCTGCGCGTCGGGAGGCGCGAAGGCGAGGCCGGAGGGGCTGACGGCGGGAGCCCAGTACTTCACCGGCTCGGTGATGCCCGGGCCCGAGGTGCGGCCATTCGCGATCGGCCGGCCGGAATATTCCCGGCCGTAGGAGACCTCTGGCCAGCCATATTGCTCGCCGGGCCGCAGCAGGTTCAGTTCGTCGCCGCCGAGCGGGCCGAATTCGGCGGCGAAGAGGCTGCCGGTCGCGGGATGGAAGGCGATGCCCTGCGGATTGCGGTGGCCGTAGGTCCAGATCTCCCCCCGATGGCCGGGCCGCCCCGCGAAGGGGTTGTCGCGCGGGATGCGGCCGTCCCGGGTGAGCCGCAGGATCTTCCCGGCCAGGTCGTCCATCTGCTGCGCGCGCCCGCGCTCGTTGTAGCGGTCCCCGCAGGTCAGGAAGAGATGCGCGCCGTCCGGGCTGAAGGCGATGCGGCCGCCGAAATGGTTGCGCCCGCGCGCCTGGGCCGGCGCCGCGTCCACCACGGCCAGGACCTGCGTGAGGCGGTCTCCCCGGAGCCGGGCGCGGTAGAGCCGGGTCAGCGCCCCGCCCTGCACCCGCGTCGCGGCCGAGAAGAAGACCTCGGAGGTGGCTGCGAAATCCGGCGCGGGTTGGATGTCCAGCAGGCCGCCCTGGCCGGAATCCTCCACCTCCGGCAGGCCGGCCAGCGGCGCCGAGACCTGCCCCTCCGGCGAGACCAGCCGCACGCGGCCGGGGCGCTCGGTGACAAGAAGGCGGCCGTCCGGCAGGAAGCCGCCGCCCCAGGGGTTCTCCAGCCCGCTGGCGAAGACGCGGAACCGGAAGGCGCCGCGCCGGGACGGGACGGTCTCGAAGTCCTGCGCCCGCGCGAGGGCGGGCGCGAGCAGGGGGGCGGCGAAAAGGCTTCGGCGATGCAGCGGCACGGTGCGGGCTCCCGGTGACACGATGGACATGGGGAACACTTCGTCACCTGACAGCGATTCGCAGGGAGACGGATTTGCGATATTGCGGGCGGATGTCCGGCCCCGTGGCGTGACGCGCCCGAACCACAGCCCCCCTCGCCTTCGGCCTCGCACGCGCTTCGGTGCGCGGCGGCGCGTGACGGCGCGGCGGGAGCCGGCGCCGCCGGCCTGGCGCCCGGCCGCCGCAAGGCCGCGCTGGAGCACCCGGCCGCCGGAGCGCAGCCCCCTCGGCTTCCCCGCCTGGTTCCTGGGCTCGGTGCTCGGGCATGTGCTGCTGGCGCTGGCGCTCTATTTCTGGCCCGATCCGCGCAAGCCGCAGGATCAGCTGCCGCCGCCGAGCTTCGATGTCGTCTTCGAGGGCGGCCAGCCACAGCAGGCCGAAGCCGATCCGACCGAAGGCGTGCCGACCGAGCCCGTGCCGCCCGAACCGCCCTCGACGGCCGACGTGCCGCCGCCGCCGGACGCGCCGCCTCAGCCCGGCCTGCCGCCGCCTCCACAGCCGTCGCTGCCGCAGCCGCCCGCGCCGCCGCCGCCCAGCCCGGCGCAGCTGGCCCTGCCGCAGCCGCCGCTTCCCCCGCCAACGCCGCGGATCCCGCAGGACGTACCCCTGCCGCCGGCCGCGCTGCCGCCAATGGAGCCGGCGCCCATGCCGCAGATGCAGGGGACGGTGGAGCTCTTCGCCCCGCAGACCGAGATCCGCCTGCCCGATCGCCTGTCCGAGAGCCTGCCGCCGCCGCCGCCGCCTCCCCCGCCGCCGGCCCCGCCCCAGCCCCAGCCCCAGCAGCGCCCGACGCCGCCCGCGCAGCAGGCGCAGCCGCCCCGACCCAGCCTTCCGGGCATCTGGGCCCCGGGCGGCGTGCAGCTCGGCCGGCCCCAGACGCCGCCGGCAGGGCGCCAGCAGTCGCGCGGGCTCGATCTCCGGGTCGATCCGCGGATGATGGAGGGCCGGGCGACGCGCGACCCGTCCGTGCGCGTGACCGGCGCGAATGTGGGCGCCGACTGGCGCGCGGCCTTCCGGCGCTGGCTGGACCAGAACATCCATTATTCGCAGCAAGCCATCATGCGGGGCGAGGACGGGCAGGTGCGCGTGCGGATCACGGCCGCGGCGGACGGCACGGTGCGCAACGTGCAGCTGGTGGGGCCCTCCACCTCGCCCTCGCTGAACTTCGGGACGACCTATCCCTTCAACGGGGCGCGGCTGCCCACCTTCCCGCCCGGTTCCGACCCCAATGTCGTCATCGACCTGACGGTCAACTACGTCCTGATCCGGGGCCGCTAGAGACCTTCGGGCGCTCTGCCGAGGCGGTTCGGGCGCCGTCAAGACTGGGCGGCGGGCGCCAAGTGATTCATAACCCGCGCAAATTCCTCGACGCTGACTTGAAAGCTTGATGCCAAGGCTTTTCCACAAGTTTCTGGCGACTCGGCATAATCCAGGGCTTGTGTGTCAAGCCCCAGTTTGAATACTCTATATGGTGTCAGGCAGGGGACTAACGCAATGGACTGGACGACGGAATCGATCGACCGCCTCCGGGCTCTCTGGGCCGAGGGGCATTCGACCGCGGAGATCGGGCGCCGGATGGGCGTCTCGAAGAACGCCGTGGTCGGCAAGGCGCACCGGCTCCAGCTGCCGGCCCGGCCCAGCCCGATCCGGCGGGACCCTGCCGCGCCGCGGCCTGTCGCGACCGGCCGGCGGCCGACCCTGCCGCCGCTGCGCGCAGCCATGCCGTCGATGCCCCGGCGAGAGGAGCCCCGGATCGTCATCGCGGCGGCGCCCGTCGCGGTGGCTCCGGTGCCGAAGCCGGTCGCGGTGGTGCGGGCTTTTCCCCGCGTCAGCGCCAAGACCTGCTGCTGGCCCCTGGGCGAGCCGGGCACCGAAGGCTTCCATTTCTGCTGCGCCGGCGCGATGCCCGGCAAGCCCTACTGCACCGAGCACGCGGCGCTGGCCTATGTCCGCGTGAAGGATCGCCGCGAGGACGCGGCGTAATTCACGCCCTCGAGCGGCGGGCGCGCGCTCCGCGCGCCTGCCATTCGACCTCGGGCCTTGTTACGGTCGCTCCATCCGAGGTGAGCGCGATCCTCTGCGCCTGAGAGCGACCCATGACCCTCAAGGGCGTGATTCTACAGCTTTGTGCCCTGATGATCTTCGTGGTGATGGACACCACGCTGAAGCTCATGACCGTCCAGTTCTCGGTCGTGCAGATCATCTGGGCGCGGTTCTTCTTCTCCTTCCTCACCGTCGCGCTGCTGCTCCGGGTCACCTCCGGCCGGCTGCCCTGGCGCTCGCGGGCGCCCGGCCTGCAGGCGCTGCGCTCGCTGATCCTGATGGCCTGCAGCCTCCTCTTCACCGAGGCGTTGGCCCATATCCCGCTGGTGGACGCGACGGCGGTGGGCTTCGCCTCGCCGCTGATCACCGTGGCCCTGGCCGCGATCCTCCTCCGCGAGCGCGTCTCGGCGCGGCGCTGGTGCGGCGTGGCGCTCGGGTTCCTGGGCGTGATGGTCGCGCTCCGGCCGCCCTTCCTGACCGGCGCGCCGCTGCACTGGGCCTATCTCCTGCCGCTCGGCACGGCGACCCTGTTCGGCTTCTACCAGATCCTCACCCGCAGGCTGGCGGCGCTGGACGACAGCCGCGTCACGATCCTGCACACCGGCGTCGCGGCCAGCCTCGCGACCTCCCTGATGCAGCCCTTCGTCTTCGTCGCGCCCAGCGCCTGGGAATGGACGGCCCTGATGGCCGTGGGCGTGATGGGCGGCATCGGCCATGGGCTCCTGGTGCTGGCCTATGCCCGCGCGCCGGCGAGCCTGCTGGCGCCGCTGTCCTACACCCAGCTCGTCTGGGCGAGCGTGGCCGGGGTGCTGGTCTTCGCCGACTGGCCGGATGCTCTGACGCTGCTGGGCGCGGCGATCATCGCGGCGGGCGGCGTGCTCACGGCCTTGCCGCAGCGGCGCGGCAGCGGGACGGAAACCTGACGGACACAAAGCGGTTGCGTGTGCGGGGGGCGAGGAGTAACCCGGCAACCGAGGACCAGAGGGACGAGTCACATTTCCATCATCGGCCTTTCGGAGGGTGAGCGTGCCCACCCTCGCGCGTCGCTGGACGCGGCTTCCGTGCGCGATGCGTACCGCCGCTGGGCAGGTGTCTACGACGTTGTTTTCGGTGGTGTTTCCGCCTTTGGACGGCGCAGCGCCGTGGCCGCCGTCAATCGCCTGTCGCAGACGGCGGGCCGGCGCGTGCTCGAGGTCGGCGTCGGGACCGGGCTGGCTCTGCCGCATTACCGCCGCGACCTCGACGTGGTGGGCATCGACCTTTCCCGCGAGATGCTGCTGAAGGCGCAGGAGCGCGTGACACAGGATCGCCTGACGGCGGTCCATGGGCTGCTCGAGATGGATGCGGAGAACACCGCCTTCGCCGATGGCAGCTTCGACATCGCGGTGGCCATGTTCACCGCCTCCGTCGTTCCCGACGCGAAGAAGCTCTTCGCCGAGATGTCGCGCGTGGTGCGGCCGGGCGGGCATCTGCTCTTCGTGAATCATTTTGCCGCGGATTCCGGCTTCCGCTGGTGGCTGGAGCGCAGCACCGCTCCGCTGGCGCGGATCCTGGGCTGGCATCCCGACTTCATGCTGAGCGACCTGCTCGACCGTTCGGAAGTGACGATCGAGCGGATGGAATCCTGCCGGCCGCTGTCGCTCTTCACGCTCGTCGAGGTCAAGAACCCGGGCTGACCCCGACGTTATCGGGCCCACGCGCGCGGGGCCGCTGGCGAAATAGAGCGATCCCTGAACAGGTATTCATCTCTTCATCCCTAATCAAATCAAGCCTTTGCTACGTTCAGGCTTGTAATGCGCGGCCGCGCGGACGAAGCTGTCGCCATGGCGACAGGCGTGCGCATCGACGAGGACGAGGTGGTGGAGCTCGCGGAGATGTTCCGCCTGATGAGCGACCCCACGCGGCTGAAGATCATCCTCGCCTGCCTGGACCAGCCGGTTTCGGTCGGCGCGACGGCGGAGATGCTGTCCATCTCGCCCAGCCTGGTCTCGCACCACCTGCGGCTGCTGCGCGCGGCGCGCCTCCTCCAGGCCGACCGGCGGGGCCGGCAAGTGTTCTACATGGTCGGCGATCCCCACATCCGATCCATGCTGACCGACATGGTCGACCATGTGGCCGAGGGCGGCGAGAGCGAGCTGATCGAGGCGGGCTGAATTCGCGGAAATTCAATGCTTCCGCGGCGCAGCGAGGCTTGTGGCCGCTTTTTCGAGCTTCTATGGTCCGCGCGCGGCGTGCTGCCGTTCGCCCCTGGAATCCCCCCGGGTTTCCTCGGAGCGAAGGGACGCGATACGCTTGAAAAAGGCGGCCAATGGGGTTGCCGGGCGGCCCCTCCCGGGTGCCGCCTCCAGTTGAAGGCAGGGTGCGACGGCGTGATCGGGCGTATCGGACGGAATTTCGGATTGGCCATGCTCGCGGCAGCGAGCCTGGGAATCGCCAAGCTGGGGACGGCTCAGGCGCAGGACATGGTCGGCGCTCCTCACAACTGGGGGATCGGCCTGCAGGCCGCGGCCGGCCCCATCAAGGAGCGCATCCACGACTTCAACGATCTGCTGCTCTGGATCATCGTGATCATCACGATCTTCGTGGCGGCTCTGCTCGCCTGGTGCCTGTGGAAGTACAACGCCAAGGCGAACCCGGTCCCGTCGCAGAACAGCCACAACACCGTGCTTGAGATCGCCTGGACGGTCATCCCGGTGCTGATCCTGCTGGTGATCGCGATCCCGTCCTTCCGGCTCATCTACTACCAGGATCGCGCCCGCGACGCCGATCTCACCATCAACGTGACCGGACGGCAGTGGTACTGGAACTACGCCTTCCCGGACAACGGCAACTTCAACTTCGACAGCCGCATGGTCGCCGATGCCGACCTGAAGCCCGGCCAGCTGCGCAACCTCGAAGTCGACGAGCCGCTGGTGATTCCGGTTAACCGCACGATCCGCGTGATGACGCATGGCCAGGACGTGATCCACAGCTTCTTCATCCCCTCGCTGGGCGTGCAGCGCTATTCCATCCCGGGCCGCACCATCGAGACCTGGATGCGCGCCGACCACACCGGCACCTTCTACGGCCAGTGCAACCAGATCTGCGGCACCAACCACGCCTATATGCCGATCGTGATCCGGGCCGTCCCGCAGGCCGAGTTCGACGCCTGGGTGGCGAGCGCCCGCACGCGCTTCGCGGATTCGACCGGCGCCGCGCCTGCCCCGGCCGCCATCGCCGCCGCCGTCGCCGCCGCGCCCACGGAAGTCCAGTTCGCCGCGCGTCAGTGACGCGCGGCCTCAAGGTTCAGACACAGATCAGCTTCACCCGTCCCCAGGGCGGGATACTGAGCAGGAAAGGCAATCCCGGACATGGCATATTCTGCCGATGCGCATGGGCATGACGATCACGACCACCACACGCCGGGCTTTGTGAGCCGCTGGTTCTTCAGCACGAACCACAAGGACATCGGCACCCTCTACATCATCTTCTCGCTCTTCGCGGCGATCATCGGCATCGGGCTCTCCTTCCTGATGCGCCTCGAGCTGCAGAGCCCGGGCATGCAGATCTTCTCCGATGGGCAGATGTGGAACGTCTACGTCTCGGCCCACGGCCTGATCATGGTGTTCTTCGTGATCATGCCGGCGCTGATCGGCGGATTCGGCAACTGGTTCGTGCCGATCATGATCGGCGCGCCGGACATGGCCTTCCCCCGCCTGAACAACATCAGCTTCTGGCTGCTGGTTCCGGCCTTCCTGCTGCTCGGCGGCTCGATGTTCGTGGGCCAGGGCGCGGGCGCCGGCTGGACGATCTACACGCCGCTCTCGGACGACCAGTACCAGCCCGGCATGTCGATGGACATGGCCCTCTTCGCGCTGCACCTCGCCGGCGCCTCGTCGATCCTGGGCGCGGCCAACTTCATCACGACCATCTTCAACATGCGCGCCCCGGGCATGACGCTGCATAAGATGCCGCTCTTCGTCTGGTCGATGCTGGTGACGGCCTTCCTGCTGCTGCTCGCGGTGCCCGTCCTCGGCGGCGCGATCACCATGCTGATCACCGACCGCAACTTCGGCACGGCCTTCTTCAAGCCCGAGGGCGGCGGCGACCCGGTGCTGTTCCAGCACCTGTTCTGGTTCTTCGGCCACCCCGAAGTGTACATCATGATCCTGCCGGCCTTCGGCATCGTCAGCCACGTGATCTCGACCTTCTCGAAGAAGCCGGTCTTCGGCTATCTCGGCATGGCCTACGCCATGGTCGCCATCGGCGTGGTCGGCTTCGTGGTCTGGGCGCACCACATGTACCAGTCGGGCATCGACGTCGACACGCGCGCTTACTTCATGGCCGCGACGATGGTCATCGCCGTGCCGACGGGCGTGAAGATCTTCTCCTGGATCGCGACCATGTGGGGCGGCTCCATCCGGCTCGAGACGCCGATGCTCTTCGCCGTCGGCTTCATCTTCCTCTTCACGGTGGGCGGCGTGACGGGCGTGGTGCTGGCCAATGCCGGCGTGACGCAGATCCTGCACAACACCTACTACGTCGTGGCGCATTTCCACTACGTGCTGAGCCTGGGCGCGGTGTTCGGCATCTATGCCGGCATCTACTACTGGATCGGCAAGATGAGCGGCTACCAGTACTCGGAGAAGCTGGGCAAGCTGCATTTCTGGCTCACCTTCATCGGCGTGAACCTGACCTTCTTCCCGATGCACTTCCTGGGCAACCAGGGCATGCCGCGCCGCTATCCCGACTACCCTGACGCTTTCTGGGGCTGGAATCTGGTGGCGTCGGTGGGCAGCTATATCTCGATCGCGGCCTTCCTGTTCTTCTTCTACGTCATGTACGACACCTTCCGCCGCAAGGTGCCCGCCAGCGCCAACTACTGGGGCGAGGGCGCGACGACGCTGGAATGGCAGGTCAGCAGCCCGCCGCCGTTCCACACCTTCGACGAGCTGCCGCGCATCCGGTAACTCCCGATCCTGCAGCTTTGGTCAGGGCAGCTCCACGCCCCCGGCGGTTCCCGCCGGGGGCGTTCTGTTTTAGGGTGCCGCCGGATTGCGCCCCCGGATTGCAGGGCGGCTGACGGAACCCGATATGAGCGACATGACGGCAATCGGTGGAGGGGGGGCCCAGGCCCCCTTTGATGCGTCCGCGGAGTTCGGCGGATCGGAGGTGCGGGACTGGTTCACGCTGCTGAAGCCGCGCGTGCTGACCCTCGTCGTCTTCACCGGGATCATCGGGCTGGCGGTGGCGCCGGGCCACCTGCACCCGATCCTTGCCGCCACGGCCATCCTCTGCATCACCATCGCGGCCGGCGCGGCGGGCGCCATCAACATGTGGTACGACCGCGACATCGACGCCGTGATGCGGCGCACGCAGAGGCGGCCCATCCCGATGGGCCGGATCGGCGCCGACGCGGCGCTGGCCTATGGCGTGATGCTCGCCATCGGCTCGGTGGTGCTGATGGGCCTGGCCACGAACTGGCTCGCCGCCGCCGTGCTGGCCGGCTCGGTCGGCTTCTACGTCTTCATCTACACCATGTGGCTGAAGCGCCGGACGCCCCAGAACATCGTCATCGGCGGCGCCGCGGGCGCCTTCCCGCCGCTGATCGGCTGGGTCGCCGTCACGGGGCAGATCGACGCCGTGCCGCTGGTCCTCTTCGCCATGATCTTCATGTGGACGCCGCCGCATTTCTGGGCCCTGTCCCTCTGGGCGCACCAGGACTACGAGCGCGCGGGCGTGCCCATGCTGCCGGTCATCTCCGGCGCCCGCGAGACGCGGCGCCAGGTGGTGATCTACACGGTCCTGCTGGTGCCGCTGACCCTCGCGCCCTGGTGGATGGGCTTCAACACGGCCGCCTACGGCGCCGTCGCGGCGCTGCTCGGCGCGAACTTCCTGCGCCATGCCTGGCTGGTCTGGCGCGACGAGCAGGATGGGGCGGGCGTCTCGCTGACCGGCGACGCGCCGGCGCGGAAGTGCTTCAAGTACAGCATCTTCTACCTTTTCCTGCTTTTCGGCGCGCTCGCGGCCGACCGGCTGCTCCTCGCATGACACCGGAAGAGAAGGCAGTCTTCGAGCGCCGGCGCCGCGGACGGAACTGGGCCATCCTGGCCGCGCTCACCGCGCTCGCCGGGCTGTTCTACCTCGTCTCCATGGTGAGGCTGCTGCAATGATCCCCCGTCCGGACCCCGCGATCCTGGCAAGGCGAAACAAGCGCGTGGGGCTGGCCGCGGCCGGCTTCGTCACCTTCATGGTCGGCCTCTCCTTCGCCGCCGTGCCGCTCTACACAATGTTCTGCCAGCTCACCGGCTATGGCGGCCAGCCGATGCTGGGCGCGGCGGCCCCCGGCGCGACGCCCGAGGCGCGCACCGTCACCATCCGCTTCAACGCCAACACGAACCCGGCCCTGCCGTGGCACTTCGCCCCGCAGCAGGCGTCGATGCAGCTGCGGCTCGGCGAGGAGGGGATGGCCTTCTACGAGGCGCGGAACCTGACCGGGCAGGCGATCAGCGGCGTCTCGACCTACAACGTCACGCCCGAGATCGTGGGCCGCTACTTCCACAAAACGGCCTGCTTCTGCTTCGAGGAGCAGGTGCTGGAGCCGCATCAGCGCGTCGACATGCCGCTCGCCTTCTGGGTCGACCCGAAGATCATGGACGACGCGCAGGCGCGGGAGGTCCGCACGATCACGGTCAACTACACCTTCTACCGCAGCCTGAACGACGCGGAGCGCTCGGGCGCGCTGGCCAATGCGGGCGAGCATGTGGGACGCGGGCGCTTCCAGAGATAGGCCCAGCCTCCGGGCCCAGCTCCTGGGCCCGGCAGATCCGCGGAGCGGGCGCGAGGCGACCGCGTCCAGCCCTTCTTCCGGACCGCATATCCACGCCCCCGCACCTTGATTCGCCGGGCGTTTCCATGGATGGTGCGACGCAATCCGCCGGCTGCTGAGGCGCGCCGGACCACTACTGCGCAGGATCGAGCATGGCCAGCAACGTCGAGGGGCACGCCCCTTACAAGCACCCCTACCACCTGGTGGACCCTTCCCCCTGGCCGCTGATCACCGCCTTCGCGGCGGGGACGATGCTTTTCGGCATCGTGCTCTTCGCCCATAGCAACATCCATTGGGTCCTGGGCCTCGGTGTCCTCGGCGTGCTCACCTGCATGTTCGGCTGGTGGCGCGACGTGCTGAAGGAGAGCAAGAACCCCTTCTTCCACACCCCCGTCGTGCGCCTCGGCCTGCGCTACGGCATGCTGCTCTTCATCGCCTCCGAGGTGATGTTCTTCGTCGCCTTCTTCTGGGCCTATTTCCACTTCGCGCTCTATCCGGAGCACGTTCTCAATTCGACGGCGAACATCTGGCCGCCGGCGGGGATCCACACCTTCGATCCCTGGAGCCTGCCCTTCCTGAACACCATGATCCTGCTGCTCTCGGGCTGCACGGTGACCTGGGCGCACCACTCGCTGCTGGAAGGCAACCGCAAGGGCCTGGTGCAGGGCCTCGCGCTCACGGTGCTCCTGGGCGTCCTCTTCACCAGCCTGCAGGCCTGGGAGTACTCGATCGCGCCCTTCCCCTTCAGCGGCGGCGGCGTGTACCCCTCGACCTTCTTCCTGGCCACGGGCTTCCACGGCTTCCACGTGATCGTCGGCACCATCTTCCTGGCGGTCTGCCTGTTCCGCGCCATGGGCGGCGGCTTCACGGCGGAGCGGCATTTCGGCCTCGAGGCGGCGGCCTGGTACTGGCATTTCGTGGACGTGGTGTGGCTCTTCCTCTTCGTCTCCATCTACTGGTGGGGCGTCGGCGAGATCGCGGCGCATTAGTCTTGCCCTCAGACGGCGGGCGGCGGCTCCGCCGCCTTGCCTTCGCCGCGCGGCTGTCGCGCGGACTGAAACGTAGTTCGGGCGGCGCCGGCCGCGTTGCGGCCGGATACCCGAAGGGCGCTTCGGCCCTTCCAGCGGACATCCTCCTGTGAGCCGTCCCGTCCCCTGGCCGCGCATTGTCCTGCCGAGCTTCATCGCCCTTCCCATCCTGGCCGTCCTGCTCGGCCTGGGCTCCTGGCAGCTCCAGCGGCTGCAATGGAAGCTCAGCATCCTGTCCGAGCTGCAGGCCGCCGCGGCGCGGCCGCCCGTGGAGCCCGCCGCCGACACGCCGCCCTTCGCCCGCATCGCCGCCACCGGCCGCTTCCGCCCCGGCGCCGAAGCCATGCTCGGGCTGGAAGTGCGCGGCACGGTGCTCGGGGCCGGGCTGATCGCCGTGCTCGATCGCCCGGGCGCCGCGCCGCTCCTCGTCGACCGGGGCTGGGCGCCCTTGGAGGGCGGCCATGTCGAGCGGCCCGAGGGCGAGGTCGCCGTCAGCGGCTATGCCCGCCCGACGGAGCACAACCCCCTCGCCGCCGCCGACGACCCCGCGCGCCGCCGCTTCTACACCTTCGACGCGCGGGCGATCGCGCTTGCGCTCGGGGCTCCGGACGCCCTGCCCTATGCGCTGACCGTCGTCGTTCCCCGCGCGGTCGCGGCCGCGCCCACCGGCCTCGGCTCCACGCCGGCGCCCTCGCGCGGGCCGCTGCCCGAGCCGGCCGCGGCCTTTCCCGAGCCGGCCAATTCCCATCTGGGCTATGCGATCACCTGGTTCGCCCTCGCGGCCGCCTGGGTGGCCATCTTCGTCCTCTGGTCCCGGAAGCGATTGAGCGAGACATGAGCAACGCCGCCTACCAGCGCCTGGCCCACCGCATGTCGCGCCTCGGCGCGCTGGGGGAGGCCGCGGCGATGCTGCACTGGGACGCCAGTGCCATGATGCCGCGCGGCGGCGGGGCCGCTCGCGGGGAGCAGCTGGCGGCGCTGGCCGGCCTCTCGCACGAGCTCTTCACCGCGCCCGGGATGGCAGCGGACCTCGCGGAGGCTTCCGCCGAAGAGCCCTGGGCCGCGGCCAATCTGGAGCTCATCCGCCGCAGCCACGCCCGCTCCGCCGCGCTGTCCACCGCGCTGGTCGAGGCCAGCACCCGCGCCAACTCCGCCTGCGAGAAGGTCTGGCGCGAGGCCAAGGCGCAATCGGACTTCGCCATGGTGCGCCCCTATCTGGAGGAGGTGCTGCGGCTCCAGCGCGAGACGGCGCAGGCTCTCTCGGCGGTCACCGGCCTCTCCCCCTATGATTCGCTGATGGAGGGCTACCAGCGCGGCGTCACCTCCGCCGAGGTCGAGCCCGTCTTCGACGCCTACGAGGCCTCCCTGCGCGACGCCCTGCCCCGCGCCGAGGAGATCCAGGCGCGCCGCGGCGCGCCCATCCCGCTGCCCGGCCCCTTCCCGATCGAGAAGCAGCGCGAGCTGTGCCGCCGCCTCTCGCTGCGGATCGGCCTGGAGGCGGATCACTCGCGACTCGACGAGAGCGTCCATCCCTTCTGCGGCGGTACGCCCTCGGACGTTCGGATCACCACCTTCTACAGCGAGTCGGACCCGGCCAAGGCGCTGCTCGGCGTCCTGCACGAGACCGGCCATGCCCTCTACGAGCGCGGCCTGCCCGAGGACCACGCGCGGCAGCCGGTGGGCGAGGCCGCCGGAATGGCGGCGCATGAGTCGCAGAGCCTGATCGTGGAGATGCAGGCCTCGCGCTCCGACGCCTTCCTGTCGTTCCTCGGCCCGGAGCTGCAGGCGCTCTATGGGGGCGATCCGGCCGCCTATTCGGTTAGGAACCTCGCGGGCCTCTGGCGCCACGTCTCGCGCGGCTTCATCCGCGTCGACGCCGACGAGCTGACCTATCCCGCGCATGTCATCCTGCGCTTCCGGCTGGAGCGCGCGATGATCGAGGGCCGCCTCTCCATCGCCGACCTTCCCGGCGCCTGGGCCGAGGGGCTGAACGCCCTCCTCGGCATCACCCCGCCCGACGACGCGCGCGGCTGCCTGCAGGACATCCACTGGCACGACGGCGGCTTCGGCTATTTCCCGAGCTACACGCTCGGCGCCATGGCGGCCGCGCAGCTCATGAAGGCCGCGCGGGCCGCGACCCCGGGCCTCGACGCCGCGCTGGCCGAAGGCGACATGGCGCCGCTGCTCGGCTGGCTGCGCGTGAATGTCCACGGCCATGGATCGCGACTCGGCTTCCAGGACCTGCTGCGCGCCGCGACAGGCAAGCCGCTCGATCCTCAGGACTTCCAGGACCACTTGACGGCGCGGTATCTCCTCGAGGCGTGAGGCGCGCCTTGGCGCGCGGCGGGGGAGACAGTTCCGATGAGGTGGCCGGTCGTGCTCCTGATGCTGGCCGTCGCGGCCTGCGCGGCGGATCCGCCGCCGCCGCCTCCCCCACCGGAGCCCGGCCAGGCGCAGAGCCGCCGCCGGCCCCCGTCGCGCGCGCGCACGCCGGCTCCCACGCCGCCCCTCCCGCGCCCGCCGGAGAGCATCCCCGACAGCGCTGCGCCCGCAGCGGCCGTGCCCGAGCCGCCAGCCGCCGCTACGCCGGCGCCAATGGAGTCGCGGCAGGAGCGGGACCGCCGCGCCTTCGTCGTCTGCAGCGAACAGGGCGCGGCGGGGATGCCCGCCTGCCTGCGTTCCTATGGGGAGACGGGCATCGTCCCGAGCGAGTGAAGGACGCGGAAGCGCTCTCGCATCGCGCCGCAGGCCGTGTAGCATTCGCGGCAACGGGGAGAGACACGCATGCAGCTCGGCATGGTCGGACTGGGGCGGATGGGCGCCAATATCCTGCGCCGGGTGATGAAGGCGGGGCATGTCGGCGTCGCCTATGATCGCGACGGCACCGCGGTCGCCGCGCTGGCCGCCGAGGGCGCGCAGGGCGCCGCCTCCCTGGCCGAGCTCGTCGCCAGCCTGAGCTCCCCGCGCGCGGTCTGGGTCATGCTGCCCGCCGGCGAGGCGACCGAGACCACCTTGCGCGAGCTGCACGGCCTGCTGCACGAGGGCGACATCCTCATCGAGGGCGGGAATTCCTTCTGGAAGGATTCCGCCCGGCGCGGCGCCGAGGCCGCCGCGCGTGGAATCCACTACCTGGACATCGGCACCTCGGGCGGGGTCTGGGGGCTGAAGCGCGGCTATTGCCTGATGATCGGTGGCGAGGCGCAGGTCGTGCAGCGGCTCGATCCCATCCTGGCCGCGCTCGTCCCCGGCGAGGGCACGGCCTTGCCCACCGAGGGCCGCGAGGCCCGTGATCCGCGCCCGGCCAGGGGCTACGTGCATTGCGGCCCCAACGGCGCCGGCCACTATGCCAAGATGGTCCATAACGGCATCGAGTACGGGATGATGCAGGCCATGGCCGAGGGGCTGGACCTCATGCGGGCCGCCCCCTTCGCGCTCGACCTGCCCGACATCACCGAGGCCTGGCGGCGCGGCTCGGTCGTCTCCTCCTGGCTGCTGGACCTGACCGCTCAGGCCCTGGCCTACGACCCCGACCTCGCCGAATACGGCGGCCATGTCAGCGACAGCGGCGAGGGCCGCTGGACGGTGGACACGGCCGTCGAGCAGGCCGTGCCCGTGCCCGTGCTGGCGGCCGCGCTCTTCACCCGCTTCCGCTCCCGCCAGGAGGCGAGCTTCGCCGACAAGGCCCTGAGCGCCATGCGGAAGGGCTTCGGGGGGCATCTGGAGCCGAGGAAGGAATGATGCAGCGTCTTCAAGCCGCGCCGGATGGCCCGGCGACTCGGAAAATGGGGGCGGCTCGGCGCCACGTTCTCGTGATGGGCGTCTCCGGCTGCGGCAAATCGACGATCGGGGCGATGCTGGCCGAGGCGCTGGGCCTCCCCTTCGCCGATGCCGACGCGTTTCATCCGCCCGAGAACGTGGAAAGGATGTCGGCGGGCATCCCGCTCACGGATGCCGACCGCTGGCCCTGGCTCGACGCGCTCGGCGCCTGGCTGGCCGCGGAGGAGAGGGGCGGCATCATCGCCTGCTCCGCCCTGAAGCGCAGCTATCGCGACCGGTTGCGCGGCTGGGTGCCGGGGCTCGCGGTGGTGCGTCTCTCCGGCGCCCCGGCGCTGATCGCCGCGCGGCAGGGCGCCCGCGCGGGACACTTCATGCCGCCGAGCCTGATGGCCAGCCAGTTCGCCACGCTGGAGCCGCCCGGGACCGACGAGGAGGCGCTGGCCCTCGACATCGCCGCCGCGCCGGACGCCGTCGCGGCCGAGGCGGCAAGGCGCCTTCAGGTCTGACGGTTCTGCATGGCCTGCAGGATGCGCAGGTGCTGGTCCGCGGTCACGGCGGCGAGGGTGGAGATGATCTTCTGCTCCCGCGTTCCGCTCGCCCTCATCCCGCTGTGCAGCCGCAGCAGTTCCTGGTGCCCGGCGATCTGCGCGCGCAGATAGAGCCGGTCGAACTCCGCCCCGGATGCGGCCTCCAGCTGCTGCATCACCCGCGCGTCCCCGCCTTCCAGGCGAAGCTGCGGCGGCACGGCCATGCCCGCGAGCTGCATGGCCTGGATGACGGAGCGCTGCTCGGCCACCTCGAAGCCGGCGAAGTTCTTCAGCAGCTCGTTCTGCGCCTTGGTGGCCGCGAGCTGGCTGGTCACCAGCGCCAGGATTCCGGTGGAAAGGGCCTCCCGCCACGGCTCGGCCGCGCCGCGGGCCGAGGGCGTGCCTGGAATGGTGACGTTCGGCGCGGGCTGCGCGGCGGCGAGGGCGGGCAGCAGGGCCGCCGCGGCGATCCCGGTGGCGAGGCTGCGGCGGTGCATGGCGTCTGTCCCGGATGTCATGCCGGCAGGAACCGCGGCGGGAGGCCCGGGTTGCCCCGCCCGGCCCGCGTTGACCCCGGCCGGGCCGCGGCATAACAGGCAAGGGACGTTCCCGGAGAAGCCTCATGTCCCTGTCCGCCGCCACCAAGGCCAAGCTCGAGAAGATCACCACCGCCACGCTCACGACGGTGCTGCTGAAGAAGGGTCTCCGCAACGTCTGGATGCGCGGCGCCGCGCCCTTCTCGCCCTCCGCCCAGGGCGTGCGCCTGGTGGGCGAGGCCTTCACGCTGCGCTTCGTCCCGGCCCGCGAGGACCTCGCGACGCCGGCCAGCTGGTCGAGCCCGATCAGCACCCGCGCCGCCATCGAGGCGATGCCCGAGGGCTGCATCGCCGTCGCGGACGCCATGGGCATCACCGATGCCGGCATCTTCGGCGACATCCTCTGCGCCCGCCTGAAGAAGCGCGGCGTGACGGCGCTGGTCACCGACGGCGCGGTGCGCGACGTGGCCGGCGTGAACGGCACCGGCCTGCCGGTCTGGTGCGCCGGCGGCGCGGCGCCCCCGTCCGTCGCGGGCCTCACCTTCGTGAGCTGGCAGGAGCCGATCGGCTGCGGCGGTGTCGCGGTCTTCCCGGGGGACGTCATCGTGGCCGATGCGGATGGCTGCGTCCTCATCCCCAAGGACATCGTGGACGCGGTGACCGAGGAGAGCGTGGAGCAGGAGCGGCTGGAGGCCTGGATCATGGTCCAGGTCGAGTCGGGCGTGGCCCTGCCCGGCCTCTACCCGGCCAATGCCGAGAACAAGGCCAAGTACGAAGCCGACAAGGCCGCCGGGCGCGCCTGAGCGCCCGCCTGGGAGGAGCAGTCCAATGACCAAGTGGTTCCTGATGCTGGCCGGCGCCGCCGCGCTGGCCGCCTGCTCCGCCGCGCCGCCGGACGACCGGCCGGCGGCCGGCGCCGCCACCTCGCGCCCGGCCTGCGACGGCACGCTTCGCGTGACCAACAGCAGCACGCGCCAGGTGCACCAGCTCTTCTTCGCCGACTCGGCGCTCTCCTCCTTCGGTCGCGACCGCCTCGGCAACGACATCCTCAGCCCCGGCCAGTCGCGTGATTTCCGGGCCGACGGCCCCGGGGCGCATGATTTCCGCATCGTCCGGCAGGACCGGTCCACCTCCGACCTCCGGCGCGCGAATATCTGCACCAACACGCAGGTCGTCATCACGAATTACGGCATCGAAGCCCGCTGATTCACGCTCTGGTTGCTTGCGGCACTGTCGGGATTCATTACCCTGGCTTCATTCGAGAGCATCAACGGGGACACGCATGAAGAGAATCGCCGCCATCGCAGCCCTGGCCAGCGCGACGCTGCTCGGCGCCTGCGTGGCCCCGCAGCCCTATGGGCAGACCGTGGTCGTCGCCCCGGCGCCCCGAGTCTGCGACACCAGCTTCCGCGTGGTGAACGAATCGGGCGCCGTCGTGCAGCAGCTGTATTTCAGCCACTCCTCGCTCGGCAGCTGGGGCGCCGACCAGCTGGGCGCCTCCGTCCTCTATCCGGGACGCTATGTGAACTACCGGGCCAACAATCCCGGCAACTACGATTTCCGGATCGTATGGAGCAACGGCCGCGCCTCGGAGCTCCGGCAGGTGAACATCTGCGTCGCGAGCCGGATCACCGTCACGAGCCGGGGCCTCAGCGCGCAATGAGGCCATGACGGGGTTCCCCTTCTGGACGGAGGAGAAGCTCCGCATCCAGGACACGGACCTCAACGGGCATGTGAACAACGCCTCGATCGCGGCCCTCTGCGAGGCGGGCCGCGGCGAGATCATCTCGTCGGTGGCGGGCGAGCCGCGCTCGCGCCCGCTGGCCACCGCGCTGCGGCGCGTGACGATCGACTACCTGGCCGAGATCCACTACCCGGGGCGCGTGCGGATCGGCAGCGCGATCTCGCGGGTGGGCAACACCTCGATCACCATCCGGCAGGAGCTCTTCCTCGGCGAGCTGCGCTTCGCGGCCGCGGAGAGCGTGATCGTGTTCATGGACCGCGGGACCCGGCGGCCGGCGCCCATGCTCGACGCCTGGCGCGCCGCGGCGGAACGGCTGGCTCCCACGGAATCCTGAGGGCGCCTTCGTTCAAGGGGTCTCCACGCGGGCCGCGGTTGAAACCCCTCGCGGCCTGCGGCGTTTCAGCCTCCGGACCCGGATCCGGAGCCGCCGCATGACGTCACGCCCACGCCTCGCCGACTTGCCCTTCCTGGCCGCGACCCTGGCCATGATGCTGGCGCTGGTCCTGCCCTGGGCCTTCAACGGCCCCGCCGGGGACGAGCGGGAGGTCGTGGAGATCGGCGTGGTCCTGCCATGGGCCGTCCCGGAACCGGCCATCGGCCGGGCACCGGGCCCGGACCTTTCCGTTCAGCTCGCCGGCCAGGCTGGCCCCGCGTCAGGCGGCACGGCGCAGCCCTAGCCCGAGGCGCCGCCTCGACGACATGGCCAGCCCGAAGTCAGTATTCGGAGAAGATCCGGTTGAGCTCCGATAGCTCCTTCGTCGCCGTCAGCCCGAGCATGAGCAGGATCCGCGCCTTCTGGGGATTGAGGTTGTCGGCGTTCACGAAGCCGGCCTCGCGCATCCGCGTCGTGTAGAACATGCGGCCCGAGCCGGCCCGCGTGCTGGCGGCGATGGGCGTGCCGGCCTTCATCGCGGCGATCATCGCCTCGCCCAGCGCCGGGGTGACGAAGCTCGGCGCGAAGCCCGCGGAGACCAGCCCCTGCGCGCCGGCCGCGACGAAGGCCTGCACCGCCGCCCCGTCTGCCCCTGCATAGCAGGAGACGATGTCCACGCGCGGCAGGCGTTCGAGCTTGCGGACATCGAATTCCGTGTCGCGCCCGAGCTTTCGGAGCGGCCTGCGATACCAGGCGATCGCGTCGGCATCGGCATGGCCGAGCAGGCCGAAATCCGGGGTCCGGAAGGTCTGCATCCGGCTGGTGCTGGTCTTGGTGACCTCGCGGGCGGCATGGATCTCGTCGTTCAGCAGCACCAGCGCGCCGAGCCCCCGGGCGCGCGGATCGCCGGCCACGCGGCAGGCATTGGCGAGGTTCATGCCGGCATCGGAGGAGAGGCCCGTGGAGGGCCGCTGGGCGCCGACCACCACGACCGGAACCTCGACCTTCAGGGTCAGCGAGAGGAAATAGGCGGTCTCCTCCAGCGTCGCCGTACCGTGGGTGATCACGATGCCGTCGAGGTCCGGATGCCTGGCCGCGGTCTCGTCGCAGAGCCGCACCAGCTCCAGCCATTCCGCCGGGCCGAGCGCCGTGGAGGGCACGGCCTTGTACGGCACCGCGAAGGCCTCCGCGACCTCCTGCACCTGCGGCCAGAACTCGAGGAGCTGCGCCGAGGTCATGACCTTTCCGAGCGTCGCGTAGTCGGCGATGTCGAAGGGCCCGCGCCCCATGGAGCTGATGGTGCCGCCGGTCCCGATGACGGCGATCTTCGGGCGGCCGGTCCCCGGACGGGTCGTCATGCGGAGGCCTTCCTTTCGAGGATCGCGGTCGTCAGGCGGGAGACGCAGGTGAGCTCGCCGTCGTCGCGGCGCAGCTCGATGTTCCAGACATGCACGCTGCGGCCGATCCGCACCGGGGTGCAGAGCCCATAGGCGCGGCCCCCCTTGGGCAGGGGGCGGAGGTGGTTGGCATTCACCTCCAGCCCCACGGCGTGGAAGCCGGGATCGCAGGCCATCAGCGAGGCCAGGCTGCCCAGCGTCTCGGCCAGCACGACCGAGACGCCGCCATGGATGATGCCGAAGGGCTGCACATGCCGGCCATCCACCGGCATCTCGCCCTTGACGAAGTCCGGGCCGATCTCGGTGATCACGATGTCGAGCAGCGTGTTCACGCTCTCGCCCCTGCGGGCCTGGATCGCCTCGGGCGTGGTGGGTTGACGCCAGATGCTCATGCGCTCGCCTTTTTCTCGCCTCGGTGCGCCTTTAACCCTGGATTAACGGCAGCGGGTGTCAATGGAGCCCGCGATCCGGTCTTCCGTCTTGCCTGCCGGCCCTCCGGGCCGGATGATCGCCGCCGACTGGGACGAAAGCCAGCGGCGGCCGAGCGACCCGGAGGGGCCGCCGAAAAGGCGTCCGGCTGCGTTTCCTCGCGCCGGGTGCGATGAAAACCCTGGGCGTGTCCGTCTCCACGGCGCCCGCAACCCGGCCTCGAGCTGCAGGAGCATGACGGCGTGCATATCGTGCTCGACATCTCCCGCCTGCTCGGGCTGGCCTGGGCCGGCCAGCCCAGCGGCATCGACCGCGTCGAGTTCGCCCATGCCCGCCACTGGCGCGGCCTGCCCGCGAAGGACGTCACCTTCGTCGCGCAATCGCCCTGGGGCTGGTTCGCCGCGCTGCCGGACAGCCTGGCCCATGCGCTGCTGCAGGAGGCCGACCGCGCCGTCTTCCCCGGCAAGGAGGGCATGCTCACGCGCTTCCGCGCCATGGCGGCCGCGGCGCTCTCGTTCAAGCTCTGGGGCCTGGGGCGCGGAGAGCTCGCGCGGCGGATCGCTGCGCGCGGCGACAGCCTGTTCCTCATCGTCTCGCACCGGGCCCTGCATCACGAGCGCGCCACCGGCGGGCTGATCGCCATGGGCGCGCGCTTCGTGCCCCTGCTGCACGACCTGATCCCCCTGACCCATCCGGAATACACGCGGCCGCTCGCGACCCGCCAGCACCTGGCCAAGCTCGACATGGTCGCCCGCCGCGCGGCCGGCGTGATGGTGACCACCGATGCGGTGGCCGAGAGCGTGCGGGGGCACCTGATCCGCGGGCAGCAGCCGCTGCCGCCG
Organism: Roseococcus sp. SYP-B2431; assembly: GCF_004336745.1. GTDB lineage: Bacteria > Pseudomonadota > Alphaproteobacteria > Acetobacterales > Acetobacteraceae > Roseococcus. Next base: position 283,507 of record NZ_SJXD01000028.1, read on the forward strand.
ATGGGAGTGATGGGCCTGGGCCTGGACCTGCCGGCCCCGCGCCGGGGCCCGTCCCCGCCGCATCCCTATTTCGTGATGCTCGGCACCATTGAGCCCCGCAAGAACCACCTCCTCGCGCTGCAGATCTGGCGGGACTTCGCCATCCAGGGGATGGCCGACGCGCCGCGGCTGCTCATCATCGGCCGCCGCGGCTGGGAGAACGAACAGGTCTTCCGCCTGCTGGACCGGGGGAATTTCGGGGGCCTCGTCGAGGAATGCGGCCGCCTGCCGGACCAGGAGGTCGCGCGTCTTCTCCAGGGCGCGACGGCCCTGCTCTGCCCGAGCTTCGTGGAAGGCTTCGGCCTGCCGCTGGCCGAGGCCATGGCTCTCGGCACGCCGGTCATCGCCTCCGACATCCCGGCGGCGCGGGAGGTGGGAGGCGACGTGGCGGACTATCTCCATCCGCTGGACTTCCTCGCCTGGCGCCGCGCCGTCCTGGAACTCGCCGAGCCGCGCAGCGCCCGCCGCGCGGCGCAGCTGGCCCGCCTCGGGCAATGGACGGCGCCGAGCTGGGGCCGCCACTTCTCCGCCGTCGAGCAGTTCCTGCAGCATCTGCCCGCGGCCGGCAGCCCCGCCGCATCGCTGTTCCGGCACGCCTGACGCAAAGCCATCGCGACCAATACCGGCGAGAAGCGTTGCTGATTGTCGGTAAACTTGACCAATGCGACAATTCGCGGCCGCTCGCGTGGTCGTTGCCATGCGGTAAATCGATGACGCATCATATTGCATCGCAGCACATCCAATGACAGCCTGGACAGGTCTGGCGGAAGGAGCGGGATGAGCAGGGACGCGCGAATGGCGGGAGATCGGCAGACCGAGGCTTCGGCGCCGATCGCGGTCGTCGGCGCCGCCTGCCGCCTGCCGGGCGCGCCGGATCTGGCCGGTTTCGGCCGCGTGCTCGACGAGGGCCACGACGCCGTCACCGAGCTCCCGGCCGACCGCTTCACCCAATCGCGGTTCCTGCACCCCCGCCCCGGCGAGGTCGGCCGCGCGCTCCACTTCCGCGCCGGCACCATCGGGGAGGTGGCGGGCTTCGACGCGACCGGCTTCGGCCTCTCGCCCCGCGAGGCGGACGAGATGGACCCGCAGCAGCGCCTGCTGCTGATGCTGGCCCGCCGCGCCTTCGAGGATGCCGGCTGGCCCGAGGCCGAGGCCGCCGGCCGGAGGATCGGCGTCTATGTGGGCGCCTCGACCACCGACTACGCCGATATCCGCCAGCAGGACGTCGGCAGTTCCGACCGCTACATCATGACGGGCGGGGCGCTCTCCATCGCCGCCAACCGGCTCGGCCACGTCTTCGACCTGCGCGGCCCGGCCATGACGCTGGACACGGCCTGCTCCTCCGGCCTCGTCGCCCTGAACGCCGCCTGCGAGGCTTTGCGCGCCGGGCACGCCACCGCCGCGGTGGTGGGCGGCATCAACCTGATGCTCTCGCCCTATCCCTTCATCGGCTTCTGGCGGGCGGGGATGCTGTCGAAGCGCGGCCGCTGCCAGGCCTTCGGCGCGGGCGCGGACGGCTACGTGCGGGCCGAGGGCGGCGTGGTGCTGCTGCTGAAGCCGCTCACAGATGCGCGGCGGGACGGCGACCGGATCCGCGGCGTCATCCTGGCCAGCGGCGTGAACGCGGCCGGCCGCACCGCCGGCATCTCGCTGCCCGATGGCGAGGCGCAATCGGCCCTGATCGCCGAGGTGCTGGCGCGCGCGGGGCTGGGGCCGGAGGCGCTCGGCTATTTCGAGGCGCATGGCACGGGCACCCCGGCGGGCGATCCGATCGAGGCCGCCGCCATCGCCCGGGCCGCCACGACGGGGCGCGCAGCGCCGCTGCCCATCGGCTCGGTGAAGAGCAACATCGGCCACACCGAGGCGGCCTCCGGCCTGGTCGGGCTGCTGAAGGGCCTGCATGTGCTGGAGAGCGGGCGCATCCCCGCCACGCTGCACGCCGATATCCCCAATCCGGCGATCCCTTTCGACCGGCATGGCCTGATCCTGGCCAGCACGCCGATGCCCCTTCAAGGCCGGGCCGTCGCGGTGAACAGCTTCGGCTTCGGCGGGACGAATGCCTGCGTCGCGCTAGGGCGCGCGGAAGATGTCGCGCTGGGGCGCGCGGGGGACCTGCGCGAGAACCCGGCACCGCAACCCGTCCGGTCCGGTCCGCGCGGCGCGCCGCCGCCGCTGCTGCTCTCCGCCCATGGCGCCGGGCAGCTCGGCGCGCTCGCCGAAGCCTGGCAGGAACGGCTGCGCGGCCTCCCCGCGCCGCGGGTGCTGACGATGATCCGCGGCCAGGCCCGCCATCGCGACCTGCTGGCCCATCGGCTCGTGCTGCGCGGCGCGGGCGACGGCGACGGCGACGAATGGGCCGGGCTGCTGGCCGCGCATCGGCGGGGCGAAACCCCCAAAGGAGTCACGTCGGGCGTGGCGAGCCCCGGGCAGGGTGTCGCCTTCGTCTTCTCGGGCAACGGCGCGCAATGGGCCGGCATGGCGGCCGCCGAGATGCACGGCAGCAAGGTCTTTCGCAAGGCGATCGGCCGTGCCGACGCCGCGCTCCGCCCGCATCTGGGCTGGTCCGTCGCCGAGGCGCTGCGCGAGGCGATGCCCGCCGAGGCGCTGGCCGCCACGGAGGTCGCGCAGCCGCTGCTCTTCGCCATCCAATACGGCATCGTGGCCGCGCTGGCGGCGGAGGGCATCGTCCCCGCGCTCTGCCTCGGCCATTCCGTCGGCGAGGTCGCCGCGGCCCAGGCCGCCGGGCTGCTGAGCCTCGCCCAGGCCGCGCGGCTCATCGTCATCCGCAGCCGGGCGCAGGCCACCACGCGCGGGCATGGGCGGATGGCGGCGCTGGGCACCACCGCCGCCGAGGCCCAGGCGCTGATCGCGGCCTGCTGCCGCCCCGGCGAGCCGCCGCTGGAGATCGCCGCGCTCAATGCCCCGGGATCCCTCACCGTCGCCGGGCCCGAGGCCGCGCTCGCGCGGCTGGGCGAGGCGGCCGAGGCGCGCCGGCTCACCTGGATCCCGCTCGACCTCGATTACGCCTTCCACTCCGCCGCCATGGATCCCGTGCGCGAGGCCCTGGTGCAGGGGCTGCGCGGCCTGCGCGCCGGCGACGGCCGGGTGCCGATGGTCTCCAGCGTGACCGGCGAGGCCCTGGCGCGCGCGGCCTGCAACGCCGCCTATTGGTGGCGCAACCTGCGCGAGCCGGTGCGCTTCGAGACGGCGGTGCGGGCGGCGGCGGCGCTGCGGCCGGCCGTCTTCCTCGAGATCGGCGCCAATCCGGTGCTGCAGGGCTATCTGCGCGGCACCCTGCGCGCCGCCGGCCTGGAAGCCGCCATCCTGCCTAGCCTGCGGCGGGGCACCGCCGAGGCGGCCGACCCCTTCCCCGCCATCGCCGACCAGGCCGCGGCGCATGGCGCGGACCCGCGCGGCGCGCCCGGCTTCGTGGGCCCGGCAACGCGCGACCTGCCTCCCTCGCCCTTCGCCCTCCGCCCGCACTGGTTCGCCCGCACCGTCGAGAGCCAGGGCGCGCTGGAGGCCGTGCCCGACGGGCGGCTGATCGGCTTCCGCCACGTCGGCAGCGAATCCGGCGAGGAGTGGCGCCGCTCGATCGACACGCTGGAGGAGCCCTGGCTCGCCGACCACGCCCTGGGCGGCCACCCCATGCTGCCGGCCGCCGCCATGCTGGAAATGGCGCTGGAGGCGGGCTTCCTGCGGCATCGCGGCGCCGCGGCGCTGGAGATCGCGGACTTCGCCATCCTGCGCGCCCTGCCCCTGGGCGACGACGTGGCGCGCGAGATGCGCGTGCGGCTGGATGCGGAGGGGGGCTTCACCCTGGCGGCGCGGCGCCGGCTCTCCGAGGAGGGCTGGACCCTGCACGCCGCGGGTCGCGTGACGGTGCTCACGGTCCTGCCCGAGGCGATCGCCCGCGAGGTCCGGGGCGAGTGGCGTGACGCCGCGGCGCTTGCCGCGCGTGCCGCGCAGGAGGGGCTGTCCTACGGCCCCGCCTTCCGGCCCGTCGCCGCCTGGCGCGCCGAGGCGGCCGCCGGCCGCGCCGAGGTGCGCCTCGAGCTGCCCGAGGCGGCGCCGACGGATGCCGGATTCCACCTGCATCCGGTGCGGCTGGACGGCGCCATGCAGGGCTTCCTCGGATTGATCGGCGGCCCGGAGGGCGGGAACGACGCGTCGGGCTTCGTGCCGGTGCGCTTCGGCCGCGTCGCGGTGCGGCGCGGCGCGGCCCTGCCGGTCTCGGCCGACCTCGTGCTGGAGCATGCCGGGCGGCGCGGCGCGACCGCCGGCCTCGTGCTGCGCGACGCGACCGGAATGGCGCTGGCCGTGGTGACCGGCGCGCTGTTCCAGCGCCTGCCGCGCGCCGCCCAGGCCAGCGAGCTGCCCGCCTTCCACACCGAATGGCACCCCGCGGCGCTGCCCGCCGCCTGGCCCGAGCCGCCGCCGGCCCTGGACCTCGGCGCCCTGCGACCGCCCCGGCAGCCGCAGCCGGCGCTGGACGACGCGGCGCTGCTGCTGGCCGCGCATGGCGTGGCGGCCGGCCTCGCGGCCGGGGCGGAGACCGCCGAGGGCCCGCTCGCCGAGGCCCTGCGGTTCCGCGCCCGGGCGCTCTCGCTGGATTCCGGCGCGCTTCCGGAGCCGGAAGCGATCTGGCGGCAGGTGCTCTTCGAGCAGCCCATCCTGGCGCAGGAGCTGGCGGTGCTCGCCCAGGCGGCGGAAGCCCTGCCCGGCGCCCTGGCGGGCCGGCCGAGCGGGCCGGCAACGCTTCCCGCCGGCGCCGAGAGCCTCCGCCGCCTGGCCGCCGCCCTGGCCGATGGGGCCGCCGACCTGCTGCGGGGCTGGCCGGAGGGGCGCCCCTGCCGCGTGCTGGTGGTCGGCGCCGAGGACGGGCCGCTGCTGCCTGCGCTGCGCCAGGCCCTCGCGCCGCTGGGCGCCGCGCTGCGCCTCACCGTCACCCACCTGCCCGGCGCCCGCCCGCCCGCGCTGCCGCAGGCGGGCGAGGCCGGCATCGAGCGGGCCGTCTGGGATCCGGCGGCCGAAGGCGCGCCGCCGGCCGAGGCCGAGCTCGTGCTCGGCCTCGCGCTCTCGCCGCGCCGCGCCTTCACCCACCGCCTGGCCGAGGCGCTGCGCGGCGCCACCGCCCCTGGCGGCGCCCTGTTGCTGGCCGAGCCCATGCCGGGCCTCTTCTGGGACATGACCGAGGGCCTCGCGCCCGGCTGGTGGTCGTCGCCACGGCTGCACGACGCCGCCGGCTGGACGGGGGTGATGACCGCCGGCGGCTGGCCGCACCCGCGCCAGATCGCCTTGCCGGCGCTGCCCTGGGACGCCGCGCTGATCGCCGCCGCCAGGCCCGCGGGCGGCCAGCTCCTGCACGCGGCGCCGGCGCGGCGCTTCCTCCTCTGGTCGGGCGGCACGCAGCGGCCCCTGTGCGAGGCGCTGGCCGAGGCGCTGGCCGCCGCCGGCGCGCATGTCGCCCATCTGCCCGCCGATCCGGCGCCCCGCCTGCTGCGCGGCGCCGCCGTCATCGCCCTGCCGGCGCCCGAGGCGGACAGCCTCGCCCCGCTCGCGCAGCTTGCCGCCCTGGCGGACGGCGTGGCCGCGCAGTTCCATCTGGTCGTGCGCGGCGGCGGGAGCGGGCTGGCCGCGGCCGGCCAGATGGCGCTGGCCCGCGTGCTGGCCAACGAGATGCCGGGGCTGAAGCCCCAGCGGCACGACGTGGCGCCCGATCTTCCGGCGGCCGAGGCGGCGAGCCGCCTCGTGGCCGCGCTGCTCGACCCGCCCGATGCCGAGGCCGAGCAGCGCCTCACCGCCTCGGCCCGGCTCGTGCCGCGCCTGGCCGCGGCCCTGCCGCCCAGCCCGCCGCCCGCGGGTCCGCGCCGGCTGGAGGTCGCTGCGCCGGGCCAGCTGGGCAGCCTCGCCTGGGAAGCGGCGCCGGATTTGTGCGCGCCACCTGGACCGGGCGAGGTGAGGCTGCGCATCGCCGCCGCCGGCCTCAACTTCCGCGATGTGATGTGGGCCCAGGGCCTGCTGCCGGAGGAGGCGCTGCAGCCCGGCTTCGCGGGGCCGGGCCTCGGTATGGAGGCGGCAGGCGTGGTCGAGGCGGTGGGCGCGGGCGTCGCGCTGCGGCCGGGCCAGCAGGTCTTCGGCTTCGCGCCGCGCGCGCTCGCGACGCGCGCCGTCACCCAGGCCGCCGCGCTGGCGCCGCTGCCGCGCGGCCTTTCCATGGAAGAGGCGGCCAGCCTGCCGGTCGCCTTCCTCACCGTCATCCACGCGCTGGAGGGGCTGGCCCGCATCCAGCCCGGCGAGCGCGTGCTGATCCATGGCGGCGCGGGCGCCGTCGGCCTCGCGGCGCTGCAGATCGCGCTGGCGGCCGGCGCGCGCGTCGCCGTCACCGCCGGCACCGAGGCGCGCCGCGCCTTCCTGCGGGCCGCCGGCGCCGAGGTCGCGCTCGACAGCCGCGACGGCAGCTTCGCCGAGCGGCTGCGCGCCGTCTGGCCCGCGCCGCCGGGCGAGGGCTGCGTCGACATCTGCCTCAACTCGCTCTCCGGCGAGGCGATGGAGCGCAGCCTGGGGCTGATGGCGCCCTTCGGCCGATTCCTGGAGCTCGGCAAGCGCGACTTCGCGGAGGCGCGACGCGTCACCCTGCGGCCCATGCGGCGCAACGTCGCCTGGTTCGCCGTGGATCTCGACGAGGTGGCGCGGCACCGGCCGGCGCTGGCCTCGCGCATGCTCGCCTCGCTGGCGACGCGGCTGGAGGACGGCGCGATCCGCCCGCTGCCGATCCGCGTCCATGAATCCGGCCAGGCGGAGGAGGCCTTCCGGCAGCTCCAGGCGGGCGGGCATATCGGCAAGCTCGTCATCACGCCGCCGGCCGAGCTGGCCGGGGACGCGGCCCAGGACTGGCGCCCCAAGGGCAGCGTGGTCGTGGTCGGCGGCACGGCGGGCTTCGGGCTGGAGGCGGCCTGCTGGCTGGCGGGCCAGGGCATCCGGCATCTCGCCCTCGTCTCGCGGCGCGGCCCCGCCACGCCAGGGGCGGCGGCGGCGCTGACGCGGTTGCGGACGCTCGGGGCCGAGGCGCGGATATTCGCCGCCGATGCCGCCGATCCCGAGGCGCTGGCCGCCGCCCTGGACGGTATCCGCGCCGGCATGCCCCCCATCGAGGGCGTGGTCCACGCCGCCGCCGTCTTCGCCGACGGCGTCGCGGCCCGGCTGGACCCGGCCTCGGTGGCCACGGTCTGGGCCGCGAAGGCCATCGTCGCGGAGAACCTCGACCGGCTGACGCGGGACGACGCGCTGCGCCTCTTCCTGCTCTTCTCCTCCGCGACGGTGCCGATCGGCAGCCCGGGCCAGGCGGCCTATGTCGCCGCCAATGCCGCCCTCGATGCGCTGGCGCGGCGCCGCCACGCCGCCGGCTGGCCCGCGCTGGCCGTGCAGTGGGGCCCGATCGCCGATGCCGGGGTTCTGGCGGGCGACGCGCCCAACGCCGCCGCCCTCTCGCAGCGCCTGGGCGCCACGGCGCTGCGCGCCTCCGAGGCGCTGGGGGCGCTGCCGGCGCTGCTGGCCAGCGGCCTGCCGGTCATCGGCCTCGCCCGGGTGGATTGGGAGGCGGCGCGTCGCAGCCTGCGCCTTCTGGCCGAGCCCGCCTTCGCCCCGCTCACCGGCGCCTTCGCCGCCGATTCCGGCGAGCAGGATCCGCTGCGCGCCATCGCCGAGGCCGGGCCGGATGGCGGGCTGGAGATCGCCCGCCGCCTGGTGGCGCGCGAGGTCGCGCGCATCCTGCGCCTGCCGCCCGGCGCCGTGCCGGCCGATACGCCGCTGACGCGCCTCGGGCTCGACAGCCTGGGCAGCATCGAGCTGCGGACGGGGCTGGAGCGGCGCTTCTCGGTCTCGATCCCGCTCCGGGCCGTCACCGAGGAGCTGACGGTGAGCGCGCTGGCCCGGGCCATCCTTGCCCAGGTCCCGGCGGCCCGCGAGGCGGCGGAGTGAGCGGAAGGGGGCTCTCCGAGGCCGATCGCGCGGCGCTGCTGCGCCGCCTCTCCGGCCGCGCCGCACCGGCCGCGGCCCAGGCGGCGCCCATCTCGGCGCGCGACTTCTCGACCCTGCCCGCAGCGCGCGAAGTGGCGGCGACGCGCACGCTGGGCCGGCAAATGGGGCTGTCCAATCCCTTCCTACGCCCGCATGAGGGCATCGCCGGCGCGCGCACGGTCATCGGCAATGCCGAATACGTGAACTTCTCCTCGTACAACTACCTCGGCCTCAACGGCGATCCGCGGGTGGCGGAGGCGGCGCGGCAGGCCATCGCGCGGCATGGCGTCTCGGCCTCCGCCTCGCGCCTCGTCTCGGGCGAGCGGCCGGTGCACGGATCGCTGGAGGCCGCGCTCGCCGCGAACTACGCGGCCGAGGAGGCGATCGTCATGGTCTCGGGCCATGCGACCAACGTCTCCGTCATCGGCCATCTGCTCGGCCCCGAGGATCTCGTGGTGCATGACGCGCTGGTGCACAACAGCGCCACCGAGGGCGTGCGGCTTTCCCGCGCGCGGCGGCTGGCCTTCCCGAACAACGACTGGGAGGCGGCGGCCTCCATCCTGGCCGCCGAGCGTCATCGGCACGGCCGCGCCCTGGTGCTGATCGAGGGCCACTACTCGATGGACGGCACCGTGCCCGAGCTCGCGCGCTTCAGCGAGATCGCGCGGAGGCACGAGGCCTGGCTCATGGTGGACGAGGCGCATTCGCTGGGCGTGCTGGGGCCCACGGGGCGCGGCCTCTTCGAGGCGCAGGGGGTCGATCCGGGCCTCGTCGACATCTGGATGGGGACGCTCTCCAAGACGCTCTCGTCGTGCGGCGGCTATGTCGCGGGCAGCCATGCGCTGGTGGACCTGCTGCGGCACACGGCGCCGGGCTTCGTCTATTCCGTCGGCATGGCGCCGGCCCTGGCGGCCGCCGCCGAATGCGCGCTGGCGATCATGCAGGCGGAGCCCTGGCGGGTGACGCGGCTGCACGCGGTCGCGCGGCGGTTCCGCGACCAGGCCCGGGCGGCGGGCTTCGACACGGGGGGCTCCGTGGGCCAGGCCATCGTCCCGGTCATCCTCGGCGAGAGCGTGACGGCCGCGCGTGCCGCCGAGCGGCTGCTGGAGCTGCGCATCAACGTGCAGCCCATCGTCTTCCCGGTGGTGCCCGAAGGGCAGGCGCGCTTGCGCTTCTTCCTCAGTGCCGAGCACAGTGACGCCGAGATCGACGAGACGGTCCAGGCCCTGTCCCGGGTGGCGCGCGAGGCGGCATAGGCGTTTGCGGATTGCCCTGTTCACGTTGGAGAGCGCGGGAAGCGCCGAGGCCGTGCTGCGGTTCGCGGAACGGCAGGCGGAGAGGCTCGTCCTGGTGGGCCACTCGCCGCCGCTCTCCGCGCACCGGGCCACCTGGCGGGCGCTGCGAGGCTCCGGACCGGGGATTCTGCCCTATCTCGCGGCGAACCATCTCCTGCCGCCGATCGGCGCGGCCTTCCGCCGGCCGCGCCGGCTGTCGGGGCTTTGCGCGGAGCGCGGCATCCGGACGCTGCGGCTGGCGGACGAAGCCGGGATGCAGGCCGCGCTGCGCGAGACCGGGGCGGAGTTGCTGGTGAGCTTCCACCTCGACCGGATTCTCGGCGCCGCCGTGCTGGCCGCGCCGGCGCGGGGCGGGATCAACGTGCATCCCTCGCTGCTGCCGCGCCACCGAGGACCGATCCCGGCGTTCTTTGGCCTGGCCGAAGGGGCCACGGGGGTTTCCGTCCATGCGCTGGCGCCGCGGATCGATGCAGGCGGCATCTGGGCGCAGCGGGAGGTGTCGCTGCCGCCCGGCGCCTCGGCCCTGGCGGCGGCGCGGGCGCTGCACTTGGCGGCGCTGCCGCTGCTCGACGCGGTGCTGGACCGCATCGAGGCCGGCGAGGAGGCCCCCGCGCCGCCCCGGGCGCTTCCCTATCGCGGCTGGCCGGAAGCTGCGGAGCGGCGGCGGGCCGGGGTGCGCCTGCTCGGCCGCGGGGACGTGACCATGGCCTGGCGCGCCCCGGCCGGCGGCTGGCGCTCGTGACGGGCGGGAACCGCGCCGGGGACGCGCCGTGAGGCGCGCCCGCAGCTTCCTCTTCCTGCAAGGGCCGATCAGCCCCCTCTTCCCCGCCCTTGCCGCGACGCTGAGGGCCCGCGGGCATGCCGCGCACCGCATCAACACATGCCTCGGCGACCATCTCCTCTGGAAAGGCCATTTCTGGCCGGAGCGGAAATGGCGACGCTTCCTTCCGGAGGGCGTGCCGGCCGAGGACTTCCAGGGCCGTCTCGGCGAATGGCACGCCCATGTCGAGCGCGTCTTCGAGGAGCGCGCCGTCACCGATCTCGTGCTGCTGGGCGAGCAGCGGCCCTACCACCGCATCGCCATCGCGGCGGCGAAGGCCCGCGGCATCGCCGTGGCCGCCACGGATTACGGCTATATCCGGCCGGACTGGATCATCCTCGAGCGGGACGGCCACAACGCCCTCTCGCATTTCCCGCGCGACCCGGCCTCGATCCTCGCCGCCGCCGAGGGGCTGCCCCCGGTGGACGAGACGCGCCTCTTCGCCGACCATTTCCCGACCCAGGCGCGATGGGACGTGCTGTTCCACCTGGCCAACCTGACGCCTTGGCCCTTCCCGCATTTCCAGGGCTTCCAGCTCCATGCGGTCATCCCGGCCTATCTGGGGACGGCCTGGCGGCTGGTCCTGCGCGGAAGGACGCGGCGGCGGGCGGAGGCGCTGGTCGCCCGGCTGCCGGAGGACGCGCCCTTCTTCCTCTTCGCGATGCAGATGGAGAACGACTACTCGATCCGCGCCTACTCGCCCTATCCGGACATGGACACGCCGCTGCGCGAGACCGTGCGCAGCTTCGCCGCCCATGCGCCGGCCGGGGCGCAGCTCGCCGTGAAGGTGCATCCGCTGGACCCGGGCATCAAGCACTGGACGGCGCGGCTCGCGCGCATGGCGGAGCAGGCGGGCGTCGGCGGACGCGTGCATCTGGTGGATGCGATCCCGCTCGACCCGCTCCTGCTCCGGGCGGCGGGCCTGGTGACGGTGAACAGCACCGCGGGCATCCGCGCGCTGCAGCTCGGCAAGCCGGTCCTGGCCCTGGGCGAGGCGCTGTACCGGGTGCCCGGGGTAACGCATGAGGAGGGGCTGGACAGCTTCTGGCGGGAGGCGCGCGCGCCCGACGCGGCGCTGACCGACGCCTTCCTGCGCGGCATCGCGCACCACCTGCACGTGCGGGGGAGCTACTATTCCGCCGAGGGCGTCGCGGCCGGCGTGGCGGCGGCGGCGGACCGGCTGGAGGCGGGCCTCGCGGATTTCCCGCTGCCGGCACCGCCGGAGACCGGGCGGCTCGCGGTCACGACCGCGCCCGGGCGGAGCCTGGACATCTTCCGGCCCGGCGGCATCGCCTGAGCGGCCTCCCGCCTCAGCCCGGGGGATGCAGCTCCGCGCGCTGCCGCGTGAAGCTCCGGCGGCCGCGCTTGAAGCCGGCCAGCACCGGCGAGATGGAGCGGATCGCATCCACCGGCGTCGGCGCATCCACCACCACGAGGTCGGCCGGGTTGCCGACGGCGATGCCGTAGTCCTTCCGGCGGAGCACCTTCGCGGAATTCGTGGTGAACATGTCCCAGGCCTGGCGCAGCTCCTGCGCGTCGCCGCGCTGGATCACGTTGCAGTAGAGGTTCGCCATGCGGATGAGCTGCGCATCGCCGAAGGGCGTGAAGGGGTTCTGCACGTTGTTGGTGGAGATGTTGCAGAGCGCGCCCTGCGCCATCAGCCGGTGCGCGTCCACCACGCCGCGGCGGATGTCGTGGTCCTGGTCGCGGCCCATCAGGAAGAGGTCGGTCGCGGGCAGCACGGCCAGCGACACGCCGGCCTCGGCCATCCGCCTGCCAATGCGGTCCTGGTGCTCGGGCGTGGCACTGGCGATCTTGGTGCCGTGGCCGAAGGCGACGCGGCCCTGCCAGCCGATCTGCTCGGTCAGCTCGCAGACCAGCAGCGCGTCGAGGTCGTTCGGATCGGTGCCGCTGTCCAGATGCATGTCGATATCGACATCGAACTCCTGCGCGAGCTCGAAGATCCGGCGGATCTGGCCGTGGCGGTCGCGGTCGTAGTTGGGCGCGGCGCCGATCACGGTGGCACCCGTCCTGAGCGCCTCGACCATCAGAGCCTCGGTGCCGGGGCTGTCGAGCAGGCCCTCCTGCGGCATCACGCAGATCTGGAGGTCGATGGCCCATTTATAGGCATCCACCAAGGCCCTCACGCCGTGGAAGCCGCGCAGGCCGACGCCGGGATCGACCTCGCAATGCGTGCGCATGATGGTCGTGCCGTGGCTGATCGCGCGCTCCAGCGTGCCGCGGGCGCGGGCGTTCACGTCCTCGACGGTGAAGGTGCTCTTCACCGCGGCGACCCGCTCCATGGCGCGGTGCGGGTTGCGGCCGGGCGCGCAGCCGCAGCGGTCGATGATGCAGCTCTTGTCCAGGTGGATATGCGTCTCGACGAAGCCGGGGGAGACGAAGCCGCCGGCAACGTCGAGCACTTCCCCGGCATCCTGCCCCAGCTCCGGCGCGATGGCGGCGATCACGCCGCCTTTCACGCCGATATCCACCAGCCCGTCGGGCGCGGCATCGGCGAGGCGCGCGCGGCGCAGCAGCAGGTCGAATTCCATATGAGGACGACTCCGGATTTGATGGCACGAGGTTTGCTCGATTCGGGGCATGATGGAAACCCGCACACAAGAGGCTTCGATGATCCTGCTTCCCTCGCGACGCGCCCTGCTGACCGGCGCGGCCTCCCTCCTGGCCGCGCCCGCGCTCGCCCCCACGGCATCGGCCCAGCCTGCCTGGCCGGACCGGCCGATCCGCTGGATCATCAACTTCCCGCCCGGGGGCGCCGCCGACACGCTCTCGCGCATCGTGGCGGCGCATATCGGCAACAAATTCGGGCAGCCCGTCGTCGCCGAGAACCGGCCGGGCGCCGGCGGGGCGCTGGGCGCCGACCTCCTGGCCAAGGCGCCGGGCGACCGGCACCTCGTGATGATGTCGAGCGCGGCCTCGCACGGGATCGGGCCGGTCCTGTACCGCAACACACCGTATGACGCGCTGCGCGACTTCACCCATATTCGCCTGGTCGGCACCTTCCCGAGCGTGCTGGCGGTGAACCTGGACTTTCCGGCGCGGACGGTCGCGGAATTCATCGCGCAGGTGAAGGCGCGGCCGGGCCAAGTCACCTACGGCTCGGGCGGCAACGGCACGCTAAACCACCTGATCGGCCAGGTGCTGGCCCGCGAAGCCGGCGTCGACCTGGTCCACGTGCCCTATCGCGGCTCGGCGGCGGCGCTGACCGACACGATCAGCGGGCAGATTCCGGCCATCATGGAGAGCCTGCCCATCGCGCTGCCCCATCTGCGCGGCGGCCGCCTGCGCCCGCTCGCGACGAGCGAGGCCACCCGCCCCGCCTCCCTGGCCGAGGTGCCGACCTTCGCCGAGGCGGGCTTCCCCGGCGTGGCGGCGACCAACTGGTTCGGCTTCTCGGCGCCGGCCGGGGTTCCGGCCGAGATCGTCGCGCGCTGGAACACCGAGATCGGCGCGGCCCTGGCGGATCCGGGCGTCGTCGAGCGCTTCGCCGCCATCGGCGTGGTGCCCGGGAACATGGGGCCGGAACAATACACCGCGCTGATCCGCGGCGAGCTGGATCGCTGGCGCGAGGTGGTCCGGGCGGGGAATATCGTGGCGGATTAGGACCGATCCAGCTCGGCGGCGGCGACGGCGGCGATCTCCAGATCGATGGCCGCCGGGTCGCCGTCGCCGAGATACCAGGCGGCCGAAAGCCCGGCCCAGGCCAGGATCCAGAGCAGCAGGCGCCGGCGCTCCAGCCCAGCGGCCTGCCCCACCACCTCCAGCCGCCGCGCGAATCGCCCGGGCAGGGTCGCGACCGGCCGCGTCGGATCGGCGAGGTCGGGATTGGTGAAGATATTGGCGTAGTCGAAGCCACGCTCGCCCAGCAGGCGCTTGGGATCGATCGCCAGCCAGCCCCGCGCGCCGAAGTCGAGCACGTTGTCGTGATGCAGGTCGCCATGCAGCACGCCCACCTCGCGCGGATTCGCCAGCAGATCCCGGGCCGTGGCTTCGCAGCGCGTCAGGATGCCGCCCCGCGCGCCCGCGGCCGGCTCGAGCTCGCGGAACCAGTGCGCGAGGGGAATCAGCTCGGGCCACGGCCTGGCACGGGGTGCATGCAGGCGTGCCGCGGCGGCGCAGAGGATGCGGCACGCCTCGTCGTCCTGGCCGGCGCGCGCCATTTCGGCCAGGGAGCCCGGCCCCATGGCGCGCTCCAGCAGCAGGGCCTCGTCGTCCTGCGCCAGCACGCGGGCGGCGCCGTCGCCGTCCCACCAGGCCATCAGGACGCCGCCGGCCCGCTCGTCCGCCTCGACGGACAGCTTGAGCATGGCCGGCTCGCCCGCCTGTTGCACCGGCAGGAGGCGCGCGGCCCGGGTCAGGATGGGGGGGCCGTCCGGCACGAGATTCCAGCGGCGCAGATGGGCGTCGAACATGCGGCGGAGGGTATCATGGCCACGGCGCGCACTGCGCCACCCAGCCTTAGCGCTTGCGCCGGCCGGCCCGCCACCCGATCTTGAGGGCATGACCGGCGCGACCTCCTCCGATGCGATCATCTCCGCCTTCTGGCGCGTCCTCGCGGACCGCGGCTGGCACGGCGTCACGATGCGCGGCATTGCCGCCGAAGCGGGCATTCCGCTCGCCGAATTGCGGCGAAGCTTCGACGGCCCGCAGGCCATCCTCGCGGCGCATGGGCGCACGGTGGACGCCGCCGTGCTGGAGGGCACGGTGGACGATCCCTCGGCCAGCGCGCGCGACCGGCTCTTCGACGTGCTGATGCGCCGGCTCGACGCGCTGCAGCCGGACCGGGCCGGCGTGGTCCGGCTGATGCACGATCTGCCGACGGCGCCGCTGCTGGCGCTCCAGCTCTCGACCCAGATGCTCCCCTCCATGGCCTGGATGCTGGAGGCGGCGGGGCTCGACGCGACGGGGCCGTCGGGACTGCTGCGGGCGAAGGGGCTGGGAACCGTCTGGCTGGCCGGGCTGCGGGCCTGGGAGAAGGACGAGAGCGCCGACCTCTCGGCCACCATGGCCGCGCTGGACCGGGCGCTGGACCGGGCGGACCGGATCGCGCGCATGTTCGGCTTCGCGCCAAGGGAACCTGCCGCGGCGTCGGCCGGCCATACATCGCCCATCGAAACGCTCGACGAAAGCGGGGCGGCGGCCGATCCTGTTTGACGCTGTCGATCCTGCGGCCGAAGGTAGCGGAGGTGAGTGTCAATTCACGCGTTCGCAGCGAAACTGAAGCAGAACGGCAAGGGCGAGGGAGAGATCTTCCGAGACCCGGTCAAGTCAGGAGAGCACCATGGGCAGCGGTTTCAACTCGGACGAGATGATGAGGATGTTCGGCGCGATGAAGATGCCGAGCATGCCCGACTTCCAGGCGCTCGCGGAGGCGCAGAAGCGAAACCTGGACGCGCTGACGGCGGCGAACAAGCTCGCCATGGAAGGCGCGCAGGCGGTGGCCCGGCGCAACATGGAAATCGTCCAGCAGGTCATGGGCGAGATGAGCCAGGCGGTGCAGAGCCTCGCCACGGCGGAAGGCTCGCCGCAGGACAAGGCGACGAGGCAGGCCGAGCTGATGAAGGCGGCCTATGAGCGCGCGGTGGCGAATATGCAGGAGATCGCCGAGCTCATCCAGAAATCCAACGGCGAGGCCGTGGGCGTGCTGAACCGCCGCTTCGGCGAGGCGCTGGAAGAGGTGAAGAGCCTGATGCACAAGGGCTGAGGCCCTTGTGACGAGGGTGCAGGGAACGGGTTCCCTGCCGGGGGTTGGCCGCGAAGCGGAGACAACATTTGAGAGGCCGGAGCCCCTCTCAAGAACTGCGCCGCAGGTTCCACAGCATCGGATTGGGCGCTTGCAGCACGCCCGTCAGGTCCGCACGGAAGGCGGTGCGCAGCCGGAACAGCCCCGTCGGCGCGATCGGCACCGCGTCCCAGAGCAGATCCTGCAGCCGTTTCATGGCCAGGTCCTGCGCCGCCACGTCCGGCGCCTGCACCCAGGCCGAGACCTGTTCCTCGACCCCGGCATCCTCCGGCCAGCCCGGCCAGGCGGCGGCGCCGTTCATGCGGATGGTCCAGCTCACCGCGGGGTTGGCGATGGTCGCCGCCGGGCCGTTGGTGTTGTGCAGATGCCACCCGCCCTGGGCCGGCGGCGCGCGGTTGGCGCGGCGGGCGATGATGGTGGCCCAGTCGCTCTCCACCGCCTCCATGTTCACGCCGAGCCGCCGCATCAGATCCACCGTGAGGCGGCCCTGCTGGGTGACGGCGGGAAAGTCGCTCGGATTGATGTGGATGATGGGCTCGCCCCTGTAGCCCGCCTCGCGCAGGGCGGCGCGTGCGCGCTCCATCGCGGCCTCGCCGCGCGCGGCCGGGGCGGATTCCACGACATTCGGCAGGCCGCAGGGGAACATGGCGTGGCATTCCTGCCAGTCCTGCGGCAGGGCCACCGCCTGCATGAAGTCCGGCTGCACGATCACGTCGCGGATCGCGCGGCGGAGGCGGACGTCGTTGAAGGGCGGGTGCAGGTGGTTGAAACGCAGGAAGCCGAGGAAGCCGTTTGGATCGTAGATCTGCGTCTTCGTGTTGCGGTCGCGCTCGAGGACGGGAACGAGGTCGGGCAGCGGGTATTCGATCCAGTCGATCTCGCCGGTGCGCAGCGCGGCCGCGGCGGTGCCGCCGTCGGGAATCCAGATGATCTCCAGCCGGTCGAAATGCACGCGCTTGCCCCCGGCGGCCGCCTCGGCCGGCTCCTCGCGGGGGACGTAGTGCTCGTTGCGGAGATAGGCGGCGCGGGCGCCCTGGACGAATTCGCCGGGCAGGAACTTCCAGGGGCCGCTGCCCACGGCCTCGGCGATGGGGCGGTCGGCGGGCTGCGCGGCCAGCCGCTCGGGCATCATGAAGCAGGGCGAGGAGCCGGGCTTGGCCAGCGCATCGAGCAGCGCCGGGAAAGGGCGGTGCAGACGGAAGAGGATCGTCCGGTCGTCCGGCGCGGCGAGCTCGGCGGTGGCCTGCATCAGCACCTGGCCGAAGCCGTCGCGGACGGCCCAGCGGCGGATGCTCGCCACGCAGTCGCGCGCGCGGACGGGCTCGCCGTCATGGAAGCGCAGGCCCTCGCGCAGGGTGATGCGCCAGGTGAGCGCGTCGGCGGAGACCTCGTGGCCCGCCGCCATCTGCGGATGCGGGCGCAGCGCGCGATCGGCGCCGTAGAGCGTGTCGAAGACGCAATAGGCGTGGGTGGTGACGATGGTCGTCGGATTGAAGATCGGGTCGAGCACGGCGAGCCCGGCCTGCGGCATGAAGCGCAGCGTGCGGGCGCGGGCGCTCTGGGCATAGGCGGGCGCGGCCAGCAGCGCCGGCGCCATCAGCAGGGAACGACGGTCCATCCATTTCCTCCATGCGGCGCGGAGGCACGGGACGGAATGCATCGGGGATGCGCACCAATCCCTTCGCCGGTCCGAACCGGATCAGGTTCCAGGGCTCGCGGGATGACGTCCCGCCTCTCAGCGCCCGTTCCCGATCCCGCCTGGCCGCCGCCTTTCGGCGGGCGGGCATGGCGGACCGGGCGGTAGGCGCTCACCCAGGTGACGCAGGAGACATGCGCCGGGGCGCGGCCACTGTCCAGATGCCGGGTGCCGCGGGAAGGCCGCGGCCGAGGGTGGCGGTCAGCCGCCCGCCTGCCAGGCCTTCACCGCATCCAGCGGCCAGAGCAGCATCAGCACATTGAGCGTGAGGTTGTCGCGGATCATCCAGGCCACGCCGATCTCGAAGACGAGCACGAGCGCCACCGAGGCCCAGACGGGCAGCCGCGCCGCGAGCCAGAAGCCCAGCCACATGGCCAGGATGTCGCTGACGGAATTGAGGACGCTGTCGCCGAAGTAGTCGAGGGCGATCGTCGCCTCGCGGTAGCGGTTGATGACCGCGTTGGTGTTCTCCGCGATCTCCCAGGCGGCCTCGACGATGGTGGCGATCGCCAGCCGCGGCAGCAGCCCCAGCCGCCGCGCGACGAGGTGCAGCGCGCCATAGAACAGGATGCCGTGGATGATGTGCGACGGCGTGTACCAGTCGGTGATGTGCTGCGAATTCTCGGAGCTGACGACCACCCCGTGCCACAGCTTCACCGTGCCGCAGGTGCAGATGGGCACGCGGCCCATCCAGAGCAGGATGGCCGCCGTGACGGCGACCATCCCTATCAGGATCGCGACCCAGGCACCCCTGGAAGGGCGATTCACCGCCCCGGCCAAGATGGCCTCCGGGGATCGCGCTCGTGGCGCGAAATCTTCAGATCAGGAACTCGATCAGGAAGGGCGCATCCTGCGAAAGGCTCTGCGACACCAGGTCCGCCAGCTCCTCCAGCGTCGAGGCCGTCGCGGCGCCCACGCCCATGCCGTTCGCCAGCTTCACCCAGTCGATATCCGGATTGCCCAGGTCGAGCATCTGCATCGCCGTCGGGCCCGGATTGGCGCCGACGTTCTGGTACTCGCCGATCAGGATCTGGTACTTGCGGTTGGAGAGCACGATCGTGGTGATCGGCAGCTTCTCTCGCGCCTGGGTCCAGAGCGCCTGCACCGTGTACATGCCCGAGCCGTCGGCCTGCAGCGCGATCACGCGGCGCCCGCCGCCGCCGATCGCCGCGCCCACCGCCACGGGGAAGCCGTAGCCGATGGCGCCGCCGCGGTTCTGCAACCAGTCGTGCTTCGGCGCGCAATGCGTCAGGGGCGAAAGGCCACGGCCATAGGTCACGGACTCGTCGACGATGATCGAATCCTCCGGCATCAGCGCCGCGATCACGCGGGCCAGCCCCTCGGGCGAGGGCGCGCCGCGCGGCAGCTCCGGCTTCGGGCCGTTGTCCGGCATCGCGACCTTCGGCGCGCCCAGCTCCTCGGCCAGCGCCGTCAGCGCCGTGACCGCGTCCTGCTCCTGGCGCGTCAGCACGGTGATCTCGGCCTTCGGCGGATAATGGAGCGACGGGTAGTTCGGATAGCCGAAGAAGCCGACCGGCGCCTTGGAGCCGACCAGGATGATCTGCTCGTAGTCCTTCAGCCGCGCGATCGCGGCATCCGGCGGATAGGGCACGCGGTCGAGCTGCATACGGCCCTGGCCGCGCGCGATCTTGGCGTTGGAGGTCTCGGCCAGGATATGCGCGCCAGTATGGGCGATCACGCGCTGGGCCTGGAGCTGCGCCGCCTCGGTCAGCGCCGTCGGGCCGCCGAGCAGGATCAGCACGTTCTTCTTCTCGCGCAGCACCTTCGCGGCATTGCGGATGGCATGCGCCTCGGCCTGCGGCGTGGCGGGCACGGGCAGCGCCTCGGCGACCACGCCCCCATCGTCCCAGCAGGTGTCGGAGGGGCAGATCAGCGTCGCCACCTGGCCGGGCGAGGTCTTCGCCGCCTGGACGGCGACGGCCACGTCGGCGCCGATCTCGCTGGCCTTGGCGCTGGTCCGCGTCCAGGCGGAGACGCCGCGCGCGAAGCCCTCGGTATCGGCGGTCAGCGGCGCATCGAGCGGGCGGTGATAGGTCGCCTGGTCGCCCACGCAGTTCACGATGCCCGAATGCGCGCGGCGCGCGTCGTGCAGGCCGGCGAGGCCGTTGGCGAGGCCCGGGCCGCAATGCAGCAGCGTGACGGCCGGCTTGCCCGCGGTGCGCCAGTAGCCGTCGGCGGCTCCCGTCACCACATTCTCCTGCAGGCCGAGCACGCAGCGCATCCCGGGCACGCGGTCGAGCGCCGCGACGAAGTGCATCTCACTGGTGCCGGGATTGGCGAAACAGACATCGACGCCGCTCTTCAGCAGGCTGTGCACCAGGCTTTCCGCACCGTTCACGCGTAATCTCCCTATGGGGCGGCGGGCTCGCGGCCCCCCGTGATTGTCCTATGGACGCCGCGCGCAGCCTGGGCCGAAGATGCCGAATCGGCAAGATGGGGGACGTCCATGGCGCATTCGCTGCCGCGCAAGATCCTGCTCTACGGCTTCGTCGCCGGAGTGCTCGGCATGGCCGCCTTCCACCAGGGCACGCTGCACATCATGCACCACCATGCGGGGAGGATTCCGGGCGCGGCCGAGCTCTTCGGGGCCTTTCCCCGCGCCTACAGCTTCGCGCGCACCGGCCCCTTCGGCATGCCCTGGCTGGCCTTCCTGCTGATCCAGGGCGGGCTTTGGGGAATCGTGATCGGCGCGCTGCTGCGCGCGACCTCCTTCCCCGACCTGCCCTTCGGCTTCGTCTTCGGCGCGGTGGTGATCACCGCCGTGGAGCTGCTCGTCATCCCGGCGCTGATGGGCCGCCCGCCGGTCACCAGCCCCGGCTCCCAGCTCCTGGCCCGCATGGCGCTGCTGAACGGCGCGCTCGGCTTCGGGACGGTCTTCTTCCTGCGGCCCTTCGCCCTCCGCGGATGAGCCGCGCCGATACCTGCGGCGTCATCCTCGCCGGGGGGCTGTCGCGGCGCATGGGCGGCGGCGACAAGCCGCTGCGCGAACTCGGCGGCCGGCCGATGCTGGCACGGGTGATCGAGCGGCTGGCGCCGCAATGCGCGGAGCTGGCGATCAATGCCAATGGCGACCCGGCGCGCTTCGCGGGTTTCGGCCTGCCGGTCTGGCCGGACACGCTCCCCGGCCATCCCGGGCCTCTGGCCGGCATCCTGGCCGCGCTGGAATCCTCTCCGCTGCCCTGGGTGGCGACGGTCACGGGCGACGCCCCCTTTCTCCCGCCGGACCTCGTGGAGCGCCTCCACGCCTCAGGCGCAGCGCTCGCCTGCGCGGCCTCGGCGGGACGGGTTCATCCGCCGGTGGGGCTCTGGCCGCGGCGGCTGGCCGGGGAGCTGCGCGCGGCGATCCTGGACGGCGAGCGGCGGGTCGGCGCCTGGGCCGCGAGGCACGGCGTCGCGACCGTGGAATGGGAGGGCGATCCCTTCTTCAACGTGAACACGCCGGAGGAGCTGGCAGAGGCGGCGCGGCGGCTGCGCGAACCGCCGCCCTCGTGACACGTTGTCCCCGGCGAGGGGGAAGGATGCCATGCTTCGCGCCGCGCTGATCTGCCTGTTCCTTTCGGTGCTGCTGGGGAGCTTCGCCTGGTGGGGCCTCTTCACGGCAGCGGGAAACCAGGCCTTTGACGAGATGGACGGGATGATCCCCTTCGCGGCGGGCGTGCTGGGCGCCTTCCTGGCCATCTCCGCG
Organism: Roseococcus sp. SYP-B2431; assembly: GCF_004336745.1. Classification (GTDB taxonomy): domain Bacteria; phylum Pseudomonadota; class Alphaproteobacteria; order Acetobacterales; family Acetobacteraceae; genus Roseococcus. The sequence goes on from NZ_SJXD01000028.1 coordinate 304,846, forward strand.
GCCCTTGCCTGGGGTCTCTCGATGCGGCGCTAGGGCAGCCCGTCGAGGCTCTGCTGGACCGCCGCGCGCCAGGGCGCATCCGCCGGCGCGTCGGCCAGCAGCGCGCGCCACGTCGCCCGCGCCTCCTCCGGCTGCCCCGCGCGGGCCTGCGCGAGGCCCTTGAGGAAGCGCAGCCGCGGATCTGGCTGCGTCTCCAGGCTGCGGTCGATCCAGGTCAGCGCGCTTGCCGCCTCCCCGCGCTCGATCTCCACCTCCACGAAGCGAATGGCCAGGCCCAGGTCGAAGCGGGCCTCCAGCGCGCGGCGATAGGCGGCGGAGGCCTCGGCCAGCCGTCCGCGCGTGCGCTCCGCATTGCCCAGCAGGATGAAGCCCTGGCGCCCGGATTCCGTTGCGGGATCGGCGGTGCGCAGGCGCTCGCGGAGCTGGGTGATGATCGCGTCGTCGGCGGCATCCGCCTGCCGGCGCTCGCTGAGCGTGGCCGAGCGCATCTCCGGGAAGCCGCGGTCGAGATAGAGGATCACGCCGGCGACCGGGATCAGGACCAGCGCGCCCAGCAGCAACGGCGAGGCGCGCGTCTCCGACGGTGGCGCCGCGGCGGCCGGGGCGGCGAGCAGGCGGCGCTGCACCTCCAGCGTCGCGGCCTTGTGCGAGGCCTCGTCGAGCCTTCCTTCCGCGCGCTGCGAGTCGAGCTCTGCGAGCTGCGCGTGGAACAGCGCGAGATGCGCCTCGCCCCGGCTGCGCGGGGCGGGCGGGCGCAGCGCGGCCCAGGCGAGCGGCGAGAGGATCAGCGCGGCCGCGAGGGCCAGGGCAAGCCAGGTCACGCGCGCGGCTCGCCTGTACGCTGCGCGGCCGATTCACCCTTCGGCGGAAGAACGCCGAAGCGATCGGACGCCAGGCGCTCCGCCAGGCGTGCCTGCTCGGCCTCGGTGAGCTCCGCGACGGCCGTGGGCTGCCGGCGCCGCAGGCGCCAGATGGCGAAGAGCCCGCCCAGCAGCGCCAGCACGGGCGTGGCCCAGAGCAGCAGGGTGGCGAGCCGGACGGGCGGGCGCAGCAGCACGAAATCGCCGTAGCGGTCGTGCACAAAGCGGACCACCTCCTCATCCGAGGCGCCCCGCGCGACCTGCTCGCGCACGATGCGGCGGAGGTCGCGCGCGAGCTCCGCCTCGCTGTCCTCGATGGACTGGTTCTGGCAGACGAGGCAGCGCAGCTCGCGGCCGATCTCTCTTGCGCGCGCCTCGGCGGCCGGGTCCGGCAGGCGGCCGGCAACCGGCGCCGTCGCGACCTGGGCCATGGCGGGCAGCGACGCCGCGAGCAGCAGCGCGCACAGGCGGAGCGGCCGGCCCATCAGGCGTTCTCGAGCGAGCGCAGCAGCGGGACGACGCTCGCCGTCATCACCTCGGGCGTGATGGGCCCCGCCCAGCGCCAGCGGATCACGCCGTGGCGGTCGAGCACATAGGTCTCCGGCACGCCGTAGACGCCCCAGTCGATGGCGATCCGGCCCGGCACGTCGACCCCCAGCCGCGCGAAGGGATTGCCGTGGCGCGCGAGGAAGCTGCGCGCATCGGGCTCGCGGTCCTTGTAGTTGATGCCCAGGATGGGCACGCCCTGGCGGTGCAGCGCCATGAGTTGCGGATGCTCGACGATGCAGGGCGCGCACCAGCTCGCCCAGAAGTTCACGAGGACCGGCTTGCGGAAGAGCCGCAGATCCGGCGAGGCGAGCGGCGGCAGGTCCACGCCGTCGAGGCCCGGCAGCGAGAATTCCGGCGGGTTCTTGCCGAGCAGCGCGGATGGCACGCCGCGCGGGTTGAAGCTGCCGTCGCCCAGGCCGCGCAGCATGGCCCAGAAGCCCAGGCCGGCCACGCCCGCCACGGCGAGCGGCGCGTAGAGCATCAGCTTCCGGCGGGAGGGTTTTGCGAGCTCGCTCACGCCGTCACCTCGGCTTCTCGCCGCTTCGCCGCCGGTGCGGCGATGCGCACGCGGCGGTCGCTGAGCGAGAGCGCGCCGCCCAGCGCCATGACGAAGGCACCGAGCCAGATCCAGGGCGCGAGCGGATTGTTGTGCAGGCGCAGCACCGCCTGGCCTTCATGCTCCTCGCCGAGCACGGCGTAGAGGTCACGCAGGAGATTGGTGTGGATAGCGGCCTCGGTGGTGGTGGTCCGGCCCTGCGGGAAGAAGCGGCGCGAGGGCTCCATGACGCGCACGGGGCGCCCGTCGCGCAGCAGCGTGACGGTGGCGCGGCGCGCGGTGAAGTTCGGGCCGGTCGCATCCCGCACGCCGTCCAGCCGCCATTCGTAGCCGGCGAATTGCGTCGATCCGCCGGGGGGAAGCGCGGCGAGATGATCCGTGGCCAGGCCCATGCCCGAGATGCCCAGCAGTGTGACGCCCACCCCCGCATGCGCGACGGCGGCGCCCCAGGCCGAGCGCGGCAGGCCGCGCGCGCGGTGCAGCACGTTGGCGAGGCGCGTGCGGCCGAGGCCGGCGCGGTCCGCGATGTCGGCCGCCGCGCCGCCGATCAGCCAGAAGGCGCAGGCGAAGCCGAAGGCCGGCAGCACATGCCACCCCGCGACGGCGAGGCTCAGCACGAAGGCCAGCAGCGCGAGGCAGGCCGCCCACCAGAGCCGCTGCAGCACGGGCCAGAGCGACGCGCGCTTCCACGGCATCATCGGCCCGATCGCCATGCCCGCGATCAGCGGCAGGGCCAGCGGCGCGACGGCGCTGTTGAAGAAGGGCGGGCCGACCGAGATCATCTGGCCCGTCAGCAGGTCGAGGAAGAGCGGGTAGAGCGTGCCCACCAGCACCACCGCGCAGATCGAGCAGAGCAGCAGGTTGTTCAGCACCAGCGATCCCTCGCGCGAGACCGGCGCGAAGATCCCCGTCGGCGCCATGGCCGGCGCGCGCCAGGCGAAGAGCAGGAAGGCGCCCGCGATGTAGATCGCGAGCAGGACCAGGATGAAGACGCCGCGCGAGGGGTCGGAGGCGAAGGAATGCACGCTGTTCAGGATGCCCGAGCGCACCAGGAAGGTGCCCAGCAGCGAGAGCGCGAAGGCGAGCAGCGCCAGCAGCACCGTCCAGATCTTCAGTGCCTCGCGCTTCTCGACCACGATCGCCGAATGCACCAGCGCGGTGCCAGCGAGCCAGGGCAGCAGCGAGGCGTTCTCCACCGGATCCCAGAACCAGTAGCCGCCCCAGCCGAGCTCGTAATAGGCCCACCAGGAGCCGATCGCGATGCCGAGCGTCAGGAAGGACCAGGCGGCCAGCGCCCAGGGCCGCACCCAGCGCCCCCAGGCCGCGTCCACCCGCCCCTCGATGAGGGCGGCGACGGCGAAGGCGAAGGTCACCGCGAAGCCGACATAGCCGGCGTAGAGCAGCGGCGGATGCACCGCGAGGCCGAAATCCTGCAGCAGCGGATTGAGGCCGTTGCCGTCGCGCGGCGGAGGCCAGACGCGCTCGAAGGGGTTGGAGGTGAGGAGGATGAAGGCGAGGAAGCCGAGCGAGATGGTGCCCAGCACCGCGATCGCCCGCGCCTGCAAGGCCGAGGGCAGCCCGCGCCCGAAGCCGGCGACCGCGGCGGCGCAGGCCGCCAGCACCAGCACCCAGAGGACCATCGAGCCCTCGTGATTCCCCCAGGTGCCGCTGATCTTGTAGATCATCGGCTTGGCGGAATGGCTGTTGGCGACGACATTGGCGACCGTGGTGTCGTTGGTCGCATAGCTCCAGATGAGCGAGGCGAAGGCGACGGCCACCGCGAGGAAACCGGCGATCGCCAGCGGCGCCGCCGAGCCCATCAGCCGGCTGTCGCCGCGCTGCGCGCCGACCAGCGGCAGCACGGATTGCGCGACGGCGAGCATCGCCGCCAGGATCAGCGCGAAATGGCCAAGCTCGGGGATCACGAGCCGCTGCGCCGTTCCGGCGTGAGCGTGTTCCAGCTCGCCGCCGGCGGCGGCGCGCCCTGCGCGGGGTTCCAGTGGCCGGACCGCTTCAGCGCATCGGCGACCTCGGGCGGCATGTAGGTCTCGTCGTGGCGGGCGAGGACCTCCCGCGCGGCGAAGCTTCCGTCGGGGCGCATCACGCCCTGGGCGACCACGCCCTGGCCCTCGCGGAAGAGATCGGGGAGGACGCCGGTGAAGGTGACGGGGATGGTGCTGGCTCCATCGGTGACGCGGAAGCGAATGGTGGCCCCGCCGCGCTCCACGCTGCCGGCCTCGACCAGCCCGCCGAGGCGGAAGGCGCGGCCGGGCGGCGGCGCCTCGCGCGCGATGTCGCTGGGCGAGCGGAAGAAGACGAGGTTGTCCTGGAAGGCGGTCAGCGTCAGCGCCGTCGCGGAGCCGAGGCCGATCGCACAGAGCAGCAGGATGTAGAGGCGTCGCTTCTTGCGCGTCATCGCCTCGTCTCCAGCCGGTCGAGATGGCGCTTCGCCCTGCGATAGCGTGTCAGGGACATCGCGCTCATCGCGGCGAAGACCAGCCCGGCCAGTCCCCAGGCGATGGCCACATAGGCCCAATGCGCAATCATGTCTTCGCACCCTCGGACGGCGGGCGACTGGAGCGCCGGCCGCGCCGTCGGTTGGGCGCCGCCGTCCGCCTGGCGGCCGGATTCCTCCCGGTGGTGCCCATCATCCAACGACCTCCGCCCGCCGCGCCGCGGCCATCTGGAGCGCGCGCAGGCGCCGCTCCATCACGGCCGCCCGCGTCGCCGCCAGCACCAGCGCGGCGAAGGCCAGCGAGAAGCCCACCGCGCAGACCAGCAGGGGGTAGAGGATATCCACATGCATCCCCGGCGCATTGATCCGGGTCAAGCTCGCGGGCTGGTGCAGCGTGTTCCACCAGTCCACGGAGAATTTCACGATGGGCAGGTTCACCACGCCGATCAGCGCCAGGATCGCGCCCATGCGCGCCCCGCGCTCGGGGTCGTCGAAGGCGCGGACCAGCGCGGCATGGCCGAGCCAGAGGAAGAAGAGCACCAGCACCGAGGTCAGCCGCGCGTCCCAGACCCACCAGGTGCCCCACATCGGCCGCCCCCACAGGCTGCCGGTGATCAGGCAGAGCGCGGTGACGGCCGCACCGATGGGCGAGAGCTCCCGCGCCGTCAGGTCGGCCAGCGGGTGACGCCAGATCAGCGACATGACGGAAAGGATGGCGAGGCCGGCATAGCCGCCCATGGCCAGCCAGGCCATCGGGACATGGACGAACATGATCCGCACCGTCTCGCCCTGCTGCCAGTCGGGCGGCGCATAGGCCAGCCCCCAGGCGGCGCCCCAGCCGAGCACCAGTACGGCCGCCACGGCGAGCACGGGAAGCCAGCTTTCCGTCAGCCGCAGGAAGCGGCCCGGATTGGCGAAGCGGTGCAGCGAGCCGCCGGGACGCGGCAGGCGGGCCGAAGGAGAGGTGGCATCCACGCCCGGCAACATAAGCCCTCGCGATCCGCGTTCAAAGCCGCGGCGGGGACATGCCGGCCCTACCGATCCTCCGGGACCGGGATCGCGAAGCGCCTGAGCCGCTGGCGGCATACGACATCCGTGCCTAGGCTGTGGCTCCCGACCCGGATTCCCGCCATGGCCGCCCGACCCAAGAAGCTCCCCACCTTCCTCGTGAAATCCGAGCCCGACGCCTTCTCCTGGGAGCAGCAGGTGACGAACGGCGTCGAGCCCTGGAGCGGCGTGCGCAACCACCAGGCCCAGGCGTTCCTCAAGGCCATGAAGAAGGGCGACCGCGCCTTCTTCTACCATTCCAATATCGGCAAGGAGATCGTCGGCGTCGTCGAGGTGGTCCGCGAGGCCTACCCGGATCCGACCGACGAGACGGGCCGCTGGATCTGCGTGGACATGAAGGCGATCGGGCCCGTGAAGCACCCGGTCACCCTCGCCGCCATCAAGGTCGAGCCTCGGCTGGGGGGGATCGCCCTGGTGCGGCAGTCGCGGCTCTCGGTGATGCCCATCTCGCCGGAGCACGCGGCCGTCATCCTGGAGATGGCCCAGGAGGGATGAGGGCCGCCAGCCTCCGCGAGCTGCTGCGCGACCACTGGCTGATGGGCGCACTGGCCGGCGCGCCGCTGCTGCTGGCGCTGGCGCCCTTGCTGGCCTTCTCGGCCTGGCTGCTCTGGGTCTTCCTGCTGCAGCCGGCCTACATGATCCACCAGCTCGAGGAGCATGTCGGCGACCGGTTCCGCACCTTCGTCAACACGCACGTCGCCCAGGGCCAGGAGGCGCTGACGCCCGCCGCCGTGGCCGTCATCAACATCGGCGGCGTGTGGATCGTGAACGCGGCGGCGCTGCTGCTGGCGGGGCTGTCGCATCCTGGCTGGGGATTGGTCGCAGCCTATCTGGCGGTGGTGAACGCCGTCACGCATATCGCCGCCGGCGTGAGGTTCCGGTCCTACAATCCGGGCCTCGTCACCTCGGTGGCGCTGTTCCTGCCGGCCGGGATTGCCGCGCTGATCCTGCTCTCGCGCGAGCCGGGCGTGGGCGTGGCGGCGCATCTCGGCGCGCTGGCGCTGATCCTCGCGCTGCACGCCGCCATCGTGATCCACGTAAAGCGCCGGATGTGAGCGACTGGCGCACCCTCTGCCGCCTCGAGGACCTGCCCGAGGGCGAGTCGCGCGGCTTCGACGCCCCGCCCGGCGGCTTCACCGGCCTCTTCGCCATCCGCCGCGGCGAGCGCGTGCTGGTCTACGTGAATTCCTGCCCGCATGTCGGCCTGCCGCTGGAGCTGGTCCCGCACCGGTTCCTCGACCGCAAGGGCGAGCGGATCGTCTGCGCCGCGCATGGCGCGCGCTTCCGCATCGAGGACGGCGAGTGCATCTCCGGCCCCTGCATCGGCGAGGTGCTGGAAGCGGTGCCGGTGCGGATCGAGGGTGCGGAGGTCCGCGTGCCGAGGGATGCCGGGCAATAGCCGCGCCGGAGGTTGGCCTCGGCTCGCGGCCGGCCGATTGACCGTGTGTTCCTCCTGCCATCAATATCGCCGAGAGGACTGCGCCAGTCCCGTACAACAGGGACGTTCCAGATGACTGTTTTCACCCGCCGCGCGCTGCTCGGAACCGGTGCCGCCGCGGCCCTTGCCGGTCCCTTGGCCACCCCCGCGCTGGCCTATCCCGACCGCACCATCCGCCTCATCTCGGGCTTTCCGCCGGGCGGCCTCAACGACATCGTCTGCCGTGGCATGGCGCAGGCGCTGACGCCGATCCTGGGCGTGACCGTCGTGGTCGAGAACCGCGCGGGCGCCGGGGGCGGCGTAGGGGCAGCGGCCGCCGCGCGCGCCACCCCCGACGGCCACACGCTCTGGATGGGCATCGTCGACACCCAGGCGATCAACATGACCGCCTATCGCAGCCTGCAATACGATGCCGACCGCGACTTCGCGCCGATCAGCTTCGTCGCCAACGTGCCCTTCGCCTACGTCGTCGGCCCGTCCAAGCCGGGCATCCGCGACTTCCGTGGCCTGCTGGAAGCGGCGAAGAGGGAGCCCGGCGTCGTCACCTTCGCGAGCTGGGGCGTGGCCTCGACCTCGCACCTGGCGATGGAGCGCGTGATCCGCGAGCAGAATGTCGAGATGCTGCACGTCCCCTTCACCGGCCAGGCCCCGGGCATGCAGGCCATCATGGCCAGCCAGGTGGACTGCATGTCCCTGCCCGCCGGCGGCGCCGAGACCATGACGCGCGACACCGGCACGCGCGCCGTGGCCGTGGCGGCGAAGCAGCGCATCGCGCTCTTCCCGAACACGCCGACGATCCTGGAACTCGGAGGCACGCTGGACAGCGGTTTGTGGAAGGCGATCTACGCGCCGGCCCGCACGCCGCGGCCGGTCATCGACCGGCTGAACCAGGCGGTGCGCGAGGCGATGCGCCAGCCCTCCTTCATCGAGGTGCTGCGGACCCAGGGCGCCGTGCCCGAGCCCTCGACGCCGGAGGAGCTGGCGGCGATGCAGGCGCGCGAGCGGGCCGCCTGGGCCGAGGTCGTGCGGGCCACGGGCGCCTACATCCAGTAGGCTGCCGGCATGTACAGGCTCATCAGCGCGACGCCCTCGCCCTATGCCCGCAAGGTGCGGATCGCGCTGATCGAGAAGGGCATCGCCTTCGAGCTGCAGACCGAGGTGCCGTGGCACGAGGCCACGGCGACGCCGGCCTACAACCCGCTCGAGAAGCTGCCGGTTCTGGTCCTGCCCGGGGGCGACGGCATCTACGAGAGCCGCTTCATCCTGGAATGGCTGGAGGTGAGGCACCCCACGCCGCGCCTGCTGCCCGACACGCCGGAGGAGATCCTGGCCGCGCGGCAGGTCGAGGTCGTCGCGGACGGGATCTGCGACGCCGTGGTGCTGCTCTTCTTCGAGCGCCAGCGCGCGGCGCCGAGCGCGGAATGGATCGCGCGGCAGAGGCGGAAGGTGGAGGGCGGCGTCCGCTCGCTGGCGGAGCGCGCCGAGGCTGCGCGGGAGGGCTTTCTGGTCGGCGGGCGTTTCGGTCTCGCGGACATCGCGGCGGGCACGGCGCTGCGCTACCTCGCCGTGCGCTTCCAGGAGTTCGACTGGGCGCGGCTGTATCCGGCGCTGGCGAGGATGAGCGCGCGGCTGGAGGCGCGGCGCTCTTTCGCGGACACCGTGCCGATGCCGCAGGCGATCACCGAGAAGGTCGTCTGAGGGAAGTCTGGAGCGGGCGGGGGGAATCGAACCCCCGACATTCAGCTTGGGAAGCTGACGTTCTACCTCTGAACTACGCCCGCGGCGCTGTCGTCCTTCTTATCGGGGAGGGCCGCCCCGAGCAAGCGGCGCGCAAAAACTGGCGGTTTGGTGCGGTATCCGAGACCTCGGTCGCCTTCAGGAAGGCAGCGTGGCCGGTGCGGACCGTCCCCCGCCTTGCGGCCCACAGCAGCCCATTGTCCGTGATTGGATTCTCCTGTGACTCTGGCGGAACTGGTCACTGCGCCTTGGCATACAAGCTGTGCCAGCGCCTTGCCCCGCCTTGCGCGGGTGTGGCGTCCACCTGTCATCGGCCTTCCGCCCGGCGACCACGAAGCGCATCTCGGGGGTAAATTCCGGTCGGTCACCCATAGGTCCCTATAAGCCACCGACCGAAAGTTTGGCCGTCAATGCAATGCCTCTTCAGGCGGATGGAGAGACTTATGCAACGTCTCTTTGCCTTCCATCACCGTTCCCCTGAGACGTCGAGGAACAACCGAACCAGCGCGGTGTTGATGTAGTAGTTGTTCCTCCCGGCTTGGTGCTTTTCGACGAAGCCGTGCTCTGCCAGCGTATCGAGGTATTTCGCCGCGGTCTGGCGGGCTCTGAGGCCGAGGTCGTTCTGGACGAACTCGATCCGGGTGTAGGGGTGGCGGAACAGATTGTTGAGCAGTTCCTGACTATAAATCTTGGGAAGCTGCGACCGCATTCGGTGCTTCACCTCCGCCATCTGGCGGCGCATGCCCTCCACCAGCGCCAGCGTGGTCCGAGCCGTCTCGGTCACACCGCGCAGCATGTAGAGCAGCCACTCCTCCCATTGGCCTTCGTCCCGGACGGCTTGCAGCAGCCGGTAGTAGTCGGCCTTGTTCCGGGTGATGTGGCGGGACAGGTAGAGGATCGGGATGTCCAGCAACCCGGATCGCGTCAGGTAGAGCACGTTGATGATGCGCCCGATCCGTCCGTTGCCGTCGGGGAAGGGGTGGATGCTTTCGAACTGATGGTGAATCAGTGCCATCTTGATCAGAGGGTCCAGATCGCACGCCTCGTCCTCGTTCATAAACCGCTCAAGGGCCGTCATATGCTGGACGATCTCGCGCCCGTCCTGAGGCGGCACGAAGACGATCTCGCCGCTGGCCTCATTCTTCAGGGCTGTGCCCGGCGTTCCGCGGAAGCCATCACCACGCCGCTTCAGCAGCTGGAACATGTCGATGAGGGTCTTGTTGGGGATCAACCCGCCCGTTTCGAGCAGCCGGGCATACCCTAGCCGCAAGGCATCGCGGTAGAGCGCCACTTCCTTCGCAGCTGGCGATTGCGGACCTTCCGGGAAAAGGTCGGCCTGAAACAGCTCGTCCTGCGTGGTGACGATGTTCTCGACCTCGGAGGACGCCTTGGCTTCCTGTAGGGCGAGGGTGTCGATCAGGATGCCCGGATTGGGGATGGTGGCTGCCCGCCCCTTCAGCTCCGCCAAGGCCCGGTTGGCGGCTGCCAGCGCCTTGAGAACCGATACGGTCTCAAGGTCCACGCTGGGAGGGAGGGGGCGGATCGTATAGGTCGGCTTTAACATGTTGCGTCCTATACGTTAAAGGAAACGAGTTTTGCTAACATGTTCTGGCATCATGTTAGCAGACAGGCGATGTCGTTGACGTCGGATCAAAACGCCACCGGTTCAGTCGCTCCCGTATGGTGGCCGTGAGCTGTTTCGCTTCGGCGAACTGCGGAGCCAGCGTCTCGCGCAGCTTGGCGAACCCGGCGTCAGGACGTGGTTGTGCCCCCGGATGTTCCAGACCTCTGGCACGTCGAACTGGACATGGCACGATCTGCGCCGGACAGCTCGGACCGGCATGACGTATCTCGGTGTCTCCTAAGCTGCCGCCGAGGCCGCTCTGAACCATGTCGTGGGGAGGAACCGGCTCGTGCAGGTTCACGACTAGTCCGGGCCCGCAGCATCCGGCATCGGTGCTCTCAGGAGCTGGCAGGCCTACGTGGCCGATGTTGTCGAAGGCCGACGACCGCCCGGTGATGCAGAGGCCATCTACCGCGACGCGCTCCCAGAGGAACTCCGATATTGGAGCCGGCCGAAGACCCAGATCAAGGCGAAGGCGAAGCCGGGAAAAGCCACCCGGATCGCTGACTCCAGCGACATCACGGACGGGCTCGGCATCTGTGCGAAGGTCGAGAAAACGCCATGATCCTGCGGGTTTCCGAGGGTCCAAACTCCCCTTGGAAGCTGCCGTTCTACCATTGAACTACACCCGCAGCGGCCACAGGCTTAGCGCCCGCCGGCCCGGTTCTCAACCCCCCAGGATCACCCTCCCCTGGCGCCCGTTGCGGCCAGGATGGGCACCCAGCGCGCCGTCTCCGCCGCCAGGAAGCCGGCCAGCGCCGCCGGCCCGCCCGGCATGCCCTGCAGCCCGGAATCCGCGAGCCGCCGCTGCGCGCCCGGCTGGCCGAGGGCCGTCGCGCAGCCCTCGGCCAGCCGGGCGATCACCGGCAGAGGGGTCCCGGCGGGCGCGTAAAGCGCCTGCCAGGACGAGGAGGAAAAGCCCGGCACCACCTCGGCGATGCTCGGCAGATCCGGCAGCATCGCCGAGCGCTCGGGCGTCGTCACCGCGAGGCCGACGACCTGGCCGTCGCGGGTCAGGGGCGCCAGCAGGGTCTGGCTGTCGATCATGAAGTCCACGCGCCCGGCCGTGAGGTCCGACACGGCCTGCGGCGTGCCGCGATAGGGAACCACGGTGAAATCCACGCCCGCGAGCCGCTTCAGCAGCTCGCCCGCGAGATGCGAGGCCGCGCCCACGCCCGTCGTCGCGAAGGTGGCCTTGTCGCCGCGCGCGCGCAGCCAGGCGAGGAAGCCCGGCAGGTCGCGCGCCGGGACCGAGGGCTGCACCGTCAGCAGGAAGGGCTGCTGCGAGATGAGCGTGACCGGCGCGAAGTCGCGCGCGGGATCGGGCGCGTCGGCGTAGAGCGCCTTCATCACCGAATGCGCCGCGCCGTTCACCAGAAGCGTCTGCCCATCCGGCGTGGCGCGCGCCGCGTTGCGCGCGCCGATGACGGCGCCGGCGCCGGGCTGGTTCTCGATCACGACGTTCTGGTTGAGCGCCACGGCCAGCGGCTCGGCCAGGATGCGCGCGGCGACATCGATGATGCCGCCGGCCGCGAAGGGCACGATGATCCGGATGGTCCTCGATTGCCCCAGGGCGGGCGTGGCGAGGAACGGGGCGGCCAGGAGGGCGCGTCGGCGCATGGAAGGGCTCCGCGAAAAGCTGCTCCCATCGTGCCGGAGGCGGCGCCGTGAGGCTAGCCGTGCGCCCGCGGCCTCAGGCACGGAGGAAGACATCGAGCGCCGCAAGGACTTCCTGCGGTGCCTCCTCGGCCAGGTAATGGCCGCTGTTCACGGAGTGGCCGCTGACCGGGCCGCTCGCGTACTGGCCCCAGACCTCCAGCGGCTCGTACCACTGCCCGATCTTCCCCTTCGCGCCCCAGAGCACCAGCAGCGGGCAGGTGACCTTCTCCCCGGCCGCGCGGCTGGCGCGGTCGTGCTCCAGGTCGATGCTGGTGGCGGCGCGATAATCCTCGCAGATGGCGCGCACCGTGCCGGGCAGCTTCAGGGCCGCCAGGTAGTCGGCGCGCGCCTCGGGGTGGAAGAAGCTCTTGTCCTTGGGCTCGCGCGAGGTGTGGATGTCGAACCAGACCTCCGTGTCCTGCTCGATGATCGTCTCCGGCCCCGGATGCGGCTGCGCCAGCCAGAACCAGTGATAGTAGCCGAGCCCGAAGGCCATATCGACATGCTCGAAGTGATGCAGCGTCGGCACGATGTCCATCGTGCAGAGCCGCTCGACGCTGGCCGCGTGGTCCAGCGCCAGGCGATGCGCGAGACGCGCGCCGCGGTCGTGGCTCACCACCTGGAAGCGCGGGAAGCCGAGCTCGTGCATGAGCCCCACCACGTCCTTCGCCATCTCGCGCTTCGAATAGGGCGCATGGTCGGCGGTGGCCGGCGGCTTCCCGGAGAAGCCATAGCCGCGGATGTCGGCGGCCACGACGGTGAAGCGCCTGGCCAGCTCCGGCGCGACCCGGTGCCACATGGCGTGGGTCTGCGGGTTGCCGTGCAGCAGGAGCAGCGGCGGGCCGCTGCCGCCCTTGCGGAAGCGGACGGCGTTGCCGCCGATCTGCCGCGTCTCCAGCGTGAAGCCCTCGAAGAACATGCGCCGCTCCCGGTCGATTTCAGGCGAGGCTAGCCGCCTTCGCCGCCCCTGCCCATTGACCGGCCCGGGCCCCTGCGCGAGCGTGCGCGAATCCGCAGGGACATGGAGAGAGAAATGCCCGCCGACGACGACGCCCTGTTCAAGAAGGGCCTTCCCATCCGCCGCGCCGTCCTCGGTGCCGAATATGTCGACGCCAGCATGGCCAAGGCCGACGACTTCATGATGTCGTTCCAGCGCGCCACCACCGCCATCGCCTGGGGCTGGGCCTGGGGCGACGACACCCTGTCGCGCAAGACGCGCAGCCTGCTGAACCTCGCCATGCTGACGGCGCTCGGCAAGACGCCCGAGATCAAGCTGCATGTGAAGGGCGCGCTGAACAACGGCATCTCCGTCGAGGAGATCAAGGCCACCCTGCTCCACGCCACCGCCTATTGCGGCATCCCCGCCGGCCTCGACGCCTTCAAGGCGGCGCATGAGGTGCTGACGGCCGAGGGCGCGCTCAAGCCCAAGGAAGCCGCTGCCGAGAAGCCGAAGAAGAAGGCGAAGAAGTAATCCCCATGGCACGCGTCGCCTTCGCCGGCATCGGCAACATGGGCTGGCCGATGGCGGCCAACCTGGTCAAGGCCGGCTTCGATGTCGTGGTCACCGACATCTCGGCCGAGCGCACCGCGCAATTCGCCAGCGAGGTCGGCGGCCATGCCGCGGCCTCGGCGGCGGAGGCGGTGAAGGGCGTGGATGCCTTCATCTGCATCCTGCCCACCAGCAAGGAAGTGGCGATCGTCGCCGATGCGGTGGCCGCCACGCTGCCGGAGGGCGCGCTCTTCATCGACATGACCTCCGGCAATCCCACGCGCACGCGCGAGATCGCGGAGAAGCTGTCGGCGAAGCGGGTCCGCATGGTGGATTGCCCCGTCTCGGGCGGCGTGCCGCGCGCGAAGACGGGCGAACTCGCCATCATGGCCGGCGGCGCGGAGGCCGACCTGGACGCGGCCGATCCCTATCTCAAGGCCATGGGCACCTCGATTCACCGCTGCGGGCCGATCGGCGCGGGACAGGCGATGAAGGCGCTGAACAATCTGGTCAGCGCGGGCGGCTTCCTCCTCGGCATCGAGGCCCTGCTGATCGGCCAGAAGTTCGGCCTCGAGCCCGGGCTGATGGTGGACGTGCTGAACGCCTCGACGGGGATGACCAACTCCTCGCAGAAGAAGTTCAAGCAGTTCGTGCTCTCCCGCCGCTTCGATTCCGGCTTCGGGCTCGACCTGATGGTGAAGGATCTCTCCATCGCGCTGGAGGTCGGCAAGGAGGCCTCGGTGCCGACGCCCTTCGCCGCGCTCTGCCGCGAGATGTGGGCGAGTGCGGCGACCATGCTCGGCAAGGGCGAGGACCACACGGCGGTCGCCAAGCTCTCCGAGCACCTGGCGCAGCAGACCCTGACCGGCGGCAACCGGTAGCGGCCCGGCCGCTTCCGGCCGAGGTCCGGAAGCGGTCAGCGCGGATTCCAGAGCCGGGCCAGCCGCAGCCCCTCGTTCACGTGGTGGCGCGTCGCGGCCACCGGCTTGGGCTCATCGAAGAAGTCGTCGAAGGGCACATCCTCGTGCCGTTCCGGCCGGTAGCTGTGCATGCTGGTGCGGAGCCGCCGGCTGGCGAGACCGCGGATCGTCGCGATCTGGACGCTGGCCACGGGCTCGTCCACGATGACGGTGGCCAGCGCGGCCGCGGCGTCCCCGGCGCTCTCGCGCGGCGTCAGATTCGGATAGGCCGTCCTGAAAAGCGCGTGCATGCCCGTCACGCAGCCCTCAAATTCCCGCCGGCGCGGCGTCGAGAGCTCGTCGGGATGCTGGGCGCCGGCCATGCGCGAGATCTCGTCGCCCGCGATCTGGGTGAACTTGGTCTCCGGCCCATGGCCGAGGATGGACGCGTACATATGGCCCGAATCGTGATTCCGGTGGGCGAAGCTGTCGCCATAGGCGTGCAGGGAGAGGCCGAACTCGAAGTAGTGATCCTCCCGCCTGGCGGCGCCGAGGCTGATCTGGGTGCGGCGGTTGGTCTCCACGGTCCAATTGGCGCCCGTGAGGCAATGCAGGCCCCGCTGCACGTCGAGATTGACCTGGAACTGCGAGGTGTCGACGCGCACCGGCGGCGCGATGCGGCCGTAGCCGCCGTAAAGGCCCGCGATGCCGTTGTTCACCTCGACATACATGTCCTCCAGCGCGTCGGGAATGCCGAAGCCCGAGCCGGCCCACTGAGCCAGCGCGGCAGGGCCGGTGAGCGGCATGGCGAAGCCGGCCTTGACGGCGTCGAGCTCGGACACCTCGTCGGGGAACTGGGCCCAGAAGGCGATGCGCATGGCGTCGTCGTTCGACATCCCGCAGGCAAGCGCGACGTAATAGACCGTGTAGTAGTGCCCGGCCTCCTCCCAGCGGAGGGGCTGCGCCGCATCCGCCGGAACCGCGACGCGGCAGGGCAGCCCGGCCAGGGCCCGGGCGGCGAGATGCCGCGCCTCGGCCTCGGCGGCCGCCACGGGCGCGGCACCGGGAAGGCGGGCCTGGAGCAGGTGCACAACCTCATGCGCCAGCACCGCGGCGGGCACGTCCGCGCCGAGCAGGATCGCGCCGTCCACGGCGCAGGCGATCGTGCCGAGATCCTCGGCGATGCGCCGCGCCGCGCCGCAGCGATGGACGCGCACCTCCGACAGGTCGGCGCCGAAGCTGCGCTCCAGCCGATCACGAAGGGCGGCCGGCAGGTGCGCGCCATGGGCAGGCATGATCCCCTCCCCGGGATGCGGAATGCCCCATCAGATCATGGATCGCGGAAGCGTTCGAGGGAGGGATTTGTCGCGTCGGCCCCGTCAGCCTTCGGGCTTCCAGTCGGGCAGCATCAGCCATTGCGGCAGGTTGGCCAGGATGACGGGCTCGATCAGCCGGTCCAGCGCATTGGTCCCGGCGCGGATGTCGGCCTCGCGATCCCCCGTCCGCGGCACTTGGAGCGGCGGCAGGAACTCCACGCGGAAGCGCGTGCCGGGCAGCCGCCGGCAGTACCCCACCACGATCGCCGCGCCGGTCGCCCGCGCCAGCCGCGCCGCGTATTCGATATTGCCGCCCCGGCGGGGCCCACGGCCCAGGCTCGGCGCCGCGACGCGGCCGTGCTGGTGCTCGTCGGGGAAGACCAGCAGCACGTCGCGGTCGCGCAGCAGCGCGTTCATGGCCGGCCGCGCGGCGTCCCGGCCCAGCGGCAGCAGCCGTCCGCCGCCCTTGATGCGCTCGGCCACCACGGTGCGCGTGCGCAGGTCGCTGCTCGGCGGCTGGTAGAAGGCGACGGGCGGCGCGCCGGCGCGCACCATGGCGAGGCCGACCATCTCCCAATTGCCCAGGTGCAGCGCCGCCACGATCAGCGGACGCGCGGCGAGGTGCCCGGCGCCATGAACCTCCACGCGCCCCGCATCGAAGAGCCGGATCGCGCGGGGCACCTCCAGGAAGCTGCGGGCGGTGTTGTCCCACATCTCGGCGACTGCCGCTCCGGCCTCGAGGTCCGGCCGCAGGCGGGAAAGATTCGCCCGCCCGCGCTGCGTCGCCGCCGCATAGAGCCTCGGCGCGATCCTGCGCGCGACGAGGCCGGCATAGGCCTCGGCGAGGGGCCAGGGCGCGTGCCGCATCCAGGCGATGGAGAAGCGGTCGAAGCCGTCGAGCAGGCGCCGCCTCACCCGCGCCGCTCCAGCACCATCGGCAGAGTGTCGCCCGGCCGCAATGTGAGCCGGCAGACGGGATAGGCCCGCTGCCCCGGCACCCCGCGCAGCCGGAAGCGCTGGCCCAGCGTCGCGAGGCAGAGCATGGCCTCGTAGAGACCAAAATGCTGCCCGGTGCAGACGCGGGGACCGAGGCTGAAGGGCAGGTAGGTGTATTTCGCCGGCGGCGGGGCTTCGGGCAGGAAGCGTTCCGGCCGGAATTCGTCCGGCCCTTCCCAATGGCGCTCGTGGCGATGCACGAGCCAGGGCGAGGCGCCCACCACCGCGCCCTTCGGCACCTCTACGTCACCGACCATCGTCGTCTCGGAAGCGCGGCGGATCAGCATGGGCACGGGCGGGTAGAGGCGCAGCGTCTCCTCCACCACGGCGCGCGTATAGGGGAGATTCGCCAGGTCCTCGAAACGCGGCGCGCGGCCGCCGAGCACGGCATCGATCTCCGCATGGAAGCGAGCCTCCGCCCAATCCGCCTCGGAGAGCAGGAACCAGGCCCAGGCCAGCGTATTCGCCGTCGTCTCGTGGCCTGCCATGAAGAGGGTGATCGCCTCGTTGCGGAAGGCGCGCGCATTCATGCCCGAGCCCTGCGCCATGCTGGCGATGAGCGAGCTCTGCCCGGCACGGCCGGCGAGGATGTCCGCGATCAGCCCGTCCACGACGGAGTGGATCTTCTTCACCTCGCCGCCCACGCGGAAACTCGGCAGGCGGGGGATGAAATCCGGCAGGCCGAAGAGCGAGACCAGGTCCATGTTGCCGATCTTCGCCTGGTAGTTCGCGAAGGAGCGCACGACCAGCTGCGCGCCGTCCCGCCCGAGCGCGCTGCCGAAGAGGGTGCGGCAGATGACCTCGGCGGTGAAATGCCCCATCTCGGCCAGCAGGTCGAAGCCGGCGCCGTCGGGCCGCGCCTCCCACTGCGCGAGCCATTCCTGCGCGACCTCGGTCATCACCGGCGTGAGATCGGCCATGCGCGAGGGGTGCGTGACGGGCTGCACCACCCGCCGCCGCTCCTTCCACACGAGACCGTCGGAGATGAAGAGCCCGTCGCCCAGCAGCGCCTCCAGCGCGTGCTTCATCTGCGGCGACTTGCGCTCGAACACCGTGCCGGAATTGACGAAGACCTGCTGGATGGCGCCCGGCATGTTGAAGAGGATCAGCCGCTGCGTGAGGATCTTCGTGTTGATGACCTCGGTGCGGTAGGAGCCTTCGCTCCAGATCTCCAGCAGGCTGCGGCGCGCGCGCGCCAGCAGCTCGGTGATCGGCAGGCGGCCCTGGAATCGCGGCGGATGCGGCGGCGTATAGGCCGCGTGATCCGTCATTCCTTGCGAACCCGCAGCCGGCCGGCTCCGGCCGTCGCGCCCGTGACGAGGATGATCACCGGAAGCTCCATTCAGTTTCGCGCAAGCTACCATTCAGCGGCGGTAAAGCCTCCCCCTCCTAACCGGGTCCAGTCCGAGGCTTGCATTTCCGCGGTAGGTTAACTATCCTTAATGTGACGGCAGAGAGCGCGATAGCGCCGGTGGCAAGGGAAGCGGGCCTCAATTTTGGAGAACGTGATGCCCTTGGCCATCGCGCGCCGTTTCTGCGCGCCCCTGTTGCTTGCCGTGGCGCTGCCGGCGCTCGTCCAGTTCGCCGTCGCGCAGCCGGGCACGCCCGACGTCCTGATCCGGATGGACGAGCGGCAGCTGCGGAGCGGCGCTTTCGAGCTTGGGAATCCCGAGTCCGAAACCGGCCCGGCCGAGATCGCCCTGCCCGGCGTGGTCGTGGTCCCGCCCCAGCAGCTGCGCGTCATCGCCGCGCCGGCGGCTGGCCTGCTGGAGACGCTCACCGTCTCGCCGGACGAGTTCGTGCGCCAGGGCCAGGTGATCGCGCAGCTGCGCAGCACGGAGCTGGTGGAGGCGCAGCGGCTCTTCCTCCAGGCCGTGACGGGCCATGACCTGGCCGCCGAAAAGCTGCGCCGCGACGAGCAGCTGCACCGCGAGCGCGTGATCGCCGAGCGGCGCCTCATCACCACCCGCGCCGAAGCGGTCGCCACAGCCGCGGCGCTGGACGAGCGGATCCAGCTCCTCGCCCTCTTCGGCCTCACCAGCGAGGAGACGGCCGAGCTGCGCCGCACCCGCCGGATCCAGCCTTCGCTCTCCGTGAGGAGCCCGGTGGACGGCGTCGTGCTCACCCGCGGCGCGACGGCGGGCGAGCGCGTGGCGCAGGCCGCGCCGCTGGTCACCATCGGCGACCTCAGCGTGCTCTGGATCAACGCGCAGGTGCCGATCTCGCGCGTGCCGGCGCTGGAGCCGGGCTCGCGCGTGCTGGTGCCGGCGCAGGGCGCCGAGGGCAAGGTCCTGCGCATCGGCCGCTCGGTCGATGCCGGCACGCAGAGCGTGGTGGCGGTGGCCGAGATGACCCAGGGCACCGACGCGCTGCGCCCGGGCCAGGCGGTCACCGTGGCGATGGCGCTGCGCGCCAATGGCGGCGCGCAGTTCCGCGTTCCCGCCGGCAGCGTGGTGCGGCATCGCGAGCGGAGCTGGGTCTTCATCCGCATCCCGGACGGATTCCGGGCCCGCCCTGTCACGGTGCTGAACGAGACGGCGCAGTTCACCTCGATCCGCGGCCAGCTCGCCGCCACCGATCAGATCGCGACCCGGGGAATCCTGGCCCTGCTCGGCGAGCTCTCCGACGGCGACGAGAGCTAGCATGACCGTCGGAGATGGAATCGCCGGGCGCGTGCAGCCTGCTCCCGGAACAATGGCCAGAGGCCTTGCAGTGAGCCCCTGCGAACGGAAAAGGCTCTAGACCATGCTCGCACGTCTCGTTGACACGGCGCTGCGCCAGCGGCTGCTGGTGATGATCCTCGCCGTGGGCCTCGCGGTCTGGGGCTTCCGCTCCTACCAGCAGCTCCCCATCGACGCCTTCCCGGACGTCTCGCCGACCCAGGTGCTCGTCTCGCTGCGCGCGCCGGGCCTGGCGCCGGAGGAGCTGGAGCAGCGCGTCACCAACCCGATTGAGCAGATGATGCGGGGCATTCCCAACCTCGTCTTCATGCGCTCCACGACACGCTTCTCGGTCACGCTGATGACCTTCGAATTCGCCCAGGGCACCGACATCTTCTGGGCCCGCGCCCAGGTGAACGAGCGTCTGCAGCAGGCGATGGACGACCTGCCCGACGGCATCTCCGGCGGCCTGGCGCCCATCGTGACGCCGCTGGCCGAGATGCTGATGTTCACCATCGAGGGCGAGAACATCACGCCCACCGATGCCCGGACGCTCATGGACTGGGTGGTCCGGCCGGTCCTGCGCTCGGTGCCCGGCGTGGCCGACGTGAACGTGCTCGGCGGCTTCGTGCGCACCTACGAGGTCGTGCCGAGTCCCTCCGCCATGGCCTCGCGCGGCATCACCACCGCCATGCTGCGGGAGGCGCTGGAGCGCAACAACCGCAACGACGGCGCCGGCCGCGTGCGCGACGGCGAGGAGGCGCTGCTGGTCCGCGCCGAGGGCCGCATCCGCACGCTGGACGACGTGCGCGCCATCGTGCTCGCCGCCCGGCCGACCGGCGTGGTGCGCGTGGCCGACGTGGCCGACGTGCGCTTCGGCGCGCTGCCGCGCAACGGCGTCGTCACGCGCGACGGCGAGGGCGAGGCGGTCTGGGGCATCCTGCTCGGCCTGCGCGGGGTGAACGCGCGGGACGTGGTGGAAGGCGCCCGCGCCCGCTTCCCCGAAATCGAGCGGCGGCTGCCGGAGGGCGTGCGGCTCGTCGCCTTCTACGACCGCGCGGACCTCATCGGGAAGGCGGTCTGGACGGTGCAGAAGGTCCTGCTGGAGGCGATCGCCCTGGTGGTGATCCTGCTGCTGCTCTTCCTCGGCAACTGGCGCGCGGCGCTGGTGGTCTCGCTGAGCCTGCCGCTCGCGGTGCTGGTCACCTTCGGCATCATGTCGGCCTATGGGCTCTCGGCGAACATCATGTCGCTGGGCGGGCTGGCCATCGCCATCGGCCTGCTGGTGGATTGCGCCGTCGTCGTCGTGGAGAACACGGCGCATCGCATGGGCGAGCAGCATGGCGAGCTCACGCTGAAGCAGCGCCTCAACCTCGTCGGCGAATCGACGCGCGAGGTGATGATCCCGCTGGTCTCCGGCGTCGTCATCATCGTGGCGGTCTTCGTGCCGCTGCTCTCGCTGCAGGGGCTGGAGGGCCGGCTCTTCGGGCCGGTCGCGCTCACGATCACCTTCGCGCTGCTCGCCGCCCTGGTGCTGGCGCTGACGATCGTGCCGGTGATGTGCGCCTTCCTGCTGCGCAGCGGCCATGCGGGCGAGCCCTGGCTCGTGCGCAGGATGCACGCCCTCTACGACCCCTTCCTGGAATGGGCGATGCGGAGGCCCTTCCTCATCGGCGGCTCCGCCGTCACGGGCCTCGTCCTCGCCGTGCTCGCCTTCTCGCAGGTGGGCAGCATCTTCATCCCCGTCATGGACGAGGGCACGCCGGTCATCACGCTGCGCAAGCACCCGACCATCGGCGTCGAGGCGGCGGCCGACATGGACCTGCGCATGCAGCGCCAGATCATGGCCGCGGTGCCCGAGGTGCGCGGCATCATGGGCCGCGCCGGCGCGGACGAGCTGGGGATCGACCCCGTCGGCCTCAACGAATCCGACATGTTCCTCACCTTCGCGCCGGTCGAGGAATGGCGGCCGGAGATACGCGAGGGCGGCACGGCCGCCGTGATGGATGCGATCCGGCAGGTGATGGAGAGCGTCCCCGGCATCAGCTTCTCCTTCAACCAGCCCATCGACATGCGCGTGCAGGAGATGATCATCGGCTCGCGCGGCGACGTGGTCATCAAGGTCATCGGCCCGGACCTCGAGGAGCTGAACCGCATCGGGCGCGACATCGCCGCCGCGGTGCGCGAGATTCCCGGAAGCTCCGATGTCTTCGCGCTGCGCAACGGCGGCATGGCCTACCTGACCGTCGAGATCGATCGCCTCGCGGCCGGCCGCCTGGGCCTCAACGCCAGCGACGTGCAGGACGCGCTGCGCGTCTGGGTGGACGGGCGCGATGTGGGCGTGGTGCTGGAGGGCGACCGCCGCATCCCCGTGCTGTTGCGCGGCGAGGACGGGTTGCGCGCCTCGGCCGGCGGCCTCTCGCGCGTCCAGATCGCGCTGCCGGGCGGCGGTACCGTGCTGCTGAGCCAGGTGGCCGATATCCGCGAGGAGGACGGCCCCGTGCAGGTGATCCGCGAACAGGCGGAGCGCTTCGCGACCGTGCTCACCAATGTGCGCGGGCGCGACATCGGCGGCTTCGTCGCCGAGGCGCAGGCGGCGGTGCAGCAGCGCGTGCAGATGCCGCCGGGCTACCGCCTGATCTGGGGTGGACAGTTCGAGAACCAGCAGCGCGCGATGGCCACGCTGTCCATCGTGGTGCCGATCGCGCTGGCCGCGATCTTCCTGCTGCTCTTCCTCACCTTCGGCTCGGTGCGGCAGGCGACGCTGGTCTTCTGCAACGTGCCCTTCGCGCTGATCGGCGGGATGATCGCGCTCTGGGCCTCGGGCGAGTTCGTCTCGGTGCCGGCCTCGGTGGGCTTCCTCACGCTGATCGGCATCGCGGTGCTGAACGGCGTGGTGCTCATCAGCTACATCAACCGCCTCGTCGCGGAGGAGGGGCTGGAGCTGCAGGCGGCCGTCCGCGAGGGCGCGCGGCGGCGCATGACGCCGGTGACGCTCACGGCCGCCATCGCGGCGCTGGCGCTGGTGCCCTTCCTCTTCGCGACGGGGCCGGGCAGCGAGATCCAGAAGCCGCTGGCCATCGTCGTCATCGGCGGCCTCGTGACGGCGACGGTGCTGACGCTGGTGCTGCTGCCCATCCTCTACGAGCGTTTCGCCCTGCCCCGGCCGAAACCGGCCGCGGCGCCCGAAATCCAGCACGCGCCGGCGGAGTGACACCGATGAAGATCCTGATGCTGGGCGCGGCCTTGCTGCTGCCCCTCTCCGCCCATGCCCAGAACACGGCGCGCCAGCGCGCCCGGCCACCCGCCTTGGCCGCACAGAGCAGCTCTCTGTCGCAGCACCTGGAAGCCGCGCTGGCGATCGACGCCAGCATGCGGGCGCTGGAGGCGCAGCGCATGGCCGCCGGCGCGCGCGGCATCACCGCGCGCTCGGCGATCGCGGGCCCGCCCTCGATCAGCGGCTCCTTCCGCTCCGACACGCGCGGCCCGCGCGAGCAGCGCGAGATGGAGATGGATTTCGCCGCGCCCCTGTGGCTGCCCGGCCAGCGCAGCGCGCTGCGCGGCACGGTGGAGCACGCCGTCACCGAATACGACCAGCGCATCCTGCTGCGCCGCCTGGAGGTCGCGGGCCTGCTGCGCGAAGCCTGGTGGGACGCCGCGGAAGCGCGCCGCGCCGTGCAGCTGGCGCGCGACCGCCTCGGCACCGCGCGCGAGATCGCGCGCGACGTCACGCGCCGCGCCGAGCTCGGCGACATCCCGCCCACCGAGGCGCTGCTCGCGCGCAACGAGACGCTGGGTGCCGAGCTCAGCCTGGCCCAGGCGGAATCGACCGCCGCGCTCGCCGTCGCAGCCTATCGCGTGATGACGGGCGGGATGGAGCCGAACCTGCCGGTGGAGGCGATCCGCGCGCGCGGATCGCACCCTGCCCTGCGCGCCGCCGAGGCTGCCGTCGCCCATGCGGAGTCGCGGCAGCGCCTGGTCGCGGCCACGCCGCGCGACAATCCCGAGCTCGGCACCTTCCTGCGGCAGGAGAACGGCCGCGGCACCAACGATTCGACGAGCATCGGCCTGCGCTTCCGCCTGCCGCTCGCGACCGAGGCGCGCAACGCGCCCCGCCGCGCCGCGGCGCAGAGCGAGGTGACGCAGGCGGTGGCGCTGCTGGCGCAGGCGCGGCGCCTCGTGGAGGCGGAGGTCGGGCGGGCCCGGGCGCAACTGGCCGCGTCGGAGCAGGCGCTGCGGCTGGCGCGGCAGCGGCTGGCGGTCGCCAACGAGCAGGAGGGGATCGCGGTCCGCGCGTTCCGCAGCGGCGAGACGGGGACCTTCGACCTCTACCGCGTGCGGCAGCTCCGGCTGGAGGCCGCGAATGACGAGGGGCGCGCGAGCGTCGATGCCAGCCGCGCGCGCTCGCGGGTGAACCAGGCCATGGGCGTGGTGCCTTGATCAGGACCGGCCTCGCAAAATCTTGATATCGCCGGGCCGCCCTCCGCCCTGGAACGGGCGCAGAGGGCGCGTGGGAGAGTGGGACTTGGATCGGCGCGAGGAAAGGCTTCTCGACCCAGACGCGAATATCCTGGTGGTGGAAGATGACGGCCAGATGCGACATCTCGTCGGACGACTGCTGCGCGAGGCGGGCTTCCGCGTCACGCCCGCGCGCGACGGCCGCGAGATGTGGGAGCTGCTCGATGACGGCGCCGCGCCGCCCGACCTTGTCGTACTGGACGTGATGCTGCCGGGCCCCTCGGGGCTCGACCTGTGCCGCCGGCTGCGGGCGCGGAGCCAGGTGCCCATCCTCATGCTCACCGCGCGGGGGGATGAGACGGACCGCGTGCTCGGCCTCGAGATGGGCGCGGACGACTATGTGGCCAAGCCCTTCGGCCCGCGCGAGTTCGTGGCCCGTGTGCGCGCGCTGCTGCGCCGCTCCATGGGCGATCCGGCCGAGCCGGCCCGCTCCGAGCGCCGGCTGCACTTCGCCGGCTGGATGCTCGATCTCAGGGGGCGTGAGCTCTTTTCCCCGGCCGGTGCGGCGGTCGACCTCTCCGGCGCCGAATACGACCTGCTGCTGGCCTTCCTTCAGCAGCCGCAACGCGTGCTGAGCCGTGAGCGGCTGATGGAGGTCGCCAAGCGGCGGATGGGAACCGAGAGCTCGGAGCGCGCGGTGGACGTGCAGGTCAGCCGCTTGCGCCGCAAGATCGAGCCGAACGAGAGCAGCCCTGCCATCATCAAGACGGTGCGCGGCAGCGGCTACCTCTTCGTGCCGAGCGTGGCGCGCGGATGAGCCTCTGGAACCTCGTGCGGCCCGACAGCCTGGCGGGACGGACGATGCTGGTCCTGGTGGGCGGGCTCACCCTCCTCGACGCCGGCAGCATGCTGATCCACGACCGTGCGCTGCACCGGGCCGAGCTTTTGGCCTTCGAGACGCGCCTCGCGGACCGGATCCTGGCTGCAAGTGCCGTCTCGGCCGGCCAGCCCGAGGCGGAGCGCGACACGGTCGTGCGCGAATGGTCGCTGCCCGGCCTTGAGCTGCGATGGCGGGCGACGCCGCCTTCGGCCCCGGTCGCGGCGCCCCACCGCTTTCCCGAACTCTTCGAGCAGCTCGGGGAATCGGGCCCGGTCGTGCGCGCGATGGTCGGAGCCGCCGCGAGCGGCGCCGTGGCCGCGCCGGGCGGGGGCTGGATCCACTTCGCCGCCCAGCCGCCGCCCTATGCGGGCTTTCCCGTGAAGCCCGGCCACTGGCTGCCCGTCTCGGCCATGGCGCTCGGCATCCTGCTTGTCGCCTTCCCCATCCTGGGCTGGATGACGCAGCCGCTGCGCCGGCTGGCCGAGGCCGCCGACCGGCTGGGCCGCGATCCCCGTCCGGCGAAGCTGCCGACCACCGGCCCCGTCGAGGTGCGCCACGCGGCACAGGCCTTCAACGCGATGCAGGCCCGCATCGCCCGGCTGATCGAGGATCGTACCGAGGCCCTCGCCGCGCTCAGCCATGACTTCCGCACGCCGCTCGCGCGCCTTCGCCTGCGCGCGGGATTTTTGCCGCCCGGCCAGGAGCGCGCGGAGATCGAGGCGGAGGTGGCGGAGATGGAGGCGATGGTCGCCGGCGCGCTGGCCTATTTCCGCGAGGGCCGCGACGCGGAGCCCTCGGTGGACACCGATCTCGCGGCCATCCTGCAGACCCTCGCGAGCGAAGCGTCCGATGGAGGGCACGACGTCGCCTACCTCGGTCCCGCACGCTGCGTGATCCCACTGAGGCGCGTCGCCGCGAAGCGGGCCATTCGCAACCTCGTGACCAATGCGCTGCAGCACGGCGCTCCGCCGGTGCGGATCACCCTGCGCCGCGAGGGGCGGCAGGCGGTGATCGACGTCACCGACCGCGGGCCGGGCATTCCGGCGAACCGGCGAGAGCAGGCGCTGGCCCCCTTCGTACGGCTGGACCCGTCGCGCGGCGGCAGCGGGGTCGGCCTCGGCCTCACCACCGCCCTTCGCTTCGCCACGGCGGAGGGCGGCGACCTGGAGCTGCGCGAGGCGGAGCTGGGCGGGCTGGGCGTGCGGATCGCCCTGCCCGCCGGGTGAGATGCGTCAGCGCGCGGCGGTGGCCTGCCTGCGCGAGACGTCAGTCGCGACCCAGTTCACCAGGGTCGAGGCCTGGACCGGATTGAGGTGCTCCACCCGCGCCTGGACCGGCGCGTTGGTCGCCCGGTCGAACCAGACGGACTGGGTGTAGCTGAAGACCGCGCCGATGACCTGGAAGTCGCGCGTCACCTTCACCGTGTCGAAGGTTCCGGCCGGCGTCGTGACCGCGCCGCCGGGCGCGGCGCGCCAGGTCTCCTGGTAGTGGGTGCTGATGGCGAAGCGGTTGGGGCCGAAATACTCGAAGGTCACCGGCTCCATGCGGTTCAGGTCCACCCCCTGGGAGAAGGCCGCAGCGAGGCGCGCGCCGCCGGCCTGGAAGAAGCCCTCGCGCACCGACCAGTAGCCGAGCAGGCGCGGCTGGCCGCCGACATTGCAGGTGGCCGGCGCCGCGGCGGCCGCGCGGTAGCGCAGCGCGGCGCCGCTGGACTGCTCGACGGTGGTGCCGGCGGCCGGGCACTGGAATTGCCAGGTCTCGCCGCCGGGCGCGCCCTGCGCGAGCGCGGCGCCCGAGCCGAACACGATCATCGCGGCGGCCGCCATCAGACTGTTGCGGAACATGCTAGTCTCTCCCTTGTTGTCGGACACGAAAAGAAGCGCACGACCCCCGCCGCGCGCCCTGGACGTCAGTTCGAGTAGCGGAGCTCAGGGCGTCCGTTCTCGTTGCTGACGATGCTGGGGGACCGGGCGGCGCCGAAGCTCCCGCGACCCGCGCCGGAATACGTGATCGTGCGATCGTCGCCCGTCGTGGCCAGGCGCGCGACGCCGTTCCTCACGACGCGCGAGGCCGGGATTTCCGGGCGCTGAATAACGGGCAGACCGCCACCATCGGTGCCGATGATTCTGGCTGGCGCGCTGCCGTGCACGCCGCCGGGGATGGAGCGGATATCCGGGCCGGCTACGGCGGCACCCGAAATCAGGAGCCCCGCGACGAGAAGCGGGCGGAACATGCGATGGTATCCTCTGCGTAGGCGTGATTGCCTTTCGCGTCAGATGCCGGGAGCGGGCCGTCGCTGAGTGTCGGAAATATGACAAAACATGTATGCCGCGCCTGGAGGCCAGGCGCGGCGGCATGGTTGGAGCCCCAGACGGCGCTTTTCGGGGCATGACCGCCGTGGGTCGAGCCACCGGAAGCAAATCGTCTGGACCATCAAGGGCTCGGGCGCTTGTGCCAGCCCTTCCGAAGGAAGGGCCCTAGCGCCAGCCGTACTGGCGATGCGGGCGATGAACCGGCGCGTGCCAACCGTAATGGCGAGGCGGCGGCGCATAATGGTGATGATGGTGGCGCCGAGGGGGTGCATAGTGCCGCCCGTGGTGACCGCCCTGGTAATGCACCGGCGTCACCTCCGCATGGGCATCGACGCGCAGCGCCGTGGCGGCGTTGGCCGCCGGCCCCGCCGAGAGCAGGCCGAGACCCAGAGCAGCGGCGATGAAGAACTTCGACATTGGAAACCTCCCTCGCAGGAATTTGCGATCCAGGGGAGGATGGGTCCGGGCCAAGGCAGGTTCGGGGCCTGATTGCCGCGGAACCAGGGCAGGATGTAACGCGGCGCAACGCCCCAAGGGGCCTGCGCCGCGGGTTCCGCGAGGAGCGGAGCCCCTCGCGGTGGTCTTCAGGCCGCCTCGCCCTTGACCGGCAGGCCCTCGGCCTTGCGGCTCATGCGCTTGCGCTCGTTCGGATCCAGGTAGCGCTTGCGGATGCGGATGGCCGAAGGCGTCACCTCCACCAGCTCGTCGTCCTCGATATAGGCGATCGCCTGCTCCAGGCTCATCTTGCGCGGCGGCACCAGCAGAAGCGCGTCATCCTTGCCGGCGGCGCGGATGTTGGTGAGCTTCTTCTCCTTGACGGGGTTCACCTCGAGATCGTCGCCGCGCGAGTTCTCGCCGATGATCAGGCCCTCATAGACCTTCGCACCCGGGTCGACGAAGAGGTGGCCGCGCTCCTGCAGGGCGAAGAGCGCGTACTGCGTCGTCTCGCCGTCCACATTGGAGATCAGCGAGCCGTTGCGGCGACCCTCGATCGTGCCGGCGAAGGGCAGATAGCCGTGGAACAGGCGGTTCATGATGCCCGTGCCACGCGTGTCCGTGAGGAACTCCGAGTGGTAGCCGATGAGGCCCCGCGAGGGCATGATGAAGGTGATGCGCGTCTTGCCGCCGCCCGAGGGGCGCATGTCCTGCATCTGCGCCTTGCGGATGGACAGCTTCTCGACGACCACGCCCGTATAGGCCTCGTCCACGTCGACGAGCACCTCCTCGAAGGGCTCCTCGCGCGCGCCGGTCTCGGGGTTCTCGCGCATCAGCACGCGCGGGCGGCCGATGGTGAGCTCGAAGCTCTCGCGGCGCATGGTCTCGATGAGCACGCCCAGCTGCAGCTCGCCGCGGCCGGCCACCTCGAAGGCATCCGTCTCCTCGCTGTCGCGGATGCGGATGGCGACATTGCCCTCGGCCTCGCGGATCAGGCGGTCGCGGATCTGGCGCGACGTCACCTTCTTGCCCTCGCGGCCGCCCAGCGGGCCGTCATTGACGCGGAAGGTCATGGCGAGCGTCGGCGGGTCGACCGGGATGGCCGGCAGCGGCGTGGCCTGGTCGGGGGCGCAGATCGTGTCGGGAATGGTCGTGTCCGACAGGCCCGCGATGGCGATGATGTCGCCCGCATGCACCTCGTCCACCGGAACCCGCTCCAGGCCGCGGAAGGAGAGCAGCTTCGACAGGCGACCGGTCTCGGCCACCGTGCCGTCGGCGCGCAGCACCTTCACCGGCATGTTGACGCGGGCGGTGCCCTGCTCGATGCGGCCGGTCAGGATGCGGCCCAGGAAGTTGTCGTATTCCAGCAGCGTCGCGTTCATCGCGAAGGGCGCGTCCGGCAGGACGGTCGGCTCGGGCACATGGCGGACGACCAGGGCGAAGAGCGCGTCCAGGTTCTCGCGCGGGCCTTCCATCACCTCATCGGCCCAGCCCTGGCGGCCGGAGGCGAAGAGCATGGGAAAGTCAAGCTGCTCGTCCGTCGCGTCGAGGCTGGCGAAGAGGTCGAACACCTCGTCATGCACCTCATGCGGGCGGGCGTCCTGGCGGTCGACCTTGTTCACGACCACGATGGGGCGGATGCCGCGGGCCAGGGCCTTGCCGAGCACGAACTTGGTCTGCGGCAGCACGCCCTCGGCCGCGTCGACCAGCAGGATGGCGCCGTCCACCATCGAGAGGATGCGCTCCACCTCGCCGCCGAAATCGGCGTGGCCGGGGGTGTCGATGATGTTGAGCTTCACGCCCTTCCACTCGACCGCCGTGCACTTGGCGAGGATGGTGATCCCGCGCTCGCGCTCCAGGTCGTTGCGGTCCATCGCCCGCTCGGCCACCTGCTGGTTCTCGCGGAAGGTACCGGATTGCTTGAGGAGCTGGTCGACGAGCGTGGTCTTGCCGTGGTCGACGTGCGCGATGATCGCGAGGTTACGCATGCTGGTCATGGGGTCGGGATTCCGGGCGTGGGTTGGCCCGCGCGCGAAGATGCCCGGGCGGCGTTGATCGGTCATGAAGCTGTGCTGCGGCGCACACATAGGGGCGCCGCAACAAAATTGCCAGCGGAGATGCGATCCACGTCATGCGCGGGTCTCATGTGAGAGTCTCGTCGCCGCATGGACAGTCGCGGAGATGTGACGGACGAGACAGAACCGGCCGTTGCAGTCGTCTCGGTCCCGAGGCATATCCTCGCCGCGTTGGGGAAACAAATATCATGATGAAACATGTATTTGCGGCGATGCTCGTCTTCGGCACCGCTTCCGCTGCTCAGGCCCAGCAGTCCTGCCTGGGGCCGGACCGGCTCGCGGTGCAATATGCCCAGACGCGGCCTGGCTCGGGCGGCACCTGGAACTACGTGGCGCGGATCGCCAACTCGTCGATGCAGCCGATCCGGTTCGATGTCCGGTTCCAGATGGTCAACGCGCAGCCCAACCGGGACATCTATTCCACCCAGACGCTGAACAGCCGGACGTTCCGCGAGTATATCCTGGCCAACGGCACGGCCATCGTGGACGGAACCCGCATCACCGGGAACACCCGGCTGATCTGCCGGTAGGCGGCGCCCGCGCGGCCGATCCGCGTCGAGGAGTGGAAGCGCGGCCTAACGGGCCTTCACGGGCCGGTTCCCGTGGCTGTCGGCGGGAACGCCGCGCCTCAGGGACATATGGCTGTGCACGCCGAGCCATCCCTCGGTGCCGCCGGGCACCAGGATCAGCGTGGCGCGGCCGGGCCGGTCGAAGGGCGTGCCGTCCGGCGCGTAGCCGGTCGAGGTAAAGGGCGCGATCGCCACCGCCATCCGCCCGTCCGGGCTGGCCAGCACGCGCGCCGCATCCCGGGGGAAGCGGAAGTCGCTGGTCTTCGGCCAGACGCTCTCCCATTGCTGGTCGCGCCAGGGCTCCAGCCCCTCGACCAGCGCCTGGACCGTGCCGAAGGCGATGATGCGCGGGTGCCAGAAGGGGTAGGCGCTCCGGTAGTCCACCTCGCGCACCGTGGCGGAAAAGCGGTCGAGCCAGTCGAGGATCGCGTCCCGGATCGGCGGCGGAGCTTCGGGAAGGTCCGGCGTCATCGCGGCCTCAGCGCGGGCGGCGGCTGGGGCGGTCGATCGCGACCAGGGCGGCCTCGACCTCCCGCTGGGCGCCGGCGCGGTCGTTGCGCAGCAGGGCGGCGCGGGCGGCGGCGATGCGGCCGATGGGGCCGCCGCTCACCGCCTCGCCGGCGCGGGCAGGCGCCGTGCTGCGGGTGAGCAGGCGGGATTCGGCACGCTCGAGGAACTCGTTGGCAGGGCCGGGGCGGCCGGCCCGCAACGCCGTCAGCGCGCCCTGGAGCTGGCCCGCCGCGTCGTCCAGGCTCGCCGCATCCACCTCGGCGGCGTCGCGCCGCTGAGCGGCCACGCCGGGGGGCTGGTCCGGATTGGCCTGGAGGCGCTGCAGCTCGCGGATCGAATCGTTCTGCGCGAGCTGGGCGATGGTCTCGAAGCGCTCGCCGCGATGGGCTGAGGCCGCCGTGGGCAACAGCATCGGCACGAGCAGCGGCGCGAGGGCGATCAGGCGGATCATGCCACGAGCTCCTTCAGGTTCACGAGCGGCCGGGCCCCGTAATGGCTGATGACCTCGGCGGCCGCGATGCTGCCCCAGCGCCCGGCCATGGGCAAGGAGAGTCCCCTGGCCCAGGCGGCCAGGAACCCGGCCGCATAGGCGTCGCCGGCGCCCGTCGTGTCGACGACCGTGGTGGGCTGCGCGGCGACCAGGTGCCGCTCGCCGCCGGAGAGGATGATCGAGCCGTGCTCGCTGCGGGTCAGGGCCGCAATCTCGACCTCCTGGGCGGCCTGGGCGGCGGCGGCCTCGAAGTCGTCCATCTCGTAGAGGGCCAGGATCTCGGCTTCGTTGGCGAAGAGGATGTCGGCCTCCTCCTTCACGAAGGCGCGGAAGGCCTCGCGGTGCCGGCCGACGCAGAAGGGGTCGGAGAGGGTGATCGCCACCTTCCGGCCGGCGGCATGGGCGGCGCGGGCGGCGGCCCTGAAGGCGGCCTGCGCCTCCGGCGGGTCGAAGAGGTAGCCTTCCAGGTAGACGACCTTGGCGCGGGCCACCTCGGCGGCGTCCACATCCTTCTCGCCGAAGGTGACGCAGGCGCCGAGGAAGGTGTTCATGGTCCGCTGCCCGTCGGGCGTGACCAGGATCAGGCAGCGCGCCGTGGGGGCGGCGCCGGAGAGCGGCGGGGTGGGAAAATGCACGCCCACCGCCTTGATATCATGGGCGAAGACCTCGCCGAGCTGGTCGGCGGCGACCTTGCCCAGGAAGCCCACTTTGGCACCCAGCGCGGCGGCCACCGCGCAGGTGTTGCCCGCCGATCCGCCCGAGCTCTCGACTCCGGCCGGCATGGCGGCGTAGAGCGCCTCGGCCTCCGCCGCGTCGATCAGCCGCATCCCGCCCTTGGGCAGGCCGCGCTCGGCGATGAAGGTCTCATCCGTGGGCGCAAGAACGTCCACGATGGCATTGCCGATGCCGAGAATATCGAGCGTGGGTGGGGTCATGCGGGGCGGGATCCTGTTGCGTCGCAACGGGAGGCGTAGCCGCCAAACCGGCCGATTGCAAAGCCGGCGCGATAAATTGCAACCTGCCGTTGCCCCCAAGAGGCCGGCCGTTATAAACCTGTTCCAACGCCTAGAACTTGAAGGATTGCCCGCATGTCGATCTTCGGCCGCAAGAAGGATGACGGTTCTGAGGCCCAGGGCCCGCAGGAGTCGGTGAGCGTTCCGACCTCGCGCGACTCCGAGCTGACAATGCCGACCTACCGTGCGCCGTCCGCGAACAGCGCGCCGATGGGCGTGCCGCCGAAGCCCGGCGCTGCCCCGGCCCGGCCGGGCGTGCCCGGCGCCCCCGCCTCGCCGGCCCGCACGCCGCGCGTCGAGGGCCAGGCCGACCGCCGCACGCTGATCGTCGGCCGCGGCATCAGCCTGCAGGGCACGGTGGCGGATGCCGAGCGCTTGGTGGTCGACGGCACGGTCGAGAGCCAGATGATCCAGGCCGCCGAGCTCTCGGTGACCCAGACCGGCGTCTTCCGCGGCGAGGTCCAGGTGGAGGACGCCGAGATCGGGGGGCTCTTCGACGGCACGCTGACGGCGCGCGGCAACCTCGTCATCCGCTCCACCGGCAAGGTGAAGGGCATGGCGCGATACAAGAAGCTCTCCGTCGAGGAGGGCGGCCAGATCGTCGGTAGCATGGAGATGCTGCAGGGCGAGGGCACCTGATCCTGGTTTGACGCCGGATCTTGCTTTGACCCAGGGTCTTGTCTGGATCCTGGGGCCCGCTTCCTGCAGGCGGGCTTAACCTTCTTCCGGGATGTTCGCGCGATGCCGCGCTGGGTCCTCCTCCTGCCCCTTCTTCTCGCGGCCTGCGCCACGGGGCCGGATCGCGAGGTCGAGGCGGCTCGGGCCGCCCTCGCCTCCCATCGCGCGAGCCTGGAGGCGCTGGGCGTGCCGCCTTCCGCGCCCTCGGCCGCCCCGCTCCCGCCCCGCGTCCCGGGCCGCATGGCCGGGCCCGCCGCCGCGCGCCGGCCTGCTCCGGCTCCACGCATGGCCTCCGCGCTGCTCGGCGCCTCGCCCGCGGCGGTGCGCGCCGCGCTGGGCGAGCCCATCCTCCGTCGCGAGGAGGGACCGGCCGAGGTCTGGCTCTATGCCGGCGGCGGCTGCCAGCTCGACATCGTGATGTATCCCTCCGAGGCGGGGCCGCGCGTGGCGCATGTGCAGGCGCGTGCCGGCGGCCTGGCGCAGCGCACCGAGGCCTCCTGCCTGCGGGACCTCGCGGCGCAGGGCGCATCGCACCAGGCTCCGTCCGACGAAAACGCTGCGCCGCTCGAACTCGGTGCGTGAGCCAGACTTGCCGCGTGCCTTGGCCGGGCGAGGTCGGCCCGCCTTGAAGATGCTCTGACCGTGCTCCCCTACATCGATGCCTTCGTGCCGTGCTTCGGGATGCTGGCGCTCGGCGCGGTCCTGAAGCGACGGCTGCTGCGCGACGACGCCATCTGGGCCGGCATCGAGAAGCTGATCTTCTGGGTGCTGCTGCCCTCGCTCCTCGTGGCGGCGATCGGCTCGGTGCGGCTGGGCGAGGTTCCGATCCTCGGCATGCTGGTCGCGATCTGGATCGCGCTCGGCATCGGCACCGTGCTCTCGCTGCTGATCTCCCGGCATCACCGCCAGGGCCATGCCTCGATGACGAGCGTCGTGATGGGCGGCATCCGCTTCAACAATCTGATCGGCTTCGCGGTGGCCGGCGCCATGTTCGGCCTGCCGGGAATCGCGCTCGGCGCCGTCTCCTCGGGGCTGATCGTCCCCTTCGTGCAGTTCGTGAGCAACGCCGCCTTCGCCTCGGAAAAGGGGTTCAGGCCCTGGCCGATCCTGCGGCAGATCCTGCGCAACCCGCTCATGCTGGCCTGCGTGGCCGGCTTCCTCGTGGCCTGGCTGGGTGGGCTGCCCCCGGGCCTGAAGCCGCTGATGGAATCCCTGGGCCGCGCCTCGGTGGCGCTGGGCCTGCTGGCCGTGGGCGCGGCGCTTTCCGTCGAGGCGCTGGCGGACCGCATCCCGCTGCAGCTCGCGACCGCGTTCCTCAAGCTGCTGATCGTGCCGGCGGTGACGCTGGCGGCCTGCCTCTGGCTGGACCTCCCGCCGCTGGCCACCACCATCGCCGTGCTGTTCATGGCACTGCCGACGGCCGCCACCTCCTACGTCATGGCGCGCGCCATGGGCGGCGATGCGCCGCTGATGGCGGCGATCACCTCCTCGGAGCATTTTCTTTCAGTCCTCACGCTGCCCCTGTGGATGCTCGCGGTGAAGGCGATCACCGGCCTCGGCTGAATCCGCGCCGGCGGAAACCTCCTGTTCACCTTATGGTGGTCTTCTGGGCGCGGAACGAACGGGATGCCGAGCCGAGAATGTCCTTTCCCACCGCCGCCATCGCGGAACCGCCGCCGGCGCCCCCGCGCAAGGATCCGAGCCTCGTGCTCGCGCATGCGGCCATGGCCTCCATGCTGCAGAACGGGCTCTCGCCCACGCCGGCCAACTACCTCATCTGGTTCAGCTACCATGGCGGCTCGGAGCCCGGGTTGCGCTACGCGCTGGATGCGGCGCTGGAGGGCGGCGGGCGTATCGCCCAGCCCCGGATGGACGAGCTGCACGCGCAGTTCTTCGAGGCGGGGCACGAGGCCCTCTCGCTGCACGAGATGTCGCGCCGGCTGGAGGGCGCCGTTTCCGAGGCGGTGACCCTGGTGGATGGGGCACGGGAGGCCGCGACACGCTATGGCGGATCGCTGCGCGAGGCCTCCGACGGCCTCTCGGACGGCCCGGAGGCCCTGGGCGCCGTGCTGCAGCGCCTGGTCGCCGAGACGCGCGAGGTCAGCCGCCGGAGCGACGCCGCCGCGCGGCGCCTGACCGAAACCGCCCGCAAGACGCAGGAGCTCCATGCCCAACTCGCCGAGGCGCGGCGCCAGGCCACGACCGACCCGCTCACCGGCCTCGCCAACCGCCGCTGCCTGGACGAGGCGCTCCGCGCCGGGCTGGAGGAGGCGGGAACCTTGCCGCTCGCCCTGGTCATGGTGGATGTGGACCACTTCAAGGCGGTGAACGACACGCATGGCCATCACGTGGGCGACGACGTGCTGCGCCTGCTGGCGGCGACATTGTCCCAGGCATTGGGGGCCGGCCAGGACGCGCTGGCGGCGCGCTTCGGCGGCGAGGAGTTCTGCGTGATCCTGCGCGGCCACGGCCTGCAGGAGGCGGCGCGCACCGCGGAGGCGATCCGCGCCCGCGTCGGCGGCGCCTCGCTCCTCATCCGCCAAGGGGGGCAGCACACCGGGCAGCGGCTCGGCGTGACCGTCTCGCTGGGCCTCGCGGTGGCGGAACCGGGCGAGGCGGCCGCGCATCTCGTCGAGCGGGCGGATGCGGCGCTCTACGAGGCCAAGCGCGGCGGCCGCAACCGCCTCTGCACCGACCCGCCCATGCCGAAGTCCGGCGCCGTTTGGGGATGACGTCTTGGAAGGCCGGCGCCGGCCCTTCATGATGCCCCGACATCCCGGAGACACCGACCCATGCTGGCACGCCGCAACCTCCTCCGATCGGGCGCCGCCATGGCGGCCATGCTGCCGCAGGCGGCGCCGGCGCAGAGCTTCCCGGAGCGCCCGATCCGCTGGATCGTCGGCTATCCGCCGGGGGGCGCCTCGGACACCTTCGCGCGGCTCATCGGCGCGGCGATGTCCGCGCGGCTCGGCCAGAACGTCGTGGTGGAGAACCGGCCCGGCGGCGGCGCCGTGCTGGCGAGCGAGACGGTCTCGCGCGCGCCCGCCGACGGCTATACTTGGCTGCATGTCGACAACGGCATCCTGACCTACAACCCGGCGCTCTACACGCGGCTGCCCTATAATCCGGACACCGACCTCGCCGGGGCCGGCTTCATCGGCCGCTTCCCGCTCTACATCGTCGTGCGGCCCGAGGGCGCGCCGGCCGATTTTGCCGGGCTTCTGGCGGCCTCGCGGCAACGCTCCGTCACCTACGGCACGCCGGCCGTCGCCTCGCCGCATCACCTGGCGATGGAGCTGGTGCGGCGCCGCACCAACATCGACGTGACCCACGTCCCCTATCGCGGCGGGCCGGCCGCCATGCAGGACCTGCTCGCGGGCCAGGTGGACTGCGTGGTGATCGACACCGCGACCGGCCTGCCCTTCATCCGCGACCGCAAGGTGCGCGCGCTCGCCGCGCTCACGGAGGCCCGCACGCCCGACGCGCCGGAGGTGCCGACCATGGCCGAGCTGGGATACCCCAACACCGTGGCCTATGGCTGGCAGGGGATGAGCGTGCCGAAGGCGACGCCGGCGGCCATCGTCGCCCGGCTCTCCGCCGAGATGATCGCCGCGATCCAGTCGCCGGACATCACCTCGCGCATGCGGGGGCTGGGGATCGACTACCAGCCGTGGACGCCGGCGCAGTTCGAGGCCTTCGTGGCCGCCGAGAACGCGCTCTGGCGCCCGCTGATTCGCGAGCTGGGCATCAGGCTGGACGGCTGAACATGACCCTCGCCCGCCGCGCGCTGCTGGGCTCCGCGCTCGCCCTGCCCTTCCTCCGCGCCGCCTCCGCGCAGGACGCGGCGCGGACACCCATCCTCTTCGTGCACGGCAACGGCGACCACGCGGCCCTGTGGATGACGACGCTCTGGCGTTTCGAATCCAACAACTGGCCGCGCGCCCGGATGACGGCGATCAGCCTGCCCGACCCGGTGGCCCGCGCCGACGACGCCGTGGCCCAGTCGGACCGCAGCTCCAGCGCCGAGCAGACGGAGCGCCTGGCCGCCGCCGTCGCGGAGCTGCGCGCGAGGACGGGGGCGGCCCGCGTGGCGCTCGTCGGCAATTCGCGCGGCGGCTACCCGATCCGCGACTTCGTCTCGCGGCCGGCCGGGGCCGCGCAGGTGAGCCATGTCGTCACCTGCGGCACGCCCAACCGCGGCGTCTACGACTGGGAGTTCAACCCGGGCAGCGAGTTCAACGGCCGCGCGCCGTTCCTGCGCCGGCTCAACGGCGGCCCCACGGACGTGGTCGCGGGCACGAGCTTCCTCACCCTCCGCTCCGACAACGACCTCTATGCGCAGCCGGACGGCCGCTATGTCGGCCGGCCCGGCACGCCGACGGGCATCACGCAGGACGGGCCGGCGCTGCGCGGCGCCACCAACATCCTGCTGACCGGCCTCGATCATCGCGAGACGGCCTATCACTGGCGCTCCTTCCGCGAGCAGTTCAAGCATATCGCGGGCCGCGAGCCGCATATGCTGGGCGTCGTGCCGGAGGAGCGGCCGCGGATCGGCGGCATCGTGACCGGCCTGTCCAACGGCGTGCCGACCAACCGCCCGGTCGCCGGCGCCACCGTCGAGGTCTGGACGCTCGACTGGCAGGGCCAGCGCGAGGGCGACGCGCTGCTGAACATGACCACGGGCGCGGACGGCGCCTGGGGCGGCGCCGTCCTGCCGGCCTGGCGCTACATGCCGGTCGAGATCGTGCTGGGCGTGCCGGGCCATCCGGTCGCGCACTACTTCCGCTCGCATTTCCCGCGCTCCTCGGCCGTGGTGAACCTCCGCCCGCCCGCGCCGCTGACCGAGGCGGAGCGCGGCGCCGATTGCATCGTGCGGCTGACGCGCCCGCGCGGCTACTTCTCCTGGCCGCGCGACGTGGTGCTGATCGACGACCAGGAGGTCGCGGAGAAGCGCGAGGGCGTGGCCAGCCTTGCCACGGCAAGCCGGGCGCTGCCGATCGGGCGCGCCGGAAGCGCGGTCCATGCGCTGTACAACGAGGAGAAGCTGGTCGGCCGCGCGCTGCCGCGCTCCGAGAACCGCATCGCCGTGCTGGAGCTCACCTGGTGATCTCCTGGGTCGTCTTCGACGTCGGCGGCGTGCTGGTGGACGAGGCGCGGCTGATCCGCGGCTGGGCCGATGTGCTGGAGCTCACCGAGGAGGCGTTCACGCAGAAGCTGCGCGAAGGCATCGCGGCAGAGAAGGGCATCGGCGGCACCATCCGCGAGCTGGCGCCGCATGTCGACATCAAGGCCCATCGCGCCCGGCTGAACGGGCTGGAAATTCCCGCCGAGGCGGATCTCTATCCCGACGTGCGCGCCGGCATCGCATCGCTGCGGCAGGCGGGGTTCCGCGTCGGCATCGCGGGCAACCAGCCGCCCGGCGTGGCCGAGGCGCTGGAGGCGCTGTCCCTCGGCGCGGATTTCGTCGCGACCTCGGCCCAATGGGGCGTGTCCAAGCCCGAGCCGGGCTTCTTCGCCGAGGTGCTAAAGGCCACGGGCGCGGCGCCGGCCGAGATCGCCTATGTCGGCGACCGTCTCGACAACGACGTGGAGCCGGCGCGGGCGGCGGGGCTGCATCCGGTCTTCATCGCGCGCGGCCTCTGGGGCGAGGTGCATGACCCGCGTGTGCAGGGCTGCACGCGCGTCGGCGCGCTGACCGAGATCGGCCTGCGCCTACGCGGCTGAAGGCGCTTATTGCTCCTTGTAGCGGTAGCCGATCCCGTAGAGCGTCTCGATCTGCGCGAATTCGTCGTCCTGCGCGCGGAACTTCTTGCGGACCCGCTTCACGTGGCTGTCGATGGTGCGGTCGTCGACATAGATGTTCTCACCATAGGCCGCGTCGATCAGCTGGTCGCGGTTCTTCACGAGGCCCGGACGCAGCGCCAGCGCCTTCACCAGCAGGAACTCGGTGACGGTCAGCTGGATCGGCTTCCCCTTCCAGATGCAGGTGTGCTTGGTCTCGTCGAGCGTGAGGTCGCCGCGGACCAGCAGGCCACCGGCGACGACGCCGCTGCTCTCCTGCTTCATCGCCTCGTTCCGGCGCAGCAGCGCGCGGATGCGCTCCAGCAGCAGGCGCTGGGAGAAGGGCTTGGTGATGTAATCGTCGGCGCCCAGGCGCAGGCCCATCAGCTCGTCCACCTCCTCGTCCTTGGAGGTGAGGAAGATGACCGGCATGGCGCTGCGGGCGCGCAGCCGCTGCAGCAGCTCCATGCCGTCCATGCGCGGCATCTTGATGTCGAGCACGGCCAGGTCCGCCGGCTTGCCCATGAGGCCCTGCAGCGCGCTCTCGCCGTCCGTGTAGGTGCGGACCTGATAGCCCTCCTGCTCCAGGGTCATGGAGACCGAGGTCAGGATGTTGCGGTCGTCGTCCACGAGGGCGATGGTTTGCGGCATGGGTGCCTCCTTGCCGCCCTTCATAGGCGGCGATTCAGGCACAAAACAGACGCAGCCGTGGCAGATTCGCAACTATCTCCGTTTCAGCGGCAGAAGAATGTCGGTCAGCCACTCGGCCGGCGGCAGGGTGCGGCAATCGTTGAGCTAGTGCTCTCGCTGCCGGCGTTGTGCTGTGCCCGGCTGCGCTTCCTGAAGGGCGCCTAGACCGGCTCTACGGCGAATGGCTGCCCGCCAGCGGCGAGGAACCGGCCGAGCATCCCGTGCTGGACGGAACGGCGTGCGGGGTCGTCCCGATAGAGCCCGTAGAACCGCGTCTGCGGCCCGACCAGCCCGCTGCCGCGCGCCCAGGCGGCGAGCCGCTCGAAGGTGCCGGCGATCTCGGCATAGGCGCCATGTGGCGCAGCGTGGCGAGGTGCCTGGCGGGCAGCTCGGTGAAGATCACTTCGGTCATCTCGTGCTCCAGGATGGCGCCGATGCCGGCGCGGTGGCGATAGGCGCCGGGCGGGAGGCCATGGGCCTCGCGGAAGGCGCGGGTGAAGGCGGCGACCGAGCCGTAGCCTCGCGGGCGATGCGCGACATGGTCTGTCCGGTGCGGATGAGGGCAGCGGCGGCGCGGGACAGGCGCAGGCGCGTCAGGGTCTCGGCCGGCGTCTCGCCCATCAGCGCGCGGTAGACCCGGTGGAAGTAGCAGGGCGAGAAGGCGGCGACGCCGGCCAGCTCCTCGAGGAAGGGCGTGCGCTCCAGCCGTTCGGAGGAATGCCGGACGGCGCGGCTGATGCGCGCGGCGTGGTCGGTGAGGGTGGCGGTCCTGAGCGTCATGCGCCGCCTATGCCCCAGGCCGGATTGATCGCGCTTGCGAAGTCCTTCCTCGGCGGCGGCCTATCGCGGCGATCGGTTCCGCCTGGTGGCCGGCGACGCCACCGCGCCGCATTCTCCAACCGAGCCGAAAGGCGCCCCGACCAGGAGAGACCAGATGACCCGCTTCGCCCGGACCGCCGCCTTCGCCGCCGCCGTCGCCGCCAGCGCCTTCGCCTACCCCGCCGCCGCCCAGCAGGCCCGCTACTGCAACGGCAGCCTGGTCGCCAACGCATTCTACAGCAACGTGATCTCCAACGGCCGGACCGCCGAAGTCGAGTATCACGGCCAGTTCCAGAACATGGACCCGAACCGCCGCGCGATGACGGCGACGATGCTCACCCTCGCCCGCATCGGGAACTTCACCGTCTTCCGCCCGATCGCCCGCTTCGATCTGAACGCCTTCCAGCAGAAGGACATCACCGTCCTGGCGCTTCGGACGAGCAACCCCGGCGGCACGGGCGCCCCGGCGCCCGCCCAGGTCGGCACGCAGATCCGCTTCACCTGCTCCTACCGCTGACCACCGGGGCATGGGCCGGGTGGACGCCCGGCTCCTCCCGCCCCAGGCTTCCCCCATGACCGACGATTCAGGCTTCGAAGCCCGGAAGATCATCCGCGCCGCGCGGGCCGCCACCCTGGCCACGCAGCGCGACGGGCAGCCCTTCGCGGGCCTCGTCACCCCAGCCTGCTCGCCGGAGCTGGCGCCGCTGCTCTGGCTTTCCACGCTCTCCGAACACACGCGGCAGCTGATGCGGGAGCCGCGCTGCGCCCTGCTCTTCCAGGGCGGGGCCACGGCGGCCAATCCGCAGGCGGCGCCGCGCGTCACGCTCACGGGCATCGCCGAACGGATCGAAGATGCGGGGCTGAAGGCGCGCTGGCTCACGCGGCATCCCTATGCCGCCGCCTATGCCGATTTCGGCGATTTCGGTCTTTGGCGAGTGAAGCCGGGCGGAGCTCTCCTCGTCGGCGGCTTTGCCCGCGCGACGCGGCTGCCCCTCGCCGGGCTGCTGCCCGATCCGGACGCCGTCGAAGCCATCGCCTCGGCGGAGGCGGAGATCATCCAGCACGTCAACGAGGACCATCCGGACGCTATCGCCGCCATCGCACGGGGCCTGCCCGGCGGCGGCCCAGGCGCCTGGCGCCTCGCCGCGGTCGATGTGGACGGGCTGGATCTCGTCCTTGGCGATACCGTCCTCCGGCTGGACTTCGAGGCGCCCGCGTCCGGCCCGGACGCGGTCCGCGCGGAGCTGATCCGTGCCGCGCGACGGGGCCGTCCTGGCAATCGTGCATCGCAGTAGGCGGGTCGCCTCGCGTCTTTTGCGACGAACTGCGGTTCCGCGAGGTGTTAGCGCATTGTCACCGGAGCTTAGCCGCCCTAATTCGGTCTCAACTCTCCTCGAAACAGCCTGGGCCGGGACGAGCGATCGCCTCCGGCCGTCCGCTTCACTGGGAAACCGCGAATGACCGACTCCCTCGCCGGCACCGGCGTCACCAACGGCACCGTCCATGCCAATCTGACGGCGGCTTCGCTGGTCCAGCAGGCCATGCTGCGCGGCGAGGGCCGCCTCTCGGCCGACGGCGCCTTCATCGGCATCACCGGCCAGCACACCGGCCGCTCGGTGGCCGACAAGTTCGTCGTGGACGAGCCCGAGACCTCGGCCGATGTCTGGTGGGGCAAGGTCAACCAGAAGCTGGATGCGGCGAAGTACGAGGTCTTCCTGAAGCGCGTCCGCGGCTACCTCGGCGGCCAGAAGGAGCTCTTCACCCAGGATCTCTACGCCGGCGCCGACCCGAAGTACCGCATCAAGGTGCGGTTGGTCACGACCAATGCCTGGCATGCCCTCTTCGCGCGCAACATGTTCATCCGCCCGGCCGAGGCCGAGCTGGAGGGCTTCACGCCCGACTACACCATCCTGCACGCGCCCGAGCTGGAATCGGTCCCGGCCGAGGATGGCGGCCGCGCCGGCTCGACCACGCTGATCGGCCTCTCCTTCAAGCAGAAGATCATCGCGATCGCCGGCACCAGCTACGCCGGCGAGATCAAGAAGAGCATCTTCACCGTCATGAACTGGCTGCTGCCGGCGCAAGGCGTGCTGCCGATGCATTGCTCGGCCAATGTCGGCAAGGATGGCGACACGGCGCTGTTCTTCGGCCTTTCCGGCACGGGCAAGACCACCCTCTCCTCCGATCCCGAGCGCGCGCTGATCGGCGATGACGAGCATGGCTGGACCGAGACGGGCGTCTTCAACTTCGAGGGTGGCTGCTACGCCAAGGTCATCAAGCTGTCGAAGGAGGCCGAGCCGCAGATCTGGGATGCCTCGCACCGCTTCGGCGCCGTGCTCGAGAACGTGGTCTCCGACAAGCACGGCAAGCTCGACCTCGACGACAACCGCTACACCGAGAACACGCGCAGCTGCTACCCGATCGAGTTCATCCCGAACACGCAGCCGGGCGGCATGGGCGGCCTGCCGAAGAACGTGGTGATGCTGACGGCCGACGCCTTCGGCGTGCTGCCGCCGATCTCCAAGCTGACGCCGGCCCAGGCGATGTACCACTTCCTCTCGGGCTACACGGCGCGCGTCGCCGGCACGGAGAAGGGCCTCGGCAAGGAGCCGCAGGCGACCTTCTCCACCTGCTTCGGCGCGCCCTTCCTGCCGCGCCACCCGGAGGTCTACGGCCGCATGCTGGAGAGCCTGATCGCCCGCGACGGCGCGCAGGTCTGGCTGGTGAACACGGGCTGGACGGGCGGCGCCTACGGCACGGGCCACCGCATGTCGATCAAGCACACGCGCGCCTTGCTGCGCGCGGCGCTGGACGGCTCGCTGGCCCAGGTGGAGTTCGTGACGGATCCGTTCTTCGGCCTGGCCATTCCGAAGGCCGTCGCGGGCATCCCGGGTGACGTGCTGAACCCGCGCGACTCCTGGCAGGACAAGGCGGCCTATGATGCGACGGCGAAGAAGCTGGTGGGCCTCTTCGAGAAGAACTTCGAGACCTTCGCCGGCGCCGTCGGCGACGACGTGAAGGCGGCGGCCATCAAGGCCGCCGCTTAGTCGACCCTCCGACCCCCGGGCGGGTTGGGGCGGCTCGCCCCGGCCGCTCCTGGAGCGCGGGTCGGCAAGGGGCTTGGGCGGCGCCGGCCGCAGTCGCGGCCCGATTGGACCGGGGTGCGCATCATCTGCTCGGCGCGCCTGTTTGAGGGAGGATGAATGCCGGACGGTTCCATCCCGCGCCGCGAGGAACGGCCCGTCGCGCACAACGTGCTCGGCGGCGTGCTCCTGCCCTGCAGCATGGCGCCCCTCACCGGCTGGTTCCGCGACGGCTGCTGCAATACGGACGAGAACGATCTCGGCCTGCACACCGTCTGCGCGGAGATGACGGAGGGCTTCCTCGAATTCTCCCGCGCCACCGGCAACGACCTCTCCACGCCACGGCCGGAATACGGCTTTGCGGGCCTGAAGCCCGGCGATCGCTGGTGCCTCTGCGCCGCGCGCTGGGAAGAGGCGCGGCAGGCGGGCCATGCACCGAAGGTCGTTCTGGCGGCGACGCATGAGGCGACCTTGCAGGTCACCCGGATGGCGCATCTGCGGCTGCACGCCGCCTGAGCGATTTAAGCCCGGTGAGAAGGCGTCAGCCGGGGATATTCGCGTAGCGCAGCAGCAGCGCCGCGCCATCCGGCGACCATTTCCGCACCGGCACGCTCGGCTCCGCGCCGGGCTGGCTGCCGAGCCAGCCCGCATAGAGCCCCTCCAGCACCGAGCCGATCCAGGAGCCGTTGAGGTCCGCATGCGTGCCCACCAGCGGCGCCGCCACGTGGCGCAGCACCATCGTGCGGTTGCCCAGGTCGAGGCTCATCTGCACATAGCCCCAGTCCACCGTGGCAAGCGCGTCGTTGATGCGGGCCTCGAGCTCGCCCAGCGTGGCACAGGCGGGCAGCGGCATCAGCGCGGCCATGCGCGCGCCCACCAGACGCATCATCCCCTCGCGGCCGGGGGCGTCGAGATGGCTTTCCAGCGTCTCCATCATCGCGCGGAGGAAGGTGCGCCACTGCGCCGCCACGCCGCGCCGGGCGAAATAGGTGAGCGCGTTCTG
Organism: Roseococcus sp. SYP-B2431; assembly: GCF_004336745.1. Taxonomy (GTDB): domain Bacteria; phylum Pseudomonadota; class Alphaproteobacteria; order Acetobacterales; family Acetobacteraceae; genus Roseococcus. The sequence continues at coordinate 348,948 of NZ_SJXD01000028.1, forward strand.
TTCGGTGATCTGGTCCGGCACGAGCGAGCCCCATGAATCCGTCGCAACGGCATAGACCATAAATCAGAAACGCGGCCGGTGAAAATCCGCGAAACGGGCACCTTTGCAGGCGCGCAACACGGCCGGAAAACACGCATGGCGGGCATTGCAAAACCCGAGTTGTCGATGCTAAGGCCGTCCTGCGTCCCCCCGCGAATCGAGGAAAGTCAATGGCCTGCGCATATGAATGCGTCGCCGCCTCTCGCGATGCGGTTCCGTCCCGGACGAATGCCCGCAGGGAGGATAGCGGCCGATGATCTTTGCCTCCTTCGAGTTCCTCTTCCTCTTCCTGCCGCTGTTCTTCGCCCTCTATTTCCTGACGCCGGCGCGCCATCGCAACTGGACGATCCTGCTGCTGTCCTGGGGCTTCTACGCCTGGTGGCGGGTGGACTTCCTCGGCCTGCTCGTCGGGGTCACGGTCTTCACCTTCGTGATGGCGCGGCTGATCGACCGGACGGAGCCGGGCCGCACGAAGAACCGGCTGCTCGCCTTCGGCCTCGTCGTGGTCCTGAGCGTGCTCGGCTATTTCAAGTACGCGAACTTCGGCGTGCAGACCTTCAACGACGCCATCAGCGCGATAGGTCTCGCGCCCACGCCCTGGTCGGAGATCATCCTGCCGATCGGACTGTCCTTCTACGTCCTGCAATCGGTCAGCTACATGGTCGACGTGTGGCGCGGCACCGTGCCGGTCAGCCGCAACTTCATCGCCTTCGCGGCGTACAAGGCCATCTTCAGCCAGCTCATCGCCGGCCCGATCGTGCGCTACGCCGAGATCGAGGACGACCTCAAGCACCGCGTCCACACGCTGGAGAAGTTCGGCCTGGGCGCGCGGCGCTTCATGATCGGCTTCTGCATGAAGGTGCTGATCGCCGACACCATCTCGCCCATGGTCGACGTGGTCTACGCACTGCCCAACCCGAGCATGGCGGACGCCTGGGCCGGTGCGGTCGGCTACACGCTGCAGCTCTTCTTCGACTTCGCGGGTTATTCGGCGATGGCCATCGGCCTCGCGCAGATGTGCGCCTTCCGCTTCCCGGAGAACTTCAACAACCCCTACCTGGCGGGCAACATCCAGGAATTCTGGCAGCGCTGGCACATGACGCTGAGCCGCTTCCTGCGCGACTACCTCTACATCTCGCTGGGCGGCAACCGGAAGGGCCCGGTCCGCACCTATGTGAACCTGCTGATGACCATGGTCATCGGCGGCTTCTGGCACGGCGCCAACTGGACCTTCATCTTCTGGGGCTTCTGGCACGGCGGCTGGCTGGCCATCCACCGCGCCTGGCGCGGCGCCGGCCACGGACCGATGCCTTACTTCCTGGGCAATCTGCTGCTGATGCTGGCCGTCGTCGTCGGCTGGGTCGCCTTCCGGGCGCACGACATGACCAGCGCCGTCGCCATGTACGGCGCGATGTTCCTCCCCGGCAGCCTGCCCATCTCCGACGCCCTGGCCTGGCAGGTCACGCCCGACCAGTGGTGGTGCATGCTGCTCGCCGTGGTGCTGATCTATCTGCCGCTGCTCGGCGGCCGACTGCCCTTTCAGCGGCCCGTCGAGGAGATGGGCGCCTTCTGGCGGTACTGCTGGGCCGCGGCGCCCCTGGCGGGCTTCGTGCTGGGCATGATCCTGCTCTACAGCCGCGCCGCCGTTCCCTTCCTCTACTTCCAGTTCTGAAGGAGCCGCACGGATGCAAGGCTGGCTTCGAAAGACCGCGATCTGGCAGGCGGTGCTGGTCATCGCGATCCTGGCCTGGGGCCTGTCCGAGGGCTTGCGCGCCATCGCGCTCCCCGCCGCGCAGCAGCGCCTCCAGCCCAACCTGAACGGCGAGGCCTTCCTCGCCGGGCGCACCGCCGGCGCGATCAACCACATCATGGCGCACAACCTGCCCATCGACCCCTGGGCGCGCGCTGCCGGCGGGCTGTTCCGCTGGGGCCTCTTCCGCTCCGGCGGGCCGCAGGTGCGGGTGGGCTGCGACGGCTGGCTCTTCCTGACGGAAGAGCTGCGCCCCTGGCCGGATGCCGAGGCCATCATGGCCGAGCGCGTCGACGCCCTGGCGCGAATCCGCGACCGGCTGGCCGCCCGGAACATCGCGCTGCTCGTGGCGGTCGTGCCGGACAAGGCGCGGGTGCATGGCGACCGGCTCTGCGGCGCGCCGCTCTCCGCGCAATCGGCGGCGCGCTACGACCGCCTGATGGCCGCGCTGTCGGCGAAGGATCTCGCGCCCGTCCCGCTGCTGCCGCCGCTCCAGGCCCTGGCCGCGCGGCAGGATGCCTATTGGCGCACGGACACCCATTGGAACCAGGACGGCGCCGCGGTCGCGGCGCAGGCCATCGCGGCCCGGGCGCAGGGTGTCGGCATCGACCGTCCGGGCGGCTTCGCGACGACCCGCGACGCCGCGCTGACCCCCGGTCCCGGCGACCTGCTGCGGCTGATGGGCCTCGACATCCTGCCCGACGGGCTGAGGCCACGCATCGACCGGCAGCACCTCGCGCGGACCCGCGAGCCCGAAGCCAGCGGCGGCCTGCTGGACGATGCCGGAGCGCCGCAGGTGACGCTGATCGGCTCCTCCTATTCGGTGAACGCCAATTTCCACGGCGCCCTGCAGGAGGCGCTGGGCGCGAAGGTCACCAACCTGGCCCGGGCGGGCGGCGGCTTCTCAGGCGCCGCCTCGGACTACTTCGCCGGCGCGACCTTCCGCGAGAGCCCGCCGCGGCTGATCATCTGGGAAATCCCGGAACGGGTCATCGGCCAGCCGATCACGCCCGAGGAGCGGGCCTTCTTCGCGCGATAGCCGCTCGGCGCCCTCCCGCGCGAAGCTGCGTCCCGGGAGATCAGGCGCGGCGCTTCCTGATCCTCACCGATCTCCGTGATCGGAGAGGATCAGGGCAAGCTCTGCCGCAGGATCGGCTCGATCGCCGTGGAGAGGATCGCATAGCCCACCATGGTGAGGTGCAGCGCGTCGAAGGACACGTAGTCGGCGAGGTTGCCGGCCCCGTCCAGCAGCAGCGGCCCCGGATTGGCGAAGATGACGCGGCGCCCGTCCGCGCAGGCGGCGATGAGCTGGTTCGTCCGGTCCACCAGCGCCCGCGCCGGATCCGCCGCCGTGGCGGCGCGCGGCAGGATGCCCAGCAGAAGGATGCGCGAGCTCGGCGAGAGCTGCTGCAGCCGGGCGACGATCGCGCCCACCCCGTAGGCCGTGTTCTCCGCCGTCGAGCCATAGCCGAGATTGTTCGTGCCGATCATCAGCACGATGAGCTGCGGCCGCAGGTTGGCCGGCCAGTGCCCGTTCTCCAGCCGCCACAGCATGCCCTGCGTCGCATCGCCGCCGATGCCGAGGTTGATGGCCGCGCGGTGGCCGTAGAACTGCTGGAAGATCTGCGCCTGCCAGCCCTCGGTGATGGAATCGCCGAGGAAGACCATCCGTGCCGGCGAGACGTTGCTGCGCCGCAGCCGCTCGGTCATGGAATCGACCGCCACGCGCCAGGGCGGCCAGGGCTGCAGGCTGGCCGTCGCCTCGATGGGCAGCGGCTGACCGCGCGGCGGGACAGGGCAGGCCGCCAGGGCGGGGGCGGCAAGCCCGAGCGACATGGCCGCCGTCAGGAGGAAATGCCGCATTCTCATCTCACCAGGTGGGCCTGGTGGCTCCGTTCGGGAGCTGGACCCATTCCGGCCTGCCCTGCTGGAAGCTGCCCTGGATGGGATCGTTGACGTTGAGGGTGGGATACGCGGCCCCTTCGTAGAAGGGCTGCAGGTCGGAGCGCGGCCGGTCGAGGCGCCATCTCAGGTAGAAGAAGCCCACGCCCTCCTCGTAATTGCCCACCCGCTCGTAGCGCCCGGCCGCGCCCAGGCGCAGGTTCGGATTGATGGCGTATTCCAGGTTCGCGAAGATGGACCCGGTCGGCCCATCGCTGCGCTGGCCGGGCACGCGCGTCTGGATCGTGCCGTCGAGAAGCGCCGCCTGCTGGAGCTGCGCCTGCAGGGCCGAGTTCGTCGGGAAGACCGCATTCCCCGAGGTCCGGTAGTTCTGGTAGCCCACGCTGCCCACGCCGCGGAACGACCAATCCCCCCAGCGGGCGATGTACTCGGCCTGCACCTGGCCCAGGATGTTCTGCTGCGGGCTGAAATAGCCGCCATGGCCGAAGGTGAAGGCGCCGAGGTTGTTGTCGTAGCCCGTGTAGAAGGCGCCGGCGGCCAGGGTCAGGCTCTGGCTCGGCGTGCGCAGCACGTTGTAGTAGGCGCCGACCGAGGCCTCGATCCGCTTGTTGGCCTGCACGTTCTGGCCGTCGATCGAATAGCCGCCCACCCCCGCATAGGCCCCCCAGCGCGCGGCCGGCGTATATTCCAGCTGCACCCGCCCGCCGGTCCGCACGACGCCGCCCCAGTTGACCGGCCAGTCGCGCTCGCGCTGGCCGGCATAGGAGAGGATGCTGTCCGTCATCGCCCGCCGCTCGAAGGTCAGCCGCACGCGGAACTGCTCGTTGATCCGCGGCACCACCTCAACCCCGCCGACCACCGTCGGATTCGCGAAGCCCATGGGCGTCGAGCCGATATCGGCGCGGAAGTTGTTGCGCATATAGGCGAGCCGCAGCGCATAGCCGTCGACGGCGGCGTTGGGCCGGCGGAAGTCGGCCGGGGCCCTGAGCGCATTGGTGCCGAACTGCCGCTGCGTCTCCACGCCGCTGCCGATCCGGCCCGCATTCATCGAGACCGTGTCCAGCCCCACCACCACGCGTCCGCCGATGCCCGGCACCGGCGTCGAGACCTCGACGGGCGCCACCACGGTCAGCGCGCGCGAGAGCCCGGCCTCACCCGTGCGGCTCTGGATCTGGATGCCGGCCTGGAGCCAGGTCGCGGCCTCGTCGCGGGCGCGGACCAGCTCGCTGGCGATCTGCACCGAGGTGGGATCGGTGAGCGGCGAGGTCGCGGTCCGCCGCGTCGGGCTGAAGGCCTGCGCCGTCTGCTCGGCCTCGACGATCTGCCCGTTCTGGCGCAGGTGCTCGAGCCGCCGCGCGGCCACGCGCTCCAGCACCTGGAGGGTGCGGACGTAGTCGCCGCGGGCGCGCGCCAGCCGGCTTTCGGCCATCAGCACCTGCGGATCGTTGGGGTGGAAGAAGGCCGTCTCGGCGAGCAGGCCCTCCGCCTCGCGGAAGCGGCCCTGCGCGGCCGCGACGTCGATCATCGTCACCCGGGCCAGCAGGTTGCGCGGTTCGCGGTCCAGCACGGCCTGGGCGAGCTGGCGGGCCTCGTCGTAGCGGCGCGCGCTGATATAGAGCCGCACCAGCGCCATGTTCAGCGGCACGCTGTTGGGCTGCGCCTCGAGGTTGGGCCGCAGCGCCTGATAGGCCTCCTCGGGCGCCTGGCGGTACATCAGCGCGTCGGACTGCTGGACCGTGCCCTGCTCCATCACGCGGGCGAGCTCGCGCCGCGTCTCGGTCGGGATGCGGCTGTCGGCGGCGAGCGGGTTCAGCAGCGCCGCCGCATCCTCCATCCGGTTCGCCTCCAGCAGCGCGGAGGCGAGCTCGATGCGGTTCTGCGCCGTGGTCATCGGATTGGCGGTGAGCGCCGCGCGCGCGGCGAGGCCGGCGCCCCGGCTATCGCCGAGGCGCGCGAAGGCGCGCACCACGGCCGGGCCGCTGGCGAAGGACGGGTCGCGCCGGTTGGCCAGGGCCAGCAGCGCCTCGGTGGCGCCGGGACGGCCCTCGCGGACCAGCCGCTCCACCTGGCGCACCTCGTACTCGCGCCGCGCATTGGCGAGCAGGCGGTTCGTGTCGCTGTTGCGCAGCCGCACCGGAACCCGGTCCAGCAGCGCCACCACCGCGCCGTAGCGCTCGTCCTCCTGGGCCAGGAGCGCCGCGGCCGTGGAGGTCTCAGACGAGGTGTCCTGCTCCATCTGGGCCTGGAGGGCGCGGGCCTCCTCCATGCGGTCCATGGCCTTGAGCTGGCGCACGAGGTCCATCCGCACCCAGGCATTCGCCGGATCCACCGTGAGGGCCTGCCGCAGCGCCGCCAGCCGCTGCTCGGGGTCGTCGATCAGCGTGGCGCGGTCGCGCAGCGCCACGGCCCGGGCGCCGCCGGCGCCGGCCACCGAGAGGCCCGCCTCGCGCTGCAGCGCGTCCGCCTCGGCGATCCGGTTCTGGCCGGTCAGCGCGAAATAAAGGCCGGTCTGCGCGTCGCGCAGGTTCGGGCGCAGCGCCAGGGCGTTGCGGAACCGCGCCTCCGCCGTGATGAAGTCCTGCCGCTGCAACGCGACCTGGCCCAGGATCATCTCGGCGTCCAGGCGCTCCTGGCCCCGGCCGGTGAGGGCGCGGCGCGCGAAGCGGTCCGCCCCGTCCAGGTCGCCGCGCGCCAGCGCGCGCCAGCCCTGGACGGAGGGACCCGCCGTGAAGCCGCGGCCGCTGCCGCCGCCGCCACCGCCACCGCCACCGCCACCGCCCTGGCCCCCGCCGCGCAGGTTCTGATAGGGCGTGAGGTCGCCGACGGAGCGGGTGAATTCCTCGGCGCGGTCCGGCGAGAGCGCGATGGCGCGCTCGAGCAGGCGCTGGGCCTCGCTCATCCGGTTCTGGATCTTCCGCAGCACGGCCAGGCCGAGCACGGATTCGGCATCGTTCCCGTCGATCGCGATCGCGGCGTTGAACTGCCGCTCGGCCTCGCCGTAGTTCCGGCGATCGACCTCGGCCCAGGCCAGGAGGCGGGCCTCGGCCCCCGGCGCGAGGCCGCGCTGCGAGGCGCGCATCTTCGCCTCCAGCTCGCGGTCGCCGGGGAAGACCGCCAGGTACTGCTCGATGCGTGCCCCGGTCTCGGGGTCGTCGCCGAGCCACAGCAGCCCCTGGCGCCAGGCGGCGCGCGCCGGCCCGCGCACGCCAGGGCGGGCGGCCAGCCGCTGGAGCTGGTCCACGCCCTCCGCGCGGGTGTCCTCGCGATAGGTCAGGATCTGCGCATAGGTCAGCGCCAGGCGCTCGTCGTTCGGCGCGGCCTGGACGCGCTGGCTCAGCTGCTGCGTCGCCTCGCGGTACCCCGCCTCCGAGGAACCCGCGAGCACCTGAAAGTATTCGGCCGAAAGGGCGGAGGGGATGTTGCCGTCGCGGAAGAGCTGGCGGTAGCGCGCCACCGCCTCGGAGCCGCGGCCGGCGGCGGCGAGGCCGCGCGCGGCGCTCAGGGTCTCGGCGTCCTCGTTGAGCAGCCGCACCAGCTCGGTCACGCGGGGCAGGCGCGCATCCTGCGGCGACACGCGGCGAAGCTGCTGCAGGTAGCGCTGCGCGGCCGCGGTCTGGTTGCTAAGCGCGGCCGTCTCGACCGCGCCGGCCAGCGCGTCGAGATTGTTCGGCTCCACCGCCAGCAGACGCTCATAGGCCTGGAGCGCGCGCTCCGGCTGGCCCTGCTGCTGCCAGAACTGCGCCTGCTCGGTGAGGTTCGCCGTCGCGGCCCCGCCCGAGGTGCGGACATCGACCGGCCCGGGGCCAAGCGCGAGGCCGGGCACCTGGGCCGGCGCCTGCGCCTCGGCCGGCGTCGCGGCGGCCAGGAGGACGGCGAGCGTCGCGAAGGCCGGCCCCTGGCCGGAAACGACCTGGCACCCACGCCGAGAGATGCGCTGCGGCATGGTCCCCGCTTCCTTGGTCATGTCAGGCCGCCTCGTGCGTCATCGCTGATACCGCGCCGTCGTGTCCCGCGTGACGAAGCCCGCGACGTTGCTGCCCGAGCCCATCAGCCAGACGCTGTACATGCCGCCCGCCTCCAGCCCCTGCAGCGCGATCGGCGCGGCGGCGCGCGCGCCGCAGCTCGCCCGCACCTGGGCCGTGACGGGGTTCACGCTGCGCGCGCGGGTGCCCAGCGCCGGCACGCCCTCGAAGACCGCCGGCCCCGAAGGGAGCAGCGCCAGCGTCGCCGCAGGGCAGTCCGGCAGGACGTTGTAGAAGGCGATTCGCGAGCGGGTCTGGTTGAAGTCCGCCGTGTCGACCACCGCGGTGGCGCCGATGCCGCCCGCCGCCGGGTGCAGCAGGATGGTGTTGAAGCTGCCCGGCTCGACGCGGAAGGTCGCGCTGCCGCGCGCCTGGCCCTCCTGGAACTCCAGCCGCAGCTGGCGGCCGGCCACGTTCTCCACGGCGGTGAAGGCCATCACGCGCTGCTCGGGCGCGGTGCCGAGGCGCTGCGGCGGCAGGAAGTCGGGGCGCGCCTGGATCTCGCCCACCAGCCCGTTCACGAGGCGCACATAGGCCGAGCCGCGCGGCGGCACGGGATCATAGACCTGGCTCTGCGCCAGGGCCTGCGGCACCGCAGAGGAGAGGGCCAGGGGAACGGAGAGGAGGGCAGCGGCCAGCGCCGTGCGCAGGGCGGGTCTCATGCGGCCACCAGCCGGCGAATCTCGGCGATGAAATTGGCCGAGGTCATGGCTGCCTGACCCCAGGCGGCATTGTTGGTCGAGGTCACCATATCGGGCTCCAGCAGGTTCCACACGAGGGCTCGCGGCCGGTTCCGCCGGAAGTCCTCGCTCTTCAGGTATTCGAGAAGCGCGAAGTAGGGTCCGACGCTGTTCGGCTTCCAGAAGAGGCCGACCGGCCGCAGCACCTGGTTGGACAGCACCGGCACGAAGCCGAAGCGCGGCTGCACGTTGCTGGTGCCGACGACCGTCACGTCCGACGCGTCATCCGCCAGCAGCGCGGCGGGACCTTCGGCGCCGAGGATCTGCCGGATCCAGGATTCCTCCGGCCCATAGACGCCGCGCTGGGTGCTCGCGTAGCGCGCGAGGTCGCCTGCCGCGAGGGTCATGGGACGAAGGTCGCCCAGCCGCGTGCCTGGGCGCGGGCTCGGCGGCATGCCGAGCTGCTCCCGCATCTGCCGCGCGGTCTCGATGGCGGCCACCTCGGCCCCGACCGGCGTCCAGTGCGTATCGGTCTTCCAGAAGAGCTGGCGCTGCGGCTCGCGCTGCATCACGTTGCGGAAATGCGCGTCCAGGTCGGGCACGAGGGCGCCGGCGCGGCGGAGCTCCGCCAGGGGAAGGCTGTAGCGGCGCTCCACCTCGGCGGCATAGCGCGAGCCGGCCGGCATGAACTGCCGCAGGAGGCGCTTGCGGGACGGGATGAGGCAGATCACCGCGTCCATGCGGCCGGCCCGGAGCGCGGTCACGGCATTGGCGACGACCTGGACGGTCTCGCGCAGGGCGGTGTTGTCGAGCCCGTCGATCTTGTCCCAGACCGGAAAGATCCAGCCGTTCGTGCCGACGGTGACGAGGCCCGACTGAGCCACCGCCGGCGCCGCCAGGCCCCCGGCGGCCGAGGCCGCCAGCAAGGCGCGACGCGACACGGAAATCTGACGCATCTTCACGCGGCCCCTCGACAGCGGGCGCCTTCCGCCCCCGAACGTCCCCCTGGAAATCCCGTCACGCCGAGCGCTCCCTCAGGCGTTGGGCCGCGCGGCGGCGCAGGATCCAGTAGAGCGGCGCGGGCACCAGCACGAGCACGACGAGCAGGATCGCAAGCAGGTACCAGGGGTTGTTGCCCAGGTAGAATTCCGGCCAGAGCCAGGGCGGGAGCGCGCCGACCTGGTAGGTCGAGGTCACGCGGAAGGCCGAGACGCGGCCGCCCGAGAGCAGCGCGAGGTCGCCCTGCACGCGCGGCACCTGCTCGGGATCGCGCAGCGCGATCACCATGGATTCCAGGCCGGCAGGGCTGGACCCCGTCAGTGCCACGACCGAGCGGCCGGATTGCAGCGGGCTCTGGAAGCCGATCAGCGCGCCGAGCGACTCGCCGGGCGCTGCCAGCAGCGCCGAGACGCGCTCCAGCTCGCCGCGGCGCTCGCCCCCGAAGAGGTTGCGGAAATCGCCCATGCCGTCGTTGAGCCGGACGGTGAGCCGGTTGCCCTCCGCCTGCAGCGGGCCCGTGTCGCGCAGAAGCTGCTGCAGCGCCGGCTGGCGGCCCAGCGTGCCGATCACGATCAGGTCCTTGTCGGCATTCTCCTGCAGCGCGCCCGGCCGGATGACCCGCAGGTTCACCGGCGGGTAGCCCACCAGCGCCGCGATGCGGCCCATCATCGTGAAGAAGGCCTCCAGCTCCTGCTGGCTCGGCCGCTCGGGCAGCACCACCGCCGTCTCGGAGAGATCGGCGAACTTCGTGAAGGGGAAGCCCGAGCTCACGAAATAGGCCAGGTTCGGCAGGGTGGTGAAGCGATAGGCGCCGGTCAGGTCGATCGTGCTGTCCGGGTCCACCGAGGCGCGGATGTCGCCCGGCACCGCGATGCAGTCGCCGCGGTGCAGCGGGCGCATGTCGAAGCGCAGCTGCAGCTCGTTCTGGCCGTAGAGCATGTAGCTCGGCAGCGCGACCTGCGCCTCGTCCACCTCGGAGGAGACGAACTGCCGCTGAACCCAGCTCAGCGGCCAGGCCAGGTCGGCCGCGCGCAGCGGGACGGAGCGCAGGTAGATGTCGTTGATCGCCACGTCGAGGCGCGAGACCGCGACATCCATGATCGGCCCCGGCGGCGCGCGGAAGCGCACCAGGGAGGACATGGCCCGCTCGCGCGCCGTGTAGAGGTCGGGCGCCGTGCGGAAGGGCACGGCGATCGGGCCGGGCACGTAGCCGAAGGCCTGCAGCTCGGACGGATCCATGATCTCGCCGAAGCGCAGCGGACGGTCGGTGCGCACCCAGCGCGGCGCGTCATAGGCGACACGCGGCGGGATGGCCTGATCCTGGATCGTGGCGAGCTCGCCGGTCAGCGCCTCGCGGCCGACGCCCAGCGCCGTCGCCGCCGTCACGGCCTCGGGCCCGTTGCGGCCGGCGATGACGAGCAGCAGGCCGAGCGGGTCGGAGGGATTCTGCACGACGGCGAGGGTCGGGCCCTCCATCCGCGGCAGGACGAGGCCGGGGATCGAATCCGGGCCCGTGGTGACGACGATCGCGTTGCCGGTCGGCGGCAGCACCGTCGCCACCGGGAAGGAGGCGCCGCGATAATCGGCCTGCACCGCGAACCAGGAGGTCACGATGGCGGCGGAGCGCAGCGCGTCGTTGCTCGGCGTCTCCGGCAGGACGATCGGCAGGACCAGCGGCTCGCGCAGCAGGCGCGGATCGAAGAAGGGCTCGGGCAGGCGCGCGAGGTCGCGCGTCACCGGCAGTCGCTCGAGCCGGAGCGAGATCGTCGAGTTGTCCGAGATCGTGCTCCAGAGCAGGCCGGAGAGCGGGTCGTTGCACTCGATCGCGTAGCGGCCGGTGAAGCGGAAGTTCAGCCGGTTCACATCCGCGAAGAAGAAGGGATTGATCGGGAATTCCAGCGGCCCGAAGGCCGGCCGCGCGCGATCCGGCTGGACGGTGCCGACGAACTGCTCGTTGAGCGTGAAGGCGATCTGGCTCAGCTCGGGGATCAGCGCGGGCGAGGTCGCGCCCTGCAGGATCAGGCGGGCCGAGGTCACCACCTCGTCGCCGCGCACGCCGAAGAGGATGCCCTGGAGATCCGACACGCCGCGCAGCTGCATCGGCCCGCGCAGACCGAGCTGGCGCAGCGTGCGGGTCTCGGTGCGCGTGCCCGGCGCCTCCTGCCCTTCCGCCTGCATCAGGGGGTTGGGATCGCCGGATGCGGGGCTGAGCGGGGCGGGAGCGAGCGGGTTCGGGCTCTGCGGCGCCGAGCTCAGCACGGGCGGCGCCAAGGGATTCGGAGCCAGCGGATTCGGAGCCTGGGCCGGCGTGAGCGGCGGGGGCGCGAAGGTTTGCGGCGCCGGCGAGAGGATCGGCGGCAGCATCGGCGAGGGCGAGAGCGCCGGCGCCTGGGGCGAAGCGCCGAAGCCCTGCGGGGCCGGCGCCGCGCCGGGAGCGGGCGAGAGGATGGGCGCGGCCGGGGCCTGGCCGCCGGGGGCGTTCAGGGCCGAGCCGGGCTGGCGGCTCTGGCCCAGGGCGGTGCCGGCGAGGAAGAGCAGGAGCGCGGCACCGACCGCGGCCGGCACGCCGGCGCCTCGCACGATGCCGGCGCGCTGCGCCGCGCCCTGAGCCCCCCCCTGCGCCGTCGCGGGCGGCAGGTCGGGCAGATCGTGGGCGCGCCGCGGGCGGCGGCGGAAGCTGAACTGCGAACCGCCGGAGAAGAGGCCACCAATCGACACAAGAACTTCCTTCAGCGAGCGCAGGGGACGGTCGGCGCGGATGTTGTCCCAATCGACCCAGGCGTCCGCGCGTCCCAGGGTGGCGATCACGATGTTGCCCTCGTCATGGATGTCCTGCGGCAGGAAGCGCAGGTTCACGCGGCCGCCCTGCCAGCGCAGCACCTCGGCGGGCACGGTCACGATCTGCGATCCGGCATCGAGCTCCACCATCACGAGCTGATCCTCGCCGAGGTCGCCCGGCGCCTCCATGCGCAGCGCCGCGCCGCCGAGCGAAAGATCCTCGGAAACGCCCTCCACCCGGCGCCCGTCGCCCAGGATCACCGCCGAGCGCACCTCGGCCGCGACCCGGGCGCGCTCGCGCACCTGGCGTCGCTCGCGGCCCACGGCGAGGCCGGCCAGCACGGTGATGAGGCAGAAGGTCGCCCAGACGACGTTCAGCGCATAGGCCTGGAATTCCAGGCTCGCCGGAGGATTGACCGCGAGGCCGTAGATGCCGAGCAGCAGGCCGAAGATGAGGGCGCCGGCGAGGACCATGTTTGGGCCCACGGCGCGAAGATCGAAGTAGCCCTCCTCCAGCGTGCCGCCCTTGTCCGTCACGTTGAAGCGGCCGCGCTTGGGATCGAGCAGCGTCGCGAGCGTCACCGGCAGCAGGTACACGGTGAGCACGGTCTCGTAGATCTCGGACCAGAAGGAATGGCGCACGCGCTTCTGGATGCGCGAGTTGGTCACGACCGAATGGACGATATGCGGCCCCGCATAGGCGACGATGGCCAGCGGCGAGGCCGCGATGATGCTCTCGCCGAAGATGAGGAAGGCGAGCGGCGCGGTCAGGAACACGAAGCGCGGCAGCGGAAAGAGGAAGTGGAACATCGCCATGAAGTAGCAAAGGCGCTGGGCGAGGTTCAGGCCGCTGGAGGTCAGCGGGTTCTCGAGGCGCATGATCTGGATCATGCCGCGAGCCCAGCGCATGCGTTGGCCGATGTGCAGCATGAGGCGCTCGGTCGCGAGGCCGGCCGCGAGCGGCACGCGCAGATAGGCGGTGCGCCAGCCGAGCTTCTGCATGCGCAGCGAGCAGTGGCAGTCCTCGGTCACCGTCTCGGTCGGCACGCCGCCCACGGCCTCGAGCGCCGCGCGCCGCATCACCGCGCAGGAGCCGCAGAAGAAGGTCGCGCCCCAGAAGTCGTTGCCCTGCTGGATCAGGCCGTAGAAGAGCAGCCCCTCGTTCGGCACGCGCTGGCCGGCGACGAGGTTCCGCTCGAAGGGATCGGGCGAGTAGAAGTAGTGCGGCGTCTGCACCATCGCGAGGCCGTGGTCGCGCAGCATCCATCCCACGGTGAGCTGCAGGAAGCCGCGCGTCGTCACGTGGTCGCAGTCGAAGACGACGACGAACTCCCCGGTCGTCTGGCTCAGCGCGTGGTTGATGTTGCCGGCCTTGGCGCCGCGGTTGTCGGGGCGGATGATGTAGCCGCAGCCCGCCTCGGCGGCGAAGCGGCGGAAGTCCTCGCGGCGGCCATCGTCGAGCAGGTAGACGTTCAGCTTGTCGGTCGGCCAGTCGAGCGCGAGGGCGGCGAAGACCGTCGGGCGCACCACGTCCAGCGGCTCGTTGTAGGAGGGAATGAAGACGTCGATCACCGGCCAGTCGTCGGAATTGGAGGGCATCGGCGCGGGCCGCCGCTCCAGCGGCCAGAGGGTCTGGAAATAGGCCAGCATGAGCGCGATGATGGCGTAGACCTCGGCGAGCAGCAGGCCGGTGCCCAGGAAGGTCTGGAGAAAGGTGCTGAAGTCCAGCGTCTCCGTCATGCGCCAGAAGATGTAGCGCAGCGAGATGACGGTGGAGAGGAGCGCCAGCAGCAGGGTGACGGTGCGCCCCTCGAAGCGGTTGAAGACCAGGAAGAAGAGGAAGCCTCCGATCGCGAAGATGACCTGCTGCTCGGGCTGCATGGGAACGGTGATGACGGCGGCCGCGGCGATGAGGCCCACGATGGTCACGAGCCAGCCGAACCACTTGTTCCGCATGAACGGAAGTCGCGCGAGGCGCTCCCTCCGGGCAGCAACTTCGCTCATCGAGCACCCCAATTTGCGCTGAAGGGTTCCGGCACCGAGGGCAGCGCGGCCTCGATCCCCCGTGAGATCTCGCGAAGATCCTCGGCCGCCTGGCTGTTCGGGGCGATGTCGAGAACGAGGCGCTGGGCGGCCAGCGCCTCGGCCACGATCTCCTCGCGGCAGATGGCGCCCAGCAGGCGCGGGCCCAGGTGGCGCGCCACGGTCTCGGCCGCGGCGCGCGACAGGCGGGCATTGGGATCGACGCCGTTCAGCACCACGCGCAGCCGGCCGGCGAAGAGCGCGGCCATGGTGCCGGCGCCGAGGAAGCGGCCATTGTCGATGTCGGGCACCAGGGCGGCGCTGGTCGCGTCGGCCAGCAGCACGGCGACGACCATGGCCGACATCGGGGCGAGGATATTGAGGGAATGCGACGCGCCGGGGGGGGTGTCGGCGATGACCAGGAGGCTCGGGTCGGAAAGGATCGCGCGCATGGGCGCGGCCAGCAGCTCCGGGTCGCGCTCGAGCGAATGGAAGAGGCCGAGAGCGCCCCGGATGTCGACGGAGCCGTGCGGCAGCAGCATCACGCCCGAGGAGGTCTGCCGCACCAGCTCGCGCCAGTCGGGGCGCTTGGGCAGTTCGGTCATGAATCCCGACCCATCGGTCAGAGGCACGCCGAAATGCAGCCGGAGCGTGTTCTGCGGGTCGAAGTCCATGACCATGACGCGTCGCCCCTGGCGCCGCATCGCATCGGCGACGTTCGCGGCCAGGGTGGTCTTACCGACACCACCCTTGGGGGAAGCGAAGCAGATGAGGGGCATGGTGCCTCCGGCGTCTAGAAGGGCGATGACGACCGCAGGGCGGCGCGGAACGTATCGATGGGGGATGCCGCGGGCGGGCTACCCGAGGCGATCAAACGCATAACCTCCCCCAAGGAAACTGTCACGGCCGACGCAGGCACGATGCCCTCGCCGGCGGAGGTGCCGGTCGGAGGGGTGGAAGACAGGCCCGCCGGGCCGGTCTGGTAGGCGGGGCTCGGCAGGGGCTGCTCTGCGGAGCCGGCGATCTGGCTGCGCAGTCGTGCGAGCGTCCCGCCGGGCACGGGCGGCGGCGGAGCGGGCGCCGGTTCCGGCATCAGGCCGATGGAGTCCAGCAGGCTGAAATCGGGCGCGGCCGGCGCTCCGGGCGCGGGCTCCGGCATCTCCAAGGCGGCGATCTCGGCCTCGCGGATGACCCGCGGCACGGGGCGTGCGGCCGAAGCGAGGGCGGCCCAGTCGATCGCCGGCTCGGGCGCCGGCTCGGGCACGGGGGCCGCCGGCGGCAGTGCCACGAGGGCGGGTTGTGGCGCCTGCGCGGCGGGAGCGGCCGGAGGCGCCACGATGACCAGCGGCGTCGGGGACGGCGTCGGCGCTGCCGCGGCCGGGGGGGCCGGCGGGGGCGCCGGAGGCACGGCCGCGGCCGGCGGCGGAGGAGGCGCCACGACGGCCGGCCTCGGCGGCGGAGGAGGGAGAGGCGCGGCGGCAGCCGGCAGGGGCGCCGGGGGAGGCGCGGTGACGACCGGCGGCACCGGCAAGGGCGGCGTGGGTGGGGCCTGCGGCGGAAGCGGCGGCGCGGCTGCGGCCGGAGGCGCGGGCGGCGGGGCCGCGACCGGCGGCGCGGCAGGCACGGGACGATCG
>NZ_SJXD01000029.1 GCF_004336745.1 Roseococcus sp. SYP-B2431
AACGCGCCACCCTGGGCTTCACCGAGCGCGGCATCGAATGCCTCAAGGAACTCATCGCCGATCAGAAGCGGTGACCCCCGGCCCGATCCCGGCACTCAGCACCCGCGGCCTTGGCCGGATGGATACGGGCAGGGCGCGTGATGAGCCGCAAGGCTGCGCACCGACAGTTCACGCGAGTGCAGATGGAGGAGTGGCTGCGCGGGCGCGGCGTGCGGCTGCGAGGTGGCGATCTGGACGAGAGCCCGATGGCTTACCGTCGGTTGCCCGATGTGTTGACGCGGCACGCGGCGAGCATCCGCGTCCTGCATCAGTTCAGGCCCATCGGTGTCGTCATGGCCGGACCGGACATCGTCGATCCCTTCAAGGACTGACGGGTGCCTTCATCACCGGCGCGAATCGGCCGGTTCACACCATCCCCGCCGCCTGCTTCGGCCGTCGTAAGCACGAGCGAAGCCCTCTCGCACCATGATGACCGCCAATTCGCGGCCCCGACGATCTCGTACGACTGCCAAGGTCCGGCGAACCGGTCGCGTCCGTGGCGCTCCAGAATGATGCCGTCAGCGATGAGTTGGGAAAGGCGTGCCTGCGCGGCACGGGCGGCCTGAATCTCGGTCGGACAGCGCCCGTGCATTTCGGGAGCACCAGACCCTGGATTCGGACCCGCTCGGAACCACAGCGGAGCGTGTCGCCACGCGGCGCTTTCTCATGGTGGAGATGGATGCAGGGATGGAGGACCCAACGCGGCGGCCGTTCCGCGGTGACTTCCTCGCCGACCTGGAAGCGGAGCGCGCGACGATGTTGCGCGATGTGCTCACGATCTGGCGCTGGGGGCGCCTGCAAGGCGCGGCGCTGACCGAAGGTGCACCCATCGGCAGCTTCGGCACGTGGGCGCGGTGGTGCCGCGATCCACTGAGCGCGCTCGGTTGCGCTGATCCGGTGCTTCGCCTCTCGCAACTCAACGCCAACGATCCGCGGCGACGGGAGATTGCCGAGCTCTTCGCGGCGATTTCGGCCGCGCATGGCACCGACTGGTGGTCGGTGAGCGAATTGAAGCAGGCGGTGCGCGATGTGGCGGACCCGAACAGCCGGGGGCGACAGTACATGGCGAACCGCATTCGCACTCTGGAAGGCACACGCGCCGCCGGCTTCGTGCTGATCCGGTATGCGCCTGAAGGCAAGCACTCGCCAGATCGATATCGGCTACAGCGACATGAATCCCAAAGTTAATCGGGGATTCGAGGCATTTCAACTCAAGTCACGGAGCTGCGGATCCCCGTGCATTCAGAGATGTCTTGAGGCTTGGTGCTCAGATGAGGCCAGGTCGCGTCTTTCCCCAAGGACCCACACCGTCGATGGGCTCACGATCTAAAAACCGGTTTGGCAGCTTCTCTTCACGCTTCTCGACAGCCCGCTGCAGCTCCTGCCTATTCACCTCCAATTGGACCTCTTTTAGCCGTCGAAGCGGTAGCATATTGGTCATAGCTGCTCGATCAGAGGTCATCCAAAGGTAGGCCCGCCGATCCGCTGCTGCTTGGAACAGCGTCCATGCAGCGTAGCTTTCGCCCCTGTCCTCGGCCCGGAGGAACTTGCCCCACCAATACTGAGCGAAGGCGTCGCGCGCTCGAGATCGGGCTGTCGTATGTCTGAGTGAGGCGGCACTCGTTTGTATCTTCCCAGCAGGCCAGGCGTCCGGTTCGTTCAAGCCGATGCCAGTCGTGAACCCCCGCAGGCGGACAGCGCGCATCTGTCGCCATGTCTCCGGCGCAACAGCATCCTGTTCGATAGCTTGATCGAGCCAGTCACGCCGGTCGGCAGCTATTGCGGCAAATGCGATATCGAACAGTTGACTATCCGTCGACGCCCGATTGAGGGCGAGCAATTCGTTTCGAAGGGCCGTGACTGGTTCGGAATCGGGCGCCCGAAAAAGCATGTGCACCGTCTCCTCTACCCCGCCGTGTCCTACATAGCGGATCGGTGCGACCTGGGTCAGCACGAGCCAGAGCTGCTTACCCCTCTGCGGATCTAGATCGAGGAGCGCCTCGCAGAGTGCAAGGTAGAGCCCCTGAGCGATCACAATCCGCGATCGCATTGCTGAGGAGCCATTTTCGAGGCCTTCGAGCCAAGCGTCGATCTCTCGCGGGGCTTGCGACACGAGCGCCTTCATATCCGCCACATCGACCTGCGACAGGTAAAGCGATGCCCCCTTTGCCCGTGCCTCATTGACTCGCGCAATGGTGACGTCGACCGCGCGCCTATCAGCGTCGCGTCGCTCCTCCGCTGATAGCCGTTTACTGGGACTGAAACTTTCATCATTCCGCAGCGTGATAGAAAATCCACCCTGTTCGTTGCGAGTCCGGTCGACTGTCAGCAGACCGCCAGGGATTTCGGGCGTGACGGAAACATTCAAAATAGACCGACCTAAGACTTCCGCAGCGAGGCGTAGCTCTGCAGCATCTGCACCCCGCCTACGAGCCGCCCAGACCAGTAGACAAGGCGCGAGCTTCGGTAGCAGTTGATCAAAAGGCATCGCAGAAGTCGCGTCGACCAGAGACCGCGAACCGTATTCACTTACATAGGCGTTCTCTTCAGAGACCGACCAAGACCAATTCACGGCGTTGAGATGCGCCCCAAATCGACGGCTATCTTTCTCAGTTAACAATCGAAACAGCAACCCGCGATGCGGATTATCCGCGTGGTCAGACGCGGCCTGTAGCCAGTTCCAAAGCCTTTCGCTTTCCGATATAGACGCCTTGAAGAAGAGACTCATCAACACGCCGGCACGATCAGAGGTTGTATCGGGGCCGTGCCGATCGAGGAGCGCTTCAGCCTCCTGAATCGTCATGCGCTCCAGGACGCACATGAGTTCTGTGGATAGGTACTCAAGATCGGCGGCAAGGATCTGCCGGGCCTGTTCTGCGCTCGGCTTCCCGACCAACTCTACCAGTAGGAGACGTGTGCGCGCCCATGTCTCCGACGCCATCTCGGTATGGGCATCGGGCGCCTGTCTCAAATCGTAAGCAGCTTGCGCATCTTCCGGCTCGGTCAACAGGAGGGCAGATGGGGCTCGAATCGCTCTCCAGTAACGAGACTCCGGCGCTATAGGGCCGCGTAGCTTTCGGTGCAGCAAGCGGGCTAAAGCTTCCGGCGAGCATCGCGCTACTGCTGGTATGAGACGCTCGAAGTTGTGGTCGCTGAGCGTTCGTGATCCATGGCTTTCAACATCTGATAGGTCGAACTGATCGGCTGCGGCCACCACTTCGACGATGAGTTCCGGGGGCAACGCGAAATTAGGGTCAAGAAGGAAGTCTCGGGCACGTTCGAGACGACGCAGCAACGGCGTTTCCGTGTCGCAGAGTGCGGCAGCCGCGTGCCTCTGTTCGAGGGGAAAAAAACTTGCTGCCGGGTGAGGCAGATAGTCACTCTCATATGTGATCCATCCATCTAGGTCCGGATCGAATTCCTTCGCATTATTTTCGTCAGTTTCATGGCCGGTCAGATACAGCAGTAGCGAAGCGACGCGAGCCGGCAGCCTTGCGTCAATGCCCGTCTCGACAGGCAAGTTTCGGACAGCCAAGGCTCTCTCGCGCAGGGCTGTCGCCGTCGCGTCCGCATCCCTGTCATTGAAGAGGCAAAGCCACTTCAAACCCTTCCATGGCGAAGAATGACCGCGAATGGCGAGGGCAATGGCTGCCGTTTCGAAAGTCGAGATTGCGGTCGCTAGCGAAAAGCCCTCTAGAAGGGAAGCGACACTCATTTGCAGAGCCTCGTCGTCGTCATCTAAAGCGAGCCGCACGCGATGGCCCAACACCACCATCTCGCCTTCCTCAGAGGTTCCGAGGCGCGTTTGAAAGCGCGCCGCTCGTTTGGCGTCCATGGCGTCGTCCGAACCAACGCCGAGGCGTTTCCGATCCATGGAGATAACGCTCAGCCACTTTGCGGTTCGGCCTAAGATTACGTTTCTCACCTCGCCGTCATCGCGTGGAATCGCCCGCAAAGCATTGAGGGCGTCCAAGCGCGCTCCCGACTGATTGTAACCGGTCGTCTGCTCCACTGCATCCAACAGCGCGAGGTGAAGCGGTCTCGCCATCCCGGTAATCTCGCTCCGGTGCGGTTCGGCGAGATTCTGTGTCGTCAGCCATGCAGTGAGTAGCACGCTAAGCGCTAAGTCAGCGGCCTGAGCACCCTGCGCAACCAGGATCGATACCGCCGCCCGCAGGATCTCCGCACGCTGATCCAGGCCTGAGATGGGATCCAGCCATTCATCGAGCTTCTCGGAAACCGCGCCACGCCCGTGGGGTGTCGTCACCTGGACGAGTTCTAGTAGTGCAAGGCCGAGGGCATGTGCGACTGCTTCGGGCTTAAAGCGACTACGTCCTAGTGGCCCATCTTCCGCGAGCTGGCCGTCAACAATGTCGTCCAGTCGGGCCTTGATGTCACCGGTGCTGAGGTCGGCGCGGTGCAACGAGTCAGCTAGGGCTCCTCGAGCCATCTCGGTCACCCCATTGCGGAAGTGTCGAGCGATGCCAGCCAACCAGGTGCGCCATTCCTCTTCGCTGAAGGATCGGCTCTGGCGCTTTCCCTCTTCGTCTCGACCGTACTCCCAGAGCAACCGGTGCAGTGTCATTTCGCCCCCGTCGGGAGCGGCGTGATACCTCGCCACCAAGTCGAATAGCCGTGGCGTGCGGGCGAGATGCAGAAGCTCGGCGTTCAGCTGTTCGCGTCGCATGCCGGCCTGAGCCAGTCGTTTATCAAGCTCCACGTCATTGAACGGTCCGACCTCGACCTCGACGGGCCGGTCTACAAGTACGCGCAACCGCTTCAAGTGGCCCTTGAAATAGGTGGGCCGGGCAGTTCCGATAACTCGGACATGGTTCAGAAAAGGATCGTCCTGGAGCGAGGCGAACAGTCCCTCCCACGGCGCTTCTGGCTGCTGGTTGAGTCCGTCGATGACCATCAGCACCACCGGCCCGCTATTCGTTGGGCGCTTCAATAAGCGGCGCGCTCGTGTCTCCCAATGTGACGCGTCCCGAATGCCGCCGCTCGCTTCATAGAGCTGTTCTCCGAGCAGCCTCATGGCCGCATGTCCGCTGCCATTCCGCGCCGCCGCCGCTGCTGAGGCAGGCAGAAGAAGTACAATCGGAAGGTTATCGAGACGATCGATCGTCCAGTCTAATGCGGCCCAAGTTTTGCCGACGCCTTCCGGCCCGATGATCAATGCCAGGCTGCGGTCGGCCTGGTCCCACCACCCCGACAGCTCCGTCGCAACGCCCTCACGCCGCACCACGAAAGCCGCGCCGCCGGCGACGTTTTGATGCATGGCAGCACGCGCCGTGCGAGGATTGTTCCACATCTTCTGCAGTCGTTCCGCCGCAAGTCGGCGGATACCCTCAAAGCCGAGCGCCCACGCCTGCAGATCAGCTTTTAGGGATGCCAGCTTGGCGACGCAGGCGACTGTCAGTGAACGCGTGAGGTCGGCAGCGGTCTTCGAATAGAGCTTCTCGACAGTGTCGGGAGCTGACGTGCAGAGAGCCGCGAGCAGCGGCAGCCCTGGCGACTTCCAGTCGATGACTAAGATTGGTAGTGCCTCACGCGCAGCCTTCGACCGCAGGGCGTCCTCAAGCTGTTCGGGGACCTCACGCGTTGTCGCCAGGATCCAGACTTCGAGCGCAGCGTCCCGATCAAGCGCGTGATCAATCTCACCCAGCAACTCCCGTTCGTTCAGCGAGGTGGAGTCGGCATAGCGCTTGCACTCGATCCGAAGCGATCGGCTTTGTCGGCCACCAACCCCACTATCGGCTCCATGCTGGAATCCGCTCTTGGCCACGGCGACGCTGATCCCGAGGAGATCGCCGATGAGGGCAGCAATGAGATGCTCGAAAGTCTTTGGGAGATGCTGATCACTTTGGAGCTCAGCTTTGAGCTCTTCGAGAGCCTTCTGTTCATTCGATGTCATGAAGAGTCTCGATTGTTGGGCGGCGACCGGAAGAGGTTACGATAATAGGAGACCTTGGCAAGAACGGCTGAAAGTAGCGGCGGCCGAATAGTCGCCACATGCTTCCGCCCCGAAGGCGCGGCGGAGCCGCGGGCGGGCAGCTGAAAGCCTCACTGCATGGATCGCCTTCGTGGCATCGTGCGAGAAGGCATCAAGGGCATCAGGGTTAGCATCAAGGTCAGGTAAGGTGCTGGGATATTTGTCCTGCTCCCCGATGCTCCTTATGCTCCCCGATGGTTTCGAAGAGGAAAGGTCAATAGTGCCTTGCATCGCCTGAAGGGGGACTTTCCCCCCGTTACCCAGGGTTCGTGTGGCCGTGACCGGGCCGTCGCGGGGAGGTCAGCGGGCGTTCCCAGGCGTGTTACCTGCCATTCCGCCTTTGCCGACACCTTGCGACGGCCGAATGCGTCGCCCCGCAAATGCTCGAAATCGCGAAGCGTGGTAGCCCGGTGGTAGCCCACTAGCGTTGGCTCCGGAGACGCTTCCCACAAGTGATTGAAAAATGGTGCCCAGGGGCGGAATCGAACCACCGACACTGCGATTTTCAGTCGCAATTTCGTCCGCCCTGAACTCTGCTGCCAAATCTTGATATCGCCGCCGGAGGACAAGCGTTGGCTTCGCCACGTTGGCACCCATCTGCTTCCATGGGCACGGCGGCTTGAAGCCGCCATTCCGCTTTCAGCCACAAGCGGCCAAATCCTGCCAGGCTCGTCGTTAGTTCCAGCGAAAAGCCTGGGGATTAAATCGCTACCTCAATGTATTGGGATCGTTGGGTGCGTGTCCCCGCATCCCAACCAATGACAAAACAAAAGCCCGTCGCCAAAAAGCGACGGGCTTTCCGCGTTCAGCACCCTCGCAGCCAAGCATTAAGACCATCCCAGCCGCGCCTCCCGCGGTCGCAACCAAGCCAGACAACGCACAGGCTATTCCCGGGCCTGCATCGTCTGCCTCGCCGACGGGAAGCGCGTCCAGCCTGGCACCACGGCGGCCAGGTTCACCTCCCGCCACTTCGGATGCCGCGGCGGGCGTAACAGCCTGTCGAAGTTCGCCGTCAGCGCCTCGACGAAGCGCGACACCTTCGCGTGCCTCTCGGTGTTCGGGGGCCAGCCATAGGCCGCAAGTACGGCGCCCACCGCCACGGTCTCGATGCCGTCCTGCGGCACCAGGGCCGGATAATCCGCGGCCGTGAAGCGGGCCGGTAGATAGGTCTCCAGCAGGGCGGGCTCCGGCGGGACCGCCAAGAGGCGCAGGCCCTCCTCAGCCCGGATGCCGGTGAACAGCCGCGCCGGCTTGCCCGCTACATAGATCAGCGCCGCGATCTCGCCGCGCCGAAGCCGCTCCAGCGCCGTGTCCTGCGGCTCGTTGCGCTCCTGCACGGCAATGCCAAGCGCGCCCAGCAACAGCGAGGCCGTCATGGCCGTGCCGCTGCCGCGTAGATCCACATTCACCGCCTTGCCCGCGAGGTCGCGAGGCGAGGCGATGCCGGGGCCCGCGAGGATATGCACCTCCTCGTCGTAAAGCTTGCTGACGTATTGGATGAGCCGGTCCACCATCGGGAAGAGCCGCTCCCGGCGGGCATAGGCCAGCACATCCGATTGCACGATGCCGAGGTCCACGCCACGCAGCGTCATGATGTCGGCGATGTTCTGCACCGAGCCCCGGCCGATCATGGCGATGACGCGGAGTTGATCCGCATTGTCCAGCACGGCGGCCAGATCGGCGGCGATGCGGATATAGGTGCCATCGACCCCGCCGGCCATCAGCCCCACCGTGCCCGCATTGGCACGTGCTGTCAGGGCATTGAGTCGCGCGACCGGGTTCGGGACCGGCGCCTGGGCTGCCGCCTCGCCCGCGGCACCGGCGGCGGTCATCGAGAGCAGCAATCTGCGCCGGAAAGCGCTGAGGCCCGGCAGCAGCTGGGAAAGGTCGTGCCTGCTCATGGAATGCTCCTGCGTCAGCGGGCTTCCTCCGCCCTTTGGTGCCACTGGCGTGCCTGCTCCGGATCCGGCCGGATGCCCCGCACGCCGAGGCGGTTCAGCACCTCGGCTTCGAAACTTTGCGCCATGGCCCGGGCGGCGGCCGCGCTCCCTGCCGCCGCCGCCCGCGCGTAGAGCAGCCGAGCCCCGGAGATATCCCCCCGGGCCAGCATTTCGTCGCCGCGCGCGATGAGCATTGCGATCACGGCCGGGGACAGAGTCGGCGCCGTCGGCGGGACGGCGACCACGCCGGAGGCCGGCGCGGGCGGGACGGGGACCGCCGGCGCCGGGACCGCCACGACGTTGGCTTCCGGCGCGGGAGGGACCGCCACTACGCCGGGCTCCGGCATCGGCGTGGGCACCCGATCGGCCGGGATGGGCACCGCCGAAGGCGGCTCGGCTGGAAGTGGCCCGGCTTGCGGGGCGGGAGGCGGATCGAGCGCGGGAGTCGGGGCCTCGGCGGGCGCCAGGCGATCCATCGCCGGTTCGGGACTGATCTGGGGCGGCAGGTCCTGCGGAGGATCGGGCGTTATGGCCGGCTCGAAGTCCGGGACCGAAGCTTCGGCAATCCGCGGTGCCACGGCGTGCTCCTCGGGCGCGGGCTGGGCGGCGGCGAGTTGCGCGGGAAGGGGACGGAGCTCCTCGGCGGGAGGGAGGCGAAGCCGTGCCGCCGACCGCGGCGGCTCGGGGGGAGAGGGCGGGTCCCCCGGTTCCGGCGAAGGCGGGGGCGGAGCGGCCAGAGGAACGAACAGATCCAGAAGGAGCGCTTCGTCCTCCGGCAAGGGGGCCCAGGCATCCTGGAGGCGCAGCGTCGCGTTCTGCGCGCCGGCCGGCGCGTTCGGGGGCGGTCCCGTGGCGGGCTCCGCCATGGGCTCCCCAACGGCCGGGACTGCCGCGTCCGCGGCGACGGGCAAGGCCCGGGCGATGCGTCCTTCCACCTCCGGCGGCTCGGCCGGACCCGCGCGTGGAAGCGAGACGAGGCCAGCCCTCCACCCCTCCGGCCAGGAGAAGTGGTGCGAGAGCCCGATCGCGGCGGCGAGGCCTGCCGCCAGAAGGAGCCACCAGGCACCCCGCTCTTGCGGGGACGGTCCGGAATGGGCCGGCAGGGCCTCGATGGCCGGTTTCTCCTCAGGCTCGACCTCCGCCCAGGGCTCCGGGGGCGGGATCCTGGCCTCAGGCTCGGCGACGGGATCCTTGGGCGGTGCGCGCGGAGGCTCGACCGGCTCGGCCTCCGGAAGGGCGGAAAAGTCCCATTCCTCGCCCGTAGGTGGCGCGCCGAGCGTATCTGGCGCTGCGGATGCCGGCTCCGACTCGGGCCAGGGCGTCTCGACCGGAGCGGTCCCGGCCCTCGGGACGTGGACCGTCGCTGCCGTTTCCAGCAGTAGGGCCCGCTGCACGAGCGCGATCCATTCCCTTCCCGCGATCTCCATCGGCGACTGGGACCTGAAGCCCGGATCGAGGACCAGCGACAGCCGCCACAGGTCGTCGACCCCGAGCACGCGGTGGATGACCGGCAGGTGCCCGGGAAAGGCCTCGGAGAAGCCAACCGCGTCCAGCCTGTCGCGCAGCCGCTGAACCGGTTCCGGATGCGCCCGCAGAAGGTCGACGAGAGCGACGCCAAAACCCGGATGCGCCAGCGCGAAGTCGATCTCCACCGGCGCCAGGGCCCCGGCGGCTCCGCCGGGCTGCAACACCTCCCATCCCAGCCCGGCGAAGCTTGCCGCCATGGTTTGCTGGTCGTCGCCGCCGGCGGATGGACCGGGCGTGAGGTCGGAAATTTTCCCCATGAATCCCCGCGGCTCAGCGTCGAAAAGGAAGGCTCCGATCAACGCAGGCGCAAATCATTTACGTCAGACGAAAGTAACGGCTTCCATAATGCGGATATTATTGAATTCCAGGCAGGTACCGTCAAGAAAATCTGTGGGCATCCAACAGATAACAGCATGAAAGCCGACAAACCGGCCGGCGGACGACCATCCGCCGGCCGGCTTCTACGCGACGTCTGGTTTACTTGCGGCGCCGGGCGCCCCGCACGAAGCCGAAGCCGAGCAGCGCCGAGCCCAGCAGGGCCAGCGAGGCAGGCTCCGGCACGCGGACGATCTGCGCCGAGGATTGCAGGCCGGCGAAGCGGTCGGTGAAGGTGGCCGTGATCACCACCGTCTCCGAGAAGAGCGCGTTGGTCAGCGCCACATCCGCGAGGATCGGCGGCGAGGCGTTGGTCGGCCCATCCGTGTAGGTCTGCGTGGCGATCTGGGTCGTGCGCGCGAAGGCGCCGTTGCCGTTGTCGACATAGCTGGTGAGCGTGACGCTATCCACGTTCTCGCCGTTCACCAGGAAGTTGGAGGTGAAGGTGGTCGCCAGCAACGCGAGCAGGCCGCCGGCCGAGCTGGAACTCAGGCCCGTCTGCGAGAATTCCACCCGGATGGTGTGCGTGCCGAAGAATCCCTCGCTGGCCGAGATGGTCGTCGTCTGCGCGAGGAGCGAAGGCTCGGCCACGAAGGGCGCGCCGAAGGCCGTCGCCGACACGTTGAAATGAGGCGTGGCTCCGCCCGCTGTGAGGGAGCCGTTCGTGGAGGAGGTGGAAAGTCCTCCGACAAGGTTGTTGTCGTCATAGACGCGGAACGACAAGACCGGCGCTGCCTCGGCGGCGCTGGCGAGGCCGAGGCTTAGCAGGCCAAGTGCCGCAAACAGATACTTCCTCATTTGGATAATGCTCCTTGGCTGACAGAAACCGCGAAAGCCGCGGCCGCTTTACGGTTAGCAAGGTGCATGCCAGGGAATTTTCGTAAGGAAATCAGAATTTTACAACCTCACGGCGCGGCTGTCGGAGTTTATGTCAAGTTTGCCGACAGGCCGGGTCAGCGTCGCGAGCGCGCGGAGGCCTCGTGCGCAAGCCCGTCCTCCTGGAACGCCAGCACGGAGCGAAGAAGGCGGAGCTCCCGCGCGGGGTCGGCCCCGCCGGAGGGGAGGAGCTCCACGAGGGCGACCACCGGCCGGCCGCCCTGGCCGAGCAGCGCGTTCCGGGCCTGGGTCGCCCGCGTGCGCAGCCCGTCGCCGGCCGGCGCCCCGTCCAGCCAGGCGCCTACCGCCACGGCCCCCGCACGGTCGCGGCTCTGGCGGCCCTGCCAGCGCATGCCCGGCCCGGACACGTCAAAGATCAGCGCCTCGTCGTCGGAGCCGGCGGCCTGCCGGCGCGCGGCGGCGACGGCCGACCAGTTCGTGCCGGGCGCGAAGAGGATCAGCGACGCCCGGAGAGTCGCCGTGCCGCATCGCAGTTCGAGGCCCTGCGCCTCGCAGCCGGCCGGCGCGGCCAGCCGGGCCGCCTCGCGCCGTGGCGGCGGATTGGCGGCATCGAGGGCCGAGGCGGCGACCGGCCCGGCGGCGGCGAGGCCGAGGGCCAGCAGCGTCGCCGCGCTGAGGCGAGAGGGGGAGGGCGGCCTGGGAGGCGCGGCCGGCCTGGGCCGGATCGGCTCCATGCCGTCCTGCCGGAAGGGCAGGCCCGCCAGGATGAGCAACGCCATCACGACTGAGAAGAAGACCCAGCCATAGACGAGGTGGTCCGCCGCCGCGGCCTCGGCGCTGCCCATGTGATGGCCCATGAGGACGATGGCGAAGGCTCGGACGCCGTTCGCCGCCAGCGGCACGGCCACCGCCAGCACCATCACCAGCAGTCGCCGCCAGGTGTCGCGGAACATGGAGAGCGCGTAGAGCGCGCCGAAGGCGATGGCCGCGATGAGGAAGCGCAATCCGGCGCAGGCCTCGGCGACGAGGAAGGTGCCTTCGGGAATCTCGATCACGAGCCCGTCGGCGTGATGCGGGATCCCGAGCAGCCGCAGCCCCACCAGGATCATTTCCAGCGTGATGTCCTGCAGCCAGGGCGTGGCGAACTCGCCGAAGGGCACGAGGAAGACGAGATAGGCCAGCGGCGCCGCCATGGCCCGCACCACACGCCATCCGTGGGTGGCCAGCACCAGGACCCAGACCATGCCGAGCGCCGCCATCTGCCGCGCTTCCATCACGCCCAGCCGTTCCGCCACGAGCCAGGCGGCCGCGCCGCCCAGCGCGAGCACGGCCGCCGCCGGCATCGGCTCGGGCGCTAGGCCGGCCAGGCGGTCGCGCCGCGTCCGGGCCAGCCAGCCCGCGATGGGCAGCACGAGCCAGCAATGGCCATAGGCGCTGGACCGGTCCCAGGTGGACACCGCGGCCGCCACCTCGGCGGCGAAGAGCGTCCCGAGCACCGCGAGGCCCAGGCCCAGCGCGATCAGGCCGCCCTGCCAGGCCGCGAAGCGCGGCAGCGCCAGTCCGGCCGGCCGCGCGAGGCTCACGCCGGCACGCGCTCCCTGGCCCGCGCCGGCGCCAGCGCGCCGTCGAGCCGGAGCAGCGTGGCCCGCCAGTCATGCGTGCCCATCACCGCCAGGCGGCCGGCCGCGCCGAGTCCGGGGTGCTGGCCGTCGAGCACCTCGCGGACGCGCCGCACCGTTTCGAGGGCGCCGGAGGCGACCAGGAGATCACGCCCGGCCCGCGCCCGCACGCCCTCGAAGGCCTCCGGCGAGGTGACCACCGGCCGGGCCATCGCCATGGCCTCCAGCACCTTGTTCTGGATCCCGCGCGCGATGCGCAGGGGGGCCACCGCCACGGCGGCATGGGCGAGGTAGGGGCGCACGTCCGGCACCGTGCCGGTGACATGGACGTTGCGCAGCTGCGCCAGCGCACGGACGGCGGGCGCCGGGTTGGCGCCGACGATGTGGAACTGCGCGCGGTCGACCATGGGCATCACCTCGCGCGCGAACCAGCAGACCGCCTCCACATTGGGGCGGTAGTCCATGGTTCCGGTGAAGACGATGGCGCGCGTGCCGGGGGTGAAGGGATTCTCCCGCGGCACGGCGGGGTCGAAGCGGCCCAGGGCCACGCCGTTGTCCACATGGTCCAGCCGGCCGGCGCATTCGGGGGCGAGCGCGCGGAAATGCTCGGCCTCGGCGGCGGAGACAAAGAGGGTGCGCTCGAAATCGGCCGCCGCCTCGCGCTCGAAGCGGAGCAGGGTGCGGGCCTCGCGCGCCCAGACCTGCCGCATCGGCGGCCGGGCATCGGCGGCATAGGCGCGCCACTTCTCAGAATCGACGTCCACCATGTCGAGCACGCGATGCAGGCCGGGCTGCCGCGCGCCCATGACATAGGGCGCCATGGCGGAGGAATAGACGAAGACCGCGTCATGGCGTCCGTGCGCGAGATGCGCCTCCGTCCAGGCCCGCAGCCCCGGCTCGTGGAACCAGCCGAGGCTGAGCGGCCGCCCGCGGCGCGTCGCGAGCACGGCGCGCGCGGCCGCCTGCAGCCGGGTGCCGGTCCAGCGCGCCTCGACGGTCTCGCAGACCTCCTTCAGGGCGGGCACATGGTCGAAATCCGCTCGGTCGTCGACGAGGCAGCCGAGGTCCACCGCCCAGTCCCGTGCCAGATGCTCGAGCATGTGCCAGGCGCGGATCTTGTCCCCCTTGTCGGGCGGAAAGGGGATCCGGTGGCAGAGGAAGAGGAGACGCCCGCCCATCAGCCGAGCCCCCGCACGATGGATGGGCCGATGAGGTTGGCGAGGCGGAGCGGCAGCCGCCGCCACGCCTGGATCATGAGCCGGTACTTGGGGTTGGAGGGGTTGTTCTCCGGCAGGGTCGCGCCGTCCCGCAGCCGGTAGCAGTAGTGCAGCGGCTCGGGCGTGAAGCCCCAGTTGCGCTTGAAGTCGAAGGCGCCGGTGTCCTTCTTGCTGCGGCCGAAATCGAAGAGCCGCGCGCCGCGCTCGGCGCCGGCGCGGCGCATCACCTCCCAATAGAGGAAGTCGTTGGCCGCGAGCCCGCGCGCGGCGCGCCCGCCGCCGCCGTAATAGGGCAGCACCTCGTCGCGGAAATGAAAATTCAGCACGGAGGCGACCGGGCGGCCCTCGTGCAGCACGGTGGTGACGTCGTGCGCATTGGGAAAGGCCTCCGCCAGCAGCCGGAAGTAACGCCGCGGGAAGACCGGCGTGCCGAGCGCGTGTACCATCTCCGCATAGACGCGGTGCAGCACGTCCGTGTCGCTGTTGGACACGCTGGCGAGGCCGTTCTGGATCCCCTTGCGGACCATCGCGCGCTGCTTGCGGGGGATCGCCTTCAGGTCGGCCTCCGCATCGCCGGTGATGGCGCGGCGGAAAGTATAGTGCAAGGCGGGGCGCTCGGACCAGCCGGGATCGGCCGCGTCCCGCCGGCGGAATTCCAGCAGCGGAACGCCGGTCCGCCGCATGAGCGCCAGGGCGTGATCCTCCAGCGCCTGCGCCGCCTCGGGCGTCACGGCCACGGGCCCGCCATAGACGCAGAAGGGCGTGGAGATCAGTGCGTCGCCGAAGAGCCGGCTGCGCATGCGGGCCAGCGGCAACACGCCGGTGACAACGCCGTCCTGCTCGGCATAGGCGTAGTGCGTCGCATGTCCGAAGGCCTCGCGAATGACCTTCCGCCAGGCCGGCAGGTGGAAGAAGGTGGCCTCCGGCGTCGTCCGCACGAACACCTCCCACACCTCCTCGGCGCCCTGCGAGGCGTGATCGTCAAGTTCATGGATGCGCACGGCCGCAGCGGCGCGCGGCGTCCGATTCGGCGCGAGCCTCGGGAGGACCATGCTCATCGTCAGCTCGCCATCGCGTGCAGCTCGGCGGAGACCGAAGGCGGGCCGATCTCGCCGGCATAGACATCCTCCATGGTGCTCCAGGCGAAGTCGCGCAGCAGGCGCGCGAGCCGCGGCGGCATGCGGGCCACGCCCGTGTAGTGGCGGAAGCGCGAGAGCCGGTTGGCCTGCCAGACGCGCGGCTGCGCCGCGTCGATCTCCCAGGGATGGAAGTAGAAGATGCCCGGCCGCCCCTCGGCCTCGTTCACCTGCCGCAGCCCCGCGCGGAAGAGGCGATAGGGGGCCAGGCGGAACCATCCCCCGCCCGAGCAGGGCAGGTTGCGGCCGAAGGCGCGGCAGGTGGTCATCGGCAGCTCCACCACGCCGTCGGGACGCGGGCGGTGCGGCAGGCGCGGGGTCTCCGGCGAGCCATAGAGGTCGTGGCGCACCGGGAAGACCGAGGAGGAGTAGCGGTAGCCCTCCTCGGCCAGGATGCCGTGCGCCCAGGGCGTCGCGGGGCCGATGGAGAAGGTCGGAGCGCGGTAGCCGGTCACGGCCACGCCGCCCTGGTCCTCGAGGATCGCGCGGGCGCGCCGGATGTCGGCCCGGAAGGCGGCGGGGCCGATGCGGTCCACGCGCTCATGCCCGTAGCCATGGCTGGCGAGCTCGTGCCCCGCCTCGACGATGCGGCGGATCAGCCGCGGATAGCGCTCGCCCACCCAGCCGAGGGTGAAGAAGGTCGCGCGGATGCCGGCCTCGTCGAAATGCTTCAGCACGGCCTCGGTGTTCGCCTCCACCCGGCAGGCCAGGAAATCCCATTCCCCGCGCGGGATCGCATCGGCGAAGCCCTGGACCTGGAACCAGTCCTCCACGTCCACGGTCATGGCGTTTCGGAGATGGGCGGGGGGCGGGCAGATGATGGAGGCGACCTCGGGGGTGATCGCGGTGTGTTTCATGTTCGGGTCCTCGCGCCGTCGAAGAAGATCTCGGCCAGGCGGTTGAAGATGCGTTCCCGGTGTCCGGCGTTCCGCTCGAGCGCCTCGACGCGCTGCTGGACGTCGCGGAGCATGTGCTCGTGCTCGCCCGAGGGGCGGCCCGGCCGCGGCAGCGTCGAGCCGAGATCCTCCTCCAGCTCTAGGGCAGTGGCCTCGACCATGGGTGCGCTCAGCAGCTCCGCCCGCTCCAGCATGCCGCTCAGCAGCACGCGCGAGCAGAGGCGGTTGATGCGGCGCGGCAGGCCGTCGGAATGGCGATGGACGAGATCCAGCGCGCTCGGCTCCCAGGGCGGATTCTCGTCCCAGCCGACGGCCCGCATGCGGTGCTTCACATAGGCGTGCGTCTCCTCGCAGGAGAGCGCGCCGAGATGGTAGCTGGCCAGCACGCGCTGGCGGAGCTGGTCGAGGTCGGGGCTGGCCAGGGTCGCGCGCAGCTGCGGCTGGCCGAGCAGGATGGTCTGCATCGGCGCCTGCCCGCCCTCCGTCACGTTGGAGAGCATGCGCAGCTCCTCCAGCGCGTCGGTCCTGAGGCCCTGGGCCTCGTCCACGATGAGCAGGAAGCGCCGGTCGCCGGCCCGCAGCGCGGCGGTGATGCCGCGCAGGACGGAAGCCTTGTTGCCGTCCGGATCCGTGCCGAAGGCGGCGGCGGCGAGGCGCAGCAGGTCGTCGCCCGCCACCTGTGTCGTGCTGATCCGCGCGACGGCGAAGCCGCCCGGATCGAGCTCCGCGCAGAGCCGCTCGACCAGCGTGGTCTTGCCCGCCCCGACCTCGCCGGTGATCACGACGAAGCCCTCGCGCTGCGCGATGCCGTAGGTCAGGTGCGCATAGGCGCGCGAATGCACCGTGCTCGGGTAATAGAGCCGCGCATCCGGCGTCATCTGGAAGGGATGCTCCCGCAATCCGTAGAATTCCGTGAGCATCATGCTTGTCCCCTAGAAGCTCTGGCGCAGCGCAACGAGAATGAGGTTCTGCGTCGCGCGGCCCGTGCTGCGCTGGTCGCTGCGGCTGCTGGTGGCGATCTGCATCGTGCCCAGGAGGCGCGGCTGCAGCTGGTGCGAGAGGGTGACGCTGCCGGTCACCACGTCGCCCTTGCCGAGCAGGCCGCTGCTGAACTGGCCGTACTGGGCATAGGCGAAGGCCGTGGTGCGCTCCGAGAATGAATGCGCCCAGGAAATGCTGCCCGAGGTGCCGTCCTGGTCGAAGCCCACGGTGCCGGGCGCGACCGAGACCGGCGTGCGCTCCTCGTTGGTCACGGTCAGCGCGATGGTGTCGCGCGGCCAGGACTGCGAGAGGCTGGCCGAGGCCGCGCGGATGCGCATCAGGCTGCTCTGCGCGCCGAGGAAGGAGCTGGCGAAGGGCTGCACGGCGGGCAGGCCGGTGGCGAGGTCGATGGGATTGCCCAGCTCGTCGAGGGAGGTGGTCGAGAGCAGGTCGGCGGCGCGGCCGGCGCTGCTCGTCAGCCGCTCGCTGTAGCTCGCCGAGAAGCGCGTGCGGCCGCCCAGGGCGAGCGAGGCCTGCAGGAAGGCGGAATTGAAGCCGTCGCGCCGGCCGTACTTCGCGACGATGCGGCTTTCGTCGGAGAAATCGATCCGGACTCCCGCGGACCAGATCGGGCCGTCGATCCGGATGCCCGGGATGCCGGCATAGCGCTGCTGCTCGTAGCCGCCCTCGAGCAGCGCCGAGACGCCGCGGATGATGGCGTAGCGCCCTTCCACCGAGGCGTTGCGACGATAGGCGCCGTCGAGCACGCCGGTGCCGATGTAGCTGGTGCTGTCGAGCCGGCCCTCGAAGGCGAGGCGGCCGAGGTCCGGGCCGCTGCGTCCGACCGCGTAGAACTCATGGGCGGTGAAGTGCTGGCTCGTGAAGGTCGGCAGGCCGCCGGGCGTCAGCGAGATCTGCGAGGCGTCGGCGCTGCTCCGCTGGTCCACGTATTGGAAGGCGTAGCCGGCCTGGACGGTCGCGAGGTCGCCGAAACGGTGCATCAGATAGGGCGAGATCTGGAAGCTCGTCGTCTGCACCTTGTTCTGCCGGCTGGTGACAACGGTGGATTCAGGCGCGATGCCGCCGGCGATCGTCTGCACGGCCGAGGCGCCGCGGACGTCCAGGTAGAGCAGCCCTGGCACCAGCGTCGCGAGGCCCTGGCCGTTGAAGCGCTGGTCCATGCGGTTCTGGCCGGGTGTGTCGGCGTAGAACTGAATATTTGGCGCGTAGTTCAGCACGCCCTGGAAGCGCGAGGTTTCCGCGCCGAGCAACAGCGCCGGCGTGATGGTGGTGATCAGGTCGGCCTGGCGGTTGCGGACCGTCTGGAAGACGTTGTCCGTGCCCATCAGCTGCACGCCGATGCTCGGCGTCACTGTCCAGCGGCGGCCCGGCTCCGGCTCGGGCTGCGGCGGTGGCGCGCCGGCCGGCAGGCCGAAGCCGCCCAGGCGGACCTCCGGCGACGTCGCGGGCAGCGCCGCCTCGCCGGCGAGGGCGGCGGCGCGCGTCATCGGAAGGGAGCCGGGCCCCACCTCGGAGGGCAGCGGCGGCGCCTCGGCGCGCGCCGGCACCACGCCGGCGAGGAGCGCGCCCGAGACCAGGGCCATCCCACCCAGGATCGGCCGGTCTCGGGAGGGTCCCGTGGCTCTCAGGACTTCAGGCATGCTTGGCGGCTCCATATTCCCCATGGGCGCCGAAGCTATCATTTGTGGCGAGTCGCGTGCGATTGAGAAGAAGCTGAAGAACCGGGCAGGCTTCGACCAGATCGAGCGCCGCCTCGATTTCCTCCCGCTGGGTGGATTCCGCGCGGACCACCATGATGACCTGCCCGACGATGGAGGCCAGCGCCTGGGCGTCGCTGGTGGACAGCGCGGGCGGCGTGTCGAGGATCAGCACATGGCGCGGCAGCGCCGCGGCCAGGGAGCGGATGGCGGCGGCCAGCGCGCTGGGGTTGGGCGTGCGCGCGGCGCTTTCCAGAAGCCGCCCGTGGGGCAGGAAGGACAGGCGCTCGATCGCGGTGGGCCGCAGCAGCGTCTCCCGCGGCCGGTCCGGATCGGCGGCGAGCCCAAGCAGCCCCGGCTCGGTCAGCACGCCGAGGCACGCGCTCAGCGAGGAGGCGCCGCCGTCGACATCGATCAGCAGCACGGGCTGCGAGGCGGTGCTCGCGATGCTGGCCGCGAGGTTGAGCGAAGTAAAGCTCTTGCCTTCCTCGCGCCGCGCGCTCGTGACCATGATCAGCCGATGCCGGGGAGCGGCCCGTGCCTCGCCCAAGGCGGGCTCGATGCCGCGCAGCAGCTGGTGCTGGACCACGGCCAGCTCCTCCATCAGCTTCGACCGGCCCGGGGCGTCGACGGCGAAGGCGAGGCCGGCCTCCTGCAGCCGCGCCATGGGAATGACCGGCAGGCGCTGCAGCGCCGCGGCGGGCGGCGCCTGCGCGGGGCGCTCGGCGGCCTCCGGCACATGGCGATGGCCCGCCGTCCCGACGGAGACCACCGGGGCGGAACCCAGGGCGGCCGGGCTGGGAAGGGGCGAGGTGCCCATCGCCTCGAGGGCGCGCTCCACCAGGTGGGCGCGCTTGGCCATACCGGCGTTCATGCGAACATCCTCGCCACGACGAAGGGGCCACCGGCGAGGACCACGCCGAAGACGAGAAGGAGCATCGCGAGGCCACCGGCGAAGCTGAGGCGGCCCAGGAGCACGCCGCGCCGGGGCGGCGCGGAGAGGGCGCCGAGCACCGCGGGACCGAGCCGCCGGAGATCGTGCACCGTGTAGAAGGTGCGATCGAACTGCACCAGCACGAAGGCCAGGGCCGCGCCCGCGCCGAGCCCGACGGCCAGGACGCCCGCGGCCAGCAGCGGCCGGTTCGGGAAGACCGGCACCGGCGCGACCGAGGGCGGGTCCACGACCTCGAGCCGCACGCGATCCGAGCTGTTGCGCGCGGCACCGCCGAGCTGGAGCGATTCACGCCGGGCGAGCAGCTCCTCGTAGTTGCGGCGGAGCACCGTGTAGTCGCGATCGAGGTTCAGGAACTGCGCCTGCACCTCCGGCTCGCTCCGCATCACGTTGTCCAGCCGCGTCACCTCCTCGCGGCCCTCGCGCTCCTGCCGCTCGAGAGAGGCGATCTGCGTCTCCACGTCGACCAGGCGCAGCCGCATCTGCTCATAGGCCGGATTGGCGCGCGACGGCTCCCGCGGCGTGGCCGGGCCCGGGCGGGCGGGGCCGCCACCGCCGGAGGAGCGCAACGCGCTCACGATGCCGCGCGCCGCGACCACGTCGGGATGGGCGTCCGTGAAGCGCAGGCGCAGCTCGCTGAGAGCGCGCTCGGCCTCAGCCAGGCGGGAGCTGCCACCGCCGCCGCCGCCCGTGGCTGCCGTAGCGGTGGGCAGCGATTCGAGCTGCTGCCGCGTGAGCTCCAGCCGGCGCCGCTGGTCCTGCAGCTCGCCGCGCACCTGCTGCAGCCGCGCGCGCGCGGCCTCGAGCCGGGTGACGCCGCCCAGCGCGTCGGAGGGCAGGATGTCGATGTAGCGCGTCTGGAATTCCGCGCGCCGCCGCTCGGCCTGGCGCAGCTGCACCTCGTAGGAGGAGATCTGCTGCGAGACGAAGGCTCGCGCGTTATCCATCTGTTGGCGGTCCGTCAGTGTCGCGGCCTCCATGAAGAGGTTCAGCGCCGTCTGGACGACATCCTGCGCGACGCGCGGATCCGCGTCGCGGAAGTCGATGGTGAAGAGGTTGCGCGTCTGCGTCGTGATGCGGATGTCGCGGGCCAGGCTCGTCATCAGCTTCTCGCGCGACAGATCGTCCTGCACCCGCTGCTCGAGCGCGCTGCGGTTGATGATCTTCTCGAGATTGGGGCGGCTGAGCAGCGTGCGCTGCAGAATCTCGACCTGGCTGGCGGGCGTGCTGTCGATCGCGATCCCGCGCAGCAGCGGGCCGAGGATGGCATCCGCATCCGCATAGACGCGCGTGGTGGCGGCATACTGGTTCGGGATATGCGCCACGACGACCCAGCCCGTCAGGCAGACCACCCAGGCGAGGCCGAGGGCGCGCCAGCGATGCCGGGCGCCGGCGGCGATCGAGCGCCGCGCGAGTGCGATCGGGTGCATGCGTCAGAACCAGCCTTGCGGGATGACCAGCGTGTCGCCCGGCCGCATTGCCAGGTCCTGCGAGACGTCGCCGCCGCGCATGAGGTCGTTCAGCCGCACGCGGATGACCTCGCGGCGGCCTTCCGGGTCGCGGCGGATGATCTCGGCGCGGTTGCCGGCGGCGTAGCGCGTGAGGCCCCGGGCGCCGATCACCACGTCCATGACGGTCATGCCGTCGCGATAGGGCAGGCCCATGGGCTGAGCGGCCTCGCCGATCACGCGGATCTGCTGGTTCGACGGCCCCATGAAAGTGCGCACCATGACGGTGACGTTCGGCTCCCGCACATATTGGCGGAGCTGCCCCTCGATGTCCCGTGCGAGCTGGGTGGGCGAGCGGCCGGCGGCCTGGATGTCGGGAATGAGGGGCAGCGAGATGCGTCCGTCGGGGCGGACGGGCAGGTCGGGTGCGCTGAGCTCCGGCGCGCGGTAGACGAAGACGGTGAGGGTGTCGCCCGGGCCGAGCAGATAGGCCGAGGCCTCCTGCGGCGCGCCGGAGCCGTTGGCCGCCAGCTGCCTCGGCGCGTCGCAGGCCGCGAGGGCGAGGGCCAGAAAAGGCAGGGTCGCGAGGCCCTTTCTCCAACTCGTGGTCATGTCTTCTTCCTCGGCTTGAAGGCTGGGCCGCGTAAGGTTTGGCGACCTCCGCGGTGCGCAAATATCCCGAAAATGATCCCGAATATCAATGCAATATTTGACGACATCAGAGATAAATTTTACACATCTAAAGTAAAAACAATCACGGAATACGCGGAATTTCCGGTAATTATATCAGCTTCAGAGAGACATTGAAGATCAGGTTCGGAAAAATTAGTCTGAATAAATCGACATTTTCATTGCCGATTTGGTCGGCGTGGATCGAGTATCGGCCCGCACGCAACGGGCGTCGAGTTGGGAAGAAGAGAAATGACGAGTCTGTTCAGCCACAGCGTCCGCTCCGAAATGCTCGCCCTCTTCGTCGCGGAAAGCTGCGCGGTCGCCCTTCTCGTGCTCGCCCTCCTGACCGCGGGCGGGGCGGAAGGGGTGATGGCCGCTGCGGCCACGGCGATCATGGTCGCGATCTGCGCCGTCCTCGTCGCCGGCGCGATCGGCTTCTACCGTCCTGTCGCGCTGCAGGGGCTGTGTCCCTCCCTCGTCCACGGCGCGACGGGCGCCGGCGTCCTGGCCCTGGTGCTCGCGCTGCTCCTCGCCATGCTGCCCTTCGATCACGCGCAGTGGAGCTTCCTGGAGCTGCTGGCCGCCGCCTTGGCCGGAAGCGTCGCCGGGATAGCCGCCACGCGCTTCGTCTTCGGGCTGCTGCGCCTTCCCCTGCCGCGGCTGGCCCTCGTGGGGTCCGCGGCGGAGCCGGGCGCGATCCACCGGAACTACCAGCCCTTCGAGGTCACGCTCGCGCTGCCCGTCGGCGAGGCCCTGCTGGAGGCGGTGGAGCGCGGCCGCCTCCGCGCCTGGCGGATCTGGGCGGTGGTCTCCGCCAGCTCGATGCCGCTCGCGCCGGCCGACAGCCGGCGCTGCGGCGCCGCGGGGCTGCAGGTCTTCACCGAGGCGGAGTTCAGCGAGCACGGGCTGCACCGCATCGACATCGACCGGCTGCCCGATGGATGGCTCGCCTCCGCCAATTCGATGCGGGAATCGGGCTGG
This sequence comes from Roseococcus sp. SYP-B2431, assembly GCF_004336745.1. GTDB lineage: Bacteria > Pseudomonadota > Alphaproteobacteria > Acetobacterales > Acetobacteraceae > Roseococcus. The sequence continues at coordinate 22,331 of NZ_SJXD01000029.1, forward strand.
AGCGCCGGGCTTCGCCGGGCCTTCGACATCACCTTCGCGATCGCCCTGCTGACCCTCACGCTGCCGCTGCTGCTGCTCACCATGCTGGCGATCCGGCTGGATGGCCCCGGGCCGATCTTCTACCGGCAGGAGCGCGTGGGCCGGGGCAACCGCGTCTTCCAGCTTCTGAAGTTCCGCAGCATGATCCCGGATGCCGAGGCTTTCGGCGCGCCGGTCTGGGCCTCGCGCGGCGACTCCCGCGTCACGCGCGTCGGCCGCTTCCTGCGGCTCTGCCGCATCGACGAGATCCCGCAGGCGCTGAACGTGCTGCGCGGCGACATGTCCATCATCGGCCCGCGGCCCGAGCGGCCCGGCTTCGTGGAGCAGCTGGGAGAGCTCATCCCGCACTACCACGACCGCGCGGTGATCCGCCCCGGCATCACGGGATGGGCGCAGGTGAACCATCCCTACGGCGCCTCGGTCGAGGACGCGCGGATGAAGCTCTCCTACGACCTCTACTACATCCGCCGCCGCAGCCTGTTCCTCGACGCCCTCATCCTGCTGGCGACGGTGCGCGTGGTGCTCTTCCAGGAGGGCGCGCGATGAACAGGTTCCCGACAGGCCCGCGACAGGCATGATCCCCATGGCATCGTCCGTCCTGCACGCGGGAAGCGCGCTGATCTGCCTCGCCTGGATCGCGCTCATCCTGGTGGCCGGCCGGGGGCGCACCGCGCTGGTGCTGGCCCTGGCCTGCCTCGCCGCGGGCGCCTGGGCCGCTTCCGTGGCCCTCTGGCCCGCGGAGCCGCTCTCGGGCGCCGCAGCCGTGCTGGAGGTGCTGCGCAGCGCCGTCTGGTGCGGCGTGCTGCTCTGGCTGGCGCGGCGCGGCGGCGGCAGCTGGCCGGCCGCCCTGATGCGGCGCTTCACCGTCGCCGTCGCGGTGCTCACCGCGCTGGCGCTGGCCGCCTTGCTGCCCGGCGCGGCGGCCCTGCCGACGCTGGGCTCGCCCGGCCTTCTCGCGCGGCTGGGCCTGGCCCTGCTGGTGCTGGTCGCGGCGGAGAACCTCTGGCGCAACGCCGAGGAAGGCGCGCGCTGGCACGTGGTGCTGCCCTGCATCGCCCTCGGGCTGCTGTCCGGCTTCGACGTGCTTCTGCATGCGGATGCCGCGCTCTCCCGGGCTTATTCGCCGGCGCTGCTGGATGCGCGGGCGGCGGTCACGGCGGCCGCGCTGCCGCTGCTGGTGATCGCCGCCGTGCGCGACCGGCGCTGGCGCCGCGACCCGCCCGTCTCGCGTCTGGCGGTCTTCCACGGCGCCACGCTCATCCTGGCCGGAACCTTTCTGCTCGGCGTCGGCGCCGCGGGCGAGGCGCTGCGGCACCTGGGGGCCGACTGGTCGCGCGCCGCGCAGGCGAGCCTGCTCGCCTTCGGGGTGATGGCCCTGGCGCTGGCCGCCGGCTCGCGCTCGATGCGCTCCCGGCTGAGGGCGCGCGTGGTGGATCATTTCTTCACCGCCCGCTTCGACTACCGCCGCGAATGGATGCGCTGCATCGCGACGCTCTCCGGCACGGCGGAAGATCCGCACCGCCGGGCGGTGATCGCCATCGCCGATCCGGTGGACAGCCCGGCCGGCGCGCTCCTGCTGCGCGATGCCGGCGAGGAGCGGCTGCATTGGGCCGGATCCTGGAACCTGCCCGAGAGGAGCCTCGACATTGCCCTGGACCACCCGCTGCTCGCCGCGCTCGGAGCGGGCGAACGGATCGCGACCGAAGTCCCGCAGGATCTTCAGGCGGCGTTCGGCCGGCTCTGGCTGGCCGTGCCGCTCCACCACGCGGAGGGGCTGATGGGCGTGGTCCTGCTGGCGCCGCCGCGCGCCGGCTTCGCGCTCGGCGGCGAGGTCTTCGACCTGCTGCGCGCCATCGGCCGCGAGGTCGCCATGTTCCTGGCCGAGCGCCGGGCGGCCGAGCGGCTGCGCGACCAGCGCGGCCTGCAGGACTACGCGCGCCGCTTCGCCTTCGTGGCGCATGACGTGAAGACGGTGGCGCACCAGCTCTCCCTGGTGCACGCCAACGCCGCGCACCACATGGAGGATCCGGAATTCCGCGCGGATCTGCTCACCACGGTGGGCGCCGCGGCGGCCCGCATCGCGACGCTGGTGGCGCGCCTGCGCCATCCGGAAGCCGAGGAGGAGGCCGCGCGCGTGGCGCCGCTCGAGCGGTTGAAGGCGATCACCGCGGAGCTCGGCCATGCGGTCGAGATCCGCGACGAGGGAACCGCGCAGTGCCGGCTGCCCATCGCCCCGGCCCGCTTCGATGCGGCCCTGCGCCACCTGCTGGACAATGCGGCCGAGGCCTCGCCGCCCGACGCGCCGGTGCGGGTCACGTTGTGGCAGGAGCAGGGGCGGCAGGAGCAGGCGCGGCTGATCCTCGACATCACCGACCGCGGTCCCGGCATGTCCGCCGAATTCGTCCGCGACACGCTGTTCCGCCCGCTCGTCTCCGGCCACCCCGACGGGAACGGGATCGGAGCCTGGCAGGCGCGCGACCTGCTGCGCGGCGCCGGCGGCGACCTCTCGGTGATCAGCGCGCCCGGCGCAGGCACCACCATGCGGATCACGCTGCCCTGCGAGCCGCGGCCCGATGCGCCGCAACCCTCCGCCCAAGCGCAGGTGATGGCGGCATGAGCAAGCCGAAGCTCCTCGTCGTGGAGGACGACCTGGGCCTCTGCGCCCAGTATCGCTGGGCCTTTCCGGCCTATCGCGTCCTCGTCGCGCATGACCGCCGCCAGGCCGAGGCGACCGCCCGGCGGGAGCAGCCGGCCATCACCCTCCTGGATCTCGGCCTGCCGCCGGATCCGGAGGGGATCTCGGAAGGCTTCGCGACGCTGGCCATCCTGCGCGCCATCTCGCCCGACATGCCGGTGATCGTCGCCAGCGGGCAGGGCGATCGCGAGAACATGCTGCGCGCGCTCCGCGTCGGCGCCTACGACTTCTGCGAGAAGCCGGCCGACCTGGACGTCCTGCGCACCGTCCTGGACCGCGCGCTCCGCCTGCGGGAGCTGGAAGACGAGAACCATCGCCTCGCCGCCGCGCCGCGGCCGAGCCCCGTCGCGAATATCATCACGGCCGACGAGGGCATGCTGCGCATCTGCCGCATGGTGGAGCGGCTCGCCACGGTGAACGCGCCCGTGCTGCTGCTGGGCGAGAGCGGGACCGGCAAGGAGGCGCTGGCGCGCGCGCTGCACGACATGGGCCCCCGGGCCCCGCGCCCCTTCGTCGCCATCAACTGCGCCGCGATCCCGGAGGCCCTGCTGGAGAGCGAGCTGTTCGGCCATGAGCGCGGCGCCTTCACCGGCGCCGTCAAGCAGATGACCGGGCGCATCGAGCAGGCGGACGGCGGCACGCTCTTCCTCGACGAGGTCGGTGACCTGCCGCAGAGCCTGCAGGCGAAGCTGCTCCGCTTCCTGCAGGACCAGGTCTTCGAGCGCGTGGGCGGGCGCCTGGCGGTGCGCGTGGACGTGCGGGTCGTCTCCGCGACCAACCAGCCGCTGGAGGCCCAGGCCGGCGCCGGCAAGTTCCGCGGCGACCTGCTGTTCCGGCTCAACCCGATGACCGTGCGCGTGCCGCCGCTACGCGAGCGCGGCGACGACATCCTGCTGCTCGCGCGCTGGTTCCTCGCCCGCTACTCGCAGGAGTTTCAGCGGCGCGTCCGCGGCTTCGAGGACGCCGCCATCCAGGCGATGATGGCCTATTCCTGGCCCGGCAATGTCCGCGAGCTCGGCAATCGCGTGCAGCGGGCGGTGCTGATGGCGGCCGGGCCGCTGATCAGCGCGGCCGAGCTCGAGCTGGTGCCCGGCGCCGACCCGGAGACGGAGAATCTCGACCTCCGCGCCGCGCGGGGCCGCGCCGAGCGGGAGACGATCTCCCGCGCGCTCGCCCGCAGCCATGGCGGCCTCTCCACCGCCGCGCGCCTGCTCGGGATCAGCCGTCCCACGCTCTACGGCCTTCTCGCGACGCATGGGCTGATGCCCGAGCGCGATCCGCCGGACGACAGGTCCGGCGACCACCGATCCCCCAGATCCTGAACGGAGGCGATGATGCGCCTACATCCCGTCGTGCTTTCCCTCACCCTCGCGGGCTCGCTCGCCGGCCTCTCGCCGGCGCAGGCCAATCCGGCGCGCGATCGCGCGCTGGCGGCCCAGTCGCGCGGCGAGCTGCGCGCCGCGCAGATCGAATGGCGCAACGCCGTGCGCGCCGAGCCCACGGCCGGCGCCCTCCGCGCAGGGCTCGCCTCCGCCAGCCTGGATGTGGGCGACGTCGATACGGCCGAGCGCGAGGCACGCGCGGCGCTGGAGCGCGGCTACGAGCGGTCGGCGGGGACGGCGCTGCTCCTGCGCGTGATCCTGGCGCAGGCGCGCTTCCAGGACGTGCTCGCGCAGTTCCCGGAGCCCGGCCCGGACATGCCGCCGGCCGTGGCCGCGCAGATCGCGGCGGGGCGCGCCCTGGCGCAGATCGGATCGGGCGACCGCGAGGCCGCGCGCGCTTCCGTGGCCCTGGCGGAGCGGCTCGGCGCCGCGATTCCGGAAGTCGGCGTGGCGGCGGCCGGCCTCGCGATGGCCGAGGGCGACCGCGCGGCGGCGGAGGCGCGGATCGACCGCGTCCTCGCCACGCACCCGGGGGCGCGCGAGGCGCGGCTCGTCAAGGCGCAGCTGCAGCTCGACCGCAGCGACGCGGCCGGCGCCCTCGCGACCTTCGACGGCCTCATCACGGCCGCGCCGGGCGACGTGCCGGCCCGACTGCGGCGGGCCGAGGTGCTGCTGCGCCTGGCCGAGACGGAGCGCGCTTCCGTGGACATCGACGCCGCGATCGCGGCCATGCCGACCAACGCGATGGCGGCCTATCTGCGCGCCATGCAGCTGACCATCCAGCGCAACTGGCGGGCCGCCGACACGGCGCTGCAGCGCCTCGGCCCGCAGGTCGCGAGCTTCCCTGACGGGCTGCTGCTGCAGGCGACCGCCAAGCGCGGGCTGGGCCAGACCGCGCAGGCCGAGGATGCCGCCCGCCGCCATGTCGCGCGCTTCCCGGAGGATCCCCGGGGGGCGCGTCTGCTGGGCTCGATCGAGCTCGAGGCGGGGCGGCCGGCCGAGGCCGCCGCGGTGCTGGCGCGCGCGGCCGTCCCGGGCACGCGCGACGTGGAGCTCCTGGAGATGCTGGGCCGCGCCTATGCCGGAGCGGGCCGCCATGCCGAGGCGGTGCAGGCCCTGGAGCGGGCCGTGGCGCTGACGCCTGCCAACGGCGCGCTGCTGACGCGGCTGGCCGTCGCCCGCCTGGCCCTGGGCGATTCCGCCGGCACGCGCGAGGCGGTGGCCGAGGCGATGCGCGTCGGCCCGGTGCAGCCCGGCGCGCGCGAGATGCTGGTCGCGACGGCGGTGGCGCGGGGCGACCTCGCGGGCGCCGAGGCGGAACTCGCCGCGATGCCGCCGGAGGTCCGGCAGGGCGAAGTGGGCGCCGTGCTGGCGGGAACGCTCCGGCTGATCCATCTCGACCTCGGCGCGGCGCGCACGGAGTTCGAGGCGGCGATCCGGCGGGCGCCGGCCAGCCGGATGGGCCGGCTGGGCCTGGCGCGTGTGGCCGCGCTCCAGGGCCACGAAGCCGAGGCGGTGGCGCTCGTCGCCGCGGTGGTGCGCGACGATCCCGCCAATCTCGAGGCGATCCGGCGGCTGGCGCATATGACGCTCGGCGCGGGCGCTGCGACCGAGCCGGCCGTGGCGGCGCTGATCGCGGCGCAGGCGGCGCATCCGGACCAGCCGGACCTCGCGCTGGCCACCGCCGAGGTCCTGGTCCGGCGACGCGAGACGGACCGCGCCGTGGCGCTGCTCCAGGCCGCTCCGCTCCGTCGCGCGCGGGGCGCGGCCATGGCGTTGGCGCGGTCGGAGGTGCATGCGGCGGCCGGCCAGTGGGGCCCGGCCGAGGAGGCGGCGCGGGAGGCCCTGGCGGAGGATCCGGCCTCGGCCCAGGCGCGCGTGCAGCTCGCCCGCCTGCTGCTGCGCGCCGAGGATGCGCGCGGCGCCGAGAACCTGATCCGCGAGGGTCTCCGCGCCGAGGCGGGCAATGCGAGGCTCCAGCAGGCGCTGATCGGCCTTCTCTTCGAGAAGCAGGGGCTGGAGGCGGCGCTCGCCGAGGCCGGGAGGATCGCCGCGCAGCCGGCGGCGATGCCCGCGGCCGCCGGCCTGCGGGGCGAGGCCCTCATGGCTGCCCGCCGGCCCGCCGAGGCCGCCGAGGCCTTCCAGGCGGCGATGGCCGCGGCGCCGGGCGCGGCCCTCGCCCTGCGCGCCTCGGCCGCCTGGCGTGCCGCGGACAGGCCCGACCGCGCCGCCGCGGTGCTGCGCGACCGGCTGGCCGCGGCACCGGACGACATCGAGCTGCGCCACATGCTCGCCCAGCTCGACATCGTCGCCGGACGCCTCGGCGAGGCGGAGGCGGGGCTGCGGCAGGTCGTCGCCCGCGCGCCGGAATACGCGATGGCGCTGAATAACCTCGCCTGGGTGGTGGGCGAGCGGGACGATCCCGCGGCGCTGGCCGAGGCCAAGGGCTGGGCCGAGCGCGCCTTCTATCTCGCGCCCAATGCGGACACGGCCGACACGCTGGGCTGGCTCCTGGCGCGCGGCGCCGAGCCGCGGACGGCGGTGCTGCTGCTGCGCCAGGCGGGGGAGACGCCCGGCACCGCCTATCGCCTTGCCTTCGCGCTCAAGGCGGCCGGCGAGCGGCAGCAGGCGCTCAGCGTGCTCGGCCCGGCGCTGGCGAGCGGCTCCGAATTCCCGGAGCGCGCCCGGGCCGAACGGCTGCGGGCCGAGCTGCAGAACTGATCCGCGATGCGCGATCTCGTCTTCGTCGCGGTCATGCTCGGGCTGCTGCCGCTGGCCGTGTACCGGCCCTTCGTAGGAGTGCTGCTATGGTGCTGGATCTCTTTCATGAACCCGCACCGGCTGGTCTACGGCTTCGCGATGGAACTGCCCTGGGCGGTCGCGGTTTTCGCCGCGACCTTCACGGGAGCGATCCTCTCGGGCGAGCTCCGCCGCCCGCGCGTGGATGCGCTGACCTTCCTGCTCTTGGCCCTGCTCGTCTGCATCACCGTGACGTCGGTGACGGCGCTCGGCGTACCTGCGGATGTCTGGGCGAAGCACGATGCGGTGATGAAGGTGATCCTCGGCCTCCTGCTCACCTCGGCCCTGCTGACGGAGCGCCGTCGCGTCCACGCGCTGGTCTGGGCCATGGTGATCGCGATCGGCTATTACGGCGTGCGCGGCGGCATCTTCGCCATCGCGACCGGCGGCAACTACCGCGTCTGGGGCCCGCCCCAGACCATGATCACCGACAACAATCATCTTGCCGCGGCCATGCTGGTGACGCTGCCGCTGATGAACTACCTGCGCTTGCAGTCGCAGCACCGCGTCGTGCGGAACGGTCTCGCGGTGGCGATGGCGCTGACCCTGCTGGCGGCTGTCGGCAGCTACTCGCGCGGCGCCCTGCTCGGGCTTTGCGCGGTCGCGGCGCTGATGTGGTGGCGCAGTCACGCGAAGGTGCTCTCGGCCGCCGTGCTCGCCGTCGTGCTGACCGGCGCCATCACCTTCATGCCGCCGCAGTGGATGGACCGCATGCACACCCTCGGCGAGTACCAGGCCGACGGCTCGGCGACGGGGCGCCTCGAACTCTGGGGGATCTCCTGGAAGCTGGCGCTGGATCGGCCGCTGCTCGGCACCGGCTTCACCGGTCCCTATACGCGCGAGGTCGTGGACCGCGTGGCGCCGGGCGGGCCGGCCCGCGCGGTACACAGCATCTGGTTCGAGCTGCTGAGCGAGCAGGGCTTCGTCACCTTCGCCGTCTGGCTGGCCATGACGCTGACCGGCGCCTACTGGTCGCAGCGGCTGATCCGCTCGACGCGCGGCAGGCCGGAGCTCGCCTGGGCGCACGATCTGGGCCGGATGAGCCAGGCCTCGCTGGTGGCCTACGTCGTCAGCGGAACCTTTCTCTCGCTGAGCTACTGGGACTTCTACTGGACGCTGCTCGTGGTCATCGGCGCGACCTGGAGCATAGCGCGGCGCGCGGAACAACCGGCGCCCGCCGCCGCCCGCCACGGATCCCCCGTGCCGGCGGGATGGCGGGCGGCATGAAGGATCGATCGCATGGATGGGCTCTACTTCCTCGCGATGGTGATGGGCATGGCCTGGCTCGCCGTCTGGGCCGCCTGCGACGCGACGGTCGCGAAGCGCTTCTGGTGGCCCTTCGACATGCGGGAGGGCGGGGCTGATGCCGGACCAGGCGATGCTGCTGCCGCTGCCCCCCTCCGAGGCACCCAGGCGGGCGGCTGGCGCGCGCGGGCCGCTGCGGCTGCTGACCTTCAGCACGCTCTACCCCAACCCGGCGCGTCCGCATCATGGCGTCTTCGTGGAAAACCGGCTGCGTCATCTCGTCGCCAGCGGTGAGGCGGTCGCCACGGTCCTCGCGCCGGTGCCGTGGTTTCCCGGGCGCGGAGGCGCCGTGACGGCGCATGAGGAACGGCATGGAATCGCGGTGCATCATCCGCGCTTCGTCGCGCCTCCCGGCCTGGGCATGTACACCGCGCCCCGCGCGCTGCATGCGGCCGCGCGCGCCGCCATGGCGCGGCTGATCGCCGAGGGCGCGCGGTTCGACGCGATCGATGCGCATTACCTCTATCCGGACGGCGTGGCCGCCGTGCGGCTCGGGGAGGAGTTCCGGCTGCCGGTGGTGATCACCGCCCGCGGCTCGGACACGAGCCAGCTGCCGAACCATGCCTGGCCGAGACGGCTGATCCGCGGCGCGATCGACCGGGCGGCAGCGCTGATCGCGGTCAGCGCGGGGCTGAAGGACGGGCTGATCGCGCTCGGAGCGCCGCCGGACAAGGTGACTGTGCTGCGCAACGGCGTGGATCTCGAGACCTTCCGGCCGCCCCCGCGCCGGGCCGCGCCGGGGGCGCCCGTGCTGATCTCGGTGGGCCATCTGATTCCGCGCAAGGGCCACGACCTCGTGATCGGCGCCCTGCCGTCCCTGCCACGGCATCGCCTGGTCATCGTCGGCAACGGGCCAGACCGCGCGCAGCTCGAAGGGCTGACGCGGCGTCTCGGCGTGGCCGACCGGGTCTGGTTCGCCGGCCCGCAGCCGCATGCGGCCCTGCCCAGCTTCTACGCCGCGGCCGACGTCCTCATCCTGGCCTCCAGCCGCGAGGGCTGGGCGAACGTGCTGCTGGAATCCATGGCCTGCGGCACCCCGGTGATCGCCAGCCCCGCCTGGGGCAGCCGCGAGGCCGTCGCGGCCCCGGAGGCCGGCCTGGTGCTCGACGAGACGACGCCGAGCTCCATCGCCGCCGCCGTGCGGCGCCTGCTCGCCGATCCGCCGGCGCGCGAGGCGACGCGGGCCTATGCCGAAGGCTTCAGCTGGGACGAGACCACCGCGGGCCAGCTCGCCTTGTTCCGGAGGGTCCTCGGATGAGGCGTCGCGCTGTTCTTGCCCTTTCGGCGCTCCCCGCCTGGCCGGCCTGCGCCCAGGTCGGAGCGTCGCTGCCCTGCCCCGGCCGTCCGGGCGACGTGGTCGGGCTGGTGCTGGAGGGCACCGGCGCGCCGGCCGGCGCCGTGACCGTCTTCGGCCAGTGCTTCCGGGCCGGCGACCTGCCGCGCCAGGCCTGGCTCGGCGCGCGCCTCGCCGATGGCCGCCCGCTGGCCGCGCAATGCGACGTGAAGACGCGCCATCCCGACGGCTCGGCGCGCCATGCGGTCGTCGCGCTCGCGGCGCCGGCGCTCGCGGCGGGCGCTCGCGCCGCCGTCGTCCTCACGCGCGAGGGCCAGGCGCCGCAGCGCCTCGACCCGGCGCCGGTCCTGGCCGCGCACCGGGCCGAGCTCTGGATCGACCAGCGGCAGATCGACCTGCTGGCGCTGATGCGCGCCGCCCTGGCCGATCCGGCGGTGCAGCCCTGGCAGTCCGGCCCGCTCGCGCTGCAGACGCGGGTGGCCCTGGCGGTGACGCATCTGGGCGCCAGCTCGCTGCGGCTGGTGGCGGACCTGGCGGTGCGGGCGGATGGGAGCCTCTGGGTGGAGCCCTGGCTGCGCAACGACGGCGCCATGCGCGCCGGCGGCGGGCCCGTCGCCTACGGAATGCGGCTCGTCCTGGACGGGCGCGAGGTGCTGCGCGCGGAGGTCGGCCGCCAGCACCAGTACACCGGATGGGGCCGGCTGGCCGGTAGCGCGCTTCCGCCCCCGCTGGTGCGCCACGACGCCGGCTACCTCGCCGATGCCGGTGCCGTGCCGCGCTACGACACCTCGACCGGCGTGGCGCCTGCGCTGCTGGCCGCCCTGGGCGAGGCGGCGCGCGCGCCGCGCTGGTCGCGCCCTCTCGATCCGCGCGGCATCACCCAGAACATGCCGCAGACCGGCGGGCGCGCGGATATCGGGCCGGTCACGCAGTCCCAGGCGATCTGGCTGCAGACCGGCGATCCGCGCGCGGGCGCCTATGCCATCGGCCAGGCCGAGGCGGCCGGCGCCATTCCCTGGCATTACTGGGACGGCGCCTGGATGGACACGCGCCGCTGGCCGCGCCTCTGGACCGATGGGCGCGGCGGTCCGCCGCCGGGCGGGCTGATGCAGCCCGTCGCCGCCGACACCGGTTGGGTGCTCGATTCCGCGCATCAGCCTGACCTCGCGACCGTGCCTTATCTGCTGACCGGGCGGCGGGCCTTCCTGGACGAGATGCAGGCCCAGGCCAGCTGGAGCGTGCTGAGCCAATGGACCGGCACGCGCGGCACGCCCGACCGGCCGGGACCCGCGGAGGGCGTGAACGTCGTGCGCGGCAACCAGGTGCGCGGTGCGGCCTGGTCGCTCCGGCAGATCGACAACGCCGCCTGGGCGAGCCCGGACGACGATCCCATGGCCCCCTGGCTGCGGTCCACCGGCTCCGCGAACTGGGCGTGGCTGCGGGCGCAGATTCCCGGCTGGACCTCGGCCCAGGGCGAGGCCCATGGCTGGATCCCCGGCGAATACGGCGCGCCTGGCCTGCTGCCGCCCTGGCAGCAGGACTACTTCGCCTTCACCTGCGCCGCGGCGGCGCGCCGGGGCAATCGCGATGCGGCCGCGGTGCTGGCCTGGATGGGCAATTTCCTGGCCGGGCGCTTCCTGGCCGAGCGACGCGGTTTCGTCCGCAACGACGGGGCGGCCTATCTCCTCGCCATGAACGCCGATCCGACGGCGAGCCGGCCGCTGCGCAGCTGGGCCGAGATCGGCCAGGCGACGCGCGCGCGCGGGCTCTCCAACGGCGCAGGGTGGAGCAAGACGGACGGCGACTATGCCCAGCTCGCGCTCGCCTCGCTTGCGATGCTCTGGGAGACGACCGGAAACGGGGATGCGCAGGTGGCGTGGCAGTGGCTGCGCAACTCTGGCGCGCCCTTCATCAGCCAGGAGGCCTTCCGGCGCGATCCCGTCTTCAACATCGTGCCCCGCGGCGAGGCCCGCTCAGCCTGCCGCTGACGCGCGCGCCGGCCGGCGCAGGGAGCCGAGCCGCAGCAGGAGATTCCCGACCAGCGCGCCGATCGGCCGCGGCAGGCGGGCCACCCCCGCCTTCAGGCGCTGCATCCGGCCGCGCCGGGACTCGGGCAGCATCGCGAAGATGGCCCTGACGGCGGCGAAATCGCGCCGCGCGAAGGCGGTGTCCAGGGCCTGCCGCCGGCGATGCGCGATGCTCTCGCGGATCTCGGCCGCGAGGGGGCGCAGGGAGGGCCGCTGCGCCAGGAGCTGATCGAGGATGGCGGCATCGCCGAGATTCATGGCCTGCACGTCGGCCGAGTAGTTCGCCGCGTGCTTGCGGATGCCCACCAGCGGGCGCCGCAGGACACCGAGCGGCGCGTGCTCCGCCAGGCGCAGCATGGTGGCGAAATCCGTGCCCACGGTGCGGCCCACGCTCTCGTCCCAGCCGCCGGCCCCCAGGAGGAAGCCGCGATCCGCGACCAGGCAGGAGGGGAAGAAGGGCTGGAAGCGGATGAGCCGCCGGACGATCGGCCGGTCGAAGGCCATCGCCCCGCCGCCCAGCTCCCGCAGCCCGTCCCAGAAGCCCGCAGGCGCGTCGGCGAACTTGTCGCCCGCCTCCCACTTCCCGCCGCGGACGATCCGGAAATTGGCGAAGCCTGCCCGGAGATGGGGCTCCGCCTGCCAGAGCCTCCGCATCTCCGCCAGGAAGTCCGGGTGCCAGAGGTCGTCGCTGTCGCAGAAGGCGACGAGGTCGCCGGAGGCGGCGGCCAGCCCGCGGTTCCGCGCGGCGAGATCGCCGGAATTGGCGATGCGGCGCAGGGCGACGCGGGAGCCGAACCGCGCCTCCACCATCTCCGGCGTGCCGTCGGTGGAGCCGTCGTCGACGACGATGACCTGCTCGGCCGGCGAGGTCTGGCCGAGTATGGCCTCCAGCGTCTCCGGCAGAAGATCAGCCCGGTTGAAGCTCGGGATGACGACGCTGACGCTGCGATGCATCAGCGTGAACGCCGGAAGGCGAGGTCGAGCGCGCCGGATGCCGCCAGCCCACCCTCCCGGCGCAAGGGCAGCCAGAGGCGGAGGAAGCGCAGGAGGTCCGGAATCTCGCGCGGATCGCTCGTCCATCCGCGCAGGGCGAGCGCGAGGGCCTGGCGGCGGCGGCCTGCGATCAGGGTGTCGAGCGCGAGTCCCCGCAGGGCGCCGTGCCGGGCCCGGCGCAGCTCGCGGCCGAAGGGCCGCAGCTCGGGCTCCCGCGCGGCGATCGCGTGCATGCGCAACGCGGGATCCGGTCTGCGCAGGTCCGCCGCACGGCCCTCCCCGCGCCGCCACCGGTAGGCGTCGGCGTCCAGGTAGAAAAGCGGCGCCCGTCTGGACAGCTTCGCCGTGAACAGGAGGTCCTCGAAACGGCCAAGGCCCTCCGCGAAGCCGCCGACGGCCGCGGCCAGGCCGCGCCGCACCACCATGGCGCCCAGATGCAGATGGAAGCCGCCGAGCAGCACGCGCGTCAGCGCGGGCCCACCGCAGCGCAGCAGGCCGGGCCCGATGCGCTGGGCACAGGGGCAGTCGAGGCGGGGCGCTGCCACGGAGCTGCCCTCCGGCGATGCCAGCCGATGGCCGGCGCCGATCCAGCTCGCCTCCGGATGCTGCGCGGCCAGCCTGCCAAGGCGGGAGGCATGGTCGGGGAGCCAGGCGTCGTCGGAATCGAGGAAGCCGATCCACTCCTCGCGCGCGGCGAGGAGGCCGAGATTGCGGGCGCCCGCGGGGCCGAGATTGTGGGGCGCGCGCAGCATGGTGACGCGCGGGTCCGACCCGGCGATGGCCTCCAGGCTTCGCAGCGTGTCTTCGCGGCGGGAGCCGTCGTCGACGAGGACGAGCTGGCCGATGACTGCGGAAGGGTCGCCCAGGACGGAGAAGGCGGCAGCGGCGAGCAGATGCGGCGGCGTGTCGTAGACCGGGCAGACAATGCTGATCCGCATCCAAGGCTCCCTGGTCGGTCAACCATGGGTAGCTCCCATCCCGCATGGAGTAAATGAAAATCAGCATTTTTGCGGCAATCACACAGGTAAAACTTGTAAAATAGAATGCAAATGGAAATTATCTTTCGGATAAAATGAGTAAATGACAAGATTTTACACCTTTTATACTTGATGCTGGCCAGTCGCGAATGCTTTCTGAAAGGCGAAGCGGGAGTTTCGGGCATGGCGCGGCTGCTGGTGACGGGTGGATGTGGCTTCATCGGATCGCATCTGTGCGAGGCGCTGATCGCGCAGGGCCACGGGGTGCGCGTTCTCGACAATCTCTCGACGGGCTCCCTCGCGAACCTGGTGCCCGGCGCCACCCTCGTCATCGGCAGCGTCGAGAATGCGGACGACGTGGCGCGCGCCATGGACGGCATGGATGGCTGCTTCCATCTCGCGGCCGTCGCCTCCGTCCAGCGCTGCACCGACGCCTGGCTCGCCTCGCATCATGCGAACCTTTCCGGCACGATCGCCGTCCTGGCCGGTGCGCGGGATGCCTCGAAGGAGCGGGGCCGCCCCGTGCCGGTGGTCTACGCCTCCTCGGCCGCCGTCTACGGCGTGCCGGCCGCCCTGCCGATCGAGGAGAGCGCGGCGCCGGGCCCGCTCTCCGCCTATGGCGCCGACAAGCTCGGCTGCGAGCTGCATGCGCGGGTGGCGGGGCAGGTCCATGGCGTGCCAACGCTGGGCCTGCGCTTCTTCAACGTCTTCGGGCCGCGGCAGGATCCGTCCTCGCCCTATTCAGGCGTGATCTCGATCTTCTGCGAGCGCCTTCTGCACGGGGACGCCGTCGTCATCCACGGCGATGGCGGCCAGACCCGGGATTTCGTCTTCGTGGGCGACGTCGTCACGGCGCTCATCGCCGGCATGGGCGCGGCCAGCACGCTGGCCCCCGTCTTCAACGTCTGCACGGGCCGGCCGACCTCGGTCCTGAAGCTGGCCCATCTGATCGCCTCGGCCTGCGGCACGCGCGCGGCGGTCGAGTACCAGCCGGCCCGGCTCGGCGACATCCGCAACTCCGTTGGCTCGCCGCGCCTGGCGCGTAAGGCGCTCGCCTTGCCGTCGCCGATGGCGCTCGAGGCCGGGCTGGCGCGGGTGCTGGACTGGACGCGGGCCGGGTCGCCCGCGCTGGCCTCGATCGATCTTGCGGGTCTCGCCGTCGGCTTGCCGGCGCGGTCCGGGCGCGCGGTGCAGAATGCGTGACGCGCGCAGCGGGCCCGGACGTCAGCCCAGCCATCGTCCGGCAAGGCGGATGATGCCGACCCAGAGCGCGGCGGAGAGAAGCAGGATGACCGCGATCGAGACGCGCCAGGACCAGCGGCCGGGGGCGCTCATGGCCCGCCGCAAGGCTCGGTCTCCGCGCCGTCCCCTCCGGCTCGACTCGACACCGGTATCCTCCATGGCCCCTGGCCTCCTGACCGTGCCGAGGGTGGTCACGATTTCCAAGACAATTTCGGCGCGCGGCGGCGATCCGGCAAGACGAGGACAAGATCATCCCGTCGCGCCCGCGCCGGAGCCTCGCCTGGACCAATACATCGAATCAACGCTGGAACACGGCGCCGTTTCATTTGGAGCGGAGAAATAAATGTGCGGTGTTGCGGGACTGTTCCATGCCTTCCGGACCACGCCGCCGGAGCTCGCCTCGCTGAAGGCCATGGCCGATCTGATGAGCCATCGGGGGCCGGACGGTGAAGGCTTCCACGCCGAGCCGCATGTGGGGCTGGCGCATCGCCGCCTCGCCATCGTCGATCTGGCCGGCGGCGCGCAGCCCATGGCGACGGCCGATGGCGGCATCGTCGTGTCCTTCAACGGCGAGATCTACAACCACGTCGCCCTGCGCCGGGAGCTGCGGCGGCTGGGCCACGAGTTCCGCTCGCATTCGGACACCGAGGCGATCCTGCTCGGCTGGCGCGAATGGGGCGTCGACATGCTGCGGCGGCTGGACGGCATGTTCGCCTTCGCCCTCTGGGATGCCGAGCAAGGCCAGCTGCTGCTGGCGCGCGACCGGCTCGGCGAGAAGCCGATGCATCTGGCGCGCCTGCCCGATGGCGGCTGGGCCTTCGCCTCGGAGATCCCGGCGCTGCTCGCCCTCCCGGGCGTGAACGGCCGGCTCGATCCGGCCGCCCTCGACGACTATCTGGCCCTCGGCTACGTGCCCGATCCCGGCACGATCTACGCCGGCATCCGCACGCTCCCGCCGGCCCATGCCCTCCTTCTGCGCCGCGGCGAGCAGGAACCCATCGAGATCCGCTACTGGCAGGCGCCCGTCGCCGCCGTGGTCGCGCCGGCGGCCCCCGCCGAGGAACTCGCCGCGCGCCTGGGCCAGGCGGTGCGCGATCGCCTCATGGCGGACGTGCCCCTGGGCAGCTTCCTCTCGGGCGGGCTCGATTCCGGCGCGGTCACCGCCATGGCGGCCCGCGCCCTGACGGGCATCTCGACCTTCACCATCGGCTTCGAGGGGGCCTCGGACGAGCGGCCGGTGGCGGCGCAGGTCGCCTGGCGTGCCGGCGCGCGGCATCACGCGCAGACCGGCACCGCGGACTATCTCGAGATGGCCGGCCGCCAGGCCGCGCTCTTCGGCCAGCCCTTCGGCGATCACTCCTCGGTGCCCACCATGGCGGTCTGCGCGCTCGCGCGGCGGCACGTGAAGGTGGCGCTCTCGGGCGACGGCGGCGACGAGGTCTTCGCCGGCTACCGGCGCCACCGCTTCCACAGCCTCGCCGACGGCGTGCGGCGGATGCTCCCGCCCGGGATGCGGCGGCGCGTCATCGGCGGGCTGGCGGCGGCCTATCCCGCGATGCACGGGGCGCCGCGCTGGCTGCGGGCCCGCAGCACGCTGACGGAGCTCAGCCTGGACAGCGCGCTCGGCTATTACCGCATGGTCTGCAAGCAGCAGGCCGGCGCGCGGCGGGGGCTCCTCTCCGCCCCGGCGCGGGCGGCGGTGGACGGCCATGATCCCTCCGCCCGCTTCGTGGCCCTGATGGCGCGATGCGACCCGGACGATCCCCTGCTGCAGGCGCAATACGCCGACATCCACACCTATCTGCCGGGCGACATCCTGACCAAGCTGGACCGCACGAGCATGGCGGTCTCGCTGGAGACGCGGCCGCCGCTGCTGGCGCATGAGCTCGTGGAATGGGGGCTGGCGCTGCCGGCGCGGCTGAAGCTGCGCCAGGGCGTCGGCAAGCGGGTGCTGCGCGAGGCGATGGCCGACCACCTGCCGCCCGCCGTGCTGCAGGGCGCGAAGCAGGGCTTCGCGGCCGCCATCGGCCCGCAGCTCCGCGCCCGTCCCGGCGCCCTGCGCGCGCGCCTGACCGGCGAGGCGATGGGCGATTCCGGCCTCTTCGATCTCGCCGCGCTGGGCCGCCTCGTCGACGAGCATGCGGCGGGGCAGGGGGATCACTCGCAGGCGCTGTGGCAGCTGCTGGTGCTGGAGGGCTTCCTTCGCGGCCAGGGGCGGGAGCGCATCCCCTCCGAGGCCGAGCTCGTCCGGAGCTGACCATGACGGCGGATCGGGGAAGCATCCTGCGACGCACGGTCCGCGGGGCCGGATGGGTCGTCGCCTGGCGCATGTCGACGCGGCTGCTGGGCCTGGCCAGCACGCTGGCGTTGGTGCGGTTGCTGGCGCCCGGCGATTTCGGCCTGGTGGCGCTCGCCGCCGCCTTCGCGGTCTCGCTCGACGTGTGCCTGGCGCTGGGGGTGGAGGAGCAGATCATCCGCGCCGAGCGGCCGGACCGCCGGCTCTACGACACGGCCTTCACGATCAACCTGCTGCGCGGCGCGGCCGTCGGCGCGGCGGTCGCCCTGGCCGCCGCGCCCGCCGCGCGCTTCTTCGGCGATGCGCGGCTGGAGGAGGTGCTGCTGGCGCTGGCACTGTCCGCGCTACTCTCGGGCCTGGCCAATATCGGCGCGGTGGAGTTCCGCCGCGAGCTCCGCTTTGAGCGCGAGTTCATGATGCAGATCGTCCCTCGCATCGCCGGGATCGCCGTGACCATCGGCCTCGCGGCGATCTTGCGGAGCCATTGGGCGCTCGTGGGAGGAATCTTCGTGAACCGCCTCGGCATCGTGGCCATGGGCTATGCGCTACATCCCTACCGGCCGCGCCTCTCGCTGGCCGCCTGGCGGGAGCTCGCCGGCATCTCGGCCTGGAGCTGGGCGCTGAGCGTCGCCTCGGTGGTGAAGGACCGTTCGGAAAGCCTGGTGATCGGGCGCGTGCTCGGCCCCGTGGCGGTCGGCCACTACACCGTCGGCGTCGAGGTCTCGGCGCTGGCCGCCACCGAGCTCGTGGACCCGATCTGCCGGGCCTGCATGCCGGGCTTCGCCGCGAGCCGCAGGGAGGGCGACGGCGGCGGGACGGACTATCTGCGCATCCTCGCGCTGCTGGCGATGCTGACCTTGCCGGCGGGGCTGGGCATCTCGCTGGTCGCCGGCCCCGTCATCGCCCTGGGGTTCGGGCAGGCGTGGCTCGCCGCGGTGCCCGTGGTGGTGGTGCTCGGCATGGCGAGCGTGCTCACGCCCCTCGGCAATGTGAGCGCCGCGATGCTGAACGCGCATGCGAAGCTGAGCCGGCTGCTCGGCATCACGGCGACGGCGGCGGCGATGCGCGTCGGTCTGCTGCTGGTGCTGACGCCGATGCTCGGGATCACCGGCGCAGCGCTGGCGGTGGCCGTCGCGGTGGTGGCCGAGCACCTGATGACCATGCTCCTCGCCTTCCGCCTGCTGAAGCTGCCGCTGATCCGGCTCGTGCCGGTGCTCTGGCGCCCCGTGCTGGCGAGCGCGGCGATGGCGCTGCTGCTGTGGCAGACCGGCTACGGCTGGGCACCGGCCCCGGCGACGGGGCTGGCCGCGGCGGGAGAGCTGGCCCGCGGCGCCGGGCTCGGCGCCGGGTGCTACGTGGCCGTGCTCGGGCTGCTCTGGTCCCTGGCGGGGCGGCCGGCCGGGGCCGAGGCCGACATGCTCGGACTGCTGTCGCGCGGCCTCGGCCGGCTGCGCGCCGGCCACGGCCTGCAGGTCGGCTGAGCATGGATGCGATGCCCATGACATGGCAGGCGCCCTCGGTCCCGGCGGAGGGGCCGTGGAGCGTCGCCGTCTTCGCGCGCAACGAGGCGGAGCGCATCGGCCATTGCCTGCGGGCGCTGGCCCGCTGCGAGGACGCGGCGCGGCTGCACGTGACGGTGCTGCTGAACGGCACGACGGACGGTTCGGCGGCCATCGCCGCATCCGCCCTGCGCGAGGCGCGGCTCCCGGGCGCGCTCTACGACATCCCGCATGGCGACAAGTCGCATGCGGTGAACCTGTTCCTGCACCGGCTGCGGCCCGCGGCCGGGCTCTATCTGATGATGGACGGCTATGTCGAGATCCGGCCCGATGCGCCGAGGCTGCTGGCGCGCCGGCTGGCGCGGCGGCCGGACGCCCTGGCCGCCGCCGCCGTGCCGAGCACCGGGCGCAGCGCGGCGGCGCTGCGCCGGAGCATGATGGAGCATCCGGGCCTGCACGGCTCGCTCTTCGCGCTCCGGGGCGGTTTCGTCGAGCGGTTGGCCCGGGCCGGCCTCCGGCTGCCGCGTGGCCTTTACCGCGGCGACGGGCTGCTCGGCTCCATGGTGCTGCACGACCTGGATGCCCTCGGCGGCGGCTGGATCGGCTCGCGCATCGCGGTCGAGCCCGGGGCCAGCTGGGCGAACCCGCCCTCGCATCTCTGGCGCTGGCGGGACCTGCGCCGCCATGGGAGGCGGATGATGCAGCAGGCGCGGGGCCGCCTGCAGAACGCCGCCCTTCGCTCGGCGCTCTATGCCGGCGGCTTCGCCGGCTTGCCCGAGGATGCGGACCGCATGCTGCTGGACTGGATCGCCGCCGATCCCGCCGCGCGTGCGCCGCGCCCTTGGAAGGACCCGCTCGCCTGCCTTGCACTCGCGCGCATCCGTCAGTCCGGACCGGGGCCCTCGCCGGAGGGGCTGGAGCCGCGGCTGCTCTGGGCCGGCGCATGACGATGCGCGAGGTTCCGCAGGCGCAGGGCGAGCCCGAGGAGAGAGTGGCGGCGCACCGTCTCGGCCCAGAAGAGCGGCTCGGCATGCTGCGCCAGGGTGAGCTTGTAGCGGTCGGCGCCGCCCAGGAAGTCGTAGACGGTCTCGCTGGCGGCGACGGCGCGCGCGATGGCCATCGCGTGGCAGGTGAGGCCCGGCTTGCCGTGCGGGCCCGCGCCTTCGATGTCGAGGCCGCTCTGATAGGCGGAGATCCGCCCGCGCAGGCGGAAGTTGTAGAGAAGGCCCACGCAGCCCCGGTCGCCCTCCACCCGCAGGAGGTCGATCTCGTCGCGCGGCATCGCGCGGCGCAGCAGCGCCGCGTGGAAGCGACGCTGGAAGGGATCCGCGAAGGCGCCGGGCTTTCCGCGCGCCTGCCAGCTCCTCTGATGCCGCGCGATCAGCTCCTCCAGCATGGCGAGCGCCTCCGCCTCCGTCTCGGCGCGCCGCAGCACGGGGCGGCCATAATGCCGGGCGGAGCGGCGGATCTGGTAGCGCGCATTGGCGCTAAGCAGCGCGAGCGGATCGCCGCCCGCCGCGCGAACCTCGTCCAGCCGGACATAGGGCGCGAGCCGCTCCTGAACGCGCAGCGCGATGCCCGGGGTCTCCGCCAGCAGCGCGGCGGGAATGCCGCTCAGCACCAGGCGCCGCGTTCCGCGCATGGCCGCCGCCGCCCGCAGCAGCGCCCCGTCGAGACCTGCCGTTCCGAGCGTCAGCGGACCGTTGTGCTCGACGAAAGGCGCATCCAGCAGGCCGTCGCCGCTTTCGCCGAGGCAAAGGCGGCCGCGGCGCCGGTTGAACAGCGCGAGCCCCACCAGCACCCCGCCCCGATGGGCCTGCAACACCACGGGATCGGGGAAGCGCTCCTCCGCCAGGCAGCCGACCCAGCTCCAGGAGCGGAAGAAGGAGAGCTGCGGCACCTGGGCCTCCAGCTCCCGCCAGAGGGTGCCCAGACCCTCGAGGCCGTGATGCTGACTGACGACGATCTCCACCTCTCGCATGTGCCTGCCGGGACATGCTGCCGCAAGCGAAACCTGCGCCATGACCGATGATGCCCCGCGCCCACAGCGTGTGCTGCACGTCCTGAAGTACTATCGCCCGACCTTCACCGGCGAGGGCGTCTTCCTCGAGCGGTCGAGCGCGGTCATGCAGGAGATCGCGCCGGGAATCGAGCACGACCTGCTCGTCACCCACACGCCGGAGCCTCCCGGTTCCATGGCCGCCTGCACCACGTTGCGCCGGGTGATCTACCTGTCGCCGCGGCCGCTTGGCACCTGGCGCCGTCAGGTCGCCATGGCCGCCTGGTTTCTCGCGAACCTGCACCGCTATGTCACGGTGCATTTCCGCACCCATGCGGACTGGTATTTCGTGAGCTACGCGCTGGCCTGGGTGATGCGGCGGCGGCTCGTGCTCTCGGCGACGCTGGACGACAGCCTTCCCGTCCTGGTCGGCCAGTACCGTCCCGGCCTGCGGCGTCTGGCCGCGCGCGGCTTCGGGCTGTTCGACGCCTTCGTGAGCATCAGCCCGAAGCTGCTCAACGAGACGCGGCTCATGGCGGAGCCCGAGCGCTGCCACCACGTGCCCTGCGGCATCACCATTCCCGAGGCCGAGCCCGGCCAGCGCGGACGGATGCGCGCGCGGCTCGGCATCGGCGCCACCGACCCGGTGCTGCTCTTCGTCGGCGGGCTCTGCGCGCGCAAGGACCCGCTCTTCCTGGTTGAGGCCATGCCGTACATCCTGGCCGCGCATCCGCGGACGCACCTGCTGCTCGTGGGGCCGGCGCTGGAGCGGCAGCATCTGCGCGCGCTCACCGAGGCGATCGCCCGGCTGGACATCGAGGGGCGCGTGCTGCTCGCCGGCGAGCAGGCAGATCCGCATCCCTGGTTCGTCGCGGCGGACATCCTCGTCTTCGCCTCGCATCTCGAGGGCTTCGGCACGGTGGTGCCGGAGGCCATGGCGCATGGGCTGCCGGTCGTGGTCCGGCGGCTGCCGCAGGTGAATGACAGCTTCGTGATCGAGGGCGAGACCGGCTTCCTCTTCGAGGATGCGCGGACCTATGTCGGCGCGGTGAACGCCTTGCTGAGCGATCCCGCCGCGCGCGGGCGGATCGGCGGGGCGGGTCGGCGCTTCGCGCGGGAACGGTTCGGCATGCGCGGCGTGGCGGCGCGCTACCTCGAAATCTATGGGCTGCCCGCGCCGGAGGCCTCTGCAAAGGTTTTGCCGGAGGCGTCTGCGAAAGTTCCGCCGGCGGTGACGGCCTTGCCGGGGGCCGCCGCGGGCACCATGCCGGAAACCGGCCTCGGCTGCACGGCCTCGATCCTGGACCGGCGGTTCCACACGGCGGTTGAGATCCCCCCGCGGGAGCCGCCGCTGCTCATCACCATGGTGGATGCGGAGGAGGCCTTCGACTGGTCGCGCCCCTTCCGGCGCGACGCGCTCGACGTGAGCTCGATGGGCGTGCAATGGCGCGCGCACCGCGTCTTCGAGCGGCACGGCGTCGTGCCGCTCTATCTCGCCGACCATCCGGTCGCCGCGCAGCCGGCAGGGCGCGAGCCGCTGCGCGACCTGCTGCGCTCCGGCGCCTGCGAGATCGGCGCGCAGATGCATCCCTGGGTGACGCCGCCCTTCGACGAGGCGCTGGGCGAGCGGAACAGCTATGCAGGCAATCTGCCGGTGGAGCTGGAACTCGCCAAGGCGCGCCACCTCACGGAGGTCCTGGCCGAAGCTTTCGGCGAGGCGCCGCGCATCTTCCGGACGGGCCGCTTCGGCGCGGGGCTCCGCACGGCCGACATCCTCAAGTCGCTCGGCTATGCCGCCGACAGCAGCGTCACCCCCTGCTGGCCGCCGGAGGGCATGGCCTGGCCCTGGCTGACCGCCCATCCCTACTGGGCCGACCGGGAGAAGACGCTCATGGAAATTCCTGTCTCTGCGGCGCTCGTGGGACATCTCTCGCGGGCGACGCGGCTGGCGCCCTTCGTGCTGCAATCCCGCATGCAGCGGCTGCGTGTGGCCGGCGCGATGTCCCACCTCGGGCTGATGGAGCGCATCCGCCTCAGCCCGGAGGGCATGACGATCGAGGAGGCGAAGCGCCTGGCCCGGCACATGCTCGCCATCGGCCATCGCGTCTTCGTGCTGACCTACCATTCGCCGTCGCTGGCGGCCGGCAACACGCCCTATGTCCGCAACGGCGAGGACCTGGCGCGCTTCCTCGACTGGCTGGACCAGTTCTATGGCTTCTTCGCGAGCGAGCTGGGCGGCCGTTTCGGCAGTTGGCGCGACGTGCGCTTCGGCGAGGCGGCCGTGGTGCCGATGGCGGCCCAGTGAGCGGGCTCCAGGAGCTCCTTGTCGCGGTGCCGCGCCTGCGACTGCGCGCGCCGGAGTCGTGCGCGCCGCGTGACGGCGGGCCGCCGGAGTTCGAGTCGAAGAATCTGACGTCCGGCTCCGGCGAAGCGGGTGACAGGCCAGAACCTGCTGAAAAAGAATGCGGTTTTCCATGGCTCGCATCTTGCTGTCTCGCATCATGAAGCTTGCCCGCTCATCCCGGCCGAAGGACGCCGCCCATGACCCGCTCATTCGCTGCCGTCCGGGCGCCGGCTCGTCAGCCGGTGGTCGTGTCTTGAGCCTTTCCGCCAGGGGGCAGGCGGGCCTGCCGCTGCCATCCCGCACAAGCCCCCGGTCGGCGCCGGGCCTGCGCCTCCATCGGCTGCCCATGCGAACCATGCCCGACTGGGCCGACGCCTTCCTGGCCGGGCAGGAGGATGGCGACATCTTCGCCACGCGCCTCTGGTACGACACCCTCCTCGCCCACGCGCTGCCGCGGGGCTCGGTCGCCGAGCTCGCGCTGGTGGGCGAAGGCGGGGCGCTGCTCCCGCTGCTGCGCGGGCCCGGCGGCCTGCGCGCCCTGACGACCCCCTACACGCTGGATTGGCGGCCGCTCCTGCCGCAGGCCGATGCCGCTTCCGCCCAGGCCGCGGGACGCAGCCTGGGCGGCTGGCTGCGCCACCGCGCGCCGCTTCGGCTCGAGGCCATGGACCCGGAGGCGCCCGGGCTGCGGCCGCTGAGGCTCGGCCTCGCCGAAGCGGGCATCGCGGTGCAGGCCTATCGCCACTTCGGCAATTGGCACGAGCCGCTCGCCCCTGGCGGATCCTGGGACAGCTATGTCGCCGGGCGCCCGCCCGCGCTGCGCAGCACGATCCAGCGCAAGCTCCGTCGCGCCGCGCGCGAATTCCGCTTCGAGGCGATCGATGCGCCGGGCGCCGCGCTCGCCCAGGGCATCGCGGCCTATGAGGCGGTGCGCGCCGCGAGCTGGAAGCCGCCGGAGCCCTTCCCGGATTTCGATGGCGCGCTGATGCGCGCCGCCGCGGAGCAGGGCGCGCTGCGGCTCGGCGTCCTGCGGGACGAGGCCGGGCATCCGGTCGCCGCGCAGTATTGGCTGCTGTCGGGCGGCCGGGCCTGGCTCCTCAAGCTCTGCCACGTCGAGGCGGCGCGCGGCGCCTCGCCGGGAACGGCGCTGACCGCCCTGATGATCCGGGGGCTGATCGAGCGGGACGCCGCCCGCGAGCTCGACTTCGGGCGCGGCGACGACGCCTACAAGCAGCTCTGGGTCTCGCGGCGCCGGCAGCGCATCGGCCTGGTGCTGGCCCATGCCTGGCACCCGGCCGGCTTCGTGGCGGTGGCGCGGCACCGGATCGCCGGCTGGCTGGGGCGCGGCGCATGAGGATCCTCTACAGCCACCGCATCGGCTCGCGCGACGGGCAGGGCGTGCATCTGGAGGCGATGGTCGGCGCCCTCCGCGCGCTGGGCCACGAGGTGAAGCTCGTCGGCCCGCGCGACTTCGACCGGGCTGCGCTGGGGGGCGAAAGCCGCTGGGTCGGCCGGCTGCGGCGCTCCCTGCCGCGCGCGGTCGCGGAACTGGTGGAGCTGGCCTATGCGGCGCCCGCCGCCTGGCGGCTGGCCCGGGCGGCGGCCGCCTTCCGTCCGGACGTGATCTACGAGCGCGCCAACCTGTATCATCTGGCCGGAAGCCTCGTCGCGCGGCTGCGCGGCGTGCCGCTGCTGCTGGAGGTGAATGCGCCGATGGCCGAGGAGCGCGGGCGCTTCGGCGGCCTGGCCCTGCCGAGCCTCGCCGCCTGGCTGGAACGCCTCGTCTGGCGTTCGGCGAGCCGCGCCCTGCCGGTCACCGAGGTCCTGGCCGGCCGGCTGCTGGCCGCGGGGGTCGCGCGCGAGCGCGTCACGGTCGTGCCCAACGGCATCCATCGCAGCGATTTCTCCGATGTCGGGGAGGCCCCGGCGCGCGATCCGCTGGTGCTCGGCTTCGTGGGCTTCGTGCGCGAATGGCATGGGCTCGACGCGGTGCTGCGCGGCATCGCCGCCTGGGAGGGTCCGCCCGCCCTGTCGCTGGTGGTGGTGGGCGAGGGGCCGGCGCGGCCGGAGCTGGAACGGCTGGCCCGGGAGCTCGGGATCGCCGATCGCGTGCGCTTCACGGGGCTCGCCGAGCGCGCCGAGATCCCCCTGTTCATCGCCGGCTTCGACATCGCGCTGCAGCCCGCCTCGGTGCCCTATGCCTCGCCGCTCAAGGTCTTCGAGTACATGGCCGCCGGCCGCGCCATCGTGGCGCCCGACCAGCCGAACCTCCGCGAGGTGCTGGAGCACGGACGCACCGCGCTGCTCTTCGACCCCGACGCGCCCGGCGCCTTCTGGCGGGCCGTGCAGCGCCTCGCCGGCTCCGCGCCGCTGCGCGAGCGGATCGGCGAGGCGGCACGGGACGAGGTGCTGCTCCGCGACCTGACCTGGGAGGGCAATGCGCGCCGCGTGATCGCGATCGCCGAGGCCGAGATCGCCGCGAGCCGGAGGCGTGGTCCCCGGCGCGCCGGCCTCGCCGTGGCGTCCCGCCGGTGATGGACATGCCCCTCGATACGACGGCGGCCCTCAGCCGCGGTGCGCGATCCGGGCCGCCGATGGTCCTGCACGTCTTTCCGAGCTTCGCCGTCGGCGGCGCGCAGGTGCGTTTCGCGGCCCTGGCCAACCGCTTCCAGGCGCGCTGGCGCCACGCGGTGCTGGCGCTGGACAGCGACGAGGCCTGCGCCGAGCGCATCGGCCCCGGCGTGCCGCTGGCCATGATTCCGCCGCCGGAGCTCGGCGGACTCGCCATGGCGCGGCGCATCTGGCGCATCCGGGCGCTGCTGCGGGAGTGGCAGCCGGACGTGCTGGTCACCGGCAACTGGGGCAGCATGGAATGGGCGGTCGCGAACGCCTTGCCGGCGGGCGTGCGCCATCTGCACACCGAGGACGGCTTCGGGCCGGAGGAGGCGGAGGCGCAGCTGCGCCGGCGCGTGCTGGCCCGGCGCTGGGCGCTGCGGAACAGCACCGTCATCCTGCCTTCGACGCGCCTGCTGCGCCTGGCGCGCGAGGAATGGCGGCTGCCCGGCGATGCCCTGCGCTACATTCCCAATGGCGTGGACATCGCCCGCTTCCGCCCGGATGGGCCGGCGGCCGCGCTGGGCCTGCCTGGGGAGGGGCCGCTCATCGGAACGGTGGCGGCGCTGCGGCCGGAGAAGGCCCTCGACCGGCTGCTGCGGGCCTGCGCCATCCTCCGCCAGACGGGCAGCGCCTTCCGGCTCGCGGTGGTGGGCGAGGGGCCGGAGCGGGGAGCGCTCGAGCGGCTCGCGGTGGAATTGGGACTTCAGGGGCGGGTCCATTTCGCGGGCGCCATGCCCGACCCGGCCTCCGCCTATCGCGCCTTCGACATCTTCGCCCTCTCTTCCAGCACTGAGCAGATGCCGTTTGCGGTGCTGGAAGCCATGGCGAGCGGGCTGCCGGTGACCGCCACCGATGTCGGCGACGTGCGCGCCATGCTGGCACCGGAGAACCTTCCGCATGTTTCCGCGTTGGACGACGTGGCCTTTGCCGCCGCCCTGCGTCCCCTGCTGGAGGGCCGCGACCGCCGGCGGACGCTGGGCCAGGCCAACCATGCCAAGGCGCTGCGGGATTTCGACCAGGAGGCGATGTTCCAGGCCTACGCCGCGTTGATCGATGGAGGAGGCGCCTGATGGACGGTACCGCCGGCCCGCCCCGCACCGCCGCGCTCCGGGGCATCCCCCTGTGCTGCCCGGGGGACGGGCGATTGCTCCTGCAGGCCGAGGCAGGCCTGCTCTGCTCCCATTGCGGCACCTGCTATCCCGCGCCCGGCGGCGTGCCGGTGCTCATTCACGACGCGCGCTCGGCCTTCGCCATCGCCGACTACATCGGCGGCGCGGGCTATGAAGGCGCCGCCTATGGCCGCGCGGCGGATGCCGCCAGCGGGCCGCGCCGGTGGTGGCGGCGGCTGGCCCGGGCGCTCGGCGACGCGCCCTCCTCCATCCGTCATCCGGGTCCCGAGGCGGCGCTCGGCTATGTCGCGGCGCTGCGGCCATCGCCTCGCGTGCTGGTGGTCGGCTCCGGCGGGTTGCGGCTGGGCGGCCCCGCGGATTGCGTCGTGCAGATCGACGTCGCCTTCGCGCCGGGCGTCGATGCGATCGCCGACGGCCACGACCTGCCCTTTCCCGACGGAACCTTCGACCTCGTCGTGGCCGTCGCGGTGCTCGAGCATGTGGCGGATCCGCAGCGCTGCGTGGCGGAGATACGTCGCGTCCTCGCGCCCGGGGGACACGTCCACGCGGTCACGCCCTTCCTGCAGCCGGTGCATATGGGCGCCTACGACTTCACCCGCTTCACCCCCATCGGCCACCGGCGGCTGTTTCGCGGCTTCGACGAGGTCGCCGCGGGAATCGCCCTCGGCACCGGCAGCGTCGCGGCCTCAACCTTGCGCGGCGCGCTCCTCTCTGTCTCCTCGCGGCGGTGGTGGCGTGTCCTGGCCGGATCGGCGGCGCTGCTGGCCACGCCGGTGCTGCGGCGTCTGGACCGGTGGCTGCCGAACGGGGCGGATGCGGCCTCGGCCTGCTGGTTCTTCGGCCGCCGCCGGGAGGGCGATCCCGTCTCCGATCGCGCCCTGGTGGGAAGCTACCGGGAGGGCTTCGGCATGGGGCCGCTGAGCCTGCCCCGCCCACCGAGCCGGACCGCGGAGGCGGCCAGCCCGATCGCGCCGCCGAAGTCAAGGACCTAAGGACAGATGCCGACGGGATCGGACCGCCTATTCAGGCGTGGCCGGCGCGAAATAATCTCGTTTCCAGAATATCCTATGGCAAGTGAAGGCCAGCAGAATGGCCCCCCGGCCCCGGCCCCCCAATTGGCGCTTATCCTCATGCCTCGGAAATATCGTTATAGATTATTCAAGAATATCATCAGAACACTAGCTGACATTGTCAAATTTTCCGACACATATTATGGATTACTAGAGAACAGGCAAGGAAAAACCTGCGAAATCCGAGATGAACTCGCCAATTGTCGGAATGTTCGTCGGATCTTAATTTTTGATGGAGGAATGTAACCTCCGGCCGGCGTTTTTGGGGTTGGCTCGTACAGCCCCGGGTTGCAGATGGGCGGCTCCTGACACGCGTATCCTCGGAGCATCTATGTCCGACCTTGTGAAGCTTTCGTTCGATAATGCCGGCGCCGCCACTCTTCAGTCCGGCGTCGCCACCCTGGGCCAGGTGTTCCTGCCCGGGGAGATTCCTTCCGGTTCCTCTCTCACCGCCCTGACCGGCGGCACCTCACTCCACGTTCAGATGGACGTGAAGACCCGTTACGAGGACGGCTCGGTCAAGATGGCGGTGCTCTCGGTGGAGCGGCCGGCCCTCGCCGCCGGCGCGTCCCTCGAGGTGACCCTCGCCACTGCGGCGCCGTCCCAGGCCGCGGCCATCGACCTGAAGCAGGCGCTGGCGGGTCATTCCTTCGATGTCGATCTGAGCATTCACGGCGGCGGGCATGTCGCCGTCGATGTGCTGGCCGCATTGCAGGACGCCCTGGCCGCCGGCACCGCCAGCTTCTGGCAGCAGGGCGACCTTGCCACCCAGGCGCGGGTGGAGATTCCCCTGGAGGGCTCGCAGCGTCTGGTCTTCGACGTCACCGCCTTCAAAGGCGGCGGCTTTGCCGTGGACGCCCAGTTCAACAACGACGGCGCCATGGGCGCCACGGGCGGAGCGGCGACCTATCACCTCAAGGTGACCATGGACGGCAAGCAGGCGTTCAACGACACGGTCGCGCAGGCCCAGTACCAGAACTGGCACGAAACCTTCTCCAGCAACGCCACGGATGGCGGGCAGGGGACCGGCAGCCCGGAGGCGGGCTGGCTCAACATCCGCCAGGATGTCGCGCATCTGCAGGAGGCCGGCGTCGTCGCCGGCTACGATCTCAGCCTCGACATCGACCCGAACATGCTGTCCGGCTTCGCAGCCGCCACGCAGGCGGCAGGCTGGGGCGACCCCCTCGCGACCAACGGCGTGACCCAGTACATGCCCGGCACGGGCGGGCGAGCCGACATCGGTATCACCACCGAGGCCAATACCGCCTGGCTCATCAGCCAGGATCCGCGCGCGGCCGCCTACGCCCTGGGCCAGGCCGAGGCCGCCGGCTCCGTGCCCTGGAATTTCTGGGACGCGAAGAACGAAACCTGGCTGAACACCACGGATTACCCGAATCTTTGGACCGACGGCCGCGGCGGCACCGGCAGCCCGGGCGATGCCGCCTCGCCGGGTCTCACCCAGCAGGTGGCCGGCGGGGCCGGCTGGACCACGGATCCCGCGCACCAGCCCAGCCTCTCCTTCGTGCCCTACGTGCTGACGGGGGAGCGCTGGATGCTGGACAATTTGCAGGCGCAGGCGGCCTGGAACATCCTGGGCCAGAGCCCCGCCGTTCGCGGCGGCGCGGACGACAACGTGATCAACGGGAATCAGGTGCGCGGCGCCGCCTGGGGGCTGCGCGAGGTCGACAACGCGGCCTGGGCCGCGCCGGACGGCAGCGCAGAAAAGGCCTATTTCCAGGAAGCCTCGGACGCCAACTACGCCTGGCTCGTCTCGAAGATCCCGGAATGGACGGCGCAGCAGGGCGAGGCCCATGGCTGGGTTCCGGGCAGCTACGGGGCCGACGGAGCCCTGCCGCCCTGGCAACAGGATTATTTCGCCTCCACCGTGATCGCGGCGGCAAGCCGGGGCAATGCGGATGCGCTGACCTTCCTGGAATGGCAGTCCAACTTCCTCGTCGGCCGCTTCACCCAGGCGGCGCAGGGCTTCGACGAGCATGATGGCGCGACCTATCTCATCGCCATCAGCGATCCGGTCTCGGGCGCTGCTCCCTACAAGACATGGGCGGAAATCGGCGCCCAGACCGAGGCGCGCGGCTGGAGCAACGGCGACGGCTGGTCGCAGAGCCAGGGCGACTATGCGCAGCTTGCGGCGGCCAGCCTGGCCGGCATCCACCGGCTGACCGGCTCGTCCGAGGCCAAGGCGGCCTACGAAGCGCTGATTGCCGATGGAGCGCCTTTCGTCAGCACCTCGGACTTCAGCCGGGATCCGACCTACGCGATCGCCGGGCCGGGCGCTCCGGCCGGCAAGCCCGCGCCGATCCCGGACAGCCCCTCCGCCCCGGTCCCGAAGCCGGAGCCGACACCGGTCGCGACGCCGGACCCGATTCCCGGCCCGGCCATTCCGGCGCAACCCGGAGACACCGTCCAGCTCTCGGTCGTCCTCGGCGCTGACAGCTGGAACGGCCATCCGATCGGGGTCGTCCGGGTCGACGGGCAGGAGGTGTTCCGTGGCGAGATCGCCGCCCAGCACGCGACGGGCGGCGCAAGGTACGATCTGGGCAGCTTTGCCGGGGATGTCGCGCATACCGTCACGGTGGAGTTCCTCAACGACGCATGGGGCGGCGCGATGGCGATGGACCGCAACCTCTATGTCGAGGCTGTCCTCGCTGACGGCGTGGATACCGGATTCCATCACGCGCTGACGGCGGATGGGCATGCGGCCTTCACCCTGCCCGCCAGCGGTGCCCTTGCCCCTCAGGCCCCGGCGCAGGAGACCGTGAATGCCGCGATCCCGAAGCCTTCCCCGGATGGCGGTGCCGACTCCGCGCTCCCCGGCGACGGCGCGCAGGCGATCGTCGGAGCCGGCGACGCCCTGCCTGCGGCCGAGGCCGGCACCGGGGCGGCCGATCTGCTCCGCGTCACCATTTCGCAGGATGCCTATCAGGGGGACGCCCATTACCTGCTGCTGATCGATGGCGTGCCGGTCGGCGGGGAGCGCGCTGCCACCGCGCTCCACGGATCCGGCGAGGCGGATGTCATCGAGATCCTGGGAAGCTTCGGGCGGGAAGATCACTCTCTCACGGTGCGCTTCCTCAACGATGCCTGGGGTGGGAGCGAGTCCGCGGACAGGAACCTTTACGTCGAGGCGGTGGAGTTCAACGGCGTCGACCAGCATGCCCATGCTGCGCTGACGCAGAATGGTGACGCCGTTTTTTCCTTCTGACGCAGGGGCTTCGCGCGGAGCTTGCCATTTGGGCAACCTCCGTCGCGGCGTCGGGCGCTGCGAGATTGCATTCCACGGGAGTATTTGCCGCAGCCTAAGAGCCCGTGATGGCGGGGTTTACAACCGGCGCGCGAAATTTCCGGAGCGTGGCCGGGGATTCCGCGTCGAAGTACGCACTTCACTGAGTATTTTCCGATCCTGTCGCCGGCCGCGTCCCGACCGTAAATTCCTCCCGTCGATCACCCTCACGACAAACACCGCGAGGCAGTTTCGACCGACAGGAAAGTATCGTGACGCTCTGCGGCCGAACGTTGTGAAGAAGGAAAGCCCCGTGGGTTTTCCGGCCGACTCGCTTTTGCGCTTTTGCTGCGATGCGTCTTACGCCGGGAGAGAGAAAATGCACGTAAACGGGAAGATCATCGGCCCCGACGGGCGCGAGATGAGATCGCGCTCCCTGGGCATGGACGATCCCATCGGCCTCAACAACCGTTCGCCCACCTCCGCGGACGCGCGCGTGGGCGTGCGCATCAAGGAGCTTCGCCGGGCTGCGGGCCGTACGCAGAAGCAGATCGCGGCGCAGATCGGCGTGACCGGCGCCCAGTTCCATCGTTACGAGACGGGCGCGACCAGGGTCGCCGCCAGCCGGCTGATGGCCATCGCCGCGGCGCTGGGCACGCGGCCCGAGGCCCTCATGGGAATGCCGGCCCCGGCGCTGGTGGCGGCCATACCCTTGGAGGGTGGCGCGACGGATGACCTGGTGGAGCTCGTCGAGGCCTATGGGGCCATCAGCGACCCGCGCCGCCGCCTGGCGCTCATCACCTTCGCGCGGGCCGTCGCGCGGGGCGCCGGCCCCGAGGATGCGATCGCGGCCGAATAGGCTGGCCGGCTCCGACCGGCTCAGCGCGCGCCCATCACGATCCGGATGAGTTCCGGGAGAGAGCGCGCGCCGAGCTTGGCCATGAGGGTCGCGCGGTGGTTCTCCACCGTCCGCTGGCTCAGGTTCAGGTCTGCCGCGATGATCTTGTTGGGCGCGCCCGCGAGGATTCGCTCCAGGATTTCCCGCTGGCGCGGGGTCAGGCTCGCCAGCCGGGCGGCTTGTTCCGCCTTCGACGCCTGCTGCTGCTCGCCCTCTGCGACCTGGGCCGTTGCCTTGCCCAGGCTCCGCACCAGCATGTCGCGCTGGATCGGGCGTTTGATGAAGTCGATGGCGCCGGCCGAGATCGCGGTGACCGCCAGATGGATATCGCCCTGATCCGCCAGGGCGATGACCGGGAGGCGGTGCGCCAGCGGGCGGAGGGCGGCCAGCAGGGTTCGGCCGCGCGTCTCGGCCGTGGACCAGTCCGCCAGCACGCAGCCGCGCCGCTCCGGCGTGTCCGCCTCCAGGAAGCCTTCGACGGTGGCGAATTCCTCCGCCACCCAGCCCTGGCTGCCCAGCCAGTCCCGCAGCCTGAGCCGGCGTTCCGGATCGTCGTCCAGGAGGAAGATGCGGCCCGGCACCGTCGCCGGCAGCGTGGCCGCCCCGGTGGCGCGCGGCAGCAGCCGCCGCACCTGTCCCAGCAGCTCCCCGGCATCCGCCGTCCGGGGCGCATGGTCGAAGCCCGCGGCGGCGATGTCCCCGAGCGCCCCGGCGCCGAGCCCGTCCGTCAGCAGGATGGCCGCCGGCGGAGGCTCCCGCCGGCCGGCCATGCGCCGGGCGAGATCGAGGCCGGTCATCGAGCCGGGCAGATCGTAATCCGTGATGATAAGCGCCGGCGGATGTTCCAGGGCGAGGCTCAAAGCATGGGCCGCATCCGTCGAGGTCATCACCGCGTAGCCGTCGCGCTCCAGCAGCAGGCGCAGGGCCACCGTGAGTTCGACGTCCTCCTCGATGATGAGGACGTGGCTCATGCCGTCGCGAACGGCCCTTGCCACCGCCGACGCGGAACCGTCGGCGGTGGGGACGTCCGTCAGGAAGACCGCCTGGCCCGGCGAGCGGGCGTCGATGCGGATGACATGCCCGAGGAACTCGCCGAGGCGCCGCGCGACATCCAGGCCGAGGCGCATGCCCTCGCTTCCTTCCCCGCGGACTCCGCCGTCATGATGGGCCTCGAACCCGGCGCGGAAGGTGGGCAGCGGAAGCTGCAGGCCCTGGGTCCGGATCTCGATGCGGAGCCCGGTGCCACGCGGGCGGCAACCGATCAGGATCCGGGTGACGGGCGTATAGCGCAGCAGCACGGAGACCACGTGCCGCAGGGCCCGCCGCAGGATGCGGGGATCGCTGAAGATCACCCTCCCGCATCCGACGACCCGCCAGCGAATTCCCCGCAGGCGTGCGCTGGCCGCGAAATCCGCGTCGATCCCGGCGAGGACGGACCCGACCGGAAAGGCCGAGGTGGTGAACTCCAGCGTTCCCATATCGAGCTGAGCGCCGTCCTGCAGGGCGTCGAGGACGCCGGCCATCTCGCCGATCGCGAAGCCCAGGCGCTTCATGTGCCGGGGAAGGCCGGCCTCGTTCTCCCATTCGACCTGCGCCCGGTAGAAGGCCTCGAAGCTCTGCAGCGACTGGCGCAGCTCCTGGCTTGCGGCGGCGAGCAGCCGCGACTTGTCGCGGCTGGCGCGTTCCGCGCCGGCCTTGGCCCGCTCGAGGCTGGCCGTCAGGAGAACGCGCTCAGTGATGTCGTCCACGCCGAGCAGCGTGCGCCCCGGCGGGACCCGCGACGCGACGAGCCGCAGCGTCCGTGCGCCATGGGCGGGCAGCGATACCTGGATGACG
Organism: Roseococcus sp. SYP-B2431; assembly: GCF_004336745.1. Taxonomy (GTDB): domain Bacteria; phylum Pseudomonadota; class Alphaproteobacteria; order Acetobacterales; family Acetobacteraceae; genus Roseococcus. Next base: position 56,013 of record NZ_SJXD01000029.1, read on the forward strand.
CAATCGTCGATCCGCCTTGCGCGGTCGTCCCGGCTGGTCAGGAAGGTCGAAAGCTCCGGCGCCGCGCGCAGGGCGGCACCGATGAGCATGCGAAGCCCGGCCTCGTTGCCATCGCCGCCGAAGATCTCGCGGAACGGATCGTTCACGAAGATCACCTGCAGGTTCGCATCGAGGAGAATCAGGGGCTGGGGGTGGGCCCGGATCAGGTCGACGGCAATGTCCCGCGTGGCCTCGGCCTCGGCGGCTGCGGCCTTGGCGTCCCGGATGTCCGCATAGGTGATGACGACGCCGGCCGTCACCTCCCGCTCCAGATAGGGGTGGATCCGCCGCATGAGCCAGGCGCCGCCGGGCCCCTCCAGCTCGCGGCTGGCCGGCTGCCCCGTCCCAAGCACCAGCCGCGCGTCGTTCAGCAGGTCCGGGTCGGGGACCAGCGGAGCGATGTCGGCCAGCGGCCGCCCGATGTCGCTGGCGATCAGATGGAAGGGAAGCTGGTCGGACGGCGTGAAGAAGCGGATGCCGAGGCCGGCGTCGAGCAGCAGGCAGGCGGTTCCCGAGGAGGCCATGATGTTCTGCAGGTCGCCGGCCAGCTCCTGGTTCCGCCACGCGTCCTTCCGCAGTTCCGCGACGGCGCATTCGAGCTTCCGGACCTGGCTCCTCAGCTCGTCCGTGCCGGCGCTCAACTCCTCCTGGATGGATTGCTCCTCCTCGAGGCGGAGGCTGAACTGCTGCTGCCGGGCGGCGAGCTCGAGGCGTGCGGCGTCGACCTCCCGCTGCAGGGCCCCGTTCTCCTCCTCGAGGGCCATGAGCCTGTCGTGCTGGGCGCGATCCACCAGGTCTCCGCGGGTGCCCTCGGAGAATCCAGGGCTCAGGAAGCTGACCAGGAGCAAGCCGGCCCTTTCGTGCTGGACCGGCTGGACCCGCAGGGTGACCATGCCGCCGCCCGTCTCGCCGAGGGCCGCCATGGCGCGGAAGGACGCCGTGTCGCCGGAGCGCCTGGCTTCGGCCATTGCGTGCGCCAGGCCGCGCCGGAGCCACGGAGCCGAGGCCGCCAGAAGCCGCGACGAGCCCGCTCCCATGTTCAGAAACCGGTCCACGGGCCCAAGGGTCGCGAAGATGCGGCCCGATCCGTCGATGAGGACGCTTGGCGGCACGAAGGCGTCGGTGGCGGCCTGGGCGGCGATCTCCAGGTCCAGGGCGTGCGAGGAGGGGCCGCCCTGCGCCGCGACAGAGTCCAGCGGAGGAGGCTCGGGAGCTTCGGTGGCAGAGCCGTTTCGCCGGAAGAGACCCGGCGTCGCAGCAATCGTCTCGAAGCCGGCGATCCTCGTCACCTGATCCGTTGGGCCCAGGAGGAGAAGGCCGCCCGGCCTCAGCGCGAAACGGAAGCTGACCAGCAACCTCGACCGCTCATCGGCCGGCCGCGAGGAGAGCATGTCGCGGCACAGGACGAGATCCATGCGCGACAGGGGCGGCGCCCAGGAGTTGTACCGGCCGAAGACAAGGCTCGCGCGAAGCTCCGGCGTGACGCGCCAACCAGTCTCGTCCTGGATGAAGTAACGAGCGAGATACCTGGCCGGAACATCCTGTTCGATCCTCCCCGGATAGACCCCCCGTCGCGCTTCCTCGACCGCCCATTCATCCGCGTCCACGGCGAAGACCTTGAGCGCCAGGCCTGCGTCGCTGCGGGCGAGCGTGTCGGCGGCCAGCATCGCGGCGGTATAGGCCTCCTCCCCGGTGCCGCATCCGAGGACCCATAGACGTATCTGCTCCCCCGCGGCCGCACGATCGGCGGCGAGAGGAAGCAGAAACCTTTCCTGGAGATCGGAGAGGGCGGCGGCCTCGCGGAAGAACCCCCCGGCATCGCGCCGCGGAAGCTGGTCCGGAGCCTCCTTGGGCATGGGAAGGAGGTGGTGGGAAGGTTGGTCGGGAGCAGCCCAAGGCAGGCCCGCCCCGACCTTCGGCAACGCCAGGCGCGTCGCCGCTTGTGGGGGAGGCGGGTGGACGATCGGCATGGCTCGCTTGTCCAATGCCCGCGCGAGCCCTTCGGCGGCGAAGCTGGCCATGATCGGCCGGCCCGATACGACCCTGCCTCCCGCCTCGCGCACGGCGCGGGCACCTGGCCCGTCCTCGGAGCCGATCCGCGCGAAGGTCAGGGCGCGCGGACCTTCGCTTTTCGCCAGCGCCCGCAGGAACCTGTCATAGGGGTCGTCATCGGTCTGCGGGGGGCCGGCCGCGATGCGGAGCACGCCGTCTTCGATGTCGAGCTGCCCGCAGGCGGGTGCGAGGTGAATCCTGTCGGCCAGGATCCGCATGCCGTCCTGGGCCATGACGATCGGCAGGGGAGGATGCGGGACGAGCAGGGCGGCCGGATCGGGCTCGACTGCTGTCCCGGAAGTGGGGAAGAGGACGAAGCCGGTCCGCGGGTAGTCCGCAAGCAGCTCGATGGCCTCCTCGAGATCGGCGGCGCGAATGCCGGCAATGAACACGGCCGGCTCGACATCGGCGGTGAGCGCAGGATGGTTTGGCGATCCCTCAACCGCCGCCATGCGTTCGGTTCGTCATAAGTCAAACCTGGGATCGTTACAGCTCATCGAGGCACTCTACCCAAGGTAGCGAAGCGAGACAAGAAAAAGACATCCCTACCTAAGTAAGCTAATTTTTGATATAAATTCATTTTTGGGGCAGGCGCAGCAGGAGCGCTGACCGCCAAAAGACGACGAATCCATCCAGCGGTTGTAGCGCCCGACTCCTCGCACGAAGCACCGACGCGCGGGACGTACCGCGCATCGGCGTGCGTCATGGAGCTACTGCTCATGAAAGGCCCGGGCGAGGCTGTCGCGGATCGGCTGGGTCAAGTATCGCCAGAAGCTGCGGTTCCCGATCTGGATATGCCCCTCGACCGGCATGCCTGGGACGAGGGTAACACCCGGCAGCGCCGCGAGTTGCTGCTCGTCGATCCGCAGCTGGGCCCTGAAGTAGCTGGCCCGGCTCTGCGGATCCGTCGTGACGTCGGCTGCCACGAAGGTCACATGCCCGTGCAGCACCGGGATGAGGCGCTGCCGGAAGGCCGGCAGGCGCATCTCGGCCGGCAGGCCGACATGGACGACGTCGATGTCGTGGGGCTGGACGTTCACCTCGGCGACCAGGCGGTCCTCCGCGGGCACGAGGTCCATGGCCGGATCGCCGGCGCGCAGCACCGCGCCGGTGGTGAACTGGCGCAGGTTCACGATGGTGCCCGCCTCCGGCGCCACGATCTCCCGGCGGGCGGAGACGTCGGCCGCCGCGCGCATGCGCTCCTCCGTCTCGGCCAGCCGCGCGGCGACGTCGCGGGCCTCCGTGCCGATCTCCTGCCGGCGCTGGTCCCTGGTCTGGACGATGCCGCCCCGCGCCTCCTCGATGGCGCCCTCCGCCCGCCTGACCTGGCCGGAAAGATCCTGCTGCTGCCCTTCGAGCGCGGCCAGGCCGCGCTGCAGGGCCAGGAGCTCCGGCACGCGCGCCAATCCCTGGCGCACGAGGCCGCTGCGCATGGTTTCCTCCTGCCGCATCAGTTCGAGCTGGCGGCGCGTCGCCTCGATCTGGCCTTCCGCGCCGGAGATCGCCGCCTGCTGCTGGGCCACCCGCGATTCCAGCACCATGAGCTGGCTTGCGAGACTGGCCGTCCGCGCCTCGAAGAGCGCGCGCTGGCCGGCCATCGCCTCCCTGGCGCGGAGGTTCTCCGACACGAGGAGATCCGCGGGAAAGGCGATGGAGGGGGCACCCTCGGCCTCCGCCTCCAGCCGCGCCGCCTGGGCCTGAAGGCCGAAGCGCTGCGCCCGGAGCGCCTCCAGCGTCGCGCCCGACTGCACGTCGTCCAGCCGCATGACGACCGCCCCGGCCTCGACCCGGCTTCCGTCGCGCACCAGGATCTCCCGGACGATGCCGCCCTCGAGGTGCGACAGCGTGCGCCGCGTGCCCTCAACCTTGATGACCCCCGGCGCGATGGCCGCCTCGGCAAGGGGGGCGAGCATGGCCCAGGCCATGAAGCCGCCGAACAGGCCGACCGTCACGAAAAGCCCCGCGCCGACGAGCCAGCCGGTGCGCGGCCGCTCGGCGGCGAGAGGATCGAATTCGAGCCCGATGGGGCGGCGCATGATCTCCTGCCGGGCGCTCATCGCACGTCCTCCGCCGCGGCGACGAACCGGGTCGGGGGCGAGGACGCCCTGAGCCGCCGCGTCACCTCCTCCCGCGGGCCGAAGGCGGCGACGGCGCCATCCTTCAGCAGCAGGACCTTGTCGGCCGCCTGCACCAGGGCAGGACGATGCGACACCAGGACGGTGGTGACGCGCCGTTCCTTCAGCTCGGCCAGCGCGCGGGCCAGCGCCTGCTCGCCCTCGCTGTCGAGGCTGGCGCTCGGCTCGTCCAGCACGATCAGGCGCGGCTCACCGAAGAAGGCGCGGGCGAGGCCGATGAGCTGCCGCTGGCCGCCGGACAGCTGCGCGCCGGCCTCGCCAATCTGCGTGTCGTAGCCGTCGGGCAGGCGGAGGATCATCTCGTGGCAGCCGGCGAGCTTGGCGGCCTCGAAGACCTCCTCCGGCGCGGCCTCGCCCATGCGGGCGATGTTGCGGAAGACCGTGCCCTCGAAGAGCTCCACATCCTGCGGCAGATAGCCGGCATGGCGGCCGAAATCCTCGCGCTGCCAGAGGAAGACGTCCGCCCCGTCGAGGCGGACGTGCCCGGCGGAGGGCGGCGCCACGCCCATGAGAAGCCGCAGCAGCGTGGTCTTCCCCGCGCCCGAGGGGCCGATGATGGCGAGGGATTCGCCAGGGGCGAGCGCGAAGGCCACGGCCTTGATCGCCGGCCCGCTGCCGCCCGGGAAGACGTAGGACAGCCGCTCGACCGAGAGGAACCCGGCGGGCTCGGGCAGGCGCATGCCGGGCGGGCGGAGCCGGGGCAGGTCGAAGAACGCCTGCAGCCGGCGGAAGGCCTGCCGCGCGGCCACCAGCTGCTTCCAGGAGCCGACGAGCTGCTCGACCGGGGCGAGGGCGCGCCCCATCACGATGGAGGCGGCGATGGAGGCGCCGGCGGTCATCTGCTGCTGCAGCACGAGCCAGGCGCCGAGGCCCAGGATGGCGAGCTGCACGGCGAGGCGCAAGAAGCGCGTCAGGCCCAGGATCCAGCCGGCGCGGCTGGCGGCGCGGGCCTGCGGCGGCAGCATGCGGGCCACCTCCTCGCGCCAGCGGGTGAGCACGGCGGGCAGCATGCCCATGCTGTCGATCACCTCGGCGTTCCGGCCGATCGCCTCGGCGCGGCGATGGCCCGCCTGCGCGGCGGTATTGGCCTCGCGGAGCAGCCGCGTGGTGACGGCCTCGCTCACCAGGGCCAGCCCGAGCAGCAGGAGCGTGCCGCCGAGCGCCACGGCGCCGAGAAGCGGGTGCAGCAGGAAGATGACGAAGAGGTAGACCGGCGCCCAGGGCAGGTCGTAGATCGCGAGCATGCCCGGCGAGCCGAGATAGCCGCGGAAGGTGGCAAGGTCGCGCAGGGCCTCCATGCGGTAAGGCCAGCCGCGCAGCCGCGATTCCAGCGCCCGCGCGAAGCCTTCAGGCGCTACGCGATGATCCAGCCAGCCGGCGATGCGCTGCATCACGGCGCCCCGGATCGCGTCCAGCACGGCGAAGACGGCCAGCGCCAGGACCGCGATGGCCGTGAGATAGATCAGCGTGTCGGTGCTTCGGGTGGTCAGCACCCGGTCGAAGACCTGCATCATGTAGAGCGAGATCGTCAGCTGGAGGAGGTTCGCGACGCCGGAGAAGGCGCCGAGGATCCAGAACGTTCCGCGGCAGGAAGAGAGCGCGCGGACAAGGGAGTTGTCGTTGGTCTTCGTATTGGGATGTCGCATGTCGTGTTTGCGCAGCGCGGGTATTCCCGTCGCGTCGCTTCTCTCCGGTCAATGGCGGTTCGGATTCGCTTGGATCGACGCAGAGGAAAGGACGAGCCACCGAGAGCCCGCCGCGACATCCTGATCTGCGCCGCCCGGGCGATCTCCGTGCTTCCGCGGCTCATCTAGGGAAGCGCGAGGGATCGCGCCTGCTCGAGGGGAGGGATGTCCGGCCTGAGGCCCAGGGATGCAAGTCTTATGCGGAGGGAGTCTGGCAAACTTTACACCTTCCCGGGCAGCCAGGTCCGGGAGGAGGAGGGGCCAGCATGCGCCGGCCCCTCCGATCGCCGGTCCAGATCAGTTCTGGCGGCGCCGCCGCGCGGCGGCGAAGCCCAGCAGGCCGGCGCCGAGAAGCGCGAAGGTCGCGGGCTCCGGAACCGGGGTCGGGGCGGTGATGCGGCCATAGAGGCCGATCGAGTTGGAGCCGCCCTCGTTGCTGTTGAAGAAGCTGTTGATGGTGTTGCCGCCGTTGCTGGAGAAGCCGAGCAGCTCGATCGTGTAGGGCACGCCGCCAATCATGAAGGCGGAGGAGGTGGTCAGGTTGGCGAAGGTGATGCGGTCGGCGCAGGGCGAGCCGCCGGGATAGGCGCAGGGCGTCTGGTTGGGCGTCTCGTCGATCAGGAACTGGTAGCTGAACATCTGCGTCGTCGGGACCGCGCCCGCGATCGTCGTGGACAGGTTCAGGCGCGCCGAGCTGGCCGCCGTGCCGCCGTTGATCGGCTCGTTGTAGTGGATCAGCGTGCCGAGCTGGAAGACGGTGTCCGTCTGCACGACCGCGGCGGGCGGGTTGGACGGGTTGAACCCGAGGCCGCTCTGGTCGCCGAAGAAGCTGGCGGGCTGGCCCCAGAAGACCTGCGTGACGGTGTTGTTGCCGCTGCCGGAGGTGTCGAAGTCGATGTTGGTGCCGCCGACCACGTTGGACCAGGACGGAGCGGTCGCGGTGATGGTGACGGGCGCGGCCGAAGCGGCGCCCGGGCCGAAGATCGCTGCCAGCGACAGCGCGGCGGCCGACGCCACGCCGAGGACATTCATATTGAACATGATGGGTTCTCCATTGTTGTTGCCGCGGACGGACCCTTTGAGGGGCGGCGACAACATGGAAAGCAGGTTCCGTGCCAGTCGATAAAACTGTTCTATATCAATCTGATATAATGCATTCGGAGAGGGGCGAGTTCCCCCTTGTAAATGCCGCCGACTCGGCACCGCCGGCCATCGGGATCCAGTTCGGGGGGGCGGCAGGGAATGCGGACGGGATTACCGGCTCCGGCCGGACGAGGCGTCACGGCGCGGCGGAAAACCCGGCGAAGGCCGCATCCACGATCCGGTCGATGAAGGCGTCGGTCACCGTCTCGCCGGAGACGATCTTGCGATAGTAGATCGGCCCGTAGATGGCATCGAGGAACTCGTCCGGGTCCGTCCCCGCCGCCACCTCGCCCGCGCGGATGGCCTGCATCAGCAGCAGCCGCGTCTGGGCCCGCCGCGGACGGGCGATCTGCTCGGAATAGGCTTCGGCCAGCATGGGGTCGGTCTGCTTGGCGCCGATGAGCGCGGTGATCGCCTGGCCCTCCAGGCTGTTCAGCAACCGGTTGGTGGCCTTGAGCTGCCGCCGGAAGCGCTCGCGGTGGCTCCCGGCCGGCCCGTCCTCGGCGATCGGCGCCATCCGCGCGGAGACGCAGGCCAGAGCCACGGCCGCGCGGTTGGGCCACCAGCGATAGATCGTGGTTTTCGCCACGCCGGCCCGCGCGGCCACCGCCTCCATGGTGACGGCGTGGAACCCGCCCTCGGCCAGCAGTTCCGCCGTGGCGGACAGGATCTTTCCGCGGGCTTCGGGGCTGCGCGGGCGGCCCCGGCGCGCGGCCCCCGCCGCCGCCACGGCGGTCACTCCGAGGGGCCGGCCTTGGGCCGGCGCTCGGCGAGGCCGATGGGCGGACGCCGGGCCGACCGGCGCTGCGCCGCCTCGCGCACATCCTGCGTGACGACCCGCACGCGGCTCTCGTAAGCGTGGCGGATATGCGCCCGCGCGGCCTCCTCGGCCCGGGCCGGATCGCGCGCCACGATGGCGGCGACGATCTCTGCATGCTCCTCGATCGCGCTGCCCGAGCGTCCGGGATCGTGATAGGTGGTGCGGCCCAGCAGGGGCACGAAGTTCAGCAGCGCGCGCAGGCTCTTCAGCAGGAAGCGGTTGTGCGCCGCGCGGTAGATGTGCTCGTGGAAGGCCTCGTTCTCGCGCGCCTGGGCCCGCGGATCGTCGCCCAGCGTCCGCATGCCCTCCAGGATCGCGCGCAGGATGCCCATCTCGGTGGTGTCGGCATGGCGCGCGGCGAGCGCGGCGGCCGTGCCCTCGAGCGATTCGCGCGTGGCGTAGAATTCGGCGATGGCGCGAAGGTCGTAGATCGCGACCGAGAGTCCGCCGCCGGCGGCATGCTCCAGCAGCCCTTCGGCCTGGAGTCGGCGCATCGCCTCGCGCACCGGCGTGCGGCTCACCCGCAGCCAGGCCGAGACGTCGACCTCCATGATGCGCTGCCCCGGCTCGATGGTGCCTTCCCGGATGGCCTCGTGCAGCATGTCGTAGGCCCATTCGTTCCGGCCCCGCGCGCCGCGGCCTTCCTCTTCGGGAGGCGCCTCGGTCAGATCCTCGATGGTCATGCTCCTTCCGTCATCCATGGGCCATCATCCGCCGCCGGACCCAACGCAAGAGCCCGCCGCGGCGCAGAACCTACCGACCGCCTCCGACGCCGTGCAAGGAGGCGACCCTATTGGGGCTCGATGCCGGCCATCCGGACGCGCTCGCCCCAGGCCCCGATCTGCTGCGCCAGGAAGCGGCCGAAATCCGCCGAGCCCATGTGCATGGGCGCGAGGCCGAGCGCGACGAGCCGCTGCCCGAAGGCCGCGTCGCGCACCACGCGGTCCAGCGCCGTTTCCATCTGCCGGACGATCTCGGGCGAGGTCGCCGCCGGGGTCACGACCGAGAACCACACGCCGGCATCGAAGCCGGGCACCGCGCTGGCGAGCAGCGGGAGGTCGGGCGCGAGGGGAAAGGCGTTGCCCAGGGTCTGGGCGAGGAGACGGATGCGGCCGTTGCGGCCCTGCTCGAGCCCCGCGCCGAAATCGGCGAAGCTGAAGTCGACGCGGCCGGCCGAGAGGTCGTTCAGCGCATCGGTGCTGCCGCGATAGGGCACGCCCGTGACCTTCAGCCCAGCCATGCGGGCCAGCATCGCGCCCATGATGAGCGAGCCGGCATTGCCGTAGCCATAGGTCAGGTCGCGGCCGCGCGCGGCCTCCAGCCAGGCCGCGAGATCGCCCGGCGCGTTGGGCGGGGCCACCAGGATATAGGGCTGCTCGGCGATCGTGCCGACGGGCGCGAAGTCGCGTGCCGGGTCGTAGGGCAGCCGGCGCACCGTATGCGGATTGATGGCGCCCACCGAGGTGCCCATCATCAGCAGCACGGTGCCGTCGGCCGGCGCGGTCGCGGCGGCCTGGGCGCCGACGACGCCGTTGGCGCCGGGGCGGTTCTCCACCACCACCGGCTGGCCGGTGACGCGGCTCAGCGGCTCGGCGATGATGCGGGCGAGGATGTCCGTGCCGCTGCCGGGCGGGAAGGGCGCGATGAGCCGGATCGGCCGCTCCGGCCAGGCGGCGAGGGCGCGCCCGGCCGGAAGCAGCGCGGGGAGCCCCAGGGCGAGGCGGCGCGGCAGGTTCGGCATCATCTCAGGCGGCTCCGAGCTGGCGCGTGGTCGCGCGGACATCATGCGAGTCGATGGACAGGATGGCGTCGCAGGCGCGCCGGGCGTGCTCCGGCGTGAGATGCATCTCCGCCGCCAGCAGGAATTTGCGCGTGGCGCCCGCGCGGTCGAGCTGGCGCTCGCCGGCGCCGCTGTTCACGCGGACATGGCGGAAGAGGCGGCGCCCGTCCTTCAGCGTGACCTCGACGCCGCCCGAGAAGAATTCCGGATAGCCCGTCTCGGGATCCGCCTCGCAATGCGAGAGCGCGCAAAGCGCCAGGATGCGCTCGTCCTTCAGCGCCTCGGGCCGCAGCTCCGCCAGGCCGAAGCGGCCGAGCCGCAGGCAGGTGGCGACGATGAAGGGCGCGCTGAACTTGGCGGCGTATTCGCCCCGCGGCCGTGCCTTCTCGGCCGCGGGCTCGGCGACGATCGGCAGGGTGATCGCCGGCAGCAGGATGCGGATGCCGGCGATGGCGTTCGTGTCGGGGATCTCCTCGCGCAGCATGATCGCCGCATCGGCGGCGCCATGGGCGAAGTGGCAGACCGGGTAGGGCTTGATGGCGGTGTCGGCGAGGTGCCAGCGCGTGCCCAGCCCCGCATCCAGCTCGGACAGCTCGGCCTCGGCCATGTGCGACTGCAGATGCGAGTCGAAGAGCGCGAATTTTCCCTCGTAGGGCCGCGTCGGGCCGACGAAGCCGTGCTTCGCGAGATGGGCCGCCATGATGCCGGCCACGGCGCCCCAGCCCGGATGGAAGCGCTTGGTCCAGGCGCCCTCCTCCAGGAAGACCTGCACGCCCGAGGCGGTGCTCGCGGTGATGCCCTGCGCGCAGGTGATCCCCGCCGCATCGAGCCCGAGCAGCCGCCCGGCCACCACCGCGCTGCTGAAATGCGAGATCACGCCCGTCGCGTGGAAGCCGGTGTGATGGAAGCCGCCGCGCGCGGCGAGGCCGATGCGGATCGCCGTCTCCATGCCGGCCACATAGGCCACCATCAGGTCGCGCCCATGCAGGTTCAGCGCTTCGCCCAGCGTCAGCGCGCAGGGCAGGGTGGCCGCCGTGGCGTGCACGATGCTGGCGAGATGCGTGTCGTCGAAGTCCAGCCCGTGGATGAGAAAACCATTGGCCAGCGCCGCGTCGCGCAGCGGCAACCGCAGCGCGCGGCCAAGCACGGTGCATTCGCCCGGCCCCGCGAGCGCGGCGATGCCGGCCAGCGTCTTCTCCGCGAAGGGGAAGGCATTGGAGGCCAACCCGACGCCGAGCCCGTCCAGGATCTGGATCCGCGCGCGCTCGCGCACCGCCTCAGGGATGGCCTCGTAGGTCAGGCCGGCGGCGAAACCGGCGATGCGCTCGGCCGGCTTCGTCGTCGTGGTGGCGGCCAGCACGTTCATGGAAGATCCTCCGTGTTTCGGCGGGAAGCCGACGCTGGTTCCGCCCCGGTCGTCCGATCGGGCCCTACCCGCCGTGCTTCTCGCGCCAAGCGATGGTCCGCGCGACGCCGTCGCGCAGCGACACGGCCGGCTTCCAGCCGATCTCGCGCTCGGCCTTGGCCGGGGAGAAGCCGAGATGGTCGCCGCCCGCCGATTTCACCGCGCGCGTGTCCTCGCGATAGTCCGGCTCCAGCTTCGAGTCGCAGACCTCGAGGATGGTGCGGACGAGATCGGTGTGGGTGGTGTCCACGCCGGTGCAGAGGTTGAAGACCTGCGCGCCCTCTCCGTTCAGCATCGCGGCGATGCACCCCGCGGCGACGTCGGTGACATAGACGTAGTCGTGCACCTCGCGCCCGTCGCCGACAATCACCGGCCGCTCTCCGCGCTTGATGCGGTCATAGGTCTCGGCGATGAAGTTGGCGTTCACGGCGCGGGCGTGCTGGCGCTCGCCATAGACCGAGGAGAAGCGCATGCCGCTGAAGCCGACGCCGTATTTCTGCGCGTAGAGCCGGCCGAGCTGCTCGCCCAGCAGCTTCGTCGTGCCATAGACGGCCGCGATCGGTGAGACGCTGGACATGAGGGAGGGGCTGTCCTCCGTCAGCGTGTCGGCGGCCATGTTGCCGTAGGCCGCGACCGAGGAAGAGAAGACGACGTGGCGCACCCTGGCCAGCCGCGCCGCCTCCAGGATGTTCACCATCCCCTCGGTGTTCACGGCCACGCCGAGCGGCGGGTTGTGCGACATAGGCAGGGTCAGAAAGCCGGCCAGGGCGAAGATGCCGTCCATGCCTTCCGAGGCCTCAATGAGCTCGTTGATGCGCAGGATGTCGCCGCGGATGCGCTTGACCCGCGCCTCGCCTTCCAGATGGGCGATGATCTCGGGCGTGCCGAGGGAGAAGTTGTCCAGCAGACGGACCTCGCTGGCGCCGGCCGCCAGCAATTGGTCGGCGAGATGGGAGCCGATCAGGCTCGCCCCGCCACAGATCAGATAGGCCTTGCCGGCAGCCGTTCGGCTCATGCGCACTCCCTTCCGCGATCCCGCATTTTCCGGGGACCTGACGTCGTTTCACCTTGGACGCCGGCGAGGTTTCCACGGCTTCTAGTCTAAGTCAATGCGGATGCGTTTTTGTGCATACACGAGAATCCAGAAATGTGCTTGCCGGCCCGGATCGGCTGTCCTAGCCTGCGCGCAACGTTTCAACAGGTCGGGAGGGAGCGGCGCGCCCGGTGGAGCGGCCGCCGCATCCCGGGCGTGCCTTGGGAATAAGCGATGACGGAAGTTCGCCTCCTCTCCACCAGTGCCATCCTGGGCTACGGCTTCCCCGAGGCCTCCCTGGCCGCCGGGATGGCGCGCAAGCCGCATATGATCGGCGTCGACGGCGGGAGCGTGGATCCAGGTCCCTACTACCTGGGGGCGGGAAAGCCCTTCTGCTCGATCATGGCGATCCGCCGCGACCTGCGGCTGATGCTGCGGGCGGCGACGGAGGCTCGCATCCCCCTGGTCATAGGCACCTCCGGCGGCAGCGGCGGCGAGCCGCATCTGCAGATCGTGGCCGGCCTGGTCCGCGAGATCGCCCGGGAGGAGGAGCTGCATTTCCGCCTGGCGCTCATCCATGCCGAGCCGGAGCGCGCCGACCTGCTGTCCCGCCTCGCCGCCGGCCGCGTGCGCCCGCTGGCGGGCCTGCCGCCACTCGAGCCGGAGGTCGTGGAGCGCGCCGCGCGCATCGTGGGCATGATGGGGCCCGAGCCCTTCCTCAAGGCCATGGAGGGCGGCGCCCAGGTCATCCTGGCGGGCCGTTCCAGCGATCCCGCGCCCTGGGCCGCCGCCTGCCTCCGCGCGGGCCTGCCGCCGGCACCGGCCTGGTATGCCGGCAAGATGCTGGAATGCGGCGCAACGCCCTCCATTCCCAAGGGTCATGACTGCCTGCTGGTGACGGTGCGCGAGGACCATGTGGATTGCGAGCCGCTGAACCCCATCCGCAAGTGCACGCCGCTCTCGATTGCGAACCACAGCCTCCACGAGAATTCCAGCCCAATCCACCATGTCGAGCCGGGCGGCCTGCTCGACACCTCCGGCTGCCGCTTCGACGCACTCAGCGACCGCGCGGTTCGGATCTCGGGCATGAGCTGGGAGGCGAAGCCTTACACGGTGAAGCTGGAGGGCGTGGAACTCGCCGGCCATCGCAGCATCTGCGTCTGCGGCACGCGCGACCCGCTGCTGATCGGCCGCATCGACACCTTCCTCGGCGAGGTGCGCGGCATCGTCGCCGAGAAGGCCGCGGCCTTCGGCGTCGCGCCCTCGCAATACAAGCTCGCCTTCCGCGTCTATGGCCGCGACGGCGTGATGGCCGAGCGCGAGCCGCTGCGGGATGCGTCCCCGCACGAACTCGGCTTCGTCATCGAGGTGGTGGGCGAGACGCAGGAGGTCGCGACCGCGGTGCTCGGCATCGCCCGCACCAACATGCTGCACACGGACTTCCCGGGGCGCCTCTGCCGCGAGGGCAACATGGCCTTCCCCTTCTCGCCCTCCGACATCGAGGTGGGCGCCGTCTACCGCTTCAGCATCTACCACGTGCTGGAGCTGGACGACCCCTGCGAGCTCTTCCCCATCGAATACGAGGAGGTCTGAGGCCATGGCCCTGATCCGCGACATCGCGAAGGTCTGCAAGAGCAAGAACGCCGGCCCCTTCGAACTCACCCTCGACGTCGTCTTCGACGATCCCGCCCTCTACCAGCGCGTGAAGGCGAGCGGCGTCCTGGGCCCCGAGCTCTTCGCCCGCCTCTACGGCGTGAGCGCCAACCAGGTGCTCTTCACGCCCTACGACGCCGCCTCGGCCTTCAAGGCCACCTTTCCGCGCCTCCTCCCCTCGGGCGAGGTCGGCGACACCGACGTCTATGGCTGCCAGCAGCACGCGCCGCTGCTCGACGTCGACCTTCCCGTCTGAACAACGAAGACATCCAGGAGCGCCCCGCATGCCGAAACAGCCCCGCCAGATGGCCATGGTGGCCTTTCTCCAGGCCCAGAACTGCTCGAACCTGCCGGGGTCCTGGCGGCACCCCTCCTCGATGACCGACATGATGTCGCCCGACTACTACCAGCGCATCGCCCGTGTGCTGGAGGACGGCAAGTTCCACATGGCCTTCTTCGACGACCGGCTGGCCATGCCCGACATCTACGGCAACGACTTCCGCAACACGGTGGCCCACGGCGTGCGCGCGGTGAAGCTGGATCCCGTCTCGGTCATGCTGGCGATGGCCATGGTCACGTCCAGGCTCGGCCTGGGCGCCACCTATTCGACGACCTATTACGAGCCCTACCATGTGGCCCGCGTCTTCGCGACGGCCGACCTGATGACCAAGGGCCGCGTCGCCTGGAACGTCGTCACCTCGCTCAACAATTCCGAGGCGCTGAACTTCGGCCAGGACGAGCATCTGGAGCACGACCTCCGCTACGACCGCGCCGACGAGTTCATGGAAGTGGTCATGGGTCATTGGGGCGCCTGGGACGACGACGCGCTCATCCAGGACAAGGAAGGCGACCACTTCGCCGATCCCGACAAGGTCCGGCGCCTCGACCACAAGGGAAAGTTCTTCAATTCGCGCGGCCCTTTCACCGTGCCGCGCTCGCCGCAGGGCCATCCCGTGCTGCTGCAGGCCGGCCAGAGCGGCCGCGGCAAGGCCTTCGCCACGCGCTGGGGCGAGGTGATCTTCGTCGTCTATCCGAGCCTGGAGGCTGGCAAGAAGCAGTATCGCGAGTTCAAGGATGCGGTTGCCGCGGCCGGGCGCGACCCGGACCAGGTGACCGTGGCGCCCGCCTGCTACGTCATCCCCGCCGAGAGCGCCGACATGGCCGCCGAGAAGAAGGCGATCATCGAATCCACCGCACGGCCCATCGACGGGCTGACGCTGCTCTCCGAGGTGCTGAACTACGACCTCGGCCGCAAGCCCTATGACGAGCCGCTGACCGATGCGGAACTTGCCGGCCTGTCCTGGCAGGGCTTCCGGGACCGCGTCATCACGCTGAGCGGCAAGAAGAATCCGAGCGTGCGCGACTTCGTGGAGGTCTCGGGCCGCGGCACCATCCGCGAGCACCATGCCTTCGTCGGCACGCCGAAGATGATCGCCGACCAGATGGAGGAGTGGTTCGTGGGCGGGGCCTGCGACGGCTTCGTCATGGCGGCGACGCATATGCCCGGCAGCTACGAGGATTTCGTGCGGCTGGTGGTGCCGGAGCTCCAGCGGCGCGGGCTGTACCACAAGGACTATGCCGGCTCGACGCTGCGCGAGAACCTGGGCATCGCCCGGCCGACGGCGGCGCAGTGCCGCGACTATGCCCGCCCGCTCCAGGACGCCTGACGCATTTCAGGGCCGCTTGACTTCAGCGCTACGAGCCGTAGCGTAATAGCCAAGCGACGCCGCGAACGGACGTCTGCGTGGGGGAGTTGAACATGGTCCAGGGCATCCGCCGGGCGGTGCGCCGATGAGTGGCGTCTATGATCTCTACGCCATTCGCTACGCCGCTCGCGCCGCGAAGCGCCAGGAGCACTTCATCGGCGGCGACCCGCATGACTCGCCCATGCCCATGGATTATTTCGTCTGGGTGGCCGTGGACGGCGAGCGCGCCATCGTCGTGGACACGGGATTCACCGAGGAGGTGGCGGCGCGGCGCAAGCGCGAGTTCCTGCGCTGCCCGATCGATTCCCTGAATCTGGTGGGCGTCGATCCCGCGAAGGTCCAGGACGTGGTGCTGACGCATCTGCACTACGACCACGTGGGCAATTTCCACAAGTTCCCCGTGGCGCAGTTCCATCTCCAGGAGCCGGAGATGCACTATGCCACCGGCCGCTACATGCGCTTCCCGAAGCTCGCGCATTCCTTCGAGCCGGACGACGTCGTCGGCATGGTGCGGCTGAACTTCGCCCGGCGCGTGCGCTTCTACAACGGCATGAAGGAGATCGCGCCGGGCATCACGCTGCACCGCATCGGCGGGCATTCCGCCGGCCTGCAATGCGTGCGCGTGAACACGAAGCGCGGGCCCGTGGTGCTCGCCTCCGACGTCACGCATTTCTACGAGAACATGGAGAGCGGCCGGCCCTTCACCACGGCCTTCCATATCGGCGAGATGCTGGAGGGCTTCGAGACGCTGGAGGAGCTGGCGCCCACCCACGAGCACATCATCCCCGGCCACGATCCCGAGGTGATGCGCCGCTATCCCGCGCCCCGGCCCGACCTCGCGGGCATCGTGGCGCGGCTCGACGTCGATCCCGTGGGCGGGCCGGCGCCCGGCCCCAGCCATCCGCCTCACTAGCGCATCATCCGGCCAGACCGAACGGAAAAGTCCCTTGGCGATCGCGTCCGCCGGCTGGACCGCCAGCCCAACGATAAGGAGGAACGAATGTCCCCAGAAGGAATGTCCCGCCGCCACATCCTCGGCGCCGCCGCGGCCGGAGGGGCTCTCGCGGCGCGCGAGGCCCGGGCCCAGAACTGGCCCGAGCGGCCGATCCAGCTCGTCATCGGATTCCTGGCCGGCGGCTCGAATGATTCCGTGGCGCGGATCATCGCGCCGCGCCTCGGCGAGCTTCTTGGCGGCACGGTGCTGGTGGACAACCGCCCCGGCGCGAGCGGCACCATCGCCATGGTCCATGTCGCCCGCGCGGAGCCCAACGGCTATACGCTGGCCCTCGCCGGGGCGAGCCCGCTCTCCATCAGCCCGCACACCTATGCCAGCATCCCCTACGACACCTCGCGCGATTTCGTGGGCGTCGCGGGCGTAGCCCTGACGCCCGAGGTCATCTGCGTGACGCCCAATCTGGGACCGCGCAACCTCGCCGAGCTTGTGGAGCTCGGAAAGCGGCGCGACCTGACCTTCTCCTCCTCCGGCAATGGCGGCCTGCCGCATCTCGCGATCGAGCTGCTGCGCCG
This sequence comes from Roseococcus sp. SYP-B2431, assembly GCF_004336745.1. Classification (GTDB taxonomy): domain Bacteria; phylum Pseudomonadota; class Alphaproteobacteria; order Acetobacterales; family Acetobacteraceae; genus Roseococcus. The sequence continues at coordinate 72,991 of NZ_SJXD01000029.1, forward strand.
ATCGGCCAATATCCGCATCATCCATGTGCCCTATCGCGGCGCCATGCCGGCCGCGGTGGATACCATCTCCGGACAGGTGAACGGGATCATCATGGACCTGCCGCCCCTCGCGCCGCTGATCCGCGAGGGCAAGCTCCGGGCGCTGGCCGTGGCGAGCGAGCGCCGCGCCTCGCTGCTGCCGGATCTGCCCACGACCGTCGAGCAGGGCTTTCCCGAAGTGCTGGCGACCAACTGGTTCGGCGTCATGGCGCCTGCGCGCACGCCGCGGCCGATCATCGAGAGGCTGCATCGGGCGATCACCGAGGTCGCGAATTCTCCCGAGATCCAGGCGAATTTCCGCGCCCAGGGCATCGAGGCCATGACCATGCCGACGCCCCAGGCCTTCGACGACTTCGTGAAGCGCGAGGCCGAGCGCTGGGGCGTCATCGCCCGCGCCGCCGGCGCCCGTGCGGACTGACCGCGGCATGGAAAAGATCGGCTTCGTGGGCCTGGGCAAAATGGGCGCACCCATGGCCCGCAACCTCCTCAAGGCCGGCCATGGGCTGGTCGTGCACGACATCGACGCGCGAAAGGTGCAGGAGCTGTCCTCCCATGGCGCGGAGGTCGACGCCCGTCCTTCCGCCATTGCGCGCGGAACGTCGCGGACGATCTGCATGGTGGAGACCACGGCGCAGGCCGAGGAGGTCATCACCGGCGCGGACGGCTTCCTGCACGGCGCCGCGCCGGGTCATGTCGTGCTCTGCATGAGCACGATCGATCCCCTCGCGCTGCGGCGGATGGGCGGCGTGCTGGCGGAGCGGGGGATCGCGCTGCTGGACGCGCCGGTCAGCGGCGGCGTCACCGGCGCGGAGGAGGGCACGCTCAATGTCATCGTCGGCGGCGACAAGGCGACCTTTGCCGCCTGCGAGCCGATGTTCCGCGTCTTCGGCCGCAACGTCTTCCATGTCGGGCCGCTCGGTAACGGCCTTGCGATGAAGCTGCTGAACAACATGCTGCTCCAGGTGAACACCGTCGCGGTGGCGGAGGCGATGGTCTTCGGCACCAAGGCCGGCCTCGATCCGCATCAGATCATCGAGGTGATCGGCGTCTGCACCGGCCGCAGCAACGCCTTCGAGCGCAGCGCGCCGCGCATGGTCAACCGCGACTTCACGCCCGCCGGGACCGTCGACATCGCCTTCAAGGATCAGGAGCTGGAGACGGGCTTCGCGAAGGCGCTCGGCGTGCCGATCCTGCTCGCGAACGTGACGCAGCAGGTCTACCAGATGGCGCGCGCGGCCGGCTATGCGAAGGAAGAGAGCGCCTCGATCGTCAAGGTGCTGGAGCGGCTGGCGGGGGTGAAGGTCGGCGGCACGTCCTGAGCCGCCGACCCTTCCGCCCTACTTCGCGTCGAGCACCGCCTGCACCGCCGCCGGATCGCACTTGATCTCCACCCCGGCGCGCTCCAGCTGCAGCTTCATCGGAATGCGCGAGTCCAGCGCATCCCAGCCGCGGTTCCGCCCCTCGGTCATCTCCTCCATGACCAGGTTGCACAGCCGCATCGGCACGCCGACCTCGCGCCCCAGCCCGACCGCGAGGCTCACATCCTTGTGCGCCAGCTTCAGCGCGAAGGCCGGCGGATCGTAGCTGTCGATCAGGAACTGGTCGGCGATGCGGTCGAAGGTGCGGCGCCGGCCGAGCGAGCCCTGCCGCACCGCCTTCCACAGCTCCAGCGGATCCATCCCCGCCTTCACGCCCATGGAGAAGACCTCGGCCATCACCGTCTGGATCGCGTAGCCGGACATGTTGTGCACCAGCTTCGCCACCGTGGCCGAGCCGATCGGCCCGATATAGGCCGCCTGGTCGCCGATCGCGTCGAGCACCTTCTTGTGCCTGTCGTAGGTGGGCTTGTCGCCGCCCACCCAGATCGCGAGCTTGCCCGACTGCGCGCCCTTCGGCCCGCCGCTCACGGGGGAATCGAAGGCCTGCGCGCCCTTCTCGGCGAGCGCGGCATGCACGCGCCGCATCATCGCCTGGCTGTTGGTCGAGAGGTCGAAATAGGCCATGCCGGGATGCGCGCCCGCGGCCAGCCCGTCCGGCCCGAAGACCACCGCCTCCACCTCCGGCGGGCCGGGCAGCGAGGTGAAGACGACGTCGCATTGCTCCGCGACGTCGCGCGGCGTCGCCGCCCATTCGGCCCCGGCGGCGACGGCGTTGTCCGCCGAGGCCTTGCGCATGTCGTTGACGACGAGCCTGTACTGCGACTTCTGCAGGTTGGCGGCCATGCTGGCCCCCATCGTGCCGAGGCCGATGAATCCGATCTTCATGAGGTCAGGCCTTCTTGTCTTCGGCTTCGAACACGTCGACGGCGACGTGCGAGGCGGTCATCGCCGCGGGCCAGCCGGCATACATGGAGAGATGGGTGATGATCTCGCTGACCTCCTCGCGCGTCAGCCCATTGCCGAGGCCGCGGCCGATATGGCTTTCCAGCTGATCCTTCCAGCCGAGCGCGACCAGGGCCGCGATGGTCACCATGCTGCGGTCGCGCTTGCTGAGCTGCTCGCGCTCCCAGAGGTCGCCGTAGACGTAGGTGTTCGTCATCTCGACGAGCTTGGGAAATTGCGCCTTGAGGCGGTCGCGCCGCGCGGAGGGTGGGGCTGCCATGGACGTGCTCCTGCTTCTGGTTCTTGGCGAAGGCGGCGCTTCGACGGCCGCTTCCGTGCGTCGATCTTAGGCGCGCGGCGCCCGCTCGCAAGGCAATAAGAGACGATACGTAGCGAAACTCTCCGGCGCGCGAAGGCGGTCGCCTCGACGCCGCTGTCCGCGTTGTTTTGCTTGACCGCGGCGGAGCAACCCGCAACCCTCTGACCATAAGGGTGCGGCCGGAGAGTCGCAGCACGCAGGGAGTCCATGCATGTCCGTTTCTCGTCGCGGCCTCGTCGCCGGCAGCGCTGCGCTGCCCTTCGCTCCGCTTCCCTTCTCCGCGATGGCCCAGCCCGCGAGCGGCCCGCCCATCCGGATCGGCGTCATGTTCGACCTGTCGGGGCCCTTCGCGGCGGCCGGATCGCAGGCCTGCGCCGCCGGCGCCGAGATTGCCTTTGAGCTGTTCAACGAGCGCGGCGGCGCCGGCGGACGCCCCGTGCAGGCCGTCGCGGCGGATAGCCAGAGCCGCGCCGAGGTCGCCATCAACGAAGCGGAACGCCTGATCAGCCAGGAGCGGGTGGACGTGGTGATGGGCGTCTTCAGCTCGGCCCATGCCATGCCGCTCGCCCAGCGCTTCGAGGCGCAGAAGAAGCTGCTCTGGATCACCACGGCGATTTCCACGGCGGTCATCAAGGGGCGCAACTTCACCCATGTCTTCCGGCCGACCGTGCATTCCGATCAATACGGCGAGGCCTCGGTCCAGTTCCTGACCGAGCACAGCGAGCGCGCCTTCCGCATCGCGCCGAACAACCTGAGGGTCGCCATCATCCACGAGGACGGGCCCTACGGCACCGGCGTGGCGGCGTCGTCGGAGATCCTGGCGAAGGCGGCCGGCATGCGGGTGGTCCTGCATGAAGGCTATTCCGCCACCGCGCCCGACCTCTCGACCCTGGTGACGAAGCTCCGCCGCGAGCGGCCGGACGTCATCCTGCACACCGGCTACAACCCGGACATCACGCTCTTCCTCCGCCAGGCCAAGGCGGGCGGCCTGCGCACGCGGATGATCATCGGCCAGGGGGCCGGCTATTCCCAGATCGATCGCCTGACCGAGACCTTCGGCGCGGAGGTCAACGGCTTCTGCAACGTCGACCCGGCCGGCACGCAGATGCTGGAGCCCGACAAGCTCACCCCCGCGGTGCGCGAGCTTCGTCAGGTGATGATGCAGCGCTACGAGGCCAAGACCCGCGCACGTGACCTGCCGACCCACGCCTCCACCGGCTTCAACAGCGCCTGGACCTTCCTGGAGCACGTGCTGAAGCCCGCGGTGCGCGAGGGCGACGGCAGCATCCAGGCGATGATCCGCGCGACGCAAAGCGTGGACCTGCCGGTCGGCGGCACCATCCAGGGGCATGGGCTGAAATTCTATCCGCCGGGCCATGAGATGGCCGGCCAGAACGAGCGCAGCTCGACCGTGGTGATGCAATACGAGGCGGCGCGCGCCAAGGTCGTCTGGCCGACCGCCATCGCCAGCGGGCCGCCCGTGCTGCCCTTCCCCGCGAGCAGCCCCTTCGCGCTGAGGAGCTGATGCTTCTTCAGGTTACGGGGCTGACCAAGAAATTCGGCGGCTTCACGGCGGTGGACGATGTCAGCTTCAACGTGGCCCAGGGCGAGATCCTGGGCCTGCTGGGCCCCAACGGCTCGGGCAAGTCCACCACCTTCAACTGCATCGCGGGGATGCTGCGGCCGACCTCGGGCAGCGTGAAGCTGGACGGCGAGGAGATCGCCGGCCTCGTCGCGGACCATGCCTGCCGCAAAGGAATCGGCCGCACCTTCCAGATCCCTCGGCCCTTCCGCGAGCTTTCGCTGCTGGAGAACGCGTCGCTCGCCGCCTTCTACGGATCGAGGGAGCGCATCGGCCGGGCGGAGGCGGAGCGGCGCGCGCGCGATGCGCTGACGCTGGCCCAGCTGCCGGCCGATGCCACCGCCTCGGTGCGCGGCCTTGGCGCGGCGGGGCTTAAGAAGCTGGAGCTGGCCCGGGCGCTCGCCACCCAGCCCAAGCTGCTGCTGGCCGATGAGAGCCTGGGCGGCCTCGATGCCGGCGAGATGCGCCAGGCGGCCGACATGCTGAAGCACATCCGCGACATGCGTGGCATCACCATCGTCTGGGTCGAGCATATCATGGGCGTGCTGCTCTCCGTGGTGGATCGCGTGGTCGTGCTGGATCATGGTGCCGTCATCTTCCAGGGCACGCCGCGCGAGGCGCAGCGGGACGAACGGGTCGCCGAGGTCTATTTGGGCCCGCCGGAGACGCGCGCCGCATGAGGGCGGAAGAGCCAGCCCTCGTCCTGGAGGGAGTCCGCGCCGGCTACGGCGATTTCCAGGCCCTGTTCGATGTCGGCCTGCGCGTCAGCCCCGGCGAGGCCGTGGGCGTGGTCGGCCCGAACGGCGCCGGCAAGACGACGCTGCTCCGCGTGATCTCGGGCATGGTGCGGCCGCGCAGCGGGACCGCGCGCTTCGGCGAGATCGACATCGCGACCACGCCGCCGCATGCGCTGCCGGCGAGCGGCATCGCGCATGTGCCGGAGAACCGGCGCCTCTTCCCGCATCTGACGGTGGAGGAGAATCTGCGCGTCGGCGCCTATATCCCGGCCGCGCGCAAGCGCTTTGCCGAGCGCGCCGACTATGTGTACCGCCTCTTCCCGAAGATGGCGCAGCGGCGGCATCAGCTCGCCGGCACCATGTCGGGCGGCGAGCAGCAGATGTGCGCGATCGGCCGCGCGCTCATGTGCAGCCCGCGCATCCTCCTGCTGGACGAGCCCTCGGCGGGCCTCGCGCCGCTGGTCGTCGCGCAGGTCTTCGAGCTGGTGAAGCGCATCCGCGACGAGGGGCTGACCGTGCTCATCGTCGAGCAGAACGTGGCGCAGGTGCTGCGCGTCGTGGACCGCGCCTATGTCCTCGATGCCGGCCGCGTGGTGGCCGAGGGCGCCTCCGCCGAGCTGGCGGCCGACCCGGCGATCCGCAATTCCTTCCTCGGTGGGCACTGACATGGATCCCTTCCTGCTTGAGGCCCTCCTCAACGGCATCCTGCTGGGCGGCGTCTTCGCGCTGCCGGTGCTGGGCTGCAACCTGGTCTTCGGCGTCGTGGACGTGGTGTGGCTCTGCTACGCCGAGCTCGTGATGGTGGGCATGTACGGCGTCTGGTTCCTGCACACGCAGCAGGGCTGGCCGCTCTATTTGGCCTTCGCGGCCGCCTTGCCGCTGGTCTCCGCGCTCGGCGTGCTGCTGCATCTGCTGGTCGTGCGGCCGCTGCTGGGCGCGCCGCCCATCAACCAGCTGCTCGCGACGGGCGGCGTGCTCTTCCTGCTGCAGGGGGGCGCCATGCTGGTCTTCGGCACGGATTTCCGCAGCCTCGGCGTCGAGCTGCCGCCGATGGAATGGCAGGACGTCTTCATCTCCGGCACCAAGCTCGCGGCCTTCTGCGCGGCGCTGGTGGGGGCGGGGGCGCTCTGGGCCTTCCTGAAGTTCACCTATGTCGGCATCGCGATCCGCGCCATCGCGCGCGATCGCGAGGTGATGCCGCTCATGGGGGTCGACCCGCGCCGCGTCTATGTCGTGGCCTCGGCGGTGGGCGGCGCGCTGGCGGGGCTGGCGGCCTGCCTGCTGGTCGTGCAGCTCGACGTGCACCCCTTCATCGGCCTCTCCTTCGGGCCGATCACCTTCATGATCTGCGTGATGGGCGGGCTCGGCAACATGCTGGGCGGTTTCCTCGCCGCCTTCCTGATGGGCGTCATCGTCTCCACCGGCAGCTTCTGGTGGAACACGGAGATGAGCTACGTCATCGCCTTCGGCTTCTTCATCGTGGTGATCTTCGCGCGGCCGCGGGGGCTCTTCGCCCGATGATCCCTGCCGTCGTCGCGATCGTCGCGGTCCTGGCCGTCGTGCCGCTGCTCGGCACGCCGGACTACTTCCTGCATCTCGGCATCACCTCGATGCTGATGGCGGTCTCCGGCACGGGCTGGGCGATGATGGGGCGCTTCGGCCTGGTCTCGCTGGGTCATGGCGCCTTCATCGGCACGGCGGCCTATGTGATGGCGCTGCTGTGGAACGAGGCGGGGCTGACGCCCTGGCTCGGCCTGCCCATCGGCGTGGGCGCGGCGATGCTCCTGGCGGCGCTGCTCGGCTATCCCTGCTTCCGGCTGCGCGTGGTGGGCCATTACTTCGCGCTGGTGACGCTCGCCGCTGGTGAGATCGTGCGCCTGCTGATCGTGGCGCTGCGCGAGCATACGGGCGGCTCGCTCGGCATGACGCCGCGCCTTGCGCCGGACGCGCCCTTCCTCGCGATGCAGTTCTCCAAGACCGGCTTCTGGTGGATGGCGCTGCTCGTCTGGGTCTTCGGGCTGGCGGTCTGGTGGATGCTCGACCGCAGCATGTCCTCCAAGGCGCTGGCCGCGATCAACGAGGACCAGGATGCGGCGGCCTCCATCGGCATCCAGGTGACCTCGGAGAAGCTGCGGGTGACGATCATCTCCGCCGGCATCGCGGCGCTGGGCGGGGCGCTGGGGGCGCAGTACCGGCTCTACCTCAACCCGGAATCGCTCGCGGGGATCGGCATCTCGCTGCAGATCGTCTTCGGGGCCATCGCGGGGGGCATGTATTCGATGCTGGGGCCGAGCGTCGGCGCGGTCTTCACCATCGCCCTGGAGGAGGTCCTGCGCGTGGGCTTCGGCACGGCCTTCATCGGAGCGGCGCCCTTCGTCTATGGCGTGCTGCTCGTGCTCTTCATCCTCTTCCTGCCGCGCGGCATCGTGGGATTCTTCGCAAAGCGACGATGAGCCGACCGGGAGGTCACGCCGTCCAGCGCGGCTCCGAGCCGCCGAGCTTCCGCGCGGGGATCTCCGTGCCGATCCGCACCCCCGCGATCTCCAGCGGCGGCCGGACGCGCCGGGCCGGCCCCCAGCTGGTCTCCTCGATCGCCTCCGACAGATCGGCCTCGCCGACCGGCGCCAACGGCCCCTCCTCGGGCGCGGGCCGCGAGACCAGCAGCGCCGCAGTGCGGGCGAGCGAGGTGCGCGAGGCGGAGCCGAGCCCTTCCGTCACCCGCCGCGTCAGCCCGCGCATCGCCGCGGCGGCCAGGATATAGCCGGTCGCGTGGTCCAGCGCCTGGACGGGCAGGGGCGTGGGCTTGCCGGCGCCGGCGCGGCGCATGCCCTCGTCGGCGATGCCGGAGCTCATCTGCACCAGGCTGTCGAAGCCGCGGCGGCCCGCCCAGGGACCCGTCCAGCCATAGGCGTCGAGCCGCACGTCCACGAGGCCCGGGCGCAGGGCATGGCGCGCCCCGGTGCCGAAGCCGAGCCGCTCCAGCGCATCCGGCCGGTAGCCGTTGAGGAAGATGTCGGCGCCGCGGAACAGCTCGGCGAGGCGATCCTTCCCCTCCGGGCTGCGCAGGTCCAGCCGGGCGCAGCGCTTGCCGAGCGAGATCTCCGGGACGATGCCGGGCTCCTCCCAGCCGGGCGGATCGATGCGCAGCACCTCCGCGCCGAGCAGCGCCAGGAAGCGCGTGGCGACCGGCCCGGCCAGCACGCGCGTCATGTCGAGCACGCGCAGCCCCGCGAGGGGACGCGCCGGATCGAAGGGCCAGTCGCGCTGCGTCGCGGCGCCGGTCGTCTCGATCCAGAGCGGCGGCTCCTGCGCGACGGCGCTGCCCTGCGGGTGCTCCGCCCAGGCCGCGAGAGAGCGCATCGACGCCGCGCAGCCGCCGGCGGCGACGATCGCGGCTTCGAGCTCCTCCGCCGACCAGGTCGCCACGGCCCTGGCCACCGCGGCCTTCTCGGGCGGCGCGCCGAGCACGGCGAGCGCGGCGGCGCGGTGGTGCGGCGCATTGGTGTGCAGCTTGATCCAGCCGTCCCGCGTGGCGTAGTCGCCGGCCACCACGTCCCAGGTCTCCGGCATTTTCCAGCCCTGCGGGCGGATCGACCAGCCGAACCAGAAGGAGGCGAGGCGGCGGTCCACCGCGACTTCCGGCATGGCGCCGATGCGGGCCGCGGCCAGCTCGGCGGCCGCTAGTCCGGCCGCCGCCACCGAGGCCGCGGCGATCGGGGTCGCAGCGAAGGCAGAGGTCAGCCCGCCCTCGCCGGTGAAGCGTGCCCTGGCGAGATGCGCCGCATCCCCGCCGATCCCGGTCCAGATGTCCTGGAGGAAAACGGCCTCGGTGCCGGCATGGTCGTGTGTCGCCTGATCCATCGGCTGTGCTCCTGCCCGTATCCGGCCAGCGCACGCCCGTTCCGGGACGCCGTCAATATTGCGCCCCGGGCTGGTCCTCGCGCCGGCTTCTCGGGCCACGGCTTCCGAACGGCCCCCTCGGCCGGCAAGCTGGCTGGCGACCGGCGCGACGCCCAGTATCGACCCGGCCCCTCCCGCTACGAGCGGCTGGTCGACGGCACCAGGCTGACCGTGCCTCGGATGATCTGGGGCAGGCTCAGAGGAGCACGCCCGGCAGGAAGATCGGCGCCTTCTCCATCCGGTCGACCACCTGCCGGACGCCGTCGATCCGGCTGGCGAGGACGCAGAGGCCCTGGCGGATGGCTGCGGAATGCACGAAGCCATGGAAGGTGACGACGCCGTCCGCGACCTCCGGGGAAATATAGAGGCTGTCGGCCCAGGGCTCCTTCTTGATCTCGCGCCGCAGGGCGGCGGCGATCCGGTCATCCTGGTTCCGTTCCGGCGCGGCGATCCCGCCCGGCGGCTGCATTGCCGCGAAGAGCAGGTCGGCCCGGGACACCATCCCGACGAGCCGGCCGTCCGCGGTCACGATGGGCAGCCGCTTGATGCGGCGCTCCTCCATCAGCCGGGCGCAATGCGCGGTCGTGGCCTCGGGCGTGGCCGTGACCAGCTCGGTCGTCATGATGTCCCGGGCGGTCCGCCCGTGGGTCCGCGCATAGCGCCGCGCCTCGGCGTCGTCGTCGCGCAGCAGGCGGGCGATCCAGGACCGCACGGGATCCTCCGATCCGGCGACGCGGCGCAGCAGGTCGGCCTCCGTCACGATTCCCAGAAGCTGCCCGGCCGTGTCGGTGACCGGCACCGAGGAGATGCCCTTCTCGCTCAGCAGGCGCGCGATCGCGTGGACCGGCATGTCGGGCGGCACGGTGACGAGGGTGGCCGTCATCAGGTCGCGCGCAAGGAATGTCTCGGTCGTCATGGCACTCTCCGGTCGATCAGCATCGCATGATCCGCTGCCGGTGCTTCCGCCGGCAGCGGCCATGCTACGCATTTGGCGCATAGGCCGGGAAATGCCTTGATATGCGTCAAGCCTCTTACCCGCCCGGCGCGCCCTGCGTGTTCACGTAGAGCGAGTAGAGCGACTTGCTCGCCGTCATGAACAGCCGGTTTCGGTGCCGCCCGCCGAAGGCGACATTGGCGCAGCGCTCGGGCAGGCGGATATGGCCGATCGCCGCCGCGTCCTTGTTGAAGACGCGCACGCCGTCGAACTCGGGCGTGCCCATGCCCCAGCCGCACCAGAGGTTGCCGTCCACGTCCACACGGAAGCCGTCCGGCGTCTCGCCGTCCCTGCACTGGACGAAAATGCGGTTGTTGGAGAGGCGGCCCGAGGAAGCATCCACGTCGAAGACGCGGATGACGCGCGGGGTGGCCGCGGCCTCGACCACGTAGAGCTTCGATTCGTCCGGCGAGAAGGCGAGGCCGTTCGGGCGCCCGATGTCGCCGGACGCGACCGTGACCTGCCCCGTCTGCCCGTCGATCCGGTAGATGTTGGTGGGCAGCTCGGGCTGGGCCATCTCGCCCTCGTAGAAGCCGAGGATGCCGAAGGGCGGGTCGGTGAACCAGATGCTGCCGTCCGACTTCGCCACCACGTCGTTGGGGCTGTTGAGGCGCTTGCCGTCGAAGCGGTCTGCCAGGACGGTGATGCTGCCGTCGAACTCCGTGCGGGTGACACGCCGGGTCAGGTGCTCGCAGGTGATAAGGCGCCCCTGGCGGTCGCGGGTGTTGCCGTTGGCGTTGTTGGACGGGCCGCGGAACACGTCCACATGGCCGGTCTCCTCCGACCAGCGGAGCATCCGGTTGTTCGGGATGTCCGACCAGACCAGGCAGCGGTGGTCGCCGAACCAGGCCGGCCCCTCGCTCCAGCGCGCCCCGGTCCAGAGCTGCTCGACCCCGGCGAGCGCCAGGCGGTAGCGGTTGAAGGAGGGGTCGAGCACCTGCACGGCAGGATCGGGGTAGCGTTCCACGTTCTGGCTCCGGGCTGAGGAGAGGAGAGCGGGCAAGGCGAGCACGGCCCCTGCGGCCGAAAGCAGGCCGCGGCGGTTGGCGTCCATCTGGGTTCCCTCCGAGTGTTCTTGTCGGGCCGTTGATCGGCCGCAGCCACGCTAACACGGAGCCCCGCGGGCGCCAGCCTGGAGGTGGGCCCAGGCCGGCGGGCTTCGGCGCGCGAGGAACCCGGGCCGGCACGGTTGCGACCGCTCGATCCGGTGCCATAATGCCGGCCGGGTGTCGGCGCTTCACGGGCGTGGACAGGTTTCAGCGTTGGTCGGGCCGCCAACGCTGGTGATCCATGCCCGGAGGCCACATGGCCCAGACCCGCTACGTCCCCCCCAGCGCCCTGCGGCGTTTCCTCGACAATCAGTCCTCCGCGGGGCTGGTGCTGATGGGGGCGGCCGCGCTCGCGCTGCTGATCGCCAATTCGCCGTTCCGGCCCGACTATGAGGGCCTGCTGCAACGCCATGTCGGTCCGTTATCCGTCGAGCACTGGATCAACGACGGGCTGATGGCCGTGTTCTTTGTGCTCGTCGGCCTCGAGATCAAGCGCGAGGCGGTCGTCGGCCAGCTGTCCACCTGGTCCCGCCGGGCCTTGCCGGGAATCGCGGCTGCCGGCGGGATGGCGGTTCCGGCCCTGGTGTATCTGGCCTTCAATCCGGGCCTCACGGCGCATGGCTGGGCGATACCGGCCGCCACGGACATCGCCTTCGCGCTCGGCGTCATCTCCCTGCTCGGCAAGCGGGTTCCAGCCTCGCTACGGGTGTTCCTGGCGGCCCTCGCCATCATCGACGACCTGGGCGCCGTCCTCATCATCGCCCTCTTCTACACCGCAGGACTGTCCCTTCCCGACCTGGCGGGGGCCGCGGTCGTGATCGCGGTGCTGGCCGGGATGAACAGGCTCGGCGTGCGGCGCCTGACGCCCTATCTTCTCCTGGGCCTCGTGCTCTGGCTCCTGGTGCTCCGATCCGGCGTCCATGCCACGCTCGCCGGGGTGATCCTGGCCTTCGCCATCCCTCTGCGCCCTTCTGGGGACCGGCTGGACGGGGAGCAAGGCAGCCCGCTTCTCCGGCTGGAGCTTGCGCTCCACCGGCCCGTCGGCTTTCTGATCGTGCCCGTCTTCGGGCTGGCCAATGCCGGGGTGCCCTTTCTGAACCTCTCGGCGGAGACCCTGGCGTCCTCCGTGACGCTGGGCGTCGGGCTCGGCCTGCTGCTGGGCAAGTTCGTCGGTGTGTTCGGCTTCGCGACCCTCGCCATTCGCCTCGGGATCGCGGATATGCCGGCCTATGCGGGCCGGCTCCAGCTCGCCGGGACCGCGCTGCTGTGCGGCATCGGCTTCACCATGAGCCTGTTCATCACGCTTCTCGCCTTCCCCGGCGATCCGCTCCTGCAGGCCCAGGCGAAGCTCGGCATCCTGGCGGGATCCTTCCTCGCCGGCCTGCTGGGCTGCGTGGTGCTCCGGCTCGCGCCCCAGGACTGGCCGGGCACGCCGTCGCGGCCCGGCCCATGATTCAGCTCGGCCTCACCGCCACAGCGTGTCGGCGACGTCGCGCTTCAGGCGGCGGTAGGTCGCCCCGATCCACGCTCCGCCGAGGATATAGGCCAGCGGGCTGATGGGGTTGAACCCGGCGCGGACGCGCTCGGCCAGGGTGGGGTCGGGCCGCAGGTCGCAAGACCCGCGCGTGTAGACGGCATTGGTGCCCTGCCGCGGAAAGCGGGGATCGAGGCACAGGCCCGCCGACGAGGCGAGCAGGTCCAGCGTCTCCGGAAGGAAGCCGTGCACATGCGCGAAGTGCAGCCGGTCGAAGGCCGGCCTGGGAGAGGGCCCCATGTCCGGCACGGCGAGATAGAGCACGCCCTCGGGCTTCAGCAGCGCCACCAGACTCCGCAGCGTCCCGAGGGGATCCCGCAGGTGCTCGAAGACGTGGTTGCTCGTGATGGCATCGAAGGGCTCTTCCGTTTGCGGAAGATCGGAATGAACGCTCAGCCCCAGGCCCCGTGCGTAGCCCGCATAGGCTTCGCCCGGTTCGACCCCCACCATCGTCCACTGCCGCCGGCCGCCTTCCGCCAGGAACTCGCCGGAGCCGCAGCCGTAGTCGAGGACACGGGCGCCCGGCGCGAGGACCGGCGCGAACAGATCGGCCCGCCGCACGGCTTCCGCGCGCGTCCGCACCAGGTGCCGGCGCGGCGGGCCGCTCCCCGCCAGCTGATAGTCCAGCCGATAGGAGTGGCGGTAGTAATCGGCGAGCTCGGCCTCCGTCGGCATGGGGTCCGTCCGGATGAGGCCGCAATCCGAGCAGACGACGGTGTTGAGCCGCTTGATCCGCCGGTCGTATCCCGACACGGGCAGGGTCGCGGAGGCGCCGCAGATGTTGCAAGCCTCCTTGCGGCCGACATAGTCGTAAGGGCGCAAGGGGACGAAGCGGGCGAGGCCGGCGAGACGCTGCATGAGGAGGTTCCTGAAGAAGAGTGCACGTGCTCGCTAGGCCGCCCAAGCGGGGTGCTGCCCGGAACAGGCCGAAGCAGAAGCGGTTCGTTGACCGGTGTTCAGAGCGCCCCGCGCCTCACGGCGGAGTGCGGGCCGTTCCCTCGGGCGGGAGGCTTTTCATTGCTATCGATTCATGACTGAGGGCCGCGCCAGGCCATCACCGCAAGCGCCGGCTGTGTTGCCGGAAGGCCCCGAACTCGGTGAAACGAGCCGGATCGGTGTGCAAGCCCGCGAAATTCCCTCGACATCGCCAGGAGGGCGACGCCTTCCCTCGCACCGTGGCGCATGCGGCCTGAAGAGCCCAGTGTGGTGTCTGCCACGCGATGCATGACTGGAGTTTTAGCCGCCGCGAGGGCCTTCGCAATCCACCTGCCGCAAAAAGGCTGAGCGCCGCTCTCAATCCGCCCTGGCCCCGGAGACCCGGACCACTTCCGTCCACCGCGCCATATCCTCGCGCATGAACTGCCCGAACTCCTCGCGGCTGGTCGGCGCAGGCTCGGCCCCACCGTCGCGGATGCGCCGCGCCACCGCCGGCTCGTTCAGCGCCGCGACCACCAGCCGGTTCATCGCCTCCAGCACCGGCTCGGGCGTGCGCGCGGGCGCGACCACGCCGAACCAGGCCCGGACGTCGAAGCCGGGTGCGACGGTCTCGGCAAGCGTCGGCACGGCCGGCTCGCTCGGCCAGCGCTGTGGCGTGGTGACGGCGAGCAGCCGCAGCCGCCCTTCGCGGACATGCGGCATGTAGACCGGGATGTTGTCGATCACGGACTGCACCTGACCGCCCAGGAAATCCGGCAGCAGCGGGCCGCTGCCACGATAGGGGACGTGCACCATGTCGGTGCCGGTGCGCAGCTTGAAGTATTCCTGCGTGACATGGCCCGAGGTGCCGTTGCCGGGCGAGGCGCAGGTGACGCGGCCGGGCTGCGCCTTCGCCAGCGCCACGAACTCCTCGATGGTCCGCGCCGGCACGCTCGGATGCACGAGGACGCCATTGGCCACGACCGAGATCATCGAGACGGGCGCGATGTCGCGCAGCACGTCGTACTGGATCTGGCCGGCGCGCAGCGCGGCGCCCGCCGTCATGGAGATGGAGGTGGACATGAGGGTGTGCCCGTCCTCCGTGCGCGCCAGCAGCTCGTTGGCCAAGGTGCCGCCGCCGCCCGGCCGGTTCTCCACGACCACCGCCTGGCCGAGCATCGCGCTCAGCCGCTCCGAGAGGAGGCGCGCATAGACGTCGGGCAGGCCAGCCGGCGGGAAGCCCACGAGCATGCGGACCGGGCGGCTGGGCCATCCGGCCAGGCCCGAGCCGGTCGGCGCCGAGCCGGGCGACGCCGAGCCCTGGGCCATGGCGCGCGCGCCGGGCAGGGGCAGCGCGGCCGCCATGCCCAAGAGGAGCCGTCTTTTCATTCCGTCGTCGTCCCCACAGTCCTGGCGCGCAGTCCAGCACGACACGCGGCCGAGGACGAGCGGTCTTTATAAGGAAAAAGGCGGTTTCCGCTCGCGGAGCCCCAGGCCGCAGGTGCGCTCGGCCTCCGGGGCAGCACGGCCTGGGACAAACCGTGGCGCTGCGGATGCCGGAGTTCCAGCACACCGGCATGCGACTTCTTGGGCGGAGCAGCGTTGGACGACATCCCATAAACATATGTTATCGAGCGCTGGGATTCTTCGATAAAGTAACACAAAAAAGCACAAAACACCGCTTTATCTGTTATTTTATGCGGAAATAGATTCAATCAGAATGTGAAATTAATTTCGGTAAGCGGCATTACCTTCCTGCCGGGGAAGAAATTCCGGGTAAGGAGAAGAAAATGCACAACCTGAGCGAAGTTATTGTGCGGTGCAGTATTGCTGCGCTTCTGATGTCGTCGGTCGCGGCCTGCTCGGGACGCTCGTCCGGTGGCTTCGCCGCCGGGGACGGCGCCGCCGTTGGAAGCGGATCCGGCGGTGGATTGTCGGGTTCGGGATCGTCCGGATCCAGCGGCAACGGGTCCGGTTCCGCCAGCAACGGCGCGGCCGGGGGCAGCGGAGCCGGTGGGGCGAGTGGCGGCGGCACCATGGCGACAGGCCCGCAGGGGCCCGCCGGTCCCACGGGACCCGCCGGCGCACAGGGCCCGGCCGGTGCCGTGCTCGCCGGCACGCTGGGCGGGGCGGCCGCGGTGAATGCCGGAGGGCTGCAGGTCGGCGGCGCGGGCCCCGACGGGGCCGCCGGAACCGCCGCAGTCTCCGTGCTCGGACCGGCCGCGGCGCCCAATGCGCCCGTGAGCGCGAGCGTTCTCTCTGGACCCGGCAATCAAGTGCAGGGCCTTTTGACCGGCGTCACCAGCACGGTGTCGAATCCCTCCACCCTCGGCAACAGCGTCCTGGCGACGACCGAGCCGCTGCTCGGCGCCTCCGGCACGCTGCCCGTGGTGTCGCAGGTCACCAACGGGATCCTGCCGACGGCGCCGGCGGGCTCCGTCCCGCTGGCGGGCGCGACGCTCGGTCAGACCGCGTTGCTGGGCAACGGGACCACGCCGTCGCTGGTCAATGCCGGCGTCATCTCGCCGACGGCCGCTTCAGGCTCGCCGATTACGGCCAATGTGCTGAGCGGCGGGTCCGGAGCGGCGCTTGCGGGCGCTGGCGGCGGCGTGCTCGCCGGGGCCACGGGCGCGGTCGGCGGGGTGGTCAGCGGCGTTGCCGGCGCCCCTGCGTCGGGTGGCGGCGCGGCGACCGGGGTCGTCGGCGACGTGGCCCGCCCCGTCCAAGGGCTCGTGGGCGGAACGCTCAACACGGTCGGCGGGGTGCTCGGCAACACCACCGGCGGGCTTCTGCGCCGGTAGGGCGGAGCTCCGGCGGAAGGGGGCGTGGCCCATCAGGCCGCGCCCTTTTTCTTGGCCGATCCGTACCGAGCGACGATCCCCCAACGACTTTGGTGCAAAAGAGGTCCGGAATGACCCGTCTCCCGGCCATCGCGATGCTGGCCCTTCTCGTCCTTCAGCCCGGCGCGGCGCTGGCCCAGGCGGGCCTCGGCCCCCGGGGTTTCGACACTGACCGTCCCGATATCGCGCCGCCCCGCCCGCAGGGCCGCACCGCCATCCCGCCCTCCGACCGCGAGGTCGTGCGCGCCGATCTCCCCGACATCACCATCCGCGACGTGGCCGTGACCGGCGAGCAGCTCGTCGAGCGGGCCGTCCTCGCGAGCGCGGCGGCGCCCTTCGCGGGGCGGCGCCTGACTCGCGAGGTCATCAACGAGCTGAGCAACGCCATCGCAGCCGCGCATCGCGAGGCCGGCCTCGCCCTCTTCGGCGTGGTGGTGCCGCGGCAGGATTTCGCCCAGGGCGTCGTCATCGTCCGCGTGATCGAGGGCGAGGTCTCCGAGATCGCCATCGAGGGCGACACCGAGGGCGCCGATCTCCGCCTCACCCGCGCCCATGCCGAGGCCCTGCGCGGCGAGCGCCCGCTGCGCCGCGCCACGCTGGAGCGCGCGCTGCTGCTGATGGCCGATATCCCCGGGCGGCGCGTCACCGGCCGGTTCGAGCAACTCGGCGAGCCGGGCAAGGTGCGGCTGGTGCTGAACATGCGCCGCATCTCGCTGCGCTACGGGCTGGGCTTCGACAACCTGGGCGCCGACTTCCTGGGCAATGTGCAGATCACCACCGGCGTCACGCTGAACGCGCTGCTGCAGGAGGGCGATTCCACGCGCTTCACCGTCGGCTTCCCGGTCGTGGATTTCGAGCGCTTCACCTATTTCGGCTTCCGCCACCAGCAGCCCGTCGGCACCAGCGGCATGACCGTCTCGGTCAACGCCACCCATCTGAAGCAGCGCGTGACGGGCACCTCCAATCTCAAGGGCGAGACCACGACCGTCAGCCTGCAGGCCGCGTATCCGGTGATCCGCACCCAGATCGAGACCCTGCAGGTCTTCGGCAATTTCGACGTCGTGGATTCCCGCATCTCCGTGCCGCTCGGCCGCCTGGCGGACGAGGCGACGCGGGTCGTGCGGCTGGGCGCCGTCTACGGCGTCGCCAACGAGGCGCAGACGCGAGGCGGCTCGCTCGCCGTCATCCTCAGCCAGGGGATCGATGGCGCGGGCGCGCGGCAGCGGCTGAGCTTCTTCTACGGCGGCCCGGCCTTCACCAAGGTGACGGCCATCGCCAACTACACGCATGCGCTCTGGGGCCAGCGCTTCGTGCTGCGGCTGCGCGCGCTCGGGCAGTACACGGAGGACCGGATGCCCTCGACCGAGTTCTTCACCTATGGCGGCGTGATGTTCGGCCGCGGCTTCGAGGCGGCGACGCTCTTCGGCGATCGCGGCATCTCGGCCTCGGCCACGCTCGCCATGCCCTTCAAGACGGTGATGGACGTGGACAGCCTGGCCGCCGGCCGCTCGGAGTTCCTGACCCGGGCGATCCGCGGGGCGGAGGCCTATGTCTTCGTCGATGGTGGGCGGGCGGAGAACCTCGCGCCGGCGCCCGCCCCGCGGGGAGACCGCGCGGCCTCGGCGGGCTTCGGGCTGGGCTTCCCGGTGGGGGAGGAGACCAACCTCAACCTGGAGGTGGCGGTGCCCTTCCTCCGGCCGCACAATCGCGAGGTGGATCGTGGAGCGCGGTTCGTGGCGGTGTTCCGGCGGAACTTCTGACCTCCGCCCAGGCGTGGAGCCTGGCCAGAAGCTCCGGCGCGACGGGGATGCGGCGGCGCCGGCGTCCGTCAGGCAATCGAGCAGCAGATCCACCCGTTCGGGGCCCCGCCGCCCGTCGTGCCGGGGGCGAGAACCGGCTCAGAGAATCCGCGCCTCGAAGGGCGGCAGATAGTCCGGCGCCTCGAATTCCAGCACCCAGAGGTCCGGGTCGCGCTTCACCTGGCGCTCGACATAGGCGTCGGCCGTCTCGCGATCGACCGGGGCGGGGCCGGTGCCGCGCACCCAGGCGGGGCGGCCCTCGGCGTCGCGGGCCTGGGACAGCACGACCTGGCCCTCCCGGCCCTCCAGCACGCAGAGCATCCCGCCGGAATCCGGGTCGCCCTTGCGGAGCACGGCGGTCGGGCGGCCCGCCATGTCCGACATGCGGATGGCCATGGAGGCCCAGATATGCGCTTTGACGCGTGCGTCCATGACGCCTGCGTTAAGCGCTGCGGGCCGCTTGCCGCAACCCCCGGCGATGGGCACAAAGGGCGGAATCGATCCCCCCGGAGTTGAGTGATGGACGCGAAGAAGCTCACCGAAGGCCAGCGCAGCTACGAAGCCAAGCGGGCGGCCAAGGCCGGCATGAGCCTGGAAGCCTGGCTGCGCGACAAGGAGAAGCGCGCGAAGGAGGAGGCCGCGGCGGCCGCCAAGGTCACGGTGGCGGAGGCGCCGGCGAAGAAGCCTGGCTTCTTCTCGCGGCTGATGGACCGCGCGCACAAGCCCATCTGACCTTGACCACCGCCTTCGATTTCTCGGCGCGCGACCTCACGGGCACGGAAGTGCCGCTGGAGCGCTTCCGCGGCCAGGTGCTGCTGATCGTCAACACGGCCAGCAAATGCGGCTTCACGCCGCAATATGCGGGGCTTGAGAAGCTCCACGTGGAATTGTCGGGGAGGGGGTTCGCGGTGCTCGGCTTCCCCTGCAACCAGTTCGGCGCTCAGGAGCCCGGCGACGCCGCCGAGATCGCGAGCTTCTGCAGGCTGACCTACGACGTGAACTTCCCGCTCTTCGGCAAGGTCGAGGTGAACGGGGCCGGCGCGCATCCGCTCTATGTCTGGCTGAAGACCCAGGCCAAGGGCTTCCTCGGCACCTCGTCCATCAAATGGAACTTCACGAAGTTCCTGGTGGACCGGGGCGGGAACGTCGTCCGGCGCCATGGGCCGGCGACGAAGCCGCAGGCAATCAGAAGCGGGATCGAGCGTCTGCTCTGAGACCGGCGCGCCACGAAATTTCAGCCTCCGCGAAGCGCCCGGCCCCGCTCGGCGTTTCGCAAGCCATCGAGGGCCGAACCACCCCAGAGGGCTGACCATGGACACTGTTCCTTCCACCGAAATCGCCGCCGGCCATAAGGCCATGAACGAGGACATCGCGGCGCTGCGCGCGCAGGTCGATGCCCTGACGGGCGACAGGCTGCATCCGGTGGTGGTCGCGGGCGCGGATTATGCGCAATCCGCTGTCGACTGGGTGGAGAGCGGGGCGGAGCGCTGGGTGTCGAAGATCCGCGACCGGCCCCTGGCGAGCATCGGCATTGCCGCCCTGGCGGGCTACGTCCTGGCCGCGATGCGACGGCGCTGACGCAAGGCGCGTCCGCGAGGCAGTCTCAGGCGTCGACGGCCTCCACATCCAGGGTCGCCGCATTGTCCTGGATGAACCTGAACCGGAGTTCCGGCTTGCGCCCCATCAGCGCCTCCATCAGTTCCGCCGTCCTCGCGCGCTCCTCGGGCGGCAGCACGACCTTCAGCAGGATGCGCTTGGCCGGCGCCATGGTGGTCTCCTTCAGGACGGCCGCCGGCATCTCGCCGAGGCCCTTGAAGCGGCTGACCTCGACCTTCTGATTCGGTTTGAAGTGCCGTTTGAGCTGGCGCTCGCGGTCGGCGTCGTCCATCGCATATACGTTCTTGTCGCCGGCCTGCAGGCGGTAGAGCGGCGGCTGCGCGAGATAGACCTTCCCCTGCCGCACCAGCTCCGGCAGCTCCTTGTAGAAGAAGGTCATCAGCAGGGCGGCGATATGCGCGCCGTCCACGTCGGCGTCCGTCATGATCACGACGCGGCCGTAGCGCAGCTTCTGGATGTCGAAGCGGTCGCCGACGCCGCAGCCCAGCGCCTCGATGAGGTCCTTCAGCTCCTGGTTGCCGCGCAGCTTCTCGGCCGAGGCGCTGGCCACGTTCAGGATCTTGCCGCGCAGCGGCAGCACGGCCTGGGTCTCGCGGTCGCGCGCCTGCTTGGCCGAGCCGCCGGCGCTGTCGCCCTCGACGAGGAAGATTTCCGTGTTCACGCTGCTCTCGCTGGAGCAGTCGGTGAGCTTGCCCGGCAGGCGGAGCTTGCGCGTGGCGGTCTTGCGCGGCGTGTCCTTCTCGGCGCGGCGCCGCAGCCGCTCCTCCGCACGCTCGACGGCATAGGCCAGCAGGTTGTCGGCATTGGCCGGATCGCCGGCGAGCCAATGGTCGAAGGGGTCGCGCAGCGCATTCTCGGTCAGCCGCTGGGCGTCGCCATTGGTCAGCTTGTCCTTCGTCTGGCCCTGAAAATGCGGGTCGCGGATGAAGACGCTGAGCATCCCTGCCATGCCGCCCAGGATGTCCTCGGCGGTGATGCCGGCGGCGCGCTTCTCCTTCTTCATCTCCCCATAGGCGCGCAGGCCCTTGAGCAGCGCGCCGCGCAGCCCGGCCTCGTGCGTGCCGCCCTGGGGGGTCGGGATCGTGTTGGCGTAGGTGGAGAGGAACCCCTCGCCCTGGTCGAGCCAGGTGATGGCCCATTCGCAGCGGCCGGCGAAACCGGGAAACTCGGCGGTGCCGGCGAAGGGCGCGGGCACCACGGCCGGCTTGCCCTCGACGGCGGAGGCCAGGAAGTCCGAGAGGCCGCCGGGGAAGTGCAGCACTGCCTCGGCCGGCGTGTCGCCGGAAACCAGCGCGGCGTCGCAGCGCCAGCGGATCTCGACGCCGCGATAGAGATAGGCCTTGGAGCGGCAGAGCCGGAACAGCCGCTCGGCGCGGAATTGCAGCGCGCCGAAGATCTCGGGATCGGGCTTGAAGCGCAGCAGCGTGCCGCGCCGGTTGCGGACTTCGCCCTCGCGCTTGAGCTTGCTGGTGGGCTTGCCGCGCGAATAGCTCTGCCGGAACAGCTCGCCGCCGCGCGCGACCTCGACTTCGAGGGTCTCGGCCAGGGCATTCACCACGCTGCTGCCCACGCCGTGCAGGCCGCCCGAGGTGTCGTAGGCCTTGCCCGAGAACTTGCCGCCCGAATGCAGCGTGGTGAGGATCACCTCCAGCGCCGACAGCTTCGGGAATTTTGGGTGCGGGTCGACCGGGATGCCGCGGCCGTTGTCGCGCACGGAGAACCAGTTCCCGGCTTCCAGCACCACGTCGATGCGGTCGGCATGGCCGGCCACCGCCTCGTCCATGGCATTGTCCAGGATCTCGGCGGCGAGGTGGTGGAGCGCGTTGTCGTCGGTGCCGCCGATATACATGCCGGGGCGCCGGCGCACGGGCTCGAGCCCCTCCAGGACCTCGATATCGGCGGCGCTGTAGCTGGAGGCGGCGCCGGCCTTGCCGCCGCGCCCCCCGAAAAGATCGTTCATGATGTGTTCGCTGTCCCCGGGCCGGACCTTACCCGAGGCCCGGAGTCCTCCGCAACCTCGGCGCCCGGGCGGGAAATAGGCGCCCGGAGTCAGGCGACCCTGCGGCTCCGCTCGCGCCCGGTGGGGGCGGCGGGCCAGGTGGACAGGAAGTTCCGCGGCGAGGTCCGCAGCTTGGCCATGCCGATCCCGCTGATGATCGCGTCCAGGCTGTGGCTGTTGTCCCCGCGCTTGGGCACGACGATCTCGTGACCGACATGCGAGCCGAACTCGCCGACGAAGTCGCCCTTCACCGTGAAGCAGATGCCGATCGTGTCGGAGGTGTTCCGCGCCAGCGCGGAGCGGATCATCTGCTGCGGCTTGAAGAGGTTGAAAGCCGACATCTTCAGGTGCGAGGCCATGCCCGGCCCGTTGAAGGAGATGAAGGGCAGCCCCGACCAGTTGCCCACCACCTGGGCCAGCCCGCCGCCCAGGGAATGGCCGCAGATGCTGATGGGGCGGCCGAAGGCGTTGTCCTTGGCCCAGTTCACCATGGCGAAGGCGCTGCCGGCCATGTTGGGGATGACGTTGACGCCGATGCGGATATTGCCGGAATTCTGGGAAACGGGCGCGGTGGTCAGGCTGCCCTTGGTGCCCGAGAAGCCAACGATGATCTCGTCGCGCGTCTCGAAGACGCCGCCCTGGTAGCCGTTGCCGTACCAGGTGGCCCATTCCCATTTCTGGACGGTCCATTCGCCCGGGGCATCCACCGCGGACCCCGCCCGGGCGTAGCAGGCCTGGGCGATGTCCACATAATTCTCGATCGTCGCCATTTTTGGGTCGTCTCCGCCGGAACCTCAACATTCGTGGGGCGGAACGGCGCGGTCAACAACCCAATGATGACGATGGGCCCGATAGGGCGGGCCTATCGCTTCAGGCGAGGTGGGCTTCCAGCATCCACAGCGCCTTGTCGAGCAGGCGCGAGGTGGCGGTGAAGAGGTCGGCCGTGTCGGCGTCGCCGGCCTCGGCCGCGGCGTCGATCGCCTCGCGCGAGGTGGCGGCCAGCGCGCCGTAGCGGTCGGCCAGGGCGGCGACATGCGCCAGCCCATCCTTGAGATCGGCCGGGTAGGGCGCGAGGCGGGTCGCGGCGCCGACCTGCTGCGTCGTGCCGGCAGGCGTGCCGCCGAGCTGGACGATGCGCTCGGCCGTGTCGTCCACGGCGCCGCCGAGCTGGTCGTAGAACTCCTCGAACTTCGCGTGCAGCGCCGCGAATTGCGGGCCCTTGACGTTCCAATGCGCCATGCGGACGGCATTGGTGAGGTCCATGAGGTCGGCGAGCGCGGCGTTCAGCAGGCCGACGCTGGTGAGGCGGGCGTTCTCGCCCAGGGTGTTGCGGGTCTTCGCGAGCTTGGCCATCTGATCTCTTCTCCTGCGCTTCCGACTATGGGAGCTGGGCGGCCGACTTGCCAATGACGCGGATCAAACCCTGACATTCACATATCGCGTGGCTTC
Organism: Roseococcus sp. SYP-B2431; assembly: GCF_004336745.1. Taxonomy (GTDB): domain Bacteria; phylum Pseudomonadota; class Alphaproteobacteria; order Acetobacterales; family Acetobacteraceae; genus Roseococcus. The sequence continues at coordinate 96,085 of NZ_SJXD01000029.1, forward strand.
GGGACCGCTGTCCCGCGCGTCGAACGCGGCGGCACGGGCGAGGAGGGCGCGGTCCTCCGCCGTCAGCCGCGCGGCCTCGCGCAGATGCTCCTCCCAGCTCTCGATGGTCCAGAGCTCCACCCAGCGCTCGGGATGGGCCACGTCCTCGTAGAGGCGCCAGAGCGCCGCGCCGCCGCGCAGCCGGACGCGCCGGCACTCGGCCATGGTCGCGCGGAAGCGGTCCCGGTCGGCGGGCGCGACATGGTAGCGCACCACCTCCAGCACGCGGTTCTCGCCCTCGTGCAGCATGGCGCGCAGCTCGGCGGCGGCGGGCTCGGGGCGGGCCAGCGCCACCTTGGGGGGCGGCGCGGCCGCGTCGCCCTCCAGCCGCCAGCCGCGCACGCCGATCGCGCCGGCCACGGCGCCGGCCGCGAAGAGGGCCATGGTGAGCTCGACGCCCAGCCGGCCCGCCATCCAGCCGGCGAGGGCCGAGCCCAGCGCCATCGCGCCGAAGAAGCACATCTGGTAGATGCCGATCGCCCGCGCGCGGACCCAGGACGGCGCCGCCATCTGCGCCGAGGCCTGCAGCGTCGAGGCCGCGGAGATCCAGGACACGCCGTAGAGCAGCATCCCCAGCGCCGCGAAGGCCCAATGGTGCAGCGCCGCCAGGATCAGCAGCGAGAGCCCGCTCAGCAGCGAGGACCAGAAGACCAGCCCCGAGCGGTCGAGCCGCGCGCGCATCGCCGGCAGGACGAAGCCGGCCGCGACGGCGCCCGCGCCCATGCAGCCCAGCAGCAGGCCGAAAGCCTGGGGACCGAGGGCCAGCGTCTCGCGCACCAGCAGCGGCAGCAGGCCCCAGACCGCGGAGCCGAAGAGGAAGAAGACCACCGCGCGGAGGATGGCCGCATGCATGGCCGGCGTGGCCGCGACGAAGCGCGCCCCCGCCCGGACGGCGGAGAGAAAATGCTCGCGCGGCATGCGGGAGGCGATCTTCTCGCGCTTCCAGAGGAAGAGGGCGACCACAAGGGTAAGGATACAGAGGGCGTTCAGCGCGAAGGCCGCCTCGATGCCGAACCAGGCGACGACCAGGCCGCCGATCGCCGGGCCGACCGCGCGGGTCAGGTTGAAGCCGATGCCGTTGAGGGCGATGGCGCCGACCAGGTCCTCGCGCGGGACCAGCTCGGGCGTGGTGGCGGCCCAGGCGGGGAAGGTCATGGCGAGGCCGGCGCCCAGCGCGAAGGTGAAGGCGATCAGCCCCCACGGCCCCAGCGCGCCGCTCCAGGTCATCAGGCAGAGCAGGGCGGCCATCAGCATCATCCAGAGCTGGGCGCCGATGAGGAAGATCCGCCGGTCCATGATGTCGGCCAGCGCACCGGCCGGCAGGGCCAGCAGGAAGACCGGCAGCATGGAGGAGGCCTGCACGAAGCTGACCATCATCGGCGCGGGATCGAGGCTGGTCATCAGCCAGCCGGCCGCCGTGTTCTGGATGAAGAGCCCGGTGTTGGAGGCGAGGTTGGCGATCCACAGCAGCCGGAAGGCCGGATGCCGCAGCGGCGCGAAGGCGGCGGGGCGGCGCATCAGATCACGGCGAACTTGAAGGCGCAGAGCCCCGCCAGCACCCAGACGGCGCCGTGCACCTCGCGGGCCCGGCCGGCCAGGGTCTTCACGCCGGCATAGGCGAGGAAGCCGAGGCCGATTCCGGTCGTGATCGAGAAGGTGAAGGGCATGGCGAAAACGGTGATCATGGCGGGCAGGTACTCGGTCTCATCGTCCCAGTGCAGGCCCTTCAACGCCTGGGCCATCAATCCGGCGACAAAGATCAGCGCCGGCGCGGTCGCGAATTCTGGCACCGAGGCGGCGAGCGGCCCGGCGAAGAGCGCCAGGAGGAAGAACAGCGCGACCGCGAAGGCGGTGAGGCCGGTGCGGCCGCCCTGCTGGATGCCGGCCGCGCTCTCGATGTAGCTGACCGTGGTGGAGGTGCCGAGCGCCGCGCCGATCATGGCGCCGCCGGAATCGGCGAGCAGCGCGCGGCCCAGCCGCGGCACGCTGCCGTCCTCGCGCATCAGCCCGGCGCGGTGGGTGGTGCCGATCAGCGTGCCGGCATTGTCCAGCAGGTCCACCAGGAAGAAGGTGAAGACCATGCCCAGCATGCCGATCGAGAAGACGGCGCCGATGTCGAGCTGCAGGAAAGTGGGCGCCAGGGAGGGCGGCGGCGCCAGCACGCCGTGGAAGGTGGTGAGGCCGAAGGGGATGCCGGCCAGCGCCGTGGCGAGGATGCCGAGGAGGATGGCGCCCGGCACGCGGCGCGCGGCGAGCGCGGCCATCAGCAGGAAGCCGCAGCTGCCGAGGATGACGGGCGCGGAGGCGATGTCGCCCATGCCCACCAGCGTCGCGGGGTTGGCGACGACGAGGCCGAGATTCTTCAGCCCGATCAGGCCCAGGAACATGCCGATCCCGGCGGCGATGCCGAGCTTGAGAGAGAGCGGGATGCCGTCGATCAGCCATTCGCGGAGGCGCGAGACGCTGACGGCGAAGAAGATCAGCCCCGAGACGAAGACCGCCCCCAGCGCCGCCTGCCAGGAGATCCCCTGGGCGCCGACCACGGTGAAGGCGAAATAGGCGTTGATCCCCATGCCGGGCGCGAGCGCGATGGGGAGGTTCGCGATGAGCCCCATCAGCGCCGAGCCGATGGCGGCGGCCAGGCAGGTCGCGACGAAGGCGGCGCCGGGGTCGATCCCGGCGGCGGCCAGGATCTGCGGGTTCACGACCAGGATATAGGCCATCGTCAGGAAGGTGGCGGCGCCGGCCGCGATCTCGCGGCGGAGATTGGTGCCCTGCTCGGCCAGGCCGAAGAATCGCTCCATGGACGGCGCCGCTCCCTGTTGGCGGGCGGACGTTAGGCAGATGGGCGAGTCGCTGTCACCCGCGATGGCTCAGCCATCCCTGGCGGATCAGGCTGGCCCGGTCGGTCAGCAGCTCGATGCCGGGATCGCGCAGCTGCCGCAGCTGCGCCAGCGCTGCCAGCACCACCTCCGCCGCGGCCGGCGTGAGCGAGCGGCCGGCCCGCCGCGCCAGCGAGGCCGTGCGATGGACCGCCGGCACCAGCTCCCGCCAGGCCAGGCCGGATCCGCCCGAAGGCCGCGCCGCCAGCGCCGGCACGGCGCCCACGCCGACGCCGCTTTCCACCAGGCTCCGCAGCGTCGTCATGCTCGAGACCTCGTAGCGCAGGCCGCGCACGGCCTGGGCGCCGTCGCGATCCTGGTCCAGCAGGCGCCGCATGCCGTTGAGCTGGCTCATCCCCACCAGCGGGAAATCCGCCAGCACGCCCCAACCGAGGCTCTTCCCGGCGCGGGCCAGAGGGTGGTCGTCCGGGCAGAGCAGGCCGAAGCGGTCGCGCATCAGCGGGATCGCCTCGATGCCCGGCTCGGGGCTCGGCAGGGTGGTGACGGCGAAGTCGAGCTCGCCGGCCAGCAGGCGGCGGGCCGCGCCTTCGGTGTGCTCCTCGATCAGCCGCACGGCGATGCCGGGGAAGCGCTCCGCCACATCCCGCAGCGCCGGCGCGATCACCGGGCCGATGAAGGAGGCGGTGGCGGCCATGACCACCAGGCCGCTCTGCCGGTCGGCGATGGCGCGCAGGTCGTCGACGGCGCGCTGCATCTCGTCGAGCAGGCGTTCGGCGGTGACCATGAAGCGCTCGCCATGGGCGGTGGGGGCCACAGCGCGCGTGCTGCGGTCCAGCAGGCGCAGCCCGACCTCCTCCTCCAGCCCGCGGATCGCCATGGTCAGCGCGGATTGCGTGAGGTTCAGCTCGCTGGCGGCGCGGGTGAAGCTGCGGGCCCGGGCGACGGCGAGGAAGGCGCGAAGCTGGCGCAGGGTGATGTTGGTCATAAGCCGATCTTATGAATGGCCGCGAAAAATGAAATGGACCCGCGGCGGGAAGCACCGCAGCCTGCCGCCAGGAAATAGACTTCGGAGGAATACATGTCCCACGCCCTCGCCGAGGCGCCCTTGGTGCTGCCGCCCGGCCCGATCGGCGGCCCCGCCGCCTGGACCGGCCCGCAGATGATCCGGGACGGCTCCTGGCTGCACCAGTTCACGCCCGCGGAGCTGGCCGAGATCGACGCCGCCATCCACGCGCACCAGGAATCGGGCCAGGAGATGGGCCGCATCTCGCGCGAGACCTTCCGGCTGCCGACCCTGGCGCCGGTTCTCGCCGGCGTGGTGGAGCAGATGCTGCACGGGCGCGGCTTCGTGCAGTTCCGCGGCTTCCAGGTGGCGAAGTACACGACGGAGCAGGCGGCGATCGCCTATCTGGGCATCGGCGCGCATCTCGGCAGCTTCCGGTCGCAGAACGCCAAAGGCCACCTGCTGGGCCATGTGCGCGACCTGGGCCTGGACATCAGCAAGCCCACGACCCGCTACTACCAGACCAACCGCGAACTCGAATACCACACGGATTCCTGCGACATCGTGGGGCTGCTGTGCCTGAAGACCTCGCGCAGCGGCGGCGAGAGCATGATCGTCAGCTCCGTCACCCTGCATGACGAGATGCTGAGGCGCCGCCCCGATCTCTACGAGCAGCTCTTCCACGCCTTCCCGACGGATCGCCGCGGCGAGATTCCGCCGGGCATGCTGCCCTGGTTCGAGGTGCCGGTGTTCAGCTGGCACGAGGGCCAGCTCACGACGATCTATTCCGGCCAGTACATCCGCTCGGCGCAGCAGAATTTCCCGGAGGCGCGCCGGCTGACCGCGCTCGAGCGCGAGGCGCTGCACCTGTTCGACGACCTGACGCGCGACCCCACGCTGAACCTCAAGATCGAGTTCCGCCCCGGCGACATGCAGTTCCTGCACAATCACCAGATCCTGCACAGCCGCACCGATTTCGAGGACTGGCCCGAGCCGGAGCGCCGCCGCCACCTCTTCCGCCTCTGGCTGGCCCCGGAGGGCGGCCGTCCGCTGCCGCCGAGCTTCGCGCAGCGCTACGGGCAGCTCACGCCCGGCGACCGCGGCGGCATCGTGACGAAGGACACGGTCCTGAAGTTCGTGCTGGAGCCGCAGTGAAGGCGGGTCTCTCGCGGCGCGGCCTCCTGGCCGCGCCGTTGCTGCTCGCCTCCGGCCGGGCGCTCGCCCAGCCGGCCTGGCCGGTGCGGCCGGTGCGGATCATCGTGCCCTTCCTCCCGGGCGGCATCATCGACAATCTCGCGCGGATGATCGCCGAGCCGCTGCAGCGCAGCCTCGGCCAGCCCTTCGTCGTCGAGAATCGGGGCGGCGCGGGCGGCAATGTCGGCACGGCCCTCGTCGCGCGGGCGAAGGGCGACCCGTACACGCTGCTGCTCGGCAGCTCCGGCCCGCTGGCGGTGAGCCCGACGACGGAGGCGAGCCTCGCCTTCGACCCGGCGACGGACTTCTCGCCCGTCACCATCCTCGCGCGCACGCCGCTGGTGCTGGTGGTGCCGGCCAACTCGCCCTGGCGCGATCTCCGTTCCATGATGGATGCGCTGCGCGGCGCCCGGCAGGACGTGATGTATCCCACGCCCGGCCTGGGCTCGCCGCAGCTCCTGGCCGGCGAATCCCTGCGCCAGCGCGTGGGCTTCCCGGCCCAGCCCGTCCACTACAACGGCAGCGCGCCGGTGGTGATGGCGATCGTGGCGGGCGAGATGCCCTATACCTTCGAGAACCTCGTGCTGGTGGCCCAGCAGGTGCGGCAGGGCGCCTTGCGCGCGCTCGCCGTGACCAGCGCGGAGCGCGCGCCCATGCTGCCGGACGTGCCGACCATGTCGGAGGCGGGCCTGCCCGGCTTCGAGGCGGGCGGCTGGTACGGGCTGCTCGCCCCGGCGGACATGCCGGCCGGGGTCGTTCCGCGCCTGCATGCGGCGACGGTCGCGGCCCTCGCCGAGCCCGAGGTGAAGCGACGGATCTCCGAGATGGGATCGCCCAACATCTCCAGCACGCCGGAGGAGTTCCGCGCCATGATCGCCGCGGAGACGGTGAAATGGCGCGACGTCCTGCTGGCGAGCCGGCGGTGAACGGCGGGGCGGCGGCTGCCGCCGGCCTCCCGTCTCAGCTCCGCGGCAGGCCTTCGCCGCGGAAGCCCTCCGGCGGCGGCTCCTCCGCCGGGGCGCGCTGCGGGGCCGCCCTGGCCTGCCGCCAGGCCATGAGGCGCTCCTTTTCGTCGGCGCCGCCGCGGCCGCCGAAATGCGCCATGGCGCCGGAATAGGACTTCGCGAAGCGGGCGTGTCCTACTGTATCGGCGAGCCTTTCGGCCATCTCGTTGCGAGGGGTCTGATTGGCCATGCTCCGTCTCCCATGGATACCGATCGAAGAACCCGGGACCGGACGGCCAGTTGCCGTTGGGCACTCATCGCCATTCCGCATGTCACCGGGGGCGGGCATTCCCACGCGAAGCGGCAGCGGGCTGAGCCGGAACGCACTCCATCCTCGCGGCAGCCGCCGGTGAGCGACGCCAGACGTACAGGCCGTCACTCATGCGGAAGTTGAGCCAGCCATGCGATCTTCCCGGCCCGATCTGCGGGACGAAGCGCCCTCGCTCGTTGCCCCAATCGTCGAATTCGCAGCCGACGCGCCACTCGCCGCGCCGATGCTGCACCATCACCACCCCCTGCGCCTCCGCGTTGCCCCTCATGTAGGGCCAGGTGAACAACAGGAAGACGTCCGGCAGCCCGTCCCGGTTCAGGTCCTTGACGATGTAGAGGAGGTGGCGGGAGGGATCGAAATTGTAGGAACGGCCGGTGTCGTTGTCCCGGCCTTGCCGATCGCCGTCCATATTGATTTCCATGGCCCGGGACGGCTCCAGATCGGTCTGCCGCAAGGCATGCAGGGCGTCGGACACCAGCGGGTTGAACGCATTCCAGGCGACAGGTTCGGCGGAAGCAGACGGCGGCCATCCAAGAAGGATGACGGATGGCAGAGCTGTTCTCAACAGCTTCCGCATCACCGCAACCGCACATACGGCGTTTGTTCGAATATCGAACTCATGCGCTCGACCCCGTTTGCCTCGCATTCCATAGCCGAAGTCTCCTGTGGGGCGTCTCGTCTCCTCCGCGGCAATTTGCTCTCGCCAGGCTTGGTTCGGCTGGCCCGGCCGGGCCTCAAACCGGCGACGAATATGTCCTTATTTTATTCTATCGGGTTTCAAGTGCCTTACCTCGGCAGCAGCTCCTCGGCCTCGCTCCAGATCCGCCGCACCAGCTCCGCCGCCGGCTCGGCGCGCGTCATCGCCACGCCCTGTCCGGCCCAGAGCTGCATCCGGCTCGCATCCCCCTCCTTCGCCGCGGCCGCGCGCATCGGCGCCGTGAGGATGCGCTGGAGCGGATAGGGCGCGGGCGGCACGCGCTCGAACAGCGCCGTCGCCCGGTTGCCGATGCCGCGCGCGAGCCGTCCGCTCAGGCCGCGCGTCATCACCGTGTCCTCCGGCGCGGCCTGGGCCAGCGCCTCGGCCCAGGGGGCCGCGATCGCCGTCTCGGGGCAGCGCAGGAAGGCCGTGCCGAGCTGCACGGCGCTCGCCCCCAGCGTCAGCGCCGCCGCCACGCCGCGCCCGTCCATGATCCCGCCCGCCGCGATCACCGGGATGGAGAGCGCGTCGGCCAGGCGCGGGATCATGGCGAAGAGGCCGATGAGCTGCGCCTCCGCCGCCTCGGGGGAGAAGCTGCCGCGATGGCCGCCCGCCTCGGCGCCCTGGGCGACGACGGCGTCGGCACCGGCCGCTTCCGCCTCGCGCGCCTCGGCCAGCGTGGTGGCGTTGCAGATCCAGAGGATGCCGCGCGCCTTCAGCTCCTTCACGAAATCGGGCTCCCACAGCCCCATGATGGTCGAGACCACGGCCGGCCCGGCGGCCAGGACCGCATCGCACTGCGCCTTGAAGTCCGGCAGGAAGGGGCCCTCGCCGAGCGCCGGCGGCTCCGGGCCGAGCGTGGCCAGGGCGGCGCGGGCGGCCTCCTCGCGGGCGGGGTCGCGCACCGGCTCGGGATCGGGCGCCCAGAGGTTGATCTGGAAGGCGCCATTGCTCCCCGCGCGGAACTGTCGGGCCCAGTCGGCGATCTCGGCCGGGCTCGACTGCAGCGCGCCCATGCCGCCCATCGCGCCGGCATGGGCCACGGCGATGCCAAGCCCGGGCGGCGAGGCGCTGGCCATCGGCGCCTGGAGGATGGGGACGCGCAGGCCGAAGCGGGCGCAGAAGGCGAGGGCACGTTCGCGGGCGGAGGACATGCGGGGAAGGCTGCCCCCGCGCCGCGCGCCTGTCCACAGCCGCGAGACTTGCGCGGGGCGAAACCGGCTCACTGTAGGCGCGACTTGTTTGACTTTGGCGTCCGGCAATATTCGTGGAAAAGCGTCGGCGGATTTTCCACTATCCGGCGAGCGGCGGCGGGCCTCCCGTCCTCCGTCGGCGGGAATCCGGGCCCGGGTCCTGGCGTCCCATCATTGTCCCCTCGGCCGAGAGGCTGTAGCAGCCCGGAGGCTGCCAACGCATGACGAAGCTGATGACCCTCAAGACCCTCCCCGGCGCGCCCCGGCGCAAGCTCTTCGGCACCGACGGCATCCGCGGCACGGCCAACCGCGCGCCCATGGATGCGGGGACGGCGCTGCGGCTCGGCCAGGCGGCGGGGCGGTTCTTCAACCGCGGCGCGCACCGGCATCGCGTGGTGATCGGCAAGGACACCCGGCTCTCGGGCTATATGCTGGAGCCGGCGCTGACCGCGGGCTTCGTCTCGGCCGGCATCGACGTGGTGCTGGTGGGGCCGCTGCCGACGCCGGCCATCGCGCTGCTGACCCGCTCGCTGCGCGCCGACCTCGGCGTGATGATCAGCGCCTCGCACAATCCGCATGAGGACAACGGCATCAAGCTCTTCGGCCCCGACGGGCTGAAGCTCTCAGACGAGCAGGAATGCGCCATCGAGGCGCTGATGGAGGGCGACCTCACCGCCGCGCTGGTCACGCCCGAGCGGCTCGGCCGCGCCTCCCGGCTCGAGGACGCGCCGGGCCGCTACATCGAGGCGGCCAAGGCCAGCTTCCCCCGCGGCCTGACGCTGGAGGGGCTGCGCATCGTGGTCGATTGCGCGCATGGCGCGGCCTACAAGGTGGCGCCGACCGTCCTCTGGGAGCTCGGCGCCGAGGTGGTGAGCGTGGGCGTGGCGCCCGATGGCTTCAACATCAACCGCAACGTCGGCTCCACCTCGCCCGGCCAGCTCGCCGCGCTGGTGACCGAGCGCCGCGCCGATCTCGGCATCGCGCTGGACGGCGACGCGGACCGCGTGGTGCTGGTGGACGAGAAGGGCCAGCTCATCGACGGCGACCAGATCCTGGCGCTGATCGCCGCCTCCTGGGCGCGGCAGGGGCGGCTCAAGGGCGACGCGCTGGTCGCGACCGTCATGAGCAACATGGGGCTGGAGCGCTTCCTCAAGGCCAAGGGCCTCGGGCTGCATCGCACCAATGTCGGCGACCGCTACGTCAGCGAGCGCATGCGCGAGACGGGCTGCAATCTGGGCGGCGAGCAGTCGGGCCATGTGATCCTAAGCGACTTCGGCACGACCGGTGACGGGCTGGTGGCCGCGCTGCAGGTGCTGGCCGTGCTGGTCGAGCGGAAGCGGCCGGCGAGCGAGGCCTGCCGCCAGTTCGAGACGCTGCCGCAGCGCCTCGTGAACATCCGCTTCACCGGCGTCTCGCCGCTGAAGGATGCCGGCGTGCAGAGCGTCATCGCGGCCGAGGAGAAGGCGCTGGGCGAGGCCGGCCGCGTGCTCATCCGCGCGAGCGGCACGGAGCCGGTGATCCGCGTGATGGTCGAGGCGGAGGAGGAGGGGCGGCTGAACCAGGTGCTCGACAGCCTCTGCGGGACGATCCGGTCCAAAGTCTCGGCATGAAAGGCCGCGTGCTGATCTGCGCCGGCTCGGATTCGGGCGGCGGCGCGGGCATCCAGGCGGATATCAAGGCGGTCACGGCCCTGGGCGGCTTCGCCATGACGGCGGTCACCGCGCTCACCGCCCAGAACACGCTCGGCGTGCAGGGCGTGCTCGGCGTGGAGACGGGCTTCATCCGGCGGCAGATCGCCTGCGTGCTGGAGGACCTCGGCGCGGACGCGTTCAAGACCGGCATGCTGCACGACGTGCCGACCATCGAGGCGGTGTGCGACGAGCTCTCGGCCCGGGCGCCCGGCGTGCCGCTGGTCGCCGATCCGGTGATGGTGGCCAAGGGCGGCCATGCCCTGCTGGCGCCGGACGCGGTCGCGACGCTGAAGCGCCGGCTGCTGCCCATCGCCGCCCTGGTCACGCCCAACCTGCCCGAGGCCGGGGTGCTGGCCGGCTTCCCCGTCACGGACGAGCCCTCGATGCGCGAGGCGGCCAAGGCCATCCTCGCCATGGGCGTGCCGGCGGTGCTGCTGAAGGGCGGCCATATGGAAGGCGAGGTCCTGGTGGACCTGCTGGCCACCGCCGAGGGGGTCATCCGCTTCGAGGACCGCCGCGTCGCCACGCGCCACACTCATGGCACCGGCTGCACGCTGGCCTCGGCCATCGCGACCGGCCTGGCCCAGGGCCTGGCGCTGGAGCCGGCCGTCGCGCGGGCGCGGCGCTACGTGCGGGCCGCCATCCTGGCCGCGCCCGGCTATGGCGCCGGCCATGGCCCGCTGGACCATGGGGTCACGGTGGAGGCCGGGCGCTTCGGGTGATTCCCACCGCCGCAACCGTGGGCTGATGCCTGTCACGCCGATCGCCAGGGGAGTCCGGCTGGCCGTCCGTCTGACGCCGCGCGCCTCGCGCGACGGGGTGGACGGGGTGGTGGAGGGGCCCGACGGGCGGCGGATGCTGCAGCTGCGCCTGACCGCGCCGCCGGTGGAGGGCGCCGCCAATGCCGCGCTCATCGCCTTCGTCGCCAAGGCGCTGGGGCTGCGCAAATCCGAGGTCGCGATCGTCTCCGGCCAGAAGGCGCGGATCAAGCTGCTGGAGCTGTCGGGCGATCCGGCCGGGCTGGCCGGCCGCGTGGCCGCCTGGATCGCGGACTCGACGTGACGCCGGCTCCGTGCTTTGGGCGAAGGAGGAGAGGGAGACGGGCGTGACGGACATCATCATCGACATCGGCGGCGAGACATTCGAGGCGGCCTTCGAGGCGAAGGACGCGCCCAGGACGGTCGCGCGCTTCCGCGAGCTGCTGCCCTATCGCGACCGGATCATCCATGTGCGCTGGAGCGGCGAGGCCTGCTGGATCCCGATGGGCGAGCGCGACCTGTCGATCGGCTACGAGAATGCGACGAGCTATCCGGCGCCGGGCCAGGTGATCGTCCATCCCGGCCATGTGAGCGGGGTGAGCGAGACGGAGATCCTGGTGGCCTATGGGCCCTGCTGCTTCGCGAGCAAGGCCGGGCAGCTGGCGGGCAACCACTTCCTGACGATCCGCGGCGACCTGGAGCGGCTGGCGAAGGTGGGCCGCTCGGTGCTGTGGGACGGCGCGAAGGCGATCGAGTTCCGCGCGCCCTAATTGATCGAAGGTGCAGGAAACTGAGTTTCCTGCCGGGGTGTTTGAGGGGCGGCGCCCCTCACTTCTTCCCGAGAAAGGCTTCGGCTTCCCCGACCACTTCCGCCAGCGCCCCTTCCGCGAAGGGCGACACCAGCCCGGCCGATGTCACGAGCTCCTGGAACGGCGCCGAGCCGCCGCGGGCGCAGAGCGCGACATAGGCGTCGAGCGCGGCCTTGGGATCCTGCCGCGCCTTCACCCAGAACTGCAGCGCGCAGCACAGCGCGAGGGTGTAGTCGATGTAGTAGAAGGGGCTGTTGTAGATGTGGTGCTTGGCCTGCCAGCGCCCGCCCTTCGCCAGATAGCCGATGTCGCCATGGTCGGACCACGGCATGTAGCGCGCCTCGAGACGCTTCCAGATCGCGTGGCGCTCCTCCGGCGTGGCGTCGGGATTCGCGAAGACCTCGTGCTGGAAGTGATCCACGCAGACGCCGTAGGGCAGGAAGGCCAGCGAGGAGATGACGTGCATCCGGCGGAAGCGGTCGGCCGCCTCCTCGCCGACGAGCAGGCCCATCTGCGGATGGGTGAGGAATTCGAGGCTCATCGAGTGGATCTCGCAGGCCTCCATGGTCGGCCAGAGCTGGTCGATGCCCGGCAGGTTCCGGCTCTCCCAGCACTGGAAGGCATGGCCCATCTCATGGGTGAAGACGCCGATGTCGTGATGCGTGCCGTTGAAGTTCGCGAAGATGAAGGGGGCGCCGAAGGACGGGAAGGAGGTGCAGAAGCCGCCGCCGGCCTTGCCGGGCCGGTTCTTCAGGTCGAGGAAGCCGCCGGCCCGCATCATCCGGTAGAACTCGGCCAGGCGCGGGTCCATCCGGTCGAACATGGTCTGCGCGGCTGACACGAGCGTGTCGTGGTCGCCGATGGGCTTCGGGTTGCCGGCCGGGTCGATCAGCGCCTCGTCCCAGGACATGACCTTGTCCCAGCCGAACTCGGCGCGGCGCGCCTCCAGCAGCCGCGCGACGAGCGGGACGACGTGCTCGGCCACCTGGTCGCGGTAGCGGGCGACGTCCTCAGGGCCGTAGTCGGTGCGGCGCATGCGGCGATAGGCCAGCGGGGTGAAGCTCTCGTCGCCCAGCTTGCGCGCCATGCCGTGGCGCAGCTTCACCAGCGCGTCGTAGATCGAATCCAGCTCGGCGCCGTTCTGCTCGAAGAAGGCCCAGCGCAGGGACTCCGCGCGGTGCCGCATCTCGCGGTCGTCGCTCTCGGCATAGGGCGCGAGGCCGGAGAGGTTCACGGCGGCGCCGTCGATCTCGAAGCTCGCGGAGGCCAGCAGCTCGGTGTAGCGGGCGGTGAGCTTCGACTCCTCTTCCAGGTCGGCGGCGATGGCCGGATCGAAGGTGGTGATGTCGGTCTGCCAGAGGCGCAGGACGTGCGGGCTGACCAGCGCCTCGACGCCGGCGCGGTCGGGGTCGTCAATGAGCCGCTTCTTGATGGCGACCTCGTGCTCGGTGGCGACGGGGGCCAGGGCATCGGCGTATTCCCGATCGACCTTGGCCTCGGGGCTCCTGGTGTCCTGGGCGAAGCGCAGATGGACCAGCGCGCTCCAGCTGTCCGTGGCGCGGCGCGCCGCGTCCCATTCGGCAACGGCCTCTTCGCGCGAGCCGCCGTCGAGCTCCGCCGCGATGTGCTTCGCCTCCGCGGCCAGGGATTCCGCCGTCGGCTTCGGGGCCGAGATCTCGTCGAAGCGCATCTGCTAAAACTCCGCCATGAGGCGGCCGAAGCCGTCCAGCTTGTCGTGGATGCCGTTGGCGCGCAGCGCGTGCCACCAGGTGGCCGTGTTGATCGCGACGACGGGCTTGCCCAGGAAGAGCTCGGCCGCCGCGGCGAGGCGCACCATGGAGAGGTTGGTGCCGACCTGGAGGATGGCGTCGACGTCATCGCCGTCCAGCGCCTTCAGCTCCTGCGCGAGGACGGAGGGCGGAACCTCGGCGATGGCCGTCCAGCGCCGGCATTGCAGCGCGCGGTCCCGAACGACGGAAAAGCCCATGTCGGAAAAATAGCGCGCGACCTCGGCGTTCATGCTGGGCCAGTAGGGCGAGAGGATCGCGATCCGCCTGATGCCGCCATAGGCGTTCAGCGCCGCCGCGCTGGAATGCGAGCCGACGCTGATCTTCACGCCGCTCTCCTCCTCGACCTCGCGCACGAAGCGGTCGGCGCCCTTGACGCCGTCGAAGAAGGTCACCGAGCTCATGCCCATCACGAGGTAGTCGGGCTTCGCGGTCATCACGCTGCGCACGGCGTCGAGCGTGTTGTTGCCGATCACCTCGATGCCGGCCCGGAAGGTCTCGTTGCTGACGGCGTCGGTGTCGGGGGTGAAGATGCGGCTGTAATGCGCGGTGACGCCGGCCGGGCGCATCATGTCGAAATCGGGCTGCACCACGGTGTTGGTGGAGGGGCCCAGAACGCCGAATGTCTTACGCCAGCCCAGGATGTCGGGCATCGCATGCTCCTGTTGACCACGAGGGAGCTTAGGGCCGGATCCGCCCCGGCGTAATCAGCCGGCCTGCCCGTGGCCCGACGCGGCGGCCAGGACGACGCGGTTCCGGCCGCCCGCCTTGGCCTCGTAGAGGGCGCGGTCGGCGATGGCGACGATCTCTTCCGGAGTGCTTTCCGCGTCGGAGACCACCGCGATGCCGAAGCTCGCCGTGATGGGCCGGATCACCCCGCCGAGGTCGAAGGGGTCGTCGGCGATGGCCGCGCGGTAGCGCTCGACGGCGGCCGGCAGATCCGCGGCGGGGGTGTCGCCGATGAGGATGAGGAACTCCTCGCCCCCATAGCGTCCGAGGTAGTCGCCCGGCCGCAGCAGCCCGCCGATGCGCGCCGTGAAGGCGCGCAGCGCCTCGTCGCCGGCGGCGTGGCCATGAGTGTCGTTGATCGACTTGAAGTGGTCGATGTCGGCCAGCACCAGCCCGAGCGTCTTGCCCGAGGCGGCACCGGCCCGCATGTGCCGCTCCAGCGCAAGCAGGAAGGCGCGGCGGTTCAGCACCCCGGTCAACGGATCGCGATTGGCCGCCTCCTGAAGCTGCTCGGCCTGCCGCAGGAGGAACTGGTTGCGCTCGACCAGTTCCTGGAAGAGCTTGCTCTTGTTGATCAGGACGGCGACCTGTCCGGCGATCTGCCGGAAGACCGCCTGGTGGATGTCCCGGTAGACGTTCGTCTGGTGGCTGGTGAAGAACAGCACCCCCAGCGGGCGGCCATCCACGAAGAGCGGGCAGGTCAGGCTGGAACGGCCGCCCTCGGCGACGATGTTCCGCGTGGCGTCCGAGGCCGGATGGCGCGCCAAATGCTGCTCCAGATCGTTCAGGATGCGCGGCTCCCCCGTCCTGAACACCTCGCGGAGGCTGCTTCCCACCAGGGGGCGCGAATAGCCCTTGTTGATGCGCATCGGCCCCATGTTGGAGCGCGCCCAGAAGGACGTCAGCCGCGTGCCGCCCGAGGAGAGGAAGGCGCAGCCGATCCGGTCATAGGGAATGATGCCGACGAAGCCGCGGAAGATGCTGTCGAGCACATCCTCCACCAGGATCTCGCGCTCGGCCGTCAGCACCACCTGGTTCAGGCGCGAGAGCTCGGCCTCGCGGCGGCTGATGGTTTCCGACAGGAGCTGCAGCTCGCGGCCGAGGCGGGCCAGCGGGTTGTCGCCGTCGGCGACGGGCGGGGGCACGTCCTTGCCCTGCCGCAGCGCGCTGACCCAGGCGGTGTAGGCGTCGAGCCCCTGGCGCAGCACCTCGTCGCTGGGTTCGTTCGTGGTCATGGCGCTTCGGAACATCTCGGCAGGTCGCGAATGGGAGCTGGTGGGGGCGCGGGTGACCACGGGAGGTAGTGCCGCTGTCCCTGGGGGACAAGGCGGGGAAGGTCGCGGCTGGCCTACCCGCCCGGCGCGGCCATCGGCACGCCCGAGACCTGCACCAGCCAGGCCAGCCGCTGCCGCTGCGCGGCGCGGGAATGCCGCCGGGCCGCTTCCTCCGCCGCCGCGCCGTCACGGGCGCGCAGCGCGGCCGCCAGCACCAGATGCTCCTCATGCGCCTGCTGGGCGCGGCCGCCGATGGTCAGCAGCGAGGGCAGCAGCGCCATGGTGGCCGAAAGCTGCTCCAGGCTGCGCAGCAGATAGCGGTTGTGCGCGGCGAGGTAGAGCAGGCCATGCAGCCGCTGGTTCACCGCGGCGAGCTTCGGCGCGTCGGCGAAGCTCGCGGGCTCGCCGGCGACCAGCTCCTCCATGGCGGCGATCTCGGTCTCGCTGGCATGCTGGGCGGCCAGCCGGGCCGCGGCGCCCTCCAGGATCTCGCGCATCACGTAGAGCTCGACCACCTGGGCGTGGTCCGGCCGGCTGACGGCGAGGCCCCGGCGCGGCTCGTGGGTCAGCAGCCCCTCGGCCTCCAGCCTGGCGATGGCCTGGCGGATGGGGGTGCGCGAGACGCCGAAGCGGGCGGCGAGATCGGTCTCCGTCAGCCGCACGCCGGGCGGCAGGGTCCCGTCGCGGATGGCCTCGCGCACGCGCGCATAGGCCTCATGGCCGCGTCCGGGATGGGCAGGGCTGTCCATGGAGGCAGGCTACCCCATCTGGACATGCTCGGATACAGCCGGATACAAGCGCCATCTATCGTGGAGTGACAAGGCGGATGGACTTTCGCCGACTTTATGACGTGCTGGTCGTCGGTGGGGGGAATGCCGCGCTTTGCGCCGCGATCACCGCCGCGCAGGCAGGCGCCAGCGTCGTCGTCGCCGAGCACGCGCCCAGGCCGATGCGCGGCGGCAACAGCCGGCACACGCGCAACCTGCGTGCATTGCACCCCAAGCCGACGGGCGTGCTCACCGAGAGCTATCTCGAGGAGGAGTACTGGGACGACCTGCTGCGCGTGACCGGCGGCCGCACCAACGAGGAGCTGGCGCGCATGACCATCCGCGCGAGCCAGTTCGCGCCGGGCTTCCTCGCGGATTGCGGCGTGGTCTTCCAGCCGAGCCTGTCGGGCACGCTCTCGCTCTCGCGCACCAACGCCTTCTTCCTGGGCGGCGGCAAGGCGCTGGTGAACGCGCTCTACCGCACGGCGGAGAAGCTCGGCATCACCATCCTCTACGACACCGAGGTGCAGCACATCGAGGTGAAGGACGGCTTCGCGACGGAGGCCATCGTCTCCTGGCGCGGCTTCCCCGAGCGCATCCGCTTCAAGGCGATCGTGGCCTCGGCGGGCGGCTTCCAGGCCAATCGCGAATGGCTCCGCCAGTACTGGGGCGACGCCGCCGACAACTTCCAGATCCGCGGCACGCCCTACGCCCAGGGGACCGTGCTGAAGGATCTTCTCGCCAACGGCATCCAGGAGGTGGGCGATCCCACCCAGTTCCACGCCGTCGCCAACGACGCGCGCGCGCCGATGGTGGATGGCGGGCTGGCGATGCGGCTGGACTGCGTGCCCTTCTCCATCGTCGTGAACAAGGACGTGGAACGGTTCTACGACGAGGGCGAGGACGTCTGGCCCAAGCGCTACGCCATCTGGGGCCGCCTCATCGCCCAGCAGCCGGACCAGCGCGCCTTCGCCATCACCGACAGCCAGGCGCTGCACAACTATCTCCCCAGCGTCTTCCCGCCGGAGAAGGCGGGCAGCATCGCGGAGCTCGCGGAAAAGCTCGGGCTCGATGCAGAAAAGCTCGGCGCCGTCGTCGACGGGTACAATGCCGCCGTGCAGCCCGGAACCTTCCACGGCAACAAGCTGGACGACTGCCGCACCGAGGGGCTCGAGATCGAGAAGACCCATTGGGCGCGCCGCATCGACACACCGCCCTTCTATGGCCATCCGCTGGCGCCGGGCATCACCTTCACCTTCCTCGGCGTGAAGGTGAACGACCGCGCCCAGGTGATGATGCAGGACGGCAAGCCCAGCGGGAATCTCTTCGCCTCGGGCGAGATCATGGCCGGTAATATCCTGGGGCAGGGCTATCTGGCCGGCTTCGGCATGACCATCGGAACCGTCTTCGGGCGGCTGGCCGGAGAAGGGGCCGCGAAATATGTCAGAAATTGAATCTGGGGCCATCGTCGAAGCCCGGCGGCAGATGGAGATCTGCAACGCCTGCCGCTACTGCGAGGGCTATTGCGCCGTCTTCCCCGCGATGACGCTGCGGCGGGAATTCGCGGTGGGCGACCTCACCCATCTCGCCAATCTCTGCCACTCCTGCAAGGGCTGCTACCACGCCTGCCAATACGCGCCGCCGCATGCCTTCGGCGTGAACATCCCGGCGACCTTCGCCGACATCCGCAACGAATCCTACGCGGAATACGCCTGGCCCGCGCCGATGGGCCGGCTCTTCGCGCGCAACGGCACGGTGGTGACGGCGACCGTCGTGCTGGCGCTGACGCTGGTGCTGCTGCTGACCATGGGCCTGCAGGACCCCGCGATCCTCTACACCGCGCAGACCGGCACGGGCGCCTTCTTCCGGGTGATCCCCTACTGGCTGATGACCGGGCTGGCGACGCTCACCTTCGGCTACGCCGTCATGGCGATGACCATCGGCGGGGTGCGCTACTGGCGCGGCACGGCGCCGGGGAAGGGCCAAGGGGGGAAACAGAAGCCCATCACGCCGCAGCCCGTCGCCACGGCGGCGGTGGACATCCTCACCCTGCGGAACCTCGGCGGCGGCGGGCATGGCTGCAACGACCTGGACGACAGCTTCGCCCAGACGCGGCGCTGGTTCCACCAGTCCATGTTCTACGGCTTCATGCTCTGCTTCGCGGCGACGACGA
Source organism: Roseococcus sp. SYP-B2431 (assembly GCF_004336745.1). Classification (GTDB taxonomy): domain Bacteria; phylum Pseudomonadota; class Alphaproteobacteria; order Acetobacterales; family Acetobacteraceae; genus Roseococcus. The sequence goes on from NZ_SJXD01000029.1 coordinate 114,317, forward strand.
CGGGTGCCTTCTACCACCACTTCCTCGGCTGGAAGTCGCCGCACGCCTTCCTGAGCCTGCCCGTGCAGTTCGGCACCTGGGGCGGCGTGCTGCTCTGCATCGGCACGGTGGGCCTGCTCTGGGTGAAGACCGTCACCGATCCCGGGCCGGTCGCGAAGCGCTGGCTGGGCGGCGAGTACGCGATGCTCGGCCTGCTCTTCCTGGTCTCGATCACCGGGCTGCTGCTGCTGGTCGTGCGGCACACCGGCGCGATGGGCGTGATGCTCGCCGTCCATCTCGGCCTCGTGCTCGGCCTCTTCCTCATCCTGCCCTACAGCAAGATGGTGCATGGCGTGTATCGCAGCCTCGCGCTGCTGCGGAACGCGCAGGAGAAGCGCGTCTGATCGTTCTGGACAGGCGATGAAATCCGGGGCCTCCTGACCGCAATCAGGAGGTCCAGGAATGTTCAAGCGCCGCGCGGGTCTCGCGCTGATGGCCGTGCCCGCCGTTGCGCGGGCGCAGGGCTTTCCCACCCGGCCGATCCGCCTCGTCATCCCCTTCACCGCCGGCGGCAGCAACGACATCGTGGGCCGCATCCTGGCCGAGGCGATGTCGGCGCGGCTGGGCCAGCCGATCGTCATCGAGAACCGCGGCGGGGCAGGGGGGCTGCTCGGCAACGACCTGGTCGCGAAGGCGCCGGCGGACGGCTACACGATCCTGCTGGCCGGCAGCGGCAGCTTCGTCATCTCCAGCCTCACCGTGCCGCGCGTGCCCTATGACGTAGTGAACGGCTTTGCCCCGATCGGCGGCCTCGGCGCGGCGCCGAACGTCATCGCGGTGAACCCTTCCCTGCCGGTGACCAGCCTCGCGGAGCTGCGCGACTACGCCCGCGCGAACGGTCCCATCACCTTCGGCACACCGGGAGCGGGCACGACCGCGCATGCGCTGGGGGCGATGATCGCGCTCACCCTCGGTTTCGAGATCGACTTCATCCATTACCGCGGCACGGCGCCGGCCCTGACCGACGTCGTCGCCGGGCGCGTGCAGATGATCACCAACGCCGCCGCGCCCTTCCTGCCCTTCCTGGCCTCCGGGCGGCTGCGCGCGCTGGCCATCGCGGGCCGGCAGCGCGCCTCGGTGCTGCCGGAGCTCTCGACCTCGCTGGAGCAGGGCTTTCCCGAGATCGACAGCGCCACCTGGTACGGGCTGCTGGCGCCCGCCGGCACGCCGCCGGAGCCGATCGCCCGGCTGCATGCGGCGATGAACGCCGCGCTGGCCGATCCCGCCATCCGCGCGCGGATGGTGGAGAACGGCGTCGAGATCGAGACGAGCCCGACGCCGGAGGATTTCGGGCGATTCCTCGTGGCCGAGCGCGAGCGCTGGGGCGTGGTGGTGCGCCGGGCGAGCCTGCGCGCCGAATAGGACGGCCGGGAGGCGGCCCGTGGCGCGCCTTGCCGCCGGGCCGAGCCGGGAAGGCCCGGCCTGACGATGCTCTACCGGCGCCGCGGATCGTCGGCGGGGTTCACGTAGGTGATCCCCTGCGGGCCCGTGCCGTGCAGCTGGATCTCGGTCTCCTGGGTGAACCAGGCGTAGTGGGTCATGCCCTTGGCCACGAAGGAGAAGCCGCCGGCCCGCACCAGCTCGCCCTTCGTCTCGTCCAGCCGGTCGCCGACGCCGATGTTGAAGCCGCCCGACAGGACGGTGACGTTCTCGTCGTTCGGATGCGTGTGCGGCGCGATCCTGAAGCCGGCCGGGACCTTCAGGCGCACGACGTAGAACCCTTCCCGCGTCGGATCCCCCCGGACCACAGCGAATTGCGCCCCGCGCGCATAGGCGGGCGGCGCGGTCCAGCGCAGGGCATCCGGCTGCACGGTCGCATGCGCGTCGCCGTCGTGGCGATGGGCGGCCTGCGCCAGTGCCGCGCGGACCGGCAGGGCGGCGGCGGCCAGAATACCGGCGGCCAGTTGCCTCTTCTTCATCGTTCTCTCCATGTGCTGTTGGCCCCGAGCCCGCCGACAGCGAATGCCGGCCGGCGCGTGCGGCAGCGTTCCAAGTAGAACCCATGCGAACGCTTGCGAATGACCGGATCGACGGAGTACCTGACCGATCGTCCAAATCCGCGGTTCGGGGAGGGGCGATGGATCCGTTGTCGGATGTGCTTCGTTCGGTCCGCCTCACAGGCGGTCTGTTCGTCGAGGCGCGCTTTACCGCGCCCTGGTGCGTGACCGCGCAGGTCCGGCCGGAGGAATGGAGCGTGGTGCTGGCCGCCCCCGTCCAGGTGATCGCCTATCATGTCGTGATATCCGGAAGGCTTTGCGTGACCGTGGACGGCGCCCCGGACGTCACGGTCGATGCGGGCGAGATCGTGCTGTTCCCGCGCAACGACGGCCATATCCTGGCGAGCGGCCCCGGCCAGGTGCCGATCGGGGCCGGCGCCCTGATCCAGCGTTCGCCGCAGGGCGGGCTCGCGCGCATCTCCCATGGCGGGGGCGGCGAGGCGGCGCATCTCGTCTGCGGCTTCCTGGGCAGCGGAGACGCCTACAATCCCCTGATCGCGAGCCTGCCTCCCGTCCTGAAGCTCGACCTCCGCGAGGGCACCGCGCGCGACTGGATCGAGGCCTCCGTCCGTTTCGCCGCCGCCGAGCTGGCGGCCGGCCGCCTCCCCACCTCGAGCGTCGTGTCCCGCCTGTCGGAGACCCTGCTGGTGGAGGCGGTGCGCCACTATGCCTCGGCGCTGGACAGCGGGGAGACCGGCTGGCTGAAGGGCCTGCGCGACCCGGGTGTCGGGCGCGCCCTGTCGCTGATGCATCAGGACGTCGCGGCGCCCTGGTCGGTCGATGAGCTGGCGCGGCACGTCGCCATGTCGCGGAGCGCCTTCGTGGAGCGGTTCCGGGCCCTCGTGGGCGTGCCGCCGATCCGCTACCTGACGTCGTGGCGCCTGCAGACCGCCCGGCACCAGCTGCGCCGGGGCGGCAGCAGCGTCGGCCAGGTCGCGCGCGCGGTCGGCTACGAGTCGGAGGAGGCGTTCAGCCGCGCCTTCAAGCGGCAGAGCGGGCTGTCGCCCGCCCGATGGCGGAACCTCGACGGCGCCGAAGGCTGAGTGCGGCGGGCGTCCACCGGGCCCGCCGCGGCGACGGTCAGATGTGGATGGCGCGGCCCTCGACGGCGAGCGCCGCTTCCTTCACCGCCTCGTTCAGCGTGGGATGCGCGTGGCAGGTGCGCGCCACGTCCTCGCTGCTGGCGCCGAACTCGATGGCCATGGCCAGCTCCGCGATCAGCGTGCCGGCATCCGGCCCGATGATATGCGCGCCCAGCACCAGGTCCGTCTTCGCATCGGCGATGATCTTCACGAGGCCGTCGGTCTCGCCCATGGCGCGGGCGCGCCCATTGGCGGTGAAGGGGAACTTGCCGATCTTCACGGCCACGCCCCGGGCCTTGATCTGCTCCTCGGTCTCGCCGACGGAAGCGACCTCCGGCCAGGTGTAGATGACCGAGGGAATGGCATTGTAGTTGATGTGCGGCTTCTGGCCCGCGATCATCTCGGCCAGCGCCATGCCCTCGTCCTCGGCCTTGTGGGCGAGCATCGCGCCGGTGATGCAGTCGCCGATGGCGTAGATGCCGGGGACATTGGTCGCGAAATGCGCGTCGACCTGCACGCGGCCGCGCTCGTCGAGCTTCACGCCCGCCTTGTCCAGCCCGAGGCCGGCGAGGTAGGGCCGGCGGCCGATCGCCAGCAGCACGATGTCGGCCGAGATCTTCTCCTCCGCGCCGCCCGCGGCGGGCGCCACGGTCAGCTCCACGCCCGCGCCGGTGACCTTGGCACCGGTCACCTTGGTCTTGAGCTTGAGCTTCATGCCCTGCTTGGTCATGGCGCGCTCGAACTGCTTGCCGATCTCGAGGTCCAGGCCGGGCGCCAGCCGGTCCATGAACTCCACCGCCGTGACCTTGGCGCCGAGCCGCTGCCACACCGAGCCGAGCTCCAGCCCGATCACGCCGCCGCCGATGACGACCAGGTGCTCCGGCACCTTCTCCAACTCCAGCGCGCCGGTGGAGGTGACGATCTTCTTCTCGTCCACCTCGACGCCGGGCAGCGGCACGCTCTCGCTGCCGGTGGCGATGACGATGTGCCTGGCGGCGTATTCCTTGCCGTCCACCGCGACCTTGCCGGGGCCGGCGATGCTGCCCGCGCCCTTCAGCCAGGTCACCTTGTTCTTCTTGAAGAGGAACTCGACGCCCTTCACGTTGGCGTCCACGGTCTTGGTCTTGTGCGCCATCATCTTGGCCAGGTCGTAGCGGACCTCGCTTACGATCACGCCATGGGTCTCCAGCTTGTGCTTGGCTTCCTCGAAATGCTCGGTCGAGTGCAGCAGCGCCTTGGAGGGAATGCAGCCGATATTGAGGCAGGTGCCGCCGAGCGTCGCGCGCTTCTCGACGCAGGCGACCTTCATGCCGAGCTGGGCGGCCCGGATGGCGCAGACATAGCCGCCGGGGCCGGCCCCGATGACGACGACGTCGAAGCTGTCAGGGCCGGTCGGGTTTGGGGCGGTGGCGGACATGAAGGCTCCTGTGCGAAATCCGGCGCAAACTGACGCGCGGCGGGCCCCGGTGCAAGCCGGCCTATAGCGGCGATGGGAAGGACCGATTGTCCCGCATCCTCCCGGCTCGTCATGATCCGGGCATCGAGGAGGAGGCCCAAGCCATGCACCGGATTTTCCTGTCAGCCATGCTCCTGCTGCCGGCGGCGGGCCTGGCCCAAGCGCAGACCGCCGTCGACTGCGCGGGCGTGCTGGACATCGGCAACTGGTCGAGCGAGCTCAGCCGCGGCTACTACACGAACCGGGTGGACCTGCGGAACCTGGGTCAGGCCCGGATCTCGGTCACGCACAGCTATCGCGGCGCGGGCGCCATCATCTCGCCGCCCGTCGTGATCGCCCCGGGCGGTTTCGCCCGGCGCGAGCTGGCCCGGACGCAGGCCCGCCAGGCCGCCGTGGCGCTGCAATCGGCGACCACGCTGACCTGCACGGCGCAGGGCTGACCGATCGGTCGAAAAGGCTTGGCAAGGCGGGCTGGTTCATGGCCTGATCCGGGGATGACGGCGCCGTAAGATGCGCCGGTTCGGGAGGACGTCATGGGGCCGCCGCCAAAGGGGCTGTCACGCCGCAAGGCCATGCTGCTGGGGGCCGGCGCCCTGGCCGCGCCCCGGATCGCGGGGGCCCAGGGGGGCACGGCGCCGCGCTATCCGGACCGCGCGATCCGCCTCATCATCCCCTGGACGCCCGGCAGCAGCTCCGACGTGCAGCTCCGCAACCTGGCCGACCTGGCGAGCCGCGCGCTCGGCCAGACGGTGGTCGCCGAGAACCGGGCCGGGGCCGGCGGCACGCTGCATGCCGTCACCCTGGCGCGCGAGGCGCGGCCGGACGGCTATACCATCGGCCAGATGCACCTCTCGGTCGTCCGGCGGCCCTATCTGGTGCGGGCGCCGCAATGGGACGCGACGACCGACTTCACCCATATCATCGGCCTGACGGGCTGGCTCTACGGCGTCGCGGTCAAGGCCGACAGCCCCTTCCGGACCTTCCAGGACATGATCGCCCATGCCCGCGCCAATCCGGGCAAGCTGAGCTTCGCGACCTCCGGCATCGCCACCACGAACCACCTCGCCATGGAGGACATCGCGGCGCGCGAGCGGGTCGAGTTCACCCATGTACCCTTCCGCGGATCGAGCGAGGGCGTGACGGCCGTGCTCTCCGGCAATGTCGACATGATCGCCGACAGCAGCACCTGGGCACCCCAGGTCGAGGCGGGCGGCATGCGGGCGCTCTGCGTCTGGACGGAGGAGCGGGTGGCCCGCTTCCCAACGGTGCCCACGCTGAAGGAGCTGGGCTACGACATGGTCGTCACCTCGCCCTATGGGATCAGCGGGCCCGCCCGCATGGATCCGGGCGTGGTGCGCGTCCTGCACGACACGCTGAAGGCCGGGCTGATGAGCCCGGAGAACACCCGCGTGCGCGGCCAGTTCGACATGCCGCTCGCCTATCTCGACACCGAGCAATACCAGGATTTCATCCTTCGCCGGGCCGCCTACGAACGCGAGATCGTGACGCGCCTCGGTATCCGAATGGATGGCTGATGGAGGTCTTTTCCTTGAATCGTCGTTCGCTTCTTGCCCTGCCCCTTCTCGCGGCCCCGGCCGTCGCCCGCGCCCAGGCCCGCTATCCGGAGCGCCCCATCCGGCTGATCATTCCCTGGCCCGCCGGCGGCAGCGCCGACGCGCAGCTCCGCAGCATCGGCGAGCTCGCGACGCGCGCTCTGGGCCAGCCGGTGGTGATCGAGAACCGCGGCGGCGCCGGCGGCACGCTGCACGCCGTCCATCTGGCGCGCGAGGCGCGGCCGGACGGCTATACGCTGGGCCAGATGCATCTCTCCATCGTCCGGCGCCCCTATCTCGTCCGCACGCCGCAATGGGACACGACGACCGACTTCACGCATATCATCGGCATGACCGGCTGGCTCTTCGGCGTGGCGGTGAAGGCCGACAGCCGATTCCAGACCTTCCAGGAGATGATCGCCTTCGCGCGGGCCAATCCGGGCAAGCTGAGCTACTCCACCTCCGGCATCGCGACCACGAACCACCTCGCCATGGAGGACATCGTGGCGCGCGAGCGCGTGGAGCTCACCCACGTCCCCTTCCGCGGCGCCAATGAGGGCGTGACGGCCGTGCTCTCCGGCAGCGTGGACATGATCGCCGACAGCAGCACCTGGGCCGGCAATGTCGAGGCCGGGCAGATGCGCCTGCTCTGCGTCTGGTCGGCCGAGCGCGCGCCACGCTTCCCCAACGTGCCGACGCTGAAGGAGCTGGGCTACGACATGGTGGTGACCTCGCCCTATGGCGTGAGCGGGCCGCCACGGATGGATTCCGGCGTGGTGAAGGTGCTGCACGACGTGATGCGCGACGCGCTGATGAGCCCGGAGAACACGCGGGTGCGGGCGCAGTTCGACATGCCGATCAACTATCTCAACACCGAGCAGTACCAGGACTTCATTCTCCGGCGCGCGGCCTATGAGCGGGAGATCGTGACGAGGCTCGGCATCCGCATGGAGTGAGTCGCCTGGCACCACGGGGAGACTTCGCAATGAAAAGACGCACTCTGCTGGCCGCGCTGCCCCTGGCGGCGCCGGCCTTGGCGGCACCGGCTCTGGCGCAGGGCCGCTATCCCAACCGGCCCATCCGCTTCCTGATTCCCTGGCCGCCGGGAGGCAGCCTGGACGCGCTGCACCGCCAGATGTTCGAGATCGCCGGGCGCGACCTCGGCCAGAGCTTCGTCGTCGAGAACATGCCCGGTGCGCGCGGCACCCGCGCGGCGTTCTTCCTCACCCAGCAGGCGCGGCCGGACGGCTACACGCTGGCGCATCACCACCTCTCGATCCTGCGCCACCCCTTCCTGACCCGGCAGCCGACCTGGGATCCGGTGGTGGACTTCTCCTATGTCATGCAGATCACCGGCTTCGTCTTCGGCACGGCGGTCCGCGCCGACAGCCGCTGGCAGACCTTCGACGACCTCATGAAGGAGGCACGCGAGAAGCCGGGCACGCTGACCTATTCCACCTCCGGCATCGCGACGACGAATCACCTCGCGATGGAGGACATCCTGACGCGCCGCGGCGGGCGCATGGAGCACATCCCCACGCGGGGCGCGCAGGAGGGCGTGACCATGCTGCTCGGCCGCCAGATCGACGTGGTGGCCGATGCGCAGAGCTGGCGGCCGCAGGTGGAGAGCGGGGAGTTCCGGCTGCTCTCGGCCTGGACGCCGACGCGGCTGGGTTCCGCGCCCAATGCGCCGACCCTGCTGGAGCTGGGCTTCGGCATGAGCGTCACCTCGCCCTACGGCATCGTCGGGCCGAAGGGGATGGAGCCGGAGGTGGTGAACATCCTGCATCGCTCGCTGAAGAAGGCGCTGGACGACGAGCTGTGCCAGGCGATCGTGCGGCGATGGGAAATGCCGAACGAATATCTGGGGCCGCCGGAATATCTGTCCTTCGCGCAGGAGCGGGTGCCCTATGAGCGCGATATGGTGCGGCGGCTGAACCTCAGCATCGACTGAGGTCAGTTGTCCTGCCAGTTGATCCGGATGCGGTTGACGTTGGCGAAGATCTTCACGTTGTTGACTGCCTGTTCCTCGGTGATGTCGGTGCGACCGGCCAGGTAGATCTGCGACCGGATGTCCTCGTGGAACTTCCGGCGGTTGATCACCATCTCCTCGACCGCCTCGCTGAAGACGATGCGGTCGTAGATATGCGCCTCCACCATCAGGTCGGCGCGGTCCGTGTTCTGCATCGTCATGCTGCGGTAGCAGGCATTGATGAGGTCCTGCAGGCCGTCCTTCGTGGCGTGAAGGATCAGCGCCGGCAGGAAGCCGTAGGTGACGCGGCTGTTGTGATCCATGCCGGGGGTGAAGGTGTCCCCCATGTAGTAGATCGCATTGTGCTTGAACCGCTCCTTCAGCACGAAATAATGCGGGCCGTAATGCGTGCTGCAGCCGCCCGTCCGCCGGCCGTAGTTCAGCGCGGCGAAGATCTGCCGGGCCTTGGAATTGAACTGCGCATTGGAGACGAGGACGGACTTTCCGCGCAGCTCGCCATTGCCGGTGTGCATGAAGCGCTTCACGCCCTGCATGCCGGGCGTGTCGACGTTGGGGGCGAAGGAGACCTTGGCGTCGACCTTGTCGCGCGTACCGGCGGGGTTGGAGGCGTTGCCTTTGATGATCCGCTCTCGCGCGCCGTCGTCGGCGGTCACCACCTCGTCGCCGCGCTCGTACATCTGCTTGTAGACGCGGTAGTGGTTCGGGCGGTCGAACCAGCCCACGGTCGGGAAGTTGATGGTCAGCTGCGCCGATTGCAGCGCGCGCGCCATGTTCTTGATGACGTCGGCGAGCTGCGCATCGGTCATGTTCACGAATTCGTACATGCCGCGCAGCTTGGCGACGACCTGCGCGTGCAGCTCGGCCTCGCGCTTGCCGAGATGGCGCACCTCGCTGCGCGCGAAATGCTGCATCACCACCCGGGCCGAGGTGGTCTGCATGTTCGCGGGAAGCTGGGTCGGCGTGCTGGAGCGGGCCCAGGCGGCCGGCGCGGTGGCAGCGGCCGGGGCTACCGGCGCTGCCGGAGCCGGCACCATGGGCAGGGGGGGCATGGGCGCGTTCGGCAGGCGCGATGTGCCGATCTTGGGCTGCCTGCGAAACCAGTCTGACATCGACGCCGTCCTCACCGAGCTCTTGTAGGCGCGACCTTTGCCCGGCCTCGCGCCTTATGGCGCCGGGAATTGCGGGAATTCCCTGGAATGCCCTGGGAATTCCAGGGCTTCGGAATATGATAAGGTTGAAGTATTCTCGTGGAACCCGTTTCAGCCGCATGCATCCCCCGGGTGGACATCCAGCCGGCGGGCCTCGCATGTGCCTTTAGGAGGTCTTGCGAGAAGACATGGCCGCTCCGATCGAGATCGCCGCCAAATTGACCTTGACGAGCCAGGCGCTCGGGTGCGGCAGCCACAAGGAACTGTGTGGGCGATTCCGGGCGGTCAATCCCACGACCTATTTCGATCTGCAGCGATCGAGAAAGTGGATGCAGGGCAAGGCCGAGCCGCGCTTCGCCGAGGTCTATCAGGATTGGGCGAAGGTGCTGGGCCTGGACCGGGACGGCGCCTGGATCGCCGGCTCCAGCGTCGACGAGTTCGTCGACGAGCTGCAGGCCCGCTTCGGCGTGAAGCCAATCGCCCGTGCCGACGCCAGGTCGGCCGGCACGCTGGAGAGCGAGATCACCGGCCTCTACGCGGCGTATTCCATGGCCTGGTCGCCGCATTTCCGCGGGCGTGTCCTGCGCGGCTCGATGAAGCTCGGCCGCCTTCGGAGCGCCTCTCTCCTGGCTGAATATCACGAGGACCTGCCGATCGGCGCCTCGCTCTACCGGGGCGACGCGACGATCGCCGGCCGCACGCTGAGCGTCCCGCTGCACGAAGCCGCCACCGGGCTGCCGCTCTTCATGAGCTTCGCCCTGCCGGGCCTCCCGGCCGCCGTGCTGGGCGGCGTGCAATGCGGCGTCGCCCTTCTCTCGCACGGCACCGAGCCGATGACCGGCCGGATCCTGCTGGCGAAGCTACGCGGCGCACCCGATCCCCGCGCCTCGAACCGCTACATGGAGAAGGGGGAATCCGTCGCGGCGGACCTCGCCAGGCTGGGCCTGTCGCTGCCGCCGGGGTCGGACGAGCGGCTCCACCAGGCGCTGGCCAAGCCCGACTGCCTGACGACCGCGGAGCAGACGGGCCTTTCGGACCTCTTCGACCCGGCCTTCCTCGCCTGCTGAAGGTCCCCGCGCGCCGGGCGGGCTACGCCTCGCTCAGGCCAGCCCGAGCGCCCAGAGCAGCACGCCCTTCTGCGCGTGCAGCCGGTTCTCCGCCTCGTCGAAGACCACGCTCTGCGGCCCGTCCATCACCTCGTCGGTGATCTCCTCGCCGCGATGCGCCGGCAGGCAGTGCATCACGATGGCGTCCGGCGCCGCGTGTTTCAGCAGCGCCTTGTTCACCTGATAGGGCGCCAGCAGGTTGTGCCGCTGGCGGGCGCTGGTCTTGTCGTCGCTCATCGAGACCCAGGTGTCGGTCACGACGCAGCGAGCGCCGCGGACCGCATCCTGCGGGCTATTGGTGAGCTCCACGCGGGCGCCCTGGCTCCGGGCCCAGCCGATCAGGCCGGGATCCGGCGCCAGCTCGGGCGGCGTCGCGATGTTCAGCGTGAAATCGAAGCGCGCCGCGGCCTGGATGAAGCTCTGGGCGACGTTGTTGCCGTCGCCTGTCCAGGCCACCGTCTGCCCCGCGATGGGGCCGCGATGCTCCTCGAAGGTCATCACATCGGCCATGAGCTGGCAGGGGTGCGACACGTCGGTGAGGCCGTTGATGACCGGCACCGTCGCGAATTCCGCCAGCTCGCGCATCTTGGAGACGCGGTCGGTGCGCAGGATGATCGCGTCCACGTAGCGGGACAGCACGCGCGCCGTATCGGCCGGCGTCTCGCCGCGCCCCAGTTGCGTGTCCTTGCCCGCCAGGGTCACGACCTCGCCGCCGAGCTGGCGGATGCCGACCTCGAAGCTGACACGCGTGCGCGTCGAGGGCTTCTCGAAGATCATGGCGATGTGCTTGCCGGCCAGCGGCTTGCCCGCGATGTCCCCGCGCTTGGCGCGGGAGCCGAGGTCGAGCATGCGCCGCAAGGTCAGCGGGTCATGATCCATCAGCTCCAGGAAGTGGCGCGGCGCGCCACCTCCCTCGATGGGCTTGAGCACCGCGCTCACTTGGCCAGCGCCGGAGACTTGGCTGGCGTGAGCTTGGTGCAGGCGCGGTCGATCGCCGCCAGCGCCTCGTCCACCTGCGCCTCGGTGATGATGAGCGGCGGGGCGACCCGCAGCACATTCATCCCCGCGGCGACGGTGAGCAGCCCCTCGGCCACGCAGGCGGCCTGCATCTCGCCGTTCGAGACCTCGGGTCGGAGCTTGAGGCCGACCAGCAGCCCCGCGCCCTGGACGCCCTCGGCCACGTGCGGATGGCGGGCGGCCAGCGCCTCCATGCCCTTCCAGAGATAGCGGGCCACGCGGTCCACCTGCGCCAGGAAGCCGTCCGCCAGCACCACGTCCAGCACGGCATTGCCGGCGGAGCAGGCCAGCGGGCCGCCGCCATAGGTGGTGCCGTGCGTGCCGGGCTTGAGGTGCTTGGCGACCTTCTCGCGGGCCAGGACGGCGCCGAGCGGGAAGCCGCCGCCGATGCCTTTGGCCGAGCTCATGACGTCCGGCTCGATGCCGGCCCATTCATGCGCCCAGAGCTTCCCCGAACGGCCCATGCCGGTCTGCACCTCGTCGAGCGCGAGCAGGAGCCCGAACTCGTCGCAGACCGCGCGCAGCTCCTTCAGGAAGCGCAGGTCGGCCGGGCGCACGCCGCCCTCGCCCTGGATCGGCTCGATCATGATGCCGGCGGTGGCGGGCGTGATGGCGTCGCGCACGGCGTTCATGTTGCCGAAGGGCACATGGTCGAAGCCGTCCACCGGCGGGCCGAAGCCGGCCAGGTACTTCTCGTTGCCCGTCGCCGCGAGGGTGGCGAGCGTGCGGCCGTGGAAGGCGCCCTCGAAGCAGATCATCCGGAACTTCTCCGGATGGCCGTTCTCCGCATGATACTTGCGGACGGCCTTGATCATGCCCTCGTTCGCCTCGGCGCCCGAGTTGCAGAAGAAGACGCTGTCCGCGAAGGAGGCGGCCACATGCCGCGCGGCCAGCTTCTCGGCCTGCGGCACGCGGTAGAGGTTGCTCACATGCATGACCTTCGCCGCCTGCTCCGCGATGGTCTTCACCAGATGCGGATGCGCGTGGCCGAGCGAGGTGGTGGCGATGCCGGAGCCGAAGTCGAGGAATCGTCGCCCGTCATCCGTCCACACATAGGCGCCTTCGCCACGCTCGAAAGCGAGGTCGGCACGGTTGTAGGTCGGCATCAGGGCGGGGATCACGCTTCAGCGCTCCTCTGGAGTCCTCCCCCCGCCCGGTGCGGGGGGAAACCTCCAGTCTGACGCAACAGCCGCAGAAATCAATTGGCTTGCGGGATAGAGACGATTACCGGCCGGTATTCGGCGTCGGGCCGCCCGTGGGAACGATGTCGCCACCCGAGCCCGTGGGCCCGGCGTTGAAGCGGCCGATATTGCCGAAGAGCGCCTGCAGGATGCTGCGGTCGTTGCCCGGGGTCGGCGTCTCGCGGCTGACGAAGCTCACGCGCGGCATGTCGGTCTGGCCGATCTCCCGCACGGCGGCGACCGTGCCCTGCGGGTTGAAGTTGATCGCCACGACCCGCTCGTCGCGCACGGCCAGTGTCCGGGCCGGGCGCAGCTGCGTCGAGCTGCTGAAATAATACCAGTTGTCGTCCGTGAAGGTGCTCGTCTGGCTCGGGCTGCCGAGCAGCGCCTGCACGTCGGAGCGGGTGGTGACGCCGGGGGTGATCTGCTGGATCTGCTCCTCCGACACCGCATGGCCGCGCGGGATGATGGGCGTGGAGAAGACGTTGCGCGGAAGCTCCGGCGCGGGCGGCAGGTAGGCGCATCCGGCAAGCGCCGGCGCGGCCAGGAGCAGCGCGCCCAGCAGGGGATTGCGGATGTTGACCGGGGCGGTTTGTCGGGCCATGTGCCGGATTAACGACACCCGGCCGTTGCGGTCAATGCGCGCTTCGGCGGCCTTCCAGGAACCTTCCGATCATGGGCCTCTTCGGCCTCTTCCGCCGCTCCCGCCACGAAAGGACCGGCTTCGTCCTCTATGGCGCGGCCGTGACCGCCGCGCGGGCGCCGCGCTTCTACGCGGAGCTCGGCGTGCCGGATACCGCGGCGGGGCGATTCGAGCTGGTCGCGCTGCACGCCGCGCTCCTGATCCGCCGGCTGCGCGCTGCCGGCGACCGGACCGCCGACGACCTGGCCCAGGCTGTCTTCGACGCCATGTTCGCCGACATGGACGTGAACCTGCGCGAGATGGGCATCGGCGACCTCAGCGTTGGAAAGCGCGTGAAAATGCTTTGGGAGGGCTTTCACGGCCGGGCCCAGGCCTATGCCGAGGCGCTGGCCGCCGGCGACGAGGCCGGGCTGACCGCCGCGCTGCGGCGCAACGTCTGGGTGAAGGAGCCGGCTCCCGACGGCGGGCCGGAGGCCCTGGCCCGGGAGGCCATGCGGACCGACGGCATCCTCGCCCGCCAGCCGGTCTCCGCCCTGCTCGAGGGGAAGGTGCATTTCGCATGAATCCCGAATTCAGCCATCGGTTGCCCCTGGCTCAGGTGCCCGCCCAGGGCCGCGACCTGCGTCTCGAGGCCGGCCCCGCCGAGCGCGAGGCGCTGGCGCGGCGCTTCGGCCTGCTGGCGCTGCACGCGCTGTCCGCCGACCTTCGGCTCCTGCCGGATGCCGAGGGCGCCGTCCAGGTCACCGGCCGCATGACGGCCGAGCTGGACCAGGAATGCGGCATCACCCTCGTGCCCGTGCGCCAGTCCGTGGCGGAGCCGGTCGCCTGGCGGCTGGTTCCCGAAGGCATGGAGCCTTCCGATGGCGAGGACGATCCCGACGACATCGAGAGCGAGCAGGGGGCGGCCGATCTGGGCGAGGCCCTGGCGCAGCAGCTCTCCCTTGCAATCGACCCCTATCCCCGCGCCCCGGGCGCCGAACTCCCGGAGCAGGCTGGCGGCCAGGAGCCGCATGGCCCCTTTGCTTCCTTGTTGAAGCTCAAGCGCCCCTGACGGTTGCGCGGCGGGGAGGATGGGTGCTAATCGCCCCCGCTCTGCCGCTGCACGCCCGCCGCGGTGGCTCCCGCTTGGGCAATCGCCCCTCTGATCGTGTTGAAAGGCTGGCTCGATGGCCGTCCCTAAAAAGAAAGTCTCGCCCTCCCGCATGGGCATGCGCCGCAGCCACCACGCGGTCGCCAAGGAAGCGCATCTGGAGTGCTCCAACTGCGGCGAACTGAAGCGCCCCCACCACGTCTGCTCCGCCTGCGGCCACTACGACGGCCGTGAAGTCGCGGCCGCCGACGCGCTGAAGGGCGTGGTCCGCGTCTGACGTGACGGGCAGCGGGGCCCCTCAGGCGGCGAGGACCCGTCGGTGAACATGACGGCATCCGCCGACGGAAGCCTCCGCAGGTTCTCCCTGGCCATCGACGCGATGGGCGGGGACCATGCGCCCGACATCGTTCTCGATGGCCTCGAACTCGCCGCCGAGCGGCATCCCCAGGCGCAGTTCCTGCTGCTGGGCGACGAGGCGCGCTTGCGCGACGCCCTTGCGCGCCGGCCGCGCGCGGCGAAGGTCTGCATGATCCGCCATGCGCCGGACGCCATTCCCGGCGACATGAAGCCCACCCAGGCGCTGCGCCAGGGCCGGAAATCCTCCATGCGCCTGGCCATCGACGCGGTGGCCTGCGGCGAGGCCGCGGGCGTCGTCTCGGCGGGCAATACCGGCGCATTGATGGCGCTGGCCAAGATCGTCATCAAGACCATGCCGGAGATCAGCCGGCCCGCTCTCGCCGCCATCGCGCCCTCCATGGGCGGCGACGTTGTCATGCTGGACCTCGGCGCCAACGTACAGTGCGACGCGCGCAACCTGGTCGAATTCGCCATCATGGGCGACGCCTTCGCGCGCGCCGTGCTCGGCCTGCCCAACCCCACCATCGGCCTGCTCAACGTCGGCTCCGAGGAGCTGAAGGGCGACGACCGCGTCCGTGAGGCCGCCGAGGTGCTGCGCGACGGCCATGCCGGGCTGAATTTCCACGGCTTCGTCGAGGGCCACGACATCTCTTCGGGCACCGTCGACGTCGTCGTGACGGACGGCTTCACCGGCAATGTCGCGCTCAAGACGGGCGAGGGCGTCTACAAGCTCATGAGCACCCTGCTGAAGCAGGCCTTCACCTCCTCGGTCCCGGCGCGGATGGGCTATCTGCTCGCCCGCCCGGCGCTGGAGCGGTTGCGCGAGTGGATGGACCCGCGGCGCTACAACGGCGCCATCCTCCTCGGCCTCAACGGCGTCGTCGTGAAGTCGCATGGCGGCACGGACGCGACCGGCTTCGCCCATGCGGTGGACGTCGCCATGGACATGGTGACGCACGGCTTCACCCAGACCATTCGCGAGAGCCTCTCGCGCCTCGCCGCGACTCCGGCGCCCGCCGCCGCCCCAGGGGTCGCATCTCCGATCGCCGCCCAGCAGGACTGACCCGCCCTTGCCCCTTCGTTCCGTGATCGCCGGCTGCGGCGGCTTCCTGCCTCCCAACGTGCTCGACAACGACGCGCTGGCGGCGAAGTTCGGCCTCGACACCAGCGACGCGTGGATCCGCGAGCGGAGCGGCATCCGCCAGCGTCACCTCGCCGGCCCCGGCGAGAGCGCGACCTCGATGGGCGCCGAGGCGGCGCGCCGCGCTTTGGCCCAGGCCGGCGTCGAGGCGTCCGAGGTGGACGCGGTCATCTGCGCGACCTCCACGCCGGATAACGCCTTCCCCTCCACGGGCGCGCATATCCAGGCGGCGCTCGGCGTGACCAGGGGCTTCGCCTTCGACCTCTCGGCGGCCTGCACGGGCTTCATCTATGCGCTCTCCGTGGCCGATGCGATGATCCGCGCGGGCCAGGCGCGCTGCGTGCTGGTCATCGGCACCGAGGTCTATTCGCGCATCCTCGACTGGACGGACCGCTCCACCTGCGTGCTCTTCGGCGACGGCGCGGGCGCGGTGCTGCTCCGGGCCGAGGAGGGCGGCAACCGCGGCGTGCTCTCCACCCACCTGCATGCGGACGGCACCCAGGCGGGGATCCTCTATGTCGAGGGCACGACGGGGCCCCTGCGCATGGCGGGCAAGGAGGTGTTCCGGCAGGCCGTGAACAAGCTCTCCTCCGCCGTGGACGAGGCGCTGGTGGCGAACGGGCTCGCCAAGGGCGACGTGAACTGGCTTGTGCCGCACCAGGCGAATATCCGCATCATCGATGCGATGGGCCGCAAGCTGGGCCTCTCCCCGGACCGTGTGGTGAAGACGGTGGACCGGCACGCCAATACCTCGGCGGCCTCGGTGCCGCTGGCGCTGGCCGAGGCGGTCGGCGACGGCCGCATCCGCAAGGACGACCTGGTGCTGCTCGAGGCGATCGGCGGCGGCTTGACCTGGGGCGCGGCGCTGGTCCGCTTCTGAGGCCTGGGTCCAGCACCGAAGCGTCGCGCGGGGCTTGGGCACGAGAGGCCCGCGCCCTTCAGGTGTCGTTCAGCCGTCCCAGCCCGGGCGCCAGATCCGGGAAGAAATGGTCCACCTCGTCGAAGAAGAGCGAGGCGATGCGCCGGTAGCCCCAGTCGGTGAAGTGCACGCCGTCCTCCGCGCGGAAGGTCCGCGCGCCGCGGTCCAGCGTGACGCTCGGCGTGAAGCGTCCCTGGGGATCGCTCGTCGCCTCCCAAGTGGGAATGAAGACGCCGCCCGCCATGACGACGGCATTCTGCTGGATCTCGTTGAGCTGCCGCGCCGCGCCGGCGAATTGCGCGTTGCGCATGTTGGGCAGGCCGAACCACACGACCCGCGCGCCGGAGGCGAGGGCCGGCGCCACCATCTCGGTCACGCGGCGGCCATAGCCGTCCGCGAAGCCCTGGGTGCCGAAGGCGAACCGGGTCCGCTGCTCGCGCACGACCAGCGGGCGGAAGTCGTTCGCGCCGATCCAGAAGATGACCAGATTGGGATTGTTCCGCGCCACGAGGTCACGCGCGGCGGTGGGCCAGTCGTGCTCGTCGCTGCGGGTGACGCCCGTCGCGTGCAGGGTGCCGTTCACGATCCGCAGGTTCGCGCGCCGGCGCAGCACCCCGTTCAGCGAGAGGAACATGCCCTGCGCCAGGGAATCGCCGCAGAAGAGAATCTTCACCTGCTCGGGCGGGGCGCGCTCGGCGGCGGGCTGCGCCAGGACGGGCTCGGAGGCGGCCACCCCGGCCGAGGACAGCAGCACCATGGCACCCTGGAGCAGACGGCGGCGGGAGGTCAGGAATTCATCGACACCGACGGCCACCGCGTTCTCCGAGAGGGGACAGAGCTGCAGGAGCAAGCTATATCACGGGCCTGCGCATGATGAAGTGCCGAGCCTGATGAAATGCTGAATCGCCGAGGGTTTTTCTCCGTCGCCGCCGCGGGCCTCGCGGGCTGCCAGGGCAGGGCCACGGCGCCGCGCGGGCCCGAGGATCTGCCGCCGTCGCAGGATCCGATCTTCGTCGCCCAGGCTGCGCCGGATCCCGGATTGGAGGCGTTTCTGCCGGTCAGCGCCGGGGCGGATCCCTTCGCGCCGCTCGGCGCCGCGCTGCGCAGCATCGAGCGCGGCGACCGCGACGCGCGCGCGCTGGTGATGATCATGGGCGACAGCCACACGGCGGGCCCCGTGATGGTCGAGCATCTGCGCGGGCTGTTCCAGTCGCGCTTCGGCGCCATCGGCGTGGGGCGGCTCTCGCCGGGGCGCTCGCAGCGCTACTTCAACCCCTCGGCGGTGACGCGCGGTCAGACCGGCGAGTGGACCGCGCGCAATGCGCTGCGCGCCTCCTCGCCGGGGCCGTTCGGCCTCACCGGCTACCGGTTGAGCGGCTCGACCGCGGGAGACATCATCACGCTGCGCTCCGACGAGCTCGAGGGCTTCGACCGCGTGCACCTTGCCATGCTGGCAGGGCCGGAATCCGGCAGCTTCCGGCTGCGCGTGGACGGCAACTCGATCGGGCCGGCGACGCTGAAATCGTCCCGGCCCGAGTTCCGTCCGATGTTCCTCGACGTGCCGCCGGCCAGCCGCGAGATCGCGATCGAGCTGGTCGGCGACGGCCAGGTGGAGCTGCTGGGCTGGGGCCTGGACCGGCGTGGCCGCGGCGTGCTGGTGGAGGGCTTCGGCATCAACGGCGCGACGCTGGCCTCGCTGGAGAATCGCGACCCGGAAATCCTCCGGCGCGAGCTCGTGGCCAAGCCGCCCGCGCTGCTCGTCCTGGAGTTCGGGACCAACGAGGCCACCGACCCGGATTTCGACGGTGAGGCCTATGCGGCCGCGCTCACGCACCACATCCAGCGGCTGCGCCGGATCCTGCCCCGCAGCGGCATCCTGCTGATGGGCGTGCCCGATGCGGGCCGGCCCGTGCGCCTGCCGCCGGTCCGCCGCGGCCGCCGGATGGTCGCGCAGCGCCAGCCGACGGGCTGCGCCGCCGCCACGCCGCTGGTCGCGCTTTCGCGCGTGCGCGCCGTGCAGCGCGCCGTCGCCCAGGCGCAGCGCGTGGGCTTCTTCGACTGGAGCGCGGAGGTGACGCACAGCACCTGCCGGCTGCAGGCCCTGGCGGGGGGCGACGCGCCCCTCATGCGCGGCGACTTCGTGCATTTCACGCCGGACGGCTATCGCCTCACCGCCGAGAAGCTGCACGCCCACATCCTACGCGGCACGGGTCTCGGCACGCGCAGCTCCAACGCCTGACCGGTGCTTTTTCCGACCGGCATCTTCGCGCTCTTCTTCGCGGCCGTCTTCCTGGGGCACTGGACGCTGGTGCGCGTCCGGCCCTCGCTGGACCGGGCGTTCCTCCTTGCGGCCAATCTCGCCTTCTATGCCTTCTGGAGCGTGGAGTTCTGCGCGGCGCTGATCGCCGTCGGGCTCTGGACCTGGGGGATCGGGCTGCTCGCCGCCCGGGGGAGATCGCGACCGGCGCTGTGGATCGGCGTGGCCGGCGTGCTCGGCTGGCTGTTCTACTTCAAATACGCGAACTTCTTCCTGCAGGAGATCGTGGCGCGGCTGGGCTTTCCGGCGCCGATCCTGGACGTGGTGCTGCCCGTCGGCATCTCCTTCTACTGCTTCCAGGCCATCTCCTACATGGTCGACGTCCATGCCGGCGATGCCGAAGTCGAGCCCAGCCCGCTCAACGTGCTGGTCTACCTGACTTTCTTCCCGCATCTCGCGGCCGGCCCGATCGTGCGCGCCGCGCATTTCCTGCCGCAGCTCGCCGTGCCGCCGGACCGCTTCCGCATCCCGGTGGCGATGGCGGGCATCCTTATCCTCGGCGGGCTGTTCAAGAAGATGGTCATCGCGAACGAGCTCGCGACCGGAATCGTCGATCCGGTCTTCCGGGATCCCAGCGCCTATGGCGCCTGGGACATCGCCCTGGCCTGCTACGGCTACACGATCCAGATCTTCTGCGACTTCTCGGCCTATTCCGACATGGCGATCGGCTTCGCCGCGCTGCTCGGCTTCCACTTCCCGAAGAACTTCGACCAGCCGTTCCGGGCCGTCTCGCTCTCGGAATTCTGGCGGCGCTGGCACATCTCCCTCTCCACCTGGCTGCGGGACTACCTCTACATCCGCGCGCTGGGCGGCAACCGCCGGGGCGAGGCGCGGACGCGCTTCAACCTGATGGCGACCATGGTCCTCGGCGGCATCTGGCACGGCGCCAACTGGACCTTTCTCCTCTGGGGCGCGGTCCACGGCGCGGCGCTGGCGATCGAACGCGCGCTGGTCGGGCGGGCCGAGCCGAGGACGAAGGGCGCCATCCTCCTGCGCTGGCTGGTCACCTTCCATGTGGTGATGCTGGCCTTCGTGCTCTTCCGCGCGCCGGACCTGGGCACGGTGGCGTCGCTGGTCGCGGGCCTCGGCGACGGCCTGCCGAGCGAGGCCGTGACCTGGCGCCTCGCCGCCCTGGCCGGGCTGGGCCTCGCGATCCATTTCCTGCCGCCCGACCTGCGCGAGCGCATCGAGGACGGGCTGCGGCCGCTGCCGGCTCTGGCGCTCGGCGCCGCGATGGGCCTCGTGCTCCTGGCGATCCTGCTCGCCGGGCCCGAGGGCGTGGCGCCCTTCATCTATTTCCAGTTCTGAGGAGGCGAGGATGCAGCAGCCCTGGCTGAACCCTCCTGGCACCCCGCCCCGGCGGGGCGTGCCGGACGATTTCTCGCCCGCCAGCGCGACGATGCCCTTGCGCGGCGCGACGGCGGCGCTCGCCCTCGTCTGGCTGATCCTTCTGGCCGGCCGGTCGGAGGCGATCGTCGATGCCGCCTATGGCCTGCCGGTGGCGCCCGGGACGGAGACGCTGATCGCCGTCGCGGAGGGCTGGAACGACGCGCTCACCGCGATCGGCCTTCCCCAGGTGCTCAGCGCGCTGCGGGAAGGGCTGGCCACCGGGCGCTGATCAGGCGCCGGCGAGCCGGTGGCGCCCGAGGATCTCGGCCAGACCGGCCCACCAGGCCTGGTAGGCCACGCCCGTCGAGGGATGGATGCCGTCGCGCGACGGAAAGCTGCAGCGCGACTGGCGCCCCGAATTGATCGCGGGCAGGTCGCGAAGCTGGTCGCTCGCCTGGCGCCGGAGCTGGGCGAGGACGCGGTCCAGCGCGACGCTGCCGCGCTCCAGCGCATCGTCCTGCGTGAAGCAGCCGGGCGTGGCCCAGATCGCCTGCGCGGCCTCCCACTTTGCCAGGATCTCGGCGACGCGGGCGGGATAGGCCTGCGCCTCGGCGCCGCTCATGCCGCGCAGGTCGTTGGTGCCGAAGACCAGGACGAGCCGGCGGGCGCAGCGGGGCTCCTGCGCGCGAAGCCAGTTGAGGCCCGCGCCGCGTTGCGCGATCACCTCGAAGCCCAGCGCCTGGGCATAGGGGCCCATGCCGACGGCCAGGCTGTCGCCGAGAAGGATGTCGGGGCAGGGGGGGCCGGCCTGCGCGCGGGCCGAAGGGGAGGCCAGGATCAGGACCGCGAAGAGGGCGATGGCGACGGGCAGGGAGGCGGCGGGGTTCCGGCGGAACAGGCTCATTGCGGTCGTGACTCCTTCCTGGGGCCTGCCGCTTCCTGGCACTGCCCTGGTGAATATTCGATGAACGGGAATGGCTTCCCTGAGGGCGGACGGCGCTGGAGCGCCCCTGTCCCACGGCGGTTCGAGAAACATGGTTGACGTGGAGGGCGCTTACCGGCTTTCCTGCCGCTTCAAGCACTTGCGGGGTAGACCAACGCCATGGAGACGTTGACGCGCTCGGGGCTCGCCGAGGCCATCTATGCCGCGGTCGGGCTGTCCCGGAACGAGTCCGCCGCCCTGCTGGAGGCGGTGCTGGAACGCGTCGCCGGCGTGCTCGAAACAGGCGAGTCCGTGAAGATTTCCGGCTTCGGCACCTTTCTCATTCGGCAGAAGGGACAGCGGATCGGCCGCAATCCCAAGACCGGCGTGGAAGTCCCCATCCTCCCGCGCCGCGTGCTGACCTTCCGTCCCAGCCAGGTGCTCAAGGCCCGCATCAACGGGGAGAGCCTGAGCGCCGAGGACATGAAGGACGGCCGTGAAAAGGCCGATGGCGCGTGAGTGGCCTGCCCGATCTAGAGGATCGGCCCCGGCCGCGCAAATCGGCGCAGGCCTTCCGGACCATCAGCGAGGCGGCCGAGCAGCTCAACGTGCCGCAGCACGTGCTGCGCTTCTGGGAGACGAAGTTTCCGCAGCTCAAGCCGCTCAAGCGCGGCGGCGGGCGGCGCTACTATCGGCCCGAGGACCTCGCGCTGCTGAAGCGCATCTCGGATCTGCTCTACACGCAGGGCTATACGATCAAGGGCGTGCAGCGGCTGCTCGGCGAGGGCGAGCCGGAGCTGCCGCTCGGCGAGCCGCCGGAGGAGAATGCGTTGGCGCGCCTGCTGGCCGAGCTGGAGGAGATCGCCGGGGAATTGCGCCGGCTCTGACCCGGCCGCCTCAGCCCGGCACCCGGTCCCGGCAGGTCTGGCTCGTGTCGTAGAATTCCCGGAACTCCACGACGCGGTCGCCGTCGAGCCGTACGAAATCCGCCTTGGCGTAGCGGTGCGTGCAGCCTGTGGCCTCGTAGCGCACCGTCGCCCAGGCGAGCACCGCGACCCATTCGCCCTGTGCGATCACCTGCTCGACCTCGTAGCCGAGGACCTTCGCCTCGGCCTCGATGCGAGAAAAATAGTCCTCGACGCCCTCGCGGCCGCGATAATCGCCGGCCCAGGGCACGGCGCCCTCGCCGCTGGAGTGCCATCTCGTCTCCGGCGTCAGCGCCGCGTAGAGCGCCTCGCGGTCGCCGGCTGCATAGCGGCCGTAGATCTCGGTCACGCGCGCGATGCTGCGCTCGGTCAGGTTCCCGGACATCCTGCGTCTCCCGCTGAACGGCGGGAGCATGGCGCCGCGCGCGTACCGGTTGCAACGATGCCGTGAGGCCTCGCCCTCGTGTCCGGTCCTCGCGCTTCAGTCGTCGTAGGCGAGCAGCGTCTCGACCGGAACGTCCAGCCGCTTGCGCCCTTCGAGGAAGGTGAGCTCGATCAGCGCCGCCACGGCCGGCACCACGGCGCCCGCCTGCCGCAGCAACGCCAGGCCGGCCGCCATGGTCCCGCCCGTGGCGAGCAGGTCGTCCAGCAGCACCACGCGCTGGCCCGGGGTCACGGCATCCTCCTGCATCTCGATGCGGTCGGTGCCGTATTCGAGCGCGTAGTCGTAGCCGACGGTGCGGCCCGGCAGCTTGCGCGGCTTACGCAGCATGATGAAGCCGAGGCCGAGCTCCAGCGCCAGCGGCGCCGCGAGCAGGAAGCCGCGGCTCTCGATGCCGGCCAGCAGCTGCTGCCTGTAGGGCGTGACGCGCGCCGCCATGGCGGCCATCGCGGCCTTCCAGGCCGGACCGTGCCGCAGCAGCGTGGAGATGTCGTAGAAGAGGATCCCTGGCTTCGGGAAATCGGGGATGCCGCGGATGTGGGTCTTGAGTTCTTGCTCGGTCACGGCTTTCTTCGCATGGAGCGGGCGGCGCGAAAGGCGCCGGCGCGGGGTGGCCGGAGCCTAGCCCCGCCGGTTCACGGCCCGCAAGCTCGCCACGCCCCATGCGAAGAACCCGGAAGGTCCTGTCACGGTCATGTCACGAGGTAAGGTCGCGCTGCTGATCGGCGTCGTCGGATTCATCGCCTATATCGCCATCGTGGTCGCGCTCGGCGATTTCTTCGTGCGCCAGCATTGGGCGATACAGGCGGTCTACTACATCGTAACGGGCTTCGTCTGGGTCTTCCCAGCGATCCGGCTGATCCGATGGGGCGCCAGGGCATGACGGCGCCCGGTTGACCGGTCAGGCGGCGCCGGAGGCGCGCACCACCGGGCCCCAGCGCGTGTATTCGCCGCGGACCCAGTCGGCGAGGCCGGCCTGCGGCACGGGATCCGTCGCCACGAAGGCGAAGGAATCGAGCCGCTCGCGCAGCGCGGGCTCGGCCAGGATGGCGTTCACCGCCGCGGAGAGCCGCTCGACGATGGGGGCCGGCGTGCCGGCCGGCGCGCAGAGCAGGAACCAGTTCAGGCTCACCACGTTCGGGAAGCCGGCCTCGCGGGCCGTCGGCACGTCCGGCAGGATCGCCGCGCGCTGCGCCGAGGAGACGCAGAGCCCGCGCAGATTGCCCGCCCGGATCGCCGCGACATTGGCCGCCGCCGTGTCCCAGAGCGAGGTGGTGCTGCCGCTCAGCACGGCGGTCTGCGCCTCGGGGGCGCCGCGGAAAGGCGCGTGCAGCAGCTGCGCGCCGCTCTCCATGCCGAAGAGCACGCCCGTGAGATGGCCCATGGAGCCGATGCCGGAGGAGCCGAAGCTCACCGAATCCGGCGCGCGCCTGGCCGCCTGCGCATAGCCGGCGAGGTCGCGCAGCGGCCCATTGCCGGCCGCCGCGCAGACGATCGGCGCGCCGCCCATCAGGGCGACATAGGTGAAGCTGCGTGCCGCGTCGTAAGGCAGGTTCGCCTGCATCTGCGGCAGCAGCACGAGGGGGCCCGGCGTGGTCAGCAGGAAGGTGTAGCCGTCCGGCGCGGCGCTGGCCGCGGCCCCCAGCCCCACCGCGCCGCCGCCGCCCGCCCGGTTGTCGATGACGAAGGACTGGCCGAGCACGCGCTCCAGCCGCTCGGCAACGGGGCGCATCATGAGGTCGGAGGCGCCGCCGGGCGTGAAGGGGATCACCACGCGCACCGGGCGCGCCGGCCAGGCGGGCTGGGCCCGGACGGCGGCGGGGGCCGCCAGGAGAGGGGCGGCGGCGAGGAGCTGGCGGCGGTTCATGATGCTTTCCCTGAAGGTCGGTCGCCTCCAAGCAATCTCCGTGCCCGCCGCCCGCGGCCGGCCGCCGCCGGTCAGTCGCCCGTCATCGTCAAGCCGCCCGGATTGATCGTGACCGTGCCGGGGCCGGAGATGGCGACCGGCGCGCTCAGGGAAGCCCAGGTGAGCGCATTGCCGCTCGAGGCCGCGTCGAACAGGCCGACATGCGAGTAGGTGCCGGCGGCGGCGGTGAAGGTGAAGCGCACCGCCTCGGCGTTCTGCTGGACGCCCGTGCCGGTGAAGGTGACGCGCTGGCGGGCGTAGCCGTTGCCGACGGGCTCGCCGGAGATGCCGGTCGGATCGCTGCCGCCGGTGCCCAGGGCGAGATAGACCGCGCTCGGCAACACGGGCGAGCGGCCGCAGACGGCGCGCGCGAGGACGTTCTTGGCGTAGTCGGTGAGAGAGCTCATCGGGTGGTTCCTTTGGGTGTTGCGTGGATCACGCCGTCGAGGCGGCGGGGGGGGCGAGCGGGGAGGGGTGGATCCCGCCGCGCGGTCAGATATCGGCGGCGGCCGCGAAGAAGGGCGGCAGGTCCCGGCCGTCCGGGCCCGCGCCGGCGGGCTGGGCCCGGATCGCGCGGTAGAGGTCGTCGATGGCGAGGTTGTAGGGATCCTCCATTGCCGCCTGCTCGAAGCGGAATCCCAGGCGCTGCAGCGGCGCCTTGCCGGCGCGGCGCGCCGCCTCGTCGCGATAGCCGTGAAGCTGCGCCTCCACGACGCCGGCAATCCGGTCGAGCTGCACATGCGTGAGCCGCCAGTAGTCGGCGGTGATGCCGGTCTCGTTGACCTCGATGGCTTTCAGGAAGGCCATGGATGTTCGGTCCTTTCGGATCAGGCTGTGGTTTCGACGGAGAGCACGCGCGCCACCCAGCGGATGGTCTTGTTGGCCTCGCCCGTGGCGCTGACGGCGAGCCCGCCATTCGCCGTGTCGGCGGCGAGGCCCAGCCGCCAGGCGGTCGCGGCGGCATCGGCATGGGTCGGGGCGACGCTGCCGCCCGATGCGCCGGCGAGCACCGTGGATCCCGCGCCGGCGCCGCGCCGGATCAGGGCCGTCACAACCCAGCCGGCGCAGTCGCCGGCCGCGCCGGCGCTGCCGGCGGTCTGCTGCGCCGTCACCAACAGCTGCAGCATGTGGGTGCCGGCATTCGGCAGGTTGACGGTGTTGACCGCGCCGGGCGCCGCGCCATCGCCGGTCAGCCGGGTCGCGGTGGCGTCCGTCGTGATCCGGCGAAGGACGAATTCGCCGGACTGCGCGTCGCCCTGGGTGGCGAAGAAGGACGAGGCCCAGGCGCCCCGCCCGGTCATGCCGCGGGTGTCCGCCCGGGCGCCGCCCGGGATCCAGGATCTGAGGCCGCTGCTGACATTGGTGTCGCCGCCGGCCACCACCGAGGCGATGCCGGAAGCCAGGTTGGCGGCCCCTCCGCCGATGGCGCTGTCGGCCGCGGAGGCCGTGTTGGTGTCGCCGCCGACGACGCTCGCGCGCAGGGCGGCCGCGACATTGGAGACGCCGCCCCCCACGAAGCTCCGCGAGCCGCTGGCGCCGTTGTTGGCGCCCCCGCAGATCGCGCTTTCCTGGCCGCTCGCGACGCGGGTCGGCGAGGAGCGTGTCATCTGCCAGTCCACGGCATTCGCGCCGCGGGCGCCGCCTCCCGCCGCGGTGCCGTCGGGGAACTGGGCGCTGAGCGAGCCGGTGCCCTTGGGCTGGCCCGCGACGGCCGAGATGTTGGCGTCCGTCCCACTGGCGCGCCAGCCGATGCTGCTGGGCGCGCCAGTGGCGGAGGCGACCATTTCGGGCCGGTTCACCGCGCCGGCCGGCGTCGTCACTTCCAGCCCGTGCAGCCCGGGGGCCGCGCCGAGGTTGAGCTTGCCGCTTTCGGCGCGCAGCAGCTCGACGCCGTTGGCGGCGGCCGAGAGGGCCGCGCCGCTGGGGCGAAACAGCCCGGTCGCCGCATCGCCGATGGAGAGCCCGGGCCGCGCGGCCTCGCCGGCCGGGGCATTGAGCCCCACCGAGCCGTTGCTGCCCGCATTGAAGAGCGGCCCGGGGATCGCGGTCTCCAGGAGCGGCGCGCTGCCGAGGTTCACCCGGTTGGGGACGCCCGCGGTCGCATGGGCGAGATGGATCGCCGCCGCGCCGTTGCCGTGCAGGTTGTAGTTGACGCAGCGCAGCGCGCCGATGTCGATCCGGTTGCTGTTCTGCTCGATGCGGATCGCGTTGTCCTCCGCATCGTCGACGCGCAGGGTGCCGATCTGCACGCGCGTGGAACTCGCATCGACATAGACCCCGACGGCGCCGGCGAGCGGCGCGCCGCCGCCGTTGAAGATCTCGCCCTGGGTCGTCATCGCATCGACCTGGCCGTCGGTGCCGTTCGCGTCGATCCAGAGGCCGTATCTCACGAAGTCGGCATAGGCCTGGCCGATGCTGAACTTCTGCGTGTGGCCCGAGGCTGACGAGGTGAAGCGGAACATCGAGCGGTAGCCGAGCACGAAGGATTGGTCGACGAAGACGCCGTCCACCCGCCGGAAGACCAATGCGTCGCCATTGGCCTGCTGCCAGCGGACGACGTTGTCGTTGGCGGACCAGAAGGGCCAGAAGTGGATGTTCATGAGGCGGCAGGTGTCGAAGGCCTCGTCGATCTCGATGCCGGTCGTGAAGACCTGCCCGCGGATCCGCCGGAAATCCGTGCGGCCCGAATTCATGGAGAAGATGCCCCGGTTGACGCCGGAGAGCATGACATTGTCGAAATCGATGCCGCCCAGGCAGTCCACCACCTTGAAGAAGTAGTCGTAATTCACCGGTGCCCAGGACGGGTTCTGCACCGAGCCGTGGCTCTGGCGGACGGCGATGTCGTGTACGCCGGAGCCGCGCGCGGCGACGCCCGTGAAGGTGATGGGCGTGAAGGCGGCCGAAGCCACCGTAAGCCACGTCCCGTCGCCCGGGTTGCCGCCCTCGGCGAAGCCGGCGCCCTGGAGGCGGACGGCGTTGCTCGAGATCGTCACGGCCGAGTTCAGCCGGTAGGTGCGCGGGCCGAGGTTCACGGTGCCGCCCGCCGCGCCGAGCGCGTTGATGGCGGCCTGGATGGCCGGCGCGTCGTTGGCCACGCCGTCACCGACGGCGCCGAAGTCCCGCACGTCCACGCCGCGGTCGGCGAGCACCGCGCGGCGGAGCTGGGAGAGGCTGGCGCGCTTGGTGGCGGGGGTGGGGGCCACCTGCACGAAGGGCGTGAGGTCGCTGTCGGCCATCGCCGTAGCGGCCGGCAGTTCGCTGATCTTCAGGTCGGGCATGGGCTCCGTCCGTTGGGGGGGAGGGGCGGACATCCTCGGGCCGGGCGAAGTGCCGACGGTTCTCGGGATGCGCCGCAACGGCAGGGTGAAGCGGCGGAGCGGTCAGCCCTGGGCGATGGCCGAGCCGTCCTCCTGCAACAGCTTCCCGCCCTCGACCACCAGCATGAGATGAAGGTCGGGCAGGATGTTGAAGCTGCGCGAGGTGACGAGGATGCCGCGGTCCTCGTTGTCCTCGACCTGGATGCGGTAGCCGGCGCCCACGGCCGGGGTGGGCAGCGTCGTCGTCGCGTAGCCCTGGTCGACCGGCACGGTCTTCACCGGCGGGATCACCTGGTTCTGGGCGTTGCGCAGGGTGACGTTGACCGACGCGATCGGCCCGATCACCTGCGCCTGGACCGGAATGGCCGCGCCCATGATCACCCCCGCCACCAGCGGGGCCAGGATGATGGTGGCGACCACGGCGCCCGCGGCCTGCACCATGCGGAGGGTCTGGGCGACGGTACGGGTCAGGGCGATGGGCGTCACCGCGCCGTCGAGCGTGACGCCGGGGCCGATGCCGACATTGCTGCGGACCGGCAGGATCGCGACGGAATCGGAGGACTGCACGATCATCACGTCGCCGGCCTGCAGACGCGCGGCGGCCGCGGCGAAGTAGCCGGGCGTGACGATCGCCGCCTTGAGGTCCGCGCTGCGATAGTGCCAGAGGTTGAAGCGGGCGGTCTGGATCAGCGGCATGAGATCCGTCGCGATGAAGGACATGGGCGTGCGTCTCCTGGGCCGCGCGGGATTGCGGGCAGAGCGGGAAGGGGCATTCGGGATGGGTGGCCGGCGGGGAGCGCTCGGAAAGCGATGGACGCAATTCGCCCCTTGGCCCGGTCCTTCTATTTGAACAAAACAAGAACGTCAAGGAAATACAGGGCACGCATCCGATATTGTGAAACGGCCCGTCCTGCCGCATAGCCGAAGGGACGCGCCTCCGGAGAACGCCCATGCGCCGCCTGCTGCTGAGCCTCGCGCTGCTTGCCCTGCCTTTGCTCGCGAGGGCACAGCAGCCGGTGCTGAACATCTACAACTGGGCGGACTACATCGATCCCTATGCGATCGAGCGGTTCCAGCGCGAGACGGGCATCCGCGTCCGCTACGACGTCTACGACACGCTGGAGACGCTGGAGGGCAAGCTCTCCGCGGGCCGCTCGGGCTACGACATCGTGGTGCCGACCAGCGAGCCCGCCTTCAACCGCCTGGTGCGCGCCGGCGCGCTGCGTCCGCTGGACCTGGCGCGCATCCCGAATGCGTCGAATCTCGATCCCGCGCTCATGGCGCGCGTCGCGGGCGTGGATCCGGGCAATCGGCACGGCGTCATCTATCTTTGGGGCACGGTGGGTCTCGGCATGAACGCGGCGCGCATCCGCGAGGTCGCGCCCGATGCGCCCATGGACAGCCTGCAGCTGTTGCTGAACCCGGAGCATGCGCGTCGCGTGGCGCGCTGCGGCATCGCGGTGATGGACAGCGCGATCGACGTGCTGCCTTCGGTGCTGCGGCATGTCGGCGCCGACCCGAACAGCACGGCGCAGGCCGATCTCGACAGGGCCCTGCAGGCCCTGCTGGCGATCCGGCCCCATCTGCGTTCCATCCCCTCGCCGCCGGCGATCATCGACGCGCTGGCCCAGGGGGAGATTTGCCTCGCCTTCTCCTATTCGGGCGACGTGATCCAGTCCGCGGCCCGGGCGCGCGAGGCGCGGCGGCCGCATGAGGTGAGCTACGTGATGCCGAGCGAGGGCGCGCAGCTCTGGTTCGACATGGTCGCGATCCCGGCCGATGCGCCGAATACCGAGGCGGCCCACGCCTTCATCAACTTCCTGCTGCAGCCGGATGTGATGGCCGGCATCACCCGCCAGGTGCGCTACCCCAACGCGGTGCCCGCCTCGCGCGCGCTGCTGCCGCCGGAGATCCAGAACGACCGGAGCGTGTTTCCCGATCCGGGCGCGCTGGCGCGCAGCTTCGTCGCGGGCACGCCGGCCCAGGCAGGCGAGCGGGCGCGGGCCCGGCTCTGGGCACGGTTCAAGGCGGGCCGGTGAGGCCCTTCGCTTGACCCTGCTCGCCCTGGAGAGCGTGACGAAGCGCTTCGGCGCGGTGGCCGCGCTCGACGCGCTGTCGCTGGAGATCGGCGCGGGGGAGTTCTTCGCCCTGCTCGGCGGCTCGGGCTCGGGAAAGTCCACCCTGCTGCGCGCCGTCGCGGGCTTCGAGCTTCCGGATGCGGGGCGCGTGCTGCTGCGCGGCCAGGACATCTCGCGCCAGCCGCCGCCCGCCCGCGACGTGGCGATGATGTTCCAGTCCTATGCGCTGTTCCCGCATCTCAGCGTCGCCGACAACATCGCGTATGGCCTGCGCCGGGCGGGCGAGGGCCGGGCGGCCATCGCCGCGCGCGTGGCGGAGCTGGTGGCGCTGCTCGCCCTCGGCGGGATGGAGGCGCGCCGCCCGCGGCAGCTCTCGGGCGGGCAGCAGCAGCGCGTGGCGCTGGCCCGCGCGCTGGCCCGGCGCCCCTCGCTGATCCTGCTGGACGAGCCGCTCGCCGCGCTGGATTCCGGGCTGCGCGAGCGCACCGGGCTGGAGCTGCGCGCGCTGCAGCGACGGCTCGGCGCCAGCTTCGTGATGGTGACGCACGACCAGGCCGAGGCGCTGGCGCTGGCCGACCGCGTCGCGGTGCTGGAGCAGGGCCGCATCGCCCAGGTCGCGTCGCCGCGCGAGCTCTACGATCGCCCGGCGACGCGCTCCGTCGCGCGCTTCCTGGGGGCCGCCAACGTGCTGGAGGCCGGAACGCTGCCGCTCGGCGCCGAGGTCGCGGCGCCCGCCTATGCGCTGCGCCCCGAGCGGATCCGACTCGTGGACGCGCTCCCGGCGATCAACGGCACCCCGGCCACCGTCGCCGATCTCGCCTTTCGCGGCGGCGACGCGCTGCTGCTCGCGCAGGTCGCGGGCGGTCCGCTGCTGCGCGTGGTGCTGCCGGCCGGCGCGGCGCTTCCGGAGGCCGGGGCCGCCATCCTCCTCGCCTGGGACGCCGCCGCCCTGGCGCCGCTCGCCGCATGACGCGCGGGGTGGCCTGGCTGGCGCTGCTGGCGCTGGTCGCGGCGCCGCTGGCCATCGTGATCGGCATGAGCTTCAGCACGCCCGATGCGGGCGTCCCGCCCGTGGTCCCGCCCCTCGGCCGCGCCGGGTGGCAAGGCAGCTGGGACTCCTGGGCCCTCATCTTCGCCGACACCTTTTACCTCGACACCCTCCTGCGCTCGCTGCGGCTGGCCGCGGTGACGGCAGGGCTCTGCCTGCTTCTGGGCTTCGCCATGGCGTTGGGCATCGCCAGCGCCCGGCCCGCCTGGCAGCCGGCGCTGCTGGCCCTGGTGCTGCTGCCCTTCTGGACCGGCTTCGTGCTGCGGCTCACCGCCTGGGTCGGGCTGTTGCGGGACCATGGCTGGATCAACGCCATGCTGCTGCGGCTGGGCGTGATCGCCGAGCCCCTGCCGCTGCTCTACAGCGACGGCGCGCTGCTGGCCGGCATGGTGCATTCCTACCTGCCCTTCGCCGTGCTGCCGCTGGCGGCCGCGCTGGCCAGGCGGGACCTCGCCGTCGAGGAGGCCGCCGCCGACCTCGGCGCCCGGCCGATGACGGTCTTCCTCACCGTCACCCTGCCGCTCGCGGCGCCGGCGGCGGCGGCGGCCTTCCTGCTCGTCTTCATCCCGGCGGCCGGCGAGGTGGTGATCCCTGAGATGCTCGGCGCGCCGGATTCCATGCTCATCGGCCGCGCCATCTGGGGCGAGTTCTTCCAGACCCGCGACTGGCCCACGGCCGCCGCGCTTTCGACCGCCCTGCTGGCGCTGCTGCTGGTCCCGATCGCCCTTTACCAGCGGCTCTCGGTGCTGAAGTGAGACGGGTGCTCCTCGTCCTCGGCCTTGCCTTCCTCTGGGCGCCGGTCCTGCTCCTGGCCGGCTATGCCTTTTCCGACAGCCGGGTCCCCTTCGAATGGGGCGGCTTCTCCCTCCGCTGGTTCACCGCCCTGGCGAACAACGCGCGGATCCTGGACGCCGCCTGGCTCTCGCTGCGCATCGGCGCCGCCGCGGCCAGCCTCGCCACCCTGCTGGGAATGGCGCTGGGCTGGGTGCTGGCGCGGCACGGCCCCTTCGCCGGGAGGCCGGTCTTCGGCGCCCTGGCCGGGGCACCGCTGGTGCTGCCCGAGGTGGTGACGGGCCTGTCCCTGCTGCTGCTCTTCGTCGGCCTGCAGGCGCTCACCGGCTGGCCGGCGCAGCGCGGCGCGGTCACGGTCTGGCTGGCCCATTCCGCGCTGGGCATGGCCTATGTGGCCGTGCTGGTCCAGGCGCGGCTGGCCGGCCTCGATCCCGCCCTGGAGGAGGCTGCCGCCGACCTAGGCGCATCGCCCTTCGCCGTCTTCCGCACCGTGACGCTGCCGCTGATCGCGCCGAGCCTCGCGGCCGGCTGGCTGCTGGCCTTCACCCTCTCGCTGGACGACGTGGTGCTGGCGAGCTTCGTCTCCGGTCCCGGCGCCACCACCCTGCCGGTCTACCTCTTCTCCCAGCTCCGCCTCGGCATGACGCCCGAGGCCAATGCGCTGGCCGCGGTCTTCCTCGTCGTCGGGGCGGTGCTGAGCGCGATTGCATGGGTGTTCCGCCGCCGAGCGGGTTGAACGGCGGGTCGGGGGGGCTTAGGGTCCGCCGCCGCGAATTTCCCCGCGGCTTCCCTAGGACGGACCATGAACCTCATCGCCGAACGGCTCGACCGCATCTCCCCCTCCCAGACCATCGCGATTTCCACGAAGGCGCGTGAGCTGAAGGCGGCCGGGAAAGACGTCATCAGCCTCTCGGCCGGGGAGCCGGATTTCGAGACGCCGCAGCACATCAAGGACGCGGCCATCGCCGCCATCCAGTCCGGCGACACGCGCTACACGGACGTGGCCGGCACGCCGGCGCTGCGCAAGGCCGCCGCCGGCTACTTCAAGCGCGAGCACGGGCTGGACTACAAGCCGGAGCAGATCATCGTTTCCACCGGCGGCAAGCAGGTGATCTTCAACGCCATGCTCGCCACGATGGACGAGGGCGACGAGGCCATCATCCCCGCCCCCTGCTGGGTCTCCTACCCCGACATCGTGGCGCTGGCGGGCGGCAAGCCGGTCATCGTCGCCGCCGGGCAGAACCAGGGCTTCAAGATGACGCCCGAGCAGCTCGAGGCTGCGATCACGCCCAAGACCAAGTGGCTGGTCCTGAACAACCCCTGCAACCCCACCGGCGCCGCCTATTCCAGGGAGGAGCTCAAGGGCCTGGCCGAGGTGCTGCTGCGCCACCCTGACGTCTGGGTCTTCACCGACGACATCTACGAGAAGCTGGTCTATGGCGACTTCCAGGGCTCGACCCTCGCCGCGGTGGAGCCGAAGCTCCATGACCGCACGCTGACCATGAACGGCTGCTCCAAGGCCTATGCCATGACCGGCTGGCGCATCGGCTTCGCCGGCGCGCCCACGAAGCTCATCAAGGCGATGGACAAGCTGCAGAGCCAGTCGACCAGCAGCACGAGCTCCATCAGCCAGGCCGCGGCCGTCGCCGCGCTCAACGGCCCGCAGGAGAGCGTGGAGGACATGCGCAAGGTCTATGAGCGCCGGCGCGACCTCGTGGTCGGCCTGCTCAACAAGGCCGAGGGCATCCACTGCATCACGCCCGAGGGCGCCTTCTACGTCTTCCCCTCGGTGAACGGCTGCCTCGGCAAGACCAGCGCCGGCGGCAGGAAGATCGAAACCGACGAGGATTTCGTCATCGCCCTGCTGGACGAGCAGGGCGTTGCGGCCGTGCACGGCTCGGCCTTCATGTTCCCCGGCCATTTCCGCATCAGCTACGCCACCAGCGACGAGCTGCTGACCGAGGCCTGCGCCCGCATCCAGAAGTTCTGCGCCGGCCTGAAGTGAGGGGGGCGGCCTTCGTCCACCGCGACGGCCGGGCCGACCGATCGCCCGATTCGCCACTCGGGCGCGGGTTCGCCCCTCGCTGAAGGGGCGCCTCCGCCCGGCCTTGCGGAAGCGGATGGGCGCGCCGTGGAGGGCGGGGCGGGCTTCGGCCGGCCCAGGAGAACCCGCCGCGAGCCCGACCCCCGCGCCTGGTGCAGGGCCATCCCCCGCGTCACGGCTTGCAAATTCCGGCGGGAGGGGGCATCTCCCCGCCCACTGGACATATTCTGACCGTAAGAGATGGGGCAGGCGGCACCGAGAGGGGCTGTCCTGCCTTGCCGCATGGAGGCCTAACGTGGCTCACACACCGCTCGAGAAGATTCGCAATATCGGCATCACCGCGCATATCGACGCGGGCAAGACGACGACGACCGAGCGCATCCTCTACTACACCGGCAAGAGCCATAAGATCGGTGAGGTCCATGACGGCAACACCACCACCGACTACATGGAGCAGGAGCGCGAGCGCGGCATCACGATCACCTCCGCGGCCGTGACCGCCGAGTGGAACGGCTACCGCATCAACGTCATCGACACCCCGGGCCACATCGACTTCAACATCGAGGTGAACCGGTCGCTGCGCGTGCTGGACGGCGCCATCTTCGTGATCGAGGGCGTGGCCGGCGTGCAGCCGCAGTCCGAGACCAACTGGCGCCTGGCCGACCGCTACAACGTGCCGCGCATCATCTACGTCAACAAGCTCGACCGCACCGGCGCCGATTTCTTCAAGGCCGCGGCCACGCTGACCGAGAAGCTCGGCATCAACTGGGTCGCGCTGCAGATCCCGGTCGGCATCGAGGACAGCCTCAAGGGCATCGTCGACCTGGTCGAGATGAAGGCCCTGATCTGGGAAGGCGACGAGCTCGGCGCCAAGTTCAACGTGGTCGAGATTCCGGCCGACCTCGCCGACACGGCGGCCGAGTACCGCCAGAAGCTTCTCGACATCGCCGTCGGCATCGACGAGACGGCCATGGAGGAATACTTCGAGAAGGGCGATGTCTCGGTCGAGACCCTGAAGCGCTGCATCAAGAAGGGCACGATCTCGGGCGAGTTCCGCCCGGTGCTCTGCGGCTCGTCCTTCAAGAACAAGGGCGTGCAGCCCCTTCTCGACGCCGTCGTCGACTACCTGCCGAGCCCGATGGACGTCGAGGGCATCAAGGTCGCCCCCGAGGAAGGCCAGGACGAGACGGCCGAGCGCCGCATCATCCCCGTCAAGATGGACGGCCCCTTCGCCGGCCTCGCCTTCAAGATCATCAACGACAAGTACGGCAACCTGACCTTCGTGCGCGTCTATTCGGGCGTCCTGCGCCAGGGCGACATGGTCATGAACACGACCAAGGGCCATCGCGAGCGCATCGGCCGCATGTTCCAGATGCACGCCGACAAGCGTGAGGAGATCAAGGAAGTCGTCGCCGGCGACATCGCCGCCTTCGTCGGCCTGAAGGACACGGGCACGGGCGACACGCTGGCCTCCGCCGAGGATCCGGTGGTGCTCGAGCGCATGGCCTTCCCGGTGCCCGTCATCGACATCTCGGTCGAGCCGAAGACCAAGGAAGCCGTCGAGAAGATGACGATCGGCCTACAGAAGCTGGCGGGCGAGGATCCCTCGCTGCGCGTGAAGACCGATCAGGAGACCGGCCAGACCATTCTGTCGGGCATGGGCGAGCTGCATCTCGACATCATCGTGGACCGTCTGCGCCGCGAGTATAACGTCGACTGCAATATCGGCGCGCCGCAGGTCGCCTATCGCGAGACGATCACCAAGCCGCACACCGAGACCTACACCCACAAGAAGCAGTCGGGCGGTTCGGGCCAGTACGCCGAGGTGAAGATCACCTTCGAGCCGTTGGAGCGGAACAAGGGCATCGAGTTCGTGAACGCGATCGTCGGTGGTTCGGTGCCGAAGGAGTACATTCCCGCGGTCGACAAGGGCATCAAGGTGCAGGCCGATACGGGCGTGCTCGCGGGCTTCCCCACGGTAGACTTCAAGTTCAGCCTGGTGGACGGCAAGTACCACGACGTCGACTCGTCGGCCCTGGCCTTCGAGATCGCCGGCAAGGCCTGCTTCCGCGAGGGCATGAAGAAGGCCGGCCCGGTCATCCTGGAGCCGATCATGGACGTGGAGGTGACCACCCCGCAGGACCATGTCGGCGACGTCGTGGGCGATCTCAACCGCCGCCGCGGCGTGATCCAGAACCAGGACATGGCCGGCACCTCGGTCATCGTCCGGGCGCATGTGCCGCTGAAGGAGATGTTCGGCTACATCTCCAACCTGCGTGGCATGACGAAGGGGCGTGCCTCCTTCTCCATGCAGTTCCACCACTATGATCCCGTGCCGCGCAACGTGGCCGACGAGATCATGAAGGCCGCGGGCTGAGCCTTCCAAGTCCCTGAAGAGGGCGGGCCGGGGAAACCTGGCCCGCCCTTTTTATGTTCTCCTGGGCGACGCGATCGCCGTCCGCGATCCGCGTGGCTATCGAGCCGAACCCCCGGCGGCGCGCCGAGCGGGTGGTCGGCGGCGCCTCGCCTGATCAGCGCTTCAGGAAATGCGTCGCGACCATCTCGATGACGGGCCTCTGGTCCGCGATCCGCGTGCCCGTGTAGCGGATGATCGCCACGCCGAGCTCCGGCCTGGACCTGGACGGCGTCAGCCTCTCCACCTGCCCGGTGACGGCCACCGTCTCGTCCGGCCGGAGCGGAGCGGGCCATTTCGTGTCGATCTGGCTGCCGCCCAAGCTCACCGCGCGGAACAGCCCACTGCCCATGATCAGCCCGAAGCAGCAGCCCATGGTGTGCAGCCCGCTCGCCACCAGCCCGCCGAAGAGCGGCGCGGCCCTGGCGGCCTCGGGATCCAGGTGGAAGGGCTGCGGGTCGTATTTGGACGCATAGGCGATGATCTCGTCCTGGCTCAGCGCGAAGGAGCCGAAGGCGAAGCCCTGGTCGGGGGAGAGCTCGTCGAAGGAATTCAGCGGCGTCAGCATCAGTGGACCACCCTTCCTTCGGCCAGCCAGAAGATCAGCAAATAGAGCGCGCCGCCGGCGAGAAAGCCCACCACGGTCCCGTTGATCCGCACGTATTGCAGATCCTTGCCGACACGGAGCTCGATCTTCTCCGTCACCTCGGCGGTGTCCCAGCCCTTCACCACGCCCGCGATGAACTCGGCGAGCCGCGATTGGGCGGAGGGCACGAGCGTCGCGAAGGCCCCCTCGACGGCGCCGTTGAGCCGGGCTCGGGCGGCCTCGTCCTCGGCGAGGAAGGTGCCGGTGTTCACCAGCGCGGCCCCGATCAGGGCGATGGTGCGGCCTTCCGGGTTCGCCGCATCCGCGACGACCGCCTCGCGCAGCCGGGCCCAGATGTCGCCCAGCCATTCCGCCACCGCCGGATGGGACAGCGCGGAACGGATTGCCCGCCCCATGGCGGCGGCGCGCTCGGGTTCGTTCTCCAGCCGGGCGATCTCGGCCTCGATCCAGGCCTCGAAGGCGAGGCGGAGGTCGGACTCGCCGGGCTCCACCTTCTCCAGCTCGGCGTTCAGGACGGCGAGCACTTTGTCGGCCACATAGGCGCCGGCGGCCCAGCCCATGAGCTTGCCGCCCTGCTCGCGGACGCGGCGCTTGATGGCGTCCCGCAACTCCTCCTGCTTGGCGGCGAGCACGATCTTGAGCTGCGCCAGCGCCAGGTCGAACACCGCCTGGTGCTGCCCGCCGGCCATGAGCGCCCGCAGCGCCCGCGCGACCACCAGCGCCGCAGCCGGTCCACCCGCCAGGCGGGGCAGCAGCCGCCCGGTGAGCCGCAGCGCCCGCCCGTCCTCCAGCGTCCGCAGCAGCCGGGGCACCGCGGCCGCCAGCGCCTGGGCCGCCGGCCGCGAGGTTTTCGGATCGGCCAGGAAGCCCGCCAGGATGCTGGCGATGTCGAGCCGCGCGATCACCCGGCGCAGCTCCGCCTCGGTGAAGACGTGGTTGGCTACGAAACGCCCGAGCCCCTGGCCCAGACGCTCCTTCTGCCGCGGAATGATGGCCGTGTGCGGGATCGGCAGTCCCAGGGGCCGGCGAAACAGCGCCGTCACCGCGAACCAGTCGGCGAGCCCGCCCACCACACCGGCCTTGGCCGAGGCGGCGAGCAGATCCGTCCAGAAATTGGGGGGCAGGCGATAGGCCAGGAGGGTGAGCCCCGCCATGACCACCAGCAGGAAGGTCGCGATGGCGCGGTGGCGCGCCAGGGCCGACCGCAACGCGTCGTCGGGATTGGGCATGGGCGCCATCCTATCGCGGACCCGACTTGCTTGGCGACCTGGGGCTGCCCATGTTATGGGATAACATCATGTCGCCCTGGACCCATCCCCTCGACCTGGCGAGCGGCAGCTCGGCGCGGGTCGTCCTGGCTGCCGCGCTGCTGGCGGTGCTGTGGTCGGCCATCGCCTGGGCGCTGGCGGCATGAGGCCCTCCGAAATTCGCGTTCGCGATCTCACGGTCACACATGGGCGCCGCCCGGCGGTCCACCACCTCTCCTTCGCTCTGAGGCCGGGCGCGATGATGGCCGTGGTCGGCCCCAACGGTGCCGGGAAGTCCACGCTGCTGCGCGCGATCGCCGGGCTTCACGCGCCCTCCTCCGGCCGGATCGAGGGCGTGGCGCCCGGGCAGATCGCCCTCCTGCCCCAGCAGGCGGCGCTCGACCGCAGCTTCCCGCTGACCTGCCGCGACGCCGTGCTCTTCGGGCTCTGGGCCGAGAGCGGCGCCTTCCGCGCGACGCCCAGGCCCGAGCGGGTCGAGGCCGCGCTGGACGCCGTCGGCCTGCACGGCTTCGCCCGGCGCCCGGTGGGCAGCCTCTCTTCCGGCCAGTTCCAGCGGCTGCTCTTCGCCCGGCTGCTGCTGCAGGACGCGCCCATCATCCTGCTGGACGAGCCCTTCAACGCGCTGGACGCCCGCACGGCCACCGACCTGCTGGCCGTGATGCGGCGCTGGCATGGCGAGGGCCGCAGCATCCTGGCCGTGCTGCACGACCTCGACCTCGTGCGCCGCGAATTCCCCGAGACGCTGCTGCTCGCGCGCGAAGGCATCGCCTGCGGGCCGACCGAGACGGCGCTCTCCGCCGAGAACCGGATGCGCGCGCGGATGATGTCGGAAGCCTGGACCGAAGGCGCCGAGGCCTGCGCGGCCTAGATCATGACGGGTTCGCGGACGCCGACCGGATCATGATCCGGCTTTCCATGGGCGCGCGGGACCGGCGCGCCGGTCCTCAAGCTCCAAGCCGCGCCGCCGCCACGACATGATCTGGGACACCTTCCTCGCGCCCTTCGCCGAGTTCGGCTTCCTGCGCCGGGCGCTGGTCGGCTGCCTCGCCCTCAGCCTCTCGGCGCCCCCGCTGGGCGTCTTCCTCATGCTGCGCCGCATGAGCCTCACCGGCGACGTGCTGGCCCACGGCATCCTGCCCGGCGTCGCGCTGGGCTTCGTGCTGGCCGGCCTCTGGATGCCGGCCCTGGCGCTGGGCGGGCTGATCGCTGGCTTGGTCGTCGCGCTCGGCTCCGGCGCCCTGGCGCGGGCCACCGGCGGGCGGGAGGACGCGGCGCTGGCCGGCCTCTACCTCACGGCCCTGGCCGCCGGCGTCGCCCTCATCTCCTGGCGCGGCTCGGCGGTGGAACTGACGCAGCTTCTCTTCGGCTCCGTGCTCGGCGTCGATGACGCGGCGCTGCTGCTGATGGGCGGCGCGGCCAGCGCGACGCTGCTCTTCCTGGCCTTCGCCTGGCGACCGTTGATCCTGGAATGCTTCGACCCCTCCTTCGCCCAGGCGGTGGGCGTGCGCGGCAGCGTCTGGCACCTGGGGCTGCTGGCGCTGGTCGTGGTCAACCTCGTCGCGGCCTTCCAGGCGGTGGGGAGCCTGATGGCAGTGGGGCTGATGATGCTCCCCGCCATCGCGGCGCGGCACTGGGCGCGCGAGGTCGGCGGGCTGGTGACGGCCGCCGTGGGCCTGGCCCTGGCGGCGACGCTGGCCGGCCTGCTCGCCTCCTACCATGCCGACCTGCCGAGCGGCCCGGCCATCGTGCTGGCGGCGTCCGGGCTCTGGGTGATCTCGCTGATCGCGGGTCCGGTGGACGGGCTGCTGGCCCGGCACCGCAAGCGGCCTCACCTCGAGGGCTGACGCCCTGCGAGCATGGCGATGGCCGCCATGACCTGGACCGCCGCGGCCGTGAGGAAGAACGCATCCGTATCGGCGAAGATGTCGCGCATTGCCCCGAAGGCGGCCGGCGCGAAGGCATAGGCCGCCTGGCCGCAGGCGGTGGAGAGCGCCACCGCGCGCGCCGTGTCCGCGGGGCAAAAGTCCTGCTGCGCGATGAGTGGCGGCAGCGAGGTCGCGTTCCCCAGCCCCAGCCCGAAGAGCGCGACACCGAGCAGCAGCAGGGTCACGTCGCTCCCCCCGGAGGCGAGCAGCACCAGCGAGCCGACCACCTGCAGCCCGTAATTGCCGGCCGAGGCGATCCGGCGGTCGGCGGTGGGCGTCAGCAGCCAGCCCATCCCCGTCCGCCCCAGGATGGCGCAGGCGGTCGCGAGCCCCGCCGCCAGCCCGGCGAGCCCGGGCCCCATCGGTCCGGCCATCAGCGAGAAAAGATGCGCGATCAGCCCGATCTGCGCGAAGAGCCCGAGCGAGGTGCCGGCCACCAGCGTCAGGAAGCGCCGGTTGGTCCACATCGCGCGGCCGGGCAGGGAGGCGTGGCGCGGGACGGGCTTCGCCGCCGGCGGTCCCGCCGCGCCGCCGTCCGGTTCCTGGCCGAGCTCCGCGGGCGAGGTGGAAAGGTACCGCCCGGCCAGCCACCAGAGGGTCAGCGCCATCGCGCCGCCTACGAGCGCGACGGCCCAGGGAAAGCCCAGCGCCCCGATCGCCACGACCCAGAGCGGCGAGAGGAGGATGCCGCCCACCGAGGCGCCGTTATAGGCCGTGCTCAGCGCGGCCGGCCGGCGCCGGACGAACCAGGGCGCGACCATGGCGTTGATGGCGGCGGCACCCGTCGCGGCCCAGCCCGCGCCGCTGACGGCGGTGGCGAGGAAGAGCTGCCAGGGCGCCTCGGCCAGGGCCCAGCCGAGCATGCCGCAGAGGCTCAGCAGCCCGCCCGCGCGGGTGATGGCGGCGACCCCGAAGCGCCGGTGCAGCGCCGGCAGGTTGGCGACCCAGAAGGCGCCGAGCAGAAAGTGGCAGGTGACGGCGACCGAGACCATCCAGACCGGCCAGCCGCGCGCCTCATGCACCGCGAAGAGAAAGACCGGGGGGCCGTAGAAGCCCATTCCCCAGCCGAAGACGGCGACGGTGAAGGCGGCCCAGGTGACCCGCCATCCGAAGAATCGCGCGTGAAGGATGGGCAGGTCGTCCTTTCGGGGCGTGGCGGCGGCGAGTTGCGAGGAGGACATGAGGCGGCATCCCGATGGAGATGCGCAACCTGCCTCCCGAACCGGGCCGGACGCTTCGGGAAAGGCCGAAGCGCCTGCTCCGAAACCGACAAACCGCCGCGCGCCCTTCAAGACCGGATGACCGGCCGGTTGCATGGGGGCTCGCCCGGCTGCCGTTGCGAGCCGGCAGGACCGAAGGGATTGGAGACACCGGCCATGGCCATGAATCATCTGCAGGCGGGGGCGGACAAGAGCGGCTTCCTCGTCTACGCGCTGGAACAGGCGAAGACCGCGCCCTTGGCGGTTCCCGGCCCCTGGGGTCCGATCCACGCCGGGTATTGCGCCGGTCTCGCCGTCCGCTGGATCGCCCTGCGCTATGCCCTCATGGACTACAAGTTCGACAGGGCGACGAAGATCTGCGAGGCGCCGGACTGGCAGAGCACGCGCGACCAGAACATCGTCATCGACGAGTGGCAGGACATATCGAAGCCCGTTCCGATGCGCTTCAGGGCGGCCTTCGCGAAATACTCCCTGCACGTCAACCAGGGGGCCACCATCGATCAGCCCATGGCGATGAACGGCGTCATGCTCCGCCACGTCGGGCAGGCGGAGAAGGGCTGCCACTGCATCTATATCGAAGGCACTGGTGGCGCCCATGCCGTGGCGATGCAGCGCGAGGACTCGCCGGCGGGCGCCTGGCGCTTCTTCGACGCCAATTTCGGACACTTCCGGCTGCCGAGCGCACAAGCGTTCGAGAGCTTCATTAACTGGTTCATGGCCACGAGCGGCTATAACCAGAGCTTCGCGAACCGGGTGTCGACGGTGCACATCAGCCCGCCCCCCTATACGGGCGCGGCCTTCGGGCGCGGGATGGCGGTGCTCACGAACTCCCTCAAACGCTGAGGCTGGCTGGGCGGGCGAGCTCTCTCCAGAACCGACAAAATCCGGACGCCGTTCAAGACGGCCGCCCGGCCTGCCCGCATTTGGGGCCGGAGCCCGCCGGAAGCGATCGGCGGCACGGAACAGAGAAGGAGAGGGAGCCGCGATGGCGATGACCCGATTGCAAGCGGACGCGAATGCGCGGGGCGTCCTGGTCTATGCGCTGCGCCAGGGAAACACGGCGCCGCTGGCGAAGGACGAGGATGGCAACCGGATGCCCGGGCCATGGGGAGGGATCTCCAGGGGCTATTGCGCCGGACTGGCCTCGCGCTGGATCGCGCTGCGCTACGCCGCCTTCGACTTTCCCTTCGACCGCAAGACGAAGCTCTGCGAATACCCGGACTGGCAGGCGGCCCGCGACCAGATCATCGTCCACCAGGGCTATGGCGACCGGTCGAGGGCCTTCCCGTTGCAGTTCCAGGAGGTGTACGCGCAGTACGGGCTGCGGCTGAACCTGGGTGCGGTGGTGGAGGCGCCGAGGGTGATGGATGGCCAGCTCCTGCGCCGGGCCGGCGATGCGGCGCAGGGCTGCCACTGCATCTACATCGCGGGCGACGGTTGCGCCCATGCGGTGGCGATGATGAACGAAGGCCCGCGCGGCTGGCGCTTCTTCGATGCGAATTTCGGCCATTTCCGGCTGGCCGATGCGCCCGCCTTCGAGAGCTTCATCGACTGGTTCATGCGGCGCAGCGGCTATGCGCGCCGCTACGTGAAGCGTGTGGCGACGGTGCACATCAACCCGCCGCCCTATACCGGCGCGAACTTCGAGTCGCTGATGGGCCAGATCCAGCGCAGCCTCGGCCGGTGAGGCCGGCCGAGGCGCCGCGGCCGCCCGGCCGCGGCGGCCGTCAGCCGAAGCCGCCCGGCCGCGCGAAGGACATGTTGGGCTCCAGCTGCGCGCCGAAGGCGGCGGGCTGGACCGTGCACATGTTGCTGCCCTCGTAGAGGCCACGGGAATCATAGAGGCCCTTGAAGAGCGGCTGGGTGGGATGCGCCACCTTGGCCTCGAACTTCCCGGTCGTGCTGCGGACGGTGATCCGGATCTCGTCCTTCGCCGCCGACAGGCGCCGATGGAACGCCTTGTAGACCTTGTAGGTGTCCGAGATCGTGGCGCCGTGCTTGGTGTCCCAGTGGCCGACCAGGATGCAGCCCTCGCTCCATCTGGCGTTCTTGCCCATGTGCATGCGGATCCCCTCGTAGTTCGGCACGCCGATCAGCAGCGGGACGAGCTCGCTCAGGCCGGCCGCCTTGTACTTCTCGGAGAACTTCTTGCTGTGGGTCAGCTTCACGGGATAGATCCCGCAGGGGATCGCGGTCACCTTGGCGACCTTCTGCTGCCGCTCGACATCCTCGAGCGTGAAGCATTGGAACACCCCGTCGATCGTGAGGATGCCGATGGTCGCGTCCTCGATCTCGGTGAAGCGGTTCAGGTCGAGCTGCATGGATGTGGGTCCACCTTCCTTGTTGCACTTGCCTTGCCGGATCGCGGCAGTCGGGTCTTGAACGGCGCCGGGCCTTTGTCTCTTGCTGCGCCTGTCTCTTTCTGCGCGGGTCAGGCGCCGCGGCGGAACCTGGCCGGCGTGGTGCCGGTGACCTGGCGGAAGCGGCGGCTGAAATGCGCCTGGTCCGCGAATCCGAGCGCCACCGCGAGATCGGCGAGGGGGAGCGAGGGCCGGCCGCGCAGCAGCGCCTGGGCCCGTTCGATCCTTCGCCGCGTGACGAAGGCATGCGGTGTCTCGCCCGTGGCCGCGCGGAAGCACCGCGCGAATTCGGCGACGGACAGGCCGGCAAGATCCGCCAGGGC
Organism: Roseococcus sp. SYP-B2431; assembly: GCF_004336745.1. GTDB lineage: Bacteria > Pseudomonadota > Alphaproteobacteria > Acetobacterales > Acetobacteraceae > Roseococcus. Next base: position 158,276 of record NZ_SJXD01000029.1, read on the forward strand.
CTGGAGCGAGGGCGGTTCCGAGGGCGTTTCCGCCAGCGAGGTTTCGATGGCGTCGAGAACGCGCCGCAGCGCGAGGTCGGACAGCGGCCGCCGGCCCGGCTGTCGCCTGGGCGAGGCGAGCGACGCTGCCAGGAACGCCTGGGCATGGTCCACGTACAGCCGCTCGCTGGCCCCGCTGGCCGCGCGCTCCGTGAGCTCCAGCAGAACGCTGCGCAGCGCGTCATCGCGGAAGGGCAGGAGCCCCCGCGAGAAGGCGTCTCCCGCCCTGCCGCCCACCGCCGTGAAGACCGATTCGGGCAGCGTGAGGGTCACGATCTCCGTGCTGCCATGGGCCTCGTATTCGAGGTCCGTCGCACCGGGCGAGAGGGTCATGAGCCCGACGCGCGGCGGCGGCAGATCCCGGACCTCGCCGATATGGCGCGTGATGCGGCCGGGGCCGCGCGCCAGGCAGAGATGCAGCGCCAGCGCCATCTCGTGCCGGCCGCGCGCGGCACCGACCGGGGGGTTGAAGGCGCGCATGAGCTCGGCGCCCGACGGGAGCGTCCAGGCGGTGTAGCGCCCGCCGCACAGCCCGAATCTGCGATAGGAGAGCGAGAAGCCCTCCGGCTCCTGCATGGCCATTCTGCGAGAAGACATTGGCCGCCGGTTGATCCTGCCATGGAAGGCGCGGCCCAGGCGCGCCCTCTCCCTTCGTCGCAGGACCTTAATCGCGGCTTGGTTGATCCGGCATCATCTTCCGCGTCGCGTCTGTCGCGCCAGGACCAGGGGAAAGGTCAGGGGGCCGCGAGCGGGAGGATCTGGCTCCCGCCGAAGGCGGGAAGGCGGAAATCCTGCTCTCCACGGGCGGCGCTGAGCCACCGCTCCGGCTCGTCGATCGCCTCCTGCGTCAGCTTGAAGGTGCCGAAATGCATCGCGATCGCGGTGCGGGCGCGGAGCTGCAGCTGCGCCTCCAGCGCCTGCTCGGGCGTCATATGGACCTTCTGCATGAACCAGAAAGGCTCATAGGCGCCGATCGGGATCAGCGCCGCGCCGAAGCCGCCGAAGGCGCGGCCGATCACCTCCAGATGTCCGCCCGCCGCCGTATCCCCGAGGAAGGCCAGCCGCCCGCCGGACGCCGCCTCCACCGCGAAGCCACCCCAAAGCGCCTTCGAGCGGTCGTGCAGCCCGCGTGCCGAGAAATGCCGCATCGGCAGATAGGTCGCGCGATGCCCGCCGGGCAGCACGGCCTCGCCGCCCCAGTCCAGCTCCAGCGCGCCGGGAACGCCGTGCCGCGCCATCAGCGCCGCGTGCCCGAGGCCGGTGTAGATCGCGGGCTTCCACCGCGCGTGCAGCGCCTGGAGGCTCGGGATGTCGAGGTGGTCGTAATGCCCGTGGCTCACCAGCACCGCGTCGATCCGCGGCAGGGCCTCCAGCGCGATCGCCGGCGGCCGCGCCCGCCTCGGCCCCGCCCAGGAGAGGGGGCTGCACCGGTCGCTGAAGATGGGGTCGGTCAGGATCGTCGTGCCGTCGTCGAGCCGGATCAGGAAGGTCGAGTGGCCGATGAAGGTGAAGGCGGCGTGCCCCGCCGGCACGTTGTCCGGCGGTGGGGGCTGCGGCGGGTCGACGATCGCGGGCGGCCAGGGCACGCCGCCGCGCTCGCGCATCATCCGGAAGACGTTGCGCAGCGACTGCCCCGCCGGCCCGCCATCGGGGTTGAGGAAGCGTCCCTGCGTGTCGCGGACCGCGGGGCCCAGCCTCACCACATCGTCTGCGCGGCGCGCTCCGGCCATTCCTGGTCGTAGGCCGGCCCGCCCACGGTCCCCCTGGTCATCGCCGCCAGGATCTGGCCCGGCGTCGGCAGGTCGGGCTTTGGATGGGGCTCCCAGAGCTGGGCTCGGATCACGGCACGGGCGCATTGGAAGTAGATGGTCTCGGCGCGGATGATGGCGACGGTCCGCGGCCGCTTTCCCTCCATCTCGAAGCTCCGGCGCAGCCCGTCGTCGGCCGTGAGCCGCGCCGTCCCGTTGATCCGCAGCGCATTGCCGCTGCCCGGGATCAGGAACATCAGCGCCACGCGCGGGTCGCGGAGGATGTTGCGCAGGCTGTCGATCCGGTCGTTGCCGCGGCGGTCGGGCAGGGCCAGCGTCCGGTCGTCGAGGATCCGGACGAGCTGGCCCGGCCGGTCGCCGCGGGGCGAGCAGTCCAGCCCCTCGGGGCCGGCGGTGGCCAGCGCCAGGAAGGGCGACGCCTCGATGATCCTGCGGTATTCCGGGATGAACCAGGCCGCCTCCTTCTCCGTGGAGGCCGCGCCGGGCACGCCGTAATGGCCGTGCAGCTCGTCGAGCGTCTCGATGAACTTCATGTGACCTTGACCTCCAGCTTGCCCGCCATCTCCTGGATGAACTGCCAGGCCACGCGGCCCGAGCGGCCGCCGCGCGTGACGCTCCATTCGATGGCCGCCTTGTGCAGCTCCTCGTTCGAGACCGGCAGCGACATGGCGCCGGCATAGCCGTCGATCATCGCGAAGAAGGTGTCCTGGTCGCAGTTGTGGAAGCCGACCCAGAGGCCGAAGCGGTCGCTCAGCGAGACCTTCTCCTCGACGGCCTCGGAGGGGTTGATGGCGGTGCTGCGCTCGTTCTCGATCATGTCCCGCGGCATGAGGTGCCGGCGGTTGGACGTGGCGTAGAAGAGGACATTGGCCGGCCGCCCCTCGATGCCGCCGTCCAGCACGGATTTCAGCGCCTTGTAGTCGGCATCCTCCTTCTCGAAGGAGAGGTCGTCGCAGAAGACCAGCGCGCGGCGCTCCTGGGCGCGCAGATGGGTGAGCAGCTCGGGCAGGGTGCGGATGTCCTCGCGATGGATCTCGATGAGCGCCAGCGAGCCGGGAAACTGCACATTGGCCTCGGCATGCGCGGCCTTCACCAGCGAGGACTTCCCCATCCCGCGCGCGCCCCAGAGCATGGCGTTGTTCGCCGGGAAGCCGCGGGCGAAGCGCAGCGTGTTCTCGAGGATGATCTCCTTCTGCCGGGCGACGCCCTGCAGCAGCACGATGTCGACCCGGCTGACATGGGGCACCGGAACGAGCTGGTTCCGTTCCGGCTTCCAGACGAAGGCGTCGGCGCCCTCGAGCCGCGGCGGCGGCGGGGGCGGGGGGGCGAGGCGTTCCAGGGCGGCCGCGATGCGGGCCAGCAATTCCGTTTCCATGGAGGGTTTTGAAGCCGCGCGCGCGGCGTTGCGCAAGGGCGATGAATCGCTGGACTGTTGACGCGGGGACGCATGCGGGCCATCTGGCCCAGGCCCGCCACGCCACCCGCCACGCCACCAGCCATCACACTGCGAGGAACGATGCTCATCTCCCCGGCCTATGCCCAGGACGCCGCAGGTGCGAGCGCCATGGTCATGCAGCTCCTGCCGCTGCTGCTCATCTTCGTGGTGTTCTACTTCCTGCTGATCCGCCCGCAGCAGAAGAAGATGAAGGAGCATCGCGGCATGCTCACCAGCCTGAAGCGCGGCGACCGCGTGATCACGGCCGGCGGCATCGTCGGCGAGATCAAGCAGGTCAAGGAGAACTCCGACGAGGTGGACGTCGAGATCGCGCCCAATGTGCGCGTGACCGTCGTGCGCGGGACGATCAGCAGCGTGATCCGTCCGCAGGCCGCCAACGACGCCAAGAGCTGAGCCCATGGCCCTGCGGTTCGTCGAGACCCCGCAGGCCATCATCGCCGTCGAGGAGCACGGGCCGGAAGCCGGGCCCGTGGTTTTCCTCCTCCACGGCTTCCCCTATTCCGCGCGCGGCTACGATGCCGTCGCCGCGCTGATGGCCGAGGCCGGGCACCGCGTGCTGGTGCCGCATCTGCGCGGCTATGGCGAGACGCGGCTGAAGCCCGGCGTGATCCGCTCCGGCGGCCAGGGGGCGCTGGGCGCCGACCTGCTGGCTTTGATGGACGCGATGGCCATCCCCTCCGCGATCCTGGCCGGCTACGACTGGGGCGGCCGCGCCGCCTGCATCGTGGCGGCGCTGCATCCGGAGCGCTGCAGCGGCCTGGTGAGCTGCACCGGCTACAACATCCAGGACATCGCCCGCAGCGGCGAGCCGGCCGCGCCCGACCGCGAGATGCGGCATTGGTACCAGTACTATTTCCACGGCGCGCGGGGCGCCCGCGGCCTGGAGCAGAACCGCCGCGAGATCGGCCGGCTGCTCTGGGAGCAATGGTCGCCCGACTGGCGCTTCTCAGCGGCGGAGTTCGTCGCCAGCGCTGCGCATTGGGAGAACGAGGACTACGTGCCGGTGGTGATCCAGTCCTACCGCCACCGCTTCGGCCTGGCCGCCGGCGACCCGGCGCATGACGCGATCGAGGCCGCCCTGGCGCAGCTGCCGCCCATCACCGTGCCGGCCATCGACCTGCATGGCGGCTCGGACGGCGTGAGCCCGCCGCCGCCGAGGGCTTCCAGCCGCTTCACGGGCCGCTTCGAGCGCCGGATCCTGCCGGGCGTGGGCCATAACCCCCCGCAGGAGGCGCCGGAGGAATTCGTCCGCGCCCTGAAGGACGTGGCGGCCGCCTGAGCGGAAAAGGGCGCCCGGTCTCCCGGACGCCCCTCGCGACACATTTCAGAAGCGGCGAACCGGCGAAGCATCCGGCCGCAAAGCGGCCGGCGCCGCCCACCCGACTCAACCGCTAGCGCGCCAGCAGCGCGGCGGAAGGCAAGGCGGCGGAGCCGCCGCCCGCCGTTTGAGGGCGTGAATTACGCGCTCTGGCCGCTCTCCAGCCCACCCTTCTCCATCAGGCCCTCGACCACGCTCCAGTCGACGAGCTTGTTGAGGAAGTTGTCCAGGTAGTTGGGGCGGACGTTGCGGAAGTCGAGGTAATAGGCGTGCTCCCACACGTCGGCGCCGAGGATGGGCTTGCCCTCGCCGGTGGAAATCGGGTTCGCGCCGTTCGGCGTCTTCGTGATCTTCAGCTTGCCGTCGCCGCCGATGATCAGCCAGGCCCAGCCCGAGCCGAACTGTGTCACGCCGGCCTGCTTGAAGTCCTCCTTGAACTTGGCGAGGCCGCCGAGATCGCTGTCGATCTTGGCCGCGAGCTTCGCCGGCAGCTTGTCGCCGCCGCCCGAGGGGCTCATCACCTGCCAGAAGAGGATGTGGTTGTAGTGCTGGCCGGCCTGGTTCAGGACGGGGAGGCCGTCGGCGCCGGCCTTGCCGGCCTCGGCCACGATCGCCTCCAGCGACTTGCCGGCGAGGCCCTTGCTCTCGATCAGCCCGTTCAGCGCCGTCACATAGGCGTTGTGGTGCTTGCCGTGATGCAGCTCCAGCGTCTCCTGGCACATGCCCTGGGCGGCGAGGGCGGCGGTGGCATAGGGGAGGGGGGGAAGGCTGAAGGCCATGGGCGTTTCTCCTGGTGAAGCGATGCTGCGCAGCTAAGCAGGGTGGCGGGGTGCGTCAACCGCTTGCGGAGTTACGCTCTTGCGGCCATGGGCTTCCCGTGCCCGAACTCACGCCCTGCGGCGCCATCGCGCGCCGCCACGATCCGGACCGCTTCTTCTGCGCGCTCTTCGCCCCGGCGGAGAAGCGGGAGGCAATGTTCACCCTGATCGCCTTCAACCACGAGCTGGCCCGCGCCCGCGAGGCCGCGAGCAACCCCATGCTGGCCCTGATGCGCCTCACCTGGTGGCGGGAGGCCGTGGAGGAGGCCGTCGAGGGCCGTCCCGCCCGCCAGCATGAGGTCGCCGCGCCCCTTCACGCCGCCATCCGCCAGGGCGCCCTGGACGCCGAGGGCCTCGTCGCCATGGCCGAGGCGCGCGAGGCGGAGACGGAGGAGGAGGGCATTCCCACCATCCCGGCGCTGCACGCCTATCTCCGTGGGACGGCCGGCGGCTTTGCCGTCGTCGCGGGCCGGCTGCTCGGCGCGCCGCCCGCGCTGCTGCCGGCCTTGCAGCAGGCGGGCATGCTCTATGGGCTGGCCGGGCTGCTGCGCGCGGTACCCGCGCTCGCGGCGCAGGGCCGGTGCCTGCTGCCCGCCGATCTGGTGAGGCCCGAGGCGGTCCTGGCCGATCCGCAGGCTGCCCAGCCGGCCATCCGGGAGCTGGCCTCCGGCGCTCCGGAGGCGCCCGGCCTGCGCGGCCTGCCCCGATCGGCCATCGCGGCCGCCCTGCCGCTCACCCTGGCCCGGCGCGACCTCCGGCGCCTCGCCCTGGGTCGCGAGATCCGCAGGGGGCTGGGCGACCGTCTCGCGGTGCTCATTGCGGCCCAAATGCCCGCCCGCTAGCGAATTCGTGCCACATTCCCCGGGCAAAGGTGTTACCCAGTAAAGCGGGTGAGTCTCATGTCGCGTTATCTCGTTTCCGGTGGCGCCGGCTATGTCGGCAGCCATGTCGTCCTGGCCCTGCTCGACGCCGGGCACGAGGTCGTCGTGGTAGATGACCTCTCCACGGGCCATCGCGGGGCCGTGTCGGGCGGCGCGACCTTTATCCATGCCAACCTCTCCGAGCGGAAGCGCCTGGGCGAGATCTTCGCCGCCTGGAAGTTCGACGCGGTGTTCCACCTCGCCGCGCTGTCGCTCGTCGGCGACAGCATGAAGGATCCGCTGCGCTACTGCCGCGAGAACCTGTCCAACAGCCTGAACTTGGCCGAGACGGCGATGCGCGCGGGATGCCTGCGCTTCGTCCTCTCGTCCACGGCGGCGGTCTTCGGCGTGCCCCGCGTCACGCCCATCCTGGAGGATGCGCCGACGACCCCGGTCAATCCCTATGGCCAGTCCAAGCTCATGATCGAGCAGGCGCTCGCCTGGGCCGAGGGGGCCAATGGCCTGCATTCCGCGGCGCTGCGCTATTTCAACGCGGCCGGCGCCGACCCGCGCGGCCGCGCCGGCGAGGACCACCAGCCGGAAACGCACCTCATCCCGCGCGCCATCCTGGCCACGCTCGGCCACGCGCCGCCGCTGCACGTCTTCGGCACCGACTACGACACGCCGGACGGCACGGCGATCCGCGACTATGTACATGTGACCGACCTGGCCGCCGCGCATATCGCGGTGCTGCCGAGGCTGGAGCGGGGCTCGGTGCGCTACAATATCGGCAATGGGGCAGGACATTCGGTGCGCGAGGTGATGGCCGCGATCGAGCGCGTCTCGGGCCGCAAAGTGCCCTACGAGAACGGCCCCCGCCGCGCCGGCGACCCGCCCTCGCTGGTGGCCTCCTCGGCGCTCATCCGCGCCGAGACGGGCTGGACGCCGCGCCATGCCGGTCTGGACGAGATCGTGCGGACCGCCTGGAACTGGCACCTGGCCAATCCACAGGGCTACGCGGCGCGCCAGGCCGCCTGACCTGCCCCGGGCCAAGTCCTGGCCCGAGCCTTGTCGCTACTCCACCGTCCCCCGTCGAGCTCGGCGGCGAAACGCTCCAGGAGGGGCTGCCGCCGGTACGGTTCTCCACGAGGAAGCCCCGCCCCGTGCTCTCGCCCAGGGCCTGGGCCGCGATGCGCGCGACGACATCTGCCGCGCCGCCTCATCCGAGGCTCCGGTCCGAGATCGGAAGGTCGGTCAGGAAGAGATGCCCCGGCGCATGGGTGATCATCTCCGGGATGCCGCTGGCCAGCGCCGCGGCCTGGGCGGTGATGCCGCAGGCGAAGAAGCAGGGCGTTGTGCCGGGCTCCGGCTCGGGCGGGCGCCCCCAGTCGCAGGCCGCCAGGTCGGCGATGCCGATGGCCGCCGGATCGCCCACATGCACGGGCCCGCCATGGCAGAGCGGGTAACGCGAGGTCAGCTCGACCACCCGCTGCAGCAGAGGCGCCGGGACCGCGCGGTAGGACAGGACCATGGGGCCGTGGAAGACGCCGGCCGGGCGCGTGGCGATGTTCGAGCGGTATTGCGCGGGAAAGGCGCTCTCGCGGACCAGATGGGGAAAGGGAATCCTCGCCTCGATCATCACCGCATCGAGCGAGAGGTTGCAGCCGGTGAGGAAGGCGACGTGGTCCTGCCGCCAGGTCTCGCGCAGGTTCGCCACGCGATCGACCATCACGCCGTCGCGATAGATGCAATAGGCCGAGATGTCCGTCCGCAGGTCGGCCTCCGGCGCCGCGAGCCGCGCGAAAGGCTCGCCGGGATCGGTGACGTCGAGCAGCGGGAAGGCGCGCGGGTTGCGCTGGCAGAAGCGCATGAAGTCGAAGGCGTGCCGCTCCGGCACGATGGTGACGTTGGCCTGGTGGTAGCCCAGCGCCATGCGCTTGGTCGTGCCTGTCCAGCGCCCCGCCCGGACGGCCGCGCGCACCTCGGAGGGCGAGGCATGGGTCAGCGCGTTGCGGTCGAGGGGCGCGAGGAGGCTCATCCGCAGAGCTCCACCAGCGCATGCGCGACGGTGCGCGCGGTGGTCGAGAGCTCGGAGACGTGCACGCGCTCGTCCGGCGCCGGCCATTCCGGATAGCGCTTGATGTCGCCCGCGCCAAACTGGATCGAGGGGATGCCGGCCGCCGTCATGATGTTGCCGTCGCCGAAATTGCCGATGCGCTCGACGCCGCCGACCTGCGGCTCCCCGCCGGTCGCGGCGCGATAGCCGTGGATCATGGCGGCGACCAGCGGATGCGCGTCGGGCAGCTCGGTCGGATCCATGAAGAAGGGGTCCTCCGGGCCGTTGCCGGGGATGATCACCTCGCAATCCAGCGCGGGGTGCTGCGCCTTCAGCGCCGCCACGACCGCCTCCACGTCCCGCGTGACGCTCTCCAGCGTCATGCCCGGCACGGTGCGGACCTGGAAGACGAGGTCGCTCGCCGTGCCGTAATGGTCCTTGCCGATGGCGTCGTAGCGGATCATCGGGAAGCCCGGCAGCTGCGGATGGGCGCGGAACTTCGCCCATCCGTTGTGCGGCAGCGGCGAGAGGCTGGGCCCGAAGGCGCCGATCATCAGGGCCTGCTGCTCGATCGGGTTGAAGTAGCCGGCGCGCGCCGCGTCGGTGAAGCGGAAGAAGAGGCCGGGCGTCTTCGTCCGCAGCCGCACCCGCACCGAGCCCACGATCACCGAGCCGATCGTGTTCGCCGAGTGCTCGAGGTTGATGCAGTAATCCGCCGTGACGCCGTTCTTCACCAGCGTCCGCGTGCCCGTGCCGCCGACCTTGTGCGCCGCCACCGGGCAGAAGAGCACGTCGCCCTTCAGCCGGATGCCGGCCTTCCGGATGGCCTGGATCGCGGCGAAGGAGGCGGCCAGGTTGCCCTTGTCGTCCTGCGCGCCGAGGCCCCAGATCCAGCCGTCCTCGTACTTCGCCTCGTGCGGATCGACGGTCCAGCCCGGCATCAGGACATTCACGTCCAGATGGCCGTTGATCATCACCGTCGGCCCGCCGCCCGTGCCGCGCAGCCGGCCGATCGACTGGCGCGTCATGCGCTCCTTCTGCAGCGGGTGCTGCACCGGCATCCCGGTGACCTCGAAGCCGGCCTCGGTCATGCGCTCCGCCATAAAGTCCATGACGGGGCCTTCCTCGAAATGCTGGCTCGGGATCCGGATCATCCGGCGCAGCAGATCGACCATCTCCGCCTCGTCGATGGCCGTGAGCGCGCGCGCCGAATCCGTGCTCAGATCCATGAATCCCGTCCTTGACGCGGTTTTCCCAGGCAAGCTTCAATCAGAACGAGGGCATTGTGAAGCAGGGCCTTATAAGGAGTCGATCATGCGGATCCTTCGCCGCGCCGCGATCCTGGCGCTTTCCGTCCTCGTGATCTTTCCGGCGGCCGGGCAGACGCGCTTCCCCACGCAGCCGCTGCGCATCATCGTGCCCTTCGCGCCCGGCGGCGCGCCCGACATCGTGGCGCGCGTCCTGGCCGAGAGGGCCGCCACCGAACTCGGCCAGCCCGTGCAGGTCGAGAACGTCACCGGCGCCGGCGGCAATATCGGCATGCAGGCCGGCGCGCGCGCGGCGCCCGACGGCCATTCGATCCTGATGTGCACGCTGGGCTGCGCCTCCAACCTCTACCTGCTGGACAATCTGGGCTGGGACCCGCGGCGCGACATCCGGCCCGTCGTCATGGGCGGCATCGTGCCCAACGTGCTCGTCATCGGCTCGCACATCGCCGCCACGAATGTCAGCGAGTTCCTCGCCCTCGCGCGCGCCCGGCCGGGAGGACTCACCATGGCCTCCTCCGGCGTCGGCTCCGCCTCGCACCTCGCGGGCGAGATGTTCAAGGCGCTGGCCAATGTCTCCATCGAGCACGTGCCCTATCGCGGCTCCACCGCCGCGTTGCCGGACATCATGGCCGGGCGGGTGGATTCGATGATCGTCAGCCTCCCCGAGGCGCTGGCGCATATCGAGTCGGGCCGCCTGCGCGCGCTGGGCGTCAGCTCCGCCACCCGCTCGGCGGCCCTGCCCGAGGTGCCGACCATCGCCGAGGCCGGGGTGCCCGGCTACAACGCCGTCGCCTGGTCCGCGCTGGTCGTGCCGGCCGCCACACCCGACGACGCCGTCGCCCGCCTCAACGCGGCCTTCAACACGGCGCTGCGCGACCCCGCCGTCCAGCGACGGCTGACCGAGCTCAGCATCGACGCCAAGGGCGGCACGCCGGACGAGCTCCAGCGATTCATGGAAAGCGAGACGGAAGCCTGGGGGCGCCTGATCCGCGAGCGCGGGATCCGCGGCGGCTGACCTACTCCGCCTGCAGCGCCCCCCGCGCGCCCATATCGGCCCAGCGCGCGATTTCATGGCGGATCAGCGAGGCGAAATCCGCCCGGCTGCCGCCGACCAGCTCGTAATTCAGCGTGCGCAGCCGTTCCGCCACCTCCGGCGCATGCACGGCCGCAACCAGAAGCGCGTGCAGCCGGTCCAGCACCGGCTCCGGCACGCCCGCCGGCGCCACCATGCCCCACCAGCCGACGAGATCCACCGCCGGCAGGCCGGCCTCTCGGAAGCTCGGCACCTCCGGCAGCAGAGGGCTGCGCGCCGGGGAGGTGATGGCCAGCGCCTTCACCCTCCCGGCCTGCAGCTGCGCCAGCGAGGACGGCACGCTCATGAAGCCGTACTGGACCTCGCCGCCCATCAGCGCGGTGATCTGCGGCCCGCCCCCGCGGTAGCCGACCGGCGTCATCTCCAGACCGCTCGCCACCAGGAACTGCACCACCGCCAGATGGGTCGGGCTGCCGATGCCCGCATGCGCGAGGCTGACAGAGCCCGGCCGCTGCCGCGCCCGTCCCAGGAGGTCGGCGACGGTGTCTGCGGGTGCCGCCGGGTGCTTCACCAGCACCACCGGCGCCTGCACCAGCACGCCGAGCGGCGCCAGGTCCTTCTCGGTGTCGAAGGGCAGCCGGCCGCGCAGCATCGTCGGATTTACCGAGAGCGCATTGTCGACGGTGCTGATGGTGTAGCCATCGGCCGGCGCGATCGCCACCGCCTGCGTGCCGGGCACCGTGGCGCCGCCGCCGCGGTTCTCGACGACGAAGCTCTGGCCGGTCTCCCGGGTGGCGTGCTGCGCCATCAGCCGGCCGACGATGTCGCTGGCGCCGCCGGCGGCATAGGGCACGATGATGCGGACCGGCCGCGCCGGGAAGCCGGTCTGGGCCAGTGCCGGGGCGGCCAGCGGCGCGGCGGCCAGCGTGGTCAGCAGGGTGCGGCGGCGGATCGGGCGGGACATGCGGGCGGACCTCCTTTTGCTTCTTTCCGCCGTGCTTAGCAGCTTTCCGCAGTGCCCTGCAGTTTGTCCGGACAGATAGGTCCGGGACTCAGGCCCGCCGCAGGCCGCTTCTCACGCCGCGCCGGGCCTGACCAGCCAGGCCCGGGTCTGCTCGTCGGCGCGCGCCGTGTAGGTCAGGCCGCGGCGCGTCGCCCAGATGTTCTTCTGGATGTGCAGCGGGATGAGCGCCACGTCGTCCATCGCGGCGCCCACGGCCTCGCGGAGGAGCGCCTCGCGGCGCGTGTCGTCCGGCTCGGAGACGGCGCGCTCGATCAGGGCGTCGAGCGAGGGGTTGCTGTAGCGCCCGTAGTTGAGCGTGCCGAAGCCGCGGTCGGGCGCGAAGCTCGCGGCGACGATCCGCAGCGCCAGCGAGGAATCGCCGCTGGCATTGCCGACGCCCCCCAGGGCCACGGAATAGTTCCCCTGGTTGAGCCGCCCGGCGAAGAGGTTCCAGGGCTGCGGCTCGACGGAGGTGCGGATGCCCACGCGCTGCCACATCTGGCCGATCGCCTGCATGACCTGTCCGCCGTTGAGGTAGCGGTCGGTCGGGCCGTTGAGGGTGAGGCGAAGGCCATTGGGATAGCCGGCCTCGGCGAGCAGCGCGCGGGCGCGGTCGGGCGCGAAGCCGATCACGGGCCGGGCGGGATCGTGGGAGACGCCGCCGGGCGGCATGAACTGGCCGGTGGGGACCGCCGCGCCCTGGAGGATGCGGTCCACGATGGCCTGGCGGTTGATCGAGATGGACAGCGCCTGCCGCACCCGCCGGTCGTCGAGCGGATTGCGGGCCAGGGCCTCGCCGTTCGGCCCGGTGATGGCGGCGGTGCGCTCGGCGGAGCGGCGGTCGAGCCAGAGGTAGATGAGGCGCAGGCCGACCGTCTCGCTGATGGCCACGTCGCGCTCGCCGCGGAGGCGCTCGAGGTCGCCGCTGGGCACGGCGTCGACGAGTTGCACGTCGCCGGCGAGCAGCGCGGCCATGCGAGGGCCCGCGCCCGTGATGGGCCGATAGGAGACGCGCTCCCAATGCGGCTTCTCGCCCCAGTAGCCCTCATGGCGGGCGAGCTCGGTGACGGCGCTCTGCGCGTGGGAGACGAGGCGGAAGGGCCCGGTGCCGATGGCGGCCGTGCCGCGGTTGAATTCCTCGGTGGTTGCCGATTCCGCGATGCGTCGCGGCAGGATCTTCACCTGAGCCATGTTGCCGGGTGTCAGCGGCTCCACGACCTTGGTCACGATCTCGACCGTGTGTGGGTCGATCACGCGCACCGTCTCGATGCTGCGCGTATAGGTGGTGAAGGGCGCGATGGCATTCGGCACGCGGCCGGTGCGGGCGATGCTGGCGACCACGTCTTCGGCCGTGAAGTCCTGCCCGTCATGGAAGCGCACGCCGCGGCGCAGGCGGAAGCGCCAGCGCTTGTCCTCCACGCGCTCCCAGGATTCCGCGAGGGCGGGAATGACGCGCGAGCGCTCGTCGAGATCGGTGAGGCCATCGAAGATATGCGAGGCCAGGCCCTTGTTCGGCGCCGCGTCGTGGAAATGCGGGTCCATGGTCGTGACAGGCGCCGCGACGCCGATCGAGAGCGTGCGCGTGCCCTGGGCAGAGGCGGGCGCACCCAGCAGCAGTGCCGGCGTGGCGAGGAGAGAACGTCTTTGCATATCGATCACCATCCAATGGCGCGCGCGGCGCGACGCGGGTCAGCCCCGCCGTAGAGCGTGCCGGAACGTAGGTCGGCACGGATCGCGCAGACGCCGGACACGTTGGTCGAAATGGCGGGCCGCATGTGGACCAGATGGCCCTTGTCGGACAGCGCCTGCGCCACCTCCTCGCCGAGCGAGGTCTCGAGGTCGAGGCGGCCGGGCTGGTAGAGATGCGGCTCGAAGGTGTGCGGCATTGAATGCGTCACGAAGCGCGGCGCTTCGATCGCGGCCTGGATCGGCATGCCGAACATGGTGTGGTTCAGGAAGACCTGCATCATGGCCTGCGGCTGGAGATCGCCGCCGGGACCGCCGAAGGGCATCACGAACTCGCCGTCGCGAATGGCCAGGGACGGGTTGGGCGTCAGCCGCGGCCGCTTGCCGGGCTGCACGCTCGAGGGGCTGGAGGGATCGGCCCAGGACTGCGAGCCGCGCGAGGAGGGCACGAAGCCGAGGCCGGGGATCACCTCGCTCTCATAGGAGGTGTCGCTCGGCGTGGCCGAGACGGCATTGCCCCAGCGGTCCACGGCGCAAGCGTAGGAGGTGTCGCCCTCCACCGGCGGCACGGTGCCTATAACAGCCGACGCCATGTTGCCCGGCACGCCCGGCGGCGGCATCTCGGGCCAGGCGCGGTCGGGGTCGATGCGCTTGCGCTGCTCGGCCGCGTAGGCTTCCGAGAGCAGCAGGTCGAGCGGCACATCCACGAAACGCGGATCGCCGAACCAGCGATGGCGGTCCGCGAAGCAGAGCTTCATCGCCTCGGCGATGGCGTGGACATAGGCCGCGCTGTTGTGGCCGAGCGCCGGCAGGTCGAGCCCGCTCACCATGCGGAGCATCTGCAGCAGCGTCGGTCCCTGGCACCAGGCCGGGCAGGAGAAGATGCGCGTGCCGCCGATCTCGATGGAGACGGCCTCCTCCACCTCGGAGCGGTAGCCGGCGAGGTCCTCCATCGCCAGCCAGCCGCCATTCTCCTCGTGATAGCGCACCATGGTCCGGGCGATGTCGCCCGTGTAGAAGGCCGCGCGCGCCGCCTGCAGCCCGGCCGCGTGGCCGCCGCGCGCGGTGGCCGCCTCGCTCTCGTCGCACATGTATTGCAGCGAGGCCGCGAGGTCGGTCTGCACAAACAGATCGCCCTCCACCGGAGGCTTCCCGCCGGGCAGGAAGATTTCGGCATTCTGTGGCCAGAGCCGATACTGGTCCTGAAACTGCGCGATGAACTGCGCCATCATCGGGTGGACGCAGAAGCCCTCGCGTGCGGCGCGGATGGCGGGCTGCACCACCTCGTGGAAGGGCATGGTGCCGAAGCGCTCCAGCGCCAGAATCCAGGCATCCGGCGCGGCGGGCACCACGGTGCGCAGCAGGCCGAGCGGGATGCGGTTCTCCGGCACGAAGACCTCGGGCCGCGTCGCCTTGGGCCAGGTGCCCAGGCCGCTGATGGAGACGACGTCGCCGCGCTCCTTCATGTGGATAAGCAGGGGCGCCACGCCGGAAAACTGAACCTGGTCCGCATGCACGACGCCGAGGGTCATGCCGGCGGCGACCGCCGCATCCACCGCGTTGCCGCCTGCGGCGAGCATGGTCGCGCCCGCCTCGGCCGCCAGGTAGTGCCCGGCGGAGACCATCCAGCGCTTGCCGGCCACCATGGGCTGCATCGGCATGGCCGTCCCGGTCATGGGCGTGATGGGCATTGCAAGTTCCTCGATAACTTCGGAGCGAATATTCGCCGAAGAGTCTTCCCGCGTCGAGCCGAGCCGTACGGACGCAGTGGACGCCGGGCCCACAAATCCCCAATGTGCGACGCAACAGCTGCCGGAGATTTCGATGCTCGCTCCTTATAAGCATATCATGCGCCGGCGGGCACTGCTCGGCGCTGCCGGCGCTGCCGGATTCATCCCTGCGTCGCGGGCGCTGCCGGCCGGCACCGTCACCATCGTGGTGCCCTATGGCGCCGGCTCCACCAACGACATCATCGCCCGCCTCGTCGCGCCGGAGCTGTCCGCGCTGCTCGGCCAGTCCGTGGTGATCGACAACCGCCCCGGCGCGGGCGGCACCCTCGGCATCGGCCAGGTGGTCCGCGCCCGGCCGGACGGGCTGACGCTGGCGCTGGTCTCGGCCAGCTCCATTCCCATCAACAAGGCGCTCTACCGCAACATCCCCTTCGACCCCGCCCGCGACCTGACGCTGCTGACCATCGCCGGCTCGACGCCCAATGCGCTGATCGTCCCGGCCGGGGGCGGCATCGACAGCCTCGCCGGGCTGATCGCCAGGGCGAGGCAGCCGGGCCAGCCACCGCTGCGGCATTTCTCGCCTGGGAACGGCACCTCGCAGCATCTTTCCTGCGCGCAGCTGGCCATGCTAACGGGCATCGCGGTCGAGAACGTGCCCTATCGCGGGCCCGCCGAGGGCGTCACCGGCCTGATGGCCGGGGAGACGCAGTTCGGCTTCGCATCCGTGCCGTCGGTGGCCGGGCTGATCCGCGACGGAAGGCTGAAGGCCCTGGGCACGACGGGGCCGCGCCCCTCGACGCTCCTTGCCGGCGTGCCGACGCTGGTCTCGCTCGGCTATCCGGCCTTCGGCGACACGGACATCTGGTACGGCTTCGCCGGCCAGCGCGAGCTGCCCACCGAAACGCAGACGCAGCTGCGCGCCGCCTTCGACCGCGTGCTGGCGGATGCCGGGCTGAAGGAGCGCCTGCGGCGCGCGGGCTTCGACGCCGTGCCGCCCGCGACGGCTGCGCAGCTGGATGCCTTCGTGCAGGCACAGGTTGCCTTCTGGGCCGAGCTCGTGCGGTCCTCAGGCGCGACGATGGATTGAGGGCGGCCGCGCCGGCGGCCTCCGGTCCTCGTCGAGCCCCTTCTGAACGGCCCGGCCAACTCGGCGGAACGGCGGGCGGAGCGGATGCCGCTCTTCCGTCCAGCACGGGCGCTTGCCGGTGCGCGCCGAGCCGGCCGATCGGGCCCTCAGTCCGCGCGGATATTCCCCAGCCGCACGACCTCCTCGTAGCGCGCAAGGTCCGCCCGCAGCAGCGCCGTCAGCTCCCCCGGCGTCTTGCGCCAGGGCGTCATGCCCACGCGGTCGAGCGCTGCGCGGAAGCCCGCATCGGCCAGCATGGCATCCAGCTCGGCCGCGACGCGGCGGAGGATGGCGGGATCGGTCCGGGCCGGCGCGAAAAGCGCCTGCCAGGCCAGCATCTCGAAGCCGGAGAATTCCGGCAGGCGGGCCAGCGGCGGCAGGGCCGGCAGCCCCGGATGCGGCTCCAGCGAGGAGATGGCGTAGCCCTTGATGCGGCCATCCCGCACCAGCCGCCCTGTGCTGGTGACGGTGAGCACCGCGAGGTCGAGCCGGCCGGCCATCAGGTCGGCCGGGATCTGGGCCGCGATCCGGTAGGGCACGTGCTCCAGCTTCGCGCCCGAACGCCTGGCGATGATCTCGCCCCAGAGATGCAGCGATGTGCCCGTGCCGGAGGTCGCATAGGTCAGCCCGTCCGGCCGCGATTTCGAGAGTGCGATCACGCCCGCCATGTCGGCCGCCGGCAGATCGGGGCGGCCCACCAGCGTCAGCGGCAGCGAGGCCAGCATGCCGATGGGGGCGAAATCGCGCAGCGGGTCGTAGCGCACGGCCCCGGGCGTCACGAAGGGCGAGATGGTGAAGGGGCTCTCGACGCCGACCAGCAGGGTATGCCCGTCCGGCGCGGCGCGGGCCGCGCGCTCGGTGCCGATGGTGCCGCCGGCGCCGGGCGCATTCTCGACGATGACGCTCTGCCCGAGCCGGCGCGTCAGCTCCCCTGCGGCCAGCCGCGCGACGGTGTCGACGTTGCCGCCGGCCGCGAAGGGCACGATCAGCGTGATGGTCCGCGACTGCGCGCGCGCCGGCGCGGCCAGCAGGGCGGGGGCGGCAAGCAGGGCGCGGCGCTTCATGAGATCACTCCGTCCGGGTAGGTCTCCGCCACCAGCGCGTCGAACTCCTGCGCGAAGGCGGCTTCCAGGTGCCGGCGCGAAGTCTCGGGAAGGAAGGAACCCCGGATGCCGTTGAGCATGAAGCCGCGCAGGTCGGCGAGGCCGAAGCCGAAATCCTCCACCATCATCCGCCAGCAGCGCGTGGGCGTGACCTGGTGCAGCGGCGGATCGTCGGTGTTGGGATGGATGAGCAGGCCCGCGGCGGGCATGCGGCGGATCGGATGGTCCAGCGCCCAGCGCTCGGGCGGCAGGCTGCGCAAATAGTAGGAATTGGTCGGCACCACGGTGAAGAGCACGCCGCGCTCGGCGCAGCGGGCCGCCATCGCGGGGTCTTCGAGGACGGTGTAGCCGTGGTCGATGCGGTCCACCTCCAGCAGGTCCAGCGCCGTCGCCACGTTGCGGGGGTGGCAGCCGAACTCGCCGGCATGGGCGGTGAGCCGGAAGCCGCCCTGCTTCGCCAGGCGCCAGGCCCGCCAGAAGAGCTCGGGCGGCCGGTCCGTCTCGCGATAGTCGATGCCCATCCCGATGATCGGATCGCGGCGATGCGCGAGCATCCATTCGGTCAGCTGGGTCGCGGCCTCCGGCGTGGCCTCGCGGTCGATCGAGGGGATCAGGAGGGCGGAGACGCCGAAATCCGTGGCGGCGTCCGCGAAGCCGGCGAGGACCGCATCCGCGCCCTTCGCGTAGGAAAAGATATGCGCGGTGCCGGTCGGGTTCCACAAGATCTCCGAATGGCGCACTCCATGGGCCGCCGCGTCCTGCAGGTGCTCGTAGGCGATGCGGTGCAGGTCTCCGGGTTGGCGCAGCACGCGCTGCTCCAGGGCCCGCAGCACGTGGAGCACGCCCCTGGGCTTCGCGTCGCGGGCATAGAGCGCCTCCGTCTCGGCCTCCGTCATGCCGCTGCGGGCGGCCATCTCGGCGAAGGTGGCCTGGCGCACGGCGCCCAGGAGGTGGACGTGCAGGTCCACCTTGGGCATGGCGAGGCAGAAGGTTTCGAGCATGTCCGACATCCCTCGGACACTGCCGCGCGACCGATGCGAAGGAAAGGGGCGGTGACAGGAGCCGCGGCCCATGGCACGAAACCGCCCATGCTGAAGCCGCAAAATCCCTGCTTCTCCTCGGGCCCCTGCGCCAAGCGCCCGGGCTTCTCGCTGGCCGCGCTGGAGGGCGCTCTGCTCGGCCGCAGCCATCGCGCCCCGGCACCCAAGGCGAAGCTCGCCGAGGTGATCGCGCGCTCCAAGGCCATCCTCGGCATGCCCGCCGACTACCGCCTCGGCATCGTGCCCGCCTCCGACACCGGCGCCGTCGAGATGGCGCTATGGAGCCTGCTCGGCCCGCGCGGGGTGGACGTGCTGGCCTGGGAGAGCTTCTCCGCCGAATGGGCGCAGGACATCGCCTTCGAGCTGAAGCTGACCGAGCTGCGGATGATCCGCGCGCCCTATGGCGGCCTGCCCGACGTCTGGAAGGTGGACCCCAAGCGCGACACCGTCTTCGTCTGGAACGGCACGACCAGCGGCGTGCGCCTCGTCGCGGCCGACTGGATCGCCGAGGACCGCGAGGGGCTGACCATCTGCGACGCCACCAGCGCCGCCTTCGCGATGGAGCTGCCCTGGGACAAGCTCGATGTCGTCACCTGGTCCTGGCAGAAGGTGCTGGGCGGCGAGGCGGCGCATGGGATGCTCGCGCTCTCGCCGCGGGCGGTGAAGCGGCTCGAGGAGCACACGCCGCCCTGGCCCATGCCGAAGATCTTCCGGCTGACCAAGGACGGGAAGATCAACGAGGGAATCTTCAAGGGCGACACGATCAACACGCCCTCCATGCTCTGCGTGGAGGACGCGCTGGACGGGCTGCGCTGGGCCGAGGA
The DNA here is from genome assembly GCF_004336745.1 of Roseococcus sp. SYP-B2431. Taxonomy (GTDB): domain Bacteria; phylum Pseudomonadota; class Alphaproteobacteria; order Acetobacterales; family Acetobacteraceae; genus Roseococcus. Next base: position 177,405 of record NZ_SJXD01000029.1, read on the forward strand.
CATCGGCGGGCTGCCGGCGCTGATCGCGCGGGCGGAGGGCAACCTCGCCGCCGTCGCCGCCTGGGTGGAGCGGAGCGACTGGGCGCGATTCCTGGCCATGGACCCGGCGACGCGCTCCTGCACCTCGGTCTGCCTGAAGATCGTGGCCGACTGGTTCACCGCGATGGACCACGACAAGCAGGTCGCCGCGGCGAAGCGGCTGGCTGCGATCCTGGAGGAGGAGGGGGTGGCGCTGGATGCCGGCAGCTACCGCGACGCGCCGCCCGGCCTGCGGATCTGGTGCGGCGCCACGGTGGAGCGCTCGGATGTAGAGGCGCTGTTGCCCTGGCTGGATCTGGCCTTCGCCAATGTGGCGAAGGAGTTCTCGGCCTAACGTAGGCCGAAGAAGCTCAGCACGGCGGCGATAACCACGACGAGGCCTACGATATAGATGACGAGATTCATGTTGGCTTTCCTTTTCTGGCCTTCGTAACTGCGAAAGCGAGGGAAGGTTTCGTTTCAGGCATGAAGCGGGCGGCGAGTGTCGTTGGGCTTCCTGGGGCGGAGACGGCTCATCCCCGCGTGTGCGGGGAACACCGAAGAAGCGGACGCCTGTCGCGAAGCCCCGTCAGACCTCCACCACCACGTAGTCCTGCTCCACGCTGACCGGAAAGGTCTCCGCCTGGAGCTGCAGCGCCTCGCCCTTCTCCACGCAGGCGGGGAAGGCGCGCACCTTCGTCCGCCGCGGGTCGAACTGCGATTTCCCCGTGCGGATGTCGAACTCCCAGGCGTGCCAGGGGCAGCGCACGAACTCGCCCGAGCGGCTGTAGCTGTACTCGCCGGGGCAGGGGCTCTGGATCAGCGCCATGGAATTCCCCCGCGAAAGCGAGCCACCCTGATGCGGGCAGCGGTCGGACAGGGCGAAGAACTCGCCGTCCAGGTTGAACAGCACGATCTTCTTGCCGTCCAGCTCGACCACCCGGCGCTCGCCCGGCGCGATCTCCGCCGCGGGCGCGATCACGTGCCGCGTCATCCGAAGTTGTACACCGACCTGGCATTGCCGCCGTAGATCGCGGCGCGCTTCGCCTCGGGGATGAAGCTCGGGATCGCGTAGCGCGGATCGTCGAAGTCCCAGTGCGGGTAGTCGCTGGCGAAGAGGATCCTGTCCCAGCCGATCCAGCCCATGCAGTCCAGCAGCTGTTCCGGCCGCGGCGGCTCCTCCACGGGCTGGGTGCTGACCCAGATATGCTCGCGAATCTGCTCGGAGGGCAGCCGCTTCAGATGCGGCAGCTCGTGCCGCAGGCTCGGGAAGTGCCTGTCGAGCCGCCAGGCGACGCTCGGCAGCCAGCCGAAGCCGCATTCGATCAGCACGACCTTGAGCTTCGGGAAGCGCTCGAACACGCCCTCCAGCACCATGGAGGCGACCAGCGACTGGCAGGAGGTCGCGTGCTCGCTGACCTCCTCGATGTAGAAGCTCGGCCAGCCGCCGTTGGTCATGGCCCAGCCGGAATAGCCGAAGGCGTGGATGCCGATGGGCAGCCCCACCTCCTGCGCCGCCTCGAAGATCGGCCAGTACTTCGGATTGCCGAGCGGGTGCGAGGTGCGGCTCATCAGCAGCACCTGGGCGAAGCGCCGGTCGCCGCCGCGCCGGCGGATCTCCTTCGCGCTCGCTTCCGGATCCTCGTAGGGAACGACGATGGAGGCGCGCAGGCGCGCGTCCTCTGCCACCCAGCAGGCGAGCTGCCACTCGTTCACGGCATGGGCCATCGCGGTGGAGAAGGGGTTGTTCTGGTCGCCCTGGCCGGAGGGCTGCAGCGGGTTGAGGAGGCCGATCTCCACGCCGTGGTAGTCGAGATGCTGGGACGCGACGAAGGCCGGATCGCTGGCCGGAGTCCCGCCCTCGGGCGTCCAGGCATCCAGGCGCGAGGCCAGCGGCTGCGACTTGAAATAGGGCGGGCCCTTGGTGAAGCCGTGGCGCGGCCGCATGCCGTAGGTGGCGAGCCGCTCGCGCATCGTGGCGGAAAGCCAGGGGTCGTAGTTGTGGACGGATTTCGCGCGCGGATGGATGTCCACGTCGATCAGGCCCTGGGTGGCGGCGAGGGGACGGCCCGGGGCCGCCTGCGGGCGGATGACGTTCATGCGACAGTCTCCCTCATGGTTGCGCCGCCGGTTCGCGCTCCGCGCGTGGAGGCGCTGCGCGATCGGCGGCGGCGAGATGCGTATAGGTCGAAAGCGCGTTCTCCACGCATATCTTGCGGGCGAGCTCGGGCCCGATGCCCGGCGGCAGCTTCGGGTCGCCCTCGAACTGCCAGTGCGGCCAGTCGCTGGACCAGAGCAGCATCTCGTCGCTGCCGAGATGGTCGATGAGACGCTTCACCGTCTCGGCATCCTCGGGCGCGTCGAAGGGCTGGACCGAGAGCCGCACATTCTCCTTCACCACCTCGATGGGCGAGCGATCGAGCCAGGGGACCTCGAAGCGGACGCCCTTCCAGCCCTTGGCCAGCCGCCAGAGGAAGGCCGGCAGCCAGCTCACGCCGCTCTCCAGCAGGACCACCTTCAGCGTCGGGAACTTCACGAAGACGCCCTCGGTGATCAGCGAGGCCATGGTGCTCTGGAAGGCCTGCTGGTTCGCCTGATAGTCCTCGGCGTACCAGGAGGGCCAGCCGAGCGAGGTCACGGGATTGCGGTAGGTGCTACCGGCATGGATGGCCAGCGGCAGGTCGTGGCGCACCAGCGCCTCGAAGACGGGCCAGTTGTGCCGCCGGCCGAGCGGCGTTTCGCCCATCACCAGCACCATGGCCTGCACGAAGCGGGGATCCGGCGCGCAGCGCTCGATCTCGTCGACCGCGTGCTCCGTGTTGAACATGGGCAGGATGATGGAGCCGGAGAGGCGCGGGTCGGCGTCGAGCCATTCCTTCCGCGTCCAGTCGTTCAGCGCCTGCGTGAAGCCGTTCGCCATGTCCTCGTTGAAGACCAGCTGCACGCCGTAGAGCGGCGTCACGATGCCACGCGCGATCCCCCAGGGATCCAGCACCTGGTCGCGCAGTTGCTGCGCGGTCGCCGCCGGCGGTGCGGATCCGGGCCGCCAGTCGGCACGCACCGTCTTGGGCGAGCGGGGCGGATAGGACTGGGTGTCGAAGCCCTCCATGCCGCGCATGGCGATCTGGTCGCGCCAGATGGGCTCCAGATAGGGGGCCAGCGCAGATAGTTCCGGGACCATCGGATGCAGGTCGACATCGATGGCGCCCGCTGGAAGACCTGCGCCTGGGAATTCCATGATCATTTCCTCTCGGGGCGTGACTGTGCCACGCCCCGGTCGGTCACGAAAGTCCGGCCGTCACGAAGGTCCGGATCTGTTGATCGCCCGGATCAGTACCGGCGGCCATAGCCGCGGCGGGGCGGCTCCGGCGTCGTCGCGGCGCCGATGGCCGCGCCGCCGAGCGCGCCGACCCCCGCGCCGATCAGCGCGCCCTGGCCGCCGCCCGCGAGGCCGCCGACCGCGGCACCGCCCGCGCCGCCGAGCAGCGCGCCGCCCGCGGCGCGCTGGCCGGGGCTGTAGGGATTGTTGCAGGCCACCGTGGTGAGGCCGAGGCCGGCCATGACGAGCGCCAGGCGAATCCGTTTCCCGATCATTGGGCGATTTCCTTCTAAATGGTGCAGATGTTGATCTTCCGATCGGTGATCAGATCGGCATAGGCGGCGCGGGTGCGGCCCAGGCGGGGATTCGCCGTGTGCGCTGCCAGCGCGGCATCGTCGGCATAGACCTCGACGAGCATGATCCGGCTCAGATCCGGGCCATCCTTGTCCTTCGGCTGCAGCACGTCGAAACGCTCGCAACCTGGTTCGTCCGCTAGCGTGCCGGCGGCATGCTCGCGGATGATCCTGTCGAATGCCCCGTGGGCGCCCTCCTTGATGTGAAACTCGACCACGAGACAGATCTTTGCCATCGACTTTTCCTCGACCCTTCCGACCGGCCCCGATGGCCGACCGCCGGATCGAGTCTAACGGCGAGAAAACGCTGCCGAACACCCTCCGTTGCATGGCAATCCCTGGGCAGCGCTGCCATAATCCCGCCAACAGGAGGAACGAAAATGTCTAAGATGTCCCGGCGCGTGCTTGGTGCGCTGCCGCTGCTGTCCATGCCCGCGCTGCTGTCCGCGCCGGTCGCCGCGCAACCCGCCTGGCCCGCGCGCAACATCACCATCATCGTGCCCTTCTCGCCGGGCGGCAGCACCGACGTGCTGACGCGGCGCATGTCGGAGAAGATGACCCAGACGCTCGGCCGCCCGGTGCAGGTGGATAACCGCCCCGGCGCCAACACGGTCATCGGCGGCGAGGCCGTCGCGCGCGCCCAGCCGGACGGCTACACGCTGCTGATGTCCTCGGGCACCACGCTGACCATCAACCCGATCGTGCAGCCCAACCTGCCCTACAAGATCGAGGACTTCGCCCCAATCACGCTGTGCACGACCTATCCCTTCGCGGTGATCGCGCGGAATGACGGGCCGCGCGACATCCCCGCGCTGATCGAGGCGGCCAAGGCGCGTCCCGGCCAGATCACCTACGGGACCAACGGCCCGACGACGCTCACGAACGTCGCCATGCTGATGGTGCTGCAGGGCCTCGGCATCCGCATGCAGGACGTGACTTACCGGGGAGACGCGGCGGCCATGAACGACTTCCTCGCCGGCAACCTCGACCTGCTGGTGGTGGCGGGCAGCACGGCGATGCCGATCATGCGCAACGGCCAGGGCCGCATCCTCGGCTGGACGAGCCTGCAGCGCATGCCGCAGACGCCCGAGGTGCCCGCCTTCGCAGAATACGCGCCGGGCGTGGAGGCGCTGAGCTGGTTCGGCCTGCTGGCCCCGGCCCGCACGCCGCAGCCCGTCATCCAGGCGCTGAACGGCGCGGCCGTCCAATCGCTGAACGACCCGCGCATCCGGGAGAGCATCTTCGGCGACGTGCAGAACGTGGTGGGCGGGACGCCGGCCGAGTTCGCGCAGTTCCTGCAGGCGCAGCAGGCGGCGTGGCGGCCGGTGCTGAGCCGGATGGAAGTGCCGCTGAACTGAGGGCGGAGGCCAGGGCCGTGAGCCCTGGCCCAGGGTCAGGCCTTGCGCCGCATCGCGCTGAGCAGCCACAGCAGCAGCACGGCTCCGAGGGTCGAGACCAGCAGGCTCGGCAGCCAGCCGCGATAGGCGAAGCCGAGCAGGCTCGCGACCCATCCGCCCAGCAGCGCGCCGACCAGACCCACGATCAGGTTCATGATCAGCCCGTGGCTGCGCGACATCAGCCGTTCCGCGATCCATCCGGCCAGAAGCCCGATGACGATCGCGCCGAAAAAGCCCACACCGTTCATGTCAGTTCTCCAGAGGTCGGCCGGACGCGCCTGCCGCGCCAGCCCATTGCGGTGAAGGCGGCCAGCACCGCCAGGATCCAGGCGGCCTGCGTCTCGTCCTGCCGGCGTGCCGCCTCGGCGGCCTCGCGGACGGGCTTCAGGTTCGCCGCCGGCAGGGTCTCGGCATTCACCGGCGGCGGCTTGGGGGGCGCGGCCGGCGCCTTGCCCGACCAGGCCCGCGTGAACTCCGCCCCCAGCAGGAAGATCACCGCCGAGTAGTAGAGCCACAGCAGCACGATCGCGAGCGCGCCCGCCGCGCCGAAGCCTTGCGTGGCGCTGGGCCGGCCGATGTAGAAGCTGATGGCCATCTTGCCGATGCCGAAGAGCAGCGCGGTCACGAAGGCCCCGACGAAGACGTCGCGCCACTGCAGCTTGCGGTCCGGCAGGATCTTGTAGATCGCGGCGAAAAGCGCCGTGATGAAGCCAAGCGAGACGACGAAGTTCACGCCGCCGATGAGGATGTCGAGCCCCGGCATCCTGTCCTTCAGCCATTGCTCGAAGGAGGAGATGGCGGTGCTCACCACCAGCGAGACCAGCAGCAGGAAACCCGTCGTGCCCACGAGGCCGATGCTGAGCGCCTTGGCCCTCACGAAGGCGGTGATGGCGGCGGCCGTGCTGGTCTCATCGGCCGGCGGCACCTCGGTCTTCCAGATGGCGTTGAGCGCGCCCTGCAGCGCGCCGAAGGCGCCGGAGGCGGTGAGCATCAGCGTCACGATGCCGAGGGTCAGCGCGAAGCCGCCCCTGGCATCGCCCAGCGCGTCGTCCGACATGCGCTGCACCGCGCCGGCGGCGTCCTGGCCGACGAGGTCGCGCAGCTGCGCCGCCAGCGCCCGGCGCACCTCCTCCTCGCCGAAGACGAGGCCGGCGAGGCCGGTGATGAGGAAGAGCAGGGGCCCCAGCGAGAAGAGGGCGAAGTAGGCGATGGCCGCGGCGCGCGTCAGCGCCTCGTCGGCCAGGAAGCCCTCGATCACGTCCGAGACGAAGGCATAACTGCGCGCAAGCATCGACCCGATCCTCCTGCGGCGGACAACCTTCCAGCAGGATCGCGGTTGCAGCCCGAGCACAGGTCCCTGGCCGGGTGTGGCTTCAGTGCAGCCGGGGCGCCTTCAGGTGCCGCGCGCGGTCGCTGCTGGTGATGGCGAGGTCGAGCTGACGGCTGCCGCGGGCCAGCGTCAGCCGCACCTCGGCGCCCGCCGGGCCGGCCGCGCGCACGGCGGTCCAGAGGGAGGCCAGGTCGCTCACCGCCTGCCCGTCCACGGCGATGATGCGGTCGCGCGGCTTCACGCCGGCCTTCTCGGCCGGGCCGCCCTTGGCGAGGGAGCCCACGCCCACCGCCTCGTCGTCCTCGGTCGCGTAGAGGCCGAGCCAGGGCCGGGCGGGGCGGCCGGAATGCCCGGTGCGGCGCAGCGTCTCCAGGATGGGCAGCAGCTCGCTGACGGGGACGACCATGTTCAGGTCCAGCCGCTTGCCGCCCTGCTGCCCCTGCTGAAGGATCAGCGAGCCGATGCCGACCAGCTTCCCGTCGGCTCCGAACAGCCCCGCGCCCCCCCAATGCGGATGCGCCGGCGCGGTGAAGATCGCGTTCTCCAGCAGGTATTCCCAATAGCCGGCGAAGGGCTGGCGGGCGGCGACGGTGCAGGCCAGCGAATGGCTGCGCCCGCCGGCCGCGGCCAGCACGCCCGAGGTGCCGTGGCGCATCGCTTCGGAATCGCCGAGCGGGGCGACCTTCTGCCCCGGCAGCCGTCCCAGCGTCTGCACCAGGCCGAAGCCGGTCTCGAAATCCATGCCGAGCGGCGTGCCCTCGACCACGCGGCCGTCATTGGCGGTGATCCAGACCGTCTCGGCCTCGGTGATGAGATAGCCGATGGTCAGCACCAGCCCGCCCGCGTCGATCCAGACGCCCGAGCCCTCGCGCTCCACGCCCAGGGCCGGCGCCGAAGTCGCGTCCGGCGGCACTAGCGACTTGATCGCGACCACGCTGGCCAGCCGCTCCTCCAGGTCGAAGGAGAATTCCGAGGGGTCGGGCTGGAAGGCTTCCGGGACTTCCCATTCGTCGTCTTCGTCATCGGCCATGGGGTGGGTGCTCCTGATGCTGCTCATATAGCGTCCAGCAGGGATCGGGCCAGGGCGAAAGCCTCGCGAACGGTTGCGGCGCGGATGGCCCCGCGGTCGCCGGGGAAGAGGCGCTTCGCATGAAGGGTCCTGGCCGGGAACGCGCCATGCCCGGCCATGGCGGCGCCGAGATGCACGAGGCCCACCGGCTTCTCGGCGCTGCCGCCGCCCGGCCCGGCGACGCCGGTGCAGGAGAGGGCGATCGAGGCGCCGGAGCGGGCCAGCGCGCCCTCGGCCATGGCGCGGGCCACCTCCTCGGAGACGGCGCCGACGCGATGGATCAGCTCGGCGGGAACGCCGACCATGGCGGTCTTGGCCGCGTTGGAATAGGTGACGAAGCCCGCGAGCACGACCGCGGAGGAGCCGGCGACGGCGGTCAGCGCGGCGGCGATCAGCCCGCCCGTGCAGCTTTCCGCGGTGGCGAGGGTGAGGTTGCGCGCCTTCATCGCCTCCAGCAGCGCGGCGGCCTCGGCCAGTGTCTGGTCGTCGAGCATCATGCCAGTCCCAACGCCGCAAGAATGAGCAGGATGGCAGCGGCCATCGCGCCGGCGATCACGTCGTCCGCCATCACGCCGAAGGCACCCTTCCGCCGGTCGGCCCAGCCCACCGGGCCGGGCTTGAGGATGTCGAAGGCGCGGAACAGCGCGAAGGCGAGCGCCACGCCGATCCAGCCGGAGGCCGCGGCCAGCGCCAGCGACTGCCCGGCCGCCTCGTCCACCACCACCCAGCCCGGATCGGCCGCCGCTTCGGGCAGACGTGCCACGGCCCAATAGCCAGCGAGCGTGAAGACCAGCGCTGCGACCAGCGCCGCCCATGCCGGCAGCAGCGCGATCGGCAGCACGGCGGCGGAGCCCCAGGTGCCGGGCGCCGGCCGCAGGAAGCCGATGCCGCCCAGCGAGGCGACGGCCCTCAGCGGGCCCATGCGGCCATGGGATGCTCGAGGGAGGAGGTGGCGGGATTCTTCGCGCGATAGACCGCGACGTTCTCGATCACGCGCTGCACGTAGTTGCGCGTCTCGGAGAAGGGGATCAGCTCCATCCAGTCCAGCATGCGGATCTGGCCCGAGCGCGGGTCGCCGAAGGTGCCGATCCATTCGGTCACGCGGCCGCCGCCCGCATTGTAGGCGGCGGCGGCGAAGGCCATCACGCCGCCGAAGCTGTCCAGCCGGTCCTGGATATAGAAGGAGCCGAGGCGGATATTGTGCGTCGGGTCGGTGGTCAGCCACCCCAGCTGATGCGGAATGCCGATCCGCCGGGCGACGGATTGCGCCGTCGCGGGCATCAGCTGCATCAGCCCGCGCGCGCTCGCGGAGGAAACGGCGTCGACCTGGAAGTTGCTCTCCTGCCGGGTGATCGCGAAGACCACGGCCGGCTCGGCATGGCCCTCGGGCGCGGCATAGGGGGCGGGCCAGCCGTCCTCGACGAGCATGGCCCCCTGCGCGCCGCCGCGCCGGGCCACCCAGACGGCGAAGTCCGGCCGGCCGATGACGGTGGCGAGGCGGGCGATCAGCAGGCGCTCGCCATTGTGGGCGGCCGTTTCCTCCAGCCGCAGCAGGAAGGGGCGGGACCGGCCGGCCTCCCCCATCTCGCCCAGCGTCATGACCAGCCGGGGCAGCTCCCGGCCAAGGAAGGCGCGCGCCTCGGCGTCAGTGGGGCGCGGCACCGCGAGGTTGAGGATCCGCGAGGAGAGCTGCGCGCCGCTCTCGCCCAGGGCGATGGAGCCCATCTGGCCGTAGAAGGCCACCGGGAAGCCGGCCGCGCGCTGGAAATGGGCGGCGGCGCGGGCCGGGTCGCGCTCGGCCCGCCCCTGCCAATAGGCGGCGCGGGCCTGGGTGATGGCGCTGCGGCTGCCTTCGGCGAGGCGCTGGAAATGCGGCAGGGCGCGCGCGGGATCGTCGAGCAGACGGAGCGCGATGAAGCCCGCGAGGAACTCCGCCTCCTGCCGCGGCTCGCCGGCGATGGTCTGCCCGTTCTGCGCGGCGACGACGTAGGCCGTGCGCGGATCGCCGAGGCGGATCAACTTGCGCGCCAGCACCTGGCGCTCGGTCCAGATGGCGCGCTGGGCCTCGGCCGGCAGCCCCACCTGCGAAGCGGCGCCGGCGGCCCAGGCCGCGGCCGCGTCGCCGTCGCGCTCGGCGCGGCGCAGCATGCGGGCGCGCTCCAGCGTGGCGCCCGCGTCCCGCGCGGCGGCGGCCGGGTCGGGGTCGGTGCCGCCGCCAGCGGCATAGGCGAGGCGAAGCTGCGCGAGGGGCTGCCGGCCCGGGTCCAGCAGGGGCAGCAACCGCTGTCCGGCGGCGAAGTCGCGGCCGAAGGAGAAGCGGTTGAAGCGACGCCAATGATCGTCGGGCGTCAGCAGGGAGCCGGCGCGTTCGAGGAAGGTGGTCTCGGCGAAGGCGTCCGAACCGGTGTCGTCGCCCCAGGCGCGGGCGGCGGCGCTCCGCGCCTCGGCCTGGCGGCCGGCATTGAGCAGGGCGGCGACGTGGCGCGTGGCGCCGTCCAGCGTGCGCGCGGGGCGGCCGTTGAAGAAGCGCAGCGCCAGCGCGTCGTCGGGGTCGGCGGCCAGCAGTTCCTCCGCGCGGCGGGAGAGGCTGTCCTGGCCCGGCCAGTCGGCGGCGGTCTCGATGAAGGCGACGATCTCGCCGGCGCTGGCCGCGCCCCCGCGCTGGGACAGGCGCGACCAGGTGACCATCTTGGCGACGAGCGGATCGGCGGCGGCCGCGGCCGATTGCGCCTCGCTCCAGCGCTGGGCCTGGACGGCGGAGAGCGCCTGCCGGCCGGCTTCCCGGGACGGCTGGGCCGACAGCGGATTGATCCAGACGGTTCCGGCGAGGAGGAGGAGGGCCGGGAGGGCGGTGATGCGGCGCATCGCGACACCCTAGCCTCTTGGCGCGGGCCTGTAATCCGGTCGCTGCGCTTGTTGCGAACGGGCTACGGTTCTATGTGTCGGAGCCGCATGGGCGCAGCCCGTGCGGAAACACACGCCCAAGGTGCGCAAAGCACACAAGGAACCGCCAATGTCCAACCTTCGCCTGCAGGGATCGCTGACCGCCCTCATCACGCCCATGCATGCCGACGGCAAACTGGACGAGAAGGCCTTCGCGGACCTCGTGGAATGGCAGATCGCCGAAGGCACCGAGGGCCTGGTCCCCGTGGGCACGACCGGCGAATCCCCCACGCTGAGCCATGACGAGCACAAGCGCGTGGTGGAGATCTGCGTGAAGACGGCCCGCGGCCGCGTGCCGGTCGTCGCCGGCGCCGGCAGCAACAGCACCGCGGAGGCGATCGACCTCGCGCGCCATGCGAAGCAGGCCGGCGCGGATGCGACACTGGTCGTCACGCCCTACTACAACAAGCCGACGCAGGAGGGGATGTACCTCCACTTCACGGCGATCGCCGACGAGGTGGACCTGCCGCTCGTCATCTACAACATCCCGCCGCGCAGCGTGATCGACATGACGCCCGAGACCATGGGGCGCCTTGCGAAGCACAAGAACATCATCGGCGTGAAGGACGCGACGGCGAATCTCGCGCGGCCGCTGCACCAGCGCATGACCTGCGGGCCCGACTTCATCCAGCTCTCGGGAGAGGACCACACGGCGCTGGCGCTGATGGCGGCCGGCGGGCATGGCTGCATCTCAGTGACGAGCAACATCGCGCCGCGCCTCTGCGCCGACATGCACAAGGCCTGGCGCGAGGGCCGCATCCAGGACGCGATGGTCATTCAGGACCGGCTGGTCCCCGTTCACGACGCCCTGTTCTGCGAGACCTCGCCGGGCCCGGTGAAGTATGCGGCGAGCCTGCTGGGCCGGGGCAGCGAGTTCTGCCGGCTGCCGATGGCGCCGATCGCGGAGAGCTCGCGCCAGCGGGTCGAGAGCGCGATGCGCGGCGCGGGGCTGCTGAACTAGCTCCAGCGCCCGAACCGGGGGAGTGGAGCTCCCCCTCAGCGGAAATCGATCACCACCTCGCCCAGGCCGCCGAAGCGGGCGGTCTGGCGAGTCCCGCGTTCGGCCGGCTTCATGCCGGTGCAACTGCCCGTGGTCAGGATATCGCCCGCCCGTACGGGATGGCCGAGTCGCGCGGCCTCGTTCGCCACCCAGGCCAGCGAGGCCAGCGGGTCGCCCATCACAGCCGATCCATCCCCCCGAGCTACGACCACATCATCGACCAGCAGCGTGACGGGGATGGCGTTCAGCGCCTGGCCCGCCCAGGCGAGGGGCGCGCCGAGCACAAGCCGCCCGCCCGCCGCATTGTCTGCGATCAGCTGGGTATAGGGATAGCCGGGGACCCGCTGAACGCGCCGCTCGGCGATCTCGATGGCGGGGAAGACCCGGGCGATTTCAGCGGCGATGTCCCCGGGGGGCCAGTCCGTGCGCCCGGCGGGAAGGTCGGCCGCCAGCTCGAAGGCGAATTCGCATTCAGTGACCGGCGCCATAAGCTTATCGAATCCGACAGTGTAGGGTGCGCGGAAGATCCGGTCCCTCCGGAGGCGGCCCAGCATCGGCCGGTGCGCGCCCAGCGTGCGGATGTTGTCCCTGGCTGTCGCGCCGACCTTGAAGCCGCCCAGCTCATGGCCGAGGGCAGCCCAGACCCGCCAGGAGACCTCCAGCGCCTCGGCCTCGGTCAGCGGGGCGAGCTGCAGCGCCTCGGGGTGGAGCAGGGTTTCGGTCCTGTTGGCCTCGACCAGCAGGCGGGCGAGCCTGTCCTGGTTCTCGTTCAGTGTCCGGGCAGTGTCGAACATCGAAATCTCGCAAATGGGGAAGGGCGCGGTCAGGCGCCGTCGAAGGCGGTGAAGGCAATCTCGACGCGGCCGAGGGTGCCGAAATCGGCGGTAGCGGTCCCGCCGGGCGTCACGGGGTCGAGGCCGGTGCAGGTGCCGGTCGCGACGATCTCGCCGGCCAGCAGGCCCTGGCCCTGAGCCGAGAGATGCCGCACGAGCCAGGCCAGGACGTTCAGCGGGTCGCCCAGCGCGCGCGCGCCCGTGCCTGAGCCGCGCGCGATGCCGTCCACGAACATCTCGACGCGGTGCGGCCGCAGGTCCTGGCGGCGCCAGGGATGCCAGGGGCCGGTGACGAGGCCGATATGGGCGCTGCTGTCGGCCGTCGTGAGCAGGCGGCCCTGTTGGCCGAGCCCACCGGCGAAGCGCGAGCCGACCATCTCGATGGCACCAGCCACGGCCTCGATCGCGGCCGAGATGTCCTCCGGGGCATAGGGCGTGACGCGGGCGGGCAGGTCCCGGCCCAGGCGGAAGGCGAATTCCCCCTCGACGGCAGGGCCATGGGCGGCGGCGATCGGCAGCCGGGCCGGGCTTGCATGCGTGAAGGACGTGACAAGGCGGCCCGCGCCCGGCTCGGTGGTGCCGAGGATCCGCTGCGCCTCGGCGCTGGTGGAGCCGATCTTGTAGCCGCAGGGCGCCGAGCCGCTGAGAGCGATAACCTCGCGCTGGACGGCATAGGCCTCGTCCCGGTCGAGTGGCAGGCGGTGGCCTGCGCTCTCGACGGAGCGGCCCGTGCGCCGTGCCTCCCAAAGCGCGCGCGAAAGGGTGCGCAGTCCTTCATCCATGCCCAACGTCTCCCCATTCTCTAGGTCCGCCGTCACTAGGCAGGGCCGCAGCGCGCGGCAAGGCGGGGCGGCCTCTCTGTCCTCATCCGCGCACCTATGGTGTATGAAGCCCCAGAGGCAGCGCCTGCCGCATTTCCGAGGACATCATGGCGACCGCACCGCGCAAGAAATCGATCATCAGCGTGGGCACGGCGTCGCAGAACCGCCGCGCCCGCTACGACTACAAGATCGGCCAGACCTTCGAGGCCGGGCTCGTGCTCCACGGGCCCGAGGTGAAGAGCCTGCGCCTGGGCCGCGCCTCCATCGCCGAGGCCTGGGCGGGCGAGCGGGACGGTGAGATGTGGCTCTACGGTTGCCACATCCCGGAGTACCAGGCCGGCAGCTTCATGGCGAAGTTCGACCCCGTGCGGCCGAAGAAGCTGCTGCTGCACCAGAAGGAAATCCGCACGCTGGCCGGCGCGGTGACGCGCGAGGGCGCGACGCTGGTGCCGATGGAGATACTGTTCAACGAAAAGGGCCGCGCCAAGGTCGTGATCGGGCTGGCTCAGGGCAAGAAGATGCACGACAAGCGCGCCGACATCGCCAAGCGCGACTGGCAGCGCGACAAGGCGCGGGTCCTGCGCAACAAGACGGGCGATTGATCCGCCGGGCCCTCATCGCGGCGGCGGTGCTGATGAGCGGCGCCTGCGCCAACGGGCAGGAGCTTTCCGCCGAGGGCGCCGGCGAACTTGCCGCGATCGCGGCGCCCCACACCGACCGCCTCCTCAGCACCCGGATCTGCCGCCCCGCGGCCGGCGGCCTCGCGCGGCTGGTCGTCATCAACCACGGCTCGCCGGTGGACGCGGCGGCGCGCGCCGTCATGCGCCCCACGCCCTGCGACAGCGAGGCGGTGCGCTGGTTCACCTCGCGCGGCTATGTCGTGGCGATTCCCCTGCGGCGCGGCTACGGCGCGACCGGCGGCCCCTGGGCCGAGGCGTTCGGCGGCTGCGCGCGCGGCCATTACGGCCCCGCCGGGCTGGAATCGGCGCGCGATATCCTGGCGGTCACCCGCGCCATGCAGGCGCGGCCGGACGTGGCGCCCGGGCCGGCGCTGGTCGTCGGCCAGTCGGCGGGTGGCTGGGGCGCGCTGGCGCTCTCGAGCCTCAACCCGCCGGAGGTCGGTGCCATCGTGAGCTTCGCGGCCGGCCGGGGCGGCTGGCAGGGCGGCGTCGCAAACCAGGTCTGCCAAGAGGACCGGCTGGTGGCCGCGGCAGGCGATTACGGCCGGTCGGCCCGGGTGCCGACGCTCTGGGTCTATGCGGCCAATGACAGCTTCTTCGACCATGCCCTGGCCTCGCGCATGATCGAGGCCTATCGCGCGGGGGGCGGGAAGGCGGAGTTCTTCGCTGCCCCCGCCTTCGGGCGCGACGGGCACGGCTTCTTCTACGGGCCCGGCGGCAGCGCGGCCTGGGGGCCGCGGGTGGCGGCCTTCCTTACCCCTCGAGGCTGAGGCGGCGGTCCCGGATGACGCGGCTCCATTTCGCGTTCTCCGCGGCCACATGCGCGCGGGCGCCGGCCTCGTCGGTGCCGCGCAGGAGGAAGCCCGCGGAAGCGGCACGGGCCACGACATCGGGCTGGGCGATGGCCGCGTTCGCCACCTCCGTCAGCCGCGCCGCCACGGCGTCGGGCGTGCCGGCCGGAACCCACCACATCACCCAGCTATAGGCCTCGAAGCCCGGGACCACGCTCTCGCCGATGGTCGGCAGGTCGGGGAAGGCGGGCACCCGCCCGGCGGTGCCGACGGCCAGTGCGGGGAGGGCGCGGTCCGCGATGAGCGCCTGGGCCGCGGGCATGTCGACGATCGTGAAGTCCACCCGGCCGGCGCGCAGCTCGGTCAGGCTGGGCGCGCTGCCGCGGAAGGGGACATGGGTGATCTCGGCGCCGGTCATGCTGCGATACAGCTCGCCCGCCAGATGCGCGGGATTGCCCACGCCCCCGGAGGCGAAGGTGAAGCGGCCCGGATTGGCCTGGAGCTGGCTGTGCCATTCCCGCACGTTCCGGCCCGGGAAGTCGGGCCGGGTGACGAGCACGGTGGGCGTGATGGCCAGCATGGAGATCGGCCGGAAGTCGCGCACCGGGTCGTAGGGCGGCGGGTTCATCAGGAGCGGCCCGGTCAGCGAAGCGATGACGGCGACGAGGATCGTGTGCCCGTCCGCGGCCTCGCGCGCGACCATGTTGGAGCCGACGGTCGCGCCGGCTCCGGCGCGGTTCTCGACCAGAACGCTCTGCCCGAGCGCCGCCTGGGCGTGCGGCGCCATGAGCCGCGCCAGCAGGTCCGGGCTGCCGCCGGCCGGAAAGGGGACGATGAGCCGGACCGGCCGGGAGGGCGCCCAGCGCGGCTGGGCCAGAGCGGGGGCGGCGAGGGGTGTCGCCAGGGCGGCGAACACGCTGCGTCGAAGCATCTTGGCTTCACCTTCTTCTTCGTGACGACAGTCCCGCCCCTGAAGATGAAGGTAATGCAATGGAGCCCGCCGAGCCAGGATCATCTTGCATCGCCGGGCGGAAAGGGCACCTATCCCCCCAGCGAAGGACAGGACCATGAGTGAGCAGACCGACGGCGTGACCCTCTCCGGCTCCATCCGGGAGAAGCTGATCGCCAGCAAGGAGAAATGGGCCCGCGAGGGCCGCCTCCTCACCGGCGAGACCAGCACCCCCCAGGCCGACCGCCTGCCGCCCGGGCAGCGGCTGGTGCAGGATTTCCCGGTGCTCGACCTCGGTGTGCAGCCGGAGGTGAAGCTCGACCGCTGGCGCCTGCGCATCGAGGGGCTGGTGGAGGAGCGCCAGGCGCTCGACTGGGAGGCCTTCAACGCCCTGCCGCAGCAGGAGTGGAGGAACGACATCCACTGCGTCACCGCCTGGTCGCGCTACGACAACATCTGGCACGGCGTCTCCTCGCGCGACCTGCTGATGCTGGCCCGCCCCAAGCCCGAGGCGCGCTTCGTCGTCTTCCACTCCTATGACGGCTATACGACCAACGTGCCGCTGGAGGTCTTCGCGGCCGAGGAGGTGCTGGTCGCGCATTCCTGGAACAACGCGCCGCTGGAGCGCGTGCATGGCGGCCCGGCCCGCATCGTCATCCCGCGCTACTACTTCTGGAAGAGCGCCAAATGGGTGACGCGGATCGAGCTGCGCGCCGACGACCAGCCCGGCTTCTGGGAGGTGCGCGGCTACCACAACAATGCCGACCCCTGGCTGGAGGAGCGCTATGGTTGAGCGTCGTGCGCTACTGGCGGGGCTGGCGATGACCGGCCCCGCGATGGCGGGAGGTCCCGATGCCTTCGGCTTCAGCTTCGATGCCATCGAGGGCGGCCCGCTGCCGCTCGCGCAGTTCCGTGGCCGCGTGCTGATGATCGTCAACACCGCGAGCTTCTGCGGCTACACCCCGCAATACGCGGCGCTGCAGCGCCTGCACGACCGCTACGAGGCGCGCGGGCTGACCGTGATCGGCGTGCCCTCCAACGACTTCGACCAGGAGAGCACGGACGCCGGGAAGATCCGCGAGTTCTGCGACGGCATGTTCGGCATCGCCTTCCCGATCACGGCGCTGAACCATGTGAGGGGCGCCGGGGCGCATCCCTTCTTCGCCTGGGCGGCGCGCCAGGCGGGCCCGGTGGGCTGGAACTTCCACAAATATCTGGTGCGCCGCAACGGAACGCGCGTTGAGGGCTTCTCCAGCCGGACCGACCCGGAATCGCCCCAGGTGATCCAGGCGGTCGAGGCGGCACTCGACGCCGGCGCCTGAATCGGGGCGACCATTGAGCCTGGACGTTCTCGACCTGCCCGCAGGATGGCCGGGTCTCGCGCATGGCCTTCGCGCGGGGGAGCAGCGCCTCGGCCTGCGCGCCGCTGGTGGCGGCCTGCACCGCCATGGTGGGACGCCACAACATCGCTCCGGAGACGCCGTCGCCCCCGCCCGTCGATCGACCGGGCCGGCAGCACGTTTTCTGCGAGGCGATATGTCCTATCCGGGCCCGCGATGATCCTGATCGGCATCGGCGCGAACCTTCCCGGCCCGGACGGTTCCGCCCCCCGCGAGACCTGCCGCGCCGCGGCGGCCGCGCTGGACGCGCTGCCCGGCCTGCGGCTCCAGGCGCTCTCCCGCTGGTGGGAGAGCGCGCCCGTCCCGCCGATGCCGGGCGCGCCCTGGTTCGTGAACGGCGTGGCCCGGCTGGCGGGCGCGGCGGACCCGGCCGCCCTCCTGGCCGCGCTGCATGCGATCGAGGCGGCGCACCACCGCGCGCGGCCCTATCTCAATGCGCCCCGCACGCTGGACCTGGACCTGCTGGACTGCCATGGCCTCGTCCGCGACGGGCCGTCGCCGATCCTGCCCCATCCCCGGATGGCGGGGCGGGCCTTCGTCCTCCTCCCTCTGGCCGAGGTGGCCCCGGGCTGGCATCATCCGGCCACCGGCGAGGGAATCGCGGCGCTGACCGCCGCCCTTCCGCCCCAGGACCTCCGCCCGCTCTGAGCGGCTTGCGGAGTCGTGCCACAACGCTTATCTGAACGGTTCGCCGCGGTGCAGCAGGTCTGCGCCCGCCCCCCTATGCCCGAGGTATCTCATGGCGCGCGTCACCGTCGAAGACTGCATTCTCCAGGTCCCGAACCGTTTCGAGCTGGTCCTGCTCGCCGCCCAGCGCGCCCGCAACATCAGCCGCGGCGAGACGCTGACGATCGACCGCGACAACGACAAGAACCCCGTCGTGGCCCTGCGCGAGATCGCCGACCAGACCGTCGAGCTGCCCGCCCTCGAGCAGGACCTCATCAAGTCGCTGAGCCGCGCGCCGGAGCCGGAGCCCGTCGAGGACGAGGTGATGGACCTCATCGACACGAACGAGAACATCTTCGGCGTCATGGACGTGAACGAGGAACTGCCGGCCGAGATGGGCGGCGAGGAATTCTCGCCCGACGATCTCGAGGCGCAGCTCGCCGCCGAACTCGGCGGCCAGCCGGACTGAGGGCCGCCATTTGATCCCGCGCGCCACCCCGGGCGACCCGGCGGTTGCGCGCGCGCCTGAAGGGCTGGCGAATGGGGGGCTGGCCACCGGCGCCGCCGCCCCCGGCCTGGACGTGGTCCTGGAATTCTGTTCCCGGATCACCGCCGCCGACCCCCGTCTCGACGCCGACCTGATCCTGCGTGCCGGGCGCTTCGCCGCCGAGGCGCATGCGCAGCAGAAGCGCCAGAACGGCGAGCCCTATATCATCCATCCCGTCGCCGTAGCCGAGATCCTGGCCGGCTACCGGCTGGACACAGCCACCATCGCGACGGCCCTGCTGCACGACGTCGTCGAGGACACCGAATACAAGCTCCCCGAGATCGAGCGCCGCTTCGGCCCCGAGATCGCGCGCCTCGTGGACGGCGTCACCAAGCTCTCCCGCATCGAGGTGCAGAGCGAGCGCACCAAGCAGGCCGAGAACCTCCGCAAGCTGCTGCTGGCGCTGAGCGAGGACCTGCGCGTCCTGCTCGTGAAGCTCGCCGACCGGCTGCACAACATGCGCACGCTGAACTTCGTGACGAAGCCGGAGAGCCGGCACCGCACGGCGCGCGAGACGCTGGACATCTACGCCCCGCTGGCCGAGCGCATCGGCATCGAGGGGATGAAGATCGAGCTGGAGACGCTCGGCTTCCGCGAGCTGCACCCCGATGCCTGGGCGACCATCGCCCAGCGACTCACCTACCTGCGCGGCCGCTCGGCCGACATCATCCCCGACATCGAGCAGGAGCTGCGCGAGGCGCTGGAGATGAACGGCGTGCCGGTGGAGGAGGTGCTCGGCCGCGAGAAGTCGCCCTACTCCATCTGGCGCAAGATGCAGGCCAAGAACGTCGCCTTCGAGGGCCTTTCGGACGTGATGGCTTTCCGCATCATCGTGCCGGAGCGGGCGCAGTGCTACCTGGCGCTCGGCGCCATCCACGATGCCTTCAAGGTGATCGCCGGCCGCTTCAAGGACTATATCTCCACGCCCAAGACCAACGGCTACCAGTCGCTCCACACGGGCGTGCTGCTGCCGGGCCGGCGCGACGAGGCGAAGATCGAGGTGCAGATCCGCACGCGCGAGATGCACCACATCGCGGAGTTCGGCCTGGCC
This sequence comes from Roseococcus sp. SYP-B2431, assembly GCF_004336745.1. Taxonomy (GTDB): domain Bacteria; phylum Pseudomonadota; class Alphaproteobacteria; order Acetobacterales; family Acetobacteraceae; genus Roseococcus. The sequence goes on from NZ_SJXD01000029.1 coordinate 196,572, forward strand.
GCGCACTGGATCTACAAACAGGGCGGCGAGGCCGCGCCCGCGCGCAGCTTCCCCTGGGTGCGCGCCCTCATCGACATCCTGGAGAACGAGCCCGAGGCCAATGAGGCGATGGAGAGCACGAAGCTCGAGCTCCATCGCGAGCTCGTCTTCTGCTTCAGCCCCAAGGGCGACCTGATCGAGCTGCCGCGCGACGCCACGCCGGTGGATTTCGCCTATCACGTCCACAGCCAGGTCGGCGACGCCTGCGTGGGCGCCAAGGTGAACGGGCGCATCGTGCGGCTGCACGACAAGCTCGAGAACGGCGACCAGGTCGAGATCATCACGGCCAAGGGCGGGCAGCCCAATCCGGCCTGGCTGAAATTCGTGAAGTCGGGCAAGGCGCAGGCGCGCATCCGCCGCTTCGCCCAGGCCGAGGAGAAGCAGAAGCAGCGCGACGAGGGCCGCACCGCCATCGTGAAGATGTTTCGGCAGAACGGGCTGGAATTCACCGAGAAGCTGCTGGAGCCCGCGGTGAAGGCGCTGCGCCAGTCGGGCGTGGAGGAGCTGTATCACGCGGTCGCCTCCGGCAGCATCTCGGCGCGCGACGTGGTGCATGCCGCCTTCCCGGAGCTGCGCGCGCCGCAGCGCGCGGCGGAGCCGATGGCGCTGGTGGCCGGCCGTGCCCGGCTCGGCCGCGGCTCCGGGCTGAAGCAGGCTTCCGTGCCCGCCGCGCCGATCACGGGCGTGGTGGCGGGAATGCAGCTCCATTTCGCGCAGTGCTGCCATCCAATCCCGGGCGACCAGATCGTCGGCATCGTCACCACCGGCAAGGGCGTCACCATCCACACCCAGGACTGCCACATGCTGGAGAACTTCTCCGCCACGCCCGAGCGCTTCCTCGATGTGGACTGGGAGCAGGGGGCGCTCGGCCCGGCCACGCATGTGGTGCGCCTCGCCGTCGCGGCGGTGAACGGCCAGGGGCTGCTCTCCGGCGTCGCCAATGCCATCAGCAAGCAGAAGGCGGTGTTGACCAACCTGCGCCTCGGCCGGCGCGAGGACGACGAGTGCGACCTGAACATCGACGTGGAGGTGCGCGACACCCGGCATCTGGCCGAGCTCATGGGCACGCTGCGCGCCTGCGAGGGCGTGATCCGCGTGGACCGGGCGCGGAGCTGAGATGCCCGTAATGCGAAGAGTGGCCGCGCCGCTCCCGGAAAGCGGCCGCGACTGCGACCGGCGCCGCCCACTCCACCTTCCGGCCGGGCGCTCCAGTGGCGCGGCGAAGCCAAGCGCGCGGAGCGCGCGCCCGGCGTCTGAGGGCTTGGAAAACTCATGATTCTCGGCATCGGCAACGACGTCTGCGACATCCGCCGCATCGAGGCGGTGATGGCGCGCCACGGCCAGCGCTTCCTCGCGCGCGTCTTCACCCCCGTCGAGCGGGCGAAGGCCGAGCGCCGGGCCGAAAAAATCCGGTCCGGGACCTATGCCAAGCGCTTCGCCGCCAAGGAGGCCGCCAGCAAGGCGCTGGCCACCGGCTTCCGGGCCGGCGTCTTCATGCAGGATCTCGGCGTGGTGAACCTGCCCTCCGGCCAGCCCACCCTGAAGCTGACCGGCGGCGCCGCGGCGCGCCTCGCCGCCATGACGCCCCCCGGCCATCGGGCCGAGATCGCGCTGACCATGACGGACGAGTATCCTTACGCGAGCGCCATCGTGATCATCTCGGCCGTGCCGCTTTCCTTGCCTCTTCCTTGACACCCGAGGGCGCCTGGGTTCAATCCCGGGCCTCAAACGCGCGGTCCCCTGTCCCATGGCGAAATCCACCACCTTGGCGGTTAAGAAGAAGTCGGGCGGCTGGCTCGAGAGCGTGAAGACGGTCGTCTACGCCGCCCTCATTGCCATCGGCATCCGCACCGTCGCCTTCGAGCCGTTCAACATCCCCTCGGGCTCCATGATCCCGACCTTGCTGGTGGGCGACTATCTCTTCGTCTCCAAGTACTCCTACGGCTATTCGCGCCATTCCATGCCCTTCAGCCCGAACCTCTTCGAGGGGCGGATCTTCGGCGCCATGCCGCAGCGCGGCGACGTCGCGGTCTTCAAGCTGCCGCGCGACACGAGCCAGGACTACATCAAGCGCATCGTCGGCCTGCCGGGCGACATCATCCAGGTCCGTCGCGGCGTCCTGCACATCAACGGCCAGCCGGTGCGGCTGGAGCCGCTGGGGCCCTATGTCGCCGAGGGCGACGGGCCGCGCATGACGGTCCAGCAGTATCGCGAATTCCTGCCGAGCGGCCGCTCGCACCTTATCATCGAGCAGTCGAACGACGGTCCGCTCGACAACACGCCGGAATTCCGCGTGCCGGACGGGCATGTCTTCGCCATGGGCGACAACCGCGACAACAGCCTCGACAGCCGCGTGCCGAGCGCGGTGGGCTTCGTGCCGGTCGAGAATCTGGTGGGCCGGGCCGAGTTCATCTTCTTCTCGGTGGATGGCAGCGCGCGCTGGTGGGAGGTCTGGGGCTGGCCCTTCGCCATCCGCTACTCGCGCCTCTTCTCCGCGGTGCGATGACCGATCCCCTTCAGGAGCGCCTCGGCCACCGCTTCCGCAACACGGCGCTGCTCGAACAGGCGCTGACCCACCGCTCGGCGGCCGATCCGCGCCGACGCATGCTGGATTCCAACGAGCGGCTGGAGTTCCTGGGCGACCGGGTGCTCGGGCTTTGCATCGCCGAATGGCTGGCCGAGCGCTTCCCGCAGGAGCGCGAGGGCGACCTCGGCAAGCGGCTGGCGACCCTCTGCTCGCAGGACGTCATCGCGCCGATCGCCGAGAGGATGGGCCTGGCCGAGGCGCTGCGCGTGCCGCCCTCCGAGGGCCGCACGGGGCTCCGCGCCCGGGCGACGGTGCTGGCAGACGCGCTGGAGGCGGTGCTCGGCGCCATTTACCTGGATGCCGGGCTCGAGGTGGCGCAGAAGGTGGTGCGGCGCGAATGGGCGGCGGCGATCGAGGTGGACGCCAAGCCGCCGGTCAGCGCCAAGAATCGATTGCAGGAGTGGACCTTGGGGCGCGGCCTCGGACTTCCCGATTATCAGCATGTCTCCGTGAACGGGCCTTCGCATGCGCCGGTCTTCGTCGTGACGGTGCTCGCCGCCGGCCGCTCGGCCGAGGGCATGGGCGAAAGCAAGCGCGCGGCGGAACAGGCCGCGGCCGAATCCTGGCTCGGGGGGATCCAGTCATGAGCGACGCGCCCAGGGCGACACCCTCCGTCCCGATGGAGCAGCAGCGCTGCGGCTTCGTCGCCATCCTCGGCGCGCCGAATGCGGGGAAATCCACGCTGGTGAACGCCATGGCGGGCACCAAGGTCACCATCGTCTCGCCCAAGCCGCAGACCACGCGCTTCCGCGTGCGCGCCGTGCTGATCGAGGGCGAGGCGCAGATCGTGCTGGTGGACACGCCCGGCATCTTCTCTCCCCGCCGCCGGCTGGACCGCGCCATGGTCTCGGCCGCCTGGGGCGGGGCCAAGGACGCCGATTTCTCGCTGCTGGTCGTGGACGTGAAGAGCGGCCTCACCGAGGCGGTGCGGACCATCATCGAGCGGCTGGCGGAGCAGAAGCGCACGGTCTGGCTGGCGCTGAACAAGGTGGACCTGCTGCCGCGCGAGATCCTGCTGCCGCTCGCCGCCAAGCTTCACGAGATGCTGCCCTTCGCCGAAACCTTCATGATCTCCGCCGAGAAGAACAAGGGCCTCGACAAGCTGCGCGAGAAGCTGGCCGAGGCCATGCAGCCCGGCCCCTGGATGTTCCCCGAGGACGAGCTCTCCGACCTGCCCAACCGCATGCTGGCCGCCGAGGTCGTGCGCGAGCAGATCCTGCGCCAGACGCATGAGGAGGTGCCGCACTACGCCTCGGTGGAGACCGAGAGCTGGACGGAGCGGCCGGACGGCAGCGCCCGGGTGGACTGCACCATCTACATCGCCCGCGCCTCGCAGAAGGCCATTCTGATCGGCGACGGCGGAACCCGCATCAAGGAGATCGGCCGCAAGGCCCGGCTGGAGCTGACCGCGCTGCTGGAGCGGCCCATCCACCTCTTCCTCAACGTGAAGGAGCGGCCGGGCTGGGATGAGGAGCGCGGCCGGATCCGGGCGCTCGGCCTGGAGGATGAGGGCTAGCATGCGGCGCGCCTGGGTGAAGGCCTGGGCCGTCACGGCCTTCCTCGGCGTGGCGACGGGGCTGGCAATGGCCATCACGCCGCACAGCTGCAACTTCCACGGGCGCTGCCCCTGGACCAGCGATCTGGGGCTCTTCCTGATCGGCGCGCCGCTGACCGCGCTGTCCTTCCTCGTCGCACTGGGGATGAGCCTCTACGCCTGGTGGCGGGCGCGATGAGCGTGGAATGGATGGCGCCGGCCATCGTCCTTTCCGGCCGGCCCCATGGCGAGACCGGCGTCGTCGTGACCCTGCTGACCGAGGCCCATGGCCGCCATGCCGGCTTGGCCAAGGGTGGCGCATCGCGCGCCCAGGCCGCGCTCTGGCAGCCGGGCAACCTCATCGAGGCCCGCTGGGTCGGCCGGCTGGCGGATCAGCTGGGCGCCGTCTCGGGCGAGATGGTCCATGCCGCCGCCGCCAGGGCGATGGACGACCCGCTGGCGCTCTCCATCCTCCTGGCCGCCTGCGCCGTCGCCGAGGGCGCGCTGCCCGAGCGCGAGGCGCATCCCGCTTGTTTCCACGGGCTGGTCCGCGTCATCGCGGCCCTGGCGCGCGGGCCGGAGGATGCCTTGCCGCTGCTGGTCCAATGGGAGGCGGGACTGCTCGCCGAGCTGGGCTACGGCCTCGACCTGACCAGCTGCGCCGCCACCGGGGCGACCGAAGGCCTCGTCTGGGTATCGCCGAGATCCGGCCGTGCCGTCAGCGAGGCAGCGGGTGCGCCCTATGCCGGCCGGCTCCTGGCCCTTCCGGCCTTTCTCCGCGACGATACAAAGCCGTCCTATGTCCAGGAATGGCTTGCAGGACTCCGCCTGACCGGCTTCTTCCTCTCCCGGGACGCCTTCGGCCTCCAGCACCGGCCTTTGCCCCATGCACGGGTGATGCTGCAGGACCGCCTGACCACCACCACGGACTCCACCACCACGGAATCGAGTGAGAATGCCTGACGATCTGGTACCGAAAGAGCCGGGCAATATCCGCGACACGCACCTCGCTGAGGCGCTGAGCGAACGCTACCTCGCCTATGCCATGTCCACCATCATGGCGCGCTCGCTGCCCGATGTGCGCGACGGGCTGAAGCCCGTGCATCGCCGGCTGCTCTGGGCGATGCATCAGCTCAAGCTCGACCCCGCCTCGGGCTTCAAGAAATGCGCCCGCATCGTCGGCGACGTGATGGGCAAGTACCACCCGCATGGCGACAGCTCGATCTACGAGGCGCTGGTCCGCCAGGCGCAGGAATTCGCCGCGCGCTACACGCTGGTCGAGGGGCAGGGCAACTTCGGCAATATCGACGGCGATAACGCGGCCGCCATGCGCTACACCGAGGCGCGGCTGACCGAGGTCGCGCAGGCGCTGCTCAGCGGCATCGACGAGGATTCGGTCGATTTCCGCGCCACCTATGACGGCGAGGACAAGGAGCCGGTGGTGCTCCCCGCCGCCTTCCCGAACCTGCTGGCCAATGGCGCGACAGGCATCGCCGTCGGCATGGCGACCTCGATCCCGCCGCACAATGCGGGCGAGCTCTGCGCCGCCGCGCTGGAGCTGATCGCCAATCCGAACGCCACCACGGCCGACCTGCTGAAGCACGTCCCCGGTCCCGACTTCCCGACCGGCGGCGTGCTCGTGGAGAGCGCCGAAGCCATAGCCGAGGCCTACGAGACTGGGCGCGGCGGCTTTCGCGTGCGCGCCAAATGGCACGAGGAGCCGCAGAAGGGCGGCGGCAAGCTGATCGTCGTGACCGAGATTCCCTATCAGGTCCAGAAGTCGAAGCTCATCGAGCAGATCGCGCTTCTCCTGGAGGAGAAGAAGTTGCCGCTGCTGGCCGATGTCCGCGACGAGAGCACCGAGGCCGTGCGCCTGGTGCTGGAGCCGCGCAACCGCAACGTCGAGCCCGCCGTGCTGATGGAGACGCTGTTCCGCGCCACCCAGCTGGAGAGCCGCTTCAGCCTCAACATGAACGTGCTCGATGCGACGCGGACCCCGCGCGTCATGGGCCTGCGCGATGCGCTGCGCGCCTGGCTCGACCACCGGCACGTGGTGCTGATCCGCCGCACCAACCACCGGCTGGCCGCCATCGCGCGGCGGCTGGAGGTGCTGGCCGGCTATCTGATCGCCTATCTCAACCTCGACGAGGTGATCCGTATCATCCGCACCGAGGACGAGCCGAAGACAAAGCTGATGGCCCGCTTCGAGCTCACCGAGGTCCAGGCGGAGGCCATCCTCAACATGCGCCTGCGCGCCTTGCGCAAGCTCGAGGAAATGGAGATCCGCAAGGAGCACGACAAGCTCAGCAAGGAGCAGAAGCAGCTCCATGGCCTGCTCGCCAGCACGGCGAAGCAGTGGGCCGCCATCGGCAAGGAAGTGGAAGACGCGCGGAAGAAGTTCGGCTCCGGTGCGCTGGGCGACCGCCGCACCGCCATCGGCTCCGGCGTGCCCGCCGTCGTCGTGGACGAGAGCGCCTTCATCGAGCGCGAGCCGCTGACCGTGGTGCTCTCCGAGAAAGGCTGGATTCGTGCGCTGAAGGGCCATCTCGCCGAGGATGCGGAGCTGCGCTTCAAGGAGGGCGACAACCTCGCCTTCCGCATCGCCGTCCAGAGCACCGACCGCCTTGTCATCTTCGCGAGCAACGGGAAGGCCTATACGCTGCGTTGCGACACCCTGCCGCGCGGCCGCGGCGACGGGCAGCCGCTGCGCCTCATCGTGGACCTGCCGAACGAGGACAGCGTGCTGGCGATGTTCCTGCCGGAAGCGGACCAAAAGTTCCTGGTGGCGGCGACGGACGGCAAGGGCTTCCTGGTCGAGGGCGGGGAGTTCCTGGCCGAGAAGCGCACCGGCAAGCAGATCATGGGGCTGGAGGGCGCCACCCGCGCCGCGCTCTGCGTGCTGGCCGAGGGGGATTCCGTGGCGGTGCTCGGCGACAATCGCAAGCTGCTGATCTTCCCGCTGGAGCAACTGCCGATCATGACGCGCGGCCGCGGCGTGCAGCTGCAATCCTACAGGGACGGCGGCCTGGCCGACGCCAAGGTCTTCGCCGCCGCCGAGGGCCTGTCCTGGCAGCTGGGCGAGCGCACGCGCACCGAGTTCGACCTGACGGCTTGGCGCGGCAACCGGGCCGGTGCAGGAAAGCTGCCGCCCAATGGCTTCCCCCGCAGCAACCGGTTCGGAAACTGATCCATGCGCCTGCTTCTGCCCGCCGCCATGATCCTGCTCGCCGCCTGGCCGGCCGAGGCACAGCGGGGCGGCCCGCATGACGGCACCTATGTCGGCCATCGCGTGCAGGAGTGCCGCCGCAGCGGCCGCTCGGGCGCGCAGCTGCTGACCGCCGAGGTGCATGGCGCGACGATGACCATCCCCGGCTTTCCCGGTGACCGGCCGATGGAGGCGAGCATCGACGCCGGCGGCGCCGTGCGGATGCCGCGGTTGGGCACCTTCGGCGAGGGGACGGGACAGATCTTCGAGGGGCCGAACAATGCGCGGCGCTTCACCGGCTCGCATCCCGGCCGCAATGACTGCCAGCTGACCTATGACCTGCTGCGGCGGAGCCCCGGGCGGCGATAGGCCGGGCGGCGGCAGCTCAGCCGGCGATGACGGCCTCGCCGGTGGCGGGAATCTCCTCGCCCAGAGGGCGCCAACTGCCCTGCACCAGGACCTCGGCCGGCCTGTAGCCGGCCTTGTAGGACATCTTCCGGCTCTCCGGGACCCAGTAGCCCAGATAGACATAGGGCAGGCCGCTGCGGTTCGCCTCGGCCAGCAGCCACATCACCGCGAAGGCGCCAAGGCTGCGGCGATCCTCCTCCGGTGCGAAGAAGCTGTAGACGGCGGAAAGCCCGTCCGAGAGCCAATCGGTCAGGCAGCCGCCGAGCAGGCGCCCGCCCGGCTCGCGGAACTCGACGATACCGGTGGTGATGGGCGTGTCCTCCACCATGGCGCGGTAGTCGTAGAAGCCCATCGCGGCCATGTCGCCGCCGCCGTGACGGGACTGCTGGTAATGCTGGAAGAGCGCGAACTGCTCGGCGGTGGCGCGGGCGGGCGTGGCGCGGACCTCGAGGTCCGCGTTTCGCGCGAGCACCTTCCGCTGCGTCCGGTTGGGCACGAAATCGGCGGCGCGGACGCGGATCGGGATGCAGGCGCGGCAGCCGGGGCAGACCGGCGAGTAGGCGATGTTGTGGCTGCGGCGGAAGCCGGCGCGCGAGAGCTTGTCGTGCAGGGCCTCGGAATCCGGGCCCGTTAATTCGGTCACGATCTTCCGCTCCGTCCTGCCGGCCAGATAGGGGCAGGGGAGAGGCGTCGTGGTGTAGAAGAACTGCGGGCGTCGGGTGCGGCTTTGCAAGGCCCCAATCTCGCGGGTTGTGCGGGGGATTTCAATAGGATCGCGCGGCAGGGATGAAGGGCCAGCGGGCCGGGGCGGCCGGTCCCGGCCATCCTGCGGGAATCCGGTCGCAATCCGCCATGCGCCGCACCATGTATGGGAGGCCCGGGTTCGATCCGGCCAGAAGATGGAACGGACAAGCCATGGCTCAGCACAAGTTCAGCGTCGGTCAGAACGTCGCCCTCGTCCCGAGCGGCTTCTTCAACGTGAAGCGCGGCCCCTACAAGGTCCTGCGCATACTGGCCAATGACGGGATCGACTGGGAGTACCACGTCAAGCACGTGGGCGACGGCCACGAGCGCATGGTGCGGCAGAGCGAGATTCTAGAAGGCGCCGCTCCGGCCTGAGGCCGGAGCGGTATCGATCGGGCTACTTGCGCCGCGACTGCCGGGCCGCATAGCGCGCGTCGCGCGCCAGCTTCTGCTGCTTCATCAGCTCGATGGCCTGGGCCTTCGCCGCATTGGCCGAAGCCAGGCGCTCGCGCTCGGCTTCCTCCGCCTGGGCCCGAAGCGCCGCGGCTTCGGCTTCAGCGGCCGCGGTCGCCGCGGCGGCCGCAGCGGCCTGGGCCTCCGCAGCCGCGCGGAGCTCGGCCGCGCGCTTGGCGATGCGCTCCTGACGGGCTTCGGCGACGGCGACTCGCGCCTGCATCCGCTCGATGACGGTCGGATCGTCCAGCTTCGGCGCCAGCGCGGCGAACCGCGCCTGTGCGGCCTTGCGTGCGGCTTCTGACGACTTGGCACGATCCTGGTGGCGATCGTTCCTTGGGCTTTGCATGGAGATGGGGTGGTTTCCTGTATCCGGGAGGTGGGGTGTCTCTGTCTCAGCCGAGGATGGCGAGCACGATGTCGCGAAGCTCAGACTGAGACAGGCTGACGGGGGGAGCCGCCTCGATGGACGGCTTCGGCTGGGGCAGCAGCTGCTTGGCATGCGCGCCCGTGTTGGTATGGAAATGATTCATGTTGCGTTCCGGCGGGCGCTCTGGCGGCGTCCTGCCGATATCCTTGATTCGATAGAGTTCGTCCGCGGCCCGGAATCGGGCTCGGGATCAATCTTTTCGTGAAGAGGACCGGTGCAGGACGCAAGCTCTGCGTCGCGAATACGGGTCCGAGCCAAAAAGGCTGATGGCCCTATATATGAGCCCGGATCCGGAATGGCAAGAAATTTCGGGCGGTTGCGGATGAAGGGCTCGAGCAGATGACGCGGATATTCCGCAACGATGGGCGCTGAACGCCGATCGGAGCGGCCGTGCCGCGGCCTGACGTCAGCGGCGGCCGGCCCGCGCCGCGGCCAGGAGGCACAGCATCTCGAACATCATGGTCGCCCCGACCATGGCTGTATTGCCGGTGGGATCGAAAGGCGGGGAGACCTCCACGAGATCCGCGCCGAGGAAATCGAGGCCCCTCAGCCCACGCAGCAGGCGCATCGCCTCGCGGGGCGTGAGCCCGCCGACCTCGGGCGTGCCGGTGCCCGGCGCGAAGGCCGGGTCCAGGCTGTCGATGTCGAAGGTGAGGTAGGCCGGCCCGGCGCCGATGACGCGGCGGGCCTCGGCAATCACGCCCTCCGGCCCCAGCTCCTCGCATTCCTCGATGCGGAGGATGCGGATGCCGGCGGCCATGGCCCATTCCATGTCGTCGGTCTCGTAGAGCGTGCCGCGGATGCCGATCTGCACGATGCGCCTGGGGTCGAGGATTCCCTCCTCGACGGCGCGGCGGAAGGGCGTGCCGTGGGTGAACCTGCTGCCGCCGAAATAGGTGTCGGCCGTGTCGGAATGCGCGTCGAAATGGACCAGGCCGAGCGGCGGCGTCGCCGGCGCGGCGCGCTTCAGCCCCCGCAGCAGGGGCAGGGACATCAGGTGGTCGCCGCCGGCGCCCAGCACCCAGGCGCCGGCCGTTCGAATGGCCGCCACGCGCGCCTCGACCAGTTCCAGCGTCTTCATCACGTCCACCGGATTGGTCTCGGCATCGCCCAGGTCGGCCACGCGGCAGAGCTTGTAGGGCTCGACCAGGCTCACCGGATGCACCCGCCGCATCAGTGTCGAGGCGTCGCGCAGGGCCCGGGGACCGTGGCGCGTACCGGGGCGGTTGGTGACCGCGCCATCGAAGGGAATCCCGAGGATGGCGATGTCGATCCCCTCGGCCGATTCGCGGATCGGCAGTCGCATGAAGCTGGCCGGCGCGGCGAAGCGGGGGGTGACCAGCCCATCCACGGGGCGCGGGGCGTCGTTCGGCATGCTCGCTCCTTCGGCTGGTGCAGGGGAACCAGTGGCCCGAGCCTGGACGCGGTCCTGGCTGCCGGCAAGGCCGGCCTCGGAGGGGGCCGCGCGAAGCGGCCCTTCCCCGACGCGACCGCATGCGCTACTGAGGCGGCGGTCGGGACCCGTAGCTCAGCTGGATAGAGCGCTGCCCTCCGAAGGCAGAGGTCGATGGTTCGAATCCATTCGGGTCCGCCAAGCTTCCCGACTTTCGGGCCGGTTTCCCGTCGCCCCTTCGGCCGCGCGGGTCTCAGGCGTTGGCTGGCCGGCGGGTGATGTCCTAGGCTCACCTCGCACGTCCAAGGAAGCCGGAATGCTCGCCTGCCAGCGCCATCTCTTCGACATCCCGCGCGATGTCGCCTACCTCAACGCCGCCGCCTGGTCGCCGCTGCCCCTCTCGGTGCAGGAGGCGGGGCGGATGGGCGTCGGGCGAAAGACCCGTCCGTGGGAGGTGGATCCGGCGCTGCCGGGCCGAGTGGTCGAGCGCGCGCGCGGGGCCGCCGCCGCGCTGATCGGCGCCGAGGCCCAGGATGTCGCGGTGATCTCCTCCGTCTCCTACGGCGTGGCCGTGGCGGGGAAGATCTTCGCCCCGCCCGCCGGATCCCGCGTGCTGGTGTTCGAAGACGACCATTCCTCGCCCGTGCTGGAATGGCTCGCCCGTGCGCCCGCGCAGGGCTTCGCCGTCGAGACGGTGAAGCGCCCGGCCGACGGCGATTGGACGGCGGCCATGGAGGAGGCGATCGCAAGGCCTGGCGCGCCGATTTCGATCGCCTCGATCTCGAACCTGCATTGGGCCGATGGCGCCCTGCTCGACATGGATCGGATCGCGGCGGCGCTGAGGGCCAAGGGGGCCGCTCTCCTGGTGGATGCGACGCATGGCGCGGGGATGATGGACCTCGACGTGAAGCGCATCGACCCCGATTTCCTGATCTTCCCGACCTATAAATGGGTTCTCGGGCCCTACGGCCGCGCCTTCCTCTACATCGCGAGGCGCCACCAGGATGGCGTGCCGCTGGAGCAGACCGGCTTCGGCCGAAAGGGCGTGCTGAACGATCGCTCGCCCTATCTGTCGGACCTGTCCTACGCGCCGACCGCGCGGCGCTTCGACATGGGCGAGCGCGACCATTTCGTCGGGCTCGAGATGGCGGCGGAGGGCCTCGAACTGATGGCGTCCTGGGGTCATGCCGCGATCGGCGAACGCTGCGCGATGCTGACCGCAAGGCTGGAGGAAGGGCTGGCCGCAAGCGGCGCCGTTCTGCCAAGGCGGGCCCTGCGCGCGCCGCACATCCTCAGCGTCTCCTTCCCTAAGGGCATGCCCGCCGGCTTCATCGAGGCCCTGGCCGCGGAGAAGGCCTTCGCGGCGCCCCGGCTGGGCCGGCTGCGCATCAGCCCGCATGTCTACAACGACGAAGAGGACATGGACCGCTTCGTCGCCGCCTATGAGCGCTGTCTGCGCGGCGCCGCCGTCGCGGCCTGAGCGCCTCGGGCCGGCTGCCGGGCCGGAACTCGGGAAGGCTTTCCGACCATCGCCGCCGGAAGGCTCTCCGGCCGGCAAGGCGAGCGCCGGCCGCGTCCTGATCGCTGATATTCATTATATTCTTCCGGCGTTTCCCGCTTGTCTGTGCCGGATCGGCATGATTGCTTTCGCCCGCTGGCCGGGGTGGCAGGACGGTTCTTCCGAACGTGACTGCAGGCACGCTCCTCGAGGTGCGGATCTCGAGCCGGTTCCTCGGCCAGCACCTCGCCCAGCTTCGCTTCGAAGGCCAGACGGCGCGCGGAGCTGTCCGAGACGCCAACTCGTCCGCCGGACACCCGAGCCAGGTACGCTCGAGGAATCCGCTGCCCCGCCGCCGTTTCCGGCTTGGTTCCCGTGAACGGCTCCGCTAAAATTGGCTGCTGCAGCAGCGCTGAAGGAAGCGCTATTTTGCGGAGGGACGCCTCAGCGAATGGACCATGGCACGGGGCTGAAACGCTCCGTGGAGCGATGGAGCCGGTGTCGAGACCGGCCTGCAGTGGTGCAGCCCGGCGCGGGTCTCCCGGCCGGGCTGCTGCTTCTCCACCGGCGCCTCTCGGCGCCCAGGCCGGCCTCGGCCCGGTCCTACAACCCGTTCCGCCCAGCCCCATTCGCCGCGCCCTGGGAGGCCTGCTCCAAACCCATCGGGGTGATCCTCCAACCCTTCTCGTGCGGCTTGCCGGGGGAGGCCTCCTCAGCCGTGAAGCCGCCTCGCGTCAGTTCGGTCAAGGTGCGATGGCCGATCCCGCGCGGGAAATGGCCGATCCGATGGACGCGGCCGATCGAGGCGGCGAGCACGGCCAGGGCCTCGAGATGTCTGGGTCTGAGCAGGGGTGATTTCATCGGGTCTCGCCCTCCCTTGCAGATTGACGGCGGCATTCCGCGTCCCAAACGCCGTGGCGATCCCATTCGTTGCCCGGTCCTTATAATAAGCGCGCCGGCCGTCGGATGCGAGCCTATCTGCCGGAATTTTCAATGGAAAGTTAATTCCGCGGCATGTCGGATCTGACGAGCCTATGCGATGGGTTCCTGCCGTCGCCGCCCTCTCCGGCCCGGAAGGGCAGGCGGGCGGGATGACGCTCGCCGCATAAGCGTCCATCGTGACGGCGAACGCGCGAGGGGCTGAAGCATGGCGGACATCACGGAAGAGGCGATCCGGCAGGGCGTCGAGAGCTTCATGGCGACCTTCGGCCGGCTGCCGCCGAACTTCGCCCTGATGGCCGAGCACGCGCCGGGCGCCTTCGCCGGCTATGGGCTGATGCGCTCCCATGTCATGCGGGACCGGCAGGAAGGCGGTGCGCTGGATCTCAAGACGAAGGAGCTGGTCTTCGCCCTTCTCGACACATTGGTCGGGCAGACGACGGGCGCGAGGAACCACGCGGCGGCTGCGATGCGGCTGGGCCTGACCTTGCCGGAGCTGGCGGAGGGCCTCGTGCAGGTCATGATGGTGGGCGGCATCACGACCTGGAACGTGTCGGGCGCCGAGGTGATGCGCCACTGCGTCGAGCTCCAGAAGGCCGCCAGCCACGAAACCGGCTGAGCGGGCCCAGCGGGCGCCTCGCCGCAGCCAAAAGACTTCGTGAAATGGCTTCTCTTGCAAGGCATAAGATCATCTGACAGTCTGCGGCAGGACCATTGCCTGGGAAGAATCGCTGATGCAGATCGAGATCCGCCGCTGGATGACCGTCGTCGAGAACAAGATGATGGAAGCCGGCCGCCCTGGGGAGCCCCCGCTGCGCAAGGTCGGCGTGATCGCCGTGGTGAAGAATCCCTATGCCGGCCGCTACGAGGCGGACCTTTCGCCCGCCATCGAGGCCAGCGCCGCCGTGGGCGAGTTCATGTCGAAGCTCGCCATCGAAGCCATGGGCGGCCTGCCGGTGGAGAGCTACGGTAAGGGCGGCGTCGTCGGCCTGGGCGGCGAGGTCGAGCATTCCAACGCCATGCTCACCACCACCTTCGCCGAGCCGCTGCGCCGGGCCGTGGGCGGCGCCCAGGCCTGGATTCCCTCCTACACCAAGCTCGCCGCGCCCGGCTGCACGATCGACGTGCCGCTGGCGCACAAGGACGCGCTCTACGTCCGCTCGCATTACGACGGCATGACCCTGACCCTGCCGACGGACGCGCCCGCGGCGGACGAGGTCGCGCTCATCGTCGTTCTCGCCAATCGCGGCCGCATCAATGCGCGCGTCGGCGGCCTGAAGGCCAGCGAGATCGGCGGCCAGGACGGGCTGCGCTGAGCATGCGGACCGCGATCGTCAATCTCGGCGGCATCGTCACGGGCGACCTCGCGTCGCCGACCGCGGCCGGCGACGCCATCCTGCTGGAGGAGGGGAAGATCACCTCGGTCGGCAGCATCGACGCCGCCGCCCTGGCCTCGGCCGATGTGGTGGTGGATGCCGGCGGGACGATCGCGATCCCCGGGTTGATCGACAGCCACGTCCACATCACCTTCGGCGACTATACCCCGCGCCAGAAGGTGGTGGGCTTCCTCGAGAGCTACCTGCATGGCGGCGTCACCACCGCCATCACGGCCTCCGAGGTCCATGTGCCGGGCCGGCCCAAGGATCCGGCCGGCGTGAAGGCGCTGGCGCTCGCCGCCCGCGCCTGCTTCCTGAACTACCGCCCGGGGGGCATGCGCGTGCATGCCGGCTCCATCATCCTGGAGCCGGGCCTGACCGAGGCGGACATCGCCGAGCTCGCCGCCGCCGGCCTCTGGCTCGCCAAGGCCGGCTTCGGCGCCTTCGACACCCCTTACGGCTATGCCGAGCCGATGGCCTGGGCGCGCAAGCACGGCATGGTCACCACCATGCACACGGGCGGCTCCTCCATCCCCGGCTCCTCGGGCATCTGGGCCGAGCACGTGCTGGCGGCCAACGCGCACGTCTCCTTCCACGTGAATGGCGGCCCCGTCGCCATGCCGGAGGAAGGCTTCGCCCGGCTGGTAAACGAGAGCGACATGGCGCTGCAGATCTGCACCGCCGGTAACCTCCGCACCGCGCTGAAGACCGCGAAGCTGCTCGACGAGGCCGGCCAGCCCGAGCGCCTCCTCATCGCGACCGACACGCCGACCGGCAGCGGCATCATGCCGCTCGGCATGCTCTACACCATCAGCCACCTGACGAGCCTCGGCGGCATGGCGCCCGAGCAGGCGATCGCGGCGGCCACCGGCAACAATGCCCGCGCCTATCGCCTCAACAGCGGCACCCTGGCGCCGGGCCGCGACGCCGATGTCGTGCTGATCGACGCCTGCGCCGGCGGCGCCTGCGGCGACGCCCTCTCCGCGCTGGACAATGGCGACATCCCCGCCGTCGCCGCCGTCTTCACGGACGCCGTGCCGCGCTTCGTGGGCCGCAGCCGCAACACGCCGGCCGCGATCCGCCAGGTGCGCGTGGCGCAGTGCCGGCTGCCCATGGACTTCTCCGGCGGGGGGCACTGACGGCGATGCGACTCTCCCTGGAACGCGACACCCTGCCGGCCGTCGATCCCAAGGCGCTCCGCAACGCCTTCGGCCATTTCCCGACCGGCGTCTGCATCGTCGCGGCGACGCTGCCCAATGGCGAGCGCATCGGCGTGACGGTGAACTCCTTCACCTCCGTCTCGCTCGATCCGCCGCTGCTCCTGGTCTGCCTCGCCCGCTCGCTGCGCAGCCATGACGCGCTGGTCACGAGCGGCGGCTTCGCGATCACCGTGCTGCACGGCGAGCAGGCGCCCGTCTCGACCCGCTTCGCCTCCTCGGGCGCGGACAAGTGGCTCGACATGGAGGCGAGCGAGGGCGCGGCCGGCGGGCTGATCCTGAACCCGCACCTCGCCTGGTTCGACTGCGCGGCGCATGCCGCCCTGCCCGGCGGGGACCACACCATCCTGCTCGGCCGGGTGCTGCGCCACGGCACGGTGGAGCAGGCCGCGCCGCTGCTCTACTACCGCGGCGGCTATGCGGCGCTTGCCGCCGGCCGGACTGCCTAGCGGGCGCGCAACCGCTCCGCCGGTATGCAAGATAGCTTTGTAAAATCACTATGATCAGAAAAGAAGGCCTTCCCGGGCGGCGTGCGTCCTGCTTCTTTCGGCGCCTCGGATGGGTGGAGAATTCGGCATGACATCATCGCTGAGCCGGCGTGGACTCCTGGGCGGTGCGAGCCTCGCCCTGCTGGCGCCGCGGGCGCGCGCGCAGAGCTTTCCCGATCGCACGATCCGCCTCGTGGTCCCCTTCACCCCGGGCGGCACCAACGACCTGGTGGGCCGGCTGATCGCGACCCGCGTCGGCCAGACCATCGGCCAGCCCATGGTGGTGGACAATCGCGGCGGCGCGGGCGGCGAGATCGGCTCCGTCTTCGTCGCGCGCGCGGCGCCTGACGGCTACACCCTGCTCACCGGCTCCACGACCACCATCAGCATCAACCCGCTGATGAACCCGCAGCTCTCCTACAACCCCGAGCGCGACTTCCGGCCGCTCAGCTGGGTGGGCTACGTGCCGCTGGTCCTCTGCGTCCGGAACAGCCTCCCTGTCCGCAACCTGCAGGAGCTGGTCGTCCATATGAAGGCGACCCCCACGCCGCTCAGCTTTGGCAGCGGCGGCACGGGCGGGCCGCACTTCCTGGCGGGCGAGCGGTTGCGCTGCTCCAGCGGTACCGAGATCACGCATGTGCCCTATCGGGGCGGCGGCGCGGTCCATACCGATCTCGTGGCCGGCCATCTCGACGGCGCCTTCATCGAGCTCTCGGTTGCCTCCCCCTATATCCGCGAGGGGCGGATGCGCGCCATCGGCCTCGCCGCGCGCGAGCGGCACACGGGCTTTCCCGACCTGCCGACCCTCAGCGAGCAGGGCATTCCCAACTTCGAGATCACGTCCTGGTTCGGCCTCTACGCCCCGATCGCGACGCCTGATGCCATCGCGAAGCGACTCTCGGACGAGATCGTCGGCGCGCTGCGGGATCCGGAGGTGCGGTCTCGCCTGGAGGCGGCCGGTGCGACCGTGGTCGGGGGAGACGCCGCCGCCCTAGCGGAGCATATGGTGCGCGAGCGGGCCAAATGGTCCGAGCTGCTGAACCTGCGTTGCTAGGAGAGACCCGTGAGCTGCAAGCTGCTGATCACCGGCGGGCAGGAGGCGGTCTTCGAGCCGGCCTTCGCCTCGCATCCGGCCTCGGTCTGCCTCGACCTCGAGGACACCGTCCCGGACGAGCTGAAGCCGGCCACGCGCGCTTTGGTCCCCGGCTTCATCGCCCGCGCCCGCGCGGCGGGATGCAGCCCGGCGCTGCGCCTCAGCCCGCTCGGCACGCTGGACGGGCTGCGCGATGTGCTGCTGGTGCACGGGCTGGCGGAGCTGCCGGATTCCGTGGTGCTGACCAAGCTCGGCTCGGTCGCCGAGCTGCGGCTCTATGAGGAGCTGCTGCAGGGCCGCTGCGCGGCCATCGAGATCACCGCAATCATCGAATCGGCCGAGGGGCTGAACGCGGTGGAGGCCATCGCCACCGCCTCGCCGCGGCTGAAGGCGCTGTCCTTCGGCGGCAAGGACTTCTCGAAGCAGATGCGCATGAAGCGCGAATGGGAGCCTCTCTTCCATGCGCGCTCGCGTGCCGCGCATGCGGCGGCGCTCGCCGGCATCGGCATCTATGACGAGCCCTATCACCCGCGCGACGACCTGGAGGGGCTGCGCCTCCACTGCCTGCGCGTGAAGGCGATGGGCTTCACCGGCAAGTCGGCGACGGATCCTCGCCATGTGCCGGTGATCGACGCCGCCTTCGCGGAATAGGCCGGGGACCTACCCCGCGCGCCGCGCCGGCAGCTTGGCCGGCGTGCTCGCCCGCGCGTTCTCGGCGAGGTAGCGCTGCAGCGACAGGGCGCGCCCGCTCGAATCGATCAGCCGCTCGATGAGGTTGGACAGGGTCCGGAACTCCTCGGCGCTGATTCCCTCGAACTGCACGTCGTTCACCTGGCGCTGGGTCGGCGCCAGGGTGGCCAGGAGGTCGCGGCCCTGCCGCGCCACGGTGAGGCAGAGGCGCCGCCGGTCGGTCGGGTCCGTGCGCTTGGCCACGAGCCCCTTGGCCAGCAGCCGGTTCGTCACCGTGGTCACGAAGGCGCCGCTGAGATGCAGGTGCTCGGCCACGTCGCGCACGCTCACGTCGGATTCGGCCGAGAGATGCGCGATGGAGATCAGCACGGTGTACTCGATGCCGGCGAGGTCGATGAAGGCGCCGTGCCCCTCGCGGATCGCCTCGTGCCGGGCCAGGAAGCCGAAGAGGTTGTGCACCAGCCGGCGGAACTCGCGGTCCGAGCCCTGGGACAGCAGGATGGGCGACGAGACGGTCAGTTCGTAGCCTTCGCCGAGACCCGGTTTCGCCTTGGCCTCGGTCTTCGGCTTCCTCACGGCATTCGTCTTCTTCACACTAGGTTCCTGCCCTGGATGGAAGCCCGGATTACGCGCGCCGGGTCCGCGCCGTCAACAAGGCCGGAACCCGCGGCTTGTCTGGTCCTCCGGGCATTTGCCGTTTCGGAATAGCTTGGTGCGAGAGCTAGGTATCGGTGATATTAACGCGTCCGCCGTTCTGGCCGCGTGAAGTACATGCGGTCTCAACCAAGTCGGCAGGCGGGCCGATACCAGAAAAAATCCACCACGATCGGTGGCCTTGCCTCTCGGACATTGGAAATATTGTTCTATGTTCGCTGCCAGATGAAAGGTCCGCCAAGAAACATGCCGGCCGGCGCCCATCCGCCCCGCGACCGGACCGCGCCACGGCGTGTCGACCCGCCATGACCGCACCCGCCTTTCTCGCGGGTGGAGGCGCGCTCGGCGCGCTCATGCGCGCGCAGGACTGGTCCGCGACTGCCCTGGGCCCGTCGGAGAGCTGGCCGCAATCGCTGCGCTCGGCCGTGCGGATCATGCTCAGCACTGGCCATCCCATGGCCATCTACTGGGGGCCGAGCCTCATCAGCCTCTACAACGATGCCTTCCGCGACCTGATCGGATCCGAGCGCCACCCGCGATCGCTGGGCCGGCCGGCGCGCGAGGTCTGGACGGAGGTCTGGGACATCATCGGTCCGCAGATCGGGCAGGTGATGTCGGGCAGCGGCTCGGTCTGGCAGGAGAACGCGCTCGTTCCCATGCGCCGCGACGGCCGGCTCGCCGACAGCTACTGGACCTACGGCTACGATCCCATCGACGATCCGGAAGCACCCGGCGGCATAGGCGGCGTCCTGGTCATCTGCGCCGAGACAACGGCGACCGTTCTGGCCGAGCGCCGCAGGCAAGGCGAGGCCGAGCGGCAGCGGCGCATCTTCGACCAGGCGCCGGGCTTCATCTGCATCATGACGGGACCGGACCACGTCTACGAATACGTCAACAACGCGCATCGCGAGATCTTCAACAGCGGCGGCTGGATCGGAAAGCCGGCGCGCCAGGCCGGGGCCGACATCGGCACCCCGCAGCTCTTCGAGCTGCTCGACAACGTCTACGCCACCGGCGAGCGCTACGTCGCGCGATCGGCCGCCATCCGCTTCCGCCGCACGCCCGGCGAGCCCGAGCGGGAGGTCATCCTCGATGTCCTCTACGCCCCCATCACGGATGACGGCGGGCGCGTCACCGGCATCTTCTCCGAGGGCTTCGACGTCACCGGGCTGCGCGAGAACGAGCGACGGCTGCAGGAGCTGAACGAGACGCTGGAACGGCGCGTGCAGGAGGCGCTGGCCGGCCGGAAGCTCCTCGCCGACGTCGTCGAATCCACCGAGCTGTTCATCCAGGTGGCCGACCCCGGCTTCAACTGGCTGGCCATCAACCGGGCGAGCGCAAGGGAGTTCAAGCGCATCTTCGGCATCGCGCCGAAGGTGGGCGACAACATGCTGGAGGCGCTGCGGGCATTGCCCGAGCATCGCGAGGCGGTGCGCGCCGTCTGGTCCCGCGCGCTGACGGGTGACACCTTCACCGCCATCGGGCGCTTCGGGCATCCGGCCTACGACCAGCGCGACTACGAGATGCGCTTCAGCCCGCTGCGCGACCGCGAGGGCAAGGTCGTAGGCGCGTACCAGTTCGTCACCGACGTCACGGACAGGCTGCGCGACCAGGCGCGGCTCGCCGAGGCGGAGGAGCATCTGCGGCAGGCGCAGAAGATCGAGGCCATCGGCCAGCTCACCGGCGGCGTGGCGCACGATTTCAACAACCTGCTGCAGGTCATTTCCGGCGGGATCAGCCTCCTCGAGCTTGGCATCGAGGAGGAGCGCCGGCAGAGGGTCCTGGAGGGAATGCGCCAGGCGGCCGACCGGGGTGCCTCGCTGACGCGGCAGCTGCTGTCCTTCTCGCGGCGGCAGGCCCTGCGCTCCGAATCGGTCGACCTGCGGCGCCAGATCGAGGGCATGCGCGAACTGCTGGAACGCACGCTGCGCGGCGGGGGGCGCATCCGCCTGCACTTCGCGGCCGACCTCTGGTCGGCGATGGTGGATCCGGTGGAGCTGGAGCTGGCGGTGCTGAACCTCTGCGCCAATGCGCGCGACGCCATGCCGGCGGGCGGCACCATCATCATCAGCGGCGACAACGAGGCCGGGCTGGACCGGGACGGGCTCCGGGGCGATTTCGTGCGGCTCGCGGTGACCGACACGGGCGCCGGCATGTCCGAGGAGGTCCAGGCCCGCGCCTTCGAGCCCTTCTTCACCACCAAGGGTGTGGGCGAGGGCTCGGGGCTCGGCTTGCCGCAGGTCTACGGCTTCGCGCGGCAGTCGGGCGGCTCGGTCGCCATCGAGAGCATCCCGGGCCGCGGCACGACCGTGACGCTGCTGCTGCCCCGCGCGCAGACCGCGCCGGCCGCCTCCCCGCGCCACCTGCTGGACTTCCGGCGCACCGCGCAGGCGAGGGTGGGCGAGATGCTGCTGGTCGAGGATGACGACGAGGTGGCCGCGCTGGTCGCCGAGATGGCCCGTGGTCTCGGTTACGGCGTCACCCGGGCGGCGAGCGGGGAGGCGGCGCTGGGCGCGCTGGCCAATGGACGGCGGATCGATGTCGTCTTCTCCGACGTCATGATGCCGGGCGGGATGAACGGCATCGAGCTGGCGCGCGAGCTGCGGCGGCGGCGGCCCGACCTGCCGGTGCTGCTGACCTCCGGCTATGCCGCGGGGGTGCAGGGCCAGGCGGATGCGGACGGCATCGAGATCCTGCAGAAGCCGTATCGGATGAAGGACTTCGCCAAGGCCCTGGAGCGGCTGCTTTCCGGCGAAGGCGGCTCCGCGGCGACGTGAGGCATGCCGCGGGAGGCCGCCGCCCGCCTCAATCCGCCCGCGCGCCGGTCTCGCGGACCACCGCGCCCCGCCGCGCCGTCTCCTCCGCCATGAGCGCGGTGAGCGCGGCGGGCGTGGTCGAGGGCGCGATCGGCATGCCCTGCATCTCCAGCCAGCGCCGCAGCTCCGGCTGGTTGAGCGCGGCCTCGGTCGCCGCGCGGATCGCCTCCCGCGCCGGCGCGGGCGTCGCCACCGCGACCACGAGGCCGAAGAAGACGGAGGCGTCGTAGCCGGGCAGGGCCTGCTCGGCGACGGTCGGCACGTCCGGCAGCACGGCCGAGCGCGCCTCGGTCGTCACGCCGAGGGCGCGCTCGGCCCTCGCGCACATGCGGCAGCGCGGTCAGCACGTCGGTGAAGACCATGTGACCCGCGCCGCCGACGAGCTCTCGGTCACGCCCGGCGCCGTCAGCCGACAGATCCGGGCGCTGGAGGAGGGGTTGGGCGTCGCGCTCTTCCTCCGCTCGCCCGGCGGGCTGGTCCTGACCGGCCCGGGCAAGGCGCTGATGGCGGCCGATGCCGGTCTCGGTCGGCGCCTATGCGCTCTTCGCCAGCCGCTGGCTCATCCCGCGCTGGTGCCGTCTGCGCGAACGGCATCCCGAGCTGGAAATCGCGCTGACCACCAGCGCCGATCCTCTGGAGCTCCTGCCCGGACGCTTCGACGCGGTGATCGCGGTCGCGGAAGCCCGCCCGCGCCCCGGCTTCCGCGTCGATCCCCTCCTGCCCATCGAGATCATGCCGGTCTGCGCGCCCTCCCTGGTCGATCCCGGCGGCTTCCGCTGGGCCGGCAAGACGCTGCTGCACTCCCGCCAGCGCCCCCGCGACTGGGCGCGCTGGCTGGCTGCGCAGGGCATCTCCGGCATGGATGCGGAGGCCGGCCCCGCTTTCGAGAGCATCAGCCTCGCCGTCGACGCCGCGCGCGAGGGGCTCGGCGTGGCACTGGCCATTCGCGGGCTGATCGGGCCGGACCTCGCGGAGGGGCGGGTGGTCGTGCCGGCAGCCGGCCTCCGCCGCTCGACGTGCAGCTTCGTGCTGATGATGGAGACGGCGCGCCTCGGCGAGCCGTCCCTGCGCAGCTTCCGGGACTGGCTGCTGGAGGAGGCCGCCGAGGGTTGGGGTGGGCGGTAGGGCATGAAAGGCTCCGGCCCCTCAGCTCGCCCATTCTCCGGCACGCATGACGGGCTCGGACGTGCCGTCGGCCGCGATGCCGTCCACGTCGACCTGGGCCGAGCCGATCATCCAATCCACATGGATGAGGCTGCTATTGCCGCCGCGCGCGGCGAAGTCATCCTGGGTGATGGTGTCGCCATCGACGAAGCACTTCGAATAGGCCTGGCCGAGCGCGATATGGCTGGCGGCGTTCTCGTCGAACAACGTGTTCAGGAAGAGCAGCCCGCTCTGCGAGATCGGCGAGGAGGCCGGCACCAGCGCCACCTCGCCGAGCCGGCGCGCGCCCGCGTCGCTGCCGATCATGCGTTCCAGCACCTCCTGCCCCGTGCTGGCCGAGGCTTCGACGATGACGCCGCCCTCGAAGCGCACCCGGATGTCGCGGATCAGCGTGCCCTGATAGGCCAGCGGCTTGGTGGCCACGACGTGCCCCTGGGTGCGGGCGGCATGCGGCGTGGTGAAGACCTCTTCCGTCGGGAGGTTCGGATTGCCGGTGATGCCGTTGAGCGCGGTGGATTGCCCGCCCATCCAGGCATGCCCCTCCGCCAGGCCGACGGTGAGGTCCGTGCCCGGGCCGCGGAAGCGCAGCGCCGCATAGTTCCGCTCGGTCAGCCGCCGCCGGCGCGACATTAGCACGGCATTGTGCGCCTCCCAGGCCGCCAGGGGATCGGGCGTGTCCACCCGCGTCGCGGCGAAGATGGCGGCCCAGAGCTTCTCGACGGCTGCCGCCTCCGGCAGCTCCGGGAACATCGCCCGCGCCCAGGCGGGCGAGGCATAGGGGACGAGGCTCCAGTTGATGGCGGAGGTGGTGATGAGCTCGAGCGCCGGCCGGTAGGCCTGGGCGCGGGCGCGGTTGGCGCGGGCCACCAGGGCGGCATCCTGGCCGGCCAGCAGGCTCGGATCCTCGCCCACGATGGCGAGCCGGGCGGCACCGCGGCGGAAGGCCTCGGCCATGCCGTCGAAGAGCCAGGCGGGCGCGGTGTCGAAGGCCTCGGGCGATGCGTGCCGGAAGCGCGAGAGCGCCTGCTGGTCGTCGGAGAAGAGCGTCGTGACGAGGCTGGCGCCGGCCTTGTAGGCCGCATCGGTGATGAGGCGCGCCAGCGGCAGGGCGTCGATGGAGGCGGTCATGACCACTTCCTGTCCGGGCCGCAGGTTCAGGCCGACACGGACCGCGACATCCGCGAGGCGGGCGAGCGATTCGCGCGTGCCGGGAGGCGCTGGGGGTGTCGTGATCTGGTCCATGCGGGCGTTCTCCGAGGTGGCGATCCGTTCGGGGCCTAACCTGCCATGGACCACCCCCGGTCCGTAAGGCAGGCGGCCCCGCCCGAAGGGAGCGGCATCGCGGGCGGACGGGCATTCGCCTGGACATGATCCCTTTCCCGGAGCCGTGGTCGCGACGGCGAGCCGCTATTCCAAGCTTCCCAGATGGCAGAAAAAGACGGAATCTGAGGGACTTGCCGACGGCGCGTCCAGGCGGCGCCGGCTGGCCGATGCCGCACGGGCCGCTGCGGCGTGTTGCCAGGAGCCCCGGCCTTTTGTACCAGACCCCCCATGAGAGCAGTGATCCTGATCCCGGCCCTCGCGGCCCTTTTCGTCGTTCCGGCCTTGGCGCAGAACGGACCCCGGCCCCTCGGCGTTTTCGGACGCTGGTCCGCGGCCGTGAGCACGGAGAATGGCGAGAAGCTCTGCTACGCCTATGCCTCTCCCACGCGCATGAGCCACCGGCGCACCGACGTCTATCTCAGCGTGATGCACGGCCCGCAGGGGCGGAACCAGGTCGGCCTCACCTCGGGTTATCGCTACGCGCGCGGCGCCTCGGTGACTGCGACGGTCGGGCGGACGCGCCTTTCCTTCTACACGGACCGCGACATGGCCTTCGCCCGGAACGGCACGGCAGCCGTGGCGGCCTTCCGCTCCGGCTCCGAGGCGGTCTTGCAGGGGCCGCGTGCCGCCGGGCGGCCGCGAGGCACCGTCGTCGACACCTTCAGTCTGCGCGGCTTCACCGCCGCTCATGCGGCCATCAGCCGGGAATGCCCGCAGCGCCGGCGGCGCTGATCCGGGAGGGCGGATGGGGCCGGCACATCCGGCCATCCCCCGTGTACGGGTGCGTCCCGCGGGTCAGGGCGCGGATTGTCGATGAGCATCTGCCTCGGATGACCTCACGCGCGAAGCGTATCGGTGGTGAGGGCAGCCCGAAATCCTCTGTGTCGGCCAACCAAGACAATCTCCCCTGTCCGTTCTCCGCGAAATTTCCACGTCAACGGACGCGCAACAGAGCGCATTCACCCGCGCTTGCATGGAGGCTTTCCCGGCGCTTGCCGCATAGAGGCGGAGCAAGATCCCCCCATAATACCATGCCGCCGCGGGCGGGCTCCGGCAGACGCCAAGAACGATCCCACCGCAGTGTAGCCAATCGGCGTAGGAGGAACGCCAAACGGAAGGCGTTGCGCAGGCTGTTGCCTGTCTCCGCCGCAGGGTAGAGGGCCAGCGCCAACAAGAGCGAAAAGCGGCGTAGGGGAACGAAGTTCTGCGAAATGGCGGATGAGGTGGGATTCGAACCCACGATAGGCTTTTGACCTATACGCACTTTCCAGGCGCGCGCCATCGACCACTCGGCCACCCATCCAGCGCGGCCGTTTCCATAAGGGCACTGCCGCCCGGGGGCAAGCGCCACGTCGCGAAAATCCCGTCCTCAACCAAACCCGCTGGACGCGAGCAGGCCGCGGCGCGAACGTCACGCGTGACCGGCGGCAGGGTAACCTTCGCGCGCCGTCCATCGTAGAGGGGGAAGATGTCCGGCCCGCGTCGATCCTGGCCCCCAGGCGGGACATGCCATCCGCCCGCGCCCCGCCGCGGGGCGGCTTGTCGGGATGTGCGATGTCGCTGGCTGCCCTTTCCCTGTCCGGCCCGGCCCTCCGTCGCGTGAGCGAAGCGGAGGATCGTCCGGCGCGCGACGCCCGCTGGGCCGGCCTCATGCAGGCGGCCCAGGCCGGCAATTCCCGCGCCTACGAGACGCTGCTGCGCGAGTGCCTGCCCCTGCTGCGCGCCATCTGCCGCCAGCGCCTGCGCGAGCCTGCCGAGGTGGAGGACGCGGTGCAGGACACGCTGCTCACCCTTCATCGCGTGCGTCACACCTATGACCCCGCGCGCCCCTTCCGCCCCTGGATCGCGGCCATCGCTGACCGCCGCGCGCTGGACCGCCTGCGCGGCCTCGCGCGCCGGCGCGGCCGCGAGGCCGACCTCGACGCGGCCGAAAACCTGGGCGTGGCGGGCGATGCCGAGAAGCGCCTGCTCTCCTCGGATCTGCGGGCCGCGGTCAAGAACCTGCCCGAATCGCAGCGCGCCGCGCTGCAGCTCACCAAGATCGAGGCCCTCTCCCTGGCGGAGGCCAGCGAGCGCTCGCGCATGTCGATCGGCGCGCTGAAGGTCGCCACCCACCGCGCGGTGCAGTCGCTGCGGCGCAAGCTTGGGGGCGATCCATGACGGAGCCATCCGCCCCGCAGCGCTTTGGGCCGACCGAAGACTTGGTCTCGCGCCTCGCCTGCGGGCTGCGGCCCGTGCGCCGGCTGCCTTCGCCGCTTCTGCTGCTGGGGTTCTGGACGGGCTGCTGCCTCGGCGTGATCCTGCTGGCGCTCTGGATGCTGGGTATGCGGCACGACCTGCTGCGCGATGCCATGGGCCGCGTGGATCTGCTGCACATCCTCTCCGCCGGGTCGGTGGCGCTGCTCTCCGGATTCGCGGCCTTCCAGCTCGCACTCCCGGACCGGGACCGGCGCTGGGCGCTACTGCCGCTGCCGGCGGTGGCGGCCTGGCTCGCCACGATGGGCCTGGGCTGCGTCTCGGACGTGGCGCGGATGGGCTGGGCGGGGCTGCGGCCGGGCGTGAGCCTGCCCTGCCTCTTCTTCATCCTCGGTCTCGGCCTGCCGCTGGCGCTGGGGATCCTGTGGCTGACCCGGCATGCGGCGCTGCTGCGGCCGGCGCCGGTCGCGGCGCTCGGCGGGCTCTCGGCCGCGGCCTTCGCGAGCATCGGGCTGACCCTGGTGCACGAGCTGCAGGCGACAGCCATGGTGCTGGTCTGGCACGGGATCGCGGTCGCGGCCGTGACGGCGATGGGCGCGCTGCTCGGCCCCCGGCTCATGCGCCGGGCCGGCCACGCGGATTCGTCCCGGTCGGGCTGAGAGCCCCGAGGGGGAGCGCCGGCGGCTGCCCAGGAAGCGGCCGGCCACGGGAAAGCTGCCGCATTCCCGCCCATCCGGTGCCTGGCAAGGTCTGGCGCGGCGCCCGGATCTCTTGGCGAAGCGTCGCGCCCGCGCTGGAATGGCCGCCTCCTTATGAGGAATTCGCCATGCCCATGTCCCGCCGCGCGGCCCTCGCCGGCCTGGCCGCCGCCCCGCTGCTCAGCCCGTCGATCCTCCAGGCCCAGGGTAGCGCGGCCCCCTGGCCCACGCGCCCGCTGCGCCTGGTGATTCCCTTCCCGCCGGGCGGCGCCTCCGATCTGCTGGGGCGACTCATGGCCGAGCGAATCGGCGCCTTCCTCGGCCAGCCGGTCGTGGTCGAGAATCGCGGCGGCGCCGGCGGCCTCGTCGCCGCCGAATACTGCGCCCGCCAGCCCGGCGACGGCTACACGCTGTTCCAGGGCACGCAGGCCACGCAGGTCTTCAACAAGCACCTATACCACCGCCTCAACTACGATCCGGACCGGGACTTCACGCCGCTCGGCACCATCGCCTCCGTGGCCTATGTGCTCTCGGTGAACCCGCAGGTCCCGGCGAGCAACGTCGCCGAGCTCATCGCCCATGCCCGCGCCCATCCCGGCCGCGTGAACTACGGCTCCTCCGGCATGGGCAGCGGCATGCACCTCGCCACCCATATCTTCGCGCAGATCGCCGGCGGCGACATGGTGCATGTGCCCTATCGCGGCGCCGGCCCGGCCGTGACGGCGCTGGTCGCGGGCGAGATCCAGCTCATGGTGGACCTCGTGCCCAATTGCCTGCCGCTGGTGCGCGCGGGCTCGCTGAAGGCCTTCGCCGTGGGCCTGCCCGAGCGGACCCCGCTGCTGCCCGAGACGCCCACCTTCGGCGAATTCGGCATTGCCGATTTCGACATCCCCTCTTGGTTCATGATGGTCGCGACCGGCAGCCCGCCGCCGGAGGTCACGGTGCGCCTCGCCGCGGCGGTGGATGCGGCGGTGACGGACGCCACCTTCGCCGACCGGCTGGCCGCCGTGGCCGCGGCGCCGATGCGGACGCCGCGCGCGCAGCTTCCGGCCTTCCTCGCCCAGGAGAATGCGCGATGGACGCAAATCGTCCGCAGCGCCAACGTGAAGCTGGACTGACGCGTTAGGCAGGCATGGACCTGCTCGCGCCGCACAGCCTCGAGGAGCTGAACCGCCTGATCGCGGAAGCGCCGCCCCTGGTGCCCGGTGCCACCCAAGCGGTGCTGGGCGAAGGGCCCATCGGCGCCGCCATCGCCCTCGTCGGCGAGCAGCCGGGCGACCAGGAGGATCTCCAGGGCCGGCCCTTCGTTGGCCCGGCCGGGCAGCTCCTGCGAAGCGCGATGCGCGAGGCCGGCATCGACGACGCGCAGGCCTATGTCACCAATGCCGTGAAGCACTTCAAGTTCGAGCAGCGCGGCAAGCGCCGCATCCATGCCAGGCCCTCGACGGGGGAGGTCGCCCATTACCGCTGGTGGCTGAACCTCGAGCTCGACTTCGTGGACCCGCGCCTCGTGGTCGCCCTGGGCGCGACGGCGGCGCTGGCGCTGGCGGGAAAGCCGGTCCCGGTGACGAAGGCGCGCGGCGAGACGCGCTTCGGCCAGCGGCGCGGATACATCACCGTCCATCCCTCCATGCTGCTGCGTATTCCCGACGCCGAGGGCAGGAGGGAGGCCCATGCCGCCTTCCTCGCGGACCTGAAGCGAGTTCGCCAACTCGTGAACTGAGGAGACCGCCATGAAGCAGCCCAAGGCCGGCGACCATGTCCGCTGGGACACCTCGCAGGGGGAAACCTCCGGCACCGTCATGCGCAAGCTGACGCGCGAGACGCGCATCAAGGGCCATGTCGCCAGGCCGACGCCGGAGGAGCCGCAATTCCTCGTGAAGAGCGACAGGACCGGCGCCGAGGCTGCGCACAAGCCCGGGGAGCTGAAGAAGGGCTGACCCGTCTTGTCCTCGCGCGCCGGATGGCGAGACTGCGCGCCAACGAAACGCGAGGACACGCCATGACGCTCCGCACCACCCGCCGCCTGCTGCTCGCCGCGCCCGCTTTGGCCCTGCCCGCCGCCGCCCGCGCCCAGCCCGCATGGCCGACGCGGCCCATCACCATCCTCGTGCCCAACCCGCCCGGCGGCGGCAGCGACTTCGCGGCGCGGCTCTTCGTCGAGGGGCTGACCCAGGCGCTCGGCCAGCCCGTCGTCATCGACAACCGCCCGGGCGCGAACGGCAACATCGCGATCCAGGCCGCGGTGCGCGCCGCGCCCGACGGCTACACCCTGCTCATGCAGTATTCCGGCTATCATGCCGGCAATCCGGCCATGATGCGCAACCTGACCTGGGATCCGGTGCGCGACCTGCAGCCCCTCGGCATGGGCACCATGGCGCCGCATGTCATCCTGGCCGCCCCCAACCTGCCGGCCAACACGCTCCAGGAGTTCATCGCCTATGTCCGCGCCAATCCGGGCCGCGTGAACTTCGCCTCCTCCGGCAATGGCTCGATCCAGCACATCGCCGGCGAGGTGCTGGCGCGGCAGATCGGCGCGCAGATGGTGCACGTGCCCTATCGCGGCGCGGCGCCGGCGCTGCAGGACGTGGCCGGCGGGCGCGTCGAGATTTTCATCACCACGCCCTCCTCGGCGATCGGCCTCGTCCAGGGCGGCCAGGTGAAGGCGCTGGCCATGGCGAGCGCGCAGCGCAGCCCCGGCCTGCCCAATGTCCCCACCACCGCCGAGGCCGGCCTGCCCAGCTTCACCATCGACGCCTGGTTCGCCTTCTTCGGGCCCACAGGCGTGCCGCAGCCCATCCGGGAGCGGCTCAACGGCGAGCTGCGCCGGCTGGCGCAGGATCCGGGCGTCCGGCGCCGCGCGGAGGAGGGCGGCGCGCAGGTGGTGCCCATGACCATCCCGGAGCTCGACGCGCTGGCAAAGCGGGAGATCGAGCAGCTCGGCAACGTCATCCGCGGCGCCAACATCACGCTGGAGTGAGGCGCGGCCCTCGATGAGGTCGAGCCCGCCTCAGGCGGCCTTCGCCCGGTTCACCCGCGGCATCACCTCTTCCGCGAAGCGCCGCATCTCGGCCTCGAAGGGCTGGAACTGCAGCATGAAGGTCTCGATGCCGGCCTCATGGAAGCGCTTCAGGCGCTCGGCCACCTGGTCGTAGGTGCCGACGAGCCCCGCCGCCGTGCCGCCATTGGTGCCGACCCGGGCCGACTTCGCCATGGTCTGCTTCATCACCACGGCCTTGTCGGTGTGCACCGCCATCTTGGCCAGCTGCGGCTTGTCCAGCTCGGCCAGCGCCGCCAGGCGCTCATAGGCCGCCTGCGCCTCGGCTTCGGTCCTGCGGGCGATGACAAAGGCGGAGAGCCCGTAGCGCAGCGGCTGGTCCCTGCGCGGCCGGCGCGCGAGATCGGCGATCAGCGCCTTCACATCCTCGATCGGCTGGCCGTTGATGAACCACACGTCGCCCTGCGCCGCCGCCAGCGCGCGCGCCGGCTCGGATTCGCCGCCGATGTAGATGCGCGGGCCGGGGCGCGTCGCGGCCTTGGGCACGATCTGCGCGCCCTGCACCTCGAAATGCGGGCCCTTGTGGTTCACGAGCTCGCCGCGCATCAGCGGCGCGACGACGGAGAGCCATTCGTCGCCCAGCGTGTAGCGCGCATCGTGCTCGGGGAAGGGCAGGCCGGCCTTGTCCATCTCGGCCTTGTTCCAGGCGTTCACCAGGTTGATGGCGAAGCGCCCGCCGCTGATCTCCTCGATCTGCAGCGCCATCTTGGCGAGGACGACGGGATTGTAGAGCAGCGGCTTGATGGCCGCGATGATCTCGATCCGGCTCGTCAGCGCGGCCAGCGCGGCGGAGCCCGTCCAGGCTTCCAACTCGCCCAGCGCCGGGTTGTGCGGGTTGAAGGTGTGCTGCGCGACCAGGGTGCTGTCGAATCCCAGCCGCTCGGCCTCCAGGACGAGGTTCCTGTTGCGCTCCCAGCAGGCGTCGAAGGGCTCCTCCGGATCCTGGCGCGCGGCGCGGCTGCCATGGACCAGCGCCCAGATGCCGAAGCGGGGAGGAAAGTTCGTCATGGAAGTGGCTCCCGGAAATCCTGCGCCTGCGCGCCTGCCGCCAGGGAACCACCATTCGGCGGGAGCGGGAACCCGCTCCGAGAATCCTTATCAGGACTGATTGCGGCATTCGGCGATCGCGTCGGCCTTGCGGTGCAAACCGGGCGGCCGGAAGATCGGTCAGTTCAGTCGGGCGCGCCGCACTGCGAGGCGACGATGCGGCAGGTGCCCTGCGGGCCCTTCGAGCGGCATTCGGCGATCGCGTCGGCCTCGGCGGCGGCCCGGTTGCCGGCGGAGCCGCCGCTCACGGAGGTGACCGTGTAGGTGTTCGGATCGGAGGTCATGAAGAGCGCCCCCTGGGCCCGGCGCACGCCCTGGGCCACGGCGCCGCAGGCCTGGGTGAACTCGGCGATGACCCGGCAGCCCGGGCCGCCGGCGGAGCACCGCCGCTCCGCGGTGCGGAGGGCCGCCAGGCGGTCGCCGTCGCCGATGATCATGCCGAAGGCGCCCGAGGGCGCGCGGGCGGCGAAGATGACGCCGTAGATGCCCTGGGGCATCGTCACCGCCTCCACCGGCCGGCCGACGCCGCTGAAGGGCTGCGCCTGGGGGCGAGCCTCCTGCCGCGCCATCGTCGCGGCCAGGCCGCCACCGCAGCGGATGAAGCAGGCCTGGGCGGCGGCCGGGACGGCGCCGGGGCGCGAGGCCTGGACGCGGCAGGCCTCCCGGCAGGATTGCGCGGCCGCGGCGGAACGGGCCTGGTTTTCGAGCGCCGGCGGCGCCGCGAGGGCCGGGCCGGCGGCGAGGAGCATGATGGCGGTGAGCAGGATGCGGCGCATGTGAATCTCCCAGGGCCGGGCTTCGGTGGCGGCGCTTTTGCGGCCCGCGCGTCGCCGGCCGATCGCGCCGCGCCACGGCCTTTGTCGCGCGCGTCACGCGGTGCGCGCGGAGCCGGATGTCCCTGCTGGCTGCCCCGGGCGCGCTGGGCCTCGCGGGCCGGACCTGCCGGAGCCGCCCAGTTTGATGTGGCCGGGCCCCTCCCGCCGCGATAGGCTCTCGCCAAAGAAGCGGCGCCGCCCCGGCAAAGGGCACAGCCCGCCGCACAGGGAGAAGAAGCTCCATGCCTCGAGGACCGTCCCGGAGAGCCTTGCTGGCCGCGCTCCCGGTGGCTGGGCTGCCCGCCCTGCCGCGCATCGCCCGCGCGGCCTGGCCGGAGCGCCCGATCCGCATCATCGTCACCTTTCCCGGCGGCACCCAGACCGACATCCTGACGCGGCTCTATTCCGCCCAGCTCTCGCAGCGGCTGGGCCAGCCGGTGGTCATCGACAACCGCGGCGGCGGCCAGGGGCAGATCGGCATCCGCGCCGCGCTCTCCGCGCCCGCCGACGGGCATACGCTCGTGATGGTCGGCGTCAGCACCGGGGCCAGCGCGCCGCATATGATCAAGGACCTCAGCTACGACCCGCGGCGCGACCTCGTGCCCATCTCGATGATCGCCGAGGCCCCCTATCTCTTCGCCTGCGACCCCCGCCTGCCGGTGCACAGCCTCCCCGAGCTGATCGCCTATGCGAAGGCGCGGCCCGGCCAGCTCAATTTCGGCCATGGCGCGCCGAGCCGGCAGATCGTCGGCCTGCTGATGGCGCGGCAGGCCGGGATCGAGGTGGTGGACGTCGCCTATCGCGGCCAGCCCGAGGCGCTGAACGACACGATCAGCGGCCGGCTCAGCTTCACCATCTCCGACCTCGGCGACGCGCTGGTGCAGGCGCGGGAGGGGCGCGTGCGGGCGCTGGCCGTCTCCACCGCCACACGCTCGGCGCTGGCCCCGGAGATTCCGCCCGTCGCCGACACGCTGCCCGGCTTCTCGATGTCCGTCTGGTTCATGCTGGCCGGCGCGGCCGGCACGCCGCCGGAGGTGGTGCGGCGACTGAACGGGGAGCTCGCCACCATCCTGGCCGATCCGGAGCTGCGCGCGAGGCTCGCGCCGCAGGGGCTGGAGGTGCGCAGCCTGGAGCCGGCAAGGCTCGCCGAGTTCCTGGCCGACGAGATCGAGAACTGGGGACGCGTGGTGCGGACCCTGGGGATCACGCCGCAATAGGGGGGTGATGCCGGCGCGGACCGCCGATTCGCGGGTGACGGGCCCGGAGGGAAAATGGTGGGCGTTGTAGGGCTCGAACCTACGACCCGCTGATTAAGAGTCAGCTGCTCTACCAACTGAGCTAAACGCCCGCCGAGGCGCGGTTTCTACCGATCCTGCGGCGCTTGTCCAGCCCCCGGGGCGATGGCTGCCATGCCGAGCGGAAATTTTCCGCCGCCGGCGGGGCGTTCCTGCACGTAGGCCGGCCAGGCGAGCCCCGTCACGCGGCCGCGCAACCCGCGCAAAAGCGCCAATCCTTCCTCGACCGGCACGTGGAATCGCGCGGTGCCGGGGGCCGGATCGAGCTGATGCAGGTAATAGGGCTTCACCCGGTGCCGCAGCATCGCGCGGAAGAGATCCTCCAGCGCCGATTCGCTGTCGTTCACGCCGCGCAGCAGCACCGACTGGCCGAGCAGCACCACCCCCGCGCCGTGCAGCGTGCGCAGCGCCGCCTCCGATTCGGCGGAGAACTCGGCCGCGTGGTTGGCATGGACGCAGAGGTAGAGCGGCCGCTCCAGCGTCAGCGCCCGCAGCATGGCCGCGTCGATCCGCCCGGGATCGGCGACCGGCACGCGCGAATGGATGCGCAGGGTCTCCAGATGCGGGATGGCCGCCAGCCGCGCCAGGAGCCGCTCCAGCCGGCGCGGCGAGAGCATCAGCGGGTCGCCGCCGGTCAGGATGGCTTCGCGGACCTGCGGGGTGCGCTCGAACCAGTCCAGCGCGGCGTCCAGCTCCGCCTCGGAGAGCAGCCCGCCATCCGGCCCCACGGCCTCGCGCCGGAAGCAGAAGCGGCAATAGACCGGGCAGGCCAGCAGCGGCTTCAGCAGCGCGCGGTCCGGGTAGCGGTGGACCACGCCCTTGATCGGCGTGAAGGGCGCGTCGGCCGTCGGGTCGTCGAGCTCGTGGGGGGCGGTGACCAGTTCCTCCGGCTCGGGGAGGTACTGGCGGGCGAGGGGGGCGCCGTGCTCGCGGATCAGCCGGCCTGCCAGCGGCGTGACCGAGATGGAATAGCGCCGCGCGACCGCGTCGATCGCCGGCACGGCATCGCGCGCGATCAGGCCGGCTTCGGCCAGATCCCCGGCGGATCGGAGGGTGCGTTGCATGGCGGGGCAGGCTCTGCCCTGATAAGCCCCGGGATGCAATGCCGAACCCATCGCCCCCCTGGCATCCCGATAGCCTCGCCACGCGCCTGCCCTTCCTGGAGGCCCGCAGCCGTCTGACCGCCGGGACGCGGCGGTGGTTCGCCGCCCGCGGCTATCGCGAGGTGGAGACGCCCTGCCTCGTCCCCGCCCCGGGCATGGAGGTGCATCTGCGCGGATTCTCGGCCGAATTCGACCCGCATCTGGGCCAGGGCGAGCGCCGCAAGCTCTGGCTGCGCACCTCGCCGGAGCTGGCGCTGAAGCGGCTGCTGGTGGGCGGCGCCGGGCCGGTCTTCGAGCTGGCGCGGGTCTGGCGCAATGGCGAGATCGGCAGCCGCCACGCGCCCGAATTCACCATGCTGGAATGGTACTGCCCGGGCCTCGCCCTCGACGGGCTCATGGACGAGGCGGAGGCGCTGCTGCGCCATCTCTGCCCGCGCCGGGTGGCGCATGAGGGGGTGACGACCGATCTCGCTCTGCCCTTCGAGCGCATCACCGTCGCCGAGGCCTTCCACAAATGGGTGGGCCTGGATGTGCTGGCCTCCATCCGGGAGGACGGCACGGGGGACGGCGCGGCGCTCGGCGCGCGCGGCGACGAGAGCTGGGAGGAGGCCTTCTTCCGCCTCCTGCTGGAGCACGTGGAGCCGCGCCTCGGCCGCGAGCGCGCCAGCTTCCTCACCCATTGGCCGGCGCCCCAGGCGGCCCTGGCCCGGCGCGACCCGGCCGATCCCCGCGTGGCGCTGCGCTTCGAGCTCTTCGCCGGCGGGATCGAGCTGGCCAATGCCTTCGACGAGCTGACCGACTCCGGGGAGCAGGCCGCCCGCTTCGCCCATGACGTGGCCGAGCGCGAGCGGCTCTACGGCGCGGAGAATTCCTGGCCGGTGGATGCCGATTTCCTGGCCGCGCTCACGCAGGGGATGCCCGCGGGCTCCGGTATCGCCTTGGGCTTCGACCGGCTGGCGATGCTGGCGGGCGGGGCGCGGCGGATCGAGGACGTTCTCTGGCTCGGCGGGTTCCCGTATCTCTAGCCCGCGCCCATCGTCCGGCAGGTGCCCGAGCCTGTAAGATCCGGCCGCGCCGCCCTCCCGCGACGCGACGGACGCGACAATCCCCCGCCTCCGCGCCGCGCGCCCCGTGGCATAGAGCGGCCACCGAACGGAGAAGCCTCCGATGCGCGTTCCCATGGTGCCCGCGGCACACCCCGCCTATCGCTGGATCGTCGTGGCCTCGGCCGCCGCCATGCTCGCCGTGGTCATGGGGCAGCTCGTCAACGGGCTTTCCGCCTTCTTCATCCCGCTGGAGCAGGAGTTCGGCTGGTCGCGCGGCCAGATCGCGCTGATCAACACGATCGGGCTGGTGGGCGTGGCCCTGGGCGGGATCGTCATGGGCCGCGTGGCCGACCGCGCCGGTATCCGCACCGTCTGCCTGACCGCCGCGCTGGCGGTGGGCCTCTGCGTGAGCGCGGCCGCCTGGGCGGACCGGCTCTGGCAGTTCTACCTGCTCTTCTTCCTGGCCGGGGCGCTCGGCGCGGGCGCGCTCTTCGGGCCGGTCATCGCCGCTGTCGGCAACTGGTTCCCGGCCGGGGCCGGGCTGGCCATCGGCATCGCCTCGGCGGGCCAGGCGATCGGGCAGGGCGGGGTGCCCTTCGTCGCGGCCTTCCTCATCGAGGCCCTAGGCTGGCGGGGCGCGATGCTGGCGCTCGGGCTGGCCTCGCTGGCCGCGCTGCTGCCCCTGGCGCTGGCGATGCGCGAGCCGCCGCCGGCTGCCCCGGCGGCGACACCACGCCAGGCCGCCACGGCCGCGGCGCCGGTCCCGGACCTGCCGCCGGGGCTGGTGCTCGTGACGCTGAGCGCGGCGGTGCTCTTCTGCTGCACCTGCATGGCCGTGCCGCTCATGCATCTGGTGCCGCTGATCCAGGGCTACTGCATCTCGGGCTCGGATGCGGGCGGGGTGCTCTTCGTCATGCTCATCGCCGCCATCGCCGGCCGCGTGGCCTTCGGCAAGCTGGCCGACATGATCGGGCCGATCGGCGCCTATCTGACCGCCTCGCTCTGGCAGACGGTGGGCGTCTTCACCTTCACCCAGATCCGCGACCTTTCGATGTTCTACCTCTTCGCGCCCATCTACGGCTTCGGCTATGCCGGCGTCATGACCGGGGTGCTGGTCACGGCGCGCGCCCTGGTCCCCGCGCGGCACCGCGCCATGCACATGGGCATCATCCTGGCCTTCGGCTGGCTCGGCCATGCGCTGGGCGGCTACCAGGGCGGGCTCTTCTTCGACCTCACGGGCAGCTACACCGTCAGCTATGCCAATGCCGCCGTGGCGGGGCTCGTCAACCTGCTGATCGTCGGCTCCCTACTGACCGCCGTCCGGCACCGGGCACCGGCGCCCGCGTGATCCGCGCGAGCCCGCCGAAGCGTCAGGCCGGCGTCCAGCTCTTCGGCGGCTCGCTGCCCACCTGCTCCAGGATGCGCCCATAGGCCTCCGGGCGCCGGTGCGCGGCGAAGTTGAAGATGGTGGTCCGGCCGAGCGTGCAGGCGTCGAGGTCGCAATCGGCCGTGATCAGCTCGTCGCCCCAGGTGGTGGCCTGGGCCATGATCTCGCCCGAGGGGTTCACGATGATCGAATGGCCGAAGAGCTCGTGCCCGTCCTCGGTGCCGCCCTTGGCCGTGCCCACGCCGAAGCAGGCATTCTGGTAGCAGCCCGAGCGGATCGAGAGATGCGAGTGCTCGACGCGCAGGTGGTGCGCCTCGAAGCCGCGATTGTCCATGTTGAGGCTGGGCGTGTTGTAGCCGAGCATCACGACCTCGACCTGCTGCAGCCCCATGACGCGCCAGGCCTCGGGCCAGCGGCGGTCGTTGCAGATCATCATGCCGATATTGGCCTCCTGCGTGCCGAGCGGCGTGCGGATGACCGGGAAGCCGAGGTTGCCCACCTCGAAGTAGCGCTTCTCCAAGTGCTGCACCTTGCGGATCGGGTCGTACTCCTTGTGCCCGGGCAGGTGGACCTTGCGGTACTTCAGCACGACCTCGCCCGAGGGATGGACGTAGATCGCGGTATTGTAGCGGTGGCCGTCCGGCGTCTTCTCGGCATAGCCGAGGTGGAAGCCGATCCCGTACTTCTTCGCGGCCTCGAAGAGCGGCGCCGTCTCGTTGGAGGGCATCGCATGCTCGTACCAGTTGTCGGCCTTGGAGATGTCCTCCTCGTACCAGCGCGGGAAGAAGGTGGTCAGCGCCAGCTCGGGGAAGACCACGACCTCGACGCCGCGCCGATGAGCGCGCTCCATGAGGCGCACCATGCGGCCGACGGCGACGTCGCGCCCTTCGGCCTTCTGGATGGGGCCGAGCTGGGCGGCGGCGAGGGTGACGAGGCGGGGCATGGTCCTGGCTCCGGAAGTTGTGCGGGGCGCAGGATCGCGGGGGAGATGGCGCGGCGCAAGGCGCGGCCAGGAATCCCGCTACGCGAGCGTGGTGATCGCCCGCTCGACGGCCGCGAAATGCGCCTCCCAGCTCGGCGGATGCCAGCCCGGGATCCGCGCCAGCTGCGCGGCGCGGCGTGGGCTGTCCGGCTCGGCATAGTCCAGGATCGCCTCGCGCCAGCCGGGTCCGTCCAGCGGATCGACGAAATCCGGCACGCCATCGCCCAGCTCGCGCAGGGAGGGGATGTCCGAGCAGATGGCCGGCACGCCCATGGTCAGCGCCTCGGCCAGCGGGATGCCGTAGCCCTCGACGAAGGTGGGGAAGAGCAGGGCGCAGGCGCCGCGCAGCAGGGCGGCGGTCTGTCCGTCGTCCAGGCGCCCGGCTTCCTCGACCTGGCCGCGGAAGGCGGTGTGGCGGTCGAGCAGGCGGCAGGCCGCCTCCGATTCCCAGCCGCGCCGGCCGATGATGACCAGCCGCGGACCCTTCGGCATCTCCCGCCAGAGGTTGAGCAGCAGCAGGTGGTTCTTGCGCGGCTCGATGGTGCCGAGCGTGACGAAATAGGGCTCGGCCGGCGGCGCGATCGCGCCCGGCGGGCAGGCGGCGATATCCGTGCCGAAGCGGACGAGGTGCATCGGCGGCAGCGTCCGGCCCGGATGCAGCGCGGCCAGCGTGTCGCCCGTGGCGCGGGAGCTGATCAGCACGGCGTCGGCCAGTTCCAGGATGGTCTCGATCCGCTTTGGATGGCGCTCGATCTGCTTCCGGCTGGTGAATTCCGGATGGGTGATGGGGATGAGGTCGTGCAGCATCGGCAGGAAGCGCGCGCCCTCCGCCTTCAGCGCGGCGATCGGCGCGGCCTCGTGCAGCCCGGCATGCGAGACGATGATGAAGACGCGGCCCGGCGCGGCGGCGATCCGGCGGGTGAGCCGCGTGCGGCCGACGGCGCCGGCCAGCGCGGCATAGCCGGCGCCGGCCAGGGCCTTGGCCTCAGCCCGCGAATCCTTCAGCAGGGCCGCGACGAGGCCGAGGGCGAGGTCGCGCGGGAGCTCGGTGTAGAAGCCCCAGGGGCTCTGGCCCGTGAAGCTGCAGGCACGGCCGGCAAAATGCCGCGCATAGGCGAGCTCGACCCGGTCGATCCCGGCGGCGATGCCGCGCCAGCCCGCGGCCAGCAGCCGGGAGAGATCGAGAATGACGTGCAATCACCGGCCTTTTGGGAGCTGTCGCGCGCTTTTCCGGGCCGCGTTCCGCCCTGTCAATCACCGGGATCGTTCACCAGCCCGTGGTGCAGCCGGTGGACGGTCGCGGCGACGGCTGCATCGAGGCCGGGCCGGGCGTAATAGGTGCCGCGGACATGCAGGGCCGCGCCGAGGAGGCGCAGGAAGGCCTCGGCCAGGGCCGGGTCCGGGGGAGGCGCGCCGCGCCAGAACTCGCCGGGCGGGCCTTCGAAGGCCAGGCCGGGGATGCGGTAGATCGCCTGGCCCAGCGCCAGCACCGGCCGCCCCAGCGTCAGGGCCTGCAGGGCGGCCGTGCTGTTCACCGTCACCAGGCCGCGCGCCGCCGCCAGCATCGGCTCCAGCGCGCCGGCGCCGAGGAAGGCCACGCGGCCTGCGATCCCGGCCGCCTCGGCCATCCGCCGGATGCGGCGCGGCCAGTTCTTCAGCCCGGGGTCGAGCGGGTGGAGCTTGACGGCCAGCTGCGCCTCCGGCGGCGCATGGGCGGCGAAGGACCGCATGGCCTCGGCGATCGGGGTGTCCATGTCCGGATAGGGCGAATAGGCGCGGATGGAATAGTCGTTCTCCATCTGCATGGCGAAGAGGAAGACCGGCCCCCGCGCGGCGGCCTGGGCGAAACCGGCCGCGGAACGGCGGGCCTCGCCGCGCTGGCGGAGCAGCCGCCAGCCCATGCCGGGATAGACCAGCAGCGGATGGTGCAGCGTGGCCCGGCGGTAGTGCGGGAAGGGCCAGGGCAGCAGGTTGGACAGGTGGTAAGCCATGTCCCAGAGGGCCCGCCGCCGGAAGCTGTCCTGGTGGAGCACCCGCGTGTCGAGCGGCGGCAGGTCGGCGGCGCGGCGCAGGATCTCCGCCGGATCGCGCGGGAAGCGGCTTTCGCCGTTCATGCCGTCGCGCTCGACGACCAGCCAGTCGGGCCGGAGATAGCCGAAATCCGTGACAGTGACGGCGACGCCGAGCGGGCGGGCGGCGGCGATGGCCGGGCGGTGATAGGGGCGCTGCTCGCCCAGCAGGACCAGATCGGTGATGGCGTGCTCCGCGAGAAAGCCGGCGACGAAGCCGGGCCAGTCCCCGAAGCGGCCGCGATACGCCGTGGCGCCCGGCTCCCGCCAGAACAGCCGGTCCCCCAGGCAGAGGTCGATGCGATGGACCTCGTGGCCCAACGCCCGCAGCCCGCGGCCCACCTCCGCCGCGTAGGGCGAGGTCGGGCCCTGCAGGAAGAGGAAGCGGCGCGGCATGTCGCCCTGGGATAGACCGGCTTGCGGTGGGTTGGAATGCGTGTCCGACTCCGCTCCAAAGAGGAGGAACGGGAATGGCCAATCTGGCGGAGACCTCGCTGGCGGAGACCTTGCGGGCGGCCCTGGCCCTGCCGGGCTGGGCGGCGCATCTGGGCGGCGTGGATCCGGCGGTGGCGCGGCTCGCCGACCTGCCGGTGCTTCGGAAATCCGGACTGCCGGCGATGCAGAAGGGGGCGCCGCCCTTTGCCGGCTTCGCGCCCGGCCCGGCCGGCTTCGCCCGGCTCTTCGCCTCGCCTGGGCCGATCTTCGAGGGCATGCCGGACCGCCCCGATCCCTGGCGCTTCGCCCCGGCGCTGCGCGAGGCGGGAATCGGCCCCGGCACGATCCTGCTCAACTGCCTCGCCTATCACCTGACGCCGGGCGGCTTCATTTTCGACTCGGCGGCCCGCAGCCTGGGCGCCGCGGTGATCCCGGGCGGGCCGGGGAACACCGAGGCGCTGCTGCATGTGCTCGAGGCCTATCGCCCCACCGCCTATGCGGGCACGCCCGACTTCCTGAAGATCCTGCTGGAGGCCGCCGGCAAGGCCGGGCTGGACGCCAGCTGCCTGACCCGCGCGGTGGTCTCCGGCGCCGCCTTCCCGCCCTCGCTGCGCGACTGGGTGGCCGGGCGCGGCATCGCCGCCATCGAGGCCTATGGCACGGCCGAGCTCGGCCTGGTCGCCCACACCACGGCGGACGGCGCGGCGGGCATGGCGGTGGCGCCCGGAATCCTCCTGGAAATCGTCTGTCCCGGCACCGGCGAGCCTCTTCCCGAGGGCGAGGTGGGCGAGGTGGTCGTCACCATCCCGGACCCCGCGCATCCCATCCTGCGCTTCTCCCCGGGCGACATGTCCGCCTTCCTGCCCGGCGCGACGCGAATCCGAGGCTGGATGGGCCGCGCCGATCAGACCGCCAAGGTGAAGGGCATGTTCGTGCGTCCCGAGCAGGTCGCCGCCATCTCCCGCGCGCATCCCGCGCTCGGTCGGCTGCGGCTGGTCATCACGCGCGAAG
The DNA here is from genome assembly GCF_004336745.1 of Roseococcus sp. SYP-B2431. Taxonomy (GTDB): domain Bacteria; phylum Pseudomonadota; class Alphaproteobacteria; order Acetobacterales; family Acetobacteraceae; genus Roseococcus. The sequence goes on from NZ_SJXD01000029.1 coordinate 237,765, forward strand.
GGGAGGTCGACGCCATGTGCCTCCTGGCCGAGGCCGAGGACGCATCGATGGCGGCGCCGCTGGCGGCGACGCTGCACGCCGCCACCGGCCTGCGCGGCCGCGTGGAGCTCCGCCCGCGCGGCAGCCTCCCCACCGACGGCCGCGTCATCGCCGACGAACGGCCGCTGTGACGTCTCCGGGCGATCGGCTTTCATGCCGTGCGAGGGAGGGGAGGCGCGCCTCGCACGGCACGGCCGATCTGGCGCCTGATTGACAGCACGACGCGAAAACGCTTGAACGCGCCGGCTTCCATCGGACGGGTGAGCGCGAGCGCGCCCGAACTGAGGAGGGGTGCCCGAGTGGCTAAAGGGGACGGACTGTAAATCCGTTGGCTTGCGCCTACGCTGGTTCGAATCCAGCCCCCTCCATATTCCCCGGTGGCAGCGGGCCCCGTCGCGCCGCGGCGAGGCTCCTGACGGCGTCCCGGCCTGGACCGAAATCCAGGGCGATCAGGCGCGGAACTATGGTAGCGATAATCCGCCTCGGCGCGGGTGTAGCTCAATGGTAGAGCACCAGCCTTCCAAGCTGGCTACGGGGGTTCGATTCCCCTCACCCGCTCCAATCTCCACGGAGATGGGGGGTGGTGCTCCCATGGTGCTGCCTCCCGCCAAGCGCGGCTTCTGGAACGATCAATTCTCGGAGCGGGACCCTAGCGATGGCCAAGGCGAAGTTTGAGCGGAACAAGCCGCACTGCAACATTGGGACGATCGGCCATGTGGACCATGGCAAGACGTCGTTGACGGCGGCGATCACGAAGGTGCTGGCGAAGTCGGGCGGCGC
>NZ_SJXD01000030.1 GCF_004336745.1 Roseococcus sp. SYP-B2431
GGGGGGGGGGGGCGGGGCGCGGCCGGCCGCGCGGCCGGCGCGGCCGCCTGGCGCGCGCGCAGCCGCTCGGCCAGCCGGTGCGAGCGCCGGACGCGGGAGACGGCGGCCGCGCGGACCTTCTCGATCAGGACCGGGGCGATCTCGTCGATGGTCAGCGAGATCGCGCCATCGGGCTTGGGCACCACGTCGAAGGCGCCGAGCTCCAGCGCCTCCAGCGTGGCCTCCGCGCCTTCCGCCGTGAGCGAGGAGACCATCAGGACCGGGCAGGGCCGCTCGACCATGATCCGGTCGAGGCAGGCGAGGCCGCCCATGCGCGGCATCTGCACGTCGAGCGTGACCACGTCCGGGCGGAAGGCGTGAAGCTGGGTCAGCGCCTCCACCCCGTCGCGCGCGAAGGCGAGCTCGAAGCCGCCCGCTTCCTGGAACACGCCGCCGAGCACGCGGCGCATGAGGGCGGAATCGTCGACGATGAGAAGCTTGATCACGAGGCGCGCGAATGCGCCGTGAGATCGCGCAGCAGGTCGGCCTCGGCGCGGTTCAGCAGGGCGGCCGGATCGATCAGCAGGACCACCTCGCCGCTGCGGGCGACCCGCGCCGCACGGTCGAAGATCCGGCCGCCGCCATCGGACATGTCGGGCGCGGGGAGCAGGTCGGCGGCCTCCACCTCCAGGATCTCCGCGGCTCCATCCACCGCGAAGCCGGCCTGCAGCGGGCCAAGCGTGACGATGACCACGCGCCCTCCCGCGGCCTCCTCGCCGGCGACGGCGAAGCGCTGCCGCTGGTCGATGACCGGGATCACCCGGCCGCGCAGGCTCATGACGCCGCGCACATAGGCGGGGGCCTTCGGCAGCCGCGCCAGGGCTTCGGGAAGGCGCACCACCTCGTCCACGGCCACGATGGGCAGGCCGTAGGATTCGCCGCCGAGGCGGATCACCAGGAAACGCTCGCGGCCGGCGGCGGGCGAGAGGCTGGCCATGGTCTCGTCCTTGTCCTGGTCCGTGTCGGCGAGCAAACGCGCGACGCGATCATCCGCCAGCACGCGCTCCGGCGATAAAATCGAGACGAGGCCCCGCCCGTCGGCCAGGCGCAGCACGGCGTCGATCCGCGCCTCGCCCGCCCCCCGGTTGAACAGGTCGGGCGCCGGCCCCACCCGGTCGCGCGGGGCGCGCAGGATGACGTCGACCCGATCCACCACGAGCGCCAGGCGGTGCCGGCCGATCCGCGCGACGACGACGCGCTCGGTGCCGGCCAGCGCCCGGCCCGGCAGGCCGAGCAGCGCGCGCAGCGAAAGGGCCGGCAGCACGGCGCCGCGCAGGGGGAAGACCCCCAGCAGCACCTCTTCCGTCCGTGGCAGCGTGGTCAGGACGGCGGGAAGGTTCACGACCTCGGCAACCGCGCCCAGCGGCAGGGCATAGTCCTGGCCGGCCAGGGTGAAGGCCAGGAAGGCCAGCTCCTTGGCCACCGCGGCGGCCCCGGCCTCGGGACGGGACGGCATGGCGCGGGCCGGGGCGCGGAGGCCGCCGAATCGCTCTCGCAGGGCGGCGTCGAGGTCCAGCCAGCGGGCGCCGTCCTCCTGGTCGAGCAGCAGCCGGCCGTCGCCGGGCCCGGCCCCGTCGTGCCCGACCGCCCGCAGGGCCTCCACGGCATCCACCGCCAGACCGACGGGCGGATCGCGGCGGAGGACCACGACGCGCTCCGCGCCCGCCGGCACGTCCTGCGCGCCCAGCAGGCCGCGCAGCGAGACCACCGGCAGCACCGTGCCGCGCAGATGCATCACCCCGAGCAGCCCGGCCGGGCCGTTCGGGACGCGACTGATCCGAGGGCTCCGGATCACCTCGGCCACGTTGCCCGCCGCGATGGCGACCCGCGTGTCGCCCGCCCGCACGGTCAGCCGATGGGCGCTGGCGGCCGGCACCGCCTCAGCCTTCGGCCGAGCGGTTCAGCTCGTTGGCCAGAAGGGCGATCTCCTCGATGGCGGCGGCGAGGCCCTCGGCGCTCTGCGACTGCTGCCGCGCGGCCGCCGCCGCCTCGGCCGCGGCGCGGCTGGCCTCGTCCGCCACGGCGGCGATCTGGCCGACGCCGGAGAGCACCTGCGAGCTGGCGGCCAGGATGTCCTCGCTGCCGCGCGCGATATCGTCGGCGCCGGCGCGCAGGGAGGCGGTATCGGCCGCCATCAGCTCCATCCGCTCGTCGATGGCGCGGTTCTTCTCCACCTCGGCCCCGGTCAGGGCCGAGAGCTGGTCCACCTCGCGGCGCACCTTGCCGATCTGCGCGGCGATGGTCGTCACCAGCTCCTTGGCGGCCTCGGCGTTCTGCGCGGCGTCGCGCGCCAGGGCACGGATGTCGCCCGAGACGACGGCGAAGCCCCGGCCGGCCTCGCCGGCACGGGCGGCCTCCACCGCGCCGCTGGTGGCCAGCATCGTCGTCTGGACGGCGATCAACGCCAGCCCGTCCACGATCTTGCCGATGGAGCCGGCCTCCCCATCCAGACGCTCGATGATGTCCTGCACGGCCGCGTTCCGTTCCATGGCGGCGCCGACGCCGGCGATGAGCGCGCCCACGGCGTTGCGGCTTTCGGTGATGCGCTCGGCGACCGTGGAGGCCCTGGCGGCGCTGGCCTTGGCGGTGGCGGAGGAGGCGCGCGCGGCCTTCTCGATCTGCGCCATGGCCGAGCCGGCCTGCTGGGTCGCCGCGGCCTGGATCTGGGCGCCGCGGCTGATCTGGTCGACCGCGACGAGGATCTCGCCGGCCGAGCCGGAGAGCTCCTGCACGGTGGCGGAGAGTTCCTCGGCGGCGGCGGACACTTCCTGCACCGCCTGGGCCCCGCCGTCGCCCTTCACCAGGAGCTCCGTCATCTCGGCCAGGGCGGCGGAGGCGGTCTGGCTCTGCTCCAGGGCTTGGCCCTGCTGCTGGACGGCACGCTGCGCCTCCGCGGCGGCGGCGGCCTGCTCCTCCGCCGCGCTGGACACGCTTTCCGCGCCCCGCCGAGTCTCGCCGGCGGCGGTGTCCGCCTCCATGGCGCCGATCAGGATCGCCTGGCTTTCGCCGGCCAGCGCCGTCACCTCGCGCCGGACGGTGCCGAGCGTCTCGTTGACCTGGGCGGCGGCCTTCGCCCCGGCCTCCGCCTCCGTCGCGGCCAGGCGCAGGCGGCCCGCCGCGTCGCGCACCGTGGCGGAGATCCCGCCGGCCAGGGCCTGGATCTCGAGCGAGCGCTTCTCGGCCGTCTGGGCCAGCGCCCGGACCTCGTCCGCGACCACGGCGAAGCCCCGGCCGTCGTCGCCGGCCCGGGCGGCCTCGATGGCCGCGTTCAGGGCGAGGAGATTGGTCTGGTCGGCGATGTCGGCGACGCCCCGGGTGATCTCGCCGATTCGCGCGGCATGAGCTTCCAGCGCGGCGACGACCTCGACGCAGCCCATCTGGCGATGGGCATTGGCGCTCACCGCGCGGACCGAGGCGTCGATCGCCGAGCCCACCTGGCCCAGCAGGGTCTGCATCGCCTCGGTGCGCTGGCGCGAGGCCTCGGCGCGTTCCCGCGCCTGGCCGAAGGAGGCCGTCATCGCCACGACGGCGGCCAGGGATTCATGGGCGGCGCCGGCCGCCTCCTCCGCGCCGCTCGCGATCTGCCCCAGGGCGCGGCGCAGCTGCTCGACGGCGGCCGCCGCCTGGGCGATGCCGCCGGCCAGTTCGAGGCTGGCCGCGGCCATGCGCTCGCCGGCATTCTCCCGGCGCGAGACGGGCCTGCGCACGGCTGCGCGCTTCGCGGGGGCGCTGGCCTGGGGCGGCTCGGGCGTCGCGGACGGGCGCTGTCTCGGTCGGCTCGCGAGCGTCGTCGTCTTCACCAGCGCCATGTCGCTTCCGTCTCTCCGTCTTCCAGTCGCCGGACATCCAAGCATGTTTGGCGGCACGCGCCCATTGGTTGCACCGGGACCGCCGGCGCAAGCCTATGTGTCTGATCAACTCTCCCGATCTGGGAGGGATGGCGCGGCGGCTTGATCGGGCCCGGCCGGTCCGGGATAGACTGCGGCGGGGCCTGAATGCATGGACGCATCGCCATGCGCCGACAGCCTCGTCCGGAGGGTGCCCGGACAACACGCCGCGCTTTGGAGACAGAATGCCAGCCGCCGACCCCACCGCTCCGCGGACGATCCTCTTCGTCGAGGACGAGATCCTCATCGCCATGGTCGCGGGCGAGATGATCGCGGACCTCGGCTACAAGGTGCTGGAGGCGGGTTCCGGTGCCCAGGCGCTGAAGATCCTGGAGAGCGACGCGACCGTCGACCTGCTCATCACGGATTATTCCATGCCGAGGATGACGGGGGCCGAGCTGGTGAAGGCCGCCCGCGGGCTGCGGCCCGGTCTGCCCGTGCTGATCGCGACCGGCTATTCCGAGCTGCCTGAAGGCGGCGGTGCCGGCGTGCCGCGGCTGAACAAGCCGTACCAGCAGGCGCAGCTGAGGGCGGCCATCGAGAAGCTTCTCGGCGCGCCGTAGCGGCCGCGGCCGGCCGGACGCCATGTCGGCGGCGGAGCAGATGAGGCTCCGGCTGCGGCATGACCCCCGGCCAGCAGGATTTGCGGTCGTCAGATGACGCCGTGGGAGCGCATGGCATCCGCCACACGGCTGAAGCCCACGATGTTGGCGCCCAGCACGTAGTTGTCGGCCGCCCCATACTCCTTGGCGGTTTCCGCGCAGGCCCGGTGGATGTCGCGCATGATGTCCGCCAGGCGCTTTTCCGTCGCCTCGAAGGTCCAGGAATCGCGCGAGGCGTTCTGCTGCATCTCCAGGGCGCTGGTGGCGACGCCGCCGGCATTCGCGGCCTTTCCGGGACCGAAGAGCACGCCCCCCTCCTGGAAGACGCGGACCGCTTCCGGCGTCGAGGGCATGTTGGCCCCTTCGGCGACGGCGATCACGCCGTTGCGCAGCAGCAGCTCCGCGTCGCGGCCCGTCAGCTCGTTCTGCGTGGCCGAGGGCATCGCGATGTCGCAGGGGACGGACCAGATCGAGCCCTCGGTGTAGTGATGGGCCGAGCCGCGCTCCTTCACATATTGCGAGATGCGCTCGCGGCGGTTTTCCTTGATGTCCTTGACGAGGGCGAGGTCGATGCCCTCCTCGTCGACGACGTAGCCGCCCGAATCGGACATGGCGATCACCTTGCCGCCGAGCTCATGGATCTTCTCGACCGTGTAGATCGCGACGTTGCCCGAACCGGACACCACCACGCGCTTGCCCTCGATGGCCTCGCGGCGGGTCCGGAGCATCTCCTGCACGAAGTAGCTGGCGCCGTAGCCTGTCGCCTCGGTGCGCACCAGCGATCCGCCCCAGCCCACGCCCTTGCCGGTGAGCACGCCTGCCTCATACCGGTTGGTGATGCGCTTGTACTGGCCGAACATGTAGCCGAGCTCCCGGCCGCCCACGCCCATGTCGCCGGCCGGCACGTCCGTGTACTCGCCGAGGTGGCGGTACAGCTCGGTCATGAAGGACTGGCAGAACCGCATCACCTCGGCCCCGGAACGGCCCTTGGGATCGAAATCCGAACCGCCCTTGCCGCCGCCGATCGGCATGCCGGTGAGCGCGTTCTTGAACATCTGCTCGAAGCCCAGGAACTTGATGATCCCGAGATTCACCGAGGGATGGAATCGAAGGCCGCCCTTATAGGGCCCGAGTGCCGAGTTGTACTGGACCCGGAAGCCTCGGTTTACGTGCGTGCGGCCGGCGTCGTCGGTCCAGGGCACCCGGAAGATGATCTGCCGCTCCGGCTCGCAGATTCGTTCGAGGAGGGCATCGCTGAGGTAGGATGGCTTCTTGGCGACGACGCGGCCGAGGCTCTCGAAGACCTCTTTCGTCGCTTGGTGAAACTCCGCTTCGCCGGGATTCCGACGAAGGATGTCGGCAAATATCGGCTCAAGCTTCTCGTCCAACTTAGTCAAATCACTGGCTCCAGCAATCATTATGCAGTCGAGAGTATCGGCAAGCGCGTAACGCATGGGCGGCCAGGCGATTCCTTGTGGCCTGCCCGGATTCTCGTCGATCGGCGCGAATTTCCGCCGTTTCGGGTCTGACCGCAATACGTCCTCACCCGGGCGGTGCCGGCAGCGCGGGCAGCGCCAGTTCGACGGCAGTCAGCCGAGCGCCATGGCCAGCGCGAAGGCGCCCAGCATCACGATGATGACCGCGATCGGAAGGCCGAGGCGCGGCTTCATGGCCTGTTCACGTGCCGGGGCAGCCGCCGGGATGACCATGCCTGCCGGGCGCGCGAGCAATGGCACGCCCGGCTGCCGCCGGAGCGCGAGCGAGCGCAGCCCGTCAGCTGCGGCAGATCCTGGAGGCGCGATACGGCCCTGCACCACGGCCTCTCAACTCAGCCCCGGAGGGACAACGACGATCCTCAGGCGGCCGGCTGCGCCTGCAGCGACTTCTTCGCCTCGCCCGAATTCACCGTCAGCACGACCTTGCCGTTCTCGACGCCCTTCACCTGGCTGAGCGGCAGGAAATGGTGGTGGCCCTTGCCATGCGGGTCGCTGTCCTTGGTGAGCTTGATCCGGTCGCCCTGCACATGGTCGACCGTGCCGACCGGGTTCCCGCAGGAACCCACGATCTGCATGTGCTCCTTGATGTCCGTGGCGTTCATATCGGTACTCCTTGCAACACCGGCGTCGGAGTGGCGCCGTCGCGAAAGGAACGCCTCGCGGACAGGGAGGTTGCCCCGGCAGGCTTACGGCGGGGTCATGCCACGGGTCACTTCCGTCGTGGGAACAGGAGCTTACGGCCGGGTGAGGCTCTCCATGGCCGCCTGCACGCCGCCCTTGGCGTGCGGCACGCCGGCGAGCCCCAGCGCCATCTCGAGCGAGGCCAGCGTGCCGAGGATCATCGGCTCGTTGAGGTCGCCCAGATGGCCGATGCGGAAGACCTTGCCCGACAGCTTGGCGAGCCCGCCGCCGGTGGAGACGTTGAACTTCTCCAGCGCGATCTTCCGCACGTCCTCGGCATTGATGCCCTCGGGCATCAGCACGGCGGTGACGCTGTCGGAATAGCGCTCGGGATTCTGGCAGAAGAGCTGCGGGCCGCTATTGCCCGACCAGTGCTGCACGCAGGCACGGACCGCCTTGGCGAGCCGGGCATGACGCTTGAAGACGTTCTCGAGCCCTTCCTCCTCGAGCAGCAGGCGCAGCGCCTCCTGCAGCCCGTAGAACAGCGTCACCGGCACGGTGCCGACGAAGCTCTTCTGCTTGCGGGCCAGCATCTCCGTCCAGTCGAAATAGTGGCGCGGATGCGTGCTCGCGCGATGCGCCGCCATGGCCTTCTCGGAGGCGCCGGTGAAGCTGAAGCCGGTCGGCAGCATGAGCCCCTTCTGGCTGCCGCCGACGCAGACATCGACGCCCCAATCGTCCATGCGGAAGTCGTAGCAGCCGAGCGAGCTGATCGTGTCCGCCATCAGCAGCGCCGGGTGCTTCAGCTCGTTCAGGATGGCGCGCACCTGGTCCAGCGGCAGGCGCATGCCGGCGGCCGTCTCGTTGTGGACGCAGCAGACGGCCTTGATCTCGTGGCCCGTGTCGGCGGCCAGCGCCTCGCGGATCGCGGACATCTCCACGCCGCGGCGCCAGTCGCAGGGGAGATGCTTCGTCCTGAAGCCCAGCGTGCCGCACATCTTCATCCAGGAATCGGAGAAGTGGCCGGTCTCGGGGATCAGCACGAGGTCGCCGGGCGACAGCGTGTTGACCAGCGAGGCCTCCCAGGCGCCGTGGCCCGAGGCCGTGTACATGAACAGGTGCTGCTCGGTCTTGATGACCTTCTTCAGCCCGGCGAAGCAGGCGTCGTAGACGGCGACGAAGGCGGGATCGTTGAAGTCGATGCTGGCGCGCGCGGTGGCGAGCAGCACGGAATCGGGAATGTTCGTCGGGCCCGGATTGGCGAAGAAGAGGCGGCCGCGCGCCATGGGGCGCGCGGGAGCCGGGGCTGTATGGCCGTCCATTGTTTCGTGACTTTCCTAGCGACGTTCCGCCCCAGTATCGGGCGGAACGCCGCTCTCTTCAACGCTCCGCTGTCAGCGCTGCAGCCGGACTCCGGTGCGGGCCACCACGTCGCGGTACTTCGCGACCTCCGCGGCCAGGAAGTCCCGCGCACCCTCGGGCGTATTGGCGCCGCTCCAGGCGGAAACGCCGGCGGTGAGCAGGCGTTCGCGGATCGGCGCCTCGGCGACGGTGGCGGCCAGCGCGCGGTTGAGCTGAGCGAGGACGGCCGGCGGGAGGCCGGGCGGGCCGATGATCATGTTCCAGGTGGTCATCTCGAAGCCTGGGATGGCGGCCTCGCCCAGGGTGGGGATGTCGGGGAAGGAGGGGAAGCGCTCGCGGCTCGTGACCGCCAGGCCGCGCACGAGCCCGTCGCGCACCTGGCCGGCCGCGCTCGCGAGCACGGCGATGCCGAACTGGCCTTCGCCCTGGTGGATCGCCGTCAGCATCAGGCCGCCGCTGCGATAGGGCACGTGGGTGAACCTCGCGCCGCCCAGCGCCAGGGCCATCACCTCGACGGCGAGATGCGGGATGGAGCCGACGCCGGAGGTGGCATAGGCGAATTCCTCGGGGCGCGAGGCGCGCAGGCGCTGCGCCACCTCGGTCGCCGTGCGGGCGGGGAAGTTCGGGTTGCTGACGAGGATGAGCGGCGCGGTGCCGACCATGCCGATATGCGTGAAGTCGGCGATCGGGTCGTAGGCCGTGCCGCCCTCGAGCGCCGCCGGCACGATGGCATGCGAGGAGACCTCGATCAGCATGATGGTATGGCCGTCGGGCGCCTGGCGCCGCAGCCAGTCGGAGGCCACGACGCCGGAGGCGCCGGCCCGGTTCTCCACCACCATGCGCCCGTTGGGCGAGAGGTTCTGGGCGAAGCGCTCGGAGATCAGGCGCGACGCGATGTCGGTGCTGCCGCCCGGCGCGAAGCCGGTGACGAGGGTGATGGCGCGTTCCGGATAGGTCTGCGCCGCCGACGGCGAGGCCAGCAGGGCCAGGGACAGCGCGGCGAGCGCCAGGTTGCGAAGCATGGACGATCCTCAACTCTTCTTGTCGCCGAACTAAGCCTCAGCGGAGGGAGGCATGCAAGCCGTTACGGCCGGCAAGCGGAAGCCGGCGCGCGGGGCGGGCCTCCTCGGCGATCTTCGCGGATGCCGGGCCTATTCCGGCACGCGGCCGAAGAGTCCATGATCCAGCGACGCACGATACACCCGCGCCGGGAACTCCGAGGCGCTCGCGGCGCCGCGCAGGGCGGCCACGTCGTCGTCCATCAGCGGCGTGATGGCCGGCAGGTATCGCGGGACCGGCAAGGGCGTCACGGGACGGCCGAGCAGCGTCTCGATCACCTCGTCGGTGATGGGGGCCAGGGCGCCACAGGTCATCTCGAAGCCGCCGAGGCGCATGAGCCGGCCGGCGAAGGCGGTCCCCTCCATGCCCTCGCGCGAGAGCATCCCATCCTCGATGCGCAGCTTCGTGCCGCGCAAGAGGTCCTGGGCCTCGACGCCGCCCTCGCTATGCCCGCCCACCACGCGGAAGAGCGTGAAATGCGCGCGGGAGAGGGCGGCCAGCACGGCGGCCTCCTCGCTGCCCTCCTCGTAGCCGCCGGCCTTGGCCTCGCGGTCGAGCGCGCGCGAATGCCCGCCCATCGGCCCGAAGACGCCGAGGTCGAGCACGAGCTGGAACTGCGCCTCGTTGGCGACCTGCACCTCGTCGTCCTTCCAGCCGAAGCCGAGCGCGCGCGCCTGCGAGGCCGCCGAGACGCGGGGGATGCGCCGCGCGGCGGCGCTCAGGATTCGCTCCCGGATGGCGCGATAGGCTTCGTAGCTGGACGTGCTCACGCGCCCGCGCTCATGGGCCGTTGATGCCGAGCGACGCCGCGGTGTCGAGAATGCCCTGCCAGGCGTCGCGCGCGAGCGGCACGCCCGAGACGGTGCGCGCGGCGCGGCGGTGGTTCTCGGGCTCGCCGGGGACCAGCACCGGCGCGTCGGCCGCGGCCGGCGCGCAGGACTTCACCCAGGCCAGGTAGTCGGCGGCGGCCGCGTGGAAGGCGTCCTCGTCGCCGAAATGCTGGGGCGAGAGGTAGATGGACAGCATGCCGTTGGCGATGCGGCCGCGCTCGGTGATCGGGCCGGAGGTGCCGCCGCCCGTCAGCGCGCCCGCCAGCAGCTCGCACATCAAGGCGAGGCCGGAGCCCTTGTGGTCGCCGAAGGCGCGGATCGCGCCCGTGCCGCCGGCCGCGTTGCGCGGGCCGACCTGATCGTAATCGCCGTAGAGCGTGTGCGGATCGCCCGACATCTCGCCGTCGGCGGTGATGAGCGCATTGCCCGGCAGGGCCTTGCCGCCGTTGGAGGCGACCAGCACCTTGCCCTCGGCCACGAAGGAGGTCGCGAAGTCGAGGATGACCGGGCCGCCCGGCAGCGGCACGCCGATGCTCATCGGCGCCGTCGAGAAGCGCCGCTCCTTGCCGCCGAAGGGCGCCACCAGCACCGAGCCCGCCACGTTCACGAAATGGATGGAGATGAGGCCCTGGGCCGTCGCCATCTCGGCATAGTCGCCGGTGCGGCCGATATGGCCGGCATTGCGCAGGCCGACGATGCAGGAGCCCTTCTCCAGGGCACGCGCGATGCCGAACTCGGTGGCCTGCTGCGCGACGGTCTGGCCGAAGCCGAAATTGCCGTCGAGCAGGGCGAAGGCGCCGCCGTCGCTGATGACGCTGATCTTCTGGCCGGCGACCACGTAGCCCGACTTCTGCCACTGGACGTAGCGCGGCACGCGGTCCACGCCGTGGCTGTCATGGCCGGCGAGATTGGCGCCGACCAGATGGTTGGAGATGCGCGCCGCTTCCACGGCGCTGCAGCCCGAGGCGCTGAAGATCCTGGTGACGAAGCTCTCCAGCTCGTTCACGGGAATGTAGACGTAGTCGGGCTCGGCCATGCGCTTTTCCTCTTCTCGGGAGGAAATTGCCCCTGGCCGGCGGGCGCGTCCAGACCTGCGCCGGCTCAGCTCGTCGGGGTGCAGGCCGTGATGGCGACGCGGAGCGTCGTGCCGGCCAGCGATCCGCCGAAGGGGTAGAGGGTCTGCTGGTCCCTGGTGGAGCTGCCGGCGATCCGGAAGGGCCCCTCGGAGCCGGACTTGCGCTGGCTGTTGCCCTGCAGCTCGATATTTGCCGTGACCGACACGGGCTGCGAGCCGCGGTTGCGGAACACCACATGAATGGAGGCCATCGGGCCGCTGCCGGCGAGGTAGGCGCGGTCCAGGGCCAGCCGGCAGGTCGAGCCCGAGAGGGGCGTGAAGACGAGGTTCTGCCCGCTCCAGCCGGTGGACTGCGCGGCGGCGGGCGGCGCGGCGCCCATGGCGGTGGCCAGCAGCGTGGCGGCGATGAGGTGACGCATGAGATCCTGTCCTGACCTTCTCGTTCCGCCGCGATCCGGCGCGTCGTCAGGATGGCCGGCCGGATGGCATGCATCCATCCGGCTCCGGCGATGGCGGCGATAGGCGGCGCCTTTCGTGCGGCTCATCGCGCGGCCGATGCACCGCTCCGTCGATTCCGCCTCCGCGGATTGGCGCCCTACAGCACCCGGCCCGTCCGCGCGTCGAGCAGGTGCATGTTGTTCATGTCCGCCGTCAGGATCAGCGGGACATTGGGCTCGGCCGCCACGGTGGGCTCCAGCCGGGCGCAGCAGTCCCGGGCCTCGCCCAGGTGGAAATGCGCGAGCGTCTCCATGCCCATCGGCTCGATGACCTCGGGCGTGATGGTGATCTCGGCGCGGTTGGGCAGGCCGGGACGATGGTCGGTCAGGTGCTCGGGCCGGATGCCGAAGAGCAGGTCCAGCCCCGGCGCGCCGGCATAGCGCGCGCGGCGCGCCTCGGGGATGGGCAGCACGGCGCCGCCCGGCAGGTGCACGGCCCCATTCTCGACGCGCGCGGGGAGAAAGTTCATCGCGGGGCTGCCGATGAAGCCGGCCACGAAGCGCGTCGCGGGGCTGTGATAGAGCTCCTGCGGCGGGCCGACCTGCTCGATCACGCCGTGGTTCATCACGACGACGCGATCGGCCAGCGTCATGGCCTCCACCTGGTCGTGCGTCACATAGACGGTGGTGGTGCGGACCGTCTGATGGACCTTCTTGATCTCGGTGCGCATCTGCACGCGCAGCTTCGCGTCGAGGTTCGACAGCGGCTCGTCGAAGAGGAAGACCTTGGGATTGCGCACGATGGCGCGGCCCATCGCCACGCGCTGCCGCTGCCCGCCGGAGAGCGCCTTGGGCTTGCGGTCGAGCAGCGGCGTGATGTCGAGGATGCGCGCGGCCTCGTCCACGCGGCGCTTGATCTCGGCCTTCGGGAACTTCCGCAGGGTCAGGCCGAAGGCCATGTTGTCGAAGACCGACATGTGCGGATAGAGCGCGTAGTTCTGGAAGACCATCGCGATGTCGCGGTCGCGCGGGGGGATGTCGTTCACCACCGTGCCGCCGATCGCGATGTCGCCCGAGGTGATCTCCTCGAGGCCCGCGATCATGCGCAAGGTCGTGGACTTGCCGCAGCCGGAGGGGCCGACGAGCACGACGAACTCATGGTCCGCGATCTCCAGGTCGATGCCCTTCACGGCCTGGACATCGCCCTCGTACATCTTGACGATCTTGCGAAGCGAGACTTGCGCCATAGAGGATTCCCTTGTTGGCCCGGCCGGTTCACGCCATGGCGCCTGCGGCGCCCAGGCGCTCGGACGGGCTTCAGCCCTTGGTGGCGCCGGCGGTGAGGCCGGCGATGTAGTAGTCCATGAGGAAGGCGTAGATGACGACGGGCGGCAGCGCCGCGAGCAGCGCGCCGGCCATGATCTGCCCCCAGGCGAAGGTGTCCGCGCGCACCAGCTGCGAGACGACGCCGATGGTCAGCGGCATCTGGTCCGGCGTGGTGACGAAGGCCGTCGGATAGACGAAGGCCGCCCAGGACACGGTGAAGGCGAAGATGGTCGCCGCGATGATCCCGGGCATGGCGACCGGGATGAAGATCTTCAGCAGCATCTGCGGCCAGGTGGCGCCGTCGATCAGCGCCGCCTCGTCCAGCTCCTTCGGGATGGAGGCGAAGTAGCCGATCATGATCCAGGTGCAGAAGGGCACGGTCAGGGTCGGATAGACCAGCACGAGGCCCCAGATGGAGTTCAGCAGCCCGAGCCCGCCGACGATCTGGTAGAGCGGGATGAAGAGCAGCGTGTCCGGCACCAGATAGGTGAGGAACACGCCCGTCGCGAGGAACTGGCTGCCGAAGAAGCGCATCCGCGCCAGGGCGAAGGCCGCGAGGATCGAGATCACCATGGTGACCAGGACGACCAGGCCCGTGATGACGACGCTGTTCACGAAGAAGCGGAGGAACATCGAGTTGCTGAGCAGCGCGCCGTAATTCTCCAGCGTCGGCTCGCGCACCAGCCAGGGATTGCCCCGCATGTTCGCGATCTCGGCGCTGCCCTTCAGGCTCGTGATGAACATATAGACCGGCGGCGCGAGAAAGATGATCGCGGCCACGGTGAGCGAGGCATAGGCCATCCACAGAGCCCAGCGCCGCTCGCGCGAGAGGCTCCCGGCCTTGCTGTAGATGCCGCTGCCCTTCGCGACGTCGTTGGAGGCGGAGACAGCGGACATCACATCTGTTCCTTGTTCCGACGGGTCACGCCGCGCAGCACGAAGAAGGCGCAGATCGCGAGGATCGGCAGCATGAAGAGGGACACGGCCGCGCCGCGCGGGATGTTCCCGCTCAGGATGCCGACCTGGAAGGCGTAGCTCGCGAAGACATGGGTGAGGTCGCGTGGCCCGCCATTCGTGAGCACGCGCACGATGTCGTAATTCGCGAAGGTCACGATCAGGCTGAACAGCACGGTGATCGAGATGATGTTCGCCATCATCGGCACCGTGACGTAGCGCAGGCGCTGGAAGCTGGAGGCGCCGTCGATCGCCGCGGCCTCGTAGAGCTGCTCCGGGACGCTCTTCAGTGCGGCGAGATACATGATCATGAAGAAGGGCGCGCCGACCCAGACGTTCACGATGATGATCGCGGCCCGCGCCCAGAGCGGCTCGCCGAGCCAGGGCACGGGCGGCGCGCCGACGAGCGAGATCAGGTAGTTGATGGAGCTGTAGGAGGGATCGTACATCCACCACCAGCCCAGCGTGGAGAGCGCCGGCGGGATGACCCAGGGCACCAGCAGCATGCCGCGCCACTTGCGCTGACCCTTGGTCGGGATGTGGTGCAGCATATGCGCCAGCCAGAAACCGATCAGCGCCTTCGCGATGACCGCCGTGATGGCGAAGATGCAGGACTGCCAGACGACGTTCCAGAAGGTGTCGGTGTCGAAGAGGATCTCGAAGTTGCCGAAGCCGATGCTGCGCTCCATCGTGCGGTTCAGCGTCGAGAGATAGATGCCGTAGCTCGCCGGATAGGCGACGAGGCAGACGATCACCAGCAGCAGCGGCAGGGTCATCAGGAAGGCAATGGTCGATCGCCGTCGCGCGAAGCGCTTCAGGCTGCCCGTGCCGGCGGGCACGGAAGCCGGACGCGAATCGGCCGTGAGGGTATCGGCGGACATGGGAAGATCTCCTGCCGTGAAACGAGGATCGGGCGGGGGATCGCTCCCCCGCCCGGATTCCGGCCTAGCCGCGCGCGAAGTTGCGCAGCTCGCGCTCGGCCCAGGTGAGGGCCTGGTCGACCGTCTGGCCGCCCTGCGCGACGCGGGCGATCATCTTGGTGTTGATCGCCTGGCTGTAGGCCTGCACCGCGATCTCCGCCGGGGCCGGCGCGAAGGCGATGTTCTGCTGCGCATTGTGATGCGGCTTCAGCGGGTAGTTGTAGACCACGCCCGTGGGCGGGCCTTCCGTCTCCCAGATCTTGAAGTCGGACATCGTGCCGAAGGGCGGGATGTCGTAGCCGGAGCTGGTCGTGGTCTGCGCCTCGGCCTGCTCGCGCTCGGAGAGGAATTCCAGCAGCCCCTTGGCCGCCGGCTTCGCCCGGCTGAAGCTCCAGATGCCCCAGAAATACGGCAGATAGGGCGTGAAGCGTCCCGCCGGGCCGGCCGGCATGGGGAAGGTCCAGCACTTCTCGGCCACCTGCGGCGCGTCGCGCTTCGCCACCGCCCAGGTCGAGGGCGGGTTGAAGATCAGCGCCGAGCGGCCCGAGATCAGCGCGCGGTTGTTGGACGCATCGTCCCAGGCATAGATGTCGTTGGGCATGAAGCGGCACAGCCGCACGGCATATTCGAGCGCCTGCCGCACCGCCGGATTGCTGCGCACGGTGACGGTGCCGCGCTCGTCGACCATGTTGGCGCCATAGCTGCGGAACAGCGCGCCGACCCAGTCCACCGCATCGGTGAAGCTGCCCATCGGCAGGCCGAAGGGCACCTGCGCCTGGGCGCATTTCTCCGCCGCGATCAGGAAGTTGTCCCAGTTCCACTGATCGACGCCGGGGCCGAGCTGGTTGGCCGCCGGGTACATCGCCTGCACGTCGATGCCGGCATGCTGCTTCAGCAGGTCGAACCGCCCGAGCGACGGCTTGTGCTGGCTGCCGGACACCGCGGGGATCGCGCGCCAGGCGCCCTCGCGCTTGGCGAGGTACTCGCCGATCGGGTTGATCGCCCCGTATTTGGCGACGAGGCGGCCCACCACGTCGTCCACCGGCTCCAGCAGCCGCGCATGGGCCGAGGGCTCCCAGGTCGGGAAGCTCAGGATGTCGTGGCCCGAACGGCTCTGCGCCTGCGCCGCGATGGTCAGCAGGTTCTGGTTGCCGACCGAGGTGATGAAGTCGACCTGGACCTCGACCCGGTTGCGCTGGCCCCATTCGGCGCAGAGGCGCCGGATCACGTCGTTGCCCACGGGCACCCAATGGTCCCAGAAGCCGCAGCGCAAGGAGCCGCCGGTGCCCTGCGCGTGAACCATCGGGGCGGACAGCACGCCTGCTGCGATCACCCCGGCCCCCGAGCGCAACGTATTGCGCCGGGATATCCTGTTCCCTGCCATCTCGAACAACTCCCTGTGTTTTTCAGTGACGGTCTTTGCCGCTGGCCGAGGTTACCCACGGCCCGCAGCCGAGCGCAACCGCTTGCTGCGACGGGTTACCCGCACGAAGATGATCCCATGGACACTCGATTCTTCGACGCGCTGGTGATCGGCGCGGGAATCGCCGGCGCAACCGCCGGCGCGCACCTCTCCCCGACTCACAAGGTCGCCCTGCTGGAGGCCGAGGAGAGCGCCGGCTACCACACCACCGGCCGCTCCGCCGCCATCTGGATCCTCAGCTACGGCAGCGAGGACGCGCAGATTCTGACCGGCGCCTCGCGCCGCTTCCTGGAGAACCCGCCGCCCGGCTTCACCGAGGTGCCGATCGCCCATCCGCGGGCGGTGCTTAATCTTGCGAAGGCGGAGGACCTGGGCGACCTGCAGGACGCCCTGCTGCATGGCCGCACCACCCTGACCCTCGCGCAGGCGCAGGCGCTCGTGCCGGCGCTGAAGATCGGTTCCGTGGCCGGCGCCGCCATCGAATACGACGCCTTCGACATCGACATCGCCGCGCTGCACCAGGGCTTCCTGAAGCAGATCCGCGCGAATGGCGGCGTGCTGGCGCTGCGGAACCGCGTCGGCCGCATCTGGCGGGAGAAGGGCGCCTGGCACGCGGAAGGCGCGGGCGGCGAGGTCTACGCCGCGCCGGTGATCGTGAACGCCGCCGGTGCCTGGGGCGACGTGGTCGCCACGATCGCGGGCGTGACGGCCATCGGCCTGCAGCCCAAGCGCCGCACCGCCCTCATCATCGATCCGGGCGAGTACGACACGGCGGACTGGCCGATGGTCGTGGACGTGAACCACTCCTGGTACGTGCGGCCCGAGGCCCGGCGCAAGCTGATGGTCAGCCCGGCCGACGAGACCGACAGCGCGCCCATGGACGCGCAGCCGGACGAGCTCGACGTCGCCATCGCCATCGACCGCATGCAGCAATGCCTCGACATCCCGGTGACGCGCGTGGAGCACCGCTGGGCCGGGCTGCGCACCTTCACGCCGGATCGCGGGCTGGCGATCGGCGCCTCGGAGCAGGCGGGCTTCTTCTGGTTCTGCGGCCAGGGCGGCTATGGCATCCAGACCGCGCCGGCGGCGGGGCGGCTCCTGGCGCAGCTCATCCGCGGCGAGACGCCCGACGCCGACGTGCTGCCGGCCATCGCGCCCACCGATCCGACGAGGTTCCACACGTGACGCTGCCCGATTTCGGCGATGTCCTGGCCGCGGCCGAGAGGCTCAAGGGCCGCATCCGCCGCACGCCCATGCTGCGCCACCGCGCGCTCGACGCGGCGGCCGGCGGCGTGGTGCTGGTGAAGCCGGAGCCCTTGCAGATCACCGGCAGTTTCAAGCTGCGCGGCGCGACCAACGCCGCGCTGCTGCTCGACGATGCGGCGCGCCGGGGCCATGCCCTGGCGCGAGGCGGCGATGCTGGGCTGGTGCAGCCATGTCGCCGTCTACGCCACGTTGCTCTTCCATGACCTCGGCGATGCCGATCCCGACACCATGCGCGAGCGCGCCCGCCTCCTGGCCGAGGGCCGCGCCGTGGTGCTCACCCTCTCGCTGCTGACGGCGACGGCCTCGCTGCTGGTCGTCGCCATGCTGCTGGCCGGTGGAAAGCAGGAGGTGACCGAACAGGTCATCTCCGTCGCCACGCTCATCTCCGCCTGGTTCTACGTGCATCTGCTCTTCGCGCAGGACTACGCGCACGAGTTCTGGATGAACGGCAACGGCCTCGATTTCCCTGGAGGCGGCGACGAGCCGCCTTTCGGCGAGTTCGTCTACTTCGCCTTCGTGGTCGGCTGCACCTTCCAGGTCAGCGATGCCACCACCAACACGCCCCGCATGCGGCGGATCGTGATGCTGCACGGGCTGGTGGCCTTCTGGTTCAACACGGTGGTCCTGGCCTCGGCGGTGAGCACGATCGCCAGCCTGGGGGGCTGAACGGCGGCGCGCCAACGCCGGGCGGGCGGATGGCTCGCCCGGCGCCGGGGGAGATCCCTAGCTCGGATTGATCCGCGTGATCTTCGTGCCGTTGAGCGCGACGGCCGCCATCAGGCCCTGCTGGCCGAAGGTGATCGCATAGACGGGCTCGCTCAGCGTCGTGGAGGTCGCATTGGCCTGCAGGCCGCGGTCGAGCGCCACGACGGTCG
The DNA here is from genome assembly GCF_004336745.1 of Roseococcus sp. SYP-B2431. Taxonomy (GTDB): domain Bacteria; phylum Pseudomonadota; class Alphaproteobacteria; order Acetobacterales; family Acetobacteraceae; genus Roseococcus. The sequence continues at coordinate 18,173 of NZ_SJXD01000030.1, forward strand.
GGCCCGTGCCGATCTCCCAGCCATCGGCGTTCATCAGCGCGCGCAGGGCGTCGTCCGTCATGAAGAACATCGCGAGGCCCGCGGCCTGCGCGCCGGCCAGAAGGCCGAAGGACAGGCCGGCGATGTTGAAATAGCCGGTCGTCGCCTCGCCGCGGATCAGCGCGCCCTCGCCGAACTGGCCGCCCACGATGAAGCCGCCGCTGACGATGCGCGGGAAGACCAGGACCGCCCTGGCACGGCGGAACAGCGGGGCCGCATTTTCCATGCCCCGTAGCCGGACCAGGGCGGCCGAGACCTCGGAGTTGATTTCGGCGCGCGTGGCGGCCTGGGCGCGCCTTGGCGCCAGTACCGGCGCGGCGGCCAGGAACGGAAGCGCGGCCGCGGCGCGCGCAAGCTGACGACGTTGCATGGGAAGGCTCCTGTTGCCCCGGGTGACGATGCCGGGAAAACGCTGCCCATGAGGGATGGTTGCAAGCCCCCTCCGACCGGGGCAAGGCTGTCGCGTCATCTTCACGGGAGCGACAACGACGTGATCCGCATTCTCGGCCGCGCCAACAGCACCAATGTCTGGAAGCCCCTCTGGGTGCTCGAGGAGCTCGGCCTGCCCTATGAGCGCAGCGACGCCGGCATGGAGCACGGCGTGGTGGACACGCCCGAATACCGCGCCCTGAACCCGAACGGGCGCATCCCCTCCCTGCGCCACGGCGAGGTGGAGCTGTGGGAGAGCAACTCCATCTGCCGCTACCTCTGCCTGCTCGCGGGCGACGACGCCAGGGGGCTCTATCCGGCGGAGCCGGGGAAGCGCGCCAGCGTGGACCGCTGGATGGACTGGCAGCTCTCCACCCTCTCCCCCGCCGAGCGCGACCTGTTCTGGACCATGGTCCGCACGCCGGCGGAGAAGCGCGACATGACGGTCGTGCGCAACGCGGTCACGAACAGCGCGAAGTGCTGGGCCATCCTGGAGAGCCGCCTGCGGGATGGGCGCCCCTATATCGACGGCGACACCCTGACGCTCGCCGACATCATCCTCGGCTGCTTCGCGCGGCGCTGGTTCGGCCCCGAAGTCCGCGTGCCCGACATGCCTGAATTCCCCAGCCTCGAAGCCTGGTTCGCGCGGATCGGGGAAAGGCCCGGCTTCCGGAAGTTCGTCGCGCCGAAGCTGTTCTGAACCGCGCCGGCTACCAGGCTTCCCCGAGGCGGCGCATGCGGCGGATCACATAACCCGCCCAGACCAGCTGCACCGCCAGCGCCGGCAGCACGACCAGCGGCTTGTCCGCCGGATCGAGCCCCAGGAAGACGAAGGCCAGCGCCGCGTGGAACAGCGCGAAGCCCCAATGCGCCCCCGCCACCGCGCGCACGGGAACGCCCGTGCGCTGCGCCATCTGGTAGAGGTGCGAGCGGTGCGGCGCGCTCACGCGCTCGCCGGCCAGCGCGCGCCGCGCCAGCGTGAAGCTCGCATCGAAGAGCAGCCCGAAGAGCAGCAGCGGCACGATGAGGAAGCTGACCTGGCTCGCCTCGAAGCCGGCCGCCGCCACGCCCAGCACCGCCAGCATGAAGCCCGCGAACTGGCTGCCCACGTCGCCCATGAAGATCCGCGCCGGATGCCAGTTGAAGGGCAGGAATCCCGCGAATCCGGCCAGCAGGAACATCGCCGCCGCATGCGCGAACCAGCTCTCGTTGAGCGCCGCGATCACCGCTAGCGTGGCGCTCGCGATGACCACGACGCCGGTGACCAGCCCGTCCAGCCCGTCCATGAAGTTCACGGCATTGGTGCAGCCGACGATCCAGAACAGCGTGATCGCGAGCCCGAGGATTCCGAGCTCCACCTCGCCGAGGACCGGCAGCGCCAGGGTCCGCAGCGCGAGCCCGGTGGCCATGGCCACCGCCGCCGCCGCCGCCTGGGCGCCGAGCTTCACGAGGAAGCTGAAATCCTTCAGGTCGTCCGCCAGCGCGATCCCCGCGATCGCGACCGCCGCCAGCACGACCGCGGTGAAGCGCGTCTCGGCGAGGCTGGTGAAGTGATAGAGCACCAGCATGCCGACGATGAAGGCCAGCACCGGCCCGACGCCGCCGCCCTTGGGCGTCGGCCGCGTGTGCGACTTGCGCGCGTCCGGATGGTCGAGGATCGGCCAGGCGATCATCGCCCGCACCGCCGCCGCCGAGACGAGGGCGAGCGGCGCGGCCATCAGCAGGGTGAGCAGATAGGGGGGCATCGGCCCGGCCTATGCAACGGGCCGGCCCGCGCCGCAATCGGCGGCCGCTCCGTTCCGGACTTGTTCTGGATAACGCGGGCCGGGCCTAGCTCCGGCCGGTCGCCGGCACGCTGCCGGACGCGCTCCCCTGCGCCTTCGCCGCCACGAGCGAGCGGCGGATATCCTGCTCGCAGGCGATCAGCTGCGCCTCGGCCGCCCGGCGCTGGGTCTTCGCCTCGTCGGCGATGCGCAGGCTGTCCTCGATGGTGCCCACCAGCGCCGCATTGGCCTGCTTGATCGCCTCGATGTCGAAGCTGCCGCGCTCCAGCTCCTTGCGGGCCTCGGCATTGCCGGTGCGCAGCGTCTCGGCATTGGCGACGAGCAGCTTGTTGGTCAGGTCCGTCGCCTGCTTCACCGCCGCCCCCGCCTCGCGCATGCGGTGGATCGCCAGCGCCTGGGCGAGCTGCTGGCTCCACAACGGCACCGTATTGGCCAGCACCGACTGGATCTTCGAGGAGAGCGCCTTGTCGTTCTCCTGGATCAGCCGGATGGCCGGCAGCGTCTGCATCGCCACCTGCCGGGTGAGGCGCAGGTCGTGCACGCGCCGTTCCAGCTCGTCCCGGGCGGCGCGCGTGTCGCGCAGGGTCTGCGGCGAGAGCGCGTCGCCGCCCTCCTTCGCCGCCGCGGCCTCGAGCGCGGGGATCACCTCCGCATCCGTCTGCTTCAGCACGCGCTCGCCGGCGGCGATGTGGTCGGCCAGGGCGTGGAACCAGTCGAGGGTCGCGACATAGAGCCGCTCCAGCCGCTCCACATCCTCCAGCAGCCTGGTGCGGTGCGTGTCGAGCTTGGCGCCGATGAGGCCGACCTGCTCGCGCACGCCCTCGTAGCGCTGCACGATGGCGGTCGTCTCCGCGCCCGCCTTGGTGAAGATGCGCTGGAAGAAGCCCGGCTTCTCGCCGAGCGTCCCCACGTCGAACCCGCGCAGCGCGGAGAGCATGGCCGAGAGCGTCTGCCCGGCCTCGCCCGTCTCGCGGTTCTGCGCGCCTTCCAGCATGGCGTCGGCCGCGGCCTGCGCGCGGGATTGGGCCGCCGCGCCGAAGCGCAGGATGGTGCCGGGATCCTTGAGCTCGATCGCGGAGGCGAGACGCGCGATCTCCTCCTCGCGGACGGCGGGAGAGGTGGGCTGGACGGGGTTTTCGCTCATGTTCCTTCCTGGCGCAGCCGTTCGGCCAGCACCTTCACCTGGATGTCGAGGGCCTCGCTCTCGGCCGAGCGCAGCTCGCTGCGGAGCTTGCGCGCGGAATCGGCGAGGTCGGTCAGCAGGGCGGGCAGCGTCTCCGGCGGCTCGGCGCCCGCCTCCAGCCGGTCGACGATGCGCGAGAGCCCGTCGAGATGCACGCTGAGGAAGCGTCGCGCGTCATGCAGCCGGGCCGGGCGGGCCTCCAGATCCTCGACGACGCCCTGCATGGCGCCGGCGGCCTCCAGCAGCTGCATGCCGAGCGGCAAATGCGGCGCGGCGCCGGCGATGCGGGCGAGTTGGCCGCGCGGGCCCTCGAGCAGGTCGGGCTTGGCGGGCTCCGCCACCGGCTCGGGGACCGGCTCCGCCACCACCTCGATCTCGGTCTCGGCGAGGTCCTGGGTGAGCAGCCGCGTACCGAACCAGGCACCGAAGCCGAGCGCCGCCGCGATGGGCGGATGCAGCCCAGCGGACATGAAGGCGACGATGCCGGCGGCCACGCCCATCAGCACGGCGCCGCGGCGCGTGTCGCCCTCGGTGCCGCGGGCCATGCGGTTCGCGGCCATCCAGGCCAGGGCCAGGCCGAGGATCGAGCCCGCCAGCCGGTGAGGGCGCCCCAGCACGATCTCGGCGGGAATGTCGAGCATCAGCGGCCAGAGGAAGGCCGGCAGCATCCAGACGCGCCAGCCGAAGACGCGGCGCGGCTGGTCGCCCTCGCGGTTCCAGGGCGACCAGCCGGGCGGCCGGATGCCGCGGCCCTCGCGAAGGCGCTGGCGGAACTCGTCCTTCCGCTGGCGCCATTCCCGCTTCATCGCGCGCTTCTGCTCCCGCCAGACGCCCATCAGCGGAAGAGCGCGATCACGGCGGGCAGCCAGAGGCTGAGGCCGAGCAGCCCGAGGCCGATGGTCCAGCGCAGGGGCGCGGGCCAATGGGGAAGGAGGGGTGTCTTGCCGAACATTCTGGCGAGACATGTTGCCCGGGGAGGGTCACGGTGCAAGGCCCAGGATGCAGGCAACCTCCGCGCCATCACGCGGACATGTTTGGCGTGATATTGCGCTGCGACATGTGGATGCGCCGAAGCCTGATCGCCGCCGGGATCCTGGGCGCCTCCTCGGGGGCCTACGGCTTCGGCTACTCGCCCACCAGCGGGCCCGCCGTCGCGCGCTATGCGCTGACGCCCGCGGGCTGGCCACCGGGGCTGCGCGTGCGGATCGCGGTGCTGGCCGACCTGCATGCCGGGGCGCCGCTGATGACCGCGGAACGGGTGGCGGGGATCGTTGACGCCACCAATGCCCTGACGCCCGACATGGTGCTGCTGCTCGGCGACTACGGGCCGGTGAGCCTGCTGGTGCGGGCGCCCTACCGCCCCGCCGAGATCGCCCCCATCCTCGGACGGCTGCGCGCGCCGCTCGGGCGCTTCTGCGTCTCGGGCAACCATGACTGGTGGGAGGATCCGGAGGTCATGGCCCGTCGCAGCCGGGAGCCGGAATGGCTGCGCCAGCTGCGGATCGCGGGCATCCGGCCGCTCCAGAATGCGGCGACTCGGCTGCCGCAGGGCTTCTGGATCGCCGGGATCGACAGCCAGATCGCCTATCAGTGGAACCGCGGCGCGGACGACCTGCCCGGCGCGCTCGCCGCGATCACCGACGACGCGCCGGTGATCCTGATGGCGCATGAGCCGGACATCTTCGCGACGATGCCCGACCGCGTGGCGCTCACCCTCTGCGGCCATACGCATGGCGGCCAGGTGCGGATCCTCGGCTATTCGCCGCGCGTGCCCTCGCGCTACGGCAATCGCTACGCCTATGGGCTGGTGGAGGAGGGTCGGCGTCGGCTGATCGTCTCGGGCGGGCTCGGCACCTCGAAGATCCCGGTGCGCTTCGGCGTGCCGCCGGAGATCGTGGAGGTTACCCTGGGGTAGGGGCGGCCCGGGCCGTCAGGATCCGGTCGGGGCCCAGAGGCCGAACAGCAGCAGCCCCGCGCCGGCGCCCAGCGCGCCGAAGGTCAGCACCATGCCGAGCTGGCGGAGGATGAGCTTCTCCGGCTCCGGCGAGAGACCCAGCGCGTGCAGCAGGCGCCCGCCCAGCGTCGCCCCGCCCAGGATGTGCAGCAGCCCGGGCGCCAGGTCCCGCGCCTCCAGCAGCAGGAGCAGCAGCAACGCCATCGGCGCGTATTCGACGAAGTTGGCCTGGGCGCGGATGGCGCGCAGCAGCCGCCGGTCCTCGCCAGGGCCGAGATGCGTGCCCGTGGCCCGGCGCCGCAGGCTCACCCGCGCCGAGAGCAGCATCAGCAGCAGCGCCAGCAGGCCGGCATAGAGCGAGGTGACGGGAAAGGCGGTCATGCCAGGAACGGCTCCACCTCGGCCAGGAAGCCGTGCGGATTGTCGGCGTGCAGCCAGTGGCCGGCCTTCTCCACCACGGCGAAGCGCGCCTGCGGGAAGAGCCGGCGGAAGAGCTCGTGGTTGTCGGGCCGGATGTAGCGGCTCTCCGCGCCGGAAAGGATGAGCGCCGGGCCCTCGTAGCGGCCGGATTCGGCAAAGTCCTCGATGGCGGTCATGGAGCCCGCGAGTTCCGCCAGACCGAGCTTCCAGCCCGGCGGCTGCGCGGAAAAGTCCAGCGATTGCAGCAGGAAGGCGCGGATGCCGGCCTCGGGCACGGAGGGCTCCAGCGCCGCGTCGGCCTGCTTGCGGGTCAGCCCTTCCGTCAGGGGAATGGCGCGGATGGCCGCGAGATAGCCGCGCATGGCCGGCGGGTACTTCACCGGCGCGATGTCGGCCACGATCAGCCGCCCGACCATCCCGCCATGCCGCAGGGCCAGCGCCATGGCGACCTTGCCGCCCATGGAGTGGCCGAGCACCGCCGGCGCCCGCAGCCCGCGCGCGGCGATGAGCTCGCAGAGATCGGCCGCCATCTCGGCATAGCCGCCGGGCGCGCGCGGGCTCTCGCCGTGGTTGCGCAGGTCCGGCGCCAGGACATGGTGCCGCTGGGCCAGCCGCTTCTGGATGCCGCCCCAGTTCCGGGCGGCGCCGAAGAGGCCGTGCAGGAGGAGGACCGGGCTGCCCTCGCCCATCTCGATGACGTTCAGCTTCATGGGACTATCCTCTAGCAGCCAGGACGACGCTCAGCAGCACCAGGCTGCCGCCGAGGATGAGATCCCAGCCCAGCGGCTCGCCCAGCCAGACCACGGCCAGGGCGACGCCGAAGACCGGCACCAGCAGGAAGCCGACGGAGGCGAGCACGGCGTTGAGGTGCCGCGCCGCCTCCACATTGGCCCAGGTGCCGATCGGCGCCGCGACCAACCCGATGAAGGCGACGGCCCACAGCGCCGGCCCGCCGACGCCCCCGCCAGCCGAGAAGGGCTCGCGCCAGAGGGCGAGCGGCAGGAGGACGACCAGCGCAGCCACGGCGAAGACCCAGGGCAGCAGCTCGAGGATGGGCCGCGTCGGCGGCCGGAGCCGCGTCACGACGATGGCGATGCTCCAGAACAGGGCCGAGGCCAGCAGCATGCCATGGCCGAGCAGCATGCCCGGCGCCGACCAGTCGATCGCCCAGGGCCCCATCATGACGAGGATGCCGAGCAGGCCGATGCCGGCCGCGGCCCAGCGCAGCGGCGAGACCTTCTCCTTCAGAATCCAGACGGAGAGCGGGACGAGCCAATAGGTCGTGACGTTGCAGAGGATGGCCGTGCGCCCCGCCGGCACCATCGCCAGCGCCATGTGCGAGAGGGCGAAGAAGCCGCCGATCTGCAGCAGCCCGAGGGTCGCGATCACGGGCCAGTCGTGCCGCGGCGGCAGGTGGAGGCGGCCCAGCGCGGCCATCACGGCGCCCGTGGCCACCGCGGCGAGTCCCGCCCGGCCGAAGCCGAACCAGAGCGGCGTGGCGAACTGATAGGCGTGCTTGGTGAGCGGCCAGATCCCGCCGAAGAACACGACCACCAGCAGCAGGAGCTGGAGCGCCCTGCCCTGGCTCATGGCCCGGGGATCCGGGGCCGGGATAAGGCCCGTGGGACAGCGCCGCCGGGCCGGTGGTCCATGCGGGCTAAACCGTCAGCACGATCTTCCCGATGTGCTGGCTGCTCTCCATGAGCTCGTGCGCCCTGACGGCCTCGGCCAGCGGGAAGGTGGCGTGGATGTGCGGGCCGGCCTTGCCCTGCTCCAGCAGCGGCCAGACCTTGGCCCGCAGCGCGTCGGCGATCTCCGCCTTCTGCGCCGTGGTGCGCGGCCGCATGGTGCTGCCGGTCACGTTCAGGCGCTTCACCATGATCGGGCGGAGGTCCGCCTCCGGGACCATGGGGCCGCTCAGGAAGGCGATGATGGAAAGCCGGCCGTCCAGCTTCAGGCAGCGGAGGTTCCGGTTGAAATAGGGCCCGCCCACCATGTCCAGCACCACGTCGACCAGCTTGCCGTCGGTGACGCGCTTCACCTCCTCGAAGAAGTCGTGGCTGCGGTAGTTGATGGCGTGGTCGGCGCCGAACTTGCGCACCGCCTCGCACTTCTCCTCCGAGCCCACGGTGGTAAGGACCTGGCAGCCGAAGGCCTTGGCGAGCTGGATGGCCGTCAGGCCGATGCCCGAGCTGCCGCCGTGGATCAGCACGGTCTCGCCCGGCTTGAGGCTCGCCCCGGCCGCGTGCGGCGTGCCGAAGAGGTTCGCCCAGACAGTGAAGTAGGTCTCCGGGACCGCGGCGGCGCGGATGGCGTCGTAGCCCTTGGGCCAGGGCAGGGTCTGGCTTTGCGGCGCCGTGCAATACTCGGCATAGGCCCCGCCGTTCGTCAGTGCGCAGACCTTGTCGCCGACCTTGAAGCCCGTGACCGAGCCGCCGAGCGCGACCACCTCGCCCGCGCATTCCAGCCCCAGGATGGGGGAGGCGCCGGGCGGCGGCGGATAGCTGCCGGAGCGCTGGGCCACATCGGGCCGGTTCACGCCCGTCGCCTCGACCTTGATGAGCACCTCGTCCGCCGCCGGCGTCGGCACCGGCCCGCTCGCGACGGTCATCACCTCGGGGCCGCCGCCTGCGCCATGGGCGATGTAGGTCATGTTCATGGGCGGTCCCTCCAGATGCGGGCGCAGGTTTCCGCCCGCGCCGGGGGACCGTCAAGAGAGGGGAACGCCGGCCCGCCGCGCATCCGCGACGCCTTTCGGTCATTGCGCGGCGCGCAATTGCGGCGGAAACTGGGCAGAGATGCGCCGCCGCCTCGCCCTTGCCCTGCCGTTCCTGGCTGCCCCTGCGCTTGCGCAGCAGCAGGCGGCCGAGTGGCGCGTCGGCGCGCTCTTCCCGCTGTCGGGCGCCGCCGCCCTGGTCGGCGACGAGGCCGCGCGCGGGCTCGAACTCGCCGTCGAGGAGCGCAACGCGGCCGGCGGCCGCGCCATCCGCCTCATCCGCGCCGATGTCACCGAGCCGGCCCAGGCCCTCGCCGAGGCCCGCCGCCTGATCCAGCAGGAGCGCGCGGGGCTGCTTTTCGGCAGCGTCTCGGCCCCGATCGGCCTGGCCGCCATCCAGGCCGCCGAGTCGCTCGAGACCCCCTTCGTCGAGCTGGCCGCCGCCGCGGACAACCTGACCGAGCGGGGCGCCCGGCACCTGGTGCGGACGGCGCCGCGCGCCGCGGATTACGGCATCCTCGGCGCCGAGGCCCTGACGCGCTTCCTGCCGGGCCATCTCGGCCGGCCGGCCGAGGCGCTGCGGGTCGCGCTGCTGCACGAGAACGGCGGCACCTCCGAGAGCATTGCCCTGGCCCTCGATGCCCGGCTGCGCGAGGCGGGCGTGATGGTGGCCGAACGGCTGCCGCATGGCGCCCGCACCAGCGAGATGGCGGCCATGGTCCACCGCCTGCGCGCCGCGAGCGTCAACGTGCTGATCCACGCGGCCAATGAGGGCGACGCCATCTCGCTCTTCCGGGCGCTGGCGGAGGCGAACTGGCGGCCGGCCGCGGTGATCGGCGCCGGGCTGGCCTGGGGCCTGGCGGACCTGGCGCGCGCCGTCGGGCCCGCGCTGGATTCCGCCTTCGCGCTGGACGTTCCGCCCATCGAGACGGCCGACCGCGTGGCGCATGGGGCGCGCCCCTTCGCGGAGGTCTATCAGCGGCGCTGGGGCACGCCGCCGCGCTCGGGCCTTTCGCTGGCCGCCTATGCCGGGGCGCAGCTCGTGCTGTCCCAGCCGAACCTGGAGCGCGGGCCGCTGCGCGCGGGGCTCGTCGCCATGGATCTTGCCGAGGGAAGCCTGCCGAACGGCTGGGGCTTCCGGATCGACGAGCGGGGCCAGAACACGCGGGCACGGCCGGTGCTGCTGCAATGGCAGGCGGGGAAGCCGGTGGCGGTGTTCCCGGCCGAGATGGCGGCCGCCGCGCCGGTCTAGGTGGCGCCCGGTCGTCCCGCCCGCGCGGATCGTCGCAGGCCTGCCTCACATCCCCCGATCGGCCCGGGTGGCGGCCAGATCGTCCTCGCGGAAAGCGGCCAGGATCGCGGGCACGCCCTCCTGCGGCGCGAAGCCCAGCCGCTTCGCGCGCGTCGCGGCGAATTCGGCGGGCCAGCCGCCCACGATGGCGGCGATCGCCTCGTCCGGCTCGCGCTTCACCAGGGCGCGCTCGGCGGGCGTCAGCGCGGCCAGCATCTCGCCCACGCTCACGGCGAGGCCGGGCGGATTGACGCCGCGATCGATGCCGAGCGGCGCCGCGTCCATGGTCGCGGCATGCATCAGCCAGTCCACGGCCCGGCGGGGCGAGCAGACCCAGACGCGGAACTCGTCGCCCACGGGCAGCGGCGTCTCCAGCCCGAGCAGCGGCTCGCGCAGGATCGCCGAGAAGAAGGAGGAGGCCGCCTTGTTCGGCCGGCCCGGCCGCACGATCACGGTGGGGAGGCGGATGGAGACGAGGTCGAGCATGCCGCGGCGCGAGGCATCGGCCAGCAGCAGCTCGGCCGCCGCCTTCTGGGCACCGTAGGAATTGCCGGGAACCTGGCGGGCGTCGTCGGGCAGCAGGGCGGACTGGCCGCCGCCGAAGCTCGCCACGCTGGAGGTGAAGAGGAGGCGGGGTGGGGCGGAGAGCTTCCGGCAGGCCTCGATGACGGCGAGCGTGCCCTGCAGGTTCACCCGCATGCCGAGGTCGAAATCCGCCTCGGCCGCGGCGCTCACCACGGCGGCGAGGTGCACGACGAGATCGGTCCCGTCCGGGATGGCGCGGGAGACATCGGCGACGCTGGCGACGTCGCCGGCCAGGCAGGTCACCTGGAAAGGCGCTTCCAGCGGCGCCGGCTCGGCGAGGTCGAAGAGCGTCAGCGCCGCGATGGGCCTGCCGCCGAGGCGGCCCTGCTGCGCCAGGCGTTGCGCCAGCTTGCGGCCGAGGAACCCGCCGCCGCCGAGGATCGTGATCTTCATGCCGGCAGATTGCTCCCCGCCGCGTCCGACGCCAAGTTCCCGGCCCATGACCGCATTCCGCCTCGTCCTGAACCGCAACCCCGGCACGCCGGGGATCGTCATCCTGCCGGAGGGCGGCTATCGCCGGGCCCGCGCCGAGATCATGTCCTGGCCGGGATATGCGCCCACCGCACTGCGCCGGCTGGATTTTCCGGGGCCGGCCAGTGTCCGCTACAAGGATGAGGGCACGCGCTTCGGGCTGGGCAGCTTCAAGGCGCTCGGCGGTGCCTATGCGGTGCTGAAGCTGGTCGCGGCCGAGCTGGCGAAGCGCGGTGTGGCGAACAACGCGACCGGCGCGGCGCTGGAAGGGGGGGAGCACCGCGAGGCCGCGCAGCAGATCACCGTCACCTGCGCCACCGACGGCAATCACGGCCGCTCCGTCGCCTGGGGTGCCCAGCGCTTCGGCGCGCGCTGCGTCATCTTCGTGCATCACAACGTCAGCCAGGGCCGGCGCGACGCCATCGCCCGCTACGGCGCCGAGATCCGCGAGGTCACCGGCAATTACGACGACAGCGTCCGCGCCGCGCAGGAGACCGCCCAGGCCGAGGGCTGGTTCGTCATCAGCGACACCTCCTATCCCGGCTACACCGAGCCGCCGCGCGACGTGATGCAGGGCTACCGGCTGATGGCCGAGGAGGCGATCGGCGCCATGCCCGAACCGCCCACCCATGTCTTCGTCCCCGGCGGGGTCGGCGGCGTCGCGGCGGCGGTGGCGGTGCAGCTCCGGGCCATGTGCGGCGCCCAGGGAGGACAAGCCTCCCCGCGCCTGATCATCGCCGAGCCGGAGCGCGCCGCCTGCCTTACCGACAGCCTGGAGGCCGGGGCCTTCACCACCGTCGGCGGCGATCTCGACACCGTCATGGCCGGGCTGGCCTGCGGCGAGCCCTCGCTGCTGGCCTGGCAGGAGCTGGAGCGCAGCGCCTTCGCCTCGATGGCGCTGCCCGACGCGGCGGTTCCCGGGGCCATGCAGGCGCTCGCGGCGCAGGGGATCGAAGCGGGGGAAAGCGCCGTGGCGGGCGTCATCGCCCTGGAGGCCGCATGGAACGATCCGCAAGCGCGCCAGGCCCTCGGCCTGGGCACGGAAAGCCGGATCCTGATCTTCGGCACCGAGGGCGCCACGGACCCCGAGCTCTACGCGCGCATGCTGCGGGCCAATTCCCCTTCACGGAACTGACCTTTTTATGTCACATGGCGGCAATGACGGGGGCTTAGTCGCCGCGCGTCCATAAACTTCCGGGAGTGCCTTTCATGCTGCGTCGTTCCCTCGGCCAGGCCGCCCTCGCTGCTGCCGCCCTTCCTCTCGCCACACCCGCTCTGGCCCAGAGCGGGCCCATCGAGCTTCAGTTCTGGCACGGCCTGCCGCAGCCGCTCGGCGGCCTGCTCGAGAAGCTGGTCGGGGACTTCAATGCCAGCCAGACGGGCGTGAAGATCGCCCCGTCCTTCCGCGGCTCCTATCCGGAGACGATGGTCGCCGCGATCGCCGCCTTCCGCGCCTCTCAGGCGCCGCACATCGTGCAGATGTTCGAGGTCGGCACCGGCACCATGATGGCCGCCGGACGCGCCGTGAAGCCGGTCCATGAGCTGCTGGCCGAGACGGGCGTGCAGATCGACTTCAACGACTTCCTCCCCGGCGTGCGCGGCTACTACGCCGCCGCCGACGGGAAGCAGATGTCGATGCCCTTCAACAGCAGCACCTCGGTCGTCTTCTACAACAAGGACATGTTCCGCCGGGCGAACCTCAACCCCGACCAGTTCCCGGCCACCTGGGAAGGCGTGGAGCAGGCGATGCGCGCGCTGAAGGCCGCCGGCGTCGAGGCGCCGCTGACGACCTCCTGGCCGACCTGGCTGAACCTCGAGCAGTTCAGCGCCATCCACGACATTCCCTTCGCCTCCCTGGCCAACGGCTTCGGTGGCCTCGGCACCGAGCTGCGGATCAGCAACCCGCTGGTCGTGAAGCACATGACCAACCTGCAGGCCTGGGCGCGCGACGGTCTCTACCGCTACGGCGGCCGCGACAACGCGGCGGATGCGCTGTTCCCCTCGGGCCAGGTCGCGATCGCCATGGCCTCCTCCGGCCTGCGCGCGCGCATCACCAACGAGGCGCGGTTCCAGTGGGGCGTGGGTATGCTGCCCTATTATCAGGGCACGGCGAATGCGCCGGGCAACTCGATCATCGGCGGCGCGAGCTTCTGGACGATGAACAAGGGCCCCCGCGACACCCGCTCCGCCGCCGAGTACCGGGGCGTGGCCGAATTCTACAAGTATATCAGCGACACCGAGGTCGGCGCGAAGTGGCACAGGGACACCGGCTACCTGCCGCTGACCCGCGCCATGTTCGAGGCGACGAAGAAGACGGACTTCTACCAGCGCAATCCGGGCGCCGACGTGCCGATCGAGCAGATGCTGCGCGGCACGACGAGCGACAACACGCGCGGCCTGCGCCTCGGCGGGCTGATCGAGATCCGCAACATCATCCAGGAAGAGATGGAGAAGATGCTGCAAGGCCAGCAGACGCCGGAACAGGCCATGGCCGCCGGCACGACGCGCGGCAATGTGGTGCTCCGCAACTTCGAGCGGACGAACCGGGGCTGATCCGGCTGCCGGGCGACCCGAAACTGTTGTCCAACAAGGGCCTCGCATGGCACTGCCATGCGAGGCCGGGCCGCTCGGAGGACCAATGCAGAAGAAGGTGATCTTCAAGGGCGCCGTGCTGCCCTATCTGCTGCTCGCGCCGCAGCTGCTCATCACGGGCATCTTCTTCTTCTGGCCCGCCGGCCAGGCCATCTACCAGTCCTTCCTGCGCGAGGACGCCTTCGGGCTCTCCGTCGAATTCGTGGGCTTCGAGAACTTCCTCGACGTGGTGCGGGACCAGACCTGGCTCGACTCGGCCGGGCGGACGCTCCTCTTCTCCGGTTCCGTGGCCGTGCTGGCGCTGGGCTCGGCGCTGTTCCTCGCGGTCCAGGCCGACAAGCACATCCGCGGCGCTGACGTGTACAAGACGCTGCTGATCTGGCCCTACGCCGTGGCGCCGGCCATCGCGGCGGTGCTGTGGCTCTTCATGTTCCATCCGAATATCGGCCTCTTCGGCCGCATGCTGAACGGCCTCGGCATCCCCTGGGACTACCGGCTGAATGGGAACCAGGCGATGCTCATGGTCATCATGGCCAGCGCCTGGAAGCAGGTGAGCTACAACTTCATCTTCTTCCTCGCCGGGCTGCAGAGCATTCCCAGGGCCGTCCTGGAGGCCGCCGCGATCGATGGCGCCAAGCCCGCGCGGCGCTTCTGGACCATCATCTTCCCGCTGCTCTCGCCGACGGCCTTCTTCCTGTTGGTGGTGAACCTCGTCTACGCTTTCTTCGACACCTTCGGCGTGATCCACAGCCTGACGCATGGCGGCCCCGGCAAGGCGACGGAGACGCTGATCTACCGCGTCTATACCGACGGCGTGATCAACCTGAACCTCGGCTCCAGCTCGGCGCAGAGCGTGATCCTGATGCTGCTGGTCGTGGCGCTGACGGTGATCCAGTTCCGCTACGTCGAGCGGAAGGTGCATTACTGATGTCGGTCACGACCGACGCGACGGCGCTTGCCGAGCGCACCCGCCGCCGGCAATTCCGGGAAAAAATCGTCACCCATGTCTGCCTGCTCGCCGGCATCCTGATCTTCGTCTTCCCGATCTACCTGACGCTGATCGGCTCGACGCATGACGTGAACACCATCGGCCGCGGCGACGTGCCGCTGCTGCCGGGCGCCGAGGCCGTGGCCAACTACACCCAGGCCTGGGGCGCCGGCGGCGGCCGCTACATGGGCACGCCCGCCGGGACGATGCTGGCCAACAGCCTGATCATGGCGCTGTGCATCGCCGTGGGGAAGATCGCGATCTCGCTGACCTCCGCCTATGCCGTGGTCTTCTTCCGCTTTCCCCTGCGGATGGTCTTCTTCTGGCTGATCTTCATCACGCTGATGCTGCCGGTGGAGGTGCGCATCATCCCCACCTTCCAGGTGATGGTGGACCTCGGCCTGACCAACACCATGGCCGGCCTGGTGATCCCGCTGATCGCCAGCGCCACGGCGACGCTGCTGTTCCGGCAGTTCTTCCTCACCATCCCGGACGAATATGTCGAGGCGGCGAAGATCGACGGCGCGGGGCCCATCCGCTTCTTCATCGACGTGGTGCTGCCGCTTTCGCGCACCAACATCGCGGCGCTCTTCGTCATCCTCTTCATCTATGGCTGGAACCAGTATCTCTGGCCGCTGCTGATCGTGAACGACCGCAGCCTGGAGACGGTCGTCGTCGGCCTCACCAAGATGATCGGCACGGGGGACCAGCAGAACGAGTGGAACGTCATCATGGCGACGGCCGTCTTCGCGCTGCTGCCGCCGGTGGCCGTGGTCGTGTTCATGCAGCGATGGTTCGTGAAGGGCCTGACGGAGACCGAGAAGTAATGGCCACGCTGACCCTTCGCGACATCAAGAAGTCCTTCGGCGCCACCCACGTCCTGCACGGCGTCGATCTCGACGTCACCGACGGCGAGATGATCGTCATCGTCGGCGCGTCCGGCTGCGGCAAGTCCACCCTGCTGCGCATCGTCGCGGGGCTGGAGACCGAGACCTCCGGCGAGGTTCTCATCGCCGGCCAGAGCATGAAGGGGCTGGAGCCGGCCGACCGCGACGTCGCCATGGTCTTCCAGAACTACGCGCTCTACCCGCACATGTCGGTCTTCCAGAACATGGCCTACGGGCTGAAGATCCGCGGCCTGCCGAAGGACCAGATCCAGCACCGGGTGGACGAGGCGGCCGGGCTGCTCGGCATCGGCCACCTGCTGCAGCGCAAGCCGCGCGAGCTCTCGGGCGGCCAGCGCCAGCGTGTCGCCATGGGCCGCGCCATCGTGCGCGAGCCCAAGCTCTTCCTCTTCGACGAGCCGCTCTCCAACCTCGACGCCAAGCTGCGCGTGGAGCTGCGGGCGGAGATCCGGCGCCTGCAACGGCGCCTGGGGGTCACCTCCCTCTTCGTCACGCACGACCAGGTGGAGGCGATGACGCTGGGCGACCGGCTCGTGGTGATGAATGCCGGCCGCGCGGCGCAGATCGCGACGCCCATGGAAATCTGGGAGCGGCCGGCCGACACCTATGTCGCGGGCTTCATCGGCAGCCCCTCCATGAACCTGCTTCACGCCACGCTCGAGGCCGGCGGCGCCGCCGCGATCCTCGATGCCGGCGGATTGCGGCTGCCCTTCGCGGATGGCCCCCGCGCGGGCGCCGCCGGGCGAAAGCTCATCATCGGCATCCGGCCGGAGCATCTGCGCCCGGGGCAGGGCGGGCTCGACGTGATGGTCGAGCTCGTCGAGCCGCTCGGCGGCGAGAGCGTGCTGCACGGCAAGCTCGCCGACGGCACGCCCCTCACCGCGCGCCTGCCCGGCGCCCGCTACGAGGACGGCGCGACGCAGCTCGCCCTGCCGACCGAATCGCTCCATGTCTTCGATGGCGAGACCGGCAAGAGGATTGAAGCGGGAGGCTGATCGGGGCACGCTGCCGCCCAACAATCCGGGAGCTACGATCCATGCAACGCCGCCAGGCCCTGGCGCTCGGCGCCCTCGCGCCCTTCGCCGCCGCGCGTTCCCCTCTGGCCCAGACGGCCGCCGACTGGCCCTCGCAGCCCGTCCGCCTCATCGTCCCCTTCGCCGCCGGCGGGCCGACCGACATCCCGGCGCGCCTCGTCGCCGACGAGATGTCGCGCCAGCTTCCCAACCGGATCGTCGTGGAGAACCGCACGGGCTCGGGCATCATCATCGGCACGGACATCGTGGCGAAGGCGCCCAAGGACGGGCTGACGGTGCTCTACAGCACCATCGGCCATGCCGTGGTGCGCGCGCTCTTCCCGCGTGTGACCTTCGACCCGGTGGCGGATTTCGCGCCGGTGGCGCTCGTCGGCAAGGTGCCGATGATCATGATGGTCAACAAGGATTTCCCGGCCCGCACGCTGCCGGAGTTCATCGCCCTGATCCGCGCCAATCCCGGCAAGTACGACTATGCCAGCAGCGGCAATGGCGGCGCCGTGCACCTGGCGACCGAGCTCTTCCTGCACATGGCGGGCGGGCTTCGGATGAACCACATCGCCTTCCGCGGCAGCGCGCCCGCCATGCCCGACCTGCTCGCCGGCCGCATCCCGATGCTGATCGACGTCGCCGCCGGCGCCATCCCGATCATCCAGCGCGGCGACCTGCGGCCACTGGCCATCTCCACGCGCGAGCGCAGCTCCCTGGTGCCCGACGTGCCCACCTTCATCGAGGGCGGCGTGGCGGACTACGAGGCCTATACCTGGCACATGCTCCTGGTGCCCTCGGGCACGCCCGTGCCGGTCATCAACGCGATCAACGCGGCGGCGAACCGCGCGCTGGAGGTGGAGGCGGTGCGCAACCGGCTCACCGAGATGACGGTCGAGGTCGTGCGCGGCAGCACGCCGGCCAGCGCCGCGGCCTTCCTGGCGGCCGAGATCGCGAAGTGGGAGCCGGTGATCGCGGCGGCGGGCATCAAGGTGGATTGAGGGACGGCCTCTCCTGGGAGGCGCCGCGCAGGATCAGGCCTGCGCGCCCGCCGCTTCCCAGCCGGCCTTGCGCTCGTAGTGCTTGTAGTACTTGTCCGTCACCTGATCGGTCATCACGACGATGGCGACGTCGGTGGTGTTGAACTGCGCGTCCAGCACGGCACCGTCGCCCACGAAGCCGCCGAGCCGCAGATAGCCCTTGATGAGGGGCGGCAGCGCCAGCAGCGCCGCCTTCGCGTCGTAGCTGCCGCGGGGCAGCCGGTCCATCGCGATGTAGCGCGATTCCAGCGCGCGGGGGCAAAGGTGCGGCGGCGCCTGGTGGTGGTGGGCGAGATAGGACAGCGCCTCCGCATTGGCATCGGGGTCGATGCCCTGCAGGCTGGCGCAGCCGAACATCAGCGCGATCTTGTGGTTGAACACATAGGCGGCGATGCCCTGCCACAGCAGCTGCAGCGTGCCCCGCGTGCGATAGGCGATGTCGGTGCAGGAGCGGCCGAGCTCCAGGATCCCGCCGGGATAGTTCAGGATATTGGTGATGTCGTATTCGTCGGCCGAGTAGAACTGGCCGATCTGCTCGGCGGCCTGGCGGCGGATGAGCCGGTAGGTGCCGACGACGCTTTCCGGCCCCTCGCCCCGGTCGTGGTCGACCACGAGCAGATGGTCGGCGACCACGTCATAGGCGTCGACGTCGAGCTTGCTGGCGAGCGTCTCGGCATCCGGATGGGCGCCCATTTCCTCGTAGAAGACCCGGTAGCGCAGGGCCTGGGCGGCGGTGACCTCCCAGTCCTGGTCCGCGACGCGGACGCCGAGATTTCCGGAGCGAAGCTCCGCGAAAGGCTGCGGCCCGCTCATTTGCGCCGGGGCGCCCGCGTGCCGGCCGGTTCCGCCGTCGAGGGGGTCGCCTTGCGCCCGAAGATCTCGAGGCGCAGCTGCACGAGGTCGAAGCCCAGCCGCGCGGCGATCTTCTGGGCGAGCGCATCGTGCTCGGAGTCCTGGAATTCGATCACGCTGCCGGTGTCCACGTCGATCAGGTGGTGATGGATGCCGCGATCGGCAGGGTCGAAGCGCGCCCGGCCGCCGCCAAAGTCGCGGCGCTCCAGGATGCCCTTCTCCTCGAGGAGGCGGACGGTGCGGTAGACCGTCGCCACCGAGACCCGGCTGTCGAGAGCCACGGCCCGGCGGTAGAGCTCCTCCACGTCGGGGTGGTCCTCGCTCTCGGAGAGGACGCGCGCGATGAGCCTGCGCTGGCCTGTCATCTTCAGGCCGCGCTCGATGCACATGCGCTCGATGCGGGACGCCGCTTCGAGAATGGTCCGGCTCCCCTTGCCTGCCGCTTCGTCACATTGCCGTGACGCCCTTAGCTCTTAGCAGGCTGATCGCTCTTGCGCGACTGGGTACCGAGACCGATCTGCTTGGCCAGCGACGAGCGGTGCTTGGCGTAGTTCGGCGCGACCATCGGGTAGTCGGGCGGCAGGCCCCACTTGTCGCGGTACTGGTCCGGCGTCATCCCATAGGAAGTCTGCAAATGCCGCTTGAGCATCTTGAGCTTCTTGCCGTCCTCCAGGCAGATCAGGTAGTCCGGCGTGATCGACTTCTTGACCGGCACGGCGGGCGCCTTCTTCTCGGCCTCGATGCGGGCCGGGACGGAGCCAAGCGAGGAAAGCGTGCGGTGGACTTCCACGATCAGACCGGAAAGATCGTTCACGGAGACCGGATTGTTCGACACATGAGCCGAGACGATTTCCGCGGTCAGCCCCAACAGATCGCCGACGGAAGAACTGTCTGACATAGCTTTTGTTCCTATCCACTAGAAGAGCGCCAGGGTCTACAGGGTTTGACCGCGGTTCCGCAAGACGGATCGGCGTGCAGGATCCGAGCATTGGGCCGATCCGTAACCGGAAGTGGGAATTATGACGGTGTTGCAACTGGTCGATGTTTCTACGGACACTTGCCCCATGACCTTCGTCCGGGCGCGGCTTCGGCTGGACCGGATGCTGGCGGGCGAAATCCTGGAAATCCGCTTCAAGGGCGACGAGCCGCGCCAGAACCTGCATCGAAGCCTGGCCGAGCAGGGACATGCCATCCTGCTCATGGAGTTCGAGGAGGATAAGACCGGAAGGCTGCTGGTCAGGAAAGGCGGCTGAATTCGCCGCTTCTTCCCGGTACTTGGCTCAGCCCGACAGGCAGCGCCGCATCGCCAGGGCATGGGAACCGGGCGCGTAGTAGTCCCGCCGCAGACCGATCCTGGCAAAGCCCGCGGCGGCGTAGAGACCGATGGCCGCCGCGTTCGCCTCGGCCACTTCGAGGAACATCGCCTTCGCCCCGGCGGCGGCCACCCTTGCGAGCGCGGCCCTCACCAGCGCCGCGCCGAGGCCGCCGCGCCGCGCCGCCGGCGCCACCGCGAGCGTCAGGATCTCCGCCTCGTCGAGCGTCTGGCGTGCGAGAATGAAGCCCGCCTCGCCGGCGCGCAGCGCGAAGGTGCCGTCCAGCGCCAGCAGGGCCGCAAGGGTTTCCGCATCCCAGGCCGAGCCGGGCGGAAAGCAGGTGGCATGGAGGGCCGCGAGCAGGGCGGCATCCTCCGGTCCGGCGCCGACCAGCTTCATGTCGTCGCGGGCGGCTCGACATAGGCGGGCTCGACCGCGCGCGGCGGCAGGCCGCCGGACAGACGGCGCCGGGCCACGGCGGCCAGGGCGAGCGCCCCGATCTGCCGCGCGTCGCCGAGCGCCACGGGCCAGCCCCGCGCGGCCATGCGCGCCGCCGCGCGGGGCGCGCCGTCGCCGACGAGCCGGATGAGCGCGTCAGGCCGCGGGAGATCTGCTTCGGCCACGGCCTCCGGCCCTCCCCGCGCCGCGCCTTCGGTGCCGAAGCGCTCCAGGAAGAGCTGGCCGCGGCGATTCTCCGTCACGGCCCAGGCCGGGACGCCAGGCCCGGGGCCACCCGGCTCGGCCGCCAGGGCTTCGCCCGTCGTCACCGCCACGAGAGGGATGCCGCGCGCCGCGGCGATGCCCTGGGCCAGGGCGATGGCGCTGCGCAGGCCGGTGAAGCTGCCGGGGCCTACGCCCACGGCGACGGCGTCCAGCGGGCCTTCCAGCACCGCCTCGGCCAGGGGCGGCAGGGCGGAAGCCTGCCCATGCGCCCCCTCCGCGACGCGCTCGGCGCGGAGCGTGCCGTCCTCCACCAGGGCGGCCAGACAGCGGGAAAGGGCGGCATCGAGGACGAGCAGGCGCATCCTTCCGCTTCGCACCGAACGCGGAGTCCCGGCAAGGGCGAGGAGCCGGCACCGCTAAGGGGCGAAGTCGTGGCCTCGCGCCCGCAGGAACCGCACCATCTCTAGGTTCGCGTCCCATCCGCCCGTGGAGGGGAAGGGCTTGGGTTGGTCGGGGGCCTCCTCGAGGGTGGCCATGTATCGGACGATGCTGCCCGTATAGGCGTGATAGCCGGGCCCGTGCGCGGTGAACCCATCCCACCAGCCGAGGACCTGCAGCGATGCGATGGCGATGGAGCCGGCCCGCAGGGCGGACCGCACCCCGCCGGCCGACAGCGCCGGAGCCCAGGGCAGGGCCAGCGAGGCCAGGACGGCCGGCATCGCATAGATCAGGTGCCAGTTTCCCAGATAGGAGCGCGACATCGCGACCGCCAGGACGGCCATCACGCTCGTGGCGAAGACGGCGATCGGGAAGGCGACGGACCGCAGGCCGCCGCCGGCATGGGCGCGCCACAGGGAGGCGACGAACAGGAGTCCCATCGCCGCGCCCAGGATCGAGCGGAGCTCGACGGTGAAGTCGGTCATCCCGATAGGCGAGCCCAGGACGACGGCGCCGAGCGCGGTGAACACATAGGCGATGTTGCGGGACAGCTGAAGGATGGCCGGGGGCCCGCCGCTGGCCCAGAGGGCCGCCGCGGCGAATTGCACGAGCAGGACCGCGGCGAGGGCCAGCTTCGTGCCCAGCGCCCGATCCGAGAGCCAGACGACGATCCCGGCGCCCGCAAAGGCGAAGGCGGCTCCGGCCGAGCTGAGACAGCCGAGCCAGATCAGGCCGAAGGCAAGTGCCAGGGACCAAGGCTCCGCCAGCCGTTTGGGCGTTCGGGACAGGACGGCGAGGCCGGCGACCGAGAAAGCCACCGATAGGGCCAGGGTGAATTGGAAGCCCCAAAGCAGCTGCATGTACTGCGCCGGTGCGACCGCGATCGCGGCAAAGAGCGCCGCCGCCCAACTCCGCGGGCCGGACGACCGCCAAAGATCGCCACAGATCAGGATCGCGATGAAAGCGCTGACGACGAGAGTCAAAGAGACGAAAATTCGGCTGTCATATCCCGAGATAAGGGCGAGCGGGTAATGTATCAGAATTGGCAGGACGATGGCATGATTGTAAATGCTCCAGCGAAAATAGCCGCTTGGTACACCATCGATTTTCATGGCATTGAAGATCAGCAGCCATTCGTCCGTCAATGGTTCTGGCCGAGCATAGAGAACGACGAAAATCATCGAGGCCGTGATCGCGGCAGCAAAGATGAAATAACATATTTTATTCAATGAAGTGACCTGTATTCGGTAGAATCCCGAGAAAAATCTTCGGATCGCATTCTGTCAATCCCAAAGGGCATGAATCGGTTCGAGCCGCCCTGGGCCACAGCTCCGTCAGGGCAATCTCCGCAGCCAGGCCCGCAGCGTTACCAGCGCGGTCGCCCAGCCGATGCCCGCCGCCACGAGCGGCAGGGCCGCAAGCGCTACCCAGGGCAGGTCCGCCGCCGTCGCCTGGCGCGCCAGCACCACCGGGATCGCCTGGTCGGCCAAGGCCCAGAGCGCCGGAACCGCCAGCGCCCCGCCGCCCGCCGCGCCCAGCGCGCAAAGCCGGGCCAGCCGCCGCGCGAAACGGCCGGCGATGTCGCTGTCCCGCGCGCCGAGTTCGTGCAGGATCAGGATGGTCTCGCGCCGCGCCGCGATGCCCGCGCGCGTCGCCACCGCCACCAGGGCCGCGCCGACGAGGGCGATCACCCCCAGCATCGCCACCGAGAGGGCCTGGAGCCCCTCGGCCAGGCGGAGGGCCTGCCGCACCGCGGCGCCCTGTGTCTCCAGCTGGGCCCCGGGAATGGCCTGCACGACATCCAGGAAAGCGCTCTGGTCGGCATCGGGCCGCAGCGTGAGGGCCACCATGCGCGGCAGCGGCAGGCCGGGAACTTCGCCGAGCCAGGGCGCGATGAGCTGGCGCAGACGCTCCTCGGGCACGAGCGTGGCCTCGAGCGTGCCCGGCAGGGCCGCGAGGCGCTCCACGAGCGGCCCCGCCTCCGTCTCGGGCGGGAGCTGCAGGAGGAGCTGGCCCGCCGCGCCCGCCTGCCACCGCTCGGCGAGCCGCCCGGCGCCCTGCGCGCCCGCAAGGCCGAGGGCCGCCAGCAAGGCCATGGCCCCGACCAGCGCCGGGAGCAGTCGGTCGGCGAGGGCCCGGCGCAGGCCGAGCGGATCCCGGCCCCTGAGATGGCGCAGCCGCGGGATCTCAGCCATGGTCGACCAGCCTCCCGGCTTCCAGCCGCAGTGCGGGGGCCGGGTACTCCACCGGCAGAGCCTCGCTGTGGGTCGCGACGATCACGGTGGTGCCGAGGCGGTGCATCTCACGCAGCAAGGTGATGACGCGGCGCGCCTGCGCCTCGTCGAGGTTGCCCGTGGGCTCGTCGGCCACCAGCAGGGCCGGGCGGGACACCACGGCGCGCGCCAGGGCCAGCCGCTGCTGCTCGCCCCCCGAGAGGGCCGCGGGCGCCGCATCCGCGCGGTCCAGCAGGCCCACCCAGCGCAGGATCTCGCGCACATCGGCGGTGAGGCGCGCTTCGGCGACACCCTGGATGCGCAGCGGCAGCGCGGCGTTCTCGAAGGCGGAAAGGTGCGGCAGCAGACGGTAGTCCTGGAAGACGACGCCGATTCGCCGGCGCAGGCCCGGAAAGCCGCGGCGCGGCAGGCGCGCGACATCGGCGCCGAGCACCTGGACCTCGCCCTCGGTGGCGCGCAGCGAGAGATGCATCAGCCGCAGCAGGCTGGACTTGCCGGCGCCCGAGGGGCCGAGCAGCCAGGTGAAGCTTCCAGGCTCCAGCATGAAATCCAGTCCGCTGAGGGCCCAGGCGCCGCGACCTTCCGGATAACGCAGCCCGACTCGGGAAAAACGCACCATGGCGGAAGTTTCGCCGCGGCGTTCATCATAAAGCAAACAGGTGGTTGCAGGATAGGCGCCGCCTTGGCACATCGAAGCCGGAATGGACATCGCCTGCCCCAACTGCGCCGCGACGTATCGGGTGCCGGACGCGCTGATCGACGGCGCGAACGCGCTCCGTTGCGTGGCCTGCGAGCGTGTCTGGGTGCCGGATCCGCCCCGGCCGGGCCAGGGGGGGATCGCCGGGGGTATTGCCGGGGAAACCCCCAGGGGAGCGTCCGAAGAGGCCACCGTCCCCAATGCCGGCGACGTCCCGCAGTCGCCGGCCGAACCGCCGCCGCTGCCCCAACCACCACTGCCCGAACCGCCGCCTCCTGTTCCCGTCGCCGCGCCGCGCGCCCCCACACCGCCGACCGGAACGACCCCCGCCGGTGCTGCGACGATGGGAACGGCCGGGGGGGTGCCGCCCGCCGGGGCGCCCGAGCCTCCTGCCCAGCCTCCCGGCATGCGTTCGGACGTCACGCTGTCCCTGACCGCCACCCGGGCCGGCCCGCCCGACCTGGCGCCGCGGCGCCTGCCGGAAGGATCGCGCCGCCGGCTGGCCCGGCCGGGACTCTCCCTGGCCTGGGCCCTCAGCCTGGCCATCGTCGCGGTCTTCGTGATGGCCCTGGTGATCTACCATGCCCAGATCTCGGCCGTCTGGCCGCCCTTTGCCCGGATCGCCGGGTGAGGACGGCGTCCCGAAACCCCTGGTCTTCAAAGCCCGGGAGCCCTTAATCTGACCCGTAATCTGCGGAAGCGTGATGTGAAGGGCGGTCTGCGCCCGGGCGCGTCGCAGAATCCATCGCTCCGGGCTTGCCACACGCCCCGCGCCGGCCTAGGTGCGCCCGGACGATATATGCCAATCAGCCCCGGCGGAATGCCGTGGCACCGAGCCGGCCCACCGGCAGCAGGAGACAGGTAAATGAGCGAGACCGCCGACAAGGTTAAGAAGATCGTGGTGGAGCATCTCGGCGTGGAAGAGTCCAAGGTGACGCCCGAGGCCTCGTTCATCGACGACCTCGGCGCGGACAGCCTCGACACCGTCGAACTGGTGATGGCCTTCGAGGAAGCCTTCGGCGTGGAGATCCCCGACGACGCGGCCGAGAAGATCCAGACCGTCAAGGACGCCATCGAGTTCATCGAGAAGCAGCAGGCCGCGGCCTGATCTCTCGTCTGGGATAGGGAACGTCACGTGTTCGCGCAGGGCTTCGCGCCGCGCCGCGTCGTGGTCACCGGCATGGGGATCGCGAGCCCGCTCGGGCTCGGGGTCGAGAATGTCTGGAACCGGCTCACGAACGGCGAAAGCGGCATCTCGGCCATCCAGGCCTTCGACACCAAGGATCTTCCGGCGCGCATCGCCGGCCAGGTGCCCGCAGGCGTGAAGGCCGACGGCAAGCTCGACCTGGCCGAGTGGATCCCCGTCAAGGACCAGAAGAAGATGGACCGCTTCATCCAGCTCGCGCTGGTGGCGGCCATCGAGGCGGTCGAGGATTCCGGCTGGATGCCGGAGGGCGAGGAGGACCGCTGCGCGACCGGCGTGATGATCGGCTCGGGCATCGGCGGGCTCCAGACCATCCAGGAGACCTCGGTGCTGGTCGCCGAGGGCCGCACGCGGCGCATCTCGCCCTTCTTCATCCCGGCCTCGCTGATCAACCTGGCCTCCGGCCATGTCTCGATCCGCTACGGCTTCAAGGGCCCGAACCACTCGGCCGTGACCGCCTGCGCCACGGGCGTGCACGCCATCGGTGACGCCTCGCGGCTCATCGCGCTCGGCGATGCCGACGTGATGGTGGCCGGCGGCGCCGAGGCCGCGGTCTGCGAGCTCGGCATCGGCGGCTTCTGCGCCTCCCGCGCCCTCTCCACCGGCTTCAACGACACGCCGGCCCAGGCCTCGCGGCCCTGGAGCAAGGACCGCGATGGCTTCGTCATGGGCGAGGGCGCCGGCGTCCTGGTCCTCGAGGAGCTGGAGCACGCCCGCGCCCGCGGCGCGAAGATCTACGGCGAGGTGATCGGCTACGGCATGTCCGGCGACGCCTATCACATCACCGCCCCGCCGGATGACGGCGACGGCGCCTTCCGCGCCATGAAGGCCGCCCTGCGCGACGCCGGCGTCACGCCGGACGAGGTGCAATACGTGAACGCCCACGGCACCTCGACCTTCGCGGACGACGTGGAGCTCGGCTCCGTGGAGCGGATCTTCGGCGATGCGGCCAAGGGCCTCGCCATGTCCTCCACGAAGTCGGCGATCGGGCACCTGCTCGGCGCGGCGGGCGCGGTGGAGGCGATCTTCTCCATCCTCGCGATCCGCGACAACGTCGCCCCGCCCACGCTGAACCTGGACGAGCCTTCGCGCGAAAGCCCGATCGACCGCGTGGCCAAGGTCGCGCAGGAGCGGAAGATCGACGTGGCGCTGTCCAACAGCTTCGGCTTCGGGGGCACCAATGCCTCCGTGGTGTTCCGGGGCGCGCCATAGCCCTGCCCATGGATGCGCCGGCCTCCGCAACCCTTCGGGCCGGCGCGGCTTTGATCTGACATGCTGAGAGTGCTGGCTACCCTCGGCGCCCTTCTCCTCCTGCTGGCGGCTGGCGCCGGCATCTGGGGATGGGGCGCCTATTCGCGGCCGGGTCCGCTCGCGTCTTCCGTCCAGGTGGTGATCCCGCGCGGAGGGACAGAGGCGATCGCCTCCACCCTGCGCGAGCGGGGCGTCATCGCCGATCCGAGGGTCTTCGCCGCCGCCGCCTGGCTCACGCGGGACGAGGGCCCGCTCCGCGCCGGCGAATTCGCCTTCGAGCCGCGTGTCGCCATGAGCGAAGTCCTGGCCATCCTGCGCGAGGGCCGGATGGTTCAGCACCGCGTCACCATCCCCGAGGGGCTGACGGCCCGGCAGATCACGGCCCTGCTCGAGCGCGCGGAAACCCTGACCGGGGAGGTGCCGGCCCTCCAGGAGGGCGCCCTCCTGCCCGAGACCTACACCCATACGCGCGGCGACACGCGCGGCTCCATCGTCCGTCGCGCCGCGGCCGCCATGGACCAGGCGCTGGCCGAGGCCTGGGCCGGCCGCGCGGCCGACCTGCCGCTGGCGAGCCCGCGCGAGGCGCTCGTGCTGGCCTCCATCGTCGAGGAGGAGACCGGCGTCGCGGCCGAGCGGCCGTTGGTGGCGGGCGTCTTCGTGAACCGCCTGCGGCGCGGGATGATGCTGCAATCCGACCCGACCGTGGCCTATGGCGTCTCGCAGGGCGTGCCGCTGGACCGGGCCCTGACGCGGGCCGACCTCGACACGATGCATCCGTACAACACCTATCGCATCCGCGGCCTGCCCCCGGGGCCGATCGCCTCGCCGGGCCGCGATGCGCTGCGCGCCGCGACGCGGCCCGAGGCGACGGACAACCTGTACTTCGTGGCGGATGGGTCGGGCGGTCACGCCTTCGCGCGCACGCTCGACGAGCACAACCGCAACGTGGCCCGCTGGCGCGAGATGGGGCGGCCGACGCCGCCGCCCTCCTCGCAGGGACGCGCCGCGCCATGACCACGGAGCTCGCCGTGCTGGCCTGGGGCTGTGTCCTGGCGCTGGCGCATGTCTTCGCGGCGGTGATCGCGAAGACCATGCAGTACGGGCCGAAATGGAACATGGGCGCGCGCGACGAGGCCCTGGCCCCGCCGACCCCGCTGGTCGGGCGCCTGGCCAGGGCGCAGGCGAACTTCTTCGAGACCTTCCCCGTGATGGCCGCCGCCATCCTGGTCGTCCATGCCGCGGGGCTCGCCAATACCTGGACGGGCTGGGGCGCGGTCCTCTGGCTCGGCGCCCGCGCGGCCTATCTGCCCATCTATGCCCTGGGCATCGCCGGGCTGCGCACCCTCGTCTTCCTGGTCAGCCTCGCCGGCCTGCTCCTGGTGCTCTCGCCCGCCCTGTTCTGAGCCTTCGACCCGGCAATTTGTACGGCAGACGTGACAATGCCGGCGCGTCATGCTGCCCTCTGCCCAATCCGTGGTCAGGCATGGCGCCGCGCCTCCTGATTCCGGCCCGCCGGGCGGTTGCCGGCCCACCGAAAACACGCAGGAATCCCACCATGTCCCGCAAGCAGATCGCGCCCCGGAAAATGGCCCTGGCCACCCTGGTCCAGCCCAATGGCAACCACCTCGCCGCCTGGCTCGCCCCCGAGGCGCAGCCGGATGCCGGCACGGACATCGCCTGGTGGCAGCGCATGGCGCAGATCGCCGAGGCCGGGAAGTTCGACCTCTTCTTCATCGCGGACACGCCGACCGTCCGCACCGACAATATGAGGATCTGGAGCCACGCGCCCACCTTCATGAACCAGCTGGAGCCGCTGACCATGCTCTCCGCCGTCGCGGGCGCGACGCGCCGGATCGGCCTGGGCGCGACGGCCTCCACCAGCTTCAACGAGCCCTACAACGTCGCGCGCTACTTCGCGTCCCTCGACCATATCTCGGGGGGGCGCGCGGCCTGGAACGTCGTGACCTCGGCCAACGACTATGCCGCGAAGAACTACGGCCATGCGAAGCTCGCGCCGCATGCCCAGCGCTACGAGCGCGCGCACGAGTTCGTCGAGGTGGTGAAGAAGCTCTGGGACTGCTGGGAGCCGGACGCCTTCATCTACGACCGCGAGCAGAAGCTCACCTTCGATCCCGCGAAGTTCCATCTCGTCGCGCATGAGGGGAAGCACTTCCGCGTGGAGGGCGGCCTCAACATCGCGCCCGCGCCGCAGGGCCATCCGGTCATCATCCAGGCCGGCGCCTCGGACACCGGCCGCGAGCTGGCCGCCGAGACGGCGGAGGTCGTCTTCGGCACCTCGGCCACGATCGGCGGCGCCGTGGAGTTCTACAAGGATCTGAAAGGCCGCATGGCGAAGTACGGCCGCCATCCGGACGAGCTGAAGATCCTGGGCGGTATCACCGTCGTCGTCGGCGACACGCAGGAGGAGGCCGAGGCCCGCAACCGCGAATACATGGAGCTGCTGCATCCCGCGGTGGGCGTGATGCGCGTCTGCCAGGACCTGGAGACGGACCTCTCCGACCTGCCCCTGGACGAGCCCGTGCCCGAGGACCGCATCCCGGCCACCAGCAACCACCACCAGGCCTATTTCAACGAGATCGTGGGCCTGATCCGCGAGGGGCTGACGCTGCGGCAGGTCGCCATGCGCTACAACCGCAGCAAGGCCACCTTCTGCGGCTCGCCGGCCCAGGTCGCGGACGTGATGCAGGAATGGATGGAGGCCGGCGCCTGCGACGGCTTCATGGTGACCTTCCCGGTCATGCCGACCTGCCTCCAGGACTTCGTGGACAAGGTGGTGCCCGAGCTGCAGCGGCGCGGGATGTTCCGCGAGGACTATTCCGGCCCGACGCTGCGCGACCACCTCGGCCTGTCCCGCCCCGTCAACCAGCACCTCGCCGCGCGCCCGGCGAAAGCCCAAGCCGCCGAATAGGAATCCGCATGACGCTTCTCACCCGCCGGGCCGCCCTTGCCGCCTCGGCCCTCGCGCTGCCCTCGGCCGCCCGCGCCCAAGGGGGCAACTGGCCGAACCGGCCCGTGCGCATCGTCATCGCCTTCGCGGCCGGCGGCTCGATGGACGCGATCGGCCGCTCGATGGCCCGGCATATGGAGCGGGAGTTCGGTCAGCCCTTCGTCGTCGACAACCGCAGCGGCGCGGGCGGGCGGATCGGCACGACCTCGGTCGCCCGTTCGCCGGGCGACGGCTACACCCTCCTGCTCACCAGCAGCGCCGCGCATGGCGTGGCGCCGGGCCTCTATTCCGACCTGCAGTACCACCCGATGAACGACTTCACCCATATCGGGCTCGTCTGCACCGGGCCGATGTTCCTGCTCGCCAATGTCGACGCGCCCTATCGTGACCTGGCGGGGCTGGTGGCAACGGTGAAGGCGCGCGGCACGCCGGCGAATTTCGGGTCGGGCGGCATCGGCAGCCTGGGTCATCTGAGCGGCGAGATGGCCGGCCGCATCCTCGGCATCCCGATGCAGCACATTTCCTATCGCGGCTCGGCTCCGGCGCAGACCGATCTCATCGCCGGCCAGCTCGAGCTGATCTCCGACAACATGTCCTCGCACGGCGCGCAGGTGAATTCGGGCCGGATGCGCGCGCTCGCCGTCGCGTCGCGCGCGCGCATGCCGGAATTCCCCGGCGTGCCGACCTGGGCGGAGCAGGGCTATCCGCAGATGGTGGCCAATGCCTGGTATGCCCTCACCGGCAGCGCCGGCATCCCGGCCGGGATCGCGGCGAAGCTCAACGCCAGCCTCGCCGGCTGGCTGGCCACGACCGAGGCGAAGGACCTGCTCCGCGGCATGGCGATGAACCCGGAGGGGCGGATGTCGCCGGCCGAGTTCACGGCCTTCGTCGACAGCGAGGTGAAGCGCTGGGCCGAGGTCGCGCGCAGCGCCAATATCCGCGTGGAGTCGTAAACCGGCGACCACGCCCCGAGCTCAACTCGCCGAGGCGAGCTCCATCCCGCGCGGCTCGGGCGCCGCCTGCATGGCCCGCGCCGCGCGGTGCTCGCGGGCGGCGCGCAGCAGGACGTCGGAGGGCGCCTCCTCGGTCGGCACGGTCAGCAGGCCACGCGCCCGCAGCCAGGCGGCGAGCCGGGTGCTGGCCGTCCAGGCGATCAGCCATGGGGCCGCCAGCAGCCCGACCAGCACGGGCGCCATCCAGGCGGCGAGCAGCGGGTTGATCGCCACGGCCAGGGCCGTCAGCACCACGCCCAGCGCCAGATGCGCGCGCGCCAGCCGCAGCGCCGCGCGGAAGGTGATGGCCTCGCCCTCCCGGCGCTGCGCGCTCCAGCCGCCGTCGCGGCCGAGCAGGATGCCCGCCACCTGCTGCGCCTGGGTCAGCATGGTCACCGGCGAGAGCAGCGAGGAGACGAGGATCTCCAGCACGCCGCTGGCCAGGACGCGGATCCCGCCCCTGCCGCGCCGCGCGACGACAAGGGCGATCAGGGCCATGAACTTCGGCGCGAGCAGCAGCAGGAAGGTTCCCGCGAAGACCCAGAGGGCGCGCTCGGGATCGACCACCGGCCATTGCGGAAACAGCGCATGCGACTTCGGGAAGTATTCGGGCCGGATGAAGCGCGCCTGGAGCGAGACCGCGAGGCCGAGGACGAGGAAGCCCAGCCAGAACGGCGCGCTGAGATAGGCGGCGATGCCCGTCGCCATGTGCAGCCGGCTGAGCGGATGCAGCCCCGCCGTGCCGATCACCGCCGCGTGCTGGAGATTGCCCTGGCACCAGCGCCGGTCGCGCACGGCGAGGTCGGGCAGCGTGGGCGGCCCCTGCTCGTAGCTGCCGCCGGTGAGCGGGGCGAGGTGGATGGCCCAGCCGGCGCGCCGCATGAGCGCCGCCTCGACGAAGTCGTGGCTCAGGATATCGCCGCCGAAGGGCTTGCGGCCCGGCAGCCGCGGCAGGCCCGCCGCGCTCGCGAAGGCGCGCGTGCGGATCATGGCGTTGTGGCCCCAGTAGTTGCTGTCGGCGCCGGACCACCAGGCGAGGCCCTGCGCGATCAGCGGCCCATAGACCTGGCCGGCGAATTGCTGGAGCCGGGCGAAGAGAGTCTCGCCGCCATGCAGCAGCGGCAGCGTCTGGATGAGGCCGACATCGTCATGGCGCTCCATGGCCGCCGAGAGCGTGACGATCGTGCCGGCCTCCATCAGGCTGTCGGCGTCGAGGATGAGGAACTGCTCGTAGGCACCGCCGAAGCGCCGCACCCATTCCTCGATATTGCCCGCCTTGCGGCCCTTGTTATCCGTCCGGTGCCGGTAGAAGACCGCGGGGCCCGCCGCCTGGCCGAAGGCCATGGCCGCCTCGGCCTCCGCGTCGCGGATGGCGGGGTCGGTGGTGTCGCTCAGCACGAAGATGTCGAAATGCCCGGATGCGCCCGCAGCCTCGAAGGAGGCGCGCATGGCGGCGAGCGTGGCGCGCCAATGCGCTACGCTCTCGTTGTAGACGGGCATGAGCAGCGCGGTGCGCGAGCGCAGCCGCGGCACCGGCGCCCGCAGGCCGAGCGGATCGGAGGCGAGGGCCATCGAGACCAGCCCCGCCAGCGCGCTGGTGAAGGCCAGGGCGATCCAGACGAAGAGCATCGCGAAGATGGCCGTCATCACCACGCCCATCACGCTCCAGCGCGACAGGCCGAGCACCAGCGACATCTCCGCCGTCGCGATTCCGGTGAGGGCGAGCGCGCTGCCGACGACCAGCAGCCGTCGCAGCCACATCAGGGGCGGCGCCGAAGGGCGCCGGGTCACCCCTGGCCGGGGCGCGCGGGAAAGATCCTGCGCCGGCATCGCCATGGGCCATTCCGGCGGCAGGAGCTCGAAGCCGGGCAGCGCCCGGCTCAGCCCGTCCATCGGAAGGCCCAGCTCTCGGAAACGGCCGCCTGGTTCCGCGTGAGGCGCGCGCGCAGCTCGACGACGCGCGCGCTGCCGGGGTTGAGCTCGAAGGCGAGGCGCAGGCCGCCGGTCTCGCGATTGGGCTGCAGCACCACGTTCTGCACCGTGCCCGCGCTGTTCTCCACGGCGACTTCGGGCATGGCGTCGCCTGGTCCCGCGAGGAGAGGGTCCGTGTCGAGCACGAAGAGCTTCGCGCGGCTGTCGCCCACGGCGCCAATGCGCGTCGCGGTGAAGCGCGCGAGCCGGCGGTCCGCCGGCTCCTCCGCGGACCAGTGCAGCCGGTAGCGCAGCTCGATGGGCGTGTTCGCCTTGAGCGCCGCCGAGGGCGCCCAGAGGGCGGCGATGTTGTCGTGGATCTCGCTCTGCGTCGGGATCTCCACCAGCCGCACCTCGCCGGCGCCCCAATCCTGCAGGGGCTCGGTCCAGAGGCTCGGCCGGCGGTGATACTCGGCGCCGAGATCCTGGTAGTCGGCGAAGGCGCGGGCGCGCTGCACGAGGCCGAAGCCGCGCGGCGTGGCATCCTGGAAGCCGCTGACCTGGAGGTCGCGCGGATTGGCGAGCGGCCGCCAGATCTGCTCGCCGCGGCCGTTGCGGATCATCAACCCGTCGGAATCATGCACCGCGGGGCGATAGTCGCTCACGCCGTCCCGGTCCTGCGGGCCGAAGAAGAACATGCTGGTCGCCGGCGCCACGCCGATCCCCGCCACGTCCTGCCGCGGGAAGAGCGTGGCTTGCACCTCGGTCGTGGTGGTGTCGCCGGGCGTCACCGTGATGCGATAGGCGCCGGCCAGGCTCGGGCTTTCCAGCAGGGCGTGGATCACGGCCGCCGTGTCGCCGGGCTTGGGCTTCTCCAGCCAGAAGGCGGTGAAGGCGGGGAACTCCTCGCCCTGCGGATCGGCGGTGCGGATGGACAGAGCGCGTGCGGAGAGCCCGTAGACGTTGCCTCGCCCCAGCGCGCGGAAGTAGCTGGCGCCCAGGAAGGAGCAGAGCTCGTCGAAATGGTCGGGCCGGTTCAGCGGCGACAGGAGCCGGAAGCCCGCGAAGCCGATATCCTCGTCCTCGCCCAGCGCCTGCACGTCCTCGTAGCGGAACTGCGCGGCGCGGAAGCGGATGGGCGTGGCCTGGCCCTCGGTGACCTCGAAGAGGTCCACACGGTCCTTGAACAGGAAGCCGCGATGATGCGGCTGCATGCGGAAAGGCGAGGCCGGGTCGGACCACCAGGCCTGCGCCGCGTCGAAGCGGATCTTCCGGTAGCCGTCATAGTCCAGCCGGTCCAGCTGGCGCGGCAGCGCGGCCTGGCGCCGGCGATAAGGCTGCGATGCGATGGTCCTCGCCAGTTCCGGCACGGTATTGGCGTCGAAGGCCACCGGCCCGCGCTGCTCGGCGGGAAGGCTCTGCGTGGTGCCGCCCGTGTTTCCGAACAGGGCGGGAGCTCCCGCCACGGCGCCGATGAGAAGGCCGCGTCGCTGCATGGGCGATCCCTTCAGGCTCGGTGGATCGTGGAGGATGCCGACTCGGCGAATTTCGCCACGGGGCGGGGACGCTGCAGGATCGACTCCGTGTTCGCGACGGTGGACATGGGAAGGTTCCTGAAACGCAGCCGGCCGGGACCACGCGAGCCCTTGGGTTCGACGCGATACCCGGCCGTGCCGGTGAATGATGATCCCGCCGCGATCAACGCGGCGGGCGGAAGGCGGTTGCCGTCAGGCCGGCATCTGGCTGCGGTCCACCATGGTGGTGAACCAGCTGCCGTCCTCGCCGCGGTACATGACCCACCAGGGCTCGCCCCTGCGCTTCGGCACCATGGCGTATTGCGCGAAGATCGTGCCGTTCGGCGTGTGGAGCTTCATCGGCCTTGCGAAAGCGAGCATCTTCGAACTCCCCGGATGGTCTCTCGGCGAGTCAACGCGGCCCGTCCATGCGGGTTGCCGATGATGGGAAGTTCACGATCACGCAGGCCCCCCCGTCCGGAACGTTCTCCAGCCGGAATGAGCCCCCGAGCCGCTGCGCGAAGCCGTCCATGATGGTCGTGCCCAGCCGCGGCCGATCCTGGGTCGCGCCGCTGAGGCCATGCCCGTCGTCGCGTACCGTCAGGCACAGCTCCCCGCCCAGATGCCGCAGCGCGATGGCGAGCCTTCCGGCCGGCCGGCCCGCGAAGCCATGCTTCACGCTGTTCATCACCGCCTCGGCGACGATCATGGCGACCAGCGTGGCCGGGTTGTGGCCCAGGGGCGGCGCCTGGACCAAGACCTGGACGGCGATGTCGTCGCGGCCCACCGAGCGCAGCAGGTCGAGCGTCAGCGCGTCCAGCGCCTCCGCGAGCTGCTCCCCGCCAAGCTCGGGATCGTGCAGGCGCCGATGCACCGTAGCGACGCCGTGCAGCCGCTGCACCGCCTCGGCCAGCGCGGCCTCGGCATCCGCCATATCCGTGATCCGTGCCGACTGGATGGAGAGGATCGAGGCGAGCGACTGGATGCTGTTGGCCACGCGGTGCTGCAGCTCGTGATAGAGATGCCGCTCATGGGCGAGCAGCTTCTCGATATCCTGCCGCGCCGTCACGAGCTGCGCGGCGGCGGCGTGCAGGATCTCGATCAGGCCGATCTGGCCGCCGGCGACCAGGACGAAGAGCCCGAGCGCGATTGCGCCCTGCGGCCAGGCGAGCTCGAAGGAGTGGTAGGGCGGCAGGAAGAAGTACCAGGCCGCGACCGCCGAGGCCGCCAGTACCGCCGCCGCCGGCCGCCAGCCGGCGAAGACCGCGGTCACGAAGATCGCCAGGAAGAAGGTGGCGAAGGGCACACCCTCGATGCCCAGGAGCCAGCGCAGGCCGAAGGCCGCCCCGAAGGCCGCGGCGCCGAGCGCCAGGCCTCCCGCCAGCCCTCGGCGAGGGCCGGCCAGTTTCGTGATGAGGGGCATGGAGGCGGCGGTGGTCCCGGCTTGGCGGCTCACGCAAGCTGCCCCATGCTGGCAACGCCATCCATAACACAGGATAGGGCCCCTCCCTGGAACCCAAACTGCCCTGCAAGGCATGCCCGCTCAGGCCGCTGCCGGACTTCAAGCCTATCTCGGTGGAGCAGCTTCGATGGGTGGAGGGCCGCAAGCTCGGCCAGCTCCGGGTCGAGCCGGGACAGCCCATCGTCGCGGAGGGCCTTCAGGACGACCGTCTTTATACGGTCCTCGAAGGCTGGGCGATCCGCTCCAAGTCCCTGCCGGACGGGCGCCGCCAGATTCTCAACGTCCTCCTGCCGGGCGACCTCCTCGGCCTGCAGGGCGAGCTGATGGGGGCCGCCCAACACGGTGTGGAGGCGGTGACCCGCGTGAACCTCTGCGCCTTTCGCCGCGATACGTTCCTGGCCCTCGCACAGGCCGACCCCTCGCTGGGGCTCGACATCGCCTGGCTCTCGGCTTTGAGCGAGCGCTTCTCGGACGACATCCTGCTCAGCGTGGGCCGCCGCACGGCGATGGAACGGGTGGCCATGCTGCTGGTGCACCTGCACCGCCGCGCCGCATCGGCCGGGCTCGCGGAGAACGGCACGATCGCCTTCCCCCTGACCCAACCCCATATCGCCGACGCGCTCGGCCTCTCGACGGTGCACATCAACCGCGTGCTGCAGGCGCTGCGGCGACAGGGCCTGATCCGGCTGGCGGAGGGACGGCTCGCCATCGGCGACCTGCGGGCGCTGCGGCGCGTCGCGGCGTATTGGGAGCAGCCGGCGCCGCAGCGCCCGCTGCTCTGAGCCTCGAAGCCGCCAGGCCCGGCGCCGCCGCGGGGTTCAGGCCTGCGGCTGAAGCGCGGGGACGGGGTCGCCCACGCCGCCGGTCATCGCCGCCTCCACCTCGGCGAGCAGCCCGGGCAAGGTCGGGAGCGGGGTGATCCCGGGACGCCGATGGAGCCCGCCGGCCGCCTCGTCCGTCGGCGCGAAGATCAGCACCTGGTCCGAGAGCTGCCGCGCCGATGCGAGGGCGCGGTCGAGCCGCCGGGGTGGCGCGTCCGTCGCGGCCACCAGCACGACCAGCGTGGGATCGGAGGCCTCGGCGGGCGTGAGGGTCGCAAGCTGCCCCACCTCCTGGAGCGCCACCACCACGGCCGCCGCGGCGGCACGGTCCAGCGCGCCCGCGACCGGCAGGACCAGGATGTCCGCCGGTCCGTCGATCCCGTGGGACACCGCTTCCATCACCCGGGTCAGCGCGCGCGAGGCGCGGATGGCCAGCGCCGGGCCGAAGGCCTCGTTCGGGCGGTCGGTGGAGATCTGCGCGATGGCGGGCATCACCATCTGGTCCAACGCCGATTCCACGCCGATCCGCCCGGCCTCGGTGCCGAGCAGCGCGGCCGCGTTCAGCGCATCGTCCGCCAGCAGGCGCTGGTAGAATCGGGCCGGCGCGGGCAGGGGCGGCGTATCGCCGAGCAGCACGTCGAGGAAGGCGAGCGTCCGCACGTGCCGGCCGAGGATCACCAGGCAGGCCGTGATCGCCGGCGCCAGGATCAGCCCGAGCGGCCCCCACATCACCGCCCAGAAGGCCGAGGCGAGCAGCAGCGCCAGCGGCGTGATGCCCATGCTGCTGCCGTAGAGCCAGGGCTCCAGCACATAGGTCACCGTCACGTCCACGAACGCGAAAAGCGCGATCACCAGCAGCACGGTGGCCCAGCCCTCGGTGGTGGCGAAGGCGACGATGAGCGGGAAGAGCATGGAGAGCGGCGCGCCGAGGAAAGGCACGAAGCGCAGCGCGAAGCCGAGCGCGCCCCAGAGCGGCGCATTTGGCACGCCGAGCAGCCACAGGCCGATGCCCATCGACAGCCCGAAGATGCCGTTGACCATGGCCTGCATCAGCAGGAAGCGACCGACGCGCGCGGTGGCATCGGCCATGGCGCCCGTGGTGCGATGCATCTCATGCAGGCCGGCGAGGCGCAGCACCCGGTCGCGCACGTCCTCGCGCTGGATGAGGATGAAGGCCATCAGCAGCAGCGTGATGGCGAAGGTCGCGACCGGCGCGATGATGACCACCGCGAGGCCGAAGAGCGTGGAAAGCGGCCCCTGGTCCGAAGCCGCGACCGCCACGGTCTGGGTCGGAGTCGCCTGCGCCGGCGCCAGCACCTCGCCCAGGCGCTTCGCGAGCCGCATCACGCCATCGATCGGGCCGGAGCCGTCCTGGCTGATGGATTGCAGCTTCTCGCGCAGCACGTTTTCGTAGTTGGGAAGCTCGGCCGCCAGCGCCATGGCCTGGGTCAGCACGACGTAGACGAGCCCCCCGACGATGGCCAGGAAGAGCGCCATGACCAGCAGCACGGCCGCGACGCGGGGAAAGCTGCGGCGCTCGAGCCAGCTCACGGCCGGCATCGCCGCGATGGTCAGCAGCAAGGCCAGCGCGAGCGGCGCGAAGACCTCCCGGCCCAGGTAGAGCGCGGCGATCACGGCGGCGAAGATGAGCAGGCGCGACGGCCAGTCACGTGAGACGGGCGCTGGCGGGCGGAAAGGGGCCATGGGAAGATCCTGTTGCGGAGATGCAACGCGAAGTGCCCCTCCGCGTTGCCGGACCGATCGAGACAGGAGTCCGCGTCGCGCATCCTCCGTCCGTCCGCCGGCGCAGACCTCGCGCCCGGCAGCGGGAAACGGATTGTCCCTGCCGC
This sequence comes from Roseococcus sp. SYP-B2431, assembly GCF_004336745.1. Lineage (GTDB taxonomy): Bacteria > Pseudomonadota > Alphaproteobacteria > Acetobacterales > Acetobacteraceae > Roseococcus. The sequence goes on from NZ_SJXD01000030.1 coordinate 55,759, forward strand.
GACTCGGGATACCTTCGCGCAGTCGCGCCACTTCCAACGTCGAAAGGACAGGACCATGGCCTACCCCGAGACCCCTTCCGAGGTTCCCCCCCACATGGCGGACACCCACGCCGAGATCGCCGCGCTCCGCGCCAAGATCGAGACGCTGATGAACGATCGCGTGACGCCTGCCGTCGCCCGCGCCGCCGACAGGGCCGAGGCCGTCGCACACCAGGCCACCGACACCATCCGCGACCAGACCGAGCGGCTGAGCGGCGCCATCCGCGAGAAGCCGCTCACCGCCGTCGGCCTCGCCGCGCTGGCGGGCTACGTCTTCGCCGTCATGTGCCGCCGCTGATGCGCAGCCTTCGCCTGCTCGGCGTCGCCGCGGAGGCGGAGGCGCTGCGCCTGAAGCGCGAGGCCGGGGCCTTCGCGCGCTCCACGATCCTGCAGGTCGCGGCCGGCCTGTTCGGGCTCGTGGCGCTGGGCCTGCTGCATGCCGCCGCCTGGATCTGGCTGGAACAGGGCCAGGGGCCGCTCTGGGCCACGCTATGGCTGGCGCTCGCCGACCTCGTGGTCATGGGGGCGCTGCTGCTGCTGTCCCGCCGCCGCTACGACCCGGTGGCCCATGAGGCGCTGATGCTGCGGCGCCAGTCGCTGGCGCAGCTTCGCGCGGTCTCGCCGATGGACGAGGCGCTGAGCCTGGTCCGCTGGCGCTGGGCCGCGGAGATGGGCGGGCTGGTGATGGAGCAGTTCCTGAAGCGGCGCCGCTGAGCCTTCAGGAGGAGAGCGGCGAGCCTCGCAACCCGGGCCGGAACCGCGGGTTCTACCGGCAACCTTCACCCCCCGAGAAGGAACGCCGAGATGGACCGCCACCACGAACCGCACAAGCCGCTGCTGTGGATGATCCTGGTCGCCGGCCTCATGGCCGCGCCGGTCTTCGCGCTCGCGCAAAGCCCCTCGCCTCCCGGCACCGTGCCGAGCCCCAGCGCCTCGCCTGCGATTCCGGATACCGCGCCCGCCCGCAGCCCGACCGGCGTGCCGGCCGCCATCGCCCCGCAGGTGGGAGCACCCTCAAACCCCCCGGCATCGGCGGCGCCCGGCGCGATGCTGACGCGGGGCGCGGCGCTGCTCAGCCAGCCCCGTATCAGCAGGCTCCTCGGGAGCCGGATCTACAACGACCGCAACCAGGCGATCGGTGAGGTGGAGGAGGTTCTGCTCGCGCCGCCCGTCACGCCGGCGGCGCCCTCGTCCCTCGGCCCCGTCGCCATCGTCCAGCTCGGCGGCTTCCTGGGCATGGGCGGGCGGCTCGTCTCCGTGCCGCTGGGCGACCTGCGCTGGAGCGCCGAGCGTGGGCGCATCACCATGCCGGGCGCCACGCAACAGGCGTTGCGCGCCCGCCCGGCCTTCGACTACGGAATGTTGCTCGACCCGTGAACGCGACGCCGCTGACCCTGAATTCCCTGCACGACGCTCCCCCCGCCAAGCGTCAGGCCGCCGCCAAGGCGCTGGATGCGGTGAAGGAGGCCGAGGTCGCGGCCGCGCCGCAGGGGAACTATTGGGCGCAGGCATGGTCGGTCGCCACGTCGGACCAGATCTCGCTGGTCGCGGCGGGCTGCGCCTTCTATGCCATGCTCGCTTTGTTTCCGGCGATCTCGCTGTGCATCGCCTTCTACGGCGTCTGGTTCAACCTCGACACGATCGAGCCGCAGCTCGCGGTGCTCTACCGGCTGTTGCCGGAGGACAGCTACGAGCTCATCGCCCAGCGCGTGCACCAGCTCGTCTCCGGGCCGAAGCAGGCGCTGGGATGGGGCGTGGTCATCAGCAGCCTGATCGCGCTGTGGTCGGCCTCCTCGGGTGTCCGGTCGCTCCTGGGCGCGCTCAACCTCGCGCATGGGCAGCACGAGCAGCGGCATTGGGCCGCCTTCTATGCGACGGCCATCGTCATCACGCTCTGCGCCATCCTGGCGGTCACGATCGGGCTGGCCTTCCTGGTCGCGCTGCCGACCATCCTCACCATCCTGAAGTTTCCTTTCCGCGATGCGCTGCTGCTGCGCGCGGCCTCCATGGGCGTGCTGGTCTGCGCGGTCTTCCTGGCCATCGCCACGCTCTATCGCTTCGGCCCGGCGCGGCGGCCGAAATACTACCGGGTCTTCTCGGTGGGAGCGCTGACGGCCACCCTGCTCTGGCTGGTCGCCTCGCTGGCCTTCTCGCTCTACGTCAGCCACTTCGCGAGCTATGACGCGACCTATGGGCCGCTCGGCGCCGCCATCGCGCTGCTCACCTGGCTCTATGTGAGCGTCTATCTGATCCTGCTGGGCGCGGAGCTGGATGCCGCCATCGCGCGGATCCGGGACGGCGAGGGGCGCCCTGCGAAGAGTTGAAGAAGAACCGGCGGACGCGCGCGGCCTCTCCCTCAGATCACGTTCGACACATAGAGCAGGATGATGATCGGGACGGGAATTCCCAGGAACCAGAACAGCACGGCGCGCACGGGGATTCTCCGACTGCATTGTTCGCCGCCGTCAGAACCCGCACCGTTTCGATCGGTTGCGAAGCTGCAACCCTGCGGCAGTCCGAACGTTGGGGATTCGCCGCCGAGATGACGGCGCAACCTGATCCTTTCGGAAGGAAATTTCATGCATATCGCCCGTCTCCTGCCCGCCGGCCTGCTGCTCCTCGGCGTCGCCGCCTGCACGGACCCGAATGACGGCCGCCGCGGCAACCCGCCCGGCACCGCCGCGGAGCGCGCCCTCGACCGCAGTGCGGGCACGAACACCTCGGGCGCCTATCCGCGCCAGTCGGACGGCACGCCCGGGAACCCGCCCGGCACCGCGGCCGAGCGCGCCCTGGACCGCGCCGCCGGCACCAACACCTCCGGCGCCTATCCCTCGCAGTCGGACGGCACGCGCAACAACCCCCGCGGCACGGCGGCGGGCCGCGCGCTCGGCACCACGACGCGATGATCCCCAGGGGCGCGTGACGCCGCGTCCCATCCTGATGGGCGCGGCCGCTTCCCCGGAAGCGGCCGCGCCCTTTGCATGTTCGGAGGGCCGCGTGGCCGGATCATGAAGGCTGCTCTCGTCGTCAACGACCGTGCCGGCTCGCTCTCCGGACTCGTGGCGCCGCGCGCATCGCTGGAGGCCGCGCTGCGCGACGCCGGCTTCGATCTCGTCGCGATGGCGACCGACGCGACGCTGCAGGACCAATGGGCGGCCGTCGCGGCCAGCCCCGCCGAGATCGTCTTCGTGGCCGGCGGCGACGGCACGCTGCGCGACGGCGCCGAACGCCTGATCGGCACGGAGCGCATCTTCGCGCCGCTGCCGGGCGGCACCATGAACCGGGTCTGCGCGCGGCTCGGCCTTTCCGACGATCCGGTGCGCGCGGCGCGCGACTACCGCCCCGGCCCCTCGGTCGCCCTCGATGTCGCGACGGCCAATGGCCAGGTCTTCCTCTACCAAAGCGTGGTGGGCGCACCGACGCGGCTCATGCGCTTCCGCGAGATGCAGCGGGGCGGCGGCACGCGCGGCTGGCTGCCGCTGGCCCGCGCCCTGCTGCGCGAATTGTTCCGGCCGAGCTCGCGCGGCCTCTCGATCAGGCTCGGCGCCGGCCGCCGCGCGCGCGGCCACGCGGCCGTCGTCACCATGCCGGAGCCGGGCCGCCCGGCCGGCCTCGCGCTTGCGCTGGCCCGCCCGCGCGGGCCGCGCGGACGCATCCGCCAGGCCTGGCGCTGGTTCCGCGGCCGGCTGTCCGAGGATCCCGACGTGGCCGCGCGCGAGGGCGACCGCCTCGCCGTGCATGGCAGCGCGCCCTGGCTGCGCCTCAGCCTCGACGGGGAGACGCGCATCTCGCCCTCGCCGGTGCGGTTCCGCCTGCACCGCGGCGCGCTGCGCGTGCTCGCACCGCCGCGTGCCGCCTGATGCCGCGCATCGCCCATCTCTCGGACCTACATTTCGGCGAGGCGTCGCAGGCGCTCGTGGAAAGCCTCGCGGCGGATGTCATCATGGCGCAGCCGGATGCGGTGGCCGTCAGCGGCGACCTCACCCGCCGCGCCTCGCGCGACGAATTCGCCCGGGCCTACGCCTTCCTCGAGATGCTGGGGGCGCCGCTGCTGGTGCTGCCGGGCAATCACGACATCCCGCACGGCAACCTCGTCGGACGCTTCATGCATCCCAAGCGCCGCTGGCAGCGCGCGCGTCCGGAGGATTCGGCCGACCAGCTGTCACTGGACGGCACGCGGCTGATCGGCCTCGACACGGTGAGCCGCGCGCAATGGCATCTCGACTGGTCCGCCGGCGGCATCACGCTGGAGCGCCGCGTCCGGCTGGCGGCGGAGCTGGAGGCGGCGCGCGGCCTGGACGTGATCGTGGTGTGCCATCATCCCCTGCGCCACGGCGCCTGGGCCACCGCCCGCCGTGCGCCGCGCGAGGCCGGGGCGACGATCGAGCTGCTGCGCGCCCAGGGCGTGAAGGCGGTGCTCTGCGGCCACCTGCACCAGGCGGAGATGGCGCGGCTGAATCCCGAGGGGCCGCTGCAGGTCATCGCGCCCAGCGCCTTCTCGCCGCGCGGCCTGAACGCACCGAACGGGTGGAACCTGGTCGCCGTCGAGAAGGGGGAGCTGCGCGTGGAGACCCGCGAGTTCCTCTCCGGCGGCTGGCGCGGCCGGGAGCTGCTCCCGGCCGGCTGACGGTCAATGCGCGGGCTGCGTCCGCTTGAGCGCGCGCCGCTCGGCCCGGGCCTCCTTCGCCGCCCGCGCCATGGCGCGCGGCCATTGCCGCTTCGTCGCGCGCCGCTGCGGCCGCGCCAGCCGCGCCCCGCCTTCGGCCCGCAGCAGGTCCAGCGTGCGCGTGTGGAAGGCGGCGAGGCCGGGGCGATGGCCGATGGAGATCAGCCCCGCCTCCGGCAGCTCGTCCAGCACCAGCTGCATCATCGCGTCCTGATTCGCCTCGTCGAGCGCGGCCGTCGCCTCGTCCATGAAGATCCAGCGCGGCTTCTGCAGCAGCAGCCGCGCGAAGGCGAGGCGCTGCTGCTCCCCGAGGCTGAGGACGCGGTCCCAGCGATCCTCGTCGTTGAGTTGGTCGACCAGCCGCTCCAGCCCGACCTTCCGCAGGGCTTCCGCGATGGCCTCGTCCTCGAAGGCGTCCGGCCCGGCCGGGTAGGAGATGGCCGTGCGCAAGGTGCCGAGCGGGAGATAAGGCCGCTGCGGCATGAACATCATGCCCTTGCGCGGCGGCGTGCGGATCTCGCCCGCGCCCCAGGGCCAGAGCCCGCCGATCGCGCGGAACAGCGTGGATTTTCCCGTGCCCGATTCGCCCTTGATGAGCACGCGCTCGCCGGCCTGGATCTCGGCCGAGGCATTGGCGATCACGGTGGTGCCGTTGGAGAAGGCGACCTCCAGGTTGTTCAGCACCAGCTTGTCCTCCTCGGTCTCCTGCACCTCGATGGTGGGCTGGTCCGGATCGTCGATGAGCGTGTCCAGCTCCTCGATCACGTCGCGGAAGGTGATCACGCGCTGCACGGCGCTGCGCCACTGGGCGATGAGGCCGAAATTGTCCACGAACCAGTTGAGCGCGCCCTGCACCTGGCCGAAGGCGGCGCCGATCTGCATCAGCCCGCCCAGCGTGATGGCGCCGGCGAAATAGGCCGGCGAAGCCACGATGGTCGGGAAGATCATGGCCAGCGTGCCATAGGCGCTGGTCAGCCACATGAGGTTGCGCTGGCTGCGCATCAGCCCGCGCCAGGAGCCCTTCACCTGCTCGAAGAGCGAGGTGAGGCCGCGCCGCTCGTCCGCCTCGCCGCGGATCAGGGCGATGCCCTCGCCGCTCTCGCGGGCGCGGTTGAGGCCGAAGCGGAAATCCGCCTCCGCGGTCGTGCGCTCCACGTTCAGCCGCACCATGGGCCGGCCGACGAACCAGGTCAGGAAGGTGCCGACCAGCGCGTAGAGCAGCGCGGCCCAGACCATGTAGCCGGGAATCTCCACCTCGCGCCCGGCGAGGGCGAGGTGCAGCGGGCCGGAGACGGTCCAGAGAATGCCGATGAAGGCCGTCAGCATCATCAGCGAGTTGATGATGCCCACGCCGAAATCGAGCGCGAGGTCGGTCGAGATCCGCACGTCCTCGGAGATGCGCTGGTCGGGATTGTCCGTGCTGCCCGCCATCTCGAGCTGATAGTGGCGCCCGTCGCGCAGCCAGGCCTCGGTGAGGTGGCGCGTGAGCCATTCGCGCCAGCGGAGCTGCGCCAGCTGCTTCACGTAGAGCTGGTAGACGGCGACGCCCATCGAGAGCGCGGCGAAGCCCAGGAAGACCAGGATCTGCGTGCGGAAGGCCGCGCCGTCGCGGCTCTCCAGCGCATTGAAGAAGTCGCGGTTCCAGAGGTTCAGCCGGATCTGGATCGCCACCTGCGCCACGGTGAGCGCCAGCAGGAAGAAGAGCAGCCAGCGCGCATTGCCCCGATCCGGCGCGCGCAGCCAGACACGGGTGAGCTGGCCGAAGGCGCGGATGGAATGCTCCGCCTGTTGTTCGTGGAGGAGGCGGGCGTCGTCATCCGTCGTATTGCTCATCGGCGTAGCTCGGGCAGTCCTTCCAGGGAATTCTGATCCTTGCCCAGGCGTTGGGCATCGATGGCGGCGAGGTTGCCGCGCCGCGTGCCGAGGCCCTCCGCCGCGACCGTCCCGCCCACGGCGAGCCGGTCGCCGAGCGCCTTGTGGTGTTCGACGCCGAGTCGGATGCTGCCGCCCTCGGCGAGGATCACGCCCATGCTCTCGCCCTGCGGCGTCAGCAACGGCGCCTGCACCCGGCCGGAGAGGGTGATCCGTTCCGTGCCGGTGGCCGTGCTGGCGAACCAGGCGGGGCGCTCGACGAAGCTCGCCGGATCGGAATCGACCTTGGCCCAGGCCAGAAGGGTGACCACCGGGGCGGTGCGGGCGCGAATGCCCCAGACGGCGATGGAGCCGCCGCGCTCGATGGCGCCCATCAGCGCCTCGGCCTCGGAGGGCGGGAAGACGAACTGCGTCCCCTCGCGGAACAGACCACGGTCCACCTCGCCGGCGGGGTTGGAGATCCAGCGCTCCAGCCGTCCGGAATAGGAGGGGAGCTGCGTCGGGTCGAACCACAATCCGCGGGGGTCGCGGGCCCGGACGGGCGAGGCCCCGAAGGGCATCGCCAGCGCGGCGGCGCCGCCCGTCAGCAGGATGCGCCGGCCGATCATGTCAGAAACCAAAGCCGCGGCCGGTCAGCAGCGAGACGGCGAAGAGCACCAGGAAGATGAAGAACAACACACGGGCGATGCCCGTGGCCGTGGAGGCGATGCCGCCGAATCCGAACAGGCCGGCAATCAGGGCGACCACAAGGAAGATGATGGTCCAGGTGAGCATGGCCCCTTCCTTTCGCTATCGAAACGCATTGGAGGCGACGACGCCGCCGGCCCTGCTGGAACCGGCGGCGCCCGAAGCCGTCACGAAGCGGTACGAGCCTAGTAGCGGCTCTCCCAATCCTTCACCTGCGCCTCGGCCTCGTCCTTGGCGATGCCGTAGCGCTCCTGGATCTGGCCGATGAGCTGCTCGCGGCGGCCCTCGATGACGGTCATGTCGTCATCGGTGAGCTTGCCCCACTGCTCCTTGACGGAGCCGGTCATCTGCTTCCAGTTGCCCTTGATCGTGTCCCAGTTCATTTGCGTTCTCCTTTAGATCCACCTGTTGGCGGTGTGCGGGATTAACGCATGATGGAGGCCGGGAGTTGCAGGCGCCTCAATGCAGGGGAACGCGGCCCGCGGTGATCGCCTGATAGGTGAAGATGGCGAGCGTCACCGGATCGAAGGGCTTGCGCATGACGAAGGCGGGCTCGACGCCCTCGGCGGTCAGCAGCTGCTCCGGATAGGCGGTGACGAAGATCACCGGCGCGCTCACCGTTTCCAGGATGCGGCGCACAGCCTGGATGCCGTTGCCGCCGCGGCCGAGGTTGATATCGGCCAGGATCAGACCCGCGCCCTTCTCCGTGGCGAGGCGCACCGCCTCCGCCTCGGTGGCCGCGATGCCGACGACGCGGTGGCCGCAGCCCTGCACCAGCATGCGCAGGTCCATGGCGATGACCGGCTCGTCCTCGATGATCAGCACGTCGGTCGCGGAAGCGGCCTTCACGGCGGCACGCGCCTCGGCAACGCGTTCGGCCGCCTCGGCCTCGTCCAGCCCGGCGATGCGGGCGGCGTCGGCGAGCGTGATCTCCTCGAGCGTGGTCAGGAGCAGGAGATGCCGGCCGAGGGGGCGGCCATGGCCGAGGACCTCCATGTCCTCGGTCAGCCGCGTGATGCGGGCATAAAGGGCCAGCTTGGGCGGCAGATCGGCGGGAAGTTCCGGAATCGCCCTGGCCACCAGCGCGTCGCCCTCGGCCTGGCTGCCGGTGAGGGCGCGGGCGTAGCGGCGCGCATAGGGAAGAACGGCGATCAGCTCAGCGGCGGAGGTCATGCGAAGGCTCCTGGACGGAAAGTCTATCTGGGCCGGGCGGCAGGCCGAAGATACCGTTCGATCCACCTCCCCCGGCAAGCATACCCAGGGTTGCAAGGCTCGGGGTAGCTTTCGCCGACGTTGCATGCCGGCGCCCGCAAGGATTAGGATGAAGGTTGCTGTGCGCAATGCGAGGACGCGATCGCCATGGGCGACGACCGCCGGATCTGGAAAGAGGCGAGCTCTGGACGCACGCGCAGCCGCGCGGCACGTCTCCCCGGAGGCGTGCGGCATCGGCTTGCGGCAAGGTCGGCTCATGGCCAGACAGGATCATTGTGATGGTAACGCGTTGTTTTGACGACGGTTGCAGCTGGAACGGCGAGATTCGTGAAAACTTTCGCGTCGGCCATGCAACCCTTTCCGGCCCGGGGCGTTTCAGGGTCATGAGAAGTCACGAGGAGTACCCGATGCGCCCGAATGTCGCCGAGTTCGACGATACTTCCGCCGCGCCCACGCCTTCCTTCCATGATCTGCTCATGGCCGCCCTTCCCTCCCTCCGCCAGCAGGCACTCGCCCTCACCCGGCATCGGGCCGATGCCGAGGATCTCGTCCAGTCTGCCGTCACGAACGCCCTGGCGGCGCAGCATTCCTTCGAGCCGGGCACCAATTTCCGTGCCTGGATGACGCGCATCATGCGCAATCGTTTCTTCTCGAACTTCCGTCGCCGTCGCGAGACGGTGGACCTGGACGATGCGCCGTCCTCCCTGATGGGCCGCAGCGGCGGTCAGGAGGAGAGCATCGCCTTCAAGGAACTGCGCGCGAATCTCGCCCGCCTTCCCGCCGACCAGCGGCTGGTTCTCATGATGATCTCGGTGCAGGGCCTCTCCTACGAGGAGGCCTCGGAGCAGCTCGGCGTCGCCGTGGGCACGCTGAAGTGCCGCGTCTTCCGTGCCCGCAAGCAACTCAAGGCTTGGATGCTGGGCGAGGATGAGGCGCCGGTCGCAGCGCCCTCCGCCACGAAGCGGGCCACCCGGCAGGCCTCGCCCCGTGCGTCCCGTCGCCTCTCGAGCAGTCTTCCGGAGGACGGTCTCCGTCTGTCGTAGGAGCCTTTGTGTCCGACAGTTCCGAGGGTCCGTCCAAGGGGAATGCATCGCCGCAGACCTCTAGGAGCATCGGGCGGGGCCGAAAGGCCGCGCCCGACGTCGCATTCGAGCTCTGGCTCGAGCGCGGGTTGCACAAGATGTATGACGACATCGCCAGCGAGCCCATTCCGCCCGAGCTGCTGGAACTGATCGAGCGCGACCGAAAGAAGAATTCGGGCAGCCAATAATTCTCCAGGAATAAGAACCACTTGCCGCGCGCCTGGAAATCTAGGCTCGGCGTGAAACCCTTCGCGTGTCCGCGCGTTATCGCATGCGGGCCAAAGGGGCCTGCGCGATCGGGATGCGACTGGGACGGCCATGGACGGAACGAGTTACGCGGGCCCTGTCGCGAGGCCGTCTCTTGCGCCGATCCTCTGCTTTTCCCCGATCCCCTGGCGCGATGCGAGCCGCCTGCGGCCGCTGATGTCGCGCTTCGCGCGGCGCCGGCAGGTCTTCTTCCTCGAAGAGCCGGCCCATTCCGACGCCGAGAGCCTGCGTATCCGCCCCTGCGCGGTCACGGGCGTGCAGGTCGTCACGCCGATGATGCGCACCGATTCCCCCGAAGGCCGCCGTGCGGTCCTCGACCTGTTGCTGGCCCGCTCCGGCTCCTCCGTCGCCTGGTACGCGGCACCGGAGGCGCATGCCTTTTCCGGCCATGTGCCCTGGCTGGCCACGGTCTATGACTGCGCCGGGGAGCCCTCGGCCGAGGGGCGGCACTTCGAGGCGGGGCTGATGCAGACGGCGGATCTCGTGTTCACGGGCGGGCTCGGCCTCCATGACGAGCGCCGTCACCCCAACATCCACTTCTTTCCCGACGGGATCGATGTCGAGCACCTGGAAACGGCGCGCGCGGGCCTGCCCGAGCCGGAGGACCAGATCGGCCTCGGCCGCCCGCTGATCGGCCGCTTCGGCGCCGTGGACGACCGGCTCGATCTGGACCTGCTGGCCGGTATCGCCGCCCTCCGTCCGAACTGGCATTTTTCCATGATCGGCCCGATCGCGACGAGCCGCGATCTGCCGCGCGCGGCCAATATCCACTGGCTGGGCGCACGGGACGAGGCGGAGCTGCCGGCCTATCTGTCGCATTGGGACGTGGCGATCATGCCGCTCGCGCGCGGCGCGCTGCCGGAGGCGGCGGAGGTGCCCCGCTACCTGGCCGCCGGCCTGCGCGTCGTCACCACGCCGCAGCGCGAGATCTCGCGGCGCTTCAGGCTGGAGGCGGTGATGACCGCCGGGACGGCCGGAGAGATCGTGGCGGCCGCCGAGCAGGCCATGCTCCGCGCCGATGTCTCGGATTTCGTGGCCGCTGACGACCTGCTGGCCACCCTCTCCTGGGACTCGATCCAGGAGCACATGGCCGCCCTCCTCACGATGGCCGAGCGCAACGCGGCCTTCCGGCCGGCCTCCATGTCGCGCTTCGGCGCGATGGCGAGGTCCACGGGAGCGGGCGAGGCCGTCCTCGCCGGCTGAAGAGCTACCGGTCGTGCTGCGACTGGTCAGGCACCGGGCGGGTGTCGCTCTTGTCCTGGGGGCCGCGCTTCTGGTTCGCCGGCAGGCCCTTCTCCATCTGGTCCTCGGTGCGCTCCCGGCTGCTGTCGGGACGGCCCTTGGATTCCCCTTCGGAGACGGGCGGGTTCTTGGGTGTCTGTTGCATTTCCGCAAAACGGGCGGATGGCGTCAGGGTTTCCGCAGCACGGCGCGGACCACCTCGGCCAGGCCCTGGTGGCGCGGGCCCTCGTCCAGCCGGACGGCGCCCTCGGTCAGTTCGAGCACCTCGAGCTCGGGAAACTCCCGCTCGACGATCTCGCGGGTCCATAGCAGCTCGGGCAGCTTCGGCCCGCCGCTGCGCCGGCCCTGCTGGGCGGGGCTGAATGCTTCGAGCACCAGCAGGCCGCCCGGCCGCAGCGCCTTGCGGCATCCGGCGACGGCGAGGCTCCGGTCGGCCGGGGGCAGGTGCAGGTAGATCCAGGCGATCAGGTCGAAGCGCGCTTCCGGCCAGTCCCAGGTCGCGGCGTCGGCGACCACCGTTTCCAGCGGGGCTCCCTGGGCCGCCGCGAGCTCCCGGGCCTTGGCCAGGCCGACGGCCGACCAGTCGAGCGAGGTCACCTCCAGCCCTTGCCGGCCCAGCCAGACGCCGTTGCGGCCCTCCCCATCGCCGACCGCCAGGGCCGTCATGCCCCGCCGGAAGCGGCGGGACTGGGCGACGAGGTATTCGTTCGGCGCGTCGCCGAACTGGAAGCCGCCGCCGCCATAGCGTTCGTCCCAGGCGAGGGACGTGCTCATCGCATGGGCTCCCAGCCCGCCGGCGCCATCTCGAACCCGGAGAAATCGAAGGCGGGCGCGACGGTGCAGCCGCAGAGCACCCAGCCTTCCAGCGGAGCGGCCGCCTGCCACCAGCCCTTCGGCACCAGGGCGAAGGGCTGCTCCCCGGCGGCGAGGTCGGGGCCGAGGCGGTGCTCCGCCGCGCTGCGCCCCTCGGCCGAGAGCCGCAGCGCGAGCGGACCGCCGGCATACCAGTGCCAGGCCTCGGCGGCGTCGACGCGGTGCCAGTGGCTGCGCTCGCCCGGGGCCAGGAGGTAGTAGATCGCCGTGCCCGCGCCACGGCCGCCGCCCTCCGGCGTGTCGCGCCAGATCTCGCGGTAGTGGCCGCCCTCGGGGTGGGGCCGGAGAGCCAGCGTCGCGATCACGCCGGCAGGGTCCAGGGTCGGGTCGCGAAGGTTCACCCTTGCGGCACCGTCCGGGCGAAGATCGGGTTTTCCGACTGGGCGGCGAAATAGGCGGCCAGGCCGGGGCGCTTCGCCCGCCAGTCATCCGCCGAAAAGCGGAAGTCGAGATAGCCGAGGGCGCAGACCAGGCCGACGACGCCGATGTTCAGGGCGGCGGGCAGCGGCTCCTGTTCCAGCTGGTCGAGCGTGCGGGCCACGGCGGCCTTCTGGCGTTCCATCATGCCGGCGCGCGCCTCCTCGGCGGGCTGGAGCGACAGGCCGCGGCGCAGCACCGAGGCGGTGAGCATCCCCTCGGCCAGGGCGGCGAGGCGCAGCGCCTCCCAGCGCGGCGGCCCGGCGGCGGGGAAGAGCTTCGCGGCGGTGCCGATGCTGTCGAGATACTCGCAGATCAGCGGGCTGTCGGGCAGCACCATGCCGTTGTCGAGCACCAGCGTCGGAACCTTGGAGAGCGGGTTGTCCACGAGCAGGTGCGGCGGGCTGGCATGCGGGTTCGTGTCGACGCGGTCCAGCGCGATGCCGTGATGCAGCGCGACGGCGCTGACCTTCCGCACGAAGGGGCTGGCGGCGGAATAATGGAGCTTCATGGCTCCCTCCCTGGTCTTTGAAGGCGGGTCTCGTCCTTAGCGGAAACTGTCCTTGCCGGAGCGCAGCTCCGCGAAATGCGCCACGTCCCGCGCATGCAGAAAGGGATTGATCGCATGCTCGGTGCCCAGCGTCGTCGGCAGGGTGGGCTTCCCCTCCGCGCGCAGCGACCGCGCCAGCTCGGCGAAGGCCTTCAGCGCCTCGTTTTCGGGCTCGACGCTCAGCGCGTAGCGGATGTTGGACAGGGTGTATTCGTGCCCGCAGCAGATCCGGGTGGCCGCCGGCAGCACCGTGAGCTTCTGCAGGGAGGCGAACATCTCGGCCGCATTGCCTTCCAGCAGCCGCCCGCAGCCCGCCGCGAAGAGCGTGTCGCCGCAGAGCAGCGCCTCGCCGGAGGGGAAGTGCCAGGAGATATGCCCGCGCGTGTGGCCGGGCGTGTCGATGACATGCGCCTCGGACTTGCCCAAAGAGAAGAGGTCGCCCGGCTTCACCGCGACATCCAGCTTCGGCAGGCGATGCGCGTCGTTGGCATTGCCCGCGACCTTCGCGCCCGTCCGCGCCGCGACTTCGGGAATGCCGGCGATGTGGTCGCCGTGATGGTGGGTGATCAGCAGCCAGTCGAGCCGCCCACCCTCGGCCTGCACGAAGTCCAGGATCGGCTCGACCACCGCCGCGTCCATCACGGCCGTGGTGCCGGTGGCCTCGTCGCGCAGGAACCAGGCGTAGTTGTCCTCGAGGATGGCGATGGGCTTGACGGTCAGGGTCATGTGGCTGGGCCTCGCTGAGGGCTGCGGTTGCGCCTAATATCCCGCGCATGAGCGCAGAGGTCCACGGCCTGACCGAATTCTACGCGGGCCCCCTCGGCCGGGCGGCGGAGCGGATGATCGGCGCGCGCATCGCCTATCTCTGGCCCGATGCCGGGCGGCGCGACCTGCTCGGCCTGGGCTGGGCCGCGCCCTACATGAATCTCTGGAGCGGACATGGCCGGCGGATCCTGGTCACGCCGCAAAGCGCCGCGCTGAACGGGGCGGCGGCGGGCACGGCGCTGGCCGAGGATGCGCGCCTGCCGCTGCCCGACACCTGCCTCGACCGCATCCTGCTCGTCCACGCCCTGGAGACGAGCGACGCCGCCTCCGGCCTGCTGCGCGAATGCTGGCGCGTGCTGCGCCATGACGGGCGGCTGCTGGTGGTCGTGCCCAACCGGCTGGGCGTGTGGGCGCATTTCGACCACACGCCCTTCGGCCAGGGGCGCCCCTATTCGCGCGGCCAGGTGTCGCGGCTGCTGGAGCAGCGCCTGTTCCGGGTCGCGCGGCGCGAGGCCGCGCTCTTCGTGCCGCCCTTCCCCTGGCGGGTGCTGCTCGGCGGCGCCGGGCTCTGGGACCGCATGGGGCGCCGGCTCGTCCGGCGGCTCGCGGGGGTGATGCTGATCGAGGCCGAGAAGGACCTGCTGGCGGCCGTGCCGGTCAGCGGGGCGCCGGCGCGCCGGCGGGTGACGGCGCCGCTGCCCTCGAACTACGCGGTGAGCGTCTTCGGGCCCGGCTCTCAGCGCCCGGCGGCGAGTTCCAGGGCGCGGGCATAGACGCGCTTGCGCGGCAGGCCGGTGGCTTCGGCGACCGTGGCGGCCGCATCGCGGACGGAAAGCGTCGCCATGGCCGCGCGCAGCGACTCGTCCAGCGACTCGGCCGTCGATTCGGCCGCGGGGGGTGCCGGGCCGACGCAGAGCACCACCTCGCCCCGCGCCTCCTGCGATGCGTAATGGGCGGCTAGCTCCGCCAGGCTGCCGCGGCGGACCTCCTCGAACCGCTTGGTCAGCTCGCGCGCCACGCAGGCGGGGCGGTCGGCGCCGAGCCCTTCCGCCAGCGCCGCCAGGGCCTCGCCGGTGCGGTGCGGCGCCTCGTAGAAGACGAGGGAGGCGGAGAGGCCGGCCGCTTCCATGGCCGCGATCCGCGCGATCGCGCCGGCCCGGGCGGCGGCCTTGGGGGGCAGGAAGCCATGGAACAGGAAGGGATGCGGCGGCAGGCCGGAGAGGGTCAGCGCCATCACCACTGCGCTCGGCCCTGGGACGGCGGTGACGGCCACCCCCGCCGCGATCGCCGCCCGGACCAGCCGATAGCCCGGATCCGAGACCAGGGGCGTGCCGGCATCGCTCACCAGGGCGAAGCGCTCGCCGGCCAGCATGCGGGAAACCAGCCGGGGGGCCTCGCTTTCCTCGTTGTGGTCGTGCAAAGCGAGCATCTTCGCGGAAATACTGTGCCGCGCGAGCAGTCTGGACGTTACTCTCGTGTCCTCGCACAGCACCGCATCGGCCCCGGCCAGCGCGGCGGCGGCGCGGGCGGAGAGGTCGCCCAGATTGCCGATAGGGGTGGCAACGAGGGTCAGTCCCGGGGCGGATTGGCCCGGGATCGCCTGGCCCGGTGCCGAAGGGAGTGAATATGCGTCGTCTGGTTCCATCGGGGGTCGCCCTCGCGTCCCTTCTCCTTCTGCTGATCGGCTGCGCCCCGCAACCCCCGGGCATCGCGCGCGGGCCCTCGGCCGGCATCGCGCCGTGGAATGCCGGGCCCGCCGCCGTCGAGGGGCCGCGCCTGCGCGTCGGCCTCCTGCTGCCGCTGACCGGCGGCAATGGGCCCCTCGGCCAGGCCATGCTCAATGCCGCGCAGCTCGCGCTCTTCGCCCAGGGGGATCGGCGCGTCGAGGTGCTGCCGCGTGACACCCGGGGCACGCCCTCCGGCGCCGCCGAGGCCGCCCGCGGCGCGCTGGGCGACGGCGCCCTGGCCCTGGCCGGGCCGCTGACGCTCACCGAGACCGCCGCCGTGGTGAACGTCGCGCGCGGCTCGCAGGCGCCGGTCTTCGCCTTCACCTCGGACGAGGCGCAGGCCGCGGCCCGGGTCTGGGTGCTCGGCCTGACGCCGGGCCAGCAGGTCCGCCGGATCGTGGCCGCCGCCTCCGAGGCCGGGGCGCAGCGCTTCGCGCTGATGGCGCCGGACGATGCCTTCGGCCAGCGCCTCGCGGCCGCGCTGCGGGCCAGCCTGCAGCAGATCGGCGCGCCGCCGCCGAATGTGGTGCTGACGCCGGCCCGCGCGGACCTTGCCGCGGCGGCCCAGCGGATCGCGGCCGGCCAGCCCGAGGCGGTGCTGATCGGCCATGGCGGCGCGGGGGCACGGGCCGCGGGCTCGGCGCTCGCCGCGGCCTTCCCGGGCGGGCTGCCGCGCCTCCTCGGCACGAGCCTCTGGGCCGCCGACACGACGATCGGCAACGAGCCGGCGCTGGCGAACGCCTGGTTCCCCGCGCCGGATCCCGAGGCGCGCGGCCGCTTCGACGCGGAGTACAGCGCGGCCTTCGGCGACCGGCCCTCGCGGCTGGCCGGCGTGGCCTACGACGCCCTGGCGCTGGCGGCGCGCACCGCCCGCGACGGCGGGCCGCCGATCGGCGTCGCCTTCCTGGGCGCGGATGGGCCGGTGCGGCTGCTGGAAGGCGGCGTGCTGGCGCGCGGCCTGGCGATCTTTGCGGTCAGGCCCGGCGGCGAGGCACAGCTCGTCCAGCCGGCGCCGGTGCCGGGCGCGGCGGGGAGCTGACCGCCCGCCGCGCCCACTTCCCAGGTTTCTTCAACCTGACGCGTGAACCGCGGGCCGGGGGCCTCTATCAAGGCGGTTCCGCCGGCGCGAATCGGGCCGGCGAAGGGAGAAGACGACACCCATGGGCGGCCTCCTCGCCACCGCGGCGCTGATCGGAGGCGCACCAACCCTCACGCTCCTCGCGCTGGCGGCGATGGGCGAGCTGCGGGCCGGCCCCGCCGCCCTGGCCATCCTGCTCTGCCTCGCCTCCGCCCTCGGCCTGGCCTGGTTCTGGCTCTCCGCCGTCTCGCGGCTGGCGGCCGTGCTGCACCGCGCCGCCGACGAGGAGGGCCCCTTCAGCGCCCCGCTGCCCATCCCGCGCCTGCCGGCCATCGGCCGGGTGGAGGAGGGGCTAGGCCGGCTGGCCCGCTCGCTAGAGGCGCGGGCCGCGCTCGTGACCCGCCTGCGCGCCTCGGACGAGGCGATCGTCGAGGCCCTGCCCGACCCCCTGCTCATCCTTGGCGCCGACCGGAGACTCCTGCGCGCCAACGCCGCGGCCCGGCGCGTCTTCGGCCTGCAGCGCGAAGGAGCGGCGCGCGGCGACATGGGCGCCCTGCTGCGCCATCCGCTGATGGCCGCCGCGCTCGACCGCGCCCTGGTCGACGACGGGCCGCAATCGACGGAGCTGGCGCTGCCCGGCAGCCTGACGCGGGAGCTCTCGGCGCAGGTCCTCGCGCTGAACCCGCCGCTGGCCGATGGCGGCAAGCTGCTCGTCGTGCTGACCGACCGCACGGCCGCGCGCGCCGTGGAACGCATGCGCGTGGACTTCGTCGCCAATGCCAGCCACGAACTGCGCACCCCGCTGGCCAGCATCATCGGCTTCATCGAGACCCTGCGCGGCCCGGCCAAGGACGATCCCGTCGCGCAGGACCGCTTCCTGGGCATCATGGCCGAGCAGTCGGAGCGCATGCGCCGGCTGATCGACGACCTGCTCGGCCTCTCGCGGGTCGAGATCACCGAGCATCAGGCGCCCGAGGGGAAGGCCGACCTGCTGGCCCTGCTCCAGGCCGAGGCGGCCGCGCTGGAGCCGCTCTTCGCGGGCAGGGGCGTGCATCTGACCCTCGCCCTGCCCGAGGGGCCGCTCACCGCCGCGCCGGCCAATGCCGACCAGCTCGCCCAGGTCGCGCGCAACCTGCTGGACAATGCCCTCCGCCACGCCACGCGCGAGGTGCGGCTGGAGGCCGGGCACGGCCGCCAGGGCGCGCGCGAGGGCGTGACCTTCACGGTGCGCGACGACGGCCCGGGCATCGCGCGCGAGCACATCCCGCGCCTGACCGAGCGCTTCTACCGCGTGGACAAGGCGCGGGCGCGCGGGGTGGGCAATACGGGGCTCGGCCTCGCCATCGTGAAGCACATCCTGGCGCGGCACCGTGGCCAGCTGACGATCGAGAGCGAGATGGGGCTGGGCTCGACCTTCAAGGTCTGGGTGCCGGGAGAGTAAGGCGCCCGGGGGGAAAGCGGGACATCTCCGGCCGCTGCCAGGGCCGGCGGGATCCTGGCGTGCCGCGAGGCAGCCGCGTGGCCGATCGCCTGTGCCTTGGGCACATTGTCTGGCCAGCCGTGCATTTTGCCGCCACCCTACCCCTGCCTCGGTCCCGCGAAGCCGGATACCGATCGCCAAGCCTGGGAGGTTTCCGCATGAACGTCATCCGCCGCGCCCTGCTGCTCGCCCCGCTCGCCACGCCGGCGCTGGCGCAGGGACAGTTTCCGGAGCGGCCCATCCGCCTGGTCATCGGCTATCCGCCGGGCGGCGGCGTGGACACCGTGGGGCGGCCGATCATGCAGCGGCTGTCCGAGCGTCTCGGCCAGCCGGTGGTCGTCGAGAACCGCGCGGGCGCGAACGGCAACATCGCCATGGAATACATGGCCCGCGCCGAGGCCGACGGCTACACGCTCTTCATGGGCGACAACGGCAATCTCGGCATCACCCACGCGCTCTATCCGAACCTGCCCTTCGACACGCAGCGCGATTTCACCGGGGTCGCCCGGCTCACCGCCGGGCCTTTTGTGCTGGTCGTCCCAGCAAACCTGCCGGCGCGGACGCAGGCCGAGTTCGTGGCGATGCTGAAGGCCCGCCCGGGGGCGCTGAACTTCGGCTCGGCCGGCATCGGGAGCGGCCCGCATCTCGCGTATGAATCCTGGCGACGCGCGGCGGGCGTCGAGATGACGCACGTGCCCTATCGCGGCACCGGCCCGGCCCTGCAGGGCCTGCTCGCCGGCGACGTGCAGCTGATGATCGGCAATTACGGCGTCTTCCGCGGCGCGGTGGAGGGCGGACGCGCGCGCGTCCTCGCCATCTCCTCGCCGACGCGCCAGCCGAGCATCCCCGACGTGCCCACCGCGAAGGAGGCCGGCGTGGAATGGGGGTTGATGGGCTTCAACGGCGTGCTCGCCCCCGCGCGCATCCCGCCCGCGCGGCGGCAGCTCCTGGAGGACGCCTTCCGCGCCGTCATGACGCAGCCCGGGACGGTGGCGCAGATGCTCACCTTGGGCTCCATCGCCGATTTCGGCACGGGCGCCGAGCTGGACGACCGCATGCGCCGCGAGCGCGCCGACTGGACGCGCCTGGTCCGCGAGGCGAACATCCAGGCCGAATAGGGAGTTCGGGCCGGGCGGCCTCGCCCGGTCTTCGAGAATGCGTCAAGCAATGTTGGGGAACGCGCCAATGGTCCTGCTGATCACCAATGCCACCATCGTGACCGGCGATGCCGCCGGCACGATCCATCACGGCGGCGCGATCGCCGTCGAGGGCAAGCGCATCGCCGCGATCGGCCCGACCGCGGAGATCGCGGCGAAATATCCCAAGGCCGAGGTGATCGACGGCACCGGCCGCGCCGTCTTCCCGGGCTTCGCCAATATCCACACGCATTTCGTCATGACGCTGGCCCGCGGCGTCTTCGAGGACCTCTCCCCGCCGCACGAGCCGCCCTTCTGCGGCGGCCTCTCGCCCATCCCGCTGCCCGCCCTCTCGCCGGCCGAGCAGGCGGTGATGTGCCAGCTCGGCGCGCTGGAGGCCATCCGCTCCGGCACCACCGCCGTGCTGGAGGACGCCGCGCAGATCGAGAACTACGCGCAGGAGATGCTGGACACCGGCCTGCGCATGGTGCTTGCCGAGCGCAGCTGGGACCGCATCGGCACCTCCATCGGAGACCCCTCGGAGTTCGTGCGCGACGAGAAGGTCGGCAAGGCGGGCGTGGACCGCATCAAGCGCCTCCACGCCAAGTGGGACGGTGCGGGTGAGGGGCGCATCCGCGTGGGCGTC
This sequence comes from Roseococcus sp. SYP-B2431, assembly GCF_004336745.1. Classification (GTDB taxonomy): domain Bacteria; phylum Pseudomonadota; class Alphaproteobacteria; order Acetobacterales; family Acetobacteraceae; genus Roseococcus. Next base: position 75,498 of record NZ_SJXD01000030.1, read on the forward strand.
TCGGCCTGGGCGCCGGACATGTGCTCGACGGAATTGCTGCAGGAGCTGCGCGCCCTGCAGCAGTCGCTCGACACGGTCTGCACCATCCACCTCAACCAGATCTGGGGTGAGGTCGCGGCCGTGCAGGCGCATCACAACATGCTGCCCAGCGAGTATCTGGAGAGCATCGGCTTCCTGCACGACCGGATGGTCGCGGCCCATTGCCGCTGCATGGCGCCGATCGAGGAGAAGATCCTGGGCCGGCACAAGGTGAACGTGGCCTTCAACTCGGCCATCGCGGCGCGGCGGGGATTGTCGCCGCGGGTCTGCGAGATGGAGCAGGCCGGCTGCAACGTCGGCATGGGCACCGACAACATGGCCGAGGACATGGTGGAGGTGATGCGCACCGGCTTGTTCATGGAGCGCATCCGCCGGCAGGACGGCCGCAGCCCCTCGCCCGAGGAGGCGCTGCGCTGGGCCACCCGCAACGGCTATCAGGCGATGGGCGTGAGGGACGGCGGCTGGCTGGCGGAGGGGAACCTCGCCGACCTGATCATGTTCCGGACGGACCGCGCGCATCTGGTGCCCTTCCTGCGCGCCGTGTCGGTCTTCGTGCACCAGGGCCAGGCGCGCGACGTGGAGGACGTGATGGTCGACGGCAAGTGGGTGATGCGCGAGGGGAAGATCCTCACCATGGACGAGGCGAAGATCCTCCGCGAGGCGGACGAGGTGTCGAACCGGGCCTGGGCGCGGCTCTTCGCGGAGAAGCCGGAGATCGAGGTGCCGGAAGGATTCAGGCCGCTGCCCACCGCCGTCGCCGACGGCAGGACGCGCGTGGACCTGGCGCCCGTGGGGCCCAGGTCCTAAGCCGCCCAGGGTGGCGGTAGGTCAGGCCCGGCCATTGAGGGCGGCGCAAGTTCGGCCGGACGCCGCGCCGACCTTCTGAAGATGGCAGCCTGCCGCAACCGCCCCGAAATCGCCCCACCCGCCTTCAAACCACCTTGCCGCCGCCCAAGACCCTTCACGAGCGGCCGGCAACCTTCCTCCCACGCGCCGCTCCACCCCGGACCGGCGCGGTTCCCCAAGGAGGAACACACGCTATGACGAAGAACATCCGCCCCGCCTTTTTCGCCACCGCCCTGCTCGTCGGCTTCGGCGCCCCGGCCTTCGCGGCCGATCCCGTCGCCGGCACCGCCCAGGCCCCGGCCGTGCGCGCCCAGGCGGCGGCGCCCTCGCTCCCCGGCAGTTCGGCGACCGCGCCCCGCGTGACCGGCTCGGTCCAGGCGCCCGCGGTCCAGGCCCCGTCCCGCCAGGCCGCGACGCCCGCCACCCCGGCCCATCCGGCCGGCCAGGTGACGGCGCCACGCCCCGCGAATGGCCAGGCCGCGGCCCCCCTGCGCCCCGCCACGCCCTCGGGCACCGCATCGACCACGCCGGCCCCGAACACGCCGCGTGCAAACTAATTGCCAGGTCATGCGTTAGACAGTCTCTCCCAACCCAACCGGCCCTGACTGGCGGCCGGCACCTCGGACCCCTCCGGCGCTTTCCGGAGGGGTTTTTTCTCGTCCGCTTCGCCCCATGATTGACGCGGGCCGACCGGGCATGGCCTTGTCCCAGTGGAAAAATCGCGTCCAGGGAGGACCGCCCATGACCGATGACACGCTCATCGCCATCAAGCCGGAGATCGCCGGCACCGCCCGCATCACGGCCGAGATCCGTGCCGCCATGGTCGCGGAGGCCGCGAGCGACCCGGCCGGGTTCTGGCGCAAGGAAATGTCGCGGATCGCCTGGATGAAGGCGCCGACGAAGATCAAGAACACCGACTTCACGGGCGACGTCTCGATCAAGTGGTTCGAGGATGGTGAGCTGAATGCCAGCGTCTCCTGCCTGGATCGCCACATCGAGGCGGGACGCGGCGACCAGGTGGCCATCCTCTGGGAGGGCGACGACCCCTCGGCGGATTCCAGGACCACCTATTCGGAGCTGCACGCCCAGGTCTGCCGCATCGGCAATGCCCTGCGTGCGCTGGGGGTGAAGAAGGGCGACCGGGTCTGCATCTACCTGCCCATGATCGTCGAGGCGGCGGTGGCCATGCTGGCCTGCGCGCGCATCGGAGCGGTGCATTCCATCGTCTTCGGCGGATTTTCCCCGGACAGCCTTGCCTCGCGCATCCAGGATTCCGAATGCTCGGTGCTGCTGACGGCCGATGAGGGCCGCCGTGGTGGCCGCAAGGTGCCGCTGAAGGCCAATGCCGACGAGGCGCTGAAGACCTGCCCCTCGATCAAGAATGTCCTGGTGGTCCGCAACACGGGCACGCCGGTCGCCATGCAGGAGGGCCGGGACATCTGGTGGCACGAGGCCGCCGGCGCCCAGCCCGCCACCTGCGAGCCCGAGCGCATGAATGCCGAGGACCCGCTCTTCATCCTCTACACCTCGGGCTCGACCGGGAAGCCCAAGGGCGTGCTGCACACGACGGGCGGTTACATGGTCTGGGCCAGCTTCACGCATGAGCTGGTCTTCGACTACCGCCCGGGCGAGATCTACTGGTGCACGGCGGATGTGGGCTGGGTCACCGGCCACACCTACATCGTCTATGGCCCCCTCGCGAACGGCGCGACCACGCTGATGTTCGAGGGCGTGCCCAACCACCCCGATTTCGGCCGCATGTGGCAGGTCGTGGACAAGCACCAGGTGAACATCTTCTACACCGCGCCCACCGCCATCCGCGCTTTGATGCGCGAGGGCGAGGCGCCGGTGAAGAAGCATTCGCGCCAATCGCTGCGCGTGCTGGGCTCGGTCGGCGAGCCCATCAATCCCGAGGCCTGGCTCTGGTACTACCGCGTCGTCGGCGACGAGCGCTGCCCGATCGTGGACACCTGGTGGCAGACGGAGACGGGCGGCATCCTCATCTCGCCGCTGCCGGCCGCCGTGGCGCAGAAGCCGGGCTCCGCGACGCTGCCCCTGCCGGGCGTATTCCCCGCCCTGGTGGATGGGGATGGAAAAATCCTGGAGGGCGCGACGGAAGGCAACCTCGTCATCACGGACAGCTGGCCCGGCCAGATGCGCACCGTCTATGGCGACCATCCGCGCTTCATCCAGACCTATTTCTCCACCTTCCCCGGGAAGTATTTCACCGGCGACGGCGCCCGCCGCGACGCCGACGGCTACTGGTGGATCACCGGCCGGGTGGACGACGTGATCAACGTCGCCGGCCATCGCATGGGCACGGCCGAGGTGGAGAGCGCCCTGGTCGCCCATCCCAAGGTGGCGGAGGCGGCCGTGGTCGGCATGCCGCATGACCTCAAGGGCCAGGGCATCTACTGCTACGTCACGCTGAACGCCGGCGAGGAGCCGACCGACGCGCTGAAGAAGGAGCTGGTCGCCTGGGTCCGCAAGGAGATCGGCCCCATCGCGACGCCGGACGCCATTCAATGGGCGCCGGGCCTGCCCAAGACGCGCTCGGGCAAGATCATGCGCCGGATCCTGCGCAAGATCGCCGCCAACGAGACCGATAGCCTGGGCGACACCTCCACCCTCGCCGATCCTGCCGTGGTGACGGAGCTGGTGGAGAACCGCGTGGCGGGCTGAAGCCGGCCGGTGCGCGCCGTCACGAATGCGCGCGACGCCTGCAACGGAAGCCGCGCGGCGGGCTTACCCTCCGGACATGTTTTTCGTGGAGGGTAGGCCTTGGCCACCGGCCTGATCGCCTTGCTGGACGATGTGGCGAGCCTCGCCAAGGTCGCCGCCGCCACGCTCGACGACGTGGCCGGCCAGGCCGCGAAGGCTGGCGCCAAGGCGGCGGGCGTGGTGATCGACGATGCGGCCGTGACGCCGCGCTACGTCACCGGCTTCGCCGCCGAACGCGAACTGCCGATCGTCCGCAGGATCGCGGTCGGCTCGCTGAAGAACAAGCTGGTCTTCCTGCTGCCGGCGGCGCTGGCGCTGAGCGCGCTGGCGCCCTGGGCCGTCACGCCCCTGCTCATGATCGGTGGCGCGTTCCTCTGCTACGAGGGCGCCGAGAAGGTCTACGAGGCGCTCTGGCCGCACGCCGCGCAGGCGCACGAGACCGCCGTCGGCGAGGCGGCGAAGGACGCGCTGGCGCTGGAAGACGTCAAGGTCAGCGGCGCCATCAAGACCGACTTCATCCTCTCGGCCGAGATCATGGCCATCGCGCTCGCGACCATCCCCGAAAGCTCCTTGTGGACGCAGGCGCTGATCCTGGCCGTCGTCGGCATCGGCATCACGGCCGGGGTCTATGGCGCCGTCGCGCTGATCGTGAAGGCGGACGATGCCGGCGTGGCGCTGGCGAGCGGGCGCCATGGCGGCGGCGCGGCCGTCCGCGCCATCGGACGGGGCCTCGTGGTCGGGATGCCGCCGTTCCTGAAGCTGCTCGGCGTGGTGGGCACGGCGGCGATGCTCTGGGTCGGCGGCGGGATCCTGCTGCACGGCTTCGAAGGCTACGGCTATGGCGGCCTTCCGCATTTCCTTCACGGGCTGACCGCAGGCTGGGGCTGGGGCTGGGGCTGGGGCGGGGTGCTGGGCTGGATAGTCACGGCTGCCGTCTCCGGGCTCGTCGGGCTGGCGGTGGGCGCGGCGATCATCCCGCTGGTGGAGCATGTGCTGGCGCCGCTGGCGATGCGGCTGCGGCGCGCGCCGGGCTGAGCGCTCCGTCCGGGGAGCGGCGCCCCTGACGGCCCGGCACCCCGCCTTCGATGGAATGGAGCCGTCCCCCGACGCGGGCGTGGCCCTGCCGAAGCTTTACACCACTGCCGCCTCGCACGACCTTCTCGCGATCGGCCGGGGAAGGGACGTCATGCTCAAGCTTCTGGGGCGCAGGAACGCCTACAATGTCCGCAAGGTGCTCTGGCTCCTGGACGAGCTCGGCCTCGCCTTCGCGCAGGAGGATTGGGGCCGCGACTTCCGGCCGACGAACGTGCCGGAATTCCTGGCGCTGAACCCCTTCGGCACCGTGCCCGTGCTGCTGGACGGCGAGGCCGCGCTCCGCGAATCCCACGTCATCCTGCGCTACCTGGCCGCGCGCGAGCATGCCTGGTCGCTCTACCCGCGCGAGCTGATCCAGCGGGCGCATGTGGAGGCCTGGATGGACTGGGTCGCCTACGACATGACGGTCGCCATGCGCGGCGCCTATCTCGGCGGCGAATTGGGGCTGGAGCCCTGGTGCCAGCCGCAGTTCCTCGAAGTCGGCCGCGCGGAATACGCCAGGCGCATGGGCCAGCTCGATGCCGCGCTCGCCGCCGGCGGCCCCTTCCTGGCCGGGCATGAGTTCACCCTGGCCGACATCCCGGCCGGCTTCGTGGTGCACCGTTGGTTCGCCATGTCGAAGCTGCCGCAAAAGCCGGAGATGCCGGCCCTGGGCGCCTATTATGAGCGCCTCTCGGAGCGGCCGGCCTTCCGGCGCCACATCCGCAACGGGCTGCCATGACCAGGGAGGCGGACGGGGCGCGCCGCGCCCGCCGGGCGGCCCCTTCCGAGATCCGCCGATCACCGTTGTGAAAATGCGCCGCGCAGGCTTGGATGGCGTCCGAAAAAGGCGGCCGGGCCGGCGTCGCGGGGGATATGGACACAAGGATCGGCGAGGCGGCCATCGACGAGCGGGAGGCGGCACGGGCGCGCGAGCGCGCCATGCTGACCGGCTCCGTGCTCGACGTCTCCATCAACCTCGCCAAGCTCGTCGCCGCGATCTGGGCGAACTCGCTCACACTGCTGGGCGACTGGCTGCGCGGCGCGCTGCTGACGGTGCTGGACATCTTCCTGTTCGTCCTGCTGCGGAAGATCCATCGCGGCCGGATCGGCGGCTACGACTACGGCACCCGCAAGCTCGAGCAGTTCCTGAACCTGGTCGTCGGCGCGGCCATGATCCTGGCCGCGCTCTGGCTCGCCGTCGCGACCTACCTGCGCAGCGGCTCGAATCCGGAGCAGAGCGAGACCGGGCTGCTCTTCGCGCTCGCCGCGTCGGGGGCGAACCTCGCCATCAACGGCTACGTGCTCCGGCGATTGTGGCGGGTCACGCGCGACGGCACCTCGGTCATCCTGGGCGGCCAGCTGGCCTCGCGGCTCATGAAGACGCTGGCCTCGATCGGCGTGGCGCTCGCCGTCGGCGTGAACGCTGCCTTCCACGACATGCCGACGGGCGCCTGGGCGGACACGCTGGGCTCCCTCCTGGTGCTGGTGACCATGGTAGGCTTCGGGGTGAAGATCGTCGGTGACGCGCTGCCGCATCTGCTCGACCGCGCGCTGGGCGAGTCGCGGCAGGCCATCATCAACAACGCGCTGGCCAGCCAGTTCGAGGATTACGACGAGCTTTGCGCCGTCCGCACCCGCACGGAAGGGCGCGACGCCTGGATCGAGATCGAGGTGGGCTTCGCGCCCAGCCGCAGCCTCGGCGAGGTGGAGGCCGTGGCGGAACGGCTGGCGGACCATGTCCGCCGGCGCATGCCGCAGGCGCAGGTCCTGGTGATCCCGCGCGTGGCCCACAGCTTCAAACCCGGGCGCTTCAGACGCTGAGCCGGTAGGCCCTCGCCGCCGTGCCGGAGAAGAGCGCCGTCTTCTCGTCGGCGCTGGCGCCGGCCGAGAGCCGCTTGAAGGCGTTCCACAGCGCGGCATAGCCGCACATGCCCTTGTCCACGGGAAAATTGCTCTCGTACATGCAGCGGCCGGTGCCGAAGAGCTCGATGCAGGTCTCGATCTGAGGGCGCCAGTCCTCCGCCAGCTCCTCGGAGGTCGGCGGCGTCGGGCGCGTGTGCCACTGCTTGCCGCTGACCTCCATCGCCAGCCCGCCGAGCTTCACCAGGACATTGGGCAGCGCGGCGAGGGCGGCCATCGATCTGCGCCAGTCGGCGAAGACCTCGGCCGCCTTGCCCTCGTAGGGTCCGACGCCGAGCTGGCCGCCGCAATGGTCGATGACGACCGTGGTGCCCGGTGCGGCGCGCGCCACATCGAGCACGAGCGGAAGCTGCGCGTGATAGGCCCAGACGTCGAGCGTCAGGCCTAGCTCGCCGAGCCGCCTCGCGCCCTCCTGGAAGGCCGGATCGTTCAGCGGCCCGGGCGGCGGCACCTCCAGATTGGTGCGCACGCGCGGCGAAGGATCCCAGGCGGTGCGGTTGCGCACGCCCTTGAAGCGGCCGCCCGAGACGGCGACGTGCTCCTCCAGCAACGGCGTCACGCGCTCGCCGAGCGTCAGGTCCACCAGGCCGACGATCCCGGCGCAGGCGCGCGTCCTCCCGGCCTCGGCGGCCTTCGCCACCTCCGTCATGAAGCGCGTCTCGCCGAGCGGCTGCCGCGCCGGCTCGGCCGTCTCGTCGTACATCGAGGCGCATTGGATGAAGACGGTCGCGCGGATGTCGTGGCCGGTGGCGGTGTCGCGCAGCAGGTCCGGCAACAGGTAGGTCTCGCCGTGGCGGTCCCAGATATGATGGTGCGGGTCGATGATCGGCAGGCCGGGCTCGAGGATCGGCTCCCGGTTCTTCGCCAGCCAGGCCTCGTCGATGGGGACATGGCCGCCGGCCGTCAGGTGGACGCTCATCGGTGCTACTCCAGCCGGATATTCGCCTCGGGAATGAACTTCCCCCATTTCTCGGTCTGGGAGCGGAAGAAGGCGGCGAACTGCTCCGGCGTGTTGGGGCCGGCCGTCAGATCGCCGTTGCGCAGCGTCTGCTGAATGGCGGGCTCCACGACGATCTCGTTCAGCAGGGCGCTGAGCCGCGCGACGATCTCGGGCGGCGTCCCGACCCGGACGAAGATGCCGTTCCACTCCGCCGTCTCGAAGCCCGGGATCGTCTCCGACAGCGCCGGCAGGTCCGGGAAGGCGTTGATCCGTGGCGTGCCGGCCGTGTGGCAGAGCGCCCGCAGGCTGCCGCTGCGCACATGCGGGACCGCGCTGTTGACGTTGCCGAAATACATGGGGATCGAGCCGGCCAGCAGGTCTGCCAGGGCCGGTCCGCCGCCGCGATAGGGGACGTGCGTGGCGCGGAGCCCGGCACCCCGCACGAAGAGCTCCATCACGAGGTGCTGCATCGAGCCATTGCCGGAGGAGCCGATGGGAAAGTTGCCGTTCGCGGCACGGATGAGCGCGATCGCCTCCGCCACCGAGCGGGCGGGGACGCTGGGATGCAGGAGCATGAGCTGCGGCACGCTCATGGTCTGGAAGACGGGCAGGAACTCTCGCATCGGCGAGAAGGGCAGGTCCCGCATGAGCGCAGGCGTGATCGAGATCGGCGTGGACTCGTTCATGATCGTGTAGCCGTCCGCCGGGGCCTGGATCACGGCCTGCTCGCCGATCACGCCCGTGGCGCCGCCGCGATTCTCCACCACAAAGGGCTGGCCGGTCTTCTGCGAGAGGGCATTGGCGTAGATGCGGCCCGTGAGGTCGGCCGCGCCGCCAGCGGGCCAGGGGACGACCATGCGGACCGGGCGGTTGGGCCACGGGGCCTGGGCGAGCGCGGGCGCCGCCAGGGCGGCGGCGCCGCCGGCGAGAATCGCGCGGCGCGGAACGCGGAGAAGCGGCTTCGGCATGCGGGCACTCCCTCATGGCCGCCCCTTCCCCGGGGTGGCCTTGCGGGCAGCATGTCAGGTGATCGCGCGCCCGGCCAGAGCCACGGCCGGCGCGGCGTCCCTACAAGGTGTCAGGCCTCGCCCAGCAGCGGCTTCCGCGCCGCGCAGAAGGCGTCCACCGCGGCGACGTAGCGCGCGCACTCGGCGTCGCCCACCGGCAGGCTCATCGCCACCATGCCGCGCCGCGCGATGTAGATGCCGGCCGCCATGAGGTCGAGGAAGAAGAGCTCGCGCAGCCCGTCCTCCGTCGCGCTGGAGGCGTAGGGGCGCAGCACCTCCTCCCTGCGGAAGTGCGGCTGGATCATGCTGCCGATGCCGGTGAACTGCATCGGCACCCTGTGCTTCGCGCAGACGGCGTTGAGCGCGTCCCGCAGCGCATCGCCGCGCGCGCGCAGCGCCTCCGAGGTTTCCTCGGTGAAGATCTCGCCCATCGCGACCACGCCGGCCGACATGGAGAGCACGTTGTTGTTGAAGGTGCCGCCATGGGGCAGCGCCTTCGGGTTCGCGGGGTCGTACATCCCCATGATGTCCGCCCGCCCGCCGAAGGCGCCGAAGGACATGCCGCCGGCAATGTACTTCCCGAGGGTCGTGAGGTCCGGCGTGATGCCGTGAATCTTCTGCAGCCCGCCGGCGCTGTGCCGGCTGGTCATCACCTCGTCGAAGGTGAGCACGATGCCGTGCGCGGTGGCCTCCTCGCGCAGCATCTGCAGGAACTCGCGCGAGGCGGGGATGCAGCCGCCGCTGCCCATCATGGGCTCGAGCAGGATGGCCGCCAGCTCGTCCTTGTGCTCGCGGATGAGGGCGCGGGTCGCCTCGATGTCGTTGTAGGGCGCGAGGGTCACGGGGAAGGGCGCGTTCACCGCGCTGCCGCCGCCCACGAAGGTCATCATGCCGCCGTGATAGCCGCCGTTCATGGCGAGCAGCCGCGTCCGGCCGGTGAAGGCGCGGGCGGCGGAGAAGGCGAAGAGGTTCGCCTCCGTGCCGCTGTTGGTGAAGCGCACCAGCTCGATCGAGGGGAAGCGCGCGCAGATGATGCCGGCGAAGACCGATTCGCGCTCGCCGGCGGCGGCGAGGTTCAGCCCGCGGCCGATCGCGCCCTCGATGGCCTTGAGGATGCGCGCCTCGGAATGGCCGAAGATGCCGGCCGTGTACTCGCCGCAGAGGTCAAGATAGTCGTGCCCGTCGATGTCCTTGAGATAGCAGCCCTGGCCGCTCTCCATCGCCGTGGGGAAGGGCGAATAGTACAGCGTCGAGCGCGTGTTGCCGCCCGGCATGACCTGCTTCGCGCGCTCATAGGCGGCGGCGCTCTTGGGGCGGGCGGCGGTGTAGCTTTCGCGCGCCTCGGCGAGGGCCGTGTCGAGGTCGGTGTTGCGCGGGGCGGCGAGGGTGTCGAGCGGCGACATGAAGGCGTTCCTTGTCATTGCCAGAGCCAGGAGATGAGCAGCCCACCCTGCGTCCAGATGCGGTTGGGCCCGCGCTCCATGCCGAGGCCGCCGGCGCCGGCGGTCCGCTCATAGAGCTCGCCGTAATTGCCGATCGCGCGGACCACGTCATAGGCGAAGTTGGCGGAGACGCCGAAGCCGGTGCCGACATTCTCGACGAGGCCGAGGAAGCGGCGGATGGCGGGGTCGGTCGCCGTGCGGCGGATCTCCTCGGCATTGGCGCGGGTGATGCCGAACTCCTCGGCCTGGATGAGCGCGAAGACCGTCCAGCGCGTGAGCGTGGCCCATTCGGCATCGCCGTTGCGCACCAGGATGCCGTGCATCTCCTTCTGGATCAGATCGGGCAGCAGGACGAGCGAATTCGGATCGGGCGCGGCCAGGCGGTTGGCCGAGAGGTTGATCATGTCGTTGCTGATCGCGTCGCAGCGATCGGCCAGGAAGGCTTCCAGCACGGCGGGCTGGGTCTCGAAGGAGATGGTGCGGAAGCGGATGTTGTGGGTCCGCGCGAAGTCCTCGAGGTTGCGCTCGACGATGCTGCCCGTGGTGCCGCAGATGGTGGCGCCGTCGAGGTCGGTGGCCTTCGTCGCGCCGGTGCGGCGGTGCACGAGGATGCCCTGGCCGGTGAAGAAGTGGGCCACCGTCTGCGTCAGGCCCATCGTGCTGTCGCGCGAGATGGAGAGCGCGGTCGTGCGCGTCAGCATGTCCACCTCGCCCGATTGCAGGGCGGTGAAGCGGGTCTGCGCCGTGGTGGGCACGAAGCGGACCTTCTCCGGGTCGCCGAAGACGGCGGCGGCCATGGCGCGGCAGATCTCGGCGTCGAAGCCTTGCCAGCGGCCCGTGCTGTCGGCCAGCGACATATGCGCGATGCCGGTGGAGACGCCGCAGCGCACATGGCCATTGCGGCGGATGCTGTCGAGCGTGGCCCCGGCGAAGGCGGGCGCGGCGGCCAGCAACAGCGCGGCAGCCGCGGCGAGCGGGCGGAGTAGGGCGTGACGCAAGGGCGCGCCTCCTTTTTCCAGGCGATGGTTTCCAGGCGGCAGTGACAGGACGTGGGATCACGATGCGGAGGGAAGCGTAAGCACAGCATGAATGCACCGCAACGGCGAACCGAGCCGGATTCGGGCGCCTTTCCCCGGGCGAGAGGCTCGCGATCCGGCGGATCGCCGCGGCCGAGGAACAGCGAGTGCAGGCCGGTTGCCGCCCCCAGGCGGATTCGGTGTGCGTAAAACGATCAGCTGGAACCCCGGGTGGTGGAGCCAGGCGGAATCGAACCGCCGACCTCTTGAATGCCATTCAAGCGCTCTACCAACTGAGCTATGGCCCCCCGGGGAGGCGGCCGTATAGCCGCGCTCCACGGACCCCGCAATCCCCCACCTCCGGACTTTCGCCCGGACTTTCGCGAAGGCTGCGGCGCGGGTAGCTTCCCGGCACCGAGCGAGGGGACGATATATGCCGAAGAAGGTCTATCCGGATGCCACGGCCGCGCTGGCCGGGCTGCTGAAGGACGGGATGGTGATTCATGCCGGCGGCTTCGGCCTGTGCGGCATCCCCGCCGTCCTCATCGAGGCGGTCAAGGAATCCGGCGTGAAGGACCTCACGGTCGTCTCCAACAATGCCGGCATCGACGATGTGGGCCTCGGCAAGCTGCTGCGGACCCGCCAGATCCGGAAGATGATCGCCAGCTATGTGGGCGAGAACGCGGAATTCGCCCGCCAGTTCCTGGCCGGCGAGCTCGAGATCGAGTTCAACCCGCAGGGCACGCTGGCCGAGCGCATCCGCGCCGGCGGGGCGGGCATTCCGGCCTTCTACACCAAGACCGGCGTCGGCACGGCCGTGGCCGAAGGCAAGCCCACCGAGGTCTTCGACGGCGAGACCTATGTGATGGAGCGCGGCATCGTGGCCGACGTGGCGCTGGTCCATGCCTGGAAGGGCGACACCGAGGGCAACCTCGTCTACCGGCGCACGGCGCGGAACTTCAATCCGATGATGGCGACGGCCGCGAAGGTGACCGTCGCGCAGGTCGAGCACCTGGTGCCGGCCGGCGAGATCGACCCCGACCACATCATCACCCCGGGCGTCTTCGTGAAGCGCATCGTCGCGCTGCCCGCGGATTACGAGAAGCTGATCGAGAACCGCACGGTGCGGCCGAAGGCTGCATGATGCCCTGCCCTCAAACGCCGGGCGGCCGCTCCGCGGCCTTGGCTTCGCGCCCTGACAGGGATCGCCCGGCGCGGCGGTCGGTCGCGGCGCGCCGCCCGCTGTGCGGCCGGATCTTCCAAACTTCTCCGCAAGGAACCTGACCCATGCCCTGGAACCGCGACCAGATGGCCGCCCGCGCCGCCCGCGAGCTGGAGGACGGCTTCTACGTCAATCTCGGCATCGGCATCCCGACGCTGGTGGCCAACCACATCCCCGAAGGCATCTCCGTCCAGCTGCAGAGCGAGAACGGCATGCTCGGCATCGGCCCCTTCCCGGTGGAGGGCACCGAGGACCCGGACGTCATCAATGCCGGAAAGCAGACCGTCTCCATGCTGCCGACGACCAGCATCTTCAGCAGCGCCGACAGCTTCGCCATGATCCGCGGCGGGCATATCGACCTGTCGATCCTCGGTGCGCTCCAGGTCGCCCAGAACGGCGACCTCGCGAACTGGATGATTCCGGGCAAGATGGTGAAGGGCATGGGCGGCGCCATGGACCTCGTGGCCGGCGTGAAGCGCGTGGTGGTGCTGATGGAGCACACGGCCAAGGGCGACGTCCCCAAGCTGCTCAAGCGGTGCGAGCTGCCGCTGACCGGCTCGCGCGTCGTGGACATGGTGATCACGGAACTCGCCGTCTTCCGCATCGACCGCCGGGGCGACGAGGGCATGCGCCTGGTCGAGCTGGCGCCGGAGGTCACGCTGGACGAGCTGAGGTCCAAGACCGCGGCGGAATTCCACGTCGCGCTGTAGCGCGCGACGGGAGGCGGCCGGAGGGGTTGCAGTGACTGAAATGCCACGGAAACCCATCTAGCATGTTCGCTCCCTCCGGCCTTCGACGGCTGGGCCAGCTCTGGTCCGAGGTGAAGGCCGCGCTCTTCGCCACGGACCTCGATGCCTCCCAGAAGGAGCTCCGGGCCCAGGCCCGCTCGGCCGCGCCGGTCATCTGGCTGATCGGCAAGACCGGCGCGGGCAAGACGGCCATCGTCTCGGCCCTGACCGGCGACCCGCGCGCCGAGATCGGCGAGGGCTACCAGCCCTGCACGCGCAAGGCCGCCTTCTATGACGTGCCGGAGGAGGCGCCCTTCCTGCGCTTCCTCGACACGCGCGGGCTGGAGGAGGCGGGCTACGACCCCGCCGAGGACATCGCCTGGTGCGAGGCGCAGGCGCATCTCCTCCTGGTCGTCATGCAGGTGGACGACCCGGCGCAGGAGCCGGTGATGAAGGTGCTGCGCCAGGCCCGCCGCCGCCATCCCGACTGGCCCCTGGTGGTCGCCCAGACCGGCCTGCACCGCCGCTATCCGCCCGGCACCGGCCATCCCGCGAGCTTCGACGAGGCGCAGCTGCCCGAGTCGCTGGCCGATGCGCTGGCCTATCAGCGCGGCCTCTTCCGGGGCCTGCCCGGGGAGACCCCCCCGGTCTTCGTCCCGGTCGACTTCACCCAGGCCGGCGACGGCTTCGAGCCCCAGGCCTACCGGCTCGCGGCGCTGGACGCCGCCCTGGAAGCCGCGCTGCCTGATGCGCTCGACGCCCTGCACGCCGCCCGGGCCGACGAGGGCAACGACCGCCGCCAGCGCGCCGCGCGGCGCACGGTCTACGCCTATGTCGCCCTGGCCGCCGCCGCGGGAGCTGTGCCCATTCCGCTGGCCGGCATGGCGGGCCTCGCCGCCATGCAGGGCGCCATGCTGAACCGCCTCGCCCGGCGCTACGAGGTGGAATGGACGCCGAGCCTCTTCGGCGCCTTCGCCGGCAGCCTGGGCGTGGGCACGATCGGCTGGTTCGGCGCGCGCTATCTCGTGGCCGAGGCGGTGAAGCTCGTCCCGGTCCTGGGCACGGCGGCCGGCATGGCGCTCAACGCCGGCACCGCCGCCGCCTTCACCGCCGGGACCGGCGAGGCGGCGCTGGTCTTCCTGCGCGGAGCCCGGGCCGGGCAATCCGCGCCGCCCGAGGAGGTCCGGCAGGCCTATCGCGAGGCCTTCCGCGCCTGGCGCGCCAAAAGGGCATGAGGGGGCGGACATGATCTGGGCCCGGCGCCACTGGCTGGAGCTGATCCTGGCCGTGCTGCTGGCCCTGCCCTGGCTTTCGCTCTTCGGGCTGGGCCTGCTCTGGCTCTGGGAGAATCATCGCGTCCTGGAATGGGCGGTGGCGGCCGCCGCGCTGGGCCTGGTCGGCTGGCCGATCCGCGTGCTGCTGCGCCGCCGGGCCCGCGCCAGGGCCGCCGCGCTGGCGGCCGGCGAGGACCGTCCCGAATCGGGCTGGAACGCGGAGGAGGCCGAGGCCTGGGCCAAGGTCGTCCGCTTCGCCGAGGAGGCCAGTCCGCTCGACTTCGACGCGCTGGAGCGCGCCGAGGAGCTGTCCCGCCAGACGATCGATCTGGTCGCGACCCATTTCCATCCGGGCCTCGCGGATCCGATGGCCCGCGTCACCCTGCCCGAGGCCCTGCTGGTGACGGAGCAGGTGGCGCACCGGCTGCGGCAATGGGTGATCCAGCTGCCGGGCTCGTCGCGCATCCGCATCAGCGACGCGCTCTGGCTGCAACGGCTGGTGGACCGCTACGGCGCCGCGGCGCAAATGGCCTACGACGTGGGCGAGACCATCTACCGTGTGGCCCGCGCCGCGACGAACCCGATCCAGGCGGTGGCGCAGGAGGGACAGCGCCTGGCCTTCGGCGCCACGGGCGGCTTCCTCGGCAACAACCTGCGCCGGGCGGCCACAGCCAGGCTGATCCACGAGACCGGCCGCGCCGCCATCGACCTCTATTCCGGCCGGCTGCGGCTCTCCTCGATCGAGCTGGCCGAGCTCGCCCGCGCCGATGCCGAGGCGGCCGAGCCCGAAGCGCCGCCGCGACTGCTCCTGGTGGGCCAGGCCAAGGCGGGGAAGTCTTCGCTGCTCAACGCGCTGGCCGGCGCCGCCCGGGCCCATGTCGGCCCGCTGCCCAGCGAAGGGCCCGTGCGCGAGCATCTGGTGACGGTGGACGGGCGGCCGGCGCTGAACATCGCCGACATGCCGCCGCTCACCGATGCCGGGCGCTTCCTGCGCGAGGCGGAGCGGGCGGACATGATCCTCTGGGTCGCCTCCGCGACCCAGCCCGGGCGTGGCTCGGACGTGGCGGCGCTGGAGGCCCTTCGCGGCTGGGCCGGCGGGCAGCGCAGCCGCCGGCCGCCGCCGATCCTGGCCGCCATGACCCATGCCGACCTGCTGCGCCCCGCCTCCGAATGGGCGCCGCCCTACGACGTCGACGCCCCCGCAGGCGCCAAGGCGCGCAGCATCCGGGCCGCGCGCGATGCCGTGGCGGCGACGCTCCTGCTGCCGCAGGAGGCCGTCATCCCCGTGGCGCTGCCTGAAGGCGCGCCGGCCTGGAACGTCGATCTCCTCTGGGAGCGCCTCGTCGCCGAGCTGGATTCCGCGCGCCGCGCCCGCAACGAACGGCTGCTCGACGAGGGCGCGGTGCCCTCCGCTCTGGTCGAGGCAAACCGGGCCTTGCGCGGCGGCTGGAGACTTCTGAAATCGGCGGTGAAACAGTAGGCTCCGCTTGGTTGCCGTGGCGTCATGCGTGTGATAGAGCCGCCTCGCTTTGCCAGGGAAAGCCCTGGCTGAAACCTTTGAACCGGGACAGCAAGGTGGCCGTCGAGACCATTTCCCCGAACGCGCCCCAGGCTGGCGGCGTCGACGAGCGCTACGCGCTGGCCCTGCTCGGCCTGGCTGACGACGCACGTCAGTCCGATCCCGGCGCGCTCGACCGTATCGCCGCCGATCTCGAGAAGCTTCAGGGCCTCTATTCGGCCGATGCCGGGTTCCGCGCCTTCCTGGCCGATCCGCGCCGGGGCGCGGCCGATCAGCAGAAGGCGATGGCGGCGATCCTCCAGTCGCAGGGCATCGGCGTGGAGGTCGGCAAGCTGGTCGGCGTCCTCGTGAACAACCGCCGGCTGAGCCGCCTGCCCGCCGTCGCGACGGCCTTCGGCGCCAAGCTCGCCGAGCGCCGCGGCCAGCAGGTCGCGCATGTGACCACCGCCTTCCCGCTCACCGATGTCCAGCGCACGCAGATCGTCGCGCGGCTGACGGAGAGCGGCATCTCCGGCGTCAAGCTGGCCGAGACGCTGGACCCCGCCATCCTCGGCGGGCTCATCGTGCGGATCGGCTCGCGCCTCTTCGACAACAGCCTCAAGTCCAAACTGCAGCGCATGCAATTCGCCATGAAGGGAGCCGCCTGAGATGGAAATCCGTCCGGCCGAGATTTCTGAGATCCTCAAGCAGC
The DNA here is from genome assembly GCF_004336745.1 of Roseococcus sp. SYP-B2431. Classification (GTDB taxonomy): domain Bacteria; phylum Pseudomonadota; class Alphaproteobacteria; order Acetobacterales; family Acetobacteraceae; genus Roseococcus. The sequence continues at coordinate 91,940 of NZ_SJXD01000030.1, forward strand.
AGATCGCGGGCTTCGACGCCGAAGCCAATGTGGCCGAGGTCGGCACCGTGCTGACGGTCGGCGACGGCATCGCCCGCGTCTACGGCCTGCAGAACGTGATGGCCGGCGAGCTGGTGGACTTCCCCGCCTCCGGCGTGAAGGGCATGGCCCTCAACCTCGAGACCGACAATGTCGGCGTCGTGATCTTCGGCTCCGACCTGAACGTCCGCGAGGGCGACACGGTGAGCCGCACGGGCGCCATCGTGGACGTGCCGGTCGGCAAGGGCCTGCTCGGCCGCGTGGTCGACGGCCTCGGCAACCCGATCGACGGCAAGGGCCCGCTCACCGACGTGACGCGCCAGCGCGCCGAGGTGAAGGCGCCCGGCATCATCCCGCGCAAGTCCGTGCACGAGCCGATGCAGACGGGCATCAAGGCCATCGACGCCCTGATCCCGATCGGCCGCGGCCAGCGCGAGCTCATCATCGGCGACCGCCAGACCGGCAAGACGGCCGTGATCGTGGACACCATCCTCAACCAGAAGACGGTCAACGCCGGCGGCGACGAGAGCAAGAAGCTCTACTGCATCTACGTCGCGGTCGGCCAGAAGCGCTCCACCGTCGCCCAGCTGGTGAAGACGCTGGAGGAGAACGGCGCGCTCGAATACTCGATCGTCGTCGCCGCCACGGCCTCCGACCCGGCGCCCATGCAGTTCCTCGCGCCCTACACCGGCGCGGCGATGGGCGAGTTCTTCCGCGACAACGCGATGCACGCGGTCATCTTCTACGACGACCTCTCCAAGCAGGCCGTCGCCTACCGCCAGATGTCGCTGCTGCTGCGCCGCCCGCCGGGCCGCGAGGCGTATCCGGGCGACGTGTTCTATCTTCACTCGCGCCTGCTCGAGCGCGCGGCGAAGATGAACGACGATTTCGGTGCGGGCTCGCTGACGGCGCTGCCGGTCATCGAGACGCAGGCCGGCGACGTGTCGGCCTATATCCCGACGAACGTGATCTCGATCACCGATGGCCAGATCTTCCTGGAGACGGAGCTCTTCTTCAAGGGCATCCGCCCCGCCGTGAACGTCGGCCTCTCGGTCTCGCGCGTCGGCTCCGCCGCGCAGATCAAGGCGATGAAGCAGGTGGCCGGCAAGATCAAGCTGGAGCTGGCGCAGTATCGCGAGATGGCGGCCTTCGCGCAGTTCTCCTCGGATCTGGACGCCTCCACCCAGGCGCTGCTCAACCGCGGCGCCCGCCTGACGGAGCTGCTGAAGCAGCCGCAGTTCAAGCCCGTCGCGGTCGAGGACCAGGTGATCGCCATCTTCGCCGGCACGCGCGGCTATCTCGACAAGCTGCCCCTGAACAAGGTCGGCACCTTCGAGTCGCGCCTGCTGAGCGAGCTGAAGGCGAGCGCGCCGGACATCGTCGCGGCCATCCGGAACGATCGCGAGATCAAGAAGGAGACCGAGACCAAGCTCGTCGCCTTCCTCGACGGCTTCGCCAAGTCCTTCGCCTGAACACCACGCTAGACCCGGCGGAGACGCATTGAGATGGCGACCCTGAAGAGCCTGCGCCTGCGGATCAACAGCGTGAAGTCCACGCGGAAGATCACGCAGGCCATGAAGATGGTGGCCGCCGCCAAGCTCCGCCGTGCGCAGTCCCAGGCGGAGGCCGCGCGCCCCTATGCCGAGCGGATGGAGCGCATGCTCGCCTCGCTCGGCGCTTCGGTCGTCGGCAGCCCCGACGCGCCGAAGATGCTGGTCGGCACCGGCTCCGAGCAGGTTCATCTGCTCGTGGTCGTCGCCGCGGATCGCGGCCTGGCGGGTGCCTTCAACACCAATGTGGGCCGCTTCGCCCGGAACCGCGTCCGCGCCCTCGAGGCCGAGGGCAAGACCGTCAAGCTGCTGACGGTCGGCCGCAAGGCGTCGAGCTACCTGAAGCGGGAACTGGCGAGCCGCGTGATCGGCGAGGCCAGCCTCGCCGGCAAGAAGGTCGTGAGCTTCGAGGATGCCGCCGAGATCGCCCGGCAGGTCACCGAGATGCTGGAGGGGGGTGGTTTCGACGTCTGTTCCCTCGTCTACAACCGCTTCAAGAACGTGATCAGCCAGACGCCGGTCGAGCAGCAGCTCATCCCGGCGCCGATGCCCGAGCTGGTCCAGGCGTCGCCGGCCGACGGGGCTCCGGCCCTTTATGAGTTCGAGCCGACGGAAGAGGAAATCCTCGCGAAGCTGCTGCCGCAGAACCTGGCCATCCAGGTCTATCGCGCGCTGCTGGAATCGGCCGCCGGCTTCTACGGTAGCCAGATGACCGCCATGGACAACGCCACGCGCAACGCGGGCGAGATGATCAACAAGCTGACGCTGAACTACAACCGTACGCGCCAGGCCAATATCACCCGCGAGCTGATCGAGATCATCTCGGGTGCAGAAGCCCTTTAAGCGCCGCATGACGAAGGAATCCGGGCGATGAAGAACAATGTCGGTCAGGTGACGCAGGTGCTCGGCGCCGTGGTGGACGTGCAGTTCCCCGCCGAGCTCCCCGCGATCATGAATGCGCTGGAGCTGCACATCGGCGAGCAGCGCCTCGTCCTCGAGGTCGCCCAGCATCTCGGCGAGCGCACGGTGCGTTGCATCGCCATGGACACGACGGACGGCCTCGTCCGCGGCACGGAAGTGACCGACACGGGCAAGGGCATCTCGGTCCCCGTGGGCCCCGGCACGCTGGGCCGCATCCTGAACGTCATCGGTGAGCCGATCGACGAGCGCGGCCCGGTTCCGGCCACCATGTATTACCCGATTCACCGCGAGGCGCCCGCCTTCGACGAGCAGGCGACGAGCGCGGAGATCCTGGTCACCGGCATCAAGGTCATCGACCTGCTGGCCCCCTACCTGAAGGGCGGCAAGATCGGCCTCTTCGGCGGCGCCGGCGTGGGCAAGACCGTGACCATCCAGGAGCTGATCAACAACATCGCCAAGGGCCATGGCGGCGTGTCCGTCTTCGCCGGCGTCGGCGAGCGCACGCGCGAGGGCAACGACCTCTACCACGAGATGGTGGATGCCGGCGTCATCAAGCTCGGCGAGGGCACGACCGAGGGTTCCAAGGTGGCGCTGGTCTATGGCCAGATGAACGAGCCGCCGGGCGCCCGCGCCCGCGTCGCCCTCTCGGGCCTCTCGATGGCGGAGTACTTCCGCGACGAGCAGGGCCAGGACGTGCTCTTCTTCATCGACAACATCTTCCGCTTCACGCAGGCGGGCGCCGAGGTGTCGGCGCTGCTGGGCCGCATCCCCTCGGCCGTGGGCTATCAGCCCACGCTGTCGACGGACATGGGCGCCCTCCAGGAGCGCATCACCTCCACGAAGAAGGGCTCGATCACCTCGGTGCAGGCCATCTACGTGCCCGCGGACGACCTCACCGACCCGGCCCCCGCGACCTCCTTCGCTCACCTTGATGCCACGACCGTGCTGAACCGCTCGATCGCCGAGCTGGGCATCTTCCCGGCCGTGGATCCGCTCGACTCCACCTCGCGCGCGATGGACCCCCGCGTCGTCGGCAACGAGCATTACGAGACGGCCCGCGAGGTCCAGAAGATCCTGCAGACCTACAAGTCGCTGCAGGACATCATCGCCATCCTGGGCATGGACGAGCTCTCGGAAGAGGACAAGCTGATCGTGGCGCGCGCGCGCAAGATCCAGCGCTTCCTGAGCCAGCCCTTCCACGTGGCCGAGGTCTTCACCGGCACGCCGGGCGTCTTCGTGAAGCTCGAGGACACGATCCGCAGCTTCGCCGCCATCTGCAACGGCGAGTACGACCACCTGCCGGAGGCCGCCTTCTACATGGTCGGCACCATTGAAGAGGCCGCCAAGAAGGCGGAAACCTTGAAGCAGGCCGCGTAAGCGGCCTGGATATTTGCGCCCTCAGGCGCCGGGCGCTCGCTCCGCTCGCTTGGCTTCGCCGCGCCACTGGCGCGCCGGGCCGGAAGGTGGAGTGGGCGGCGCCGGCCGCATTCGCGGCCGGATGGATGTGAAGTCGGCGATTGGCGGGAATGTCCTGCTGGTCGCAGGGTGACGGGGAATTCGCATGGCCACCTTCCAGCTCGAACTGGTCTCGCCGGAAAAGCTGCTCCTCTCCCGTCAGGTGGAGATGGTCGTCATCCCCGCCGCCGAGGGCGAGATGGGCGTGCTGCCCGGCCATGCGCCGATGATCGTGGCCCTGCGCGGCGGCGTCATCCGCGTGATCGAGGGCGGCAGGGATGTCGAGCGCCTCTTCGTCGCCGGCGGCTTCGCCGAGGTCACCCCGGAGCGCGTCACCGTCCTGGCCGACGAGGCCACGCCGGTCGCCGAGCTGTCCAAGGCCGAGGCGGAGCGCCGCATCGCCGAGGCGGACGCGGCCTACAACGCCGCCACGACGGAGACGCCCGAGCGTCGCGACGCGGCCATGGCGAAGCTGCTCGCCATGCGGGCCATGCTCGATTCCGCCGAAGCCGCTTGAAATTCCAATCTTCTTCCCGCATCTCTGCCAGGCGGGGCAAGGGGTCGTGACCGCCGGGGGCCGAATCGGCCCGCGGCCTGAATCCCGCTCCCCCGAGTTGGTGGCATGAAGCACTGGACGCTAGAGCAGGTGGCCTGGGACCGCTTCGACCCCTCCAAGGTTGATCCCGAGGTCGTGCCCCTCGTCAAGGCCGCCGCCATGGTCGAGCGCAACGGCGACGACTATGCCCTCTACCTCAAGAGCGTCTTCCGGGACGATCCCGACTTCGCCCGCGCGGCCGACAACTGGGCCGTCGAGGAGGTCCAGCACGGCGATGCGCTGGGCCGCTGGGCGAGTCTGGCCGATCCCGAATTCGACTACATGGCGTCCTTCGAGAAGTACCGGGCGGGCTACACCATCGACGTGAAGGCGGATGCGTCGCTGCGCGGCTCCCTCACGGGCGAGCTCATCGCCCGCTGCATGGTCGAGACCGGCACCTCCAGCTACTACACCGCGCTCGGCGAGGCCTCGGACGAGCCGGTCCTGAAGGAGATCTGCCGCCTCATCGCCGCCGACGAGTACCGGCACTTCAAGCTCTTCTACGACCATATGAAGCGCTACCTGGCGCGCGAGAAGCTTTCCGTCGCCAAGCGCCTGCGCGTCGCCCTCGGGCGGATCGGCGAGAGCGAGGACGACGAGCTCGCCTTCGCCTTCCATTGCAGCAATGACGGCCCGGGTGTCGCCTACGAGCACAACCGCTGTTCCGCCGGCTATATGGGCCGTGCGATGAACTACTACCGCTTCCGCCACATCGAGCGGAGCACGAGCATGATCTTCAAGTCGGTGGGCCTCAATCCGCATGGCCGGATCGCCTATCTTTCCGCCCGACTCGGCTGGCGGCTGCTCTGCTGGAAGCGGGACAAGTTCTTCAGAATGCTGTCCAGCCAGGGCAACCCGATCCGGCAAGCCGCCTGAGCATGCGGCGTCGCGCGGTCCTCGGCCTCGCCGGCACGCTTCCCCTCGGATGCACGGCCGTGGCCCAAGGCCCCGCCGCCGGCCCTGGCCTTCGCGATCTGGCCCTGGCGCGCAGCCTCACCTTCGGCACCGCCGTCCGCAGCGAGAAGCTGGAGTCCGATCCCCTGCTCTCCACGCTGGTCGCGCGCGAGGCCGAGCTGCTGGTGCCGGAATGGGAGGGGAAGTGGGACGTCCTCCAGCCCGAGCGCGGCCGCTTCGAATTCGGGCCGCTGCGCGCCGTGCTGCGCTTCGCCCAGGCCAACCGCCAGCGGGTGCGCGGCCATGCGCTGCTCTGGCACGAGGCCATGCCGGCCTGGCTCGCGCCCGCCTTGCAGGAGGGCCAGGCCCAGGCGCAGCAAATCCTGGAAACCCACATCGTCACGGTGCTGGGCGAGACACGCGCGTCGATCCGCGACTGGGACGTGGTGAACGAGGTGATCTCGGCGCCGCCCGGCGGCGACAACCCCAGCCCCACGACCGGCGACCTGCGGCCCTCGCCCTGGCTGAGCGCGCTCGGCCCCGGCTATGTCGAGCGCGCGCTGCGCATCGCCCGCCAGGCCGATCCGACGCTGCGGCTGACCTTCAACGAGTTCGGCGTCTATTCCGACACGCCCTGGGCGCAGATGAAGCGTGAGCGGCTGCTGCGCGTGGTGCGCGGGCTGCTGGACCGCAACTGCCCGCTCGACGCCGTCGGCATCCAGGGCCACCTGCAGATGCGCGAGCCCTTCCGGGCCGAACCCTTCGTGGAGTTTTTGACGGCGCTGCGGGGCATGGGCCTCGCCGTGCTGATCACCGAGATGGATGTCCGCGAGCCGGACGTGCTGGCGCCCACCCTGGAGGCACGGGACGCGGCCGTGGCCGAGTATGCGGGCGCCTTCCTCCAGGCGTCGCGTGACGGGGGTGCGCGGACCTTCCTCGTCTGGGGCATGACAGACCGCGATTCCTGGCTGCTCTCCGATCCCGGCGTGGCACGGCGCGACGGCCAGGCAACCCGTGGGCATCCCTATGATTCCGAGTTGCGCCCCAAGGCGTTGCGGGCGAGGCTGGCGCAGATCTTCTCCTCCTGAGGCGCCCGCGATGACCCTGCCCCTGCTGATCCGCAACGCCGCCTGGGGCGTGCTCTGGGACGAGGCGGCGGCGTGCCACGTCTATGGCCGCGACCTCGACGTCCTGCTGCGCGACGGGCGCGTCGCCGCCATTGGGCCGCACGATCCCGAAGCGGCGCCGCCGGCGGGCGCCGAGGTGGTGGACGGGCGGCGGCTGCTCGTCATGCCCGGGCTCGTGAACATCCACACCCACCCGACGACCGAGCCCGCCTATCGCGGCGTGCGCGAGGATCACGGCGTCCCCGAGCAGGACATGACCGGGCTCTTCGAGCGCTCGCAGGGCTTTCGCCTCGACCCGCAGGGCCAGGCCGCGGCCATGCGGCTCGCCTATGCCGAGCTCATGTCGGCCGGCGTGACGAGCGTGGTGGACCTCTCGCCGCCCTTTCCGGAATGGCTCGGCATCATGGCCGAGAGCGGCCTGCGCTGCTGGGCCGGCCCGGGCTATGCCGCCGCGCGCTGGGGCATGTCCGCGCCGCAGACCGTCACCTGGATGTGGAACCGGGAGAACGCCCGCACCCAGTTCGACGCCGCCCGCAGGCTCATGGCCGAGGCGGAGGCGGACAATTCCGGCCGCCTCTCCGGCATCGTCTTCCCCGCGCAGATCGACACGGTGGAGGAGGAGATGCTGCGCGAGAGCATCGCCCTCGCCGAGGAGACCGGCCGCCCCTTCACCACGCATATCGCCCAGGCCGTGGTGGAGGTGCGCGAGATGATCCGCCGCCACGGCATCACGCCCATCCAATGGGCCGCCGAGATCGGGCTGCTGACGCCCCGCAGCATCCTGGGCCACGCGATCTTCGTGGACGAGCACGCCTCGATCGGCTGGCATACGGCGATCGACGTGCCGCTGATGGCTGAGCGCGGCGCCACCGTCGCGCATTGCCCCTCGCCCTTCGCGCGCTACGGCGAGCATCTGAAGAACTTTGGCCGCTACCGCGCCCGGGGAATCAACATCGGCCTCGGCACGGATTGCGCGCCGCACAACCTCATCGAGGAGATGCGGCTGGCGATCATCCTCGCCCGCAACGCCGCGCGCGACCTGGCGGCCGGCAGCACGGCCAGCGTCTATCACGCGGCGACGGTGGGCGGCGCCAAGGCGTTGGGGCGGAGCGACCTCGGGCGGCTCGCCGTGGGCGCCACGGCCGACCTGGCGCTGGTGGACCTCGCGCATCCCCTGATGTCGCCGCCGCGCGACCCGTTGCGCTCGCTGGTCTTCCACGCGGCGGACCGCGCGGTGAAGCGCGTGCTGGTCGGGGGCGAGACCATCTGGGCGGATGGCCGCCCGACAAGGCTCGACACCGCCGAGGCCGCCGGGATCCTCGCCGAATCCCAGGCGCGGATGCTGCGCGATTCCGTGGGGCGGGACTATCGCGGGCGGGACGGGGACGCGATCTCGCCGCTCAGCCTCGCGCTGGGCTGAGCCGGCCGCGCCCGGCCCTTTCCGGGCCGCGGTTTCCCGCTATCCTGGGCCCAACGCTGGAAAAGCACAGGAGTCCAGGAATGACCAAGTTCACACGCCGCGCCGCGCTCGCGCTGCCGCTCGCGGCCCCCGCCATCACCTCTGCCCGGGCGGCCGACTGGCGCCCGACCCAGCAGGTCCGCATCATCTGCCCGGCGGCGGCCGGCGGGACGGCCGACATGATGGCGCGGCTGCTGGGCCAGCACCTCACCTCCGCCTGGGGCCAGACGGCAGTGGTCGAGAATCGCGGTGGCGCGGGCGGTATCATCGGCACGCAGGAATTCCTGCGCGCGCCGGCCGATGGCCACACCATCCTCTCGGGCAACATCGGGCCGCAGGGCATCGGCTATTCGCTCTATCGCAACTATCCCTTCCGGCCGGACATGGTGATCCCCGTGGCCGGCAGCGTGCGAGGGCCCAATGTGCTGGTGGTCAATCCCTCGATCCCGGCCAACAACGTGGCCGAGCTGGTGGCGCATCTGAAGGCCAATCCGGGCAAGCTGTCCTACGGCTCGCCCGGCATCGGGCAGAGCGGGCACCTCACCTCGGTCTGGTTCAGCCAGCTCACCGGCACCCAGGGCATCCATGTGCCCTTCCGCGGCGCGGGCCCGGCCGCGATCGAGCTGGTGGCGGGTAATATCCAGTACATGTTCGACAACCTCTCGAGCGGCATCGAGCAGATCCGCGGCGGGCGGGTGCGGGCGCTGGCCGTCACCTCCGCCGAGCGCAACCCGCAGCTGCCGGACGTGCCGGCCCTGCGCGAGACCATGCCGCAGCTGGGCGAGTTCGAGGTGAACACCTGGTTCGGCAAGTTCTACAAGGCGGGGACGCCGCCGGCCGCGGTGCAGGCGCTGAACGAGCAGATGCGCATCCTGGCCGAGTCCGATGGCTTCAAGGCGCGCGTCGCGCAGATCGGCAGCGTCTCGCTCTGGGGCACGCCCGACCAGTTCGCGACCTTCGTGAACAACGAGATCGCGAAGTGGCGCGGCGTGATCCAGCGCGAGGGCCTGCAGATGGATGTGTCCTGAGCGGCGAAAAGCCGCCATCCTCCCGGGAACCATAAGAACCGGGAGGACGAGACTTCATGCCGAACCTGTCCCGCAGGGCCGCCCTGGCCCTGCCGCTCTCCGCCACACCGCTCCTGACCGCCGGGGCGCAGGAGTGGAAGCCGACCCAGCAGGTCCGCCTGCTGGTGGCGGCCGCGCCCGGCGGCACCACCGACATCATGGCGCGCCTCCTCTCGCCGCGGCTCCAGGCGCGCTGGGGCGTCTCGGTGGTGGCGGAAAACCGCGCCGGCGCCGGCGGCACCATCTGCACGCTGGAGATGGTGCGCTCGCGGCCCGACGGCACCACGATCATGTCGGGCAATATCGGCCCGCAGGCCATCGCCTATTCGCTGGTCCGCAACCTGCAATACCGGCCCGAGCAGGTGCTGCCCATCGCCGGCACGATCACCGGCCCCAACGTGCTGGTCGTGAACAACGGCGTTCCCGCGCGCAACGTGGCGGAGCTCGCGGCGCTGATCCGCGCGCAGCCGGGCCGGATCAGCTACGCTTCGACGGGGGTGGGACAATCCACCCACCTCTCGCCCGTGCTCATGCTGCAGATGCTGAACGCTGAGGCCATCCACGTGCCCTTCCGCGGCTCGGGTCCGGCCCAGGTGGACCTGCTGGCCGGCAACGTGAACTTCCTCATCGACAACCTGACCGGCGTCATCGAGCACATCCGGGCCGGCCGCGTGCGCGCGCTCGCGGTCACCAGCCAGGGGCGCAGCACGCAGCTGCCTGAGGTGCCGGCCATGCGGGAGACCCTGCCGGAGCTGGCGAATTATGAAGTGAACACCTGGTTCGGCATCTTCGGCCCGGCCGGGATGACGAATGCCATGGTTCAGGCGATCAATGCCGAGGTGAATGCCTGGCTCGACCTGCCCGACACCCAGCGCCGCTTCGCGGAGCTGGGCGGCGTGCCGCTGAAGCTCAGCCCCGAGGCCTTTGCCGATTTCGTCGCGGCGGAGGCCCGGAAATGGGCCGACGTGGTGCAGCGCGAGGGGCTCCAGGTCGAGGCCGGGTGAGCCCGGCCGCCGCCGCTGGCCCGCCGGCGCAGCTCAGCGGGCCGCCAGCATCCTCGCGCGATAGTCCTTCACCCGCTGCACCAGGCCCGGCCGTGCCAGGGACCGTGCCAGCGCCGCGAGGTCGCCGTCGTCATCCGCGCGTCGCGTGCGTCCATGCAGCATCGCGACCGTCGCCGGCTCCAGCCGTTCCGCATCGCGCGCCGCGGCGGCGACCGCCTCGTCCGGGGAGCCGATCGCCGTCGCGAGGCCCAGCGCCAGGGCTGCCGGCGCATCCACCGGCTCCCCACTGAGCAGCAGCGCCCGCGTCTTCGAATCCCCGACCAGCGCGGCGAGCCGCGCCGTGCCGAGCACGAGGCCGAAGGCCGGGCCCGGGAAGCTGAACCGCGCCTCCTCCAGCGCCACGCGATGGTCGCAGGCGGCGAAGAGGTCCGCGCCCGCTCCGAAGATGCGGCCATTGCCGATGGCCATCGTCGTGACCGGCGCGCCATGCACCTTCTGCAGCAGCAGCTCGATCCGCAGGATGCGCAGCGCGAGGTCGCCGTCGCTGATGGCGTCCAGGTCGCCGAGGTCGAGCCCCGTGCAGAAGTGCTTCCCGGAGCCGCGCAGCACGATCAGCCGCACGCCGGCCTCCATCGCCGCGTCGAAGGCGAGCGACAAGGCGTCCACGATCCCGGCGCCCAGGGCGTTGCCGCGCTCCGGCCGGTCCAGCCACAAGGTCGCGACGGCGCCGTCGCGCTCGGCCTTTATGGACATGGCTATTCCGCCACCCAGCCAGGCTTGAGCTCGATCTCCGTCCGCGCGCAGATGTCGATGTTGCGCGCCTCCTCGGCATTGCCGTTGTCGAAGACGATGCGCAGGTCGGCCCGGCAGCCTCCATCCGTGCCGATCTCGCGGCGCTGGCCGTTCGGCAGCGGCGCGGCCAGCAGATTGGCGCCCCAGTCGCTGTCGGCGATGTCGGAGAGATAGGCCTCCCGCACGGGCCGCGCGTGGTTCTGCACCAGCGTCACGCGCCGCGCCGTCGAGAAGGTGACGGGCTGTCCGCCGCAGAGGTCCACGTCGGTCTGCTCGAGCGCGCGGTTGTCGGCGAAGACGGCGCGCAGCCTGACGCGGCACTCCTGGCTCCGCGTGCGCAGCAGGATGCTCTGGCCGGGGGCGAGCACGGCGGAGCCGAGGCGGTCGGGGCCCCAGGCGCCCGTGCCCGCCGCCGCATAGAGCTCGCGCATCACGCGGCGGCTGCGGTTCGCGACGGTGATCTCGCGCAGCGGCACCGCAGGGTCGCCGAAGGCGATGCTGGGCGTGGTGCAGAGGTTCACCGGCTGGCGGACGGCCTCGCGGCTTCCTCGGAAGACGGCGCGCGCCTCGAACTCGCAGCCGGTCTCGCCGCGCAGGCGGATGCGGAAGCTGTCATTGGCGGGCACGGTGGCGGAGCCGAGCCGGTCCGGCCCGGCGGCGTCGGGCCGGGCGAGGTAGAGCTGCATCAGCTCGGCATCGGTGTTGTTGGTGATGTCGACGGGGCGGGTGTTGCTGTCGTCCAGCACCAGCTCGCGCGTCTGGCAGACATCGACCGGCCGCGCCTCGGCGCTGCCGTCCTCGAAGACGGCGCGGAGCCGCATCTGGCAGCCCACCCGGCCGAGGTTGAGCCGGTAGGTCCGGCCAGCGGCCACCATGTCGGCGCCCAGCCGGTCGGGGCCCTGGCTGCGCGCGCTTGCAGCGCCCTCCCAGAGATAGACCTCGCGCAGCGCGCTCTGCGAGTTGTTGCGCAGGAGGATCTCCCGGTTCGCCTGGCCGGGTCGCCCCGGGCCCGGGGTGGGCGCGGAAGGGCCGGACTTGCCGGAGGGCGCGGGCGGCGCGGGGGCCGGGCCGGCCTTCTGGGCGAGAGCCGGCCCGGCCAGGAGGGTCAGGGCGAGAAGCAGACGCAGCATGGGCATCCTCAGGACGGTCTCTAGGGAAGCGGCAGCAGCACGATCCGCGCGCCGGGCCGGCGGTCCACCCCCGCGCTGGCCGTGGCGAAGCCGCGGGTGCGCGCCTCGGCGCGGATGCGGTCGCGCTCCACGCCCATCTTCGAGAGCTCCAGCCCCACGGCCCGGGCGCGGCGGGCGGCGAGGCGTGCGGCCGTCTGCGCGCCACCCTCGCCGGCGGAGGCGTAGCCGAGCACGCAGAAGTTCCGCTCCTGCGTGGCACGGGCCAGCTCGGCGAGCGGCTGCAGCACGCCGGCGGCCTCGCGTCCTACGCGGTCGGCATTGCGCGCGAAGGTGACGGTGGCGACGTCCTCGGACAGCCGCTCGACGCCCACGCAGGAGAATTCCCGCACCTGCGCCTCGGCGGGCAGCGCCGCCAGGACCAGCGGGAGGGCCAAGGCCAGGCGCCTCACGTGGCCACCAGCAGGGCGGCGTCGCGAAGCTTGGCCAGCAGGGCCGGAGCGTCCGCCTGCGGATGGGCCGTCAGCAGCTCGGCCTCCGTCACGTCCGGCCGGGCCAGCACCCATTGCGCGGCCTCGGCCTCGCCGGGGGTGAGCGCGATGGCGCCCGTCGCGGTCTTCAGCACCCAGTCGGCCCCCCGCCGGACAGGCTTCGCGCCCCCGGCCACGACCCGGAAGGCGCTGGTCTCGCCCGGATCCCCGGCCCCCCCGGCCGCGGGGGGCGCCATGCCCCGCCAGGCCAGCAGGTCGTTGCCGCCCCGCTGGAAGCGGTAGTCGGCCACGAAGCGCTCGAGCACTTCCATCACCTTGGGATCCTTGCACAATTCTGCCAGGCGCGCGCCGAGCTGGCCCGCGCGCTGCGTCAACGCGAAGCGGGCGGCCGCGGTTCCATCCTGCCGCGGCAGAGGCTGGCGGAAGGCGGCATCGTAGAGCACGCGCTCGCCCAGGATGGTCATGAGGTCGATCCCGACGGGCGCATGCGCGCCATAGGCCACATGGACGCTCGCCGGCGCCTCGGCCAGGGCATCGTGGTACCAGCCGCGCGGCAGGTAGAGCAGGTCGCCCGCCTTGAGCAGGATCTTGGCGCGGAGCTTGCCCTTGGCCTGCTCGTGATGCTCCTGGGCCTGCGAGCGGAAGACGGGGTGGCTGATCGGCCACTCGGCCCGGCCCTCCCAGATGTTCCAGCTCTTCTCGCCCTCGACCTGGACGGCCCAGACGTCGTGCGTGTCGTAATGGGCGTGGAAGGCCTTGTGGCTCTGCCAGGAGATGTAGACGTTCGCCTGCGCCTTCCCGAGCCCGGCGTCCTCGATGGCCGAGGAGACGGAGGCGAGGCCCGGCGTCAGGCTGTCCACGTCGTTCAGGACCAGGCTGGCGCCCTTGGCGATCCATTCGCGGACCCGGTCGGTCACCGGCTGCATGAGCTGGGCATTGGTGTCGCGCCCCGGGGCGCGGGCGCAGTACTGCTCCGCCGGGACGGGCTTGCCGTCCAGCACGACCATCATGGACTGGCTGGTCCAGGCATGGGTCATGTCCATCAGGCGGTTGATCTGCCGCCAGGACAGCACGGAGGCGAACTTCGCCGCATCGCCCTTCAGGTGAAGGGGCTGCTTGTCGTGGTACTCGGCGAAGAACTGCTCCACGCTCATGGGAGCCAGGAGCTGGGCGAGCGTCATCGTCATCGAAGCATGCTAGCGCAGGACCTTGGCCCACGCCACGCTTGCACCAACTACCTCGGGGGGCGGAGAGTGCCGCTCAAGGACTAAGGAGAGGACGCCGATGCCCGAAGCTCCGCTGCCCACCGACCCGGTGCGGGAGGAGGTGCTCCGCGCCGCCTCGGCCGGCCTCCAGGCCCTTCCCGCCGCCCTGCTGCCCCGGCTCTTCGCGGGGCTCCCCGTGGCCGAGCTGGCCGGCCGCTCCCCGGAATCCCTGGGCGAGGCCGCCGCCTCCCTCGCCGCGCTGGCGGCCCGGCGGGCGCCTGGCGAGGTGAAGCTGCGCCTGCTGCCGCCCGCCTCCGGCCGCGGCGCCAACGGGATCGCCGAGATCGTCACCGACGACATGCCCTTCCTGGTGGACAGCGTGCTCGGCGCCCTGACCCGGCAGGGCCGGGTGGTGAAGGAGTATCTGCACCCCATCCTGGCCATGACGCGCGACGGCGCCGGCGCGCTGACCGCGCTGGGCGAGGGCCCGCTGCGCGAGAGCCTGATGCGCGTCACCATCGGCGCCAGCGCGGGCAACCTGCTGCCCGGCATGCACCCCGGCAGCTGGCCCGACGTCGAGGCCGCGCTGCGCCGCGCGCTGGGCGACGTGCGCGCCGCCACCGGCGATTTCGACGCGATGATCGCGCTGCTCGACAAGGCCGAAACGGAGATCGCCGACGACGGCGAATCCCGCGAGTTCCTGGCCTGGATGCGGGGCGAGAACTTCGTCCTGCTCGGCCATCGCCGCTTCGAGCTGGAAGGCGAGGGCGCGCGCATCGTCACCGAGGAGAATCTCGGCCTGCTGCGCGACCCCAAGGTCCCGGTCTTCGACGCGCTGGCGAACCTGCCCGCGCTCAATCCGCGCATCCGCGCCGCCCTGATCGACCACGCGCCGATCACCGTGGCCAAGGCCAATATGCGCAGCACCGTGCACCGGCCGCAGCATGCCGACGTGATCGCGACCCGGATCATGGAGGGCGGCCGCGTGACGGGGGTGCGGCTCTTCCTCGGCCTCTTCGCGGCCGGCGCCTACAACCGCAACCCGCGCTCCATCCCGCTGCTGCGCGGCAAGGTGGAGCGGATTCTGGAGGCGGCCGGCGTCGCCCCGGACAGCCATGACGGGCGCGCGCTGCGCAACATCATGGACACCTGGCCGCGCGACGAGCTCTTCCAGGCCAGCGAGGCCGAGATCCTGGACGGCGCCCGCATGGCGCTGGACCTGTCGATCCGCCCGCGGCCGGCGCTCTACATCCGGCCCGACCCCTTCGGCCGCTTCGTCTCGGTCCTCGCCTGGCTGCCGCGCGAGAGCTTCGATTCCCAGCTTCGCGGGCGCGTGGGCGAGCTGCTGGCGCGGGCCCATGGCGGCCGGCTCTCGGCCTTCTACATCGCGCTGGGCGACAGCCCGCTCGCGCGCATCCACTACATCATCGGCACCGATCCCGCCCGGCCCGTCACGCCGGACCGCGCCGCGCTCGACGCCGCGGTGACGCAGGCCGCGCGCGGCTTCGGCGACAGGCTGGGCGAGGTCCTGGCCGAGGAGCGCGGCGAGGCGGCGGCCGAAGCCGTGATGGCGCAATGGCGCGATGCCTTCCCCCCGAGCTATCGCGAGAGCGAGAGCGTCGCCCAGGCGGCGGGCGACCTCGCCTTGGCCGAGACGGCGCTGGCCAGCGGCCGCACCGAGGCCGCGGTGATCGTTCCGCCGGGCGAGGGCCCGCGCCGCCTCGTGCTGCGGCTCGCCGTGCCCGGCGGCGCGCTCGCGCTGGCCGATGCGCTGCCGCTCTTCGAGAGCCTGGATCTCCGCGCCATCGAGGAGGTGCCCTACAAGCTGACGCCGCATGGCGTGGCCGAGGTCTCGCTGCACGCCTTCGCCGTCGATGCCGGCTGCGAGATCCTGCCCGAGCGGGAGCCGCTGCTGCTGGATGCGCTGGAGACGCTCATCGCCGGCGAGATCGAGGCGGACGGCTTCAACCGGCTCGTGCTGCGCGCGGGCCTGGACTGGCGCGAATGCTGGCTGGTCCGGGCCATGTACCGCTGGCTGAAGCAGGTCGGCCTGCCTTTCGCGCAGGAGAGCGTGGCGGCGGCCCTGGCCGCGACGCCGGAGGCCGCGCGCCTGCTCGTGGACCTGTTCCACCGGCGCTTCGACCCGGGGCTTGCCGGGGCGGCCGATTCAGCTCTCCGGCCCTGGCCCTCCGACCATCGGGCGCCTGCGGACCGCAACGAGGCGGAACTCGACGAAGCCTGGACGGCGATGCTGGACAAGGTCGCCGATCCCGACACCGACCGCATCCTGCAGCGCATGCGCAAGATGCTCGACGCGATGCTGCGCACGAATTTCTATCAAAAGAAGAGCTACATCGCCTTCAAGCTGGACTCCGCGCTGGCGGGCGACATGCCGATGCCGCGGCCCTGGCGCGAGATCTTCGTGCACAACGCGAGCATGGAGGGCTGCCACCTGCGCGCCGGCCCGGTCGCGCGCGGCGGCATCCGCTGGTCCGATCGGCGCGAGGATTTCCGCACCGAGATCCTGGGCCTGATGAAGGCGCAGCGGCTGAAGAACGTCGTCATCGTGCCCACGGGCGCGAAGGGCGGCTTCGTGCTCAAGGGCGCCATTCCGACCGAGCGCGAGGCCTTCCAGGCCACCGGCATCGCCGCCTACCGCACGCTGGTGCGCGGCATGCTCGACCTGGCCGACAATCTGCGCGGCACGGAGGTGGTCACGGCGCCGGACATCGTCCGCCGCGACGGCGACGACCCCTATATCGTCGCGGCGGCCGACAAGGGCACGGCCACCTTCAGCGACATCGCCAACGGGCTCTCGGCCGAGTACCACTTCTGGCTGGACGACGCCTTCGCCTCGGGCGGCTCGGCCGGCTACGACCACAAGGGCATGGGCATCACCGCGCGCGGCGCCTGGGTGATGATCGAGCGGCACTTCGTGGAGACGCTGGGCCGCTCGATCCACGACGCGCCCTTCACCATGGCCGGCGTGGGCGACATGTCGGGCGACGTCTTCGGCAACGGGCTGCTGATCTCGAAGCAGACCAGGCTGCGCGCGGCGTTCGACCATCGCCACGTCTTCCTCGACCCGGATCCCGATCCGGCCGCCAGCTACGCCGAGCGCGAGCGCCTCTTCGCCCTGCCCCGATCCTCCTGGGCGGATTACGACGCGCGGCTGATCAGCCAGGGCGGCGGCGTCTTCCCGCGCAACCTCAAGACGATCCCGCTGAGCCCGGAGGCGCAGACGATGCTCGGCCTCAAGGCCGACCGCGCCGAGCCCGCGGCCGTCCTGCAGGCCATCCTTCGCATGGAGGCGGACCTGCTCTACTTCGGCGGCATCGGCACCTATGTGAAGGCCAGCACGGAGAGCCAGGCCGAGGCCGGCGACCGCGCCAACGACGCCATCCGCATCGACGGCCGCGAGATCCGCGCGAAGGTGGTGGGCGAAGGAGCCAATCTCGGCGTCACCCAGGCCGGCCGCATCGAGGCGGCGCGCAACCACACCCGCATCAACACCGACGCGCTGGACAATTCCGCCGGCGTCAGCACCTCGGACCACGAGGTGAACATCAAGATCCTGCTGGCCGATGCCGAGGCCGAGGGGCTGATGACCCGCAAGCAGCGCGACGAGCTGCTGGTGAGCATGACCGACGAGGTCGCCGCGCTCGTCCTGCGCGACAACGGGCTGCAATCGGTCGCCGTCTCGCTGGAAGTGCGCGCGGGCGCCGCGGCGCTCGGAGCGCAGGGCGCGCTGATGACGCGGCTGGAGCAGGAGGGGCTGCTCGACCGCGCCCTGGCCGGCCTGCCGGACGAGGCGGCGCTGAAGACGCGCGCCGCGCGCGGCGAGGGGCTGACCCGGCCGGAGGTCGCCGCCCTGCTGCCCTTCGCCAAGCTCTGGCTGGGCGAGGCGGTGATCGAGAGCGCCCTGCCCGACGATCCCGCCTTCGCGCCGCTGCTGAACGACTACTTCCCCACCGCACTGCGCGAGGAGCGCTTCGCGAAGTTCGTGGCGCGCCACCGGCTGCGGCGCGACCTGATCGCGACCGCGCTCGCGAACATGGTGGCGAACCGGCTGGGCTGCGCCGGCCTGGCGCGGCTCGTGGCGGAGGCGGAGCCGGCCGAGGTGGTGGGTGCCGTCTGGCTGGCCTCGGAGCTCTTCGGTCTCGAGGCGCGCTTCGAGCAAGCCGAGCAGGCGCCCGCCGAACCCCGCCTCGCCGCGCAATCCACGCTGCGCGTGCTGCTGGAGGCCGCGGCCGTGGAGCTCATGGCGCCCGCCAGGGCCGGGCTGCAATCAGCGATCGCGACGCTCGGCGAGGGCATCGCGGCCCTCGCCGCCGGCGAGATGGCGGACCAGGCGGACGATGCCTCCGGCCTGCCCGGCGATCTCGGCGGCTTCGTCGCCGCGGCCGCCCGGCTGGCCTCGGCCCCGTCCATCGTGCAGCTCGCCCTGGACAGCGGCGCAGCGCCGGCGGAGGCCGCGGGCGCCTGGACCGGGACGGGGGCCGCCTTCCATATCGACGCCCTGGCCGAGGCGGCGCGGCGCATGCCGGTCCCTGGCCTCTACGGCGACCGGGCGCGGGCCGCCCTGCTGGCCGATCTGCGCCACACGCAATCGCGGCTCGCGGCGGCGCGTCTTGCCGGCGGTTCGGAGGACGGGCCGGCGGTGGAGGCCGTCCGCAGGCTGGTGCGCGAGGCGGCGTCGGCGGGCGACTTCGCCGCGGTGACGGTGGCGGCGCGCGCGCTGGCGACCGTGGCGCCGGGCTGACCGCGCCATTCCCGAGCGCCGCCGTTCCCTGACGGGCCGACGCTTTCCGGGGCTCCGGAACTGAGAGGGCGATCCGCCGTTCGGCGATACCGCCGAATCGGATCGCGCTCTAGGCTCGCACCCATCCAGGGTCGGAAGGCCGAAAGGGGAACGGCATGACGCGGCGCGAATGGGCCTGGGCCAGCTATGACTGGGCGAACTCCGCCTTTCCGACGGTCGTCTCCACCTTCGTCATCGCCGCCTATTTCACCAAGGGCATCGCGCCCGACCCGGTGACCGGCCAGGTGATGTGGGGCTGGATGCAGGCCCTGGTGGGACTGTCGATCGGGCTGCTCTCGCCGCTGCTCGGCGCCATCGCCGATGCGGGCGGGCGGCGGCGCGCCATGCTGCTCGCCAGCACGCTGCTGACCGCCTTCTTCACGGCCGGGATCTGGTTCGCCGAGCCGCAGCCGGCCTATGCCCTCTGGGCGCTGCTCTGCGTCGCGCTGGGCACGCTGTTCTTCGAGCTGGGCACGGTCTTCTACAACGCCACGCTGCCGGATGTGACGACGCGCGCGCGCCTCGGCCGCATCTCGGGGATCGGCTGGGCGCTGGGCTATGCCGGCGGCCTCGCCTGTCTCGTGCTGTGCCTGGCGCTGCTGGTGCAGCCGGACCCCGCGCATTTCGGCCTGGACCGCGCCCGGGCCGAGCATGTGCGCGCGACGGCGCTGGTGGTGGCGGCCTGGCTGCTGCTCTTCGGCTGGCCCGTGCTGGTCTTCGTGCCGGAGGGAGCGGCGGAGCGGCGGCCCTGGGGCCTGGCCGCGATGCACGGCTTCGCCGAGCTGCTGCGGCTGCTGCGCGGCCTGCCGCGCCACCCGGCGATCCTGCGCTTCATGCTCGCGCGGCTCTTCTACACCGACGGGCTGAACGTCCTCTTCGCCTTCGGCGCGGTCTTCGCGGCGGGCGTCCATCGGATGGGCTTCGAGGAGATCCTGCTCTTCGGCATCGCGCTCAACGTGAGCGGCGGCATCGGCGCCTTCGGCGGCGGCTGGGTCGAGGAGCGGCTGGGCGCCAAGCGCACAGTGCTCGTCGCGCTGATCGCGCTCATGGCGCTCGGCGGGGGCATGCTGCTCGTGGAGAGCAAGACCGTCTTCTGGATCCTGGGCGTGATGCTGGGCCTGTTCTTCGGCCCCTCCCAGGCCGCGAGCCGCAGCCTGATGGCGCATCTGGCGCCGCCGGGGGAGGTGACGGCCTATTTCGGCCTCTTCGCCTTCTCGGGCCGCGCGACAGGCTTCCTGGGCCCGGCCCTGCTGGCGATGGTCACGGCCGCGACCTCCAGCCAACGCGCCGGGATGATGGTGGTGCTGGTGATGTTGGCCGTGGGCGCCGCGATCCTGACCAGCGTGCCGCCGCCGCGCGAACAGCCCTGAGGAGGGCCTCGGCCCCCGCGGCCCCCCGTTAGCGCGACAACAGCAGCATCCAGTCCTCTACGCCCTCGCGCGCCAGGATCGTCGCGCGGTCGATCGGCAGGATGCCGTGCTTCGGATGGATCCAGGCCAGCGAGAAGCCGTGCCGCGCGATGCTGTCGAGTAAGGCGCCGGCATCGGCCAGCCGGTGCCGGTTGAACTCGAGGAACACGGTCATTGGCTGCCCCCGGGCGAGCACCTTCTCCATACCCTGCCAGACATCCCATTCGGCCCCCTCGACGTCGATCTTGACCGCATCGAGCGGCCCGTCGCCGATGATCTCGTCCACGCTCTGGACCGGCATGGCCGCCGGCCCGGAACCGGACACGACATGGCCGTTCATCGGCCGTCCGTCCGGAACCCGCAGGATCACCTCCGCGCCGGGCGCCGCGCCCAGCGGGCTCTGATGGACCGTCACGCGGCCGTCGAAATTGTTTGCCGCCACCGATTGCCGGAGGAGCATGGCCAGGCGCGGGTTGGGCTCCGCCGCATGGACGCGGCCCGCCGGCCCCACCAACGCGGCCATCAGCAGGGTGAAATAGCCGAGGTTCGCCCCGGCATCGAAGACGGTCATGCCCGGCCGGAGCCGCGACACCACCGCTTCGGTGACGAACAATTCCCAGGCGCCGTCCAGGATCAGATAGGGCGAGAGCGTGCGGTCGCGGGCATCCGCGAACAGCTTGAAGCGGCCGAGCACGCGGCAGAGCACCGTGTCGTCGCCATAGGGCACGGCGAGGCAGAGCGCCCGGATCTCGTCGGCGGTGACGTTGCGCCGGTGCGGCAGCAGCCGGTCCAGGCGGACATGCGAGGCACGGGGCCGTTCCGGGAGGCGGATCAGCCTGCCGTACCAGTCGCGGACGGCCGCCCCGACGGCGCGGGCCAGGAGCCGGGGCGGCAGGGGAAGTTTCAGGCGGCTCATGCGCGTCCCGTCATGCTCCGCCATCCGGCTCGAGCGCGTGATTCCAGATCCGAGGCGCCTTCGCGCCTTCGGTCATCGCGCTTTAAGCATGAAGCGCCCCGCGGCAGAACCGCCGCCGCGGGGCGGGCCGCTCAGAACAGCGCGGCGGGCGCCACCGTGCTGCCGGTGAAACCCTGCATGCGCAGCGGCTGCATGACGAAGCAGAACTCGCTCCGGTTGGCGGCCACCAGCTCGTCCAGCTTCATGTTCTCCAGCAGGTGCACGCCGTTTACCACCAGCGCGATCTGGTGCACGGGCAGCGAGGCGTTCGGCATGGTCTTGGACGGCGCGCATTCCACCGGCCAGTTGTCGGCGCCCATCAGCAGCGGGTTGCGCTGGATGAGCCATTCCGCCGCGGCCACGCCGATGCCGGGGCAGCCCGCCACGTAACGCGCGTTCTCGCGGCCCCAGAGATGGCCCCAGCCGGTGTTGATGATCATCGCGTCGCCCTCGCGCAGTTCCACGCGCTGGCGCGACAAGGCCTGCTGCAGATCCTCGGGCGTGATCTCGTAGGTGTCGGGCAGGGTCTGGACGCCCTTCAGGCCGGCGACGTCGATCAGCACGCCCCGGGTCATGATGGTGCCGACGGTCTCGATGCCCATCTCGGTGAAGCCGCCCCGCGACATGATCGAGGGGACGTTCACGCAGTTGTAGCTCTCGTCTCCGATGGTCTGGTGCGGAAAGCCGTCGAACTGCGTGCCGATCTGCGCCATCTCACCCACTACCAGCTCCTCGTTGGAGCCGCGGCGATTGGCCTGGGGGTTCATGAAGGTTTGTTTGAGGTGCACGTCGAAGCGGCGCGTGCCGAAGAAGGGCATGCTTTGCGACAGCATATGCCCGATCTCGATCTTGCGGCCCTCGCGGATCATGGCGGCGGCGTCGCGCATGCGGGCCGGCGTCAGGAGATTCATGCTGCCGCGCCGGTCGTTCGGGCCCCAGCGGCTCGGGCAACGCGCCGAGGCGGGCGGCGGCGACCAGGGTTGCTGCGCGGGCTGCGCCTGGGCGGGCGTGGCCGTCAATCCGAGATGCGCGGAGCCGCAGGCCATGCAGGCTCCGAACAGCGCCCGTCGTGACATTCCCCTCATGGGAGTCCCTCCATTTTTATCGTTGATGAGCGGCCGATGCCGCGCCGGAACATTACCGACAGGAAGGAAATCAGCAAGACAAAGGCCGGCATTATCCGCTAGCCCCTTGACCTGGGTTGTCGATTCCGGTCATCCCAAATGCGAGAAAACTCGCACGAGGAGAAACGCTTCATGGATCAGATCACGCGTCGCGCTGCGCTCGGCGCCGGCCTCGGCCTCCTGGCCGCGCCGGCCGTCTTGGCCCAGACCCCTCAACAGATCGCCATCGCCACCGGCACGACCGGCGGCGTCTATTATCCGCTCGGCGGGGCGCTCGCGAACTATCTCACCCGCGGCATCCCCGGCGTCTCTGCGACGGCCGAGGTGACCGCCGGCTCGACGGCGAACTTCCAGCTCCTCGGCGCCGGCCGCGCGCAGCTGGTCTTCGGTCAGGTCGATGCCGCCGTGGACAGCGTCCGCGGCGCCGGCCCCTTCCGGGGCCGCGTGGTGCCGACCCGCGCCATCGCCGTGCTCTACACCAACCGCATGCAGGTGGTGACGACGGCGGACCGCAACATCCGCTCCATGGCGGACATGAAGGGCAAGCGCATCTCCACCGGCGCCCCGGCCTCGGCCACCGAGCTCTTCGCCCGGCGCCTCATCGCGGCCGCGGGCCTCGACATCGCCAAGGATTTCCGCGGCGTGGAGCGGCTTTCGCCCGCCGAGAGCACCAATGCCATCCGTGACGGCAAGATCGACGCCTACTTCTTCGTCTCGGGCATTCCCACCAGCGCCATCACCGATCTCGGCGCCACGCCGGGCACCACGCTCGTGATGGTCGATCACGCCGAGGCGCTGGCGAACATCGTGCGCGAGCACGGGCCGGTCTATTTCGCGGAGACCATCCCCGCGAACACCTATCCGGGCCAGACCGCGCCGAACCAGCAGCTCTCCGTCGCCAATATCCTGGGCGTGCGCGAGGACACCTCGCCCCAGCTGGTGACGCAGATCCTGAACATCCTCTGGGACAACCGCGAGGACTGGGCCCGCGTCCACTCCGCCGCGCGGGACTTCACGCTCGAGCAGCAGAAGACCGCCGCCGCCGGCGTGCCCTGGCATTCCGCGGCCGAGGCCTTCTGGAAGGCCAAGGGCGCGACCATGGGCTGAGGCCCTGCGCCTCGTCCGCGAATGAATGACCTGCCGGCCGGGCTCGTTGCCCGGCCGCTTGCGTTTGGAAGAAATATGCCGATGTCCAGCACCCTGCCGCCCGATATCGATCCCGCCACGATGGACGCCGAGACCACGAAACGGGTCTCCGCGCTGATCGAGGCCGAGGAAGGCGCGATGAACCGCCTCCCCGGCCTGCTCGGCCAGGTGGCGGTGGGCATCGCGCTCGCCATGTCGCTGTTCCACCTCTGGGCGGCCTGGGACATCGTGCCGACGACGGTGCTGCGCTTCGCGCATGTCGGCTTCACCATGGTGCTGGGCTTCATGCTCTTCCCGTCCATGGCCCGCTTCCGCGACCGCTTCCCGCCCTGGGATTGGGCGCTGGTCGCGGCCGGCATCTACGTCACCTGGTACCTGATCTCCGGCGGCGACGACCTGCAGGACCGCATCATCTTCCCCGAGCCGATGGACATCGTCGTCGGCTGGATGCTGATCGCCCTGGTGCTGGAGGTCACGCGGCGCTGCACGGGCTGGATCATGCCCGTGATCGCCATCTGCTTCCTGCTCTACGCCTTCTTCGGAAACCACTTCCCCGAGCCCTGGACCCATCGCGGCTACGACGCCGAGCGGCTGGTCCCCCACATCGCCATCACGCTGGAGGGCATCTACGGCACGGCGGTGGATGTGAGCGCGACGCTCATCATCCTCTTCACCATCTACGGCGCCATCCTCGCCTCCACCGGCGCGGGCAAGTACTTCGTCGACTTCTCCTTCGCGGCAACCGGCGCCAAGTCCTCCAGCGCGGGCCGCACCGTGGTGCTCTCGGCCTTCCTGCTCGGCGGGCCCTCCGGCTCGGGCGTGGCGACGACGGTCACCATCGGCACCGTCGCCTGGCCGATGATGAAGCGGGTCGGCTACACGGCGCATGACGCGGGCGGCCTGCTCGCGGCCGGCGGCCTCGGCGCCATCATCTCGCCGCCCATCATGGGCGCGGCCGCCTTCCTTATCGCCGAATACCTGAAGATCAGCTATCTCGACGTGCTGCTGATGGCGGTGATCCCGACCTGCCTCTTCTACGCCTCGCTGCTCTTCATGGTGGAACTCGACCAGCGCCGCATCCGCCACGCCCGCGGCGGCATCGAGGACAGCAAGATCGACGTCGAGCCCGTGGGCGTGCTGTTCCGCAAGGGCTGGTACCATTTCAGCAGCCTGATCGCGATCGTGGCCTTCATGGCGGTCGGCTATTCGGCGACGCTGTCCGTCCTCTACGCCATGATGCTGGCCATCGCCCTGTCCTTCCTTTCGAAGGAGCATGCGCTCTGGCCGCGCAAGCTGATCCGCACGCTGGCGGCCGGCTCCGAGCAGGCGCTCAGCATCGCGGCGACCTGCGCCAGCGCCGGCATCATCGTGGGCTGCATCACGCTGACCGGCCTCGGGCTGAAATTCTCCGACATCGCCATCCAGGCGGCGGGCGGCAGCCTCGTCATCACTGCCGTCTACACGGCGCTGATCGTCTGGGTGGTCGGCCTCGCGGTGCCGGTGACGGCCAGCTACATCATCTGCGCGGTCGTGGCCGCGCCGGCGCTGATGAAGCTCGGCGTGCCCGACTACGCGGCGCATATGTTCGTCTTCTACTACGCGGTGCTGAGCGAGGTCTCGCCCCCGACGGCGCTCAGCCCCTTCGCAGCGGCGGCCATCACCCGCGCCGGCCCCTACAAGACGACGCTGATGGCCTGGAAGTACACGCTGCCGGCCTTCCTGCTGCCCTTCGTCTTCGTCACCGATCCCGACGGCGTGGGCCTGCTGCTGAGCCTCAAGCCCGGCATGACCTGGCTCGACGTGGCCTGGCAGACGGTGCTGGCGACGCTCGGCCTCGCCGCGCTGTCCTCGGCCACCCAGGGCTTCGGCATCACGCGGCTGAGCCAGGCCGAGCGCTGGGGCATGGCGCTGGCCGGCCTGCTGATGATCTTCCCGGCCATCTTCGAGGCCGCCTTCGGCGATGCGATCCCGGTCCCGCATCTGATCGGCATCGCCCTGGGCTTGGCGCTGCTGGTCGTGCAGTTCCTGCGCAACAGGCGCGGGCCGGCGCTGGCGTGATGCGGGCCGATCCGGCCTTCGCGGCTCCGGGGCGTTTCTGGAAGGGGAACATCCACACCCATTCCGACGCCACGGACGGAAGGCGCAGCCCCGAGGAGGTCTGCGCCGCCTATCGCGAGGGCGGGTACGACTTCCTCGCCATCACCGACCACTTCCTGGCGAAGTACGGCTTCCCGATCGTCGACACGCGCGGGTTCCGGACCGATGCCTTCACGACCATCCTCGGCGCCGAGGTGCATGCGCCGGCGACGGCACTGGGCGAGACCTGGCACATCCTGGCGGTCGGTCTGCCGCTCGATTTCCCGCACACCGCGGAGGGCGAAACGGGGCCGGAGCTCGCGCAGCGCTGCCTGGACGCGGGCGCCTTCGTCGCCATCCCGCATCCCGGCTGGTATGCGCTGACCGCGGCGGACGCCGCCACCATCCCGGGCGCGCATGCGGTGGAGATCTACAACCACACCAGCGCCGTCCGCACCGACCGCGGCGACGGGACCTACCTGGTGGACCAGCTCCTCGCCGAGGGCCGCCGGATCAACGTGATCGCGGCGGACGACGCGCATTTCGAAAGCCCCGACTGGTTCGGCGGATGGCTCATGGCGAAGGCGCGGGCCAACGAGCCGGAGGCGCTGCTGGCGGCGCTGAAGGCCGGCCATTTCTACGCGACGCAAGGCCCGGCCATCGAAAGCCTCGCCTGGGGCGAGGAGCGCGTGGAGATCACCTGCTCGCCCGCCTCCGCCGTCATGGTCCTGGGGCTCGGCTCCTGCGCCAAGCAGTCCGTCGCGCCCGGCCAGACCCGCGTCACCCTGGGGCTGGAGCCGAGGCTGCGGGCCGGCGGCTTCGCCCGCGTGGTGGTGATCGACTCCGCGGGCCGGAAAGCCTGGTCCAACCCCTACTGGTTCTGAGCCGCGTCGAGGCCGAGCCGCCGGAGCACGGGCGGCAGCAGCAGCGGCGAGAGGTAGATCGGGAACTGGCAGAGGGCGAAATAGGTCCAGGCCGTCGCGGGCAGCTGGCCCGCGGTGGCCGCGAACATCAGCCCCATGTTGCGCTGCGAGGCCATGACGGCCAGCGACAGGGACGGAACGCGCCCCGCGCCGCGGAAGACGAAGGCCGTTCCGGCCAGCAGACCCGCGAAGACGGCGAAGCCCAGCGCCAGCAGCCCGGCGCAGGTCCAGGGGTCCGCCCAGGCGATCGAGGCCACGTCGCCCAGCACGGCCGAGACGAAGACCAGCAGGAGGAGGGTGTTGATGCCGTTGATCGCATCCCCCTGCCGTGAAAGGGCCGCGGCGCCGAGCAGCCGGCGCAGGGCCGCCGCGACCAGGAACGAGCCGGCCAGCATGAAGGCGAGCTTCGCCCCCAGCGCGACGGGCGGGATGGCCAGCGCATCGCCGAGGAAGAGTTGGGCGAAGCCCGCCGCCACCAGGGGCACCATGACCGTCCCCGTCACCAGCGTGACGAGCACGAGCGTCGCGTCGAGGCCCATCAATGCCGCGAGCGACGGCGCGGCCATCATCGGCGAGGCCAGCCCCTGGAGCATCAGGCCGAGGAACAGGCCCGGCGCCGCCTGCCGGACCCCGGCGACGCTCGCCGCGCCGAGAAACAGCAGCGGCACGGCCAGCGCGGTCCAGGCCGTCGCCGCCAGGATCAGCCCCGGCCGGCGCAGGTGCCCGCGCAACCGCGCCGTGTCCACGCGCAGGAAGGCGAGGACCAGGAGCAGGAAGACCGCCTCGGCAAGGTAGGGCCGCAGCACCCGACCGAGCGGCGGGACGGCGACGCCGATCAGCACGATCACGCCCATGGCCCGCGGGCCCTGCCGGCCAAGCCAGGCCAGGGCGCGCATGGCCGGCTACTCCACGCGGATCTCGCGCACCTGGAACTGGTTGTCCGCGCGGTGGCGCATCGCCACGCCCTGCCGGTGCGCCCAGGGGATCATCATGTGGTAGAGCGGCAGGTGCCCGACATCCGCATTGTGGATCCTGTGCGCCTCGACGATCAGCGCGCGCCGGGCGGCCGGATCGGCCTCGCCGTCGATGCGCGGGATCAGCGCGTCGAACCCGGCATTGGACCAGCCGCCGAAGTTCCAGGTGCTGGGCCCCCCGATCTCGCGCGAGGCCATGACGGCGCGCAGCGTGTAGCTTGCATCGAAGGTCGGCACGCCCCAGGTCTGGACGTAGAACATCGTCTCCCGCCGGCGGGAGCGCTGCGTGTAGATGGCGCTCGAATTCAGGTTGAGCGCGACCCGGATCCCGACATTGGCCAGCATGGCCGAGATGGCCTGGCAGGTCTCGTCATAGGTGCCGACCGGGCAGTCCATCGGGACCGAGAAGCCCTGCGGATAGCCGGCCTCGGCCAGCAAGGCGCGCGCGCGGGCGCGGTCGAAGGGCAGGCGCGCGTCGGTCGACTGGTCCCAGCCGTTCACGAACTGCGTCCACATGCTGCCCGTGGGCACGGCCTGCCCGCGCAGCGTCGTCCGGCGCAGGGTCTGGACGTCGATGGCATGGGCCACCGCCTGCCGCACGCGCAGGTCGCGAAAGGGATTGCGGTCGGTCACGTCGCTGCCGGCCAGGGCGTCGATGTCCTGGCGGAAGCCCACGAAGACGGTGCGGTTCTCCTGGCCCTCCAGGATGCGCAGGCGGGGATTGGCGCGGATGCGCGCCACGTCCTGCACGGGCAGTACATGGACGAAGTCCACCTCGCCCGAGAGCAGCGCGGCCACGCGGGTCGCGTCGCTGGTCAGGGTGATGTGGTGGTACTCGGTCACGTTGCCCTGCGGCGCCGCGCCGGCCGCCGTGCCCCACCAGTTCGGGTTGCGCACCATGACGGTGCGCTGATCGATCTCGCGCGAGCGGATGATGAAGGGGCCGGTGCCATTGGCCGCGCGCGAGGCCGGAAGCTCCTCGCGCTGGGCGAAGTTCTGCGGCACCGCGCTGCGGTTCGCCTCGCTCCAGCCGCGATCCATGATGAGGATCCGCGTCATCTTGTCGGGGATCACGGGATCGGGGACGCGGGTGACGATATCGACCGTCAGCCCGTCCACCGCGACGGCGCTCGCCACCGTGTCCACGTAGATGCCGTAGTTGCTGGTCTGAGCCAGGGCCCGCTGGATGCTGAAGACGACGTCATCCGCCTCGAAGCTCTCGCCGCCGGCGAAACGGACGCCCTGGCGGAGGCGGAAGCGCCAGCGCGTGGGCTCGACCTGCTCCCAGGAGGTGGCGAGGCCCGGCTGGACCTTGAGGTCGTCGCCCCGGATGGTCAGCGGCTCGTAGACCTGGCTTACGACCAGATAGGTGAAGACGGCGTTGTTCGCATGCGGGTCGAGCGTCGCCGCGTCCACGCTGGTGGCGGCGCGGAAAATCCGCTGCGGCGACTGGGCCAGGGCCGCGCCGGACAGCCCCGACGCGACCGCCACTGCCGCCAGAACATTACGACACCACATCCGGACCTCCGCTGGAAAACGCCGCGAGAGTGTCCTGCGAGAGAGGATGTCGCAATCCGCCCGATCTTCCACTATATTGCATCCAAGACAGAATTGCCCCCTGGGGCGTCATTTTCTGGGAGATGCCGATATCATGCGCCGCAGTGCCCGCTTCCTGACCCTCCTGGCCGCCGCCGGCCTCGCGCTCGCACCCGTCCTGGCCGATGCGCGTCCCGGTGGCGGGTCGTCCTCCGGCAGCCGCGGCAGCCGGACCTATTCCGCCCCGCCCTCCACCACGACGGCGCCGAGCGCGCCGCGCCAGTTCGACCGCACGATGCAGCAGCCCACGGCGCCGCGTCCGGGCGCGCCGGGCGTCGGCGCGGCCAATCCCGCGCGCCAGGGCGGCTTCTTCGCGCGCAATCCCTTCATGGGCGGCCTGATGGCCGGCCTGCTGGGCGCGGGCATCTTCGGCCTGCTGGCCGGCGGCGGCTTCTTCAGCGGCCTGGGCAGCATGGCGGGCCTCCTCGGCTTCCTCCTGCAGGTCGCGATCATCGCCGGCCTCGTGGCGCTGGTGGTCGGCTTCCTGCGCCGCCGCCAGCAGCAGGCCGCGCCGGCCGGCGTACCGAACGCAATGATGCGCGAGGGCGCCCCGCCGCAGCCCGCCATGATGGGCGGCGGCAGCGCGGGCCGCGGCCGCCCGGTGGACGAGCTCGGCATCGGCCCGGCCGACTTCCAAGCCTTCGAGCGCACGCTGGTCGAGGTCAACAACGCCTGGTCGCGCGGCGACACGAATGCCCTCTCGCGCCTCGCGACGCCGGAGATGGTCCAGTACTTCCGCGACGACTTCGAGGCGCTCGAGC
This sequence comes from Roseococcus sp. SYP-B2431, assembly GCF_004336745.1. Lineage (GTDB taxonomy): Bacteria > Pseudomonadota > Alphaproteobacteria > Acetobacterales > Acetobacteraceae > Roseococcus. The sequence goes on from NZ_SJXD01000030.1 coordinate 121,410, forward strand.
AGCGCGGCTGGAAGAACGAGACGCGCGACGTGAAGCTGGAGCAGGGCGACCTGTCGGAGTCCTGGAGCGAGGGGCCGCGCGACTATGCCACCGTGGCGATGCGCTTCAGCCTCGTGGACGTGACGCGCGACAAGCAGACCGGCGCGGTGACCGAGGGCGACCCGAACGTGCGGACGATGGCGACCGAGCTTTGGACCTTCGTGCGCGTGCAGGGCGGCCCCTGGACCCTGAGCGCCATCCAGCAGGCCTCGTAAGTAGCGGGCTGCTGAAAAACCCCTGCGGGTCGGCTTCGGAGGTCCTTTCCGCGCCTGGGGCGTTGCCGGACTTGCCGGTGCAACCGGCATCGGCGGCGCCCGTCGCCTTCCAGGCGTAAGAATCCTCCGCAGCCGGAGTTCTTCGCAGCCTCAGGGCCAAAAGCCCTGGCGGGGAGTTTGAGGGGCGGCGCCCCTCAAGCTACGCTCCGGGAATGTTCACCCTCCCCGACCTCGAAGCGGCCGAGCAGCTCGTCCGCCGGCACTTCCTCACCACGCCCCAGTTCGCCTGGCCGCTGCTCTCCGCGCGAGCCGGCTGCGAGGTCTGGGTCAAGCACGAGAACCACACGCCCACGGGCGCGTTCAAGGTCCGCGGCGGGCTGACCTTCTTCGACACGCTGAAGTCCCGGGGCGTCATCAGCGCCACGCGCGGCAATCACGGCCAGTCGCTGGCCTATGCCGGATCGCGGGCCGGCATTCCCGTCACCATCGTCGTGCCCGAGGGCAACAGCCTCGAGAAGAACGCCGCGATGCGCGCGCTGGGCGCGGAGCTGATCGAGCGCGGCCGCGACTTCGACGTGGCGCGGCAATTCGCCATGCAGCTGGCGGCCGAGCGCGGGCTGGACTTCGCGCCCTCCTTCGCGCCCGCGCTGGTGAAGGGCGTCGCCACCTATGCGCTGGAGCTGTTCCGCGCGGCGCCGCCGCTGGACGCGCTCTACGTGCCGATCGGGCTCGGCTCGGGCATCTGCGGCTGCATCATGGCGCGCGACCTGCTGGGGCTTTCGACCCAGATCGTCGGCGTGCAGAGCACCGGCGCCGACGCCTATGCGCGGAGCTTCGCGGCCGGTCGGGTGGTCGAGACGGACTCCGCCGATACGCTGGCCGACGGCATGGCCACCCGCGTGCCGGACCCTAAGGCGCTGGAGATGATCCTCCAGGGCGCCGCGCGCATCGTGACCGTCACGGACGACGAGGTGCGCGAGGCCGTGCGCGCCTATTGGACGGACACGCACAACCTCGCGGAAGGCGCCGGCGCGGCCGGCTTCGCGGCGCTGATGCAGGAGCGCGGCAAGATGCGCGGCAGGCGCGTGGCCGTGATCCTCTCCGGCGGCAACATCGACCTGCCGCTCTTCCGCGACTGGGTGATGGCGTGATCCTCGAGCACGTCCGGCCGCTAGGCGGCGCGCCGGTGGATGTGCATGTCGCCGGGGGCCGCATCGCGAAGCTGACGCCGAGCACGCGCGAGGGCGCGGCGGCGATCCTCCTGCCCGGCCTCGTCGAGGGCCACTGCCATCTCGACAAGACGCTCTGGGGCCGCCCCTGGTGGCGCAACGAGGTCGGCCCGCTGCTGCGCCACCGCATCGAGAACGAGAAGGCGGTCCGCAAGGCGCTCGGCATGGACGCTGCGCGCGAGGGACGCGCGCTGTGCCTCGCGCATCTCGCCGCGGGCACGACGCGGCTGCGCAGCCATGTGGACGTCGACGAGGAAAGCCGCCTCGGCCATGTGGAGAAGCTGCTGGAGCTGCGCGAATCCCTGCGGGGCGTGATGGACATCCAGCTCGTCGCCTTCCCGCAATCCGGCCTGCTGCGCACGCCGGGCGCCGAGGAATGGATGGAAGAGGCGCTGCGGCTGGGCTGCGACGTGGTGGGCGGCCTCGATCCCTCGGTGATCGACCGCGATCCGGTGAAGCACCTCGACATCGTGTTCAAGCTGGCCGAGCGGCACGGCAAGCCCGTCGACATCCACCTGCACGAGCCGCACGAGCTGGGCGCCTTCAGCATGGAGCTGATCGCCGAGCGCACGCGGGCCATCGGCGCGCAGGGGCGCGTCACCATCAGCCATGGCTTCGCGCTGGGCGACGTGCCGGCGCCGCGCGCGGACGCGCTGCTCGCGATGCTGGCCGAGGCGGGCGTGGCGGTCTGCACCTCCGCGCCGCCGTCGCGCGCGACGCCGCCGCTGCGCCGGGCGCGGGAGCTCGGCGTCACGCTCTTCGCCGGCAACGACAATATCCGCGACACCTGGAACCCCTACAACGCGCCGGACATGCTCGCCCGCGCCGCGATGGTCGGGCTGAAATACGAGCTGCGGCGCGACGAGGAGGTGGAATGGGCGCTGGCCGCCGTCACCATCGAGGCGGCCAAAGGCTGCGGCTTCGCCGGCTACGGGCTGGAGGCCGGCGCCCAGGCCGATCTGGTCGTGGTGGAGGCGGAGAGCCTCGCCGAGGCCGTGGTCACGCGGAAGCCGCCGAAGCTGGTCGTGTCGAACGGGCGCGAGGTGGCCAGGGACGGCGTGGCGCGGGTCATCGCCTGACGATTTGGCAGTCGCGCTCAAACAAGGCGCAGGAGCGCCCCGATCGAGCGCGATGGGGCGAAAACCGGCCCCGCCGCAATATTGCTTCGAATATAAGCTTGGTGGCAAAGGAAGAGGCCGCAACCTCGAGGCCTCCGCGATGCTGTCCCGCAAGCAGTTCCTTCTCTCCGTGCCGGCGCTGGCGCTGGCCTCGCAAGCCCGGGCGCAATCGCCCTTCAGCCGACCCGTCCGCTTCGTGCTCAGCACCTCGCCGGGCGGCGGCGCGGACGTGACCATGCGGCTCCTCTCGCCGCACCTCACCGAACGGCTGGGCCAGTCCGTCGTCATCGAGAGCAAGCCCGGCGCCTCCGGCCTCATCGCCGGCGGGACCGTCGCGCGCGAGGCGGCGGACGGCTACACCTTCCTCGTCGACATCGCGTCGCATTCGGTGAACCCGGCCCTCGGCCGCGCCATGCCCTACAAGGTGCTGCAGGATCTGGTTCCCGTCACGCAGATCATCCGCGGCGCCAATGCGCTGGCGCTGCACCCTTCCGTGCCGGCGGGCTCGCTGGCCGAGTTCATCGCCTATGCGAAGCAGCGCCCGGGCCAGCTCTCCTACGCCTCCTCGGGCAACGGCTCGGCGCAGCACCTGGCGATGGAGATCTTCAAGGAGCGCGCCGGGCTCGACATGACGCATGTCCCCTATCGCGGCGGCGGGCCGGCCCTGGTGGACCTAATGGCCGGCCATGTGCAGTGCTACTTCGCCTTCATTCCCTCGGCGATCCAGCATATCCGCGAAGGGCGCATCAAGGCGGTCGCCACCACGGGCGAGACGCGCGCGCCCGCCTTCCCGGAACTGCCGACCATCGCCGAAGCCGGCTTCACGGGCTTCTCCAGCTATGACTGGAACGGCGTCTTCGCCCCGGCGCGCACGCCCGAGCCGATGATGCGCGCGCTCCAGGCCGCGGTCGCGGCGTCGATACAGGTGCCGGAGGTGCGCGCCCGCATCCTGGACCTGGGCAGCGAGCCGGTGGGCAGCACGGCGGAGGAGTTCCGGGCCTTCGTGCAGCGCGAGATCGACACCTGGTCGGCCGTGGTCCAACGTCTCGGCATCACGGCCGACTGAGATCCAAGGGCAGCGACGATGAGCGACGGCTACACCATCTTCCACAACCCGAAATGCGGCACCTCGCGCAACGTGCTGGCGATGATCCGCGAGGCGGGCCATGAGCCGAAGGTGGTGGATTACCTCAAGACCGGATGGACTCAGCCGCAGCTCCATCGCTGCTGAAGGCCATGGGCAAGACGCCGCGCGACATCCTCCGCACCAAGGAGAAGCTGGCCGTGGAGCTCGGCCTGCTCGATGCGGTGGAGGGGCAGATTCTGGACGCCATGGTGCGCCACCCGATCCTGGTCGAGCGGCCCATCGTCGTCGCGCCGAAAGGCACGGTCCTGGCGCGGCCGAAGGAAGCGGTCGCGCCGCTCCTGTAGCGGCTCGCTACCACCCGACGGCGTAGCTCGGCCGCCGCGGATCGGCGCCGCCGGTCATCACGCCCGTCTCCAGGTCGGCATGGATGGCGCAGACGGCGCCCGCGCGCCAGATCCGGTCGGGCCACCACGACACCTGGTGCCCGCGCCGCGCCAGCTCCTCGCCCGTCGCCTGCGGGATGCGCGATTCCAGGCAGAGCCGGCCCGGGTAGGAGTGATGCGGCTCGAAGCTGTCCGGGTAGCTGTAGGAGGCGACGCGCGGATGCTCGACGGCGTCCTGCGGGTCCATGTCGAAGAGCATCAGGTTCATCAGCACCTGCAGCATGGCCTGCGACTGCACGTCCCCGCCCGGCGTGCCGAAGGGCAGCACGTACTTCCCGGGCGACACGGCCATGGCCGGATTGGGCGTGAGGCGGGGCCGCTTGCCGGGCGCGACGCGGCTCGGATGCCCCTCCGCCATGAAGTTCTGCGAGCCGCGCGAGGAGGGGCAGAGGCCCGTGCCCGGGATGACGGGCGTGTCGTAGGAGACGTCGCTCGGCGTGGCGGAGACCGTGTTGCCCCAGCGGTCCACGGTGCAGATGTAGGAGGTGTCGCGCGGCGGGCCGGAGGGCACGCCGTCCAGCAGGCGCAGGCCCTCCTGGACGCGCGGCGCGGCGTAGGGATCGCCATGCGGCGGCATGTCCGGCCAGGCGCGGGCGGGGTCGATCATCTTCCGGCGCGCGCGCCCGTATTCGAGGCTCAGCAGCGTGTCGAGCGGCACCTCCACATGGCGCGGATCGCCGTAGAAGGCCTCGCGGTCGGAGAAGGCGAGCTTGATCGCCTCGACGAGGGTGTGGAGGTAATCCGGGCTGTTGTGCCCCATGGCCTTGAGCGCGGCGGGATCGAGCAGGTTCAGCGCCTGGCCCAGCACCGGCCCCTGGCACCAGACGCCGCAGGTATAGACCTCCACGCCGTTGAAGCTGACCGAGACCGGGCGCTCGACGGGCGAGTGGTAGCCGGCGAGATCGGCGGCGGTCATCCAGCCGCCCTCCTGCTCGTGGTACTTCACGATCGCCCGCGCGATGTCGCCCGCGTAGAAGGCCGCGCGCGCGGCCTCGAGCCCGCCCTCGCGATCGGCGCCGCGGTGCCGCGCGGCCGCCTCCTCGTCGGCCATGTAGCGCAGCGACTGCGCGAGGTCGGATTGGATGAAGAGTTCGCCGGTGCGCGGCGCGCGCCCCTCCGGCAGGAAGATCGCGGCGTTGGAGGGCCAGCGCGCGTATTTCTCCTGCTTGGCCGCGATCATGCCGGCGAGCAGAGGATAGACCGGGAAGCCCTCGGCCATGCGGATGGCATGCTGCGCGGCCTCGCCGAAGGTCATGGTGCCGAAGCGCTTGAGCGCGGTGATCCAGGCGTCGGGCGCGGCCGGGACGACGGTGCGCAGGAGGCCCTCGGGGATGGCGCCGCCGTACTCGCGGGCGAAGTGCTCGGGATCGGCCGCGGCGGGCCAGTGGCCGAGGCCCGCGATGGTCCAGATCTCCCCGTCCGCCATGCGGATCATGATCGGCGCCACGCCCGCGACGTTCACAATGTCCGGCTGGACGACGCCGAGCGTGATGCCGCCCGCCACCGCCGCATCCACCGCATTGCCGCCGGCCTCCAGGATCGCGAAGGCGGCATGCGCCGCCGCATAGTGCCCCGCCGAGGCCATGTGCCGCGTGCCCCGCAGGGCGGGCCGCTGGGCGTAGGTTTCGCCTTCACTCATCGACACGTCTCCTCATCTGATCCCGGCCGGTGTGATGCGGTCCGTCATGGCATTCCCGCGTCGTTCACACGGGCGGCTGCGTGGCCGGTCCTGACCTTCCGCATGCCATCCCGCGTGCCGGATCGCGCCCCCACGCGGGCATCGGCCATGGCGGCGCACCGAAAGCTCGGCAGGGAAGGTGATCGTGAAGGCGGCCCCGCCTTTGGGCAGCGTTATGCCGGCCGGGCCGGCTGGCAAGGCCCTTCGGTGAGTCCGGTTTCCCGCCGCGCCGGCATGTCGCCGCTCCGGTGCAACGCGGACGCGTCGCGGGCGCTGAGGTCCAGGGGAGGCAGCGCGGCGCGGCCGTGGGATAGTGCCCCGACCTGGAAGGGAGAGTTGATTTGGACGACAGGACATCGCTGCCGAGCTACCGCCTGCCGGCATTCGATCAGGATTTCATCCTCGGCGATTCCATGCGGGGCGTGCGCTTCCTGCTCGAATACGCCAAGGCGGAGGAGGCGCTGCGGAACTGGCATGTCGGCTCCACCATCGTGGTGTTCGGATCGGCGCGCGTCCGGGAAGACGGGCCGGGCCGGCAGCCCTTCTGGTACGAGCAGACGCGGGCCTTCGGGCGCATCGCCTCCGAGCGCGGCGGCGCGCTCATCGTCGGCGAGGGCGGTATCCGCAACAACGTGATCGCGACAGGCGGCGGGCCCGGCCTCATGGAGGCGGCCAATCGCGGCGCCTTCGATGCCGGCGCGCCGAGCATCGGCTTCAACATCAGGCTGCCGCACGAGCAGGGCCCGAACCCCTATTCGACGCCCGAGCTGACCTTCCAGTTCCATTACTTCGCGATGCGCAAGATGCACCTCGCGATGCGTGCGAATGCGCTGGTGGTCTTTCCGGGAGGCTTCGGAACGCTGGACGAGCTCTTCGAGATGCTCAACCTGCGGGTGACCGACAAGGCGCCGCCGGTCAGCATCGTCCTGTTCGACGAGGCCTATTGGCGCTCGGTGATCAACTTCGACGCCCTGGTCGAGAACGGCATGGTCGACCGGTTCGAATGCGAGCTCTTCCGCTTCGCGGACACGGCGGAGGAGGTTTGGTCGAGGCTCATCGAATGCGGGCTGCAAGCGCATCTTTAGCGGCTTTTCCGTTCGCAAGGGTTCGCGACAAAGCCTCTGGCTCATCGCTTCGAGAGCATGAGTCACGCTGCCGGCGCTACCCGCCCAGCAGCTCCCTTGTGCCGGCCACGGCCTGGGCGAGCGACACGCGCTGGGGGGTCACGCCCCCGGGCAGGCCGGCCAGGATGCGCGAGGGGCAGGCGCGGTCGAGCAGGACGAAGACGCCCCTGTCGTCCGCCCGGCGGATGAGCCGCCCGAAGGCCTGCCGCAGCTTGTGGCGCGCATGGGTGTCGTCATAGCCCTGCGGATCGCCCCCGGAGAGGTGCAGCCGGCGCTCGCGCTGCAGGATGGTGCGGCGGGGCCAGGGCACGCGGTCGAAGACCAGCAGGCGCAGCGCGCGGCCGGGCACGTCCACGCCGTCGCGCATCGCATCGGTGCCGAGCAGGCAGGAGTTCTCCTCCGCCCGGAAGATGTCGACCAGGGTGGCGTTGTCCATTGCATCCACGTGCTGGGCGTAGAGCGGGATGCCGCGCGCCTCCAGCGCCTGTCCGATGCGCGACTGCACCTCGCGCAGCCGCCGGATGGCGGTGAAGAGGCCGAGGCCGCCGCCGCCCGAGGCGAGGAAGAGCTGCTGCATCGCGCTGGCCACCGGACCGGGCTGCCGGGCGTCCACGTCGGTCACGACATAGGTGCGGGTATTGCTCGCATAATCGAAGGGCGAGGGCAGCGCGGCGCGGATCGCGGGCAGCGGCAGGTGCAGGGCGCCGCTGCGCGCCTCGGCCTCATGCCAGGCGGCCTCGGGGTCGTCGCGCTTGGCAGCGTCGGTGAGGGTGGCGGAGGTGACGAGCAGGCCATGCGCGGGAGCGGCCACCGTCTGCGCGAAGGGGATGGTCGGGTCGAGCCAGTGGCGGTGCAGGCCGGCATCCACGTCGCGCCCGTCGCGGCGATCGAGCTGGAGCCAGTCCACCATGAGCGGACGCGTGCCGGCCTCGCGCGCGGGGGCGTCGAGCTGGCCCAGCATGCCGCGCCAGGCGGCGAGCGGCATGAGGGCGCGCCGCTCGATGCCGCGCATGGCGGTCTCAAGCCGGATGCGCTCGCCGACCTCCGGCTCGTCCTCGCCCTCGGGGGTCTCGAGCTTCGCGGCCAGCCGGTCGCGCAGGAGGGTCAGCGGCTGCTCCAGCGCGCGCAGGGCGCGGGCGAGCTCGGCGCCGGTCTCGGCGACTTCCTCCGTCACCGGATGCAAGTCGACCTCCAGCGTGTAGATGCCGTCGTCATCCGGCGCGCGGGCCAGGATCTGCTGGCGCGCGGCGCGGAGGAAGGCCTCGGTCGTGGCGCCCTCGGGCGGCGGCGAGCCGTCCGTCAGCCGGCCGTACCAGCCGCCGCCGGGCAGGCAGCGCGCGGCGTGCAGCGCGGCCTCCATGGGCTCCAGCAGCTCCGGGATGTCGCCGGCGAGCTCGCTGATGCGGGCGCGCAGCCCCTTGGCGCGCGAGCGGCCGCCCTCGGCGCCCAGCAGCCAGCGGCGCAGCTCCGCCGCCTCGACGCCAGAGAGCGCGGCGGAAAAGGCGCCATCCGCCGCGTCGAAAAGGTGATGGCCCTCGTCGAAGACATAGCGCGTGGGCTTGCCGTCCTCGCCGCCGCCGAGCGCGGCCTGCACCATTACCAGCGCATGGTTCGCGACCACCAATCGTGCCGTCCGCGCGCGCCGGATGGAGTGCTCGACGAAGCACTTCTTGTAGTGCTGGCAGGCCGAGCGGATGCATTCGCCGCGCCGGTCGCCCAGGCCGTAAAGCGTGCCGGGCGGAAACAGCTCGCCGATCCAGCCCGGAAAATCGCCCCCGGTGATGTCGCCGTCGCGCGTGGCGCCGGCCCAGCGCGCGACCAGCGCCAGCGGAAGGGCCATCTGGCGCAGCCCGTACTGGCCCAACGCTTCGTCCAGGTTCAGCAGGCAGAGGTAGTTTTCCCGGCCCTTGCGCACGGCCACGCGGGCGCGGCGCTCCTCGGGGTCGGGGAAGAGCTGCATCAGCTCCTGGTCGATCTGCCGCTGCAGGTTGCGCGTATAGGTGCTGAGCCAGACCGGCGCCCCGTTGCGCTCCGCCCAGAGCGAGGCGGGGGCGATGTAGCCCAGCGTCTTGCCCGTGCCGGTGCCGGCCTCAGCCAGGACCATGTGGGGCGCGCCCTCGGCTTCGCGCGGGGCGAAGGCGCCGGCGGCGGCGGAGGCGAAGTCGGCCTGCTGCGGGCGCTGCTCGGCGCCGGTGCCCAGCATCTCGGCCAGGCGGCGGCGGGCATCGGCGCCGGTGACCTCGAAGCTCGCGGGCGGCGGCGGGGGCGCGGTCTCCTCCCATTCGGGCAGGCGGCGCCAGGGCTTGAAGGCGTCGCGCGAGGGCCTGGCGTCGGGCTGGCCGAGCGCGGCGAGGACGCTCGGCACCCAGGGCCAGTCGGCCGCCTGCGCGAGCTGCGCGGCCATCGCCGCGGCGTCGCGGCCGAACGGGGCACTGGCCTCGTCGGCGAGGGCGCGGAGCAGGCGGGAGGCGATCTCGGGCAGGAGAGCCGCCGCCGCCTCGTCGTCCTCCGGCGGCGGGAGGCCGAGCACCAGGGCCAGGCCGCGCGGCGTGGGCGGCGCGTGGCGGGCGGGGAGCGCGAAGGCGAAGAGCTCCAGCAGGTCCAGCGCATCGAGGAAGCGCGGCAGGTCGAGCCGGCGCGCGGTGGCGGGGGCATGGACGAGGAGCGGGGGCGCGTATTCGCCCAGCGCCTCGGCAATGTGCGAGCCGGTGAGGGTCAGGACCTCCCCATCGGGGGTGAGCAGGGTGGCGCGGCCGTGCGACGCGACCAGCGCGGGCGCCTCAGGCATCAGAAGGCGCGGGCGAATCGGAGCCATGCGGAGTATTTGGGGGTGAAACGCGAACAAGGCCAGACTTCGCCTCGGGCGGGCGGCTGTGCTATGGGCGAGGGCGGTCGTCTCCGTAGCTCAGCCGGATAGAGCACCAGATTCCTAATCTGGGGGCCGTGGGTTCGAATCCCGCCGGGGACACCATTTCTTTCAGTGAGTTATGACGGAAGTGGCCCTCACATCTTGCGGACCCATCAGTTGGAGACCCGTAGCGGACCTGGAGCAACAGCCATTCTGGTAGCCTCAAACCCCCTGAGCCATGCTGAAGCAGAGCCTCGGGATGGCCGGTGGGGCTTCGTGCTCCGTGATGAGAACGGCCGGGAGCTATTCCGGTCCTCGACCACCTTCGCGCATCCACAAGATGCTGTCGCCGCAGGCGCCAGGAAGGCCGCGACGCTGCCTCGGGGCGGAAAGAAGTGATGAAGCCGCGGCTGAGCGTCCCGGTGGCGGCCATCATCGTTGTACTGGGCGCATTCGCATTGGCCATGGCGTTCAGCTAATGTCTTCGCTGTCTCGACCAGTCGGCGGCCGCGATCTTACGCCCGGGAAATCCGTGAGGCTCTTCGTCATCACGTGGTTGTTCGGCGGGGTGGCGTTGCCGGTGATCGCGTTCTGGTCGGCCGTCGCCTGGGCGGTGCTTTGATGCACCTCGCCGTCGCGGCACTAGCGACGGGCATGGTCATCCTTCTCTGTGCCTGCGCCACGTCGCCTCTGGCGGCCCGGCGGGCCCTGCGCATACATTCAGGTCAGGAAGTCAGCGCCATGGCTGTCCGAGCGATTGGGCAGCGAGTTCAGGCCTATGAGGCGGCACACCCACGGCCGGAGATGCACTGATCGCGAGGCGAGGCGCGTGCCGTTGGGCAGCTGCTGGCCCCAGTCATGCCGACCCCTTCTATCCGTCGCGCCCATACGACGTTCTTTCCGCATGACCGGAGCGGGAATGGATTTCGCGGTACGTGGATCGGATGCTCGAGCTCGACCGGCTCGCTCCAGAGCTTGGGCGGTCCCCGTCGGAGGCGCGCCGCTTCGCCTATGAGAGAGCGATCGGAGCCTATCCATCGATGAGGAACGAAGGTCCGTTAACGGAGCCAGCTCGGAGCTCGATGGGAGGCGGAGCAACAAGGCTTTCCTGGAGGCATACTAACTTCGGCAGCTCGAACTCGGTGTTCCAGGCGATCGGCGCGGAATGGCGGCGGAGCAACTGCGCGGTGAGGTCGGCGCCCTGGGGCGATGCGCGGACATCGTGCATGCAGGTGGTCCGGGTAAAGGCATAGACGATCATAGCCGGCTGCTTGCACTTGAGCGTGACGCCCCGCGAGTTAGACCACGAAACGCCCGTCCTCTCGCGAGGGCGGGCGCTTTGCGTTTTGACCGCACGCCAACACCGAACAGCGCTGGAAGCCTGGAAGAGACTGGCCTACGGGTGCAAATAAGATGAGGATTTAGCCTAAATATAAACTAGGTTGACAAAAATATATAAGCTCCTAAATTGAGGACCTCTGGAAATAAAACGGTATCAGACGAAAGGAAAAGCGAATGCACGAGATTGATCGCGAAATTAAGCGGGTATTGCGCGACATTCCTGTCGAAGGCAGGATACGCTTAGATGGATAACCCAGAAGAAGTTCTGGAAATTCTACTTCCCTCGGCTATCAGGGCCGACAATCAAGGCGCTTCAGACGGAGTTCAACGCTGGACTGGCTGATTTCGGGAGCAGGGGCTGGTACCTGACTCCTCTCGGCCTGAAGGTGCAGGCTGCCTTGGAGCAAAGAGCGAAACATGGTGCATCTGACACCGGAGGAATTGAAGCGGTTCGGGAAGACGCTGTTTGGTGAACACTGGCAGGCTGACCTAACGGCAGCGCTCGATTTGGGAGACAGCAGCCGCCTGCGGGCCATGCTCGCGGGGCGGCGTCCCATCCCGATGAACCTGTCTGAACGACTGCGGACACTCGTCCTTCTTCGGCGCGATGCGCTGGAGGACCTCATCAAGAGTATAGACGCGGCTCCGGATCGCTAGCGCGACGTGGCCTGGATGATGATCTGGGGAGGTCAGGCGCGGCCATATGCCGGCGCTCTGCAGGTGGGGTGGAATCGGCCCAGTTCAGCAACAGGCTCAACCGACGTGCGCCACCCGCGCACCGGTCGGCTGCTGCGCCGCCGGCTCCGCCCACTCCGCTTCACTCAGGGCCGGCTCACTGAACCAGGGGTGATCGGCCCAACTCGCCACGCCAGGCGGCCGCTCCTCCTCGTCAGCGATCGCGGCGACATTGGCCCGGGCTTTCTCCACCACGCTCGACCAGGGGGCGGACGGTGTCGGAACGTCCCCGCATATTCCTAATCTGGGGGCCGTGGGTTCCAATCCCGCCGGGGACATCATTCCTTCATCGGCGCTCGAAAATCAGCCCGCGTGCCCGGCCGGCATTGACCATCAGCTTCTTCCCGTCGGCGGAGAGCACCGCATCGGCCCAGGCGGGATAGAGCGCCGAGGGGATGTGGATGCGCAGGTTGTGCGGTGCCAGCGCCTCGGCGTGCCATGCCGAGGCCGATGTCCGGACAGGCCCACGGGCGTGGATCTTGCCGCGGCGAATCTGCCAGCGGGCGCCCAGCTCGGTGCAGACCCAGTTGCCGTCCAGCGACGGCGTCTCGGCCAGCTCGACACGCCGGAACTGGCGCCGGGAGCCGGCATCGAACTCCACCTCCATCACCCCGTTCGTCGGGGGCGCGGCCAGGAAGGGAAAGCTGCCCCGCAGCGCCGCGAGCCGGCCGTCGGCCGTGGGAGCCAGCGCGTAGGGAACGCCATGCATGCGGGCCACGCCGTCTTCCCCGACATCCAGGGACAGCCCGTCCTCCTGGCAGAGCCAGGTTCCGACCATTGCCGAATGGTCCACCTCCGGCGGCGCGGGCAGCAGGTCGGGATCCTCCGCCAGCGCCGCCGCGGCCGCCTGATTGGCCATGACGGCGGGTTCGAGCGCGGCATTGTTGGCGATGGCGACGATGGTGAGCCCCTTGGACGGGAACCGCAGATAGGCCGTCTTGTAGCCGGGCCAGAGCCCGCCATGGCTGACGCTGCGCAGCCCGCGCCAGACATCCACCTGGAGGCCGCGCGCATAGCGCCCGGGCTCGCCATTCGGGAATGGCACCAGCGCCTCCAGCTCCGCCGCGATTCCGCCCAGCGCGCCGCGTTCCATGGCCTGCGACCAGAGCATCAGGTCCTCGACGCAGGAGACCAGCCCGCCCTCGCCGCCCAGCGGGAAGCCGTGCGGGGCGCGGGTGAATCCGCCCGCGCCGTCGGCCAGGTAGCCGGTGGCGAGGCCCGGGACCGGCGCCGCGAGCTGGGGCGTGTGGCACGTCCGCGTCATGCCGAACGGCCGGAAGATGCGCGCCTCGAGGAATTCCGCGAGGCTCCGGCCCGACAGCTGCTCCACCACCTGGCCCAGCAGGCGGAAACCGCTGTTGGAGTAGAGATAGCGCGAGCCGGGCGGGAAGTTCAGCGTCGCCTGGCGCGCGATGGCCGCGTCCAGCTCCGCCTCGGTCAGCGGCGTGCCGAGATCCACGCCGCCCAGCCGGTTGAGCTCCAGCATGTCCCGCAGGCCCGAGGTGTTGCGCATGAGATGGTCGAGCGTGATGCTGCCCAGGATGGGCGGCAGATGCGGCAGGTGCTTCCGGACGGAATCGGTCGGAGCGAGCTTTCCGTCGCGGGCGAGCAGCAGGATGGCGGCACAGGTGAACTGCTTGGAGACGGAGGCGATGCGAAAGGCGGTGCCGGGCCCGATCGGCACGCCCAGCTCGATCGAGGCGAGCCCGCCCGAGCGGTGCAGCAGCATCTTCCCGTCGCGCGCGATGCCGATGGTCGCGCCCGGGGCGCCGGCCGGCAGATCGAGCAGGCGCTCCACGCGCCGGTTGAGGCGGAGCAGGTCGAGATCGGTCATGCGCGGAAATCCCCCCAGTCCCAGGATTTTAGACACGGATCCGGCGAGGGTGGAATGCGGGTCCTGATCCTCGGCGCCGGCGGCCATGGCCGCGCCGTCTGCGAGGCCGCGCTGGATGCGGGCTTCGAGGTGGCGGGCTTCCTTGACGGAAGGGGCTCCCTGCCGGACGTTCTCGGCCTGCCGGTGCGGGGCGAGGCCGCGCATGGCGGCGGACCCGTGCTGGTCGCGCTCGGCGACAACGCGGCGCGCCTGGCCGCGGCCGGGCGCCTGCGCGCGCCCTTGCCCACCCTGCTGCACCCCTCCGCGGTCCGCGCCCGCAGCGCCGGGCTCGCCGAAGGGGCCGTGGTCATGCCGCGGGCCGTGCTCGGGGCCCAGGCGCGGATCGGGCGGCTGGCCCTGGTGAACACCGGCGCCATCGTCGAGCACGATGTGGAGCTGGGCGAGGGGGCCCATGTCGCCCCCGGCGCGGTGCTTTGCGGCGGCGTCCGGATCGGGGCGCGGGCGCTGGTCGGGGCGGGGGCGGTGGTCGCGCCCAATATCCGGGTGGGAGAAGGTGCCGTGATCGGCGCCGGAGCTTCCGTCGTTACGGATGTGGACGCCTTTTCACGCGTTGCAGGCGTGCCGGCGAGAATCTTGTTGTGACAAATATTTGCAGCTTCCGACGCGGCCTTTTTCGGCCCCTATGTTCCGGTGGGTAGAGGAAGGGTTAAGCTTTTCCTGTGGCAATGGTGTAGCATTGCGGGGCGCGCCGTTGGCCGGTCGGCGTCCCGCATGGCCCAGCCGGCGGGAAAGGCGTATGGAATCGTAGGAATGAGGCTGTTCGCATGAAGCTCAAGGTCGGGACCACCGCCGCCGTCGTGGGCGCCTTCGCGGCTGGCATCATCATCGGCCCGCAGGTCGCCGCCTTCGCGCAGGCGGATGGCGGCCGTGCCGAAACCTATCGGCTTCTGCAGCTCTTCGGTGACGTCTTCGCGCGCGTCCGCGCCGAATATGTCGAGCCCGTGCAGGACCGCGACCTGGTCGAGAACGCCGTCAACGGCATGCTGACGGGGCTGGATCCGCACAGCGCCTACCTCAACCCGCGCAACTTCCGCGACATGCAGGTGCAGACGCGTGGCGAGTTCGGCGGCCTCGGCATCGAGGTGACGCAGGAGAACGGCTATATCCGCGTGATCTCGCCGATCGACGAGACGCCCGCCGCCCGCGCCGGCGTGAAGCCCGGCGACTTCATCACGATGCTGAACGGCACCAGCACCCAGGGCCTGACCTTGCAGGAAGCGGTCGAGCAGATGCGCGGCGAGCGCGGCACCGCGATCCGCCTCACCATCCGCCGGGAGGGCGAGCAGCGCCCCATCGAGATCTCCATCACGCGCGACGTGATCCGCCCGCAGGTGGTGCGCTACCGGCTGGAGGGGAACGACGTGGCCTATATCCGCGTCACCTCCTTCAACGAGCAGACCGACACCAACCTGCGCCGCGCCATGACGGCGATGCGCCAGCAGTCGGGCAACAACCTCAAGGGCGTCGTCCTCGATCTGCGCAACAACCCGGGCGGCCTGCTCGACCAGGCGGTCCAGGTGGCCGACGACCTGCTGGAGCAGGGCGAGATCGTCTCCACCCGCGCCCGCCGTCCGGAGGACGCCCAGCGCTGGAACGCCCGCGCCGGCGACATCACCGGCGGCCTGCCGATCGTGGTGCTGGTGAATGGCGGCAGCGCCTCGGCCAGCGAGATCGTGGCCGGCGCCCTGCAGGACCATCGCCGCGCCGTGGTCATCGGCACGCGCAGCTTCGGCAAGGGCTCGGTCCAGACGGTGATGCCGCTGGGCGGCAACAACGGCGCCATCCGGCTGACGACGGCGCGCTACTACACGCCCTCCGGCCGTTCCATCCAGTCCACCGGCATCGAGCCGGACATCGAGGTTCGCCCCGCGCGGCAGGATCCGCAAACGGCCGCGGCCGCCACGCCGCCCTCCCGCGAGCGTGAGGCCGATCTGCGCCGCGCGCTGCGGGCCGAGGGCACCGAGGCGCAGAACGGCGCCGTGCCGCTGCCGCCGCTGAACCTGCCGGCCGCCGTCACGGATCGTGTGCAGCGCCAGCCCCCCGAGGGCTTCCCGGCGCTCGACCTCACCAAACCGGAGACGGACTTCCAGCTCCAGCAGGGCATCGCGCTGGTCCGCTCCATGGCGTCGCAGCCCCAGCGCCGGGCGCAGCGCTGATCCTGTGACGCCGTGACCGACGATCCTGTTCGCCGGAGTCACGGCTGGCGCTGGCTCGGCGTCTTCTGGATCCTGGTGATCCTGGGCTTCGGCGGGGGAGCCCTGCGGCTCGCCGCGCTCGGGCCGCCGGACAGCGCGCCCGTGGCGGCCGCCGCCGACGAGCCGCCCGCGCCGGTCGAGGCCGCGCCCGCCATCGCCTGGAGCGCCTTGCAGACGCGGCTGCCGTCCGGGCTGCAGCGCTACATCGATCCGAACCTCATCGAGGGCAGCGCCGCGGGTGTCCTGCCGAAGATCGGGCCGGACGGGCTGATGCCGCTGCGCGCCTATGCGCGCGATTTCAACCGCGACGAGACGCGGCCGCGCGTGGCGCTGATCCTGGGCGGGATCGGTCTGTCCAATGCGCTGTCGGAGCAGGCGATCGACACGCTGCCGCTCACCGTGGCGCTGGCCTTCAACCCCTATGCCGCCCGGCCCGACCCGCTCATCGAGCGCGCGCGGCGCCGCGGCTTCGAGACGCTGCTCGCCATCCCCATGGAGCCCGCAGGCTTCCCGATGAACGATCCGGGCAACCGCGCGCTGCTGACCGGTCTACCATGGGCGGAGAATGCCCAGCGGCTGGACTGGCTGCTGGCGCGCTACCCCGGCCATGTCGGCGCCGTGGGCGGGATGGGCGCCCTGCGCGGCGAGCGATTCGCGGCCCTGGCCGAGCCTTTCTCGCGGATGCAGATCGCGCTGGCCGACCGGGGGCTGCTCTATTTCGATCCGCGCCCCGGCGCCGGCAACCCGGAGCGCGCCTGGGGCCGCAGCGTCGACGTGGTGGTAGACGATCCCGCCACGCGCGGCGAAATCGATGCCCGGCTGGCGCAGCTGGAGCGCGTGGCCCGGTCGCGCGGCGCCGCGCTCGGCTATCTCGGCGAGGTGACGCCCGTCGCGCTGGAGCGCATCTCGGCCTGGGCCGCGGGGATCGAGATGCGCAGCGTCGTGCTCGCGCCGGTGACGGCGGTGATGAGTCGCCCGCGCGGCGCGGAGGCGAGCCGCCCGCAGGGCGCGAACCGCGCGGAGACCGCCTCTCGATGAAGCTGCCCTACCGGCCGAATGTCGGCGCCGTCCTGTTCAATGCGGAGGGGCTGATCCTCGTCGCGCGCCGCGCCGACATGCCCAATGCCGAGGGTGCGGCCGGCGGCTGGCAGCTGCCCCAGGGCGGCGTCGACCCGGGCGAGGACCTGCGGGTGGCCGTTCTGCGCGAGCTGGAGGAGGAGGTCGGCACCGCCAAGGCCGAGATCCTCGCCGAGCATCCGGAGTGGCTGAACTACGACCTTCCGCCGGAATTGCTCGGCAAGGCGCTGGGCGGGAAATTCCGGGGGCAGACCCAGAAATGGTTCGCCCTGCGCTTCACCGGGACGGATGCCGATATCCGCCTGGACCTCGACCCGCATCCGGAATTCGACGCCTGGCGCTGGGCGCTTCTGTCGGAACTCCCGGCCATGGCCGTGGCGTTCAAGCGCGAGATCTATGAGCGGCTGGCGCAGGATTTTGCGCCCTTCGCAAAGGGGTAGGACGGCCTTCCGAGAATCCGGCCGCACGGCGGCCAGAGGCCGCGCCCGGCGACCGAGGGCAGCTAGAAAGCCTCGAAGAACAGCTTGCTCGCCATCCCTAGCCCCAGCAGCGCCAGTCCCATGGAGGCCGCCGGCCACCAGGTCCGCACGCCATTGGCCACCACCAGCGCATTGGCCGCGAGCGAGCCCACGATCGCCACCACGGGCTGCAGCCAGTCCAGCTTCCAGAAGCCGAAGACGATCAGCGCCAGCCACATGCCGAAGGAGAACCTCCCGAGCAGCCGGAAGGCGCGGTCGGCCGGCGGGTGTTCCGGCCGCAGCCCCGGCGTGCTGCACCGGTTCTCGATCATCCCGGCCGCCCCCAGGCACAGCATCGCGAGGAAGTAGAGGTTCATCCCCAGGCTTGTGCCCGACCGCACCGCACTTGCGAAGGCCGCCCGCTCGGGCGAACACTCAGGCCGCCACCCGAAAGGACCCCGCGTGAAGAAATTCGCCAGCACTGAACGCTACATCGCCCCCCGCGAGCTGGAGGTGGCCGTCAACGCCGCCGTGGCCCTCCAGCGCCCGCTGCTGGTGAAGGGCGAGCCCGGCACGGGCAAGACGGTGCTGGCCCAGGAGATCGCCCGCAGCCTCGGCCTGCCGCTGATCGAATGGCACATCAAGTCGACCACCAAAGCGCAGCAGGGGCTCTACGAATACGACGCGGTGAGCCGCCTGCGCGACGGCCAGCTCGGCGACGAGCGGGTGCGCGACGTGTCCAACTACATCATCCGCGGGAAGCTCTGGGAGGCCTTCACCTCGGACACGCCGGTCGTGCTGCTGATCGACGAGATCGACAAGGCCGACATCGAGTTCCCCAACGACCTGCTGCTCGAGCTCGACCGCATGCAGTTCCACGTCTACGAGACGCGGGAGACGATCGTGGCGCGGCAGCGCCCCATCGTCATCATCACCTCGAACAACGAGAAGGAGCTGCCGGACGCCTTCCTGCGCCGCTGCTTCTTCCACTTCATCCGCTTCCCCGACCGGGAGACGATGGAGCGCATCCTGCACAGCCACTATCCGGACCTGCGCGCGGACCTGGCGCGCGAGGCGCTGAACGTGTTCTTCCAGATCCGCGAGGTCGGCGAGCTGAAGAAGAAGCCCGCGACCTCGGAGCTGCTGGACTGGCTGAAGCTGCTGATGATCGAGGACATGCCGGCCGAGGCGCTGCGGACGAGCGACGCGAAGGTCGCGATCCCGCCGCTCTACGGCGCGCTGCTGAAGAACGAGCAGGACGTGCATCTCTTCGAGCGGCTGGCCTTCCTGAATCGCGCGCGGCGATGAGGAATTTCGGCATGCGCAGGAAATGCCTCATCGCTTCTTTTGCGGGCCGATTCACGCCATGGCTGCAAGCAGCCGTCGGCGATCGGAGCTGAGCCGATGTTCGCGCCCTTCATCCTGGAGCTGCGGCGGGCGGGGCTGCCGGCCTCGATCACCGAATGGCTCATGCTGATGGGCGCGATGAAGGAGGGCGTCGCGGACTACGATCTCGACGACTTCTACTATCTGGCGCGCGCCACGCTGGTGAAGGACGAGCGGCACCTCGACCGCTTCGACCAGGCCTTCGGCCATTTCTTCAAGGGCCTGGAGCCCGAGACGACGGTGACGGGCGAGATCATCCAGCGCGAGCTGCCCGCCGAGTGGCTGAAGAAGCTGGCCGAACGCCTCTTCACCGAGGAGGAGCGCGCGAAGATCGAGGCCCTCGGCGGCTTCGACAAGCTGATGGAGACGCTGAAGCAGCGCCTCGCCGAGCAGAAGGGCCGTCACCAGGGCGGCAGCCGCTGGATCGGCACCAATGGCACCTCCCCCTTCGGCGCCGAGGGCTACAACCCCGAAGGCGTGCGCATCGGCCAGGAGGGTTCACGCCATCGCCGCGCGGTGAAGGTCTGGGACAAGCGCGAGTTCCGCGACCTCGACGACGACGCGGCGCTCAGCTCCCGGGCGATGAAGCTGGCGCTGCGCCGCCTGCGCCGCTTCGCGCGCCAGGGCGAGGCCAACGAGCTCGACGTGAACGGCACGATCGGCGCCACCGCGCGCAATGCGGGCACGCTCGACATCAAGATGCAGGCCGAGCGGCGCAATGCGGTGAAGGTGCTGCTGCTGCTCGACATCGGCGGCAGCATGGACGACCACATCCGCGCCTCGGAGGAGCTGTTCTCCGCCGCGAAATCCGAGTTCAAGCACCTCGTCCACCTCTACTTCCACAACTGCCCCTATGAGCGCTTCTGGAAGTCCAACCGCCGCCGCCACGAGCAGCAGATCCCGACCTGGGACGTGCTGCGCACCTATGGGCCGGACTGGCGCGTGGTCTTCGTGGGCGACGCGTCCATGTCGCCCTACGAGGTGGTCGAGCCCGGTGGCAGCGTGGAGCACTGGAACGAGGAGGCCGGAAAGGTCTGGATGAAGCGCATCACCGGCCATTTCCGCCGTGTCGCCTGGCTGAACCCGACGCCGCAGAAGCATTGGGGCTACACGGCCACGATCGGCATGCTCCAGGACGCGGTGGAGGGCCGCATGTTCCCGATGACGCTGGATGGCCTCGACGGGCTGGCCAAGGCGCTGCGGTAGGCTTCAGCGGGGCGGCGCGCCGCGCTCCAGGAAGGCCTGGACGTGCCGGATCGACTGATTGATGACCTGATCCATGTCCAGATACTGGTAGGTGCCGCAGCGGCCGATGAAGCTCATGCGGGGCGCCTGCTGCCCGGCGCGGTGGCGATAGGCCTCGTAGCGGCGCTGGAAGCGGCCATCCGCCGTCTTCACCGGGTAGTACCGCTCGAGGTGGTTGTCCCGATAGTCGCAGGGCTCTTCCGAGGTCACCGTCCGGTGGCCGGTCTCCTCCACGAGATGGTCGGGCAGCAGCTCCCAGCGCGTGAACCGCGTGAGCGGCGCGGCATCGGTGAAGTTCCTGGTGTGGAAGAGGTGCGGCCCATAGCGGTGCACCCGCAGGCCGTTGGCGTCGACCTCGTCATGCGCATTGCCGGCGAGGTGAGGGCGCCGGTCGATGACCTGGACGCGATGCCCGGCCTCGGCAAGCTCCCGCGCATGCACGGCGCCGGCGAGGCCGGCACCGACCACCAGATAGGAGGCGGTCAGCCCAGCTTCCCTTCTTCCCTGAGATAGTCGAGGAAGTCGCGCAGGGTGGCGATGTCGACATGCGCTTCCTCGTCGCGCCATTCGGGGATCGAGTAGTAGCCGCCGAGGCCCAGCAGCTGGCTCAGGGTGATGATCCAGCTCGGTGACATCGGCATTCCGTTGGGCCGCCTCGGCCGAGGCTTGCGTGGACGGGCGGTGATCTCGATCACGGTGGCGTCGCCCGGAAGGAAGAGCTGGTTCATCATCCCGGCGCCGTGCAGGCCGATGAGGACGGAGGTGCCGCGGAACAGCTCCATCTGCTCCCGCGGGGACAGGGTCTCGCAGTGCATCCTGACGAAACCGTACTCGTCCAGGAGCGCCTCCAGGGCAGGGAGGTTGTCCAGCCGGCGCGGGTCGGGGGCGGGCGGGTTCGGGCGGGCGATATAGACCGGTCGGCGCGACGCCGGCGGGCGGTCCGAGCCGGCGATCCGCTGCATCCTTTCCCGCGCATGCCGCAGGGCAGGAACGGAGACCGCGACGGAGGACATCGGATTGCGCGGCATGACGACGCGCTCGATCTGCCAGACCAGGCCGGGACTGATCGTCGCGATCGGGTGGTCGCCGCGGAAGGCCTCCAGCAGGGCCTGTTGCATCGGCAGGGGGTGATGGCCGGCGAGCAGGGTGGCCCCGCGCCGGAGCTCTTCGGGCAAATGATCGAAGATGTGGAAGCGGGGCAGCACGTCATGCACGAAATGGCCGAAATTGCGCGTATGACCGTGCGTCAGCAGGAAATACGTCCCGGATTTCTTCACCGGCGGCTTGTGCGATGAAATCTCGGTTCCGTCCGCCGTCGGTGTCGCACCGTAGTCGCGGAGATAGCGCTGCATCCATTCCGGCCCGAGATCGCCGGAGTCCTTCTTGCGGAAGAGCATGTCCTCCATGAAGAAGTCGTTGCCCTCCACCACGGCGCCCATCCGGGTGACGAAGACATTCTCGAACACCACGTATTCGTCGGGGATCGCCCCGACCGTGCCGCCCCAGTCAACGGGATTTAATGCAACGGGATTTGAGGCCACGGGATTTGAAGCGGCGGGGCGTCCGGCTTCCTGCCCGGCCGGCTGCGGCCCGATGCGCCTGACCCGGCCGAGGGGGCGGAGGGATGCGAAGTTGCGGGAGGTGACGGTCCTGCTCCAGGCCGCGGGGCCACTGCGCTCGGAGGAGGTCTCGGCGGCGATGATCTCCTGGAAATCCGGCATCAGCACGTCCTCGCTCATCCCGCCGAGGATAAATGGCCTGGTTCGGAACGAGCAAACGTCGATCTCCCCGCGCATAATCGGCGCGATGCGATGAAGAATTCCTCGCCGGGACGCCGATCAGGCGTTGGGCCGGAGGATCTGCCGCAGCACGGTGCCGTCGGACAGGCGATCGAAGCCCAGATTGATCTCTTCGAGCGACACGAAGCCGCTCTTCAGCTTGTCCACGGGCAGCTTGCCGCGCCGGTAGAGCGACAGCAGCATCGGCAGGTCGCGCTGCGGCACGCAGCTGCCCATGTAGCTGCCGCGGATGCTGCGCTCCTCGCTGACCAGCGCCGCGTGCAGATAGGAGAATTTCGCCGCGACGTTCGGCAGCCCCGCGCTGATGGTGCTGCCGCCGCGCGCGGTGATGGCATAGGCCAGCTCCAGCGCGGGAATGCTCCCGGCGGTCTCGACGACGGTGTCGACGCCGCCCGCCGTCGCGTCGCGCACCGCGGCCGCGCAATCGGCATTGCCGGCGAGGAAGGTGTCGGTCGCGCCCCACTCCTTCGCGAGTTCCAGCTTCGCCGCGCTGGTATCGACGGCGATGATGCGCGAGGCACCCGCCGCGACGGCCGCCATCAGCGCGTTCATCCCCACGCCGCCGAGCCCGACCACGGCGATCTCCTCGCCGGGGCGCAGCCGCGCGGTGTTGAGCACGGCGCCGGCCCCGGTCATCACCGCGCAGCCGAAGATGGCCGCATCCTCCAGCGGGATGTCCTTGTCGATCTTCACCAGGCTGTCGCGCATCACCACCGCGAATTGCGCGAAGAGCGAGAGGCCGGAATTGTGGTTGATCGCCTCGCCGTTCAGCCGGTTGAGCCGCTTGGCGCCCGACATCAGCGTGCCCTTGGCGCGCGTCGCGAAGGAGGAGGCGCAGATGTTCGGCCGGCCGCGCACGCAATAGCGGCACTCGCCGCAACTCGTCACGAAGAGCGCGATGACATGATCGCCCTCGGTCAGGCCCGTCACGCCCTCGCCGAGCGCGCGGACGATGCCCG
Organism: Roseococcus sp. SYP-B2431; assembly: GCF_004336745.1. GTDB lineage: Bacteria > Pseudomonadota > Alphaproteobacteria > Acetobacterales > Acetobacteraceae > Roseococcus. Next base: position 144,280 of record NZ_SJXD01000030.1, read on the forward strand.
CCCCCTCATGGCCGATGATGATGGGCAGCGGGCGCGGCCTCTGGTTCTCGACGGTCGACAGGTCCGAATGGCAGAGGCCGGCGGCGGCGATCTCGATCAGCACCTCGCCGGGGCCGGGCGCCTCGAGCTCGACCTCCTCGATCTGCATGGGCTTCGTTTCGGCATAGGGGCGCGGCATCCCCTGGGCGTGCAGAACGGCGGCCTTCATGCGCATGCGGAACTTTTCCTCCTGGATCGGGGCAGGCTGGACGCGACCGCGGAGCCTGTCCAGCATGGCGGAAACAAGGGGACGTGAAATGACCTGGGATCTCTATGCCATCCGCTACGCCACCAACCCCCGGAAGAAGGCGCGGGACAATTTCGTCATGGCCCCGGCGGACCCGCACGACACCCTCATGCCCATGGACTACTTCGTCTGGGCGGCGGTGAAGGACGGCCGCGCCGTCCTGATCGACAGCGGCGCCGACAGGAAGCTGTGCGAGGCGCGCGGCAACGACTTCCTGCGTTGCCCGACGGAGGGTCTCAAGGAGATCGGCGTCGATGCGACGAAGATCGACACCGTCGTCAGCACCCATCTGCACTGGGACCATGCCGGCAACTTCGAGAAGTTTCCCCGTGCGCGCTTCCACGCCCAGGCCTGCGAAATCGCGCATGCCACCGGCCCCTGCATGTGCAAGCCCTTCATGCGCCGCGCCTATGACGTGGAGCAGATCGTGGACTTCGTCCGCCTGGTCCATGGCGACCGCGTGCAGTTCCACGAGGGCGAGGGCGTGGTGGCCGACGGCATCACGGTGCGCCACGTCGGCGGTCATGCGGCCGGGCTCCAGGTCGCGCGGGTGCACACGAAGCGCGGCTGGGTCGTCGTGGCCTCGGACGCGATGCATTATTTCGCCAATGGCGAGACGGGCAATCCGTTCCCGGTGCTGGTGAACGTGACGGAGTATCTCGACGGGATCGCGATGCTGCCGCGGCTGGGCGAGGGCAAGGACCACGTGATCGCGGGGCACGACCCCCGGGTCCGGACCATGTACCCGGAGGTGGCGAAGGACGTGTACCGCCTGGATGTGACGCCGGCGGGCTGACATAGCCCGCCGGAGCCTGGGCTGGTTGCGCCGATCAACCGACCGGGTTGGTCAGCTCGCCGATGCCCTCGACGTAGATCTTCACCACGTCGCCGGTCTTGAGCACCTGCGGCGGGGTCATGGCATAGCCGACGCCCTCGGGCGTGCCGGTCATGATCACGTCGCCGGGGAGCAGGGTGAAGCCCTTCGAGAGGTGATGGATGATGTCCTTCACGTCGAAGATCATCTTGCTCGTCCGGCTGGACTGCCGCTGCTCGCCGTTGACCCAGAGCTGGATGGCGATGTCGGAGGCGTCCAGGTCCTCGGCCGGGACGATCCAGGGGCCGAGCGGGCAGGAGCCGTCGAGCGACTTGCCCTTGAACCATTGGCCGTAGCGGCGCTGCAGGTCGCGTCCCGTGACGTCGTTGGCGATGGTCCAGCCGAAGACGTGGCCCAGCGCATCCTCCTTCTCGATGTTCGCGCCGGGCTTGCCGATGATCAGCGTGAGCTCCGCCTCGTAGTCGAGCCACTGCGTCACGCCGGTGGCGCCGTGGTCGGGGATGGTGTCGCCTGCGGCGATGACGCTCTCGGGGGCCTTGGTGAAGAACTGCGGGAACTTGGGCAGCTCGCTGCTGGTGATGCCGCGCGTCCGGTCGCCCTCGGCGACATGGTCCATGTAGTTGCGGCCCACGCAGAAGATGTTGCGCGCGGGGCGGGGCAGCGGGGCGAGCAGCTTGGTCGAGGCCAGGGCGATTTTTGCGGCCGCGGGGGGATTTGCAACCTGGGCGCGTATCCGGGCAACGGCGGACGACCCCTCGGCGATCACGGCGGCGAGATCGGCATAGGGAAGCCCCGCCGCCTGGAGGTCCAGGATCTCGGAACCGCCGAGCATGGCGCCGGGCCTTGGACCGGAAGCGGTTGAGAAGGTTACAAGTTTCAATGCCATGCTTCGTTCCTCCAGAAGAGCAGCCGCAAAGGGACGGCGGGGCGCGTCCGTTGACAAGCCCTGCCGTTCAGTCCAATCAAAATTTGTACATTTTTCGCATTCCTGGTACAGGTGAGCGCATCCGTCTGGGAGTTGCACCCATATGTTGTGCCGCCGAGCCACCGTCCTGGCGCTGCCGACCCTCGCGCTGCCGACCTGGGCCATGCCCATGCTTCTTGCCGGCACGGGCGTCCGGGCCCAGCCCGCTCAGCACAGGCTTCGCGCCGAATGGGCCGGATTTCGTGATCGCTTCATGGCACCAGACGGCCGCATCGTGGACAGCGGGAACCAGAACGTCTCGCATACGGAGGGGCAGGGCTGGGCCATGCTCGCCGCCGTCCGGGCCGACGACCGGCCGAGCTTCGACCGCCTGCGCGGCTGGACCATGAGGGCCCTCAAGCGGCCCGGCGACGAGCTCTTCTCCTGGCGCTTCCAGCCTCGGGCCGCCCGCCCGGTCGGGGATCCCAACAACGCCACCGACGGCGACCTCTTCATCGCATGGGCGCTGCTCGAGGCGGGCGAGCGCTGGGGCCGGCGCGACTGCGCGCAGCAGGGGCGGGCCATGGCCCGGGACATCCTGCGGCTGCTGGTCGGCACGGCCGGGCCCTATACGATCCTTCTCCCCGGGGCGCAGGGATTCCGGCGGGAGGAGCACGTGGTCGTGAACCCGTCCTACTATGCTTTTCCGGCGATCCGCGCGCTCGCGGCGGCGGTGCCCGACCCCGCCTGGCTGAGCGTCGCGGCGGATGGCGTGGCACTGCTGCGCGAAGGGCGCTTCGGCCGCTGGGGCCTGCCGCCCGACTGGCTGCTGGTCCGCCGCTCCGACGGTCGGCTCGGGCTTCCGGCGGACTGGCCGCCGCGCTTCTCCTACGATGCGGTGCGCGTGCCGCTCTACATGGCCTGGGTGGGGCTCGGCGCCGAGCCGGGGCTGACCGGCCCGGCCGAGTTCTGGAACGACCCCAGGCACCGCCACCTGCCCGCCTGGGCCGATCTCACGACCGACGGCATCTCTCCCTATGCCGCCTCCCACGGCATCGCCGACGTGGCCCGTCTCGCGACGGCCCACCGCTCCGGCGGCGAGCTCGGGATGGCCCCGCGGCCGGCCTCCTCGATCGCGACCGACTACTACTCCGCCGCTCTCAGCCTGCTGTCATCGCTGGCTGCCCGGGACTCAGGCATGGTTTAACGGGCACACTTCGTCAGGAAAGCGTCCCGCGTCGAAAAAATGGTTTGCGGGAATTTACTTTGTAGGCATTCTCCGGCCCGATCCTGATTGAGGTTGTGTGTGTCGATGGCGAAGGAACCGGACGTAGCGCGCGTCGCTGCGGCGTTTAACGCGCCTGGGCTCAAGTATCGTAGCTTCGGCAATATGCCTGTCCGCAACGATGCCCCGCGCAGCGACGCAGCCACCCAGGATCCGGAAGCCGTCCTCCGTGAGATCCGCTCGGCTTCCGCGGCCGCGCGTCAGGCCGAGATCGAAGCGGCGACCCTGCGGATGAGCCCGCCCTTGCCGGAACCGGAAGAGCCGACCCTCTCGATCGCTCCGGAACCGCGCCTGGTCGAGGCGTCCCTGACTTCCCCGCCCCCGCCCCCGCCCCCGCCGGAGCCCGCGCCTCCGCCGGTGATCGAGGCGCCCGTGCCGCCCATCTTTGTGGCTCCGCCTCCTCCGGAGACGCCGCCAGCCAGGCCGGCGGTCGCGCTTCCTGCGGCGCCGCCGATCGTCGCCGTTGCGCCGCCGCCACCGCTTCCCATCGCCATGCCCCTCCGTCCGGCACCCCCCGCGGCCGCCGCTGCGCCCCCGGCCGTCCCTGCGGCGGCCGCGCCGCGGGCCGTCGCGCCGCTCCCGCCCCCGCTGCCGGAGCCTCCGAGGGCTGCCGCGCCTCCGCCGCTGCCCGTCTTGCGCGCCGCGCCGCCTCCGCCTCCGCCGCCGCCGCCGCC
>NZ_SJXD01000031.1 GCF_004336745.1 Roseococcus sp. SYP-B2431
GCTCCTGGCCCGGCTGGGCGCGCTGGCGGACGGCCGCCCCGCGCCCGGCGCCGAGCCGCCGCCCGCCGCCGGCCCCGCCGCCGGCGACCCGCTGCGGATCACCCTCACCTCCCTCCTCGCCACCGAACTGCCCCTCATCGCGCTGGAGCCCGCCGAGTCCGCGCCGCTGGCGGAGGCGGCGCGCGAGGCGAAGCTCCCCCGCATCGCCGCGCTGCTGGAGGCGCTGCCCGCCGCGCCCGACCGCCTGGCCGCGCTCGGCCGCCTGCGCCGCGCCCTGCTGCTGCTCCAGGCCGCCACGGGCGGCGATCCCATCCCGCCTTTGACCGGCGACCTCCGCCCCGCCGCCGAGGCCCTGGCCCTGGCCCTCGACGATCCCGGCCCCGGCCTGCTCGTCGCCGCCGAGCGCCTCGCCGCCAGCGCCGATGCGGTCGGCGACGAGCCCGCCGAGACCCTGGCCCGCCAGGTCCAGGACCTCGCCTGCCGCTCCGGCGAGGCCGCGCGGCAGCGCCTCGCCGAGCTGCGCGAGGAGTTCCGGCAGGCCCTGACCGCCCCCACCCTCGCGCCCCTGGCCGACCGCGTGCGCCCGCCGCCGCCGCCGCTCACGCCGGGCCTCGCCGCCGCCCTGCCCGCCTCCTCCCATGCCCGCGCCGCCGCGGCGCTCGCCGCCGGCCAGCGCATCTGGCGCCTGCGCCTGGGCCCGCTGCCGACCGCCGAGGCCGTCGCCGAGCCCTTCCTTGCCCGCATCGGCGAGGTGCTGGGCAGCGCCGGCCCGCCCGAGGCGCTGGACATCTTCGTCGCCAGCGACCTGCCCCCGGAGGAGCTTGCCGCCCTCCGCGCCGAGGCCGATCCCGAGGGCGGCGCCCTCACCGATCTCGCCGCCGCCGACGCCCCGCCGCCCGCCCCCACCATGCGCGTCCGGCAGGACCGCATCGACGCCGTGATCGCGCTGGAGGCCGAGCTGCGCGCCGCCGCGCTGTCCCTGGGCGAGGCGCTGAGCGCGCCCCATGCCCGCACCGCGCTGGAGGACCTCGCCTCGCTGCAATCCCGCCTGCCCGCCCGCGCCGCGCTGGTGCTGGGCAATGCGCTGGAGCGGCTGCGCGCCACCGCCGGCCTCGCCGAGCGCGCCAGCGGCCGCCTCTCCCTCGCGCTCGGCCAGCTCGACGAGGCGGTTCTGGAACTGCGCGTCGTGCCCTTCGCCAGCCTCGCCATGCGCCTGCCGCGCGTGCTGCGCGCCACGGCCGAATCCCAGGGCCGCGAGGTCGCACTCGAGGTCCAGGGCGAGGATGTCCAGATCGACCGCAGCCTGGCCGACCTGCTGGCCGACCCGCTGCTGCACCTCGTCCGCAACGCCGTGGACCACGGCATCGAGCCGCCGACCGAGCGCCTCGCGGCGGGGAAGCCCGCCACCGGCCGCCTGCATCTCGTCGCCGACCGCCAGCCGGGGCGCCTGCTGGTCAGCATCGCCGATGATGGGCGCGGCATCGACGACGCGGCCGTGCTCGCCCGCGCCGTCTCGCGCGGGCTGGTCTCGCCCGAGGCCGGCGCTCGCCTCGGCCGCGCCGAGATCCACGCGCTGCTCTTCCTGCCTGGCTTCTCCACCCGCGACGCCGTCAGCGAGACCTCCGGGCGCGGCGTGGGCCTCGACGTGGTGCAGGACGCCGCGCGCCGCGCCGGCGGCTCCGTCCGCGTGGAGAGCGAGCCGGGCGCCGGCACGCGCTTCGTCCTCGACCTGCCGCTGACCGCCGCCATCCAGCCGGTGCTGCTGGTGGAGGCGGCCGGCCACCCCTACGCGCTCCCCGCCGGCCGCGTGGAATCGGTGATCCGCCCGGAGCAGCTGGCCGACGGGCAGGCCGTCACCACGCTGGAATCCGTGCTGCACCTGCCGCAATCCCGCAGCAGCGCCATCGTGATGATCCGAAGGCCCGCAGGCGCCCTCGCGCTGGCAGTGGACCGGGTGGGACGCAGGACCGACCTCCTGCTGAAGCCGCTGCATCCGGCACTGGCGGGGACGCCGGGCGTGGGCGGCGTGGGCGTGCTCGGCAATGGCGAGCCGGTGCTGCTGCTGGAGCCGGACGGCATCTGAGCCGGTCAGGCCGGAACGTAGGTCAGCCTCATCACGCCCTCACCGATGAGATCGCTGGCCGCGAGGCGGAGCGGCGGCCGGGGACCGGCGAAGAACGGCGTGCCGCGACCGAGCACGACGGGGTGGAGGTAGAGCCGGTATTCGTCGATCAGGCCGAGCTCCGTCAGGCTTCGCGCCAGCTCCGGGCCGGACACGGCGATCTCCCCGGCATGCCCGGCCTTCAGCACCCGCATCGTCGCCTCGAGGTCATCCCCGATCAGCGTCGCATTGGGGCCGGCGGAGGTCAGCGAGCGCGACACGACCCACTTCGGTTGGCTCCGCCAAGCGGCCGCGAACGCGCGTCGCTCCGCGTCCCACTCGGGCCGATCCTCGTCCCAGTAGCGCATGATCTCGTACATGCGGCGCCCGTACACGCTGCCCGCCAGGCCGCGGACGTGCTCGATCCAGTGACGGAACAGCGCGGGGCCCGGCGCGAAGGCCATGTGGTCGACATAGCCATCCAGCGACTGGTTCATCCCGAAGATCAGCTTCGCCATGCCGCAGGATCTCCGCCGGAGTTCTTCACAGGGGCCTGAGCCCGCGTCAGGCGAAGCGGACCGCCAGCACCGTCACGTCGTCGGCCGGCGGCGCCGTCTTCACGAAATCGGCCACGCCTTTCAGCAGGGCCCCAATCGCCGGCGCCGGTTCCACCAGCGACCCCAGCGCCGCCAGCACCGCCTCCTTGCCGAACAACTCGCCCGCCAGATCCTGCGCCTCGGTCACGCCATCGGTCAGCAGCAGCATCGCCTCGCCCGGCGCCAGCGCGAAGGGCGCGCTGGAATAGGGAAACTCCTCCGTGACGCCGAGCGCGGGCTGGATGGAATAGCCGCCCATCACCTGCACGCCCGAACCCGTCAGCCGCAAGGGCGGCTCATGCCCCGCCACGCAGATCCGCCCCTCGCCCGTCTCGGCGTCCAGGACCGCCAGGGCGGCCGTCACGAAGGTCATGTCCGGATTGTCGAGGGCCAGGTCGTCATTCGCGAGCGCCAGCAGCGCGCCCGGATCGGGCACCTCGCCCCGCGCATCGGCGAGCCGCACGCCCGCGCGGATCAGCCCCATGCTGCGCGCCATGGTGAGTCCCGCCGAGGCGCCCTTCCCCGCCACGTCCGCCACCACGAACATCAGGTGCCGGCTGCCGATCCAGCGCATGTCGTAGAGATCGCCGCCCACCTCGCGCGCCGGCTCCATATGCGCGGCCACCGTGAGCCGCCCGCGCGACAGCCCCGCGAAATCGCGCGGCACCAGCGAGAGCTGCGCCTGCCGGGCGCTCTCCAGCTCCGCCTCCAGCGCGTGCAGCCGCTCGGCCGCCAGATCGCGCAGCCGCTTCTTCTCCAGCACCGCCTGGAGCCGCGCCTTCAGCAGCGGCGGGTCGAAGGACTTCGGAAGATAGTCCTCCGCCCCCAGCTCGATGCAGCGAATGACGCCCGACATCTCCGTCTGCGCCGAGATCACGATGACCGGCGGGGCCTTCGGCATGCCGTGCAGCCGCTCCAGCACGCCGATGCCGTCGAGCTCCGGCATCTCCAGGTCGAGCAGCACCACGTCGAAGGGCTTCTGCGCGATCGCGGCCAGCGCCTCGACGCCGTTCACCGCCATGGCCGGCTCGCCATAGCCGAGCTCGGCCAGCCTCCGCTTCAGCAGCAGCCGGTTGAAGCTGCTGTCGTCGACGATGAGTATTTCGGCAGGAGTCATATATTCGCCCTCAGACGCCGGGCGCCGCCTCCGGCGGCTTGGCTTCGCCGCGCCACTGGTCCGCCCGGCCGGGCGGTCCGTTGGGCGGCGCCGGCCGCCGTCGCGGCCGGATTCTCGGCATACGTCGCCAAGCCTGAGCGGGCGGCCCCTGTTGTCGGCATCATTCCGGGCGGGCCGCCATGCTCTCCACCGCGCTGCGCGATTCGCTCGCCAGCCGGGACAGGTCGATCATCGTCACCGTGATTTCCTCCGCGGCCGTCGCGTTGGACTGGCCGATGCGCGTCAGCACCGCCACCCGCTCGTCCAGCGAGGCGACGGTGGTCTGCTGCTCCTCCATGGCCACGGCGATGGCCGCGGCCAGCCGCGCGCTCTCCCGCGTCAGCCGCTCGAAATCGTCCATCGCCTCGCCCACGGCGGCGGCCGTGCCCGCGCCCTCGCGCGTGCGGCGGCCGGCGGCGAGCACCACATCCGCGATCTCCTGCGCCAGCGCCTCGGTGTTGGCGGCCAACGCCCGCACCTCCTCCGCCACCACCGCCAGCCCGCGCCCGTGCTCGCCCGCCCGCGCCGCCTCGATCGCGGCGTTGATCGCGAGGATGTTCGTCTGCGTCGCGATCTTGGCGATGGTGCCGGCGATGCGCGTCACGCGCTCCGTGTCCTCGCCCACCGCGTCCACCGTCTCGATGAGCTGGCGCACCTTCTCCAGGCTCTCGCCCAGCAGCGACTGCGCCTCGGTCGCCGTGTCGCGCGCGCGCTGGGTGCTGCGGCCCACATCGGCCACCGCCTCGGTCGTATGGCCCAGCGCGTCCGACACCTGCCGGAGCTCGGCCAGCTGGGTCATCGCGCCCTCGCTCACCTGGCCGATCGCCTGGCTCGCCTGGGTTGTCACGACGGCGGTACGGCGGGCGCCTTCCAGGGCCTGCTCCATCAGCCGGTTGGTGTTGCCGAGGTTGATCTTGAACACCTCCACGGCGCGCGCCATCTCGCCCACCTGGTCGGCCCGGTCGGCGCCGGGCACATCCACCTCGGCTTCGCCATGCGCGAGCTTCTGCATGGTGCCCGCGAGGCGCGAGAGCGGCCGCGCGGTCAGCCATACCAGCACGAACCACACCAGCAGCAGCCCGAGCAGCCCCACGCCCGCCGCCACATAGGTCAGCAGGCGCCCCTCTTCCTGGATCTGGTGCGCGCGGTTGAGGTTCGCATCCGCATCCGCCTTCGCGATGGCCCGCGCATCGCTGGAGAGGCGGTTGAAGGCCACGACCATGTCGAGCCATTCCTCCTGCAGCGGCGCGTATTGGTCGCGGCGGCGGTTGGCGAAGGCGTCGCGCGTGCGCTCGCCGAGATCGGGCAGGCGGGCGCGCATGTCGCGCGCCCCGGCGGCGGCGATGGAATCGATCCGGCTGCCCACGATGGACATCAGGAGGTCGAAGCTCTCCATGATGCCCTCCGCGTTGCGCTGCATGCGCACGGCCGTGACCGTGGGCGGCAGGACGCCGGCCAGCACCGCGGCGAAGCCCTGGGCGAAGTCCGACACGTCGTTGGAGAAGTCGTCCACGGCCTCGATGGCGGCGCGGTCGCGCACGCCCATCTCCTCGATGATCGCGCCCTGGCGGGACAGCAGCATGAGCGAGTTGCCGGCGAGGAAGGCCAGCACGGAGAACATCAGGATCAGGATGACGGCGGCGCGCGTGCCGATCCGGCCCAGGAAGCGGCCCCGCTTGGGCGCCGCCGCGCCGCGGATCGCGCCGGTGTAGCTGGAGCCGGTCTCGGCCAGGGCCTGGGTGTCTGGAGCCATCAAGGGTTAGGATACAGCACTTTCCGCCGCTCGTCTGCCGGAGTCGCCATGGCCTGCCGCATCCTCGTCGTGAACAGCAACACCACGGATTCCGTGACGGCGCGGATCGCCCTGGCCGCCGAGGCCGCGGCGCCGGAGGGCTGCACGGTGGAGACGGTCACGGCGCCCTTCGGCCTGCCGCTGATCGTGACGCGGGCGGATTGGATGGTGGCCGGGCCGCCGACGATGGCGGCGCTGGCGGCCCGGCGCGGCACCTTCGACGCGGCGGTCGTGGCCTGCTTCGGCGACCCCGGCGTGGAGGCGGCCAAGGAGCTGTTCGACGTGCCGGTGATCGGCATCAGCGAGGCCGCCTTCCACGCCGCCTGCCTGCTGGGACGGCGCTTCGGGGTGGTGAGCTTCACGGCGGCGCTGAAGCCGATGTTCGTGGATTGCCTGGAACGGGCGGGCCTCACGGGCCGCTGCGCGGGGTTCCGGATGGGACCGGCCTTCGCGGGCGATCCGGGGCGGGTGGCAGAGGAACGGCGGGAGATGATCCTGGACCTCTGCCGGGCGAGCATCGAGCAGGACGGGGCGGAGGTGGTGATCCTGGCCGGCGGGCCGCTGGCCGGGCTGGCGCCGGTGCTGGCGCAGGACGTGCCGGTGCCGCTGGTGGACGGGACGGCGGCCGGGGTGCGGCTGGCCGCGGCGCTGGCGGGGCTGGCGCCGGCGGTGAAAGCGGGGCGGTCGCGTCCGCTGGCGGGGTACGAGGCCGGCCTCACGCAACTCTACGGCGGCGATTGAGCGTCGGCCTCCCGGCAAAACTCCCCGGCGCCCCTGGTGGCGCTCATAGTGGCATGCGTAGGTTCGACAAAGGTCAGGGAAGCGCGGTCAAGAAGATGCTCGACATATGGGTGATCGACATCAGCAGACAGCGGGCGCCCGGCGTGCTGCAGCACTGGCGCCAATGAAAGATCACGGCCACGACCAGCGTCGGGCAAATTTCCACCCGTCACACCAAAGCTACCACTGACGCTTGATTTCATGGGAGCCACACACTCGAATAGTGTGCGCAATGAAGCAACCCGGACGGCGACACGCGATGAGGTCGAAAATCGTCAGATTGTATGAGCCCTCGGACATCCGAACGGTTCTTCGTCAGAGCCTGACCAACAACGGCCACGCCAACAGCCGTCACGAGCTCATCGGCGATGGCTACGCGACCGCTCCTCACATCCGACTCGCGGACATGCGCAAGCGAATCCTGGGCGGGGGGCCCAATGTCTCGAGCTTTCGAAACTGCTTACCCGACGCGATCGCCTTCGCTCTCCGCAAAGGCTCCGGGCAGAGGGCGCTGACCGTGCTGGCCAAGCCTGAAACCATCTATGTCTTCGCCTGCGTTTCCATCAAGGATGGCGGCTTCAGGATGGTCAGGTACAGCAAGCACGATCTTGTCCTGAATGCCGATGGCAAGGACTTCATGCCGGAGTCCGGCAGCCGATTGAGCTTCGCGCGGCCGGAGATCGAAATCGCGGACGTCCTTGCCATCAAATTGATGGTGACCCCCGATGATGACCTTCACATCCGAACAGCTTTTCCGATCCGATCCGGTGAAAAGATCCTCGGCATCGAAGCCAGGGACAAGGACGGTACGGAGCACTTTTACCCCGAGTGACACCCGTTTTCCCTGGTGTTACTGCCCTTCCGGCTGCAGCCGGCTTCGGCGCGGCCTCACCCCCGCGCCAGCTCCTGCTCCACGATCGCCGCGAAGAAGCTCGCCCCCACCGGCAGCGCATCATCGTTGAAGTCGTACTTCGTATTGTGCACCGGCACCTCGCCCTTATCGGCGGCAGCCTGCCCCAGCTTCAAAAAGCACCCGGGCCGTTCGAGCAGCATGTAGGAAAAATCCTCCGCCCCCATGGCCGGTGCCCGACTCCGGATCACCTTCTCCACCCCCATCACCTTCGCCGCCGCCAGCGCAGCGCGCTCGGTCTCGGCCTCGTGGTTCACCGTGGGCGGGTAGCCGCGCCGGTACTCCACCACGGCTTCCGCGTCGTACATCGCCGCCGTGCTGGTCGCGATCTGCGTGATCAGACGCTGCATCTCGTCCCGCGTCTCCGGCCGCAGCGTCCGCACGGTGCCGCTGATGGTCGCCGTGTTCGGGATCACGTTGTTCGCCGTCCCCGCATGGAACTGGCACAGGCTGATCACCGCCGAATCCAGCGGATCCACCCGCCGCGCCACGATGCCCTGGATCGCCACCACGATCTGCGCCCCCGCCAGGATCGGATCGAGCGACATATGCGGCCGCGCCGCGTGCCCGCCGCGTCCCTGCACCGTGATGGTCACGCCGTCCGACGCCGCCAGGATCGGCCCCGCCACCACCGAGGTCTCGCCCAGCTTCAGGCCGGGATCGTTGTGGATGCCGTAGACGCTGTCGCAGGGGAAGCGCTCGAACAGCCCCTCCTCGATCATGATCCGCGCGCCGGCGCCGCCCTCCTCGCCGGGCTGGAAGAGGAAGTGGACCGTGCCGTCGAAGTTCTTCGTCTCGGCCAGGTACTTCGCCGCGCCGAGCAGCATCGTGGTGTGGCCGTCATGCCCGCAGGCATGCATCTTGCCTGGGATGGTCGAGGCATGCGGCAGGCCCGTCTCCTCGGGCATGGGCAGGGCGTCCATGTCGGCGCGCAGCCCGATGGAGCGCCCCGAATCGCCGTTGCGCAGCACGCCCACCACGCCCGTGCCGGCGATGCCGCGATGCACCTCGATGCCCCATTCCGCCAGCTTCGCCGCCACCGTCTCGGAGGTGCGGAACTCCTCGAACTTCAGCTCCGGATGGGCATGAAGGTCCCGGCGCCAGGCGGTCATCTCCTCGGCGAAGGCGGCGATGCTGTTGTTCACGGGCATGGGGCAAGATCCTGGGGCGCGCAAAGGAAAAGGCCGGCGGAGTGTTCCGCCGGCCCCTGATTTCAGCCCCGCGGACGGGGCGCCGTCAATTCACCGCCGAAACATCAGCGCCGCGCCATCAGCGCCGCTGGGGCGGGATCTCCGAGATCGACAGCTTCGCCGGAATCCCCGTGCCGCCGCCGAACACGCCGATCCAGATGTCGTACTGGCCCGAGGCCGGCCGATCCAGCACGATGCCCGGGTTCAGGTCGGTCAGGTCGTCGTTGCAGACCCAGGTTCCGTCCGGAAGATTCACGACCAGCGTCGTATCCGCCTGCGACGTCACCGAGATGTAGAGCGGGAAGCGCCCTGCCTGGAACTGCAGCCGCACGTCCGGCGCATTCGCGATGGATCCCGTGCAGCCATTGCCCAGCCGATCGGAATTGATGTTGCCGCCCGCCGTCACGTCGATCGAGCGCGGGTCCGGCTGGAAGTTCGTGCTGAGCTCCATGGTCCCGAAAGTGGGCCGCTGGTTGAAGTCCTGCGCCAGCGCCGGAAGCGCGAAAAGGCTGCCCGCCAGGGCGAGGGCGGCAAGCTTGTTGACCATGTGGGGGGTTCCGTCTTCTGCTCGTTCACGCGAAGCCTAGGTGGCAGCCCGTTGTTGCGTCAACGGAATCGGGAGGAAAATCTCTTGCCCAGGCATACTCCGTGACCTTTCTCCTCGCGCTCGACCAGGGCACCACCTCCACCCGCGCCATCGCCTTCGACGCCGCGCTCGCGCCCCGCGCCACGGCGCAGATCGAGCTGCCGCAGCACTTCCCCGCCCCGGGCTGGGTGGAGCACGAGCCGGAGGACATCGCCGCCCATTCGCTCCGCGTGCTGCGCGAGGCCCTGGACGGGGCCGGCGGCCGCCCGGCCGACGTGGCCGGCATCGGCATCACCAACCAGCGCGAGACCACCGTGCTCTGGGAGCGGGCCACGGGGCGGGCGGTCGGGCGCGCGCCGGTCTGGCAGGACCGGCGCACCGCGGCGCGCTGCGAGGAGCTGCGCGCCGCGGGGCACGAGCCGCTGGTGACCGCGCGCACGGGCCTGCTGCTCGATCCCTACTTCTCCGCCACCAAGCTCGCCTGGCTGCTCGACAACACCCCCGGCGCCCGCGCCGCGGCCGAGCGCGGCGAGCTCTGCTTCGGCACGGTGGACAGCTTCCTGCTGTTCCGCCTGACCGAGGGCCGCGTCCACGCCACGGACGCCACCAATGCCGCGCGCACCCTGCTCTTCGACATCCGCCGCGGCGCCTGGGACGAGGAGATGCTGGCCCTCTTCCGCATCCCCCGCGCCGTCCTGCCCGAGGTGCGCGACTGCGCGGCGCGCTTCGGCGAGACCCGGCTTCTGGGCGGCTCCATCCCCATTCTCGGCATAGCCGGCGACCAGCAGGCGGCGACGCTCGGCCAGGCCTGCTTCGAGCCGGGGATGATCAAGTCCACCTACGGCACCGGCTGCTTCGCCCTGCTGGTGACGGGCGAGGAGGCGGTGGCCTCCACCAACCGGCTGCTCACCACCATCGCCTGGCAGCTCGATGGCCGCCGGGCCTATGCGCTGGAGGGCTCCATCTTCATGGCGGGCGCCACGGTGCAGTGGCTGCGCGACGGGCTCGGCATCATCGCCAGGGCCGGCGAGGCGGGCGAGCTGGCGGCGAAGGCCGATCCGGCGCAGCGCGTGCATCTGGTGCCCGCCTTCACCGGCCTCGGCGCGCCCTGGTGGGACGCGGAGGCGCGCGGCGCCCTCCTCGGCCTCACTCGCGCCTCGGGCCGCGCCGAGATCTGCCGGGCCGCGCTGGAGAGCGTGGCGCTGCAGACCGCCGACCTGCTGGACGCCATGCGCCGCGACTGGCCCCAAATGGGAAACACGGTGCTGAGGGTGGACGGCGGCATGGTGGCCAGCGACTGGACCATGCAGTTCCTCGCCGACATCCTCGGCGCGCCCGTGGACCGGCCCGTGGTGCCGGAGACGACGGCGCTGGGCGCGGCCTATCTCGCCGGGCTCCAGGCGGGGCTGCTGCCGCCGCCGGGCGACACGGCCACGCATTGGCGGCGGGAGCGGCGTTTCCAGCCGCATATGGCGCGTCCGGAGGCGGAGCGCCGCAAGGCCGATTGGCGCCAGGCCGTGGCGCGCGTGCTCAGCGCGGCTCCTGCCTGAGGTTGAGGTAGGTCGCGTCGAAATCGGCGAAGGCGGCGAGCCGCTGGAAATCCGGGATCGTCACCTCGCCCTTGACCCAGGTGATGAGCCCCGTGCGCCGCAGCTCCTGCGCCACCCGGTTCACGTGCACCGCCGAAAGGCCGAGGATGTCGGACATCTCGGACTGCGTGACGGGGAAGCTCATCCGGTTGTCGCCGGCCAGATCCACCGCGTTCAGCCGCAGGTACATCTCGCAGATGAGATGGGCGAGATGCATCACGGCCGAGCGGCGCCCCAGGCAGCCGATCCAGGCGCGCTGGATCGCTCCGTCGATGGCCGTCGACATCCAGAGCAGCCGCCCGATATGCGGCGCCTTTTCAGCCAGTTCCACCAGCGCCGCATGCGGCACGAAGATCGCCCGGCAGTCCGAGACGGCGGCGACGCTGTGGTCCATGACCTTGAGCAGCAGCCCGTGCAGATCCACGAAATCACCGGGGATGTGCATCGCGGCGACCTGCCGCCGGCCATCGGCCAGCTGCAGCAGGCGCGCGGCGAACCCCCCGGCGAGGAGGCAGCTCTCCTGAGGTCGCGAATGCTGCGCGATGATCTCCTCGCCACGCCGGTAGCGCTGCATGCGCCGGGGCAGCGCCTCGATCAGAGTCTGCTCCTCCGCGCTCAGCCTGTCCCTTCGCTGCAGGAAGTGCAGCAGGGGGCTGACCTCCTTCGGGGAACCCTTCAGTGCGGAATCCAATGCGGTGGCCCCGTGGTGATGGCGCTAGGTCAACGCTCCCGCGTCCGGAAAGGTTTCTCGACGGCCGGAGCGCGGATTGACCGCGCCGCCGCACGCGACCAAGACTGGCGGCCGGAGGGGTTCATGGCGGATAGCAGGTTTCTCGTCGGCAACGGCGCTGGTTTCTCGGGAGACCGGGTCGATGCGCCCCTCCCCGTGCTCAAGACCCTCATCGCCAGCGGGCTGCCCTCCGCGATGTTCTTCGAGACGCTGGGCGAGCGCACCGTGGCGCTCGCGCATCTGGAGAAGCGGCGCGACCCGAATGCCGGCTACGAGCCGATGCTGGAACGGCTGCTCGAACCCATCCTGGCGCTGGCCCAGCAGAACGGCATCCCGCTGCTCGGCAATTGGGGCGCGGCCAATCCGCCGGCCGCCGCGCGCGCCGTGGCCCGGCTCGCCATGGCCCAGGGCCTGCCCGACCTGCGCATCGCGCTGGTCGAGGGCGACGATGTCACCGGCCTCGTCGCCGGCGGGCAGCTTCCCGTGCACGAGGCCGATGCGGGCCTCGACATGGGCGCGTGGAAGCTCATCGCCGCCAATGCCTATATCGGCGCGGAGCCGCTGGTGGAGGCGCTGGCGCAGGACGCGGATGTCGTGGTCGCCGGCCGCACCAGCGATCCCGCGCTGGCCATCGCGCCGCTGGCGCATCACTTCGGCTGGCGGCTGGACGACTGGGATGCGCTGGCGCTGGGCGCCGCCACCGGTCACCTGCTGGAATGCGGCAGCCAGGTCACCGGCGGCGTCTTCTGGGATCCCGGCTTCAAGGACATCCCCGACCCCGCCAATATCGGCTTCCCCATCGCGGAGGTGACGCGCGACGGCGGCCTCGTCATCACCAAGGCGGCCAATACCGGCGGCCTCGTGGACCTGCGCACCATCAAGGAACAGCTGCTCTACGAGCTGCACGATCCCTCGCACTACATCACGCCCGATGTCGTGCTCGACATCAGCCAGTGCCGCGCCGAGCAGGCCGGCCAGGACCGCGTGGCGCTGCACAACCTGCGCGGCCATGCGCGCCCCGACACCCTCAAGGTCACGGCGAGCTTCGAGGGCAGCTGGCTCGGCGAGGGCGAGGTCTCGGTCGCCGGCCCCAATGCCCTGGCCCGCGCCCGCGCCACGGCCGAGGTGCTGCTCCAGCGCATGAAGATCCGCGGCCTCGACGTCCGCGCGCGGGTGGACCTGATCGGCGTGGCCAGCGTGCATGACAGCGACCATGGCGCGCTCTGGCGCAGCTATGCCGGGCCGGAGCCGGAGGACATCCGCATCCGCCTCGCCGTCGAGGCGCAAAGCCGAGACGACGCCGACCAGGCCTCGCGCGAGGTGCTCGCCCTGCTCTGCTGCGGCACGGCCGGCACGGGCGGCGCGCGGTGGCGGGTGACGCCGCGCATCCTCACCCGCAGCCACCTCGTGCTGCGTGAGCGCGTGCCGACGCGCGTCTCCGTCCGCACCGCGAAGGAGATCGCCGGATGAAGACCGTTTCCCTGCACGCGATCGCCCACAGCCGTGCCGGCGACAAGGGCAACCGCCTCAACATGTCCCTGATGCCCTACGACCCCGCGCACTACCGCCTCATCGCCGAGCAGGTCACCGCCGACCGCGTGCTGGCCCTCTTCACGCATCGCGGCGCCACCGGCTGCGTCCGCTACGACCTGCCGAACCTCCAGGCCTTCAACTTCGTGGTGGACGAGGTGCTGGAGGGCGGCGTGAACGGCAGCCTCAACCTGGACGGTCACGGCAAGAGCAACTCCTTCCGCCTCCTGTCGTTGACGGTGGAGCTGCCGGAGGGCTGAGCCGACCGCCGCGAGCGGCGGCCTAGTTTTCCGCGCCTCATCCGGCCCAGGCGGGCCGACGGGTCCGGACCAGCGGAGTGCGAGCATGCGGCGTGACGATCAGGCCTGGATGTGGTCCGAGGCCCTGGCGATGATGACCCGGGCCGAGCAGATGCACCGGCAGTTCTTCCAGCCGCGCGCCACGCGCGAGGCCAGCTGGGAGCCGCCCGTGGACATGCTCGAGCTGGAGCACGAGGTGCTCATCCTGGTCGCGCTGCCCGGCGTGGACCCGGACCAGGTCGAGATCGCCATCGAGGGCGCGACGCTCGTCTTCTCCGGCCGGCGCACCCTGCCCGCCGCGCTCCGCACGGCCGTCATCCACCGGCTCGAGCTGCCGCAGGGCCGCTTCGAGCGGCGCGTGCCGCTGCCGGCCGGGAGCTACGTGGCGGTGGAGCGCAGCGCGGCGAATGGCTGCCTGCTGCTCAGCCTCCGCAAGGCCGGCTGAGCATGTCGCAGGACACCACCGCGGCCGGCGAGGCGGCGCCCGCCTCCGCCGACACGCTGCTCATCCTCCCCGTCCGCAACATGGTGCTGTTCCCCGGCACCGTCTTCCCGGTCACGCTGGGGCGCGAGCGCTCGATCAAGGCCGCCCAGCAGGCGCTCCGCGAGGAGCGGCCCGTGGGCATCCTGATGCAGCGCGACGGCGAGCAGGCCGAGCCCTCGGCGCTCGACATGCACCGCATCGGCACCGTCGCGAACATCCTGCGCTACGTGAACGCGCCGGACGGCACGCACCACCTCGTGCTGCAGGGCGAGCAGCGCTTCCGCGTGCTGGATTTCACGCAGGAGCAGCCCTGGTTCACCGCCCGCATCGCCCGCATCGAGCAGGCGGAGACCCCCTCGCCCGAGATGGAGGCGCGCACGCTCCATCTGCGCCAGCAGGCGCTGGAGGCGCTGCAGCTGCTGCCGCAGGTCCCGCAGGAGCTGATCGGCGCCGTGCAGGCGGCGCCCGGCCTGGGCGCCCTCACCGACCTCGTCGCCGCCTATCTCGACATGCCCCCGAACGAGCGGCAGGAGCTGCTGGAGACCAGCGACGTGTCCGTCCGCATGGACCGCGTCGCGCGCATCCTCGCCCAGCGCATCGAGGTGCTGCGCCTCACGCAGGAGATCGGCCGCCAGACCAAGGCCACCTTCGACGATCGCCAGCGCGAGGCCGTGCTGCGCGAGCAGATGGCCGCCATCCAGCGCCAGCTCGGCGAGGGCGAGGGCCGCGGCCCGGAGGTCGCGGAGCTCGCCGAGGCCATCACCGCCGCGAAGATGCCGCAGGAGGTCGAGGAGGCCGCCCGCAAGGAGCTGCGCCGCTACGAGCGCATGCCCGAGGCGGCCGGCGAATCCGGCATGATCCGCACCTGGCTCGACTGGCTGATCGACCTGCCCTGGTCGCTGCCCGAGGAGAAGCCGATCGACATCGCGGAGGCGCGGCGCATCCTCGACGCCGACCATTTCGGGCTGGAGAAGATCAAGCAGCGCATCATCGAATACCTCGCCGTCCGCAAGCTGGCGCCAGGGGGCAAGGCGCCGATCCTCTGCTTCGTCGGCCCGCCCGGCGTGGGCAAGACCTCGCTCGGGCAATCCGTCGCCCGCGCCATGGAGCGGCCCTTCGTGCGGGTGAGCCTGGGCGGCGTGCATGACGAGGCCGAGATCCGCGGCCACCGGCGCACCTATATCGGCGCGCTGCCGGGCAACATCATCCAGGCGATCCGCAAGGCCAAGGCGCGCAACTGCGTCATGATGCTCGACGAGATCGACAAGATGGGGCGCGGCGTCCAGGGCGATCCCTCCGCCGCCATGCTGGAGGTGCTGGACCCCGAGCAGAACGGCACCTTCCGCGACAACTATCTCGGCGTGCCCTTCGACCTCTCGCGCGTGGTCTTCCTCACCACGGCCAATATGCTGGACACCATCCCCGGCCCGCTGCGCGACCGCATGGAGATCATCAGCCTCGCCGGCTACACGGAGAGCGAGAAGCTCCAGATCGCCCGGCGCTACCTGCTGCGCCGCCAGCTGGAGGCGAACGGCCTGACCGCCGGGCAGGTCGAGATCGACGACGAGGCGCTGCGCCACATTATCCACGACCACACGCGCGAGGCCGGCGTGCGCGGGCTGGAGCGCGAGATCGGCCGCGTGCTGCGCAACGCCGCCGTCCGCGTCGCCGAGGGCCGCGACACCGACATCCGCATCGCCGCCGCCGACCTGCCGGCGATCCTCGGGCAGCCGCGCTTCGAGAACGAGGTGGCGATGCGCACCAGCGTGCCCGGCGTCGCGACGGGGCTGGCCTGGACGCCGGTGGGCGGCGACATCCTCTTCATCGAGGCCACGCGCATCCCCGGCAGGGGCGCGCTGATCCTGACCGGCCAGCTCGGCGAGGTCATGCGCGAGAGCGCGCAGGCCGCGCTCAGCCTCGTGAAGAACCGCGCCGCCTCGCTCGGCATCGACAGCGCACTCCTCGCCGACAGCGACATCCACGTCCACGTGCCCGCCGGCGCCACGCCGAAGGATGGGCCGAGCGCGGGTGTCGCGATGTTCACCGCGCTGGTCTCGCTGCTGACCGGCCGCACCGTGCGGAGCGACACGGCGATGACGGGCGAGATCAGCCTGCGCGGCCTGGTGCTGCCGGTGGGCGGCATCAAGGAGAAGGTCGTCGCCGCGGCGGCGGCCGGCATCACCCGCGTGATGCTGCCGGCGCGGAACCGGCGGGACTACGACGACATCCCGCAGGATGCGCGCGACCGGCTGGAATTCATCTGGCTGGAGAAGGTGGACGACGCGATGGCGGCGGGGCTCGAAACGGCGGGCCTGTAGGGGGCGGGGCCTCGCCCCCCCCGCTCCCCTTCCTTCAATCCCCCGGCTGCCGCTCGCGCAGCTTGAGCCGCTCCATCTCCGGCACGTCCTGGCCGGCATCCACGAAGGCCTGCTTCAGCGCCTGGAGGTTGGGCGCGAAGATGCCCTCGCGATTCGCCACGCACCATTCGCGGCTCTCGGTCTGCATGCGCAGGCTGCCCTGGAAGCGCGGCATGACCCAGCGCGCGAAGAGCTCGAAGCTGCGCAGCGTCTGCTCGCGATCGGCCCAGTCATGGGCGCGGAAAAGGATGCCGCCGGCTCCGCCATCCGTGAAGGCGAGCAGGCGCTCGATGCCCCTGGCCACCGTCTCCGGGCTGCCGACCAGCGTGGTGCCGGCCTTGAGCCCGTCGCGCAACGGCTCCTCCGAGCGCGTCGGCGGGCGGCCCAGCACCTCGCCGAAATAATCCTCGGTCTCCATCCGCTCGCCCGCCTTCACCTGGCGGATCGCCAGCTCGTCCTCCTCGGCGACGTGCAGGTTCACCACGAGGCGCCAGTCGGCGCGGTTCATGGCCTTGCCGTGCTTGGCGGCCTCGGCCTCGCCCATGCGCCACTGCTCCGCGAGCTTCTGCGGGCCGCCCGGCAGGCCGGCACCCAGCGAGATGAGGCCCAGACCATGCTTCGCCGCCGCCAGCACGCCGGAGGGCGTGGTCGAGGAGGCGACCTTGATGTCCATGTGCGGATAGGAATAGGGCGCGAGATGCAGCCGCGCCTGGCGCAGCTCGAACCAGTCTGTCTTCATGGTGACCGGCTCCTCGCAGGCGAGCAGCTTCATGATGGCCGCCAGCGATTCCTCCATGCGCGGGCGCTGGTTCTTCGCCTCCAGCCCGAGCATATAGGCGTCGGAGATGAGCGCGCCCGGCCCGCAGCCCAGCATCGCCCGGCCGCGCGTCATGTGGTCGAGCTGCACGAAGCGCTGCGCGACCAGGAAGGGATGGTGATAGGGCAGGCTCGTCACGCCCGAGCCGAGCTTGATGTGCTTCGTCCGCTCCGCCGCCGCCGCGATGATGAGCTCGGGGCTCGCGATGGTTTCCCAGCCGGCGGAATGGTGCTCGCCGATCCAGGCCTCGTCGTAGCCGAGGGAATCCAGCGCCACCAGCAGGTCGATGTCGCGGTGGATGGCCAGCGTCGGATTGTCGCCCAGCCTGTGGAAGGGGGCGAGGAAGATACCGAACTTCAGACCGGCATGGGCCATGGACAGCTCCCGTGAATGCCCGCGCAAGCTGACCGCTCGGTCGGTTCAGGTCAACGCTTCCAGACCACCAATGCCACGCCGAAGGCGGCCACCGCCGTGCCGGCCATCGCCAGCGGCGCCATGACATCGCCGAGCACGCCCCAGGCGATGAGCCCCGCCAGGGGCGGCACCAGGAAGAACACCGAGGAGGCCCGCGCCGCCTCCCCGTGCCGCAGCATGGCGAAGAGCAGCGAGAGCGAGATCAGCGAGTTCACGAAGACCAGATAGGCCAGCCCCACGAAGAAGCCCGGCGCGAGCTCCACCCGCATGGTCTCCAGCGCCGCGGCCAGCGGCAGCGTCGCGGCCAGCGCCACGGCGCACATCACGAGATTGGCGGTGACGAGGTCCGTGCCGCCGTCCGTGCCCTTGGCCGCCTTGCGCTCCAGCAGCGCGCCGCCCGTCATCACGGCCAGCGCCGTCATGGCGAAGAACAGACCGGCCCAGCCGCTCGCCGCCAGCCCCGAGCCCGAGACGATCACGAGCCCCGCCCCGGTCATGCCCAGCAGCAGCCCGATCCAGCCGCGCCTGCCCACCGGCGGGTCGCCGATCACCCGGGGCGCGAGCAGCGCCACCACCACCGGCTGCAGCCCGATCAGGAGCGCGATCGTCCCCGCCCCCATGCCGTTCGCCATGGCGAGGTTCATCGACGCGAAATAGGCGAACTGCACCAGCAGCCCCATGCGGACCAGGTGAAGCAGCACGGCGCGGCTGGGGCGCGCCGGGCGCCGGATCAGCCAGAGCGGCCCCAGCAGCCCGACCACCACCGCGTAGCGCAGCACCTGCAAGGTCAGCGGCTCGACATGGGGCAGGCAGAGCTTGATGGCCGTGAAGCCGCCCGACCAGAGCGAGACGAAAAGGAGGGGCGCGGCCACCAGCCAGGCCGGCCGCGCGGTGCCGCTCAATGCAGAGGGATCCTCGCCGCGCGGAGGCCGGGCGCCTGGATCTCGCGCGCCACCCTCAGAAGCCTGCCCTTCATCCGACCTCCCCTCGTCCCCGATGCTTGCCGGGGACGGGATCAGCTTCCGCCCGGAGCCGGGGCCGGCGCAAGCGTGCTTGAAGCGGGCCGGTTTCCCAGGCAAGAGGACGAGGGCAACCGGCCCCGCAGAGGCCATCCGGAGGAGTCGCATGAACCACCGCCGCACGCTGCTGCTGGGCGCGCTCGCCGCCCCCGCGATCCTCGCCATTCCCCGCGCCCGAGCCCAGGAGGTGACGCTGCGGCTGCACCATTTCCTGCCGGCCGTCTCCAACGTCCATCGCCACTTCCTGCAGCCCTGGGCGCAGAAGGTCGGCACCGAGAGCCAGGGCCGCATCCGCGTCCAGATCTTCCCGGCCATGCAGCTCGGCGGCGCCCCGCCGCAGCTCTACGACCAGGCGCGCGACGGCGTGGTGGACCTCATCTGGACGCTGCCCGGCTACACGCCCGGCCGCTTCCCGTCCATCGAGGTCATCGAGCTGCCCTTCGTCGGCCACCGCCGCGCCGCCGTGAACGCGCGCGTGGTGCAGCAGCTCTACGAGACCCGCTTCCGGCAGGAATTCGCCGACACGCACCTCATCTGCGCCTGGGCGCATGACGCCGGCGTGATCCATGCCCGCCGGGAAGTGCGCCGGCAGGAGGATCTCAACGGCCTCAAGCTGCGCTTCCCCTCGCGCCAGGCCGGCGAGGCTCTGCGCGCGCTGGGCGCCGCCCCCATCGGCCTGCCCATCCCGCAGGTGCCCGAGGCCCTGGCCCAGGGCGCGATCGACGGCGCCGTGGTGCCCTGGGAGGTGGTGCCCTCCATCCGCCTGCACGAGACGCTGCGCCACCACACCGAGATCGCCGGCAGCCCCACCTTCTACACCGCGAGCTTCGTGCTCGCGATGAACAAGGCGCGGTACGAGGGCCTGCCGGCCGGGCTCCGCGCCGTGCTCGACGCCAATAGCGGCCAGGTCGCCGCCGCCATGGCGGCGCCCGCCTGGGACGTGCAGGGGCCGATCGTCGAGGCCATGGTCCGCCGCCGCGGCAATGCCATCTTCGAGCTGCCGGAGGAGGAGCGCGCACGCTGGGCGCGCACGACCCAGCCCGTCATCGACAACTGGGTCCGCGCCATGGGCGAGCGCAATATCCAGGCCGGCGCGCTGCTCGAGGAGGCGCGGGCCCTCATCGCGCAATACGGCCAGGGGGTCAGCTGAGTGAGCCTGGGCTGAGAGTGCGGGAGCGCGGACCCGTCGCCCGGATCGCGGCGGCATCGGCCCTGGCCGGCGGCGCCGTGCTGCTCGCCACGGCGGCGCTGACCACGGTCTCCGTCCTGCTGCGCTGGTGGACGAGCCAGCCGGTCAAGGGTGATTTCGAGCTGGTCTCGCTCGGCTCCGGCCTCGCCGTGCTGGGCTTCCTCGCCTGGGGCAGCGTGACGCGCTCCAATATCCTGGTGGACAGCTTCACCACCTGGCTGCCCGCCCGCGTCAACGCCGCGCTGGACGCCTTCTGGAGCCTGGCCTGGGCCGCGGCCACGCTGCTGATCGCCGAGCGCATGGCCCGCGGCGCGATCGACACCTGGGCCAGCAACATGCGGACCATGGGGCTGCTCGCCCTGCCCTATTGGTGGGCCATCGCCGTGGGCGCGCTGTGCTTCGCGCTGGCGGGGATCTCGGCCCTGCTGACGATTCCACGGCTGCTGCGCTGATGGCCCCCGAGTTCCAGCTCGCGGCCATGGGCTTCGCCGGCCTGCTGCTGCTGATCGTGCTGCGCGCGCCCATCGCGCTCGCCATGCTGCTCGCCGGGGCCGCGGGCTATGTCCACATCCTCGATGCGGCGGCGCTGCTCAACTATCTCAAGACCACGCCCTACCACCTCTTCGCCAGCTACACGCTGAGCGTCATCCCGCTCTTCATCCTGATGGGCGCGCTGGCCGAGCGCGGCGGCCTGGCGCGCGACCTCTTCGCCGCGGCCAATGCCCTGCTGGGGCGCCGGCCGGGCGGGCTCGCCATGTCGGTGATCGGCGCGAGCGCGGCCTTCGGCGCGGTCTGCGGCAGCTCGGTCGCGACCACCGCCACCTTCGGCCGCGCCGCGCTGCCGGAGCTGCTGCGCTACGGCTATGCGCCCGGCTTCGCAACCGGCACCATCGCCGTGGGCGGCACGCTCGGCATCCTCATCCCGCCCTCGGTGATCCTGGTGGTCTATGGCATCAGCACCGAGCAGAACGTGGCCAAGCTCTTCATGGCCGCGCTGGTCCCGGGCCTGCTGGCGACCGCCTTCTATCTCGTCGCCATCGCCCTCTGGATGCGCCGCCGGCCGGAGCTCGGCCCGCCGGCGCCGCCGCCGGCGCCCGGCGAGCGCCGCCGGGCCTTCCGCAACGTGATCCCGGTGCTCGGCATCGCCGTGCTGGTGATCGGCGGCATCTATGGCGGCGTCTTCACGCCCACCGAATCCGCCGGCGTCGGCTGCATCGGCGTGCTCGCCATCGGCCTCGCCCGCCGCAGCCTCGACCTGCGCGAGATCCGCACGGCGCTGCTGGCCACCGCCGAGACGACGGCGATGATCTACGCCATCCTCCTCGGCGCCGAGGTCTTCAACGCCTTCCTCGCCTTGTCCCAGGCGCCGGACCTGCTGGCGCAATGGGTTACCGAGCAGGACTTCTCTCCCTTGGGCGTGCTGGCGGCGCTGCTGCTCACCTATCTCGTCCTGGGCGCCGTCATGGACGAGCTGGCGATGATCCTGCTGACGCTGCCCGTCTTCTTCCCCGTCGTCACCGCGCTGGATTTCGGCCTGACCGGGGAGGAGACCGCCATCTGGTTCGGCATCCTGGTGCTGATCACCGTCGGCATCGGGCTCACGGCGCCGCCCATCGGGCTGAACGTCTTCGTCATCTCCGCCATCGCGCGGCAGGTGCCCATCGCGCAGACCTATCGCGGCGTCCTGCCCTTCCTGGCGACGGACCTCCTCCGCCTGGGGCTCTGCGTGGCCTTCCCCGGCCTGAGCCTTTGGCTCGTGCGGCTGTTGACGTAGGATCGCGCCATGTCCGACCCGATCCCCTATGCGCGCGCGATCCCCGGCACCCAGCCGCCGCTCGACAGCGCCTCCTATGGCAGCACCCACCGGCGGGCACCGCGGCAGGAGCCCATTCGCGCGCCCGTCACCCTGACCGAGGCCACCTCCCCCCGCTTCGCCCTGCCCTCCCATGCCGACATGTCCAGGCTCGACGGCCATGCCGCCATGGGCGAGCGCATCATCGTCGCCGGCCGGGTGCTGGACGAGCGCGGCACGCCGCTGCGCGGCTCCATGGTCGAGGTCTGGCAGGCCAATGCCGCCGGCCGCTACCACCATGCGCGCGACCAGCACGACGCGCCCCTCGACCCGCATTTCTCCGGCCAGGGCCGCGTCTTCACCGACGAGGAGGGCTGGTACCGCTTCACCACCATCCGGCCCGGCGCCTATCCCTGGCGCAACCACCACAATGCCTGGCGGCCGGTGCACATCCATTTCAGCCTCTTCGGCCAGGGCTTCGCCCAACGCCTCGTCACCCAGATGTACTTTCCCGGCGACCCGCTGCTGGCGCTGGACCCGATCTTCCTCGCGACCGCCGACGAGAAGGCGCGCGAAAGGCTGATCGCCAGCTTCGACCTGGACATCACCCAGCCCGAATTCGCCCTCGGCTACCGCTTCGACATCACGCTGCGCGGCCCCTCGGCCACCCCCTTCGAAGAGGGCGAGGCGTGAGCACCGCCCACCAGACCTCCGGTCCCTTCTGGCACCTCATCGACTTCCCCGAATGGGCCGACCTTCTGCGCGCGGACGGCCCCAATGCCGGTGCCCCCCAGACATACGCAGGCGGCGAGCGCATCACGCTCCAGGGCACAGTCACCGACGGCGACGGCGCGCTCGTCACCGACGCCATGATCGAGATCTGGCACGCCGACCCGGACGGCCGCTACGACGGCGCCTTCCAGGGCTTCGGCCGCTGCGCCACCGATGCCGAGGGCCGCTTCCGCTTCACCACCCTCAAGCCCGGCCCGGTGCCCGGCCGCGGCAACACGCTGCAGGCGCCGCATGTGCAGATCGCGATCTTCGCGCGCGGGCTGCTGCGGCACCTCACCACGCGCCTCTACTTCGCGGAGGAGCCGCTGAACGAGAGCGATCCGCTCCTCTCGCTCGTGCCCCCCGAGCGGCGCTGCACCCTGATCGCAACCCCGACCGTCCCCGGAACCTGGCAGCTCGACATCCGGCTGCAGGGCGGGGCGGAAACCGTCTTCCTGGAACTCTGAGCCCATGCCCGTGAATCCCGCCGACTCGCCCGTCATGGGCGCGCTCTACGGCACCGACGCCATGCGCGCCGCCATGGGCGAGCGCGCCTTCCTCCAGCGCATGCTCGACTTCGAGGCCGCGCTGGCCCGCGCGCAGTCGCGCCTCGGCATCGTGCCGGTCGCGGCCGCCACCGCCATCACCGAGGCCGCCTCGGTCGACAAGCTGGACTTCGCGGCCCTGGCCGATGCCACGCGCAACACCGGCTACCCGGTCGTCGGCCTGGTGAAGCAGCTCACCGCCGCCGCCGGCCCCGAGGCCGGCCGCTGGACCCATTGGGGCGCCACCACGCAGGACGTGATGGACACCGCGGTGGTGCTGCAGATGCGCCAGGGCTTCGCGCTCATCCGCGGCGAGCTGATGGAGCTGAACGGCGCGCTCGCCGCGCTCGCGAAGCGCCATCGCGGCACCATCATGGCCGGGCGCACGCATCTCCAGCACGCCCTGCCGGTCACCTTCGGCTACAAGGTCGCGGTCTGGCTCTCGCCGCTCATCACCATGGTCGAGCGGCTCGACCAGCTCCGCCCGCGCGTGGAGCGGCTGGAGCTCGGCGGAGCGGCTGGCACGCTGGCCTCGCTCGGCAGCCAGGGAATCGCCGTCCAGCGCGAGCTGGCGCGCGAGCTCGGCCTCGCCTGCCCCGATATCCCCTGGCATGTTGCCCGCGACGGCATCGCGGAGGCGATCAACTTCCTCGGCCTCGTCTGCGGCGCGCTCTCCAAGATCGCGACGGATGTGATGCTGCTCATGCAGACCGAGGTCGCGGAGGTGAACGAGCCGCATGTCTTCGGCCGGGGCGGCAGCTCCACCATGCCGCAGAAGCGCAACCCGATCTCCTGCGAGTACATCATCGCCCAGTCGCGCGGCGTGCACGCGCTGGTGCCGCAGGTGCTGGCCGCCATGGCGCAGGACCTGGAGCGCGGCACCGGCCCCTGGCAGGCCGAGCTGCTGGCCATCGGCCAGGCCTTCAACCTCACCCATGGCGCGCTGGCCCAGGCGCGCTTCCTGGCCGAGGGGCTGGTGGTGGACCCGGCCCGCATGCTGAAGAACCTGGCCGCCACGGGCGGGCTCATCGCCTCGGAGCAGGTGATGATGGAGCTGGCCCCGATCCTCGGCCGCGGCGAGGCGCACCACGTCGTGAACAATGCCTGCGACGTGGCGATCGCCCAGGGCATCCCCCTGGCCCAGGCGCTGCAGCAGGTGCCCGAGATCACCACCCGCGTGGAACCCGCGATGATCACGGCCATGTGCAACCCCGAGAACTACCTGGGCAGCGCCATGACCTTCGTTGACCAGGTGATCGAACGGATGCGCTGACCCGTTCTCACGGGATCACGAAGCGCCCCTGCAGCCGGTGGCCGTCCGCCAGCTGCCCCGTGAAGACGATGCGCGCCCCCGCCTCCAGCGGGGCCGGGGCGCTGCCGGCGAGGCGGTTCGGCGAGGCGGGGGTCAGCGGCACGTTCACCGTCCGCCCGCCCGACTGCACCACGAGCCGGCCGCTGGCACCCTGCGTGGCCATCGGCCGGCTGCCCTCCGTCAGGATCACCTGCGCCGCCGCGCCCGAGATCACGAGCTCGTAGGTATGGCCGTGCTCGGTGGCGATCGGGCCGCCATTGGGGCCCCGCGGCGCCTGGGCCAGCGCCAGCCCGGGAAGGGCCAGCGCCGGAGCCCCGAGCAGGACGCGCCGTGTGACGTTCATGATCTTCTCCATCAATAGGCGGCCGAGGCCGCGTCGCGCAGCGGCCGGTCCGCGTGATCGGCGGCCAGCCGCGCCAAAGCCCGGCGCCCGAAGCGCCGGATGAGCAGCGGCGTCAGCGCCGCATCCAGGATCGTCGCGCTGATGAGCCCGCCGAAGATCGTCACCGCCACCGGATGCAGGATCTCCCGTCCCGGCTCGCCGGCGCCGAAGAGCAGCGGCGTGAGCGCGAGGCCCGCCGAGAGCGCGGTCATCAGCACCGGCGCCACGCGCTCCTCGCTGCCGCGCAGGATCAGGCGGCGCCCCCAGCGCTCGCCCTCGAAGAGCGCGAGGTTGAGCGTGTGGCTCACCTTCAGGATGCCGTTGCGCGCGCTGATGCCGGCCAGCGTGATGAAGCCCACCATCGAGGCCACCGAGAGCGGCAGGCCGAAGAGCCACAGCGCCGCCACGCTGCCCGTCAGCGCGAGCGGGATGTTCCCCATCACGATCAGCGCCAGCGCCGCCGAGCGGTAGCGGGAGAAGAGGACGACGAAGACCAGCGCGAGCGAGACCAGCGAAAGCAGGCCGATGGTCCGTGCCGCCTCCCGCTGCGCCTGGACCGTACCCTCGATGACCACCGAATAGCCCTGCGGCAGCGGTGCCTGGTCCAGCGCCGCCCGCATGTCGCGCACGAGGGAGGCGGCATCCCGCGCCCCATCCGTGTTGCCGGAGACGACGATACGCCGCTGCCCGCCCTCGCGCAGGATCTGGTTGGGCCCGTCCACCTCCTCCACGGAGGCGATGAGCCGCAGCGGGATATGCCCGCCGGGCGTCGCCACCAGCAGCTCGCCCAGTCCCTCGGTCGTGCGGTCGCGGTCGGCGAGGCGCACCACCACGTCGAAGCGGCGCACGCCGTCCACGATCTGCGAGACGATGCGCCCATTGGAGAGCCCTTCCAGCGCCGTGTTGAGCGCCGCCGGCGTGATGCCGTAGAGCGAGGCTTGGGCATAGTCCGGCAGCACGCGCAGCTGCGGGATGCGCACCTGCCGCTCCACCTGGAGATCCACCAGGCCGGGGATGGCGGCGAAGCGCGCGCGCAGCCCCTCGGCCAGCGTGCCGAGCGTGTCGAAATCCGGCCCGAAGAGCTTCACGGCGATTTCGGCCCGCACGCCGGAGAGCATGTGGTCCAGCCGGTGCCGGATGGGCTGGCCCAGGTTGAGCTGCGCCGGCAGCGGCGCCAGTCGCGCGCGGATCTCCGCCAGCACCGCCTCACGGCCTCTCCCGGAGGGCCGCAGCGCCACGTCCAGCTCGCTGACATGCACGCCCTCCGCATGCTCGTCCAGCTCGGCCCGCCCCGTGCGGCGGCCCACGGTGACGACCTCGGGCACCTCCGCCACCAGCCCTTCCGCGAGGGCGCCGAGCCGGCTCGATTCCGGCAGCGATATGCCGGGACGGAAGGAGAGCGTGACGAGCACCGTCCCCTCGTTGAAGGAAGGCAGGAAGGCGCGCGGCAGGTTCCACGCGCCCCAGGCGGCGGCACCGAACATCAGCAGCACCGTGGCATAGACCACGCGCGGCGCCGCCAGGCCCCGCAGCACCATGGCGCGGTTCAGCCGCTTCATCGCCCGCAGCACGAAGCTGTCCTGCCCTTGCGACGAACGCCGGTGTCCCAGCAGCCAGTAGGACAGCACCGGCGTCAGCGTCACGGAGACCACGAGGCTCGCCAGGATCGCCACGATATAGGCCACGCCCAGCGGGGCGAAGAGCCGCCCCTCGATCCCCGGCAGCGCGAAGAGCGGCACGAAGACCAGCACCACGATCATCGTCGCGTAGACGATTCCCGAGCGCACCTCCTGGCTCGCGGCCGCGACGACGGAAAGGATGGGATGCGGCTCCGCCCGCGCCGCGTTCTCGCGCAGGCGGCGCAGGATGTTCTCCACATCCACCACCGCATCGTCCACCAGCTCGCCGATGGCGATGGCGATGCCGCCCAGCGTCATGGTGTTGATGGTCAGCCCCGCGAGATGGAAGACCACCACCGTCGCCAGCACCGAGACCGGGATGGCCACCAGCGAGATCGCCGTCGCGCGCACGTCCAGCAGGAAGAGGATCAGCACCACCGTCACCACCAGCGCCGCCTCCAGCAGCACGCGCTCGACGTTGCGGATGGAGGTCGCGATGAAGTCCGCCTGGCGGAACTGCACGCGCGTGGCCTCCATGCCGGCGGGAAGGCCGCGCTGAATCTCGGCCAGCGCCGCCTCGACGGCGCGCGTCACGGCGATCGTGTCCGCGCCCGGCTGCTTCTGCACGCCGACGATGACCGCCGGCCCGCCCATGAAGCCCGCATCGCCGCGGCGCGGGCGCGCGGCGAATTCCACCGCCGCCACCTGATGCAGCAGGATGGGCGCGGCCTGCCCCACGCGCAGCGCCACCGGCGTGTCGCGCAGATCCTCCAGCCGCCGCGTGAGGCCGAGGTTGCGGATGAGGTATTCCCGCCCCTGCTGGTCCACGAAGCCGCCGCCCGTATTGGCGCCGAAGCGCGCCACCGCCGCCTCGATCTGCGCGGCACTCACGTCCAGCGCCTGCATGGCCGCCGGATCGGGCGTCACGCGATACTGCCGCACCTCGCCGCCGATCGGGATGACCTGCGCCACCCCCGGGATGGCCAGCAGCCGCGGGCGGATGGCGAAGTCCGCGGCCTCGCGCGTCTCCATGGGCGACAGCCCGCGCGCCGTCACCGCGACCAGCATGATCTCGCCCATGATGGAGCTGACCGGCCCCATCACCGGGTTCAGCCCCGCCGGCAGCCCGGCGCGCACCAGCCCCAGCCGCTCGGCCACGAGCTGGCGGCTGCGGTAGAGCTCGGCCGACCAGTCGAACTCCACATAGACGATGGAGAGCGCCACGGAGGAGACCGAGCGCACGCGGGTCACGCCCGGCATGCCGTTCATCGCCGCCTCGATGGGGAAGGAGACCAGCCGCTCCACCTCCTCGGGGGCGAGGCCCTCGGCTTCCGTCAGCAGCGTGACGGTCGGGCGGTTGAGGTCGGGGAAGACGTCCACCGGCACCTTGGGCAGCACGAAGGCGCCATAGGCCATCAGGACCGCCGCCGCGGCGAGGACGAGCAGGCGGTTGCGCAGGCTCGCGGAGACGAGGGCGGCGAACATCAGCGGATCTGGTTCACGAGGCCGGCGCCCTGCACCACCACACGCTCGCCCGGCCGCAGCCCGGCGGCCACCAGCACGCGCGCGGCGTCGATCGGCTCGACGCGCACGGCGGCGGCCGAGAAGGTCTCGGGCTCGCCATGCCGCCAGACGACGCTCTCGCCATTCGCCGCGCGCACCACGGCGGCGCGCGGCAGGATCAGCCCGCGCAGGTTCTCCGCGAGCCGCGCCACCACCCGCACCGGCTGGCCGAGCGGAAGGCCCGCCGGCGCGTCCTCGATGCGGAACTGCACCAGCGTCGCCTGCTGCTGCAGTGCCTGGCCGAAGCCCTGCAGGGTGAGCCGCATGGGCGCGCCGTCGCCGATCGCGGCGGTGGCGTCCTGCACCTCCAGCCGCGCAGCATCGGGGCCATAGACCAGCGCCTCCACCCAGAGCCCGCCTGGGTCGAGGATCTGGAACAGGATGTCCTGCGCCTGCACCACCTGCCCCGCCACCACGCGCGCGACGGCGACGATGCCGTCCGCCGGGGCGCGGATCGCCTCGGGCTCGACGCGGTTCGCGCCGATGAGCGCGCGGCGGCGGCGCAGCCCGTCCAGCTCGATCTCGGTGTCGATGACCTGCACCCGCGTGCCGGCGCCGCTCGCCACCAGCGAGCGCGCGCGGTTCAGCCGCGCCTCGGCGCCGGCGATGAGCTGGTCGATCTCGCCCGAGCGCTCGGCGATCGTGGTGCGGTCCGCGATGGGCAGCGGCACCTCCACCAGCGCGAGCACCTCGCCGCGGCGCACCTGCTGGCCGAGGCGCGGCAGCCCGCCCTCCGGCGGCGTCACGCGGCCGCCGGCGATGCTCTGGGCGAGGCCGCCCCGGTTGGGGTCGGCCACGACGCGGCCGACCAGCGTGACGGCGCGGCGCGCCTCCCCCTCACGCAGGGTGACGGTGCGCAGCTCCAGCAGGCGCTGGCTGATCTTGGGAAGGAAGACGGCACCGTCCGGCAGGCGCTGCGGCGCGTCGATCGCGCCGGAGGGGGCGGGCCCGGCCGCATGGTCGTGGCCCTCATGCGCCCGGGCGGGCATCGCCAGCACGAGCAGCAGCGCCGCCGCGACCCGCCGGCGCCGGGGGCGCAGCAGCATGGCCAGCAGGAAGCCGCCCGCCACGCCGCCGCCGATGGGGAACCAGGGCCGGTGCGCGGCCCATTCGAGGGCGGCCTGCCAGGGATCCTCATGCGGGCCGGCATGCGGGTCGGGCGGCGGCAGGGCGGGCAGCGTGCCGAGGAGCAGGTCGTCCCCGATCGCGCCGGTGATGGAGAAGACCAGCTCCAAGGGCGTGCCCCTGGCCGCCAGCGCCTCGGAATGCAGGAGGTAGGTGCCGTTCGGTTGCGGCTCGGCGGCGATGGCGGCTTCGCCCAGGGTGGCCTCGCTCAGGGTGGCCTCGATGCGCGCATCGGCGACCGGCGCATTGCCGTCGAAGCGGTCGAGCCAGATCCGGAGACGGTCGGCCGCCTCGCGCACGGCGACGAGCTCGTAGAGCTCCGAGTGCACGGCGATGCGCGGCCGGGCGGGCGCCGCGGCCGCGGGCGCCTCGTCATGCCCCTCATGGGCCAGGGCGGGCGCAGAGAAGGTGAGGGCGCAGGCCAGGACGGCACGGCGCAGGACGCGATGGAACATGGGAACGGGCCTTCCGGCGGGACGCGATGCGAGACGCAGCGCGGCTGCCGGAGGGCCGCCGCGCTCAGGCGATCGCGATCAGCCTGGGGGGCCTTTGCGGCCGGTCGCCGGCATGGCCGAGGCGGAATGTGTCGAAGCCGCCCCAGGCCGTGCGGAAGGTCGAGGCCGGCGCGGCGGGGCGAAAATCCAGTGGCGGCAGCGAGGCCGCGTGGCACATCGCGCAATGCACCTCGCAGGGCGCCGCCTTGCCGTCCGGCTCGTGGCCGTCCTGGATCGATGGCAGAGAAACCTCGACGCCCAGGCTATCGAAAACATGGCTCTCGAAGGCATGCGCATGGGGCGCGGCCCCGAGGAGCAGGAGCGCCATCAGGACGGGCAGCATCCGCCGGGCGATTCCATGAAGGCGCATCAGGACCATGCCCGTCACGGGTATCCCGCGGGAGTGGCGGCGGTCAATAGCTGGGGATGGTTAGGGTCGCGGTGAAATCCAGTCCGCGTCCAGCTCATCTTCGGCTGCCGGTTCCTCAGACGCGTGAGGATCGCCGAAAAGCTCCCACCCTTCACCGTCAGCGCTACGGTCCTCGCGATGGAATGACCACCATGTCGACCCCGTGCTGCGCTCCTTGGTCCTCACCTTTGCTGCCACATGGACGCTTCCGGCGACGAGATACTCTGGCCGCATAGAATCTCGCAGGTTCACGAAGACGTAGGCATGAGAGTCGGATTTCACCTTCAGCCCGTGGCGGCCAACGAGCCAGAAGCGAGCCGGCCTGGCGTTAGTCTTCACCTGCACAGACCACGCCTTCTGACAGAGCTGGTCCGTCACAGCAGATCAGCACCGGCCGCGCTCCTGGACGTCAGAGAGACGATAAAGCCGAGCTTCGATAGCTCAGCGGCAACAAGGAATACGCCCTGCATTCCGGTCATTTGGCCCTTGGACGCCATCGTTCCTACCTACGTCGCCGCTGCTGGTTGCGTCAGCAGCCAATTTCAAACTGAGACACGACCCGAAAACCTCATCTCGGGCAGCGGCCTCAGCTCCGCCCCGCCTGCCAGCAGCCCGGCCCGCACCTGCCGCGCCGCCTCGACCGCGCTCGGCTCGTCGCCATGCAGGCAGAGTGTCTGCACCTCCAGCTTCAGCCGCACGCCGCCCCGCGCGATGACCTCGCGCTCCAGCACCATGCGCAGCGCCTGCTCGCGGATCACGGCGATGTCGTGGTGCACGGCATCCGGCAGGGCGCGGCTGGCCAGCCGTCCATCGGGCTCGTAGAGCCGGTCGGCATAGCCCTCCAGCGCGCAGGGCAGCCCCTCGGCGCGCCCGGCTTTCTCCAGCTCGGTGCCGGGCAGCACCACCAGGATCATCCCGCGATCAACGGCCCGCGCCGCGCGCGCGATCGCCCGCGCGAGATCCGCATCGGCGCTGGCGAGGGTGTTCAGCATGCCGTGCGGCTTCACATGCGTGACCTTGCCGCCATGCAGCGCCGCCGTGCCGGCCAGCGCGCCCACCTGATAGGCGGTGATGGCCTCCACCTCGCGCGCCGACATCTTCAGCGCCCGCCGGCCGAAGCCCTGCAGGTCGGGAAAGCCCGGATGCGCGCCGATGCTGCAGCCCGCTTCCAGCGCCAGCCGCACCGTCTCGGCCATGATTCCGGGATCGCCCGCGTGATAGCCGCAGGCCAGGCTCGCCGCGTTGATGAGCGGCAGCAGCGCCGCGTCGTCGCCCATCTTCCAGGGCCCGAAGCTTTCGCCGAGATCGGCGTTGAGGGAGATCTCCACCATGCGATCATGATGGCGCGGGGGCATTTGCGCGTCCATGTCCCCGGTGCAATCTGCGCCGCATGCCGCTGCCAGAACCACGCCTGCTCCCTCTGGGCGACGCCGCCCTCACCGTCGAATTCGGTCCCGCCTACACGCCCGAAGCCGCCGCCCGCGCGCGGAGCCTGGACCGGCAGCTCCAAGGCACCGAGGGCATCGTCGAGCGTGTGGCCACGCTGCGCTCGCTGACCATTCACTACGACCCGCGACGCCTCAGCCTGCGACGGCTGACGGCCCTGCTGCGCGGACTCGCTCCCGCGGCGGAGACCGAGGCGGAGGGCGCGCGCTGGATGCTGCCCATCTGCTACGAGGGCGAATATGCGCCGGACCTCACGGACCTTGCCGCGCGCCTCGGAATGCCGCCCGGAGAGGTCGTCGCGATCCACGCGGCCGGCCGCTACCTCGCCGCCATGGTGGGGGGCTATCCCGGCTACCCCTATCTCGCCGGCCTCGACCCGCGCCTCGCCGCGCCGCGGCGGACGACGCCGCGAATCGCCGTGCCGGCCGGCTCGCTCGGCGTCGCCAACGAGTTCACGGCCATCTATCCGCAGACGGTGCCCGGCGGCTGGAACCTCATCGGCCGGACCCCCGTGCCCCTCTTCGATCCGCTGCGCGAGCCGCCCTCGCTGGTCGCCACGGGCGACGAGGTGCGCTTCCGCCCCATCCCGCCCGCCGAGTTCGCCGCCCTGGCCGAGGGCTTCCGCGCCGGCGCCGATCCCGTGGCGCTCTGCCGCGCATGAGCCCCGCCATCCGCGTCGTCGAGGGCGGGCTCTTCGCCACCGTCCAGGATCTCGGCCGTGTCGGCCATCAGGGGCTGGGCGTGCCGCCCTCCGGCGCGCTGGACCCCGTCTCGCTGCGCACGGCGAACCTCGTCGTCGGCAATCCGCCCGGCACGGCCGCGCTGGAGATGTGCCGCCTCGGCTGCACCCTCGAGGTGGAGGCGGATTCCGTGCGCGTCGCATTGGCCGGCGCCCGGGTCTCGCCCCCGATGCTGGAAAGCATGGTCCTGCGTCGCGGCGACACGCTCGCGATCGGCCGCATCGCGGGCGGCGCCTGCTACCTCGCCGTCGAGGGCGGCTTCGACATCGCGCCCGTGCTCGGCAGCCTTTCCACCTACACGCGCGCCGGCTTCGGCGGGCTGCATGGCGGCCGCCTCCTGGCCGGGGACCGGCTGCCGCTCGTGCGGCCCGCCGCCACGCCCCGCCGCGAGCGCCGCCTGCCCCACCCCGTCCCCGCCGGGCGCGACCGGCCGCTCCGAGTCCTCCTCGGCCCGCAGGACGACCACTTCACCGAGGAGGCCATCGACGCCCTGCTCTCCGCCGACTTCACGGTGACGCCCCATGCCGACCGCATGGGCCTGCGCCTCTCCGGCCCCAGGCTGACCCATGTCGGCCGCCCCGAGATCGCCACGGACGGGCTGGCCACCGGCGCCCTCCAGGTGCCGGGCAGCGGCCATCCCATCGCCCTCCTGCCCGACCGCCACACCTCCGGCGGCTATCCCAAGATCTGCGCCGTCATCGCCGCCGACCTGCACCGGCTGGGCCAGTCCGTTCCGGGCACCGTGCTGCGCTTCGAGGCCGTCGCGCCCGAGCAGGCGCGCGTGGCCCTGGCCCGACTCGAATCCGCCATGGCCGGCATGGCCGACCTGCTGTCCGAGGCATAGCGGCTAGGCCCAGTCCGACGGACACTGGGCCGGGACACCCTGCTATGCTGCGCCGCGAAACCGGCCTGGAGATTGGATGCGATGGAACTGGCGCTCTTCAACCTGATGTCGCTGAACCATGACCAGGAGACGCCCGGCCAGGTCTTCGAGATGACGGCCGCTGCCGTCCAGCTGGCCGAGAAGACCGGCTTCGACGCCACCTGGTTCGCCGAGCACCACTTCACCAGCGCCTCGATCTGCCCCAATCCGCTGATGATGGTCGCCCATTGCGCGGCGCTGACGAAGCGCATCCGCCTGGGCACGGGGGTGGTCGTGCTGCCGCTGCACAACCCGCTGCGCGCCGTGCAGGAGATCGGCTTCGCCCAGCTGGCCAGCGGCGGCCGTCTCAACCTGGGCATCGCCACCGGCCACCAGTTCCACGAGTTCAACAGCTACGGCATCGACCATGCCGCCCGTTCCGAGATGATGCACGAGGAGTGGGACATCCTGGAGCAGGGCCTCGCCACCGGCCGGGTGAACCACCAGGGCCGCCACTACAGCTATCCCGACTCGCCCATCTGCATCGCGCCGGGCCTGCCGCCGATCTACCTCGCCGGGGCCAGCGGCAGCCTGCTCGAGCGCGCCGGCCGCGTGGGCGCCACGCTGCTGGTCAGCCAGGGCGTCCGCACCGCCGAGATGGCGCTGCCGCTGAAGGCCAAGGCGGAGGAGGGCTACCGCGCCGGCGGCTTCACCGGCCGCGACATCCCGCTCGGCCTGCAGCGCTACATCTTCGTCACCGACGACCCGGCCGAGCAGCGCCGCGCCGCCGAGGGGCTGCTGAAGCTCGCGCGCACCACCCTCTCGCTGCGCGTGCCCGTGCCGCCGCGCGACGGGGTGCGCATGCATTCCGTGCCCTTCGAGGGCGAGCCGACCGTCGAATGGCTGCTGGAGAACACGCCCATCGGCGGCGTGGAGAAGGTCACGCGGATCCTCGCGCACGACGTGAAGGTGCTCCGCCCCTCGCATATCAGCATGTATTGCGGCTTCTCCGGCCTGCCGGCCGCATCCACGCTGGCCGCGATCGAGCGCCTCGGCCGCGACCTGCTGCCCGCCCTGCGCCGGAGCGCGGAGGCGGAGGCGCTGGCCGCCTGATCCCCGGCCCGGCGGAGCGCTCAGGGGCGCTCCGTCATGAAGTGGCGGAACAGCTCCTCGTCCGGCCCGGCCGGCCCCGCCACCCGGCTCACCTTCTCCTCAACGAGGTGACGCTCGAACAGCTCGTCCAGCTTCCGGGCGGCCACCATGCGGCGGATCCGGTCCTGGGTGCGGCGCTCGTCCTCGCTGAGATGCCAGGCCCGCGCCATCAGCCGCGCGACCGCGTCGGGCGTGCCGACATGGCCGGCCATCATCAGGTGGTAGCGCGCCAGCTCGCGCCGCTTGCGGATCGCGCGGGACCACCATTCCGGGGTGAGCTCGCCGGAGAGGGCCAGCGGCGCCAGCTCGGCGAGCAGGCCGATCCGCCGCAGGAAGCCCGGCAGCGGATTCCCCAGCAGGGGCGCCTTGAGCCGCACGAGATTGGCGGGGTCCAGCCGCGCCACATGGCGCGCGTCGAGGCCGTCGAAGGGGTCGTAGGTGACGAAGACCCGCGCCGCCTGCCGCGCGCCCTCCTCCGCCCGCGCGAAACGGCCGCTCCAATCCAGCGACCGCGCCTCGGGGAACCGCGCATCCCAGGGCGTCAGCGCCGGATCCAGGTTCGTCGGCGGGTTGTGGGCCAGGACGATCGAGCCGGGCGTGCTGAAGGTCAGGGCGGCGAAGCCGCCCATCGACCCCCCGGTGAAGAGGACCCGGTCATAGGCGCCGACCAGGTCATGGAAGTCCGGCGACTGGAAGAAATCGTGAAGCGCCTCGCCCCGGTACCAGTCCGCCCGCCTCATCTTGACGCCGAGCACGGCCAGGCCCTGGTCGCGGAAGGCGCGGTGGAGCCAGGGCAGGCGATGCGGGGCCTGGGCGCTGTCATCCGTGTCGAAGGAGAGGACCAGGTCCGGGCCCTCCGGCGTGAAGTCGAGGCCATAATCCCCGACCTCCTTCAGCGCCCGGAAGTTGCTGGGGCGGCGGGCGCGGTCGCGCGCCAGGGGCGCGAGTTCCGCCTCCGCGCCCAGATGGTGAAGCTCGGCTGGTTCCATCGGTCCCGTCATGCATCCGGCAGCTTGCGTGGGGCGGCATCCTAGCCGGCTGCCGCCTTCCGCGCCATGTCGCGACGGGTTCCGGGCGTCAGGGCGTCTTCAGCGTCAGCCCCCCATCCACCACGATTTCGATGCCGGTGACGTATTTCGCCTCGTCCGAGGCCAGGTAGAGCGCGGCATAGGCGACGTCCCAGGCGTCGCCCATGCGGCCCATGGGCGGCTGGGCGTTGCGCTTCGCCACGATCGCCGCGACGTCGCCGCCGCTGCGCTGGCCGGCGAGCCGCGCCTCGACCAGCGGCGTGTGCATCAGGCCCGGCACCACCACGTTGCAGCGGATGCCGTGCGGCGCATAGCGGACGGCGATCATCTTGCTGAGCGCGGTCACGCCCGCCTTGGAGGCGGCATAGGCCATCAGGTCGTTGCCGATGTTGCGCAGCGCCGCGATGGAGGAGAGGTTCACAATCGCCCCGCCGCCCTGCTTCGTCATCAGCGGCAGGACGGCGCGCGTGCTGAGATGCACGTAGTGCAGGTTGTGGTGGAACTGCTTGTGCCAGGCCTCCGGCGTCAGCTCCTCCGGCCCGCCGGGCACGCTGCCGCCGACATTGTTCACCAGGATGTCGATGCGCCCGAAGGCCGCGATCGTGGCCGCGACGACGCGTGCGATCTCGCTCTCCTGCGTCACGTCGGCGGCGAGCGCGAAGGCCTGCCCGCCCTCCTTCGCGATCAGCGCCGTGGTCTCCTCGGCCGCGGCGAGGTGCAGGTCCACGCAGGCGACCTGCGCGCCCTCCCGCGCGAAGAGGAGGGCCATGGCGCGGCCATTGCCGATCCCCTCGCCGACGGAGCCCGCGCCGAGCAGCAGGACGCGCTTTCCCTGGAGGCGACCCGCCATCAGCGCTGCGCCCAGGGGGTGGTGGCCCAGAGCTGCCGGTAGCGCTGCTCGTCCTGCCGGAGCCGCGCGAACCAGGCCTCGCCCGGCTCGTGCTGCACCAGCAGCGAGCGCGCCTCGATCGCCTTGATGAATTCCGGATCCTTCGCGATGTCCTCCGTCGCCTCGCGGAAGCGCGAGACGACATGCGCGGGCGTCCCGGCCGGCATCACCAGGCCGCGCTCGGAGGCCATGTTCACGTCAACGCCCTTTTCCTTCAGCGTCGGCAGGTCCGGCGCGAAGCGGCTGCGCTGGGAGGCGGCGAGGGCCAGCAGGCGCATGCCGTCATTGTTGGTCAGCACATAGCCGAGGTTCAGCCCCGTCGCGACGATCTGGTTGCCGAGGATCGCGGTGCGGATCGGCGGATCGCCCTGGAAGGACACGTGGTTGAAGCGCAGCCCCGTCGCCACCTGGATGAGCACCATCAGCAGGTGATCGTCCGTGCCGATGCCGGGCGAGCCGAAGGTGATGGTCTCCGGCGCCCGCCGCGCGGACTCGAAGAGATCCTCGATGGTCCGGTAGGGCGAGGAGGCGGCGACCGAGATGGCGGAGGGATCGCCGATCAGATTGCCGATGCCGTGGAAGTCGGCGAGCCTGAACTGCGCCGGCCGCTCGATGGGGATGGTCAGCAGGCCCGGCATGTTGGTGGTGCCGATGATGGTGCCGTCCGCCCGTCCGCGCGCGACCGCCGCCAGCGCGACCTCGCCGCCCGCGCCCGGCCGGTTGGAGACGACCACCGTGCCGCCGATGCGCGGCTCCAGGAAGCGGGCGTAGAGGCGCGCGTCCACGTCGGTCGCGCCGCCGGGGGTGAAGCCGACGACGATCTCGATGGGCCGGTCCGGCCGCCAGGACTGGGCGAGCGCAGGCGCCGCCAGCAGGGCCGGTCCCGTGCCGAGCAGGGTGCGTCTTTTCATTCTTGTTCCTCCCTTGGCCGTCCGCGCGGCCGTTAAGCGGTGGGCTCGTTGCCCTTCAGCCATTTGATCAGCCGGCCGAGGCCCTCCTTCATGTCCACCTGCGGCTTCCAGCCGATGGCGTCGAAGGCCTTCTCATGCGCGATCCGGAAGGCGCCGCCCGAGGTGAGCCGCACCTTGCCCGGCGTGTCGCCGACGAAGACGGGCGAAGGCCCGCCGCCGGCGAGCTCCGTCACCAAGGCCACGAGCTGCTTCGTCGTGACCGGCCCGGGGCCCGAGCAGTTCACGGCGACGTTGCTGGCCGCGCTCTCGAAGGCCATGCGGTTGGCGCGGGCGAGGTCGCCCACATAGACGAAATGCTTGGTCTCGCTGCCGTCGCCGAAGATCTCGGGCGGCTCGCCCTTCCGCAGCTTCTCCAGTGTCTCGATGATGTAGAGCGCATTGGCCGCACGATGGTGCTGGCGCTCGCCATAGACGGTCGAGTAGCGCAGCACGACATGCGGCAGGCCGCGCTTGGCGGTGTAGGTGCGGCAGAGCTGCTCGCCGATGATCTTGCTGGCGCCGTAGAGGATGGCGGCCGGCGGCGCGCCCTCGGAGAAGAAGGGCGTGGTCTCCACGAGATCGCCCTGGATGCCCGGCCCATAGCCGTAGACCGCGTTGGAGGAGGCGAAGACCACCTTCTTCACGCCCCGCGTGGCGGCCGCCTCCAGCGCGTTCTGCACGCCGCGGATATTGACGTCGAGGCCGCCCCAGGGGTCGCGGTCCATGTTCAGCGTCATATAGGCGGCGAGCAGCAGGGCGCCGTCGCAGCCCTCCAGCGCCGACAGCAGGTCGCCCATGCGCATCACGTCGCCGCGGATGACCTTCAGCCGCGGATGGTCCTTCAGATGCGCGACGGCGGATTCGGCGCCCATGGAGAAGTTGTCGAAGAGGCGGACCTCCGCCGCGCCCGCGTCGAGCAGCTCGGCCGCCGTGGCCGAGCCGACGAGGCTCCCGCCGCCGATGATGATGAACCTGCCGCCGCCGATGGGCACCGAAGCCATGCGCTTCCTCCAGAAAACTTCTTCTGGAGGCGAGTGTGGAGCGCGGCGCCGATCAGGGCAATGCGGCGCCCCCCCTCAACGCCAGTCGATCGCCGGCAGCGTCGTGATCGGCAGCCGCGCGGCGGTGAGCCGGCGGTTGCGCAGCTCCAGCGGCGCGTCGATACGCGGCGGCCCGCCCTCCGGCGGCACGCGCGCGGCGAGGCCCAGCACCGTGCGCAGCACGGGCGCCTGGCCGGGCGCGATCACGCCGGCACTCGTGAGCAGCGTCACCGCCTCCTGCGCGCCGGTGAGCTGCAGATTGCCGCGGCCCTCCGGCTGCAGCGCCTGGTCGAGCGTCAGCGTGGCGGTGAGGTTGGCCACGACCTCGCCCGTGCGGAACTCGCCGCGCTCCAGGCTGAGCGCGCCGCCGGAGTTGCGCCAGGCCGCGGCGGTCGCCTGCGGCGGCCGCGTCAGCCGGCCGGTGACGTGGACGATGTCGAAGCGCGGCAGGCCCTGGACCGCGAATAGGTCGGCACGGATGTTCACCGCCGCGCCGAAGACCTCGGCCGAGATACGGTTGATCTCCGTCGCCTCGCCGATCCGCAGCCCCTCGCCCTCCAGCGTGCCGCCCTGGCCGTCCAGCCGCAGGCGGAACGCCAGCGCGCGCTGCTGGACCGGCGTGCTGCCGTTCAGATGGACGAGCGTCTGCGCGCCGTCGAGCGTGAGGCGGAGCTGGCGCGGATCCTGCGGGTAGATCGCCAGCGTCGCGCGCTCGGCGCGCCAGCCGAGGCCCATCGGCGAATCGACGCGCAGATGGTCGATTTTCAGCGCGGCGGCGAGCGGGAAGCCGCTGCGCACCGGCGGCGACAGCGTGATGCGCCAGCCCTCGGCGGTGCGTGCCCGGACCCAATTCGCCAGCTCGGCTTCGAGCCGGGTGGTAGCCTCCTGCCAGACGAAATAGGCGCCGCCTCCCGCAAGGGCGATCAGCACCAGGAGGACGGCCAACCATTTTTTCGCCATGCGAGACGGATTATAGGGGGAAGCTGGTTTCGCAAAGGTGCTTTCGAGGGTGTCGCCGTTGCCGCTGGATGCCGATGGGCATCTCTATGTCTTCGCCTATGGCTCGCTGATCTGGCGGCCCGGCTTTCCCAATCTGGGGCATGAGCCAGCCACGCTGCGCGGCTTCCACCGGCGCTTCTGCCTGTGGTCCCGGCATTATCGCGGCACGCCGGAGGCGCCCGGCCTGGTGCTGGGGCTGGACCGCGGCGGCAGCTGCCGGGGCGTGGCCTTCCGGGTCGCGGCCGCCGACGCGCCCGAGGTGCTGGACTATCTGGAGGCGCGCGAGAACCTCAACGGCGACAAGGTCTATCACCGCCGGGTGATGAAGCTGCGCCTCGCCGCCGGGCGGATCGTGGCGGGCATCGCCTATGTCGCGGACCGCGCGCACCCGGCCTATTGCCGGCCCTGCGAGCAGAGCACGGCGGCCACGATCGCGCGCGGGCGCGGCCAGGCCGGGCCGAACCGCGAGTACCTGGTGAACACGGCGAGCCAGCTCGCCTCGCTGGGCCTGCGCGACCCGAAGCTGGAGCGGCTGGTCCGGCTGGTGATGGCAACGCCCGGTTAAGGTTTTGCCCCGATGCTCCGTGGCGGAGGAAAAGCCAATGGAGGAGGATGTGCGCGAGGTGCGCGTCCGCTGCACGCGGCACCTGGCCGAACTGCACCGGCTGCACCTGACCCTGCTGGGCGAGACGCGCTGGCTGAAGCGCTTCACCACCGAGGGGCGCGCCTCGGTGGAGATCGAGATCGTGGCCGAGCTGATGGAGCAGTATCTCTCGGCCAGCGACGCCTTCCTGGAGAACATGCGCGGCCGGATGGAAGCGCGGCTCGGGCTGCTGCGGCGGGGCGAGCCGCTGGTGAACGGCAGGCCGGAGGACGCGCCGGGCCATGGCGGCTTCTGGCTGAGCTTTTCCCGGCTTTGCGCCGTGCTGCGGCGGGCCGCGCGATGAAGTTGTTGCCAGGACGGGGCGCGGCACCCTAACCCTCGGAGACGAGGCGCCGCAGACGCGCCCCATCCAGGGAAGTCACGAATGCCGCACGGCCAAGCCGATTCCACCCATGCCCTGGCCCCCCATGCCCTGGTCCCCCACGCCCTGGTCACGGTGCGCGAGGCCGTCCTCGCGCTGATGCGCGAGCTCGGCATGACCACGGTCTTCGGCAATCCCGGCTCGACCGAGCTGCCCTTCCTCGACCGCTGGCCGGAGGACTTCCGCTATGTCCTGGGCCTCCAGGAATCCTGCGTGGTCGGCATGGCGGACGGCTTCGCGCGCGCCAGCGGGCGGGCGGCCT
The DNA here is from genome assembly GCF_004336745.1 of Roseococcus sp. SYP-B2431. Lineage (GTDB taxonomy): Bacteria > Pseudomonadota > Alphaproteobacteria > Acetobacterales > Acetobacteraceae > Roseococcus. Next base: position 39,945 of record NZ_SJXD01000031.1, read on the forward strand.
TCTGCAACCTGCATTCGGCGGTCGGCGTGGGGCATGCGGCGGGCAATATCTTCACCGCCTACCGCAACCAGGCGCCGCTCGTGATCACGGTCGGCCAGCAGGCGCGCTCGCTGCTGCCGGGCAACCCGTTCCTCGGCGCCACCGAGGCGGCCAACTTTCCCCGGCCCTACGTCAAGTGGAGCATCGAGCCGGCGCGGGCCGAGGACGTGCCGGGGGCCATCGCCCATGCCCATCGGATCGCCATGCAGCGGCCCTGGGGGCCGACCCTGGTGAGCATCCCGATGGACGACTGGTCGGTGCCGACGCGGCCGGTCGCGGCGCGGCGGGTGAGCGTGGATGTCGCGCCCGACCCGGCCCTGCTCGACATGATGGCCGAGGCGCTGGGCCGCGCCGCCCGGCCGGTGCTGGTGGTGGGGCCGGAGGTGGATCAGGAGGGCGCCGGGCCGGCGCTGCTGGCGCTCGCCGAGCGGCTGGGCGCGCCCGTCCTCGCCAGCCCCTTCGCCAGCCGCATGGCCTTCCCCGAGGACCACCCGCTCTTCGCCGGCTTCCTCCCCGCCGCCCCCGGCGCGGTGGCGCAGGGCCTCGCGGGCCATGATTTAGTGGCGGTGATCGGCGCCCCGGTCTTCACCTTCCACGTCGCGGGCGAATGCGGCCTGTTCCACGACGGCACGCCCGTCTTCCAGCTCACCTCCGACATCGAGGCCGCCGCCGCGGCGGGGACGGGCACGGCGATCCTCGGCTCCATGCGGCTCGCCTTGCCGGCGCTGCTCTCGCGCCTCGGCGCCGCGAGCCGCGCCGTGCCCCCTCCGCGCGAGAGGCCGCCGGCGCCGCCCCCGGCCGCGCCGCTGCCCGCCGAATATCTCTTCGCCGCCCTGCGGCGGAGCATGCCGCAGGACGCGATCGTCGTGGAGGAGGCGCCCTCGCACCGGCCGGCGCTGCAGCGGCACCTGCCCATCACGCGCTGGGGCGGCTTCTACACCATGGCGAGCGGCGGCCTCGGCTATTCGCTGCCGGCGGCGGTGGGCGTCGCCATGGCGCAGCCCGGGACCCGGGTGGTGGCCGTCATCGGCGACGGCTCGATGATGTATTCGATCCAGGCGATCTGGACGGCCGTGCAGCACCGGCTGCCGCTCACCATCGTGGTCGTGAACAATGCCGGCTACGGCGCCATGCGCAGCTTCAGCCGCGTGCTCGGCGTCGAGGGCGCGCCGGGCATCGAGCTGCCGGGCCTGGACTTCGTGAGCCTCGCGGCCGGCATGGGCTGCCCCGGCCGGCGCGTCGAGGAGGCCGGGGGGCTGGAGGCGGCCCTGGCCGAGGCCTTCGCCGAGGACGGCCCGCGCCTCGTCGACGTGGCCGTGGACCATGCCGTCCCGCATCTCTACCAGAAGGCGAAGTAGATGCTGCGGCGCGCGCTCCTGGCCTCGCTGGCCCTTCCTTCCCTGGCGCAGGCCCAGCCGGCCTGGCCCGCGCGGCCGCTTCGCATCGTCGTGCCCTTCCCGCCCGGCGGCCTCGCGGACCTGCTGGCGCGCCCCCTGGCGGCGCGGCTCCAGGCCGCGCTGGGGCAGCCGGTGGTCGTCGAGAACCGGCCCGGCGCGGGCGGCAATATCGGCGCCGACGCGGTCGCGAAAGCGGCGCCGGACGGCGCCACCTGGCTGCTCGGCTCCATGGGGCCGCTGGCGGCCAACCAGTTTCTTTTTGCTGCCATGCCCTACGAGACGCGCACGGCCTTCGCGCCCACCTCGCTGCTGGTGAACACGCCCAAGGCGATCGTGGTGAATCGCGACCGGCCCTGGCGCAGCCTCGCCGAGCTGATCGCGGCCGCGAAGGCCGCGCCGGATTCGCTGCGGGCCGGCTCGGCGGGCAATGGCAGCTCGCTGCACATCGCGCTGGAGCTGCTGAAGCGGGAGAGCGGGACGGCCATCCTGCACGTGCCCTATCGCGGCGCGACCCCGGCGGTGACGGATCTCGTCGGCGGAAGGCTCGACCTGATCGTGGACAACCTGCCCAATATCCTGCCGCAGATCCGCGAGGGCACGGTGCGCGCGCTGGCCGTCGCCACGCCGGAGCGGCTGCCGCAGCTCCCCGAGGTGCCGACCACGGCGGAGGCGGGGCTGCCCGGCTTCGTCTTCGGGACCTGGTTCGGGCTGGCCGCGCCCGCCCGCACCCCGCCCGAGATCGTCGCGCGCATGGCCGCCGCCGTGGACGCGGCGCTGCGCGAGCCTGAGATTGGCGGAAGGCTGGCCGAGCAGGGCGCGGTGGTGGGCGGCGGCACGCCCGAGGCCTTCGCCAGCTTCATCGCGTCGCAGACCACCGCTCTGGAGGCGGTGATCCGCGACGCGCGCATCCGCGCCGAGTGAGGGCGCTCAGGCGTCCCGCAGGCTGACCCCGAAGGCCGCCTCGTAGCGTTCCGCGAAGCGCGGCTTCACCTCCGGATTGACGATGCGCGGGGGCATCCGCCCCGCGGCGAGGTCCGAGAAGGCCAGCGCCGCGATGCGCGTGATGTTGGAGCGGCTCTCATTGGTCACGCCCGCGGTGTGCTGGCTGGCGATCACGGCGGGGTGGTGCAGCAGCGGGTGGTCCACCGGCGGCGGCTCCAGCTCCCAGACGTCGAGGCCGGCGGAGGCGACTTGGCCGGATTGCAGCGCCGCCAGCAGGTCGTCCTCGTCGTGGATGGAGCCGCGGGCGGTCGTGACGAAGACCACGCCCTTCTTCATCTTCGCAAAGGCGGCGGCATCGATCATGCCGCGCGTCTCCGGCGTCAGCGGACAGTGGACGCTGACCACGTCGGCCTCGGCCAGCAGCGAGTCGAGATCGACCTTCCGGATGCCGCGCGCCTTCATCGTCCCGGCGTCGAGATAGGGGTCGGCGCCGATCATCTCGCAGCTGAAGGCGAGCCGGCAGATCTCCGAGACGCGCGAGCCGACATTCCCGCCGCCGATGACGCCGACCGTCTTGCCCTTGAGGTCGCGGCCCATCAGCGTGGCACGGTTCTGCGCGGTGCCAGCCTTCATGGCTGCGTGCGCCTCGGGCATTCGCTTGAGGCAGGCGAGCATCATGCCGACGGCGTGCTCGGCCACGCCCTCGGCATTGCCGCCCGCCTGGTTGATCAGGGCCACGCCGGACTCGGTGCAGGCGACGGGGTCGAGCGGGTCGTAGCCCGCGCCGTAGCTGGCCGCGACCAGCAGGTTGGGGAGCTTGCCCAGCAGCTCCGCATGGACGTGCAGCGGCTTCGGCAACTCGTCGCGCGAGGCCATGACGTAGTAGCCGTGGCAGGAGGAGAGGGTCTGCACCGCCTCGGCCGTGCTGGCCTCCAGCGGGATATGAATGACCTCGAGGTCCGGATCCCTGGCGCAGGTCTCGAGGAACATCGGATGGGGCACGAAGCCGTAATAGGCCAGGCGGAATTTCGGCATAGTCGAGTGATCACTCCCTTGTCCGGTCCAGGCTGGCGCGAAGCGGCGCGCTTGCAAAGGGGGCCGGTTGCCGGGGCCGGGCGGCGCTTCTAGGTTCCGGCCCGCTGAATTTCGGGAGTCGAGCATGCCGAACGTGCTGGTGGTCACCGCGCATCCGGGGGATTTCGTCTGGCGCGCGGGCGGGGCGATCGCGCTGCACGCCCAGGCGGGGCACAAGGTGCATATCGTCTGCCTGGCCTTCGGCGAGCGCGGCGAGAGCCAGGGCGCCTGGGCCAGGCCGGGCGCGACGCTGGAGATGGTGAAGGCCGGCCGCAAGGACGAGGCCGAGAAGGCCGCGGCGGTCCTCGGCGCCTCCATCGAGTTCTACGATGCCGGCGACTATCCGCTGGTGACGACGCCCGCGATGCTCGACCGCCTCGTCGACACCTTCCGCGCGCTGCGCCCGGAATTCGTGCTGACCCATGCGCCCAGCGATCCCTACAACATGGACCATCCCACGGCCTGCCAGTTCGCCCAGCATGCGCGCATCGTGGCGCAGGCGGCCGGCCACAGGCCGGGGCCGGACGCGGTGTATCGCGCGCCGCAGGTCTATATGTTCGAGCCTCACCAGACCGAGATGTGCGGCTTCAAGCCCGACGTCATCCTGAACATCGACCCCGTCTGGGACATCAAGCGCCGCGCCTTCGAATGCCTGCCCGCGCAGACGCATCTCTGGACCTATTACGAGCGCGTCGCGCTGAACCGCGGCATCCAGGGCGGCCGCAATGCCGGCATCAAGATGACCCACGGCGAGGCCTATCAGCGCGTCTTCCCCGAAGTGCTGGCGGAGCTGCACTGATGGATTTCTCCGTGACCGAGGAGCAGCAGGCGATCCGCGAAGGCGTGCTCGCCCTCTGCGCCGGCTTCGACGACGCCTACTGGCACCGCTGCGACAAGGAGCACGCCTTCCCGCACGAATTCCACAAGGCGATCGCGGAGGCCGGCTATCTCGGCATCTGCATCCCGGAGGAATATGGCGGCTCCGGCCTCGGCATCCACGAGGCGGCGATCATGATGGAGGCGATCAGCGGCTCCGGCGCCGGCATGACCGGCGCCTCCGCGATCCACATGAACATCTTCGGCCTCAACCCGGTGGTGGTCTTCGGCACCGCGGAGCAGAAGGCGCGCTTCCTGCCGCCGCTGGTGCGCGGCGAGGAGAAGGCCTGCTTCGGCGTGACGGAGCCCACCACGGGACTCGACACCACGCGGCTCAAGACCCGCGCGGTGAAGCGGGGCGACAAATACGTCGTCGACGGTCAGAAGGTCTGGATCAGCACGGCGCAGGTGGCCGACCGCATCCTGCTGCTGGCGCGCACCACGCCGCTGGACCAGGTGGCCAAGCCGACGGAAGGGCTCTCGCTCTTCTACACGAAGCTGGACCGCACGCGCTGCCGCGTCTCCGAGATCGACAAGATGGGCCGCGCCGGCGTGGACTCGAACGAGATCTTCTTCGAAGGCTACGAGGTGCCCGAGGAGGACCGCATCGGCGAGGAGGGCAAGGGCTTCCGCTACATCCTGCACGGGATGAATCCGGAGCGCGTGCTCATCGGCGCCGAGGCCATCGGGCTCGGCCGCGCGGCGCTGGGCCGGGCCACGGACTACGCCAAGGAGCGCGTGGTCTTCGGCCGTCCCATCGGCCAGAACCAGGGCGTGCAGCACCCGCTCGCGGCCGACTGGATGGCGCTGGAAGCGGCCTGGCTCATGGTGCAGAACGGGGCCTGGCGCTACGACCAGGGGCTCGACTGCGGCCCGCAGGCCAATGCCGGAAAATACCTCGCGGCCGAGGCCGGGCTGAAGGCCTGCCAGAACGCCATCATGACCCATGGCGGCTTCGGCTATGCCCGCGAGTATCACGTCGAGCGCTACCTGCGCGAGGTGATGATCCCCTGGATCGCGCCGGTCAGCCCCAACCTCATCCTCTGCCACATCGCTGAGCGCGTGCTGGGGCTGCCGAAGAGCTACTGACGCCCCCCTCAGCCCTCAACGCGGATGTTGTTCTGCCGCACCACGTCGCCCCAGAGGCGCATCTGGCGGCCGAAATGCTCGCCCATCACCTCCGGGCTGCTGGCGATCACGGTCACGCCCATCAGGCGCGTGAGGCGGCGGTTCACCTCCTCCTGGCGCAGCGCCTCGCCCAGCGCCGCATTGAAGCGGTCGATGAGCGGGCGGGGCGTGGCGGCGGGCGCATAGACCCCCCACCAGGGCGTGGCCTCCAGCCCCTCCAGCCCGCTCTCGACCAGCGTCGGCACCGAGAGCAGCGTGGGGTGGCGCGTGAGCGCGGTCTGCGCCAGCGGCCGCAGCGCCTCGGCCGCGAATTGCGCGGAGAGCACCGTGGTGGCCGCGATGATCGCATCGACCTGATTGCCGATGGTCGCCGTGACGGCCGGCGCCGCGCCGCCGCCGAAGGGCACATGGACCATGCGCAGCCCCTGGCGCTGAGCGATCAGCGCCATGGTCAGATGGCCGAGGCTGCCGAGCCCGGCCGAGGTGTAGTTGATCTCGTCCGGCCGCGCGCGCGCCGCGGCCAGCAGGTCGGGCAGCGAGCGGTAGGGCCGCGCGGGATGCGCGGCGATGACGTTGGGCGCCGTGCCGATCAGCATCACGGGCGCCAGGTCGCGCTCATGGTCGAAGGGCTGCGAGGGCAGCATCGACGGGTTCACCGCATGGGTGTCGAAGACGATGAGCCAGGTGTTGCCGTCGCCCGCCGCGCGGGCCGCCGCCGCCGCGCCGATACTGCCGAAGGCGCCGGGCCGGTTCTCGACGACCACCGTCACGCCGTAGCGCTGCTGCAGCCCCGGCTGGACGAGGCGCGCGATCTGATCGGAGGTCCCGCCCGCGGCGAAGGGCACCAGCAGCCGGATGGGGCCCTGCGAGCCCTGGGCTCGTGCCACCGCAGGCGTCACCAACCCGGCGGCGATCGCGCCGCGCCTGGTCCATTGAGTCATGGCAAATCTCTCTCCCGTCTGCCGCTCCGGCTTTGGTGCCGCGGCTTCTTATATGAACCAACGGTAAGGCGAGCGGAGCGGCGATGGCAAGGGCGAAGGGTGCGTTCAGCCCGGCGGGCGGTGCCCCGCCCAGGGCCGCGCCTGCTCGAGCAGCGCGCCCAGCCGCAGGACATCCGTCTCCGCGCCCCATTTCCCCACCACCTGCACCGCCGTCGGCAGGCCGTCGGCGCCGAAGCCCGAGGGCAGCGAGAGCGCCGGATGGCCCGTGAGGTTGAAGGGGTACTGATAGGCCGTCCAACCCTGGCGCGTGATGCCGCATTTCACCCCGTCCACCTCGACCTCGTCATTCGCCGCGTCGAACTCCACCGGCAGGGCGGTGCGGCTCATCGTCGGCGTGACGAGGAAGTCGTAGCGCCCGAACAGCGCCTGGATCGCGCGGAACAGCCGCGTGCGGGCGAATTGCGCGCGGCGGTAGTCGTGCAGGCCGAAGCCGTTCCCGCGCTCCATGAAGGCGAGCGTCACCGGGTCCATCTGGTTCTGCCAGCGCGGCAGGAACTGCGCGAAGCCCACCGCGAAGCCCGCCTGGTAGAGGATGCGCCCCTCATGCTCGATCCAGTCGATCTCGTCGGTGACCTCCTCGACCGCCGCGCCCATCGCGGCCCAGGCGTCCAGCGAGGCCCGGGTGTTCGCCGCCACGTCGGCCGCCACGCGCGGATTGTGGCAGCGCGGGATATAGCCGATGCGCACCGCCGAGAGATCGGCGCCGGTGAGCTGCGGCGAGAGCCGCCGCCGGTCCTCGCCCTTCAGCGACCACACGTCCCCGGCGGCGCCGCCGCTCAGCACCGCATGCATCACGGCGGCATCGGTGACGGTGCGGGCCAGCGGCCCGGCATAGGTGTTGTTGGAGAAGCTGTCCGTCGCGGATTCATAGGGCACGGCGCCGAGCGTGGGCTTCAGCCCGACCACGCCGCAGCAGGCGGCCGGCCCGCGCACGGAGCCCGCGCCGTCCGTGCCGAGGCCCAGCGGCCCGAGCCCCGCCGCGACCGCCGCCGCCGCGCCGCCACTCGATCCGCCGGAGGTGCGGCCGAGGTTCCAGGGGTTGCGGGTGATGCCGTGGGGCGGGCTGTCGGTCAGGCCCTTGTTGCCGAATTCGGGCGTGGTGGATTTGCCCAGGATGATCGCGCCCGCCGCGCGCAGCCGCGCGACCAGCACGTCGTCCGCTGCGGCGGGCGGCGCGTCGGCGAAGATCGCCGAGCCCTTGCGGGTGGGCACGCCCTTCACGTCCAGCAGGTCCTTGATATGGACGGGGACGCCGTGCAACGGACCGAGCGGCGCGCCGGCCTGCACGGCCGCCTCCGCCCTGACGGCCTCCGCCCGTGCCTCCCCGGCCATGACCTCGACGAAGACGTTCAGCCGCGGCTGCTGGAGCTCGATCGCCGCCAGCACGGCCTCCAGATAATCGACCGGCGAGAGCGCGCCGCGGCGGATGAGTGCCGCGGCGGTGCTAGCGGGCGTGAAGAGAAGGTCGGCGTCGGGCATGGGGGTCTCCGGCTTGCCGGCCGAGAGTGCTGGCGCATCGCGCGGGGCACAAGCGGGCCCCGGAACCGACCGCCGCAGGAGATTATACGCTTTTCCCCGCGGCCCCTGTATCTTTCGGCACGAAGCCCCCAGACTTGCGGGCGGGAGACGTTGCACACGCGGTCAGAATTGGATCGAAGGGAGGCGAGGCAGGGATGATGTTCGACTGGATCAGGCGCGGCGCTTGCGCGGCCATGCTGCTCACGGGACTCGGCGCGAATGGCGGCGCCCAGGCGCAGGAATTCCCGCAGCCGGGCCGCCCGCTGATGTTCGTCTCCGGCTTCCCGGCCGGCACCGCCATCGACATCTATGGCCGCATCATTCTCGAGCGCGTCCAGCGCGAGCTCGGCGTGCCCATGGTCATCGACATCCGCTCCGGCGCCTCGGGCAATATCGGCATGGAGCACGTGGCGCGCGCGGCGCCGGACGGGCACACGATCACGCTCGCCACCTCGGCCATGATGGCGATCAACCCGGCCGTCTTCCCGCGCATGCCGATCGACACGCAGGCCGACCTCGTGCCGATCCTGGGCGTCTTCGACGCGCCGAACTTCATGACGGTGAGCACGGAGAAGCGGCCCGACTTCACCACCTGCCAGGCCGTGGTCGATGCGGCGCGGGCCCGCCCCGGCCAGCTGAACTACGCGAGCACGGGCAATGGCGCCTCCACGCATCTTGCCGGCGCGCAATTCGCCTCGGTGCTGGGGCTCAACCTCGTGCACGTGCCCTATCGCGGCGGGCCCTTCGCCATGACGGCGCTGTACCAGGGCGACGTGGACGTCTTCTTCTACCAGACCGGCCCAGTGATCGAGTTCTACCGCCAGGGCCGCGTGCGCCTGCTCGCCGTCACCTCCGGCCAGCGCGTGGCCGCCGTGCCGGAGGTCCCGACCGTGGCGGAGGCCTGCAACCTGCCCGGCTTCGACAGCACCACCTGGTACGCGCTGATGGCGCCGGCGCGCACCCCGCAGCCCATCCTGAATCGCCTCACCGAGGTCTTCACCCGCGTGGCGAACGAGCCCGAGGTGCGCGAGCGCATCGCCGCCATGGGCTTCACACCCAACGTGCAGCCGCCCGAGGCGACGCGCGCGCGGCTGGCCCGCGACATCGTCACCTGGCGGGACGTCGTCGCGCGGACCGGCGCGCGCGCGGAGTAGAGCATGATCGCCGCGGGTGGAATCACCGGAGGCGTGGATCAGGCTCCAGACGAGAGGCTGGAGGCCTTGCCGTGAGCGCTTGCGAGCGGAAAAGCCTCTCGAGCATGATCGCCGCGGGTGGAATCACCGGAGGCGTGAATCAGGCTCCGGACGAGAGGCTGGAGACCTTGCCGTGAGCGCTTGCGAGCGGAAAAGCCTCTAGCATGGACCTCCGCCAGCTCCAGCTCTTCCGGCGCATCGTCGCCGAGGGCAGCTTCTCCCGGGCGGCGGCGGCGCTCGGCATCGCGCAGCCGGCGCTGAGCCGGCAGGTGCGCGCGCTGGAGGAGGAGCTCGGGATCCGCCTGCTCCATCGCAACGGCCGCGGCGTGAGCCCGACCGAGGAGGGGCGGCGCTTCGCCGACGCGGTCTCGCCCGTGCTGGACGATCTGGACCGCATCCGCGAGGAGGCCATGGCGGCGCAGGGCGTGGCGCGCGGCAGGCTGCGCGTGGCCATGCCGCCCTCGGTCGCCGCCGCGCTGGGGCCGGCGCTGATGCGCCACCTGCGCGCGGCGATGCCGGAGGTGCAGCTGAACCTGCGCGACGGCTTCACCGGCACCATCCACGAATGGCTGACGCGCGGCGAGGTGGACATCGCCGTGCTCAATACGATGCGGCGCAGCGCGGCGGTGAAGACCGAGCCGCTCTACGACGCGCATCTCTTCCTGGTCCATCCGCCGGGCGACGAGCGGGTGGCGCGGCTGCTCACGCCCTCGGGCGAGATTTCGCTGGCCGACCTGGCCACGCTGCCGCTGCTGCTGCCCGGCCGGCATCACGGCGTCCGGCGCGAGATCGCGGCGGCGCTCAGCGCGGCCGGCCTCGTCGCGACGCAGGTCGAGGACGTGGATTCGCTGACGGGCGTGAAGCACATGGTGGCCGAGGGGCTCGGCTACACGCTCTTCGCCTGGGACGCGGTGGCGCTGGAGATCGAGGCGGGCGCGCTGGCGGCGGCGCGGGTCTGCGCGCCGGTGCTGCTGCACGGCTTCGTGCTCGGCACCTCGGCCGAGGTCTCGCCCGCGGCGCGCGCCGTGATGCGCTTCTTGCGCGAGGAAGTGCGCCGGCGCATCGCGGATGGAAGGCTGCGCGGCAGCCTCGGCTGACGGGACCGGGAGGGGCCCGCCCCTCCCGGTCGTGACCCGCCGCTACCGCCGCATGGGCTCCACGCGCAGCGCCACGCTCCGCCCATAGACGATGTCCACCTGCTGCCCGGGCCGCAGCGAGCGCGCGAATTCCACCATCTCGGGCTGCCGCGGCCGCGCCGTGCGCCGCACGCCCGCCGGCCCGGTGAAGGTCACCGCCCCGGTGCGGCGGTTCACGGCATCGACCGTCACGCGTGCGCGCACCCCTTCGGCCGCGCCCGCGCCGGGCCGCTGGCCGGGCGCGGTCCGCGCCCCGGCGACCCCGGCCCCGCCCGGCCCCGCGCCATCGGCCGGATTGGCGAGCGCCACGATCAGCGCCTCGCCGAACTCCAGCACGACGGTGTCGCCGGGATGGACCTGCGCCAGGTTGCGCACATTGGGCCCGGCCACGACCGTCTCGAAGGTGCCGTCCTCGCCGCGCAGCACCAGCTGGCGCGTGCTGCGGTCGATCGATTCCACCACGGCGCTCGCGGTGGCGGTGCGGCTCACGACGGCACCCTCGGGGGCCTGGGCGAAAGCTGGGGCGGCGGCCAGCAGCCCCGCGGCGAGGCCGAGTTGGAACAGGCGCATGCGACGTGTCTCCCTGATGGTTCGCCGGCTCCGGGCGCGGCGGGGCAAGCCTACAACCCTGGCAGCCCTGCATGCGAGCGCAGCTTTCAGCCGGATCGCCTGCCGGCCGTGGCCCGGGGCGCGAGGGCCCCGGCCGATTCCGGGGCAGAGCCGATTCAGGGTCCGCGGGAATCGAGGCGGACCACCGCCGTCAGGTCGGTGTCCTGCGTGCGCGCGCCGGCGCGCGTGAGCAGGGCATGGACCTGGCCGCGATGATGCGTCTGGTGGTTGAAGAAATGCGTGACCGCGAGCCAGCGCGGATCGCGCCGCTCGCGCTGGGCGCCGCGGCTGAACCAGACGAGCTCCCGGTCCAGCGCCTCCTGGGTGAGGCCGGCCGCCCAGCCCTCGATGCGCGCGTCCAGCTCCCGCCGCACGGCGGAGAGCTCGCCCCAATCGGCGTGGAGCGCGGTGCTGCCGGGGATGCCGGCCGAAGGCGCCTCCCATCCGTCGAAGCGGCTCATCCAGATGCGGTCGCCCCAGACCAGGTGGTTCAGCGTGGCGTGGATGCCGCCGAAGAAGGCGCCGCGGTCGGCCCGGCGCTCCTCGTCCGGGAGCGTGTCCGCGGCGGCATAGGTCCGCCGGTTCATCTCGCTGTTATAGGCCGCCATGGCGCGGACCCAGGCCGGCTGGATCATCTGGACCTCCTGTCATCCTGGCGCGGCGGGCGGCCCCCCCATGGGATCGCGATCACCCCGTGCGCCGGTAGAAGTACCGCGCCGCGACGAGGCGGCCGGCGCCGTTGACGGCGAAATCGGGGATATAGCCGCCCTCCTCCCAGCCGAGCCGGCGGTAGAGCCGCTCGCCCTCGGCATCCGCCTCGGTGTCCAGCGTCAGCAGCCGGCGCCCGAGGCGCAGCGCCGCCTGCTCGGCCCGCCGCATCAGCGCCTCGCCCACGCCGCGCCGGCGGAAGGCCGGATCGACCAGCAGCTTCATCACCTCGGCGCGATGCTGCTGGTTCTCCGGCGTCGCGAGGTCGAGCTGCACGGTGCCGGCCAGCGCGCCCTCCCACCAGGCGCCGAGCAGCACGCGGTGCGCCTGCGCCACCTCGGAGGAGGTGCGCTTCCAGAAGCCGCGCGACTTCTCCGGCGCCAGCGGCGGCAGGAAGGTCACGGCGCCGCCCTCGGCCACGCAGGCGACCAGGATCTCCGAGAAGCGCCGCTCCGCGCTCGCCGCCGCCGCCGCGTCCAGCACCTCGACCACGAGGCCGCGTGCCGGCTTGGCGTAGCGGAACTCCAGCGACTTCGAGAGGTCGTCGAGGATGCGGATGGCGCCCTGCCGGACATAGCCGCGCTTCTCGTAGAAGGCATGCGCCGCGTTGAAGCGCGTGTCGGTCCAGAGGACCATGCGCTCGGCGCCGTGGCCGCGCGCATGCGCCTCGGCCGTGTCGAGCAGCCGGTGCGCGAGGCCGGTGCCGCGCGCGGCCTTGGCCACGTACATGCGGCCGATCTCCCAGGCGCCGTCCTCGCGCATCGGCCGGGTGGCGACCATGCCGAGCGGGCCTTCCGCGCCCTCGGCCAGCCAGAGCGCGCCGCCCTTCTCCGCGAAATGGGTGGCGAGGGCGCGGAGCTCCGGCAGTTCCGCATCCACGTCGAAGACGACGCCCGGGAATTCGCTCCAGGCGTCGCCGATCAGGCGGATATAGGCGTCGCTGTCGGCGTCGGTGCCGACGCGCAGCACTAGGAGAGGCCCTTGCAGAAGTCCTGAATGCGCGCGCAGGCGGTGCGCAGGCTGTCCATGTCGGTCGCGTAGCTGATGCGGACATAGGGCGACATGCCGTAGGCCGCGCCCTGCACCACCGCCACATGCGCCTCTTCCAGCAGGGCGAAGGCGAAGTCCGTGTCGTTCTCGATCTTCCTGCCGGCGGGCGTGGTCTTGCCGATGCAGCCCGCGACGTTCGGGAAGACGTAGAAGGCGCCCTCCGGCTTGTGGCAAGCGATGCCCGGGGCCTGGTTCAGCGCCTCCACCACGAAGTCGCGCCGGCGGCGGTACTCCTCCGCCCGCTCCTTCACCAGCTCCTGCGGCCCGTCCAGCGCCGCCACCGCCGCCGCCTGGCCCACGGTCGAGACGCCCGCCGTCGCCTGGCCCTGCATGTTGAACATGCCCTTGATGAGCTCGGCCGGGCCCGCGCAGAAGCCGATGCGCCAGCCGGTCATCGCATAGGTCTTGGAGGCGCCGCTGATGATCAGCGTGCGGTCCTTCAGCCGGGGCTCGACTTCGGCGATCGTGCAGAACTCGAAGCCGTCATAGACGAGGTGCTCGTACATGTCGTCCGTCATGATCCAGACGTCCGGATGCCGCAGCAGCACCTCCGCCAGCGCCTTCATCTCCGCGCGCGAGCAGGCTGCGCCCGTCGGGTTGTTGGGGAAGTTGAGCAGCACCCACCTGGTCTTCGGCGTGATCGCCGCCGCCAGATCCTCGGGGCGCAGCTTGAAGCCGTTGTTCTGCGGGCAGCTCACCGTCACCGGCACGCCGCCGGCCACCTTCGCCATGTCGGCATAGCTCACCCAGAAGGGCGAGGGGATCACCACCTCGTCGCCCGGGTCGAGCGTCGCCATGAAGGCGTTGAAGATGGACTGCTTGCCCCCGTTGGTGACGAGGATCTCGTCCATCGCATAGTCGAGGTTGTTGTCCCGCTTGAACTTGCGCTGCACGGCCGCCTTCAGCGCCGGCGTGCCGCCCTGCGGCGGATACTTGGTCTGCCCGTCCAGCGCCGCCTTGTAGGCCGCCTCGATCGCATGGCGGGGCGTGTCGAAATCCGGCTCGCCCGTCGTCAGGCTCACCACCTTCACGCCCTGCGCGGCCAGCTCCCGGGCCTTGATCGTCATGGCGACCGAGGCGGAGACCTTCACATCGGCGAGGCGGCTGGCGAGGGCGGGCATCTGTTGTCCTGGGTTGGCAAAGGGCGCGCACTCTATGGCCCGCCGCGGGCGCCGCCAATACGCCCGCCCGGTTTCCGAGCCCCGGGCTTTCCGCTAGACCGGCTCGCCATGCGCCATTTCCTGGATTTCGAGAAACCCATCGCCGAGCTGGAAGGCAAGGTCGAGGAACTCCGCCGCACCACCGATGCCGGCGGCATCGACGTGGCCGACGAGGTCGCGAAGCTGCGCGACAAGGCCGAGAAGCTCCTCGCCGCCACCTATGCCAAGCTTACCCCCTGGCAGAAGGCCCAGGTCGCCCGCCACCCCGACCGCCCCAAATGCCTGGACTACGTCTCCGCCCTCATCGAGGAATGGACCCCGCTCGCCGGCGACCGCGCCTTCGCCGACGACGCGGCGGTCATCGGCGGCCTCGGCCGCTTCCGCGGCCGCGCCGTGGCCGTCCTCGGCACCGAGAAGGGCCACGACACCGACACCCGGGTGCAGCACAATTTCGGCATGGCCAAGCCCGAGGGCTACCGCAAGGCCCGCCGCATCATGGAGCTGGCCGGCCGCTTCGGCATGCCCATCCTCTCCTTCGTCGACACCTCCGGCGCCTTCCCCGGCATCGAGGCCGAGGCGCGCGGCCAGGCCGAGGCCATCGCCCGCTCCATCGAATCCGGCCTCTCCGCCCCGGTGCCCTTCGTCGCCACCATCATCGGCGAGGGCGGCTCCGGCGGCGCCATCGCGCTCGCCTCGGCCGACCGCATCCTGATGCTGGAGCACGCCATCTACTCGGTCATCTCGCCCGAGGGCTGCGCCTCCATCCTCTGGCGCGACGCCGCCCAGGCCGCCACCGCCGCCGAGGCCCTGAAGCTCACCGCCGAGGACCTCAAGCGCCTGGCCCTCATCGACGCCGTGATCGCCGAGCCGCTGGGTGGCGCCCATCGCGACCAGGGCGCCACGCTGGAGGCGGTCGGCAACGCCGTCTGGGCCGCCCTGGAACCCCTCCTGCCGCTGGACGGCGCCACGCTCAAGGCGCGCCGGCGCGAGAAGTTCCTGGAGATGGGCCGCCACGCGGTCGTATGAGCCCATGAGCGTTCCAGCCCAGGACCAGGAACGCCTCCCGAGGATCCGGCCGCACAGCGGCCGGCGCGCCCAGACTGCCTGGCGGATGGCGCAGCCGGCGCGGCGCGAAGCCAAGGCGGCGAAGCCGCCGCCCGGCGTCTGAGGGCATGAACAACGCTTCTTCCCGCGCCGCCTTCTTCCGCGCCTTCCCCGCCATCGCCACCGCGATCTTCGTCTCCTCCATCGACCAGACCATCACCGCCACCGCCCTCCCCGACATGGCCGCCCATTTCGGCGTGGTCGAGCGCATCTCCTGGGTGGTCGTGGCCTATCTCGTCGCCGCCACCATCTCCGCCCCCATCTTCGGCAAGCTCGGCGACGCCTATGGCCGCCGCCGCATGATGTTCTGCGCCTTCGCCCTGCAGGCCGTGGGCTCGCTGGCCTCGGGCCTCGCCCCCGGCTTCGAGGCGCTGCTGGCCGCGCGCATCCTGCACGGCTTCGGCGGCGGCGCGCTGCTCACCCTCGCCATGGCCCTGATCGGCGAGAGCGTCCCGCCCCGGGAGCGCGGCCGCTACCAGGGCTACCTCGTCGCCTGCTTCATGAGCGCCTCGGCCGCCGGTCCGCTCGCCGGCGGCTGGCTGACGCAGCATTGGGGCTGGAACTGGGTCTTCTGGGCCGGCCTGCCCATCGTGGCCGCGGGCGTGGTCGCCACGACCCGCCTGCCCCGCCACGGCGCCGAGAGCGGCAGCTTCCGCTTCGACGCCCCTGGCACGCTGCTCTTCGCCGTCTTCGTCGCCGCCCTGCTGCTGGTGCTGGACCGCGTCCAGCGCCTGAGCCTCGAGGCCCTGCTGGTCGCCCTCCCCTTCGCCGCGGTGGCCCTCGGCGCGGTGCTGCTGCTGCTGCGCGTCGAGCGCCGCGCGGCCGACCCGCTGCTGCCCCTCTGGCTCTTCACCGACCCGGTGATCTGGCGCACCAACGTGCTCGCCGCCTGCGTGGCGGGCGTGATGGTCTCCATGATCTCCTTCATGCCGCTCTACCTGACCGTGGTGCGCGACGTCTCCATCGCGACGGTGGGCGCCATGATGCTGCCGACGAGCCTCGCCGGCGGCATGGGCGCGCTGGCCTCCGGCCACTACCTGGCGCGGACCGGGCGCAACATGGCGCTGCCCTCGGTGACGCTGGGCATCAGCATGGTGACGCTGGCCGTCTTCTCCGTCGCGCTCGACGACATCTCGCTCGGCGCCCTGCCCTGGCTGCTGGCCTTCGCGAGCTTCGGCTTCGGCTGCTCCTTCCCGGCCGTGCAGACCACGGTGCAGGCGGCGGCCGGGGTAAGCCGGGTGGGGGTGGCCACGGCCTCGGTGCAGTTCATGCGCAACCTCGGCTCGGCGACGGGAACGGCGCTGCTGGGCGCGGTGATCTTCGGGGCGTTTGCCCTGGCGGATGCGCCGATGGCGGCGGGCTTCGCCGAGACGATGCGCGGGGGGCGGGCGGCCTTTTCCCTCCTGTCGGAGGCGGATCGGATGGCGATGTCGGCAGGGCTGGCCGGGGGATTTAGGGCGATGTTCGCGGGAGCGGCGGTGCTGATGGGGGTGGCGACGGTGCTGGCTTGGCGGGTGCCGTTGCGAAGGGTTTAGCTTCGAATTCCCGGTGTCCAGCTCCCGGCTGATCGGCTAACATTAGGCAAAGAAGCCATGCAAAGCCAGTCACGAAGTCTGTTGGGCTTCGCGAGGGCGGGAGGATCGCGACTTGGGCGACGCTGCGATGACGACGGCGCCGGAAGAGTCGCCGCCGACGCATGGGATGACGTACATTTCCGGCGGCCTCTTCCGGATGGGGTCCGACACTCATTACCCGGAGGAAGCGCCGGCGCACCTTGTCAGCGTCGATGCCTTCTGGATCGACACGGCACCGGTCACCAACGCCCGGTTCCTCAGCTTCGTGAAGGCCACGGGTCACGTCACGGTGGCTGAGACGGCGCCCGACGCCAGGGATTACCCCGGGGCGAAGCCGGAGATGCTGCACCCCGCCAGCCTGGTCTTCCGCGGGACGCGCGGTCCGGTGAGCTTGCGGGACTGGTCGAAATGGTGGGAGCTGCGCCGCGGCGCCGACTGGCGACATCCCCATGGTCCCGGAAGCTCGCTCGACGGCCTCGACGACCATCCCGTGGTCCATGTCGCCCTTGCCGATGCGCTCGCCTACGCGCAATGGGCCGGCAAGGACCTCCTGACCGAGGCCGAGTGGGAGTTCGCCGCCTGGGGCGGCCGGAGCGATGCCGAATACGCCTGGGGCGACGAGCTCACGCCCGGCGGGCGGCACATGGCGAACACCTGGCAGGGCGCCTTCCCCTACAAGAACAGCGCCGAGGATGGCTGGCACGGGACCTCTCCGGTGGGCGCCTTCCCCGCCAACGGCTACGGACTCTTCGACATGATCGGAAACGTCTGGGAATGGACGAGGGACTGGTATTCGCCCCGCCATGAGCCGGACGCCGCCAAGGCCTGCTGCATTCCGCACAATCCGCGCGGCGCGGCCGAGGCGGGCAGCCACGATCTCTCCCTGCCGGGGATTCGAATTCCGCGAAGGGTGTTGAAGGGCGGCAGCTTCCTCTGCGCGCCGAGCTATTGCCGCCGTTATCGGCCCGCCGCGCGCCATGCGCAGCCGGTCGACACCTCCACCTGTCACATCGGTTTTCGCTGCGCATTGCGGCCGAAGGTCACATCGGGAGAGTTGCCACCATGAACCAGAAGAATTCGCGTCGCGACATGCTGCTCGGCAGTGTGGCCGGCTTGGCTGCCGCGACCGGGCCGGTCCTCGCTCAGGCCCCGCAGGCGACGCAGCCGGGTTCCGCGCCGGCGCAAGCCGCTGCTAGGCGCCAGCGCCGGCCAAACATCCTGGTTCTCTGGGGCGACGACATTGGCTGGCAGAATGTCAGCGCCTACGGCCTCGGCACGATGGGCTACACCACGCCGAACATCGACCGCATCGGCAACGAAGGCGTCAAGTTCACCGACCACTACGCGCAGAATTCCTGCACCGCGGGGCGCGCGGCCTTCATCACCGGGCAATATCCCATCCGGTCGGGGATGACGACGGTCGGCGTTCCCGGCGACGCGCTGGGGATGCAGGCGGCCTCCCCCTGCCTGGCCCAGGTCCTTAAACAGGCTGGCTACCGGACCGGGCAGTTCGGCAAGAACCACCTGGGCGACCGGAGCGAGCACCTGCCCACGGTGCACGGCTTCGACGAGTTCTTCGGCATCCTCTATCACCTCAACGTCTACGAGCAGCCGCAATACCGGGACTATCAACGCTTCGCCGACAGCCAGCCCGGGGGGCGCGAGGCGTTTCAGCGAAGGTTCGGCATCAGGGGCGTGCTGCACTCGCATACGACGGATCGCGACGACCCGACGGAGGATCCGCGCTTCGGTCGCGTGGGCCGGCAGCGCATCGAGGATACTGGGCCGCTGACCACGGCGCGTATGGAGGATTTCGACGCGACCGAGGTGATGCCCAAGGCGTTCGACTTCATGCGACGCGCCAAGGAAGAGGATCAGCCCTTCTTCGTGTGGCTCAACACGAGCCGCATGCACCTCTACACGCACCTAAACGACCGCTGGCGCTATGCGGCGGAACGCTTCACGTCGGAACTGGACATGCATGGCAGCGGCATGCTGCAGCATGATCACGACATCGGCCTTGCCCTCGATTTCCTGCGGGAGAACGGGCTCGATGAGAACACCATCGTCTGGTATTCGACCGATAACGGGCCCGAACACTCCTCCTGGCCCCATGGCGGAACGACGCCGTTCCGCGGCGAGAAAATGACCACCTACGAGGGTGGCGTCCGCGTCCCCTCGCTGCTCCGTTGGCCCGGCACGATCCGGCCGGGACAGGTCCTGAACGGCATTCAGGCGCACCAGGACATGTTCACGACCCTCGCCGTCGCTGCGGGCGTGACGGACGTCGTCGAGCGGATGCGTGCGGAAAAGCGCCAGTACATCGACGGAGTCAACAATATCGATTATTGGACGGGACGGTCCCAGGAAAGCGCACGGAACAGCTTCCTCTATTATTATGAAAGCGCCATCACTGCCGTTCGTATGGGTCCATGGAAGATGCACCTATCGACCCGTGAAAATTATTACGACAATATTGTTCCTCGTACCACGGCACTGATGTTCAACCTGCGCGCGGACCCTTTCGAAAGCTATGACCGCGTCGATTCATTCGGCCATCTGGCGCAGCACACATCCTGGATTTTCGAGCCCATGAGCGAACTCATCAAGGAACATCTGAATACGCTGCGGGAATTCCCGCCGGTTCAGCGCGGATCGTCCATCAGCCTGACCAATGTCGTCGAGGAATTCTTGCGAAGATCCCGCCAGTGATTCCTCTCGCCGGGCTCAAGCCCCGCTCTGGGCCTGGCGATCGCCTCCTGCAACGTTCTTGGGCCTCCTGCCAAAGCCGTCAGGGCATGGCCCGTCATCTCGCTCGCGCTGGCGAGGCGGCCTGAGACGACATGCGCCTGGATGGGGTCCTGAAGCTCTGGCGTCAGGCTGGCATTCGGCATGGCTCACCCTCTTCGATCATGGGAAAGCTAGGCATCGTCCTTCCGATGAAAGCGCCGTCAGGCGCAGCCTGGATCCGTCCGGTTCAGTAAAATGTTCTTGTTATGTTCCTAAGTTCCAGCCATAAAGGCCGATGCCCCTCCGCCACCTCCTCCCCGCCTGCCTCCGCGACCCGTACATCCGCCCCCGCGGCCCCCGCCCACGCCCACCCGCGCGCCTCATCATCCCGCACGCCCGCATGACCGACGAGGAATGGCACGCCCTCGAACCCCATCTTCCCACCCACACCGCCGGCCGCCCCTGCGACCTCCGCGCCCATTTCGACGCCTTCTTCCGCGTCGCCTGCACCGAGGGCGCCTGGCGCGAGCTCCCCGAGGAGTTCGGCAAACCCGACACCGTCTCCCGCCACTTCCCCCGCCTCACCCATGCCGGGCTCTGGGAGCGTCTGCTCCGGGCCCTGGCCGTCGCGCCGAAGGACCACATCCTCCGCCGCCTCGAAGGCTACATCTGCCGCGCCGCCCGACGCGCCATCCGCCTGCGCGGCCTGCGCCTCATCTGGCTCGCCAGGCGCCTCGACCTCAAGCGCGCCCTCCCGGGACCGCCCTGGATGGTCGCCGATCCCGATTTGTCCGAAATCATCAAGACGCTGCCGATCGAGGCGCGATTGTCCCAATGGCGCCGCAACAAGCAGGCCGCCCTCGACTATCTGCGCGGCCTCAAGACCCTCCACACCCTTGCAGGAGGCCGCCGCTACCTCCCCCGGCCCTTCCGCGAGTGCTGGCCGTGACCGTCGCGTCAGCCGCCGACGCGGAACAGCACCCCGGCCACCTCCGCGCCCTTCTCCCGCCGCAGCACGGCATCCTGCCGCGCGGCCACCGCCAGCCCCGCCGCCTCGGCCAGCGCCGCGGCATGGTCGGGATTGTGCCGGAATCGCAGCCCCTCCCCGAGCGCGACCGCCGCCTCGCCCGCCTCCAGGCTGAACACCGCCGTCCCGCCCGGCCTCAGCGCGGTGCGGATCGCCGCGAAGGCGGGCGCGAGGTCGCCCAGGTAGTTCAGCACATCCGCCGCCGCGACGAGGTCCCAGGCCGCGGCGCGGCGCGGCAGCAAGTCCAGCAGATCCGCCTCGTGCAGCGCGTCGTAGATCCCGCGCGCCCGCGCCTCGGCCAGCATGCGCGGCGAGAGGTCCAGCCCCTCCAGCCGGGTCGCGAAGGGCTTCAGCGCCACGCCCGAAAGCCCGGTCCCGCAGCCCAGGTCCAGCACCCGCCCGGGCGCCACGCCCTCCAGCAGCGCGGCCAGCAGCGCGGGCGTCCGGTAGCCGAGCGCGCCCTCCAGCTCCGCGTCGAAGCGCGGCGCGAAGGCGTCGAAGAGCTCGCGCACATAGCCGGCCGGCGCGCGGTCGGGCAGCGGCGCCGCGCCGAGCCCGGCCAGCAGGAAGCCCGCCTGCCCGGCCAGCGGCCCCGTCACCCGCGCCGCCGCCTCGCGCGCCGCCCCGGCCTTGCCGGCCTCGCGCGCCGCATGGGCCAGGGCCAGCCAGGCCTCCGGCGCGTCGGACAGCCGCACGGCCTCGCGCAGCGGCTCCATCGCCGCGCGCGCCTGTCCGGCCGCCGTCATCGCCTGGCCCAGGTTGCGCAGGCTCATGGCATCGGCGGGGTTCAGCGCCAGCGCCCGCCGCAGCGCGCCGATTGCCTCGCCGAGCCGCCCCGCCTCGGCCAGCGCCGCGCCGTGGTTGGCCTGGAACAGCGCGGAATCCGGCGCCGCCGCCACCGCCCGCGCGCCATGGCCGAGCGCCGCCGCCAGGTCGCCCCTCTGCCGCGCGCAGAGGCCCAGCAGGTTCTCCGCATCGGGGTGCCCCGGCGCCAGCCGCAGCGCGCGGCGGTACAGGCCCTCCGCCTCCTCGACCCGCCCGGCGCGATGCCGGTCGACGCCGCGCCGCAGCAATTCCTCCGCCGTGATCCTCATGCTTCGTCCTTTGGGCCGCGCCGGGCGTTTCCCCTATGGCCGTTAGACAATACGGGCCGTCCCCGCCAGCGGTCGACCCATTGCAAAGATACGACGGATGACCAAAAAGCGTTCCAAGTCCTGCTGAATGAACCGCTCCATGGAGGAAACCATGTCCCGCCTCACCCGGCGCATCCTGCCCGCGCTGGCCGCCCTCGCCCTCGGCGCGACCGCCACCTCCGCCTCGGCGCAGAACTTCCCCACGCGCACCGTCACCGTCGTCGTCCCCTTCGCGGCCGGCGGCCCGACGGACACGGTGGCCCGCCTCGTCGCCGAGCAGATGGGCCGTGACCTCGGCCAGACCGTCGTCATCGAGAATGTCGGCGGCGCCGGCGGCACGCTGGGCGCCCAGCGCACGGCGGTGGCCCGCCCGGACGGCTACAACCTGCTCATCCACCACATCGGCATGAGCACCATCCCGACGCTGTACCGGCGGCTGGCCTATGACCCGATCAACGGCTTCGAGCCGGTCGGCCTCATCACCGAGGTGCCGATGACCATCATCGGCAAGCGCAACCTGCCCGCGAACAACCTGCAGGAGCTGGTGACGCTGGTGCGCCGCGAGGGCCAGGGCATCAACCTCGCCAATGCCGGCGTGGGCGCGGCCAGCCACCTCTGCGGCCTGCTCTTCCAGTCCGCGCTGAACGTGCAGCTCACCACCGTGCCCTATCGCGGCACGGGCCCGGCGATGAACGACCTCGTCGGCGGCACGGTCGACCTGATGTGCGACCAGACCACCAACACCACCGAGCAGATCCGCGCCAACACCGTGCGCGCCTATGCGGTGACGACGCCCACCCGCCTGTCCGCGCTGCCGGACCTGCCGACGGCCAGCGAGGCCGGCATGCCGGGCTTCGAGGTCAGCATCTGGCACGGGCTCTATGCGCCGCGCGGCACGCCGGCCGAGATCGTGACGCGCCTGTCGCGCGCGCTGCAGGTCGCGCTGCGGGATCCGGGCCTCGCCCGCCGCTTCCAGGACCTCGGCACAGAGCCGGTGGCCCAGGAGCGCGCGACGCCGGCGGCGCATCGCGCCTTCTGGCAGGCCGACATCGCCCGCTGGCGTCCGGTGATCCAGGCCGCCGGCCAGTTCGCCGACTGAGCCGTCCCGCACCGATCGGGGCGGCCGGATTTCGGCCGCCCCGTCATCCGGGATATGATGCGCGCCAGACCGGATCCGGATTCCTCGATGCGCCCTTTCCTCGCTGCCCTCCTCGTCGGCCTCGCGGCCTCCCCCGCCTGGAGCCAGCAGCGGCCCGCGGCGCCCGCCCCCGCCGCCACGCCCGAGCGCACCTCCGCCACCTATGGCGACTGGGTGATGCGCTGCGAGACCCGCACCGCGCCCGCCACCGGCCGGGGATGCGAGCTGCTGCAGTCGCTGCAGGACCAGCGCGGGCAGCCGGTGGCGCAATTCGCCCTCGGCCGGATCCAGCGCGAGGATCCGACGCGGCTGGTGGTGCTGATCCCCTCCAACATCACGGTCGCGGTGCCGATGCGGCTCAACCTGGGGGACAATTCGCAGTCCATCCCCGTGACGCTCAAGGCCTGCGGCCCGCGCGGCTGCGTCGCCGACACCGAGCTGAGCGCTGCCCTGCTGACCCGGATGCGCGCCCGCGAGACGAGGGGCCAGCTGGAGTATCGCGATGCGCTGAATGCCGAGGTCGCGCTGCCCTTCTCGACGCGCGGCCTCGGCCAGGCGCTGGACGCCCTCGGGCGCGAGGGCTTCTGAGGAGGCATTGAGTCTCCGGAAGGCAGATGATTACTTAAGCGTGCATGCCTTGGAATATTGCAATCTGGACGGGTGCTTGCTGCGTCTATTCCGCAACTTCTTCGGTTAACCCTCTGCGAAAGCGGTACTTGCGGTTGGCGAATCGAAGTCCCGCGAGCTAGGCGGATTCTCAAGGAATCGGCGAGCGCCGTGACGGCCGCCCCCCGGGCCGTCACGGCTCGCCAGCGGCTGTTCCGGAGTCAGGATTCATGGTGTTCCGGCCGCCTTGCGAGGCCAGTGACAGGGGGCCGGAATAGACCGTCCCCCGCCTTGGGGCTGAGATGCCCCTCGTCCGACCGCTCCAGCGCGGCGTCCTCGGGGCCTGCCTGGCCCTCCTGCTCGTCCAGGCGCTGGCGACGTGGCTGCTGATCGAGCGGGGCCGGCACGAGGCCCTGGCAGAGGGCGGGCGCAGCGTCGAGCGCATCGGCCGCGCAGTGGAAGCCACCGTCAACCGCCACTTCACCCAGGTCGAGTCGCTCCTCTTCGGCCTCGCCACCATCCTTGGCCCGCTGCCGCCCGGCGGCCGCTTCGACCCGAACCGCGCCAGCGAGGTGCTGCAGGAGCTGAACAACCAGAACCTCGTCTTCCGCGACCTCCTCCTGCTCGACAGCCAGGGCCAGGCCGTGGCCTCCGCGCTCAGCGTCTATCGCCGGCGCCGGCTTCCGCTGCCGAGAGGGCCGGGCTTCGCCGAATACGGGCTGCACGAGGGCGGCCTGCGCATCGGCGGGCCGATCCGCAACCCGGCGTCGCGCGAATGGGCGCTGCTCTTCGCACAGCCCGCCGCCGTCGCCGGCCTCCCGGGCGGGACGGCCATGGCCGAGATCCCGCTCACCGCCCTCGGCCTTCTGCTGGCCCCCGGCGACGACGCGCCGGGCCTGCGCGTCAGCCTGCTGCGCGCCGACGGCACCATCCTCGCCACCCAGCCGCATGAGGAGATGCTGGTCGGCACGAAGCCCGACGGCGCCTCCCCCGGCCTGACCCACAGCCGCCCGACGCGCTACGGCAACCTCACCATCCGGGTGAGCCTGCCGCGCGAGGCCGCGCTGGCCGGCTGGCGCGCCGGGCTCTGGCCGGTCATCCTGTTCTCCTGCGCCTTCGCCGCGATGATCGTGGCGCTGGCGGGCCTGCTGCTGCTGGTGCTCCGCCAGCGCGAGGATTCGGACGGCGAGCGCTGGCGCGTCACCCTCGCCAGCACACTCGACAGCATGACCGACGGCTTCATCGTCTTCGGGCCCGACGACCGCCTGGTCATCTGCAACCAGCGCCTGCGCGAGATGTATGCCCTGACCGCCCCCTTCCTGAAGGAGGGCGCGCTGTATCGCGACATCATGCGCGAGGGGGCGCTGCGCGGCCAGTTCCCGCAGATCGACGGCGACATCGAGACCTTCATCGACGACATGGCCCGCTGGCGCCGCTCCAAGGGCCCGCCGATCGAACGCCACCTGCCCGACGGCCGCTGGGTCCTGGTCACCGAGCGCATGACGCCGGACGGCGGGACCATCGGCATCCGCACCGACATCACCGCGCTCAAGCGCGCCAATGACGAGTTGGCCGCCGCCCGCGACGCCGCCCATGCCGAGGACGAGGCCAAGGGCCTCTTCCTCGCCCGCATGTCGCACGAGCTGCGCACGCCGCTGAATTCCATGCTCGGCTTCGCCCAGGCGCTGCTCCAGAACGGCGAGCTGGCGCCCGGCCAGCGCGAGCAGCTCCGCCTGCTGCACGACGCCGGCGGCCATCTGCGCGAGCTGGTGAACCGACTGCTGGACCTCTCCAAGATCGAGGCCGGCCAGCTCGACCTCGATACGCGCCCCGTCACGCTGCGCCCGCTGCTGGAGGCCTGCGTCGGGCTGATGGCGCCCGAGGTCGAGCGCAAGGGCCAGCGCCTCCTGCTGGAGGTCGCCGCCGACACGCCCGGCGTGGTCCAGGCCGACGCCATGCGGCTGCGGCAGATGCTGCTCAACCTGCTCTCCAACGCGGTGAAGTTCACGCCGAGCGGCGGCCGCGTGGCGCTGCGCGTGCGCCCGCTGGGCCGGGGCCGGGACGGGCTGCGGCTCGAGGTGCAGGACAGCGGCCCGGGCGTGCCGCCCGAGAAGCGGCACATGCTCTTCCGCGACTTCTCCCAGCTCTCGCCGCAGCCCGAGGGAAACGGCGGGACGGGTCTCGGCCTGGCCATCACCGCGCGGCTCGCCGGGGCGATGGGCGGCGCCATCGGCTGCGACAGCGACGCGGGCCACGGCGCCGTCTTCTGGCTGGAGCTGCCCCTGCCCGAGCTCGGCGCCATGCCCGAGGCGCCCCCGGCCGCGGCGACCCCGCCAGCCGAGGGCCTGCGGGTGCTCGTCGTGGACGACCTCGCGCCCAACCGGCTCGTCCTGCAGGCGCTGCTGGAAACGGCGGGGCACCGCATGGGCTTCGTCGCCAGCGGGGCCGAGGCCGTCTCCTCGATCGAGCGCGAGAACTGGGACATCGTGCTGATGGACGTGCATATGCCGGGCATGACCGGGCTGGAGGCGACGCGGCGCGTCCGCCGCCTGCCGCCGCCGCGCGGCGCGGTGCCGGTCCTCGGCGTCACGGCATCGACGCTGCCGGAGGAGGTCTCGGCCTGCTACGAGGCCGGAATGGACG
This sequence comes from Roseococcus sp. SYP-B2431, assembly GCF_004336745.1. GTDB lineage: Bacteria > Pseudomonadota > Alphaproteobacteria > Acetobacterales > Acetobacteraceae > Roseococcus. The sequence continues at coordinate 65,731 of NZ_SJXD01000031.1, forward strand.
CGCATCTCGCCAAGCCCATCGACCGCGACGCACTGCTGGCGGCCATGGCGAAGCTGGCCAGCGGACATTCCTGGCGGCGCGCGGCGCCGGTCGCGGCGTCGGGCGCGGAAGCGGCGCCGCTCCTGAACGAGGCGACGCTGCGCCGGCTCGTCGCCGAGATGGGGCCGCTCGCCAGCCATGCCATGCGCGACATGCTGGAGGAGATCCGCCAGGGCTGCGCGGTCCTCGCCGAGCCCGGCATCGCGCGCGACGTGGCCCGGATGCGGCAGGCCGCGCATATGGTGCTGGAGCCGGCGCGCAGCCTGGGCGCGGAGCGGCTGAGCGCCGCGATCGACGGCCTGCAGCGGGCGATCCGCGCCACGCAGGACGTGATGCCGCATCTGCGTGGGCTGCCGGCGGTGGCGGCGGATTCGCTGACGGTATTGGAAACGGTTTCCGTGGGGGCCTGACGCGCGGATCGAAGGGGAGGGCCACATCCCGGCGAAGCCGGGATTTCTCAAATCCCAGAGCGGCCGGACACGATCTCGCGCGGCGGCGCCCCGCCCAGCCAGTAGCAGAGCTCCGCGGGCTGCCCGATCTCCCAGAGCACGAATTCGGCCGGCAGGCCCACCCGCAGCTCGCCGACCTTCCCGGCGAGCCCGGCCGCGCGGGCGCCCACGACCGTGTACCCGCGCAGCGCCTCCACCGGCGTCATTCGGAAGAGGGAGCAGCCCAGCGCCAGCACCAGCAGCGGCGAGAGCGTGGGCGAGCTGCCGGGATTGCAGTTGGTCGCCAGCGCCATGGCGACGCCGTGCCTGCGGAAGAGGTCGAGGGGCGGCCGGCGCGGCTCGTTGAGGAAGAGCGTGGAGCCGGGCAGCAGCATCGCCACCGTGCCCGCTTTCGCCATGGCGGTGATGGAGGCCTCGCTGGAATATTCGAGATGGTCGGCCGAGAGCGCCCCGAGCGCCGCGAGCTGCCCGGCGCCGCCCACATCGCCGTACTGGTCCGTGTGGCCCTTGACCGGCAGGCCCGCGTTCAGAGCAGCGCGGTAGAGGATCATCATCTCTTCGGGCTGGATCGAAAGCCCCTCGATGCCGCCATCGCAGATGTCGACCAGCCCCTCGGCCAGCGCGGCCGGCAGGATCACCTCGGCGAGATGGGTGAGATAGTCGCGCGAGCGTCCCGCGAATTCCGGCGGCACGACATGCGCGCCGAGAAACGAGGTCACCACGCGGATGCCGTTCTCGCGCCCCAGCCGGCGCGCGGCGCGCAGCATGTTCAGCTCGCTGTCGAGGTCCAGGCCGTAGCCGGACTTGATCTCGAGGGTGGTGACGCCCTCGGACATCAGGCGCCGCAGGCGCGGCCGCGCGATGGCGACGAGCTCCTCCACCGGGGCCTTCCGCGTCTCGCGCATGGTGTAGAGGATGCCGCCGCCTTCCGCGGCGAGCTCCTTGCGAGTGGCTCCGCCGAGCTGGCGCTCGAATTCGCCGACGCGGTCGCCGGCGAAGACGAGATGCGTGTGCGCGTCCACGAAGCCCGGCAGGACGAACCGGCCGCCGGCGTCGTGGCGGCGCTTCGCCCCGGTCGCCGGAAGGTCGGACATCGGGCCGATCCAGGCGATGACGCCGTCCTTCACGGCCAGCGCGCCGGGCTCGATCACGCCGAGGCCATCGCCCCGCATGGTGACGAGGCGCGCATCGGTCCAGAGATCGTCAAACATCGCGGGCGCGGATCGCGTGGACATCGATCTCCATCAGGATCTCGGGGGCGGCCAGGCCCTTCACCACGAAGAGCGAATGCGGAATGGGATGCGCGGCGAGGGACGGCATCAGCCCCGCCATCACCGGCGCGATCTGCGCGCGGTCGGTGACGTAGATCGTGGCCGCGACGGCATCGGCGAGGGTGGCGCCCGCCTCGGCCAGCAGCTTCTCCACATTGCCGATCGCCATGCGCGCCTGTGCGCCGGCATCGTGCAGGTTCGGGAAGTCCCGATCAAGCGTGAGGCCCGTCTGGCCGCGGAGGAAGATGCGGCGGCCGGCGACCACCACCATGCAGAAATCCGCGACGAAGTCCTGCCGGTGCAGCCCATAGGGCGCGCTGGTGGATCGGTATTTTTTCAGGCGCTCGTGCGGCCCGCCGGGCACGGCATAGGCGTCGAGCTGGAAGACCGCGGAGGGGTCGTGCAGCGCCTTCACGATGAGGCCGGTGCTGACCGGATACACGCCCCCGAGCCGCCGCCCCATCACGCCGTAGACGGCCTGGCGGAAGGCGCGGTCGGTGATCTGCATGGTGATCTTGCACAGGTCGGTGAGCCGGCAGTCCACCGAGGCGAGCTGGCTTTCCAGCGCGTCGAAGACGGCCTCGGCCTGCTTCTCGGCGGCCTCGAGGGTGAAGCCGGGACCGGCCGGGCCGGCGGTGACGCCGCCGATATGCAGCGTGCCGTCGCGATGGAGGATGGGGATCACGCGGCCTCTCCCGGGATGACCGCGTCGATGTCGATCGCGACCAGCATCTCCGGCAGCGCAAGGCCGTTCACGATGAGGCCGGTGCCCACGGGCGCGATCTCGCCGAGATGGCGGCCGATCACCCGGTAGACCGGCTCGCGATAGGCCCGGTCGGTGATGTAGGTCGTGATCTTGCAGATATGCGCCATCTGCGACCCGGCCTCCTCCAGCAGGGTCTTCACGTTCCGCATCGCCTGCTCGGCCTGGGCCGCGGCGTCGCCCATGCCCACGAAGCCGCCTTCGAGCGTGGAGCCCGACTGGCCGCGCAGGAAGATCTCGCGGCCGGCCTTCACGGCCATCGCCGTTCCCGCGCCATCGATCCGCCGGAGGCGTTCATGGGCCATGGCTGTCTCCTCCTCGGGTCAGGGCGTGCGGCGCAAAGACATCGCCGGGGCGCGCCCACCATTACGCGATTCCTACACGAGCCCCCGCCGGCCCGCCCGGATATTCGCCCGGGAGGGCCGCGAAGATTCGCGGGCGGCTATTCCGCCGCCAGCGCCGGCGGCATGGCCTTCAGCTCGTCCGGCGTCAGGTGGCATGCGATGCGGTGGCCCTCGCCGAACTTCCGCACGGGGGGCTCCACCGTGTCGCAGGTGGCGCCGAGATGGCGCGGGCAGCGATGGGCGAAGCGGCAGCCGATGGTGCCGGGTGCGGAGGAGACATCGCCCGTGAGCCGGATTCGGCTCGCCGCGCGGCCATGCGCCCCCACCACCGGCACGGCGGAGAGCAGCGCCTCGGTATAGGGGTGGTAGGGCGGCATCAGCATCTCGCGCGCCGGGCCCTCCTCCACGATCGCGCCGCGGTACATCACGGCGATGCGGTCGGCGATATGCGCGACGACGCCGATGTCATGCGAGATGAAGAGATAGGCGACATCCAGCTCGTCGCGCAGGTCGGTCAGCAGGTTCAGCACCGCCGCCTGGACCGAGACGTCGAGCGCCGAGACCGCCTCGTCGCAGACGAGGAAGTCGGGCCGGCTGGCCAGCGCGCGGGCGATGCCGATGCGCTGCTTCTCGCCGCCCGACATCTGGTGCGGATAGCGCTGGCGGTAGCTCGGCGGCAGGCGCACGAGGTCGAGCAGGCGCTCGACCTCCTTCGTGGCCTCGGCGCCGCTGGCGAGGCCGAAGCGGATCAGCGGGCGGCGCAGCGCCTCGTCCACCGTCTGGCGCGGATTGAGCGAGCTGTCCGGGTTCTGGAAGACGATCTGCGCGCGGCGCCGATAGGCGGTCGGCGGCTCGTCGGCGATCTCCTTGCCCTCGAAGTGCAGCGTGCCGGAATCCGCGCGCAGCAGCCGCAGCACGAGGCGCCCCAGCGTGGACTTGCCGCAGCCGGATTCGCCCACCAGCCCCAGCACCTCGCCGCGGCCGATGGTGAGCGAGACCCCGTCCACAGCCTTGAAATCCGTCGCGGGCTTCAGCCCCTTGAGGCTGAGGCGCGACAGGAGGGAGCTATGGCCGAAGCTGCGCGTGAGGCCCTCGGCGCGCAGAAGCGTCAGCGGCTTCTCCGGCCGGACGGCGTCCGCGGCGGCCTCCGGGATGGGCCAGGGCTGGCCGGCGATCTCCTCCGCGCGGTGGCAGCGCACGGCGCGGCCGTCGGCGGCGCGCAGCGCCTGCGGCAGCGCGCAGGCCGCGACGGCGAAGGCGCAGCGCGGCTCGAAGTTGCAGCCCTCGATGGGCCTGGTGAGATCGGGCAATCCGCCCGGGATGGGCGCGAGCCGGCCCATCTTCCCGCGATCCACCCGCGGCAGCGCCGCCAGCAGGCCGCGCGTATAGGGGTGGCGCGGATCGCCCAGCAGCTCCGTGCAGGCGCCCTGCTCCACCACTCGGCCGGCATAGAGCACGGTCAGCTCGTCGCAGAGCCGGTCCACGATGCCGAGATTGTGGCTGACCAGCAGCATGGAGACTCCGCGCTCGCGCCGCAGCTCCTCCAGCAAATCGAGGATCTGCGCCTCCACGGTCACGTCGAGCGCGGTGGTCGGCTCGTCCAGCAGCAGCAGCTCGGGCTCGCAGGCCAGGGCGGTCGCGATCACCGCGCGCTGCTTCATGCCGCCGGAGAGCTGGTGTGGATAGGCGCGCGCCACCTGCGCCGCGCGGGCGATGCCCATCTCGCCCAGCAGCTCCACGGCGCGCGCAAAGGCGGCCTCGCGCGAGAGGCCGCGATGCTGCACCAGCGGCTCCGCCACCTGGAAGCCGATGGTCAGCGCGGGATTGAGCGCCGCCGCGGGATCCTGGAAGACCACGCCGATGCGCCGGCCGCGCAGGGTCTCGGCGGCCGCGCGCAGGTCCAGGCCGTCGAAGAGCGCGGAATCGCAGACCGTCTCCGCGCCCTGGCCGAGCAGGCCCAGCATGGCCAGCACGACCGAGGATTTTCCGGAGCCGCTCTCGCCCACCAGCCCCATGGCCCCGCCGCGCGGGATGGCGAGCGACACGTCCTGCAGCGCGTGCACCGGCCCGCGCTGGGTCGCGTAGGTCAGCGACATGCGCTTGATGTCGAGAAGCGGTGCGTCGGCCATCGGATCAACCATGCCCGCGCCCCCTCAGCCGGGGATCGAGCAGGTCGCGCAGACCCTCGCCCACGATGTTCACGGAGATCAGCAGCAGGCACAGGCACAGGCCGGGCGCGAGGCCGATCCAGGGCGCCTCGCTGATGAAGGGCCGGCTTTCGGCGATCATGAGGCCCCATTCGCTGTCCGGCGGCTGCGGGCCGAGGCCCAGGAAGCTCAGCGCCGAGCCCAGCAGGATCGCGAAGGTGATGCGCAGCGCCGTCTCGACGATGAGGGGCGGCCAGGCATTGGGCAGGATCTCGCGCGCCAGGATGTGGAAGGCCCCCTCGCCCCGCGCGCGTGCCGCCTCGACGAAATCCTCCGCCAGCAGGCCGAGCGCCACGGCGCGCGAGACGCGCGTCATGATGGGCACGTAGACCAGCCCGACCGCGATCATCGTCTTCATCAGGCCGGGATCCGTGACGGCCAGGATCAGCAGGCCCAGCAGCACCGGCGGGATGGAGATCATGAGGTCCACGCCGCGCATGATGACCTCCTCCGTCCAGCCGCGCCGGAAGGCCGCGATCATCCCGAGCGGCACGCCGATGGCCAGGCTGAGCGCGGTGGCGCCGAAGCCCATCAGCAGCGAGTGGTGCGCGCCGGCGAGCACGCGCGAGAAGACGTCGCGCCCGAACTCGTCGGTGCCGAACCAGTGCTCGGCCGAGGGCGGCAGCAGCCGCTCGCGGACGGAGAAGGCGTCCGGCTCGAAGGGCACGATCCAGGGGCCGATGGCCGCGAGGAGGCAGATGGCGCCGACGACGAGGCCGCCGACGATCAGGGTTCGTGGAATCCTCATCCCGCGGTCCCGCTCACGCGGATGCGCGGATTGAGCACGGCGTAGAGGATGTCGGCCGCCAGGTTCGCCAGGGCGTAGATCGTGGTGATCACGATCATCCCCCCCATCATCAGCGGGACGTCCTGGTTGTCGATCGCGTAGATCAGCATCCGGCCCAGGCCCGGATAGGCGAAGACGCTCTCCACCACCACGATGCCGCCGATCAGGATGCCGATATCCACGGCCAGGATGGTGATGGCCGGCAGCAGCGCATTGGGCAGCGCATGGCGGCGGAGCACGATGCGCTCGGGCAGGCCCTTGGCGCGGGCGGCGAGCACGTAGCGGCTCTCGATCGCCTCCAGCATGGAGGAGCGCACGAGGCGCGAGATATGCGCGATCAGCCCCAGCACCAGCGTGGACACCGGCAGGATCAGGTGCCGCGCCCAGCCCAGGATCCCGGCCTCGGAGATCGGCGAATAGCCGGTGGCCGGCAGCCAGCCGAGCCAGGCGGCGAAGAAGAGGATGACCAGGATGCACCAGAAGAACTCGGGCACGGCGATGAAGAAGTACTGCATGAGCGTGAGCCCGCGGTCCGACCAGGTGCCCACATGCGTCGCCGAATGGATGCCGAGCGAGATGCCGACGATCGCCACCAGCACGATGCTGATGCCGGCCAGGATGGCGGATTTGCCCAGCGCCTCGAGGATCAGCGGCGCCGCCGGCCGTTCCATGGTCAGCGACTGGCCGAAGTCGCCGCGCAGCAGCCCGGTGAACCAATGCCAGTACTGCAGGTAGAGCGGCTGGTTCAGGCCGAGCCGTTCCTCCAGCTCGACGATCGCCGCGTCCGTCGCGAACTCGCCCAGGATCATATGGGCCACGCTGCCGGGCAGGATATGCACGATGGCGAAGACCAGCACGGTCATCGCCCAGAGCACGAAGAGGACGGACAGGAAGCGCCGCGCGAGAAAGCCCGCCATCAGGAACCTATGTAGCCGGCCCGCAGGTCGAACCAGCGCATGGGATGCGTCTGCACGTCCTTCACCGCCGAGCGGTAGGCGCAGGCGAATTTCTGCGCATAGGCGATATAGCCCGGCGGGTTGTCCACCATGGCGCGCTGCATCGCGACGTAATGCGTCTTCTGCACGGCCGGGTCGCCCGTCAGCCGCGCGGCCTCCAGCGCCGCATCGACCTTCGGCTCGTTGTAGACCCAGAGCCGCGTGTTCTGGCTGCCGCGGGAATGCAGGAAGGGGAAGGTGGAGGTGTCGATCGTCGGCCGGGCGAAGTAGCCGTCGATATAGGCGGGCACCTTGCCGGCCACCTCGGCCGAGTAGCGCGCGAAGGGCACGCGCTGGATCTCGAACTCGAAGCCCGCCGGCCGCGCCATCTGCTGCAGCGTGACGCCGAGCCGCTCGCGCACCGGACGGCCGACCGGGATGACCAGCGGCACGCGGATCGTCGTATGCCCCGCCTCGCGCAGCAGGCGGCGCGCGCCCTGGATGTCGGCCCGCGCCGGGAAGGGGATGTCGCCCGCGAAGAAGGGGTGGTTGGGTGCGATGGGGCTGTGCGTGGGGGCGCCCTCGCCGAAGAGCACGACCTCCGCCACGTCGCCCTTGGGCACGGCGAGATGCAGCGCGCGCCGCACGCGCACGTCGTTGAAGGGCGCCATGCTGTTGTTCAGGATCGCGCCGTCCCACGAGGCCGTGGGCACGCTCTCGGTGCGGACGTTGCGCACCTCGCGCAGGGCGCGGATGTTCTCGGGCCCGAGATCCCACACCACGTCGAGGTCGCCGGCCTGCAGCGCCGCGAGGCGCACCGACATCTCGGGCAGGATGCGCATCTCCACGCCGTCGAAGCGCGGCCCCGCCTCCCAGTAGTCCGGGTTGCGCGCGTAGACGATGCGGTCGCCCGGCGTGTAGCTGCGGAAGACGAAGGGCCCGGTGCCGATCGGGTGGGTGTTGAGCTCGTCGACCTTGTCGGCCGGGACGATCTTCACCTGCCGGTCGGAGAGGATGTCGGCGAAGCCGCCATAGGCATAGGAGAGGCGGAAGATGACCGTATAAGGATCCGGCGCCTCCATCTTCTCGATCATGTCGTAGTTGCTGCGGCTCGGCGCGCCGGTCGCGGGATCGAGGATGCGCTCGTAGGAGCGGATGACGTCGGCCGCCGTCATCTCGCGGCCGTGGTGGAACTTCACACCGCGGCGCAGCTTGAACTCCCAGGTCTTCAGGTCGTCCGAATAGGACCAGGATTCCGCCAGCTCCGGCTCGACCGACTGGTCCAGCTTCATGCGCGTCAGGCCGTTGAAGACGAAGATCGCATGCGCGAACTCCTCGCCGATCGTCATCTTGGCGGGGTCGAGGTTGCGCAGATTGGCGCTCATGGCGATGCGCAGCACGCCGCCGCCGGCCTGGGAGGCGCCGGGACGGGACAGTGCGACGGACCCGGCCAGCGCGGGCAGCGCGAGGGCGGAGCGGCGGGACAGCGTCATGGCGGTTCTCCGTGGATTCAGAAGATGGGCTTCAGATGACGAGCCTCAGATGATTCCGGGCGCGGCGTCGGGATCGACCGCGCGGAGGACGAAGGTCTCGACCTCGGGCGAATAGGCGTCCCACAGCGTGCGCATGGCGGAGATGGCCTCGGGCGCGAGATCCACGCGCAGGTCCACCAGCGGGAAGACCTCGCGCTCCATCACCAGCAGCGCGGCCGAGATCACGGGGCGGCCCTCGCCGCCGGCCGCCTCGCCGGCCTCCATGGCGCGCATCAGGCGCTCGGCCAGGGGCTCGCCCTCGCTCTCCACGAAGGCGGCGGCCATGGCGGAGGGCACGCGGTCGTTGGCCAGGATGTTGCCCATGGCCACGCAGTCCTTCACATGCACCGCGTCCAGCGCGGGCTTCACCGCGGCGCCGTGGAAATGCGCCGTACGGCCCTGGGCGTCGATGCAGGCGAGCTGCCGCCACTTGTGGTGCGGCGTGCTCGCCACCAGCGCGGCCAGGGTCTCCTCCGCCGAGCAGCCGCCCGCCAGCAGCTCGAGCCCGCGCGGCCCCAGGCGCGGATCGGTGCGGTGCTGCGTGAGCACGCCGCCGATGCGCGGCGCCACATGCGGCACGCGCGAGCCGACGGCGAGGCTGGAGGTGGTCACGGCCGCGCCGAACTGCGCCGTGCGGGCGCAACGGCCGAGAAGCGAATAGGTCATGGGCGCAAACTACTCCGCGTCTGGTTCATGTCAGGGGGGCCGAGGCCGGCTTGTCCAGTGAAATCCACCGCGATTGCCCTGCGAGGAGGCAGGCTGCCCAATCCGTCGGCCACGGCCTGGGCACGGACAGCGCCGAACTCGTCATAAGGACCTCCCGCCGGCGAGGGTGACGCGGTGCGTGGCCCGGGTCTAGGCTCCGCGGCGCGGAGGAACCCCATGACCGACATCACTCATTACGCCGCACGGATGGAGCAGGAGCTCCCCTCCATCCTTGCCATGGCCGAGCGCAGCGTGAACATCGACAGCGGCTCCTACATGGCGGAGGGCGTGAACGCGGTCATCGACATCTGGGCCGGCATGCTGGGCGGCCTGGGCTTCGCGGTCGAGCGCCGGCCCCTGCCCGGCTTCGGCGACCAGATGACGGCACGGCTCGCGCTGGGCGGCAACGGGCCGCGGCTGCTGATCCTCGGCCATGCCGACACGGTCTGGCCCGCCGGCATCGCCGCCGAATGGCCCTTCGCGCGTATCGGCGACCGCATCACCGGCCCGGGCGTCGGCGACATGAAGACCAATGTCATCATGGCGATGCATGCGCTGAAATTCCTGCTCGCCGACCAGGCGCTGGGCGGGCTCGCCTCCATCACCTTCTGCGTGGTGCCGGACGAGGAGATCGGCAGCCCCGGCAGCCGCGAATGGCTCGAGGCCGTCGCGCGCGAGGCGGATCTCTGCCTGACGCTGGAGCCCTGCCGGCCCGGCGGCGGCATCTGCATCGGCCGCGGCGCCATCGGCGCGGTCTACCTGACGGCGACGGGCGTCACCGCGCATGTGGGGGCCAACCGCGACAACGGCGCCAGCGCCATCGCCGCCCTGGCCGCGCTCGTCGGGCCACTGGAGGCGCTTGGCGATCCGGCCAATGGCCTCGGCTGCTCCATCGGCATCTTCAAGGGCGGCGAGGCGCGGCAGGTGGTCTCCGGCCATGCCGAGATGCATGTGGACCTCCGCGCGCCGGACGACGCGGCCGCCGAGAAGCTTCTGGCGGAGGTGCGCGCCCTGGTCGCGCGCCCGCCCGCGGACCCGCGCGTCTCCATCGCTTTCCGGGGCGGCTTCACCCGGCCCGCCATGCCGACCCTGCCCGGCACGCTGTCGCTCTATGGGCTGGCGGAGGGCTTCTGCGGGGAGCTGGGCATCCCGGTCTTCTCCGTGGTCTCGCGCGGCGGCTCGGACGGCAGCTTCGCCGCGCGACTCGGCGTGCCGGTGCTGGACGGGCTCGGCCCGATCACCCACGACACCTGCAGCCGGCGCGAGCAGGTGGAGGTGGCGTCCATCGTCACGCGCGGCGCGGTGCTCGCAGGGCTGATGGCCGCGGCCTCCGAAGGCCGCGTGCAGACCTGACCGGCAGGTCCGCGCCGGCGCGGCCGAATTGACGCGCCCCCTTCGCGCTCGCACTCTGCCGGCCCGCATTCGACCAGCAGGGGTTGGTATATTGACCGCAGCGTTCCAGGATCCGTTCACGCCCCCGCCCGGCTATCGCCTGCGCCTGCCGGGCCCGACGGAAGTGCCGGAGGCGGTCCGCGCCGCCCTCGCCCGCCCGATGATCAACCACCGCGGCCCCGAGTTCCGCGCCATGCTGGCCGCGACCGAGGCGCTGATCCGGCCGGTGCTCGGCACGGCGAATCCGGTGGTTTTCCTGGCTGGCTCGGGCACGGCGGCGATGGAGGCGACGCTCGCCAATATCCTCGCTCCCGCCGAGCGCGTGCTGGTGGCCTCGCACGGCCAGTTCGGCGAGCGCTTCGCCGAGATCGCCCGCAGCCTCGGCGCCCAGGTGGACCTGGTGGAATTCACCTGGGGCGAGGCGCCGGACCCGGCGGTCGTGGCGGAGAAGCTGCGCGAGGCGGATTACGGGGCGCTGCTCGTCACCCACAATGAGAGCTCGACCGGCGCGGTGGCCGACCTCGCGGCCCTCGGCCGGCTGGTCCAGGGCACGCGCACGCTGCTCGTCACCGATTCGGTGAGCGGCCTGGCCGGGCTGGAGATGCGGCAGGACGAATGGGGCGTGGACGTGGTGGTCTCCGCCTCGCAGAAGGCGCTGATGTGCCCGCCGGGACTGGGGCTCATCAGCCTGAGCGAGCGCGCCCGCGCCCGCGTGATGCGCAACGAGGCCATGCCGCGCTTCTTCTTCGACCTGCGCAAGGCGCTGGCCAATGCGGAGAAGCACGAGACGCCCTTCACGCCCAGTGTCTCGCATGTGGCGGGGCTGCACGTGGCGCTGACGATGATCGCGGCCGAGACGCTGCCGAAGGTGCTCGCCCGCCACCGCCGCCTGGCCGATGCGCTGCGGGCCGGCGGCGCCGCGATGGGCCTCGGCGAGTTCACCCGCGCGGCGCATCGCTCCTCGACCGTCGTGGTCTTCGAGGTGCCGGCGCGGCTGCAGGGCGGCGACATCGTGCGGCTGATGTACCAGCGCCACGCGACGGTGATCGCCGGCGCGCGCAACCGGCTGCAGGGCAAGGTCATCCGCATCGGCGTGATGGGCGGGCATGACGAGGGCACGATCCTGACCGACCTCATGCAGCTCGAATCCGTGCTGCGCGAGCTGGGGCATGCCGTGGCGCCGGGCGCGGGCGTGGCCGCCGCTGCCGCTTTCCTGGGCAGCCTGCCACCCCCGATGGCGCGGGCCGCGGAATAGCGCGCCTCGAGGTGCTTATAAGGAGTTCACGCGGGGCCCGGCCTCGGCGAGGCTGCGGCATAACCATCCAGGAGCTTCCGTGATGCGGCGCCGCACCCTTCCCGCCCTGGGCATCACGCTCGGCGCCTTCCCTGCCCTGGCGCAGGAGGTGGTGAGCCGGCCGATCCGCATGGTCGTCCCCTTCGCGCAGGGCGGGACAACCGACCTGCTGGCCCGCCTGATCGCCGAGCGCTCCCAGGCCGAGTTCGGCCAGCCCATGGTGGTGGACATCCGCCCCGGCGCCTCGGGCACGATCGGCGCGGCGCAGGTGGCGCAGAGCCGCGGCGACGGCACCACGCTGCTCATGGGCGCGCCGCCCACGCATGCGACGGCGCGGGCGCTCTTCCCCAACCTGCCCTACGACCCCGTGCGCGACTTCGCGCCGGTGGCGCTGGTCGCGACGCTGCCGAACCTCGTCGCCGTCAACAACGCCGTGCCGGTGCGCAGCATCGCCGAGCTGATCGCCTGGTCGAAGGCGCATCCCGGCACCATCAACTACGGCTCGGCCGGGAATGGCGCGACGACGCATCTCTCGGGCGAACTGCTGAAGCTGATGACCGGCGCGGACGTCACGCATATCCCCTATCGCGGCAGCGGCGCGGCGCTGATCGACCTGCTGGGCGGGCAGATCCAGCTCATGTTCGAGAACCTGCCCTCCATCATCGACCATGTGCGCGAGGGGCGCCTGCGCGGCCTGGCCGTCACCTCGCCCCGGCGCAGCCCCTCGGCGCCGGAAATCCCCACCGTCGCGGAGACGGTGCCGGGCTACGAGGCGCTGTCCTGGTTCGGCATCTTCGCGCCGGCCGGCACGCCGGCGCCGCTGGTGCTGCGGCTGCACCAGGGCATCCGGCGCATCATGGCGGACCCCGCCGTCCGCGCCCGTTTCGTGGAGCTCGGCGCCGAGCGCGCCGACGGCCCGCCGGGGGAGCTCGCGGAGCTGGTGCGCGCCGACGCCGAGCGCTGGGGCCGCGTCATCCGCGAAGCCCGCATCACCATCCAGTAGGACGATCCATTGCCCTCGCTCTCCCTCGGCATCGACATCGGCGGCACCTTCACGGACCTCGTGCTCCATGATCCCGCGCATCTCCGCTCCGGCAGCCTGAAGGTGCTGACGACCCATGCGGACCCCGTGCTCGGCATCCTGGAGGGGACGCGGCGGCTGCTGGGCGAGTCCGGCGCGGAGGCCGCCGAGATCGGCCGCGTGGTGCATGCGACGACGCTCTTCACCAATGCGCTGATCGAGCGGAAGGGCGCGCGCACCGCGCTGCTCACCACCGAGGGTTTTGCCGACATCCTGCAGATCGGCCGGGAACGCCGCTACGAGCTCTACGACCTTTCGCTGACGCCGCCGGCACCGCTGGTGCCGGCGGAGCTTCGGCTGGAAGTGCCGGAGCGCGTGAAGGCGGACGGCACCGTGGTGACACCGCTGGACCTGGACGCGCTGGACACCGCCGCGGCGAAGGCGGTGGCATCGGGCGCGGAATCCGTCGCCATCCTTTTCCTGCACAGCGACCTCCATCCCGAGCACGAGCGCGCGGCCGCGCGGCGCCTCGCCGAAAAATTCCCGCAGCTGAATGTGACGGCCTCGCATGCCATCGTGCGCGAGGTGCGCGAATACGAGCGCGGCTCGACCGCCACCGCCAACGCCTATGTCGCGCCGCTGGCCGGCCGCTACCTCGCGCGGCTGTCCGGCGAGCTGGCCGGCCTCGGCATCCGGGCGCCGCTGCTGCTGATGCTCTCCAATGGCGGGCTCACCCATGTGGAGGAGGCGCAGCGCGCGCCCGTGCAGCTGCTGGAATCCGGCCCGGCCGCGGGCGCGCTGGCCGCCGCCCACCTCGCCGGCCCCTCCGAGCCGCGCATCCTCGCCTTCGACATGGGCGGCACCACGGCCAAGCTCTCCGTCGTGGAGCATGGCGAGCCCGAGATCGTCTTCGGCTTCGAGGCCGCCCGCCAGGCGCGCTTCATCGAGGGCAGCGGGCTCCCCATCCGCATCTCCGCCGTGGACCTCATGGAGATCGGCGCGGGCGGCGGCTCCATCGCCCGGCGCGACGCGATCGGCCTGCTGAAGGTCGGCCCGGATTCCGCGGGCTCCGAGCCCGGCCCGGCCTGCTACGGCCGCGGCGGCGCGGCGCCGACGGTGACGGACGCCAACCTGCTGCTCGGCTATCTCGACCCCACGCGCTTCGCCGGCGGCAGCCTGCCCCTCGACCGCGCCGCCGCCGAGGCCGCGATGGACGCGCTGGCGCAATCCCTCGGCATCACGCGCGAGGCCGCCGCCTGGGGCATTCATGACGTGGTGACCGAAGCCATGGCCGGCGCGGCGCGCACGCATCTGGCGGAGCGCGGCCGCGACGCCTCGGGCTTCACCCTCGTTTGCACCGGCGGCGGCGGGCCGGTGCACGGCTACCACCTGGCGCGCAAGCTTGGGATCAAGCGCATGGTCATTCCGCCCGAGGCCGGCGTGGCCTCGGCCTTCGGCCTGCTGACCGCGCCGCCGCGCGTGGACCGCGTGGCGACGCTGGGCCGCCGCCTGCTGGCCTGGAGGGCGGCGGAGCTGGAGGCGGCCTTCGCCGCGCTGGAGGCCGACGCGCAGGCGGTGCTGGAGCGCGGCGGCTTCGCCGAGGGCGCCTCCTCCGAGCGGATCGTAGATGCCCGCTGCACCGGCCAGGGCGCGCATATGCCGGTGGTCCTGCCGCCCGGACCCTGGCCCGCCGACGACGCGGCCCTGCACGCGCTGATCGCGACGGCCTTCGATTCTGCCTATCTGGAGCGCTTCCGCCGCCCGCCCCCCAAGGTGCCGGTCGATCTCGTGCATGCCCGCGTGGTGCTGCGCGGCGCGAAGGCCTCGACCGAGCTCGCCGCGGCCCGCTTCGGCGAGGCGGCCGGCGCGGGCGAGCGGGAAATCCTGGCCGACGGTGTCGCCGGCATGGCAAGGATTCTCGCGCGCGACGGGCTGCGGCCCGGCTTCTCCGCGTCCGGCCCCGCCTTGGTGGAGGAGGCCGGCTCCACCCTCGTCGTCGGCCCGAAGGGACGCCTCACCGTGCTGGACTCCGGAAACATCCTGGTGGAGATCGGCTGATGGCCCTCGATCCCGTGAAGCTGGAGCTGGTCTGGACGCGGCTCATCTCCGCCGTGGACGAGGCCGCCAAGGCCATCGTCCGCACCTCCTTCTCCACGCTGTCCAACGAGGCGAACGACTTCGCCTGCGTGCTGACCGATGCCGACGGCCGCTCGCTCGCGCAGAACACCGGCTCGATCCCGAGCTTCATCGGCACCCTGCCCGCCACCGTCCGCGCCGTCTGCGCCCGCGTGCCGCCGACGGAGATGCGCGAGGGCGACATCTACATCACCAACAACCCCTGGATCGGCACGGGCCATCTGAACGACGTGTGCCTGGTGCGGCCGGTCTTCCTCGACGGCCGGATCGTGGCCTTCGGCGCCACCACCAGCCATGTCCCCGACATCGGCGGGCGCATCCGCAGCACCGAGGCGCGCGAGCTCTTCGAGGAAGGCTTCCACATCCCGCCCATGTGCCTGCTGCGGGAGGGCGTGGCGGATGCGACGCTCATCATCCTGCTGCGCACCAATATCCGCACGCCAGACCAGACGGAGGGCGACATCTGGGCCCAGGCCGCGGCCATCACCCTGATCGGCGACCGCGTGGTCTCGACGATGGAGGATCACGGCCTGGCCGATCTCACCGAGGTCGCGAACGAGATCTTCGGGCGCTCCGAGGTCGCCATGCGGGAACGCCTGCGCAGCATCCCGGACGGCACCTACCACTATGCCTTCGAGACGGACGGGCTCGACCAGCCGTTCCACCTCCAGGTCGAGATCACCGCCCGGGACGGCGAGGTGCTGGTGGACTTCGCCGGCAGCAGCCCGCAGCAGCCGCGCTCGGTGAACTGCCCCTTCACCTATACCCGCGCCATGAGCTGGTTCGTGCTCAAGGCCATGCTGCTGCCCGAGCTGCCCTCCAATGACGGCATTTTCCGGCCGATCCGCATCGCGGCCCCCGAGGGCTCCATCGTGAACCCGAAGGAGCCGGCCTCCGTCGGCGGCCGGGCGGCGACGGGCCACTACGTGCCGGTGCTGATCTTCGGCGCCCTGGCCGAGGCGCTGCCCGACAAGGTGCGCGCGGCACCCGGCAGCCCGCTCTGGATGATGAGCATCGCCGGCCGCGACGCCGCCGACCAGCCCTTCGCCAGCACGCTCTTCTTCAACGGCGGCACCGGCGCGGGCGCCGCGCAGGACGGCGTGGACAGCATCTCCTGGCCCTCCAACATCTCCGCCACGCCGGTCGAGGTGGCCGAGCGCACCGCGCCCGTGCTCATCCATCGCAAGATCTCGCGGCCGGGCTCCGGGGGCGCGGGGCGCCATGCCGGCGGCCGCGGCCACGAGACCGAGGTGGAGAGCGAGGTGGACAACATGGCCGCCGTCTTCGTCACCGAGCGCCTGAAGTTCCCGGCCCCCGGCCTCTTCGGCGGCGGCGCGGGCGCAACCGGCGAGGTGCTCATCGACGGCGAAGCCGCCAATACCCGCCAGCAGCAGGTGCTGAACCGCGGCACGCGCGTCCTCCTGCGCACGCCCGGGGGCGGGGGCTACGGCAAGCCCGGATGAGCTTCCCACGGCGGGAAACGGCGGCCTTCCTGGGCCTCCTCACGGTGATCCTGCTGAACACCCTCGGCCCGGATCTCCTCGCCGACCTCTCGAGCCCCTGGAAGCTCACGCTGCTCTTCCTCTGGCTCTTCCCGCTGATTCTGTGGTGCGCCGTTTCCGTGGTGCGCCATGCCGACTGCCTGGCGCATCTGCTCGGCGAGCCCTACGGCACGCTCATCCTCACCCTCGCGGCCGTGATCATGGAGGTCGCGCTGATCACCTCGGCCATGCTGACCGGCGCGGCCGACCCGCTGCTGGCGCGCGACACCATGTTCGCCGTTCTGATGATCGTGCTGAACGGGCTGATCGGGCTGTCGCTCGTCATCGGCGCGATCCGGAACGGCGAGCAGGAGTTCAACATCTCCGGCGCCTCGGCCTATCTGTCCGTCATCGCGACGCTCTCCGTGCTGACGCTGGTGCTGCCGGCCTTCACCATCTCCACCGCGGACCACACCTATACGCCGCACCAGATGCTGTTCTTCTCGACGGCGGCGCTGCTGCTCTACGGCGTCTTCCTGATGGTGCAGACGCACCGGCACCGCGGCTTCTTCCAGGAACCGGCGCATCGGGGCAGTTCGGGACATGCGCCCCAGACACGGACGGCCCAGGCGCGCACGGTCCCGCATCACGCGCTGATGCTGGTGCTGTCCCTGCTGCCGGTGGTGCTGCTGGCCGAGATGCTCTCAGCCGTGATCGAAAGCGGGGCGCGGCAGCTGCGCCTGCCCTCGGCCTTCGGCGGCGTGCTGATCGCGATGCTGGTGCTGACGGCCGAGGGCATCAGCGCCATCGCCGCCGCCCGCGCCGACCGGCTGCAGCGCGCGGTGAACATCTCGCTGGGCTCGGCGCTCTCCACGATCGGGCTGACCGTGCCGGCGGTGATGCTGATCGCCGTGACGACGGGGCAGCAGGTGATCCTGGGCCTGGCCCAGGAATTCATCGCGCTGCTGGTCCTCACGCTCTTCGTGAGCCTGCTGACCTTCGGCACGGGGCGGACCAATGTGCTGCTGGGCGCGGTGCACCTGATCCTGTTCGCGGCCTATGTGGGGCTGCTGTTCGAGCCGTAGGGAAGGCGGCTACTCCGTGCGGATGAGCCGCACCCGCCGGCCCGCCACGCCCAGCGCGAGCTGCCCGGTCTTCAGCGCCAGCGCATCGGCCCCAAAAACCTCGCGCCGCCAGCCGGACAGGGCGCGGATGTCCGGCTCGCTCTCGCTCGCCAGCCGCTCCAGGTCCTCGGTGTCGGCCAGTAGCTTGGGCGCGACGTGGTGCGCCTCGGCGCTCGCCGCCAGCAGCACCTTGAGCAGGGCGACCAGGGCCGGCGAGGCGCCGGCGCCCTTGCGGGCCTCCAGCGGCAGGGGCAGTGCCTCCTCGGGCAGCTTCTTCGCCTCGACGATCGCGGCGATCAGCGACACGCCCGACTTGCCGCGCGCGAAGCCCTCGGAAACCCCGCGCACGCGGGCCAGCTGCTCCACCGTCTCGGGCGCCGTCGCCGCCACCTCGGCCAGGGATTCGTCCTTCACCAGCCGGCCGCGCGGGATATTGATCCGCTGCGCCTCCGCCTCGCGCCAGGCCGCGGCGGCGCGCAGGACGCCCAGGAAGCGGCGGTTGCCCGACTTGGGCTTCAGCCGCTCCCAGGCCTCGGAGGGCTCGGTGATATAGGTGGAGGGCTCCAGCAGGGCGTCCATCTCCTGCGCCACCCAGTCGAGCCGGCCTTCCTTCATCAGCTTCTCGCGCAGGCTCAGATAGACCCGGCGCAGATGCGTCACGTCGCCGGCGGCATAGGCGATCTGCGAGGCTGAGAGGGGCCGGGCCGACCAGTCGCTGAAGCGGTGCGCCTTGTCGATCGAGGCGCCGGCCAGGGCGCGGACCAGGCTGTCGTAGCTGGCCTGGTCGCCGAAGCCGGCCACCATGGCGGCGACCTGGGTGTCGAAGAGCGGGGTCGGGACGGCGCCGAACTTGAGGAGGAAGATCTCCACGTCCTGCCGGGCGGCATGGAAGACCTTCACCACGGCGGGATCTGCCAGGAGGTCGCCCAGGGGGGCGAGGTCCATGCCCTCGGCCTGGGCGTCCACCACCGCCACGTCCTGGGCGCCTGCCAACTGCACCACGCAGAGCTCGGGCCAATAGGTGCGCTCGCGCATGAACTCGGTATCGACGGTGACGAAGGGTTCGGTGCGCAGCCGGTCGCACAGCTCCGCGAGCTCGGCGGACTGGGTGATCAGGCGTGGGGTCGGGTCTTGCATGCGGGCCATGGCTTCGCTTTGCGGCCGGAACGGCCGGCATGCAAGGGCTTGGTCCGGGACGGGTTGACAGAGCGCCCCCGGGAAGGCCCTTTCCGCCGTCGATCTCCCAGACCTGCAAGGTTCCCATGCACGCCTACCGCACCCACACCTGCGGCGCCCTCCGCGCCGAGTCCGCTGGGCAGACCGCCCGACTCTCCGGCTGGGTGCACCGCAAGCGCGACCATGGCGGCCTGCTCTTCATCGACCTGCGGGACCATTACGGGCTGACCCAATGCGTCATCCCCTCGGGCTCGGCGGTCTTCGCGGCGGCCGATGCCGTGCGGGTGGAGAGCGTCATCACCGTCACCGGCGAGGTCGTGAACCGCGAGCCCGGGACGGTGAATGACAAGCTGCCGACCGGCGCCGTCGAGCTGCGGGTGAAGGAGCTGGTGCTGCAATCCGCCGCCGAGGTCCTGCCCTTCCAGGTCGCCCAGGAGCAGGAGGCGCCGGAGGAGATGCGGCTGCGCTACCGCTTCCTCGACCTCCGCCGCGAGCGGCTCCAGCGCAACATGATCCTGCGCGCGCAGATCATCGACAGCATCCGCCGCCGCATGATCGCGATCGGCTTCAACGAGTTCCAGACGCCGATCCTGACCGTTTCCTCGCCCGAGGGCGCGCGCGACTTCCTGGTGCCGGCCCGCCTGCATCCCGGCAAGTTCTACGCCCTGCCGCAGGCCCCGCAGCAGTACAAGCAGCTCACCATGGTCGCGGGCTTCGACCGCTACTTCCAGATCGCCCCCTGCTTCCGCGACGAGGCCGGCCGCGCCGACCGCACGCTGATGTTCTACCAGCTCGACGTGGAGATGAGCTTCGTCACGCAGGAGGACGTCTTCACCTCCATGGAGCCGGTGATCCGCGGCACCTTCGAGGAATTCGCCGAGGGCCGACATGTCGATGCCGGCCCCTGGCGCCGAATTCCCTATGCCCAGGCCATGCTGGACTACGGCTCGGACAAGCCGGACCTGCGCAACCCGCTGGTGATCCACGACGTCAGCGAGCAGTTCAGGGGCTCGGGCTTCGGGCTCTTCGCCAAGATCACGGCCGGCGGCGGCGTGGTGCGTGCGATCCCCGCGCCGGGCGCCGGCGGCAATCCGCGCAGCTTCTTCGACAAGCTGAACGAGTGGGCGCGCGCCGAGGGCGCCGGCGGCCTCGGCTACATCACCTTCGACGCGGACGGCCCAAAGGGCCCGATCGCCAAGAACCTGGAGGGCGACCGCGCCGAGGCGATCCGCGTGGCCTGCGGCCTGAAGGCCGGCGACGCCGTGTTCTTCGCCGCGGGCAAGGAGGCCGATGCGGCCAAGTTCGCGGGGCAGACGCGGCTGCGGCTGGGCAACGAGCTGGGCCTGACCGAGAAGACCGGCTTCCGCTTCTGCTGGATCACCGACTTCCCCTTCTACGAGCTGAACGAGGAGACCAATCAGGTCGATTTCAGCCACAACCCCTTCTCGATGCCGCAGGGCGAGATGGCGGCGCTGGAGACCCAGGACCCGCTGACCATCCCGGCCTATCAGTATGACATCGTCTGCAACGGCTATGAGATGGCCTCGGGCGCGATCCGCAACCACAAGGCGGAGATCATGGTGAAGGCCTTCGGCATCGCGGGCTATCCGCCCGAGGCCGTGGAGGAGCGGTTCGGCGGCATGCTGAACGCCTTCCGCTACGGCGCCCCGCCGCACGGCGGCATGGCGGCCGGCATCGACCGCATCGTCATGCTGCTGGCCGAGGAGCCGAACCTGCGCGAGGTGAACCTCTTCCCCATGAACCAGCAGGGCGAGGAGCTGATGATGGGCTCGCCCTCCGAGGTGGAGGAGATCCGGCTGAAGGAGCTGTCGATCCGCGTCCAGATGCCGCCGGCCAAGAAGCAGGGCTGAAGCGGATCGCGCTCCGCGAATCAGATCACGATATGGGCGTCGCGCACGAGCTGGCGCCAGCGCGCGAGGTCCGTGGTGACGAGGTCCGCGAGCCTTTCGGGTCCGCTGGGCGGCGCGGCCTCCACGTTCTGCTGCGCCAGGCGGCGCCGGAAGCCCTCCTCCCGTAGCAACTCGTTGACGACGCGGTTCCAGTAGAGGGTCACGCCCGTCGGCGTGCCGGCCGGCCCCATGATCCCGGCCCAGGCCAGGCTCTCGAAATCCGCGACCTCGGGCACGCCCGCCTCGCGCATGCTCGGCACCTCGGGCAGCAGCGGCGAGCGGCTGCGCGCGACCACGGCCAGCGCCTTCACCCGCCCGCCCTGCACCTGCGGCATCGCACTCGTCATCGCGTCGATCATGAACTGCACGCGGCCGGTGGAGAGGTCGAGCAGCGCCTGCGCGCTGCCCCGATAGGGCACCTGCTCCATCCGCGCGCCCGTGAGGCGCGAGAACATCTCGGTATTGAGGTGGCCGGCCGTCCCCATGCCGGGATTGGCCGCGATGTAGCGGCCGGGCGTGGCGCGCATCAGCGCCACCGCCTGGGCCAGGGTGCTCGCCGGGAAATCCGGCGGGACGACGATGAGGAAGCCGGTCCAGCCGATGAGGGCCATCGAGACGAGGTCGCGCGTCACGTCGAAGGGCAGGTTGGGCGTGACGGCGGGGTTCACCACGATGGGCGAATTGCTGGTCAGCAGCAGCGTGTGCCCGTCCGGCGGGGCCGAGGTGACGGCCTGCACGCCGATGGCGCCGGTCGCGCCGGCGCGGTTGTCCACCACGACCTGCACGCCGTGGCGCGCCTGCATCTCCTCGATGAGGACGCGCGCGATGAGGTCGCTCATATTGCCCGGCGGGAAGGGCACGACGATGCGGACCGGACGGGAGGGATAGGTCTGCGCGCGCGCCAGCATCGGCGTGGCGAGCCCGGTCGCGAGAACGGCGCGGCGTGTGAAGCGAAGCATCGTTTCCTCCCCTGTCGCGCCGCGGCTCTCCGGCCGTTCGGCGTCAGCTCGATCGTCTCCAGTCGTCCTGTTGTGCGCGCGGAAGGCCGAGGTTCTCGCGCAGCGTCGTGCCGCGGTACTCCTTGCGGAAGAGGCCGCGGCGCTGCAGCTCGGGCACGACCAGGCGCACGAAATCCTCGTAGGCGCCGGGCATGTGCGTGGCGGCGAGGACGAAGCCGTCGCAGGCCTCGGTCTCGAACCATTCGGCCATGTCGTCGGCAATCTTCCTGGGCGTGCCGTGGAAGCCCGTGAAGTCGCGGATCGTGCCGCGGCCGCTCACCTCCACGAAATCGGCGACAGTGGGGTTCTTCTTGCCCGAGCCCTGCACCACGCGGTCGCGGATGCCCTGGAGGCCCTTGATCCCGGCCAGCTCCTCGTCGGTGAAGGTCTCGTCCAGGCGCTTGCTGGCGAAATCATAGTTCAGCACCTCGGAGAGCAGGGCGAGCGCGTCCACCGGCCTGGCCAGCGCCTCGATCCGCGCCTTCTTCTCGGCCGCCTCGTCCTCCGAGGTGCCGATGATGGAGTAGATGGCGGGGCAGACCTTCACCCCATCCGGGTTGCGGCCGAGGGCGGCGATGCTCTCCTTGAACTCGCGGTAGTTCGCGCGCGCGGCCTCGATGTTGCGCTGGGTGACGAAGATCAGCTCGCCCCAGTTCGCGGCGAAGGTCTTGCCGCGCCCGCTCTGGCCGGCCTGGAGCAGGACGGGGCGGCCCTGCGGCGTGCGCGGCACGGTGAAGGTGCCCTCGACATCGTACCAGCGGCCCTTGTGCTTGAGCCGCCGCACCTTCGCCGGGTCGGCGAAGATGCCGGTCTCGCGGTCGTTCCGGATGGCGTCGTCGTCCCAGGCATCCCAGAGCGAGAGGACGATCTCCAGGAACTCGTCGGCGCGGTCGTAGCGCAGGTCGTGCTCGGGGTGCTCGCTGCGGCCCATATTGCGCGCCTCGCTGTCGTTCAGCGAGGTCACGACGTTCCAGGCCACGCGCCCGCCCAGCATGTGGTCCAGCGTGGCGAAGACGCGGGCGATGTGGAAGGGCTCGTAATAGGTGGTCGAATAGGTGGCGCCGAGGCCCAGCTTCTCCGTCGCGTATCCCATGGCGCTGAGGATGGAGACCGGGTCCATCTTCACCACCCGGACGCCGTTGCGCACCGCCTCGGCATGGTCGCGGCCTAGGATGTCGGGCATGGCGAGCCGGTCGTCGAAGAAGGCCATGTGGAAGCGGCCGTCCTCGAGGATGCGCGCGATGCGCTGGTAGTATTGCGGCTTGAGATAGTCCTGCATCGTCTCGGGGTGGCGCCAGGAGCCGGCATAGTTCGAGCAGTTCTGCGCCTGGAGGAAGGCGACCAGGGCCATTTCGCCGCGTCGTGACATTCTTGGATATTTCCTCAGCCGTTCAGCGCCTCGGTGAGCGCGACGGTATCCGGCGCGGAATCGAGCCCCATGACAAGCTCCAGAACCCGCTGCGCCCGGTCCGCGGAGAAGACGCGGCGGGCGTTGTCGGTGAACTTCCGCTCGACATCCGCCGACGAGAGCGGATTGCCGTCGGAGCCGCGGTTCATCGGCTCGCGATGGGTGAGCGTGCGGCCGTCCATCGTCTCGATGGCCAGCTCGCCGCCATAGTAGCGGGGGAAGTTCAGCGTCTCGTCCAGCTCGTAGCCCGTGCGGTCGCAGAGCGCCAAGGCACGGGGATCGCGGATCCTGTCCTCCTCCAGCTCGTCCAGCGTGAAGCGGCCGTGCAGCAGGCAGGAGGCGATGGCGTAGTGCACGCTGAACTGCGCGTCGTAGGAATTGGCGGGCCGCCGCTTCGAGGCCTCGGGCTCGCAGACCACCTTCACCTGGCGCGGGTGGATGCGGGCGGTGACGCGCTTCACCTCCTCCGGCCGCAGCCCATGCGCCGCGCGCAGCGCCAGCGCCGCATCGGCGAAGGCGTGGTTGAAATGGCAGGCGGGATAGGGCTTCAGCGCGTTGTTGCGCATCTCCCAGAGCTCGCCAAGCGCATCAGTGCAGCGGGAGAGATCGCCCGGCGTCTTCTCCTGCAGGTGCATGCGGAAGAGGCCGAAGCGCCCCTCATAGGCCGCCGGCGGTGCCTTGAAGCCGCCGCGCCCCAGCGCCACCGCCGTGATCGCATTCGCCCCCGCGAAGCCGGGATGCAGCCGCTTGGTCCAGGAGCCATCCTCCAGGAATTCCAGCGAGCCCGCCGCCGTCGAGAGCAGGATGCCCTGCGCCGCCGCGATCTGCGCGGCCGTGGCGCCGGCCAACCGCCCCGCCGTCAGCGCGCAGCCGAAGGTGCCGACCATGCCCGTGGGGTGGAAGCCGACCTGGTGGAACAGGCTCTGCGCCGCCGCGCCGATCCGCGCCGAGGCCTCGATGCCGAGGATATAGGCCAGCACCGCCTCGGCCCCGCTCGCCCCGTGCTCGCGCGCCATGTGCAGCGCCGTGGGCACCGCGCTCGCCGAGGCGTGCACCACCGAATCCGAATGCGTGTCGTCGTAGTCCAGCCCGTGGATGAAGCTGCCGTTCACCAGCACCGCGTCGCGCAGCGGCAGCCGCATGGGCAGGCCGACCACGGGATGCGTCCCCTGCCCTGCAAGCCCGCCGATCGCCAGCGCGGTGCGCCGCGCGAAGTCGAAGCCCGAGGCGGCCAGCGCGATGCCCAGCGCGTCCAGCATGTGGCGCTTCGCCTGGGCCACCACATCGGCCGGAATCTCCTCCCAGCGCAGCGAGGTCGCGAATTCGCCGAGCTGCGTGGAGATCGGCGTGCCGACGCTGGCGTCGAGGCTCTGCGGCAGGCTGTCCATGGCGTTCTCCCTCGCGGCGTGTTCCACGCCTTCGGCGGCATGATGTGCAGTCCGGACATTCCTGTCAAAGGTCCGGACAAGACTGTCTTGCTGCCGACGGGAGCGCCGCCTAGCGTGAGGCATGAGCGCACCAAACCGCACCTTCCTCTTCGCCCCCGGCGACCATGAGCGCCGCGCGGGCAAGGCGCTGACCCTCGATGCGGACGCCGTCATCCTGGACCTGGAGGACGCGGTCGCGATCGCCGCCAAGGTGGCCGCGCGCGACCATGTCCGCGCCCTGCTGGAGCGCCCGCGCACCGGCCGCGCCTTCATCCGGGTGAATGCCTTCGACACCGAGTTCTGCTTCGGCGACGTGCAGTCCATCATCGCCGCGCGGCTCGACGGAATCGTCCTGCCCAAGCTGGAATCCGCGGCCCAGCTCGTCGCCGTGGACTGGATGATCTCCGCGCTGGAGCGCGCGCAGGGCCTGCCCGATCGCGGCATCGAGGTCATGCCCATCATCGAGACGGCGCGCGGCATGGCCGGGCTCGGCGCGCTGGCCGCCGCCGCCGCCACGCTCGGCGGCCGGGTGCGCCGGCTGGCCTTCGGCGCGGGCGACTACACGCTCGACCTCGGCCTGAGCTGGGGCCTGGCGGAGACGGAGCTGGAGGCCGCCCGCGCCCAGATGGTGGTGCAAAGCCGCGCCGCCGGGCTGGAGGCGCCCATCGACACCGTCTGGATCGAGCTGCGCGAGGCCGAGGCCTTCGCCGCCTCCTGCAAGCGCGGCGTGGCGCTGGGGTTCCAGGGGAAGATGTGCATCCATCCGGACCAGATCGCGGTGGCCAATGCGGCCTTCTCGCCTTCCGAGGCCGAGATCGCGCGAGCGAAGACGATCGCCGCGGCCTTTGCGGAGGCGGAGGCGAAGGGGCTGGCCTCGATCCAGGTGGAGGGGCGGTTCGTGGACTACCCTATCGTCGAGCGGGCGCTGCGGGTGCTGAAGCTGGCGGACAGAATACGACAGTAAGGATGGGGCTCCGCCCCATGCCCCGCTGGGGATCGTGTCGATCCCCAGGCCCCTGACGCAACTTCAGGTTTGCGCCATGCGCGCCAGACCCACCAGGCCGGGCTGCTTGTGGGTGATCAGGCGGATCGGGATGCGCGTCAGGTAGTCGCGCATGCGGGGGCGGTCGCGGAAGCGCTCCAGGAATGCCTCGCGCGGCAGCATCCCGGCGAAGGACTGCGCCACGCCGCCCGCCAGATACACGCCGCCGCGCGCGCCCAGCGTCAGCGCCACGTCGCCGCAGAAGCCGCCCAGCGCCCGCCAGAACACCGCCACCGCCTCCAGCGCGACGGGATCGCCCGCCTCCGCCGCCTCGTCGATCCCCGCGCCGTCCAGGGCCGGCGCCTTCACCCCGCGCAGCCGCGCGATCCCCTCATGCAGCGTCGAGAGCCCCACGCCGCCCAGCAGGTCCTCCGTCGAGACCGCGCCCTGCCGCTCGCGCAGCCAGGCCAGCAGCGCCTCCTCCATCGCGTCGCGCGGGGCGAAGCTCGCATGGCCGGCCTCCGTCGCCAGCACGCCGAGCCCGGGCAGGAATGCCGCCACGCCGAGCCCCGTTCCCGGCGCCACCACGGCCATCGGCGCGCCCGCGACGGGCACGCCCTCGGCCCAGGTCTCGACCTCCTCCGCCTCCAGCGCCGGCAGCGACCAGGCCATGGCCTCCAGGTCGTTCACCAGCCGCATCCTCGCGAGGCCGAGCTCGCCGGCCAGTTCAGCCGCATCCAGCGCCCAGGTCGCATTGGTGAGCCGCGCGCGCCCCTCCGAGATCGGCGCCGCCACGGCCAGGATGGCCTCCTGGGGCGCGCCACCCAGCGCCGCCAGCGCCGCGCGGATCGCGGGCGCCGGCGTCGCGTGGTCGGCCACGCGCTGGGCCGCCACCTGGCCGAAGCGGCCCTCGCGGGCCAGGGCGAAGCGGGCGCGCGTGCCGCCGAGATCGGCGATCAGAACTTCATGCATGCCGGTGAAAGCCTCCCATCGCCGGGGGTAACGCCCTTACAGGCGGTTTGACATCACCCGATCGCGGCGGCGTCCTCGGCCAGCGCGATCAGGCTCTCCATCCGCGGCAGGAGATCCATGGCGACGAACTCGCCGTCGACCAGCGCCGTGGCCTCGCCGCGGGCGGCCGCCTCGCGATAGGCGGCCACGAAGCGACGGGCCCTCGCGACCTCGGCCGCGTCGGGCGTGAAGGCGGCGTTCACGGGCGCGATCTGGTCCGGGTGGAAGACGACCTTGCCCGAGAAGCCGAGCTCCCGCGCCGCCTCGGCATCGGCGCGCGTGCCTTCCACGTCCCGCAGGCCGAGCAGGAAGGGCGCGTCGATCGCCTGGGCGCCCACCGCGCCGGCCGCGGCGGCGATGGTCGCGCGGGGGAATTCCAGCCCGCGGCGGGTCAGGGCCCCGCCGGTTTGCAGCGTGTAGTCGCCCGGGCCGAAGAAGATCCCGGCGAGGTTCGGCGAGGCATCGGCGATGGCCAGCGCGTTCAGTACCCCGCGCGGCGTCTCGATCGTCGCGATGACGGCGATGCCCGGCGCCAGCCGGGCGAGCCTCGCGTCCAGCTCCAAAAGTGCCTCCGGGCCTTCCACCTTGGGGATCAGCACCGCGTCCAGCCGGTCCCAGGGCAGCGCCGCGAGGTCGAGCGCGAATTCCGCCGTGCCGAGGCCGTTGATCCGCACCGCGCGCTCGCGCCGGCCGAACGCCACCTCGCGCAGCACGGCGGCGACGTTGGCGCGGGCCTCCGCCTTGCGCGCGGGCGGCACGCCGTCCTCGAGGTCGAAGGCCAGGCTGTCGGCGGCGAGCGTGGCGGCCTTCTCCAGCCGCTCCCGGCGATGGCCAGGCGTGATCATCATCGAGCGGCGCAGGCGGGGCTTCATGCGCGGATCCCCGGCGGAGGCTTCACTCCCAGGCCGGAGAAGCCGCTCTCCAGGATCACGTCGCGGAAGGCGGCCTCGGCGCGGTCCGGGTCGCGCGAGGCCAATGCGCCCAGCAGCCGGTCGTGATTGAGCAGCACGGCCTGGCTCCCCTCGGGCCCCTCCCGCTCGAAGGCCGGATGCCGGTGCAGGAAAAGGCGCACCAGGTTGCTCATCGAGAGCCAGGAGCGCAGCAGGAATTCGTTGCCGGAGTGGCGGCAGACCATCTCGTGGAAGCGCCAGTCCTCGTCGCGCCACTCGCTGGTGCGATCGCCCAGCGCCGCCACGCGGATGCGCTGGTGCTGGGCCGCCAGCTCGGCCAGGATCGACGGGGTGCAGCGCGCCGCCACCAGCCGCGCGGCCAGCCCCTCCAGCATCGCCCGCATCACCACCATCTGCGCGGCCTCGTCCGGCGAGACGCTTCGCACGCGGGGCGAATGGCCGGGCTGGCGTTCCACCAGCTGCTCGGCCTCCAGCGCCTTCAGCGCCTCGCGCAGCGGGCCCCGGCTGACGCCGAAGCGGGCCGCCAGCGTGGCCTCGATGATCCGCTCGCCGGGGGTGAGCTCGCCGGCGCGCATCGCCTCGACCATGCGCGCGGCCAGGGTCTCGGCGAGCGAGGCCCGCGGCGGCAGGGTCCAGCGCGGTTCCATCAGATCACCTGGAGACCCTTGAGCCGGTCGATCTCGGCCTGGTCCAGCTTCATCCAGCCGCGATAGACCTCGTCATTGTGCTCGCCCATCGAGGGGCCGAGCCACTTCACGCCGCCCGGGGTGTCGGTGAGCCGCGGCACGACGTTGGGAATGGCCAGCTCGCCCACGCGGTCGTCCTTCACCGTGAGGATGTTTTCGCGGGCCGCGTATTGCGGGTCCTGGAAGATCTCGTCGATGGAATAGACGGGGCCGAAGGGCACCTCGTTCGCCTCGCAGACGGCCTGGAGTTCGTCGCGGGTGTGCTGCGCGGTCCATTTGCCGACGTATTCGTCGACGATCTCGCGCTCCGCCTCGCGCCGCCGCACGGTCCCCCATTTCCCCTCGCCGCCCCATTCCGGCACGCCCATGGCGCCGGCAAGTCGCGAAAAGATCTTGTCGCTGGTGCAGGCGATGGCGATCCAGCGGCCGTCCTTCGTCGGATAGTGGCTGTGCGGCACGACGTTCACGGTGCCGGGCCCCATCCGCTGACGGATATAGCCGTTGAGCTGGAAGGAGGGCGCCAGCTCGTCGAGGATGCGGAAGATCGGCTCGTAGAGGCCGATGTCGACCACCTGCCCCTTCCCCGTCTTCTCCCGCGCCTGCATGGCGAGCAGCGCCCCGAAGGCGCCGTAGAGCCCGGCCAGGTAGTCCGGGATGGTGGCCGAGCCCGGCGTCACCGGCGGCCGGTCGGGATAGCCGGCGAGGAAGGAGAGCCCGCCGAAGGCATTGCCGATGCGGCCGAATCCCGGGCGGCCCTTGTAGGGCCCGGTCTGCCCGAAGCCGGAAATGCGGACCATGATGAGGCGCGGATTCACCTCCTGCATCACGTCCCAGCCGAGGCCCCATTTCTCCAGCGTACCGGGCTGGAAGTTCTCCACCAGGATGTCGGCCTCGGCGACCATGCGCTTCAGCAGCGCGGCGCCGTCCGGCTTGCGCAGGTCCAGCGTCGCGGATTTCTTGTTCCGGCATTCGGAGAGCCAGGGCAGCGTCTCGCCGCATTCCGTGACGCTGCCAAACTTGCGCAGCGGGTCGCCCACGATGGGCAGTTCGAGCTTGATGACCTCGGCGCCGAATTCCGCGAGCTGGGTGGAGCAGAAGGGCCCCGCGAGAAAGCTCGACACGTCCACGACGCGGACACCGTCGAGCGGCTGGGGGCGGGGTTCGGGCATGTGTCTCCTCGGAATTTGGTTGCAGACAGTCTGCACGCGCCAAATTTGTCCGGTCAAGATGAGCCCGAGACATGGCCCTGAAGGATCGCCGTGCCGCCCACCGCCCGGCGGGCTGAGGCGGGGTTCTCCACGCCCCTCTCACTACCCGTTCAGCAGCGCGTCGATCTGCGCCTGCGCCAGGTCCTCGGCCGTGGCCGGCGCGGCCACCGTGCGAAGCTGCGTCCGCACCTCCACCCGCGGCCCGCGCGGCCGCGCGGGATCCTGCGGCAGGAAGCGCTCCAGCACCGATTCCACCTGCTGAAGGTGCTGGATCGCGCGCCGGATCCTCTGCCCCGTGACGTCCTGGAAGCTGCAGGCCTCGAAGATGGAGTTCACCCTGCCGGCCAGGGTCTCGATCGCGTCCGGATCCCGCTCGCCGCGCTGGATCCAGTCCTGGATGGCCTCCGCCGCCTCCATGATGGTGTTCGCCGCCGACTCGGTCGCGAGCACCACCGCCTCCAGCTCCACGCCGCTGTTGCGGGTCGATGCCGTCGGCACCGCGACCAGGCGCGCGATCCTCTCCTGAACCTGCGCGAGCTCGCGCGAGATGCGCTCCTCCGTCATGTCGGCGAGCTGTACGCTCGCATGCAGCTCCGCGCTCAACTCGGCGATGCGGCGGTCCACGAAGCGCTGCAGCTCGGCGAAGAGGGGCCGGAACTCGGCCTGCACCGCGCCGCGCAGCTCGGCCTGAATATCGGTCTCTCGTTTCAGCATCCTGCGCCCCGGGTGTCATCTCTCCCTCCTAGCGCGGGACCGATGAAGCGCCGGTTAACGCGAAAGTCCGGCCTCGTTAGGGTTTCGGCAAGGCGCGCGCCCTACACACGGCTCATCGAGACGGGATGGGACAGGCGCATGCGTATCCGAGCACTCTTCAACTGGGCCATGCTGGGCCTGGCCGCCGCCGGCGCCATGGCATCCGGCTCCATCGCCTGGGATCACTGGCAGCGCGGCGTCGCCGCGCGGGAGGCCACCCGCCAGACCGAGGCCGCCGCCGGCCTGCTGCGCCTCACCGAGAAGCTCGTGATCGAGCGCGGCAACTACATGATCCGCGTGGCCAGCACCGCCCCCGCCGACGCGGCGCTGCTGGCGCGCCTCGCCGGGATCGCGCGCGACACGGACGCCGCCCTGGCCGAGGCGCTGACCGGCCTCCGCGGCACGCATGGCATGGAGGAGCACATCCGGCGCGTCGAGGCGATCGGCCCGCAGCTCCTGGCGCTTCGCCCGGCGATGAACGCGCTCATCCAGCTTGCGCCGGACCGGCGGGACGCCGCGCAGCGCGCCCGCCCGGAACAGGTCTACAACACCGCGCTGGAGACGATCGGCACGGCCCTCGGAGCCAGCCATCGGGACATCGCGCGCGGCGGGCGCGGGCTGGACATGCTGATCCTCGTCGCGCGGCTCAGCTGGGATCTGCGCGACGCGGCGGGCCGACGCATCGTCCCCATCTCCACCGCCGTGAACAGCGGCCGCGCGCTCACCGCGCCGGAGCTGGAGACCATCGCCGGCGCGGGCCGCTCGCTCGACCTCGTCTGGTCGCAGGTGAGGATGCTGGCGGCGCTGATGGACCAGCCGCCGCGCCTGGCGGCCGCCATCGCGGAGGTGCAGAGCCGCTACTTCGGCGACGCGACGCGCCAGACGGAGGCGCTGGTCACGGCCGGCCGCGCGGGCAGCGCCTATCCGCTGACGCCGGCGCAGTTCACCAGCTTCGCGACGCCCGAGATGCAGCGGCTGCTGCTGGTGCGGGACGCCGCGCTGGCCGAGGCGACCGCGCTGGCCGGGGCCGAGCAGGCCCGGGAGAACATGGCCCTCGCGCTCGCGCTGGGCGCCGCGGTCCTGCTCGGCATCGGCCTGGGGCTCTTCGCCTGGCTGCTGAACCGCCGGGTGGTCACGCCCGTCCTCGCCATCACCGCGACGGTCGAACGGCTCGCGCAGGGCGACCATGCCGTCGAGGTCCCGTTCCGCGACCGCGCCGACGAGATCGGCAGTATGGCGGCGGCCGTCGAGGTGCTGCGCGAGAGGGGGCTGCAGGCGCAGCAGCTGGCGGCGGCCGCCGCCGCGGAGCAGGCGGCCAAGGCCGCCCGCGCCGACCGCACCGAGGGGCTGATCCGCCGCTTCGAGACGGAGGTGGGCGAGGTGCTCGGCGCCGTCGCCGGCGCCGCCGCCCCGCTGAATGCCACCGCCGACCGGATGGGGGAGGCCGCGGAAGCGGCCAAGACCCAGGCCGGCGCCATGGCCGTCGCGGCTGGCGCCGCCTCCTCCAATGTGCACACCGTCGCGGCCTCCACCGAGGAGCTCGCGGCCAGCATCTCCGAGGTTGCGCGCCAGGTGGCCGAGAGCGCCCGCATCGCCCATCGCGCCGCCGAGGACGCCCGGGCGACGGACGCGGCCGTGGCCGGCCTCGTCGAGGTCGCGCAGCGGATCGGCGACGTGATCGGGCTGATCAATTCCATCGCCTCGCAGACCAACCTGCTGGCGCTCAACGCCACCATCGAGGCCGCGCGCGCGGGCGATGCCGGCAAGGGCTTCGCCGTCGTCGCGGGCGAGGTGAAGGCGCTGGCGGCGCAGACCGCCAAGGCCACCGAGCAGATCGGCCTGCAGATCGGCGCCATGCAGACGGAGACCGGCCGCGCGGCCGAGGCCATCCGCGGCATCGGCCAGACCATCGACGAGCTCAGCGCCATCGCGACCCAGGTCGCCGCCGCCGCCGAGCAGCAGGCCGCCGCCACGCAGGAGATCGGCCGCGCCGTCGCCGAGGCCGCCACCGGGACCGAGGAGGTCTCGCGCCAGACGGCGGAGGTGATCGAGGGCGCCGAGACCACCGCGGCCGCGACCGCGGGGCTCCGCGAGGCCTCGTCCAGCCTCTCGCGCCATGCCGATACGCTTCGAGGCAAGGTGGACGGCTTCCTGGACACGATCCGGGCAGCGTGAGTCCCGCCGGGGAAAAGGGGATGCCGCCTGCCCTGGTGAAACCTCCGCCCGGCCTTTACAGAGGCCCGGATGCGATCAGGGACTGCCGTGGCCACCAAGCGAGACACCGAGGATGCCAGGCCGCGCTATCGGCAGATCGCCGACGAGCTGCTCGCCCAGATCCGCGGCGGAGTGCATCCCATCGGGGCGATGCTGCCGACCGAGACGGAGCTCTGCGTGCTCTACGGCGCCTCGCGCCACACCATCCGCGAGGCGCTGCGGCTCGTGGAGGAGGCGGGGCTGGTCTCGCGCCGGCAGGGGAGCGGGACGAGCGTCATCGCCCACGAGACGCGCGGCCGCTTCGTGCAGGACATCACCAGCATGGGCGGGCTGCTGCAATATCCGGAGGAGACCCGCCTCACCGTCCTGCGTGCCCGCGAGACACAGCTCGATTCCGAGACCGCCGCCATCCTCGGCGTGGCGGAGGGCGACACATGGCTGCGCATCGAGAGCCTACGGCGGGTGCGGATCACCACCGCCCCCATCTGCTTCACGAGCGTGCTGATCCCGACGGAATACGCGGCGGTGGTCGAGGAGATCGGCGTGGATCACGGGCCGGTCTATTCGCTCGTGGAGAAGCGCTTCGGCGTGCAGCTGGCGGCGGTCGAGGTGGACCTGACGGCCGGCGGCGTGCCGGAGAGCCAGGCGGCGCTGCTCGACTGCGAGCCGGGCGCGCCGGCCCTCATCATCCGCCGGCGCTACATGGACCAGAACCAGCGGGTCTTCGAGATGTCGGAGAGCTGCCATCCCGCGCCGCGCTTCACCTACCGGGCGATGGTGAAGAAGGAGGGCTGAGCGCGGGGCTAGGCCGCCTCCAGCTTCTCCGTGATGCCGAGCCACTCCGTCTCCAGACGCTCCACGTCCTTGGCGATCGCCGCCCGCCGCGCCGTCGCGCGCGCGATCAGGTCGTTCTTGCCGCTCTCGTAGAGCTTGGGATTGGCCAGCGCGCCCTCGATCACCTTGGCCTCCTCGGCCAGCTTGGCCAGCGTGACCTCGATGCCCTTGAGGCGCGCGCGCAGCGGCGCGTGCTGCGGGCGGTTGTTCTCCACCAGCGCTGGCGCCTTGCCCTTCTTCTCCTCGCGCTTCGTCGCGCCCGTGTTTCGACCGCCAAGCTGCGCGCGATAGTCGTCGAGGTCGCCTTCGAAGGGCGTCACCTTGCCGTCGGCCACCAGCCAGAGCCGGTCCGCCACCAGCTCCACCAGATGCGGATCGTGGCTGATGAGGATCACCGCGCCCTCGTAATCCGCCAGCGCCTTCACCAGCGCGTCGCGCGCATCGATGTCGAGGTGGTTGGTGGGCTCGTCGAGGATGAGCATATGCGGAGCATCGCGCGTGGTCAGCGCCATCAGCAGCCGCGCCTTCTCGCCCCCCGAGAGGCCGCGCACCTGCGTCTCCGCCCGGTTCGCGTCCAGGCCGAAGCGGGCCAGCTGCGAGCGGCACTGCGTCGGCGTCGATTTCGGCATGGCCTCGATCATGTGGCTCAGCGGCGTGCCGTCGAGGTCGAGGTCGTCCTCCTGGTGCTGGGCGAAATAGCCCACGCGCATCCGCCGGTCGCGGTGCACGTCGCCCGAGAGCGGCATGAGGCGCCCTGCCAGCACCTTCGCCAGCGTCGACTTGCCATTGCCGTTGGCGCCGAGCAGCGCGATCCGGTCCTCCTGGTCGATGCGGATGTCCAGGTTCCGCAGCACTACATGGTTGCCGTAGCCGGCCTGGCCGCGATTCACCGTCAGGATGGGCGGCGGCAGCTGCTCGGGCTGCGGAAAGGAGAAATGGGTCGCGTGGTCCTCGATGACGGATTCGATGGCCGGCATCCGCTCCAGCGCCTTGAGGCGCGACTGCGCCTGACGGGCCTTCGTCGCCTTGGCGCGGAAGCGGTCCACGAAGGACTGCATATGGGCCCGCTGGGCGGCCAACTTGACGTTCATCGCCGCCTGCTGGGCGGCGCGCTCGGTCCGCACGCGCACGAAATTCTCGAAGTTGCCGGGGTAGAGGGTGATCTTCTGGCGGTCGAGATGCGCGATGGAATCCACGCAGCGCTCCAGCAGCCCGCGGTCATGGCTGATGATGATCGCCGCCCCCTGGAAGCGCTGGATCCAGCCCTCCAGCCACATGGCCGCCTCGAGGTCGAGGTGGTTGGTGGGCTCGTCGAGCAGCAGCAGGTCGGGCTCGAGGAAGAGCGCGCGGGCCAGCGAGACGCGCATGCGCCAGCCGCCGGAATACTCGCGCGAGGGCCGGGCCTGGGCCGCGGCGTCGAAGCCGAGGCCGGCGAGGATGGTGGCCGCGCGCGAGGGCGCCGCATCGGCCTGGATGGCCAGGAGCCGCTCGTGGATCTCGCCGGCGCGCACCCCTTCGGGGTGGCCTTCCAGCTCGGCGAGCAGGCCGGCGCGCTCGGTGTCCGCCGCCAGCACGATGTCGAGCAGCGAGGTCTCGCCGGCCGGCGTCTCCTGCGCGACATGGCCGATGCGCGCGCGGCTCGCGATGCGGATCTCCCCCCCATCGGGCTGGAGCTCGCCCAGAACGGCCTTCAGCAGCGTGGACTTGCCGGCGCCGTTGCGCCCGACGAGGCCGACCTTGCGGCCGTCATCCACCTGCAGCGAGGCGCCCTCCATGAGGGGACGCCCGGCCATGCGGATGGTCAGGTCCTGGATGGTGAGAACGGTCATGCCGGCGATTTAGACCAGCATGACGCAGCGCGAAATCGCCGAAAGCGCGGATCGGGGTCCCGATTCGGCCAAAGGGACCGCAGAAGGGCTTGCGCGCGGCGGTCGGCTTGGGCATCTGCGCCGCAATCGCTCGCAAAAGGACGCCCCATGGCCATCGAACGCACCTTCAGCATCATCAAGCCCGACGCCACGCGCCGGAACCTGACCGGCAAGATCAACACGATCTTCGAGGAGAACGGCCTCCGCATCATCGCGCAGAAGCGCATCTGGATGAGCGAGCAGCAGGCGAAGACCTTCTACGGCGTGCATGCCGAGCGGCCCTTCTTCAAGGACCTCGTTTCCTTCATGACCTCCGGCCCCGTGGTCGTGCAGGTGCTGGAAGGCGAGAATGCCGTGGCCAAGAACCGCGAGCTGATGGGCGCCACCAACCCGGCCAACGCCGCCGAGGGCACGATCCGCAAGCTCTTCGCCGAGAGCATCGAGGCGAACAGCGCGCATGGGTCGGACAGCCTGGAGAATGCGGGCATCGAGATCGCGTACTTCTTCGCGGGCCTCGAGCTGCTGCCGTAGGACATACTCCAGGGGGCGCTGCCCCCTGGACCCCCGCCAGGGCTTTCGGCCCTGGACCCGAATACCTTGAATTTGATCGAAGATCCAAGAAACTGAGTTTCTTGGCGGGGTGCAGGGGCGGAGCCCCTGGCCTTAACCCCGAGGCCCCGGCCATTCCTCTCGCGGGTTGGGATGCTCGACCGTCATCCCCATCCCCTCCGTCGCCCGCACCGGGATCGCGGAGCGGTCGAACCCGTCCAGGCAGAAGACGTTCACACCGTAGTGATCCGGCGCGGCCCGCTTGAGGTGGAAGGTGTAGATCCCGCACTCACCGCAGAAGAAGTGCCGCGCCCGCTGCGTGTTCCAGCGGTATTCGCGCAGCACGTCCTGACCGGCGAGAATCTCCAGCTCGCTCTCATGGACCTTGGCCATGAGCGCGTTCTTCTTCACGCAGAGCGAGCAGTCGCAGGTGGTGAGCTCGGTGACCGGCGCCGTGATCCGGAACCGCACGGCCCCGCAATGGCAGGAGCCGGCCTGCCCCGGCATGTCAGCCGAAGAAGAGGTAGATCAGCACCAGCAGCACGATCGTCGCGCCGATGCTCCACACGGTCGCCGTGATGAAGCTGTCATACATCGCCCGGCGGTCGGCGATGATGTCCTCGGCCTTCACCTCGACCATGTCGATTTGCATCTGGTGATCGGTCATGACCTGCATTCCTTCATGGCGTCTGCTCGTCTCTACGAAGCGGCGCGAACTGGGGCAAGGGGTTGGCGAGGGCGCCGGCGGCCAAATTCGCGGCTACCACGGCGCGCGCCCCCTCCAGCCTGACCTGTCCGGCGGCCAGCCAGGCCAGCGCGGCGGGGTAGAGGCGGTGCTCCTGCTCCAGGACGCGGGCGGCCAGGGTGGATTCGGTGTCGCCGGCCAGCACCGGCACGGCGGATTGCGCGACGATCGGCCCCTCGTCCACGCCGGGCGTGACGAGATGGACGGTGCAGCCATGCAGCCGCACCCCGGCCGCCAGCGCGCGGGCATGGGTGTCGAGGCCGGGGAAGGCAGGCAGCAGCGAGGGGTGGATGTTGAGCATCCGGCCCGTCCAGATCGCCACGAATTCCGCGGTCAGCACGCGCATGAACCCCGCCAGCGCAAGGATTTCGATGCGATTCTGCGCCAGTGTGGCGGTCAGCTCGGCCTCAAATTCGGCGCGGGTCCGGCCCTTGCTGGCGACGACGGCGGTCGGGATGCCGGCGGCGTTCGCCCGCTCCAGCCCCGCCGCCTCGGCCTTGTTGGACAGGACGAGGGCGACGGTCGCGGGGTAGCCGGGCCGCGCCGCCGCTTCCAGCAGCGCCGTCATGTTGGAGCCGCGCCCGGAGATCAGGATCGCGACGCGCGGCTTGCTCAAAGGGAGAGGCTGCCCTGCATGGCGACCTCGGCCTCGCCGGCACCGCCGGGGATCAGCCGGCCGACCCGGAAGGCGGATTCGCCGGCCTCGGTCAGCAGGGCGATGGCCCTGGCGGCATCGGCTTCGGCCACGACGACGACCATGCCGAGGCCGCAGTTGAAGACCTTCAGCATCTCCGCCTCGGCCACCCCGCCCGCGCGGGCCAGCCAGGGAAAGACGGGCGGCAGCGGCCAGGCGCCGGCCTGGACCTCGGCCGCCACGCCGTCCGGCAGCACACGGGGAAGATTGCCCGGCAGCCCGCCGCCGGTGATGTGGGCGGCCGCCTTGAGCAGCCCGGCCTTGTGCAGGGCCAGCACCGATTTCACGTAAATCCGCGTGGGGACCAGCAGCGCCTCGGCCAGGGTCTGCCCGGGCGCGAAGGGCGCCGGGGCCGTCAGCGCCACGCCCGAGGCCTCGATGATCCGGCGCACCAGGGAAAATCCGTTGGAATGCACGCCCGAGCTGGCGAGGCCGATCAGCACGTCGCCCGCCGCCACGTCGCGCGGCAGCAGCGCGCCGCGTTCCGCCGCGCCCACGGAGAAGCCAGCGAGGTCGTAGTCGCCGCCGTGATACATGCCCGGCATCTCGGCCGTCTCGCCGCCCACCAGCGCGCAGCCGGCCTGCCGGCAGCCCTCGGCGATGCCTGAGACGACCTCGGCCGCCTGCTCGACCTCGAGCTTCCCGGTCGCGAAATAGTCGAGGAAGAACAGCGGCTCGCCGCCCTGCACTACCAGGTCGTTCACGCACATGGCGACGAGGTCCACACCCACATGGCCGTGGATGCCCGCCTCGATGGCCAGCCGCAGCTTCGTCCCCACACCGTCCGTCGAGCTGATCAGCACGGGGTCCGCGAAGCCGGCCGCCTTCAGGTCGAAGAGCGCGCCGAAGCCGCCGAGCCCGCCCATGCTGCCGGCCCGATTCGTGCTCTTCGCCAGCGGCTTGATCCGCTCGACCAGCGCGTCGCCGGCCTCGATGTCCACGCCCGCCTGGGCATAGGTGAGACCGTTCTTCTCGGAACTGTTCAGGGCTGCCTCCGATGGGTTAAACCCAAGCCGGTATTTGGTTACCAGTGGAACGAGGATGGGCCATGACGGCGAGACGTTTGTTGACGGCCCTGGCCTTGGCGCTGCTCTTTTGCCCGCCCCTGAAGGCGCAGGACAACCCCCTCGTGCAGCGGGGCATCCCTGCTGAGGCCACGGCCGAGAACGCGGTCGCCGCCCGCGACCAGGCGCATGCCAGCGCCCGGCGCATCGCCTTCCAGCGCATGGCCGAGGCCCTGGGCGGCAATATCGCCACGCCCTCGGATGCGCAGCTCGAGCGCATGGTGGCGGCCCTGATCGTGGAGAACGAGCGCACCAGCTCGACCCGCTATTCCGGCCAGCTGACCGTGCAGTTCGCGCCGGGCCAGGTGGCCTCGCTCACCGGGCGGAGCTTCTCCGGCAGCGGCGCCGCCAATGCGCCGGGCGGCATGGCGCTGAACATCCCCATGGCGGCGCAGTCCTATGTCGAGGCCACGACTCGGTTCAACTCCTTCCAGGAATGGCTGGAGCTGCGGCGCCGCCTGCGCGCCTCCAACAGCGTGGCGAGCGTGGACATCGTCGCCATCAGCCCGGATGCGGCCCGGATGCGCCTCGGCCTGCGGCAGCAGCCCGGCGAGGCCGCGGCCGCGCTGGGCGCGGCCGGCGTCGCCGTCTCCCAGGACGGCAGCCGCTGGCAGGTCGGGCTCGGCGGGGGCTGACCGCCCCGTGATGGCCCCGCGATGACGATTCCCGGCCGATGACCCCGGACGCGCCCCCCGCGCATCTCCTGCTGACGCTGCCCAACCTGATCACGCTGGCGCGGCTCGCGGCCGTGCCGGCGACCATCTGGCTGATCCTGAATCAGCGCCTGGACATCGCTTTCCTGCTCTTCGTCGCGGCGGCCGTGTCGGACGGGCTGGACGGCTGGCTCGCCCGGTACACCAATGCGCGCACGGCGATCGGCGCGCTGCTCGACCCCGTGGCCGACAAGGCGCTGCTCGTCTCGGTCTATGTCACCCTGGCGGCGATGGGCGTGCTGCCCGATTGGCTGGCGATCCTGGTGGTCTTCCGCGACCTGGTGATCGTGGGCGGCCTGCTGCTGCTCTGGATGCTGGGCGCGCGGACGGCCATCCGGCCCCTCTACGTCTCCAAGCTCAACACGGCGATGCAGCTGGTCCTGGCCGGCTTCGCGCTGTTCCATGCGGGCTTCGGCGCCGAGCTGCGGACCACGCTCCTCGTGCTGGTCTGGCTGACAGCGGCGACCACGCTCTGGTCCGGCCTCGCCTATGTCGTCGTGGCCGGACGCCGGCTGAAGGCGCCCCTTCCATGAGCCGGAGCCCATGAGCGAGCAGATCCCCGCCCCGGGCCGCGGCCGCGCGGCGCCCATGGTGGCCACCCGGCGCCAGCGCGCCATGCTCACCCTGGGCGGGCTCGCGGCGCTGCTTTTCAGCCTCTGGCTCTTCGCCGATATCCTGACGCCCTTCGTCCTGGCCGGCTGCATCGCCTATTTCCTCGACCCGCTGGCGGCGCGCATGACGCGCCTGGGCATGCCGCGCCCAATGGCCGCGATCCTGCTGATCGTGCTGATCGTGCTGCTGGCGCTGCTGGCGCTGCTGCTGCTCTACCCGCTGATCGTCTCGCAGATGGGCGTGCTGCTGACCGCCCTGCCCAGCTACGTCACCAGCATCACCGCGACCTTGCGCGAGCTGCTGGATTCGCTGGAGCAGGCCGCGGGGCCGGACGTCGTGGGCCCGCGCCTGCGCGAGCTGATCCTCGGCCAGGTCGGCGCGATGGTGAGCTGGCTGGGCACCGCCGCGACGCGCCTGATCGGCGGCGGGCTGGCGCTGTTCAACGTCTTCACCCTCGCCATCGTGACGCCGGTGATGAGCTTCTACCTGCTGCGCGACTGGCCCAGCATGATGGCTCGCCTCGAGAGCTGGATGCCGCGCCGCTCCGCCGCCACGCTCCGCCAGCTTGCGCGCGACATCGACCGCGTGCTCTCGGCCTGGCTGCGCGGCCAGATGCTCTGCTGCCTGATCCTCTGCGTCTATTACGCGGTGGCGCTCTCGGCGATCGGGCTGGATCTGGGCCTGACCGTGGGGCTGATGTCGGGCATCCTGTCCTTCATCCCCTATGTCGGCTCCATGACGGGGCTGGTGCTCTCCGTCCTGCTGGCCGTGGGCCAGTGGGGCGACTGGAACGGCGTGGTCTGGGTGCTGGCCATCTTCCTCACCGGCCAGGCCGTGGAGGGCTACATCATCTATCCCCGCCTGCTGGGCGACCGGGTGCATCTGCACGCCGTCTGGGTCATCTTCGCGCTCTTCGCGGGCGGCGTGGCCTTCGGCTTCCTGGGCGTGCTGCTGGCGGTGCCGATCGCGGCGGCGCTCGGCGTGCTGGCGCGCTACTGGCTGCGGCGCTACCTGGAGAGTCCGCTCTACCTGGATCCCCCAAGGACGGGCCTGTGACGAAGCTGAACCGCCCTTTCCGAATCCGGCCGCAAGGCGACGGAGCCGCCGCCCGGCGCTTGAGGGCAAGATAAATGACGCAACAGCTCACGCTGCCCATCGAGCGCCCCCCGTCCTACGCCGCCGCCGACTTCGTGCCCGACGCCAGCAACGAGGAGGCGCTGCGCTGGCTCTCGGCCCCCGCGCGCTGGCCCGACCGGCGGCTCGTCCTCGCCGGCCCGTCCGGCACGGGCAAGACGCACCTGCTGCACGCCACGGCCGAGGCCCAGGGCTGGAACCTGCTGCGCGGGCCCGAGCTGCGCGGCCTGCCCCCGCTGCCGGAGCGCGGCGCGGCGCTGGACGAAGCCGATGGCCCCGGCGAGGAGGAGGCCCTGCTCCACCTCATGAACGCCTGCGCCGAGGCCGGCCTGCCCCTGCTGATGGCCGCCGCCCGCGCCCCCTCCCGCTGGCGCGTGGCGCTGCCCGACCTGCGCTCGCGCCTCGCCGCCACCGCCGTCGCCATGCTGGACGAGCCCTCCGACGCGCTGCTCGACGCGCTGCTCGCCAAGCATCTCTCCGACCTGCAGTTCGAGATTCCGGATCCCTATGTCGTCGGCGTCCTGCGCCGGCGGCTGCCGCGCAGCGCCTCGGCCATGGCCGAGGCCGTCGCCCGGCTGGGGCGCGCCTCGCTGGTGGCCGGCCGCAGGTTGCGCCGGGAGGACGCGCTGGAGGCGATCAAGCCCCTTTTCGATGACGATTCAGGGACATCTCCCGCGGAATCCGGCAATCCGATGCCCCTCAGCCCGGCCCTGCTGTAGAAGGCGCCCATGTCGAGCATCGAGACCTTCCCCGCCCCGATCACCCCCGCCCAGGCGCCCGCCGCCGATTCCCTGGCGGATCCGGGGCGCTTCTTCAACCGGGAGCTCTCCTGGCTCGACTTCAACACGCGCGTGCTGGAGGAAGCCGCCAACCCGCAGCACCCGCTGCTGGAGCGGCTGCGCTTCGTCGCCATCTCCGGGTCCAACCTCGACGAGTTCTACTCCGTCCGCGTCTCCGGCCTCGTCGGCCAGGAGCGCGAGGGCGTGAAGACCCAGTCGCCCGACGGGCTGACGCCGAGCCAGCAGCTCGCGGCCATCCATGCGCGCGCGCTCACCCTGATCGAGGGCCAGCAGGAGGCCTGGCGCACGCTGCGGCACCTGCTGCGCCCCGCCGGTCTTGCCGTGCTCGATGCCGAGGAGCTGCAGCCGGCGGAAATCGCCTGGCTCGAATCCTACTTCCAGGAGCGCCTCTTCCCCGTCCTCACGCCGCTGGCGGTGGACCCGGCGCACCCCTTCCCCTTCATCTCCAACCTCGCCTTCTGCATGGTGCTGAAGCTGGTGCGCGAGGAGGATGGCGGCACGATGCGCGCGCTGCTGACGCTGCCGCCGCAGGTGGACCGCTTCATCCGCCTCCCCGCCGGTCCCCCGACGTCCGAAAACGCTGGCGGCATCCGCTTCGCCTCGCTCGAGGATGTGGTGGCGCTGAACCTGCACCATCTCTTCCCCGGCTTCATCCCGGCCGAGCGCGGCCTCTTCCGCCTGATCCGCGACACCGACGTGGAGTTCGAGGAGGAGGCCGAGGACCTGGTCCGCTCCTACGAGACCGCGCTGAAGCGCCGCCGCCGCGGCCGCGCCATCCGCCTGGCCGTCGAGGCGCGCATGCCGCAGGACCTGGTGGACTTCGTCGCCCAGGAGCTGGAGGCCGACAGCAGCGCCGTCTTCGTCGTGAGCGGCCTGCTCGGCGTCGCCGACCTCACCGCGCTCATCGTGGACGACCGGCCGGACCTGCTCTTCACGCCCTATGCGCCGCGCTTCCCCGAGCGC
Source organism: Roseococcus sp. SYP-B2431 (assembly GCF_004336745.1). Classification (GTDB taxonomy): domain Bacteria; phylum Pseudomonadota; class Alphaproteobacteria; order Acetobacterales; family Acetobacteraceae; genus Roseococcus. The sequence goes on from NZ_SJXD01000031.1 coordinate 107,871, forward strand.
ATCCTGGACTTCGGCGGCGATTGCTTCGCGGCGATCCGCGCCAAGGACATCGTGGTCCACCACCCTTACGAATCCTTCGACGTGGTGGTGCAGTTCCTGCGCCAGGCGGCGCGCGACCCGGCCGTGGTCGGCATCAAGCAGACGCTCTACCGCACAAGCCGCGACAGCCCCATCGCCCGCGCGCTGATCGAGGCGGCCGAGGCCGGGAAATCCGTCACCGCCATGGTGGAGCTGAAGGCGCGCTTCGACGAGGAGCGCAACATCTCCATCGCGCGCGAGCTGGAGGCGGCCGGCGTGCAGGTCGTCTACGGCTTCGTCGAGCTGAAGACCCACGCCAAGATCAGCCTCGTCATCCGGCGCGAGGGCGGGGGCCTGCGCAGCTACGTGCATTTCGGCACGGGCAACTACCACCCGATCACGGCGCGCATCTACACCGACCTCTCCTTCTTCACGACCGATCCGGCGCTGACGCGCGATGCCTCCAAGCTGTTCAACTACATGACCGGATATGCGCGGCCCGAGGCCATGGAGCGGCTCGCCTTCTCGCCGCTCACCATCCGCCCCTCCCTCTACGGGCTGATCCAGCAGGAGATCGCCTTCGCGAAGGAAGGCAAGCCGGGCGGCATCTGGCTGAAGATGAACAGCCTCGTGGATCGCGACCTCATCGACGCGCTCTACCGGGCCAGCCAGGCGGGGGTGAAGATCGAATGCGTCGTGCGCGGCATCTGCTGCCTGCGGCCGGGCCTGCCGGGCCTGTCCGAGAACATCCGGGTGAAGAGCATCGTCGGCCGCTTCCTGGAGCACAGCCGCATCTATGTCTTCGGCAACGGGCATCGCCTGCCGGGCCGCCGCGCCCGCGTCTTCATCAGCAGCGCCGACTGGATGGCGCGCAACATGGACTGGCGCGTGGAGACCATGGTGCCGGTCGAGAATCCCACGGTACATGCCCAGATTCTCGACCAGATCATGGTGATCAACCTCAAGGACGCCGCGCAGAGCTGGAACCTGGAGGCGGACGGCACCTGGCGCCGCCAGACGCCCGACCCCCGCGCCTTCTCGGCGCATGAGTATTTCATGACCAACCCGTCGCTCTCGGGGCGGGGCTCGGCGCTGAACCCGCCGCAGACGCGCGCCCCGCGCCGCCACAAGACCGACCGGATGCAACAGGACTAAGTCACGCATGGATGTCACCAGCCCCGAAAAGCCGCGCTTCGGCGTGGTGGACCTCGGCTCGAACTCGGTCCGCCTCGTGGTCTATGAGGGGATGCAGCGCAATCCGCACGCGATCTTCAACGAGAAGGCCGTGCTGGGGCTGGGCCGCGGGCTGCACGCGACGGGCCGGCTGAACGAGGAGGCCTCGGCCCAGACGCTGACCGTGCTGGGCCGCTACCACGCGCTGGCCCAGGGCATGGGCGCCGACCCGTTGGAGGTGCTCGCCACGGCCGCCGTGCGCGACGCGACGAACGGCCAGGACTTCCTGGACGGGCTGGTCTCCGTCATGCCCGGCGCGCGCGTCGCGGTGCTCTCGGGCGACGAGGAGGCGCGGCTCTCGGCCGAGGGGCTGCTCATGGGCGTGCCCTTCGCCGATGGCGTGCTGGGCGACCTCGGCGGCGGCTCGCTGGAGCTGGTGAAGCTGGTCCGGGGCGAGGTCGTGGAGACGGTGTCGCTGCCCATCGGCACCATCCGCCTGGCCGACCGCGCGGAGGGCGACATCTCGCGCGCCCGCGCCATCGTGGAGACGGAGCTGAAGCGCGTGCCCTGGCTGGGCGCGGCGCCGATCAAGGACCTCTTCCTCGTCGGCGGCACCTTCCGCGCGCTGGCGCGGATGCACATCGCCCAGACCGGCTATCCACTGACGATCGTGCACCACTACGCGATCCGCCGCGAGGAGGCGCGCGACCTCGCCGGCGTGGTGATGACTGCGCCGAAGAAGTCGCTGGAGCGCATGCCCTCGGCGCCGACCAAGCGCGTCTCCGACCTGCCCTTTGCCGCCGTGGTGATGCGCCGCCTGCTGCGCGCCTCCGGCGCCGCGCGCGTGGTCTTCTCGGCCAACGGGCTGCGCGAGGGCTGGTACGGCCGCCGCCTCGACAGGGCCGAGCGCGGGCGCGACCCGCTGCTCTCCGCCGCCATCGAGCTGGGCGAGCGGCTGGGCCGCGACCAGGGACTACCGGCCGCCCTGCTGCGCTGGACCGAGGCGCTGGCCGAGGAGGATGGCGAAGCGCAGCTGCGCGCCGCCGCCTGCTGGATCAGCGACACCGGCTCGCGCGACCATCCGGAATACCGCGCCGAGCAATCCTTCCTGCGCATCCTCCGGCTGCACGGGGTGGGCCTCGACCACCATGCGCGCGCCTTCCTCGCGCTGGTGGCCGCCCTGCGCTACGAGGCCGAGACGGATTCGCCCTGGCTCATGCCGGCGCGGACGCTGCTCTCGGCGGCGGCCATCCGCCGGGCCGAGGTGCTCGGGGCGGCGCTGCGGCTGGCCTATACCCTTTGCGGCGGCGTGCCGGCGCTGCTCGATGCCACGGTGCTGGAGCGGCGCGGGCGGCGGCTGGTGCTGAAGCTGCACCAGGGCGCGGGGGTCTTCGCCGGCGAGTCCGTGCTGCGCCGCCTGGAGGCCCTGGCGCTGGCGCTGGGCCTCGACGCGCTGCTCGAGGTGGACTGACGCGCGCGGCGGCTCAGCGCCGCAGCGCGAGCGCGCCGGCCACAAGCCCCGCCACCAGAACGGCGCAGAGCATCTCGTCGGTCGGCAGGTCGAGCAGGACGGCCAGGCACCAGCTCGCCAGCGGCAGCAGGGCCAGGCGGATGAGCCTCCCGTCCTCCTGCTCCTCCCGGGGCAGGACCGGCCTGGGCTCAGGCCGCCGGACGGGCTCGGCATCGTAGGGGCCCAGGGCCTCCAGGGCCATCTGCTCGGCCGCGATCAGGCTTGGGCGCCGCGGCGCCTTCGGCTTCGGGGAGGTGATGCGGTGTTCCATGCGGAGACCATCCGCCCGCAGGCCCGCCGCCGGCCAATCCATGCTTCCTGTCGGGAAGAGAGAGGGCGCCTATCGGCCCTTACCGCGCGGCGAAATGCGCCAGCAGGACCGACAGGGTGACGACGGACAGCACCGTCGAGACCAGCACCGCGGCGCCGGAGGTGTCCGCCCCCGTCGCATAGCGGCGCGCGAGCAGGAAGGCATTCGCCCCCGTCGGCATGGCGCCGGCGATCACCGCGACGGCGAGCTCCGTCGGAGAGAGTTCCATGGCCCGGCCGATCGCCCAGACCAGGGCCGGCAGCACCGCCAGCTTCAGCACCACGGTCGCGCCGGTCTGCTTCCAGCCGGCCCGGGCATCGAAGCCCTTGAGGCTGCCGCCCAGGCAGAAGAGCGCGACCGGCGCCATGGCCGCGCCCAGCATCTGCAGCGTGGCCCGCGCCGGCGCGGGCACCGGCAGGTGCAGCGAGCTCCAGATCAGCGCCGCCAGGACCGCCATGAAGACCGGGTTCCGCGCCATGCCGCCCAGCGTCGCGGCGAGCAGGCGGAGCGGCGCCGCCTTCTCGTTATGGGCGATCTCGGCCAGCACCGTGGCGACGCCCAGCACCACCATCGAATGCAGCGCGAGGATGGCGATCAGGACCGACAGCCCCTCCTGCCCGAAGCTCGCCAGGACGATGGGAATGCCCATCATCACGGTGTTGCCGTAGCTGGCATCCAGCGCGAGCATGCCGTTCGCGCCGAGCGGCAGCCCGGCCGCGCGCCCGCCCAGCAGGGTTCCGGCATAGAGCAGGCCGACGCCGAGGAAGAAGGCCAGCGCCGCGCCGCCGCCGCCCTGGTGGCCGGCCGTGCCGCTCGCGAAGAGCAGCGCGGGGGCGGCCAGGGTGAAGGCGAAACTGTTGAGGCCGCGGAAGCCCGCCGCGTCGATCCAGCTCCGCGCGGCGGCCAGGTAGCCGGCCAGGATGATGGCGAAGATGGGCGCCACCACCTGCAGGACGACGAGGGCGGAGGCTTTCACGCCCTCAGACGCCGGGCGGCGGCGCCGACCGCAGTCGCGGCCGGATGACCGCTCGGCCGCGCCGATCCTGTTCCTTCCGCGCTCCTCATTCCCGCAACAGGCCGGCGACGAAATCGTCGAGCCAGGGCTGCCGCGCCCGCTCGCCGCGCGCGGCGTGGAGGACGGTCCGCACGGCCGCGGCGGTCTGCTGGAAGTCCTCGTTCACCAGCACATGGTCGAACTCGTCCCAATGGGCGATCTCATCGCGCGCCGCGGCCATGCGGCGCGCGATCTCCTCCTCGTCGTCCTGGCCGCGGCCGCGCAGTCGGCGCTCCAGCTCGCGCAGCGAGGGGGGCAGCAGGAAGATGCCGACGACATCCCGCGGCAGCGCCTCGCGCAGCAGGCGATGGCCCTGCCACTCGATGTCGAAGAGCACGTCGCGGCCCTCGGCCAGGGCCTGCTCCACCGGCGCGCGCGGCGTGCCGTAGGAGCGGTCGAGGAAGCTGGCATGCTCGATGAAGCCGCCGGCTTCGACCATTCCGGCGAACTGCTCCGGCGTCCTGAAGAAATAATGGACGCCCTCCTGCTCGCCGGGGCGAGGGGCGCGGGTGGTGGCGCTGATGGAGAGGGAGAGGTCCGTCTCGGTCGCCAGCAGCTCGCGCGAGATGCTGGTCTTGCCGACGCCGGGCGCGGCCGAGAGGACGAGGCAGATGCCGCGCCGGGCGCGTGCCGGGTCACTCGACATTCGCCGCCTGCTCCCTCAGCCGCTCGATCGCCGCCTTGAGATCCAGGCCGATGCGCGTCAGCGCCACGCTGGCCGATTTGGAGCAGAGCGTATTCGCCTCGCGCACGAATTCCTGCACGAGGAAGTCGAGCTTGCGGCCCGCCCCCTCTCCCTCGGCGACCAGCGCGCGGGCGGCGCCGAGATGCGCGGCCAGCCGGTCCAGCTCCTCGCGCACGTCGGACTTCGCGGCGAGCAGCGCGACCTCCTGGGCGAGCCGCTCCTCCGGGAAGCGCGCGCGGCCGGCCTCGCCGAGCAGCCCGTCCAGCGTCTCCAGGAGCCGGGCCCGCTGCGCGCCCGGCTGGCTCGCGGCCTCGGCGCCGGCCGCCGCACAGAGCGCCTCGATCTCGTCCAGCAGGGCCGTCACGATCTCCGCCAGCCGCGCGCCTTCGGCCGCCCGCGACTCCCACAGCGTGGAAAGGGCGCGCTGGAAGGCCGCGAGCAGCACGCCGCGCCGGGCCTCCTCCTCCGCCTCGGTGAGCTCGGCCTGCTCGGCGCGCATCACGCCGGGCAGGGCCAGCAGCGCCTCGGCCCGCGGCGGGGCGGCGCCGGGGATGCGCGCGGCGAGGCCGGTGACCAGCTCGAGGGCCCGCTCCAGCGCGGCCGGATCGGGCGTCAGCGGAGCCCGCCCCTCGCTGCGCAGCGCCAGGCCGATCTGCACATTGCCGCGCTTGAGCCGCTTGGCGGCGGCGTCGCGCGCCGGCGCCTCCAGCGCGTCGAGCCCCGCCGGCAGGCGGAAGCGCAGCTCGAGCCCGCGGCCGTTCACGCTCTTCATCTCCCAGGCATAGGCGGTGCCGTCGGCGAGGGTTCCGGCTTCCCGGGCGAAGCCCGTCATGCTGCATAGGCGCTTGCTCATGCGGGTTTTCTCCCGCGCCCTCGCGAAGGAGTCCAGGGATGCGCTGGCCGAATGTTCTGATCACCGGCGCCTCCTCCGGCATCGGCACGGCGCTGGCCGAGGCCTGCGCGGGCCGGGGCGTCACGCTCCACCTCTCCGCGCGCAGCCCGGTTCGGCTGGAGGCGGTGGCGGCGGCCTGCCGCGCCAAGGGCGCGGAGGTGCGGCCCTGCGCGGTGGATGTGCGTGACGCGGAGGGCATGGCGGCGTGGATCGGCGAGGCCGGGCGGCTCGACCTGGTCGTGGCCAATGCGGGCATCGGCGCCGGGACGGGCGACTCCTGGGAATCGGCCGAGGATTGCCGGGCCGTCTTCGAGACGAACCTGACGGGCATGCTCAACACCGCGCTGCCGGCCATCGCGGCGATGGCGCGGCAGGAACCGGGCGCCGACGGGCTGCGCGGAAGGATCGCCGTCATCGCCTCCATCGCGGCCTTCGTCGCCGCGCCCAGCACGCCGGCCTATAGCGCAAGCAAATCCGCCGCCCAGCGCTGGACGGAGGCGCGCGACGCGACGGAGCGCAGGCGCGGCATCCGCCTGCACTCCGTGAACCCGGGCTTCGTGCGCACGCCCATGACCGCGGTGAACGACTTCCCCATGCCCTTCCTGATGGAGCCGGAGCAGGCCGCGCGCCGCACGCTGGACGGGATCGCGGCCGGACGACTGCGCATCGTCTATCCCCGCCGGCTCTACGCGCTGGCCAGGATCGTGGGCGCGCTGCCGCCCACCTGGCGCAACCGGCTGCTGATGCTGGCCCCGCCCAAGCCGCCGGCGCGGAAGGAGTAGCGGGGCCGGCGCTTGACGCCGGGGCCGCCCCGGCCGATTCCTCGCCGCAGCCTCCAACCGGGAAACGCCGATGACCCTGCCCCGCCGCCTCGCGCTGTCCCTGCCCCTCCTGGCCGCGCCCGCCATCGCCCGGGCGCAGGCCTATCCGACCCGGCCCATTCGCGTCGTCGTGCCCTTCGCGGCCGGCGGCGCGGCCGACAGCGCCACCCGCGCCATCACGCCCCGCATGGGCGAGCGCCTCGGCCAGCCGATCGTGGTCGAGAACCGGACCGGCGCCGGGGGCTCGGTCGGCGGCGGCGAGGTCGCGCGCGCGGCGCCCGATGGGCAGACGCTGCTGATGGACGCCTCCAGCCATCTGGTGAATCCCTCCCTGCTGCGGGGGCTGACCTTCGACTACGCGACCGCCTTCGCCCCCATCACCCAGGCCGTGACCTTCCCGCAGGTGCTGGCCGTGAAGGCCGACCTGCCGGCACGGACGCTGCCGGAGTTCATCGAGCTGGCGAAGCGGCAGCCGCTCAACATCGGCACGCAGGGCAATGCCACGGCCGGACATCTCGGCCTGGTGCAGTTCGGCCTAGCGGCGGGGATCGAGCTGACCCACGTCCCCTATCGCGGCGGCGCCGACGCGGCGCGCGACCTCGCGGCGGGGACGCTGGACGGCTGCTTCATCACCATGCTCTCGGCCGGGCCTATCGTGGACAGCGGGCGCGCGCGCTTCCTCGCCGTCTCCGCGCCCCGGCGCGTGCCGCTGCGGCCTGAGATCCCGACCTTCGCCGAGCTCGGCACGCCGGGGATCGAGATCGCCGAATGGGCCTCGCTCTTCGCCCCGGCCGGCACGCCGGCGCCGATCCTGGCCACGCTGCACAAGGCCGTCACGGAGACGCTGGCCGAGGAGCCGGTGAAGGCCCGCCTGGCGCAGCTCGCGGCCGTGCCGGTCGGCAGCAGCCCCGAGGAGTTCGCCCGCTACGTCCGCGAGGGCCGGGCCGCCATGGCCGGGCTGGTGCGCAGCGCGAATATCCGCGTTGATTGAGCGCGCGCTGCTCGGCGCGCTGCTGCTGACGCTGCCCGCGGCGGCGCAGGAGACCGACCTGACGGCCGTCCTGGGCCAACCGGTCCTCGCCCTGGCGCAACGGCCCGAGATGACGCTCACGCTGCGCTTCAGCACCGGAGGCTACCGCAGCGCGCTCGCCGCCCGCCTGCGCGATCCCGGGCCGCCCGTGGCCTTGGCCGAGGAGCGCTATTTCCACGGCTACGGCTGCCAGGCGGAGGGCTGCCGGCAGGGCGGGGCCTTCCTCGCCTACGACCTCCGCGAGGAGCGCGTCTTCCTGCTGCTGCTGGAGCAGGGCCGCGTCCGTCTTTCCGTGCCGCCGAACCCGCGCGACTGGCCGGTAGCGCTGCGGCCAGCGCTCCTGCCCTTCAGCCCTGCCCTGAGCGAGGCTATCGGAGGGCGGTGACGGGGCCGCCCGCGGGGGGTCAGCGGGCCTGCAGCAGCGACCGGCTGGGCTCCAGCCGTGACTTGTCCTTGGAGAGCACGTAGAGCTGGGCGTTCAGGAAAGCGTGCATCACCGCATCCCGGATGTCGCCTTCATTGGTCGCGATGCCGGCCGGCGATGCCCCCTGCACCCGCTTGTTCGCGACGCCGATCCGCAGCCCCACGCTGTTGTTGTGAATGTCCATCTTCGAGGCCATCGAGCCCTCGGTCCGCCCGAACTCATGCGTCATCACCACGCGCATCGCGTCGTTGTAGGCCAGCTGGCTGGCCAGGAGCGCCGACCAGTAGCAATGCCGCAGCGCATCGGCCGGGCCGTCGTTGCGGCTCACCTCGGCGACGGCTTCCGCCTGCTCGGGGGTCAGTTCGGCGGTGAAGGCGTAGGAGACCGCGCGGGACCAGCGGATCGCCTCGTCCCGGGCCTCCTTCAGCACGAAGGCCTGACGCGGGTTAGCGGAAACGATGTCGCGCACCGCGTCCTTCTCGAAGTCGTTCAGGTCGTTCCAGATCTTGAACTTGTTCTGGAGATCCTCGAAGAAACTCATGGCTGCCCCCTTCTGCAATAAAGGGTCTCTGCCAGAGGCCGGCAGTGCCAGCCACGCAAGAATTGTCGCGTCTGTACGCAAGAAGGGCGGGAAGCTGTGCTTCCCGCCCTTCCTGAATCTCCGGAATGAAGAGGTGGCTTACGCCGCCTCCTGCTCCTCGGCGACCTCGGGCTTCGGCCCGCTGTCGAGGCCCTTGGCGGCCACGTCGCGGTCCACCAGCTCGATCACGGCCATGGCGGCGGCGTCGCCGTAGCGGAAGCCCGCCTTCAGCACGCGGCAGTAGCCGCCGGCCCTACCCTTGTAGCGGTCGGCGATGGTGGTGAAGAGCTTGTCCACCACCTTCTCGTCCATGATCACCGAATAGGCCTGCCGGCGCGCATGCAGGCCACCGCGCTTCGCCAGCGTGATGATGCGCTCGACATAGGGGCGCAGCTCCTTCGCCTTGGGCAGAGTAGTCGTGATCTGCTCGTGCTTGAGCAGGCTCGTCGCCATGTTGCGGAACATCGCCGCGCGATGGGTGGACGTGACGTTGAGCTTCCGCCCAGAAACACCATGACGCATAGTCTTATCTCCTGGCCGAACTAAGTAGCGGCTATCAGAACGGCTCTTCGATCTTCTTCGCCAGGTCCTCGATGTTCTCGGGCGGCCAGCCAGTGATCGGCATGCCGAGCGAGAGGCCCATCGAGGCCAGCACTTCCTTGATTTCGTTCAGCGACTTGCGGCCGAAATTCGGCGTCCGCAGCATCTCCTGCTCGCTCTTCTGAACGAGGTCGCCGATATAGACGATATTGTCGTTCTTCAGGCAGTTCGCCGAACGAACGGACAGTTCGAGCTCGTCCACCTTGCGCAGCAGGTTGCGGTTGAAGGGCAGGTCGTCCTGCACCTCGTCGCGCACCTTCTCGCGCGGCTCCTCGAAGGTCACGAAGAGCGACAGCTGGTCCTGCAGGATGCGGGCGGCCAGCGCCACGGCATCCTCGGGCACCACCGTGCCGTTGGTCTCGAGCGAGAGCACCAGTCGGTCGTAGTCGGTCACCTGGCCCACGCGGGTCGGCTCCACGCGATAGGAGACCTTGCGGACCGGCGAATAAATCGCATCGACCGGGATCTGGCCGATCGGCGCGTCCTCGGCGCGGTTCATCGAGGCGGGCACGTAGCCGCGGCCGACCTGAACCGTGAGCTCCATGGAGAGCTTCGCGCCATCGTCCAGCGTGCAGATGACCAGCTCGGGATTGGCGATCTCGATGTCGCCCGTCGTCTGGATCTGGGCCGCCGTCACCTCGCCCGGGCCCGTCGCCGTGAGCAGCAGGCGCTTCGTGCCCTCGCCCTGGTAGCGGATGGCGAGCTGCTTGAGGTTGAGGATGATGTCGGTCACATCCTCGCGCGCGCCGGTCAGGCTGCTGAACTCATGCAGCACGCCGTCGATCTTCACGCCCGTCACGGCCGCGCCCTGGAGCGAGGACAGCAGGATGCGACGCAGGGCATTGCCGAGCGTCTGGCCGAAGCCGCGCTCGAGCGGCTCGGCCACCAGCGTCGCCTGACGCAGATCCGTGCTGCCCGACTCGACCTGCAGCTTCTCGGGCTTGATCAGTGATTGCCAGTTGCGTTCGAGCAAGTGCGTCTCTCCTGGGAGCGGGCCCGCCCGGTGCTTGGAACCGGGGCGGGGAGATGCTCGCGATACGAAATACCGGCGGCCGACGGGCCGCCTTGAGGGTCAGACCCGCCGGCGCTTGCGCGGGCGGCAGCCATTGTGCGGGATCGGGGTCACGTCGCGGATCGCCGTCACGTGGAAGCCCACCGTCTGCAGGGCGCGCAGCGCCGACTCGCGACCCGAACCGGGGCCCGACACCATGACCTCGACGGTCTCCATGCCATGCTCGCGCGCCTTCATGCCCGCGTCCTCGGCGGCCATCTGCGCGGCATAGGGCGTGCTCTTGCGGCTGCCCTTGAAGCCCTTCGTGCCCGAGGACGACCAGGCAATGGAATTGCCCTGCGCGTCCGTGATGGTCACGATCGTGTTGTTGAAGGTCGCGAGAACATGCGCCACGCCGGAGCTGATGTTCTTGCGCTCCTTCTTGCGGGGGCGGTTGCCCGCCTTCGGGGGGGAGGCCATCCTACTTCGTCACCTTCTTCTTGCCGGCAATGGCCACGGCCTTGCCCTTGCGCGTGCGCGCATTGGTGTGCGTGCGCTGGCCGCGGACCGGCAGGCCGCGGCGATGACGGAGGCCGCGATAGCAGGCCATGTCCATCAGGCGCTTGATGTTCATCGCAACTTCACGGCGGAGATCACCCTCCACGCGATAGTCACGGTCGACGACCTCGCGCAGCTTCATGATCTCGTCGTCGGTCAGCTGGTTCACGCGGCGCTCGGCCGGGATGCCGACCTGTTCGCAGATCTGCTCCGCGTTCTTCGGGCCGATGCCATAGATATAGCGCAGCGAGATCACCACGCGCTTGTTGGTGGGGATGTTCACGCCAGCGATGCGCGCCACGGTCCAGCTCCTGCGGGCCTTACGGCCCCCTAAATGTTTACCGCGCCACCAGAAATCCGGTGTTGCGGCGATACTTCCTGATCGAGCAAAGCAGAACACGGCCGAAGCGTGCCCTGGCACGCCGCGTCCGTGAGAGGCGGGGACATAGGCCCAACCCCTCCTGTCCGTCAAGCACCCGAGGTCAGAATCCTCTCCAAATCACCCGTCACGGCGGACATTTCCGCCATGCCGTCGACGCTGCGCAGCTTCCCCTGCACGGCATAGTAGGGCAGCAGCGGCGCCGTTTGACGGTGGTAGGCGGCCAGGCGGGCCCCCACTGTCTCGGCCTTGTCGTCGGCGCGCCGCGTGAATTCCGTGCTGCCGCAGACGCCGCAGACGCCCGGCACCTTCGGCTGTTTGAAGACGTCGTGGTAGCCCTCGCCGCATCGGGCGCAGGTGTACCGGCCGGAGATGCGCTCGACCATCTTCGCGTCGTCGACCTTGAGCTCGATCACATGGTCGAGCACGAGGCCCTTCTCGGCGAGCATGCCGTCCAGCGCCTCCGCCTGGGGCGTCGTGCGCGGGAAGCCGTCCAGGATGAAGCCGCGGGCGGCGTCCGGCTGCTGCACCCGGGCGGCGAGCATGGCGGTGATCACTGAATCCGGGATCAGCTCGCCGCGCTCCATGATCGCCTTGGCCTCGAGCCCGATGGCCGAGCCCGACTTCACCTCGGCGCGCAGCATGTCGCCGGTAGAGATCTGCACCAGGCCGAAGCGCTCCTCGAGCCGCTTGGCCTGGGTGCCCTTGCCGGCGCCCGGCGGGCCCAGGAGGATGAGGTTCATCGTCATCCCCCGTTACCTCGGCCGCGGGCCGCGGCCGCCGAGGCGGGCCTTCTTGATCAGACCCTCGTACTGGTGGGCGAAGAGATGCGACTGCACCTGGGCCACCGTGTCCATGGTCACGGTCACGATGATCAGCAGCGAGGTGCCGCCGAAGTAGAAGGGCACGCCGTAATTCGAGATCAGGATCTCGGGGATGATGCAGACGATGACCAGATAGGCGGCGCCGACGACCGTCAGGCGGGTCAGTACGCGGTCAAGGTAATCCGCGGTCTGCTGGCCGGGGCGGATGCCGGGGACGAAGCCGCCATACTTCTTCAGGTTGTCCGCCGTCTCGGCCGGATTGAACACCACGGCCGTGTAGAAGAAGGCGAAGAAGGCGATCAGCGCGATGTAGAGCGCCATGTAGAGCGGCTGGCCATGCGCCAGCATGTTGGCGATCGTCTGCAGCCAGGTGTCGGCCGTGCGGTCGGTCGAGAAGCCCGCGACGGTCGCCGGCAGCAGCAGCAGCGAGGAGGCGAAGATCGGCGGGATCACGCCCGCGGTGTTCAGCTTCAGCGGCAGGTGCGTGTTCTCGCCGCCGAACATGCGGTTGCCCACCTGACGCTTGGGGTACTGCACCGGGATCCGGCGCTGGGCCCGCTCCATGAAGACCACGAAGACGATGGTGCCCACGGCCGCGGTCAGGAAGAAGATGATGAAGAAGGTGGAGAGCGCGCCCGTCCGCCCCAGCTCCAGCGTGGAGATCAGCGCCGAGGGCAGGTTGGCCACGATGCCCGCGAAGATGATCAGCGAGATGCCGTTGCCCACGCCCCGCGCGGTGATCTGCTCGCCCAGCCACATCAGGAACATCGTTCCGCCGACCAGGGTGATGGTGGTGGAAACGCGGAAGAACATGCCCGGGTCGGTCACCGCCGGGCCCGAATTGCCGCGGATCGCCTCCAGCCCCACGCCGATGCTGTAGGCCTGCACGATGGCGATGACCAGGGTCAGGTAGCGGGTGTACTGGTTGAGCTTCTTGCGCCCGCTGTCGCCCTCCTTCTTGAGGGCCTCCCAGCTCGGGATGGCCGCTGTCATCAGCTGGACGATGATGCTGGCCGAGATATAGGGCATAATGTTGAGCGCGAGCACCGTCATGCGCCCGAGGGCGCCGCCGGTGAACATGTCGAACATGCCGAGGATGCCGCCGCCGTGCTGGCGCAGCATCTCGCCCATCACCGCCGCATCAACCCCCGGCACCGGCACATAGGTGCCGATCCGGTAGACGATGAGCGCGCCGAGCGTGAACCAGATGCGGTTCTTGAGCTCCGTCGCCTTGGCGAGGACGCCGAAATTGAGGCTGTTGCCAAGCTGATCGGTGGCCGAGGCCATGCGTCTATCCTTTTCCGGGCGTCACGCGCCCGGCGTTATGGATCACGGGCCTATGGATAATGCCCGGGGGCGCCACGTTCCAGAGTGGACCGACGCCCGGCGCCGGATTCACTCCGCGGCGGCTTCCGGGGCCGGCAGGGTCACCTTGCCGCCCGCGGCCTCGATCGCCGCGACCGCTGCCGCCGAGGCGCCGGAGACCGTGATCTGCACCGCGCGCTTGATCTCGCCATTGCCCAGCAGCCGCACGCCCGCGAACTTCTTGCCCTGACGCACCACGCCGGCATCGCGCAGGCTCGCCTCGGTGACCGGCTCGCCGGCCTTCAGCTTGCCTTCCTCGAACGCCTTCTCCAGCGTGCCGAGGTTGATGGTCGCGTATTCCAGGCGGAAGATGTTCTTGAACCCGCGCTTCGGCAGACGCCGATAGATCGGGAGCTGACCACCCTCGAAGCCGTTCAGCGACACGCCGGTCCGGGCCTTCTGGCCCTTCACGCCGCGGCCGGACGTCTTGCCCTTGCCCGAGCCGATGCCGCGGCCGATCCGCTTGAACTTCGGCCGCGCGCCCTCGTTGTCACGCAATTCGTTGAGCTTCATGACCATGTCCTTCGGAGGTCCGACCGCAACGCGGTCAGCCCTCCACCTTCACGAGATGCGCGACCTTGCGGATCATGCCGCGCACTGCGGGCGTATCCTCCAGCTCGCGCGAGCGGTTGATCTTGTTCAGGCCCAGCCCGACCAGCGTCGCCTGCTGGCCCGGCTTCTTGCCGTTGCCCGAGGCGATCTGCGTCACGCGGACCGTCTGCTTCGTCTCAGACATTGGCCACCTCCGCGGTCTCGACGGCGCCATCCTTGCGCGGGCCAAGCAGGTCGGCGACCTTCTTGCCGCGACGGTTCGCCACCGCGCGCGGGCTGGACGCCCGCGTCAGGGCGGCGAAGGTCGCCTTCACCATGTTGTGCGGGTTGGTCGAGCCAGTGCACTTCGCCACGACGTCGCCCATGCCCAGCGTCTCGAAGACGGCGCGCATCGGCCCGCCGGCGATGATGCCCGTGCCGGCCGGAGCGGAGCGAAGAATCACCTTGCCCGCGCCGAACTCGCCGACGACGTCGTGATGCAGCGTGCGGCTCTCGCGCATCGGCACGCGGATCATGCCCTTCTTGGCACGCTCCGTCGCCTTGCGGATCGCTTCCGGCACTTCGCGTGCCTTGCCGCTGCCCCAGCCCACGCGGCCCTTCTGGTCGCCCACGACGACCAGCGCGGCGAAGCTGAAGCGACGGCCGCCCTTTACCACCTTGGCGACGCGGTTGATGGTGACCAGCTTGTCCTGCAGCTCGTCGCCGCCGTCCCTCTCGGGCTGCGGGCCACGGTTGTTGTCGCGATCGCGGCCACGGCCGCGGCCCCGGTTCTCGCCTTCGCCGCCACTGCGCGGTTCACGTGCCATGTTCGATCTCCCCGCGGCTCAGAAGGAGAGGCCGCCCTCGCGGGCAGCCTCCGCCAGAGCCTTGACGCGGCCATGATAGAGGAAGGGCCCACGGTCGAAGACGACCGCGCTGACGCCGGCGGCGATCGCGCGCTCGGCTACCAGCTTGCCCACGGTTGTCGCCGCGTCCCTGTCGGCGCCCGTCTTCAGCTCGCCGCGCAGCTCCTTCTCGAGCGTCGAGGCGGCGGCGACCGTGCGGCCCGCCACGTCGTCGATGACCTGGGCGTAGATATGCCGTCCGGAGCGGAACACCGAAAGACGCGGGCGACCGGCGCCCTTGACCTTCAGCTGGTAGCGCAGACGAGCGCGGCGGCGCTGCCGCAATGCGATCTTGTCGGCCATTACTTCTTCTTCCCCTCCTTCCGGAGGATGACTTCGTTGTCGTATTTGACGCCCTTGCCCTTGTAGGGCTCGGGGCCGCGATACGCGCGGATCTCGGCGGCGACCTGGCCGACCTTCTGCTTGTCCATGCCCTCGACCTTGATGGCGGTCGGACGCTCGCAGGTGATCTTGATGCCGGGCGGCTGCGGGTAGCGGATCTCGTGGCTGTAACCGAGGTTCATCACGAGGTCGTTGCCCTGCATCGCGGCGCGGTAGCCGGTGCCGGTGATCTCCATCGACTTCACGAAGCCAGTCGAGACGCCCTGCACCATGCCGTTTACCAGGCTGCGGGTCGTGCCCCAGAGGGTGCGGCTGCGCGTGTCGGAGCCGCGCGGCGAGACCGCGACCTCCTTCTCGCGCACGTCCACGTCCACGGCATCCGTCAGATCGAGCCGGAGCTCGCCGAGCTTGCCCTTGGCCACCAGCGTGCGGCCGGCCAGGGAGACCTGGACGCCAGCAGGAATGGGGACCGGATATTTACCAACGCGTGACATATCGGCCCCCTATCAGAACACGCGGCAGAGGACTTCGCCGCCGACATTGGCAGCGCGGGCCTCGGTGTCGCTCATCACGCCGCGGGGCGTGGACAGGATCTGGATGCCGAGGCCGTTATAGAACTTCGGCAGCTCCTTGATCTTGGAATAGACGCGGCGGCCCGGCTTGGACACGCGCGCGATCTCCTTGATGGCGGGCTCGCCCTCGGAATACTTCAGCTCGATCTCGATCTGGCTGATGCCGGTGCGAACTTCCTCCACGCGCCAGGCGCGGATATAGCCCTCGCGCTTCAGGACGTCGAGCACGTCCGTCTTCAGGCGGCTGGCGGGCGCGACGCAGCGCGTCTGCCGGGCGCCATGCGCGTTGCGGATGCGGGTGAGCAGGTCGCCCAACGGGTCGGACATGGACATGTGCCGGGCTCCTTACCAGCTGGCCTTGACCACACCGGGGAGCTGGCCCTTGTTGGCCAGGTCCCGCAGCATGTTGCGGCTCAGCTTGAACTTCCGGTAGTTGCCGCGTGCGCGGCCGGTGAGTTCGCAACGCAGGCGGACGCGGATCTTCGCGCCGTTGCGCGGCATCTGCGCGAGCTTGAGGCTCGCCTCGAAGCGGTCCTCGATGGGCGCCTCGCGGTCCATCACGGTGGCCTTCAGGGCGGCGCGCTTCTTGGCGTGCTGTCCCGAAAGCTTCTCGCGATACTTGTTCTTCTCGACGGAAGAGGTCTTGGCCATTTGGTCTATGGTCCTCCGGAACCTGCCGGCCTACCCAGGAATTGAGGGCAGCCGGCGGTTTTCCAATGATTCAGTTGACGAAGGGGAGATCGAAAGCCTTCAGCAGAGCCTTGGCTTCCTTGTCCGTCTTCGCCGTCGTGACGAACACGATGTCCATGCCGCGCACCTGATCAACCTTGTCGTAGTTGATCTCCGGGAACACGATCTGCTCCTTCATGCCGAGGGCGTAGTTGCCCCGGCCGTCGAAGCCACGGTTGCCCGGGATGCCGCGGAAGTCGCGAACGCGCGGGAGCGCGATCGTGACCAGGCGGTCCAGGAACTCGTACATGCGCGCCTTGCGGAGCGTGACCTTGCAGCCGATCGCCTGGCCCTCGCGGATCTTGAAGCCGGCGATCGCCTTCTTCGCCCGCGTGCGGACCGGCTTCTGGCCGGAGATCAGCGTGAGGTCGGCGACGGCGGCGTCCAGCTTCTTCTGGTCGCCCGCGGCCTCGCCCACGCCCATGTTGATCACGATCTTCTCGAGCTTGGGCACTTCCATCACGTTCGCATAGGCGAACTCCTCCTGGAGCTTCGCCTTCACGGTCGCGAGGTAGTAGGCCTGCAGGCGCGCCATCTCGGCCGGCGCGGCCTTCGCGGCGCCCGCGGCAGCCGGGACGGCGTCGACGCGACGGCTCGTCGTATCGACTTCCGCCTTCTTGGCGGTCGGCTTGTTGGCCGGCTTGTTCTTGTTGCCGGGCGCGTTGCCCTTCTTCGTCCCGCTCATGCGTCGAGCACCTCACCAGAGCCCTTGGCCACGCGAACCTTCTTCCCGTCCTCCAGGACGCGGAAGCCGACGCGGGTGGGCTTGTCCGTCTTCGGATCGATCAGCGCCAGGTTGGACAGGTCGATCTTCGCCTCCACGGAGACGATGCCACCGGTCTCGCCCACGCGCGTCTGCTTCGTGTGCTTCTTGACCAGGTGGACGCCCTGAACCACCGCGCGGTTCTCGGTCGGGATCACGCGGAGGACTTCCCCGCGCTTGCCCTTGTCGCGACCGGAGAGCACGTGCACCCGGTCGCCCTTCTTGATCTTGGCGGCCATGATTACAGGACCTCCGGCGCCAGCGAGATGATCTTCATGAACTTGCGCGCGCGCAGCTCGCGCACCACCGGTCCGAAGATGCGCGTGCCGATCGGCTCGCCGGCCTTGTTGATGAGCACGGCGGCGTTCCGGTCGAAGCGGATCGCCGAACCGTCGGGGCGGCGGACGGGATAGGAGGTGCGCACGATGACCGCGCGCTCGACCGAGCCCTTCTTCACCTTGCCCCGCGGAATGGCCTCCTGCACGGCGACGACGATGATGTCGCCGACCGAGGCTGTCTTCCGCTTGGAGCCGCCCAGCACCTTGATGCACTGGACACGACGCGCGCCGGAATTGTCGGCGACGTCCAGATTGGCTTCGACGCCGATCATGCGGACGCTCCTTCAAGGGCTTCGGCCGCAAGGGTCTCGCCGTTGCGCGCGATGACAATCCAGGCCTTCCGCTTGCTCAGCGGCGGGCACTCCTCGATGGAGACGAGGTCGCCCTCCTTGCAGAGGTTGAGCTCGTCATGCGCGGCGTACTTCTTCGAGCGCCGGATGAACTTCTTGTAGAGCGGATGCATCACGCGACGTTCGATCAAGACGGTGATCGTCTTGTCCATCTTGTCGCTGACGACCCGTCCGGTGAGGACGCGCTTCGGCATCGCCGGGGTCTCCTCTATGCCTTGGCGGCCGCGCGCGAACGCTCGGCCAGGACGGTTTTCACACGGGCGATATCACGACGGACCAGCTGAATGCGGCCCGTCGCTTCCAGCTGCCCGGTGGCACGCTGGAAGCGAAGATTGAACTGCTCCTTGCGAAGGTCGATCAGCATGCCGCCGAGCTCGTCCTCCGACTTGGTGCGGATATCCACGATCTTGGTCATGATGCTCAGGCCTCCGCGCCGCCGAGGCGCGCAACGATCTTGGTGCGGATCGGCAGCTTGGCGGCGCCGAGGGTCAGCGCCTCGCGGGCCGTCTCGACCGGCACGCCGTCGATCTCGAACATGATGCGGCCGGGCTTCACCCGGGCCACCCAGAACTCGGGAGCGCCCTTGCCCGAGCCCATGCGGACCTCGGCGGGCTTGGTCGAGACCGGCACGTCCGGGAAGATCCGGATCCAGACGCGGCCCGCGCGCTTCATGGCGCGCGTGATCGCACGGCGAGCAGCCTCGATCTGGCGCGCGGTGACGCGCTCCGGCTCGAGCGCCTTCAGGCCGTAGCCGCCGAAGGACAGCGTGAAGCCGCCCTTGGCAACGCCCTTGATCCGGCCCTTGTGGGCCTTCCGGTAATTGGTTCGCTTCGGCTGCAACATCTCAGTTCACCTTAACGCTGCGGCGCTTGTTCTTGAGCGCGCTTGTCCTGCGCGCCCGGATCATGGGCCATGATCTCGCCCTTGAAGATCCAGACCTTCACGCCACAGGTGCCATAGGTCGTCTTCGCCGTCGCGACGCCGTAGTCGATGTCGGCGCGCAACGTGTGCAGTGGCACGCGGCCCTCGCGGTACCACTCCATGCGCGCGATCTCGGCGCCGCCGAGGCGGCCGGAGCAGTTGATCCGGATGCCGAGCGCGCCCAGGCGCATCGCGGACTGCACGGCGCGCTTCATCGCGCGGCGGAAGGCCACCCGGCGCTCCAGCTGCTGGGCGATGCTCTCGGCCACCAGGACCGCGTCGAGCTCCGGCTTACGGATCTCGAGGATGTTCAGCGAGACCTCGGCGCCGGCCTTGGCCGACAGCTCCTTGCGGAGGCTGTCGATGTCGGCGCCCTTCTTGCCGATCACGACGCCCGGGCGGGCGGCGTGGATGGTCACGCGCGGCTTCTTGGCCGGACGCTCCACCACCACCTTGGACACGCCGGCGGACTTCAGGCGGTCCTTCAGCGTCTCGCGCAGCTTCAGGTCGTCATGCAGCTGCTTGGCGTAGCCCGCATCGGCGAACCAGCGGCTGTCCCAGGTCCGGTTGATGCCGAGGCGCAGGCCGATCGGATTGACTTTGTGCCCCATTACGCGGCCCCCACTTCGTTCGACGCCGCCGGCGCCTGCTGCTCGGCCACGACGATCTTGAGGTGGCTGAACCACTTCTCGATGCGCGAGGATTTTCCCCGCCCGCGCGCTGCGAAGCGCTTCATGACGATGGAGCGACCCACTTCCGCCTTCGAGACGACCAGGCGGTCGACGTCCAGCTGGTGGTTGTTCTCGGCATTGGCGATGGCGCTCTCGAGCGTCTTCTTCACCGTCTGCGCGATGCGGCGCTTGCTGAAGGTCAGCGTCGCGACCGCTTCCTGAGCCTTGGAGCCGCGGATCATCGCGGCGATCAGGTTCAGCTTGCGCGGGCTCACGCGGATGTTGTGCGTGATGGCCTGCGCCTCGGAGTCCGCGAGACCGCGGGGATGCTTCGGCTTGCTCATGGCTTAGCCCCGCTTCGCCTTCTTGTCGGCCGAGTGACCCCCGAAGGTCCGCGTCGGCGAGAATTCGCCGAGCTTATGGCCGACCATGTTCTCGGAAACCTGAACGGGCAGGAACTTCTTGCCGTTGTAGACGCCGAAGGTGAGTCCGACGAACTGCGGCAGGATCGTGCTGCGGCGCGACCAGGTCTTGATGAGCTCGTTGCGGGTGGAGGACCGGGCGGCCTCCGCCTTCGCGAGGAGATAGCCGTCCACGAACGGCCCTTTCCATACACTGCGCGGCATCGCGATCAGCCCTTCGTCGCGTTGCGGCGGCGCACGATATTGCGATCCGTCCGCTTGTTGTTGCGCGTCTTCGCACCCTTGGTCGGCTTGCCCCACGGCGTCACGGGGTGACGGCCGCCAGAGGTCCGGCCCTCGCCACCACCATGCGGGTGGTCGACGGGGTTCATCACCACGCCGCGCTGATGCGGCTTGCGGCCGAGCCAGCGGCTGCGACCCGCCTTGCCCAGCTCCTGGTTGCTGTTGTCCGGGTTGGACACGGCACCGATGGAGGCGATGCACTCGCCGCGCACGGTCCGGACTTCGCCCGACATCAGCTTGATCTGCGCCAGGCCGGCATCCTTGCCCACCAGCTGCGCGAAGGTGCCCGCGGAGCGCGCGACCTTGCCGCCGGCGCCCGGCTTCAGCTCGATGTTGTGGATCACCGTGCCGACCGGGATCGAACCCAGCGGCATGGCGTTGCCCGGCTTGATGTCGGCCTTGTCGCCGGCGATCACCGTGTCGCCCACCTTCAGGCGCTGCGGCGCCAGGATGTAGGCGATCTCGTTGTCCTGGTACTTCACCATCGCGATGAAGGCCGTGCGGTTCGGATCGTACTCGATGCGCTCGACGGTCGCGGGGATGCCCCACTTCGCGCGGCGCTTGAAGTCGACGATGCGGTAGGACTGCTTGTGCCCGCCCCCACGGAACCGCACGGTGATGCGGCCGTGATTGTTGCGACCGCCGGAGTGGCTCTTGCCCTCCGTCAGCGCCTTCACGGGCTTGCCCTTCCACAGGCCGGAACGGTCGATCAGGACCGTGCCGCGCGTGCTCGGCGTGATCGGATTGAAATGCTTGAGCGCCATGGCTTAGCTGAGCCCCGTGGTCAGATCGATGCTCTGGCCTTCGACCAGGCGCACCATCGCCTTCTTCCAGTCAGAGCGCTTGCCGGGACGGCCCTTGAAGCGCTTCGTCTTGCCCTTCACGAGCAGCGTGTTCACCGCGAGCACCTGCACGCCGAAGAGTCCTTCGACGGCCTGCTTGATCTCGGGCTTGGACGCATCGATCGCCACGCGGAACGCGTACTGGCCGAGTTCGCTCATCAGGGTGGCCTTCTCGGTCACCAGCGGCGAGAGGATGCACTGGTACATCCGCTCCTTGCTGATCGCCGGCGCCGCCTTCGGCTTGCTGAACGTCGCGCTCATGCGAGGCGCTCCTTCAGGGCTTCCACGCCGGCGCGGGTCACCACCAGCACGTCGTGGTTGAGGATGTCATAGACGTTGGCGCCGACCGTCGGCAGCGCGTCCATCCCGGGGATGTTGCGCAGCACGCGGAGGAAGTTGGCGTCCACCGTCGCGTCGATGACCAGCGCCTTCGTCCAGCCCAGCGCCTTGACGCGCTTGGCCATGGCGGAGGTCTTGGCGCTCTCGTCCGCGGTCGCGGCGTCGAGCACGATCAGCTTGCCGTCGGCGGCCTTCTGGCTCAGCGCCGAGATGAGGCCGAGGCGGCGCACCTTCTTGTTCAGCGAATAGCCGTGGTCGCGCACGACCGGGCCATGCACCACGCCGCCCTTGCGGAACTGCGGAGCGCGCAGCGAGCCCTGACGAGCGGAGCCCGTGCCCTTCTGCCGATAGGGCTTCTTGGTCGTGCCGGAGACCTCGCCCATGCCCTTGACCTTGTGCGTGCCCGCCCGGCGCTTCGCGAGCTGCCAGTGGACGACGCGGGCCATGATGTCGGCGCGAGGCGCGGTGCCGAACAGGTCGTCCGGGAGCTCGGCCTCGCCGGCCGGCGCATTGTCCAGCGTGATGACGGAAACTTGCATGGTTCGACCCTCAGACCGTCGCCGCGGGGAACGGCGCTTCGGCCGGGCGCGCGCGCTTCACCGCATCGCGCACCAGCACATAGCCGCCGGCGGAACCCGGGACGGCGCCCTTGATGAGCAGCAGGCCGCGCTCGGCGTCATGGCCAGCCACCACCAGATTCTGGGTAGTGATGCGCTCCACGCCGAGATGGCCCGCCATCTTCTTGTTCTTGAAGGTCTTGCCGGGATCCTGACGGTTGCCGGTCGAGCCATGCGAACGATGGCTGATCGACACGCCGTGCGAGGCCTCGAGGCCGGCGAAGTTCCAGCGCTTCATGGCGCCGGCAAATCCCTTGCCCTTCGAGGTGCCGGTGACGTCCACCTTCTGGCCCGTCACGAAATGCGCGCCGCTCAGCACGGTGCCGGGGGCGACGAGCGCCTCGGCGTCCACGCGGAACTCGGTCAGCTTCATGGGAGCCTCGACGCCGGCCTTCGCGAAGTGGCCGCGATTGGCCTTCGTCACGTTCTTCGGCTTCGCCTTGCCGATGCCCACCTGCAGCGCGGTGTAGCCGTCGGTCTCGGCCGTCCGCTGCGCGATGACCCGCACCGCATCGAGATGCAGCACCGTCACCGGCGTCGTGGAGCCGTCGTCGTTAAAGAGCCGAGTCATGCCGAGCTTGCGCGCGATCAGCCCGGTCCGGACCTGGGTGGCCATGGTTCCGTCCTCAGATCTTGATCTCGACGTCCACACCGGAGGCGAGGTCGAGCTTCATCAGCGCGTCCACGGTCTGCGGGGTGGGGTCGACGATGTCGAGAAGCCGGCGATGCGTCCGAATCTCGAACTGCTCGCGGCTCTTCTTGTCCACGTGGGGCGAGCGGTTCACGGTGAAACGCTCGATCTGCGTCGGCAGCGGGATGGGTCCGCGCACGCGCGCACCCGTCCGCTTCGCCGTCTGCACGATCTCCCGCGTGCTGCCATCGAGCACGCGGTGATCGAACGCCTTGAGGCGGATGCGGATATTCTGGCTGTCCATGGTGGATTGCGCCCGCTTACTTCGCGATCGAGGCGACGACGCCGGCGCCGACGGTGCGGCCGCCCTCGCGGATCGCGAAGCGAAGCCCCTCGTCCATCGCGATCGGCGCGATCAGCTCCACGTCCATCGACACGTTGTCGCCCGGCATCACCATCTCGACGCCCTCGGGAAGCTGCACGATCCCCGTCACGTCCGTCGTCCGGAAGTAGAACTGCGGACGATAGTTCGTGAAGAACGGCGTGTGGCGGCCGCCCTCTTCCTTCGTCAGGATGTACGCCTCGGCCTTGAACTTCGTGTGCGGCGTGATCGAGCCCGGCTTCGCCAGAACCTGCCCGCGCTCCACGTCCTCACGCTTCGTGCCGCGCAGCAGCGCGCCGATGTTGTCGCCCGCCTGCCCCTGGTCCAGCAGCTTGCGGAACATCTCCACGCCCGTCACCACCGTCTTCACGGTGTCCTTCAGGCCGATGATCTCCACTTCCTCGCCGACCTTCACGATCCCGCGCTCCACGCGGCCCGTCACCACCGTGCCGCGGCCCGAGATCGAGAACACGTCCTCGACCGGCATCAGGAACGGACGGTCGATCGCCCGCTCCGGCTGCGGGATGTAGCTGTCCACCGCCGCCATCAGCTCGAGCACCGCGTTCTCGCCGATCTCGGGCGTCTTGTCCTCAAGCGCGGCCACCGCCGAACCCTTGATGATGGGGATGTCGTCGCCCGGGAACTGGTAGGAGGACAGCAGCTCGCGCACCTCCATCTCCACCAGCTCCACCAGGTCGGGATCCGCCAGGTCCATCTTGT